>OZ244069.1:0-1242500 GCA_965215575.1 Alphaproteobacteria bacterium
GAATCGACGAGACCACATGCGACCGGCTTGCCGCACGCGGTCATCGCGTCGAACGCCTGGCGGACTGGACGCACTGGACGGGCGGAGTGTGCGCGGTTCGGAAGGACCTCGCCACAGGAGAGATCGAAGCCGCTGCCGATCCGCGGCGTTGGAGCCGCGCGATGGGCTGGTGACGCTGCATCGCGGGCGGACTTTTCGGATGTTTGATGCCGTGACCGCGCCGCGGTGGCGAATTTTGCAGCTCCCGGGGAATCGGACTAGCGATTGGACGGCGCCCCCGCACAGTGGGCCGACTCGCCGGGGCGAGCATCCGGTCGAGCATCTGCGCGGTTTCGCCGGCATCCCGCAGGCCGACGCCTACGCTGGGTACATCCGGCTCTATGAGCCGGGCCGCTCCGCATGGAAATCCGCGCTCCACTGCGGCACCTACACATAAGTACCGATCGGTCTGACAGCGAGAAACATCCCGAAGGCCGGGCGGGCGGAAGACGTCGGCGTCAAGCAACGCCGTCAACCGGGCCATGACCTTCCTCAAGCCGAGTTCCTGGTCTCAGGCTGCCAGTTAGTCCAGCGCCTCGCGCCGGCGCGAATCCGTTTCGCGCCGGCGGGCGGGGATGTCCTCAGGCTGGACCCGCGATGCGACCGGACCGTATGACCGTGGACTTGCCGGCTCGACGGGCCGTTGTCCGGCTGCCGCGCGATGGAGAAATCGCTATCGTCCCCGAGGACACCGCTCCGTTCCCCGTGACGAATTAAGCCTAACACCATGCACAACAGCATCTTCGGACGCGAAGCCTTTCTCGCGCTGCTCGAGAGTGAGGGGGTGTCGCATCTGTTCGGGAACCCCGGTACCACCGAACTCCCGATCATGGCCGCGCTGCCCGACCGGCCGGCAATCAGCTACGTCATGGCGCTGCAGGAGGCGCTAGTGGTGGCCATGGCGGATGGCTACTCGCGTGCGGCCGGCGACCTCAGCGCCTGCAATGTTCATGTCGCGCCCGGCCTCGGCAACGCTATGGGGTCGCTTTACAACGCGAAGTGGATGGGCTCGCCGATCATCGTCACCGCCGGCCAGCAGGAGCAGGGGCACGGGCTAACTGAGCCACTGCTCTATGACCCGCTGGTACCGATTGCGCAGCCACTGGTGAAATGGGCGGTGGAGGTTAACCGGCTTCAGGACTTGCCGCGCATCGTGCACCGTGCGGCAAAGGTTGCGATGACCCCGCCGACCGGACCGGTGTTCATCTCGCTGCCGGGCGACATTCTCAATGAACAGGACGCACTGGAGCTCGGCCAACCCACACGGGTCGACACCGCCGGCCGTCCCACCGATGAAGCGCTCAACCGCCTCGCGGACCGGCTGCTCGCGGCACGGCGTCCGGTCATCGTGGCCGGACACGAAATCGCGACCGCCGACGCCCTTGGGGAAGCGGCAGCGTTTGCCGAGATGCTTGGCGCTCCGGTGTATCAGCAGACGGTGTGCGATGGCGCCCACTTCCTTTCTGAGCATCCGACCTTCATGGGCGCGCTCACTCGTGACCAGCGAGAGGTCCGCGAGACGCTCTCGCCCTATGACCTGATGTTCTGCATCGGATCGGACGTGCTGCGCATGTCCGTGTTCAGCGAGACCGACCCGATGCCCGACGGCATGGCCGTGGTCCAGCTTGGTCTCCGAGACTGGGAGATGGGAAAGAACTACCCGGCGGAAATCGCGTTGCGGGCCGACGTGAAGGAAACCCTCGCCGCTCTGACTGTCCTGGTCGAAAGCAAGCGAGGCCCTGAAGGAGCCCGGAAGGCGGCAGCGTCGATGGCGGCGCTCGGCACGTCCAACTGGACTGCGAGGCGTGAAGCCCACCGCGCCAGTGCGCTGGCGCTTGCAGGCGCAACGCCGATGTCACCGATCTTGGCGATGCTTCGGATCGTTGATGCTCTACCGAAAGACGCGGTCATCGTTGACGAAGGGATCCTGAGCACCCGCACCCTGCCCGCGCTCTATCCGTTCCGTGACGCCAAAGCGCTCTTCGGTCTCGGCAGCGGCGGCATCGGGTTCGCAATGGCCGGGGCGGTCGGCGTGCAGCTTGCCCTTCCGGATCGTCCCGTCGTCGCCATCGTCGGCGACGGCAGCGCGATGTACAGCATCCAAGCCCTATGGACCGCTGCAAACGCCAAGCTCCCGATCACATACGTCATCGCCAACAATGGCGGTTACAGGATCATTAAGGAGCGATTGAAGTCGTTTCACGGCGTCGAGCGCTACACCGGTATGGAGTTCAAGGACCCGCCGATCGACTTCACCGGACTTGCCCGCTCAATGGGGGTGGTCTCACAGCAGATCACGGACCCCGACGACATCGCGCCTGCCATCGCCGAGTCGACCCGACGCAACGGGCCGACGCTTCTCGACATAGTCGTCGACGACGGGTTCGGGAACGAGGGGCGATAAGACCGACCTAGCGTTTTTCCACCAGCGTCGCGGATCGTAGGATTGTGGGCCTCCGCCACGAGGCCGGTGTGACACTGAGGGTTGGAAGTAGCGGAGTACGCCAGGAAGGCGCAACCGCCAGCGTAGCCGGGAATTTTGCGGATACGGCCGACCAACACTAAGACTGTTGCGAAATGCCTGGAGAGGCCTTGCATTGAACGCTCGGGCGTGATTCGCTGCGGACTGGCTGAAGTATCTGTCTGGGAGCATTGGCGATGGACCTGTTCATGACGTTGGTGGCGGATCGGGTGGCGGCGGACAACGTGCTGCGCAAGGTGGATGCCCTGGTGGACTGGGGCCGCGTGGGCTGGGTGCTGGGTCCGGTGCGCTCGAAGCTCGGCCGGTCGGGCTACGACGTGGAGCTGATGGTCCGGGTGCTGCTGCTGGGGCAATGGCATTCGCTGTCGGATCGGGCGCTGGAGCATGCGTTGCGGGTACGGCTGGACTTCATGCTGTTCTGCGGCAGTTCGGTGCTGGATCACTGCCCCGACCACACGACGATCTGCCGGTTTCGCCAGGCGCTGGTCCGGCGGGGTTTCGATGCGCAGTTGCTGGCCGAGGTGAACCGGCAGCTGGCGGGGCACGGCCTGAAGGTGGAACGGGCGCCGGTGGCGGTGGTGGATGCGACGATCGTGGAAAGCGCAGCGCGCCCGCGCCGGCATGTGGAGGTGATGGCGGAGGACCGGGCCGAGGACGCGGCCCCGGAGATGCCGGTGACGGAGCGGCTGTCGGCGGATCCGGATGCGCGCTGGCTGAAGAAGGGCAGCCGGTGCTTCTTCGGCACCAAGGGGTTCATCCGGACCGACGGGGACGGGTATGTGGAGCGGGTGCTGGCGCGCCCGGCGAACGCAGGGGAAGCCCCGCACTTCCCGGCGCTGGTGACGGGCTGCACGGCGCGGCGGGTGCTGGCGGACAAGGGTCTGGCCAGCGCCGCCAACCGGGCGCACCTGGCCGCGGCCGGCCTGAAGTCGGGGATCATGTACCGGGCGTCCCGGGGGCACCCGCTCGGGGTGCGGCAGAAACAGTTCAACCGCCTGGTGGCCCGACGGCGCTGGGTTGTGGAGCAGGCCTTCGGCACCCTCAAGCGCCGGTTCCGGGGCGCGCGGTCACGCTACCTGACCTACCGCAACGTGGAGGCGGAGCTGACGTTGAAGGCGACGGTGACGAACCTGCTCAAGGCGGTCAACCGGATCGACCTGGTCACGGCCTGAGCGCGGGAGTCTGCCTCGCGCCGCCCGAGCCGGGGCGGCAGGGGGCGATCCAGCCCCAAATCAGCCACGAATCCGCTTCGATTCGCCTCATTCCGCCGCATTTCGGCGGCGGCAGCAGCAAGATGGATCGCACAGAGGCCCGATCTGTCACCCCACCGGCTTTCGCAACGGTTTTACACTGGAAATCGAGGACGCTCCTGCCGGAATTGCCAGCCGCTGCCACTCGGCGCCAGGCTTCCGCCGCAAAACTTGTCCCGCCAAGCGCTCTTGTTGTAGCCTGAGAGCGGCTCGTTCAGTTCCCGTTCGCTCTCTCGGGACAAGATCGCGAAATGAGACTGTCCAACTCCGGCTCGCAGACCGCGCTTGCGGCCGCAGGCGACGTTCAGGCGCCGCTCAACGCTATCGTGCGCCAGAACGGCACGCCGTACTTTCTGAGCGCTGCGCTGACCGGCGGTACGCCGGACTATCACTTCCGCACCGAAGCGCGCACGGTGACGATCCATGATATCCGTCCCGAAGCCGACCGCTTGTCGGTCGAGCGCGAGGGATTTCAGCCGTTCCGCAATAGGACTTCGGTCGACGATCTTTACGACGACGAAACGGTCGCCGGCGCCTGCAGCCGCGAAGTCGAAGCCCTGTTGTGCGAGGCGACCGGCGCCTCGCGCTCCATCGCGTTCGACCATCCCCGGCGCTCGGTCAACGGGGACGGCGCTGCCAAGCCGGACGGCATGTGCGGGCCAGCGCGCATCGTCCATGTCGATTGCACCGTGACGTCGGGGCCGCAGCTGGCTACCGGCGCGCTCGGACACGAGACGGTGGAGCGCGTCCTCGATAACGGCGCCCGCATTGCCGAAATCAACGTCTGGCGTCCGATCTCGGGGCCTGTGCCGCGCTCGCCGCTGGTGCTGGGTCTCCGCCATGACGCGGGACGAAACGCCCGTGATAAAGGGCTGGGACAGTCTCGACGACAGCCGGGCCCGCTTCACCCCCCACGGCTGGATTGGCCTACCGGACCAGGATTCGGATGCGCCGCCACGCGAGAGCATCGAAACGCGCGCCTACCTCGTCTTCGACGACCAAGGGCCGGGAGCCGGCCCCTTGTAACAGCGGAAATGCAACAACAGGGTAAGGAGAACCTGCCATGGCCCGCCACAAGCATGTGATCAACGTCAACGATATCGAGCCGAAAGAAATCTCGGTCGGCGACAAGTTCCACCATATCGCCCGGGGGCTGGGCAGTTCGACCGGCAACGTCGAGCTGGGCTGCAGCCATTTCAGGGTCGCACCCGGAAAATACGGCTTTCCGAAGCACTCGCACATTCGCAACGAGGAAGCCCTTTTCATCCTCGAAGGGCGCGGCACGCTGACCATCGGGGATGACGAGGTCGAGGTGTCGGAAGGCGACTACGCCGCCCTGCCGGTCGGCCGGCACCTGCCCCACAAGCTGGTCAACACCGGCGAGACCGATCTGGTCTATCTGTGCCTGTCGACCAATCACATGCCCGAAATCACCGAATATCCGGATTCGGGCAAGGTCGGCGTGCTCGGAGGGGCGGACTGGAACCAGATGCTGGCCGACTTCTATGGCGGCAAGGACGTGTCCGACGAGTATTTCCTCAGATTTTACCAGCGAGACACCAACGTCGACTATTTCACCGGCGAAGTGGACGAGTAGGTTCAACCGGCCAAAGCCGACAAGCTTGCCGCCGCGGTGACGAAGGCCGCGGCGGCGGGCGACTGCCGGATGTACGTGAGGAAAGGCTGAGGTTTCGGCTGTTCGCCGCCGGGGCAGGCCGGACCGGTCTCTAGGTATGCCCCGGGTCAAGGCCGGTGCGCCAGCGCGGCTGCACCTCTGCCGGTGTCGAGATCTTGCGGTGGAACTTGCCGCCTGCGGCGAACCAGAGATCGATGCAGGGCCGGCGGTAGACCGACCGCACCAACGAGATCGCCCGGTTGGCCGGCGACCATCCATGATCCGCCGTGATGCTGTTGAGGCGGGTCTCGACATCCCGGCGGGTGATGGCGTCGAGGGGGCGGGTGAGCCAGTCGCCCAGATAGCGGTTCGCCTCGTAGTGGTAGAGCTCGTTGGTCCGTTTCGAACGATTGGGATTCACCGCCATATGCTCTTCGAACGCATCACGGAGCGAGGGCATGGCGCGCTCATAAGCGGCATCGGCGGCGGCGGTCTCCTCGATCGGCTCTAGCTTGCAACCGACAAGCGCGTCCGCGCCAACATTCACCCAGGTCCGGTCGTTCCGATCATGATGGCTGGTACTCCCATGCCCGTGCTTGGCGCAAGCGGTCGAATCGCTCCCCGATGCAGGCATCCCTTCAGGGCGCTCGACCGAATGATCGGGGCCAGTCTTGGTGAATGCGCGGGGATCCCGTCGCCACCAGCCATCACACCCTGGCCAGCCTTTAGATTGAATCCGCTTACGGCATGCTCGCGATTTGTTCGACCGGCATGAGTTAGAGAACGAAAATCCCCGTTATCAATTTAAGATAACGGGGATTTTATGGCTGCAGGGGCAAGATTCGAGCTTTTGACTTCGGGCTATGTCGGTTGCAGAAATCACTGGACTGTGATTTCAGTAAATCGCAGACGGCGGATCGGGCTCTTCTCACGGTTTGACTCGTGCGCGCCGCAGAGGCGACTCATCCTACGGCTTCGGCCCGAGGTGGGCATATCGAAGCGGAAGCAGCACTTTCCGTCTGGATTCACTCTGTAAACTGGCCGAAGAGGCAAATCATGCGGGACGAGGCGGTGGAACAATTCGATGTCATCATCATCGGGGCGGGTCTCTCCGGCATCGGCAGCGCCTATCACCTCATGCACAGGTGCCCCGCCAAGAATTTTGTGATTCTGGAAAGCCGCCACACCATCGGCGGAACCTGGGATCTCTTCCGCTATCCAGGAGTCCGCTCCGACAGCGACATGCACACCCTGGGGTACGTCTTCAAGCCCTGGAACGGACCCAAGGCCATCGCCGACGGTCCGTCAATCCTGAGGTACGTCAACGAGACAGCCGACGGGAATGGAATCCGCGAACACATACGCTTCGGACACAGGGTCAGGAAAGCGGACTGGTCGAGCGATGACGCCATCTGGACTGTGGAGGTAGAACACGAAGGCAAGGGGGTGCGGATCGCGTGCAACATGCTCTTGTTATGCGGCGGGTACTACAACTACGAACACCCGTACCGGCCGAACTGGGAAGGAGAGGGCGACTTCAAGGGGACCGTCATACACCCGCAGTTCTGGCCGGAGGACCTGGACTACCGGAATAGGGATGTCGCGGTGATCGGATCCGGGGCGACGGCCATGACGCTGGTGCCGGCGATGGCGACGAGCGGCGCGCGTCACGTCGTCATGGTGCAGCGTTCACCCACCTATGTCTTGTCCTGGCCCAGCCAGGACAGGATCGCCAACCTCCTGCGCCGCATCCTGCCGGAGCGGTTGGCTTACTCCATCACGCGCCGGAAGAACGTAAAGAGAGTCCGCGACTTCTATCGCCGGACGCGAACGGAACCAAAACGGGTGAAGGCCGAACTGCTTTACATGGTGCGCCGGGCGCTTGGGCCGGACTTCGACATCGACAAACATTTCACGCCGCACTACAGCCCGTGGGACCAGCGCCTGTGCCTCATTCCGGACAATGACCTCTTCGACGTCATCAACAATGGCACGGCCAGCATCAGGACCGAAACGATCGACCGGTTCACGAAAGACGGTCTGAAACTGGTCAACGGCGAGGTGGTAAGGGCCGACATCATCGTGATCGCCACCGGCCTGCGTCTGCAGTTGCTGAACGGTGTGTCCGTGAGCGTCGACGGAAGGACGGTCAACCCGCCGGATCACTGGTCCTACAAGGGCATGATGCTTTCGGACGTGCCAAACCTGATCCTTACCTTCGGCTACATCAATGCGAGCTGGACCCTGCGCGCCGACCTGACTGCAGAATATGCTTGCCGGTTGATCAACGAACTGGAAAGAACCGGCAACCGTCAAGCGACGCCACGCCTATCAGAAAAGGAACGGGTGGCGATGCCTGCCAGGCCGTGGATCGACGATTTTTCGGCGGGGTACATCCAGCGGGACATGCACCTCTTTCCCAAACAGGGAGATCGGAATCCCTGGCGCAACACGCAGAACTACGGCGAGGACAGGAAGGTAGTGAAACATGCGCCGATCGACGACGGCGTGCTCGAACTCTCCAATCCGCAAGGCATGTCAGGCGCCCTCGGCAGAAGACGTGCCGATGTCGTCCGCACCGCCTGACGTCGTGCTGCAGCGACGCTCTCGGCGGCGGATACTGTGGCGCAAAGTCGCGTGCCATGTCCAACCCGTCTCCAACACATCGCTTTCCGTTGTTTAAGACTGTTGCGCAATAGCCCAGAAACGCGTGCACCAAGGTTGAAGAAATGGGTCTCCGGAGAGCCGTCATGCGCACGCCCGGGAGAGCTTCGGACGGATTTGTTCGTGGCTCTGGTGGCCGAGCGCGTGGAATCGGACAACATGCTGCGCAAGGTGGTCGTCCTGTTGGACTGGGGTCGCATCGGCCGGGGTGCTGGGCCCGGTGCGCTCCCGGCGGGGGCGAGCAGGCAATAGTGTCATCAAGGTTGTCGGCCGGCGTCCCCTCCCCTTTGCGTGCACGGCTCCTCACCGACGATGTGGGCAATTTCCGTGCCGGGAGGTCCGCTGCGGCCAAGGGGTGCTGACTTGCCGAACAACCCCGTCCATGTGTTGTCCGCATGGATGGCCCTCGAGGTTTTGTCGCCGCAGACGCTCCGTAACCGCTCAGAATTCAAGGTCGGAAATCGGCGCGTACTCCGCTTTGACGGCGTTGAGCCGCCCTGGACGGTCGTCGCCCCCCAAGAGAACACGCCCGACTACTTCTACCAGGTAATCCTCGGCACGATCGACACCGCGGAGGCCTTCGCGCGATTGATCGAAACCTACGGTGACGACCGGCTGGAACGTGCCGTTGCCCAAGGCGACGCCATCGCTGCCGTCATCACCCTGGATGGCCGCGGCGTTCCCATCGACCCCACCGACCTCGCGCTCTCCAGCTTCCCCTGGGGGCTCCCGCTGGCACTCGACCGCAAACTTGACCGCCTCGGCGCATGGACCCAGGCCAAACGAACCCTGACGGCGGAGCTAGGCCATCGTCTGCAGCGGAGGGATGCCGATGGCGAGCCTCTGCCGCTGGACGCATTCGGCCTGCAGCTGGCGTACGAATGGCTAGAGCGTGTCCGCTTTACATGGAACCGTACCCGGCGTTGCGGATGTAGTTCTGGCATGCGTGGGGTTCGATGGTGCCGAGGAGGTCGCCGAGATGGCGCCAGGTGTCCTCGCCCGTGCGCTTCCGGGCGTCCCGCATCCAATGCTTGATCTTGGCGAAGGTCTGCTCGATCGGGTTGAGGTCCGGCGAATACGGGGGCAGGAACCACAGGCGCGCACCGGCTGTGCGGATGGCCTGGCGCACGGCCTTGCCCTTGTGGCTGGCGAGATTATCGAGAATGACGATGTCACCGGGCTTCAGGGTCGGGACCCGATGTTGCTCGACCCAGGCGTGGAAGGAGCGGCCGTTGATCGGCCCGTCGAAGACGCAGGGCGCGCTCAGCCCGTCGTGGCGCAGCCCCGCCAGGAAGGTCAGGGTGCGCCAGCGCCCATGCGGTGCAAACCCCTTCAGACGCCGGCCTTTCGGCGCCCAGCCCCGCAGCGGGGTCATGTTGGTCTTGATCCAGGTCTCGTCCACGAACACCAGTCGGCGCGGTTCCAGCCGGCGCCGGAGCGCCTGCCATCGAGCCCGCTTGCGGGCCACCGCGGCCCGGGCCTGCTCAAGGGCGAACAGCGTTTTTTGTAAAGCGCAAGCCCTCGCGCCGGAGAAACCGCCAGATCGTGTCCCGGCACACCGTGATGCCGTCGGGCGCCAGCTGCTCCTGGAGCCGGTCGATGGTCAGATGCGGCGTCTCCGCCACCAGCGCATGCACCCGCTCCCGGTGGGGCTCCAGCAGCCAGGGACGGTGACCGCCGATCCGGCCTGGCGCCACGCTGCCGGTGGCCCGGTAGCGCGCCGTCCATTTCGGCACCGACGACACGCTCACGCCGAAACGCGCTGCCACCGTGCGGATCGGCTCGCCCGCCAGGTGCGCCCGCACCACCCGCTCGCGCAGGTCATTCGAATAGGGTTGGGTCATGTCGGAAGCCCTCCGACCAATGACCCCTTTTGAATCACATTTCCAACCCGATTGGAATCCCCCCCCCCTCAGGATTCCTTAATGCCAGACACGCTCTAGTGTCCTGATTCTGAAGTTTTGATGATTTCCCTCTGCCGTTCTGCGGTTTCGAGAGTGCGCAGGCAGAAGCGTTTGATGGTGGCGAGGATGTCGTCGGCGGACTTGGTCCAGCAGGGTCGCGGGTCGGTGTTGACCGATGTAGGTCCGGATCGGCTCGAGCTCCCGCCGATGGACACCGGCCGGAGCTGTTTTTCGGCGCCGAAGAAGCGCTCGACCTGGTTCAGCCAGGAAGCGCCCGCGTGAAGTGGACCGCGCGCGGTGGCCGACCAGCCAGCGTTTCTTGTGGGTGGCGTAGTTGTCCATGACCAGATGGACGTCGAGGTCGTCGGGAACCAGGGTTTCAGCGCAGGAACCTGAGGAACTCCCGGCTGCGATGACGCCACTGCCCGATGACCTTGCCGGTGGCGAGGTCGAGGGCAGCGACAGCGTGGTGGTGCCGTGGCGCATGTAGTCATGGGTGCGCCGCTCGATCTGTCCGGGCCGCATGGGAAGAAGCGGCCGGGAGCGGTCCAGCGCCTGGATCTGGCTCTTCTCGTCGACGCACAGCACCACCCGAGGGCTCAGATAGAGCCCGACGATGTCGCGCACCTTCTCCACAAACAGGGGGTCCGAGGAACGTTCCGAGCGGTGCGGCTCGAATGCCAAATCCGGTGGATGGTCGAAGGCGCATAGCCCGAGGCGCGGGCCTCGAGCGCAGGCTCCAGTGCCTGTCGGGCGGCGTCTCTTCCAGTGCGGCCGATGACGGCCGCGACCTGCTCGTCGCCGACCGGAGCGCGGCCGTCGTAGATCTCGGCAAAGCGCCGACGCCATGCCGACCGTGTTGGCGGCGGCGCCCACCCGCTCAACAATCGCCTGATTCTCCAGCCCATCGGCCGCCGCCAGCACAATCCGTGCCCGCCGCGCCAGACCCTGGGCCGTCTTCCGACCGGGCCAGGCCTTCCAACTCACGGCTCCGCTGCCGACAACTTCGGCACTGCCAGCTCACCAGGCATCCCTCCAACGTAACCGACGAGCTTATTCTAATTAACTTTACGATCAGGACACTAGGGCCTTCGCGGCATTCAGCACCACCGCGATCTCATCCGTACTCAACAAGTACGGTGACGGCCGGGGCTGGCTCCCGCTTCCCAGCGCATTCTCCGGTGGCACCTCGTGGCGATCGTCCTCCACCGCCAGCCATTGCGCGAACTTGCACAACACGGCGAATCGGCGGCGTGCGGAGACCAGTGACACTCCGTCGCAGACCCACGCGATCGCCGTCTCGGCACGCATGAAGGCCTCGCCACGAGCATCGGCATGCAAGGCAAACTGTTGCACCCATTTGGCTTCCCGGACATACCGGTAACCCATCTTGCGGCGCATCCCGATGTAGCGATCAGCAGCTTCAAGCCAGTTCATGCGTCGTCTCCCGCCCCGATCCACGGCTGGGCGATCGCTCGCAGCGCCGGCAAGTCCACCTTCGCGTACAGCGCGGTTGTCCTCGGCGAATCGTGTCGCAGCACAGTTCCGACGACCTCGAGCGATGCCCCGGCCCTGAGCGCATGTGTCGCAAAAGAGTGGCGAAGTACATGGCCGCCCCGACCCCCGGGGCTTTCCACACCAGCGCGCTGGAGCGCTCGGAGCACCACCGCGGATACCGACCCGGAGCGTGCGAATGGCCCATAAGGAGCATTCGACCGCAGGAAGATCTCCGCATGCGAAACGCGGGGGCGGCCACGCTCGAGATACTGGAGAATCGCGTCTCCGGCCTCCTGCGGAAGTGGTAGCGATACTTCCCGGCTAGCCTTTCCGCATACGACGATGCGACCGTGGTCCCAGTCGATGTCATCGATGCGCAGCGCCGCGATATCACCGACCCGAAGGCCCAGCTGGACCATCAGCTGGATCATCGCGCGATCGCGCAAACCCGCCGCAGCTTCCGGGTCACACGCGTCGATGATCTTCTGCACCTCCTCTTCCGGGATGTAGCGAGGCAGTTCGGCCAGCGCGACGCGCCGGGCTTTCGGCACCACCGCTACCAGCGTCGCATCGCATTTTCCCTTCGCCACCAGAAAACGGATGTATGCCCGTGTCGACACCGCAAGCTGGTGGGCGTGCGTGTGCGACACCTGACTGAACGCACGCTCCAGCGCCGCGCGAATACCTGCGGCGTCGTACCGGGACGGGTCCCACCCCAGCCGGGAAAACACACGCGATACCCGCCGCCGGTGATGGCGGATCGTGGCCTCACCGATTCCTCGCTGCTCGCGTAGCCAGCGCAAGAACTCGACCAGCACCGCAGGATCGTCGGCGTTGGCGTCCGGACCCTGGTCGAAATCGATGATTCCCCGCTCGGCGAGAAACTGAACGAAGCGGGCAACTGCGCTCCTCGCATACACGCGTCCTGTTGTCGAGCGTCCGGGCCGCGTCTTGCCACGGCACACGCAGTCGTGCAGACAAAAGTCATCGACTGTCTTCGGCCTGACGGCCCGGATTGACACCCGGGAGAGATGCAACCACCCGAGAAAGTGGCCGACGTCCCACCGCGCATTCTCAAGCCAGGCCTGCCGGTAGCCGATCTTGGCGCGATCAGCGATAAACGCTTCCAAAAGCTCGTTGGCGAGCGCCGTTTCTCCGGGATGCTCGACCCAGCCTATTGCTTCCAGGAACAAGAGCAGCCGCTTGACGATTGCCAGTTGCCTGTTGGCCTGCACCTCCCCGCGTACAGAGTTCCGGCGCGTACCAAGTTTAGTGCGGTGGTCGCGATACTCGCGCAGCACCGTGTCGTCGATCGACCGAATTGGGCATTCGGCATCCTGCAACCATCGCGCGAAATCCCTGAGAACTGCCAGCTCGGTCCGAATTGTCGAGGAGCGCTTCCCCGACTCTCTCAGATGGCGCTGGTATTCCCCGGGAAACCCGCCCGCCGAGGTGGCCCCTGGCAGGTCCTTGTCGGACGACCCGGCGCGCGTGTCTGCGGCCCGCGCATTCGAATCGCTTGGGAGGCTTGGCGCCAAAACACGAACGCCATGCGCACATGGCGATGCTTCGCCAGCAGGGCCACGCTGTTCAACGCACCCCCCGAATCCGTTCTCAGGTTCTCGGACTACACGCGACGAGCCACGTGCCTCGTTCCGAAACCTCTTGTGGAGTTGATTGGCCAAAGGAGTCTCCTTGTCGACATGCAAGGAGTACTCCCGCAATTCCGGTGTTGACCGGGAATCGCGTCGTCAAGACAATGCGCGTCACGAGGAGCATGGGTTTACGCCCTTGCGAGTCTAGGCGCCGGGAGGCCGTTGCTGCGGCCTCCCGGTGCTGTTTTCTGCGGCGAGTTCTCCGGACGACGTACGAACATCGACTTTCACTGTTCGCTAGTTGTTCGTACCGATGTTCGGTAACCCGACACCGGGACGTTGCGAAATCCTGATCTCTCAGGTACCATGTCCGGCGTAAACCTCGCAATTTGAGCACCATAAGGGTACTCAGCTATGGACCGGACTATAGGAGCCGGATCCTCATATAGTCAACGGCACCCAAAATTCTCGTCAGAAGACCTGAACATATGAGGAACATCACTGACCGACAGCGGCAGGTGCTGGACTGCATTCGCAATCATGTCAGGCAGTTTGGGTTTCCGCCTTCGCGCCCCGAAATCGCGAGACAGCTGGGCGTGTCACACGCATCCACGGTTGACTACCATCTCACTGCCCTGATGAAGAAAGGCTGGATCGAACTCCACGCGGACACACCACGCGGGATTCAACTCTTGCAGGACGAGTTGCCTGCTGTCACCGCGGGGGACATCCCCGCCTGCAAGCCCATCCTCGCCGGGGGGCACATTGTCGAACGTGTCCCCAGATTGGTCGGTGAGCGGTTTTCCCCGAGGCCGGATTATTTCTTCGTGGTAGGTAATGACAGCATGAATCGTCTGGGGTTGAACAAGAATGATCTAGCAGCAATTGCTGCAACCACAATTGCTGAAGACGGCCAGGTTATTGTCGCCAGGGTTGACGATCACGTAAGCCTCCAGCGCTACAAACGGATTGATGACCGTTACGTGGAACTACAACCCGAGAGCACCAATCCCGACTACGAGCCCATCCGAATCGACTGCAAGAACACAGCCTCCCGAATCGATGGAGTGATGGTGGGCGCACTGATTCATGCAGCATAGAGCCGTATGCGATAGGGATAGTCCCAAAAGCTGACTACTCGGTTCTTGGATGGTTCATGAGTTAGCCTCCGATTCTCAAGATGGCAGAACATCGACCGCCTCATGGCCTCTTCCCCGGTGGGTCCACGAAAACCTATCCCAGAATTTTCTCGCTTTGCATGGTCCAATTTCCGGGGAGCAGGTCAGATTTACTCTGATCATTGAGGAGATCGGATGCCTGTCCAAAACCCTTTGGGGTCTCCCCTGGTCAGCACAAGTTTCTTACCAAGGGCATCCCGCAATCGCGAAAATACGCCATTTGTCTCGTTTGCGGCGCGTTTCTGTGGGTCATCAAAGTCGAAAATTACGAGACGAACTTCGGGGTCAACGTACAAGTCGCCGGTGGCAGCTTCAGCGAATATCTTATGGCGGCGAGCCTTCCAGCCCGCCATACGTTGGATGTTGTGAAGTACGCACTGGTAAGACGCTTCAATTTCGTCGCGACGCCGGTCTATTATCTCCCGGTAAAGTTCAATCTGGTCGAGCACCTTAGGACGCCCCGTGGAACGGATGTCGGAGTTTGAGTAAGTCTTCGCCTCAAAAAACACAATGCATATTCTGCCGTTACGCCTTTGCAACGCGGCAAAGTCAATTCGAGCGCTCTCACCCGGAAATTGTATCTCGGTGTCTATTACGTTCGTATTGTGAATGATGATCTGATGAACGCCCTTCTTTTCATCGCCTTGGTAAAGCTTGGTCGAGCCTTTTATGCCGTCAAGGTCCTGCAATATATCTCGATAGGGATCCTTGATTGTGACAGGTCTAAACTCGCCGTTGGAAAACTTTATGTAGTCACTGCTCTTGTCCTCAGTGGCCAAGTCAACAAGATACTTGAAATGTGTCTTGCCGGTCAGCCCCCCTCTAGTGTCCCGATTCTGAAGTTTTGATGATTGTAACAAGCTGATTCAGTTGAATAATGGCAGTCCTGTAATCTGCAAATCTTCTCGTTCAGGACACTAGTATGTTTTAACTCCAGTATACTGCCTCCATTGAAATAAACATTTAGACAATGATTTCGAATTCCGATGAACAGGTGCTCATCATCGACAATTCGCTTCCACCACCCCGACTTCTCGTATTCCCTGTTGAGGGTATCGATGAAAGGTTCATTGAGACCATGGCGGAAAACCTGCGTTTTCATTTGCCTCCCCTCTCTGTTTCAAATATTCCACCACACGCCGTCCTCCTTCTGGACGACGTTGGCGAAGAACTCGGCGAAGCGCCCCGTCTCGAACGAATGGATGGGCACGAGCGTGCGGGGCGCGAGCGCGGCGGCGAAGCGTTGCAGGTCGACCGCCGACGCGTGGCCGGAGGTGTGGATCACCCGCCAGGATATCTCGTTCTGCTTTAACCACGTTACGACGTGCTGCACTGAACTCTTCTTCAGGTAGCCCTCCCACAGCGAGTAGGTGAGCCGCGCACCGTCCAGAACCGTCCGAACTCCCCGGTCGCGCATCATCATTGGGCGGAACAGCATGACCGCATGTTGCCGCAGGCCGGGCAGGTCCTCGGCGAAGATGCGGTTCGCCTTGTGTCGCGCAAGATCGTCAAACAGTGCATTCTTCTTGATATGCACCCGCTGGCTTTGGGGGATGTAGAGCCTCACGCCGTCCCAATCGGACTGCGGAATGGTATTCCTGCCGGTCGATTCCAGGACGACGGCGGTATAGAGGTCAATCAGGAGCACCCGGCCGGTGCGTTTCGCCGCCCGGAAGATCGTGACAAGGCGGTCGATGTTCTGCGACGAGGTCCAGACGAGGTGGATGCCTGCCGTCTCCCTGAACGACTGGACGAACTCCCCTTCGAGGTCTGCCTCGGTTGCGAACCCCTCGCTGGTGCCCGTCCGCCCGATGGTCGTTCCCTCCATCAGGAGGACGTCGAGGTCCTTGGGCGGGCGCTTGATCATCGCCGCGAACAACTTCGACTTCCGCCCGTGTGCGCGAAAATCGCCCGAGTAGAAAACCCGTTTGCCGCCGGCCTCGATAAGCAGGGCGTAGGCGTCGAAAGCGCTATGATCGACGAGATAGGGAGTGAGGCGAAACGGCCCGATCTCCACCGGCGCCCGGTCGGCGATAAAGTGGGGGTCGGCGAAGGCGTGGCCGCCGGGCACATAGGCGCTCGCGGCGGTCAGCATGTCGTTTGCGGCCTTGCCGATCCAGATCGGTACCTCCGAGCGGATGTGGCGGGCCAGGCCGTAATGGTCCTGATGGGGATGCGAGATCACGACGCCCAGCAGGCTGTCGTCAGGTTCCCGGAATCCGGGAACTTCGGGTAATAGCTCTTCCTGGCTCTCGTCAGGCGCATCGAGCGGCAAGCCGACATCAAGTGCGATGCGCTTCTCCTGCGCCTCGATCTCGATGCAGGTGCCTCCGATCTCCTTTGTACCCCGATGGATGCGCAGCCTCAACGGTGACCTCGTTCATTGTTTGGCGCGGTTGGACCGCGTGCCGCCGAAGAAAAAGGGTCGGCAGGTACGCAAGCACTAACGTGCAAGCTTTCGCCACCTATGCCCGGCCTCGACCAGTTCTGTCAGCGTACAACGCTGAAGTGCTGCGAGAGATCAACCGCACCGTCTTGGTCGATGTCGCCCCGCGACGTCGACCTCGCGTGTACCGTCCCGGCCGGTAAGGTTGGTGAGGATTTGCGGCAGATCCTGCCTGCGTTCCAATCATATCCGACTGCCAGTAACTTCCCGGAGCCCGCCGATGTCCTCGGTTGCCGAACTTCTGGAACAAGTCGATCTTCGGTGGACGGGGGTGGTCCCGTGGGGGAAGCCGGTTGCGAGACGGGAGTGTACGTGGTTTCCTTGATATCGAGCCTCGATCAGAATCCTGCGGTACCGGACGGCGCACCGAGTAATAGGTGCGCGGTGGCCCAGTGGTTAGGTCGGGTGCCGAGTCTCAAGCTTGATGGTCAGCTGAGGCCTTCACCGGACGAAATCGTCCGACGCCTTGGGGAATTTTGGCTGCGAGACGAGAGTGTTCTCTACATCGGCAAGCCGAATCAGCGGCTTTGCGATCGAGTCCGTCAATATTACGGGACGGCCCTTGGTAACAGCGGTCCCCAACGGGGAGGACATTGGCTCAAGACACTCTCTGTCCTTGAGGAAACCTTCGTCCATTACATGGAGACGCCAAGTCCTGAGGAAAGCAAGAATCCTTTGCTCGGCGCATTTGTTTCTCGAGTCACATCAAGCGCAAAGCAAGAGCTCAAGGATCCAGAACACCCGTTTCCGTTCGCTAATCTCGTATTCCCGAAAGGAGCTCGCAAGGATCATGGTCTTAAGGGGCAGGCACGCTAGCGGGATATCACGCTGTTTCCGGCCGGAGTTGGAGCGTTCAGCTGCGGCGAATTCATTGCGCGGCCGGGAATGGTTGCCCGCACGCAGTGGTCCGACGTCGCGCCACGTGAGGGCGGGTAGGCGCACCTGCGAACACATCGACGGAGCGCAACGCGGGCGAGGTACGACCCGGCGAACGTCCACTTCACATCCAACAGCCTGTTATCGGGCTCGGTCATCCGAGATTTTGGACCAGCACGGTGGATGATCTAGGAACAATTCTGGCAATTGGAGATGTGCACCTGGGCACAAGCTGCTCCGGTGTGCCTGACGTCGTTTCAACCTTGGGTGTTGATCCGAGCGAGCTGACGCCGGCAAAGGCGCTAATGCTTGCTGCCAAACTCGCGGTCGAAGAGCAGGTGGACGCTGTCCTGTTTGCCGGAGACGTCGTGGAGAGCACCAATGCCAGATTCGAAGCAATGGCTCCCCTCGAAGATTGCATACGCCGGCTGCTAGATGCAGGCATCAAGGTTATTGCTGTTGCCGGGAATCATGATGTCGAGGCTCTACCAAGACTGGCGTCGCTGCTTGACGGCTTCACCCTATTGGGAGCTGGCGGCAGATGGGAGTCGCGGATTATTGAGAAGGACAAGAAGCCTCTTGCCGAGATAGTCGGCTGGTCCTTCAACGAACGTTATGTGCGCCAGAGCCCGGTTGCACATCTCCTGAGGGAACCGCTACAGCCCCTATCATCTTCCATTCCGCGTATCGGCTTGCTTCATGCTGATCTGAACGCTTCTGGAGGAACGTACGCACCCATCAGGCAAGCCGAACTGGACGATACCGGCTTCGATGCGTGGCTTCTCGGTCACATTCACAAACCATCCATCGAAAGTCTCTCCGCACGCGTAGGGTCTCGGCCATCGGGTTACCTGGGCTCTCTGGTAGGGCTCGATCGGTCAGAATCAGGACCTCACGGTCCATGGATCCTGAGGGTACGCGATGGGAGCAATCTTCAGTTGGAACATGTCCCGCTTGCGCCACTCCGCTGGGAACACGTCTCCATTTCGGTCGAAGGAATCGAACACGTTGAGGACGTAGCGGACCGATTGATGAGTGAGGCTGCAAGCTACGTTAGCCGAATCCGACAGGAAGGCCCCGTGCCCCGCGCTGTAGGGCTGATCGCGCGCCTCACGGGAACAAGTCTCTGCCATGGGGAAATCGCGAAGCGGATTGCTGCAGGGGAATGGAAGGAGATCGGACGTGTTGTCGACGGTACAGCGATGTTCTTCAGCAAAATTACTGACGCGATGACGCCGCGGCTCGACTTGGCAGAAATCGCTAAGGGCGATGATCCGGCCGCGTTGATCGCCCGACGGTTAGTCAGCCTCGAGCAGGACGACGACCAGTCGACGTGTTTGCTTGAACAGGCTCGAGAGACGCTCGTTAACGTCGCCCGCGATGATCGCTGGTCCCCCGTCGACGAGCATCGAAATGCGATTGACCCGCTGTCTGACGAGGCTTTGCGCGACGTTCTAATGCGATCTGGGATGGCCGCCCTGAACGCCATGCTATCCCACGATGATTCGGCCGATTCTTCATGAAGTTGAAGCGGCTCAAAATCGACAGACTACCCGGCATCGACCAGCCGTTCGAGATCGAATCGCCCAACTCGGGTGTCCACATCATTTTCGGGCCGAACGCGATTGGCAAGTCGAGCGTATGCCGTGCGGTCGAAGCACTCTACTGGGGTGACCGTGGTCCCACCGAACGAACCCTCTTATCCGCTCAATTCGAATTGGACGGTGAAACATGGTGGGCAGAACGTGAGGGCGCTCGTCTGAGATGGCGTTGCGATGATGTGGACAGAGCGCCACCGGCTATCCCGGGTTCCCACAATCACCCATATTTTTTCCTCCGTCTCCGGGACCTGGTTGATCCGTCCCTGGACGGCACGCGGGACATCGCCTCCGAGATTAGGCGCCAGATGTTCGGTGGCATCGATCTGCAACGGATCGTGAAAGACTTCTTTTCCGGGATTTCTACGCAGCACGGGCGTCGCCAGCGGAACAAATTCAACACCGCGGAAAATGCGGTGCAAGCAACCGAGCGAGAACAATCGGCGCTGCAGCACCGAGTGGATGCGCTGAAGTCTCTGCAGACGCAACTCGATGCCGCGGAAATTGGCGCCCGTCGGCTGCCATCTGTCAAGCGAGCGATGGGATTGGCCAATCGCGCAGAAGAGTATGCCGCCATCAGGGAAGAAATTGCAGCCATGCCCGAGGCCTTGGCGCGTCTGACTGGTCAGGAACTCGAGCAGATTGGGCGTCACCACGCTCGTACCGACGAGTTGAATGAACGGATTCGTGGACTCGAGGTCCAATGTGAGGCCGCGCGCGAGGCCACGCGCGATTCGCGGCTTCCAGACGAGGTAGACCGGTCCGAACTCTCAGTCTGGCGGCAAACTGCCGAGGAATTGGAGCGGGTCGAACTAGACCTTGAGAGCGCCAGGACGCGGCGCGCCGAAAATCATCGGGAGCTCGTGTCAGCACTGGCAGCCTTGGGCGGTGGAGAAGTGGACGAGATCGATTTCACCGTGGACGAACACGGTCGGCTCTTCGAGTTTCTCCGCACCGCCAACGGCCACCGCGTTAGGGAAGGTGCCATCGAGTGGAGATTACGCCTTCTTGAGGGTATCGAGCAAAGCGAGGGCAGTGAAAGCCATATCGTGGATCTTCGTGCCGCGATTGACATGCTGCGCCAATGGCTCCGTGCGCCGGAGATCGAAACGCTGCGCAAGAGGCTTCGGGCTCGACGCCCATGGATGCTGCTCGCCCTAGCGTTGGCGGTTGGCGGTGCCGGAATGGCGGTCCTCGTCGATCCGAGATTCTTCTTGCTGTTGACCGCAGGCGCTGGTGTCATCGTCCCGGTCTTCCTCTTGAGCAGTACGAATCCAACTTCGAATACACGGGCGCAAACGGAGGAATCCTTTGCAAGACTTGCCGTGGGTTCACCTGATGATTGGGAGGCCGGTTCAGTCGAAGCACGGTTGCGGAATCTCGAAGCGGAAGTTGTGTCCATCGAATCGCGCTTGCAACGCGCTCGCGATCGCGATGCGGACCGGCAAGGCCTGAAGAGCCAATTGACCGAGCTAGCGGAAGCGGAATCCTCGCTCGACGAACAGAGGCAAAGTCTGCTGCAAAGCCTTCATCTCGCTTCACTTCCGCCGGACGCCGACCTTGTCGATTTCGCGCGCGCCCTGGATCACCTCAGGGCAAGCCGTATCAGGTACGAAGGGGCAAGCGGCCGAGTCAGCCAGCTTGAATCACGACACTCGCATCTCCTTTCTGCCTTGGCAGACATTCTGCTACGACATGGCGAACCGCAACCGGAAGACGCTACGACTGCGAAGGCCTACCTCGGCAATCTCTTGGATCGCAATACCCAGCTAGTCAAGGCGCTTGCCGATGAACGCCAGGCGAATGCTCAACTGGTGCACAACACCTCTGATCGGAACGCTGCTCGCGAGTCCATCAAGCAAATTTACGCGGCAGCGTCTCTCGACGACGGGGCCCTGCCCGGCCTAACGGCGCTGCTGAAACTATTGCCCCGATACCAGGAGCTGCAGCAGACCGCCACGCGCTTCGAAGGCCAGATCGCCCTCGATCGGGATGAACTTACGAAGGCCGGCGAAACGGCACTTGCGGACTTTGACAGGGTGAGGCTCGACCGGTTGGCACACGATCTCTCTACCGTGGCGGACAAGGCAGGCGAATTGCGAGGAGAGATAGCCGACATCAAAGCGCAGGTGACCGAAGCCAAGCGCGGCAGCAATCTTCAAGACCTCATCGTCCGACGCGAGGAGGCCCGAGCGGAATTAAGGGATGGCCGGGACAAGGCAATATTTGCCGAGGCAGGCCGGTTCCTAGTCACTGCTGCGGAACGGGAATACGAACAGAACCAGATGCCGCGCGTATTGGAGCGGGCGCGGGGACATTTCTCCGCTTTCACCCATCACGGCTACGAACTTCGCCTCGGCCGAGACACCGAGTCTCCGCGTCTTTTCGCAGTCGATTTGCGAACAAGCGTGAGTCGAGAACTGAATGAGCTGTCGGACGGTACGCGCGCGCAGTTGCTGCTGGCTGCCCGCATGGCTTTTGCGGAGGAGGTCGAGCAGGGAAGAATACTACCTTTGTTCCTTGACGAAGCGCTCGATCAGAGCGACCCCATGCGGTTTGAGGCCATCGCCCGTTCTCTCGGACGCATCGCGACCGACCAGGCTCGACAAATTTTCTACCTGACTAGTGACCCGCTTGATCGAGACCGAATCCGCAACGCTCTCGAAGCGGAGGATTGCGCGGTCGCGGCCGAGATCGACCTGGGATTGATTCGGAAAAGCGCCGTCCGCGTGACCGATTCTTTATCTCTTCAAATCCCACCTCGACCTGTAATTCCTGGCCCCGATGGAATATCTGCGGAAGAATACGCGATCACGCTAGGTGTACCCGCATTTTCGCCAGCGCTTGGGTACGATCGGCAGCATTTCTTCTACGTGTTGAGTGACGATCTGGATTTGCTACACGCCCTATTGACGAGCGGCATCGATCTGGTTGGGCAGTGGAAAACGGTTTCAGGCACTCCCTTGGCCTATCGGCTGGCGTCTCGTTCGAATTGCCCAGAGGAAATCGATTCACGAGTGGGTTTGCTTGAGGTGTTCTGCGAGACATGGATTCAGGGAAGAGGACGGACCGTGGATCGCGACGCGCTGGAGCAAAGCGGTGCCCTGAGCGATCGGTTTCTCGATAACGTCGCGGCAATTGCCAGTGAACTGAATGGCAATTCTGACAGGTTGATTGCGGCTCTCAACGCGAGGAATGACTCCCGCTTGAAGGGATTCAGGCAAAGCAGTGCCGCCGCCTTGGAAGAATATCTTGCCGAAAACAGTTATCTTGATGACCGTCCGGTTCTCGGTGAGACAGACCTGATACTGCGGGCATCGGCGAGCCCACCGGCAAACAAGCTATCTGACGGGGTCGCAAGCGCTTGTCTGAGTCGCTGGTGGGCTTGGGCAGTGACGATGTCCTGATCGCGGCTCCTGCGTAGCACAGTCCGTTGCGCGCAGCCATCCGGCTCTCCTGATACTGACCAAAGGTCAACAATAGGACGCAGACGCGAAGCGACACCACCCGATCAACTGGTCGACGGTCGAAGATCCAGGACCAGTAACACGGTATCGCGGGAGCAGATCGCACGAATGGAACGCGAAATGGCGACGCTTCAGCAGGGCATCAAGCGTATCGAGGATTCCTATGGCCCCGACCATCTTCACCTGATGCTCGCGGTCGGGTACGCGCGATCGTTACTCGGAAACTCCCTGATCGCGCGTTACCTCAAGCCGCACTATCGGGAGCTATGGGAGGAGTTTGCCAAGATCCTGGAGGCAACAGCGCTCGGCCCCGAAGCCACGGCCTAAACTGCACACGACAGTCAAGGCCAACACGGGAGCGATAGCAGGTCAACGTCCGGCAACAGAGGTTCGTGCAAGACAAGCGCTTATGCGCCTTGGTCATCCCCTTCCGAGCCCTCACGGCCATTCTGCTCCCGCCAACGCACGCATTCGGAAAGATAGGCGCGGGCATCCTGGCTTAACCGTGCAATGCCCAGCAGACGTGACAAAGCGAGAATGAAATCCTCCGCATCCACCAATTCGTGGATGTGGCGATCGATGACTGAAGCGATCTCTGTACGGGACACGCTCCGTATGGCCCGGTCGCGCACGCCCCGGAAGGGCACACGGGTGGCGTGGCTGCCGGGTGCCCAAACGAAGACTGTCCCGAACTCGGAGTGATGCTCTGCCGAACCGAGGTTGACACGCACGCGCTCCTGAATGCGCCTACCGGTTCGTTGCCATCCGTGTTCCTGGGCAACCCGCCGCGCGATTGCCCGCAGCGTCATGGGTCCCTCTTGTTCGACGATGCCCGAGATGATCTTGCGCAGCACCACGGAGTAGTCGTCGTCGAAGAACCGATCGGAGTCAGCCTTGACATCGGGGTCAATGGCAGAAGGCCCCGCGTGGTTCTGCGGCGTGGCCCGAAACGAATCCGAGAGAGGGATCGGCAAAGCCTCAGGCGTCTCCTCGACAAGCCGAGCTCCATCGTCCTCACCCGACCACGTAGGTGGGGACGGCTCCAGAGAATGCACAGGGGCCGCGACCTCACCCACTCGCTCGTCGGCCGCCGCTGCCTCGGGCGCCTTGCTGCCGTTCCCGCCTAAGGATTCGACCGTGCTCGCCGTAACGGCATCGACGTCCGACGACGCCTCCAACGACCCATCAAGGCTCGTGTCCTGCGCCTCGATTTCCGCGTCGCTAGAGGTGCTGGTCGCCTCATCGGCCTCCAGAAGGCGATCCAGCTGCGAGTGAACCCTGTCGATGACCGTAGAGGGATCTCGGAACCAGTCGGTCGACCAGACGCGAATGATCGACCACCCGAGGCCTTCAAGGACAGCCTGTCGAACCTTGTCGCGGTCACGCGCAGTCGCTGAGGAATGGTAACCGGCTCCGTCGCATTCAATGCCCGCCAGGTACGCTCCCGCCCGTCCGGGATGGACGACGCCGAGGTCCACGCGAAAGCCAGATACTCCGATCTGGGTGCGTACCTCCCAGCCCTTGGCGCGGCACGCGTCTGCCACCGCTTCCTCGAATGGACTTTCTGCCGGGCCGAGAGAGCCCTCGTCACGCGCAGGCAACGCGACAGCCCCACGCTCGGCATAGTCCAGGAAGGCTTTCAGGTCCTTGACTCCAACCGCACGGGTGCGCGCGAGATCGATCTGGTCAGGGCGGATCGAGGAGAACACATGGAGCTCGCGGCGTGCGCGCGTCACCGCGACGTTGAGGCGCTTTTCACCCCCGGCGCCGTTGAGCGGCCCAAAGTTCATGGTGAGCTTGCCGGCCAGGTCAGGTCCGAACGTCACGGAAAACAGCATGACGTCGCGTTCGTCGCCCTGGATGCTCTCCAGGTTCTTGACGATCACCGGTTCTTCGCGCTCATCGGCGAAGAACCACTCGAGACGGCTGTCGCCCCGGCGGATCTCGTCCAGCAGATCAAGAATCAGTGCCTGCTGTTCGCCATTGAAGGTAATGACGCCCAATGTGGGACGGGAACCCTCCGGCAATGCGAGCCAATCAGTCAGGCGTCGTCTGATGATTTCGGCGACAGCCTTGCCTTCGTCCGTGTTGGTGCGGCCACGTCCGCGCGCGTAAGTCCCGTTCACGGGGTGGAACTTGAGCGCTTCGGAGCCGGTAACGGGTGCAGGGAACGTGACGAGGCCGCCGCCGTAGTAGAAATGGTTGGAGAAGGCGATCAGCGCCTCGTCCCGACTCCGGTAGTGCCAGTCGAGGCGGCGCGAGGGCACGCCTGCCATCGCAGCCTCGTCGAGAATGGACGGCATGTCGCGCTCCACTTCCGGGAGCTCCTCATCGTCGTCGTCCGCGCGACCGAAGAAGTTGGTGGGAGGCAACTGTTTTGGATCACCTGCAATGATGGTCTGCCTTCCCCGTGCGATGGCCCCGATCGCGTCCCAAGTCGTGATCTGTGAGGCCTCGTCAAAGATCACCACGTCGAAGGCGGCCTGCCCTGCCGGCAGGTACTGCGCCACGGAGAGCGGCGACATCAGTACACAGGGCGCGAGTTTCCCGAACGTCTCAGGCAGGCGTGCCAGCAGCGTGCGAATTGGTATGGAGGGGCGCTCAAGCCCGAGCTGGTGGCGTAATGTCCCCAGTTCGGAATTTCTTGGCACGCCGTCCCTGGCCGGCAGGCCGTGGGCGATACGGCGCATCACTTCGCCCGGCGCAAGATTCGACGCCGCGTCGTCAAGCCGGCGAAACGTTTCGATCGCGTTCTCGTGGTCCCAATGGACGAAGCGCCGCAACTCGTCGCTGGCGTCCATTGCGAGGGGCAACCACCACGCGGCGTAGGCCTGCTCCAACGCGTCCTCTGCTGCTCCCTCGACGACCCCGGCCTCGAGCGCGTCGACGAGCGGGCCGAGGCCCGCTGCCACCGCGCTCCGGCTGCTTTCGACCCAGCGCGCCCAGTCGGCCAACCGCGCGCGCTCTGCGGCGATCGTCGCGAGTCCGGCTTCGAGATCCGTGACGCTTGCGTCGCCCGGAACCTCTCCGCCCTTGGCGGTGAAGCCCCGTTCCATTTCCGCGACCGCTCCTTCAGCGGCCAGAAAATCCTTGAGGACGGCCCGGACGGCTTGGCCCGACAGGGATTCAAGTTCCGCCGTGGCGGAGGCAAAGCGTACAGTGTCCTCCGCTTCCGACCGCAGGTCCGCAACGGCCCCCCGGAAGGCGATCGCCTGGCGGGTCGCCTCCGTGGATCGGTCGGCGTCGGTTCCGCCCTTAGTTGTGGCGACCGGCGCCATGGTGCTCCTGCAAATGGCGGCATCCAGCTCCTGCATCTTGAGGAGTGCCGCCAGGTCAGAAGCGGGCTCCGCCTTGCCGTCAGCGACATAGGTTTGTAGGAGCTTTCTGACCTTCCTCCGCGCCAAGGCCGAGAAGGGCCAGATTTTCGTCTGTGCCTGCCGCCAGTCGGCGTCGAACTGCTCGAGGGGCATGCGTCTAACGGTCGCAATCGTGTAGAAGGCGACTGCCTCCGACGTGGCGGCGGCAAGCGCGGCGACATCCGCTGCAAAAGACTCGGCGACCGCAGTGAGACGCTCCGGTGCCAGGTCCGGCACGGAGGAGAGATCCAGCGCATCCTCCTCGAGTCGCGGCGCAAGCGCTTGAAGACGGGTGCGGCGGGTTGCAGCTACCTGGCGATCGGAAGACAGACCGAGTTCGCGGGCGAGCCTGTGTTCCGCCTGCTTCAGGCCACCAAGTGCATGGTGGTACGCCTCGGCGGCTTCCAGGATCTCCGCCTCCCACCGGTATGACCACTCTTCCGTACGGATCAGGGACAGCGCGGGACCGTCAGCCACCACCGCGTGGGTCCGACCGAGTTCGGCCGCGAGCGCCACTAGGCGCTTGTAGCTTTCCTCATCATGGGCATCCCGGGAGTAATAATCGATCGCAAAGGGCGCCTTGCCGGCGGCGGCCAACCCAACCGCTTCGAATACGCTGAAACCTTGGGAACCCTTGGCGTGCAGCGCTTCCACGTAGGCATTCAGCCGGTCGCGCGAGAGCTGCAATTCGCTGGTGACCTCAATCCATCGGGCTTCGGCCGCATCCGATGCCCGGTCCCAGCCATGACCCAGCTGCGCGATGACCGACTTGCGCTCGGTCTTGTTTGAGTGCAGTTCGAGTACGGCGTCCCCAAGCCCGCACGCCACCAATCGGCGATGCACCACGTCGAGCGCCGCCGCCTTTTCGGCCACGAACAGCACAGTCTGTCCGATACCCAAGAACTGGGCGATCATGTTGGCGATGGTCTGGCTCTTGCCAGTCCCCGGTGGCCCGATCAGGACGAAGTCGCGGCCTTCGGAGGCTGCGACGACCGCCGCGAGTTGCGAACTGTCCGCGGGCAACGGCGCCAGGAGATCCCGCGGAGCGAGGCGGCGATCGATTTCGTGCGGCGCCGCAGCGGCGCCTTCACCTGGCTCGCCATATGCCTCCTCGGGCGCATCGATCAGGTGGCGCACGAGCCGGTTCTGGCGAAGCTGGTCGGCACGGTCCACCAGGTCCTTCCACATCAGGTACTTCGCGAACGAAAACGTGGAGAGCGCAAGATCCTCGACGACCTCGAAGCCCGGCACGTCGCGCACCTTCCGCCGTACAATGTCGAAGATCTGCGGAACGTCGATGCCGCTGGCGTCGCGCGGCAACTCGCCCTCGAGCTCGAGGATGCGGAGTTCGAAATCCCGCTTCAGGAGTTCCAGCAGGGTGGAGTTGATCTGTACCCCGTCTTCGTGGTGCGCGATCCTGAAATCCGACCGCGCCGAACGCCGTTCGAGCTTGACGGGGATAAGGAGCAGTGGAGCACGGTAGGAGCGCGTGTCGCTCTCGCTCTTCTTCCAGCGCAGGAAGCCCGCGGCGAGAAACAGCGTGTTGGTGCCACCTTCCTGCATGTCGCTCTTGGCGCGGCGGAAGAGCGTGACGAGGCGATTGTTCATCTCCTGGCGGGTGAGGGGCACCGGGACCTGACCCCGCTCGAAAGCATCGCGCGCGACCTCCTCCTTGATTCGCTCAGCGTCCTCCGGCGAGAGCGTCCGGTCAGCAACCGGGTCATCGTCCTTGAGTGACAGGCCGCGGAACGGCTGTCCGGCGGCCAGCGCGTCTTCGAGCGCGGCCACATTCGGACAGAGGAACGGCAACGTCTGCTTGCTGTCGCGGTAGTTCAAGAGGCGATTGCGGAGCGAGAGATCGAGAAGCTTGCGTTGCCAGCGATCGATCCGGCCCTGGGCCGTTTCCACCACCGCGTCGACCTGCTCGTCGGGGAACAAGCCGAAGTCTGGCAAGATTGGCAGTGCAGCGGGGACAACCTCAACCTCTGTCCCAATGGCTTCCGGGTCCGGTGTCGTGTGGTCCGCCAGAGGGCGGATGCGCGCCGCCCTAGAGCGGGCAATGTCGACTGCCAGGACGAATTCCGTTTCGCGGCGCTCGGAGAGGCGACGACGACCTTCGTCGACCGCCTGATCAAAGCCGATCGTGGGGCGCTTGGCCAGCAGTGTCGTTTCGATTGGGACGAACTCGTGCGCCTGGACGGCCTTGCGAACCGCAACCACGTCGGGCTCGGTTACCTGACCGAAATCCTTCTTGACGATCCAAACTCCCACCCAAGCGTGGCCTTGGGAGAAAAGAATGGTCGCGTTGAGGCCCGTGGCCTCGAAAGCGGCAGCCAGCAGGAGCGCGGTATCAAGGCAGGTCGCAAGACCCTCACGTACGATGCGCCCCGGTCCCCGCACCTTCTGACCTTCATGTTCGAAGGAGGCGGGCGGTTCGGCATACGTTAATCCAAGACCCGTGGCGGCCGACCAGATCGCGCCCGCCAGCATGTACGCCCGGCGCGGATCCTGCGACTGGTAGCCGTCGAGCGAGCCATCATGTCCCGCTGCTTCAAGGAGCCGTGCGGCGGCCTTCAGGAGGCTCGCAACGGCTGGATCGTTCGGCGCTACAAATGCCGCAAGGATCTGCGCCATGTCGCCCACGCCGCCCCATTCGTCGCGCGCGAGCAAGTCGATGCGTCGCTTCTCGACGATCGTGGGGACCCCGGCGGCCTCGACGCGAAATTCAAGCTCGCCGATTTCCGCCTCATCAAGGCCGGCGAGCCGTTCAATATCCAGCGGCGTCGCAAGTTCGCGGACCGCGAAGGTCTGCTGCGCCGCAATACGGTCGAGGTTCCAGATCTTCTCCCGGATGATGGGCGGGCTCGCCCGAAGGGTAATGCGCACGTCGGTGAGCGCTTCGTCGGTCGGGTTGTCGATTGCCAACCGCTGGATGATGGCGACGTCGTTCTGCGCCGAAGCGAAATTGACCCGGCCCACTGCACAGTGGTCGAGGGCAACTGACGAAACCGTAGTGTCGTCACTCGTTGTATCCCGGCCGACGTGAACACCCGTCAAATCATGACTCCACTTACGCATTGAGCTTATGGACGTCGGTAGCCAAACTGAACATGGCTCATTCCTCTCCGAAGTCTAGACGTGCTTTCACGCACTTGGGATCTTCCTTCTTGAGTGGATTCGAGTTGGTTTGTTGGGGCCACTTCTGTCTGCGTCCATCTGTTCCACGAACGGCAAAATGGCGGAGATGACATCGAAAACAAGACGCGCTTATGTTGGATCCACCAACCCGCTTACCCGAAAGGCTCTGGCACATAACACGGCCCCGGTGCTTCGAACTCAAGCTCTGTTGTAGTGTCCTCGGCTCTGGCTACCTCTGCCAGGACAAGGGTTACCGGGATTGAGGCGATGTCTGAACCGCAGACTAAAGGTGCTGAGTGGCTGCATCATGTAGCCAAGAGACTGCGGGAAGAGATCGACGCTGGTGCTGCTCCCCGACCTGAAAGGCTTTCGGTTCGTCAATTCCTTGCGCATTTTGGCTACGCACGACGAAGAAGCAGGGTCGTGGCTGAGATTCGAGAATCCCTAGCGCTACATGGGTTGCGGACGTCACCGGACTTTGAGTTCGAATACGTTGATGACTCGATCACGGTCGAACTCGAGGTCGATATCGCTGAGATTGACGCTGACAAGCCACGAAATGATCCGACGGTGCGTGTGGCCCTTTTGGAGGCGGCACACAGGCCGCCCCTTCGCGTGGCGCCTGACGACCCGCTCGTCAAGGCGACTACGCTTATGCGAATAGAAGACTATTCACAGCTTCCGGTCATGACAAACGATCGGGATGTCAGGGGCATGGTGAGCTGGCAGTCTATTGGTGAAGTCTACGCTCGTGGACACAATCCCGTGATGGTCAGGGAGTGCATGGAGGATGCTCACGAGATAGACGAGAAAATGCCATTGGCTGACGCAACTGACAAGATATGCGAGCACGGATACGTTCTAGTTCGGGCAAGCGATAGAAGGATCACTGGGATCGTAACTGCCGTAGACATAGCCAATCAGTTCAAGCAGGGCGCTCACCCGTTCTTTCTAATCGGAGAGATCGAATATCACTTGCGCAATCTAGTTCGACGCAAGTTTACTGTTGAGGAATTGGGCAGTGCTTCGGATGGGAACAAGGAAGTTCGTGGTCCCGATGACTTGACCTTCGGCGGTTACTGCCGCCTTCTTGAAAAACCCGAGGCATGGGAGACATTGGGGCTGAATGTTGACCGCAAATCGTTTGTGGACCTTCTGCATTCCGTGCGCGAAATCAGGAATGATATCATGCACTTCACGCCTGATGAACACGACCCGTCAGACATCGATCGCTTAGAGCGAATGGCCCTATTCTTTCGTAAACTTGGATGAATTTCGGTGGCCGGCAGCACGATACTTCTCACCCGCTTGGTGCTGGAAATTGATAGAGATCTGCGGAGGTGCTGATCGTCAGCCCCGGGAATTGACTCGGTGAAACGTAAATTTCGCCAAGCCACCTGCTTACCAATATTGGCGTTTTTGTTTCTCGTCGGTACCTCTGATGCGCGCGACTCGGTTCGCCATCCCGGAGCCGAAGTCACGAGAGATAATCTGAACCGTCTCGAGGAAATGGCTACGAGCGGATTCCCGATCACAGGCGTGTACTCACTTCTCGCTTTTCTCCCAGGGTCGAAAGCAGCCGATGCGCATACATTGATCGAAACGATCGAGACGGTGGTTTGGAACGAGTGCCGAGCAGCACTGCCCGAGGCATCGCCGCCAGTCGTGCATTTGGTGACAAAGATCACCCTCGGCTACTCGCTCGAACTTGGTCTCAGTCAGACTGAGTTCCTGCGCTCCGTCCGAGGTGTGCGCAACCGAATCCTTGAGTGGCAACAGCGTCCGCCTGAACTTAACTGCACTAGGGCGCTTTCCATCCGGTGACAGCGGCAGCCGCTACTGTCCGTATTGGATGCCCTTTGTGCCCAAACAGCCACTAAACAAACAAAGGTCGCACGATCTGGGTATGACCATATGTACGGCGACTATAGCCAACGCACCTCGACCACTAATTTGATGTTTCACACGATCAGCCACTGTCACAAGCCCATCGACAAGCGTTTCGGCCTCCAAGCCGGTGTCCCCTCCGGACCCAAGGATGAATCACATCAGCGGAGCCTTGGATGTCTGTCGTGTTTCCAGTTCGTCACAAAACGCTAACGGATTAAGTAATTAGGGGCTTCTAACGTCTAAACGATTGGCTTGCCTTCTTGCTCTTTGAGAGCCTGCTTCATCTGTGCAGCGACTCGATCCAGACATTCCTTCAGCCGTCCGACATGAGCATCGACTTCCCCATCTGACATGCAAGCAGGATGGAGGCGCTCGCGGTCGGCAACAGCATGCGCACCGTGAACATCTATCTCGAAGGAAAACGGACCTGTTTCAGACATCATGTGTCTCCTTGTGAATCTCTTGAAGCCAATCCATCGTCGGATTCAGAAGCGATCCCGAAGCTAATTTCCTACTCGTTCACCGAGCACGAGTACCACGTACCATATTCCGGCGATCGCGGCGAATACCGGCAGTGCAACAAGGATGCTCTCGATTGGCGTGCCCTTGAAGATGTAGACCGTGGCGCCTGTGAATATGGCGACACCTATCAGGTCCGACTTCCCATACTTCTTTGCCACGCTATCCCTCGCCGTAGGGAAGCGACGGCTGCTGCGTCTCGTGGCGACCCACTACGCTAGGCGTGTTGAACCTCCTGCCGTCCAGTATCTCCGGTACTGACAGCATCTACATGCGCGGGTAATGACTTGCCGACTCCGAGGCCTTGCTTGCAGCGTCAGTCAGGACGCGAATCAGCCAAGCGTAGTCGAACTTTTTCCGTTCCATGTGGGCTCCAAGAGACACCGCCCAGGGCCCGCTCATCTCAAGAAGTTCATCGACAAGCCCCGGCCGCAGCACGCGCGAACAGTTACTCTTGGTCAAGCGATGGCAGCGGTCACTGCTGCTTGAGCGCTTCCATCCAGTCTTCTTCGTGTACGATCTGAAGGCCAGTTCTCTTCTCGTCTCGGTACTGCATCGCCTTCTCGATCTTCCGTCCATAGCTCTGGTGAGCCCATGCTGGTGTGACGTAAGTCCCCAGCACGACGAAGTTAGTCTGTTTCGTGATGTTTCGCTCTACGACGCCGCCTGCCTGAATTGTTGCTTCTTGCAACGCCTTCCTAGTTCCGAAAACGCATGTACCAGTGAAAACGAAGATGTTCTGGGGAACGAAGACGGTCCGTGGCTCCGGATTGAGCGGTAGTGATGCACTGGTGGCCACCACGCCGTCGGCAGCTTCACCGCCTGTCCAGCTGATAAGGGCGTCGTGCAATTCGTGACTTTCGGCTTCGTCGAGCACCCCGTCGCTAAGTACCTCGTCCACGTGATCTAGTAGTCGACCAACGTAAGAATTGTTGGTCCGCTGGTTGGCCCGGAGCCAATTCTGAAGCACCTCAGCTTCGTCCTGACTCACTATCCCGTCAGCGACAATTCCTTGAGCCAGTCCGATAAGTTGATCAATCTGCCTGTCTGCCATCGGCCTTGTGTTCATCGTTCGCCACCATGCCTCATTGTGTTTCATCTTCATTCCCCTCGGCCCTTGTGCCCTGAAGTTTGCCGCTCTGCTCGCCAGCGACCTTCGTCAGCGCGCTTGCGACCAACCCCGCCGGCACCGCGATAATTGCGATACCAATGATTGCAATCACTGCCGTGAATGCTTTTCCTCCGAAAGTCACGGGTCAAATTTCACCATAGTCGACATCAACCAACAGCCCCACTGACCACCAAATGCACTGCGCAAGTGTCCCGAAGTGTTCTGGCTGAGCCTTGGCTTCAAACTGATGAATCCCGACAGCTGCAACGTAGAGCGTCAGTGCGCTCGCAATCAGAAAAATCGTCGCTTCCGCGCGGCTCTGGTTGAGAGCTTCCCTAGGCGGACCCACGCTTGCGTGTATCCTCTGTGCTTCCATAGCCGAATGAGACGTAACAGCCGTATCGCCCGTAGTGCGGTCGTTCCCGTGCCCCATGTGAAGTAGAAGGGCAGAATGGCCGCGAGGTCGATCAGTCCATAGAAGCTGAAAGCGTATTTCCAAGCCCGCTCAGCGATCCAAAGACGCAGGACGTACTCCGCGGTGAATGCTCCCAAGATTCCAAGTTCAAGCCATGTGATCGCTTGTTGCCACTCCGACCCTATCCCGGGCGTCACTTCAAGCGGCGCTGTCCCCAGTGCCAACAGGATGAGACTGGTACTGGTCCATTCCAGAATTTTCCTCGAGTTCCCCTCTGGATTTCGGAGCCGCTGTCTTATTCCCCCCATCGTCACTCTTCTCCTCGTCACCGTGTGCTGATGCAACCCGAGGCGCGCTGGGTACCCAAGGTCGCAGGTACTGCCCCACTCGGGTATAGAACTCGGGGACGTGCTTCTCCAGAGCCTGAACAACTGTCTTTGGGCCTTCCATCCGTCGACCAATAACCGTGATAAGCTTTACCTCGAAGCGCCTGGGGCAAATCTTTGGATCCTCCTTGCATACAACTCCAGGGTCTTCACGTACCTTGTCGAGTGCTGCCTGGATATCTTGGCGACGCCCGTATACCGCATTGACGTGGACTCCGTCTTCCTGCGTCTTCGCAAGTTGTCGTAACAGCCAGTTCACACGCGCCTTGGCTGTCTTGCGATCTTCAGCAGCTCCAATTGTCATACTGCTCGTCAGCGTATTGCCCCTCATGTCTGCTCGGACATGCAAACCGGACACGCCGTCAGGGATCAGGTACTCAATTTCGAGCCATTGCTCCCTACAAAGTCCGTCAAGCACACGATTCATGAACACGTTGGGGTCGTCTCGCTCCGTCCGGCTCAACTTCACTGCTACAGGTTGGCGAAGCAGTTCAGTGAGTTGCAGTCCCAAATCCCGAGTCTCTTGAATCCATCCCCCCGCTACCTGAAGGGTCGCCTCGCTACCCTTCCTGAGTCGTGCACCAGCGGCAATTGCTTCGGAAACCTCCTTCCAACCGCTCGGCATACGGTCAAAACGGACAACGCCGGTACTAGGGTGGCTCAGAAATCGGACCAAATGCTCGATGACCCAGCGGTGGTCGCGATCTTCAATTTCGCCGCCATCCGTTAGTAGTCGGCACTTCGTGAGAATCGAACTCCATGACCAGTGGAGCAAAGTGACGCCTTTGGCAACTTTCCCGCGGTACGTTGGATGGTGGTCTGCAAGGACAGCAAAGTCGTTTGAGATAGTGACCAGCGCACTAGCACCGATGGATCGTGCGTCGGCGAGATAGGATTCAATTTGCTTGCTCTCAAGGGCTGCCTTGCCGATTTTTGCTTCCACCAAGGCAGTCCACTTTTGTCCACGAGCGCTTTGGACCTCGATCCGACCGTCTGGGCGGTCGGCACCTTTCTTTGCAAGCGGTCCCGTCTCCGTCCAAGCTTGCAAACTGCTCGTTTTCCCGAGCGGTGCGCCTTGGCCCTGCAATAGACTCTTGGTTAGTTCCGGCACTTGCTCCATGCAGGCGAGCAGGATTGACACCGCACGTTTCTCTTTCGAACCCTCCGACAGCGCCGGAAAGAGCGCTGCACGTTGGCCGTCGTTCCCATCGACCAACTTTTTCTCCTGTGTGGTAGGTCTCATTGCTGCCTCCCTGAGCGCCCTATCCGACCGCAGCGTACCCGCTTGAAACGCAACAGCCACCGACCGGCGCCAGTTCTAGCAAGACGCTTAGTTCAGATTATGGAACCGAAATTGCATCGCTCATGACATTAGTTCATATCCCTAACCTGTCATCTCCACATAATTTAGACGTTCACATAATTCCCATTATGTTGATGTTTCCATAATGGTGGGATCGCAATACAGGCTTCAAACACTACCTGGACTTCATTTGTGCGGAGCCGACCGGGCGCGGCAGGCCCAAGCGTCCGAAAGATCCGAACCGGCGCATTGTCAGGGAGGAACGCCCCCCGTCGGACCCGAACGTAGCGCTGGCGCGGTGGCAGGTCGCCAGGAAACGATTCCAGGAGGCATGGCAGGCCAGTCGCGACCACGCCAATCGGCTGCAGGCGGTGTGGAACTTCATGAACCGCGATGCGCGGCGGCAGCGGCAGCTACAGCGGTTCAATGTCCAGGAACGGCACGTAACACGGCAGGCCTCCCCTCCCGGTTGGCTGGCGCGTCTGTTGCGTACGCGACGCTATCTTGACTGGCGCCAAGAAGGGCAGGCACTCGCCGAGATTTGCGCCGAAATCGACCGCGACTACGCCGACGCCGAAGCGGAGTTCGCTGACGCCGCTCCTTTGTTGTTGCGGGATCTCGACGCCGACCAAGCAGAGGGATCCACGAACTCGGGATCGGTATCAACGGAAGACTTGTTCGAGGGCGTCCGGAAGGAACTGGGGCCACGCCTAATGGACCGATCTTTCGCGGAGGCGGGACATGAAGCGCAACAACTTCGAACGCCGTGGTTCGGGAAGTGTGCGCATCGGGCGCGAGACGACCTGTTCGTTGCGGCCATGCAGCTGCACAAGGCATTCATCGACGCAGCAGCCATGCCTTTGCGCAGGAATCTAAGCCTCCGAATGGACGTGTTCGGAGGCAAGCCGGTCAACTTCGGGGCAAGTGACAGCTTGGCGCAACTGTGGGCCACCCTGTTTCTGATCACGCCGGTGGCCTCCAGTACCTTCGCATCCATCGGGCGCATGCTGCACGGGCTTCCGTCCCAATCCCTCGGCTGGCTACTCGTCGACGAGGCCGGACAGGCGGTCCCGCAATCGGCTGTGGGCGCGCTGATGCGGACCAAACGCGCAATAGTCGTCGGCGATCCGCTTCAAATCGAGCCCGTGGTGACGTTGCCCAACGGGTTTACGCCTCAAGTCTTCGAGCATTTCGAGGTTGATCCGAACGCCTACAACGCACCGGAAGCTTCGGTGCAAACGCTGGCCGATGCTGCCAGTCCGATTCAGGGGCGACTGGGAGAAGCAGCTGTCGGCGTGCCCCTTCTGGTTCATCGCCGGTGCGCGGACCCGATGTTCTCCATTTCCAACAGCGTGGCGTACAACCATTTGATGGTGAGTGATGTCGACGAAAACACCTCGAACATCGCCGGCGTGCTGGGAACATCGCGCTGGGCCGACGTTCGCCGACACGGCTCCGGCAGCGGACAGAAGTGGTGCCAGGAGGAAGGTGACGTCGTGGTCTCCATGCTGAACCAGCTCAAGGAACTCGGGGAGCCACCAGATCTCCACATCATCACGCCGTTCCGGATCGTGAGCGAAATGCTTCGAGACCATGTCCGCAAATCCGGCGTGCTGTCGCTACTCCACGTCCCTGAGGCGGAACAAGGTGCCTGGGTCCTTGATCACATCGGGACGGTCCATACGTTCCAAGGGCGCGAAGCCGAGGCGGCCATCTTCGTCCTTGGTGCGCCCAAGATGGCGCAGCGAGGTACGCGACAATGGGCCGGCGGGCGCCCAAACCTCCTCAACGTCGCGGTGAGCAGAGCGAAAAGCGTGCTGTACGTGGTCGGTAACCGCGGCCTCTGGCGAACCGCAGGATGTTTCACGGAACTCGACCGATTGCTGCCGGACACGACCTCATGATGTTGCGGACGACGACCGTGCCTGGTGCGAGTCCAGCGGGATTCCGCTCGGCAGACGCGGCGTCGAACAGTGTTTCCGCACCTTCTGCGCCGGCTACGCGTAGAATCAGTCGAAACCCCGCGTGAAGCGAAGCAGTCAGAGCGACTACGGCTACGACGGTCCCTCGCAGGAAGAGATCAACCAGATGGAGGCGATCAAACGCGAGATCGACGCCAAGTACGCCAACGCCTAACCGGTTTAGTGCCAAGCATCACCATTCAGCCCCAATGCCTGAAACGCAAACCACGACTTCGGTGTCGCCAAAACGAAACTGCGGGGTACCCGCGGCAAGCTTATGATCGTGCTGACTATACGGACGATCCCTCTTTGATGCCGCTGCTTGTTGCCAACTGCCCGCGCTGCGGAGCGAACCAACATACGTTTGACGTACGAGCCGCAATTGTCGTCGGTTCAGCATATGGGTGGATGCGAATATTTGAAGCTTTCTGCGTATGTTGCGCGTGTGAAAAGGCGACAATTTTCGCTCTGAACAAAGCTCCGCTGACGACCCCCGCGTCGCCAATGGCATCATGAGCATCAAGGGCGCATTGAACGCTCATTGCCAAGTGAGCAGCTTCATCAACTGCAGCGACATTGGTGCCGCAACTCCGCCTGAACATCTGCCGAAGAATGTGCAGACGGCGTTCACGGAAGCGTCCCGCGCTTATGTGATCGGATGCTGGAATGCCGCTGGATGCATGTTCAGGACCGCTGTCGATCTTGCAACCAAAGGCCTACTTCCAAAAGAAGACACCAACAGCCTCAACAAGCACGCTCGCCGCAATCTAGCGCCATGCTTCAGATGGCTATTTGAAACCGAACGTCTCCCTGCGGCACTTCGTGGTCTTTCTGCATGTATCTAAGGAAGACGGCGACGATGCAGCGCATGCGGCCACTCTCAAGAAGGAAGGTGCCGAGGATCTCTTGGATTGCGCGGTTACGCTGCTCGAGCGGATTTACACGGAGCCAAAAAAGATCGAAATCGCTCCTGAGCGACGCAATACGCGTCGCCAAACGTCATAGGAACTCCATCCCGGGACAGCCCCAGAACGCCACGCTCGATCACCCGCGCCGAAACCCATTCGGAGACATTTCCGGCCCCACGAGTGCCGCCCGTCTCAGCGAAGCGTTTCAGTCTCGGCGTTCCGTATCCGCACTTCCAGCTGGCGTCCGATCGCGTGCAACGCGGCGTCCATCCGATCGAGACGCGAACTGTGATGGACGTCAAGCACCCGGTCGACCTGTGGTAGGTGCCACCCCAAACGCCGCGCCAACTCCGCCTTGCCGATCCCTTGGTCCCGCATGCCTTGGTAAAGCATCACTTTGATCGCCGTGAGCGTCGGCACCGTTACGCGTACCCCGCCCACAGACGCCGATGGAATGTCCTGCCTGGCGTCGATTCGCGCGGCCAATGCCTCCTCGAGTGCGTCGGCGGCCCGCGTCAGTGCTTCGTCGCGATCGTCCCCGAACGTCGTCAGCTCCGGAAAGTCCGCAGACGTCACAAGCACGGTGCCGTCGTCGTCGTCCAACGACACCGGATACGTCAGCATCAGGTCAATCCCAGATCCTTCTTGATCTTCGCAACCAGCTTCGGCCCCAGTCCCTTGCGCGAGTCGTGCATCGGCAGCTGCGATGTCTTCCCACCCGAACAAACCGTGAGATGGCCACCGCCACCCTTGTGCCGTTCAAACGTGCAGCTCTGGCCGCGAAGCCAGCGCCGCAATTCTTTTGACGTCAACAGACGCCTTCCAAAAATGAGTCAAGCCACAAACACACATGAGAATCCCCCCGGTGTTTGCTTGGCCCCTTTTTAAACCGTACTTCGGCTTTCACGAAGCTCGGCCCGTTTCCGAGCCAAGCCGCATTCGGCCTTGGTTTCGGCTTAGTTCATCGCTGAACAGCCTGTGGAATACCTACGATTAAACCAACGCGTTACCAACACATCTGTTGCAGTCTCGTGATGTCCGCCGGTTACGCGCTTCGACCTCGCCTCCTCATCCCCGCAGCTTCGCGAGAAACCCCCGCGCCTCGACCCCGACGGCCGTTGTGTAGATCGCCGTCGTCGCGATGTCGGCGTGCCCCAGGACGGCAGCGATCGTCGGGAGCGGCACCCCAACCGTGACCGCCGCGATCCCGAAGCCGTGCCGAAGGCCCTTGGGGCAGGCCTGCGGCCCCTCGATCCCGGCTATGCGCGTCCCCGCGACCACCTTGCGGTGGGCGGTCGCCCGCGACGGCTTCCAGAGCGGCTCCTTCGCCCGCCGGGGCGAGGCCTCGCGGAGCCGATGCACCGTCTCGAGATCCCGCGCGAACTCCGGCGGCAGCGGCACCTCGCGCCAGTGCTCGACGCGGCGCTTGAGGGTGCGGTTCCGGACCGCACCCGCGTCCAAGTCGACGTCCATCACGCGGAGCGCCAGGACCTCGCTCACCCGGGCGCCGGTATGGGCGATCGTAAGCACGAACGTCTGGTCGACGGGCATTCGGACGTGCACGGGCGCAGCGACGAAGCGCTGCCACTCTTCGGCCGCTAGGTACTTGCGGCCGCGCTCGTCGACCCGCTGCACGCTTGCTTGGGTCGCTTGAGACACTTCCACGAGACGGAGTGCCCAGTGTAGCTGCATCGCGTGCCGGTACAAGCCCCAAAGAGCAAGGGTTTACGGTCGCGGCGGGCTAATGCCCTCCACCAGATGAGACAGCATGCACATTGTGTCTCACGGCCGTGTTGCCGTCCCAATCCGCTGGCAGGAGCAGCAAAAGCTCACTCGGCGCAGCGTGCTGACAAAGGAGAAGGAGTTTGCCTCCATTTGCCGCTTGCCTGGAAGGAATTCGATCGTGACGTTGCCGCGAACCCCAGTGTTCCGGTCGCGGCTGAAGTCGTTGCCGGCACGCCTCACGCCCTCCGACGTGGAGCCCTAGACGAACCCCTCGTGGGTCACGCTGACACCGTTCGCGCGGGACCGTCGCGTAACGCAACCCGATGGCGTGGGCGCCATCGCGCCCAGCCTGAACTCGCACAAGGAAAACTCCAGGGCTTGGTGGGCGGCGGGGCGCTGAACCTGACACACGTGTAGTGCCGCTCTGCGAACTATTCAGGCGGAAATCGTATCCGGTCTGCAACGGTATCTGGACGGCTGCTGCATGCCGGTATTGCAAATGGTTCCCAGTCGCATTAATAATGCGAATGCGTCTTATTTGCAGCACAGCCGTACAGCGACAAATCAAGGGCTCTAGCCGGAGATGCCGCATCCATGTCGGAAGTGCTGCTGGGTGACCACCAAAAGGCTCGACCGAACCCTCCAAACAACCGTTAAGCGGAGAGCTCTTCGTGATCAATCACATTCGATACGGCTGGTTTAGCTTGGCCGCGACCGCGGCCATTGTCTTGTGTTTCCCTGCCGAACCCGCATTTGCCCAGTTCGGTGTTGTGACTAGCGCCGAAACGCGGCCTGAAGGCTCTGCAAAGGTGAGCCAATCGGTACAGCAGAGAGAAGGTAAGGGAGAGTACGGCGACTATGTCGCTTACAACTGGACGACGTCTGCGGAGTACGGGCTCAGGAACAACGTCACGCTGTCCGGCGGCATCAAGATGCAGTCGATTGACACATCTGGGCTGCTGGTTCCCGGATACATTCCAGGTGACGAGGACTATGCCCTCCAGTTTTACGGGCTGAGCGTCGGCGGGAAGTTCAAGTTCCTGAATACGGCGGAAGACATCGTCGGATTGGCGGCCTACTGGCAGGGCAACTACGAAACCCTGGACAAACATTCCGGGAAGGACAAGGAAACCTGGAGCCTGGAATCGGGACTGGCAATCGAAAAATACCTCATGGAAGGCCAGTTGACCTGGAGAGGGAACATCGCGATCAAGGCGGTCCACGCTACCCGTGGCGAAATTGCCAACACGTTCAACGAGGATGGCAGCCAGCGGAGTGCTGATATCGTTCGGAACGGGCAGCCCGAGACCGTGTACTTCGAAGGATCGGGCATGTGCGAAGACGATGAAAGCTGCTTTGAATGGCCAAACTTTCCCGAGATGGAAATCGAGATCAAGATCGGCACCGGGCTCAGCTACCGGTTCACCAACAACTGGTACGTGAGCGCGGAAGCTCTCTATGAAGAGGAGTACGAAACAGAAGTCGACCGTGAGCGCCACTCGTTCTTTGCCGGCCCCGGACTGCACTACGAAGGGCGGAACTGGGCCTTCTCTGCCGTCTACCTCCGGCAGCTCGGCGGCGGCGGAGAAAAGATCGCCGAGTCGGACGATCTGCACCTGATCGAGAAAACCGAGAACGAACTGCGGATGAAGGTCAGCTACAACTTCTAAGCGGTTCAGCGCTGCACCAGACTGTTCGTCGGCGCGCTGCAGGATGCTGAGGTGTCGTTCCCCTGCATCTGGCCCTGCAGCGTGCCGCACGTTGCGTTCCGCGTGATGGCTATCGCCTTTTTGGGTACGGCGTCGGCAGCGGCCGATGGCACGCTTCCCGCGGTTGCTTCGGGGATGTTTCCGCCCGGAAGCCAGTTTCTGCCGTTGCTGCTCAGCCTCTCTGACGATCAGGTGGATGTCATCCGCGACCGGGCAGACGTGCGGGTAAAGCCCAAACTCATGCAGGCGTGGAAGGTTCAGATTGGCAACGAATCGGGCGGCCACTTCTTCGTTGACCGAGTCATCGGGAAGCACGAATTCATTACCTACGGTTTGGGCGTGGACGAGCGCGGCCACGTCGTCGGACTCGAGATCATCGAGTACCTCGAATCTTACGGGGGTGAGGTACAGGGGCCATCGTGGAGAGCCCAGTTTTATGGCAAGAGCCTCGCGAACAGTCTGCTGGACTTCGGGGAGGATATCGACGGCATTGCCGGCGCAACGCTGTCGGCGCGCAACATCACGGACGGTGTCAGGAAACTGCTGATCCTTCTGGACGAGGTTCCTGAACTTCCCTTGGCACGACGGGATTGACTCCAGCAATGAATATCACTGTCAGCCGGTTGCTCTATGTGAGCGTGCTCGCCCTGATCGTGACTGGCGGGCTGTACGCGGTTCCTCGATACGCTGACCTGTATTTTGATCAGGATTGGTCGCCCATCGTTGCGCCTGGCTCGTTGATGAAAGCGCATGGCGCCTTTGCGCTGTGGACCACGCTGTTGCTGGGAATCATCTGGCAGGCCCATGCCCGACTGAGGATGCGCCGCCCTTTCAACCGTATTGCAGGCTTCACGCTGCTGGCCGTTTTCGTGCTCCTCATCATCAGCGGCTATCTGCTTTATTACGTCGGGTCCAGGGAGTTCCGCGAGATCACGAGCCTGATGCATACAGCCTTGGGTGTGGGTGTGCTTTTCATCATCATATGGCACGTCAAAATGGCGAAAATCATTCAGAATCGCTGCATTTCGCAACGTAGTTTGTCCAAGTTGGATCGCGGCTGAGTTTGCTGGCGCTTTCACCCAGCTTGTTGTGAAAAAGAGGGTGGAGGCGTGGCTGTTCAACGATCAGGCACTTAGCAAGACGGGCTGGACAGCCTGCCCAAGAAACCCGAAGCGACCATGCTCTGGAAACGGAGACTCCGGCTGAATCCTTGCAAGAGACCCCGATCTGAATGAAACAGAATGTAAATTCCGTCTCACGGCCTGACGAACCCTCCCGGCCGCGCCAGGTGGCCCGATTGCGGACAACTCATTGACGTAACCTCGCGTGGCTGGATCTCGCAGAACGAGAATGACCAGAAGCTTTCGCCTCGAAGGGCTGCAGCGCCTGTACGAGCGCGACGACCCGGGCGGAACGCGCGGACAGCCTGGGCGCTGGTGCGCCGGGACCGGACGTACGCCGACACCCACCCGCGCTGGTCGACCGCCCTGACCGTGGCGCCGACGGCCGCCAGTTCCGAAGCGGACGACAGTTTGCAGCCTCCCTGGGCTGGTCAGCAAGACCCGCCGTATCCTTGCCCGCCTCGACGAGGCCGCCACGCCGGACGACATGCGGCTGCCGGGGCTTCCACCTCCACCCCCTGTCCGGCGATCTGGCAGGCCACTGGAGCGCCCGCGTTTCCGCCAACTGGCGGATCACGTTCCACTTCGATGGCCGGGACGTCCACGATGTCGACCTCGTCGACTACCATTAACAGGAGGATCTCATGCTGATGAAGAATCCACCGCACCCCGGCCTCTCAATCCGCCACGACCGTCTCGAGCCCCTTGGGCTAACGATCGCCGCCGCCGCCCGGCACCTAGGCGTCAGCCGCAGCCATCTGTCCGCGGTCGTCAACGCCCGCACCGGCATCTCGCCGGACACGGCCATCCGGCTCGAAAAAGCGTTCGGCGGCGGCGCGCACACCTGGCACTGGCTCCAGCCCGCCTGGGACCTCGCACAAGCCCTGCGCACCGCCGACCGGATCCACGTCACCCCCTATTCGGCCACGGCTTCGCGCTGATCACCGTCGTCTTCGGTTGGCTGACGGTCGACGCCAACCGCGACCGCATCCAGCTCCACATCGCGATCGAGGCCAACCGCGGCCGCCTCGACGCCGTCCGCGAACACATCACCGCAGTCGAAACCCGGCTGTCCGGCGACATCGCCAACGTCTCCGAACGCCTCATCCGTAGCGAGACACTCATCGAGGAGCGCCGGCCCGAGCGCTGGTAGACCCGCCCCGCGGCCGTATCGGCGCCCCCGTACCCGCCCGGAGACTCTCGCTGCGAAGGCCTGCGCGCCCAGCTCCGAAAACTCGACGCCGAAACTCTCCAGGTCGCGTTCGAATCGCGCCACGGCGCATACCACCTGCTGAGCTACCGCCTCGAGCCCGTCCGGCGCCGCCTGGACGAGCGCACGACCGCGGAGCTCTGCACGTTCGCCAGGAGTAAGATTCGCTACAACCTCCCGCGACGGCCAGCGCACGAGGGCAAGCGCGGCCGGTTGCAGTAGTACTTGGACGGCGATCGCATCGAGATCTACTACTGAGCGGCGGTTCCTAACGCCGCGTCCCGGATCCCGTCCATGATCTCCCCACGCGCCCGTACGATCCCCGCCAACCTGCAAGAACGCGACTGCGCCGCCGGCGACGTCCACGGCTGCTTCCGCACCGGCCCCTTCCCGACCCTGCCCACGATCGCGCCCCGGGTCCACCGGCCTCCCAGCCCAAGCCAGCCCAACGTCCCCATCCCGGAACAGCTCCTCCCGTCTCCTTCTCCCATGGTGTTTCCGCCGCCGTCATCAACGCCTACGGTATCTACATCGTCGTCCTAACCGGAGCGTTCGCCTGCGTCGCCACCGTCTATGCCCAAGTCAGCCCCTACGGCACCGTCCGCCACGTCAAGGAACTGGTCCTCGAGGTCCAGAGCCGGCACGCCTATTTCGACAGCTACGACGACGTCGAATCCCGCCACGACGCCGGCCCCCGCTCCGCCGTTGTCCTGTCCGCATTCGACACCAGCGCCTACCGCCTCGGTATTCCTTCCGCCCAACAGCACCGCCCCGCCGCCGTCTTCGTCCACGGGATCGAGGACAAACGCGTCTGCATCCGGCTGCTCTCCGCGGAGTTCCCCAGACTCAAGACCGTCTAGCTGCTCGACGGCCCAATCGCCCAATACTTCGCAGCCCCACGCTGGCCGCCCCGGCGCAGCGGCCACGGCGCCACTTGGTCGGACCTCCGCGACACCCCGGAGGCACTCCCTCTCAGAACACGCCACACGACTCACCTCCGCACCGCCTGCCGTGCCCAAGAGGACACCGGCATGCCCGCCACCGTCGCGTCCCTGTTCCGCTGACCACGTATCCGTTCCCGCCCCAAGGCGCATCCGCACGTACCACTGCTTCGGCCACGTCCGCGCACGCGCCGCGCCGCCACCTTCCATTTTCCGTCCCACACCGGAACCCTCCAGAACCATGACTGCACTCCGAACCCGGGCCGCGCCCGCCGCACGCCTCCTCCTCTGCATCCTCCTCCTTGCCGGCGCCACCGCGTGCGGCGAACGCACCGACCGTCTCGACCAGCTCCGCAGCGCCTTCGACTTCCGCTACCAGACCCTGGGTGAACAGCTCGACAACGGATCCCTCGCCAACGCCGTCCTGCTCCGCACCTACGCCGAACGGCTCGCCACCGCGAAACCCGAACTGTCCGAAGTCGCGGCCCTGCTCGGCAAGGAGGCCACCCGCGACGGCCTCGCCTACGGGGTCCTCAAAGCCGACGCCGCCTCGGCCCGCACCGCGGCCGACCGCGACGCAGCCGCCCGCCAGCTGCTCCGGGCCGCCACCATGGCCGACCCGCCGGTCTTCAACGATTCCCTCGCCGACCCGGTGAACACCCTCGCCGCCCTCTCCGAAGGTGTCCTACAGCCGATCCCGGCCCCCGGCGCACCCAGGGATGCCGCTCCCGCCGCCGACGCCCGCGACTACCTCGTCGGCAACGAGACCTACGGCCGCTGGCAGCGGAGCCCGTCGACGGGAGGCCTCGAGTGGTTCTTCATCGGAGCGCTGGCGCACAACGCGTTCGCCGGCACCACCCGGCCCAGCTACGACCACTGGTACCGCCAACGGCCATGGACTGTCCGCACCGACACCATCAACCGCAACGTGCCGACCGCGACACACCGCCAGCGCTTCACGGCAGCCGCCCAGCGGAACGCCTCCGCCCCCGCCTACCGCGGCGCGCCCGCCGGCACCGCCACGCGCAACGTAAGCGCTTGGCAGTCCAAACCGTCCTCCTCCCTCAACAGCACGCCCGCCACCTCCGGCGGATCCTTCCGCGATACCGGTGGCTCCACGACCGGTCGGAACACCAGCAGCTGGAGCGGCGGCGGCAAGTAGCCCTGCTCCACCCGCGCCTTCCCTTCCCACCCACCGTTCTTTCGCTCAACCCCAGGACTTTCCACTCATGGACATCTCCCTGTTCCCGAACCTCACCCCGACGATCGCCGCCATGGCCGCGATCGACCTCGTCATAATCCTCGGAGCGCTCGCCCTCGCCCGGTTCGGCTTCGCCCGCATGATCACCGACCAGCCGGTCCACGACCTCACCGTCCGCGACAACCCCGCCACCGGCATCTTCGTCGCCGGCGGCGCCGTCGCCATCGCGATCGTCCTCGCCGGCGCCGCTGACGGCCCGTACGCCCTCACCCTCGACCGCGAGGCCGCGACCTTTGCCGCCACCGCGGCCGCCGGCCTCGTCCTCCTGTTCGGGTCCGCACTCGCCGCCAACCGCCTCCAGCCCACCCACAGCCAGATCCGCGAGCACAACACCGCCGCCGCTGCCACCGAGGCCGGCCGCCTCGTCGCGACCGCGTTAATCCTCCACGGAGCCCTGACCGTGGCCCCCGCCACCTGGCCGGCCGGCCCGGTCGTGCTGCTCGGAGCCTTCCTCGCCTCGGTTGCCATCCTGGCCCTGATCGCTGCCGTACGCGGCCACGTGTTCAAGGCCCGTAACGACGGCGAGACCTTCAGCGCCGCGATCGCCAACGGCAACACCGCCCTGGCCCTCCGCTTCGCCGGCTACCAGATCGGCGTCGCGATCGCCGTCGCGGCCACCGGGCCCGCCATCGACATCGTCGACTGGACCGCCGCCGGCGTCACGCTCATGGCCACCGAATGGGCCATCCACGCCGTCGTCGCCGCCGCAGCCACCCTCCTGCTGACCGCGATCGCCGAGCGCACCGTCCTCGCCGGCATCCCGACCAGCCGCGAAGTCGACCGCGAGCGCAACCTCGGCGTCGGCACGATCGAGGCCGCCACGGCGATCGGCGCCGGCCTCGCCGTCGCGAGCGTCATCTCCTGACCGCCGTCCCCGCCACCGGACGCGCTCTGCGCCCACCCGGCCTCCGGCGATGGCGCCACGACGCCGCCGTCATCCTCCTGACCGCCGTCCTCGCCGGCTGCGGGCTCGTCTACGAGTACCTCCTCGCGCACGCCGCTGGGCGCATGCTCGGCGCCGTCGAAACCGTCATCTACACGATGATCGGCACGATGATCGTCGCCATGGGTGTCGGCGCCTTCGCGGCCCGCTGGATCCGCGACGCGTTCACCGGCTTCGTCTGGCTCGAGGCGCTGCTCGCCGCCCTCGGCGCCAGCGCCGTGCTCGCCATCGGCGGCGTCACCGCCCTCTCCGTCCTGCTGCCCGAGACCGTCGCCGACGTCTACGGACTGCCCGCGGACCGTCCGCCCACCGGCGGCTGGTTCGCCACCCTCCGCACGGCCGCCCACATAACCCCGTACGCGCTCGGCGCAGCCCTCGCGTTCCTCGTCGGCATGGAGATTCCGCTCCTCGCACGCATCCGCGAGCACCTCCACGCCCGCCGCCTTGCCCACAACGCCGGCACCATCTACGGGGCCGACTACATCGGCGCCGGCGTGGGCGCGGCGCTCTGGGTCGGCTTCATGCTCACCCTCGAGCCCGCGCTCAGCGCCGTCCTCACCGCCAGCGTCAACGTTGCGGCCGGCACCGCCTTCCTGCTCGCCTACCGGCGCCACATCCGCCACTTCGTCCCCCTCCTCTGCGCCCACGCCGCCGTGGCCCTCGGCATCGCCGCAGCCGCGCCGCACGCGGTCGGCTGGTCGCACGCGCTCGAGGACCTGCTCTACCACGATCGCGTCGTCTACAGCGCGAACACCCGCCACCAGCGCCTGACCGTGACCGAGTACCGCCCCGGTCCCGGCCGGCCACCGCTCCACGCCTTCCACCTCAACGGCCGCCTCCAGTTCGACACCGCCGACGAGCACATCTACCACGCCATGCTCACCTACCCGGCCATGCTGGCATCCGCCCATCACGACGATCTCCTGGTCATCGGCGGCGGCGACGGGCTCGCCGTCCGCGACCTCCTCCGCTGGAACCCGGCGGCCGTCACCGTCGTCGACCTCGACCCCGACCTCGTCGGCTTCTTCCGCGACCCCCGGCCCGACGGCAGCAACGCACCGTTCCTGGTCCGCAACCGCAACGCGTTCCGCGACCCCCGCGTCACGGTGCGCCACGGCGACGCGTTCCTCGACGTCGAGCAGCTGATCGCCGACGGCCGGCGCTACGACGTCATCATCGTCGACCTGCCAGACCCCTCGAGCCCCGACCTCGCCCGCCTCTACAGCGTCCGCTTCTACACCCGCCTCCGGCGCCTGCTCGCCGGGCACGGCGCGCTGGCGATCCAGTCGACCTCGCCCTACCACGCCCGCGACGCGTTCCTCACCGTAGGCGTCACCGTGCAGGCCGCAGGCTTCGCCCACGTCGAACGCTACCAGGCCACCGTGCCGTCCTTCGGCCCCTGGGGATGGACGATCGCCGTCCCTGGCGGCCAGCCAGCGAGCCAACGCATCGCGGCCGCGCCGGAGCCGCTCCCCGTCGACGACGGCTGGACGACCAAGGCCTTCCTCCTCGCCGCGTTCGCCTTCCCTCAAGGAGTCCTCGAGCGCGCCCACGACCTCTCGCCCTCGCGCCTCGGCAACGCCGCCGCCTACGTCCGTCACCAGCAGGCCTGGAACCGCTTCCACGGGATCCCTGACTCTGCGTTCGTCGAACAACCGTGACACGTCACCCGATCTCGTGTCTGAAAGCTACTTCCTCTACTCTTGCCATTCCTGAGACGACCTGCCAACATTGCGTGACATGACACGCACGCCACCCCTGTCCCGCCACCCCGCCAGCACCCGCAAGCGTGCTCAGCGCGAACGCCTGCGCGCCGCCGGCCTGAGCGCCGTCGAACTCTGGATTCCGAAGCACGCGCGCCATGCCGCCCGCCGCTTCGAGGAACTCGCACGGTCCGGACGCACCCCTTTCTTCCCTACCCCCAGCAAGGAAACCCCTGCCACCATGGACCTCAACCTCCTCGCATCGTCGCTCCAGGGCTACAAGACGGACGACGGCGCCTCCATCGCCGACGTCCGCCGTGCCGACAACGGCGATGCCGCCAACACCCTCGTGATCCAGCTCGCCGGGCGCGAAGCCATCCCGATCGTCCTCTGCGTCGAGGACGACCAGATCACTTGCTTCGTCCACCTCTTCGACGCCGACGCCGTCCACCCCGACAAGCGGGCCGACCTCGCCGACAGCATGCTCGAACTCAACCCGAGCCTGCCGCTCTCCAGCTTCGGCAAGACTTCCGACGGCTACATCCTGTTCGGCGCCATCGCGGCCAACGCAGACATCCCCTCGATCGTGCATGAACTCGTGACGCTCAGCGACAACACCGCGATCGCCATCCAGCACTGCCAGGACGCCCTCATCCGCGATCCGGCCTGACCGCATCCCAACCCGCCATCCACGACCTCTGTCCGGAAACCTTCCATGAAAATCCTCACCAAGCTCGCCACTGCACTCCGCGGCGGCCTCACCGAAGCCGGCGAAGCCGCCGTCCGTACCCAGTCCGGCCGGATCCTCGACCAGGAGATCCGCGACGCCGATACGGCCATCAACGAGTCCAACAGCCGACTCGCTGACACCATGGCCGACCGGGCCGACGCCAATCGCCGGATCGCCAAGCTGCAAGCCGACATCTCCCAGTACGAGGGTCACGCCAACACGGCCCTCGACAAGGGCAAGGATGAACTCGCTGGCGAAATCGCCGCCAAGATCGCCGAAGCCGAAGCGCAACTCGACCAGGAGCAGCAGGTCGCCGAACGCCTCGAGACGGCGATCAGCTCGCTCCACGCCCGCATCCGCGAGAGCAAGCACGCCATCCGCGTGATCAAGAACAAGCGCAACGTCGCAAAAGCGACCGCCCAGGTCCGCAAGGCCACCACGGCCGCCGGACTGTCCGCCGACGGCTCCGCCAACGCCATCGACCGCGCCGCGCAGACGCTCCGCGATATCGAACAGCGGGAACAGCGCGACGAAGACCGCGCCCAGGCAGCCCGCCAGCTCCACGACCAGGACACCGGCGCAGACCTTGAACGGCGCATGCGCGAGGCCGGCATCACCCCGTCCTCCACGTCCGGGGCCGACGTCCTCGCCCGGCTGCGGGCAAAGAAGCGCAGCCCAGCCGGCATGTAGGGGGGCCCGCCCGATGGCCTTCGGACTGTTCCGGTCCTTCGCCAGCCGCGACAAGCCGGCGCCGCGCGCCCCCGCCCATGCCGGCGAACTCGCGCGCGGTGACGTCATCAACTTCGGCCTCACCGCCCCGGCCGGTCTGGCCGGGGCGGCGCTCACCGTCGCCGAAGTCCTGTCCTTCAACTACGATCAGCCGATCGGCGCGCGCCGCGTCGTCCAGTTCGCCTACGACGCCCATCCGCTCCGCGCCTGGCGCGGCGAGGACGGCCGACCCGCACTCGCCCGCGAACTGCTCCTCCCCGAGGTTGAATCCACCTTCCGGATGGCCGACATCAAGGCGTTGTTCGCGAGCGACCAGCACACCCCGGCGCGAGTCCGACGCCGGAAGAAAGCCCCCGAGGACTTCCTCCCCTGGACCGCCGACGACTACCGCCGGGAAGCCATGCACAAGGCCGTCCGGCATGACGGCGACGTCCCTGTCCCGTTCGACTTCTACCGGCTCGTCGCCACCGCCCGCGACCATGCCCTCGAACTCGAGGTCCACGCGGGCGGCCGCACCCGCGCATGGGCGATCCTCTATCCCGCTCCCACCATGATCGACAGTCTTTGGGCTCCCTCCGGCGACCAGGAACACGAATGAAACTCACCCTCATCGCCGCCACCGCCATCGCCGGGGCACTCGCCCTGCTTGCCCTCAGCTCCTTCCTCACCTTCCTCAAGTGGGGCACCATCGCCGCCGTCATCCTCGGGCTTTGGTACGCTTGGCACCGCTGGCGCCGCTGGCACCACAAGTCCGCACCCCGATAGCACCAGCCCGGAGGACCCAGCCGTCGGGCCGCTGGGCCTTGCCAGCGGCGAGTACAACCCGGAAACCGACAATCGCCGCCTGATCCGGACCAACACCGGGCTCCTGCAACGAACCGGTGGTTCCGCCTGAACATCCCGGAATCGGACAATCCTGCCATGCTCGCCTACCAGGCCTTCCGCCGCCGAATCCAACGCGCAGCCGCACGCCTGCGCCGCCGCGCCCTGCTCACCAATTCCGTCACCCTCGTGGCCCTGGCCGCCGCCCATACCTGTGCGATGCACGCCTTCGAGGAACTCCCCCTCGACGAAGCCGCATGGCTCACGCTGACCACGCTCACCACCGTCGGCTACGGCGACGTGAGCGCCGTCACCCCGGCAGGCCGCATCGCCACCACCGTTCTCCTCTACTTCGGCGGCATCTTCCTCCTCGCCAAGACCGCCGGCGACCTCTTCGACCATCGGCACAACGTCGCCGAACGCAAGCGCCTCGGCACCTGGAACTGGACCATGCACGACCACCTCGTCATCCTCGGCGCCCCCGCCCACCACGCCGACACATACTTCCGCCGCCTGTTCGACCAGATCCGCGCACACCCCGAAACCACGCGCCTCACGGCCGTCATCATCACCGACAGCTGGCCCAGCGGGCTGCCCCACGATCTCGCCGAACGCGACGTGCACCTCGTCCTGCCCTCAATCGAGGCATTCCAGCGCGCCTCCCTCGCGACCGCGCGAGCGCTCGTCGTCCTCAGCCCCGGGCCCGAGGTCGACCAAGCCGACGCCATCGTCTTCGACACCCTCTCGCGAGCCGCCGAAGCCGCTCGTTCCGGCACCACGATCCTCGCCGAATGCCGCGACGACGCGAACCGCAACCGGTTCCTCGCCGCCGGCGCCAGCACCGTGCTCCGGCCGCTCCGCGGCTATCCCGAAATGATCGCCCGCGAACTCGCCGCCCCCGGGAGCAGCGCAATCCTCACCGACCTGTTCCGAACCGAGGGCAACGAGTGCGTCCGCGTCCCCTGCCGCCTGCGCGCGGTCCCCTGGCGGGCCGTTGCAGCCGCCGCCCTCGACCTCGGGGCCGGCACCCCGATCGGCTACGCCGGACCCGACGGCCAGCCGGTCCTCAACCCCGCCGTCACTGCCGCCGTCGACGCCGACGCCCTCTACGTCATTGCCGAGAATCCGGCGGACCCGCGCCTCCAGCGCCTCGCCGAGCGTTGCGGCACGCCGTGACCGCCGTCCCGCCCGGCCGCCACCTGATCGCCGACCTCTACCTCGCCATCGTCGGCGCCGGATCCGCACTCACCGGCCCCGACGCCGTACATGCGACCCTCACCGCCTCACGCCGAGCCGCCACCGTCGGCGCTTGATCACAATAATCGCGATGTCCGCTTTGGCCGCTCCGGGCGGTTATCGTCAACCACCCTTCGAAGAGGCAATGAAGATGAGAAATCTGCTCAGAGCCTTAGCGGCGGCACCGGTGTTGCTTGTGCTGACCGCATTCGGCGCGGCCGCGGAAAAGATCAAGGTCGCAGGCATCTATACGCAGCCTATCCAGCAGAAGTGGGACGCCCGCCTGCACCAGGCGCTCAGCAATGCCCAGGAGCGCGGTGACATCGACTATGTCTTCTCCGAGAAAGTGTCGAACACCGACTATGTTCGGGTTCTTCACGAGTATGCCGAGAGCGGCGTCGAACTGATCGTGGGCGAAGCGTTCGGCATCAGCCGCGAGGCCCGGAAGGTCGCGGACGATTATCCGAATGTAGCCTTCCTGATGGGCGATCCCTTCAAGCCGCATGGCACCAATTTCGCGGTCTTCGACAACTACATCCATGAGCCCTGCTTCCTGATGGGCATCCTTGCCGGTTCGATGACCCGATCGAACCGTATCGGCATGGTCGGGGCTTATCCCATCGGCGAGGTGAACCGCCTGTTCCACGCCTTCATGGACGGCGCCCGGTCAGTCAACCCCAGGGTCCAGTTCAAGGTCACCTTCATCGGCTCGTGGTACGATCCGCCGAAGGCCATGGAAGCCGCCTTCGCGCAGATCGAGGCTGGTGTCGACGTGCTTTATGCCGAGCGCGCCGGTGTCGTGGATGCCGCCCGACAGAAGAAGATCATCGCCTTCGGCAGCGTCAACGACATGAACAAGGAGGAGAACGGCAAGGACGTCGTCGTTACTTCTGCCTTGTGGGACATGAACGCGGCGATCAGCCACGCTATCGGCCTGGCAAAGAAAGGCAGCTTCAAGGCCAAGGAGTACAGGGAATGGACCATGATGCAGAAAGGAGGCGCCAACCTGGCACCCTATTACGAGTTCGCAGACCGAATCCCGGCCGAGGTCCAAGCCAAGGTCGAGAAAATCAAGGGCGACATCCTGGCCGGAAAATATGTTGTGAAGATCAACGACGCCGAGCCTAAGTCGACCTACTGAGGGCTCGCCGGAAACTTTGGACGAAGTCCCGGAACTCGTCGGCATCACGAAAGGCTTCGGAGAACTGACGACCAACGACAGGATCGACCTGTCGTTGACCGGCCGGGAGGTGCTTGCCCTGCTGGGTGAGAACGGCGCAGGCTAGCAGCCTGTCGGACTTAGGACTTCAGATTATGGTAAGTCTTTGATTATTCTGTGTTTATCTTTTCAACCTTGGAATGCGTCGATTCACGAATATCTTTATCTTTCAACACTTTACGAAAGCAGTGCCCGCTAAGTCCGACAGGCTGCTAGCCCGGATCTCTCACCGAAGAACAGCCTGGGTTCCGATCATCTTTTGTAAACAAACGATTATAGAAATTTTCGGGAAGCAACAAGAAGACAGCGTGTTTTTCCGTTCAGCGCCGTTTTTCGTCCGGCGGCGGGAGGGTTTGCACGGTTTCAGCGAGCCATTGCAAGGCGCCCGGCGTCGCCGTCCAGTTTTCCCTGTTTTGCAGCACATAGATGACCGCCTCGTCGGGTGATCCCAGCGTGTAGTGGTCGTCCTGATGTTCAGGGATCGGCGTGGCGCCGGTCAACAGAGCCGGGACATGGGGATTGCGCTTCCAGGCGGCGGCCAGGGTGGCGCAGGCATCGCTCTCATCGCCCTTGCGCAAAGCGAGCAGGGTCTTGGCGTAGGCCCATTCGGCGAACACATCACCGTCATAGGCGGCGAGCAGTTCCTCCAGGGCGCGGTGATCGCCGGTGGTGAGCAGCCAGGACGTCAGAACATGACGCAGACCCTGATTGTCGTGGGGGTTGAGGCGCAGCATCTCCCGGTAATGGCCGATGGCCGCAGCGCGCTCGCCCGCCGCCCACAGGCATTGGGCGAGACCGTCGCGGGCGCGCATGTACGGGCGGGTCTCCAGAAGGCCCCAGAAGTGGCCGGCATCGCGCTTGAAGGCCTGCGGCCCAAGCGCCTGCTCCCCGGCAGCGACACCGGCCTCAAAATGACGCCGCGCCTCGACCAGGGTCTTCGCCGCCTCTTCCGCCAGCAGCACATGAGCGTCGGCGCAGAGTGCGGAGAGATCCAGCGCCTGTTTGGCCAGTGCGATCCGCTCACGTTTGGCACCCGCGTCCCAAGCTTGGTACATGAGTTCCTGGGCCTGCCAAAGCGCCGCGTCATCACCGTCGCTTCCGTCAGAGCCTGAGGGTAGCCCGCCGACGAGCTTGGCCATCACCCCCTCCAGAGCTCGACGGTCGGGCAACAGCGGCGCCGGCTCGAACACCGGATCGAGGGTCGGCTTGTTTCTGGCGGCGGGCGCGGGCTTTCTCTTGGTGTTGCGGCGGTTCTTGCGGCGGTTCTTGCTGACTGGCATGGAGACCTCGCGAGGCGCTCACAGAAGCGTTCCAGTCTAGCCCGGCGATGTCACCAACGGGGAGTGCATGGGGAAGAGACGCGTGGTACAGGAAAGGGAGTCAGCTCTTACCGGACTACGAGGAGCCGCCCCATGCGCACAGACTGTACCCCGACGCAACTGACGTTTGAAGGGCTTGGCCTCCGGATGGTGGTGGGCGCGTGCGGCGGCGGGCACCTGACGACGGACGGCGGCGTGCTGCTGCTGCGGGAGGTCGACCGGCGCTTCCGGGTGACGGCGCGGCTGGCGGCGTGCTTCCGCGACCACCGCGACCCGCGGCGGATCGAGCATCGCCTGGAGACGCTGGTGGCGCAGCGGGTGTTGGCCCTGGCGGCGGGCTACGAGGACCTCAACGACCATGACCGGCTGCGCGCCGACAGCGCCTTCGCGCTGGCGAGCGGGTGTGCGGACGTGACCGGGGAACGGCGGCGGCGGGCGCGGGACCGGGGGCATGCGCTGGCGGGATCGAGCACGCTGAACCGCCTGGAGCTCGGCGTACCGGAGGCGGCGGCGCAGGACCGCTACCAGCGGATTGCCGCCGACCGGGAAGCGATCGAGCGGCTGCTGGTGGACCTGTTCCTGGAGGCCCATGCCGCCCCGCCGGCGGAGATCGTACTCGATCTCGACGCCACCGACGATCCGCTGCACGGCCGCCAGGAGGGCCGGTTCTTCCACGGCTACTACGGGCACTACTGCTATCTCCCGCTGTACGTGACCTGCGGCGAGCACGTGCTGTGCGCCCGGCTGCGCCCGGCCGATATCGATGCGGCGGCGGGCGCGGTGGACGAACTGGCGCGGATCGTGCCGCAGATCCGCCGGCGCTGGCCCGGGACCCGGATCCGGGTGCGCGGCGATGCCGGGTTCTGCCGCGAGGACATCCTGCGCTGGTGCGAGGACGCCGGCCTCGAGTACGTGTTCGGGCTCGCGCGCAACGCCCGCCTGGAACCGTGGCTCGCGAAGGCGCTGCACAAGTCCCGGCGCCGGGGCGCCGCCACCGGCCGGGCCGCGCGGCGGTTCCGGGAATGCCGCTACCGCACGTTGACGTCCTGGAGCCGGGCCCGCCGGGTGATCGGCAAGGCCGAGTGGCTGCCGGGGCTGCGCGGCGCCAACCCGCGCTTCGTGGTCACCAACATCCCGCGCCGCACCCTCGGGGCGCAGGCCCTCTACGAGGACCTGTACTGCGCCCGCGGCGACATGGAGAACCGGATCAGGGAACAGCAGCTGTGGCGGTTCGCCGACCGCACCTCGAGCGCGACGATGCGCGCCAACCAGCTGCGGCTGACCTTCTCCGCGTTCGCCGGCGCCCTGTTCACCCTCCTGCGCCAGGTCGGGCTGCAGGGCACGGCGCTGGCCCGCGCCCGCGCCGACACCATCCGCGCCCGGTTGCTGAAGGTCGCCGCCCGCATCACCGTCACCGTCCGCAGGATCCGGGTCGCGTTCCCGTCGGGCTACCCGCTGCAGGAGCTGTTCGCGCATGTGCTCGCCGCCCTGCGCGCCCCGCCGGCCCGCGCGGAGCCCGGCTGACCCCGCCCGCAGCGGTCCAGCCTCCTCCCTGCCGCACGCGCCGCGACCGGCGCCACGGAGGCCGTCTGCCCGGCGCCCGCCTTCCAGCGCGATCCAAGCCCGGAATCCGGAGCGCCGGCCTCCATCGCGCCCGATTCCGGCGACCCCGGGCGGCCGGGCACCGCGTCAGGGGCGTCGAAACCCCCGGCACCGCCGCCAAGACGCCTCGAGCGGGCGGCGGCAGGTCCGCTGGTGAGCGAAGCGGGCTAGACCACCTCGCACGCACCATCCGCCCATCCGCATCGCAAGCAACCCTTCGCACACCAGCACCCACCGAATGGTGGCCGCCCTGTAGCTCGCCTCGGCGTCCAGCCGGCTGCTGACGCCGTTGTCGCTCACCCCGGGCGGAGCGCCGTGGGCCGTCGCCCGTAGGCGACGGTCTGGGGGTGGTTCGGCGTCGGGCAACCGTCCGACTGGACGCAGCGACGACGTCGGACCGGATCGCGGAGATCGTCTCTGCGCCGAACGTGTCAACATGATCATCCCATCGAACCGGGCGCGGATCGTGGTTGCTGCGAAGCCGGTGGACTTCCTGCGGCAGCACAACGGCCATGTGCGGCATCGTTGCCGAAGGTCCGGGAGTTCTCCAGTTCAAGGTCCAGCGGGTTTGCCGTGGTTCGGGCATTCGTCGTGCCGCCGCTATCGTCCCCAACCGCCGGGCGCGAGACCATTTCCACCACGAGCCCCTCGGCTCCTGCCGCCGGGACCAGGCGCTCGAGACCGCCCAACACGCGGCGGTCCGAAAGGCGCAACCAGACACTTCCCTATCCGGTTTGCGGCAACATCCATCCTGAACCGACGCTCGGCCTTGACCCATTGACCGGAGCCCATCATCCCGTCAGAACACATGCGTGATGGAAATGGTTCCGAGGATTCCGGACGCTCTCGAATGCGCTATGCGCGCGGGCGCATGGTCAACTCCGGCCCGGAAGCTTTCTCCCAAGCTCGCGTATCGCACCACGGGAGTCCGGGACAAATATTCTACTCCGGCCCCAGCTTGAAGCGTCAGATTTCCAAAGACCGTGACGCTCAGCGACGAATGGACATTCAATGACATGGCCAAGCCCGAATCATTTGATTTCGGTTCGGCGGTTACGTCCACCGCCGGATTCCCCGACGACAGGAAAGTTCTCTGGTGTCCCTCATACCTGGAATCCAGGTAATACCCGCCAGCCGTGCCATCGATCCTGAAATGCCAGTTCTCCTTGAACGGAAACTCAAGGCGGACGCCGACAAGGCCACCAATATACGAAGCTCTCAAGTCCTCCTTCAGCATCATGTGGTTGACGTTGGGATTCCGGTTGGACTCATAGGCAAAAACATCGGCCGCTTGACGCAACCGCTTGAAACTTGGACCCGTGACGAGTGATATTTTGCGATGCCCATCCAGACTGATGGGAAACGCGCCAACAACATCAACGCCCCAGAATGTCACGTCCCTTTCCGTGGTGATGCGTATGGGATCGCCCCAGGCGAAATTGGGCGTGCCGAATTCCAATGCCTTTCCGTCTATCGCGCCAATCCAACCGACAGATCGAACGTCCGGGTCGTCTTTGATCAGGCTCACCAACGCCCGCTCCCCGGCCGGCGTCAAGGGACAATCCTCCGTCGATTTCCCCGGACAGAAGGATTCCATGAAGGAATCCAATATATTCGTCCAAGGTTCAGTGGGTGAACGATAGTCGCTGACGTGCTTGGAATCTCGGGAAGTGTGAAAAATACGCACTTCGGTGGCAAGGCTGCGCCCGAAGGCCTCGTATTCTCCGCCGAACTCCAAAACGACAAACGGACCGACCCGGTATGACGGGTCATAGTGTTCGAGCAAAGCGACTGCCTCTTCTGCACCATTCGTCCTGATGAACGGACTTGACTCCGGAAGGTCCAGAAAAAACGCCCCTCCGCCGAGCTTGGCGTAGAACTTCTCGGCGGAGTCGTGCGGCGCTTCGTCGGCTGCCGGAGCCCAGAGCGGGGGAAGAGCTGCAAGGGCGGCCAATAGCCCTACGGTGAGGCGAAGAATTGACCTTGAGCCCGAACCCCTCAAGGGAACGCTCATGCTTGGTTTCATTGGTGATCTCCCCAATCCAGGCACGCGGTGCGCCGGTGCGCATTTTTCTGAGGCGTCTTCCATTCAGCTGTGGTCATAGCATGCAGCCCTGAAGCAGTTTCGACATTCGCTAGAGGTGAAGGCGTCCAACGTAGGGGCAATCGCTTCCCAGAGGGCTTCAAGCGTGCGTGCGCCAGCCCGCCTGAATTAGGCCTTGAGCTTGGCGAAGCCATCTTGATGGAGTTCAGATCCGGGCTGTCAGGTGGCAGCAAGCCTAGCTCGGCACCGGCCGGCTCCCATCCCAACGCCTAGATACCGGCATCGCTGTGAGCGGGGAGGCCGTCCAGCGTCACGACGTCCCCGGGACGGAGCGAGTGGGCCAGCAGCCGTTCGACCCATGTCAGGAAGGCTGGTCCGTTCACGGGACCGTCCAGCACCGTCGGCGCCGTCGTCCCGTCGACTCGCAAGCCATTCACGAACGTCATCGTCCGCCTGTGCGTGAACGGAGCCCCAGCAGCGTTCTCCGTGCGGAGCACGACCTGGGCGGCTCCCCATCTTCCTCAATGTGCCGGTTTCTTCGACGAGGACCAATCGTTCCGGGTTCCGATCGGACTGCCCGTCAGCGCCGGGCCACCTCCGGGCTGTCCTCCTCGCAGGCGTGCGCGGTCTTCTCCCTAGACACGATTGCCCGACGAGCGCTGAACCGCCGCGCCACGCTGCGGCTGACCCGCATACCATGCCGAACACGCAGCCGGGGGACTCGCAACGCCCATCATGACTCGATGGGCGCAATGACGCCCTCCAACGCGGGCCCCATCGGGACATGTCCGGGCTGGTCCCGGACTCGTTCGAGCCAGCCACTGACGGCCGGATAGCGCGCGAGATCGAAATCTCCCTCATCGGCAACATGGGTAAAGGCATACAGCGCTATATCGGCGATGGATATCGCATCCCCGCCGAACCAGTTGGAGCCGCGCAAGTGCTCCTCCATGACGGAAAGCGCGGCGTTCCCGCCCTCCTGCTTCTCCGGCAGCTGGGCGCGCTGGGCATCCGTGATCTCGACGTGCTGAATCCAGTGACGCGCGACCGCGATGAACGGCTCATGGCTGTACTGCTCAAAGAACATCCATTGGAGGCTGATGGCCGGCAATTGTGGCTGGTACCGCCCCGACGCTGCCGCAGCACCAAGACAACGTCACTGAAGCCCGTCAGTTCGAACTCCGGGACAATGCACGCTTTATCATGCGGGTCGCCTTCACAGTCAACGATGACGCCGCCGCGCTTCGTGACCGGCGATCTCGACGAAGGGACCATCATCGAGCTAGGTGTGGAACACATCTCGTACGCGGATACGCCTTGAAACCATATTCACCGGGGCGGAGAACTCGAGCCATGCGTTCTTGCTTGCGCAACCTTCTCTTCCTGGACGATCGCGCCTTCCTCAATGGCATCAAGACGGTGGTGTTTGAGAAATACCGCAAATGCGATTGCGACTGCCGGCCCGTTTGGACGCACGGTCGACCGACCAAGGGAAAAGACCATGACGATCGTTGATGGTTTCTCGATTGAGGCGCTGCCGAGAACCGCAACGCTGGGAACACACTTTCGCGAGATGCTGCCGGCGGAAACCCGAGTTTATATCGCTCATGTGCCAGGAACGCCTATCGACGAGATGGTCACAACCGCCGGGCACCTGGGCGCACAGGGCTTTCCGGTCATGCCTCATGTTCCTGCCCGTCTGATCGACAGCAGTTCGACCCTGGAGGAATGGTTGGAACGGTACCGGGACGCCGGCGTGGGCGAGGGCTTTCCGGTCATGAGGCCTTAGTGATTGCCGGGGATGTGCCAACCCCGGCTGGTGATTTTTGCAGCGCAATCGGGCTTCTGGAAACCGGCCTCTTTGACCGGCTCGGATTTACGAGGCTCCACGTTGCCGGCCACCCTGAGGGGAACCGCGACATCGACCCGAATGGCGACACCCGGATTGTCGACGAGGCTGTTCTCTGGAAGGACAGGTTTGCGAAGAATCGGACAGATTGCCAAATGGCCCTGGTCACCCAGTTCGCGTTTGACCCGGCACCGATCATTGCCTGGGCGAACCGGTTGCAGGATATGGGGGCGACCCTGCCAATTCACGTGGGCGTCGCTGGCCCCGCCAAGCTTCTAACGCTTATACGCTTTGCGCTCAGTTGCGGTGTCGGTCCGTCCCTGTCAGTTCTGAAGAAGCGCGCCCGCGATTTGACGAAACTACTTCAAGCCTATGCGCCGGACGACCTTGTGACCGCCCTCGATGATTTCAAAAGGATCCGTCCCGAAAGCAATATCGAACAAATTCACCTGTTCCCCTTTGGCGGCATCGCGGCCAGTGCACGTTGGGCGACCGAAGCGCAGCGGCTTGGCAAAAGCGAACATTCCGGGGAAGGCGAATCGGGCGGGCGGGCTGCGCTAGCGTGACGGTGGCGGTCGCGAATTCTCGAGCGAACCTCAACGGACAATCCAACGCTACCGATTGATTCCGTTATTCCGCTTTCCGTCTTCCGGCTTGGCGGTCGTGCAACATCAGCGCTATGAGCTTTGTTGCCGACGTTACCTAGGGCTTCCGGTAGGCGCACTGCTGCAACGGGCCGCGTCGCTCCGGCGGCGCGGTACCTTTTCTTGTCGGACACCGCCGGCCACGCCACTGCCGCTTTTTCCTCACCGCATCTCGCAGCAGCCGCTTCACCATCATCGGCATGCGCGCCGCCACCTCGCGCAGCCTCGTTCCGGCATCGCTGTTCACACCACTCCCGTTGTCCGTGTCGGCATCCGTGATGGCGAAGCCGGCCCATCACCGCTGATCGTGTCAGCGACGATGATGGACACACTGCCGTTGGTTCTGGGCTATCTGCTTCACGCCCGCGCTTCCCTGTCGCCTCGGCGGGCTTCGCCCGCCCTGGCTCGCGCCGTCGGAGCACCTCCCGTACGCTCCACTGTGAGGGGAATTTGTCCCTGAATTATGCGACGCGCAACCGTCTGCAATCACGTCTGTTTTATTGGTATTTTGCCGTGCAATTCGGCTTATGACCTTGTGCCGTACGGAATTAACACATAAATCACGCGGCAACCCAGCGTTGGCACCCCTGTATGAGGAGGAGAGCTGATGAACACGACGAAAGCGACCATCGTCGATCAGGCCGATCTCTACTGGAAAGGGTGGAGCGACGCCGACATGGCCACCAAGAGCGGGATCCGCTGGAAGCTCCTGATCGCCGGCGAACGCACGGAGAGCGTCGGCCTCTGCACTGGCATCGCGGAAGTCCCGCCTGGCGCACAGCTCCTGCTTCATCACCACGAGCCCGAGGAGATCTATTACATCGTCCGCGGCCGTGGCGAGATGGAGATCGCCGGCCGGACGACGGCGGTTCGCCCGGGCTGCGCCGTCTATATCCCGCCCAAGGCCCGGCACGCCTTACGGTGCACCGGCCCGGACCCGCTGATTTTCGTGTTCACATTCCCCCGGGACCGCTTCGATCAGATCATCTATCACTTCGATCAGTAGTGGCGACAGCACTGCTGTACGCCGCTCAGTTCCGGTTGCCACCCCCGGTCGAACTCACCGCGCTCGGGGTGCGATGGTGTGATGCTGTCAATTCCCCCATCGCTCATCCATTGCGAAACACGGTTCTGACCGGTCGGGCCGGATTCAGGTTCCACACCTGCCTCAGCAGACCGAACGTGCACGCCGTAGATATTCAAAGCGTACCCCCTCGGGCACGTCCGGCGCCATCGGTCGCCTGACCGTTGGTGGAGCGATCCCAGCACGCTTTGACATACCGAGATAGACGTAACCGGTTTCGGGCCCATCCGCCCGAATCCAAACCGTGATGCGCTCGTTCCGGGCGTAATCCCGAGGTTGTGGTCCCCCGCGAACGTTTTCGTGTAAGCGCCACTCAACCCGACGCCAGTGCATCCGTCATCACGGTCGCGCAACCTTGACCGTGCCTTCCTTGATTCCGGTACCCCGGACCGATGCCCCTGGTCTTCCAGCGAACACCGGGCTTCCTGCAACAGCGCAACGTCCGCTTCGTCTCGGTGATCAGCCGCGATCGATTGGTCCAACCGGAACGTTAGTGCAGGGTAGGATTTTGCGGCCAAGCCAGCCGTCCAGCTCCGCTTCGCTCCGCCGTTAGGGCGGCTTGGCGACAGAATGGTTGCGGTGCCGGTGGACGGTAGCCCAAGGCGCTGTGGGCCCGTGCCGTGTCGTAATGGCGCCGCCAGGCCTTGATCAGGATCTGGGCCTCTCGCAGTGAGGTGAATGTCTCCCGGTCGTGCAACTTGTCCCGAAACCGTGCATTGAAACTCTCCACGTAGCCGTTTTCCCACGAAGAGCCAGGCTCCATACAGGCGTCTTGGCTCCAACCGTCGCGATCCAGGTTCGGACGTGCCCGGCCACGAACTCCGGGCCGTTATCCGATCGGATGAAGCTTGGCATGCCGCACAAGATGAACAGGTCGTACAACGCCTCCAGCACGTACCATGAAGCGAGCTTCCGCAAACGAGTCTGGCAGCAACCGGATTGACGACCAAGCACAAACGCGCGCGAGGTCGCTACGACCCGATACGCTTGCGTGACCGAACCTTGAGAAGCTCCCGCTTCCGCGTACGTTTGCCCGGAACCCTTGTCTATCCGGTTCGCGCTTCGAGTGTCGGTGTCCCAGAGACGTCGACCGTCCGCTCCGCGAGCGCCAGATCGTAGATGCGCCGCAGATTGGCCCAGAACCCGGTACCGTTACCGAACAACTTACCGAAGCGCACCGCCATCTCAGTCCTCACAGGCTGCCTTTCGTTAAGAAATTCCTAGACAGTCTGGCGGCAAACCCCCAGCGCCTGAGCGACGGCGTCTCGCTGATCGACGGCGCAGGCTGGATATCCTCTCGCAGGATATCCGCCGGATGCACCGCATCGATAGAAGGGTGTCGCTGTGGATGGCGCTCGAGGTGCTGTCGCCGCAGACGTTTTGCAACCGCTCGAAGTTCGAGCCGGGCAATCGGCGCGTGCTCGGTTTTGGCGGATTCGTCGTCGCCCCAACTGAGGCTGAGCGGCGCGCGTATCGGCTTGAGCGGCCGCATCTCCAAGTCAACGCCGCTGAAGCGCTTGAACAGCTCCAAGCTTCCCCGCCCATGCCATTCGTGAGCACGCGAACAATCCTGTTCGCACCGGTCACGTTTCGGTCCAAGGATCGATCAGCGCCACACCCGTCGCTTCGAAATCCGCCAGGTTGCCCGTGACGACCGTCATGCCATGCACCATGGCCGTTGCAGCGATCAGCGCGTCGCGCTCAGCCCGCGGATCGGGCACATGCAAGCGGGCGCATTTCAGGGCAACGGCGGAATCGACCTGCAGCGTGCGTTCCTGAAACTCGGGTAGGACATGTCGGTCCATCCACGTCCTCAGCCTCTCCCCCTGGTTCGCATCGCGCCGCTCAATCAGCAGGATGACGATCTCAAGCTCCATGAGGGTCAGCGCGGAGATATAGAAACTCGCGGCATCCCGCTCTGAAATCCATGCCGTGACACGGGCATTGGCCCTGCCGTCGCCGACCTTGCGCAGCTCGGAGACGACGTTCGTGTCGAGTAGGAACATCAGGAAAGTTCGGCCGCTGCACTTTCGATACGCACGCGCGGCGGTTCGAACGCGATCTCGGCCAGACCCTGCATCGACAAGGCTTCCACGAGACTGCGGCCCTCGCCCGCCAGCCGCTGGTAGTCATCGATGCTGAGCAGCACATGGGCGGGCCTACCCCGGTCAGTGATGAACACGGGCCCCGACTTCGCCGCTCTTTTCGCGCGGGCAATATCCTGGTTGAGTTCGCGACTGGTGACAGTCGTGATGGTCATGGCAGACCTCCGGTGACGAATGTAGTTATGTAACTACATTTTCGAAGGCCTTGCAACGACAAGAAGCCGGGCCGGGTTCGAGGGCGACACCGGCTTCCTTCCGGCCGAACGACTCGATCCTGCGCAATCGCCGATCCGTCCGAGTTTCTCACGGATACGGCCGTCGATTCCGAAGCGGGGTTCGTGACCAAACGGTGTGACCCCGATCGTCTTCCGCGCACCGGGCGCAAGCGCAAGCCATTGCGCGGCGGCGACACCTTATCCAGACGCGCGCGGGCAGTGAGTCAAAGCGGATAGCAATCGACCGTTACGGCGTGGTGTCCGCCGATCAGGCCCGCAGCAGGGCCGCGATCCGGCGACACCCGTAGCGACAAACTGGCATTCGCCAACTCGATCATGTCGGCCACCGGGCAGTTTCCGTCACCCCGTCTGCTTGGTACATGCCGTTGCGTCGAGCGGCGCCAGGCCATTACCCGGCAGGCACGCTGCTCCAAGATGCGGAAAGATTGCCGTAAGCTCAAAGCAATGGGGCACTGATCGCATATACGAACAGGCTACCGGCTTGGCTGCCAGAACTGATGAGAAGTGCGGGCTAGAGCAACCCCCGCACCGCCTCCACGATGCGCTCCTGGGAGGGGATGACTTCCAGTTCGAGACGATCGTTGTAGGGCATCGGCGTGTGGGGTGCGCCCAAGCGGGCGACGGGAGCGTCCAGATAGTCGAAAGCCTTTTCCACCACCATGGCCGCGACCTCGGCGCCGAAGCCGCCGCGAACGCAGGCCTCGTGCACGATGAGAAGCCGATTGGTCTTGCGCACCGAGGCGAGGATCATCTCCTCGTCCAGTGGCTGCAGCGTGCGCGGGTCGACGACCTCCACGCTGATGCCGTCACGCTCCAGCACGGTGGCGGCGCTCAGCGCCCGCGGCACCATGGCAGACGTCGCGACCACGGTCACGTCCGTGCCCTCGCGCTTGATGTCGGCCTTGCCGAGGGGGATGGCGTACAGCTCCTCCGGCACCGGACCGGTGCCGCCGAGGTAGAGCAGCTTCTGCTCCAAGAAGACCACGGGGTTGTTGTCGCGGATCGCGGCGACCAGCAACCCCTTCGCGTCGTAGGGAGTAGAAGGCGCAACCACCACCAGGCCCGGTACATGCGTGAACCAGGCTTCCAGGCTCTGGCTGTGCTGCGCCGCGAGCCGGATGCCGCCGCCTTGCGGTCCCCGCACCACTAGCGGAACAGAAGGCTTGCCGCCCAGCATGAAGCGGAACTTGGCCGCCTGGTTAACCAACATGTCCATGGTGAGCGCCACGAAGTCGAAGATCTGGATCTCCACCACCGGCCGCATCCCGGCGATGGCGGCGCCGACGCCGCAACCGACGAACGTGGCCTCGGAGATTGGTGTGTCGCGCACGCGCTCCGGCCCGTAGCGGTCCATCAGCCCCTTGGAGACGCCGAAGATGCCGCCGGTGGCGCCGACGTCCTCGCCCATGAGGAAGACACGGTCGTCCCGGAGCATTTCCTGATCCAGCGCCTCGTTGAGCGCCTCGGGGTAGGAAAGCATGCGCTCGGTATCGGGCCCCGGCTCGGTGTGCGCCGCGTGGGGGGCGTAGACCGCATCCAGCATTACTTGCGCCGTGGGCTCCGGACTTTCACGACCGAACGTGACGGCGGTCTCCAACTCCTCCTCCACCGCTCGGCCGGTCTCGTCCAGCTGCTCGTCGGAGAAGCCGCCCTCGCTGCTTAGCCGCTTCTCCATGCGCGTAATGGGGTCGCGTTCAAGCCACGATTCGACCTCATCCTCCGGCCTCGGGTCCCGCAGGTTGACGCGGAGCGAGTGTTGGCCATGGCGGTAGGTCATCGCCTCGATCAGCGTCGGCCCCTCGCCGGCGCGGGCGCGCTCCACCGCGTCGCACAGCACCAGGTAGACCTCGACGCTGTCGTTCCCGTCCACGGTGATGCCGGGGATCTCGTATGAAGCCGCCCGGGTCGCGACCTGAGAGACGGCGGTGGTGTTTCGATAGGACGTAGAAAGCGCGTACTGGTTGTTCTCGCAAACGAAGATCACCGGAAGCTTCCACACGGCGGCCAGATTGAGCGATTCGTGGAAGACGCCCTGGTTGGAGGCGCCGTCGCCGAAGAAGGCCACCGCCACATGGTCCGTCCCTCGCAGCTTGGCGGCCAGCCCCGCGCCGGTGGCAAGCGGCATGGCCGCGCCCACAATGCCGTTGGCGCCCATGATGTTGAGCTCCATGTCGGCGATGTGCATGGAACCGCCAAGGCCCTGGCAATAGCCGGTCTGGCGACCCATCAGCTCCGCCATCATGCGGTCGATGCGCGCGCCTTTGGCGATGCAGTGGCCGTGGCCGCGGTGGTAGGAGGCGATGACGTCATCATCGCGGAGTGCCGCGCAGACGCCGGCGGCGATCGCCTCTTCGCCCTTGTAGCTGTGGGCGGTGCCCTTGACGACCCCTTCCTGGAAGAGGTCGGCAGTCTTGTCCTCGAAGGCGCGGATGCGGCGCATCGTGACGTAAAGCTCCTGGAGCGTCTCGGCCCCGACGGTGACGTTGCTGGTCGCGCCCTCGTTCATCTCTTTCGCCTCCCCCACTCGCGGCTTTGCCCCGGAACATTGTCCACGACTGCAGCTGGGCACGCCACCCCAAGTCCGCCGGCCGTTGATTTTCCCCTCCCCGCTACTGTCACAAAGAGTCAGATTGAAATAGTCGGTCTCTGGCCGCGTCCATTTGGGCCAAAGCAGCCTTCAGTTTTGCAAAAAGGTTTCCCAATCACGGCGCGTTGTTTGCCCGAAAGTGTCAAGCGCCCCGAGAGCGTCCGGCAGGCCGTCCGTCACAACCGCCGCGCCGGGGGCCAGCCAGTGCTTGCCCCTTCGCACTACCCTGCGAGCCGCCTGTCGGCCCCTGGCTGCAGGCGTCCACGATCGCGGCCGAGCCTGTTAGATGCCAGCTTGTCCTGATGCGCCCGAAGCGGCGACGCTGTTCGGTGCAGACCGAGGCGTTCGAGTGCGGCTACATCGTCGCTTACCAACCATGGCGGGTTGCCCAGCACTGCGCGGTGCCCGCGGATGTCCGCCCACACGGTGTCAGGGTCCGTCTCGAACAAAGCAGCGACGTGTGCGTGGGGATGCTGCGCCGCGCGCGGGCGTGGGGGGCCCGGCGGTCGGGGCGGGCAATGTCGGAAGCTGTGGGTCACAATCACCCCCGTCCGTCCCCGGATTGTCGCCGCCAACACATGCCGGCCGCCGGGGTGGAACGCTCGTTCGAACCGGCGCAACACAATGTTTCTAAGGGAGAATCGCGCCCGACTCTACAATGACAACAGTAGGAGATCCCACCAATGCCCGTCATTCGCGTCGAAGTCCCCGCCGGCACACCCACCGACACACAGAAATCCATCCGCACCGCGGTCAAGGCGGCGGTGCTCAAGACCCTCGCACCCAAGGAGTCCAAATATGACTATGTCGCCGTGCGCGAGGTAATCGGCGACATCGGCGACGGCGTGCCCCTGGTCGAGGTCGATCTGCGGCCGGGCCGCGAACCGGAGCGCAAGAAAGCTCTGGTCAACGCCATCGCCGAAATCCTGAACGACACAATGGGCGTCGAAGCCACCGACATCTATGTCCTGTTCCGCGAGAACCCGGCGGAGAATCACTATTGCGGCGGCACGCCCCTCGCTCCTTGGGTGCCGGCCGACGCATAACCTCAAGAGACGCTGACGGCCGGGCTGATGCGATAGTGGGCTCGCCAAAGCAGAACCTGATCAATGTGGATCGTGTCCTGCGGCGGAGAAGTACTTTGCGCACTCGTCCGGGGTGAACCGTCTGGTCGAGAGGTGCTCAGGCCACCAGACATGCTGATCCACGCCCAAACCACCGCGACCCGACACCAAACCACTCGAGTCAGACCACCAGAACCTTACGATGCTTAGTTGTTCGAGGTCTCCACCTGATCGAATGGCGGGCGGTCAGAAACGTCGCCCAGGCCCACACTCTCTACCGACCGTCATGGGGATCGACCGGCCAAGCCCTCTCTGTGCCTTACGGTGGATCTGAGCGTCGGGACTGATTTGGGAGACAGTTCCATTCCCATTGGCGGCGGAGATCGAAAGGAACAAAGAGCAATGACAAAGGACGAGGTCGAGGGTGTTGCCGGGAACGTCGCCCAATTGCCACGAATCAAGCCGGAAGCAATTCCGGCAATTACTCCCCTGCCGGAGTACTTGGCGACGGACGCGCGAAAAGCGGTGTACGAAGACACGAAAGCAATCCTTCAGGTGCCTTGGATGGGCGTTGTCACAATGGCATTCGCACATTACCCGCGCTTCTACGACACTCTTTGGCAGGGCGTGCGGCCGCTGTGTATGTCCCAACAGTTCGTGACGGCGTGTCGGCATTTGCGGGCCGTCACCGAGGAGGCCGTACAGGCCCTTGAGCCGCCCCCCATCGGATCTCGACTGAACTCGCTCGGTTATGCGCCCCGTGAGGTTTCTCAGATTGCCGAGATGATCGAGATCTTCTCGCACGGCAACTTTCCTTACGCGCTCATGGCAACCCAGGCCCGACTGCTACTGGAAGGACACGCCCTTCCCAGCGACGCGGACCCGACGCCGTTCGCCGGCCGCCATGGTCCGCAAACCACTGCCCCGTTTGTCTTGATCGAGCCACACCATGCCGATCGAGACACTCGTGCGATCTACGACGATGTCAAGACGACGCTCGGGCTGCCCTTTGTCAATACGGACTACCGGGCGCTTTCTCGCTGGCCAAGCTACTTCGCTATCGCGTGGGGCGATTTGCGCGAGAGATTGGCAACCCCGAGCTATGAAGGGATAGTCGACCAAGTTCACGATGCCGTCGTTACCACCGCGTCGACGCTGCCCAATCCAGGAGGGCTAAGCCCCGAGGTTCTACAGGCTTCGGCCGCCGCTGATGCCTCGCCCGAGGAGATCCTCGAAGTCGTCCGACTGTTTCAGTGGGTGTTGCCCGGCCTCGCTACAAATGTCGCTTTCTTCCGGGCGCAAGTGGTTGTCGAAGCGACGTAAACTTGCCAGGAGCGGAAGCCTTTAGAGCCGCGCCGCCCGAAGCTTGCGCTTTGTGTTCGAGCGGCTGGCGCGGCAGGTGAGCATCCACCGGGCCTGCGCGTCGCCGCGACGCCCGCCGATCCCGAACGCGACCTGTTCACCTGCGCCCGGCACCGTCCTCGCACCGCCCTGATTCCAGCCCGCCGCCCGGACACGCTACGCCCGCGGCTGCTCAAGAGCGGCGCCCGGGGGCGCACATCCGTTCGCCACCTGCGCGTTGCCACGTCCTCTCGACCCGGAACGTTCCCGTTTGCTATCTCTTCGCATAGCGGTACAGGACATCCTCGTTCACTTTCACGCCCAGACCCGCCCCTTCCGGCACCGCGAGCTTGCCGTCGGCGAGCATGAAGTTCTCGACAAGCAAGTCGTCGCGTAGCGGGTTGTGCTTGCGGTCATATTCGACCACCGGCTCGTTCTGCAAAGGGAGTGGGTTGGCGGTGTGGGGTAACGGCGGGATCGTTGCCAGCGCGTGCAGTGCAGTGGCCAGGCCGATGCCCGATCCCCAGACATGGGGCACCATCTTCACTCCGAAGGACGAGGCCAGCGCCTGGATCTTCAGCCACTCCGAAAAGCCGCCGCAGCAGCAGAGATCGGGCTGCGCGATGTCGACGCATTCACCCAGGAACAGGTCGCGGAATCCATAGCGCGTGAACTCGGCCTCGCCGCCTGCCACCGGCACATCGGTCGCGTCCCGTACCCGGCGATAACCGACGCGGTCTTCGGGCACGACCGGCTCCTCGAACCACAGGACATCGTACTTCTCGAGCTCCCGTGCCATCCGGATCGCAGTCTGCGTGTTGTAGGCATGGTTGGCGTCCACGAGGATCTTGATGTCCGGCCCGATGGCGTCGCGGACCAACGCCAGCCGCTCGGCATCAGCGCGCACACTCAACAGCCCCGCCTTGATCTTCAGTGCGCTGAACCCGGCCGAAGCGTAACCCTTCGCCTCGTCTTCGAGTTCAGCCATCAGCGCTTCTGTGTCATGGAAGGTATTTGGGTAGTAGCAGCCCGTCGCATACGCGGTGACCTGCCGGCGGACCGATCCGCCCAGCAGCTCGCATACCGGCTGCCCGAGCTTCTGGCCCCAGAGGTCCCAAAGCGCGATGTCAATGGCCGAAATCGCTTCGATATACGTGCCCTTTTGGCCGAAATCGCGACTGAAGGAATACTGTTCGTCGTTCACCTTTTGCGGTGCTGTGATGGCGCGGCCCACCAGGCGAGGCCCCAGTACCTCGTTGATCACGGCGGCTACGGGTTCCGCCGGGCCGTACTGGCCGCCTTCACCCCAGCCAATCAACCCGCCTTCGGCCGTAACGCGCACCAGAAGCGAGTTACGTTCGGGAAACGCCGCTTGCGAGGAATAGAAGGTCTGTTCGGCCAGCGGCAACTGGAGGATGAAGGTTTCCACCTTTTCTATGCGCACGGCGAGCTGGCTCTCGTCAACAACAAGTTCACGGCAGATTGCCTTTCGTTTGGGATCGATCCGGCCCCGGATCAGCTCCAAGGCGGTCGCGCATCGCGCCATCGGCAGGGAGCGCGTCGAGGCGAACTAGCGGAGAGCGCCGATCGATGGGGCCCCGGAATGCTAGTGCAGACAAGGCTCCGCGGCCAAGCCAGCCAGTTCTTGGAAATCCTCCAAAAGTAGTCTCTGCTGACGCGCTCTCTTGGCTGACCGACGTCGGCGCTGGTACATGGCGCGCCATTTGGTGGCCCGTAACTCATCGAGCGCATTTGTGCTGATCTCGGCACTGCCTCGAAACCAGCGCAAATGCACAGTCAGCGGCAACCGGGTAAAGCCATAGACCGAGGAGTGCTCCCTCGAATCGGCTTCCACTTTGAGCCGGAGCGTCAGCGGCGGCACGTCTCCACACGGAAAGCGATAGACGAACGTCACCCGAGCTCCGGCCTGATCCCATCGCGGCCGTCCGAGCCAGGGATCAGAATTTCCCCTATCGCGCCCATCATCGACCCAACCGGCTCAGACCTGACCGGCACAAGGTCGATGTCCTCGGAGCAGCGAGCCGGAGGATCGATGTGAAGTTTGCAGAGCGCCGTAACGCCTCGGAAGGCTGCTGCGTCTGCGAAAGTGCCCGGCTGGTGACAAGGTCCTGTTCCACCTGGACGTCTTGCACCCCGGGGCACCCGAGCCCGCCATTCGGTGATGTAGTCGCGCGGGATCGTAGGTCCGGCTCGAGTTCGGCACTGACGAGAATCTTCCGGCTCACGTCGCGTGGCGCTTCCATGCAGGTTCCCCCCGGGAGAAGTGGAACCGATTGCCGGCCTTTGTCCTTGACATGGCTGTTGAGGAGGCTGGCCTGCTCGTTGGAAGCGACGTGCTCCAACAGGTATCCAAGCCTTTGTGCCCATGCAATCGGAGCCGTCTGCGTGGCCGCCACCGGTTTCTGTGGACCGATATACCTTGCGAGTTCGAAGAGAGCTGTCGCCACCTGATCCAGCCCGCCTACCCAGTGGCAATAGCCTAGGAGATCGACGGCCGTTCCCGAGACGTCATCTTAGCCCGGGAAATCCTGGTCGCAGCCATTGAAAGCGCTCACGGGGGTCGTAGACCCGATCGTCGTCAATGCGGGTCGATCGAATTCGTGGCACGTCGTCTAGCGCTTGCGAGCATCCATCCTGGCGAGAAAGAGACGGATGTTTTCGGCGACCCAACTGGGCAGTTCCTCCGCCAGCGCCTGTTCGAAATGCTTCCTCGCCGCTAGGTCGTCCTTTATCAGAAAAAAGGTGGTCGCAAGTTCGATCCGGGCGCGCACGTAGCCCGGACGTGCGGCCAAGACCGCACGGAAGGCTGCGACGGCCTCGTCGAGCAGCGCCTGCCGCTCCGGTTCCTGAACCTGTACATGCTGGACTTTGCCGGCAGACGCCAAACCGAGAACGAACAATAAATCGGCGTCGGTCGAGCCGGCCTCTCGATAAGCCCGCAGCATCGAACGCACCTCGTCGAAATGGCCGATCGCAACCAAGAGGCGCGCCTCTTCTACCTTCTCGGAGATAGAGGCTCGGGGCGCCAGCCGTTCCGGTTCGGCACCCTGTGCGTACGCGAATACGCAGGCACAGCATCCGAATGCGAACAGAGCGACGAAGGTGAGCGATTTGAACACGAGGCGGAAATCCAGAGTTTCCCTGCCCGGGACTGTATCGCATGATCTCACTTGTCCCGGGGACTCCCCGTCAGCCAAGTTCCGGATTCCAGCTCGTCGGGATCGAAATTCTGGCCGGCCGTCGGCATGAGATTCTAGCCCGAATATCCCGTCACGGGAGGTAGTACAGGCGATGGAAAGTCCTTATAGTCCTTGAGATTCAATAAGTTCAATGGCAATAAATATCTTCCTCCATGACGACACACTCTACGGAGCCGCGCCGCATCTCCCATCGCCACTGAATTAGCTTCACCGCCTCGATGCGGGTGATCTTGTCCCTTCGGTCTTGCGCCAGACCGTAGCGAGCCACGGCTGCTCGGCACGGGGCCGACCGGGTGGGCGGTAGTAGTGGCGGAGTTCGGTGAAGCCGGCGGCGGAGGCGAGAGCGCGCCAAGTCTCCAGATCGTAAAAGCAGCCGTAGCGGCCACCGACCCAGCCCGCCTCGTTCGTGCCGCGCGGGTTCGAGCAGAAAAGCACACCGCGGGGCTTCAGTGCCGCCGCGAGGTCCACGAGAACGCGCGCGATCTCGCTGCTCGGCACGTGGAACAACGCGGCGTTGGCGAAGATACCGTCGAAGCTGGCGGCCGGCAGGTCGAGGTCCAGAAAATTCTGATGCAGTACCTGGCATTCGCTCTCGGCACGGGCGAACGCAACCAGCTCGGCTGAGCCGTCCAAGCCTGTGACCTCATGTCCGAGCGCGGCGAAGGCACGAAGATCGCGGCCCGGCCCGCAACCGAAATCGAGGATCGCATGCGGCGGCGCGCCCTCGATGGCGTCCAGCAGCGCCGCGATGTTCTGGCTCACGTCGTGGTCGGCGGTGCCGTGGCGGAAGGCCTCTGCCATGCGGTCGTACTCCGCAAGGGTGACAGCAGCAGCCTCGCGCGCCGTCGCATCGTCGTCGCGTGAGGGATTACTCATCGAATCGTCCGAGCACCCCGCCCGGCGCCGCGATGCCCGCTGCGATATTGCGGCACGCAGACGCCCGCTAGTTCAGGCCAACCAACTCGCGCGCAAACGCGGAGTACGAAAGCGTTGGGATCAGTGCCCGATCGACACACGTTGCATGCCGGTCAAGTACACGCAAATCTACAGGCCTTCCAGCAGGATCAGATTGCCGATCGATCCAGCTTGTCGGGCCTCGAGGAACGGTTTGTACTCGGCCGACTGGTACCATTCGCGTGCGCGCTCAGGCGACGGGAACTCAAGGATCACGGCCACTGTCGGTACCTCGTCTAGGCCTTCAAGCTTTTCGATCTCGCCGGTTCGCGCGAGGTAGCGCCCGCCGTACGATTCGACTTGGGCCTGAACCTTCGGGATGTAGTCCTCCACCCACGAGCCGTCGGTCACCGTCACCCGTCCCATGACGTACGCAGCCATACTCCGTCTCCTCGTCCTCTGTCCTAGTCCAATGATTCAACACCGACGCGCTAAGGCGCTTCCCCGACGCTCGGGCTTCACGCCGAATCTGCCTGCCGACAGTACGGTATGCAAGGATGTGCGCCGTTCCGGATCCCGGACCCACCAGTCCACATTTGGCAACCTCCCCGCACTTCGCACACACCGGCGGTTCCGCCCCTAGCTGTCGAGCCACCGCCAACACCGCTCACACCAATGGCCGCGATCCGCTCGCCTATCTGTTGTTCCGAATGTTTCTTGCTAGTTTCAGCACGGTTAAGGCGAGCCCGCGGGTCTTGTCCCCACAATCGGGGTCCCGTCTCCGGCATCCCCCCTCTTCATGTCCACCGCCCGGAGTCTCGCGACGGACCTACCGGCAACGGATGATCACAGGACAAGATTTGCACCTATCTGAACCCTTGAGACCACCCACCTGTTGTCGCTGAGTTCTGGCGTTTCGTTCTCGATGGGCGTAGACGCAGGCGCTCAAGAAGCTATGCCCCCTGCTGTTGCCTTGACCGCGTCCCGTAACGCGATCAATGGCATTCGGCTCTCATTTGTTTATCGCCTGTCCGCGCGATGTTTCTGAGTCCAAGAATCAATGTCTGATCCTGCATGCGCCGAAACCGACAAACTCCGGAATATCGCCATCGTCGCCCATGTCGATCACGGCAAGACCACGCTGGTCGACCAGCTGTTGCGCCAGTCCGGCACACTGACCAGCCACGGCGACAGTCCGCTGCAGGAGCGCGTGATGGATTCCAACGCGATCGAGCGCGAGCGCGGAATTACCATCTTGTCCAAAAACACGGCGCTGGACTGGCGGGGCTGGCACATCAACATCGTGGATACGCCCGGCCATGCCGATTTCGGCGGTGAGGTCGAACGTGTGCTCTCGATGGTCGATTCGGTGCTGTTGCTGGTTGACGCTGTCGAAGGACCGATGCCTCAGACAGCATTCGTTACCCGCAAGGCACTTGAGGCGGGCTTGAAACCGGTGGTCGTGGTCAACAAGGTCGATCGCCACGGTGCGCGGCCCGACTGGGTTGTCGAACAGACGTTTGATCTGTTTGACCGGCTGGGAGCCACGGAAGAGCAACTCGATTTCGCCACGGTATTTGCCTCAGCAACGCAGGGTTGGGCCTCGGCCACGTCCGACCGGCGAGGCGAGAACATGGACCTCTTGTTCCAGACCATCGTCAACCATGTGGCACCGCCCGCCGTCGACCGCGAGGGACCGTTCCGCATGCAGGTGTCGGCGCTCGACTACTCGTCCTATGTCGGCGTCATCGGAATCGGACGCATCGAGCGCGGCGTCGCGCGGCGCAACGCCCCGGTCACCATCGCTGCAGCCGATGGCAGCCAACGTCAGGGCCGCCTGATGCAAATCCTGGGATTTCACGGTCTCAGCCGAGTCGAACAGGAAGAGGCTACGACCGGGGACATCATCGCTGTCTCCGGCATCGAGAAGCTGAATATTTCCGACACGTTGTGTGACGGTGCCGCGGTCGAAGCCTTGCCGCCGCTCTCCGTCGACCGACCGACCATCGCCGTGACGTTCCAAGTCAACGATTCTCCGTTCGCCGGCAAAGACGGCAGGTACGTAACCAGCCGGAAACTCCGCGACCGGCTACAGGAAGAGTTGCTGCGCAATGTAGCCCTACGTGTCGAAGAGACTGATTCTGCCGAACGTTTCAAAGTATCGGGACGCGGCGAACTGCATCTGTCGATCCTGATCGAGAATATGCGCCGCGAGGGCTATGAACTTGCCATTTCGCGGCCCGAGGTGATCTTGCAGGAGGTCGACGGACGAATTTGCGAACCGTGGGAGACGCTCACCATCGACGTCGAGGAACAGCATCAGGGCGCGGCAATGGAACTGTTCGGCACACGCAAGGCCAAGCTTCAACGCATGCTGCCGGACGGCAGGGGACGCGTTCGCCTCCATTATCTGATCCCGACGCGCGGTCTTATCGGAGTGCGCTCGACGTTTCTGACCCAAACCTCAGGCAGCGGCTTAATGTTCCATGCCTTCGACCACCATGGACCTCGGGTAGCAGGTGAATTGGCGCAACGTCAGCGCGGAGTCCTGGTTTCGACCGATACCGGCATGGCACGCGCTTACGCGTTGCACAACTTGCAGGAACGCGGCCAGTTGATGATCAGTCACGGCACCAAGGTCTACGAGGGCATGGTGGTCGGCATCCACACGCGCAGTCAAGATTTGGTAGTCAATCCGCTGAAGGCGAAGCAGTTGACGAATATCCGCGCTGCAGGAACGGACGAGAATTTGATCTTGACCACGCCTGTGCCGGTGACACTGGAATTCGCACTTGGCTTTATCGACGATGACGAACTAGTCGAGGTCACGCCCGAGACAATCCGCGTCCGCAAGCGCTTCCTGAAGGAGCACGAGCGGAAACGCGCCAGCCGCGCCGTTTAGACTTGCTGATCGCCAATTCAAGGTTAGCAGCCTGTCGGACTTAGGACCTCAGATTATGGTAAGTCTTTGATTATTCTGTGTTTATCTTTTCAACCTTGGAATGCGTCGATTCACGAATATCTTTATTTTTCAACACTTTACGAAAGCAGTGCCCGCTAAGTCCGACAGGCTGTTAGCCCAGCCGGAGGGCATTGCGCGCTGGGTCGATGGCGAAAGCGAGCTGCCATTCGCCGCACAACCCGGCCGGCCAGACCGACACCCTGCGCCTATGCGATACCCGCAACTGCCCCAGGCCGGTTCCTCGATGGCCAGCGCCGCTGCCGTCTCCTCGAGCCCCGGCGCCACCACTTCTTCAGAAGCGGCTTCGCACGGCTGATCTCCATCAGCGCCGCTTCGCCGCCCTTGTCTTGCAATGCCTCGAACCAGTCGAAGTTGTCGCGGCGGACCGCTCGACGGCGGTCCGTTGTTCCAGCGCGGCGTTGTAGAGTTTGCGCGTGAGGTCGAGGACCTCGTCCAGACGTGCGTCCGTGGAGGGCCGGAGACCGGCACGGCACCCGTACGTCCGGTGCAATGGCGTCGGCACGGCTGACGCATCGGGGTTGCCCGAACGGACTATACCATAATCATAACAGGAACATATAGGAATATTCTCAAAGAATACTGGAACATGCCTGATGTACGCCAAAGCGTCCGCAAGGGCGGCGCCCTGTCGTCAACTCAAGTGGATGGGCCCCTTAGGTTCCGATCCCGCCGGACTCCGAACATTGCAGGTTCCCCGGACCAGGAGTTCAGGCTTGAGGACGATGCGTCTCGGCGGGGAGTCCGGACTGCAGATGCGTTCCACAAGGGTCTCTGCTGCTTGGGCACCCATTTCCTCCTGGGCAATCGACGTCACGCTGAGAGGAGGGTTGGTCAGCGCGGTTTCCTCCACGTCCTCGTTCCCGATCAGTGCAAAGCTCCTCCCCGGAAACAGGCCCTCCCGCTCCAGCCCGGCAAAAAGGCCGAGCGCGACGAGGTTGCTGTAGGCGATTGCAGCCGTCGGCCGGGGCGAGAGCTCCGCGATCCATCGAGCTGCATCGAAGCCGGCCCCGAGCCTTGGGAAGGTCGACCGCACCAAGGCGCTGTCGAATGCCACGCAGGCCTGTCCGAGAGCCTCCCGGTATCCGCGGAGCCGTTCACGAAAACAGCTGATGCGCGGGTCCCCGCCCACAACTGCGATGCGCCGGTGACCGAGGCTCAACAAACGCTCCGTGGCAATCCGGGCTGCCGTGCGATCATCGTTGACGACATGGTCGAACTCGAGTTCGGACACGATGCGCGACACAAACACGGTCGGCGGAAGCCGGGTCTGCGGCGACGGAAAGTCGATAGGAGTGGAACCGATGGCCGGAAAGACGATCAGGCCGTCAGCGTTGTACTGGGCCAGGCTGCGGATGAACTTGGTCTGGCGGGAGACGTCCTCACCCGTGCGGCACAGAAGTGGCGTCCGGCCGTGGCGCCGGAGAACTTCATCCAGCGATGCGAACAGCGCCCGGTAAAACGGGTCCGAGACGTTGTTGTTGACGATTCCGACCGTATTGATCATCGACGTGCGCAGGCTGCACACGCGACGCCAGCGTACATACGCCGTTTCAAGAACCTTGCTCGGACCCGTCCTTGCATAGTCCGTGAAGTTCGCCTGTTCCCTATCCTGCAGAGCAACATCGTAGCAGCAGCCACGCCAAGGCAATTGGCAGCGTGGGGCCGGATCATTTTGTCCAAGGAAGTGCACACAGAATTTGCGGTTTTATCGATTGAACCATGTGCCATGGGCGGCTCGTTCTCGCGTCGCTGGCGGCTTTCAGCGCTTCCGGGCGGCATGGTGCCAGGCGTCGATTGACCGATCCGGGCGGGTCGTATCCGCCACGCGTAGTCACGAAAAGCCCGGGCTCCGCGAGCGCTTGACCGCCAGCGCAGCGGCGGACGCGAGCGAGGTGGCGGCCATCAGTGATGGCGCCAGGTAGCTGCCCGACACATCGTGCAACATGCCGGCCAGGGTCCGTGCCGCCATCTGGCCAAGTCCCAGGGAGGCGATCATCCAGGCCAGGACCCGGTGCGCGGCGCCAGCCGACAGACGTCGAGCGTGAATGAGGCCCAGTGCCGTCACTCCCACGAACGTCCCGCCGAACAAACCAGCCGCCACCAGCAGAAGCCCCACATGGCCGCCCAGCTCGGTCAGGGCAATGGCCCCTGCCTCCATCAGACAAGCGATCGAGAATGCTTGCTCGTTTCCCCAGCGCCGGCCGGCCCAGCTCCAGAGCGCAACCGAGGGTGCCGCCGCCCTGACAGCAGGTCATCAGGCCACGCGTGATCGCAGCGTCCGACATCGGGCGCGTTTCGTCGGCCGGCTTCCACTCGCTATTGGGGGTACAAGGCCGACCAGCACGTCACGCGATACTTCCCGAATCGCAGAAAAAGCGACTCTCGCCTGCGGGCATATTCCTTGCAATCCCCGGTCGGAAGACCGTGGGAGAAGTTGCGTCGTGGTGCGCGAACCCACGGTTCCGAACCACAGTGGCGATGAGTGCCTGCACGGGGTTCGTCTTTCCCCCTAGCGTCCGTCAGCCACGTCGGTGCCGCGTTAGAACAAGTAACGAAAATTCGAAGATCGGCGATACTCACCCGGGGTCCTCCTGTGCTCTCGTAACAAGGCCACTTTCTTCCTCGGAGTCTTGACCTTCGTTCGTCGTACGAGATTTGTGAAGGTGCGACCGGCCGCGGCAAGCATTCCTCTCCACCCGCTAATCTTGTCCTCCATCTGGAACCTCACAATTTAGCAAGTAACCTGATAAGCGGCATAGGGCAATCACTCAACAGCTGCCAATTCTTGTCTACTGGACAACGAAACCGTATGCAGCGCCAATAGATGCGCTCTCGCACCGCTCCTCACCTTCCTTTCTACAAACCACTGCTGCAATCGCCCTTTAGACTGCCTGTGCCCAAGTTTTCGCCCACCCGGAGTCCGAGCATCGCACCTGCGCGCGCCAGTACGCATAGTCCAAGCGTGGGGCGGGTTCAGCTTTTGGTGGGTTACAAGCCGGAGACACGAACCCGGACAGAGACAGCAAGCTCTGTCCATGCGACTGCGACAGAAAGAAATATCGGGCGCAGGCAGACAACCACCGAGAGCGACCACTCGTCCGGTCAATCCGGTCTCCGGAGCCGCATGAGGCGACCCGTCGAGAGGTCTAGCCTCGCCTCAGTAGCGCCTCTGGAAGTTTCCAGCGGGCCACGCGGTCAGACTTCTTCGTAGTAATCCCGCGTGCAGCGCAGCCGCCACTTGCCTATACGATGCGGTAGGAGCAACTGGCGTGCAGATGGTGTCGTGGTGTTGCTGCCGTTGTCTTCCCTAGTGGACAGACTGAGAGCGATGCTGGACCTTACGACGCCAAAATGCGCGCCATGAGCGGAATCGCGGCTGGTGCACCTCTACGATCCGCCGAATTCGTACCGCTCGTCGCCCTCCTGATTTCACTTGTCGCACTTGCAATCGACGCGATGCTGCCAGCTCTTCCGGCGATCGGCCACGACCTCGGGCTGCTACACCGGAACGACGCACAGTTCGTCATCACGTCCTTGTTCGTGGGTCTTGGGATCGGTCAGGTACTGTTCGGGCCGCTCTCCGACAGCGTCGGGCGGAGGCCCGCAATCCAGGCCGGACTCGCCGTGTTCATGATCGGCAGTCTCGTAAGTGTCCTTGCGTCCTCCTTCGAAGCGATGATCGCCGGACGCGTCCTCCAGGGGGTCGGGGCAGCGGGGCCACGTGTCGTGACCCTTGCCCTAGTGCGCGATCAGTACAAGGGTCGACACATGGCTCGGCTGATGTCGTTCGTGATGGCAGTGTTCATCGTCGTCCCTGCGGTGGCCCCGCTGCTTGGACAGGGGCTGATGTGGCTCGGAGGCTGGCGCACCATATTCGCCACGTTTTTCGCCATTGCCGCGGTTGCGCTCGCGTGGTTTACGCTCCGGCAGCCCGAAACCCTTCCCTCCGAACGGCAACAGTCCTTTTCTCTGCTAGCCATCGGCCGAGCGGTTACCGAAATCCTGCGAAACCGGACAACTCTCGGATACACCCTCGCTGCCGGGTTCGTGTTTGCACCCTTCGTCGCCTACCTGAGTTCTGCCCAGCAGATCTTTCAGGAGGCGTACGACACGGGCGCACTTTTCCCGGTCTATTTCGGGGCGCTCGCGCTTGCGATTGGCTTCAGCGCGTTCACGAACGGTCGCCTCGTCATGCGGCATGGGATGCGCCGGCTTTCCAAGATCGGGGCCAGATCCGTCGCGCTGATCTCAGTGCTCGCTTGGACCATCACCTTCGCGTGCGACGGGCTCCCGCCCCTTTGGTTTTTCATGGCTTACCTGCTGGCCGTCTTTCTCTGCCTCGGTCTAGTGTTCGGGAATCTGAACGCCCTTGCGATGGAGCCGCTCGGCCGTGTTGCCGGCGTGGGAGCGGCGGTGGTCGCATCGCTTTCCACATTCATCTCCGTACCTCTCGGCGGCCTGGTAGGCCAAAGCTTCAATGGGACCATTCATGCCCAGGTCGGTGCCTTCTCATGCTTTGCGGCGGTTACCCTTGTCGCCATGTGGTGGGCCGAGGGTGGAGGAAGCCGTTGGCGTGGTTCGGAGGCTGCCGCTGCGTAAAGTACTGCCTCCGCTCAGCAGCCACTCGTGGCGGCCAGAACGCCGTAGTTCTCCTCCCCAGGGCGCCGCCAGCGCGAACTCCGGCTCATTGTCCGGCAGTGCCAGGCGGTGCCAGGTGGCCGAGGGTTCCAGCGAACGCTACGCCGACGCGCGGCCAAGCCCGCCCTCGCACCGGGCACAGGCCCCTCGGCCAGAACTTGCCCCGCCAATGACGCATCTCCAACCCGGGCCTGAGGCCGGAGATGTTTCGGAAAAGCCCTGACGATCGGAGCGCATAGCGTGTGCGTTGAACTCGAGGACGGCAGCGCGCCCGAAGGCAACCCGCCCGCTGACACTGTCACCATCCGAAGTTTCTGTGGCGCGCGTAGAGCGCCTCACGCTCACGTAGCGCCGTGACCACCGCTGTAACCGTTGGGCTCTGCCGGGTGCCAATCCGCCAAGTGCTCGTTCCGCGGCCGTAAGATCTCCACCCGCAGCGGATAGCAGGTCGCGCGGTCGCTGGAATGGCCGGCGGCGCAATTCCCGCCAGGGCAGGAGGAAAGCCCTGCCAGCAGATTGATTTCCGCAAAAAGCTCGATGAAGTCGCCGGCGCGCGCCGGGCTTGCCTTCATGAAGTACTGATTCGTTCCGCGCGTGTAACCAGTGCACATGAATAGGTTCACCACGTCATGCACGTGCATCTCTGCTTCGGCCGGCGACAGCCCCAGCACTGCGGCCAGGGCACGGGTCAGGTTCGAGTGGCAGCAGTAATGATAGTCCCCACCCGCCAGCAGGCGGTTGGTGTAGGGATCACAGCGCGTGCCGATTACGTCGTGGACGCCGGCCCCGAACTCGTCGATGCCGTACCAGTCCAGGGTGTCGTACGTGATGGTGGCCATCGGGCGTAGCCACGGAAGGCTGCTCCACAGTCGATCGCCGGTGCTGACGTGGGTGCCGTGGAGCGCGCGCGTCTTGCCGCTGTAGAACCGTTCCGATAGATCGGCCGCGTTCCATAGATTCAGATCGCCAACCTGCGATCCGGCAGCGGTGACGATTCGAATCAGGTGACCTGCCGGGACCTCCACAACCCGCGCGTCACGGGGAGGTACGGTGATCTCGTCAACCAGGGCCATGCCGCTGCGGACGGTCTCGTAGAACGTCCTGTCGTAGCGCGGCAGGCTATCCGAGGGGTAAACCATCACCGGCTCTGCCGCGCGCCGTACGGCTGCGTCCGCGGGCTCCGGATGTTGCGCCGAAATCACCATCGTTCACTCCCCTGGGCCGGTCCCAACAGACGGGACCCGCACCGCTGAATGGTGCGGGCCTTATGGAAGACGGGGAAGTCCGTTGGAGTTGCGCGCGATGTCGGCCCTTCGGCTCCCGCCCAGGCTGAGCGTCACGGCCGCCCACGAACGGAAGGCCACCAGGAGCCATCGCCGGTTGTGCACAGTCCGTCTCCAGGACGGCAAGCGCAACGGGATCAGTTGGCTACCGGGCCGCTTCGTGCGCCCGCGTCATCGAGCGTTTTCAGATGCGAGCGCCCTGGCCGCGGATGAGTTGGCCCGGATGCGCGCCTGTGGGCTCCCCGTCCCGGAGCGTGACCGTTCCGTTGACGACCGTGACACCGATGCCGTCCGCCTTCTGCACCAGTCGGCGAGCGCCACCCGGCAGGTCGCATTCGACGGTGGGCAGGCGCGGCTGGACTGCCTTCTCGTCGAAAACGATGATGTCGGCCGCGAATCCGGTGCGGAGCAGACCACGATCGCGCATGTCCCAGGCGGTCGCATTCTCGAAGGTCAGCATGCGCACTGCTTCTTCCAGCGTGAATGCCTGCTTGTCGCGCACCCAGTAACTCAACAAATGCGTCTGGAGGGACGAGCCCATCTCCTGGCATACGTGGGCACCGGAATCGGAAAACGTTGCGAGCGTGCGTGGGTTCTCCAGCATCTCGCGAATTTCTGACGGCTTCTCGTTGACCAGCGGCTGGACGAAGACGAGGTCCTCGTTTTCCACCATCAGGTCAAGCATCACCTCGACGGGGCTGCGTCCGGAAGACTGCGCCAGGTCATCAACGCTGGGATCGTCCCATTTCACGTCGAACATCGGGAAGAGGTTGGCGTAGTCCGGCTTCCGCGGGTCAGTCGTCGCGGCACCACCTCCCTGGAACTCGGTTCCTCTGGGGCGCATCGCCGCTTCAGCGGCGACGAGACCGGCACGGGCCTCCGCATCACGGAAGCGGGCCTTCTGCTCCTCGACCGGCAGGTTCCGGATTTCATCCCAAACCGGAAGTGCGTCAAACGGCAGATACGACTTCAAGGAAAACAAGGCATTGATCGACCGGGTGGTGGCCTGTCCGAAGACCCTACCACCCTCGGCCGCGACCCTGTCCATCCATGCAAACTGGTACTGCAGCGGATTGGGGCTGTCGCCCTGGCTGGTCGAGAGGGCTCCCAACATCAGCGGTCGCCGACTCGCGACAGCAATCTTGCGCAATTCTTCGAGGCAGGCGCGCTGCGCTTCTCCACCGGAGATGTCGGGCCCGACCTGGAAGATGCCCGCATTCAGCTCGGCCATCGCATCCACCAAGTGGGCAATCTCCGCCCAGTTCGCAATGCGACTGGCGACCGGACCACCGTCCGGCCGGACATGGGTGGTCGCCCGCGACGACGACAGCCCCACCGCACCCGACCGGAGCGCCTCCTGGACCAGATCCGCCATGCGCTTCAGGTCATCCTCGTCGGCCTCCTGGTCAAGAGCGCGGTCTCCCATTGCGTACATCCGGAGGGCCGAATGGCCGAGATAGGCGGCGTAATTGATCGCCTTGGGAAACGATTCAACGGCGTCGAGATATTCCGGGAACGTCTCCCAGCGCCAGTCGATGCCAGCGACCATGGCCTCCTTGGGGATGTCCTCGACCGCCTCCAGGCACTCGGCGAACCAGTCCCTCGCCTCCGGCTTACAGGGCGCCAGGGCAAATCCGCAATTACCCATCACCACGCTGGTCACTCCGTGCCAGCAGGAGCAGGTGCCCGCCGGGTCCCACGCCACCTGCGCGTCCATGTGGGTATGGCCGTCAATGAAGCCCGGTGCGATGATCATGCCCTCGGCGTCGATCGTCTCGTCGGCGGGGCTACGGATCTGGCCGATCTCGGCAATCCGTCCCTGCCTTACTCCTACATCCGCCCGATAGCGGGGCATGCCGGAGCCGTCCACCAGGGTTCCGTTTCGGATCAGCAAGTCGAAGGTCATCGCTCATATCCCGGGTGGTATTGGAGACAAAAGAACGCTATCAGCCGGGGCTCCCTGCCACAACGCATCCCGTGCTGGCCCGTCCTCTCGACACCAGCCTCTTGAGTCGCGGAATCGGGCCATTCCCGCCCGTCTGTCCGGGAAGCGCCTCTACTGCGCGGCTCATTCCGTGGGCGAATTGGCCATGCGGCTTGCCCTCGCTACGGACTCACTGGCAAGGTCGGCTCTTGCAGCAGGGAGGGCGTCGATCGTGGCCAGCTATCGCATCTTTGGTTCCGAACTCTCGCCCTATTCGGTCAAGGTTCGCGCGTACTTTCGGTACAAGGACATCGCGCATGAGTGGCTGACGCGAACGCCCGACACCGAAGCCGAATACAAGGCCCACGCACGGTTGCCACTCGTGCCGCTGGTTATCACGCCCGAGGGCGAGGGGATCCAGGACTCCACCCCCATCTTGGAGCGCCTCGACGCGATGTTTCCCGAGCCAGCGATCCAGCCCGAGCCCCCGATGCTTGCCTTCCTCTCCACACTGCTGGAGGAGTACGGGGACGAATGGGGCAACAAGCACATGTTTCACTATCGGTGGCGTGACGAGGCGGACCAGGTGTCCGCAGCAGAGCGCATCGCCCAATCCATGATGCCGGGAGCAGACCGCGACTCCGTGGCCGAGCGCGCCCGACAGATACGCGAGCGCATGGTCCCGCGGGTCTGGTTCGTCGGCTCCTCCGCGCAGACGGCGCCGGTGATCGAGGCATCCTTCTCCCACCAGCTGGAGCTGCTCGAGGGGCATCTGGACGGACGTCGGTATTTATTCGGCGACCGGCCGGCGTTTGCCGATTTCGGAATCGCGGCCCAGATCTGGCAGGCCTCGACTGATCCGACGGGAAGTGGCCTCATCCCGCCGCGCACGCTCGACTGGTGCCGGCGGATGCAGAACCCGAACAGCGAGGGGACGTTCGAGACGTGGTCGTCTCTGGCAGCGACGATGATGCCGCTACTTTCCGGGGAGGTGGGATCGCGGTTCCTTCCCTGGTCGGACGCCAATGCGAGGGCGATCGCCCAAGGAACTGAGGAGTTCGAGGTTGATCTGGCAGGAGACCGCTGGATCCAGAAGCCGCAGCGCTACCATGCGCGCTCGCTTCGCGTGCTTCGCGAGAAATTTGCCGCCGCCGACGAGACCGCCGATCTCACTTCGGTGTTGGCGGAGACGGGTTGCCGCCCATGGCTGGGCTGACCCGGCGGGCTTTGTGTAACGGCTCGAATGCCGCACCGAAGCTCTAGATACCGGACATCGGGTCGAACGCGGCGGAGTTGTGAACTGGCTGCGCTTGGGATCACAAGCGGAGATCAGCGGTCGCGGGACGGTCCCTCCGTCGTTCCTCGCTTCCTGCGTGCGGGCCCGTCCACGTTTCCAGAGCGGGCGAGAACCGATTGCCGCATCCGGACCCGAGACTACGACGTTTTCTTCGCGGTGAAGGAAAACCGCACCTGAATCCGGGCGGTCGAGCCGGGCCGCCGCCGGTCAGATTCCGTGTCAGAGGCCCCAGCGAGCAGCAACCGGATCGAGTGGCCGAACAAGCTCCATCAGCCCTGACCGAACCTCCGGGGCCAGCGGGCCGAGCGGCGCGCGCACGTGATCCGATTGGATCACTCCTCCCTCCCGCATCACGGACTTGCAGGCACGCAGGCCGCACTGGCGGTTCTCGTAGTTGATGAGAGGAAGTACGCGGCCGTACGCCGCGACCGCCTCGTCCCGGCGCCCTTCGCTGTGCGCCGTCACGATCGGCCCGAGGAGGTCGGGCACAAGCGCGCTCGGCATCGTGCCTGTTGCCCCCGCATCGAGGTCCGCCAACAAGGTGATCGCCTCCTCGCCGTCGAACGGCCCCTCAATCGCCTCTCCGCCGGCCCGGATCAGATTCCGGAGCTTGGCTGCTGCCTGGGGCGTCTCGATCTTGAAGTAGGAGACCCCGTCGACCTCCCTTGCGAGTCCGGCCAGGAACGGCACGCTGAGATCCACCCCGGAGAGCGGTGCGTCCTGCACCATGATCGGCAGTCCAGCGTCGGCCGCGCGGGCGAACTGCTCGCGCGTCTGCCCCTCGGTACCCCGAAGCGCTGCTCCGTGATAGGGCGGCATCAGCATCACCATTGACGCCCCGAGCGCGGCTGCCTTCCGGCAACGGTCGACGACGATCCGGGTCGAGAAGTGCGAAGCGGCAACGACGATCGGAACTCGCCCCGCTACATGCTCGATACATACCCGGGCGAGGACATCGCGCTCCTCGTCGGAAAGCAAGAACTGTTCGGAATAGTTGGCAAGGATGGAGAGCCCGTCCGACCCCTGATCCACCATGCAGTCGAGAACCCGTTTCTGTCCCTCGAGATCGAGGTCGCCAGTCTCGGTGAAAATAGTCGGAACGACCGGCCACACGCCGCGATAGGGTCTCGCCATGGTCTTCAGCTCTCGATCCTCGAACATTGATTCGTGACCCGTCCCATCTCGGCGGGGTGCACTACCTTATCCGGTCAATCGGCAGCCGAGAATGTCGTCAATGGAAGCCGCGCCTTCAAGGCCATCGCCCCAGGTGCCTCGTTCCGAAGCCGAGCGTCGCGCACTCGGCTTCGAGCCCAGTCCGCATACCAGCCGGCTCAGCCAGAAGGTGGATGAGATCGAAGCCGGCCAAACCGCGATGCGACTCTCCCGGTGAGCGGAACATCGCGCGCCCGATGGGAATTGCTCGGCTCGATTGGCGCCCACGGGTACACGCGAAATTCCTACAATCGCCGAGCCTATAGAGCGCGCTTCGCGTGTGTCCCTCGGCAATCCGCTTCCCTTTGTCCCGAAACCATCCAAAGCACCGGCCCATGACCGCGACCTCAGCTGAACCCCTCCACGCCGTGCGAGTCGATGGCGTCTGGAGCACTGCCGTCGACTACCACATCTCCCTGGAACCGCTCGGGCGGCGCCTGCGTGCCCACCTGAACGGTGTCCCGGTGGTCGACTCGCTAAACGCTCGGGTCATGCTCGAGAAAGGGCACCTCCCGGTCTACTACATCCCCCGGGCAGACGTCCGGGAAAATTGCCTCACCCCTACCGACCGTCGTACCTCTTGTCCGCACAAGGGAGAGGCCAGCTATTGGACGGTGTCCGCGGGTTCCAAGTCGGTCAAGGACGGCGCCTGGGGCTACCTCGATCCCTTCTCCCACCTCGCTCCGCTCACGGACCTCGTCGCCTTCTACTGGAATGCCATGGACGAATGGTGGGAGGAGGACGAGCCGGTCTTCGTGCATGCCCGCGATCCGCGCAAGAGCATCACGGTGGTCGAGTGTTTTCGCCCCATCGACGTGGTGCTTGATGGGATTGTGGTTGCGAGTACGCGCCGCGCCCGAAGGCTCGACGAAACGGATCTCCCAGTCCGCTACTACATCCCTCCGGAGGACGTGCGAACCGACTTGCTGGTCCCGAGCAGGACCCGCACTCGCTGTCCGTACAAGGGCGAGGCCGTGTACTGGAGTGCCCGCATGCCGGAACGGATGGTCGAAGACGTGGTCTGGAGCTACCCGCGCCCGATCGCCGAATGTCCCCGCATTGCTTCCTTAATGTGCTTCTTCAACGAGGTAGTGGACTCCATCCGCGTTGACGGCACAGCCGAGCCGGGGACCCGTACCAAGTGGTCGCGGGATTGATCAGGCAGGGCGATTTTCGCAAAGGCGAATACCGAAGGCGGCCATTGCCTGCCGCTACGTTGTGCCGCGCCCTCCTGGCTTTGCGCGCGTCCATACGTGAGCCGGCAAACTGACCCCACATCCTGGGGTTCCGTTAATCGAGAACACGCGCTTTTTGAAGGCCCTGCCGGCTCACATTCCGGACCGTTCTTGACAGGTCAATCGCCTGATCCGAGTCCCGGACTCGCCGATAAACCATCGGTGCACCCGTAAATGTACGATCGGCAAACCGGGCGCCTCCTGCAGGACCTGTCCGCCCCGCACCGTCGAGTGGGAGTCGGCGACACGTCACGGTGTCGCGATCGCTCCGCAGGGCTAGTGCCGGCCGCCCAAAGCAAAAAAGGCTGCGGTTCCGCTCATGCTTGGAGCCGATTGTGGCACACCACAAGTGCTACGCGAACTTGATCGCGACCAACAGCTCGATGTGCGGGAACAAAGGAAAACGTGCATTGCCGCGATGGTGCAATCGAGCGTTTGTCCTCCAAGCCACGGCCTCGATGCGCCACATCGGCGTCAACGCAAGGCAATTGCAGGCGCGATCGGGGCGCGGAAGCGGGCGGCGGAAGCCTGCTAAAGTCCGCGATGAAATGCGGGAATGAGCCGAACGTGAGCATGACGACCGATATTTCCAGCCATTACACGAGCGGTCAGCTGCTCGCACGGCTTGAGGCAACTCTCCGAAAAGACGGGGTCGACCCGGAGCGGCCGACCTTCGAGGCATTGGCCCCCTATGACCAATTCCATGGCCGCGGCATTGAGGCGACCGAGGACATGGCGGCGTTGATTCAGGCCTCTGAGACGGATCATCTTCTGGATGTCGGCAGCGGCATTGGCGGGCCGGCGCGCTATCTGGCGCGACATTTCGGTTGCCGGGTCAGCGGAATCGACCTGACCAGGGAATTTTGCGACGTAGCCCGGCACCTCACGGCACTGCTTGGGCTCAAGGAACGCGTCACCTGCGAGCAAGGTAACGCGCTGTCAATGCCGTTCGCCGACGCAATGTTTGACGGCGCCTACTCGATGAACGTCTCCATGAACATTGCCGACAAGTGCGCCCTCTATCGCGAGATCCACCGCGTGATCAAACCGGACGCGTGGCTATGTTTGTCGGAGATCGCGCTGGGACCAGGAGGCGAGCCGGACTACCCAACCCCGTGGGCTCGAACCGCCTCATCGAGCTTCCTCGCAACCCCGGACAAAACCCGCGCGAACCTCGCAGCGGCGGGCTTCACCGTTGAGAGCATGCGCGAGACGGCGGAGGAAGCGCTCGCCTATGGCGCCCGCTCGCGCGCCGTGGTCGAAGGTGGGGGCGAACCGCCACACCGCGCCGTTTCGCTCATTCATGGCGATCTCGCCGAAGAAGCAATGGCCAACACAGCGCGCGCGCTGAGGGAGCGCCGGACAGTGCCATTCGAACTCGTCTGCCGGAAGCTGCAGCCCTAGCGCAGTTGCAGATCTGACAGAGGGTGCCGGGCATCAAGCGGTTGTGTCGGGAACTATCGATGATATCCGTTGAAGAAGGCCGGTCCGGATAACACGCGTTCGTTCGACCGGCCGCGATCACAGATACCCGGCGGCGAAGTGAGGGGCCGCAGACTCGTGCCGAACGCCCTGCCGTTGCTTCAGTACAGCAGCGTGAACATATCGCCGTGCACCCGGGGCCTCGAAGAACGCAACATCAAGGCAACCGCAAGGTGTTCCGGCCTATCGATCGGACCCACCATCGACGTATCAAGCGCCCATCAGATGCTGCCCGCGCCTCGCAGCATTCCTTCGGGATCCAGACAGTCTCACGACACGGCAGCCGGTGTTGCGCACGTGCGTCAGAGCAATGGGACCTAGACGTCCCGCCGTTGGGAGGAAGGCCGTCCCTCCCCCCCGGCCACTGGACTAGTTACCAGCCACAAGAGCCTGCTGCTGGCCTCGCGCGTGCCCCCAGAGGCTCCGGGAATGTCGTTGGCCGGCGGGTTGTAAGGCAACCGCCTCCACTCCTCCGCGAACGCCGGACGCGGGAGAAGAGAACCGGCGGGACCCAAAATGCGTGCGCCAGAGTCAGGCTTCTTCTTCTTGACCCTCGACCAACGGTGGGCGACGCCGTTCAAATTTCTTGGATCAATTCCACCACTTCGCGGGTTCGTGTCACCTTGCCGCGCCAGTGTCGGTCAAATTCGCCGATCATCTGCTTGAGCGCGTCGGACGCCATCACCCGGTTCACATCGGCAAGGTCCACGAATTCATAGAAGGCGATGTGCACGTTCGCGTCCACGTCGCTCCAACCGCGCCGGGCGCCCGTGGCGCGGAAGATTTTGACGGCTTCCGGCAGGTGCTCGTTCTGGTACCAGCTGTCGAACGCGTCCCTGACGGCCGGGTCCACCTCCGCGCGCACGATGAGGAATGCAGCCATCGTCTTGCCTTGCATGATGGAGTGGCCGGCCGCCAACGCCGGGTTCCGGTCGAATGTAGTGCATCGGCCATCTGGCTGCCCAGCCCGCCCCTGCTTTCGTGCGCCCCTGCCGCCTCGCCGGCCTGACCGCAGAACAAGCCCTGTACCGATAACTGGGCCGGACTTAACGGTCAGGGGCGGTTCCGTCCTTGATTCGCGTGGAACTTCGCACCTGTCCCTCCCAATCGCCCCGACCGGCAACGGTTTGACAGTGACGCGTCCTGACTCGCTGGATCGGTAGTGGATACACGCCACCCCAAGGGAAACTGCTCGGCCGCATGGCAGCCCGGAGTCAGCGCTGCCAGTCCGGGCCCGCTGAATTGAGCTGATTGCGGCATGACGGTCCCTGTCGAATGCAAATGCCGACGCCAACACCTTCCTGCGCTTGTTGTGGCACCGTAGTAGCCTGTCAATGGCTTTGTGGTGTCGGAAGCGTGTTCCTCCTGGCTGGCATGGTCACGTCCTCAAGGTCATTGGCCTCCGACAGACATACGGGATTCTCGGAGGAAGAGGTCGCCCAATGAAGGATCGTGTCGTCCTGATCACCAACGTCCAACACTTCGTAGGCCTTCCCGTAGCGGCCGAACTCGCGACCCAGGGAGCGAAGGTGGTCTGCCACGACAAGAGTTTCGCGGACACCGCATCGGCAAGGAGATTCGCCGTGGCCAATCCCGAGGTCGCCGTTATTCGTGCGCAAGCTCCCGGCGATATCGTTGCGCATGCGAGCGAGGCCTGCGGCCCCGTCGATGTGGTCGTCTGCAACGACGCGGGCGCCGCGGTTCGGGCACCCATCGAAACGGCCAACCCGGACGACCTCCGCTCGGCGCTGGAGGAGATGGTGATCTTTCCGTTCGAGATTGCTCGTGCCGTCGTACCTCGAATGAAGCAGCGGAAACAAGGCAAGATCCTGTTCATCACTTCAGCAACGCCCTTGAGGGGACTGCCGAATTACTCGATGTACGTGGCGGCGCGTGGCGCCACCAACGCGCTCACTGTTTCGCTCGCCCAGGAACTCGGCCGCGACAACATCCAAGTCAACGCAATCGCGCCCAACTACGTCGAGAGCCCAACCTATTTCCCGCCCCGTTTGGTTAACGATCCCGAAGCTCTCGCGAAGATGACCCGGAATATTCCGCTGAAGCGCCTCGGTAAACCTGAAGAGGCGGCCGCGCTGGTCGCGTTTTACGCTTCGGACAAGAGCGACTTCATCACCGGACACGTCATGCCTTTCGCCGGAGGCTGGGCTTGACGCACGCGCAGGAGCACCACGGCTATCCGGAACCACTCCGCGCACGTCCGAGCAGTCACGACGCATTTGCCGCTCATATTCTTGCTCGCCGCAACCCGGCTCCACTTGTTCGGAGCGCCGAAACTCCGCCCGCTTAGTGTCCGGAAGGCAGCAGCCAAACCGCAGGTTGAAACGGTCCTGGAGCTGACCTTCGCTGTCGCGGTCGCCGCACGGTGAAGTGCCTGGTACGCATTCCAGGTGCTCGGCGAACCAGGGTTCAAGCGATGGTCGGGCGGGTTCTACTCGGAACCGGCGCGAACGGAGATACAGAGGCGGCTAAACGATGCGGCGGAGCTGTTCGTTTGCCGCGCACGTGCACGTCGCCATCGATTGCGACCTCGCCGTCGATCTGGACAGCATACGCGTCCAGCGCGAATGCAGCGTGGCGCGGTGGTAGGGCGCGGCGCTCCATCGTGTAGAGCAACTCCTCACAAATGGTGCAATTCACCGCCCCTTCCATGACCCACCAACGCGCATCCAGAGCTCAGGCTACTGTTTCGTTCGGGCGCATCGCCTGCGGATGCCGCCCACGGGCGCCGTCCGGTGCTGGGGCGCACAACTTGATGCAAACCTCTGTTTGGTCGAACGACGATGGCCGGTGTCAGCCGTTCGTAGAATTCGGGCATCAGGTACACCTCGCTATCCGGCCCGACGAGCGAAAGGAACGCATCCCAGTGGATCTCGCCATCGATGGCGAGCGCAATTCCGTCGTCGAGGTGCGGGGTGAGCGCCGGATAGCGCCCGCCCAGCCGGGTCAGCAGGTCACGCTCTCGGGCTTTCTGGCGTTCCTCTAGGCGCGACGCCAATCAGCAACACAGAGAGTCCCGCCAGACGGCTGCGCCCCCGGCAATGGGAACTCATCCGCAACCGTCTTGTGACGGTATTCGCCAAACGTTGGCGTTTCGTAGAACCGACCGACAGTTTCAGGATCATCCGTCGACAACAGGGTTCCGAGACAAACTGCCGGCCGGGTTCCGTGTTAGGCTCCATCCTGACCTAAGGATGGCCGCGGGGCCGCCGGATGCAGCACTCGGAGGAGAACGATGAACATGACGAGACGCTCGCTGTCACGGCGCCAGTTGTCCCGCCGCAGCATGCTGTCGGGACTCGGGGTGGCGGCCGCCGCTGTCGCAACCGCAGGGACGGCCCGAGCGGCCTGCTCTGTGACTGCGTACCAGATCGATGGACCGTTCTACCCGTACACGACCGGAGAGCAGGATTGGGACCTGACCCACATCGCAAACGGGAGCGACCGGGCCACCGGCGAAGTGATCGAAGTCGTCGGCCAGATCCAGGACGCGAAATGCAACCCGATCCGCGACTGCGTGCTGGAGATCTGGCAAGCGAACGTGCATGGCCGCTATGACCACCCGAAAGACGGCAATCCAGCACCGCTTGACCCCAATTTTCAGGGCTATGCCCGCATTGTCGCTGATCAGAACGGCGAATACCGATTTCGCACGATCCGCCCGGCTCCCTATGCGGCAATCGGCGACTGGTACCGTCCGGCACACATCCATTTCAAGGTGCACCCGCCGTTAAATCCGGGGGTCACCACGCAGATGTATTTCAACGACGACCCGCTCATCGACAGCGACCTCCTCCTTAAGCCGCTATCGGAGTCTGAGCGCGCAGCGCTGATTGTCGCCTTCGACACTGCCACTGCCGACGGCATCAAACAGGGAACGTTCAACCTTCAAGTTCCGGAAGGTTGGGCCCCGCCTCCCGAATTGATGGAAAGTCTCCGCCAACAGGGTTGACGAACGCCTAAGGCCCCTCGCCGGTTGCCACCGGCGTGAGGCTTGATTTAGTGCTGAAGCGCGCAGGGGCGCCTGTGCGCTGAATGCATCGGGAAGCCTGCAGTGCGGTCGTCCGTGAGCTTGGGCGCGATCTCCACAATCATGCTCATGCGCGCGGTGCCCGCGGACGGCCGCCAGCACATGCCAGTCGCCGGGGTCGGGCAGGTCGGGCAGGAGGCTCCGGATCCACTCCGCATGGATGTCCGCGCTCCAAGACGGCATGCACAGGTACCGGTCGGCCAGCCGCAGAAGTCCTGAAGGCCCGCCAGATAGAGCACAGCAGCCTCGCCGGGCGGCCGTTCCTATACCACGAGCTTGCACACTGCCCTGGCAGGCGCCGCAGCGCACTTGGCGACCCCTCGTCGCAAGCTGCTAATATGTTTATTGACCATAGATTAACTACTGTTTGAGCTTCCCTTTGGCGGCCTTTTCCGCTGAGGTGCCGTCATGCTCGATGACGCTCAGGCATTGCCCGACGATGTCGCCGCGCCAAAGTCGATGGTGCTGGTTTCGCGGGCCGAACTGCGCAACCGCGATCTTCTGATGGAGAAGCTCAAGCACCAGTTCGCGGGTCTGCGCCGGCTGTGCTTTGGAGCCCAGTCGGAGACCCTCGACCAACTCGAACTCGGGATCGCGGATGAAGAGATCGCCCGGGCGGCGGAGACACTCCCCGAACCGACGCCCGGAGCGAAGAAACAGGCGAAGCGCCGTCCCCTGCCCGAGCGCCTGCCGCGCGAAGAGACCGTTCTGACGCCGAGCGAGAACAGCGCCGATTGCGGCGGCCGTGTCAAGCGGTCGAGCGAGGACATCGCCGAGAAGTCGGAGTACGCCTTAGGCGCTTCGTGGTGAAGCGCATCGTGCGCCGGCGCCTGCCCCCGCAGCGGGTGCGAGCGCTTCCACCATCCTTCGCCTCGCGCCTCAGAAGGCACAGTCGGAAAACCTCCAGCGCAATCTCCCAATCCGTCTCCGTCATCTTCGTGGACATCGTCGCACCACAAACATCGTCGGCGTCGCGTGATTCGGGCAAATCCTCTCCCGCGAATCCCCGCACCCATACCTGAGCCGATCCGTCCACGAGACCCAATAATGCACACTGCAGTCAAATTAAATCCCGAGTTCCTAGACGGCCTGGGCCAAAAGCCGACGTCACGATGGCAACCCTACCTGCGCTCAGCAAACCGGATGGCAGCCCTTCCACTGTCGCGCTCCATCATTGCCCGTCTGGCTGCCACGGAAAACATGTCGCCTACGCAAACCAGGATTGGCCCGGATACAGAAGGCATGTCTTGTTCCAACATATCGCCCAGATTCGTGTGGAAGACCTCTTCTTCGGGACGCGTCACGGCGGAGATTGAGGCCACCGGGGTTGCTGCCGGCAATCCATGTTTCCACAGGTGCTCCGCGATTACTTTGGCCGTGCGACCTGCCATGTAGAACATGTTCGTCGTTTTCGGATCCGCGATGCCGGCCCGATCCAGGTCTTCCGTAAGCCCCCCGGATCGCCCGTGGCCGGTCGTAAAGCTGACCGACTGAGCGCAATCGCGATGGGTGAGCGAGACCCTCAACCGCGCGGCGGCGCGGACCGTACGCGGCCTCAACCCGATCGAACGGCTCCATGCCGAGATCAAGCGCTGCACCAACGTCGTCGGCATCTTCCCCCGACACAGACACGATCACCCGCCTCGTCCGTGCCGTCCTTCTCGAGCTGAACGACGAGTGGGCCGTCTCCAGGAGAAACATGGCGCTGGAATCCATCGCTCCCGTGAGCGACAATCTGACCGTCAAGCTGTCCCTGTGGCAGCCTGAGAGCCCGGCCCTACCCGCCGGATACCGCGTAGGACGAGAGGCTCTTCCACACGACCCGAGACACGATCCAACTCAGCGAGGAGGAGACAAATGTCAAATAAGTACTCCGGAGGATGCGATCATATCCACACGCACGCAGACAAAGAACCGGTCGACAACCACACCTGTCACTGCTCCGTCTGCAAGCGAGTTACCGGTCAACCGACGACCCACGTGGTATTTTTCAAGCACGGGGATTTAGACGTCGACAACGATGGTGGCTTGAACCGTCAGCCTTTCAATGATCAAAATCCAGACGGTCCCCTGGAGCTTTGCACCTGCGCCACCTGTGGCACACCGATCATGCTCGATGACAAACAACGCCGTATTCGCGCGATCGTACCGAACTTGATGGGTTACGATCCGGCGAGCCTAACCCCGACCTACCATGCCTTCTACGATCCGGCCACTGGCGTCCCGAAGCCAGATGACGGCCGTGCTGTCCATGAAGGTCTACGCCCAGACTTTGCGTGGCCGGATCCGGCTTAACGAGCGCCTTGAACTAAACCGTTGAGCACACACTAGGCGCCCCACATCTGTCGAACGGTGTGGGGCGCTTGGTGGTTGCGGGAGTACGATTCGAACCTGCGACCTTCAGGTTATGGGCTCGATTGTCTTGCCTTCGCTCCGACACCTACTCCACCTCCAAGACGTTATCCTTCGCAGCCTATGTCATCCTATTGGACGCAAAAGTTGCGTGGCCTGAGGAGAACGGATCACCAACATGTCTGAACCGGCGATCAAACAGAACCCTGACAGCGCTTGTCTCGGCGCCTTCCGATACATGCAATCTTCGGCGGAATCGTCACTCTACCGAAACGGCAAGGTGCTGACCAGGCGCGACCCCGATGGCAGCGACAGTGACCGCGAGGGCCTCGATCTGGAAAGCCGCGAGATGGCGGTCATCGACGCTCGTATGCTCGCGCCTTTCCAGCAGCCAACGCTTGAGGCCAATGGATTCGAACTGATCGGGCGGCCAACTGCAAATCCCGAACTTGACTTTCTCAGCCATGATGTGGTGGTAAAGGCCTACTATCCGGAATGCGTTGACATCGTGCGCGCAGCGACTGGGGCCGCGACCGTCGCAGCCTTTGATCACAATGTCCGCTCCGCCACCGGCAAGTCCGGCAAACGGCGCATCGCCGGAGGCCAGCAGGTGCAAGGTCCGGCCCATCTGGTGCATGGCGACTACACTCTGACCAGCGCACCACAGCGACTGCGCGATCTTGCGCGCCCACCAACCCTGAACGACACCTACCGCTCGGCTCTCGCCGACGGTGAGACCCTTCTCCACGCCGAAGCGGTTGAGCGGGCGATTGGGAACGGGCGGTTCGCAATCATCAATGTCTGGCGCAGTATTGCGCCTGAACCAGTGGCGACACGGCCGCTCGCGCTCTGCGACGCCCAGAGCGTGCGTCCGGAAGAGCTTGTGGTCTTTGAGATCCACTACACGGACCGGGTCGGTGAGAACTATTTCGCCAAACACGATTCCCGTCATCGCTGGGTTTACTGGTCAGCGATAACCGGCGACGAGGCGCTGCTCATCAAGCAGTGGGATTCGGCAGGAGGAATGGCCCGCTCCAAAGGAGTGCGAGCCGATGCCGACGGACATGACCGATCCTGCACCTTCAGCTTCCACAGCGCCTTCGAGGATCCCGCCACTCCACCCAACGCCCCCGACCGCTGGAGCATCGAAGTCCGCTGCGCCGCGCTCTACGCATGACGTCTTAGCCTAGAGCCTCGCCTACAGCAGATGGACGGACAGCCTGCGCGCAGGTGCCGGATGCCCGACGTCCTGACCGGTTGCCACCGAATGGCCTATTTTCATGTGCGGGTGCCTTGGCATTCCCTCTCGCAGGGCAGCTAGCCAACAGGGCTGGCAGGACTGCCAGGTCAGAAGTCTGTCGGCTTACAACGTTGACTCGGCCGGTCGTGCCTCCATTGGGCCCTTCGTTACAGGCAATCGCTTAGTGAGCACCTCGAATGCGGGCGGCGGCGCAATCCGGGCTTGCTCCAAGTGAGGTGCGCACCGACCTCACCACCCTGTTCAGCAATGGCCCTGCCGGACGGGACCTAATTGCACCGTCCGATCCTCGCCGAGGCACTGCGGCAAATCGCTCCGTATTGATTGCGACGCCTGAAGAGCGGATGATCGATGGCAGCAAGGAACGAGGGAGCGCGGCGATGGGCAAGGTTCTGGACACCGCAATGGTCGAGCAGTTCCGTCGCGACGGCCTGTATGCACCGGTTCAGGTCGCCGCAAGCGAAGAAGCATTGCGGATGCGCCAACAGCTCGAGGCCTACGAAGCCGAGTATGGTGGTCCGCTCAAGGGCCCGGTGCGCTACAAGAGCCACCTCTTGTTCAAATGGCTTGCCGACTTCATCCGCTCGCCGCAAGTCCTTGACCCGGTTGAGGACATTCTTGGGCCCGACATCATGGTCTGGTCTACGGACTGGTGGCTCAAGGAAGCCAATTCCCCGAGCTACGTCTCCTGGCACCAGGACAGTCAGTACTGGGGCCTCGATAGCAACAAGTTGGTGACGCTTTGGGTGGCACTCTCGCCTTCCACCGTCACCAGCGGGTGCATGCGTTACCTGATGGGCTCGCATCTGGGGCCGGATCTACCCCACCGCGAGACCTACAGCGACGACAACATGCTCACGCGCGGGCAGGAAATCACCGAAGGAATCGATGAGTCCAGGGTGGTGAGCGTCGAACTCGAGCCGGGCGAAAGCTCGATCTTCGCGTTCCGCATCGCTCATGCGTCGCACCCCAACCGTTCCGGCGATCGCCGTATTGGGCTGGCGATACGCTTCATCCCTCCTGACGCCCGCCAGGTCCGATCCAACCACGACAGTGCAGCGCTTGTACGCGGTGTCGATACCCACGGTCATTTCGAACTTGAACCGGAACCTGCGTGCGACTTCGACCCCAACGCAGTGCAATTCCACAGTTGGGCTGCGGAGGAGCGACGCAAGATTCTCTACCACGGCACCGACTGGGACACCCACCGCACCTGAATAGAAGCCAGCTCTAGTACTCGACACACGGGGACGCACCCGCACACTCTGGTACACGCCGAGAAATGCACCTTCAGTAGGTGCCGACTGGTGATCTGAGTCTGCCTCGTCCTGCGGTTCACAGCGAGTCGCACCTAGTTTCTGTCAGCCCTTTAGGGGCTCGACCTCGCGACGTGCAGCGTTGCGACGATTCCAGCGCAGAAGGCGAAATCTCGAACTAGCAGCCTGTCGGACTTAGCGGGCACTGCTTTCGTAAAGTGTTGAAAGATAAAGATATTCGTGAATCGACGCATTCCAAGGTTGAAAAGACAAACACAGAATAATCAAAGACTTACCATAATCTGAGGTCCTAAGTCCGACAGGCTGCTAGCCCGCTTCGCTCACCACCGGACCTGCCGCCGCCGGCTCAAGGCGTCGGCGGGCGGTGTCGGGGGTTTCGAAGCCGTTGGCGGCGTGCCCGGCGGCCCGGGGCCGCCGGAATCGGGCGCGACAGAGCCCGGCAATGCGGATTCCGGGCGCGGGTCACGCTGGATGGCGGGCGCCGGGCAGACGGCCTCCGTGGCGCCGGTCGCGGCGCGTGCGGCAGGAGGAGGCTGGACCGTCGCGGGCGGGGTCAGCCGGGCCCCGCGCGGGCCGGCGGGGCGCGCAGGGCGGCGAGCACGTGCGCGAACAGCTCCTGCAGCGGGTAGCCGGACGGGAACGCGACCCGGATCCTGCGGACGGTGACGGTGATGCGGGCGGCGACCTTCAGCAACCGGGCGCGGATGGTGTCGGCGCGGGCGCGGGCCAGCGCCGTGCCCTGCAGCCCGACCTGGCGCAGGAGGGTGAGCAGGGCGCCGGCGAACGCGGAGAAGGTCAGCCGCAGCTGGTTGGCGCGCATCGTCGCGCTCGAGGTGCGGTCGGCGAACCGCCACAGCTGCTGTTCCCTGATCCGGTTCTCCATGTCGCCGCGGGCGCAGTACAGGTCCTCGTAGAGGGCCTGCGCCCCGAGGGTGCGGCGCGGGATGTTGGTGACCACGAAGCGCGGGTTGGCGCCGCGCAGCCCCGGCAGCCACTCGGCCTTGCCGATCACCCGGCGGGCCCGGCTCCAGGACGTCAACGTGCGGTAGCGGCATTCCCGGAACCGCCGCGAGGCCCGGCCGGTGGCGGCGCCCCGGCGCCGGGACTTGTGCAGCGCCTTCGCGAGCCACGGTTCCAGGCGGGCGTTGCGCGCGAGCCCGAACACGTACTCGAGGCCGGCGTCCTCGCACCAGCGCAGGATGTCCTCGCGGCAGAACCCGGCATCGCCGCGCACCCGGATCCGGGTCCCGGGCCAGCGCCGGCGGATCTGCGGCACGATCCGCGCCAGTTCGTCCACCGCGCCCGCCGCCGCATCGATATCGGCCGGGCGCAGCCGGGCGCACAGCACGTGCTCGCCGCAGGTCACGTACAGCGGGAGATAGCAGTAGTGCCCGTAGTAGCCGTGGAAGAACCGGCCCTCCTGGCGGCCGTGCAGCGGATCGTCGGTGGCGTCGAGATCGAGTACGATCTCCGCCGGCGGGGCGGCATGGGCCTCCAGGAACAGGTCCACCAGCAGCCGCTCGATCGCTTCCCGGTCGGCGGCAATCCGCTGGTAGCGGTCCCCGGCCGCCGCTTCCGGTACGCCGAGCTCCAGGCGGTTCAGCGTGCTCGATCCCGCCAGCGCATGCCCCCGGTCCCGCGCCCGCCGCCGCCCCTCCCCGGTCACGTCCGCACACCCGCTCGCCAGCGCGAAGGCGCTGTCGGCGCGCAGCCGGTCATGGTCGTTGAGGTCCTCGTAGCCCGCCGCCAGGGCCAACACCCGCTGCGCCACCAGCGTCTCCAGGCGATGCTCGATCCGCCGCGGGTGGTCCCGGAAGCACGCCGCCAGCCGCGCCGTCACCCGGAAGCGCCGGTCGACCTCCCGCAGCAGCAACACGCCGCCATCGGTCGTCAGCCGGCCGCCGTCGAACCGGCCTGCCACCGCACGCCGGCCAAGGCCTTCAAACGCCAGTTGCGTCGAGGTACAGTCTGTGTGCATGGGGTGGCTCCGTCATGGCCGGTAAGGGGTTGTCTTTCTTACCTGTACCACGCGTTTCCGCCCCATGCACCCCCCGCTGGTGAGATATCCGGGCTAGCCGTGGGTTCGAACAGCAACCCACCAAACGTCCTCCGAATGTATACAGACCCACTTGGGGCTGGCACGGGGGGCGTGTGCCATGCTGGACTGGGTGACGGCCTTCTGCGGGAGTACATCCGCGAAGACGTTGGGGCTGTGAATCGCAGGGATGTATTCCACGAGTCAGAGAATTGCGATGCGTGGTTCCGCCAACCTGACGTGCATCCAGCAAACCGCTCTTGCCTCGTCCTCCCGCTCAACCGACCCGGCTCAGCCACCACGCGGCGAGCCATACCGGAAGGCTCAGGATCGCGGCGTAGGCCGCAATTCCAAGCGGCCCTAGCAATCCCGCGATCAGGGAGGATAGAACGGTAACTGCACCAAGTCCGACGCCAGCCGACCAGGCCGCTCGCCGGTAGCCGAGGCGCCACAGCCATCGACTGGCGAGTGCCAGCGGAAGGCCGCGGGGCGCCACGAAAATCAGCGACTGGGCCGCCATCAACACCATTGGCGTCCACATCGCCTGGGCGGCAAGCGGCTCCGGTCCCCCGACGATCCGTACAATCGCCGACGCCACAATTCCCGCTGGCAGCCACAACGGCGCCAACAGCCAGAATCCGCGTCGCCTTGCCAGCTCCAGCTTACCCATGCCCCGAAAGACCTTCTCCCCTGCAAGCGCAAGTACACTGACAACGTGCGCCGCCAGCGCTCCGGGAACGCCGGAGGAATCGAGACCCCTGACCGATTGACCAACTTCACCATTGCTGGTCGGGGCGAGGATACTTGTGATTCCCCGAATTTGGGCCGATATGGTTCGCGCTGATGTGCTACTCGCCCGGTATCATCAGACCAAGTCGGGTTCCCGCCCAGGAATTGCGGAGAATTGGGGTTCGCTCCATCGATCGCATGGACCGGCATGGGTCCAGCCCCGAGCGAATCTCCTGCGTGCCGACGGTGTCGATCGTCAATTGGCGGAGCCTGCCTGGAACGGATATGACAGGTTCCACTAGACTGCTGAATCGGCATTTTCGGGGCTTGGACCCACTGCATCCCCCAAACCCAGCAATGAAGTCCGAGGCACTCTCGTCGACCCAACCCAAGCTGGGCGGCAGTCGCTTTCCGGCACGCGCGTTCGTCACGGCTGTAGCGGTTTCGGGTGCGTGTTCCTTCACACCACAGGTGCTTGCCGACCACCACCTTCGCGCCGAGCCAGAAGCCGCCACCGGTGTCGCGATGACCTCCGTTGCAACCCATGCCGCCGGCATGGTGGTCGCTGCCGATGTGCGCGCCGTCGACGCCGCGCGAAAAATCCTCCGGAATGGCGGATCCGCAACCGACGCCGCAGTAGCAGCCCAGCTCGTTCTTAGCTTGGTCGAACCGCAGTCCTCCGGGATCGGTGGCGGCGGGTTCCTGGTGCGCCGCGATGGTGGCACTGGACAGATGACGACTTTGGATGGCCGTGAGGCTGCGCCAGACACCGCGGACTCTCGTCTTTTTCTGGATGAATCCGGCAAGCCACTCGGGTTTTTCGATGCTGTTGCTGGCGGGACGTCGGTCGGGGTGCCTGGACTCATGCACATGTTGCAATCTGCGCACGACCGATTCGGAAAACTGCCGTGGGACATTCTGTTCCAACCCGCGCTCAAGCTTGCCGAGGAAGGGTTCGCCGTCGGCCAGCGCCTTCACAGCCTGCTGCCGCGCGCGCAGCATCTTCAGCGCGACGCGACGGCGCGCGCGTACTTCTTCCAGGCATCGGGCGAACCTCATCCAGTCGGAACCCGACTCCGCAATCCCCGCTTGTTCGCGGTGCTCCAAGAGCTCGCCACCCATGGGGCGGCTGTGCTCTCTCGCGGCGATCTGCCGGAGGCAATCGTGCAGAAGATCCGCGACGACCCAAGCCGGCCCGGCATTCTTTCCACGTCCGATTTCGAGCAATACCGCTCGATCCCCCGGTCTCCGGTGTGCGGTGTGTACCGCCGCCACCGAATTTGCGGTATGGGCCCGCCGAGTTCCGGCGGCACCACAGTTCTCGCGATCCTCGGTATGTTGGAGCAATTCGACATGGGTCAGATGGATCCGGGGACCGCGCTACCCTGGCACCTCTTCGCGGAGGCCGCCCGCCTGGCCTATGCTGACCGGAATCGGTACGTCGCTGACCCGGACGCGGTCACGGTCCCGACCGATCTGCTGGTGAACCCCGCCTACCTGGCAGACCGGGCACGAAACATCGATCCCACTTCCGCTGCAGACGGACGCGTCCCGCCCGGACGGCTGCCTGCCGGCCACGCACGTCTGCGCGATGATCAGTATTCCGAACGCGAATCGACCACCCATCTCTCCATCGTCGATAGCCGCGGCAACGCTGTGGCGCTGACCTCGAGCATCGAAACGGCATTCGGATCCGGCCTCATGGTCGAGGGGTTCCTGCTCAACAATCAGCTGACGGACTTTGCATTCCAGCCGGAGGGCCCGAACGGGCTCGTAGCCAACCGGGTTGGTCCAGGTAAACGGCCGCGGAGTTCGATGGCCCCCACGATCGTGACCAGCGAGGACGGGCGGCTCCGGGCTGTGGTCGGCTCTCCCGGCGGAGCGCGGATCATCTGCTATGTGGCCCAGGCCCTCGTCCTTGCCATCGACTGGAACCTGGACGCTGGCACGATCGCGGCCTTCCCGCACATCTGCAATCGCAACGGAGCGACCGAAATTGAAAGCGGCACGGCTCTCATCGAGCAGGAAGACGCTCTGGTCGCCCTGGGACATGAGGTCAAGGCACGCCCCATGACCAGCGGCCTCAACATCATTTTGACCGAAACCGATGGCACGCTGACCGGGGCCGCCGACCCACGGAGGGAGGGTACTGCGGGCGGTTACTGACCATTTCGGCGTTCCCCTGCAGCAAGCGCAGAACTGGATCGCCCAGCGGGGGCGCTCGTCGGCATTCAGGGCAGCCACGATTCCGCCACGGAGCTTTCCATGCTTGGTCCGACGGGTCTGGAGCCAGAGCCCCCACCGTAGCGGGCACTCCGTCACGCTCTCCCGCTTTCGCCCCCGGTCCAGCTGGGGGCTGTTGCGCACCGTGAGGCCTACAGCAGGGTCAGGTCGAGATCTTCAGGAGAAAGCGCGTGCCAGCGGACGACGTCTCGCCGAGTTCAAACGTGCCGCCGTGCGCCGCCATGATTTCGCGCACGATCATCAGCCCGAGGCCATGCGCGTTTACCGCCGTCTCGGCAAAGGGTCGGTCAAAAAAGGCCTGCACCTCTTCCCTGAGACCAGGCCCGTCATCCTCGACTTCAATCAATACGTGACCGGGCCTTCGGCGAGCCCTGACCTTAACGGTACCCCCGTTCAGCATTGCATCCGTCGCGTTCTGCGCCAGGTTGAGGAGGGCTCGGAACAGCTCCTCCTGGTCAGCCTCGACCACCAGGTTACCGGGAACGTCGACCTGCCACTTCACACGGCCCTCGTGAACTGCCGCCACCGAATCCCCGACTTCCACCGCGACTTCCCGCAACCGGGTCTGTGCAAGCTTGATCGGAGTAGCACCAAACCGGTGGTAGTCGAGAGTGCGCGTGCAAATCTGCACGGCCCGTTCGACGGCCTGCACCAGGAGCGGCACCAGCTTTCGCACGGCAGGATCCTGACTGGCCCGGATGCGGTCCGAGGTCACCGCGGCGGTCTGCAATACGTTCCGCAGGTCATGATTGATTCGGCTGACCGATGCGCCGAGCGCGGCTTCCCGATCACGTCTTTGGAGCAGGGCGCGCAGACTACCCTGCATCGACAGGACCGTACGCTCCAAATCCCCGATCTCGTCGCGCCGGTCCGAGGCCATGACGGTCGTATCGATGTCCTCCGGGTTCCGGGCAAACCAGGCCAACCGCTCGATGATCGCGGTCACGGGCCGGACGAACTGATGTTGCAGGACGAAAAACAAGAGAAAACCGACGGCGACGAAAGGCGCGATCGCGCTGGCACCGAAGCGCAGCGAATGGCGCCGCATGGCGTCAACCAGCGGGGTCTCCGGTGCCACGATCTCGATCGTGAAGCTCGGGTATTGCTCTGCCGGACCAACAATTCGCAACACCCGGCCTCGCCCGTTGATCAGCGTGTCGAAGGCGTGCCTTACACGGCCAAGCCAGGAAACGGATGCCAGGCGGACCGTTTTGTCCACCGCCGTCGGGGTCGCACCGATGACCAGTGTCGAGGCGTCCCCGGTGCGGAGAATCACCGCATTCGTATCGGTGAAGTCCAGCAACCGCTGCCGCAGGTCCGGCTCAAGCTCACCCTCAGAAACCACCTGAACGACACGGATCGTGTCGTAGGCCCCCTTGAGCTGATTCTCGATCTCCGCCACCCAGAACGCCGATACCGACGTGATGTACGAAACGGCTGCGCACAGGGCCGCAAATCCGAGCGTATGTCTGAGAACCCGCGCCGTGAGCGACCGACGCGCGCGGCGAGGAGCGACCGTACTGGCCGACACTTCACCCAAGTCGCGTCAGGAAGCCCACGAGCCTCCGGGTCCGTTTTCCGAATAAAGTCGGCGTGAAGTACGATCCCGCAATCTGCTTGTTGATCTCGCCCCGCGTCGGATAAGGAAGAATCGCGCTGGTCATCTGACCGATCTTCATCCGATGGGTAGCCATCAGGCACCAGGGATGAATCAGCTCTCCGGCATGGGCGCCCACCATGCTCGCACCGACCACGCGGCCGCGGTGAACCATGACCTTCAGGAGACCCTCCGTCTCCCGCTCGGCCCGGAACCGATCATTTCCTTCCAGCGGCATGCTCACCACGCGCACCCGATCCCCGTAGGCGTCGCGCGCCTGGGCCTCGCTCAGCCCGACCTGAGCCAGCTCCGGATCGGTATAGGTGACCCACGGAGCCGCTGACTCGTTGACGCGTGTGGGAAGCCGGAACAACGCGCGACGCACCACGATGCCGGCATGGTACCCGGCCACGTGGGTGAACTGCAGGCGGCCGATGGCGTCCCCGATGGCGTAGACCCGGCGATTGGAGGTACGCAGACCGTCATCGACCGCGATACCCCGGCGATGGCAGCGGATTCCGGCGGCATCCAGATTGAGATCCTCAATGCTGGCCCGCCGTCCGGCAGCAACCAGAAGATGGGTGCCGACCACCTCGCGCGTCTCCTCGCCGTCCTGCACCGTGATGCGCACCATCCCGTCCGACTCCGCGGCGGAGGTGACGGTGGCATTCTCAACCAGGCTGATCCCCTCGTCGAGGAACCGTCGGCGCACGACCTCTGCCAGATCGGCGTCGTCGCGATGCAGGAGACGTCCCCGCTGCACGATGGTGACCTCGCAGCCCAAACGGCGGTGAGCCTGAGCAAGTTCGCACCCGATCGGCCCGCCTCCCAGGACCAGCAGATGTTCGGGGCGGATATCATTCTCGAAGATCGTCTCATTTGTGAAGTAAGGAACCTGCTTGAGCCCAGGCACCGACGGCACCATCGGTGATGATCCGGTCGCGATCACGAACCGTTTCGCGCGAATTCTGAATTGGCCTGCCTGAACCTCGTCGCGGTCGACAAATACCGCCGACTCACGGAGTACCGTCGCCCCGAGGCCCTCGAAGCGTTCCTGCGAATCATGGGGCGCAATGGAGGCAATCACGTCTCGGACGTGATCGCGCACCCGCGGAAAATCCGCATCAGGACTCCCGGCTTCGACACCGAACCGGCCCGCCTGCCGCGCCGCGTGCGCTGCATGCGCGGCCGCGATCAGCGACTTGGAAGGCACACATCCATAGTTGAGGCAGTCGCCGCCCATCTTGCCGCGCTCGATCAGCACGGTGCTCACGCCAAGCTGCGCTGCAGCTGCGGCAACGCTCAGGCCGCCTGAACCGGCTCCAATAATGCAAAGGTACGGCTTCAGTAGTTTGGTCGAAGAACTCATCCGGGTGAAAAATTCCTGCTGGACTGGGGTTTATTCCGTGTCGAACAATAGACACTGCATAGATGTAGTGCAGTGCGATTCGTGACAGCCGCGAATCGGAGTTCGCAGGCGGGCTCGGGAGGAGGCCTCGGCGGCCGGCACGGGTCCACGGGGAACATTCCGGAACAGCACCCAGGCCTCCCGGAGCGGGGTGCATGTTCTATAGACTGCCGCCCACGCTCGGGCTCGGGGCGGCAGGCACGGGGACCTCAGTTTCATTCCCGCCCCAAAAAGGACGATGACGATGGCGGAGCTTCAAAAATACCAGATGCATATTGGCGGCGAGTGGGTCGATCCGCTCTCCGGCACCTGGCTCGAGACCCAGAATCCTTATGACGGGAAACCTTGGGCCTTGATTCCGCGCGGCGACAAGGACGATGCGGACCGGGCGGTCTCCGCCGCGAAAAACGCGTTCATGAACGGCGAATGGCCCCGCATGAACGCCACGACCCGGGGGGCCCTGCTGCGGCGACTCGGCGATCTCATTGCGCGGGATGCCGAGCGGCTTGCTGCCACCGAAGTGCGCGATAACGGGAAGCTGATCGCCGAAATGCGGGGGCAGCTTCAGTACGTCCCGCAGTGGTACTACTACTTCGGCGGTCTCGCCGACAAGGTCGAAGGCGCGGTGATCCCGACCGACAAGGCTGACATGTTCAACTACACCCGCCACGAGCCTCTCGGAGTCGTGGTGGCAATCACGGCGTGGAATTCGCCGCTCCTGCTGACGGCCTACAAGCTGGCCCCGGCCCTGGCAGCCGGCAACACGGTGATCCTGAAACCGTCCGAATTCACGTCGGCCTCATCCCTTGAGTTTATTCGGCTCGTCGAGGAAGCCGGTTTTCCGCCCGGCGTCGTCAATGTGGCCACCGGATTCGGCCGTGAGATCGGCGAGGCGCTGATCAGTCATCCCGACGTGGCCAAGGTCGCCTTCACGGGCGGTAGCACGACCGGCCGGCACGTCTACCAGACGGCGGCCAGCAGCCTCAAGCGCGTCACGCTCGAACTCGGGGGAAAATCGCCCAACATCGTCTTCGAGGACGCCAATCTCGAGGACGCCGTCAAGGGAGCTATTTCCGGCATCTTCGCGGCTTCCGGGCAGACTTGCGTGGCGGGTTCGCGCCTGTTGCTTCAAGAGCGCATCCACGACGAGTTCGTCGACAAACTGCTGCAGACCGCCAAGACGGCACGCATGGGCGATCCCATGGACATGGCCACCCAGGTCGGGCCAGTCACCACCCCGCCACAGTTCGACAAGGTCTTGAACTACATTGGTATTGCGAAGGAAGAGGGCGCGAGCTGCATCCTCGGCGGACACGCGGCTCAGCGGCCAGAATGCGGCGACGGCTGGTTCGTCGAGCCGACCATCTTCGACGATGTGTCGAACGACATGCGCATCGCGCAGGAAGAGGTCTTTGGGCCGGTGCTATCGATCATCCGCTTCAATGATGAGGATGAAGCTGTCGCTATCGCCAACGATGTCATTTACGGACTCGCTGCCGGCCTCTGGACCCAGAACATCCGCCGATCAATCACGGTCGCCGACCGTCTGCAAGCAGGAACCGTGTGGGTTAACACGTACCGCGCGGTTAGCTTCATGTCCCCCTTCGGTGGCTACAAGAGCAGCGGCCTCGGCCGGGAAAACGGCGCCGATGCGATTCGAGATTACCTCCAGACAAAGAGCGTCTGGATCAGCACCGCGAGTGAAGTGCCCAACCCCTTTGTGATGCGCTGAGCGCGACCAGCCGGCCGGCAGGAACGAGGGACGCGGGCGACGTCTCCGCGCCGGGGTATTGCGCCCTTGGCCTGCCCGGCTTGCGGTCAAGCGGCGCGAGACAGCGCTCACACTCCCGCCCCGGCGCTGGGCGTTGCCCTGCTCGTCCCTTTGCCGCGGTCACCGACCTTTCCGCGTGCCAGCCGCCCTGGGAACGGGTTTCGCCCGAAACCGTTCGGTAGCGTAACCTGAAGAGTTCGTTCCAGCGGGGTCAGGGTGAACCGGTAGGGCGGAATCCGCCTCCCGGAAAACCCTGCGCCAGGGTGCTCGTGTCGGAGGATGGATCGCATGCCCGTACTTGTCGTTCTTCTCAGTCTCGCCCTCTCCGTGATGGTGGTCGGGTGCGGCACGACGGCCCACGACGTCCAGGAAGCGGGTGTGGTGGAGGTGGACCCGCGCCTTGAGCGCACTACTCGGTTCGATGGCCAAGTGCTGCACATCGAGTTGCCCCGTCCCGATGGCACCAAGGAACAATTCAACTCCTTGAGGGACGCTCGGTATGGCTGGAGCTACAGACCGGCGATTCCCAACTTTGCGGGCCGACGTTGGACCCTCCACAAGACAACGAAGGACAGCACATCCCTCGTATACGTGCTGGTCAGTTGGGATAACGACCGGCCGACGGACTACCTGGCCGCAGGCTACTGGCTCCAGTTCCCCGCGCAGAGATCCGAAGAGTTCTCGTTGCGAGACGCGCGAAGGGCCATATTCATCGATGGCACGGAACTCGATGTGTCCAATCCTCCCCACATGCCGGCCTCAGGCACGGCCACGTACATCGGCGCCGTCGGGGGCATCTATCGCTATGAGCACGGCGGCAACTGGGGGAATATCGCGGAACCCGTCGCAGCCGAGGAGATTGCGGCTGCCATGCGAATAACGGCTGATTTTGCCGATAACACGCTAACGGGGTGCATCGGATGCCTTGGCGACATCGAAATCCAGCGCGCCCACCTCTATCTGGCCTTGGGCCGCCGCGTCTCGCCGCCGGACGCCCTTCCCAACGACTACGAGCTGCATTTCGGGGTTACGCCAATTAACCCCAACGGCACATTCGAGCAAACCGACATCGTGGTCACTCATCCCGAACGGACGATCACTGACACGGCCGGCAACTGGATTGGACGGTTTTCGCGCATCCCCGACGAGGATGGATATCCGAGGCTAGTGGCCGGTCTGACCCGCGTTGAATTTGAAGAGGACGACGGGAGCAAGGGCGTAGTCGAGGCCATTTTTACGGGCCTTGGCGCTTCGCTTCGACCGTCAGCAGAGCCGGAAGCCCTTCCCTGAGCCCTCCCCCAACCACCCCTCGACGTTTGTCGAATCCTGCGAGTGATCACCGTACCTTGACGTACGGTATGCCGATCGCTCGCGGCGGAGTGGCCGGTCCAATCAAGCCGGCCAGCAAGACCACGGTGAGGACATAAGGAAGCGCCTGGACAAGCTGGACCGGCACTTCTCCGATGCCGAAGACAGGCGTCCCCTGCAGCCGGATGGAAACCGCCTCCAGAAAACCGAACAGCAGGCAGGCGATCATCGCAGGCACCGGGCGCCATTTGCCGAAGATGAGGGCCGCCAAGGCGATGTATCCCTTGCCCGCGGTCATGTGACGAACCCGGCACTTTGCGCCAGGGAAAGGTAAGTACCTGCGAAACCGCACAGGACGCCTGCGCACAGAACCGCGTGGTAACGCAATCTCTGCACTGAAATGCCGGCCGTATCGACGGACTGCGGGCATTCCCCGACAGCTCTCAGGCGAAGCCCGAACCGGGTCCCGTAGAGCACACCAGCGGCGGCCGGAACCGCGAGCAGCGCCAGATACACCAGCAGGTTGTGCCCGCTGACGACCTCGCTGTAGACGGTGCCCAGAAGGAGTACATCCGCGAACGTCTCCGCTCCCGGCCAATCCAGAGGCAGGAAGCGCGCCGCGTCCGGCAATTGCGGCGTGCGCCCGCCCTGCGCGAACCAGGCGATGCCGAGTACCGCAGTGAGACCCGACACGAGCATGTTGACGGCGAGACCCGACACGACCTGGTTGCCTCGGTGAGTGATGCAGGCAAACCCATGGAGCAAAGCCAACATGACCGAAGCACCGATGCCCGCGGCAAGCCCGACCCAGGCCGAACCCGTCACCGCCGCGGCAGAGGCCGCTGCAAACGCAGCTCCGAGCATCTTGCCTTCCAGTCCGATGTCGATAACGCCGGCCCGTTCCGAAAACAGCCCCGCGAGCGCTGGGAATAGCAGCGGCGTCGACAATCGCAATGTCGAGTCCAGCGCCAGGGCCCCGAGCAGCCAGAGCTCCATGTCAATGCGTTTCCCGCAGTGCGAGAAGCCGGCGGAGAACAGGGACGAACATGAATTCCAGCGCTCCGGCACACAGAATGACCAGCCCCTGGATCACAATCACGATGTCCCGGGTTATCGTCGGGAACTCGAAGGCCAGCTCCGCGCCACCCTGATAGAGCGCACCGAACAGCACAGACGCCAGGACGACCCCGACCGGATGAGCCCGCCCCATCAGCGCAACAGCAATGCCTACGAAACCAAAGCCGCCGCTGAATTCCAGGACCAGCCGGTGTTGCGCCCCCATCAGTTCATTCAGGCTCATGCAGCCGGCAAGGGCACCGGAGACGCCCATCGCAAGCAGGATTTGTCGAGTCGGCGCAATGCCTCCGTAGACCGCCGCGGACGGGTTCTCTCCGACCACGCGAAGGCTGTAGCCCGCGCGGGTATGCCAGAGGAACAGCCAGACTCCCGCGCTGCAGCAAACGGCTAGCACCAGAGACAGGTTCAGGGGGGAGGCTGGAACATTGATCGACAGGAGCGCCAGCAGTTCGTGCACGGACGGTAGCCGAGCATGCTCCGCAAAGGCACGTGTTTCCGGCTGCATCGACCCGGACGGCGACATCACGTTGACGAGGAGGTAAATCATCACCGCTGCGGCGATGAAGTTGAACATGATCGTCGTGATGACGATATGGCTTCCCCGCCGGGCCTGGAGGTACGCTGGAACGAACGCCCAACCCGCGCCAAAGAGGGCGGAGGCCAGCATCGCTGCCGGAAGGATCAGAGCGAAAGGCAGGAACTCGAGGTGCAGACAAACCAGGGCCACAGCAAGGCCACCGATGGTGGCCTGTCCTTCACCACCAATGTTGAGCAGGCCGCAGTGAAAGGCCACGGCCACTGCGAGACCGGTAAAGATGAAACTTGTCGCGTAGAAGAGCGTATAGCCGACCGCCTCGCCCGAACCGAAGGCTCCCCATGCGAGCGTCTTCATGACCTGCCAAGGACTCTCGCCGATCAGGAGCACCAGAAACCCCGAAGCGGCGAACGCTACCGAGAGATTTAGAAGCGGCATCAGCACGATCGCCATCCAGCGGGGTAAGCCCGCCACGGGGCTCGTGGTGGCGCCGATCACGGCGGATGGTCATCGCCGGAGGACATGCCGACACCAGCCATGAGCAACCCCAGATTGAACTCCGTCGCTGTGTCGGCAGATACCTCGCCCGCGATCCGGCCACCCGACATGACGAGGACGCGGTCGGATAGCCTGACAATCTCGTCGAGGTTCGCAGACACCATGAGGATTGCCGTTCCGGCTTCACGGAGTGTCGCCAGCTGCAAGTGGATGAACTCGATCGCGCCCACGTCAACCCCGCGTGTGGGCTGACCCACCAGGAGGAGCTTTGGCGCCCGCCCGAATTCCCGGGCCAGGACCAACTTCTGCTGGTTGCCGCCGGAAAGATCGGAGGTCGTCAGCCTCGGGTCAGCTGGCCGAACGTCGAACGCTTCCATTCGGTCAGACGTGTCCTTCCGGATCGCGGGCCAGTCCAGCAGTCCTTTCCGCGCGTACCGGGATTCCCAGAGATAGCCAAGGACGGCGGATTCGCAGGACTCGAAGCCCAAGAGGAGACCCGATTACTCGCGGTTCTCGGGACCGTGGGCGATGCCCCGGAGGCGTTTTTCCACGCCGTCCGCGCTCAACGGCTGGCCTTCCAGCAGAATCTGGCCTGCACTCACCGGCCGCAGTCCGGCCAGGGCCTCCAGCAGCTCGCTCTGGCCGTTACCGGCCACGCCGGCGATCCCGACTATTTCGCCCTCTCGGACCGTGAGCGAAACGTCCCGAGTCCGCACCACACCCCGGTCATCGTGAACAGTCAGCCGCTCGACCTGCAGCAGGGTTCTTCCGGGCCGCCGGTGTCCCTGCTCCACCCTTGCCCGCACACGACGGCCAACCATCAATTCCGCCAATTCCTCTGGGGAAGTCTCGGCAGTGTCACGGTGAGCTACAACGGCTCCGCGACGCATGATCGAGACCCGGTCCGTAACCGCCATGATCTCCTTAAGCTTGTGGGTAATGAGGACGACCGTCTTCCCGCGCTCTCCGAACCCCCGAAGGATCCGAAACAACGCGTCGGTTTCTCCAGGGGTCAGCACGCTGGTCGGTTCGTCCAAGAACAGGATGTCAGCCTCTCGGTAGAGGGACTTGAGGATTTCAACCCTTTGCTGCAGGCCGACCGGTAGTCGGCCGACCGGCTCTTCGAGCGGAACTGCCAGCCCGTAGTCGGTTTCCAGTCGCCCGAGTTCCCGTCGTATCCGGCGGACACCATGGGACGGAATTGCGCTCCCTTCAGCGCCCAGCATGATGTTTTCGATCGCCGTGAACGTATCCACCAGCATGAAGTGCTGATGGATCATTCCAATTCCCGCCGCAATGGCGTCCTGGGGCTCCCGGATGGCGACCGGGAGTCCGCCAATGCGAATCTCTCCCCGGTCAGCGCGATAGAAGCCGTAGAGAATGCTCATCAGGGTCGTCTTGCCGGCCCCATTCTCGCCGGCGATCCCGTGGATGGTCCCCGCCTGGACTGTCAAATTTACATCGCGGTTGGCGTGGATGTCACCGAACCGCTTGTCGATGGACCTCAGCTCGACGGCAGGTGCTGCGCCAGTGTCCAAGACAACCACTACAGGGCGCCGGCTGTCATCGCGCCTAGTTCACGGGGCATGTGCCGTCGGTCACGTAGTCGTGCACTGCAATGTCGCCACGCTTGATCGCTTCCACCGCTTGTTCCGCAGCGGATTCCATTGCCGGCGTGATCAATTCTCTGTTGAACTCGTCCAACGCCCACCCAACTCCATCTTCTTTCAATCCGAGTACCAGCACACCAGGCCTCCAGGTACCATCGCGAGCCGACTCGAAGACATCGTAGGCCGCTACATCGACCCGTTTCAGCATGGTCGTCAACACTTTTCCTGGATGGAGATGGTTCTGGTTTGAATCGACGCCGATACCGAGCTTGCCGGCATCGGCCGCAGCCTGCAGAACCCCGAGGCCCGTAGTACCAGCCGCATGGAACACCACGTCGGCACCACGATCGAACTGCGACCTGGCCAGTTCGGCCCCCTTGGCCGGATCGTTCCAGGCGGCACCCGTGGTCCCTGTCATATTCTGAAAGACTTTGATCCCCACCTTCGCGTGGCGTGCCCCCAACACGTATCCGCAAGCAAACCGTCGGATCAGGGGCACGTCCATGCCCCCCACGAAGCCGATCTTTTCGCTGGCCGCCATCGCGGCGAGGATTCCCACCACGAATGCCCCTTCGTGCTCGCGGAATACGATCGACTGAACGTTTGGCAACTCGATCACGGAGTCAATGATGGAGAAGCGGGTTGACGCGAACTCGGGAGCTACCTTCTCGACCGCAGACGCGTACTGAAAACCAACAGCGAGGATCGGATCATATCCCCGGCGCGCGAAATTCCGAAGAGCCTGCACGCGCTGAGAGTCGGTCTGGACCTCGAAGTCCCGAAATTCAATCCCGGTGTCAGCTTTGAATTTCTGCGCGCCGTTCCAGACACCCTCGTTGAACGACTTGTCGAACTTCCCGCCAAGGTCGTAGACGATCGCCGGCTTGATATCCGCGGCGAGGGCAATCCCTGCTGCCAGTACCAGTCCAATGCTCGCCAACAAGACGAGTTTCATGGGCGCCCCCTCCGCACAATCGACCGTGGTCGGGCGCTGCTCCGGCCGGCCGTGAAGGGCCAGAGAGGTTCGTGCGCCCAAGTAATTTGATGAAGATACTAGTGTGCTGTTCGTGAAATTCCTATAATAAAGTATGGGATTCACGGATTGGAGTTCGATCATGCCACGTGCTGCGGTCGAGATCAGGCTTTCAGAGGTCGAACGAAAAGAGCTGGAAAATCTTTCACGCGCCCACAAGGTTTGGCAGAGCCTTACCCGGCGTGCGCGCATCGTGTTGTTGGCAGCCGACGGGCTGACCAATCTGGCCATCGCCGATCGTCTCGGGACGTCCAATCTGACGGTTGGAAAGTGGCGGCAGCGTTTCGCCAAGAGGCGTCTTGACGGATTGTATGACGAGCCGCGGCCGGGCACCCCACGGCGGATCAGCGACGACGACGTGGCCGAGGTGGTGCGCAAGACCCTGGAGGAGACGCCCGGGGATGCGACCCACTGGAGCACGCGTTCGATGGCCCGGGCGATGGGCTATGCGCCGTCGACGATCCATCGGATATGGCAGGCCTTTTCCTTGCAACCCCATCGCAGCGAGAGCTTCAAACTTTCGCAGGATCCACTCTTCGTGGACAAGGTGGTGGACATTGTCGGCCTTTACCTGAACCCGCCGGAGCATGCTCTTGTGCTGTGCGTTGATGAAAAGTCCCAGGTCCAGGCGCTCGATCGCACCCAGCCTCTGCTTCCGCTGCGTCCCGGACAGGTGGAGAGGCGCACTCACGACTACAAGCGTAACGGTACGACCTCGCTGTTTGCTGCGCTCGATAGCGCCACTGGCAAGGTCATCGGCAAGTGCTTCCGCAAACACCGCAGCCAGGAGTTCCGCAGGTTCCTCAACCATGTCGAAGCCAACGTGCCAGACGATCTCGACATCCATATCGTCATGGACAACTACTCAACCCACAAGACGCAGACCATCCGCAACTGGTTTGCCCGACGACCGCGCTGGCAGGTCCACTTCACTCCGCCATCGGCATCCTGGCTCAACCAGGTCGAGCGCTTCTTTGCCGAACTCACCGAAAAGCAGATCAGACGGGGCATTCACAAGTCAACCGCCGAACTGGAACAGGCAATCCTCCACTACATCAACACCGTCAACGAAGATCCCAAACCCTTCCGATGGCACAAATCCGCCGATGACATCCTCGCATCCATCAAACGGTTCTGCCTGAGAACGCTCCAAATCGCACAACATGCTGGATAATATTAGGAACTTCAGAATCGGGACACTAGATCACCCATTAGATACGCAGGAGGTCAGCCGGCCCGGCAAGGCTACCGAGGATCGCCGGTCGGAGTCACCACACCGGAAATGCCTTCAAGGCCTGCGCCAGCAACCCGGCGCCCTTGCCCCCTCACGTTGAACACTCTCGGCGCGATTCCCCCGCCGCCGGGCTGTACAGATCGTCTTCCTATCCGTCCGGGTAGCTTTCCAACCGGCCTGCGGCAAGCAGATCCCCCCCCCCCCCCCGCCAATTGGTTGACGTTCCTCTGAACAGGTCTTCCTATCGACACTAGCCGCCCGCACCTGGATTGGTCGTGGCGTGAATACCCGCCAATGCCGACGGACCACATCCTCCGGTTCTTGCGCACAACCGCCAAGAGCCCGAACCCCCTCCTGCCAGCCGTCCCGCGCCGATCGGTCCAGCGGAAAACACGAAGCCTGCCATGGGTTGATAGTGCACCAGCAGCGGCCGCACTCAAAAAGCGTCGACGGTACCCCCTGATATCTACCGATTCATGCCTAGACGGCATAGTATATTGCCAGCCTTGGCATTCTACTCGACTCGGAAACCGTACCTCGTTCCAACTGGTGCGGCTTTCCTTGAGTTTCTATGACCGAGCAGGCGCCGAATATTGCTTTCGATACCGATCAAATTGTTTGGAAGCCAGCACTATTCACTTTGGATCAGCTGCGCTGGGTTACTGTCCTCCATAACGTCCATTCGCTCCGGTCTCTCCAAAATACGTTCCCTTGTGCACTGTGATTAGCGATCGCTCAACTTCTTTCCTTCTGAATTTGTGACGATTACGACCCTTAGGGCAGACTTTGACATTGTTTGTTACTTGCTGTGCTGATGATAGCCGACATCCCGACGTGCGGTGCCGATTCGTTTGATGGAACGACGCAGATCACAATTGGGCGCGCACGAATGCGCGCTCCAATAGAGCCCGGCCAATATCCGCCCACTAAAGGCATGCAGCTATCTTCTAGTGTTTGACAATCGTTGCACGCACTCTAGGTTTAGTATTGTGATGCTAGCTCTCTTTTCTGACCTGAGGTGCCCCAACGGCACTTAGCGAAATGCGTGCTTGCTGGCGCATCCCGGCCAGGTTAAAGGAGTCTCCCCAACCGCAGGTGGACCCAGCAACATGAGTTACAACGCATCGAACACCAGCGCACGTGGCAGGTATCGAGAGGGACGGTCGCGACGAACCGCCGCTTCATCATTGATATTCGAGTTAGGCGGACCGCGATCGGCGGCCGGGAGAGACTTGGGGGAACCATGATCCTTACGAAACATCCGACCATCCAGAACTTGCTATCGAAAGCGCGCCGCATTGCAGCGGTGATCCTTGAAGATGCGGAAGAGTTCAAGGAAAAAGGCGACACGCTGGGCACGCGAGTATCCGCGTCCGACCGCAAGAGCGAGATGCTGAAGGCATATCGCGAGGGAGCATCTTTGCGTGCCGTCGGAGAACGTTTCGATATCTCCGGCTCCCGTGTTCAGCAGATTCTCAAGTCAATGCCGGACTATCAAGGTGCCAGAGACGCCGCTCGGTCAGTCCGTCGAAAGAATCCTGACATCCCGCGGAAGGCGGAGCAGCTGACCGGCTTTGGTTCCCAAGCGTCACAACTGGCACGCAGCCCGAAACAGTCCTGGAAGGACTTGTCAGAGCACGACGATACGTTTGAGAATCTGTATCAGATGCGGGCAGCCGGAAAGAAATGGAAGGATCTGGCGGAAGCCGCGGGACGACCAGGTGACCGTAGTAACGCGCACTCCACGATGCTGCACATGAAGCGCCAATCCAAGGCTAGGGGGCGCCGCTGGCCGATCCGGCCGGTCGGAGCCCCGGACCAGAGCCTGGGGGCAGCCGTTTTGGCGGAGGGGCCAGAAACGGGAAAGCCCGAACCGGCGCAATAGACTGCACTACACGAGACCCTCGTTGCGATTCCAAAGGTTTCCCGGAACCGATCTTGGTGTCATGCTGATGACTGTCGGAACCGTGGCAGTCGCCTGACGCGTTCCCCGCTTGCAGCGCTACCAACCCGGAATGGAGGGTCATTGACGTGCGCGGACTGTTCTTCCTTGGCAACCGTGAGCTCGAGCTCCGTGAATTGCCTGACCCGACTCCTCAGCCCGACGAGGTGGTTCTAAAGATCAAAGCGTCCGGAATGTGCGGAAGTGACCTCAAGTTCTACCGGCCGCCCCCAGGAGAAGCCCAGCGCGCGTTGGGACTCGCCGACGACGTGCCACCGATCATCGGTGGACATGAACCCTGCGGAGTGGTTGTCGAGCGCGGTTCCGGAGTGCCGGAAAATGCGGCTCCGACCGACGCTCGCGTCATGAATCACCATTATTCGGGGTGCGGTCTCTGCAACTCTTGCAGGGTCGGATGGTCGCAGATGTGCGAAACCGGAAATATCAGGGTCTACGGGGTGACGGCCAACGGTGCACACGCCGACTACATCGCGGTCCCGGCGACCAGCTTGGTGCCGCTCTCCGAGGAACTCAGTTTCGCGGAAGGCGCTGCGATCGCCTGCGGTACCGGCACTGCGTACGGCGCGCTCCAGCGTCTACCCCAAGTCGGAGGCTCCACCCTCGCCGTCTTCGGGCTCGGGCCCGTCGGTCTCAGCGCAGCGCTGCTCGGAAACGCCATGGGAGCCCGAGTAGTCGCTGTTGAGGTGGGGAAGGAACGGCTGGCTCTGGCCCATGACTTCGGGGCCGAATCGATCGTCGACGCTTCATCGGTCGACCCTGTGGAGGCCCTGAAAGAACTGACCCGCGGCAGAGGGGTTGATCTCGCCATCGATTGCAGTGGCTCGGCGTCTGCCCGATCGGCCGCCGTGCGCTCGGCAAAGCGCTGGGGCACCGTGTGCTTTGTCGGCGAGGGAGGCGAAGTCACGATCGACGTGAGCCGCGACATGATTAGAAAGCAACTGTCGATCATCGGTTCCTGGACGTTCAGCGCTACCGGACAGGCGGAATGCGCCCGGTTCATTGCGGAGCGCAAGATCTCCCTCGAGAAGATCTTCACTCAGCGGTACACCCTCGATCAGGCTGATGAAGCGTACCGTCTGTTTGATACGCAGACGACCGGCAAGGGCGTGTTCCTCTTCGACTGAGTACCCCGCGGAACACACCCGTTCGTGGAGTGGCATCCCCAAGGTCAGTGAATATCCCGAGCGTCCGTCATTGCCTGGCGGAGCTGGTCGATATTGAAGTCTGCTGCCCGCGCACGCTCCAGTATCACCGCCTCGCGGCGGATCAGGAGATCGACAGCCGCTGGCAACTCTGCCACCGCTGACGCTGGGATCACGACCGCGCCATGGCGGTCCGCGTGAATGATGGAATTGTGTTCAACGCCCATGCCGAAGACGTTGACGGGGCAGCCGGTCTCCACGACGTGGGCGTATGCGTGGCTCGGGCTGACCATGCCTGCCAGCAACTGGAATCCAGGCGCGCAAGCATCCATGTCGCGAATGGAGCCGTTGGTGACCACTCCCAACGCTCCGAGTCCTTTGTGGATCGCAGTGTTCACCTCACCCCAGAACGCGCCGTAACCGGGTTCGGAATCCAGATCCTCGATCACGGCAATGGTCGGCTTCACTCCCGCTGCCACGTACTCGTAGTAGCCGACGCGCAGCTTCTGCTGCTCCGAAGCCGAGGTGGAAGGGGACTCCTTGGTACGAATTGTCGCGGTCCGGGCCCAGCCGACGATCGGCTTGAGGTCGAGGTCGGCGCACACCATCGGGCGTACCGTATAGCCGCTTCCGCGTCGATCCGGAGCCACGAGCTCAAGGGCATTGCAGATGGTCGGCGTGTCCCAGGCCGCAAGGCGATCGAGATCACCGGCAGAAACATTGGTCATGAACAATTCTCTGAATACATCGCGTTACTGGAGTTCTTCGACCTGCCGTTCGCTTGGACCGGAGTAGACAAGCCGAACGTGGCGCCCAAGGGCAATCCGCGTCGGGCGGCGGCATGATGACGACCACGATGACACGGACACCGTCGGCCGACTGCGCCGATACCGTATCAGCCTCCGGCCGGCAGTATCCTACGCTGGGCCGGCGAGGCGCAAACTGAATGAACCGAGGGCGGTGCCAGACGAACCATACCCGTGCGATCTCCGAGCCGCAGACCGGACAGGAAGCTCAAGTTCATGCCGCGGGCGCGAATGCGATTGCCGGCAGGGTGACGTGCGTGGCTGCGAAGGGATGTCCCGATACGGAGGCGATCCGGTCTCGAATCCCGGACGAAGCGCTGCAATTTATATTCGTTCCACCCTCCACTATTGAAAACCGAGGCACATCATGGCCGTCCAGCATCGCGGAGCGCTGCAGAATTCGTTTCTGAACCAGCTCCGGAAAAGCCACACGCAGACCACCATTCACCTGACCAATGGTGTGCGGCTCCGCGGAACCATCGCGGCGTTCGATGAGTTCTGCATCTGGCTTTCCACTTCCGGCAACCAACAGTTGGTGTTCAAGCATGCCATCTCAACGATCGTTCCCAATCGGCCGATCAAGCTTTCCTTGCAGGGTGACGATGCAGGGCCGCGGCCGGAGCCAGAACCGAGGCCAGCACCCGATTCGCGGCCGGAGCCCCAGCGAGAGTGACCTCACCTCCGGTTCCGTCAGTTCCCGTCTGGGTCGTCCAGCCGGTCATCTCTGGCGACAATCCGCCGCTCCGCAGCCAGGGGAACCGGCTCGACGAAGCGTGCTCCCTGGCCACTTCCATCGGCCTGCGGGTCACGCGCGCGGAGCAGTACAAGCTGCGCCGGCCCAGACCATCCACGCTTCTGGGGCCGGGCGTTCTTGACGGACTGAAGTCCGACATTGCTCACGCCCCGGACCCTCCCGAACTGGTTCTGTTCAACGTCGATCTGACCCCCGTCCAGCAGAGGAACCTTGAGCAACTGCTTCAGACCAAGGTCCTCGACCGCACCTCGCTCATCTTGGAGATTTTTGGAGCGCGGGCCGCGACCCGAGAAGGCCGGCTTCAGGTCGAGCTCGCACACCTTGAGTGGCAACGCAGCCGACTGGTTCGGTCCTGGACCCACCTCGAGCGCCAGCGCGGTGGCTTCGGGTTCCTCGGCGGACCCGGCGAATCCCAGATTGAGCTTGACCGGCGTCTGATCACCGAGCGCATTGTCCGGATCCGTCGAGAGCTGGAGCACGTCCGAATACGTCGGGGGATCCATCGCCGCAGCCGAACCCACCCAACCGTGGCGCTGGTGGGCTATGCGAACGCCGGCAAGTCGACCCTTTTCAGCCGACTCACCGGTCAATCGACCGATGCCCGTGCGATTCCGTTCACGACCCTTGATCCCCTGATGCGGGCGCGTGCCCTTCCCTCGGGTCGCACCGTTATCTTTTCCGACACCGTGGGATTCGTCTCCGATCTCCCGACGCTGCTGATCGCCGCCTTCCGGGCCACGCTGGAGGAAGCCGTCCATGCCGATCTCCTCGTACATGTGCGCGACATCACTCACCCGGAAACAGCGGCGCAGCGTCATGACGTCCACAACGTCCTCGCCACCCTGGGCGCCATGGACGACGACGACGCTACCCGGCTTGAGGTGCTGAACAAGATCGATCAACTGAGCCCGGACGACGTCCTGCGCCTCCGGGAGCAGCAACCGCGCGCCATTGCGGTGTCAGCCTTGCATGGCAACGGGCTGGAGACCCTGCTGGAAGCCGTTGACAGCCGCCTCAATCAGTGTCGCATGGAGTTTGACGTCAAGCTCTCCCTGGCTGACAGCTCGACCCTGGCGTGGCTCTATCGAAGGGGAGCGGTGGTACACCAGCACGCTGATGCCACCACACTGCATGTCCGGGTTGCGCTGAGCGTTGCGGACCGGGGCCGTCTCGATGCGCGCCTTGCCAAGGGTCATTCGGGAAGCGCTCCGACCTGCTGACATAGGCACCAGCAGCACCCGGCGACGAAGACCCCTTGATCCCGGCACAGCAATCGGCTGCCACTTGACATCGTCCCCGGAAACCCCCACTTCTACGTCGAACCATTTCTGGCACTCGACGCCTTTGAGTGCCAAAATAGGCTCTGCCGCGCCGGACACACAGCCGATCGCGCAGCACTACCCGTTACCAATCTGAGAGGCAAGGAAGCATGAAATTCAGGCCGTTGCATGACCGCGTCATGGTCAAGCGCGAAGATGACGACGAGCGCACTGCCGGCGGCATCATCATCCCGGACACCGCGAAAGAGAAACCGATGAGGGCCAAAGTGGTCGCGGTCGGGTCCGGAATCCGGGCCGAAGATGGCAAGATCACGCCCTTGGATGTGCAAGAGGGCGACACCGTCCTGATCGGTAAGTGGTCGGGCACCGAAGTCAAGATGGATGGCGATGACTACGTCATCATCAAAGAGTCCGACGTCATGGGCATCCTGGCTTAGTCCCGGTCCCGATATCTCGCAGAAAAGGAACTCACACACATGCCAGCCAAAGAAGTCAAATTCGGAGGCGATGCCCGCGAGCGGATGCTCCGTGGCGTCGACATTCTCGCCAATGCGGTCAAGGTCACTCTCGGCCCTAAAGGGCGGAACGTGGTACTTGACAAGTCGTTCGGCGCCCCCCGTTCGACCAAGGACGGCGTGACCGTCGCCAAGGAAATCGAACTGTCCGACAAGTTCGAAAACATGGGCGCGCAGATGGTGCGCGAGGTCGCAAGCAAGACCAACGACGTCGTCGGCGACGGCACGACGACGGCCACGGTGCTCGCCCAGGCGATCGTCCGGGAAGGCACCAAGGCGGTTGCCGCCGGAATGAACCCGATGGATGTCCGCCGCGGGATCGAAATGGCTACCGAAGCCGTGGTCATCGAACTCAACAGCATGAGCCGCAAGGTCCAAGGCCATGATGAGATCGCCCAGGTGGGAACGGTATCTGCCAATGGTGAGCAGGAGATCGGTAATCTCATCGCGCAGGCCATGGACCGGGTCGGCAAGGAAGGCGTCATCACGATCGAAGAAGCGAAGTCGCTGGAGACCGAGCTTGATGTCGTGGAGGGCATGCAGTTCGACCGTGGCTACTTGTCTCCCTACTTCATCACCAACGCCGAAAAGATGACTGCCGAGTTCGAGGACCCCTACATCCTCATTCACGAGCAGAAACTTTCATCCCTGCAGCCAATTCTCCCGGTTCTCGAGAAGGTTGTGCAGTCGGGGAAGGCGCTGATCATCATCGCCGAGGACATCGAGGGTGAGGCGCTGGCCACCCTGGTCGTCAATCGCCTGCGGGGCGGCCTCAAGGTCGCCGCGATCAAGGCACCCGGATTCGGCGACCGTCGGAAGGCCATGCTCGTCGACATCGCGGCGCTGACCGCGGGTCAGGTCGTGAGCGAGGAACTCGGGGTCAAGCTCGAAAACGTCGACCTGAAGATGCTCGGACGGGCCAAGCGCGTGCTGGTCACTAAGGAAGAGACGACCATCGTCGAGGGTGCCGGCAAGACCGCCGACATCGAGGGGCGCTGCAACCAGATCCGTGCGCAGATCGAGGAGTCCACGTCCGACTACGACCGCGAGAAGCTGCAGGAGCGGTTGGCCAAGCTGGCTGGCGGCGTTGCAGTGGTCCGCGTTGGCGGGGCCACCGAGGTCGAGGTCAAGGAGCGCAAGGACCGCGTCGACGACGCGATGAATGCGACTCGGGCCGCGGTCGAGGAAGGTATCGTCGCCGGTGGCGGTGTCGCCTTGCTGTATGCGGCGCGGCGTGGCCTCCCGAACTGCAAGCCCAACAACGACGACCAGCGGGTCGGAATTGACCTCATCCGCCGGGCCCTCGAAACCCCGCTCCGTCAGATCGCCTCGAATGCAGGGTTTGACGGATCGATCGTCGTGGGCAAGGTCATGGACTCCAAGGATGAGAAGTTCGGGTTCGACGCCCAGCTGGGAGTGTACGGCGACCAGTTCAAGGCCGGCGTGATCGACCCGGTCAAGATGGTCCGTGCTGCGCTGCAGGATGCGGCGTCGGTTGCCGGGCTCCTGATCACCACCGAAGCCATGGTGGCCGAGAAGCCGGAGAAGTCGAAGAACGGTGCCGGCGGCGGCGGCGGCGGCATGCCGGACATGGGCGGCATGGATTTCTGACGAGTCCAGTCCGCAATTCACGAGGGGGCCGTGCCAAGCACGGCCCCCTTTTTCATTTAAGGCCTGCGAGTGTGCTCCGGTCCCGTCCATCGGGCGGTTGGCCGACTCCGGGAATCACGATCGCCACAGTTGCGGTCCGCACCCCGGTTGCACTCGCGCGGCACACCAAACCTCGTTGTAGTGTTCCGCGACGGCGTTCGCACCGGGCCGCAACGTACATTGGGAGAAGCGGGGACGATGGCAAACTCTCGACGCACAGCATTTCTCGGCCTTGGCGTGATGGGTTTCCCCATGGCCGGCCACCTGGCTGCCGCCGGCCACGAGGTCGTGGTCTACAACCGGACTCAGAGCCGGGCGGACGCCTGGACAGAGCAGCACGGAGGCGAATCCCGTGGAACGCCGGCGGCGGCAGCCGAGGGTGCCGAAGTGGTGTTTGTGTGCGTGGGAAACGACAACGATCTCCGAAGTGTGGTGATCGGGGATGAAGGCGCGCTGTCCGGTATGGCGAGAGGCGCGATCCTCGTGGATCACACCACCGCGTCCGCAGATATCGCACGGGCACTTGCGGCGACCTCCGGGGCGAAGGGTGTTGGTTTTCTCGATGCTCCGGTATCCGGCGGTCAGGCCGGGGCCGAAAACGGCCAGCTTACGGTCATGGTGGGTGGCGATGCTGCGGTGTTCGACCAGGCTCAGCCCCTCATCGACTGCTATGCCCGGGCGACCACGCTGATGGGCTCTGCCGGGGCTGGCCAGCTCACCAAGATGGTCAACCAGGTTTGTATCGCAGGGCTTCTGCAGGGCCTGTCGGAAGGCATGAACTTTGCCAACCGGGCCGGCCTTGACGGCGAGCAGGTGATCGACGTGATCTCGAAGGGGGCAGCCCAGTCGTGGCAGATGGAGAACCGGGCCGCCACCATGCTTCGTGGAGAGTTCGACTTCGGATTCGCAGTTCAGTGGATGCGCAAGGACCTGTCCATCTGCCTTGAGGAAGCCAAGCGCAACGACGCGCGACTGCCGGTCACAGCGCTCATCGATCAGTTGTATGCCCAGGTCGAGGCCCGGGGAGGCAATCGCTGGGACACCTCAAGCCTGATCCACCTCCTGCAGAACGACTAGGGCTGCGGGGGTTCCCAAATTGCAGCAAGCTGTTCGGGCGACGCATCATTCAGTCGCCGTCCAGCGTGTCGCAGGTCTGTCTCCACAGCGTGCACACGCTCGCGGAAGCGGGCATTCGCATCGTCGAGGGCGGCTTCCGGGTCCACGCTGTCGGCACGCGACAACCGGACGAGCGCGAACAGCACCTCGCCGATCGCTTGACGCCTGCCATCGGGTGACAGGGCTCCCTCGGAGAGCCGAGCGACCTTGCACCGGAGCGCATCCGCCGAATCGTTCGCGGCCACCGGCGCAGCGGGCTGCGCCCGTTCCACTGCCTCCTGTAGCTTGCGCGCGCGGACCAGAGCTGGCGCCGAGCGGATGACACGGTCCAACACACTGTTCCATGCCGCGCCGTCCGGCCTTTCCGACGCCTTGATGCGCTCCCAATTGCGAACGACCTCCGCGGAATCCGCCGCAGAGTCGTTGGCAAAGACGTGCGGATGCCGACGCACCAGCTTGTCGGCCAGCGCTCCGATCACATCTGTCGCGTCGAACGCTCCGGCCTCCTCCGCTATGCGTGCGTGATAGACGACCTGCAGCAGCAGGTCCCCGAGTTCGTCGCAGAGCGCTCGCAGATCACCTGCCCGAATTGCGTCGACGACTTCGTAGGCTTCCTCGACGGTATACGGAGCGATGGTTTCGAACGTCTGGGCTCGAGTCCACGGACATCCTCGCTCGGGAGCCCTGAGTGAAGCCATCAAACCCAGCAACCGCTCGAAGTCGCGTCCCGCGTCCTCCTTGGCCATGCGCGGCGACTGGTCTGGATCGGTGCGGGTCGGACCGCTTTCGGGCATGGTGAATCTCCGGCAGACTGGAGGTGCACGCAGGCCCAATGCGGCCCGCAGATCCCGCAGTGTAATCGCACCCATCCCGGAGACCGATATTGCAAGTTTCGCAATTCCGCGCCCTCAGCTTTGACTGCTACGGCACACTGGTCGACTGGGAGACCGGCATCTGGAGAGCACTCGCGCCACTGCGGCAGCACTGCTCGGAGCCGGTCGACCGCCCAACCGCCTTGGCTGCGTTCGCTCGCCACGAAAGTGCGTTTCAGCCGGCAGCTCCGACGGCCAGCTATCCCGACGTACTGGCTGCAGTGCATCACAGGATTGCGGAAGACTGGAAGATCCCTGCGGACGCCGCGCTCGATGCCGCATTCGGCCAGTCAGTTCACGATTGGCCGCCGTTCCCCGATTCGGAGGATGCGCTACGGTACCTCGGCCAGCACTTCCGGCTCATCATCCTGTCCAACGTTGACAGAGCCGGATTCGCCGCCAGTGCCCGACAGCTTGGTATCGAATTTGACGCCATCTATACAGCGGAAGATATCAAGAGTTACAAGCCCGATCCCCGGAATTTCCGATACCTCAAGGAACACTGCGCGCAGGACTTCGGGATTGCCGCGGAGGATCTTCTGCACGTCGCGCAAAGTCTGTTTCACGACCATGTGCCTGCTCGGCAGGAAGGGCTCGCAACTGCCTGGATCGATCGCCAGCAGGGACGGGACGGTGCGACCCAACCGGTCACCAAACGACCCGATGTCACATTTGTGTTTCCCGACCTGGCCGCCCTCGTTGCACGCCACCGGAAGGAACTCGAGGCGGGCTAGGGACGCCGCCAGACGATGACCACTTGATGGCCGGGGCCCGCGTACGGATGCGGGCCGGTAAACTTCAGGTGGTCTCCCTCCCGAGCAATGTCGCGCTCCAGGGTTGAACCGACCAGCCGCGGGTCGTGGGCAATGCGCACGTTATGACGCACTCGGGATCCGGAGAGCGTCCAGGACCCGTGATAGGCGAAGAATCCCGCCCAGGCCTCTGCTGCTTCCGGGGCCGGCAGAGGGTCACCGGGCAAGCTGATGTCTGACCGGGCCACCATCGCGGTGACCGTCCCGTCCGCACCGTAGATGATGGTGCCGAGCGGATTGTCACCATATGTCGGGGTGCGCGTACCGTCCGGCGCCTCGAGATAGGTATCAACCAGGATCCACCGGCCCAGCAAATCGCCCTCTGTTCGGGTCATCAACACCCCCGGAATCGCCAAAATATGCTAGAATGCGGCTTGTCTGCGACAGTACATCACAATTCGCCGGCAGACCAATCCGTTGGCGCCCTAGGACCGTATGTTGGGTAGCAGTGATTTGGAGCGACCAAATGGGGCAGTCTCTTCAGATCAACATCCCGGTTCAGATCAGCGCACTAAGTGACATAACAAATCAGATTGAAGAATTCTGTGACACAGCAGAAATACCGGTGGCGAGCGCGTTCAAGGTCAATCTCGTGGTCCAGGAATTGGTCACCAACAGCGTGACGCACGGCGACTTCGGCGACCGGGAACCGGAGATTTCGCTCTCGATCAACTGCCATGACGGAAAGGTCGAAATGGTGTTTGAAGACAACGCTGCTTCCTTTGACCCGTTTACGGAAACACCAGCCCCGGATCTGAACTCCGATATCTCGGACCGGTCCATCGGGGGTCTTGGCATTCACTTGATTCGATCCTTTTCCGACGACTCGAGCCATGAGCACGTGAACGGTAGGAACCGTATCCGTCTGGTAAGCCCCACCGAATAGCTGATCCCTCCCTCCCCCCTGTGCACACCTTCACGGAGGACAGATCCGGAAAGTTCCTGATCCTTAGTCTGTTCGGGCGCATCGAGGGAGTGCGCGTGTCGGAAGTCTCCGACCAGCTCATGCGGCAAATCGACAGCGGTGAGAATCATATCGTGCTCGATTGTTCCCACGTGTCCAACCTCGCCTCCGCGGTGGGAAGGGTCCTGTTGACCGTAGCCCGACGCCTAGATTCTCGGGGAGGCACGCTGAGGGTGGCCGGACTGACACCGGTTCTGCGCAATTCGGTCGAGAGGCTGCGGGGGCCCGTCGGCCGTCTCCCGCTCTACGCCAGCCTGACGGAGGCATTGAGCGACCAATGAACACACCGTTCAACGCCTTTGATCCATTCGAATCGGCAAATCCTGACGGCAGCTTTCCAGCTCTGCTGGTCTGCGACCACGCGGTTAACGCGGTGCCCACGGAATTGCGGGACCTCGGGCTCGATGGCGACGAACTCGCGCGCCACATCGGTTGGGACCCTGGGGCCAGGGCGGTGACGCTGGCCCTCGCTGAATTTCTCGATGCGCCCGCGCTGCTGGCCGGCTACTCGCGGCTGGTGATTGACCCGAATCGTCCCCCTGACTCGGAGACGTCGATCCTCGAGTGCAGTGACGGCACCGTGATTCCGGGCAACATCGGCCTCGACGACCGAGCCCGCTCGGAGCGGGTCGAGGCCTTCTTTCTGCCATATCACCGTGCGATTGATGCAGCGCTAGACGAGCCGGGAGCCCGATTCGAAGCACTGATATGCGTGCATAGCTTCACGCCCGTACTGACCGACAACCGGCTCCCGCGGCCCTGGCATGCGTCGGTGCTGTGGGCCGGAACTCAGCAGAGGTTTGCGCGACGAATTCGCGACGCACTCGCCCACACCACTGCCCTCAACATCGGTGAGAACGTCCCGTACGTACCGAGACCCGATCTCGGCTACACAGCGGACACCCACGGCGAACTCCGGGGCCTCCCAAATGTGTTAATCGAGATTCGGCAAGATCTCCTGGAAGATGACGCGTCGGCGGGCCACTGGGCAGGCCACCTCGCCGACATCCTCGATGCGGAGCTAGGGGGCACACAGAGTTAGCTGAGAAGCCCGCCGAGTGCCCAGAGCCGAAAGCCGTGTCTCATGATTCGCCGGTCCGGCAAACGCCATCGAAACTCCGACCCCCTCGGGCGGGCCAGCAAACCCCTGCCCACCATCGCTGAAGTCGCCGGCATCGATCCTGTCTATTGCGGAAGGGAACGCTGGGCATGTGGCGTTGCCGGAGCCCATCCCGCGCCGCTATCTAGACCGGTCTCCCGGAACGTTAAGGTGGCCGATCCTTCGGTCACACGTTGCCGGTCGGGAACTACAGCCACCCAAGCCCCGCTCACACCGACCCGCAGGCTCATTGTCGGCAAACCCGCCGACGCCATATATTGTCTGCGCAATTTCAAGGAGAAACCCAGTCATGCGCCTGCTTCCTGCTCTGGCGGCCGCACTCTTCGTGCTGCCTGCCGCTGCCGACGATTCCGGTCCGCCGCTGCTCGAAAAGATCCTCGGAGATCAGGAAGCTCCGCACGAAATCATCGAGTACGCATCGCTTTCCTGTCCGCATTGCGCCCGCTTCCACAACGAAGCCCTGCCTGAAATCAAGGCCAAGTTCATCGACACCGGACAGGCCCGGCTTGTGTTCCGGGACTTCCCGCTGGACCGAGTCGCCCTGACCGGATCAATGCTGGCCCATTGCCAGCCGGACGAGCATTTCTTCCCAGTGCTGGAGCAGCTCTTCAGGAATCAAACCAAGTGGACAACCGCAGACGCCCCCAAGGAGGTCCTGAAGGAAATGTTCCTCCAATTCGGCGTCGGCGGGGAAGACGTCGATGCATGTTTCGCGGATACCGATGCGAACCGTTCCCGCCTCGACCAGATCCTCAAGACCCGAATGGATGGGCAGAACCGCATGAAGGTGGATTCCACGCCCACATTCTTTGTGAATGGCACGAAGCTAAGTGAACCCCTGAATGCCGAAGTCCTTGCGGACATCCTGCAATAGAAACAAGCTGCTCGGCGTGACCGCTCTCCGGTCTGCTCTGGTCGAGAGGCGACCGTCCGCATAGCAGTCCTGTGACGGCTGAACCGGCCGTACAATCCGCGTCACGGCGGGCGATTAGTCCGTTCGGCTATACTAGATCGGCGCTTACGCGCGGCGGCGGGCCGGGCCGGGCCGGGGATTTGCCGCTCCATTGCCGAGCGCGATTCAGCTCTGCACGTCAGATGCTTGGCTATCGATTTTCGTTTTGGGGGGCCTTTGACATGCTACGTACAGTTCTACTGATATCGGTCCTGATTGTCGGTTTCCTCCCTGCCGCATCCACGTCGGCGGAAGACATTATCAATCCGTTGGTGCGTTACTCGTCCGATTTCGACGGTCGCCGCCACAGTCTGGGAATCACCGCCGATTCCACTCGAATCACGATCCACGGCGAGATCTTCCGAGTCTCTGCCCGCTTGGTGCTCAACTATTTCTGTCACGAAACGGGCATCGGACACCCCGGTATCCCGCTCCGGGTCCACGCATGGCACCACCGCCTCCACGTGGAACCTCCAGCCGCAATATCGATGGAATCAGCCGCCAACTTCACTGCTGATTTCCTGGACCTGGAACCGCCGCCTTTCGTCATCTCCAATGGTGCCGTGCGAGTCACCGACCTCGGCACGGATGGTTTTGTGGAAACACCCGCGGCCATTAGTCGTGCCGGATCGGCCTTCACACGGGACACTGTGTACAAGATTCTCTTTGATCCGGCTGTTGCCAGTCCGGAACGGCTCCTCCGGACCTTCAACGCCGGAAACTCTGTCAAGATCGAGGTCACATCCACGGACTACAGCGTGAGCGCGGTGTTCTCCCTGAACGCCGACGAGGCAGCTCTACTTACAACCATCGGTTCACGCTGCCCGGCGTCGGTGGAATAGCTCAAGTGGCAACCAAAGGACTGGCACCCGACAGAGAGACTGCCGCGGCTGACGAGCAGCTGTTCAAGGCTGGTTCTGCCTACCCGTTCGCCTGATACGGTGGACGCGGCGAGAGTCGCGTGGCGCACCCATTGATGTCCAACCTCTACCGACTGGCTTTCTGTCACCGGATTGTAGCCTGCGAGGTGTTCCAAACGGGGAACGCGCGTACAGGGTGCGCCCTTCGGGTTTTCGGGAATGATCGGCGCAGGTCGCCGTAGACCTCTACTTGACGGAGCCCCCGCACAGGAAGCGTCGTGCTTTCGGGCTGATGCATCTGCCGCCCCGACGTTCCTTCGACAGTGCCACGCCTTCGGGATGCCACCACGCATCGGCGTCTCGCATTCGAAAGCAGGGTGCGCGGATGGCACGATCTGCGTTGACTTGGTATCAGGCCCCCCGAACCATCCTCGAATCCAGGAGTTGATGGAGGACTGACCCATGACTTCCGTTCAAGCCCAAGAAGCCGGCCGAATCATTCATTCTTGCTGGCAGGCCGGCTCGGTGACCGGTGCGCTTCCCGATGCCTGCCGGCCTCTGTCACTGGACTCTGGCTACGCGGCGCAGCTGGCTTTCGTCGAACATTCCGGCGAGGCCGTCGTCGGGTGGAAGATTGCTGCCACCAGCCGAGCGGGGCAACGGCATATCAACGTTGATGGTCCGATTGCGGGCAGGCTTCTGGAGAGCCGGGTCCACCCGAACTTGGTGATTCTGCAACTGGGTACCAATCGCATGGGAGTCGCGGAGGCTGAGTTCGCCTTTGTCCTGGGCGACTCGTTGCCGGCCCGGGAGATCGCGTATTCCGCGGACGAAGCGCTTGCTGCCGTCGCATCGGTACACCCCGCGATTGAGGTCCCTGACTCTCGGTTTGCCGATTTCGTGCAGGCCGGCGGCCCGCAACTCGTCGCCGACAATGCTTGTGCAAGCCATTTTGTCCTGGGTCCGGCTGCCGAGGTCGATCCCAAGACAATCGATTTCATCACGCACCCAGTAAGGCTCTTCATCGACGGCAAGGAAGTCACGTCGGGGACTGGAGCCGACGCGCTCGGCGATCCGCGTACGGCCCTGGCCTGGATCGCCAACAACCACGCGCTGCAGGGGGTAGCACTGCAGTCCGGCGATATCGTCACGACCGGGGTGTGCGGTCAGCCAAGCGCAATCAAGCCGGGCAACCACATCATTGCGGATTTCGGGGTTCTGGGCGCTGCAGAGGCCACGCTCTCCTGACACGCACGAGGAACACGCACCGGCATTCATCCACGGGGCGAGCATTCCCCAATAATCGCACCCGCTCGAGGGGTCGAGCGGGCTCACAGGGCACCCTTCAACCCGTCATCGTCGTGATGCAACGACGCAGAGCGCGGCCCTCGGCATCCCGTCAGTCTTCCGCTGCGGGATGCCGAGGCAGGGCGCACGGTCGGACGCGTGGGCCGAGTGCGCCAGCACCCACGCGGGCCAAGTCGGCGGGAGGACCTACTCGGGTTTCTGGTAGATCTCGCCTCCGCCCTCCCGGAAGGCCCGAGCTTTCTCCTGCATTCCCCGCTCTGCATATTCGCGAACTTCCTGCGTGATCTTCATCGAGCAGAACTTCGGCCCGCACATGGAGCAGAAGTGGGCCACCTTGTGGGCCTCCTTTGGCAGGGTCTGATCGTGATATTGCTGTGCGGTCTCGGGATCAAGGGAAAGGTTGAACTGATCCTCCCAGCGGAAGTCGAACCGGGCGCGAGAGAGCGCGTCGTCGCGGGCTCGAGCGGCCGGATGCCCCTTGGCGAGATCGGCTGAGTGCGCCGCCAGGCGGTAGGCAATCACCCCCTGCTTCACGTCGTCCCGGTCGGGGAGACCGAGATGCTCTTTGGGCGTTACGTAGCAAAGCATGGCCGTCCCGAACCAGCCGATCATGGCCGCGCCGATCGCGCTCGTGATGTGGTCGTAGCCCGGTGCGATATCGGTCGCCAGCGGCCCCAGTGTGTAGAACGGAGCTTCCCCACAGATTTCCAGTTGCCGATCGACGTTGACCTTGATCTTGTCCATTGGCACGTGCCCCGGCCCCTCGATCATGACTTGCACGTCGTGATCCCAGGCGATCTTTGTGAGTTCGCCGAGGGTCTCGAGTTCCGCGAACTGCGCTGCGTCATTGGCATCGGCGATCGATCCGGGCCGCAGGCCATCACCCAACGAGAAACTCACATCGTAGGCGGCAAGGAGCTCGCAGATCTCGGAGAACTTCTCGTACAGGAAGCTCTCGCGGTGATGGGCCAGGCACCACTTGGCCATGATGGCGCCTCCGCGGCTCACAATTCCGGTCACGCGGCCCGCCGTGAGTGGAATGTGCGCTAGGCGTACCCCGGCGTGCACGGTGAAGTAGTCGACTCCCTGCTCACACTGCTCGACGAGCGTGTCGCGGTACAGCTCCCATGTGAGCTCCTCGGGCACGCCGCCCACCTTCTCGAGCGCCTGGTATATCGGAACGGTGCCAACCGGCACCGGAGAATTGCGCAGTATCCACTCACGGATGTTGTGGATATTCCGGCCCGTGGAGAGGTCCATGATGGTATCCGCGCCCCAGCGCGTCGCCCAGACCATTTTGTCGACCTCGTCGGCCACCGAGGACGTCACCGCGGAATTCCCGATGTTCGCGTTCACCTTCACCAGGAAGTTCCGCCCGATCACCATCGGTTCCAACTCGGGATGATTGATGTTCGCCGGAATAATCGCACGCCCGCGGGCAACTTCGGACCGGACGAACTCCGGCGTAACCAGCGCAGGAATTGCAGCGCCGAACGATTCCCCGCCGCGTTCTGTTACTTCGGCCCGCGAGGCCCGTCCCTGATTCTCTCGCTCCGCAATGAACTCCATTTCGGGGGTGACAATTCCGCGCCGCGCATACGCCAGCTGCGTGACCGCCGCGTCGGTCGCCATGCGCGGGCGATGGGTCATAGGAAACTTGCGGACGCGCTGGGCAGCCGATGGATTGCCGTTGTCGAACGCCTGGATCGGCCGCCCGGCATCTTGCCGAGTGTCGCCACGCGCCTCGATCCAAGCCTCACGCCACCGCAGCAGGCCGCCCTCGATATCAATTTCGGCATTCGGGTCCGTGTACGGCCCTGACGTGTCGTAGACGCGAAGCGGCGGTTCGTCCGCTGACGGATGCAGCGAAACCTCGCGGTGCGGTACCCGTAGACCGCGTGCTGCGTCCCCCGTGTAGATCTTACGCGACGCAGGCAGAGCGCCAGTCGTGACTTCGATAGGGAGGGGGGTGTCGGCGTCCATGGGTATCTCCTCGGCACACGGGCCACGGCCCGAAATCACGTTTTCGGGGAACGGGGCCGAGAGTACCGGGCGAACCCGGAAGCGTTCCGATCCCTCCGCCGGCATCACCCGGTTCAGGTTCGAAGGGTCCCCGCCACACGGATCTCAGCCCCGGAACTCGGTCCGGGCACCCCCTCGCAACGCTATGTGCCGTGAAGTGTGCGCCCAACGTGAGCTATCGTCAAACAACTGATCTCCCAGGGTCCGGCCAGCAGCCGCTGCCGTCATCCGGCGACTGTAGTCCGCGCCATTGCACGCAGTAGACGGCACCGTAAACTCCACTCGGCAATTCGCCTCCCGATGGCGAAGCTTCGACCCGGCCCGTGGCTTGGTGCTCGTTAGCGCGACGCTCGTGCGAAGCGGGGACGATTCACGTAGCTAAGGTACTCGGGGCCGTCGTCCGCCGCCGCCCGCCAGATCGCGCCCGTGTCCCGTTTCGTCTCCCAGTCCCTCGCGCTTCTCCTGTTCATCACGGCGTGCGGCTCTGAGGCGTTCTCGGTCCGACCTGCAGGAATTCAGCCGTTCATCCTGAGCGGTTCGGCATACGTCGGAGGATTTCACGCGGGCAACGCAGCCCTCGAATTCGCGGTCATGGAGCGCGGCTACGTCATGCGCTTCAACGCCGAATCACAGGGGTTGATCAAGCTGCTGTTCAATTGGGGCTTTGAACTGGAGGCCCAGGGCACGTTCGTGGCCGGGAGCACGCCCGGAATACGGCCGACCACGTACCAGTCACGCCGTTATTCGCGAGGCAGCCATGTCGCCCGTCATGTGCGCTTTCACGCCGGAGTTGCCGAGGCCATCCTGCCGGCAGGCGCGGATCCCTATCCCTTCCCGGTACCCGCGGAAGAGCGGACCGACGTCCTCGATCCCGCAAGCGCCCTTCTCGCGGCCGGTGTCGTCCTTGCCCGCACCGGGAGATGTGACCAGACCCTGCGCGTCTTTGACGGCAAGACCAGAAGCAACATGGTGCTGACCGACCGCGGCGAGGAGTTGCTCTCCTTCTCCGATGTGGTTGGCGGGCGAAGCATCGCACGGCGGTGTTCGTTCCGGAGCCACCGGGTGGCAGGCTACAGCGAGCGTCAGGTCCAGAAACCCCCCGTGGAGGGAGACATGTGGTTCCTGCCACATAGCGACTCCTTGATGCTGCCTGTCCGACTTGAGACCCCGACTCGCCTCGGTACTGCAATCTTTCACTTTCAACCTCCGGCCGGTTAGGCTCGCAGTTCCCCTCCGACGTACGCCTTGGCCTCAATCCGTTTCGCTCGCGCCAGGCGCTTTACGGATCCCGGTCGCCCTACGCTGCATTCCCGTTCGTCCTGAGGTTCCATGAAAGCCGTTCTTTGCCATGCCTTCGGCCCGATCGACTCGCTGACCGTCGGCGAGGTCAACCCACCTGCACCGGCCGCTGACGAAATCCGCATCCGGGTCCACACTGCAGGCGTCAATTTCCCGGACATCCTGATCGTCGAAGGGAAGTACCAGATCCGTCCCGAATTCCCCTTCATACCGGGCGCCGAGTGCGCGGGCGAGGTCCTCGAGGTCGGCTCAGCCGTACAGGATTTCTTGCCGGGCGATCGCGTCATGGCCCCGACCAGCCACGGAGCGTTCGCCGAAGAAGTCTGCGCCACCGCCCGAAAGGCGGTGAAGCTACCGGACACCGTGGACTATCGCGACGCCGCAACCCTCCTGCTGACTTACGGGACATCGGCGCACGCCCTGTTCCAGCGAGCCGACCTCCAAGCCGGGGAAACCCTCCTCGTGCACGGGGCCGCCGGAGGGGTTGGCGTTGCGGCTGTCGAGATCGGCAAGGCCCTCGGCGCCCGCGTAATCGCGACTGCGGGAACCGATGCGAAGCTGGCGTTTGCCCGTGACCATGGCGCGGACCACGGAATCAATTATGCGAAGGGACCGTTCAAGGACCGAGTCAAGGAGTTGACCGACGGACGCGGCGCCGACGTGATCTACGACCCGGTCGGGGGCGACGTCTTTGACCAGTCGCTCCGCTGCATCAATTGGAACGGTCGTCTGCTCGTGATCGGATTTGCCTCCGGAATCATTCCGGCCGCGCCGGCGAACCTACCGCTACTCAAGGGCTGCTCGATCGTCGGAGTGTTCTGGGGGGCCTGGGTCGAACGCGAATCGGTCGCCCACCGCGCCAACATGGAACGTCTGCTCGCCTGGCTGGCCAACCGAACCATTCGCCCGCACGTGGAGGTGGCCGTGCCGCTCGCCGATACCCAGGACGCACTTCGCGCGATTCGTGACCGGAGGGTCAAGGGCAAGGCGGTGATCGAGGTCCGACCGTAGAAGCCGTGCCGCTGGCCCGGGCCCTCTTGCCGGGATTCGGGCGCACGGCTACGATGGCAATAGCGCCGATTTGAGTTCCAGCTTGCGGGCGCTATAGAAATCCGGCTAAAGCGGTGGCAGGGAGATGCCGCCGACCAGAGCTTCGGCGCCTGTCTTTCGTGCCGGTCTCCGATCCGCGAGTCTCCCCCGCACACCTTCGAGTGCTGGAACTTCACGTCGCCGGGCACGTTCGCGCCCGGCGGTTCGAGGGGAGATTCTATGTCGAATCCCAATGGTGTCCCCGCCAGTTCGCACCCGGAAACCCAGGTGCTGCACGTCGGGCATCGCGCCGACCCGGGTACCGGGTCGGTTGCGGTTCCGATCTACCAGACCACGTCGTACCAGTTTCGCGACACCGAGCACGCCGCAAACCTGTTCGCGCTGAGCGAACTCGGGAACATCTACTCCAGGATCATGAATCCCACGTGCGACGTGCTCGAGCAGCGCGTCGCCGCCCTTGAGGGCGGTGCGGCGGCCCTGGCCCTCGCGTCCGGTCAGGCGGCTTCCGCCTACGCGCTCCAAAACGTTGCCCACACGGGCGACAACATCGTCAGTTCCACGGACCTCTACGGAGGCACCTGGAACCTGTTCGCCAACACGCTTCAGGACCAAGGGCTCGAGATCCGTTTCGTGGACCCGACCGACCCTGAGGCGTTCCGGCGCGCTACCGATGATCGGACCCGGGCGTACTACGCAGAAACGCTCCCGAACCCGAAATTGAACGTCTTCCCGATCCGCGAGGTCGCCGACATCGGGCGCGAATTCGGGATCCCGCTGGTCATGGACAACACGGCCTGCCCCTTGCTGTGCCGGCCATTCGAGCACGGTGCCGCAGTCGTGGTGCATTCCGCGACCAAGTACATCGGCGGGCATGGCAATTCGATCGGCGGTCTCCTGGTCGATGGCGGCAACTTTGACTGGGCTGCCTACCCGGACCGTCAGCCGGCGCTCAACACGCCAGACCCGAGCTATCACGGCGCGGTCTGGGCGGAGGCTGCCAAGCCGTTGGGCCCGATCGCCTACATCCTGAAGGCGCGGACGACTCTCCTCCGTGACCTCGGAGCACCGCTCAGTCCGTTCAACGCCTTCCTGATCCTCCAGGGACTGGAGACCTTGCCGCTCAGGATCCGCGAGCACTGCCGGAATGCCAATCTCGTCGTCGAGTTCCTGACGTCCGCCAAGGGGGTGACCAATGTGATTCACCCGTCCCTTGCCACGGGCGAAGCCAAGCGTCGTGCCGATACGTACCTCACCGGAGGCTGCGGGGGGCTGGTCGGATTCGAACTTGAGGGAAGCACGGAAGCAGGCCGGGCGTTCATCGACGCCCTCCGGCTCCACTACCACCTCGCGAACATCGGCGACGCGCGCAGCCTTGCCATCCACCCGGCAACGACAACGCACTCGCAGCTGTCGCCGGAGGACCAACTCAAGACCGGTGTCACATCGGGCTACGTCCGGCTCTCCGTCGGACTCGAGCACGCTGACGATATCATCGCGGACCTGCGTCAGGCGCTGGCTGCCGCAACGGCAGCCTGAGCCCGCACTGGCCCCTGCGGTCGCGTTGCGGACCCAACCGTGGGGGCCATAATGCGCGCCAGCGCATCGTCAGCCGGGAGGGCAGACCCATGATCGAACGTTTTCCCATCGACGGCGGCGCGTGGTCCGGACCGATCCTGGTGACTGGATCGGGGGGATGCATCGGGGCCTGGGCCCTGGCGATCCTGGTCCGCGCAGGCGTCGATGTCGTTGCGTTTGACCTGGATTCCAACCCTCGCCGGCCCAGGCTCCTCATGCGCGAGGAGGAACTCACACGGGTCAACTGGATGACTGGCGACATCGCTGACCCCGACGCCGTGCGGCAGGCGGCGGCCGGCTGCCAAGCCATCATCCACCTCGCCGCCCTGCAGGTGCCTTTCTGCAAGGCGGATCCCATTGGCGGAGCGCGGGTCAACGTGGTCGGCACCGCCAACGTCTTCGAGGCGGCCCGGCACGAAGGAATCCGCCGTGTGGGCCATGCGAGTTCGATTGCAGCGCACGGCTTCTTTCCGGACAGCCCTTACCTGAAGACGCTGTACGGCGCCTACAAGACCTGCGGCGAGCAGACGGCCGCCGTGTACTGGCAGGACTGGAATGTCCCGAGCGTGGGCCTGCGCCCGAGCGTAGTCCAGGGAGTGGGGCGCGATCAGGGCATCACCTCGAAGACGACCGTCGCAATTCAGGCGGCCGCGCTCGGGGTGGCCTACACGGTTCCCTTCAGCGGCCCGGTCTCCTTCCTGCACGCCGGCGAGGTTGCTTCCGCCTTTATCCAAACGGTCGCGCGCGACGGTGACGGCGCGCCGGTGTTCGACATCAATGGCACCGCCACCACCGTCGAGGCGATCGTGGAGCAGCTGCAGACGCTGGCACCCGGTTGCGAAATCGCGATCGACGGGGATTCGCTGCCGTTCCCGGCCGACTTGTCGGACGCACCGGTCCGGACCCATCTCGGCGACTATGGCTCCATCGAACCCACGGAGGGCGTGGAACGAACGTTTGCCACGTTCCAGTCCCTTGCCAGGGAAGGCCGCATGGCGGCCAGTGACATCAACTGAAGGGTCCCGGGTCCGCCGCTGCCGTCGTGCTTCGGAAGGGCGGGTGAGCGTGCCGCGCGATGTAGGCACGGTGGCGTTCGCGGCCGACCACGCGGGCTTTGCGCTCAAGGAGCAGCTGCAGGACCGCCTGGCCGGCACGGGTGTGCCCGTCCTGGACCTGGGAACGGACTCGGACCGTTCGGTGGACTATCCCGACTTCGGGAACAGGCTTGCGGACGCGCTGCTGCGCGGAGATGCCCACCGCGGTGTTGCCATCTGCGGCACCGGCCTCGGCATCAGCATCGCCGCCAATCGCCACCCCGGCATCCGGTGCACTCCGAGCAACGATGCAGACACAGTGCGGCTGGCACGCGCCCACAATGACGCCAACGTGCTGGCGCTCGGTGCCCGCCTCATCGACCCGGACACCGCGTGGACCTGCCTTGAGACGTTCCTCGCCACGGAGTTCGAGGCCGGCCGCCACGCGATCCGCGTCGACAAGCTTGGCTGATCCCGATTTCCGCGCCCGACGACCTGCGTATGGATACCTCACCGCCCCGGAGCGCTGCCTCGCCCCTCGCTTACGATGCCGAAGTCGAAGCGGGACTGAAACTCGAGCTGCAGCGACAACGGGACACGATCGAACTGATCGCGTCTGAGAACTTCACGAGCCCCGCAGTCCTGGCGGCCCAGGGGTCGGTTCTGACGAACAAGTACGCCGAGGGCTATCCCGGTCGCCGCTACTACGGCGGCTGCGCGGCCGTCGACGTCGTGGAAGATCTTGCGATCACCCGCGCCTGCGAACTCTTCAATTGCGCGCATGCAAACGTACAACCGCACTCGGGTTCCGCTGCGAACCAGGCTGCCTTCCTCGCCCTGCTCAAGCCCGGCGACACGGTGCTGGGCATGAGCCTGGCGGCCGGCGGACATCTGACGCACGGCAACGCTCCCAACGTGTCGGGACGATGGTTCAAGCCGGTCTTCTACGGCCTGAATTCCCGTGGCCGGATCAACTACGAGGAGGTCGCCGCACTGGCGGAGGAGGTGCGTCCCAAACTCATCATCGCCGGCGCATCTACCTACAGCCGGAAGATCGACTTTGAGCGCTTCCGCGCGATCGCCGACTCGGCAGGCTCTTACCTCCTGGCCGACATCGCGCACTACGCAGGGCTTGTCGCAGTCGGGCGGTACCCCTCTCCTCTGCCCCATGCGCACATTGTCACTACCACGACCCACAAGACACTCCGGGGACCGCGTGGCGGGATGCTGCTGACCAATGATCCAGAGATGGGCAAGCGTATCGACCGGGCTGTCTTCCCCGGCCTTCAGGGCGGACCGTTGATGCATGCGGTCGCCGCCAAGGCCGTAGCCTTCGGAGAAGCGCTACGGCCCTCCTTCCGCACCTACATCGACCAGGTTTGTGCGAATGCCGACGCGCTCAGCCGGACACTGCAATCCCGCGGCTTTGCCATTGTTTCGGGGGGCACCGACACCCACATGATCCTGTTGGACCTCAGGGCCCATGACGTAACCGGGCGCGACGCCGAACACTCGCTGGAGCGGGCCGGCCTTACATGCAACAAGAATGCGGTTCCGAACGACCCGCAACCGCCGCTCGTGACGTCCGGAATTCGTCTCGGTTCGCCGGCAGCCACCACCCGAGGATTCGCCGTGCCCGAGTTCGAAACGGTGGGCCACCTCATCGCCGACGTTCTTGAGGGGCTGCAGGCCCACGGCGCCGAGTCCGGTGCCAACGCGAAGGTCGAAAGCAGGACCAGAGACCGTGTTCGCGAACTGACCGACCGGTTCCCTCTCTATCAGGACCTTGAGACAAGAGCCGGGAGGGACAGCTGATGCGATGTCCATTCTGCGGCAATGAAGACACCCGGGTGACCGACTCACGCCCGGACGAACAGAAGACGGTGACCCGGCGGAGACGGACCTGCGAGGGGTGCGGGTTGCGGTTCACGACCTATGAACGCATTCACCTCCGCGAACTCGTTGTCATCAAAAAGAGCGGCGAGCGAGCGCCATTCAACCGTGACAAGCTGGTCCGGTCGCTGGAGATCGCGCTCCGCAAGCGCGACGTGCCGACCGACCGGATCGAACAGGCCGTGAACGGCATCGTGCGCCGGCTAGAGACCTCCGGTTCGTCGGAGTTCAGTTCCAGCGACATTGGTCAGCTTGTCATGCAGACGCTCAAGCAGATCGATCAGGTGGCCTACGTGCGGTACGCGTCCGTGTATCGGAACTTCCGGGAGGTCGAGGAATTCGAGAGGGCGGTGGAGAGCCTCCGGGACGGTGACGCGATTTCCTGATCCGGTTCGCATGCGAACCGCCCTTGCACTGGGCCGCCAGGCACTTGGCACCACCTGGCCCAACCCAGCAGTCGGGTGTGTGCTCGTCGATGCGGAAGGGCACGTGGCCGGGCATGGCACCACGGCTCCCGGCGGACGCCCCCACGCGGAACTCCGCGCCCTCGATCACGCCGGAAACCGGCTCCCTGGAGGCACCGCCTACGTGACGCTTGAGCCTTGCGCACATGATGATAGTACGCCGAGCTGCGCCCGTAGACTCGCTGAGGCCGGTCTGAAGCGAGTGGTGATCGGCATCCGCGACCCCGACTCCCGGACCGACGGGGCCGGAGTGCGTCTGCTGTCCGAAGCGAGTGTGTCGGTGGTCACCGGGTGCTGCGAGGAGGAGGCCCGCCGACTCCATGCCGGCTACCTTCGCCGCCGGCGCGACGGTCGCCCGCATGTCACGCTGAAAGTCGCAACGTCCCTTGACGGCAAGATCGCCACCAGCACCGGGGTAAGTCAGTGGCTGACCGGGCCCCGCGCCCGGGAGCACGGGCATCTGCTCCGCTCCCGTCACGACGCCATCCTTGTCGGCGCCGGCACTGCCCTGCAGGACGACCCCCTGCTGACTTGCAGGCTTCCCGGCATGGCGGCGCGCTCGCCGGTACGGATCATCTGCATCGGTGCGTCGCTCCCCGTCCCCTCGGGCCGATTGACGGAGGACGTGAGCGGTGTGCCGCTCTGGCTACTGGTAACCCGCGCTCGGCTCGCCGAGGTCGCGCACCTGGAGCGCGCGGGGGCAACGGTCATCGAGGTCGCTCCCAACGAAGTCGGCCGCCCGGCACTCGCCCGCTCGCTCGAGGCCCTGGGCGCGCAGGGCCTTACCTCGGTGCTAGTCGAAGGGGGGCAGACGCTGGCCACCGAGCTTCTCAAGTCCCGCCTAGTTGATTCGATCGCCTGGTATGGCACCGACGCCATCGTCGGTAGCGACGGACTGGGGGCGGTCGGCATCCTGGCACGCTCGGAACTCGCCGACACCCGGGACTTCCAAACGGTGGCACGGCGGCAGCTGGGACCGGATCACGTGCGCATCCTGGAGCGGTCGGCGTGACTGCAGGCAGCGCCGAACCGGTGGTTTCCGACTACACTCGCCGGTTCGTATCTGGCGGCGGTGCCCATCCCGAAATGTTCACTGGAATCGTCGTCGACATTGGAACCGTCGTAGAGGCTGTAGGCGACACGACGCGGACGGTCCGTATTGCGCCAACCCGGATGCCCAATACGGTGCGGCTGGGATCCTCAATTGCCTGTGCGGGAATCTGCCTGACCGCGACCGCAACGGATCCAGCCGGGTTCAGCGCCGATCTCTCGCCGGAAACGCTGGCCCGCACGACGGCCGGACAATGGCACGTCGGGACCCGTCTGAACCTTGAATACGCCCTGCGGGCCGGCGACCCCCTGGACGGTCACATCGTCACGGGCCACGTCGATGCCGTTGCCGAAGTCCTGGAAGTCAATCCTTCCGGAGACGGCAGCAGCGTCCGAATCCGAACCCCTGACCGGATCGCGGCGATGCTCGCCCCGAAGGGCTCCGTCGCCGTGGACGGCACGTCCCTCACCGTCAACGCGGTGGAGCCGGACGCGTTCTCCGTGACGCTGATCCCGCACACCGGCGAGATCACTACGCTCGGGCATCTGAAGGCCGGCGCTGCCGTGAACCTCGAGGCCGACGTGCTGGCACGATATGTGGTCCGGGCCCTCGTCCGGCGGAATGCCGGAGACGCTCTTTGACTCCGGCCGAAGTCCGCGCAACGGGAGCGTTCGCGCCCGTGGAATCCCTAATCTCCGAGGCCCGTAACGGACGGATGTTCGTCCTGGTCGACGACGAAAACCGCGAAAACGAAGGCGATCTGGTCATTCCTGCCCAGATGGCGACTCCCGATGCCATCAATTTCATGGCGACGCATGGGCGAGGCCTGATTTGCCTCGCACTAACCAGCGAGCAGACGCGCCATCTCGGTCTTGATCCCCTTGACCGCCGCAATCCCGGCCCCCGTGACACCGCGTTTACTCTGCCCATCGAGGCGCGGGAAGGAGTCACCACTGGAATCTCGGCGGCCGACCGGGCCAGGACCATTCAGGTCGCCATCGACCCCCGCAGCGTCGCTGACGACCTGCGCACGCCGGGGCACGTTTTTCCCCTCGCCGCACGAGACGGCGGAGTGCTGCTTCGGGCCGGCCACACCGAAGCCGCAGTGGACATTGCCCGGCTCGCCGGCCTGGTCCCGGCTGCGGTGATCTGCGAGATCATGAAGGCGGATGGGACAATGGCGCGACTCGACGATCTGATCCCTTTTGCCGAACGTCATCGCCTTCGCCTCGGCGCCATCGAAGACCTCATCGCTTGGCGCGTGCGCAACGACCCCATCGTCACCCGTGTGCTCGAGGCTGAATTCGAGTCGGACGACGCTGGGGCGTTCAAGCTCTATGTCTATCGCAACACCGTGCTGGACGTGGAGCACGTTGCACTCGTCAAGGGCTCCGTCGACGATGGCGCGCCGGTTCCGGTACGGGTCCACGCGCTGGATGTGCTCGCCGACGTGCTGGGCGGTGGCGTGGACGCGGCGGGCCGGGAGCGGGCCGGCACACTCCGTGCCGCGATGCGCACTGTCGCCTCGTTCGACCGCGGAGTCATCGTCCTAATCCGCGAGTCTGTCACGTCCGGCCTCGCGCGTCGGCTGACCGCCGACCACGAGGCTCCAGGCGACCTCAGGGAGTACGGAATTGGCGCGCAGATCCTGCGGGATCTCGGGGTGCGCGAGATGATCCTGCTCACGCACACCCAACGGCCGATCGTGGGCCTCGAGGGATTTGATCTCCGGGTCGTGCAATGGCGCCCCCCAGACAGCGCAGCGTGACTTCAGCCCCTTTCCTGATCGTCCGGGCGAACTTCTATCCGGACCTGGCCGACATGCTGGAGGCCGGAGCCACGAATGTCCTTGCGGATGCGGGACGCGAGTGGGAACGGCTCGACGTCCCCGGCGCGTTCGAGATTCCGGGCGCCATCGCGATCGCTGCACAGCACGGCAAATTCGTGGCCTACATCGCGCTCGGGTGTGTCATTCGGGGAGAGACCTCCCACTATGACCACATCTGCACCGAAAGCGCCCGGGGTCTGATGTCGTTGTCCGTGAACCATCGGCTGGCGATCGGCAACGGGATTCTGACCTGCGAGACCCGAAACCAGGCCCTGGAACGGGCAGACCCGGAACGCGGCAACAAGGGGGCAGATGCGGCAAGAGCCGCACTGATCATGGACGAGCTGCGCGGCGCGTTCCTGTCTGCATGACCACCAGCGGAAAGCCTAAAAAGGTGCATCGCACCTCGGCTCGTGAGGCGGCCGTTCAGGCACTGTTCCAGATCGCGTTGGCACGAACCCCGCCGGCTCGCGTAATCGAGCAGTTCCTTGATCGGCCAGTCACCGATTCCAACGTCCTGCACAAGACCCGCTTTCGGCGCATCGTGGCCGGTGTCGCCCAGAGTACGGCGGAAATCGACGGAACGATCCGTCCGCTCCTGGGAGAGAACTGGTCTCTTGAACGGTTGGATACCACGCTCCTCTGTGTGCTCCGCTGTGCGGTATGGGAATTGCTGTACGGCCCCGACAGCACCCCGGCGAGGGTCGTGATCACTGAATACTTGAAGATTTGCTACGGGTTTAGCGAAGACCGTGAGGTCAAGTTCGCCAACGCCCTGCTGGATCGCGTGGCGCGGTCAGCGCGCGTCAGCGAGTTCGCCTGACCGGCAGGATCTCCCATCGAACGGCGCACCCCATGGATCGACCGCGCGGCCTGCTGGGCGCCATCCGGTTGGAGTCCGTCTCGACGATGGGCAGGCATGTCTGCACCGCTGGCTGCACCCAACCCGGAACATTGACCACGTTTCGGTCTCGCGGACACCCCAAGGCCGCTGTCACTAGTCAAGCGCGCGGGTCAGCCGGTGCTGCCGGCCAGGCAGAGGCCTGTTTTCCGACTCTAGAAATCCTTGAGCAGATACAGGAGGCTGGCCGCCGCCAGCAACCCTACCGCCGGATGCACTTCCCGTGCGCTCCCGGTCACGGCCTTGATCACCGTGTAGCTGATGAAACCGACCGCAACGCCGTTGGCAATGCTGAAGGTGAACGGCATAACGATGGCGGTGAGAACCGCCGGTACGTAGGCCCCGGCGTCTTCCCAGTCGAGGCCTTTCAGCGTGGAGACAAAGCTCGTTCCGACGAACACCAGCGCCGACGCAACCGCCCAGTTCGGGATCGTCTTGACCAGGGGCGCAATAAAGAGGCACAGAAGGAACAACACGGCGCACGTGACTGCGGTTAGTCCAGTCCTCCCTCCTTCCCTGATGCCCGCCCCGCTCTCGATGTAGCTCGTAGTGCTGCTGGTCCCGAGCAGACTGCCTGCGGTGGTGGCGATGGAATCGGACAGCACGGCCCGTCCGATGTTCTCGATGCTCCCGTCCTCACGGACCCTCCGGGCCATGATGGCGACTGACGTAAGGGTTCCGGCCGTATCAAAGAAATCGATGAACAGAAACGTCAGCACGACCACAACCAGGCCCAGTTCAAACACTGCGGCAATGTCGAGCGCAAACAAAGTTGGTTCCAGGCTGGGCGGCAGCCAAGTGCCGCCGGCCCAGGACGCGTTCCCGGCGATCAGGCCAATCGCGGTGATGCCGACGATGGAGATCACAATTGCCCCGGCAATCCTCCGCGAGTCCAGTAGCGTCATGCCCACGAAGCCGGTGCAGGCGAGAAACACGGTCGATTCGGTGAGGTCTCCGATCGCAAGGAGCGTGTCCGGATGGCCAACAACAATACCGGCGTTGCGAAGGCCGATAAGTGCGAGGAACAGGCCGATGCCGGCACCGACACCGACACCCAGGCGCAGGCTGGTGGGCATAGCTTCAAGGATCCAGCGCCGGAGCCCGCTCGCGCTCAGTGCCACAAATAGGATGCCCGAACAGAAAACGGCGCCGAGCGCGGCCTGCCACGGGTACCCCATTCCCAAGACTACGCCGTACGCGAAGAACGCGTTTAGCCCCATTCCTGGGGCAAGTGCCACGGGCCAATTCGCCCAGAGCCCCATGATTCCCGTGCCGATAGCTGCCGCCAAGACGGTGGCCGTAAAGACAGCGCCAAAGTCCATGCCAGCCTCGCTGAGGATCAGAGGATTGACGACCACGATGTACGACATGGTGAGGAAGGTCGCCGCGCCCGCAATGATCTCCCGCCGGAACGTGGTGCCATGTTCTTGAAGCTTGAAGAAACGATCGATGGCCTTCATTGCGAACACTTCGACGGTTCGATGGGGATCCGGAGGGCGGGAACTCTCCCATTCTCCATTCGCATGGAGGACAACCCTGACCAAAGAATCCTGCATCACGAGCCAGCACTTGTTGAAGCCATACGTGTCCTGGACATCCGGTAGCCATGCCAAGTGGCGGTCCGCAACTGGGCGCCGTCAGCGGCGGCACACGCCCGGGTCGGCCGTCTGGACATTGGCGATTTCTTGCCAGATGCCCGGCAGCCGCGGCCGATCAACTGCCAAGGATGTCCGCCAATACTCCATAGGTGTTGACGGAAGTTGGACTCCGAACAGGGCAGTGCTGGGAACTATCCGAAAACATCTTCGCGACAATAGCTTAGAAGACTCCGTGAGGCCTGCCCGAATCACCCGGTCTCCCCAGGAACCACCAGCGGCGCCACTGTTAATTCGTCGGCGCTTGCGACCGGCTCGAATTGGAGCTTGGGGGCGGAGTCCGGATGCACAACCGGCAACGCCCATGGCATTATTCTGATTCCGATACACTGGAGATCCTAACGACTTGCTCTTGCCGACGGTGTTCAGGATTCCCTAACATTCCCTTCAGGAGATTCCTGATGGCCCAACCTACCCGTCACAGCACCATCCACCGCGAACTCGCCAAGCGCCGCTACCGTCCCCGCACGGTCGAACGCAAAGACCGCGATCCGCACCGAGAACGGCGAGAGCAGCGCCAGGCGCTTCGCACCGACCCAGACGCACTCACGCCATTACCGGATGGCGGCAAACTCGAGGCTCGCAAAACTCTCTCCGATCCGGAAACCTAGGTTCGTTCAGCAGTCGCTCGGTGCCCTTGTACACTTCCCCTGAATGTCACGGGCAGGCCAGCTTTCGATCACGGTGACGGTGACGTCCCTCGCAAATCGGGATCGGAGCCGCCCGGAATTGTCCAGGCCCTACACAGACTGGAACCTTCGGAATCGACCGGTCTGAACCACATTGGATGAGCACGACATTCTGACCCGGTTTCTCCGCCCGTTGGCCGCCGGCTTCAGGCCGGCCCGAGGGCTGCTCGACGACACTGCAGTCCTGAACGAGGCCGGACCGGTGGCCATTAGCACCGACACGTTGGTGGAGGGCGTGCATTTTCCGGGAGACATCCTGCCCCCGGACGACATTGCGCGGCGGGCGCTCCGCGTCAATCTCTCCGACTTGGCGGCGGCCGGTGCCGAGCCGTACTGCTACTTCCTGTCGCTCCAGTTGCCGCCGCCCATCAGCCCAAACTGGCTGGAAGCCTTCGCTACCGGTCTCCGTCATGATCAGGAGGAATTCGGCCTGTCCCTTGCGGGCGGCGACACAGTTCGAACGCCCGGGCCGCTCGCAATAACGATCACCGCCTTGGGGCGTCCTTCGGAGCCGGACGCGCTGATGCGTTCTGCGGCCAAGCCTGGCGACACGTTGCTCTTGACCGGCACGATCGGCGATGCTCATCTCGGGCGGCTGCAACTTGAAGGACACCTGCCAGAAGCGACACGAAGCCCCTTCCTTTCGGAACGCTTCCGTCTGCCGACTCCAAGAATCATGACCGGCCGGAAGCTCGCCCAACTTGCCCATGCGGCAATCGACATCTCCGACGGCCTGATAGGAGATCTCGACAAGCTCTGCAGTGCTGCCGGCGTTGGCGCCCGCATCTCTCAGGACAAAGTCCCTCTGTCCGCCGCCGCCCGCGACTGTCTTGCGGGCGGAGTCACGACTTGGCCGGATCTCGTCACTGGCGGCGACGACTACGAACTTCTCTTCAGCGTGCCGTCGCGCGCGACCAGCAAGGCGATTGAGATCGCCTCGAGTTGCGGGGTTCCCACTGCCGTGATCGGCGAGATCACGGAAATGCAGGCGATCGTTGTGCTTGGCCCCGACGGCCCAAGCCTCGGCAAGCGGCCGACAGGCTACCGGCACGCGTGGGGCGTCTCGACCCAGTGAACATCCGGGACCGGCCTCCACCATTGCGTCGTCGGCCGACGGTTTCTATCTTCGGCCCCGGCTTGAGCTAGTCGCCAACCTACATCTCCCGTCATCGCAGGACATGTCCGGACCATCGGCTCCGGGCACGACTGAATCCACCCCCGAGGAACTACCGCTCATGAGCATGGAACTCTGGTTTGCTGTCGTATGCGGCGCACTCGCCCTTGTCTACGGCGCGTTTACCGCCCGAGCTGTCCTCGGTGCAAGCGCAGGCGATGCGAAGATGCAGGAAATCGCCAGCGCCATCCAGGTCGGCGCCGCCGCGTACCTGAACCGTCAATATCGAGCCGTCGCTGTGGTCGGGGTAGTCATCCTCGTTATCCTCGCGCTGGTTCTCGGGATCCCGGTCGCGATCGGCTTTCTCATCGGATCCACCCTGTCCGGCGGCGCCGGTTACATCGGCATGATCGTCTCCACCCGTGCCAATGTGCGCACGGCTGAAGCTGCCCGCCAGGGAGTGGGCGCAGGACTGTCGCTGGCATTTCGCTCCGGCGCGGTGACGGGGATGCTCGTCGCCGGCCTCGCGCTGCTCGCGGTCACCGTCTACTACATGGTGCTGCTGGAGAGCGGAGCCACCGGGCGCGGTCTGATCGACCCCCTCGTGGCCCTTGGCTTCGGAGCCTCGCTGATCTCGATCTTCGCACGGCTCGGTGGCGGTATCTTCACCAAAGGGGCCGACGTCGGGGCCGACCTGGTCGGCAAGGTCGAAGCCGGCATCCCGGAAGACGATCCCCGAAATCCGGCGGTCATCGCCGACAACGTCGGTGACAACGTCGGTGACTGTGCCGGTATGGCTGCCGACCTGTTCGAGACGTACGCGGTGACGGTCGTGGCCACGATGGTACTGGCCTCGATCTACTTCTCCGGGGCCGACGCGTCCACCATGATGGCACTGCCACTCGTCATCGGCGGCGTGTGCGTAATCGCCTCCATTCTCGGCACCTTCTTTGTCAAACTGGGCTCCGGCGGCTCAATTATGGGTGCGCTTTACCGCGGGTTTGCCGCTGCCGCGATCCTTTCGCTCGTCGGAATTGCGGTCACCATTGAGTGGCTGATCGGCTTTGGCAACGTGATTGGCACGGCGGACGTCGGCGCATCGGGCGGTGCCTTGTTCGGCTGCGCGGTCGTTGGCCTCGCGGTGACGGCACTCCTGATCTGGATCACCGAGTACTACACCGGGACCGACTACCGGCCCGTCCGCGCGATCGCCAAGGCCTCGGAGACCGGGCACGCCACCAACGTGATCCAGGGGCTCGCCATCTCCATGGAGGCAACGGCAATCCCCGCGCTCATCATCTGCGCCGCCATCATCGTGAGTTTCCTGCTGGCTGGCCTGTTCGGAATCGCTATTGCCGTGACCAGCATGCTGGCCCTTGCCGGCATGATGGTCGCGCTCGACGCTTACGGGCCCGTCACCGACAACGCGGGTGGTATCGCAGAAATGGCGAATCTCCCCAGCGATGTGCGCAAGACCACGGATGCGCTGGACGCGGTCGGCAACACGACCAAGGCCGTTACCAAGGGCTACGCGATCGGATCGGCCGGACTTGGCGCCCTGGTGCTGTTTACCGCGTATACCGCGGACCTTGAGTTCTTCGGGGCAAACCCGGAGGCCTACCCCTACTTCGCCGACATCGACCTCGACTTCTCACTGGCCAATCCCTTTGTGGTCGTCGGCCTCCTCCTCGGCGGCCTGATGCCGTACCTGTTCGGCGCTCTCTCCATGACGGCCGTCGGTCGCGCTGCCGGGGCGGTGGTTTTGGAAGTCCGACGCCAGTTCAAGGAAATCCCCGGGATCATGGAAGGTACCGCTAAACCCGACTACGGCCGGGCGGTCGACATGCTGACCCGCCGGGCCATTCGGGAAATGATCGTCCCGTCGCTGCTTCCAGTTCTCATGCCGATCGCGTTCTTCATGCTCGTAAATCTGATCGCCGACAAGGCCGCCGCGTTCTCCGCGCTCGGGGCGATGCTCCTCGGCGTCATCGTCACCGGTCTGTTCGTCGCGGTCAGCATGACCGCCGGAGGCGGAGCCTGGGACAACGCAAAGAAGTACATCGAGGACGGCAACCTCGGCGGAAAAGGATCGGAAACCCATAAGGCCGCGGTTACCGGCGACACGGTCGGCGATCCGTACAAGGACACTGCCGGGCCCGCAGTGAACCCGATGATCAAGATCACCAACATCGTGGCGCTGCTTCTGCTTGCGGTCTTGGCGCACGCGTGATCCAACGGGGATGGGCGCAGTTCTCGCCGGCGTCGGCCAGCGAATCTCGCCTACCCCCAAGCACTGCCGGCCGCGCCGGGCATCCCGGAACTTGTTGGAGCCCGTCCCCAGCTGCGGTGAAGCTCTCACTTCGACCGCGCGCAATGCCCTCCCCGGGGTAACGCAGGCCCGAGCCAAAGCGGCACGACCCGGAATCGCCCGGACATCCGCGGCGAGGTCGCGGAGGGTACTCGAGCATGGCTGCCGCAGCCGTCCGGGCGCCTGCTTCTTCGTGGCCAATTCGAGCAGGAATGTCCACCAGGGGGCGTGCGCGGCCCCGTCCGAACTTCTCCGTGCAGGGCGGGCGCGGGCCAGAGTCTCCTCGTGAAGGCTGTGATTCGCATCCAGCCCGGTCGGCAGGAAGGTTGGAGCACCGAAGCCAACCCTCTACGCTTCAAAGCCGTCCGGTCCGAGCGGACGCTACGCGTCGGGTGGAGACGAACCAGCTACCGGAGGAACTCATGACGTGTATACGGGACATCCTGGATGAAAAAGGTATCGAGGTCACCACCGTCAGCCCGGAAGAAACCGTCCAGGAGGCTGCCTCCATCCTTGCGCGGCTTGCAATCGGTTCCCTTCCCATCCTGCAGGACGGTGCCCTTGTCGGAATAATTTCGGAACGCGACATCGCCTACTCGGTAGGCGTGAAGGGAATTCGTACCTCGACGCGGAAGGTGCGTGAACTGATGTCGGGCAATCCCACGACGTGCGCTCCCGACGAACAGGTCGAGGTAGTCCTCGAACGGATGAACCAGAAGCGGGTGCGTCACCTCCCGGTCATGGAAGGCGATAAACTCGCCGGCATCGTGAGCATCCGAGATCTCGTGCGCGTGCGTCTGGGCGCAGCCCTCGCAGAAGCGGACCAACTCCGGGAATACATCCAAAACTGATTCCCGTCCTCCCGGACACCACCCTACGGATTCGCCATGCAGCCACCGCCGACGGTTTGCTCTGCGCTCGACCTTATCGGGAACACGCCGATGGTCGAACTCACCCGCACTGACGCTGGCCCGTGCCGGCTGTTTCTCAAGCTCGAATGCCAGAACCCGGGCGGTTCGATCAAGGACCGTCCGGCCCTTCAGATGGTTGCGGAGGCAGAGCGCTCGGGACGGCTGCGGCCCGGCGGCACGATCATTGAGGGCACTGCCGGCAACACCGGATTGGGCCTTGCGCTGATCGCCCGGCAGAAGGGTTACCGCATTGTGGTAGTCATGCCGGATAAGATGGCGAAGGAGAAAGCCCACCATCTGCGGTCTCTCGGAGCCGACATCGTGCCGTCCCGCTCCGACGTCGGCAAAGGGCATCCCGACTACTACTCGGACCTGGCCGCGCGCCTTGAGCGCGACCTCCCGGGCTCGCTCTACATCAACCAGTTCGAGAACCCAGCCAACGTTGCCGCCCACGAGTCTGGAACCGGCCCCGAAATCCTGGCCCAGATGGACAACGCGATCGACGCCTTCGTCGCCGGCGTCGGCACCGGCGGCACGCTCACTGGCATCGGCCGGGCCCTCCGCCGAAGCAATCCGGATGTCGCCCTGATTCTTGCCGACCCGGTGGGGTCGGTGCTTGCCCCCCTGGTCACGGAGGGCACGATGCCGGAGACGGTTGGGAGTTGGGCGGTCGAGGGAATTGGCGAGGACTATGTGCCCCCCATTCTCGAACTCGACCTCGTCACCGAAGCGATCCCAATCGCGGATTCTGAGGCCTTTGCGTCCGCACGTACCTTGCTCGCTGACGAGGGCATCCTCGTCGGGTCGTCGACCGGAACGCTGCTCGCCGCGGCGCTCCGCTGGTGCCGGCGGCAGACCGAGGAACGGCGGGTTGTGACCCTCGCCTGCGATACCGGGAACAAGTACCTGAACCGGATGTTCGACGAGGGGTGGATGCGCGAAGAGGGTTATTGCCGCCCTCCGGAACGCGGTGACCTAGGGGACCTGGTGGCCCGCCGCCACGAGGACGGTCTGGCCCTGACCGTCCCGGGCGACGCCCCTCTGGCTGCGGCCTGCGGCCGCCTGCGAGACACGGGCGGCAGCCCTATTCCCGTGTTGGGCGACGATGACACCGTGGTCGGCGTGATCGATGCCGCCACGGCCCTGCAAGCCGTGCGGGCTGGCCGGCGCGACGCAGCCTGCGCCGACATCGCACTTAGGAACACCGAGATCGATGCTCACTCGAACCGCAGGGATCTAGAGGAAGCCATCATGCGGGACGGTTATGCGATGGTTACCGACAGCGGCAAGCTTGTCGGCGTCGTGGGCGCCCTCGACCTGCTGCGGGTTGCCGAACGCGGCATCACGGAGGAACTGCAGTGACCGGCCACAACTCCCGTTTCGAGACGCGCGCCGTACACGCTGGTCAGCAACCCGACCCCTCCACGGGGGCGGTCATCACGCCGATCTACGCCACGTCAACGTATGTCCAGAGCGAGCCGGCGGTGCATCAGGGCTACGAGTACTCCCGCACCGGGAATCCGACGCGGGCCGCGTATGAGCGCTGCATTGCGGACCTGGAGAGCGGACGGCACGGATTTGCGTATGCCTCCGGGATGGCCGCCACGGACGCCGTGCTGACACTTCTCGATTCCGGCAACCACGTCCTGGCGATGGACGATCTCTACGGCGGAACGCGGCGGTTGTTCGAGCGGGTGCGCCGCGATGCATCCAATCTTCGGTTCTCGTTCACGAACCTTGCCGACGATTCGTTTGCAGAGCGTGCCATCAACTCCGGCGTCCAGATGGTCTGGGTGGAAACCCCCACCAACCCGATGCTGAAGCTCGTAGATCTCGCCAGGATCGCGGAACTCGCCCACCGGGCCGGTGCGCTCGCAGTGGCAGACAACACCTTCGCGTCGCCCTACCTGCAGCGCCCGCTCGAGCTCGGTTTCGACATCGTGGTGCACTCGGCCACCAAGTACCTCAACGGCCACTCGGACATGGTGGGCGGTGTCGTGGTCACCGGGGACGAGGCTCTCGGCGAGCAGCTGGGGTTCCTCCAGAACGCGGTCGGAGGGGTGCAGGGACCGTTTGACTCCTTCCTGGCCCATCGCGGCCTAAAGACACTGGCGCTCCGCATGGAACGGCATGTCGCGAATGCGCTGGAGGTGGCCATCTGGCTGGAAGGACGGCCCGAGATCGAACAGGTCATCTACCCCGGACTCCCGAGCCATCCGCAGCATGATCTTGCCCAGCGGCAGATGCCGCAGGGAGCGGGCGGCATCGTCACCGCCATCCTGCGGGGCGGTCTAGATGCCTCGCGTCGCATGCTCGCCGCCTGTGAGGTGTTCGTGCTTGCCGAGTCCCTGGGTGGCGTCGAGAGCCTGATCGAGCATCCGGCACTGATGACGCATGCTTCGGTACCGCCGGCCGTCCGGACCGAACTCGGAATCCGCGATGGGCTGATCCGGCTCTCGGTGGGCGTCGAACACGCTTCCGATCTCATCGCCGACCTGGACCAGGCCCTGGAACGGGCCCACTGAATTTGCGGACCCTCTTCCTCCTGCGTCACGCGAAATCGTCCTGGACACGTCCGTTCTTGCGCGACCACGACCGGCCGCTGGCCCATCGCGGTCGGGTCGCCACCCGGACCATCGCCAGCTATATCGCGCGCGAGCATCCCCTGCCGGAACTCGTGATCACCTCCTCCGCAACGCGCACCCTGGAGACCACCCGGCTCCTCATCCCACGCTGGAAGCCGCCACCCAGGATCGTCGAGGATTCATCCCTGTATCTGGCGACCCCACGCGAGATGCTCAGTCGCATCCATGCGGTGGTCGACACAACGGCCCTGATGCTGGTCGGTCACAATCCTGGCATCGCCGAACTCGGCTGCCTGCTCGCCGGAGATCCAGCGGCGTTCGGAAGCAAGTTCCCGACAGCCGGTCTTGCCGTGTTCCGGTTCCCGATCGACGACTGGGCATTCGCCGAACCGGGCCGCGGCTGGCTCGAAACCTTCGTTCGACCGCGAGATCTACCGGCGCGGACCGCCTGAAGCAGGCCCAAAGGGACCGGCGCGACGCAGTGCGACGCACGCGCGGCCCTGATGCGCTTGGGATCCTAGTCCGACGGCGGCGCCTCGACCTTGTTTCGGACCGGCGGTAAGCGCTTGATCCATGTGACCAGGGCGTCGAGGTCCTCAGCCGTCATGGTTCCGGTGCTGTGTTCGATGACAAGCGCCATCGCCCCGCCAGCAGCGTCACCGTCGGGAGTCAGGCCGATCTGCAGGAAGAACCGGAGATCGATCGCATCCCAGTCAAGGCCAGTCTCCGGATCCGACGTGAGATTGCCGGCAACATCCCCGTCTCCGAGCACGGCGCCGGCCATCGTCATCGATCGTCGGACAGCGCCGAACCGGTTTCGCGGCGTGTGGCACTCGCCGCAGTGCGCGAGTGCGGTTGCGAGATAGGCGCCGCGGGACGCCGTGTCGACGGAAGGATCCTCGGGGTCGAAGTAGAGGAAGCGCCAGGCCCAGAGGCCTTGCCGAACCGAGAACGGAAACGCGAGATCGTGCTTCGAACCGGGCTCGGACACAGGTGCCACGGTTCGGAAATACGCATAGAGGTCGCGCGCATCCCCGTCGGTCATGAATGTGTAGCTGGTGTAGGGAAACGCGGGGTAGTACGGCCTGCCGTCCGGGGCAACTCCGGTCTTCAGGGCCGTGACGAACTCCTCTTCGGTCCAGTTCCCGATGCCGTGATCGGGATCCGGAGTGATGTTCGGCGCGTGGAATGTGCCGAAGTCGGAGACGAGAGCCGGCCCACCCGCGTAGGGCCTTCCCTTGCGCTCGCTGTCGGTGTGGCAGGAAGCACATCCGGCGACGGCGGCAAGGTATGCCCCTCGCTCTGGATCGCCGGCGTGGGCGGCGGCCGCGGCAAGGACGATCGCCGCGGCCAGGGCTACACGAATTACTTCTTGATCCGGAATGGCTTGTGGCATGCGCCACAACTCTTGCCCAGGGCTCCCAGAGCTGCACCGACCGCAGCCATGTCTCCACCCTTGGCGGCAACGGCAAGGGCGCGGGCTTTGACGATTGCATCCTCGAGAGCGGCATCGAACTCGCCGCGCTTTTCCCAGATCTCGGGCTTGGCGCGGGTCTTGCCTTCACTCGTGCCTTCCGGGAACGCGATCCCGGCATTTTCGAGCAGGTCAGCGATCGCCTCGGCATCGTCCGCCAGACCCGCCTTGAAGTCGACCTTCCCCTTCACCAGCAGAGCGATATTGCTGGTGTGCCCGCCGACGGCCTTCATCAGGTTCTGCCGATACTTGATGACGTCCTCCGGAGCATTTACGGCCAACGCCGGCCCTACAGCGACAAGGGCGGCCAGGAAGCCCGCCAAGGCTAAACTCACGATGGGCAATGTTCGCATGACCTTCTCTCCGAAAGGAACTGTACCTATCTGGATTTTGTGGTTTTTGGTGCCGCCAGGCAAGTCTCGGCCGGCAGCGGCCCCCCGGCCGTCACGTCGTGCGGACTGATCCCGAGATGCCGCCTAGGCTGCCTGCACGAAGGGGGAAGCGTGGGCATGCGTTCGTTACACTGCGCTGCCCCCCTATGCCGCCGCGCGGCGCACTAGGAAATCGCCTAGATGCTGAATCTTGCCACCGTCCTGGAATCCGCCGCCCGGATGAATCCCGGAGCAACCGCAATCACCTTCCCGGGGACATCATTCAGTTACAGTGAGACCAACGTTCTCGCCAACAAGGTCGCGGCCGGCCTCCGGGCAGCGGGCATTGAGCCCGGTCAGCGCATCGCGCTCTGCTCCCCCAATCTCCCGCAGTTTGTGTTCATTTATTTCGGCATCGTCAAGGCAGGATGCGTGGTTGTCCCGTTCAACGTCCTCCTGGCCGAGGCGGAATTTGCCTACATCCTGAACGATTCCGGCGCGGTCGGTTTCTTCTGCTTTGAGGGTTCGGACGAGCTTCCCGTCGGGGAGACAGGCCGGAAGGCCTTCGCACGCGCGGACGGGTGCCGGCACTTCTGGTCGATCACGTTGGATCCCGCAGCGCTGCCAACGTTCGAAGGAGCCGGCACCTTCGGGGCGCTCGTCGCTGGAGCCGCGGGCGCGTTCGACACCGTGGATCGCTCGGGCGAAGACACCGCCGTCATCCTGTACACGTCGGGCACGACCGGCCGCCCGAAGGGTGCCGAACTCACCCACGCCAACCTGGTTCTGAACACTATCGTCAGCGCCCGGCTCAACTCCCTGTCCAGCGAGGACCGGATCCTGGTCGCGCTGCCGCTCTTCCACGTCTTCGGACAGGTCGTGCTGATGCTCGCTGGCCTGCTGGCCAACGGCCGTCTGGTCGTGATGCCGCGGTTCGAGCCAGCGGAGGTTTTCGAGCGCGTGGCGGCTGAAGGGGTCAGCATTCTCGCCGGGGTGCCAACGATGTACTGGGGTCTGCTCACCCATGCCGAGACGAATCCGAGCGTGGATGCCCGAAAGCAACTAAAGTCCGTCCGGCTCTGCGCGACAGGAGGAGCCGCAATGCCCGTTGAGGTCCTACGGGCGGTGGAAGAGCGTTTCGGCGTCACCGTCCTAGAGGGGTACGGCCTCTCGGAGACATCGCCTGTCGTCAGCTTCAACAGCCTCGATGCGGAACGCAAGGTGGGATCCGCCGGCAGGGCGGTCTGGGGCGTCGAGATGCGAATTGTCGATCCCGAGGAAAACACCCTCCCTCCAGGTGAAACCGGCGAGGTCGTCGTGCGCGGACATTGCGTGATGAAGGGTTACCTCAACCGGCCCGAGGCTACGGCGGAAGCGATGCGCGGGGGCTGGTTCCACACCGGCGACCTTGGCTACATGGACGAGGACGGCTACCTCTTCATCGTGGATCGCCTGAAAGACATGGTCATCCGCGGCGGCTACAACGTCTATTCCCGAGAGGTTGAGGAAGTTCTGATCCAGCACCCGGAAGTGTCCCTGTGCGCGGTGATCGGGGTGCCACACCCGCAGTACGGTGAGGAACTCAAGGCATTCATCGTGCGCGAGCCGGGCTCCGAACTCGACTCCAATTCGGTCATCGCGTTCGCCCGGGAGCGGATCGCCGCGTACAAGTACCCGCGAATCGTCGAGTTTCGTGATTCATTGCCCATGAACGCCACAGGCAAGATTCTCAAAACCCAGCTTCGGAAACTTCAGTGAATCAAATCCTGTTGGCCAACCCGCGTGGATTCTGTGCAGGCGTCGAGCGCGCGATCGAGGTCGTCGAGCGCGCCATCGACCTATACGGCCCTCCGGTCTACGTTCGCCACGCGATCGTTCACAACGAGCACGTCGTCGCCACGCTCCGTGATCGCGGCGTCGTCTTCGTCGACGAGGTGGACGAGATCCCGGTGGGTGCCATTGCCGTGTTCAGTGCGCACGGGGTAGCCACCAGCGTCGAAACCGCGGCCGGCGCCCGGTGTCTCCGGGTCATCGACGCGACATGCCCGCTGGTGTCCAAGGTCCACACCGAGGCTATCCGGTATCACAATGCCGGCTACGAGGTCCTGCTGGTCGGGCACCGGGGCCATCCCGAGGTCGTCGGCACCACCGGGCGGGTCGAGAGCGGCATCTACGTGATCGAGACCGTGGCCGACGTTGAGGCCTTCACTCCAGACGATCCCGAGCAGCTCGCGTACGTCACGCAAACGACGCTGTCCATGGAAGACACGCGCGAAATGATCGACGCACTGCAGGCGCGGTTCCCGACCATCCGTGGGCCGGATCTCCGCGATATCTGCTACGCGACCCGCAACCGGCAACATGCTGTCAGGAGGCTGGCTGAGCACGCCGACGTGATCGTGGTGGTCGGTGGCTCCATGAGTTCGAATTCCGCCCGGCTGCGAGAAATCGGCGAACTGGCCCAGATTCCAAGCTACCGCGTCCAGAACGCGGACGAACTGGAGACATCGTGGTTCACCGAATCGGAGATCGTCGGTGTCACGGCCGGTGCCTCGACCCCTGACATCCTGGTTGATGCAGTGGTTCGCCGAATTCAGGCCATCGTCGAGCACAAGGTTCAAGTGCAAGAACTCGAAGCCAAACCGGAAAACACGCGCTTCCGCCTGCCTGCCGAATGGCCCGCCCGCGAGGGCCCGGTCCACCCCCACTGAGAACGGGGATGCCGTCTGGGCCATCACGTCAGCCGGTTCCTTTGCACTGGCGACGCCGGCAGCGCCTGCGCGGAGGACAGCGGCCCAGCAAGGCAGCCCAAGGCCAACCTGCGCGGGCCCGGCGCCGAGGGCCGGGTTGACCGCACGCACGCATGAAGATCGAACGCCCCTAAGCGCCTGCTGCGAAGAGCATTGGGGCAAATTCAGCGCCAAGCGTTCCGCATGGTCTCTTGCTATGCTCGGCGTCCTTTCAAGGTCACGGGGCCGAGGAAGGGGGGACCATGGCGACGAGGGCGACCGCTTCACGGCGAACATTCATCAAGACAGCGGGCGCCGCGGCGGCGGGGGCACTCGCCGCCCCGTACGTGAAGACGGCCCATTCGGCCGGCAAACTAAAGCTAGGGCTCTGGGACCACTGGGTGCCGGGTGCGAACGAAGCTCTCGAACAGATTCTCACCCAATGGGGTGAGGACAACGGCGTCGAGGTCACGGTCGACTTCATTACGTCTATCGGGAACAAGCTGTTGCTCACCGCACAGGCGGAGTCGCGGGCCGGCTCCGGGCACGACATCTACTCGCATGCGTTTGCGATGGTCCCGCTGTTCAAGAACAGCCTGATATCGGTCGACGATGTGGTGGAGGACATCCTTGCCTCGCAGGGACCGATCGCCGAGATCTCGCGTTTTTCAGCGTTCCTCGACGGGGAATGGAAGGGAAGCCCCTCTCCCACCGGCACCCTGTCCTACCCGACCGTTGCCCGGCGGGATCTGTTCCTCGAACACGCCGGGATCGACCTAACCGACATTTTCCCGACAAGCGATTCCAGGGACCCTGCGAAGGTCGAGGGCTGGGACTGGGAGATGTTCCTGAAGGCGGCGGGAGCGCTCCATGCTGCCGGTAGGCCGTTCGGTGCGCCCCTTGCCCCCACCCCCGACGGGAGCGCCTGGCTCGCCCACCTGTTCGCTTCCTACGGTGCCGCCTTGATCGACGACCAAGGCGAAGTCATTGCCAATTCAGATGCTGTCCGTGAGGCGCTCGAGTACATAATTCGCCTTGAGGAGTTCATGCCGGAAAGCGTCTTCGCCTGGGACGACGCCAGCAACAACCGCTGGATCATTTCGGGTGAAGGAAGTGTGATCTTCAATCCGCCGAGCGCTTGGGCGGTCGCTAAGCGGGACAATCCGGACGTGGCACGGCACATTTGGCACTGCGATGTGCCGCGGGGCCCTGCCGGTCGCTTCCGCGCATTCAGCTCATTTTTCTGGGGAGTTTGGGAGTTCTCCGAAAACCAGTCTGCAGCACTGGATCTCCTCCGCTATGTCGCCGAGCCGTCGGTCGTAACCCAAATGCTGCGGGCTTCGCAGGGCTTCGATCTGCCCATGATTCGCTCGCACTACGACCACAGCCAAGTCTGGTCGGAAGCCGAACCCCCGGCCGGCGTGCTCCACAACTACGCGATGCGCGGTGACGAACAAACCGTGTTCGCCGGCTACCCCGCGCCGCCGGAAATCGGCGCCCGAATCGCCACGCAGCAGATTCTTCCCAACTTGGCGGCCCGAGTCACGCAGGCCGGCGACAGTCTCGACGAGGCTATCGACTGGGTCGAAAACGAACTGGAAATCGTGCTCCGCGGCTGACAGCCGCGGAACCCTGCCGGGCCCCACCATGCTGGTCCCTAGGCTGGTCTGATGCGGATTCTTCCTCCGCTTCTTCGGCGAAAGCCGGCGATCGCCGTCCTGATGTGCGTGCCGCTGTTCGCCATCATTCTGGGGCTCGTCGCATATCCGTTCTTCCACGCCCTGTTTCTCGCGATGCTGAACAAGGCGGAGACTGCGTTCGTCGGGCTGGACAACTTCGAGTTCCTGTTAGGCCGGCAAACCTTCTGGATGGTCGTGCGCCAGAGCCTCCTGTTCGCGTTGGTCGCAGTGGTGTTCAAGGCACTGATCGGGCTGGTCGCGGCTCACGCGATCAATGCGATCCCCGCCAAGGGCCAGCGCAAGTGGCGCGGCATGATGCTGATCCCCTGGGTCATCCCGCCGGCCCTTTCGACACTGGGTTGGTGGTGGCTGTTCGAACCCACCTACAGTGCGGTCAACTGGGCTCTCACCAACTTCGGGATCCCAACCATACCGTGGCTGTCTGACACTTTCTGGGCCCGCTTCTCGGTCATTCTCGTCAACGTCTGGATCGGCGCCCCATTCTTCCTGATCATGTACTTGGCTGCGCTCAAGTCGATCCCCGAGGAACTGTACGAGGCGGCCGCGATCGATGGCGCCGGACCTTGGCAGAGGTTCTTTCACATCACGTTGCCGATGATCCGCAACATCATCGCGATCACGACGCTGTTCTCGATCATCGTCACGCTGGCGAATTTCGACATCGTACGGGTGCTTACCCAGGGCGGTCCGCTCAACACGACGCACCTGTTTGCGACCTACGCCTTCCGGGTCGGCATTGAATCCGGCGACATTCCGCTCGGTGCGGCCGTCTCGCTGTTCATGTTCCCGATGCTCGCGATCCTAGCCTTCATCATCCTTCGCAACGTCCGTCGCCGGGCTGCGAGCCTCGCATGACCGCTTTAGCGATGAACGCCGCGCCGAGCATTCGGTCCAACCGTCGCTGGGCCCTGATTGCGGCCTACACCTGCCTCGGCATCTTCGTGGTCTTCTTCCTGTTTCCGCCGTACTACATGCTGGTCACCTCGTTGAAGACCAACGCGGAAATCGCCGAGCTCGCCACCAATCCATGGATCGTGGCCGACGGAGTCACCTTCGAGCACTACAAGCACCTGCTCAGTGATACGTCATTCCCCTTCTTTTTCCTGAACACGACGATCGTCACGCTCTTCGTTGTCGCAATCACGATGGTGGTAAGCGTTCTCGCCGCCTATGCGCTGTCGCGGTTGCGATTCTGGGGCTCTAGCGTACTCGCCACCGGCGTCTTCCTCACCTACCTGGTGCCCGACACGCTGCTCTTCATCCCGCTCTTCAAGATCGTGGGCTGGCTAGGGCTTTTGGATACATACTGGTCACTGGTCCTTGTGTATCCGACGCTCACCGTCCCGTTCTGCACCTGGATCATGATCGGGTACTTCGCGTCAATTCCGCGGGAACTCGACGAGGCGGCCTTGATCGACGGAGCGAATCACCTGCAGATGCTGCTCAAGGTATTCATTCCTGTAGCCCTGCCCGGACTGATCGCCGCCACGATCTTCGCGTTCACGGTGTCGTGGGCGAGTTTTCTGTATCCCCTGGCCTACATCTATTCCGAATCGGAAATGGTCCTGACCGTCGGCACTGTCACGACCCTGATCCGCGGCGATGTCTTTCACTGGGGTGGTCTGATGGCAGGGGCCCTGATGGCGGCCGCTCCTCCTGTGATCCTCTACGCGTTCCTAATGGACTACTACATCGCCGGCCTCACCTCGGGCGCAACCAAGGGCTGATACCGATGGCCGAAGTGACTCTCCAGAACCTCGTCAAGACCTTCGACACCGTCGAGGCGGTGCGCGGAGTGGACCTCGTGATCCCCAACAACGAGTTTGTGGTCCTTGTCGGTCCATCCGGATGCGGCAAGAGCACGATCCTGCGCATGGTCGCAGGCCTCGAGGACATCACGTCGGGCGAAATCCGGATCGGTGACCTGCGTGTGAACGATGTGCCGCCCAAGGACCGGAACATCGCGATGGTGTTCCAGAACTACGCGCTCTATCCGCACATGACTGTTGCGCAGAACATGTCGTTCGGACTCCGTCTGCGTCGCGTCGCCAAGTCCGAGATCCGCGACAAGGTCGGACGGGCTGCGGGGATTTTAGGCATCTCGGAGCTGCTGGAGCGGCGCCCCCGCGAGCTGTCGGGAGGCCAGCGCCAGCGTGTGGCCATGGGCCGGGCGATCGTGCGCGATCCTGAGGTCTTCCTGTTCGACGAGCCGCTCAGCAACCTCGACGCCAAGCTCCGCGGCCAGATGCGGATCGAAATCCAGCGCCTTCACCAACGGCTTCGCACGACGACCATTTACGTGACACACGATCAGGTGGAGGCCATGACCCTCGCTGACCGCGTGGTTGTCATGAACGCCGGCCTTATCGAGCAGGCGGGAACCCCCGACGAGGTGTATCACCGACCTCGGACCCGTTTTGTGGCGGGGTTCATGGGCTCGCCTGCCATGAACTTCCTTGACTGTGAACTCAAGGAGGAGAACGGCCGGACGATTGTCCGGCTCGCCGGCGGCCCTAACCTGCCCCTCGTAGCCGAACAGGCGGACCGGGTTCGCGGTCACCTGGGCCGGCCTCTGGTGGCGGGGCTTCGGCCCGAGAACATTCGCGAACCGGCGACGGGTGACGGAGCCAGCAGCACCGGCGTCCCCCACGACGTCCAGGTGGACATCGTGGAGCCGCTAGGGCGCGAGACCGTCGTCTATTTCAGGCTGGGCGACTCGACCCTGTGCGCACGGGTAGGAGCAGAGGTCCATCCGCGGGCGGGTCAAAGTACGTCACTGGTATTTCACCCCGACCGGCTGCACCTGATCGATCCCGAAACCGACCTCGTGCTGTGATCGGAACACCCGCACCTCCCTCCATCGGACCATCCGCCCCTTGAATCACGTGCGGGCGATGCCCAAGGTGAGCGGCACCGTCCGCGACCTTCTTTGCAACATCGTCGGACCAGCCGGCTTCACTACGAATCCCGAAGATCTGGAAGCGTACCTGGTGGACGAGCGGGGCGCGTTTCGTGGCGAAGCCGGCATCCTCGTCAAGCCAGCGAGCACCGCGGAGGTTGCGGACGTGGTGCGGGTCTGTGCCGAGGCCGGGGCGGGGATTGTTCCCCAGGGCGGGCGGACCGGGCTGTGCGGCGGGACCATACCAGTGACATCGGGCGGCGAGATTCTGGTCAGTCTCGAACGCATGCAGCGCGTCCGGAACCTCGACGTGCGAGGCTTCACGATGACCTGCGAGGCCGGATGTGTCCTGCAGAACCTCCAAGATGCTGCCGCCGCAGCCGATCGCCTGTTTCCCCTTTCGCTCGCCGCCGAGGGAAGCTGCACGATCGGCGGGAACCTCTCGACCAACGCCGGGGGCATCAATGTGCTCCGCTACGGCATGGCCCGGAACCTCACGCTTGGGCTTGAGGTCGTCCTCCCGGACGGTTCCGTCTGGGAGGACCTCGGCGCACTGCGCAAGGACAACCGCGGCTACGACCTCAAGCAGCTCTTCATCGGGGCGGAAGGCACGCTCGGAATCATCACGGCCGCAACCATGGAGATCTTTCCGCGCCCCCGGGACGTGGATACGGCCTTCGTAGCGGTGGCGTCCCCCGAGGCGGCACTCGAACTCTTTGCCGTCGCCCGGGAGTCGGCAGCAGACATGATGGTCGCGTTCGAACTCAACGATCGCTCGGCTCTGGACATGGTCTTCCGCCATATGGAAGGAGTCCGCGACCCGTTTCCCACGCGGTACGACTGGTACGTGCTGCTCGAACTCACGGCAAGCATCGACGGACACGCGCGCGCTGCCGGCGAAAAGATTCTGGGTGCTGCCCTCGAGCGCGGTCTCGTGCTGGACGGCGTGCGGGCCGAGAGCCTGGCCCAGCGAGCGGGACTGTGGCGCCTCCGTGAGACCGTGAGTGAAGCCCAGAAGCACGAAGGGCGAAGCCTCAAGCACGATATCTCCGTACCCGTCGCGGAGGTGCCCCGTTTCATCCACGAGGCGACTGGAGCCGTTCGTTCGAGATGGCCCGGTTACCGAGTGCTCGCGTTCGGCCACGTCGGCGACGGCAACATCCATTTCAACGTCTTCCCGCCGCCGGGAGAAGATGCGGACGCCCTGTTCACCGCCAGTGAGGCGATTGAAGACGTGGTGTTCGCCATCGCGGACAACCTGCACGGGAGCTTCAGCGCAGAACACGGCATCGGCCAGCTCAAGCGGCGGGCCCTTCGGGAGTATGCACCGGCAGGGTCCCTCGCCATGATGCGAACCCTGAAGCAGACTCTGGACCCCCGGGGAATCATGAACCCCGGTAAGGTCGTGTAAAGCGGGTCCTCAGCTTTCAAGCAGCTGCAGGAACGCGGCCTCGCCGATGATCCGGACGTTGAGTTCCTCGGCCTTCTTCCGCTTCGACCCCCCGCCTTCTCCGGCTACGAGGTAGTCGGTCTTTGCAGACACTGCCGAAGCCACCCGGGCACCCAGCGCCTCGGCACGCGCCTTCGCCTCGTTCCGGCTGACGTCGTTCAGAGTCCCGGTAAAGACGAGCATACGGCCCGACAGGACCGAATTGCGTGCCGGAGCCTCCGCATTGCGGACCGTGACTCCCGCCTCAAGTAGATGGTTGACCACCGCCCGGCTCTCGAGATCGGTGAAGTAATCGACGAGCGACTGGACCTGCGCCTCGCCGATGCCGTCCATGGCAAGCAGTTCGGCGTAGGCTGGGCTCTCCGGACCGTGCGCCCGTTCCGCGAGTTCCCGAAGCCGCGCGAGGGATTCCGTTGCGCGGGCGATCTGTGCTGCATTCCCCTGACCGATATGCCGGATCCCGAGAGCGAACAGGAACCGCTCCAACGAGATATCCGCCGCTGCCCGAATCGCGTTCCGCAGGTTGCGGGCCGACGTCGGTCCCCAGCCCTTTTCCTCGCTCAGAGCCTGAATGCGCGCGTCATTGTCTGCGAACCGAAAGATGTCCGCCGGCTCTCGAATCGCGCCTCGATCCCAGAACGCCTGTAATTGGCGTTCGCCGAGTCCGTCGACTGCGAAGGCGTTGCGGCTCACGAAGTGGACCAGCTGCTGGAACGCCTGCGCGTCACAGCCGCGTCCGCCCGTGCACCGCACGATCACTTCGCCGGGTTCGCGTACTGCCGGGCGTCCGCAGGCCGGGCACGTGGCCGGAAAGTTGAATCTCTCCGACTCGGCGGGTCTGGCCTCGCGATCCACATCGACGATCTGCGGGATCACGTCACCGGCCCGCTGAACCGTGACCAGATCGCCGACCCGTGCGTCAAGGCGCTCGATCTCGTCCCGGTTGTGCAGCGTGGCTCGGCCAACCACCACTCCGCCGACCGTGACCGGCTTGAGGATCGCGACCGGCGTGAGCGCGCCCGTGCGACCCACCTGCACTTCAATCGCCGCAACCCGCGTCTTGGCCTGCTCCGCAGGGAATTTCCGCGCTACCGAGTGCCGCGGGGCGCGCGACGACGAACCGAGCCGCTGCTGCCAGTCCAGTCGATCCACCTTGTAAACGATTCCGTCGACGTCGAACCCGAGGTCGGGCCGCTCGGCATAAAGCCGTTCGGCATACGTCACCATGGCGTCAAGGCTCAAGCAGGTTCGGGTTCGGGGAGTCACCCTGAATCCGAAGCCGCCAAGGCGTTCCCTGGCCTCCGTCACGGTCGCCCCCAAGGACTCCGACACTTCGCCCCAACTGTGGACGAAGAACCCGAGGTCGCGCTCAGCCGTGACTACCGGATCGATCTGTCGTACCGACCCGGCCGCAGCATTACGCGGATTAACAAAGGTCCGCTTGCCTACAGCAAGCCGTTCGGCGTTCAGGCGGTGGAACGATTCGATCGGGAAGTACACCTCCCCGCGCACCTCGAGATGCGCCGGAGGGTTCCCTTCCAGGCGCTCGGGTACCGTCGCTATTGTCCGCAGGTTCCGTGTTACGTCCTCGCCCTCCCGCCCGTCGCCTCGCGTGGCCCCCGCGACCAGGCTGCCGTTCTTGTAGATCAAGGAGGCCGAGAGACCGTCGATCTTCGGTTCCGCGGCCACGGCAATTTCCTCGTCCGGCTCCCGGTTGAGGAATCTCCGCACGCGTCCGACAAACTCCTGCAATTCGTCGTCCGAGAAGACGTTGTCAAGCGATAGCATCGGCTGCGGATGGCGAACCTTCCGGAAACCGGACGCGGGGGGCGCACCGACCCTGCCGCTGGGGCTGTCGTTCCTCACCAAGTCCGGCCAACGAGCTTCGATGGCGGTGTTGCGGCCCCGAAGCTCGTCGTATTCCGAGTCCGGGATCTTGGGGGCATCGTCCACGTAGTACGCGCGGTCGTGGCGGAGTATTGCGGCAGCCAACCGCGCCAGTTCCCGCCGGGCCTGGTCGCGGTTGAGCGCCTCGACGGCCAAGGTGACCGTGCCTCCGGTCATGCGAGGCCCTCCTGCAACAGCCGCTTGGCCGCAGCGCGCGCTTCGTCGGTCAGATCCTGGCCCGACATCATTCGAGCAATCTCGTCCACGCGCGCCGCGTCATCCAGCTCGTAGGCTGACACCGAGTCTCCATCGCGAAGGATCAGCCACTGGCATCGGCCACGGGCAGCGACCTGCGGCTGGTGGGTTACCGCGAAGACCTGATGGTGACGGGCCAGTCTCGAAAGTCGCGCTCCCACCGCATCCGCGACGGCGCCTCCGACCCCGGCGTCGATCTCGTCGAATACCAGCGTGGCCGGATCGGTGACGCGGGCCAGCACGATATGGACAGCCAGGAGAAATCTTGAGAGCTCACCTCCGGAGGCAATCCGCTCCAGCGACCCCGCCGCGGATCCCCGAACCGTGGATACCCTGAACCGTACCCGCTCGCCACCTTGCGGCCCCCACTTCTCCTTCGGCAGATCCTCGAGATCGGTCGCGAATCGGGCCGTGCCCATCCGCAGACCCTCCAGCTCATCACCGATGCGCTCATCCAGCAGCGCCCCCGCCTTCCGGCGACCGGCACTCAACGCATCGACTCCCTTCTCGAACTTTCGGCGTGCCGCTGCAGCGGCATCGCCGAGGCGCTTGACCGCGTTCTCGTCCGTGACCACGTCTGCCGCGCGGGCGCGGAGCGTCTCATGCACCGAGCCGAGCTCGTCCGGCGGCACCCCGTGGCGCCGTGCCACCGATCGCAGGGCAAACAGCCGGGTTTCGACCTGGTCGAGTTCCCGAGGGTCCAGGTCCAGATCCGCACGCACCGCATCGAGCAGATTGCGAGTTTCGGCCAACTCCACCAGAGCCCGGTTCAGTGCCCCCTTGAGTTCGCTGAACGGACCGGCAACTTCGGGGAAGCCATCCATGGCCGCCGCAGCGCGCTGGAGATGCGCCGCAGCGCTGGCACCTCCCCGATCATCTCCCAAGATAGAGACCAGTTCTTCAAGTACGTCTGCCACCTGTGTCGCATGCATCAGAAATTCGCGCCGCTGGGCAAGCTGCTCGACCTCGCCTGGAACCGGTGCCAGGGCATTGAGTTCCGCCAGCTGCGACCGGATCTCCTGACCCGCGGCCAGGCTCTTCGAGTGGCTCTCGGTCGCGTCCTCATGGGCTGTCTCGGCGTCCCGCCAAGCTTGGTAGCGCTTTCCGAGCTCGCGCACGTCCGGCAACAGGCTTCCGAAGGCATCCAGGAATTCCCGGTGTCGAGTGGGATCAAGCAGTCCCCGTCGGTCGTGCTGACCGTGGATCTGGAGCAGTCGATGACCCAGCCGCTCCAGGAATCGGACAGTGACCGGGATGTCGTTGACGAACGCTCCGCCCCGGCCGTTACGAGCCAAGACCCGACGGAACAGGAACCGGCCATCGGTTTCGACGCCATGTTCCGCAGCAAAGACCACGGCCGGGTGGCGGGTCTCGACCTCGAAGAGCGCGGCCACTATGCACTCGTCCGTGCCGGCCCGGAGCAAGGCCGAATCGGCACGGCGACCGGCGGCCAAGGCCAAGGCCTCCATCAGTACGGATTTGCCTGCGCCGGTTTCGCCCGACAGCACGCAAAAGCCGTTGCCAAATGAGAAATCAAGAGCCTCGATCAGAACGACATTGCGGACTGACAGGCTGACAAGCACCGGTGCGCCCGCCGGATCAGAACAGACCGAAGAACCAGGAAGAGCGGCGGACCTCCGGGCCGCTCCCCTCCAGCAGGTCGTAGGCGTAGGTGTACCACCGGCTGTTCGGATAGTTGTGCCCGAGCACGGCCGCATGCACTCGAGCTTCGCTCTCGATGCCGAGTGCGAGGTTGAGTTCGACGAGGCGCGCGAGTGCCTCGGCAATGTGGGAGGTCTGCGGATAGGACCGGATGACCGTACTGAACCGACGAAACGCCGCGGGATACTGGCGGAGATGCAGGTAGGTGCGTCCGACCTCCATTTCCTTTCCCGCGAGATGGTCGTAGGCGAGATCAAGCTTTACCGCGGCGTCCCGCGCGTAGACACTGCCCGGATAGCGCGCGATCACCCCCTCGAGAGCCTCCCTGGCCTGCTGGGTTTCAGACTGGTCGCGGCGGACGTCTGGAATCTGTTCGTAGTGACAGAGTGCAATCAGATACCGCACGTACGGCACGTCGGAACTGCCCGGATGGAGATCGATGAAGCGCTCAGCAGCTGCCACCGCCAACGTGTAGTCGTTCTTCAGGTAGTGCGCGTACGCCACCAGCAGTTGTGCGCGCGTTGCCCAATCCGAATAAGGGTATTGGGCCTCGACCTGCTCGAACTCTGAGATGGCCACCGGGTAGTTGTCTTCGAGCAGGGCATCGAGAGCGGCGTTGTAGATCTTTTCCACCGGCCGCTCGACCACAACTTCCGGTTCCTGGAACAGGGAGCAGCCGGCCAGCAAGGAGACCACGGTCAGCAGGACGATCCTGCACAGGCATCGATGCATGAGGGAAGCGGGCATTGGGGGTGTATACCACGCGGAACCGGAGATGGGGTCCAACGCCTCTCTCCGAGCCAGGGCCTAGTTCGACAGGCCCAAACGTGGCTATCTGCAGACATTTTGAGCGCCGGGAACGCAGGCGGCGCGGCGCTATTACGCCGGAACGAATCTCGGCTGCAATCCGGCCCGAGCGTCACCGGAAGCACGAGGGCGATGCTCAAGGATACGTGACGTGCCGGCGATCTCGCGGATCGCCCGCAGCGACGAAGGTCACCGGAGCCGATCGCCGTGGACTAGCTCGCCGGAGCGGCGAACCGCTCCGGATTCTCCCGGTCCGCCCGGTGCTGGCGCACGCCAGGCCGGCCGCAGGCAGAACGAACCAGCATTGGTCGGCTGTCAGCGTAGGCCGTATGGTGCCGCTTCTGCACCCGTCCCCACTGGACCACCCCTGTTCGCCCCATGAGCCCGACCGAACAGTTCCTCGCCTTTGCGCACGAACTCGCCGACCTGGCCCGTGCCGTCATTCGACCCCGGTTCCGCTCACGCGACGCAATCGAGGTGAAGGGCGGACAAGGAAGCCGCCTCCAGGTGGTCACCGATGCGGATCGCCTGGCCGAGGACCGCATGCGAGAGGCCATCCGCCGCCGCTTTCCGAACCACGGGATCGTCGGCGAGGAGCACGGTTCCGACAATCCCGACGCCGAGCACACGTGGATCCTGGACCCGATCGACGGCACCAAGGCCTTTGTCGCTGGCCTTCCTGTCTTCGGGACCTTGATCGGACTGCTGGAAGACGGCCAGCCGCAAGTCGGAATCATCGACCAAGCGATCACTGGCGAGCGCATCTGGGGAAGCCGGGATGGTGCCTGGCTCAATGGCGAGCCCGTGCAGACCCGTCGGCCGGCTGACCGCGGGCGCCTCGTCATCGCGATGACCGAACCCGGCATGATCCGGTCAGCGCAGGGACAGGCCGCCTTCCGGCAGCTGGCGGACGAGGCATTATTCGTGCGGTACGGCACCGACTGCTGGGGGTACGGCATGCTGGCCTCCGGCTACATCGACGTAGTGGTGGAATCGGATGTCAGGGGCTGGGACGTCCTGCCTGGCACCGCCATCATCCAGGCAGCAGGGGGCAGGATCAGCGCGTGGGACGGCACCCTTCCGGGGTCCAACGGCACCGCGTTCGCGACCGGCGACCCCCGGTTGCACGCAGGACTGCTGAAGCGATTTCCCGATGAGGACGAGAGCATCGACCCTTCTTGAACGGCCAACCGGCTGGCGGAGAACCTCCATTGGTCCCGCCGGGCGCGGGCCGCCGCGGCCCTTCTGCTGTATACCGCCCGTCCGGAAATCGAGCCAGGGACCGGTCGTATGCCCCCTTTGATCGAGCGTCGCCGGTACGCCGATGGCGAGCCACCCCACAGGTTCCGGTCCGCACGCGCACGCCCAAGTGGTCGAATGGATTCAGCACGCGGAAGCGGCCTCTGGGAACACTTCGCCGCGGCGGCATGACGGGGGCGGGCCGACGCTGCGCGCCAACCGGATGCGGGATCCGATAGATACGCGCGGTTGACCCGTAGATGTGAATGTCTACGCTCCGGATGTCCACCCGCGGGAGAGATCGGCCGACTGGCCGACGCCGAAGGAGCAACGAGGCCTCGGAACCTCTCAGGCGCCAGGGACCGCGGGGACGGAGCACCTCTGGAGAGCGGCGGATTGCGGTCCGCCCACCGAAGGGGTAAATCCGGCAACCGCGCTGGGGGCCGGACGAATCTCTCAGGTTCCATGACAGAGGAGGCCTTACCCGGCACGGTTTTGGACCGTGCCGTCGGGAGGTACTTCTGCCGGAACAAGCGGACAAACACCCCAAGCAGACCCCCCTGCATTCCCTGCATCTCGCCCGGGGAGCCAAGCTCGTACCGTTCGCGGGTTGGGAACTCCCGGTACAGTACGAAGGAATTCTCGCGGAGCACCACTGGGCCCGCAGGTCGGCATGCCTGTTTGACGTCTCCCACATGGGCCAGGTGGAAGTGTCCGGCCCCGACGCGCCTGCCCGGCTCGAGAGCCTGATTCCGGCGAACCTCGAAGGATTGGCGCCGAACCGCACCCGCTATGCGGTACTCACCAATGATGCCGGCGGCATCGTGGATGATCTGCTCGTCACCCGTCGCAGCGACGATCTGCTCCTGGTGCTCAACGCGGCTCGGGTGGAAACCGACCTTGCCTGGTTCCAGGACCGACTTCCCGACCTGCACTTCCATTACCGTAGCGAGAACGCGCTCCTCGCGCTGCAGGGCCCGAAATCTTCCGAGGTCATCGCCCAAGTGGCCCCGGAAGCACTTGGACTGATGCCGTTCGCGTACGCGGAAATTGCCGTCAACGGTGTCCCCTGCACCGTCAGCCGTACGGGATACACCGGTGAGGACGGATTCGAGATCGCCTGCGAGGGGGGCGCGGCCGAGCGCGTCGCCGACCGGCTCCTCGCTTGTCCCGAGGCCCGGCCGGCCGGGCTCGGAGCGCGCGACAGCCTCCGTCTGGAGGCTGGCCTTTGTCTGTACGGAAGCGACATCGACGCCGAAACAAGTCCCATCGAGGCAGGTCTCGCATGGACGTTCGGCCCCCGCAAGAACGCGCCGCTCGGGGTACCAGGGGCAGCGCGCATTGAACGCGAGCTTGACGTCGGCCCCGGGCGGCGGCGTGTGGGCCTCCGCCCGGAGGGGCGGGCAGTCGTCCGCGGCGGAGCCACGATTCGCAACCTCAACGGCAATCCGGTGGGACACGTCACCAGCGGGACCTTTTCGCCAACGCTGGGCGCCCCCATCGCCATGGGTTACGTCGCCGCGGCACACGCACCGCACGGCACCGCTCTCTCCATCGACCTCCGCGGACGCCATGTGCCGGCGGCGGTCGTCTCGCTTCCGTTCGTTCCCCATCGACGCCGCCGCCCCAGCGCAGCCTGAGGAGATTCCACATGCCCGACTACCGCTACACCAAGAACCATGAGTGGGTCACCGTCGACGCTGGCGTGGCCACTGTCGGGATTACGGACTACGCGCAGGAGCAGTTAGGCGACATCGTTTACGTGGAGCTTCCCGATGTCGGCCGTGCCGTGACGGCGGGCGAGGAAGTGGCGGTCGTCGAATCGGTGAAGGCGGCATCGGAGATCTACGCCCCAGTATCGGGCCGGGCAACCGAGGTCAACTCTCTGCTTCTCGACTCACCAGGGGCGGTCAATGAGGACGCGGCCTGCAGCGGCTGGTTTCTTCGGATTGAAATGTCCAATCCGGGTGAGGTGGAGCAGTTGTTGGATGATACCTCCTATCGCGCACTGATCGACGGGGCGTGACCCGATGCGCATGCTCCCCAACACGGCGGCTGACCGGCACCGGATGCTGGAACGCATCGGAGTTCCGGACGTCAACAGCCTCTTCGCCGACGTGCCAGCCGGGTTGCTGGACCCGGCTCTGGACCTTCCTCCCGCGGCCAGCGAAATCGAGATCGAGCGCGCGTTCCGCGCCTACAGCGCGCAGAACCGGGCGGCTGAAGACGGCCCGTTTTTCCTCGGCGGAGGCGCCTATCGCCACTACATTCCCGCAAGCGTGGACGCGCTGATCCAGCGCGGAGAGTTCCTGACCTCGTACACGCCGTACCAGCCCGAAATCAGCCAGGGCACGCTGCAAACTCTCTTCGAATTCCAGACCCAGGTCGCTCTGCTGACCGGATGCGAGGTGGCCAACGCCTCCATGTACGACGGATCGACCGCGTGCGCGGAAGCCGCCCTCATGGCGGCGCGAATCACCCGCCGATCCCGCATCGCGGTGACTCCAGGCCTGCATCCTCACTGGCTCGAAACACTCACGACGTACATGCGTTTCTCCGGGCTCGGGCTAGACAGCCTCACCGGTGGCGAGTGTGGTCATTGGCTGGAGGCCCGCCCGCTTTCCGGCGACTGCGCGGCGATCATCGTTCAATATCCGGACGTGTTCGGAGCCGCAGGGGACCTCTCAATCTGGGCGGAGACCGCCCACGCGGCCGGTGCACTCCTGATTGTAGCGGTGCCGGAGGTGGTGGCTCTGGGCGCCCTTCGGTCGCCGGGCGCCGATGGCGCCGACATCGTCGTTGCCGAAGGCCAATCGCTCGGGGTCGGCTTGGCGTTCGGCGGACCCTACGTCGGCCTGTTCGCAACCCGGAAAACGTTCGTCCGGAACATGCCAGGGCGTTTAGCCGGCGAGACCGTCGACGCCAACGGCGAACGGTCATTCGTGCTGACCTTGGCGGCGCGGGAACAGCACATTCGGCGTGGCCGGGCCACGAGCAACATCTGCACCAACAGCGGGCTCTGTGCGCTCGCGTTCTCCATCCATCTCGCGCTCCTGGGCGAGACCGGGCTCACTCGAATGGCCCGTCTGAATCACGAAGCGGCAGTCAAGACCGCCCAGCGCGTCGATGCCGTTGCCGGAGCCGCAGTAGTAAACGAATCGTTCTTCAACGAGTTCGTGGTGGCCCTTGATCGTCCGGCCGCCGCCGTCACCGACGAGATTGAGCGTCGACACGGCGTCCTTGCGGGAGTGCCGGCCTCGCGTCTCTTCCCCGGGCGCGCCGACCTGACGAACCACCTTCTGGTGACCGCGACCGAACTCACCACCGATGACGATATCGAGCGGCTGGGTGCCGCGCTCGAGGAGACTCTCCGGTGAGCGGCGCCCGGGGAGGCGCCCCGGACCGCGCCGAACCCCTTCTCTTCGAGCAAGGATCGGCGGGCCGCACGGGCGTCGACCTTCCCGCACCCGAGGGCAGGCCCGCACGTCTGGGGCCGGCCGCCCGAGAGTCCGCAATCGGGCTTCCCGATCTCGACGAACCGACGGTCGTGCGCCACTACACCCGGCTCAGCCGTCTCAACCACGGCATCGACACGGCGTTCTACCCGCTGGGTTCGTGCACCATGAAGCACAATCCCCGGCTGCACGAGAAGCTGGCGCGACTTCCCGGGTTTGCCGACCTCCATCCGCTCCAATCGGTCGATACCGTGCAGGGGGCGCTGGCAGTCATTGATGAGCTGGCACGCTGGCTCCGTACCCTGACCGGACTGCCGGCCGTTGCCATGTGGCCTGCTGCAGGCGCCCACGGTGAACTCTGCGGGCTGATGGCGATCCGGGCCGCACACGAGGCAAAGGGCGATACCCGGACACGGTTACTGGTCCCGGACTCCGCGCACGGCACAAATCCGGCCACAGCCGCCTTCTGCGGTTACGAAGTGGAGAAGGTCAAGGAAAACCCGGATGGGCGCGTGGACACGGCAAGTCTGGAAGCTGCGCTCGGCGCCGACGTCGCGGCGATCATGCTGACCAATCCCAACACCTGCGGGGTATTCGAATCGGACATTCGCACCCTGGCCGATGCTACGCACGCGGTAGGAGCGTACTTTTACTGCGACGGCGCAAACTTCAACGCACTGGTTGGCAAGGTCCGACCTAGCGAACTCGGCATCGACGCCATGCACATCAACCTGCATAAGACCTTCTCCACGCCACACGGCGGTGGCGGTCCGGGCGCGGGACCAACGGTCCTGTCCGCCGCGCTCGCACCGTTTGCCCCGCTCCCGTGGATCACCCGGGACGAGGGCGGGAAGCTCCGTCTCCAAGAGCAGGCAACGGGTAATGCGTCGGCCAGCTTCGGCCGGCTGCGCGCGTTTCACGGCCAGATGGGCACGTTCGTGCGCGCGCTCGCCTACTGCAAGAGCTATGGGCGAGACGGAATCCGGCGCGTTGCCGAAGATGCGGTCCTTAACGCCAACTACGTGCTTGCCGAACTCGCCGACACGCTCTCGCCCGCCCATCCGGGCTTCTGCATGCACGAGTGCCTGTTCGACGAGTCGTTCCTTGAGGGCACAGGCGTGTCGATGCTGGACTTCGCCAAGGCACTGATCGAGCGTGGGTTCCATCCGCCCACAGTCTATTTTCCGCTGGTGGTGCACGGCGCCCTGCTCGTGGAGCCGACGGAAACCGAAAGCCGCGCCACGCTGGACGCGTTCATCGCCACCATCCGGGAACTGGTTGACGATGCCCGGGGGGCCGCTTCGGGCCGGTTTGCCGAAGCCCCGGTCAACGCTCCCCGACGGCGGGCCGACGAGACCCGGGCCGCCCGCACTCCCATCCTCCGATGGGAGGCGCCGGTTCGGGAAGAGGACAACGGGATGCAGGCCTAGCGGACCCCCTTGATCGCGGCGTGCCCTATGTCTCGAATCTGTTCCGCCAAAATCGTCTTCTGGCTACCGGCTCCCCTGACACGTTGAACGCCACTTCACATCGGCATTTCCGCCCGCTCGGCATGTTCCTGCTTGGTCAGGCCCTGGGTCTCGCCGTGCTCTGGACGCCGGTCTCCGCCGCGAATGATTTCGCCTCCGAGTGGGCCGACGGAGAGGATTGGCGCACCCGGATCGTGTCCGCCGTCGCTGCGACCGGAACGCAGACTTCGGTTCCGCTGGGCCTCCAGATCAAGCTCGGCGAAGGTTGGCACATCTACTGGCGCAGTCCCGGCGAGGCCGGACTGCCACCCGCCGTCGCCATCGGCCCCGGTTCCAGGAACGTGGAATCGGCGGAACTCCTGTGGCCGGCGCCCGCACAGACAATCGAGCAGGGAGAACTGGTCACCCGCACCTACTCCGGAGACGTTCTGATTCCTATACGGCTCGGCCTCCAGCGTCCCGGCGCGCCCGCCGTCTTCGATGCCGTGATCGACTACCAAATCTGCTCCATGATCTGCATCCCGGTCCATGTCGCGGCCTCCGTGGAACTCCCGGCCGGAGCGGCGGCCCCCAGCCGTCATGCGCGCCTCATCGCCGAGGCCGAGGCGCAGATCCCGGGGCCACCCGAGGCGGCAGGGTTCAGCGCACTCGATGCGGCATTCGACGGCGACCACACGATCCAGGTAACGGCGACGAGCAGACTGGTGCTCGACGCGGCTTCCCTGGACGTCCAAGCGCTGCTTGAAGGGCCGCCGGGCCTGCTGTTCCGGAGCGGCCAGGGAACCATCTCCAAAGACCGGCGGTCACTGAGCGTGGGCGTCGAGGTCCTGCGACCGTTCGACGCGGATCTCCTGCTGGGCTCTGAGCTCGGGCTTACCCTGGTCGCCGGCCCAGCCAGCGCCTACCGCACGGTTGCCCTTGACGGCCAGGCTCCAGCGCGGGCGCCAGCGCCCGGCATGACGCTGGGGGCCGCCTTCCTGCTCTCGCTGCTCGGCGGAATGATCCTGAACCTGATGCCCTGCGTGCTTCCCGTTCTCGGGATCAAGGTCGCAGGAGTCCTCAATGTGGTCGGAACGAGCAGAGCGCGGGTCACGGCGAGCTTCCTGGCCACCGCCGCAGGCATCGTCGCGTCGTTCCTGGCACTCGCGCTGCTCGTGGCCGGGATTCGCGCTATGGGCATGACGGCGGGCTGGGGGTTCCAGTTTCAGGTCCCCGGCTTCCTCGCGTTCCTGACCGCGGTCGTGCTGCTGTTCGCAGCCGTGCTGGCCGGCCTTTGCGAGTTCCGGCTGCCGGCAGGCCTTGGGCGGTGGCTGCACGGTGCAGGCGGCAACATGCCGAGGCACGCCGGCGCATTCGCGGAAGGCGCATTCGCCACCCTGCTCGCGACGCCGTGCACCGCACCGATTGTCGGCACCACAGTCGGTTTCGCGCTATCGCGCGGCTTTACCGAAATTCTCCTTCTGTTCCTTGGACTCGGACTCGGAATGGCGGTGCCATGGCTCCTGGTTGCGGTCCGGCCTAGCCTCCTGACCATCCTTCCCCGGCCCGGTCCTTGGATGAAGCCGTTCAAGCTGGTGCTCGCAGCCATGCTGTTTGCGACCGCGCTCTGGCTGCTCTCCGTACTGCATACGGCCGCTGGAGCTGTTGCTACCGTACTGGTCGCAGGGTTCGCCGTACTATCCGTCGCGGCGTTCTCCCTGTCGCGCGTGACCCGAATCCTGCCGGCCGCCCGTACTGCTGGGGTCGCCTTCGTGATCGTGACCATCGCGACGCCGTTCGCGGTCGGTCGTCCACCGCCCGCCGACAGTGCCATGGAAGCCGACATGGTCTGGAGTCCGCTCGTGCCGGAAGCAGTCGCTGACTTGGCCGAGGATCACGTGGTACTGGTCGACGTCACGGCCGAATGGTGTGTCACCTGCATCGTCAACAAGCGCCTGGTGCTGGACCGCTCGCCGGTCCGCGACGTCCTCGAAACCGATGCGGTGGTCGCCGTCCGGGGGGACTGGACCCTGCCGGACCCGGTCATCTCGGCGTACCTGGCCGACCACGAGCGTTACGGCATTCCCTTCAACGCGGTCTACGGCCCCGGATTGCCGGAAGGCATGGTATTGCCCGAACTGCTGAGCGCCAACGCCGTGATGGATGCCATTGAACGCGCCAAAGGCTTGCAGGTCAGGTAATCTGCAGTCTGCGGCTCCGTAGCCGGTGTTCGGCCCGGCTGCGTTCCCCCGTCTACGCGACTCCAACCCGGGAGGCTCCGATAGCCATCTCCACAGGCGACTCTGTTCCCGCCGCCACACTGCGCCGTCTCGGCGCCGACGGCATGGAAGAAGTATCCACCACCGAATTTTTCCGCGGCCGCAAGGTCGTCCTGTTTTCGGTACCGGGCGCATTCACCCCGACCTGTTCCGCCAGCCACCTGCCCGGCTTTGTCCAGAATGCCGATGCGATCAAGGCAAAGGGCGTGGACGAAATCGTCTGCATGGCGGTGAACGATGCGTTCGTGATGGACGCGTGGGCAAAAAGTCAGCAAGCCGGTAGCGCCGTCACGCTGCTTGCCGACGGCAACGGGGAGTTCACCGGTGCTCTCGGCCTCGCGCTGGACGGCACGGGCTTCGGTCTCGGCCAGCGCGGCCAGCGGTTTGCGATGGTCGTCGTCGACGGCACGGTGACCCACCTCGCCGTCGAGGAACCTGGAGCGTTTGAAGTTTCGAGCGCAGAACGGATCCTCGCCGCCCTGTAGCGCAGCCGGCACGAGCCCCGCGCACAGAGGAACACCCCGATGAGCCAATCCGACAGCCCGCCGCCCGAACGCGAGGCGATGGAGTTCGACGTGGTGATCGTGGGCGCCGGGCCGGCCGGACTGGCGTCCGCCATCCGGCTTCGCCAGCTGGCGGAGGAGTCGAGCCGCGACATCTCGGTGTGCGTGGTGGAGAAGGGTCCGGAAGTCGGGGCGCATACGTTGTCGGGGGCGATTCTCGATCCGCGTGGTCTCGACGAACTGATCCCGGACTGGCGGGAACGCGACGCCCCCATCCGAACCGAGGTTCGAAAGGAGCGTCTGCTGTTCCTGAGCGCGCGGGGCAGCTTTGCCTGGCCGCATGCCCTTCTTCCTCCCGCGATGCGGAACGAAGGCAACTTCATCATCAGCCTCGGTAATCTGTGCCGCTGGCTCGCGGAGCGGGCAGAGGAAATGGGTGCGGCGATCTTTCCGGGCTTTGCCGCCACCGAGCTTCTGTTTGATGGAGACCGGGTGGTCGGCGTCGCCACAGGCGATATGGGCCTCAACCCGGACGGCTCTCACGGTCCTGCCTGGCAGCCCGGCGTGGAACTCCGGGCACGCTTCACCCTGCTGGCGGAGGGCTGCCGGGGCAGCCTCGGCAAGCTTGCCATCCGGCGCTTCAAACTGGATCGGGACAGCGAGCACCAGACGTATGGTCTTGGCCTCAAGGAGCTGTGGGAAGTCGCTCCGGATCGCCACCACCCGGGCCTGGTCCTCCACAGTGCCGGCTGGCCCCTGCCGGCCGACACCTACGGAGGCTCATTCCTCTATCACCTGGAGGACTGCCAGGTCGCGGTGGGGTTCGTCGTGGGACTGGACTATCCCAATCCTCATCTCAGCCCGTTCGGCGAGTTCCAGCGCTTCAAGACCCATCCGGCCATCCGGCCGACGTTCGAAGGGGGGCGGCGCATCGCCTACGGCGCCCGAGCGCTCAACGAGGGTGGGCCGCAAAGCCTGCCCCGCCTCGTGTTCCCGGGAGGAGCCTTGCTGGGCTGCGAAGCGGGAACCCTCAATGTCCCCCGGCTCAAGGGCACGCACACCGCCATCAAGTCTGGAATCTGTGCGGCTGAGGCGGTGGCCGAGGCGTTGCGGTCCGACTCCCCGGACTGTTCGCGGTACGATTCCGATTTTCGCGCCTCATGGGCCTACCGCGAGCTGGAACGCGGGCGGAATGTGCGCCCGGGCTTTCGCTACGGGCGATTCTGGGGAACCGTGCACGCCGGAATCGACCAGCTCCTGCTGCGCGGCAGGGCACCGTGGACCCTCAGGCACGGCAAACCCGACCACGCGAGCCTGCGGGACGCATCCGAGGCCCCGGCAATTGAGTACCCGAAGCCGGACGGCGAGTTCACGTTCGACCGGCTGACCAACGTCGCGTTCTCCGGCACCAATCACGAGGAAGGACAGCCGTGCCACTTGCAACTGTCGGATTCCACGACTCCGCTCCAGGTCAACCTCGCCCGGTTCGATGGCCCGGAACAGCGCTACTGCCCGGCGGGGGTTTACGAGTTCGTGGTCGAGGCAGGCCAGCGCGGGCTGCGGATCAACGCGCCCAACTGCCTGCACTGCAAGGCGTGCGACATCAAGGATCCCACGCAGAACATCACGTGGGTTCCCCCGCAGGGCGGCGAAGGTCCCCGCTACCCCAACATGTAACCGGAATGCTGTCTCGCCTCCCCACCCTGCTCCTGCTTGCCACTGCACAGCTGTTTAGTGCGGGCAGCACGATGGCCGAAGACCGGCTGGCTCAGATCCGCCTCCCCGAGGGATTCGTCATCGAATTGTTCGCGGAGGTCCCGAATGCTCGGCAAATGGCCTGGGGAGACCAGGGCACGCTCTTCGTCGGCACCCGCCGGAATGGCCGCGTCTTCGCGGTGACGGATGGCGATGGCGACGGCCGTGGCGAACAGGTGCGCGAAATCGCATCGGGCCTCCGGATCCCGAGCGGTGTTGCGTTCCGCGACGGAGCCCTCTACGTGGGCGACGTCAGTACGATCCTGCGCTTCGATGACATCGAGGCGCGGCTGGACGCACCGCCCAACCCGGTCATCGTGACGGACCATCTGCCGTCCGATACCCATCACGGGTGGAAGGTGCTGGGCTTCGGCCCGGACGATCATCTGTACGTGCCGGTCGGTGCCCCCTGCAATGTCTGCCGCACTGACGGCTACTACGGCACGGTGCTCCGCATGCGCCCCGACGGAACGGATATCCAGGTTTACGCGCGCGGGGTCCGGAATTCGGTCGGATTGGCGTGGCATCCCGTTACCGGCGAGCTCTGGTTTACCGACAACGGCCGCGATCATCTCGGGGACAACCTGCCGCCCGGGGAACTCAATCGCGCACGGGGACCGGGCCTTCACTACGGTTTCCCCTTCTGTCACGCCGGCACTATCCAGGACCCCCGCCTGGGCCAGGACGGAGATTGTGCCAACGCCGAGCCACCGGCCCAGGCACTGGGGCCCCACGTGGCTCCGCTCGGTCTCGCCATTCATTCCGGGAACGGTCTCCCGGACGCCTACCGGGGAGCCGTCTTCATCGCTGAACATGGTTCGTGGAACCGGAGCCGGAAGATCGGGTACCGGATCACGGTCGTGCGGCTGGACGAGGACCAGAGGACCGCGCTCGGCTACGAAGTATTCGCGGAGGGATGGCTCCGGAACGAGCGGGCCTCCGGCCGGCCGGCCGACGTTCTGGAAGCACCGGACGGATCGCTGCTGGTGGCCGACGATCAGGCGGGAAGGATCTATCGCATCCGCTACGTGGGGGAGTGACGTGCGACGCGGGTCGGCCGGCCCCTGTCCAGTCCGGGGTCGCTATTCGCTCTCGACGCGCGTGCCGTCCGGATACGTGTAGACCGTCCGGCCCTGCGTTTCGCCGTTCACAAAGGTCGCCTCCAGCTTTCCCCCGTTGGCATAGGTGAGGATCCCCGGACCGTGGAAGGTCCCGTTTTGGAAGGCGCCTTCGTAGCGCGTACCGTCCGGGTAGACCAGTAGGCCTTGCCCGGTCTGCTGGCCGCCGGAGATCGCCCCCTCGTAACGTGTGCCGTCCTCGTAAACCAACGTGGCCGAGCCCTCTTGGCGCTTGCCGTTCTCATAGGTCCCGGTGAAGGCACTCTTGTTCGGGTGCTGATACGTTCCCTCGCCGTGGAACTGGTTGTCCAGGAACGCCCCCTTGTAGGTGGCGCCGTTGGCAAACCGGAACACGCCCTGGCCCTCGCGCTTACCCTCCACGAACGCGCCCTCGTAGGTGGAGCCGTCCGCAAACGCCAGGGTGCCGGCCCCGGACATGGTGCCTCCGGCAAACGCCCCCTCGTAGACATTGCCGTTGGCGAATGACAGCCGGCCGGTGCCCGCCATCCTGTCGTCGGCAAACGCGCCTTCGTACACGTTTTCGTTGGCGAACGTCAGCTTGCCGGCACCGTGACGCCGGCCGTTCTCATAGGCGCCCGCGTAGGCGCTGCCGTCCGGATGGGTATAGGTTCCCTCCCCGTCAAACTGGTTGTCCAGGAACCCTCCCTCGTACGTGCTGCCGTCCGCGAAGCGGAACACGCCCTGGCCCTGACGTTTGCCGTCCACAAAGGCCCCTTCGTACACGTCGCCGGTTTGGAAGGTGAGCGTGCCCTTTCCGGTCTGCTGCCCGTCGACAAACTCGCCCTCGTAGCGGCTGCCGTCCGCGTAGACCCGCGTGCCGGAACCGATCCCGCGTTCACCATTCTCGTAGGTGCCGGTGTAGGTGCTGCCGTCCGGATGCGTATACGTGCCTTCTCCGTGAAACTGGTCGTTTTCGAACGCACCTTCATAGCGCGCTCCATCGGAGAACTCGAGCACGCCCTGTCCGGAGCGGGCACCGCCCCGGAACTCCCCTTCGTAGCGCGAGCCGTTCGCGAACCGGAACACGCCCTGCCCTTCGCGGTGGCCGGCCGCGAATTCGCCTTCGTAGACGTCACCGCTCACGAACTTCAGGGTGCCGGCGCCCGCCATGATTCCTTCAACGAAGGTGCCCTCGTAGACGTCGCCGTTGGCGAACGTGAGGACACCCGGGCCGTGCATTACGCTGCCACGAATCTGGCCGACGTAGTGGCTCCCGTCGGCAAAGCGGATCTCTCCCTGCCTCTCCGCCCCAGTTGGTACCGGAGGTGGGGCGGGAGCCGGACTCTCGGCCGATTCCGGCGTGTCCTGGGTGAGTGCGGGCGGAGCGCCCTGAATGGAGAGCGCGAGCAGGGCGGCAGCAAGGATTCTGGCGGCAAACGGCATCATGCGGCGGAGTGTAGCGGATACGACACCCTTCCGAGAATTCCCGCTCAGGCTACGGCGGCCCGCTCCGGCGCGCACGCCCAAGCTCCGGATTCGGGGGGTCGGGTACTGCGCTCCCAGTTCCCCGGCTCCGAAAAGATCGCGGTCAATAGACGGCGATTCATCTCGTGCCCGCCCCGCACGAACGTCACGCGACCGAGCAGAGGCGCGCCTGCCAGATAGAGGTCGCCGATACAGTCCAGCACCTTGTGCCGGACAAATTCGTCGGCATAGCGAAGACCGCCTTCCGCCTGCACACGCATCCCGTCGACCCGAATGACGTTGCTCGAAGTTGCCCCGAGTCCCACACCCTGCCGGAGCAACCGTTCCGCATCGGCGGACAAACAAAACGTCCTGGCCAGCGCGAGCTCATCGCGGAACCGCGAGCCCTCCAGCGTGAATTCGAAACTCTGTCGGCCGATCGCCGTGTCCGGATAATCGATGATCCCACGAACCGTGAAGGCTTCAGCCGGTTCCACCATCATCGTGCGTGGTCCGTTCTCGACCGTCACGGGCCGACGAATCCGAATCCAGGACCTGAGCCTCTCCTGCGCCACCACACCGGCCTCTTCCAAGCGCACGACAAAGCCGGCAGCCGAACCGTCGAGGATCGGTACTTCGCGACCGTTGAGTTCCACCCGCGCGTTGTCGATGCCGAGACCAGCGAACGCCGCCAACAGATGTTCAACGGTCAGAATCGAGGCGCCGTTCCCGGCCCCCAGCATCATGTTCCGGTTCCGGGCGTCGCTCACCCGACCCCACTGCGCCGGCACCTCGGGCAACCCGGGAAGATCAGTGCGCACCAGAACGATCCCCGTACCTGCTGCGGCAGGACGGATCGTCATGCTCACCGGATCCCCGGTGAACAAACCACGGTCCTGGTAGACGACCGGCCGAGCCACCGTGTGTTCGACTGCGCTCATGGAGACTTCCCGACCATCAATCCAACCCATTCCGCCCCGAATCCGGCAGCATGGCGCCACTAGGGAGCGTTGTGCTCCGCAACAAATCCAATTCCAGGGACTCAGGGCTGACGCTACCCGCGCCAATGTATCGACAACCTTCAAAGACAGCCATTCAACAATCATTTCAATTGTTGCATCCGCATCCTCCTCTGCTTGCCGCGCGCCCACACCCTCCCGCGACCGGTCGACCGGAAGACAAGAACACCGAGAACGGCTCGTGCTCCAACCACGCTCGCCAGGGTACCCCGTCTGGGCTACAGCTACCTATCAACAGCCGCAGATACCTCCCTGCGGGGTTTGCACAGCTCGACGACCGCTCGACGACCCCAAGCCACCACAGGGCGGCCAGCAAGCGCATGCATTCCATGGACGAGCGGCGATGACACCGGCGGAACAGCTGCCGCCTGCAGGCGATGGCGCAGACCGGGCATCCCGCCCTATTTTGTTCGACGGCCCGAACCGGGCATTCCGACCCAGAGAACGACATGACTGAAGCGCAAACCATCGATCCCGCCATCGTCGAGGCCGGCCGCCGCGCCGCCGAAGGCAATCCTCTCGTCGACTTCAGAACACTGACAGATGCGCCCGTGGCCGATATCCGGGCCGCGTACGACTCCACATGTCACTACTGGAATGCCAATCCCCCGCCCCTGGCATCGGTCACCGACCACACGCTGGAGGGTCCGTACGGAGGGGTCCGGGTGCGGGTCTACCGGCCCTCCGACGAGGTCTTGCCGACCGTCCTCTATTTCCATGGGGGCGGGTTCATGCTCGGCAGCATCGAATCGCACGACACGGCCAGCCGGATTCTCGCCCGGGAAGCGCGAGCCGCTGTCGTCTCGGTGGACTACCGCCTAGCCCCCGAATACCGGTTTCCCGTCGCGATCGAGGAGTGTCTCTATTCGTGCGATTGGCTGAAGGAGCGTGGCGACGAAGTCGGCGTCGACACCTCACGGGTTGCCGTCGGCGGCGACAGCGCCGGTGCCAATCTCGCCCTGACTGTGCTCAATGCGCGGAGGGATGCGTTCGACGCAGGCCTCCTATTTTACGGTTGCTACGGGCATCTGCCGGAATTCGGTTACCCAATGGGTACCGCCTGCAAGACATACGGCGACGGGCGCTACGGACTGGGACTGGACATCATGCGCCGTTTCTACACCGACTACCTGCGCGACGACGCGGACGGAGCCGACCCCAGGTTCTGCTCATTAAAGGCCGATCTTCGCGGGCTTCCCCCGGTGCTCCTCACGGCAGCTGCCCTCGACCCGCTGCTCGACGATGCAGAGGCCATGCGGCTCCAGCTGACCGAGCTCGAGGTACCGCATCGCTATATCCTCTACCCGGGTGTTCCGCACGGCTTCCTTAAAATGGCACCGGAAGTCGATATCGCCTATCAGGCCTTCCGCGACGCGGGCACTTATCTGCAAGAGTGTTGGAAGCACTGAGAACGCACCAAGCCTGTCCGGATGTCGGTCTCGCGATGGGAGAGCGGAGAGCGGCATGCTAGTAATGTCATGCACCCGCTCGACTCCGGCCAAGCTTTCCGAAGCGGGGCTGCCCGCACCCTGGCCCATTGGCCGAGACGAAGGAGAAACCGTTGAGCGATCTTCTGCGCGAGATTGACGAGGATCTTCGCATCGAGCGGTTCCGCCGCCTGGCACGGCGATACGGCCCCGCCGCCGGAGGCACTGCAACACTGATCGCCGTCGTCGTGGGCGGCTGGTTCCTCTGGCAGGGCCATTTGGATCAGCGGCGTGCGGAGGACGCCGACCGCTATGCGGCGGCGATCACCGCCCTAGAAGACGGCAACACCGGAATCGCCATCTCCGACCTCGCCGATCTGACAAGGGAGGCGGAACCGGGGTACGCACTGCTGGCGGCGCTGTCGGAAGCGGCGGCCCTTGCGGCCAGCGGAGACCCGGCGGCGGCAATCACGCTCTACGACAACGTCGCCAACGACAGCGACGCACCGGGGCATTTCCGTGCCGTGGCCGACCTCCTCGCATCGTTCCTACTCCTTGATCAAGGCGCGGCCGCGACGATCCACGACCGAACCGCCAGGTTCCTCGAGAATCCGGCCAGCCCGTGGCACGCACTGGCCCGCGAAATCAATGCGCACCTCGCGTATCGGGAGTCGGACGTCACGACGGCGAAGGCCGAATTCCAGGCCCTGGCAGATGACACCAGCGCGCCTAATGGAGTCCGGATACGGGCTCGCCGCATGCTGCAGTTGTGGCCGGACCCAGAGGCGTAGATGAATCGCGTCGCACTCGTCCTCGCCCTCGGGGTGCTCACAGGATGCACGTCCTGGTTCGGGGCAGAGGACAAAACGCCACTCCCCGGAGAACGGGTCTCAATCCTTACTCTCGGAGAACGTCTCGCCCCGACTGACGAGGCCGGGGATGCCGTGGTCCTTGCCGAGGCCGTCAATGTCGCGGCCTGGAGCCAGCAGGATGCGAACGCGGAAAACCGACCGCCGCACTCGGCGTACTCGGGCGCTCTCGATGTACAGTGGAGTGTGGCCCTCGGGAATTCGGAGACGCAATCGTCGCGTATCCTGAGTCAGCCGGTCGTTGCGTCCGAGCATCTCTACTTCCTCGACGCCGACGCGCAGGTGATCGCTTTCTCGCTCGACGCCCGCCGCGTGGTGTGGACCCGTTCCGTAAGGCCGGATGGCGAGGACGGTCGGCGGGCCGCAGGTGGCGGCGTCGCAGTCGATGGCGACACCGTTTTCGTCACCACCGGATACGGAGAAGTCCTGGCCCTCCACGGGGCGGATGGCGCGGTGCAGTGGCGGCGCTCCTACGGGGTCCCGATTCGCGCGGCCCCGACGATCCAGGGCGCCCGCGTGTACGCGGGACTCGTCACCGACCACACCCTCGCCCTCCAGCGCGCCGACGGGAGTGAAATCTGGAGTCACGAAGGCACGTTCAAGCAAGGCCCGTCACTCCTGAACGCACTGGCGTCGGCCGCCAACGACGATGTGGTGATCGCCCCTTATTCCACCGGCGAGATCGTCGCCCTCCGTGCCGACAACGGGCGCGAGGCCTGGCGGGTGCCCCTGGTTGACATCCTCCAAGGCGCAAGCCGGATCGAGGTCGAGGATGTTGCCGGCGGCCCGGTCATCGACGGTGATGCCGTCATCGCGGGTGGCACTACGGGTCTGCTAGGCAGTTTCGGTCTCACAACCGGAGTCACGCTGTGGCAGGTGCCTCTGTCGATTTCCCAGACACCACGAGTGGTGGGTGACTGGCTCTACACCCTTACCACGTCCGGCGAAGTCCTCTGCCTGCGACGAAGCAATGGCAATGTCCGCTGGCGCGTCGGGCTTGCGGACATGCTGGATACCGATGAGGACGAACTCGCGTGGTCGGGGCTCGTGATCGCAGGCGGGGCCGTCATCGTGGCCGGCACCAAGCGCATTCTCAGCCTAGATGCGGAGAACGGATCGCTGCTGCGGTCGGTCGAGATTCCGGGCAGTGCGGCAAGCGCACCGGTTGTCGCTGGAGGCACCCTTTACGTGCTGACCCGCGAAGGCATGCTTGTCTCATTGCGCTGAAGGCGCGTTCCATGCTGTTGCGGGTGGCAATTGTTGGCCGCCCGAACGTCGGTAAGTCGACCCTGTTCAACCGACTAGCCCGACGACGGGCGGCGCTGGTGGATCCGATGCCGGGCATGACTCGGGACCGGAACGTAGCCGTCGCGCGCATAGGTGCGCACCATGTCGAGATCGTGGATACGCCGGGTCTTGAGGAGGCCGATGCGGACACGCTCGCGGGCCGAATGACCCGGAACAGCCAGGACGCTCTTCAGGATGCTGATCTGGTCCTGTTCATGATCGACGGACGTCAGGGCGTGACCCCCGTTGACCGAGCCTATGCGCAGTTGGCGCGCGCCCGGGGGCCTCGGATTACTCTGCTGGTCAACAAGTGCGACAGTCCCGCAGTCGCCTCCGGCTCCGTCGAGGGGTTCGAACTGGGGCTCGGCGCACCGATCCCCATCTCCGCCGAGCACGGGCTTGGCATCGCCGATGTGGAAGCCGCCATTGCGGACTGCGACCCGGCCAAGCCGGCCGCGGAAGACCAGCCAGAGCCTGGTCAAGAGTCGCCGATCCGCGTCGCCATTGTTGGACGTCCCAACAGCGGTAAATCCACATTGACCAACCGACTGCTCGGCACCGAGCGAATGCTAACGGGACCCGAACCCGGGATTACCCGAGATTCCATCAGCCATTCCTGGACCTGGCGTGACCGGAAGATCCTGCTATTCGATACCGCGGGCCTGCGGCGAACCAGCCGCGTGGACTCTCGCCCGGAGGTCGTGTCCGTGGAGGCAACGCGACGAGCCCTGCGATTTGCCGAGGTGGTCGTGCTCATGATCGACTGCAGTGAGGCCTTGGTGGATCAGGATCTCTCCATCGCTGCGGAAGTTGTGCAGGAGGGCCGGGCACTGGTGGTGGCCGCCAACAAGTGGGATCTGGTGCGGCGGCCGGCCGCCGTACGGAAAGCGCTGGCCGAACGGTTGGACGACATGCTTCCGCAGGCCCGCGGTGTTCCCTGCATCGCCCTTTCGGCGTTGAACGGCCACGGATCCAGCCGACTCATGCGCGCCGTCTTTGGGACTCATGTCCGGTGGAATCGCCGGATCCCCACCCCGGCACTTAATCGCTGGTTGCGGGATCAGACCGAATCCCATCAGCCGCCACGAGCCGGCGGTCGGACGCAGCGACTGCGTTACATGACCCAGGTGAACGTCCGTCCGCCCACCTTCGCGTTGTTCGCGAACCACCCACAAGGGCTTCCGAAGAGCTACATTCGCTACCTCGCCAATGGCCTGCGCGACTCGTTCAGGCTCGACGGTGTTCCGCTACGCATCATGATTCGCAAGGGCCGGAACCCCTACGCCTGAAGAACGGCTCTCCGGGGAAGACGCCGGTCAGAACCGCCTCGCCTGGGCGGGTGCGCCGGTCGGATTGGCGTGCAGCCAGCCCGGATCCCATCCCTATGGAACCGATGTACGCATGACCAGTCAGCTCTTCTCCCCCATCGCGCTCCGTGATCTCGAGCTTGCCAATCGAATCGTCGTCTCGCCGATGTGCCAGTACCAGGCCGTCGACGGTGCCGCTCAGGACTGGCACCTGATGAATCTCGGCCAGTACGCGATGGGGGCAGCCGGCCTAGTCTTCACCGAGGCCACCCATGTTGCCCCCGAAGGGCGCATCACGCCGAGTTGTCTTGGTCTCTGGTCAGACAAAACGGAAGCAGCGCTCGCACGGGTTGTCGGTTTCTGTCGCACCTACGGCGTGACCGCGCTCGGTATTCAGCTCGCCCACGCCGGCCGCAAAGCGTCCTGCCAGCCGCCGCTCCTAGGCGGGCACCCGCTGCATCCCGGAAACGGGGCGTGGCAGACACTCGCCCCGTCGGCCCTTCCCTACGAGGACGGCTGGCACATCCCGGCAGCGATGGATCTCGGGACGATCGAGCGCGTGAAGAACCAGTTTATCGGTGCGGCGGAGCGGGCCGCACGCCTCGGCTTCAATGTGGCTGAGGTGCACGCGGCACACGGTTATCTGCTTTCGGAGTTCTTGTCTCCACTTTCCAACCGTCGCTCGGATGCCTATGGCGGAAGCCTGGAAAGGCGGATGCGCATGTTGCTCGAGGTCTTCGAGGCCGTGCGCGGGGTCTGGCCGAGCGACCGGCCACTCGGCGTCCGCATTTCAGCGACCGACTGGGTGGATGGCGGCTGGACCCTCGACGACAGCGTCGCCCTGGCCCACGAACTGAAGGCACAGCGCTGCGACTTCATCGACGTCTCGTCAGGCGGCAACCACCCGGAGCAGAAAATCCCCCTGAGACCAGGCTATCAGGTTCCCCTTGCCGAGCGCATCAAGACCGAGACGGGAATCACCACGGTCGCCGTCGGCATGATTACCGAACCTCGCCAGGCGGAAGACATCGTCGCTTCAAGGCAGGCCGACATGGTCGCGCTCGCGCGGGGCATGATGTTCAATCCCCGCTGGGCCTGGCATGCAGCCGAGGCGCTGGGTGCCGACACTGCCTATGCGGCCGGGTATGCACGCTGCCATCCAACTCATCGACCGCATGTGTTTCGTGAACGCCGGGCCACTCCGTAGCAGCCACGCAGACCGTCGATCAGTTCGTGCCGCTGGTTACACAGTAGAAGTACCGATGCGCTGACTTCCCTGACTGGACCCAATCTCTCGGACCTCCCCACATCCAGTTGGGCGCACACCGCCCAAGTTGCCGGAGGCCAACCACGCCGGAGCCGTCGTAGGGGGCGTTCGTCACCTTCTGGTGCCATTGGCCGCGATGCTTCCGGGCAATCCGGTGATGAGCATCATCGCGCCGCCGACCGCATCGCTGCTGCACCTCGGTGCCCGAATTACCGATACAAATGTGAATAGGATGCTGAAGCCAACCCTGATCATGACCCTCTTTGCCTGGCTTCCCTCCCGCATCCTGATCAGGTTCGTACCCACCATTGACCTCCAGCTTCCTGGATAGCTGTTCGGTGCATAGCAAAGGAGACGATTTCCATTGGCTGCGAGCCGACCGTTCACGTGACACCCGGTCGTGCAGGCCGGCACCTTAGTGAGTCTCCAGTCGCATCAACGCTGCGGGAGGCAACTTTCCCGGCATCAGCGTCACCCAACCGCTGAAGCCAGATGATCCCGGGCCAACTCCGCGGGCCCCTTCACGACGATACCCGCAGGGGGACGTGGCACCGGCACGCGATCCGCTGCCTAACGGTGCTCCCCACTATCGGTCGCAACGGCGAGCGAGCGACTGAACGTACAGACCGGAAAGTTCGAGCAGCCCACGGACAGGCCCTCCTCGCGCAATGCAGGGACGAGACGGCCATCGGCACAGGACGGGCACGACCGTTGGCTCTCGGAGTCCGGCCCGCCGAACAGGAGCCCCTCGAGGCTGCGTTCAAGCGCTGCCCACACGTCGCCGGGACCTAACGCGGCGGCCTTCTCAATCGCTCCGCGGAAGGGTTCCCAGAATGTCCGCATGACCTCCATCCAGTCCGTGGAGCCGCTGGCAATGCGGTCAAGGTCTCGTTCGACGCTCGTCGCGAACTCGTTCGCCACGTAGCCCCCGAGAAAGGTCTCGAGGAATGCAGTCACCACTCGACCGGAGACGGCCGGGACCAGCTGCTGATCCCGGCGCAGGATCCACTCGTTCTCCGACAGCGCATGGACGATGGCCGCGGACGTTCTGGGCCGGCTGATCCCGAGTTCATCCAGTGCTCGCACAAGACTCGATTCCGTGTACCGCAGAGGCGATTCGCTGAATCGCTGCACTGGACGCGCGTCGAGAACCTTTGCCAGCTCTCCGATCCGCATCTCGGGAAGTCCCTCCTGGTCGCCATCCTCGAAATCGGAACCACCGTGATGGTCCTCGCGTTCCAGACGAAGGAAGCCTTCGAACAGCATTTCGGAGCCAGCCGCTGTCAGAACCACGTCTTGGGATTCGGAGGCCAGTTCAATCCGGGTATCGCGGAACTGCGCGGATGCCAATTGACTGGCCAAGGCACGTTTCCAGATCAACTGGTAGAGTTGGGCCTCCTCGGGCCCAATCCAATCTGCAACAGTTTCCGGCAAACGCCCGAAGTCGATTGGCCGGATTGCCGCCGAAGTGTCTCGCGAGCCCGAGTAAGATGTCCGGGACGACGAGAGGTCTTCGGGCAGAAGGTACCGTTGGCCAAAGCGGTTTCGGGCGAAGGCGCGCGTCCGGGCAACCCCACGCTCTGAAAGTGCGGAACGTCCGGTAAGGAAGTAGGTGATCAGACCCATGCTCTCACCGCCAAGATCAAGGCCGTCATACAGGCGTTGCGCTATCTGCATCGTCTGCTGGACGCCGAATCCAAGCTTGCGGGATGCTTCCTCTTGCAGCGTCGCCGTCGTGAATGGTGGCGGGGGGGCACGCCGGACCTCGGACCGTTCGATTGCGGCGACCCGAAAGACGCTGTCGCGTACCCGCTGAACCGCCCGTTCCGCTATCGACCCGGTCTCCAGCGCCATCCCGCCGAGAGACCAGCCGTCCAGGCAGCTCAATCGTGTCCTGAACGAGCGACCGTTAGCGGCCGTCACATCGGCAACGACCGTCCAGGATTCGCGCACCGTGAAGGCTTCGATCTCGGTTTCGCGATCGCAGATGAGCCGAAGCGCTACCGACGTTGCGCGTCCGGGCGAGCGGATACCTGGGACCACCCCCTGCAGGACCGACGAGAGGTGAAACCTGAAGAGATAATCGAGCACGCTAGCGGCGTGTTCGGCGTGTACCAGGCTGATGTTGATACCACGCGAGCGTGCCACGGCCCGCCGAATGGCATCACGTGTCACCTCGCGAAACACAACGCGCCGGACTTGCCGTTCCCCTAGTGCGTCCTCCGCGCGCAGCCACGTCAGGACCCGCCACGCGTTCGCCTCACCGGCACGATCTGGCTGGGTTGCGAGAATAAGGCTGCTAGCGTCTTTGAGTGCCGCCGCGATTGCCCTGAGGGTAGCCTCGGTCTGCCCGACGGGCTCGTAGGCGATGCCGAAGGCGTCGTCTAGCCTGACCGCGCCCACAGCAAATGGTAGGCCGCCGCTCCCCTCAATGGCGAAGACTCCGTAGTTCGCACCGAGGTACCTGCTGACCGTTGCAACCTGGTGATGCGATTCGACAACGACAACATGCCGGGCCTTCCCATTGCCTAGCCAGCGGGAGCCTGTGGCTGGTGCAGTCGGACCAGAGGGCCTGCGGCGATCCGTCACTCCCGGTGGTACCGGGACGCGGTCCAATCCCGCGCCCCACATGCATGTACACGGCGCCCGGCGGCGTAACCTGTCCGGTCGCCGCACCTCCTGTGCGCGTCATGATTCTGGAATGAGGCAGCTGTGGTCACGTACCGACCTGTCCTGGCCGATCCGGTGACACCCGGTTCCCGAGTTTTGCCAATGGTCCTGTCTCCATCTTCCCGCCTCGGCGGCCCCTCCACCCCACGCGAAATACAATCGATTAACCTATTTTGGACAGGAATAAAAATGCCATGATGATTCAACTGCATGCATGAATTGCATAAGCCAATCCTGCCATCACACTTGCGGGCGCATTCAGGGCAGAAACGGAATGCAGGGCGCACAAATGATCACCGATGGCAGATCGGTCGCAGCTGGGTCTTGATCAGGCGGAATTCCGGTCCGCTCCCGATATATCGCGCGGTTCCGGCAGCGGCGGGCCAGCACCGCTGAGATCTCTGGAGTGGTGGAGCCCTAACGGGTCGGGGAAGGTGTTCCGAGGCGGAAGTTCGCACGGAGCCCGGCCAGACCTCCCTGGATTTACACGGGCGCTCGAAATGCCCGCTCGAACACCTATATGAAAATCTTGAAGGACGGGAACCTTGAAACGCCCAGCGCCAGGAGGGTGCGTCTAGAGGGAATACATGTTTGAAAAGCGCAGTGATCTGAGAAAGTTCCTCGCCGTCGCCGACACAGGAAAGATTTTCGAGGCGGCCGACAAGCTAGGTATCACCCAGCCGGCCCTGTCTCGCGTTGTCGCAAAGCTGGAGGCACAGTTTGGGGCACAGTTGTTTGAACGCATTCCGACCGGAGTCCGTCTGACATCGCTCGGAACCCTGGTTTCCGACCTGGCTCGCCATATCGTGCGGGAAATCGAGGCCGCAGAAGACAGGGTGAACGCAGCCGTCTCGGGCCGCGTCGGCTGTTTCCGGATTACTGCGGGCCCCGTGTGGATGCAGGCTGTTCTGCCGGCCGCCATCGCCCGATTTCATGACGTGTGTCCCGGAATCGAGTTGAAGCTCCGGACCGCTACCCGGGCTGAAGGGATTCGGCTTCTGGCTAGCGGAGAGAGCGACCTCCATTGCGGTGGGATCGATACCGAAGAGGCCCTGCCAGGGTACCTGAGGCGCGAACGAATCCTGAGCATGTCGGCGGGCGTCGTCGCGCACGCGGATCACCCGCTGCACGCGCAACGCTCTTCCAGCGCGGACCTGGTTGAATACCCCTGGATCGACTTTGACACTCCGACGGAACCTGCTCCAGCTGACAACTGCCCGTCCGTGAATCATGTGCTCGACCACTTGTACGAGGAGACACGCAGGCGTGCAGCGACAATCATTCGCTCCAGCTCGGCCGGACTGTTTCTGATGACCACAGGTCCCTATCTTTCGTGGCTTTCCCTGACTTTCCTGAAGTCCCTTCCAGGGTTCCTCCTCAGGCCCCTGCCGTTGGAACTCGGGACCTACACCTTTCGTAGCGGGCTCATTGCGCGGCGCTCGGCCGAAAGCATGTCACCCTTCCGGCTTCTTGAAGAGATCATCAGGGACATCGCGCTGGCGCGCGGCGCGTGACATCTCGCTGTCCCGATCAGTGACGGGTCCACTGCCTTGAGCTGCCTCAGACCGTCATGCATCGCGCCAAGTCGATTCAGGGGCCGCCAGCACCGGCAAACGGAACCAGTTCGTTCTCAAGACCTCCAGATCCTTCCGCCACTCCGTGGCGGGTTCAAGAAGGGCATGCGATCGCTGCCTACCGCGATCGGTCCAGATCCGCGAGCAGAAAGCACGAACGGCGCGGCGCGGAATGTGGAAGCACATCAGGACCTACGATCCTCGAAGCCTGGCGGCACAGGAAGCGGACCAACGACTGACGCTGGTCACCTCGTGCGCGTGGCCCGGGTGCAAGCTGGACGGGAGGCGCCAGCCCTTTTCCGGAAGCGGCACCAACCATCGAAACCGGCGCAGCCCCTTAGCGTCGATCAGAGATGCTGGCGCCAATACGGGTCTCAGCTTCCCCATTTTTGGCTTGGTCTCGTGGGCTAGTCCGGGCCGGCTTCCGCACTAGCGCCTAAGCAATTTGCCGGGCGCCCCATCTCGGAGTTGCGTCGTTGCGGTGTGCGTGGTGATCCGCGGGGCCAAGTGCGTCCCTCTCAAGCGATCTCGCCAAGTTTCAAACGTCGGTGATCTCGTCGATGGTAGCCCGGTAGACCGCCTGCACTTCGGAACTGACGCAAGCAAAGGTCACTTTGGGAAGTGTGCGGCCACTTTCGAGGTACTTTCGGGTTTCCGTCACAGCGATGCGCGTGGCCCGATCGAGGGGATATCCGTAGGCACCCGTACTCATTGCCGGAAATGCGATCGAAGCGAGTTGCCTTAGGTCAGCGATGGCAAAGCAGCGGCGGTAGCAGCGGGCTAGCAGAGCAGCCTCACCGAGACTGCCGCCCTTCCAGACCGGGCCGACAGCGTGAATCACGTAGCGGGCTGGAAGGCCATAGGCACCTGTCAGCTTGGCGTCACCGGGGTTCCACATCCGCCAAGCGTGCCGCACTCCTGGCGCAGGCCGGGCTCGCCGTGTCGACGATTTGTCCTGCACATGGCTCGCGGTGATATAACGCCGCCCATGCTGCCCGAATCGCGGGACGATCGAAGAGGCGTATGTCGTGGAAAGCGCGAAGAACTTTACGCTCGGTGTCGAAGAAGAATATCTGCTCGTCGATCAAGCCAGCCGGGAGCTGATCCGTGCCACGCCTACCGCGGTACTTCAACGATGCGAGGAGGATCTCGGGTCCCAGGTCAAAACCGAGTTCCAGCAATCCCAGATTGAGGTGAGTACGAACGTCTGTGACACGGTGGACGGCGTCCGCGGTGAGCTCCGGCAGTTGCGCGAAACGGTGGCCCGGCACGCCGAATTCGAAGGCCTGGCAATGGTTGCATCTTCCACGCATCCCTCGGCAAAGTGGGAGGATCAACGCTCCACGACCCAGGAACGCTACATCGAACTGGCGCGGGACCTTCAGGGGGTCGGGCGGCGTTTGGTCACCTGTGGGATGCACATCCACATTTGCATCACCGAAGAAGACTTGCGGCTCGATCTCATGAACCAGGTCGCCTATTTCCTACCGCATATGCTCGCGTTGAGCACTTCCAGTCCGTTCTGGCATGGCGAGGACACGGGACTCGCATCGTACCGACTATCGATCTTCGATAATCTGCCCAGGACGGGCCTTCCCGAGATCTTCGCGAGCTGGGCGGAATATCAGCGACACGTCGATGTGCTGGCCAGCACTGGTGTCATTGAGGACGCCAGCATGATCTGGTGGGACATTCGCCCATCGGCGCGCTTTCCCACGATCGAGATGCGCATCTGCGACGTCTGCACCCGGCTTGAAGACGCTGTTGCCATCGCCGCCCTGTTCCAATGCCTAGTCCACATGCTCTTCCGCCTGCGCCGACTTAACCAGAGGTGGCGGAGCTATGCCCCCATGCTGGTTGCGGAGAACCGATGGCGAGCCCAACGGTACGGAATTGACGCCGGTTTGATCGATTTTAGTCGAGGGGCGATTGTGCCGTTCGCGGATCTGCTCGACGAACTGCTTGAACTCGTGGAGCCGGACGGCGATGCGTTGGGGTGTTCCGCAGCGTTGCTGCAGGTGCGCGCCATCGTGAAGCGAGGCACAAGCGCTCACCGCCAGAGGCGGCGGTACGCGGAGGCCCGCTCTCAGGGCGCAGATCGTGACGGGGCCCTCAGAGACGTAGTTGACATGCTGATTGCGGAGAGCATGGCCGGATCGTAGCTGCTGCTGATGCGGCCGCGCCTTGTCAGATCCTCTATCGAGACGTCTCTCCCTGCCAAGGTCGCCGCCGATTCCAATAGGTATCTGCCTCACCGCCACAGAACTCGGCCGGACGACGATTCAGAAGGTCCGTCGAAACTCGCGCACGACGCGCCGACGGCTGAAGAGACAGGGCGCCCACAAAGCGTGGCCTCCTCCAACCCGCTCAATGGGTGAGGGCATGGCGGCCGTGCCTCGGCGGCACTACGCTATCGGCTATTGCGCTCGTCCCGGAAATCGTTGAACAATCCTGCCATCGGCATCAAGAAAATATTAGCTCTAACGTCAGCCGATGCTCTGCTGCTTCCTTGCCTGGCACAATCTGCGGGGTTACAGCATCTGTCATCGGCCAGTGCGCTCTCGATGTCGAGGCCGTACCGGGCACCTGATAGCTTTCTGTCCAGCGTGCAGCGCATTCATTCATTCGATGGGTAGCCCAAATGCTATCCTTGCAACGGTTTACAGCTTGACAATACCGCTGAAGACATCTCTCTAATCAGTGTATCAGCAATATGTTACGCGGATTACTTTCATCCGAACACACGAAGTCCTGTGGCACCTTGACGGTCGGCGCCAAGGCGTCGACAAGCGAGCCGCATTTGGGCTTTCTTCGGAGCCAGTAACTGGTTGGGAAGGACTCACAGTGTATCTACGGGGCCAATATTGACACGAACAATTGGGATCGCGCATTTAGCGGGCATGTCCGCTGTAACGTCATGGCTTGTTTGGAACTACGATATGTTCTTCCAGAGGGTTTGCTTGGTAGCCGTGCGGGAGAGACACAATGCCTGAGACACCGCTGCTTGACACGATCGCCAAACCGAGTGATCTGCGAACCCTGAAGCAAGGTCAGCTCTGGCAGGTTGCCGATGAGCTGAGGGCCGAGACGATCGATGCGGTCTCGGTTACAGGCGGCCACCTCGGCGCAGGCCTCGGCGTGGTCGAACTCACGGTGGCGCTGCACTATCTGTTCGACACACCCGCCGACCGTATTGTCTGGGATGTGGGTCACCAAGTGTACCCGCACAAGATCCTGACCGGCCGGCGTGACCGTATCCGGACCCTTCGGCAAGGCGGCGGTCTCTCAGGGTTCACGAAGCGCACGGAAAGCGAGTACGACCCCTTCGGTGCCGCCCATGCCTCGACGTCGATCTCGGCAGCGCTCGGATTCTCGGTGGCGCGGGACCTGCAGGGCAAGGACAACAAGGTGATTGCGGTCATTGGTGACGGAGCGATGACCGGCGGCATGGCGTTCGAGGGGCTCAATAACGCAGGCGCGATGGCCAACAAACTGATCGTCATCCTCAACGACAATGAGATGTCGATCGCACCTCCCGTCGGCGCCCTCTCGGCTTATCTCTCGCGGCTGATTTCCTCCAAGTCTTACCGGTCGCTCCGCGACATCGGGCTCCAGGTGTCGGGGCATTTTCCCGACTCGGTACGGAAATCTGCACGGCGCGCCGAAAGCTATGCGCGAAGCCTGCTCACCGGCGGCACGCTGTTCGAGCAACTCGGCATGTTCTACGTAGGCCCCATTGACGGCCACAATCTCGACCACCTAATCCCGGTGCTTCGCAACGTGCGAGACGACGATGCGACCGGTCCGGTCCTGGTCCATGTCGTGACCCAGAAGGGCAAGGGGTACACGCCGGCCGAACGCGCCGACGACTGTTTCCATGGTGTCGGCAAGTTCGAGGTGGCGAGTGGCACATCGGCCAGTGGAAAGTCGAACGTACCCTCCTACACACAGGTGTTTGCGGACAGCCTGATCGAAGCTGCCCGCCACGACGACAAGATTGTCGCCATTACGGCTGCCATGCCGTCAGGCACCGGAGTCGACCGGTTCGGAAAGGTGTTCCCGGACCGGTCCTTCGATGTCGGCCTGTCGGAGCAGCATGCAGTCACATTCGCGGCGGGGCTCGCCGCCGAAGGGATGAAGCCCTTCGCGGCCATCTATTCGACGTTCCTGCAACGCGCCTTTGACCAGATCGTTCACGACGTGGCAATCCAGAGCCTGCCGGTCCGCTTCGCCATCGATCGCGCAGGGTACGTGGGAGCCGACGGACAAACCCATTGCGGGGCCTTTGACATCGCCTACATGGGCTGCCTTCCGGGAATGGTCGTGATGGCCGCGGCGGACGAGGCCGAACTCGTCAACATGGTGACGACTGCTCTAGAGATTGACGACCGTCCGTGCGCCTTCCGCTATCCGCGGGGGAGCGGTACGGGTGCCACGCTTCCCGAAATTCCTCAAGCTCTCCCCTTGGGCAAGGGCCGCGTGATCCGGGAGGGCACGAAGGTGGCGCTGCTGTCCTACGGTGCGCGCCTGCAGGACTGTTTGGAGGCGGCCAACGAGCTCGAAGCCCGCGGCCTTTCGACGACGGTGGCGGACGCCCGCTTCGCCAAGCCGCTCGATGAGGATCTCGTCAAGCGTCTCGCCAACAACCACGAGGTGCTTGTCACGGTCGAGGAAGGTTCGGTCGGGGGGTTTGCCGCACAGGTCATGCACGCGCTGGCGCGGGCGAGGGCACTTCAAGGCGGGGCATCCTTCCGTCCGATGATGATGCCTGACGCTTTCCTCGACCAGGACACGCCTGCAATGCAGGTGCGAAAGGCCGGCCTCGACAGCACCCATATCGCAGCCAACGCCCTTCAGGCTCTGGGTCGGGAGACGAGCGCCGCCTAACAAACCCGGGAGCACTCCCGGAGCTTCGTTCCTGGGCCTATCGCCGCCGGCCATCGCCGTCCCCATTGCGCGGCTCGGAGGAGTCCCCAGACCGGACATCGTGGCCAAGGCGGGCATGGCCGTCCTCCTAACGCGTCCCTGCTCCCGGCACCGAATTCCGCGAACCGGGCAAGGAGATCGGTGATCCTGCCGCGCCGCGTCCGCGCGACCGTGAGTCCCATCGCCTTCGACGGCTACTTTGCCTTTGTGGGGTACACCGGCCCCGCGTTGAGGCTACGCGGTGGGTCCGTTCGCAGGCCTCCAAGACCCGGCGCAAGGCTGGTCTCCGGTTACCCGGCTCATTCCACAGGGTTCGGAACCGTTTGGGACCCAATTCGAACGCGCCTGACCGGCGGTCGCGGATGGAAAGCCAACCGGGTCCAATCTTGTCATTATTCGGCTTGAAGGCCGCTACGTCTCGGCGCCACTGCGAGTGCCATGGGTCAGAAGCTGAAACACCTTTGGCGCCTAGTGGGGATCGCCTGGATACTCGGCCGCTGGGACGCCCTGTTCCCGTTCAAGGCACAGGGCTTCATGCCGTACGTTCTGTTCTTCGCCAACCTGGTGCCACCCAAGCGGGGCCTAGGGGAACGGGGCCAGCGCCTGGCTGGCGCTCCAAGTGCTGGGTCCGAGCTTCATCAAGCTCGGGCAGGCGCTCTCGACACGGCAGGACCTGCTCGGTACGGAACTCGCCAGCGAACTCTCGGAGTTGCAGGACCACCTGCCCTTCTTCAGTGCGGAAACAAGCGCGGGCAACCATAGAGGCGGAATTGGGAGTCCGGCTGGAAGCGCTGTACCAGTCCTTTTCCGAGAAACCAGTCGCGGCGGCATCCATCGCGCAGGTACACTACGCAATCACGACCTCCGGCGAGCCGGTGGCGGTCAAGATTCGACGCCCGGGTGTCGAGGCCGCGCTGGAGCGCGACCTCGAGTTCTTCTACTGGCTGGCCGAGTTCGCCGAGCGCGCCGTACCGGCCTGGAGACGCCTGCGACCGGTTAGCGTCATCAACACGTTCGCACAAAGTGGCGGTGGAGATGGATCTTCGGCTCGAGGCTGCTGCTGCATCAGAACTGCGAGAGAATTTCGAAGACGATCCCGGCTTCCGGGTGCCAAAAGTCAACTGGGAACGAACCGGCCGGCGGGTCCTCACGCTTGAGTGGGTTGACGGGATCTCCATCGATGAATGGCAGGCGTTGATCGACGCAGGCCACGATCTGCACAAATTACTCGAGAAGATTGCAGGAGCCTTCTTCTACCAGGTATTCCGGGACGGTTTCTTCCACGCCGACCTGCCCCCCCCCGGCAATCTCATGGTGGATGCCGAGGGCAACATCGTCGCGATTGACTTCGGGATCATGGGCCGGCTGGAAGACACGACTCGCCGCTATCTGGCAGAGATGCTGCTGGCCTTCCTCACCGGCGATTACGGGGCCGTGGCCGACATCCATTTCAAGGCGGGCTACCTGCCGCGCCGGACGCCCCGGGCGGCCTTCGTCCAGGCTCTCCGCGCGTTCGGGGAGCCGATACTGGCCAAGCCGTCCAGCGACCTGTCCGTTGCACACCTGCTCGCCCAGCTGCTGCAGACCACAGAAGCGTTCGAGATGCAGACACGACCCGAGCTGCTGCTGCTCCAAAAACGATGTTCATGGCCGAGGGTTTGACACAGCGGCTTACCCCCGATCACAACATCTGGGTTCTTGCCCGCCCCTTGATCGAGGACTGGGCGCGCGACAATCTCGGCGTCGAGGCGAAGATGCGAGAAGCGGCGTCGGAAATGTTGGAGGCCTCGACGCGCCTGCCCCGGCTTCGCGCCCGGGCTGACCGCGTTCTCGAGAAACTCGAGGGGCGAGTCGAACCCGAGCCCCAGAGCATCCAGGCGCGGATCAGCAGGCCGCGAGCCCCCACGGCGATGCACCTTCTATTCTCGCTGGCGACCGAGCTGTTTCCCGGCCTTACACAGGGCGCCAAACGGCTCTCTGCTCTGCAAGTGTTGCTCACCTTAATCAGCTTGCTGCTGGCAGGCCTGCTAATTCAGCAATTCCTCTAGCCGCAACGCCAATCAGCCGCAGAAAAACCTAACCGAATGGCCTGTTTGGAGGAATAGTGCGAATGCGTTGCATTCGCATGTAAGTCTGAGTATGGTGCCCCGTGGAAACGAAGCCGGCAGCGCCGCAACGACGTGCACTGTCAGTTTCGGATGCCGCAGAAACGCGCCCAGAGAACCTGCCCGTCCGTCCGTTACAGTGCGGTCGGCACCTCCTCACGGACAGGTTCTCTGGCGCCACGCATGTTAAAACACGCCGGGGGCCCGTCCGCAGCCAGCGTCCCGACCTGTGATGCTTCTTCACGCTACCGGTGCCGAGCAGAATAGTGCTCGCCAAGGGCGCAGCCTTAGCATGTGACGATGCGGCGCGCATCCTTTGGGCTGTGTCTGGCACCATTCAACAGCGGGTCCGGCCACCTTGCGCCCTCAACGGATGACCCGCCGGGCATCTGGGCCTCTTGATTCTGGAAGTGGTTCGGCTTCTGCTACGCGTACGGCGCCGCCACCGCGAGCGGACCACCGGACCTAGAGATCCATCTGTTCGACACTCCGGCGCTCGCGCCGGAAAAAATATTCCCTTTTGTGCACCGAATGGGAATGGATCAAATCCCGCTCGAGATAGGGTTGGGTAGGGATCGATCTTCTCGACGACCAGCCTGATCATCGCAAGGATTCGGCCGTCGATGATGGGGCGTCCCGGCATACGGTGGATTCCAGGTATGGAATCAGATAGGTCGGCGGGCTGCGACCGGTGGCCGCGTGCGCATCCAACACCCGGTGCGGGCGAAGGTTTCGAGCGAGACCGACTTGTGCGCGGAGAACGTCAAGTCCAGCGCGGGGCGGTGCCGTCGGACCGTAGCGCTGCCGGCTTCGCGCGCCGGGCGACCGCAGCGGCGCGGCTGGCAGGGCGCGGATAGCGTCGGGGATGCGGCCTTAGAGGATCTGTGCGAAGCGCTTCGGCTTGGCGGGGCTGCGGAGTCCGGGCGGGCGGGCGCCCCGCCCCGAACCGCTGGCTCTCCCCACGACGCCGGGAAAGGCCCTAGAACATGCCATTCGGGTGAGCGCTTTGCTTCGGGATTTCTTGCAGAACGTCCCAATGTTCGACGATCTTGCCTTGCGAATCGAGACGGAAGATGTCGATGCCCGCATAGTCCGGGAAACCGGGCCAGACCTGATGGCAATGCAATACGACGAACGCTCCCTCGGCAAGCACGCGTTTGAATTCGACAGACTTGCCAGGGTACCTCCGCGCCATATCCTCGAAATACCTGATGAAGCCGGTTTTCCCTGTGGCAACATGGGGATTGTGCTGGATGTACTCACCGCCGACATAGAGTTCGACGGCACGCCGAGGATTGCACTCGTTGAACATCAGGTCATAGAAGGCGACGACGTTCGACTGGTTCCGATCCAGGTCCTTCACGGCATTCTTCGCTCACAGCCGACTAGCGCAGATAGGTCACGGTAGAGGCATCTCCAGCAAGGCGCCTGAGACCACGCATGCGAAAAGCAGCGTGGGCTATAAGCCTCTAGAGATACCGGTGGCGCCGCAAAAAACCGCGCCAGCAGCGGGTGCGGCATTCGCTAGCGAGGCCCTCGAGGGGGATTGCGTCTCGGATGACAGGGGGCTGCGACGGGGCCGGAGCCGGTCGACATAGGCTTGACGGAGGTGGCTGTTGGGCAACGGTTTTCCACTCGGGTGCGTTTGCATCCGGGAAGGCGCGACGGCCAGCCCCCACCCCGGATACTTGCAGTGTCGAAAAAACCTTACGTTATTTCAGGGCATTAGCACCACCGGCGCGCCGATACGTGTAAATCCCCGCAAGCACGATCAGTCCGGCACCGGCGAGCGTATTTAGACTGGGTACCGTTCCGAATAGCAGGATTCCGTAACTGACTGCGAAGAGAAGCTGAATGTAGGTCAGCGGAGCTAAGGTGCTCGCGGGAACCCGGGCAAAGGCGAAGCCCGCGAGATACTGGCCAAGGGCGCCAAAGCCGCCGATCACCGCCAGCATTCCCCAGCCCGCGGCATCGGGCATCTGCCAGTCGAACGGTACCGCCGCGCTGGTCGCCACCACCCCGGCAAGCGAGGTGTAGAACAGGCCCGTCTCGGGCGGATCGACAACCGACACGAAGCGGCTCGAAATCATGTAAAGCGCGAACAGCACCGCTCCCGTCACACCTGCGCCCACCCCGGTCAGGGCCCCTGGCGGCAACGCATCTGCATCCCCCATAAGCGCAGCCACAAGCGCAAATGGCTGGACAACGATCAAGACGCCCACAAAGCCGACAATGGCAGCACACCACTGCTGCCAGCCCACCCGCTCTCCGAGCGTGACGCCCGAGAGCACGGACATGATCAGGGGCGCGGTGAAGATGATCGCGGTCGCTTCCGCAATCGGAAGGCGCGCCAGCGCGTGGAAATAGAAGAACGTCATTCCGCACAGGAAGACGGACCGGACGATCTGCGCCCGGAGCCGACGGCTGCGATGAAGGGTCCTGCCCCTCCCGAGCGCACGGAGTACGGCAACTACCACGACGATGAGCACGAAATGAAACGTGTAGCGCGCCCAGACCACCTGGAGGACGGGAAAGCTCAACGACAGCCATTTCCCGTACGCCTCCATGGTGGAGAACGACAGCAGCATGCAGAGGAAGAACAAGAAGCCGACCCGCTGCGAGCCGGCGAACCTATCCGACAACACCGGAGACCATGTTCACCACGAGGCCAACTGCGTCCGGAAACATGCCCACCCACGCGCGCTCCGATTCCTGCCTGCTACCGACTTACAGGCCAGCGACAACCGGGGCCGCACGCCCATCTCCGAGGTGACGTGTTCTGCACGGAGCGCCCGGGCGCATCAGCGCCCGCAATTCCGGAGTGCGCTCACACGGGATCGCCCCGGTAGAGCATGGCCACGGCGGTGCCGTCCTGGTCGGCATGCCCGCGCTGCACCATCAGCCGGTGCAGTTCAGTGGCGGTTACCGCCATCGGCATCGCCGACGCCGTCTCACGGGCAAGGTCAACCACCGTGTCCAGGTCCTTCAGCATGGTGCGGATGTGGGACTCGACGGTCAGGTCACCCGCAACCATCTTCGGAAAGAACTGCTGCAGAAGTAGTGAATCGGCGCGTCCCCCAGCCAGTGCTTCGGGCAGGCGTCCAGCATCGATCCCCGCCCGTGACGCCAGGGCGGCTGCTTCGGCGAGCACGGCCACGCCACAGCCCACAATCGTCTGATTGATCAGTTTCGTCGTCTGCCCGGCGCCGACAGGCCCCATCAAGGTAAACCGTCGGGCCAGTGCCGTGACCACGGGACGGACGCGCTCAAAGTCCGATTGAAGGCCACCGGCCATCACGGTCAGCGTGCCGTTCTCGGCCCCAACGACGCCTCCGGAGACCGGGGCATCCATCCAGCGCATCCCCGTCTCCCGTTCGAGCCGTGTCGCCATCACCTGGCACGCGTCGGGGCGAATCGACGACATGTCCACGAGTAGCTTTCCGGCCGCAGCGCCCCGAGCAATACCCTGATCCCCGAACACGACGGCATCTACCGCAGCGGTGTCAGACAGGCAGGTGAAGATGACGTCCGCCGACCGTGCGACATCGGCCGCACTCTGCTGCATCGTCGCACCCGCCGCAACGAGAGTTTCAAGCTTGGCTGGTGTCCGGCCCCAGATCGCCACGTGGTGACCAACAGCGAGCAACCGCGCCGCCATCGGCGCCCCCATCAGCCCAAGGCCGATGTACCCGAGGCTCAATTGCGCGTTGCTCATCCTGGTCTCCTGTGCCGGGCTGGTGCCTGCCAGCGGCGTAACGTCGCTATGCCGACAAACCGGCAGGACAACCGGGGAGCATAGGGATCAAGACTACCCCTACGACCATGGGCCGGCCTACAGAAAGGCAATGCGGCCGCCCATTCCGGTCATTCGGAACTTTGCACACAGCCGTTGCTTGGTAGAGAACTGGCCAGAGAGGCAGTGTCGGTCGGCCTCGGTCGGATACTATCGGTCGAAGCAGACCAGAGGATTGATCATGGCGGCACGCTTCATGAACTCGGAGCACTGCCCACGATCCCGTTTGCGCAATGGAAGATGAAGGGACGCCTGACCCAATGGACCTAAGTGGAATGATCATCTCCGCTGACTGCCATATCGACCTCATCTGGCTCCCGCCCGATCTCTTCACCGAACGGGCACCGAAGCGCCTCCGGGACCGCATGCCCTACGTCAACCGGGACGAGCGCGGGCGAGAAGTCTGGGTGTCCAGGAGCGGGGCCTACTTCGGGCTCGTGAATGGGATGGGTTCGGCGGGGCGCGAGTACGTCCCGGGAGAGATCCATCGCTCGGACCGGATGGCCGCGCAGGGTCTCTACGAAGACGGGAGGAAGGGAATCCGCCGTCTGACCGAACCCGAACTCAGGCTGCGGGACCAGGATCTCGACGGAGTCCGCGGCGAAGTGCTCTACGGAATCCTGGGGGCCGCGAACCGGCTGAACGATCCCGAGGCCGCGGCCGAGGTCATGCGCATCTATAACGCGTGGCTTGCCGACTTCTGCGCCTCACACCCTGACCGCTTCGCAGGCATCGCCTGCATCCCGAACCACGATGTTGACGCCGCGGTGAACGAGATCGAGCAGGTTTCGATGCGGGACGCCATCCGCGGCCTCGAGGTCGCCAACACCCTCGACATGAAGCCGCTCTATTCCCGCCACTGGAACCCGCTCTGGGAGGCGGTAGACGCGAGCGGGCTGCCCGTGCACATCCATACCATCGGCGGCAAGCCGCCGGAGATGGAAGGGCTCCCCCGGCTGGAGCAGCGGGCCGCCTTCGCGACGTACATCACGGGTTTCCAACTCAAGATGGCCGACAAGCTGATGGAGGCCATCTACGGCGGCGTACTCGAGCGGTATCCGGGGGTGCATCTAGTCATCGGCGAAGCCGGGATCGGCTGGATCCCCTACGTGCTCGAACACATGGATCTCGAGTGGGAGGACCAGTTCCGGGATCTCGAACTCTCGATGAAGCCGTCCGAGTACTGGCACAGGCAGTGCCACGCGACCTACCAGAGCGATCCGATCGGTATTCGTATCATCGACGTGCTCGGTGAGGACAACGTGATGTGGGGCTCAGACTTCCCCCATCCGGACGGCGTGTGGCCGGACAGCCAGGAGTTCATCGCCCGGGAAATGGCGGGAGTGAGTGAGCGGATCCAACGCAAGGTGCTGTGGGAGAACGCCGCCCGGCTCTACGGGTTCTCAGTAGTGCCGATCGTCCGGAGCGCGAATGGGCCCGACGTAACCCGGGAAAACTAGCACCGAGGACCACGCCACGGCGGCTGTGCGTGGGACCGCCCACCTGCTCTCTCGCAACGTATTGGCCGCTCCGCGTTGCCACTGGGCAACAGTGAGCCGCTGTGCTGCAGCCGCCCAAGGCCGTTGCGCTCTGCAGTGGGTACGAGCCTCCGGACGCGTGCTCGCCAAGCAGTGCCCGCACAGATCACCTGGACACGGATCTGACCGACCTCCCGTGTTGTCGATCGGATGACCTGAGCCTACGGCCAGTGTTGAACTCGCCGGATCGAGGACATCCCGACTTGTGAGTTCTCGGTCGGGCATGCGTCCTAAGGGGCAAGCCGCTGCGATCGGGGTCTTCCTGCTTGCCGAAATATGCGCGCGGACTTCGTAGTCGTCGGAGCGTTACGATTCTCATTCGGATCGTGCATTCTCCGCGCTCGGACAACCAAGAACTATCCAGGCAATCCGCCGGGGACGATCCATTGAACGACTCTATGAACACTTTGCCTGCGCACTCGCCTGACCAGCTGAAGTCCCGGGCTCCGCCCTTCGACGGGGTCCGGATCCTCGACTTCACGCAGGTTCTGGTGGGGCCGTACTGCACCCAGCAGCTAGCGCTGCTCGGGGCCGACATCATCAAGGTGGAAAACCGGGCCGGTGGCGACCAATCCCGGCACTCCATGCCGGCCACGAACCCGGAGGTGGCTGCACTCGGGTTTTCTCCACTGTTCCTGTCCGTCAACACCGGCAAACGATCCTTGACCCTCAATCTCAAGGACCCCCGAGCGGCAGAGGTCGTGCACCGTCTCGCGGCTAGTGCAGACGTGGTCATCGAAAACTTCAAGGCGGGAACCATGGCACGCATGGGCTTCGGTTATCCGGCCTTGAAGGAGAGGAACCTCAGGCTGGTCTACTGCTCGATCACGGGCTATGGCCAGTCCGGCCCGCGGGCCTCGGCAGCCGCCTACGACGCCACGATCCAGGCGGCCTCCGGCATGATGGCGGTCACCGGGACGCCGGAGACAGGGCCGGTCAAGACCGGCTACTGGACCACCGACATGGCGACGGCGATGCAGGCGAGCTTTGCGATTGCGGCTGCCCTCTACCGCCGCGAACGCTTTGGTCACGGTGACTATCTTGACCTCTCGATGCTGGATACCGCCATCGGCATCATGGCTCCGAACCTTGCGATCTATGCAATCAACGGGGAGAACCCGGAGCCGGCCGGCAACCGGTCGCAGACCGGAAACCCGACCGCGGACGTCTTCCCCACACGCGATGGGTTACTGATGCTGGCGGCCGCCACGCACGCCCAGTTCCTGACCCTCGCCAAGATGCTTGGCCGGGAGAACCTGCCCGCGGATCCCCGGTTCACAACCCTCGCCAACCGAATCGCGCATGCCGATAGTCTACGCGCCCTTCTGGCCGACGATTTCGCCCTGGAAACCTGTGAGGTGTGGGAGACGCGCCTTGCGGAAGCCGGGATTCCCGCATCACGGGTCTCAACCGTGCCGCAAGTATTGAACCGGAACGAGCAACTCGCGCACCGGAGCACCATCCGGACCGTGGCCCGCCAAGCCGAAGCCGGAGAAGGCGACTGGTCCTACGTCAACGTCCCCTTTCACATGAAGCATACCGAACAAGGTACTCCCCGGCCGCCTCCACTGCTGGGCGAGCACACCGACGAGATCCTTGCCGAGGCCGGCTTCTCGGCGGCCGAGATTGCGGATCTGCGGAGCGACGAGGTCGTTTAGCCGAAATGCGGCTGGATTTGGGGTTACGGGGATTCCCCTATAAACTGCGCACGACTGTCGGGGGACGGGAGAAGTCCATGCGTTCAATACTGCTGTTTGCTGCCGCGGCGCTGCTGATCACGGCCGCAAACGCCCGCGAAGTTGACCCGGCCGGGTCAGAACTCTGGGAAGACCTGAGCGGGGCGTACCTCGGCGAAGACGCCGCGGTAACCTTCGACAATTCGATTCGGGTCATGATGGCCGACCGGGTGGAAAGCGCCCACGAAGTCCCGATCATGGTCAAGGTTCCGCACGCGCTCAGGGACATGCAGGAAATGGTTCTACTCGTGGATCGCAACCCAATTCAGCAGGTTGCGAGGATCACGCCGCACCGGCGGATCGAATCGCTCGGCATGAACATCCGACTTGAGGAGTCCACGCCGGTCCGGGCCGCCATCCTCGACCAAGCCGGAATCTGGCACGTTGCTACCAAGTCCGTCCTGGTCATGAGCGCCGGTGGGTGCTCCTCACCCGGTCCGGGAGGTGACGTGGTCGCGGCGGTCGGCGACGTGAAGATCCGGCAGTTCGACCGGCAAGGCGGCGCGAGCCGCCTCAAGGTGCGGATCAACCATCCCATGGACACGGGATTCGTGGTCCTCGACGACGGTGACGTGATCCCCCCCTACTACGTCGAAAAAGTGCGGATCGAGGACGAGCAGGGTCCGATCGCCGAGATGCTGACCTGGGCCGCAATGTCACAGGACCCCGTCATCACCATCGACCTTTTGGAGCAGGGCCAGTCGGTGCGTGTCTGGGGAACCGACTCTGAAGGCCTCGCGTTCGAGGGTTCCGAGAACGCCCCCACGATGTAATAACCGCACGGCCGGGATTGGCCCGGCCGTGGCGTGTCTGATCGCTCTTGCCACGCCGGCGTGGGAGGCAAGAAGCGCGTCGTACGAGTTGCGGCCACTGGAAATCGCCCCCGGCGTCTACGTACTGCTCGGCGCGCAGGACGCCCTGACTCCGGAGAACGGAGCCAACATCGCGAACGCAGGTTTTGTCGTCGGGTCCCACGAGGTGCTCGCGGTAGAAGCCGGGCCCACTCGGCGGTACGGGCGGGAGATGCTCGCGGCAATCGCAGGAGTGACTACGCTTCCCGTCCGCCAGGCTGTAATCACCCACCGCCATCCGGACCATTCCTTTGGCATCGGCGCATTTCTCGAGGCTGGCGTTGTGGTTCTGATGCACCCGGACGAAGCGGATGGATTGGAGCGTGAGGGGCCGGCGCTGCTCGGTTTCATGGCGGAACTTGTCGGCGAGGAATGGACGGCAGGCACGTCGGTCGAGGCACCGTCGGAAACCCTATCCCACGACCGCACTCTGGATCTCGGTGACCGTCCCGTCGACATACTTGTATTCGAGGATGGGCATACGGGAGGCGATCTCGTTGTGTACGACCGCACGTCCGGAGCTGCCTTCTTTGGGGACCTGCTGTTTGTCGGCAGAGCCGCCACCGTGCCCCACGCGAACATCGGAATCTGGCTCGAGCACCTGGATCGGCTTGAAGCGCTGGACTGGACAATGGTCGTACCGGGGCACGGACCCGTACTGCACGGACCCGTACTGCAGGACGCAACCCGCTTCTCCGACACCCGTGATTGGCTCCGCTTTCTCCGCGGGCGCATCATCGAGGCGGTGCAAACCGGGGAAAGTCCGGCCGAGATCCTCGACCCCGGGGTCCCAGGACGCTACGCGGGTCTCGCGGATGCCGGCCCAACGTTCAGTAGAGCCGTACTGCAACTATACAGGCGCTACGAGAACCTAGATCCTGCGGAATTCGAAGCCCTGGCCGAATGATGTGCAACAAGGGCGGAATTGCCGATCCGAAGGCGGACCAGCCGAATCTTTTCGCTGCAAGTGGTCCAACGTTGGGGGAAGTCCAGACCTCCAGTTTCTAAGTCTAGCGTTAGGCTCATTCACGGGGGGGGGGTCACCGCTCGAGACGGCAGCAACCCCGGACCCCACTCCTATTTCGCATCCGCCAGATCGTTCTCGTAGTGAGGCGTGCCGCGCCTACACTTTGCCCTAGCGGCCTCGGTCCAAGCCATTGCGTCCTTCAGATGTAGTTTCGCAACAACATCGCAGGACTACAGATTGTGGCTGCTTAAGAATTTCCAATCACGTTCTAAACTGCTGGCGGGACCAGTCGATTCGGACTGGGCACCGACCAATGCCGAGGGAGCCAAGCCATGACGATTGTCAATGCCCGGTCCATCCGGACTTTCTTGTCAGTCATTGGCCTCGCAGCAGGATTGGGCTTGCTCGGCATGGCCATTCCCGCTGCGGTTGCCGACGACTCCGCTGATAGCCCGTCCGCGAACCTGGGCAGCATCGAGTTTCCGAACTCTGGCGCACCTGAAGCTCAAACGGCGTTCCTCACCGGGATGAAAGCGTTTCACAGCTTTGAGTTTGCGGACGCCCGCGAGGCCTTTCGTGAAGCCCAGGCCATCGACCCAGATTTTGGTCTGGCCTATTGGGGGGAGGCGCTCAGTTACAACGCCCCCCTGTGGGCCGAACAGGATGGTGACGCTGCCCGTGCGGCACTGGCGCAGTACGGGTCGACATCGGACGCCCGTGCAGAAAAAATGCCGCTCGGGCGCGAGCGGGGGCTCATGGAAGCAGTGGACGTCCTCTACGGCTCCGGCGACAAACTCTCCAGGGACATCGCATATTCCGAGGCCATGCAACACCTTCATGACGTGTTCCCCGATGACGATGAGATCGCCACGCTGTATGCCGTCTCGCTGCTGGGCACGGTTCGCCCCGGTGATCGAGGGTTTGGCCGGCAAGAGCGGGCCGGTTCCATTGCGCTAGAAGTGTTCGCGCGCAATCCGCAGCATCCAGGGGCAGCCCATTTCATCATTCACGCTTTTGACGATCCCGAACACGCAATCCTGGCCTTGCCTGCCGCAAAAGTGTACGCGGAGATTGCACCGGCTGCGCCCCATGCGTTGCACATGCCGTCGCACATTTTTGTCCAACTCGGGATGTGGGACGGCGTCGTGGCCTCCAACGACGCCTCCTACAAGGCGGCACTTGACCATGTGGAGCGCAAGGGCTTGGCGCGCGGTCGGTCCGAATACCATGCGCTGCAGTGGTACCACTACGGCCAGCTGCAGCTTGGCAATGACGACATGGCGCAATGGGCGCTCGACGAGGCGCTTCGAACTTTGGCGCAGTTCCCGACCACGAGAGTCCGCAACGGCACGATGAACATCCTCGCCCGCCACACTCTGGAAACGGCAGGCTGGACCGAGTTTAGCCATGACATTCTGACAGATGCCGAACGCGACCACTCGGCGGTGCAATTGGCTGCCGGTCTGAGCGCGACGCACACAGGCAACATGGAAGCGGCTGAAATTGCGTTGGCCAACATCAGGGATGCCCGTCAACGCTTCCTGCGCGAATCGTCGACGGCTTATCGCGCCAAGATCATCGCGGTCGAAGAAAAACAGTTGGAAGCAGCGATGGCATTGGCCCAAGGAGATGCTGCCGCAGCAGAGGCGTTCCTCGTAGAGGCGACCGCTCTCGAAGCGGAACTGAATGCCCCTTCCGGTCCGCCGTTGCCGATGAAGCCCGCGCTCGAGATGTACGGCGAGTTCTTGTTGGCGCAGGGTCGAATGGAGGAGGCAGCCGTGCAATTCGACAAAGCATTGGAGCGCACGCCGAACCGCACCAGGACCGTCCGGGGTCTGGAGCACACGAGATAGTTGGCTTCGGAGGTCAAGTTACGTCAGTAGCAAGAGAGGAGAACGCATTCGGTAACGCCTTAGCCTGAAATCAGCCCTCCTGCCAACAACCTCCACAGCCACAGCACTTAGCGGCCAGCACGGGAGGGAGGTTCCGAAACGGATTCTGCAACGGGTGCACAGTGGATCCTGCTCTCGTGGTGGTTGAACCCTGCGAAGTGCACGTTCCGGTACAAACTTTGGTTCCACTCATGCGGGAACTGGTGGAGCCGAGGGGATTCGAACCCCTGACCTTCGCATTGCGAACGCGACGCTCTCCCAACTGAGCTACGGCCCCGCAGGACAACTGTCTCGCACGTGACCAGAAGAGTGTCAAATGCAAACCGGTTCACCGGTGTCCGCTTCGGGCCCAGGCAAAGCGTGCCAGGAGACCGACTTGTGCCGGCGGGCATGCTATATCCGTCCCGTGCGCGGGGCTGATCCCTTCCCGGCCCGCTGCCTCATTCCCGTTGCCCGTACTGGAGCCCCGCATGTCGGACGTGAAGAAGATCGTACTTGCCTACTCGGGTGGCCTCGACACCTCAGTCATCCTCCGATGGCTGCAGGAGACCTACCAGTGCGAGGTGGTCGCCTTCTCGGCCGACCTCGGGTACGAGAGCGTGGAGCGGGCACGGACCAAGGCCACCCAGATGGGTGTCCGCGACATTCGAGTCGAAGACCTACGTGAGACCTTTGTCCGGGACTACGTATTCCCGATGTTTCGGGCCAACGCGCTGTACGAGGGCACGTATCTCCTCGGGACATCGATTGCGCGTCCACTGATCGCGCGCCGGCAGGTGGAGATCGCCCGCGAGACCGGGGCCGATGCCGTGGCGCACGGTGCCACGGGCAAGGGCAATGACCAAGTCCGTTTCGAGCTCAGCTACTACGCGCTCAACCCCGATATCCGGGTCATCGCGCCCTGGCGGACCTGGGACCTGCAATCGCGGAGCGATCTCCTCGCCTACGCCGAAGCGCACCAGATTCCAATCGAGAACGTGAGCGCGGGCGAACCCCCGTACTCGACCGATTCGAACCTTCTCCACACGTCGTACGAAGGCAAGGCGCTTGAGGATCCCTGGCATGAGCCCGACGAGGCGATGTTCCAGCGTACGGTCGCGCCCGAAGCCGCGCCGGATGACCCGCAGTACGTCGAGATCGATTTCGACGAGGGCGACGGGGCTGCCGTCGATGGCGAGCGCCTTTCGCCCGCGCGACTCCTGGAGCGGCTCAACGAACTGGGCGGTGCACACGGAATCGGTCGGCTCGATCTCGTGGAGAACCGGTTCGTCGGCATGAAGTCCCGCGGCGTATACGAGACACCCGGTGGCACGTTGCTGCAGATTGCGCACCGCGCCGTGGAATCGCTCACCCTGGACGGTCCCGCGATGCGCACACGGGACGAAATTATGCCGCGCTACGCATCCCTCGTGTACAACGGCTTCTGGTTCGCGCCCGAGCGCGAGATGCTCCAAGCCCTGATCGATGAGTCCCAGCGTCAGGTCACCGGGACGGCACGCCTCAAGCTCTACCGCGGCTCCGCGCGGGTGGTGGGACGGCAATCACCGAAGAGCCTCTACAGCGAGAGCATCGCGACCTTCGAAGCGGATTCGGTCTACGACCAGAAGGACGCCGAGGGTTTCATCCGCCTGAACGCTCTTCGCCTCCGGCAGCGCCGGCGGGCGCAAGGCGACGACTAGCCCAGCGTGAATTCGCGCAGCAGACTGCGCACGAACCAGGCCGCAAGGATCAACACTACCGGTGAAAGATCGATCGTTCCCGTATCGGGCAACACTCGCCGAATCGGCCGAAGCAGCGGCTCCGTCAACCGGCTTAGTGCCTGATGGACACCGAAGACGAGCCGGTTCTGGAGGTTGATCACGTCGAATGCGATCAGCCAGGACAGTACGGCCTGGATCACCACGATCCAGATGAGCAGATCGAGGAGCTTGTCGACCAGCATGATGAGGCTGTTCATGACACGTAACGCAAGACCAAGGGTGGAAACGACCTATCAGTATATCGGTCGTGCCCTCGCCCACGTTTTCCCGGGAGTTCGCTCCGACGAGGCTCGGACAGGATGATGGAATTTTCGGAAACCCTTCACGGCGGCTACGCACAAACCTTCGAGGTTGCGCGCGTACTGGCCGACGAACGGAGTAGGTTCCAACACATCCTGCTGTTCGAAAACCCGGTGTTCGGGCGGGTCCTGGTCCTGGACGGCATCGTCCAGATCACGGAGCGTGACGAGCACACCTATTCGGAGATGCTGGTACACCCGGCTGTCTTCGAGCACGGCCGGGTCGAGCGGGTGATGATTGTCGGGGGCGGTGATGGCGCTGTCGCGGAGGAAGTGCTGAAACACGCTGCCGTCCGGACCGTCGATCTCGTGGACATCGATCGGCGTGTAGTCGAGCTGGCGCGAGAGTACCTGCGATCCGTGCACGGAGACGCTTTCACGGACTCCCGCCTGCATGTGCACTTCGAGGATGCCACCCGGTTCCTCAACGCGCACCGGGACCGGTACGATCTGATCATTGCCGACCGTCCGGACCCGGTAGGCGCAGCCGAATCCCTGTTTGCCGAAGCGTTCTACGACAAGGTTGCCAATGCACTCCGGGGCGCGGGTATCGCCGTGTTCCAGAGCGGTGTACCGTTCTTCCAGGCAGACGAACTCCGGGACGTGTGCCGCAACATGCGCACGGTCTGGAGCGGGGTCTCCACCTATTTGGTGGTCACTCCGACGTACACGGGGGGTCTCATGGCCATTACCCGTGGCAGTGAGGTACCGCTGGACAATCAGCAAATGGATGCTGCCATCAGACGCGCCGTCTCGGCGAAATGTGCCACTCGGACGTACACACCGGATGTGCACAGGGCAGCCTATGCTCTACCGGCCTGGCTTAGGGAAATCGCCGAGGACGCCTAGTCCGGTGCAACCGCCTGTCCCGACAAAGTGGCTGCGCAGCAGTGGAAGCCCGTTGAACCGGGAGGCGTACACGGTGGTGTAGGCCCCGGCGCAACGAATGCGCACACGATCCCCAGCGGCAAGCGCGAGGGGCAGTCGGTAATCGGTATTCTCATAGAGGATATCGGCACTGTCGCAGGTGGGGCCGGCGATCACAACGGGGCCGCAGGGACCTTCGGATCCCGGTGCCTCGATCGGATAGCAAATCGCATCGCCTTCCGTTTCGGCGAGCCCACCAAACCGTCCGATGTCGAGAAAGACCCAGCGGCGCCGGTCTTCCGGCGATTTCCGGGCCACCAAGATCACCTCGGACTCGATGATGCCGGCGGCGGCTACCAAGTACCGCCCAGGCTCAATCGCGAGAGACGGCGGGTTCTCACCGAAATGACGAACTATTGATTCCCGGATGGCTGAGGCACAGTCCTCAAGGCTTGGGACATCGGCGTGATACTGGGCCGGAAGGCCGCCACCCAGGTTGAGCGATTCGATCGGTTGCCCGACTTCCGCAAGGTGTCTGGCGACTTCTGCGGCCAGCGCGATTGCGCGGTCCCAGCTTGCGGGATCCATCTGCTGTGAGCCAACGTGGAATGAGAGACCCCATGGTCGCAATCCGAGGACGGTTGCCCGCCGCATGAGGTCGATCGCGATCTCCGCCGAGCAGCCGAACTTCCGGTCGAGTGGCCAGGCTGCCCCACGGTTATCGACGGCCAGCCGCGCCACGACGGTGGAGCCGGGCGCATGCCGTGCGATCTTTTCGAGTTCCGGCAGCGAGTCGAACGCTAAGCTCTGGATCCCCTGCCTGGAAGCCCAGGCGATGTCCGCGGCTTTCTTGGCGGTGCTCCCATAGGCCATCCGTTCGGGCGACACACCAGACTTGAGGCAGGCCCTGATCTCCGACCGGCTAGTGACGTCGAATGACGCACCGAGATCGCCCAAACACCCAATGATCTCGGGGGCAGGGTTGGCCTTGGCCGAATAGTGGAGCCGTACTCCCGGAAGGCTACGCGTGATCCGTCGGTAAGCACCTGCCACCTCTCCGAGGTCGATGACCAGACACGGAGTGGATCGGCGTTGAGTGTCGAGAAACCGTTCCGCGGGCTCGCTCACGCAGGAACGTCACAGGCTATCTGGCTGCCCCGGCGCAGGATCCGCACTTCTTTGCGGGCTGGTCGGAGGTGGCGTTCCAACTCCCTCAGCGCAGCATTCGCATCGGTGGCACCGCAAAGAAAGGCGTCGAACGCAGCGTATCCCCGCTCGGGCCACGTATGCACGCTGATATGGGATTCCGCGAGAATGGCGACTCCAGAGACACCCTGCTCCTTACCGAACCTGTGAAGGTGGAGGTGAAGAACCGTCGCCCCGGCCGCGCGCGCAGCATCCTGAATCGCGGTGCGGATCGCGGCATCATCGTTTAGCGCCGCGGCGCCCCAGAAGTCCGCGATCAAGTGCAGCCCCGCGTACGTTGCACCATTTTGAGTGACAAACTTGTCTGCCCCTACAGTACGGTCTGCGGATTCGGCCAACTTGCCGCTGTCGGTAGGAATGCGAAGCATGACTGTAGCCTCGTGGCGCAGGACACAGGGTGTTTCAGGGTCTGGGCTGGCGACAGGGCCTGGACAGTAGAGCCGCCAACCAAGAACCGGAACCTAGACGTTTGACCACGGCCCACGCAACCACATTCGGCGGGTAAGGTCCAAAAGCCTTCCCGGTTTCTTGCAATGGCGTACCGAGGGTTGGTCAATGGCCCGAATGTCAATCTCTCGTGGTCAACACGGGCACCAAGTCCTTCATTGTCAACTGCCGTGCCGGCGAATGCGACAGGAAGGCTCCCAACGAGCAGGGCGAGAACGGCCGGTACGGCGCAAGGTCACTCCCGATCAGTCCAGACGGCTACCACAGGACATCCTCGCCAAGGTCGCCAACGGCGACAATCCCGCCGACGAGCGGGCTGCCGACTGCAACGCGCCAACGGCGCCTGCGGCAGTACGACCACCGGGCAAGGGGGAAGTTGACGCGCCGTTCCCGGTCCGGACGAACTCGATCGACGAAGGCAGCGAATGCACGTCTGTGTCGGGACGGGTCTGCGCTGAGTCAAAGATCCCTCTGGACGTCCTGCCGTCTCGCTTACCGGATCTGTACGGACGCGTTCAACAGATGTGCCGGACCCTGCGCGCGGATCAATACTGCGCCGCGCACCGATCCCACCGAGTGACCGAACCGAGCGACACACCGGAGACCTGGCAAAAAAGCCTCCTATCAGACAAGACTCCACAATGCGCTGGCAGGCCAAACTCACGCCGCCTACATTCGAACGCGCCAGCAGGGGAGCGCAGCGTCTCATGTGTCCTAAGCCCGTACGCAGACTTGACACGGACCCGGAGACACGATCCACTGCGCCCCGTTGCAAGGGCCAAGATCTTTTGGAGATCCATCATGGACGGGGGCTTCCGTTTGCCCGTGCGGCGGCCCGTTGCCACGGTGTGTTACAATGAACTGGTTTTCTTGACAATTCGGGCACGAGCAGCCAACTAAGCTCACATAACTGTCTCACGATAGCGCGATGCGCCGGATACCAGCGGCGCCATGTCCCGAGCACCATCAGACCCATATTTCCGTTCCCGCCGCGCCCGGGACGGATCGTCCCGGCCCGACCGCGTCAACACCGCCGGCCGCGCCGCTTACAAGGATATTTTGTTGACAAACACCAAATTCTCGGATCTCGGCCTAGCCGACCCGATACTGCGTGCATTGACTGCCAGGAATCATGTCGAGCCGACACCGATCCAAGTACGCGCCATTCCCGAACTTCTCGCCGGCCGCGATATCGTGGGCATCGCCCAGACCGGTACAGGCAAGACGGCGGCCTTCGTGCTTCCCATTCTCGACTGGCTTTCCCGCGATCGCGAAAACTCCGGGCGGCGCCGACCGCGCGCGCTGGTCCTTGCCCCCACTCGCGAACTCGCAATCCAGATCAGCGAGGAAATCGGCGCCTATGCCAAATACCTCCGTCTGCGCCAAACGGTGATCTTCGGTGGTGTCAGCCAGAAGTCCCAGGTCGATGCCCTGCGGCGCGGGGTTGACATCGTCACGGCGACGCCGGGCCGCCTGCTCGATCTCATGAACCAGGGCCGGCTCGAACTCGGCGCGATCGAATTCTTCGTCCTAGACGAAGCGGACCGCATGCTCGATATGGGATTCGTTCGCGATGTTCGAAAAATACTCGCGGCCCTGCCCTCAAACCGCCAGTCGCTACTATTCTCGGCCACCATGCCGGCTGAGATCGTCCGTCTGTCGGGCGAGTTTCTGACCGATCCCGTCGTTGTCGAGGTGACTCCTCGGGCCACGCCGGTGGCGCGTGTCGATCAGTGCGTCTATCACGTCGACACGAAAGGAAAACGGGCCTTGCTGACCAACGTCCTGGAGGACCCAGCGCTGTCCCGAGTCCTGGTGTTTTCACGCACTAAGCATCGGGCCAACCGGATCGCGCAACAGCTCGACCAAGCCGGTGTCGACGCCGAAGTAATTCACGGGAATAAATCCCAGGGCGCTCGCCAGCGCGTCCTGAAACGATTTCGCGCAGGGAAAGTCCGTGTCCTGGTCGCGACTGATATCGCGGCACGCGGGATCGATGTCGATGGCATCAGCCACGTCATCAACTATGAACTGCCCAACGAAGCGGAGAGCTATGTCCACCGCATCGGCCGCACGGCGCGGGCTGGCGCCGACGGGTTTGCATTTTCGTTCTGCGACCCGACTGAACGGAAGTATCTCAACGCTATCGAAGGCTTGATCCGCTGCCGGTTGACGGTGGTTGGGGACGGCCCCGCGACCGGCGCTCGGAATCATCCGACACAGCCCAGAAACAACGGATACCAACACCCGCGCAAAGGCCGCGCTCGCAACCGACGTCGGGACCACGCTTCCACGCAGAAGTCGGGTGCATCGGGCTTTGCTCGAGATTTCTCGACCTTCGCATGAACGAATCAGACAGCGACACGATGGTTTCGAAACACCGCACGAGACCTAGCCGAGCGTTGGCCAAACCGCAGCAAGTATCCGGTACCCGGTAGCGTTCGCTGGCATGACGGTCTGCGGCACCTCGGAAACAGTCCTTCGCCAGCCGCAACGTGTGAGGGGCACCACCGGGCAGCCCACACAGGCAGGCTGGGCACGACCGCTTCTGCCGTATCGAGCTAGAGATCGTCCCGATCATGACCGCTTCGCTCGGCGTTGCGACTTTTCGGGTTAGTCGCCTGGCAAACACCGTCGCCAAGCATGAGGATCGGTGCGAGCCAATGGATGGGGCCGCCCTACAAGAAGTGCGTCAGTCTTGTCAGGGTGTTGGGTCCCGCGTGCAGCTCCTATTGCTTGCCTGACTGCTGGCGCCTTTTCGAGGTGAATTGAACTGTCCGTGAACCCGGTTGGAGCCAGACAGAAAACCGCCGTCCCGCCTGTCAGGATCGGACCTTGCGGCGGGGACCCCACGCCGGATCGGACGCGTCCGTGGGTGTCTGGAGTTCGCGCTCTCGATTGCCGGTAATGTCGATCGTGTAGATTCGGATCGTGTCAGTGTTTCCGGGGGTCGGCTCGGTCCGTGCAAAGGCGAGCAAACGACCGCTCGGCGCCCAGCTCGGGCCCTCGACCAAGAACCCGTCGGCAATCAGCCGCTCACCGCGCCCGTCCGGCTCCATGAGACCGATGTAAAACCGGCCCCGGACGAACTTCGTGAATGCGATGTAGTCCCCGCGCGGCGACCACATCGGTGTGCTGTAGCTCCCATCCCCGAAGCTGATCCGCCGGGCCAGACCACCGTCGGCGTCCATCACGAAGAGTTGCGGCCGCCCGGACCGGTCCGAACTGAATACGATGCGCTCGCCGTCCGGGCTGTAGCTCGGTGAGGTGTCGATGGCGCGGGTCGCCGTCAACTGACGGAGGTCATTGGTCGCAAGGTCCAAGGTGTAGACATTGGTGACCCCCTCGCGTGCGAGCGACATCGCAATTTCCTGACCGTTCGGGTGGAACCTGGGTGCAAACGTAATCCCCGCGAACTGTCCCAGTTCCTCCGTTGTTCCGGCATCAAGGTTGTAACGGAAGATGCTGGGATCACGACCCTGGTAGCTGAAGTACAGCGCCCCCTTCCCGTCCGGAGAGAAGCGTGGGGTCAAGACCAGGTGGGATCCGTCCGTGAGGTAGGCATGATTCGCGCCGTCCTGGTCCATGATGGCGAGCCGCTTGACGCGCTCGGTGGCCGGGCCGCTCTCGGCCACGTACAGGATGCGCGTGTCGAAATAGCCTTCCTCCCCGGTCATGCGGGTGTAGATGCGGTCGGCCACCACATGCGCCATTCGCCGCGCGAGGGAAACGGACCCGTTGAGGCGGATCCCCGCCATCTCCCGCTGGCCGTAGACGTCCCACACGCGCACGTCAAGGACCATCGTCACTCCATCCCCGCTCCGGATGGTGCCCGCCACGAGAATCTGGGAATCGATAATCCGCCATTCGGAAAACCGCGGCTCCTCGGCCGCGGACGCCGCATCCTGCAGGTGGGCGGCGGGGTCAATCCTTCGGAAAAGGGCCGAACCCTGGAGGTCATTGGCCATGATGCCGGCGATATCGGTCGCCTCCGATGCCAGGAGTGTGTCCTCGACATCGAGTGTGATCGCGAACGGTATGGGCTCGATCGTCGCCTTGGTGATGTCGACCTCGAGCGGTCCATCCTGGGCCATCGCCGGATAGTGGAACGCGATGAACAGGAGAAGGGCGGCAGTGCGGAGCAAGGGGGGTATTCGGGGCATCGGGAGCGCCTGAAGGGCTAGTGCTGTGGTTTGAAGTTTAGCCGCACGCGGCGCCACATGGCGTAGTTCTCCGGCGGCAGTCCCCTGATCTGCCTCGTCCGCATGATCGCGGCCTGTGCGCTGTCCAGAAGCGGCTGGAGGAGCGCATTGCTGTCGACCCGGTTCCGCTCCGCCTCTGAGATCTGGAGGGCGTGAATCGTGCCGTCCGGCTGAAGCTGGAAGTCGAGTATCACGCTCATGTCCTCGATCTCCTGGAGGGCCGGCGGGCGGCGCCAGTTGGCCTGAATCTGCCGCTGGATGATGCCGTAGATGCGGGCGCGGACAAAGCGTTGCTCGGGACTGTCCTCGGCCACAGGCGTCGGCGGCGGATCCAGTTGAGCATAGCGTTCGATCGTGTCCTCAGATTTCGGTGGCTCATCAGCAGGGGGTGCCGGTACCCGCTCTGAGAGATCCCTAAGCATGTTGTCGAAGCGCGACGGCGGCTTCGGCTGGGGAGGCGGAGGCGGAGCGGGTGTCGGCGCAGGACTAGCCTCGGCCGTTTCCATCGGCGGTTCCGGCGCCGCGGTCTTGTTGGGGGGAGGAGGCATCACCGGAGGTTCCGGAGATGGAGGCGATGCCTCCGCTTTTGGCGCGACCGGCCGGGTCGCCTCTGGCTTCGGGGGCAGGTCCGCTGCCGGCGCGGGCTTGGGTGGCGGCGGCAGTGCCTCGGCAGGCACGTCGAGGGTGTCGGGCTCGGGCGGGCTGGCAGCAGCCACCTGCTCGGGCGGCGGCGGCGGGAGCGAATCCAGGGGCTTTGAATCGTTCTTGGGAACCGGCGGCGGCGGCGGGATCACCGGCGCCTGCGGTGCGGGCTCCGCGACCTCGGCGAGTTCAACGTCAATCGCCAGCGGTACTTCGATGGGACGGGAGAATGTCGGCAGGCCCAGCACCGTGAGCGCAAGGAACAGGACATGCAGCAAGACCGAGAGGAAAACGCTCCCCCGCACGGTGTCAGGGCCTGCCCGCCTGCGGGGGAACCGTCACCAACGCCACGCGATGCCGGCCAGACGCTGAAATGAGACTGATCACCTCCATGATCCGGCCGTAGTCCACGTCCCGGTCACCCCGCACGAACACCCGCTGGTCGGGTCGCTCGGCCTTGATCGCATCCAGCTTGGCCGCCAGTGTCTCCGCCTCCACCGGCGTCTCGAACAGCAATACCTGGCCGTCAGCCTTCACCGAGACAACGATGGGTTCGTCGTTGCCCGGGATCGGCTCAGCGTCAGCCTCGGGCAGATTGACGTTTACGCCGGACGTGAGGAGAGGCGCCGTGATCATGAACACGACCAGCAGCACGAGCATGACGTCGACCAGGGGCGTGACGTTGATCTCGGCTATGGGCGCCCGCGGCGTCCGCCCCCACCCGAGCTTGTGCTGAACCGGATCGATCCTCAATTTCCGTTCTCAGCGATGTGGCGGGAGAGCAGCGCGCCGAGTTCACTCGCGAACGTCTCGAGGCGGGCCGCATAGCGGTTAAGGTCGCTTGAGATCTTGTTGTAGGCCACGACCGCCGGAATGGCGGCGAGCAATCCGAGCGCGGTGGCGAACAGGGCCTCGGCGATACCCGGCGCCACCACGGCGAGCGACGTGTCCTTGCTCACCGCGATCGACTGGAAGCTGTTCATGATGCCCCAGACCGTGCCGAACAAGCCAATGAAGGGCGCTGTAGAGCCGACCGTCGCCAGGAAGCCCACGTTCCGTTCCAGGGCATCCATTTCCCGACTCACTGTCACGTGCATGACCTGCCCAATGCGTTCGCTTAGCCCGGCCGCGATCGAGCGGTGTCCTTCCATGGGGGCAACAGACCGCTGCCATTCGTTCATGCCCGAGACGAACACGGCGGCCAGCGGATGGTCGGGGCGACTCTGGAGGTGCCGGTGGAGCTCCTCCAACGACCCACCCGACCAGAAAGTCTGCTCGAACTGGTTCGCTTTGTTCTTCAGATGCCGGAGCCGGCCCAGCTTGTTGATGATGACCGCCCAACTCCAGATCGACGCGAAGACCAAGAGCACCAGCACCGCCTTCACCACGATGTCGGCCTGCAGGACCAGGCCCCAGATCGTGAGATCGATATCGCCGGCGGCCGTAAAAACTTCTTCCATGTCTTCCAGTCGTTTCCGGGTTCAGGAACCGTTCAGGCTGGCGAACTTCGCCGCAACCGGACCGGGCCAGCGCCGGGCGCGTCCGGCCGGGCTTACGCAGGCCAAGGTCAGCGCTAGCTCCACCAGTACCCTGTCCGCGGTTCGAATGGTCTGCCGGAGTCGCAACCGGGCCCCCGTCATGGGGCCAGGTTCAGTAAGCACTTCAAGCACATCATCGAGCCGGGCGGGCGTATGGAACCGGGCATGCATCTCGCGTACGACAAAGAACACCTGATGGGCGGCAAGCATGTCCCCATGTTCGATGCCAAGGCAGCGCAGCATCTCCGTTCGGGCTCGCTCCGCATAACGGAGGTAGTCCGCATGATAAACGATGCCTCCCGCATCCGTATCCTCGTAGTAGACACGTACCGGAAAGGCGTGTGAACCGTTCCGGAAGGTCCCCGAAGGGGGCTCGGTCTCACTCGTCACCGGGTTCCCCCGTCCCGGGCAGATCATCCGAATCCAGCAATCCCGGTATGGTTTCGGGGCGCGGCGGACTGAGACCGAGCCGCCGCCAGGTCGAGGCAGGCGCGACCCGGCCGGCGGCGGTTCGCTGCACAAAGCCGGCTTGCAGCAGGAACGGCTCCACCACGTCCTGCAGGGTCTCCACCTCCTCCGAGAGCGCGGCGGCCAGCGCCTCCACTCCGACCGGCCCGCCGGCGTGGCGGGTGACCAGACACTCGAGATAGCGCCGGTCCATTGCGTCAAGCCCGTCCGGTTCGATGTGCAGCTGCCGGAGCGCCGCCTCAGCGTCGCTGCGGAGCACGGTCCGCGAGTTCCGGACGGTCGCGAAATCCCGTACCCGGCGGAGCAGCCGCGCCGCCACTCGCGGCGTCCCGCGTGCGCGGTTCGCGATCTCAGCAGCCGCGTCGGAGGCGAGATCGATTCCCAGCAGGGCGGCCCCGCGTGCCACGATCTTCTGCAGTTCCCCCGGTAGGTAGTAGCTCACGTGAAACGGGATCCCGAAGCGCTCGCGCATCGGATTGGATACGCGCCCGATCCGCGTCGTCGCCCCCACCAGCGTGAACGGCGGCAGCTCGATTCGCATCGTCCTGGCGCTCGGCCCCCGGCCGATCATGATGTCGAGCCGGAAGTCCTCGAGAGCGGGATAAAGGGTCTCCTCGACGGTGATCGGGAGCCGATGGATCTCGTCGATGAACAGCACGTCGCGCGGGTCGAGACTGGTCAGGATCGCGGCCAGGTCCCCCGGCCGCGCGAGCGCCGGGCCCGAGGTGGGCAGGACTCCCGCGCCGAGTTCCTGGGCAATGATGTGCGCGAGCGTCGTCTTGCCGAGGCCGGGCGGGCCGTGGAGCAGCACATGATCGAGGGCCTCGCCGCGCGTGCTCGCCGCCTGGATGAAGACGCGGAGGTTTGCAAGATTGCGTTCCTGCCCCACAAAGTCGTCGAAATTCGTGGGCCGAAGCGCGCGATCTGCCGATGGTCGCTGACCGCCAGCGGATACGACGCGCATGCCGTCGAAGGAGTCGTCCGCGCTCATCGGGCGATCGTCCGGAGTGCAAGCCGCACCAGATCCTCGGCGTGTCCGTCGGGATGCTCGGCCTGGGCGGTCGAAAGGGCAGACACCGCCTCAATCCGGCCGTAACCAAGAGCCAAAAGCGCCTCGACCGCATCGCGGTAGGCATTCTCCTCCATCCCCTGCGCGGCATTGGGCACGGTCGGTAGGTTGCCGACGCTGTGCTTCAGCTCAGCGATAATTCGGGCCGCGGCCTTGGCCCCGATCCCCTCCGCGCGGGTAATGGCCTTCGTATCATCCGATGCCACGGCCTGCTCGAGTTCCACGGGACCGAGGGCGTCGAGCGTGGCGAGCGCCGTCTTGGCGCCGATGCCATGGACGGCCAGAAGCGCCCGAAACCACGTTCGCTCGGCAGCGTCCCGGAAGCCGTAGAGTTCCACCACGTTGTCGGGGGCATTCGTGTGGACCAGCACCTCCACCTGGGGCTGCGTGCTGAGCAGCCATCCGACCGAGCGTCGCGTGCAGGTGATCTGGTAGCCAACCCCGGCGACGTCGATCACGGCCCAGCCGTCACCGGTCGAGTCCAGGAGTCCACGAAGCTTCGCGATCATTGCCGGCTGCCGGAACGGGCCACCCGCGCCAGCATCCGGGCGTGGTTGGCATGGCAGATCGCGACTGCGAGGGCGTCGGAGGCATCGTGGGTCTCGACGGTCGCCCGCGGCAACAGCATCCGGACCAGCGCCGCGACCTGCTCCTTGCTGGCGTTGCCCTGCCCGGTCACGGCCTGCTTCACCGTAGCGGGCGCATACTCGTGGACGCGAAGCTCGCGCCTGGCCACGGAGGCAAAGACCGCTCCGCGTGCGAGCCCGAGAGTGAGAGACGAGCGCGGATTTCGGTTGACGAAGATCTGTTCAACGGCCGCCTCGGTCGGATCGTGGACATCAAGAACCTTGCCGAGTTCGCGGTCCAAGTACCCGAGGCGTTCAGCCATCGTCTGTTTCGGATTGGTTCGAACCGCACCCGACGCGACGAAGTCCAGCTCCCTGCCCTTTACGTCAATGATTCCCCAGCCCGTCCGGGTCAGACTGGGGTCCAGACCGATCAGGCGCATGGGTTCCGGCAGGGGATCTTCTCGGCGATCGGCAGCGCTCCCCTAGTCAGGTGGATTCCCGTAGTTTCTCGAGGACATCGTCGGAGATCTCAAGATTGGAAGCGACGGACTGCACGTCCTCGTTGTCTTCCAGGATTTCGATCATGCGGAAGACGGTTCGCGCCTGTTCCTCGTTCACGAGGACCGTCGTCTCGGGAACCCACTCAAGCCGGGCGCTACTTGGGGTTCCGAACCGCTCGATCAGGGAAGCCCGGACGGTACCGAAAGTATCGGAACCGGTCCGCACCTCGTGCGAATCCGAGTCGGAGACTGCGTCGTCCGCACCGGCGTCGGCCGCAGCCTCCAACATTGTGTCGGCATCGGCCGTATCGGCCGGGTAGCGGATTACTCCCAGGCGAGTGAACGCGAAGCCGACGCTTCCGGTCTCCCCGAGCGCCCCGCCGTGCTTGCCGAAGGCGGTACGGACCTCAGAAACGGTGCGGTTCCGATTGTCGGTCAGTGCCTCGACGATGACTGCAACCCCGCCTGTGGCCCTGCCTTCGTAGCGGACTTCCTGGTAGTCTTCGCCGACCGCTGGTCCCTGCGCCTTCTGGATCGAACGCTCGATCCGGTCCTTCGGCATGTTTTCGGCACGGGCAGCGAGTACCGCCGTACGCAGACGCGGGTTCTTCTCCGGATCCGGAAGTCCGGACCGGGCGGCAACGGTGATCTCGCGCGAAAGCTTGGAGAAGATCTTGGATCGCTTGGCGTCCTGAGCGCCCTTGCGATACATGATGTTCTTGAATTGGGAGTGGCCGGCCATAGGGGTAGGTGGGCATTCCAGGGGATGTCGGCAGACTTCTCAACTTACCATAGGACCTGACGGAACGGGCCGCAGGGAAGCGGCCGGATCAGGCGACAACAGATCTCCGCTTCATCGCCTTGAAGGGGTAGCCTCAGTACATTGATGCTATTGGAGCCGGAGGTTGACGGGAGCACCCGGGTGGCGCTTGCCGGCCTAGCAGCCTGTCGGACTTAGCGGGCACTGTTTTCGTAAAGTGTTGAAATATAAAGATATTCGTGAATCGACGCATTCCAAGGTTGAAAAGATAAACACAGAATAATCAAAGACTTACCATAATCTGAGGTCCTAAGTCCGACAGGCTGCTAGCCCGGATATCTCACCAGCGGGGGGTGCATGGAGCGGAAACGCGTGGTACAGGTAAGAAAGACAACCCCTTACCGGCCATGACGGAGCCACCCCATGCACACAGACTGTACCTCGACGCACCTGGCGTTTGAAGGCCTTGGCCGGCGTGCGGTGGTAGGCCGGTTCGACGGCGGCCGGTTGACGACGGACGGCGGCGTGTTGCTGCTGCGGGAGGTTGACCGGCGCTTCCGGGTGACGTCGCGGCTGGCGGCGTGCTTCCGCGACCACCGCGACCCGCGGCGGATCGAGCATCGCCTGGAGACGCTGGTGGCGCAGCGGGTGTTGGCCCTGGCGGCGGGCTACGAGGACCTCAACGACCATGACCGGCTGCGCGCCGACAGCGCCTTCGCGCTGGCGAGCGGGTGTGCGCGACGTGATCGGAGGGGCGGCGGCGGGCGCGGGACCGGGGGCATGCGCTGGCGGGGTCGAGCACGCGAACCGCCTGGAGCTCGGCGTACCGGAGGCGGCGGCCGCGGGACCGCTACCAGCGGATTGCCGCCGACCGGGCCAGCGATCGAGCGGCTGCTGGTGGACCTGTTCCTGGAGGCCCATGCCGCCCCGCCGGCGGAGATCGTACTCGATCTCGACGCCACCGACGATCCGCTGCACGGCCGCCAGGAGGGCCGGTTCTTCCACGGCTACTACGGGCACTACTGCTATCTCCCGCTGTACGTGACCTGCGGCGAGCACGTGCTGTGCGCCCGGCTGCGCCCGGCCGATATCGATGCGGCGGCGGGCGCGGTGGACGAACTGGCGCGGATCGTGCCGCAGATCCGCCGGCGCTGGCCCGGGACCCGGATCCGGGTGCGCGGCGATGCCGGGTTCTGCCGCGAGGACATCCTGCGCTGGTGCGAGGACGCCGGCCTCGAGTACGTGTTCGGGCTCGCGCGCAACGCCCGCCTGGAACCGTGGCTCGCGAAGGCGCTGCACAAGTCCCGGCGCCGGGGCGCCGCCACCGGCCGGGCCGCGCGGCGGTTCCGGGAATGCCGCTACCGCACGTTGACGTCCTGGAGCCGGGCCCGCCGGGTATCGGCAAGGCCGAGTGGCTGCCGGGGCTGCGCGGCGCCAACCCGCGCTTCGTGGTCACCAACATCCCCGCCGCACCCTCGGGGCGCAGGCCCTCTACGAGGACCTGTACTGCGCCCGGGCGACATGGAGAACCGGATCAGGGAACAGCAGCTGTGGCGGTTCGCCGACCGCACCTCGAGCGCGACGATGCGCGCCAACCAGCTGCGGCTGACCTTCTCCGCGTTCGCCGGCGCCCTGTTCACCCTCCTGCGCCAGGTCGGGCTGCAGGGCACGGCGCACGGCCCGCGCCCGCGCCGACACCATCCGCGCCCGGTTGCTGAAGGTCGCCGCCCGCATCACCGTCACCGTCCGCCAGGTCTGGATCGCCTTCCCGTCGGGCTACCCGCTGCAGGAACTGTTCGCGCATCGTGCTCGCCGCCCTGCGCGCCCCGCCGCACGCGCGGAGCCCGGCTGACCCCGCCCGCGACGGTCCAGCCTCCTCCTGCCGCACGCGCCGCGACCGGCGCCACGGAGGCCGTCTGCCCGGCGCCCGCCATCCAGCGTGACCCGCGCCCGGAATCCGCATTGCCGGGCTCAGTCGCGCCCGATTCCGGCGGCCCCGGGCCGCCGGGCACGCCGCCAACGGCTTCGAAACCCCCGACACCGCCCACCGACGCCTTGAGCCGGCGGCGGCAGGTCCGGTGGTGAGCGAAGCGGGCTAGCCATGCCGGTCGTCCCGTCAGAAGCGCTGCAGAACGACCATTGACCGGCCGGCGTTGTCTCTCGGAGAGTCCGGGGTCCGCGCCAAGAAAGCCGAGCCCGCCAACCCGTCGGACGCGGTTCGTCGCCGGGTGCAACACGTCCCGGGACTGCCGAATCACCTGCCATCGGATGTGTCGTCGAACAAAGACATTTCGAAATGTCATCGTGCGACGATATTTTTCTATTGTCCTCGCTCAGCGACAATTCTAACCCGTCGTCGTTCAGCGACAATCGGGCGACCCGCTCCCTCCGGTCTTGCTCCTGCACGCAGGCCTGTCGGCCGTGTCTGCTATGCGGGTGCGACGACGCTTCCCGGCGCTGCCGCCGCGCGCTTCTTCAATTCCGCGACCAACGGCGGACAACGAGTCGCATCGTCGTGCAGGACCTGGCAGTCGAGGCAGTAGAAGCACTCGCTCATGTTGATCTCGCCGGAACGCTTGATGGCGCCGGTCGGGCAGACCGGCCCGCACGCCTGACAAGGGCTGCCGCATTCGGGCCGCCGCCGCAGGAACGAGAACATCCGAATCCTTCCGAGGACAGCCAGTCCTGCTCCCAGCGGACACAGGAACCGGCAGAACGCGCGTTCCACGAACAGGGCAAAGATCAGAAGGCCCCCGGCCCAGAGCACCGCCGCCGTAGGGGCATCGAAACGGAGCGTGATCGCAGTCTTGAACGGTTCGATTCCTGCAGCCCACGCAGCGAGCTCGAAATCCACGAACGTGAGCACCAGTAGAACCGCGAGCACCCCGTACTTCACGCGCGAGAGACGGGAGTTCCAGATCTCGGGAATGCGGAGCCTCCGGACCCGGAACGTTCGGGCCAGCCGGCCGAGCAGTTCCTGCATGGCACCGTACGGACAGAGCCAGCCGCAGAAGAGCGAACGCCCCCAGAAGGGCAGAGTCACCAGCGCCGCGATGCCGACGATCGTGATCAGGGGCTCGGCCAGAAAGCCCGCGAAGCCGCCGCCGTAGAACGGCACCTGGACGACATTCATGAGATGGAGCACGGTGAGCTGGCCGCCCGCCGCGAGTCCGAGCCATGCGACGATCCAGACGAGCAGGCCCACCCGGATGACCCGGTACAGGTTGCGGTAGCGAACGATGGCCCGCTGGAAGGTGAGCACCAGGATCACCGCGAGCGCTGTCGCGATTCCAAGCGCCACGGTCACCGGCTGGTCGCGCCAGATTCCGCGCCAATCCAGGCCCGCATCCAGTGCCTCCACCTCCTCCCCGTCGACCGCCGGCAACGGCAGCGGCTCGGCGCGGACGTAGCGGGCAGGGATCGCGTAGGTAAGCGGGAACGTGGCCGACGCCAGAACCGCGTCCTCTGGCGCTCCCCGCGCGGGGTCACCTGTGATCACGTACTCAAGGGTCCAGGGCCGGGCCGGGTTCGGCCCCGCCCCAGGGGCAAAGTAGAACAATCCCTGGTCGTCCAGCGTGAGCCCCTCTTTCGCATGGTGGAAGGGGAGCGGTTTGAAGAGATCGGGCGTCAGCGTGATCGTGCGGTCGTCCTGGCGGATGCGGAGCGACTCGTAGACATCCGGTGCGGCGGCGGTGGCGCGCGTGTCCCGGAAGCCGAGCGGACCCCGGAAGCCCACCCAGACGACCACGTCCCCCACCGAGCGGCCGGCCAGCACGTACTGGTCGTACCACCGCCGGTCGAGCAGATTGATCCCGATGCCGGAGGGCGTGACAAACGCCGCATAGACCTCCGCGACCGTCTCATCGGATCCCGCGTAGCGCACCGGCCTGGGTAGGGCCGTGTGCTCGGCATCGGCAAATGCCGCCTCGAGATCGGACACCCGGACCGTTCGCGCGGCGATCGAACCGTCCTCCAGTAGCGATGCCCACGTCTGTGGTTCCATGGCCTCGAGGTCCAGGATTCGCCCCAGATCGTCCGCCGAGAGGACGGAGCCCCGGTCGCGGATGATCTTCCGTGCACCGCGCATGATGGCGTCCATGAACAACAGGGACGAGGTCGTAATCCGCGAGATGGCGTCGACCGGGACCAGGTCGGAGGTATCGCCCGCGGTCTCGCGCATCGCCACCGCCTCGCCCTCCAGCACCGAATCCGACAAGCCCAGGCGCATGCTGATGCCCTGCGCGGTGTCGATCTCGCTGTACTGGGTCAGGTACTGGCGGAAGTCATCGTCCGTCCGCCCGAGGATGGCGATGGGCTCGACATGCGCAAGGAGCCGCACGCCGGTGAGTACGCCGTCGGCACGCACGCCGACCAGAAGGTGGAAGGGACGCCGGGAATAGCCGAGGCCGTGCACCGTGTCGTAGGTCTCGAACACGTAGCCAGCGACCTCGCCGTCCACGTAGACGTCCACGCTCGCGAAGTCGCCTTCCACGAATTCGTACGATTCGGCGCCGGGAAATACGAACTGGACGGTTTCGTCGTTCAGGTAGGACGCCAGAAAGGAGTCCGCGCCGCGCGCAATCTTCGCGCCCTGGGCCGGCTCGTCCTCCTTTGCCTTCTGGAGGATCGTGGGTCCCTGCGAGGCGGCCGGTCCGGCGTACGCGAACGCCAGGAGGAGCAGGCCGGCGCCCGCGCGCAGGCGGCTACGACAGCCAGCGTTTCCGGCGGCGGTAATTCTTGGCATCACGGAATCCCTTTCGGCCAGACTCACCAAGACCCAGGTAGAACTCCTTCACGTCGGAGTTTTCGGTGAGTTGTTGGGAGGCACCCTCCATCACGACCCGGCCGTTCTCCAGAATATAACCGTAGTCCGCATGCTTGAGCGCAGCATGGGTGTTCTGTTCGGCCAGGAGGAAGCTCACGCCCTCCTGTTGATTCAGTCGGTCGACGATGGCGAAGATCTCCGCCAGGAGCTGCGGCGCGAGCCCCATTGAGGGCTCGTCAAGCAGGATCATGCGGGGCCGCGCCATCAGGGCACGGCCGATTGCGGTCATCTGCTGCTCGCCGCCCGATACGTACCCCGCCTGGGTGGTGCGGCGGTCGCGGAGCCGCGGGAAGTAGTCGTAGGTCTTCTCCAGCTGCTTGCGGCGCTCTGAGCGGCTTTCTTTCCGGGTGTAGGCCCCGAGCAGCAGGTTCTCCTCCACCGTCAGGTGCTCGAAGCAGTGCCGCCCCTCCATGACCTGCACGAGTCCGCGGCGGACAAGGTCCGACGGGGTGAGCGCCTGAGTCTGGATACCGTCATAGACGATACTGCCGCGAGTGATCTCGCCGCGCTCGCCCTTCAGGATGTGCGAGATTGCCTTCAGCGTGGTCGTCTTCCCAGCGCCGTTCGCGCCCAGCAGGGCGGTGATCCCGCCGCGGGGCACGTTCAGCGAGACGCCCTTGAGAACCAGGATCACCCGGTTGTAGACAACCTCAATGTTGTTGGCCGTCAGCAGCGGCGCCGGTTCCTCGCCCGGCGGCGGCGGTGGCGCGGTTTCGTTCATCAGGAATCGCAGGCCCGTGGGGTGATGCCCTTCTCGGCCGCGTACTTGGCGGCCGATTCCTCGACCATCTCGCGCACCATCTCACGGTCAGGCTCGATCCATTCGGACACCGGCTCAAAGGATTCACCCGTCCAACGCACGAACAGGACCTTACCGCCACCCTCGTGATCGGAGCACGTGACCCGGATCGGCGGCACGAGATCCGTGGCGCCGGCCGCCGCGATGGCGGCCGGATCGAGGTTCAGATTCTCGATGCCCCAGCGCACTTCCTCGCCGCTGAGCGGGTGGGGTCCGTACTCGGCCATGCCGGTACGGATCGCCTCGACCACGACGAAAGCGTTGATGACGCCACGGTTGTAGGCGGCGGTGCCGACGGCCTCTCCCGGACCGGTGCCGTCACCGGCATCGTGGACGTGGCTCAGGATGTCCTGGATCAGCGGGAAGTGGGCGCCGTTGCCGTGGAAGGTCGAGCACGTGTATCCGATCGCCGCATCGCCGGCCGGAACCGTATCCTGCTCGGCGCACGACCACCAGACGCCCACAATTTTCTCGCTGGGCACCCCAACCCGGGCGGCCTCCTTCAGGGCGGTCTGGTTCATCACACCCCAGCCACGGAGGATCACGTAGTCGGGCCGGTACCGGCGGACGTTGAGCCAGACGGCCTTCTGGTCGATGCCGGGGTGCACGACCGGGAAGTGCTCGACCTCGAACCCGAACCGCTCGGCCTGCCGTGCGAGGACCGGGATCGTCTCCTTGCCATAGGCCGAATCGTGGTGGACGTTGGCGATCTTGAGCCCCTGCAGGTTCTCGATGCCGCCCTCGAGTCCCGCGATGTAGCGGATCTTGGCGGTGTTCTGGCTCCAGTAGTTCACGAGCAGCGGGAACACGTAGGGAAAGACCCGCCCGTCGCTGGCGTCGGTCCGGCCGTAGCCCAGCGTGATTACCGGCACCTTGTCTGCGGGCAGCCGGTCGATGACTGCGTAAGTGAGTGGTGTGCCGAGCGGGTTGAAGACGGCCGCCCCACGCTCACCGCGGTTCTTGAGACGCTCGTAGCACTCGATAAAGCGGTCAGGCTTGTACGCCGTCTCGCATTCCTCCCAGATGATCCGCACACCCTCGATGCCGCCGTCCCGGGCGTTGATTAGCTTCAGGTAGTCGATGAAGCCGTCCTGGTAGGGAATGCCGGCGACCGCATAGGGTCCCGTCCGGTAGCTGGTGATGGGAATGAACTGTTCGCCCCCGGCCTCTTGGGCGAGAGCGGGCACCGGTCCAGCCAGAATCAGGGCTGCCAGTGCCGCGATGAAACAGGTCTTCATTGTGTTCTCCGGAAATGCTGCATCAGTAGGGGAACGGCCAGAGCCTGAGTTTCTCCTTGATGATCTGCCACAGGCGCGCAAGACCGAGCGGTTCCACGACCAGGAAGAGGATGATCAGGCCGCCGAAAATGACGAACTCGAGATGCGCGATCGTCTCGGCGGAGAGCGCGTCCCCGAAGACCCCGCTCGCATTGGCGATGAAGATCGGGAGCAGGACGATAAATGCCGCGCCGAGGAAGGAGCCCAGGATGCTACCGAGACCCCCGATGATCACCATGAAGAGAATCTCGAAGGACCGCAGCACGTCAAAGGCTTGGGGCTCGACCGTGCCGAGATAGACGTAGGCCCAGAGCGCCCCGGCAACGCCGCAGTAGAAGGAACTCACCGCGAAGGCCGTGAGCTTGGTCCGCATCAGGTTGATGCCGATGGCCTCGGCCGCGACGTCCATGTCCCGGACCGCCATCCAGGCGCGCCCGAGTTCGCTCCGGACCATGTTCTTCGCCATCAGCGCCATGCCAACCACGATGCAAAGGGTCACGAAATAGCGCGATTCGGCGCTCTCGAAACTGAAGCCGAGCATGGTCATCGGGGGGGCCGTGATCACGCCGGAGCTCGAGTAGTTCGTGAACCACGCGACGTGCGTGAAGAGCCATTCGATGAAGAACTGCGCCGCCAGGGTTGCCACTGCCAGATAGAACCCCTTGATGCGGAGCGACGGCAGGCCGAACAGGATGCCCACGCCGGCCGCCGCGAGGCCGGCGAAGAGGAACGAGACCAGGAATGGGATCTCTGGCACCCGAACCTCGAGGTTGTAGGCCGCGAACGCGCCCACCGCCATGAAGGCCGCGGTCCCCAGCGAGAGCTGTCCGGTGTACCCGGTGAGGATGTTGAGGCCGATCGCGGCCAGCGAGAACACCAGCACGGGGGTGAGCACCGACCGCAGCCAGTATTCGTTCGCGAGGAGTGGAATCGCGACGAACGCGAGTGCGATCAGGATGGCCAGCCCGATCCGGTCCTGGCGAATCGGGAAGATCGCCCGGTCAGCGGCGTACGTCGTCTTGTACTGCCCAGTCTCGCGGTAGAACACGCTCAGATCCTCACACGCGCTCGATGATCTTTTCGCCGAAGAGGCCCTGGGGCCGCACCAGCAGGACCAGCATGGCCAGCATGTAAGGGAACCAGTTCTCGAGGCCGCCGCCCACGAACGGGCCGAGATAGACCTCGGCCAGCTTCTCACTTGACCCCACGATCAGGCCGCCCACGATGGCGCCGGGGATCGAGGTAAACCCGCCAATGATCATCACCGGAATCGCCTTGAGGGCGACCAGGGAGATCGAGAACTGCACGCCGAGCTTGGAGCCCCAGACCAGGCCCGCGATCAGGGCGACGAAACCCGCCACCGACCAGACTGCGACCCAGACGTGGTGAAGGGGGATACCGATTGAGAGCGCCGCTTGGTGGTCATCGGCGACGCCCCGGAGCGCGCGCCCCATCGTGGTGGTGCGGAAAAAGACGGCCAGAGCCGCCACGAGCAGCGCTACCACGGCGGCGGCGAGCAGGTCGAACTGGCTCACCAGGATCGGCCCCAGCCAGAGGCCCTTGTCGGGAATTCCGAGATCGAGGACGTGCACCTCTGTCCCCCAGATGGTCTGCCCGAGACCTTCCAGAAAGTACGCGAGCCCGATGGTCGCCATGAAGAGGATCACCTGCGGCTGGTTCACCATGTGCCGGAATACGACGCGCTCCACGGCAAATGCCAGCAAGACCATGACGGCGAGCGTAATGGGAGCCGCAAACAGCGCCGGGACGCCGAGCTGCATTACGCCGACAAAAGTGAGCGCCGCGAACAGAACCATCGTGCCCTGCGCGAAGTTGAAAATTCCCGACGCCTTGTAGATGAGCACGAAGCCAAGTGCGACCAGCGAGTACATCGTGCCCGACAGCAGGCCGGCGATCAGGACCTCGAGAAAGAAGTAAAGGTTGTCCATCGTCCGGCCGGGGCTCAGTGCTCGTGCGCAGTGCCGAGGTAGGCGTCGATCACCGCCTGATCCCTCCGCACCTCATCGGGGGAGGCGTCAGCGATCTTCCGGCCGTAGTCGAACACTGCGACCCGGTCCGAGATGTCCATCACCACGCCCATGTCGTGCTCGACCAGGAACAGCGTCGTGCCCTGGATCTCGTTCACGTCGAGGATGAACCGGCACATGTCCTCCTTCTCCTCGAGGTTCATGCCGGCCATCGGTTCGTCGAGGAGCAGGAGTTCCGGCTCGGCCGCGAGCGCCCGCCCTAACTCGACCCGCTTCTGCATGCCGTAGGGAAGTTCCCCGACCGGGGTGCGCCGCACCGCGGGAATCTCGAGAAAATCGATGATCTCCTCGGCCCGGCGGCGGTGCTCGTTCTCCTGGCGGCGGGCCCAGCCCAACTGCAGCGCCTCGCCCAAGATGCCGCGGCGCATCAGGCTGTTGCGCCCGGCCATGATGTTGTCGAGGGCGGACATGCCGGAGAAGAGCGCAATGTTCTGGAAGGTGCGCGCGATCCCGAGGCGGGCAACTGCATACGGTCTCATGCGCCGCGGGCGCTCCTCGCCATTGTGAAGGACGGTGCCTGACGAGGGCGTGTAGATCCCGCTCAGGATGTTGAAGAGCGAACTCTTGCCTGCGCCGTTGGGGCCGATGATCGCGAGCCGCTCGCCCCGCTGGACGGCCACGCTGACGTCCTGCAGGGCCTGCAGGCCCCCGAAGGACAGGTGGATGTTCCGGAGTTCGGCGATGGGCGGTCCGCCACCGATCTCGCGCTTCATGCCGCCGCCGCCACGGGCGGAGCCTCGGGCGCCACGTCCCAGATCTTGACCTCGGCCTCGATGGTCCCGCGGCGGCCGTCCTCGAACGTCACTTCGGCCACCACCTGGCACGATTCCCGTCCGTCGTAGAGCGCCTCGACCAGATCCCCATAGTTCTGCCCGATCACCGTGCGCCGCACCTTGCGCGTGCGGGTGAGTTCGCCATCGTCGGCATCGAGTTCCTTATGGAGGATCAAGAAGCGGCGAATCTGCGAGCCGCAAAGCGCAGGATCGGCACTGAGGTCGGTATTGACCTTGCTGATCGCCTCGCGCACCAGTTCGTGGACCTCGCTCTGGCGGGCAAGGTCGGTGTACCCCGAATACGCGATGCCGCGCCGCTCGGCCCAGTCCCCCACCGCCTCGAGATCGATGTTGATCATGCAGCAGACCGCGTCGCGGCCGTCGCCGAAGGCCACGGCTTCGCGGATCGGTGCGTGGAACTTGAGCTTGTTCTCGATGAATTTCGGTGCGAACAGGGTGCCGTCGTTGAGGGCGCCCACGTCCTTGGCCCGGTCAACGATCCGTAAGTGCCCGGCCCCGTCGATGTAGCCGGCGTCCCCGGATCGGACGAACCCGTCCTCCGTCTTGGTCTTGGCGGTCGCCTCGTCGTCCCGGTAGTAGCCCTGGAACACGCCGTCGCTCCGGAACTGAACCTCCTGGTCCTGGATGCGGACCTCGACACCGGGAAAGGCCGGGCCGACGGTGTCGGCGCTCGCCTCCGCATCGGACTGGATCGACACGTAGACTGACGCCTCGGTCTGGCCGTACAGCTGCTTGAGGTTGATGCCGAGCGAGCGGTAGAACCGGAATACGTCAGGACCGATCGCCTCGCCCGCCGTGTACGCGACCCGGACCCGCCCGAGCCCGAGGACGTCGCGGAGCGGTCCGTAGATCAGCAGGTTGCCCAAGACGTAGTGCAGCCGTTGGAACCAACCGACAGGCTTGCCATCGAGGATTTCGCAGCCGACCCGGCGGGCGACCCCGAGGAAATGCGAGAACAGGCGGCGCTTTATCCATGCCGCGTTCTCCATGCGCACCATGAGGGAGGTCAGCATGTTTTCGAAGATGCGCGGGGGGGCGAAGAAATAGGTCGGTCCGATCTCCCGGAGATCGGTGAGCACCGTCTCCGGTGACTCGGGGCAATTCACGCAGAAGCGGGCGATCTGGCACTGGGCGATCGAGAAGACGAAATCACCCACCCATGCCATGGGGAGATAGGCGAGCACCTCGTCGCGTTCCGTCAGATTGTCAAATTTCACGGCGCGCCGGGCGGGCTCGATCAGGTTGGCGTGGGTGAGCAGGACTCCCTTGGGACGGCCGGTGGTGCCGGATGTATAAAGAATGGCGGCAATGTCGGTCGGTCGGCCCCGGGCGAGCTCGCGCTGGTAGTCCTCGGGGTCCCGGTTGTGGAGACCCTTGCCCGACCGGATTACGGAATCGAAACTGGTGAGGCCGGGAACCCCGTCATAGCGCTCGAGCCCACGCGAGTCGGTGTAGACGATGGCCTGAAGCCCAGGCAGGCGATCACGGGCCTCAAGCAGCTTGTCCACCTGCTCCTGATCCTCAACGACCGCGACGCGGACCCCGGCGTGCTCACAGACGTAGGCGATTTCGTCGGCAACCGAATCCTGATAGCACGGCACAGGGATCGCCCCGATTGACTGGCCCGCCGTGAACGACCAGTAGAGGTGCGGTCGGTTGTCGCCGATGATGGCAAACCGATCGCCCCGCTCAAGGCCGAGCGCGCGCAGGCCGAGCGCCAGGTACCGGACCTGCTCGGCGACCTCGGCCCACGTCCAGGTCTTCCAGATGCCGAATTCCTTCTCCCGGTAGGCGGGGGTCGCACCCGACTCCGTGGCGTTGGCCCACAGGAGCGCAGGGAAGGTCGTCGCGACGGAATTTGCGGCCATGGTCGTTGCACCGAACTGCCGGAGCGGCGGAAGCGGACGGGCAGGGCCACCCTCGGAGGCGGCAGGATCCCGCGGGCCCGCGAGCCCAAGCCCCACAACCATGGTAACGCCTGCGGAGTCGGCCGGACCCACGTTGAGGCGCCCCCAACGGCAGTGCGACAACCGGCGTGAGTGTGTAGCACACAGCCCGAGCGTTTGCCATGTAGCGGAGGGCGCCAAGACCCCGCCACCGCCCGGCTTGCACTCGCCCAGCGTCTGCGCGAGCATCGCCGTCCCGAACCGGAGGGCATGTTCCCATGGCCCGTCTCGCTGCTGTTCTCTTGGCGCTCGGTGTTGCGCTGCCCGGCGCCCCGGCGGGAGCCGCCGACACGTTTCTCCGCATGGTGTCCGGGCCCGCTGGCGGGAACTGGTACCCACTCGGCGCCAAGCTCATGGAAATCGTCGGCACGACGCTTGAGGGTGTGGTGACCTCGAGCGCGCCGGGCGGCGGCGCCGCGAATGTCCTGGACATCAACCGCGGGGACGCAGAGATCGGGTTCAGCTACGGTCACACGGTCCACCGCGCATTCACCGGGGTCGACCGCTCGGGCAAGGAGCACAGCAATCTCCGGTTCGTCGCCACCCTGTATCCGGCCGCCCTGCAGACTGCTGTCCCGGCCGACTCCGACATCCAGTCCTACGCCGATCTCCGCGACCGCGATATCAGTCCCGGCAAGGCCCGCTGGTCGGGGTACGAGGCCGTGGAGCTCCTGCTGACCTACTACGGCTTCGGGATCGAGGACGTCCGTGCAAGCGGAGGCACGGTCCACCACGTGTCGTACAGCGATTCGGTGGCGCTGATGCGCGACGGGCACATCGATGCGTTCAGCGGTCTTACGAGCGTTCCGCAGGCGTCCTTCATCGATCTCAACTTCAGCGTGGGGATCCGGTTTCTTCCGGTCGAGGATGAGATCCGAACCAGGTTCCTTGCCGAGAACCCGGGGTATGTCGAGAGCGTGATCCCGCAGTCCGCCTACGAGAACCTGGCCAACGACATCCCCACCGTCGGCGCCACCACCGTCCTGATCGTCAATAAGGACGTGCCCGAAGAAATCGTCTACGGGGTGACCCAGTTGGTCTGGGACCACCACGCGGACTTCGTCGCGGTGAGCCCGACCTGGACGGGCGCCCGGCGTGAGCATGCCCTGCAGTCGGCGACCATCCCGCTGCACCCTGGTGCGGGGCGCTACTACGCGGAACACGGCCTCCTCCCCTAGCAGGATCTCCGAACGGTGAGTGGACCCGCACGCCCCGGCCCGCACAGCCGCACGTTCCTCGAGGAACTCCTCCGCCGACCCGGATCCCGGCTCGCCACGATGGTCGCCTTCGGTGTCGCGGCGCTGAGCATCGCGCTCGCACTGTTCCACCTCTTCTCGGCCCTCTTCGGGACGCCGGCGTCCCATGCGTTCCGCTCGACCCACCTCGTGGTCATGCTGGTGCTTGCGTTCCTGCTGCGCCCCCTGTTCCGCTCCTCGGCTCTCGAGCCCGTGCTGATTCCCGGGGATCAGCACAACCTACGGCGGGTGGCCGGGTTCGGGATCGACCTCACGCTCGCCGGCCTCTGCATCTTCGTGCAGGTCTACACGCTAGTGGACCTCGAGGCGTTCCTCATGCGCCAGGGCGACATCACCGACAACGATATGGCTGTCGGCACCCTGATGATCGTGCTCGTCTTCGAGGCCACGCGGCGGATGGTGGGGCTTGCCATGGTGGCGGTGGCCGGGTTCTTCGTCACCCATGCCCTGTTTACCCCGTATTTCCCCGGATTCCTCTACGGTCCGCCGACGTCGTTCCGCAAATTCATCGATTTCATCTTCATGCGCACCGAGGGAATCTTCGGTATCCCGATCTTTGTCGCCTCCACCTACATCCTTCTCTTCATCCTTTTCGGGGCGATCCTTCTGCGCTCGGGTGCGGGCCGGTTCTTCATCGACTTTGCGGTCTCGCTCACCGGGCACCGGATCGGAGGCCCCGCCAAGGCATCGGTCGTCGCGAGCAGTTGCCTCGGCACGGTCTCCGGATCGGCCGTCGCCAACGTCGTGACGACCGGCCCTTTCACGATTCCGCTGATGAAGCAGATGGGCTATCGGCCGCAGTTTGCGGCCGCGGTCGAGGCCTGTGCCTCCTCCGGCGGGCAAATCACCCCGCCCATCATGGGAGCGGCTGCGTTCCTCATCGCCGAGTTCCTGCACATCAGCTATCTGTGGGTGATCGTGGCCGCGATCATCCCGACCGCCCTCTACTACACCACCGTGTACTTCATGGTGCACCTGGAGGCTGAGAAGCACGGAATCGGCCGGATCGACCGCGACCAGCTGCCCAAGTTCCGCGATGTCCTAGCTCGGGGCTGGCACCTGCTGCTGGCTCTCGGAGTGCTTCTGGGGCTGCTGTTCGTGGGCTACACGCCGATGCTCGCGGCGTTCTGGTCGATCATCGCGCTTGTCGGGCTGAGTTTCCTCCGGCGCGAGACGGCCATGACAGCCGTCGACCTGTTTGCGGCGCTCGAGACGGGCGTGCGAAACACCGTGCCCGTCACGATCGCGTGCGCGTGCGCGGGAATTATCATCGGCTCGATTTTCACCTCCGGGCTCGGTCTCAAGTTCACCTATTCGGTAATCGATCTCGCCGGCGGAAGCCTTCCCGTCCTCCTTCTGCTTACGGCGGTCGGGGCGATCATTCTCGGGATGGGTATGACCACCACGGCGGTCTACATCACGGTAGCCGCCCTCGTGGTGCCGGCCCTGATCGAAATCGGGGTGGTGCCGATAGCTGCCCATTTCTTCGCGCTGTATTTCGGGGTGGTGTCCTCAATCACCCCGCCCGTAGCGCTGGCTTCCTTCGCGGCTGCCGCGGTGGCGGGAGCGCCGCCGATGGCGACGGCGGTCGAGTCCGCACGGATCGGAATCGCCAAGTATCTCGTGCCCTTCGCGTTCGTGTACAACCCTTCGCTGCTCCTCGAGGGATCGCTGTGGCTGACGGCGGTGTCGCTGCCACTTGCGCTGACCGGGGTCTGGTCGCTGTCGCTGGCACTTGAAGGCTGGTACCGGGGGCCACTGCCGCCGGCGCTACGCGTCATGCTCCTGGTTGCCGGAGGACTGTTGCTGCTTCCTCCCCAGTCCGACATCGCCGGCCTGCCCGGATGGGGATTGGCGGCGGCCGGTGCAGGGGCGCTGCTGGTGATGGTCTTCGCTAAGAGACGGGCGGGTCCGTTGCCGCTGGGGCCGTCATGAGACGACCTGTGTTGTACTGGATTCTCTGGGCGGGGATACTCGCGGTCCTCGCGTACCTCGGTTACGGCAAAGTCCACGTCCGGGAATTCGTGATGTTCATCGCCATCCTTCTGGGTCTGGCGGTCGTGTGCGTCACCGTGATGGCCGCAACCTATCGGAAGGGGGAGTCCGTGACCCGCGATCCCTTTGAGGACTAGCCATACCAGGTCGTATAGGGGGCTGCGGATCGTAGGTTGGCAGATCGCCTAAATCAGCCACCGCCTGTCACCCTACGAGGCAGTAACCCGCGGAGCATCTGGACCGTTCCGACCGCCCGACCCGACCCGTTTCAGTGATATTCCCGCCGGAGGGGCCGTCTGACGCACCCCGCATCGTCCATCTACACTCGCGACCAGACGGGTTCCAGTGCAAAGACCGTACATCGGGACCGGTAAGCCGGTCGGTTTCGCACACACTCGAACACGTGCCACCGCGGGAGCATCCTGATGTCGTCATCCGTTCCCAAAGTTCTTGTCTTCCAGCATCTAGCGATCGAACATCCGGGCGTCTTTCGGGACTTCCTGCGCGAGGACGGCATTGCATGGACCGCGGTCGAACTCGACGAAGGCGAGCCCATTCCGGCCCTGGACGGCTACGACGCGCTCTGGGTGATGGGCGGGCCCATGGATGTCTGGGAAGACGAAGCCTATCCGTGGCTGGAGCCGGAACGCGATGTAATCCGGGAGGCAGTCGTCGAGCGGAAGATGCCGTTCCTCGGGATCTGCCTCGGACACCAGCTCCTGGCACAGGCACTCGGCGGCACCGTCGGGCCGGCGGACACACCCGAGATCGGCGTACTCGACATAATGTTGACGGACGCTGGTCAGGCGAGTCCGATCTTCGTCGGCCTGCCCGCGCAGCACGCCTGTCTCCAGTGGCATAGTTCAGAGGTGCGCCGGGCGCCACCCGGCTCCCGCACACTCGCGACATCCCCGGTCTGCGCGGTGCAGGCGCTCGCCGTCGCCGATCATGCCTTCAGCACCCAATACCACGTCGAAATTACGAGCGAGACTGTGCCTACCTGGAACGAAGTGCCCGAATATGCCCGGGAACTCGAGCGCGCACTCGGCGACAACGCTGTCACGGCATTCGAAGCCAGCGCCGCAGCCAGCATGCCCGACTTCAACCGCTATGCGCGGCGCGTCTATGACAATTTCATGCGGATCGTCCGCGGGACACGGGCGAAGGCTGCCGGTTGAGCAAAAGTACAATTGTCAGAGCCGGAGGCGGTCTCCTGCCTTCGGCGTGAGCGAATCCCCATTCATGACACGGTCAGGAAGGCGCGTCACATCCGCATGCCCGGGCGCCGACGGTCTCTCCAGTGGTCGGAGAAACCTCCTCACGTCCCAGCTGGGCTATCCTGGACGCGCCGGCAAATCGTCATCCGCGACCGACGAATCCGCCCTCCCGCCTCCGGCAGGCGCCGGAAAGACCGTCGATACCGGGCGGCCCAAGGCAGAACTCTCTTACGGCAGCGTGATCCGTCCGCCGCTCGCGACCATGGTTTGCCCCGTGGAATAGCTTGACCGGTCCGAGAGCTGGAACATCACGAGTTCCGCAATTTCTTCTGCTGTGCCCATCCGCTGCATCGGAGTGTTGTCGATCACGGATTGGCGCCACGCGGGATCCGATCCGGCAACCATGTCGGTATCGGTCAGGCCCGGTGCAACCGCGTTGATGCGTACTGCCGGTGCGAGGGCACCAGAGAAATTGCGGGCAATCGCAACCACTGCGGCCTTGGATACGGCGTAGTCGATCATCATCGGGCGGCCGAACAGCCCGGCAATCGACGCGAGGCATACGACGCGGCCGTAGCCACGCTCGAGCATCCCGTCCTTGACTGCCATGATCGACAGGAACACCCCGTCGACATTGACCGCCATGGTCCGCTTCCAAATATCGTACGTGAGTTCGGTGTGCGGAACTGCGTCGGCGATCCCGGCGTTTGCGACGAGCAGGTCGACTGGCCCAAGCTCTGCCTCCACCGACTGCACCATCTTCTCGACCTGTCCAGGATCCGAAACATCGGCCTGGACCGTCATCGCGCGTACACCTTCCGCCTCGACCCGCTGCGTCGTCTCGCGTGCCGCGTCTTCCCGACCGACGTAGTTGATCGCGACCCGGGCGCCCGCCTTCGCGAGGAGAACGCAAGTTGCCCGGCCGATCCCGCGCGATCCGCCGGTCACCAGAGCGGTTCTGCCCTCGAATTCCCTATCTGCCATTTCTGTTTCCTTCCGGTGTGGAAACTATTGCCACAACGCGCGCTTCGGGTTCGGGCCACAAGGCCTGATCTGAGCGGATTGGACGTTCTGTTCGGACCGCGCCAACCTGTCGCGTGTCCGCCGCCGCACTATAGGACGGGGTTGGCCTCAGCGGCGGACCCCGGCAGCGACGTGGTTGGTCTTGGAGCCCGCTACAGGTTCATTCTTCCGTGCGACTACAAGTGTTGACTGCCGATCACATACAAGTAAATCATGGCATACAAGAGCGTATTAGTGCAGCTAACCCGTTGCACGAAAAGTTATGCGGGGATTTGATCAACTCTGCTGCTGCCGCAATTTTCGCCGCCGGGCTTTGAGCCCGTTTGACTAGCGTTGAGAGGACGCCTCGCCACTCCGGCTCCCCTTAGACAACACTGGTTTCTGCGGTAGCGTTTGGGGTTTGGCGCCTCACTGCGGTCTTGGTGGAGCCGCCTTTTCCGGACTCGCTGTCTGCCGCTGGAACCGCTCCGGGATGCCGCGTGCACTCGCCGATAACGAGTGCTCCGGTCAACCAGTCCCGACCAGCGATCGAGCGTTCAGCGCGGCAGGTCGGTCTGCCCCATCAGGAACTCGTCAATAGCACGGGCGGCCTGGCGCCCCTCCCGGATCGCCCAGACCACCAGAGATTGACCGCGACGCATGTCGCCCGCCGCGAATACGTTGGTCAGTGAACTGCGGTAGCGGTTCGTGTCCGCGAGGACGCTGCCGCGGCAATCAAACTCGACGCCCAGTTCCTCAAGCATTCCGGGTCGAACCGGGCCGAGGAAGCCCATGGCCAGCAATATGAGTTCAGCCTCGAGTTCGAACTCAGTTCCGGGCACAGGCTGGAACCGCTCGTCGACGCGCAGGCACTGCAGCCCGCGGACGCGCCCGTCGCTGCCGGCCAGGGCACGCGTCTGCACCGACCAGTCCCGTTCAGCACCCTCCGCCTGCGACGACGAAGTCCGGAGCCTAAGTGGCCAGTGCGGCCACGTGGCTCCCTTGTCGGGACGCTCGGGCGGCATGGGCAGGATCTCGAGCTGAGTGACCGAAGCGGCACCCTGGCGGAATGACGTACCGATGCAGTCGGATCCCGTGTCTCCACCGCCGATCACGATCACACGGCGACCGCCCGCAAGAATGGCTCGGCTCTCGTCCAACGGATCGCCGGCAATCCGCCGGTTCTGCTGAGTCAGGAAATCCATCGCAAAATGCACACCGTCGAGATCGCGCCCCGGCACTTCAAGATCGCGCGGGTGCTCCGCGCCGCCCGCGAGCAACAGCGCGTCGAAAGTATCCGCGAGCTCCGACGCGGTCTCGTCGCGCCCCACGTGGATCCCGCAGCGAAATTCGATCCCCTCCTCGACCATCTGACCGACCCGGCGGTCAATGTGGGTTTTCTCCATCTTGAAGTCGGGGATGCCGTAGCGGAGCAGACCGCCCGGCCTCTCGTTCTTCTCGAACACGGTTACCGCGTGGCCCGCGCGTGCGAGCTGCTGCGCGGCGGCAAGGCCTGCCGGCCCCGAACCGACGATCGCCACGCTCCGGCCGGTCGGCACCAGGGCCCGCTGCGGCGTGATCCACCCTTCGCCCCAAGCGCGGTCGACGATGGCGCACTCGATGGTCTTGATCGTGACCGGAACGTCCTCGAGATTGAGCGTGCATGACTCCTCACACGGGGCGGGACAGATTCGGCCCGTGAATTCGGGGAAGTTATTGGTCGAGTGGAGGACGTCGTGGGCGCGCCTCCAATCTCCGCGGTACACGAGATCGTTCCAGTCCGGGATGATGTTGTTCACCGGACAGCCCTGGTGGCAGTAGGGGATTCCGCAGTCCATGCAGCGGCCACCCTGGGCCTGCAACTCGGCATCGGCCAGCGGCTCCACGAACTCGCGGAAATGGCCAGTCCGCTCGGCCACCGGCCGGTACGATCGCTCGCGCCGCTCGTACTCCAGGAATCCGGTGACCTTCCCCATCTCAGAGCCTCTCGGCAGCCTGCGATGCCGCAGCCCGCGTGGCCGCAGCCCGCGCCTGGGTGAGAGCCGCACGGAAGTCGACAGGCAGTACCTTGACGAACCTCCCGACCGCCGTGTCCCAGTCCGCCAGGAGTTCGGCAGCGCGAGCACTGTTGGTGAAGTGCAGGTGGCGTGCAATCAGGGTGTAGAGACGGCGTTCGTCGTCGGCCAGCATGTCAGCGAGTACGGGCGCGAGTTCCAGCCCGTTCCCGTCGGAGAGCACCATGCCCGAGTCCCGGGGGACCGGCCCCAACTCCACCATGCTCTGGTTGCAGCGCTCCGCGAACGTCCCCTCCTCGTCGAGCACGTAGGCAAGGCCACCCGACATGCCCGCGGCAAAGTTCCAGCCCGTGGTCCCGAGACAGACCACGACGCCGCCGGTCATGTACTCGCACCCGTGGTCACCGACGCCCTCGACCACCGCTACGGCTCCCGAATTCCGGACCGCGAACCGCTCGCCCGCGATCCCGCGGAAATAGCACTCGCCCGCGATCGCCCCGTACAGCACGGTGTTCCCGACGACGATGCTGTCCTCCGGAACGACGCCGCTGTCGGGCGCCGGATAGATCGCAAGTCGACCGCCGGAGAGGCCCTTGCCGGTGTAGTCGTTCGTGTCTCCCTGCAACTCGAACGCGACCCCGTGCGCGAGGAACGCGCCGAAGCTCTGGCCCGCGGTGCCCCGGAAGCGCACAGTCACGGTGTTCTCGCGCATGCCCGTATGGCCGTGCCGCCTCGCGATCCGGCCCGAGAGCATCGCTCCCGTCGTTCGGTCGGTGTTGCGGATCGGGAACTCGAGCGCGGTCGGGGTGCCATGCTCGATCGAGTCGGCTGCCGCCGCGAGGATTTTCCGGTCCAGGATGTCGTCGATTGGATGGTCCTGGGTCTCCGAATTCGAGCGGGCGATCTCGGGACCCACGTTGGGGCGGTGGAACAGTCGTGTGAAATCGAGGCCGTTTGCCTTCCAATGGTCTAGCGCCCGGGCCGTATCCAGAAGGTCGGTACGCCCAATCAGTTCCTCGAACTTCCGGATGCCGAGCGCGGCCATCGTCCCGCGGGTCTCCTCGGCCACGAACCAGAAGAACCGGATAACGTGCTCGGGGGTGCCGGGGAACCGCCGGCGCAGCTCGGGATTCTGGGTCGCGATGCCGACTGGACATGTGTTCAGGTGGCACTTTCGCATCATCACGCACCCGGCGGCGATCAGCGGTGCCGTCGAGAACCCGAATTCGTCGGCTCCCAGGATCGCCCCGATCACGACGTCGCGCCCGGTCTTGAGACCACCGTCGACTTGCACCGCAATCCGGCCGCGGAGCCCGTTCAGAACCAGCGTCTGCTGGGTTTCCGCCAGCCCAATTTCCCAAGGGGATCCGGCATGCTTGATGGACGTGAGCGGGCTGGCACCGGTACCGCCGTCGTAACCCGCGATCGTCACATGGTCGGCGCGGGCCTTGGAGACGCCAGCTGCCACCGTGCCAACCCCGATCTCCGACACCAGCTTCACGCTGATCCGGGCCTCGGGGTTCACGTTCTTTAGGTCGAAGATGAGCTGCGCCAAGTCCTCGATGGAATAGATGTCGTGGTGGGGCGGTGGTGAAATCAGCCCCACTCCGGGGGTCGAGTGTCGGACGCGCGCGATGACCGCGTCGACCTTGTGTCCCGGCAGCTGTCCGCCCTCGCCAGGCTTCGCGCCCTGCGCGATTTTGATCTGGATGTCGTCGGCGTTGACCAGGTACTCGGTCGTGACCCCGAATCGTCCCGAGGCGACCTGCTTGATGGCCGAACGCATCGAGTCCCCGTCCGGGCGGACGACGAACCGGTCTGCCTCCTCCCCACCTTCCCCGGTGTTCGACTTGCCCCCAATCCGGTTCATGGCGACTGCCAGCGTCGTATGCGCCTCGCGCGAGATGGACCCGAACGACATCGCACCGGTTGCGAACCGCTTCACAATGGACGCGGCAGGCTCGACCTCTTCGAGCGGGACCGGCTCGCGGGACCGGAATGTGAACAGGCCGCGAAGCGTCTTGGCCAGCTCAGCCTGGCTGTTGGCCGCGGCCGAAAAGGCGTCGTAGCGCTCCTGGGCATCGGTCCGGACCGCGTGCTGGAGATCCGCCACGGTGTCGGGCGTCCACATGTGCTCCTCGCCGCGGAACCGGAAGGCGTACTCGCCCCCGGCCTCCAGGGCATCGCGCAGCACCGCAGCGTTGCCGAATGCATCTTGGTGTCGGGCCACCGTCTCGGCGGCGATCACATCAAGGCCCACGCCCTCAACCGCCGTCGCCGTGCCCGGGAAGTACTGGTCGACGAATGTGCTCGAGAGCCCCACGGCATCGAAAATTTGGGCGCCGCAGTAGGACTGGTAGGTGGAGATGCCCATCTTGGACATCACCTTGAGGATGCCTTTCCCGATGGCGGCGGCGTAGGCAGCTCCGGCCTCGTCTGCCGACACGTCGCCCGGCAGGCGTTCACACACACCTTCCAGCGTCTCGAACGCCAGGTAGGGATTGACCGCTTCCGCGCCGTAGCCGGCGAGTAAGCAGAAGTGGTGAACTTCGCGAGCCTCGCCGGTCTCGACCACCAGTCCCGTCGAGGTGCGCAAACCGCACCGGATCAGATGGCTGTGCACGGCGCTGGTGGCCAGCAGGGCGGGAATCGGGATCCGATCGGGACCGATCGCCCGGTCGGACAGCACGAGCACGGTGATTCCGGCGCGGACCTGACGCTCGGCATCCTGACGGAGTTCCTCCACCGCCGCGGCCAACCCGTCCTCCCCCTCCGCAGCGTCGTACGTGATGTCGAGCACGGTGACCCGGAGACCGGTTTCGTTGTCAGCGCCGAGCGCCGTGATCTGGGTCATTTCAGCGTCGGTCAGCACCGGCTGCTCGAGACGGAGCCGTCGGGTCGGGTCGCGCTCACCGAGGCCGAGCAGGTTGGGGCGCGGGCCGACGAACGTGATCAGGGACATCACCATCTGCTCGCGGATCGGATCGATCGCGGGATTCGTCACCTGCGCAAAGTTCTGCTTGAAGTACTGGTAGAGCAGCTTCGAGCGGCCGGAGAGCGCCGCGAGCGGCGTGTCGGTGCCCATCGATCCCACCGCCTCGGCCCCGGTAGCTGCCATCGGCAGCATGAGGAACGAGAGGTCCTCCTGGGTGTAGCCGAAGGTCTGCTGGCGGTCGAGACGGGCGATGTTGGTGGCGGCCCGTGGCACGCCGGGCGGCAGTTCAGTGAGCCGCAGCGTGGTTGCCGCAACCTCGGCCGCCCAATTGGCCATTCCAGCCAGCGAGTCCTTGACCTCGTCGTTGCCAACAATCCGGCCCTCTTCCAGGTCCAGCAGCAGGATGCGGCCCGGCTCGAGCCGGCGGGTCTCGACGACGTCCTTTTCAGGTACCGCCAGCACTCCCGCCTCAGATGCCAGGATCACGCGCTCGTCGCGGGTGACAACGTAACGGGATGGCCGCAGGCCGTTGCGGTCGAGCAGGCCACCGATCTGGCGCCCGTCGGTGAATGCGAGCGCGGCCGGTCCGTCCCATGGCTCCATCAGGACCGCGTGCCGCTCATAGAAGGCACGGCGGCCCGGCGATATGCCCGGATGCCCCTGCCAGGCCTCGGGCACGAGCAGCGCGAGGGCGTGACTGAGCGAGTATCCACCAGTGACCAGAAATTCCAGCGCGTTGTCGAGGCAGGCCGAGTCAGACTGGCCATCAGCGATCAGCGGCCAGATCGTTTCGAGGTCGCCGCCCAAACGCTCGGAGCGGAGCGCATGGCGGCGCGCGGCCATCCAGTTGCAATTGCCGCGCACGGTGTTGATCTCGCCGTTGTGGCAGAGCATCCGAAACGGCTGGGCCAGCTTCCAAGAAGGAAACGTGTTGGTCGAGAAACGCTGATGGACGAGAGCCAGTGCGCTTGCGAAGCGAGGATCCTGCAGGTCCAGGTAGTAGGGACCCAGCGCGTTGGGCAGCATCATGCCCTTGTAGCAGACGGTCCGTGACGACATGGATGTGATGTAGAAGCTGTCGCACTCGGGACCGAACCCGCGGACGGCGTTGCTGAGTTGCTTGCGCGCGACGAACAGCGCCCGCTCGAGGGCGTCCTGATCCCCGCCTCCGGCGAGCGTAGAAAACACCTGTCGCGTCAGCGGTTCGCTCGCGCGGATCGCCTCCGACAGCGCTCCCCGGTCGACCGGTACGTCGCGCCAGCCGAGCAGCTTCAGGCCGTTGCGCTCCAACGCGGCATCGGCCTCCCGTTCGCAGCAAGCCCGAGCTGCGTCGTCGCGGGGGAGGAAGACGTGCGCCACCCCGTACGGACCCTCGGGCAGTGCGATCCCGGCGTCGGGGCACACCGCGCGGTAGAACGCATCCGGAACCTGCACCAAGAGCCCGACTCCGTCGCCCACGGTGGGGTCGGCCCCGACCGCGCCCCTGTGGGTGAGGTTGACCAGCAACTCCAGACCCTGCGTGATGATCGCCGCGCTCGGGCGCCCTCTCAGGTCGGCGACAAAGCCGATCCCACACGAGTCGTGCTCGTTCGCCGGGTCATAGAGCCCCTGCCGGGTGGGTGCCTTGGCGAGGAATCGTCGATGCATCAGCAACCCTCGGACGTAAACAACGTTGTGCCAGCGCACCCCACTACGGCGGGCGTGGCGCCAGGTTTGCAGGCGGAGCGGGCCTGCCGTCGGCACCTGCGCGGCACGTGCCGCGAGACAGGGGCCCGGAACTGCGAGAAGCCGCCGGACCCGGGCACGAACCGGCAGAAGCGGGCAGCGCGTGGCGGTCGCGGGCCGCGGCTCCCGCAGGCGTTGCCGGATCAGCTCCCGACGAACGCCTTCAGTTTCTTTATCACCATACCAAAGTCATGCCACCGTGCGACAACCCGGGGGACCGACCACCGGCTAGCTCAGTAGGCTTCGTCGACCAGCATCCGCCTGAGATCACCGTCCCACCGGGTTGCCAGAGAGTCCAGCAAGATCTCGGCGGGCGTGGCGCCCCGCTCGACGATGGTGGCCAGAATGTCGAGGAATCCGCTCTCGTCGTCGCCCGCCGAATTGAGGCATGCCCGCCGCTTCAGCCCACCCCGCGCAATGTCGATAAGGTCCGCCGCCACCGCACGCAGCGTCCGGCCGTCGACCTCGTAATTTAGCCCCCGCCGGGGCGCCTCGAGAAAGAGTTCCTGCCGATTCGCGGCACTCCAGTCCTCGACCAGGCGCTCGGCTTCCGCCAGCGCCGTGGCTTCGTACAGCACGCCGGTCCAGAGTGCCGGGAGCGCACAAAGCCGCTTCCAGGGACCCGCGTCAGCACTGCGCATCTCGAGGAAGCGCTTGAGCCGCGTCTCGGTGAAGATGGTAGTCAGGTGGCCTTCCCAGTCCCGGAGCGTCGGACGCTCGCCGGGAACCGCGTTGAGGCGGCCGTCCAGAAACTGCCGGAAGGGTGTACCCGCCACATCGATGTACCGTCCGTCACGGTGAAGAAAGTACATCGGAACGTCGAGCGCGTAGTCGGTCCAGCGCTCGAATCCCATCCCCTCTTCGAACACAAACTCGGGCATACCGCAGCGGTCCGGGTCCGTATCGGACCAGACACGGCTCCGCCAGCTCACGAATCCGGTGGCGTCACCCTGGCGGAACGGTGAGTTGGCGAGCAGCGCTGCCACCACCGGCTGCAGTGCTAGTGCCGTGCGGAACTTCCGGACCATGTCGCGCTCATCCGCGAAGTCGAGGTTGACCTGGACCGTCGCGGTGTTGGTCATCATGTCGAGGCCCAACCCTCCCCGCGTCGGCATGTACCGGCGCATGATCCGGTAGCGTCCCTTCGGCATGAGCGGGACGGCGTCGACCGGTGTCAGCGGATCGGAGCCGATCCCAACAAACAGCAGATCGAGGGCGGCTCCGATATCGCGCAGTTCGTAGAGATGTGCGTTGATCTCGGAGCAGGTCTCGTGGATGGTCGAGAGTGGCGCCCCAGACAGCTCAAGCTGCCCGCCCGGCTCCAGCGTGACCGACTGCTGGCCCTTGCTCAGTCCCACGAGTTGCCCCTCTTCCTCCGTGCGCTCCCAGCCGCCGGCTGCCAGGCGCTGGAGAACCGCCTCGATCCCGGTCGGGCCGCCGTACGACGCCCGGACCAGCGGGTCACGGGTGAAGACGAACTTTTCGTGTTCGGTCCCGATCCGCCAGTCGGCGGGGGGCTTGCAGCCCCCTTCGAGCCATTCGACCAGTTCCCGGACATGGCCGACCGCCGGACCGGGCGAAGGCGTCTCGACCATGAATTCCTGCACTAAGAGGGGTTGGAGCGGACCAGACTATAGCCAAGGACCCGTTCCAGCGTTGGCACGCCCAGGCAGCCAAAGATCAATCCCGTGCGCAGAGGCCCGCCAGTTGCTGCACCACCGCCACGGCCGCACAGGCGGCCGCCTCGGGCGAGACGAGCCGTGGCCCAAGTGTCACGCGACAGAGCGGCAGATCGGCCTTCTGGAGCGCCTTTCGGTCAACGGGATCAAAGCCTGTCCGGGGCCCGACCAGGAGCGCCGTCCGGGTTGCCGGCAGGTCGCAGCACACCGCCGCCAAGGACGGGCCTTCGCTCAGTTCGTCAAGCACCAGCAGGGTTCGGCCCGCCGCGCCAACCTCATGGAAGGCGGTCGACAAGGGAGTCCAGGGAGCAAGATCAGGCGGGGCGGACCGGTTACTTCGCCGGGCGGCGGCGGCGACAACCTCCGCGGCCTCTCGCAGGTCCAGTATCTCCCCCGCCTCGGCTGACGTCCGGACGGGGATGATGCGCTCAGCCCCCCACTCCGATGCATACGCGAGCACGGGGATGGACGCTCGCGTCGGCGTGAAGAGCAGCCAGGTTCCGCCAATCTCGCGCAGTGTGGCCATGCTCCCCTCCGTAGCGGTTCGCCACGCGGGCGCTCCGGCGCCCCCGTCGTCTCCCGACGTTGCGCCTCATCCGTGGCGTGCGACAGGATGCCCGCCCTCCAGGCCGGTTGCACCGGGCGGGCCAGCAGCCTACCCATGCCTCCATGTCTCCCGGTGCCGCCACACGACCGTCATTGCTTGCCGATCTCGTGGCACTCGGCCGCTACGACCGTCCGATCGGCACCTGGCTGCTCGCGTGGCCGTGCGCGTGGGGAGTCGCTCTGGCACAGCCGGCGCCACTCGACCTCTGCATTCTCTGCGCGATCCTGCTCGCAGGATCCGCGTTCGCCCGCGCCGGCGGTTGCGCTTGGAACGATCTCATGGACCGGCGTCTGGATGCCGCCGTCGCCCGGACGCGCAGCCGGCCGCTCGCGGCGGGACGCCTCGGCGCGAAATCGGCGCTCGCGTTCATCGCGTTGCATCTCGCGGCGGCCGGCGGCCTGTTGTTCCTGCTGCCGGCCGCAGCCGTCTGGCTGGTACCGCTCTCGCTGCCGCTGGTCCTGCTCTACCCGCTCGCCAAACGAGTGACGTGGTGGCCGCAGGTCTGGCTTGGCCTCACCTTCAACTGGGGCGCGCTCGTGGGTTGGTCCGCGGCAACTGCAGAATTTCCTGGACCTGCCGCTCTGCTTCTCTACAGCGGCGCGGTTCTCTGGACCGTGGGCTATGACACGCTCTACGCCTATCAGGACCGTGCCGACGACGTCAGCGTCGGAATCCGTTCGACCGCCGTGCGGCTCGGCCGTCGGGGCCGTCGGCTGGTCGCGGCAACCTACGGGGGCGCAGTCGCCCTCTTTAGCTGCGCGTTGATGGTCGTCGGCGGAGGTCCCTTCGCATGGGCGGGACTGGCGGGGTTCGGGCTCATGCTCGCCCGACAGACCGCGGCCGTCGATCTGGAGGATCCGGCATCGTGCGGTGCTGCGTTCCGCGGCGCGCACCATGCAGCGGCCGTGTGGTTCGCCGGCCTCGCAACCGAACTGCTGACGGTCGGTATCACTGTTATGTGAAGGACAGCTCTCCCTGCGCCGGCCGAGGCCGGAACTGGCTCGTGTCAAGTGGCGGTTCCTTGGCATCCAGCCCGTGCCGCCGGAGGGCCGTTGCAAACCGTGTCCGGATCAGTTCCGCATACGGTCCGGTGCCCTTCTGGCGGACTCCGAACTCAGACTGATAGAGGGCCCCCTCCCGGGTGTCGCGGACCAACGCGAGAATGCGCCTGGCCGCACCGGGGACGTGCGTGTGCAGCCATTCCTCGAACAGTTCAGCCACCTCGCCGGGTAAACGGAGGAGCACATACCGGGCAGCCACCGCGCCGGCGTCCGCCGACGCCGCCACGACGCGTTCAAGTTCGACATCAGTCAGGCCCGGGATCACCGGCGCCATCATGACCACGACGGGCACTCCAGCCTCTTGCAGTTTCGCCACCGCTTCGAGCCTCCGCGCAGGGGTGCTGGCGCGGGGCTCCATCCGATTGGCCAGCCGGTGATCCAGGGTCGTGATCGAAACCAGCACGCGGACGAGACGCATCGACGCCAATTCCCCGAGCAGGTCGAGATCCCGCAGGATGCGTGCCGATTTCGTCACGATGCTGACCGGATGCCGATGATCCTTGAGGCATTCCAGAATGCTCCGGGTCAGCCGAAGCTTCTGTTCGAAGGGCTGATAGGGATCCGTATTGGCCCCCAGCGCAACCGGGGCGCATGCGTAGCCGCGGCGCGCGAACTCCTCGCTCAGCAGCACCGGTGCCGCCGCCTTAGCGAAGATCCGGGTTTCGAAATCGATGCCGGCAGACAGTCCATGATAGGCGTGCGTGGGGCGGGCATAACAATAGATGCAGCCGTGCTCGCAGCCCTGGTAGGGGTTCACCGAGCGGTCGAACCCGATATCGGGAGAGTCGTTCCAGGTCAGCGCGGTCCGCGAGTCCTCAACCTGCAGCGTTGTCTCCACCGCGGTGGGCGGTGGCGGGTTGTCCGCGAAAGCTAGATCGTCCGCTTCACGGATGAGCGCTTCGAACCGACCGCTCCGGTTGCTTCCCGCACCCCGGCCGCGAGGAAGCCCGGAGCCCAACCCGCGGCGCCCGAACCGGATACCACCAGCCGAAATAGGTTTCACCATGCCATCATAGTAGCATATTAAAAGGATCATGTAAGGTTCGCAATGAGAACACAAATGAAACTTACTCGCCGATCGACCACGGGATCCGCGTGTCCTAGGCGGCCGGTCCGACCCGCGGCTGTGGTGTCCGCCGATTGGCACCACCACCAGACCGGGCGGTTTCGGGAAGTCGAGGGGGGAGCGGGGACTCCCGCCGGCTTCCGCGACACTGAGCCGCCAGCCTGCAGCAATCCGTCCCCTGCCGTTGACGAGGTGTGCAGTCCTCCATGATCTTTCCGTCCGACACCAAGAAGGTGCTGGCAATTCCGGACAATGAAGTCGGACCGTGCGCACACACCGTGAACCCGCCCAACGCATTGAGGAGCTTTCCGTCATCGTCCCTGCGCGTGAGGCCTCGAGGCGACTTGGACCCCTGCTAGACGGGATCGTGGACCTGGCCGGAGAAGTCGTCGTGGTCGATGGCGATTCGCATGACCAGGCCATGACCGCCGCCGTGGTCCAGGCCCGTGGCGCCCGCTTTGCCCGGGCCGCGCTTGGGCGGGGAACCCAGATCCGGGCTGGATGCGCCATCGCATCAGGCAGCTGGCTGCTGGTGCTGCATGCAGATTCCGTGCTGCCAGCGAACTGGGCGGAGGCTGTCCGGGCGTTCATCGGCGCCCCGGAACACCGCGGGTGCGCCGCCTGCTTCCAGCTCGCATTTGACGACCGGTCCTGGCCGGCCCGCCGGACGGCGGCTCTCGCCAATCTCCGCACCCGCCTACTCGCACTCCCGTACGGCGACCAGGGGCTCCTGATCTCCCGCGAACTCCATGACCGGATCGGCGGCTATCGCGATCTTCCGATCATGGAAGACGTCGATATCGTTCGTCGAATCAGCCGCCGGCGTCTCCGCATGCTGGACATCGCGATCCGTACATCGGCAGAACGGTATCGGCGGGACGGTTGGATGCGCCGCAGTCTCAAGAACCTGTCCTGCCTGATCCTCTGGTTTGCGGGGGTACCGGCCGAGCGCATCGCAGCTCGCTATGCACGAAGCAGCGCTGCACGCGCAAGAAAGCGCAGCCCGCCGTCCTGACGGCCGGTTTCAGATCACCGGGCCCACGGTGGATAGCCCCTGCAGCTTGCAGCTCTACACGCTCCCTGATCCTGCTGGGCGCTACGAGACCGAGCCGTTCTACCTGCAGCATGTGGCGACGCGCATCGTGTAGACCCGTACCAACGGGTTCGATCGCCATGGACACCGGCGGTTACGTCGCAGCCATGAGCAGTTCGGCGAGCGCCTCCGGCTGAGCGAACATGGCTTCATGCGAAGAGGCGAGGTCAACCAGGGCAGTGGGGGACTCCGGCCAGGCCGCATCCAAGTCGGCCACGATCGCTTCAGACGTTGACGAAACCACCGTGCGGTCGTGCGTAGCGCGGATGTAAGTCTTCGTGAGACGGGCGAAGGCCGACGGGAACACCGCAACCTCGCCGTAGACGGACACCGGCGCATCCGGGGTCAGCAGATTGCGGACTGCTGCCCACAACGCGTCGTCCACATCGGCCGCAAGGGCTTCCTTGCCGTGGGCGACGTAGGCCGGATCGGTCGATCGGGGATCCATCCGCAGCGCGCCGACAACCGCCGGATCGGCGACAAGGACCGGTCCGATCAGGCTGTTGGCATGCTGGTCCTCAAGCGCGAGGTAGGCTCCGGCCGGCTTGTCCGGCGTCGGCGCCAGGGCCGCAACGTAAATCAGTCCGGCAAAAACATCCGGTACCCTGGCAGCTGCGAACGTCGCCGGTATACCGCCCATTGAGTGGCCGACCACGAAGACGCGGTCGGCACCCAGGGCGTGCGCCCGGCGACCGGCATCGACCACTGCATCTGCGTACGTTTCGATGCCGATGGTTGCCAATCCCGATGGCTCGGCGGCAAATGCGGCCGCGTCGAGCGGGCGTGCGGCATACGACGCCGGGAGCACGGCGCCGAGACCGTGACCGGGAAGGTCGACTGCGATGGTCAAATGGCCCGCGGCGTTCAGTGCCGGCTCGACGAGTCCCCAGCACCACCCGGCGTGCCATGACCCGTGTACCAGCACGAACGCCGTTGTTGATTGCGCTTGCGCCGAGGCGGAAACGGTCGGAACAGCGGCGGCCCCGGCCACCGCAGCCAGGGCCTGCTTGAGCAGCGTCCGTCGATGCATGATTCTCACTCCGGTAATCCCAATGCATATCGGTTAAGATAAGCTTCGGAATTGGCAGCAATTAACTGAAAAACGCAGGAGGATCAGCAAGCGGGCCGTTTCACGATGGATGAAGATTCAGCAGTTTGTCCGAAACACTGTCCGGGTACCGAATCTTTGCCGGTCTGCGTGGACCGGAAATTCGACGATTTCGACGCCCAGTCCGAACAACTGACTGGACACGACCAGGACTACGTCCAGACGTCGCCCGGCCCGTTTCGCGGTCGTTTCGTATCCGTCTTTCCGGGCGACGGTGTCTCCCTGCATCGCGAGACCGCCAACCGCGCCCTAGCCCAACGGGTGGGCTGTCCGCGCGAGTTGATCAGCCTCGGCCTTGTCCTTGGCGGTGGGCCGCCATTCATGGCCAACGGCGCGAGGCTCGACCGGGACAGCGTGCTGATCACCAAGCCGGGTCGCGAACTGAGTCTGGACAGCCCCGCCGGAGGCAGCATCCTGGCGATTTGCATCGAGCGCGGTGCCCTGGAACGGGCCGTTTCCCCGAGTGCATTGCCGAGGCACCTTGATCCGGACCACGGCGACGTCTCCGTCGTCGGCGCCCCTGGATTGGCGGCCCAAGTCAGAACTGGAGCAACGAACCTGTTCCGTGCTGTCCGGAACACGCCCAATGAGCGCCCCCGGCACCGGACGGCGGGCTTTCTGGTCACCGCCATCGCCGCGGCGTTCGACCTCCATTCGGCGATCGGGGCCTGCGGCGACAGGGGGGGCCTGAGGAACAGCTACCGCACCTTCCTCGAGGCGCGCGATGCCATGTCCGCCCATTCGATGACAGAGTTCGATTACGCGGCGTTGTGCGCAGTAACCCGGCGGAGCCCGAGGTCTATCCAGATAGCCTTCGCCCAGCACGCACGGACCACGCCGCTCCGCTATTTCCGCGCCCTGAAGCTGGCCCGCGTGCGCCGTGCACTGCTAGAGGACCGAGGCCGTGCAGTATCCATCGGCGACATCGCAGCAGCCGACGGCTTCTGGAGTTGGAGCCGCTTCACCCAGCTCTACCGGACGCAGTTCGGTGAATTGCCTTCCGAGACAAGAACCCGCGCCGCTGCCGAACACCGCCATGCACGCACCAAACTCTGAACCGCCGCGGGCGTGGCGGCGCTCCCACGTCCCCTTCCTCTGGACGGGAAGGGGCTGCTCCTGGCCTGCACGGGCAGCCCACCGGGAGGCCGTTTCCGAGATCTGGTCAGGAGGCGAGTCCCCGAGGGTTGCTTCTCAGGCCGGAGGCGCGCAGACCGGCGGTGCCACGAAGTCAAGGTCCAGCAGCCTGAAATAGTTCTCGCCGAGCGCGATGTTGCGGAAGGCCTCGTCGGCGAGACCAGCGAGAATTCGGCTCGTAACGTCGAGTTCCTCGCGGTAGGTCCCGAGGTTCTTGTTGGCCGAGGCCACGAAGTCCGTCCCCGGCAGAATCCGGTCGGAGTGGGCGTTCATGAACTGAACGTAGCGGGTCCGAACCGCGGGGTCCGAGAAGTAGCTGTCGTCGATCACCCGCCAAGAGATATCCATCATCAGGTTCGGATAGCGGGAGAGAAAGGACTGCATGATCCCGATGTGCGTATCGGGATCGATGGTGACGAGTTCACGCGAAAGGCCCAGATGCATCCAGATGATGGTGTTGTCCGGGTACAGGCGGAGCACCTCCTCGATCCATGCAAGGTAGCGCGTCGGATCAGCATCGTTGCCGAGATCGGAATGGATGGCGAGTGGAACGCCCCGGCTGCGTAGCACCCCCATGAACGGCGCCCAGCGTGCGATCGTCGCAAGGGGGACCGCCTCATGGCTGTTTCCATAGAGTGCCTGCTTGACCAGATTGACCTCGCCCATCCAGCTGAAGACGCCAGGAAATTCCTTGTCGAGCAGCCGCATTCCGGTAAGGACCGATTCCGGCTTCGCGAGATCGGGAAAGGTCATCGACAACGTCAGATGTACCGAATCGGGCCGCTGGCTGACGTAGTTCAGGGCGTTGAAGAAGTCGTTCTTCAGTGTTGGGGTAACCGGCGTGCCGATGCAGTCCAGATAGTAGGTGCAGGACGAGTCCACTGGCAGCATCTGACCGATGCCGTACATGTTGGCAAACAGGACACCCGTCTCCTCGAGGTAATGCACCACTTCCTTGAACGGCCGGGCAGACCCACCGAACGGCCGGAAGTGAAGATGGCTATCGACGACCGCGGTGTAGGGTCGAGTGTTCCTGTCGAAACACGGCGCCTCCGCACCGGTGAAATCAGCGAGCGTCAGGGCCGGTGGCGGTGGCGGCGCTGCCGAGCCTTCCGACGGCACGTTCGTGCAACCCGCAAGAACCATCAGGCCCATCGCCAGTGCGCTTGTGAGCAGTGTCTTCAACATGATCCCTCGTACTTCCCGTCCTGAGGCGGCCACGGACCCCGGTGGCGCTCTCCGATGACGGCCATCGCCGAAACGTAACGCTTCCTGCACAAATGTCAGCCACGGACCCGTCAACCCTGCTGAGGAGCCAGCACTGCCGGCTCCCCGGCCCGACCGGCATCAAGGGGACGGGCGCGTTCCCCCAACTCCTTACCCTTGACCATCCGAAATCTCGATAGGATTGCCCCGTGCGCATGCCCGACTGCTGTCGCCTAGTCACCAGCAGCTCAGTGTGCCAGCGGACCGCCGGAGGTGTCGCCACTGCGCAGCCGGCGCACCGAGACACCCGAGGCATTCGGCGGACATCCTGACTCTCCCGGAACTGGCGATGGCCGGACCAGCGGCGCGAGCCCTCACCCCTTCAGTTTCCTGCCGCCACGTCCGACACCGCCCCACGGTGATCGTGTTTGCGCGCCAACCGGTCCTCGGCACCGTGAAGACCCGGCTTGCCGCCGGTATCGGCAAGGTCGAGGCGCTGCGGTTCTACCGCTCGACACTTGCACGGCTCCTGTGCCGGATCGCGCCGTTTCGGTCCTGGACGGCCATGCTGGCGGTGACGCCCGATCGAGCCGCGACGATCATGGGGCGCGCCTACGGAATTCCGGCGTTTCCACAAGGGCCGGGGGATCTCGGCGCACGCATGCGCCGAGCGGCAACGGGACGAACCGGACCGGTTCTGATCGTCGGAAGCGATGTTCCCGACCTCGCGCCCGGTCACCTGCAACACGCTTTTGCCGCCCTTCGGGGTCACGACTACGTCTTCGGTCCATCCGAAGACGGCGGCTACTGGCTTGCAGGGTTCGCAAATCGCCGGCCGGCTGAAGGAATCATGCGGGATGTTCGCTGGTCCACCCCCTCCGCGCTTGCCGATACCCTGGCCTCGATCGACGCCCGACGGCGGGTCCACGTACTGGGAATGACCCTCACCGATGTCGACGACCACGCCGGGTACCAGCGGTTCCGCAAGACCCGATCGGGAACCGGCAATCGGCACCGGCCGGCCGACGGCACTCCTGACGCCTGAACCGGCACGACCCGCCACCCACACCGCGCCGGTCGAACTACGCTCACGCCGCTAGCCAGCGCATATACTCTGCGGCCATCGGGTCCCTGCGGAGCGAAACCATGATTGCCACAGCGGAACGCGTGCGTACCGCCCCCCTTCTTCTGAGACGGGATGATGAAGGCGTCTGCACGCTCAGGCTCAATCGATCCGAGGCCCGCAACGCGCTCTCCAATGAACTGATGGGCTGCCTCCAGACCGAACTCGACGCGACCGCAGAGGATGAATCGATCAAAGTCCTGGTGGTCGAGGGCGCCGGTCCTGCGTTCTGCGCCGGCCATGATCTCCGCGAGATCCGGGCAAATCCAACGCGTGAGGCCTACGAGGAGCTGTTCGCCGTATGCACTCGCCTGATGCTGTCCATCACCCGGCATCCGCGACCGGTGATCGCAAAGGTCGCTGGCATCGCAACCGCGGCCGGCTGCCAACTTGTGGCATCGTGTGACCTCGTGATCGCATCCCGGGAAGCCAGGTTCGCCACTCCCGGCGTCAACATCGGCCTCTTCTGCTCGACCCCGATGGTGGCCCTGTCGCGGGCCGTCGGCCGCAAGCAGGCCATGGAGATGCTGTTGACCGGCGAGATGATCAGCGCCGAGACCGCGCGTTCCTTCGGTCTCGTCAATCGGGTGGTCGAGCCCGATGCATTGGACGAAGCGGTCACGGATCTCGCCCGCACGATCGCCGAGAAGTCGCCCCTCACCCTGCGGATCGGCAAGGAAGCGTTCTACCGGCAGGTGGAGTTGCCGCTGGACGACGCCTACGCCTACGCCAGCCAGGCCATGACCAAAAACATGCTGGCGCGGGACGCCGAGGAGGGCATCGACGCCTTCCTGACCAAACGCATCCCCGTCTGGACCGGGACCTGAACCCGCCTTGGACCCGATTCCCTACTCCGATGATTACCTGCGCGGGATCCTCGAGCGGACCCGCGTGATTGCCATGGTTGGAGCCAGCACCAACATCCGGCGACCCAGCTATTTCGCCTACAAGTACCTGCGCGAGAGGGGATTCCGCGTGATTCCTGTCAATGCACGGGCTGCGGGCGGGACCCTCCTGGGCGAGACCGTGATGCCCGACCTCGAAGCGATCGACGTGCCCGTCGACATGGTGGACGTCTTCCGGCGGACCGAGGAGGCGGGCGCCATTACCGACGCCGCAATCCGGATCGGGGCCAAAACCGTCTGGATGCAACTCGGGATTCGCGACGACGCTGCGGCCGCCCGCGCGGAGGCTGCCGGCCTCAACGTTGTCATGAACCGCTGCCCAAAGATCGAATACGGCCGCCTCTACGGGGAACTCGGTTGGGGCGGAATCAATTCCGGTCTCTTCTCGAACAAGCGCCGTCCGCTCCGAACCCGGACCAAGCAGATATGAGCGACTCCGACGGACCCATCGAGTACGGCTTCGAGACCCGCGCTGTCCACGCAGGTGCGGCGCCCGACCCCGCGACCGGGGCACGGGCAACGCCCATTTACCAGTCGGTCGGCTTCGTGTTCGACGACGTCGATCACGCCGCCTCACTGTTCAACCTCCAGGACTTTGGCTTCATCTACGGGCGGATTACCAATCCGACGGTCTCCGTCCTCGAGGAACGGGTAGCGAATCTCGAGGGGGGACGTGGTGCTGTCGCCTGCGCGTCGGGGCACGCCGCCCAGCAGCTCGCCCTCTACCCGCTCATGCAGTCCGGCGACGAGTTCGTGGCGAGCCGCTACCTCTACGGCGGCTCGGTCACCCAATTCACGCACACCTTCCGACGCTTCGGCTGGAACGTTGTCTTCGTCGACCCCGGAGACGAGGCAGCTGTCCGGAACGCCATCACCGACCGGACCCGATGCCTCTTCGTGGAGAGCCTTGCCAATCCCGGCGGAATCATCGTTGACATCGAAATGATGGCGAAGGTGGCCCGGGAGCACGGGATCCCGCTGGTCGTGGACAACACCCTCGCCACTCCCTGGCTTCACCGCCCCTTCGAATACGGTGCCGACATCGTTGTCCACTCGTTGACCAAGTTCATGGGCGGCCACGGCAATTCGCTGGGAGGCGTGGTCGTGGAGTCGGGCAAGTTCGACTGGATGGCAAGTGACCGGTTCCCGGCTATGACCGAGCCCTCGCCGTCGTACCACGGGCTCCGGTTCGCCGAGTCCTTCGGGGATTTCGCTTACACGATGAAGGTCCGGGCCGATGCACTCCGCGACCTCGGGCCTGCGCTCGCCCCGCAGAACGCCTTTCACATTCTCACCGGGATCGAGACGCTGCCGCTCCGCATGGAGCGCCACGTCGCCAATGCGCGGGCCGTCGCTGAACACCTCGAAGGCCATCCCGCGGTCGCCTGGGTGAGCTATGCGGGGCTGCCCTCGAGCCCGTATGCCGAACTCGCCGCGAAGTACTTCCCCAAGGGCCCGGGCGCGGTGTTCACATTCGGGGTGCGGGGCGGCTACGAGGCGGGGGTCCGCCTCGTCGAAAGCGTGCGGATCTTCTCGCACCTGGCCAACATCGGGGATACGCGGAGCCTGATCATCCACCCCGCGTCCACGACCCACAACCAGTTGACCGATGAGCAGAAGATCGCTGCGGGCGCCGGTCCGGATGTGGTCCGGCTCTCGATCGGGCTGGAAACAGCGGACGATCTGATCCGCGATCTGGACCAGGCGCTCGGAAACGTCTGAACGCGGGCGGCAGCCCACACAGAGAGTACCCTCGGCTCAGGCTGGTCGGCCGATCGAGAATTCCGCCCAGACTTGCTGCAGTGCCGCAACCAGCGAAGCGATGTCTTCCTCGGTGTGGAGGGGGGTGGGCGTGAGACGCAGTCGCTCGGTGCCCCGCGCTACCGTCGGGAAATTGATCGGCTGCACGTAGATCTTGTAGGTCTCGAGCAGCCGGTCGGTCACACGCTTGCAGAGGACTGGATCGCCGACCAGCACGGGGACGATGTGCGAGTCGGACGGCATCACCGGCAGCCCCGATTCGGCCAGCCGACGCTTGAGCGACGCCACCCGCTCCCGGTGACGCTCGCGTTCGGCGTCGCTCGACTTCAGGTGGCGCACACTTGCGAGCGCACCAGCGGCCACCGCCGGGGGGAGCGCCGTCGTGAAGATGAATCCCGGCGCATACGATCGCATGAAGTCCACTGCAGCGGACGAGCCAGCGATGTAGCCGCCGACCACCCCGAAGGCCTTCGCCAGCGTTCCCTGGATGATGGTGATGCGGTCCATGGCGCCGTCGCGAGCGGCGACGCCTCCTCCGCGTGGTCCATACATACCGACCGCATGGACCTCATCGAGGTAGGTCATGGCCTGATAGCGGTCCGCGAGGTCGCAGATGGGACCGATGGGCGCGATATCGCCGTCCATCGAGTACACCGACTCAAAGGCGATCACCTTGGGGCGGTCGGGATCGCTTGCGGCAAGCTTGCGTTCCAGGTCGTCGGGATCGTTGTGGCGGAAGATGCATTTGTCGGCCATCGCGTGGCGGACGCCCGCGATCATCGAGGCGTGGTTGTCTTCGTCGGAAAACAGAATGCAGCCGGGAAGGTGACGGCCGATCGTGGACAGGGTGGCTTCGTTGGCGACGTATCCAGACGTGAACAGGAGCGCGGCCTCCTTCCCGTGGAGATCTGCGAGTTCCTGTTCCAGGAGAACGTGGCTGTGCGTTGTGCCGGAGATGTTGCGGGTGCCCCCAGCGCCGGCGCCGATCCTCTCGATCGCCTCCCGCATCGCTGCTCGCACCAAATCGTGCTGCCCCATCCCGAGATAGTCGTTCGAGCACCAGACGGTGACCGTATCGAGGTCGGGTCCGGCGTGCCTGAGAGCCTGGGGGTAGTGTCCGGCCTGCCGCTCGAGATCAGCAAACACGCGGTACCGTCCCTCCGCCTTCAGATCGGCGATCCGGTCGGAGAAGAACCGCTGATAGTCCATCCGCTGAATCCTGCCGCTCGCGCGGCTATACCGGCCTGCTCGGAGCTCCCGCCGTCGATCACGACGCGGGAATCGCGGAGGCTTCCTTCTACGGCAGTAGACGTCCGAGCCGCCCGACTGCCTCCCTGTCGGTCAACACGAGGAGGGCTGTCGGATACCAGCAGGCCAGCAACGTCTGCATCGCCACAAACGATGCCACATTCAAGCGCTGATGCAAAGAAATGATTGTTTCTGCTTGGTTGTGGACGCAACGCCTGAGGGCCACGAAACCAGTGCCGGCCCCGGCCTTCCTGCTCGCCTTCAGGCGGCTAGCGCCGGGCTGCTCGCCAACCGGCATCGACCGCGTCACGTTCCGAGCAAAACCATCGTTCTCCTTGCGACGGATCAATTCGGGTGCGGTCGTAGGACCGCCCGCCGGGCACATGATAAATCCGTGCACCGTTGCGGCTGATGTTGCCCTTGATCCGGCACGCGGAATCAGGTTCGCTGGTTTCCGGCGCGGTCCCGGCCAACCGCTCGCCGCGGCGCCACTTCCACGGTGGAACAAACTCGCCCTGCCAGATTCCGCGGCGCGCGGCACGGGCAAGCGCCTCCTCGCCCACGTAGTCACTAGAATAGCGGCGGTAGGCCAACGCCCAGCCCTCGGTCACGAGCCAGGCGTTGAGGTCGACACCGTCCACGCGGCATATCGCGACAATGCGCCCGTAGCGGTCGACATCCTTCTCGGTGCAGGCGATGGTCCGCTCCGATATGCCTGCGGCCAGCGCCTGGGCGGCTCTCTCGCCGCACGACCAGCGGCTGCCGTCCGCCACGCAAGTCTGCCGGCGCTCCGGGGCGTCAATTCCGTGCAGGCGGATCCGTTGGCCGGCCACTTCCAGCGAGTCGCCGTCGACCACCACCGGAGGCCCGCTGAGTTCCGCCCCTGCGAGCCTGGGCAGGAACACGGCCAGCACGGCGAGTGTCAGCACCGCCGCGTACGGCGTGATCCGTTTGGTCCGCATCCCGTCTCCCGCAACCGCGACTGCCGTTCTCGGACCGGCACTTATAGTTGAATTCCGCGCAGAGCGGGCGCCGGCCGGTCGCTAAGGAGATCCGGCTCGCGCCTCTGTTGAGAACCCGGTTGTGAAGGAAGGAAGGTTCCGCTGGACCCGGACGGTCCACGCAGGACCGCACCCGCGCGCCCCGACAACCCCATTCGGTTAAGGTGTTCACCCGCGGCACGTGCAGTCGCCAGAGCGCGTCCGCATTCCCCGGAGGTTCCCCTTCTGCATTGGCTTCGGCCAGGGAAGGTCAAGAGCGGATGAACCTGCGCATCGGCACCCGCAATTCTGATCTGGCTCGCGCCCAATCCAACAGTGTGGCCATGCGACTCGCAAAGGCGGGTCACGCGACCGAACTCGTTCCGATCACCACCGCCGGTGACCAGTCCAGCGCTCCTTCCTTCGGTTCCATCGGACCTCAGGGTGTGTTCGTGCGGGAGATCAACCAGGCTTTGCTCGCCGGCACGGTCGATCTTGCGGTGCACTCCTACAAGGACCTTCCCACTGACGGGCCAGCCGAACTTGTGATGGCCGCGGTCCCGGCTCGCCTCGACCCGGCAGACTGTCTGCTCATCCTGGGTGAGCGGGTCGACCGCGCAGGTGGGCTCCTGCCGTTGCGGGAGGGAGCACAGGTGGGGACGGCTTCGGTGCGCCGGCAGGCCTGGCTTAGGCACCTGCGGCCGGACCTCCGGCCTGCATCGCTCCGGGGCAACGTCCCCACGCGAATTCGCCGGCTGCGGGAAGGCAGGTACGACGCGATCATCCTGGCCGCAGCAGGTCTCGACCGACTCCGTGGCAGCGCGGAGTCAAGTGTGCTCGCTCCGGATCTGGCGGGAATCACGGTGGTACGCCTGGACCCCGAGCAGTTCGTGCCCGCGCCCGGGCAGGGGGCACTCGCGCTCCAGTGTCGCCGCGAGCGCCATGACGTAAGGGAAGTGTTGGCACCGCTCGACGATCCGTCGACCCGCAGGGCAATCGATGCCGAACGCATTCTGCTAGCCCAGCTCGAAGGGGGTTGCGAACTCGCTTTCGGCGCCTTCTGCGATAGTTATGGAGCGGAAAGCATCCTCTATGCGATGCTGGAACGAGGGGGCCGTGTCTGGAGCGAATCCTGTCGTGCAGCGGCGCCCGAACCCGCCGCGGAAAGCATGTGGCAGGTCCTTAGCGCATCCCGTACCGCTCCAGGAGAGTCTCCTGACCCGAGCTAACGGAATCATGGGGACGCTCCTTGATGGGCGCGGAGGCCGGAGGCCGGCCAAGGCGATCGGCCTGTCGCCGGACCCCCCGGGGACGTTGTCGTGACTGCGTTGGAGGGGCGCCGGATACTCCTGACCCGCGCCGGGGAAGATTGCACCGAATGGGCTACGGCACTTGAGGCGCTCGGTGCGGTGCCGGTGATCTTTCCATGCATTGAGTGCTGGGACATCCAGACCACCGAACTGCGTCGCCAGTTGGCCGATGAGATCGCGAGAGCAACCTGGATCGCCTTCACCTCGCGGCGAGGCGTCACCGCATTCGCAAAAAACCGGCGCCCGGGTCAACCCCTGCCAGAACCGGTCCGGATCGCAGCGGTTGGGCCCGCGACCGCCCAGGAGGCCATGGCCGAACTCGGACGCATCGATCTGGAAGGTGAGGGCGGGACGGCCGTAGCCCTCGCCGGTGAACTCGTCCCCCGGCTGGATCCAGCCGACCGGGTGCTGATCGTCGTAGCGGAAAGTGCCGGCCGCGCACTGGAAGATGCGCTGGCATCCTCCGGGCACGCTTACGCGCGCGCCAACGTCTATCGCACGGCCCCCAAAACCGCCGCAATCCATCGTCTACCCGCTTCGGAACTTGGCGCCAACACTGTGTTCCTCGCCAGTCCGTCGGCCGTCACCGGATTCCAGAATCAGGTACGGTTGGACACCCCTCTCGACGTCTTCACGATCGGTCCGTCGACGACCCGCGCGGCCGAGGCCGCAGGACTGGACGTCGCAGGGGAAGCCAAGCAACCTGGTCTGATAGGACTCATGGAGGCGCTGCAGTGCGCGAACTGACGATCACCCTGCCCGGCCGCGACCGGCCGCGCCGGCTTCGGCGCACACGGGCGATGCGCGATCTGGTAGCCGAGACGCAAATCTCGCCAGCCCAGTTCATCCTGCCGCACTTCGTCATGCCGTCGGACGCGGCGGAAGAACCTGTGCCGTCTATGCCCGGGATATCCCTCATGGGTGTCGAGCGGCTCCTGCCGCAGGTGGAGTCCGATCTCGCGCTCGGAATCCGCTCGGTCCTGCTGTTTGGCCAGCCGGCCCCCGGTACCAAGGGGCCGGACGGGCGAGCCGCCGCGGACAACACGGGAGCGGTGCAGCGCGCCGTGGGCCGCCTCAAGTCCGAGTTCGGAGACGAACTCGTTGTCATGACTGACGTGTGCCTCTGCGCGTACACGGACCACGGCCACTGCGGCATCATCGAGGGCGGCGACGTCGACAACGACCGCTCGCTGCGACCGCTCGTGGAGACGGCGCTCAGCCATGCCCGGGCCGGCGCCGACGTGGTCGCACCGTCCGACATGATGGATGGGCGGGTGGGTGCCATTCGCGATGCGCTCGACGCCGAAGGTCTGCATCAGGTTGCGGTCATGGCGTACACGGCCAAGTACGCGTCCGCCTACTACGGACCGTTCCGCGACGCCGCCGATTCGGCACCTTCGGAGGGCGATCGTCAGGGCTACCAGATGGACTGCCGCAACGCACTGGAGGCCATCCGGGAAGCGGAACTCGATGAGCAGGAGGGCGCCGACATGCTGATGGTCAAGCCGGCGCTGGCCTATCTCGACGTGATTGCCGCGATGCGCGCCGCAACTGCCAAGCCGCTGGCCGCGTACAATGTGTCCGGGGAGTACTCGGCCGTGAAGGCAGCCGTGGAACGCGGCTGGCTGGAAGAAGCCCGGGTCGTTCGGGAAAACCTGATGGCGATCTGCAGGGCAGGCGCGGACCAGATCATCACGTATCACTGCCGCGACGCCCTCCGAGAGAAGTGGCTGTGAGCCTGGCGGCGCTGCCACATCGGATGGCACTGCAAGAGCCCGGGCGGAACACGGTCCGAGGCCTGTCGGCGAGCACGCGACGGAACGGGTGCGGTGACCGCAGAAGCCGATCCGGCAAATCCACTGGGTCCGATGGTCCCGCGTCGATCGTGAGAGCCGCCTGGTGAATCGATCAGCAGCCGCGGTCACGCACATGGAAAACGCGGCGCCGACCCTGTTCGAGAGCGCGCTCGCGCGAAAGCACAGCGTGCGCCGACCGCTCTGGATCAATCGCCAGGCCGGCCGCTACCTGCCCGAGTACCGCCGACTGCGCGAGCAGTACGGATTCAAGGATCTGGCGGGCCAGCCCGATCTTGCCGCCGAGGTCACGCTGCAGCCGATCCGTCGGTTCCCGCTCGACGCAGCCATCATCTTCGCCGACATCATGAGCCCCCTTCCTGCCCTGGGGATCGATTTCGAGTTCGCCCCTGGACCTGTCGTGGCAACTCCGATCCGGAGCGCCGAGGCCGTTGCGGCCCTTCCCGATACCGAACCCGAATCGGTCGCGCCGGAGGTTATCGCCGCTATCGAAATGGTCCGAGGTGCACTTCCGGCAGAGACCGCGCTACTCGGATTCTGCGGCGCCCCCTGGACCTTGGCCGCATATCTCGTGGAAGGCAGGGGGGTCAAGGATTTTCCCGACCTGCGCGCGTTTGCCGCAGCCGAGCCCGCCGCCCTCGACCGGCTTCTCTCCCGTCTTTCCCGGCTGATGGCGGACTACCTGATCCGCCAGGGCGAGGCCGGCGCAAGCGCGGTCCAGATCTTCGACTCCTGGGCCGGAATCCTGCCGCTCGACAGCTGGGAGCGGCGCGTCCGGCCCCATCTCGAGACCATGCTCCGGACCGTCGGTGCTGCCGGGATCAAGCGCATCCTGTTTCTGAACAACGCGCCCCATCTGGTGGACGCCTATGCCTCCCTGCCGGCGGAAGGTCTGGCGGTGGACTGGCGGGTTGACCTCTGCTCCTTGCAGCAACGGCATGGACACAAGCTCGCCGTACAGGGCAACATTGACCCTGCGATTCTGACCGCAGGCCCAGGGCCGACGCGAGCAGCCGCCCGGACACTGCTAAACCGGGTGCAGCCCGCTGGCCACATCGTCAATCTGGGCCACGGGATCCTTCCGAACACGCCGGTCGAAAGCGTCGAGGCGCTCGTGGAGGTAGTCCATGCAGAAAAACAGCGGTGACGAGGACCTCGCCATGACCCGCGCTCACGGTGACGGCGGCGGAATCCGACGCAGAACCATCCGGTCCGGCAACGTCGGGGGACGTTCCTGGCGCGGGTCACCCGGTCGGCGTGGGCGACCCGCATCGTGACCGAAGCAGAAAAGGCGGAATCGGCGCCCGCACCGGGTTTTGGACCGCCGCCGCCAGACCTCAGCGAAAAGGGGACACGCGGAGCCGAACGCATCTCCTTGGACCGGCGGCTCTTCATGAAGTTCACCGCCTACGGGCGGTGCGCGGACCCCGCCGCCGTGATCGAAGCGCTGCGGGAGGCCGACATAGTCGGTGCGCTGTACCTGGACGTCAGTGATCCCCAGGGAATCGGACTCGTGATGGCCAGCGAGGATCCCGACTGTTTCGTGAGCGAGATCCGCGCGCTCCTGAACACGGCTCCGTTTGCCAGCCTGCGGCGCAAGGAGGAGTTCGAGATGTTCGGCCGCACGTACTCGATCGGCTACGAGGCCGACCTCGAGCATGTGCTTTTCGATCGGCCGATCTCCCGGATCACCGACCCGGCATTGCGCTGGGCCGTCTGGTACCCGCTGCGGCGCGCCAAGGGTTTCGCGGCCCTGGATGCGAACGACCAGCGGCGAATCCTTGCCGAACACGGTTCTCTCGGTCACCGGTTCGGATCAGCCGGTCTCGCCCACGACATCCGACTTTCCTGCCACGGCCTCGACAAGCACGACAACGATTTCGTCGTCGGACTCGTCGGTGCCGACCTGCACCCGCTGTCGGCCGTCGTCCAGGCAATGCGGAGCACCGAACAGACCTCCCAGTACCTGGAAAGCTTAGGCCCGTTCTTCGTCGGGCGCGTGGCATGGCAGGGACGCGGAACTAGCCCGGATGGTTGCCTGGAGTGAGCGAAGCGCCGTTTGTCGACCAAACTGCGAGGCGGTACGACGCACTCCTGATCGTTTCGTTCGGCGGACCTGAGGGCATGGAGGATGTGGAGCCGTTCCTCGACAATGTGCTCCGTGGTCTGAAATTATCGAATACTGCACGGCGCAAGATCGTGGACCGGTACGCGGGATTCGGCGGCGTCAGTCCCATCGCCGCGCACACCCGAAATCTGGTGAGCGCCGCGCGGGGCGAGCTCGCGCGTCGAGGGCTTGCGCTACCCGTCTATCTGGGAAATCGCAACTGGCATCCGTTCCTGTCCGACACCCTTCGGACGATGGAGGCCGACGGAATCGAGCGCGCGGCCGCGTTCATCACCAGCGTCTTTGGCTCCTACAACGGCTGCCGGCGCTATCGGGAGGATCTTCATCATGCCGCGGAAGGGCGGCGAGAGGCTCCGGTCATCGACCGCTTGCGGTACGGCTACAACCATCCCGGCTTCCTCCAAGCGTTTGCCGGCCGGGTGTGCTCAGCGCTCGCGGAAATCCCACCCGAGCGGAGGTCCCGAACGCCGATCCTTTTCACCGCCCACAGCCTGCCGGAAGCAACCGCTCGCAACGCCCCCTATGTGGCCCAATTGCGCGAAGCATGCAGGCTCGTGAGCCTCGCTCTTCGGGACCAAAATCCGCGCCGATGGCGGCTTGTCTACCAGAGCAACAATGCGCGTTATGGCGGCGAGCGATGGCTCGGCCCGGACATCTGTGACGCCTTGGTGGAAGAGACGGAGCGCGGTGAGAGGGACGTCGTGGCCGCGCCGATCGGCTTTGTTTGTGATCACCTGGAAGTGACTCTGGACTTGGACCAAGAGGCAAAAGCCGCAGCTGATAAGGCCGGCATCAACCTCGTTCGTGCCGGTACGGTCGGAACCCATCCGGCATTCGTCGCCATGATCTGCGATCTCCTCCGGGAGCGCTCGGGGGCAAACGCCGAGCGGGTTGCCCTCGGCCGTCACGATCCGAGCCACGACCTCTGTCCTTCCAACTGTTGCCTGTCGGGGAGACCAGGCCTCCCGGGTACCGCGATTTGTGGAAGTCCCTTGCCAGGACCACGGTGGTTCCGATGAGCAACCGCTCGGTTTCCGACGTCGTGATAATCGGTGCCGGTCTCTCCGGTCTCAACGCGGCCCTTCACCTCCAAGATGGCGGCGCACGCGTGCAAGTGCTTGAAGCCCGGGACCAGGTCGGGGGCCGGGTGCATTCGATGCAGCAACCGGGCCGTTCGCAGGAGGCTGGCGGAACCTATATCGGGGCTGGCTACGGCCGGATCACCTCGGTCTGCGCGCGGGCCGGCATCGAACTGGTCGACGTCACCCCGATGCTTGCGTTCTTCCGGGAACAAGACTTGGTGCTGGACGGCGAGCTGATACGACAAGCCGAATGGCCCGAGCATCCGCGCAATGCCTTCCCGGAGACGTTCAAAGCGCAAATGCCCTGGACCCTGCATCGCACGCTGGCGGTTCAGGATAACCCTCTACCGGCTCCCGAGCGGTGGCTCGATCCCGAATTCGCGATGCACGATGTGTCCGTGCGATCGTGGCTGATGGCGTTGGGACTAGACGGAGCGGCGGTGCGGCTTGCCTACGACCTTAACCCGAGTTTCGGAGATCATGCCGGAGATGTATCGGCGTTGCTCCTGTTCTTCCGGGCCGCCTTTTCCATCGCCCAACGTCGCTCGGCCCCCGACGGCGTACTCGGCTATACGGTCAAGAACGGCGTGCAGCGAATTCCGGAGGCAATGGCGGAGCTCCTCGGCAACGACGTTCAGTTCGGCAAGACAGTCACCGCAATCAGGACAGGTCGACACAAAGCGGAGGTTCAATGTGCTGACGGCGAGGTGCACGTGGCGCGCCACGTCGTCTGTTCATTGCCGATTAGCGTTCTCCGTGACGTAGCGATCGATCCGCCACTCCCAAGCCCGCAACGCGAAGCTTTCCTGTCTTTGGACTCCCAGCCGGTAACGCAAGTGTATTTCGGGCACCGCTCCCGCTTCTGGGACGAGGACGGACATGCGCCTAGCATCTTTACAGACGGACTGGCCGGCATGCTTGCAGCTGCTCGCAACGGTGATAATCCCGAGGAAGTCACGAGTTTCACCGCGTGGATCATGGGGCCCAACGCGCGACGCCTAGATCGCCTACCGGAACGGGAAGCGGCAAACGCCGTGTTGGACGCCATCGAGCTGGCTCGGCCAGCTTCCAAGGGAAACCTTGAGTATCTGGGGCTCAAGGCGTGGGATCAGGACCCGTACGCGCGCGGAGCCTGGGCGTACTACAAGCCAGGGCAGATTTCCCGTTTCGCCTCGCAAATGGGACGGCCACACGGTCGAATCCAATTCTGTGGCGAACATCTGTCCCGCATCGCCCGAGGCATGGAAGGTGCCATGGAATCCGGGAAGAAGGCCGCCTGGGCGATCCTGGACAAATGAACAACCCGGTCACGGCCTTTTTGTGCTTCAAATCTTCAACATGATGCGTTCCTGAGTTCTCATCCGGAATGAAAGGCTAATTTGCACCAGATTCACAATCAACACGATGCTACAAGTATTTCCAAACAAACCGGAAAGCAAAGCCCGTTTTCGTAATTTGTAATAGTTAGTTGTGGGCAAAAATTCAATTGCATGATATTTTGCAAAATTCCATCATGTTGTCGGGATGCTATGAGAAACACGCACGCCTTTTAGCATAATTGATTTTCCGATTCTTGCATGCTATGGATCAGATGTGCTTCCAGCAACCCGTGCATACCACCAAGAGGAGGTTGGACATGTCAGCGATTCGGTTCATGCTCGCTGCGGTATTGGTTGCTACTTGCGTATCGCCACTGTCGGGGTTTTCGCAGGACGATATGGGAAGCGACGGCGATAGCGTCGCCCTGACGTTGGGTGAAATCGTGGTGGTTGGTACCCGTGTCCGCGGAGTAGCGGTTGAGGACCTCGCCGTGCCCGTCGATGTCTACGAAATCCAAGAGATCACGGCGACAGGTTCCGTAGATCTCACGGTCGCACTCCAAAAGACGGCACCATCATTCAATTCAAAGCGAAACGTTCTCGGCGATGGGGGACTTTTTCACACTGCAGCCCTACGAGGTATGAGTGCCGATCACACGTTGCTCCTGATCAACGGCAAGCGCCGACACAGCATTTCATTTCCGCGTCCTCTCGAAGCTGCCGGTCAAGGAACCACTGGCGCGGACCTCCGAGCAATTCCACTCGGCGCTATTGAGCGAATTGAGGTCCTCCGCGATGGCGCCGCCACGCAGTACGGCTCTGACGCCATTGGTGGAGTCATCAACATCGTACTCAGGGAAAATCCCCTCGAATCGACAGCCAGCGTGCGGGTAGGCATTACCGGCGAGGGCGATGGACGGCATGTCGGTGCATCCTCGAATATCGGTGTTGCGCTTGCCGGGGACGGGGCGCTCAACCTTACCGCTGAGGTTTTTGACCAACAGCGAATTGATCGGGCCTTCGACACTAGCCACCTTGACGTCCTAGGCCCGCACGTTCCGCCGATCGGACGAAAAAGTGTCGTCGGCGCACCCGAGCATGACATTCGGAGCCTGTTCCTCAATGCGGTAGCTCCAACTGCCAATGGCAACGAACTGTATGCGTTCGGCGGCTGGTCGTCGCGCAACGGTCGTTCGAGCGGCGCTTGGCGGGACCCTGCATGGGCCGTGGAGCGACTCGTTGGTCCGGTCTATCCAGACGGTTTTCTGCCGTTTGAGGACTCCACGTCGGAAGACCAGGCAATCACGGTCGGTTATCGGTCGCCGTTAGGCGGGTGGGACGCGGACGTGAGCTGGAGCTTCGGCGCGAATACCTTCGACTTCGGTGCTACCGACAGCATCAATTCATCGTGGGCTGCCGACTGGTTGCAGCGCGAACTGAATAGCGGACGCAGTCTTGCCGACATCACATTTGGTGAAATTCGTGCCAACGCGGGCCCGTCGTCAGGCGACGGCGGCGGCACAAAACTTGACAACTGGTCGTTGGACCTCGACGTAGCCGGGGAACTAGGTATTGGCGGCAGAGCCATCGAGGCTGCTTTCGGCGCCGAGTACCGGCAGGAGAGTTTTGGAATCCGGGCCGGCGAATTTGCGGCATGGGGCTGCGGGCTTCCCGACAACGCCGACATCAAGCCCACGCCTCCCCCTGAGCGGGCGGTTATCATCGCCGAAGACGGAACGATCGACCAAGCCAACCAGCTTGCTACCTGCGGTCATCAGGGCTACCCCGGTTATTCCCCGGTCAACGCGCAATTCGGGGCGCGGGATCGCGATAGCCAAGCACTGTGGGCGGACTTCCGGCACGACCTCTCGGCAGACTGGAATATCGAAGCCGCTGCCCGTTTCGAACGCTACGAAGGCGCCGGCAGCAAGATTACTGGAATGGTTGGGAGCCGGATTGACATGACACCTTCGGTTTCCTTGCGAACTACTGCCTCGACGGGATTCCGGGCCCCGAGCCTTCCCCAGTTGGGGTTCAACACGATTGTTTTTTCCGGCGACCGGGGCGGAGGCCTTTCAGTCACAGCGCATCTGGAGGATGGCGCCGCATTCGAGTTCTTTGGCGAGGGTTCTACCGACCTGCAGCACGAAACCTCCCGCAACCTTAGTTTCGGTGCTGTATGGACGCCGTCTCCTGACCTCTCGCTCTCGGCCGACATTTACCGGATCAATATCCGCGACCGAATAGCGCTCGTTAAACACGATCCCGATTGTTCGGTCGGTGATGCCGCTGCCTGCGCCCGCCTAGCCGCAGAACGGGGAATTCAGCACATCACGAACATCCAGTTCTTCGCCAACGCAGTGGATACCACGACGTCAGGCCTCGACATTGTGACCAGCCGGGACTGGGCCTTTATGGACGGGCTACTCACGCTCGTTGGCGCCCTGCATTTCAACCAAACCGATATCGACAGGGAGATCGAGGCCATTTCCTCGTCGACGAGATCCTATATCGAAGAAGGTGTACCGCAGCAACGGCATCGAATATCTGGTAGCTGGACCGACGACAATACGCTGGAACTCAATTTCGGCGTCAACTATTTTGGCAAGGCTTCTCCTCAGTGGTTGATTAGTGACCCGACTTGCCCCGGTGAAATCAGTCCCGCTTGGATCGCGGACGCCTCTGTGCGCTGGCGCCTGGCAAGCGGAGTGCGGCTTACGGTGGGCGTTGACAATCTTCTGGACCAATACCCAGACGAGATCAGCAATTCTTGCTCCGAAACATTGAATAACGCGCTAGGCTGGGGGATGTTGTACAATCCGGACGCAACGTACGGTCTGTCAGGACGTATTTGGTATACGCGGATTGATGCCACGTTCTGACAAACCATTGTGAATGAAGTGCGGTAGCAGCGGCTCGTTCTCAAGCCTTCGCGGAGATCGGCCGCGACGGCGGATCTCTGCCGGGCGTCGATCGCCGTTGACGTCAGAGCGCGACGATGCAAAGACAGGCATGTTCGGGCCGCCGCAGACACAATCCATCGTCCTAGCGACGTACGAGCTGCATTGATGGTTTACTTCTGGGACAGTCGCCTATCAGTCCGCAAAGCTGCGCAACCAGCTACCTAGTCGGGGGACACTTACAGCTTGCCGAGGCGCCGTTGTCCCGCGACACTTGACCGACCCGGTCCCGTGCCGGTCAGAGCACGCATCACGAACAGAGCACCTTCAAACCGAATCGGGCCGCCAATTCAATTTGATGCAGCAACTGCCTTGCTCTGCCGTCTCTCTGGAGAATCAACGCTTAATGGCTGATCGGAAGCAGCATCGTGTGTGCTGTTCCCGATCAGCCTGCGGGCGCCATCCGAACTAGAACGTATACTGCGCCCGGACATACCAGGAGCCGCCCTCGTAGTTCGGCGCTGCTCTACGGGGATAGGGCAACCCGTTGCCGTATCGATTTGCGTATTTGTCGGGGTCCACCTTGTCGACGTACTCGTCGAAAATGTTCGATGCCCCCGCTACCAGCCTCAACGTTTCATTCAGCTGGTAACCGAGTTCGACGTCAACGAACACGACTGGATCAATCGGGGACGACGTACCATCCGGGATACTTCCCCTATCGACATCGTAATGTTTGCCGAAGTAGTTGGCTCTGACCAGGAAATCCCAGCCTCCAAACGTCGTATTGATACCAGCCACAAAACGGTGTTGCGGGTAGCTGTGTTCAACTCCCGCTACTTGGTCATCATCCACCAGCCGCTGGCCGTTGATTTCATCCTGGCCGACAACTTCAAAATCATTGTAATTGTATGCGAACGTCACATCCGACCGCACGCTGTCGCTCCAGCTGATCTCCTTCGTCAGGACCAAGTCCAATCCAGAAGAACGTACGTCCAATACATTTGTGAAAAACGATGCCCCGGCGAACCTCGTTGCAGCCGCAACGTCCTGCGTGACGTTGCCGTTAGCATCCGTGTGTACCCCGGTCGGCGTTACCTTGTAAATCCTGTCTTCCACGTCAATGCGGTAGAGATCGACCGTTACGTTGCCGAACGCGCCCAACTGGAATCCAGTTCCCACGGTGAAATTGATCGAATCCTCCTCCTTGAGCGGACCACCGCCTTGGGCAACTGCCGCAGCGCTGCCGGGTTTCACGTCTCCGAGGACACAGTCTCCAATGAATCCGGCATCAGCCTGCGGGCAATCAAACGTAGTTGTTTCACGCTGGAAGTTCGACTGTCCTGGAGTGGGAGCATGGAACCCGGTGGAAACGGACCCCCGAAGGACCATGTTGTCAGTAGCATTGAAACGAGCGGCGGCCTTTCCGATCACGACGTCACCGAAATCCGAATAATCCTCGTAACGGAGCGCATACTGCAGGAACAACCGGTCGGTCGCATCCTGTTCCAACTCCGCGTACAAGCCGAAGTTATCCCTCGACCAAGTACCCTCGTTTTCGGGCCTAAACCCCTCCATGCCGGCCGGAGAAGTCCCAAATTGCCCCTGATACTCACCCTGATAAGAATCGGGTTCGCCCTGGCGAAGTCGCCAGGTCTCTTCACGCCATTCCGCGCCGAAAGCAAAGTGCAGTTCGTCCGTCACTAGCTTCGTAAAGTCCGCATTGAGGTTGGTTTCCTGCTGTCCGTAGGCACCGATGTAGAACGACCGCTTCCCGATGTCGTCCGGCTCCGGATCAATGGCGTAACTCACGGCGTTGTGCAGGTAGTGGTCAAGTTCATTGGAACCCACCGCGGCACTTACGTCGTACGAAAGGCCATTGGCGAGAAGTCCACGGACACCCCCTACCATGCTGGTATCCAGCTGTTCTCCGTCTAGGTAGGGCGTATATCCGGTATCAAGTACCGGTCCCATGTAGCCCCGTTCCGCCAGCCAGAGGGTTCGCATCGGGTGGTCGGGAGGGCGAAAAAAAAACCGGAATCGTCCGGTGGTGCTGGCATAGTTGCCAAACAGATAGGCTTCTGAATTGTCGGAAATCTCATACCCGGTATTGACGAAGAAAAGGATGTTCCGAGTTTCCGGACGTCCCCAACTCTGCGCAAAACCATCACCAAACGGCGAGTCGGCGCCAACTCCCATGACCCCCTGGTCAATCAACGCCTGAGCGTCCGATCGCTGGAACCCGCGAGAAAGGCCATCGTTGTCTGCAATGTCCATGCTGATGTTAGCGAAACCGTTGGTGCCAAGTGGAACACCCACGTTACTTTCCCACCTGGTGCTCATTTCTCCTTCATAAAATTGCCCGTAATGGAGCCGAGTCTCGCCACCATCTGCTGTGTCTTTCAAACGGAAGTTAATGACCCCTGCAATGGCATCCGCCCCGTATTGCGCAGAGGCTCCATCGCGAAGAACTTCGACGGTTTCCACGGCGATCGGTGGGATCATGCCGATGTTGGGCCCTTGTGCACCGGTTCCGGCAGCCGGAGCGAATTGCGCTATCACTGACGAACGATGACGTCGTTTCCCGTTGACCATCAGCAAGATCTGATCCTGGGCCATGCCGCGCAATGACACGGGCCTGGAAAAACTGTCGGAATCGCCCGATGCCGTAGTGGCGTTGAACGACGGGACCGTAGCCTGCAGATTATCGGTGGCGTCGGCTGTGTTACCGGTCCGGCTGAATTGCTCGCCAGAGATAACGTCGACCGGGACGGGCGAGTCGGCAACCGAACGGGGCTGCTGCCGACGCGAGCCGACGACGACGACTTCTTCAAGAGTTGTCAAGCCATCCTCTTGCGCGTGCGCCCCGGGGACCAGAAGCGTCGACGCGAAGATGCTGGCCAACACAACTCGACACATGGAAAACTTCGTACGCATGACAGCGGCCCCACGGGTTCAAGATCGACGGGAGAAACTTGAACATAAGATAATCACCAACCAATGTAAACATAAATAGATTCAGTTAAGTTCGGAAACGGGTGAATCAACCAATTGGCTGCCCAAGCACTTTATTGGCGGGCTTGCCCAGACGTTTCGCCTAGTGCCAGTCCCACGTTATGTCCACATCTATCCTTGGCTGGCCAGCGCTTATCCAATTTGCTCATCCATCCACTACCTCGCGTATCCACAGCACGGACAACACCGCCATAGGATTAGAGAATCTTTGGTAGACGGCCAATGATATAGTTTTTTGTCGAATGTTGAAGGACAGCTCATTTTCTCTACAAGCTATTTTCCGCAATGCTATCCGAAATGACTTGTGGCGCGCCCAGATCACGTCAGTACTATCGTATGTATATTTGTCTGCTAATGGCCCGCCAAACAAAGTCTCCCTTCTGCTCTTCCCGGACATCGTGCCCGTAAGGGACCTCTGAAGGCAATGGCACGCACTTGCCTCTTGGGGCGTTGCGGGGATTGCGTCAGGTCTGCAGTGCCCAATAAATAGAGCAGATCGATTGCATGTTAGGGCAGCGGACTCGAGTAAGGGAATGCCGGATTTCGGTACCCTCTGTATATTGGGTGTCGGCAATCAACACACCAACTCGCCGCAAGCCACGCATCGCTCTGAGGTCAAGAAAAAATGCGTATCGGCGTTTACGTAGCGGGTTTGTTGAGCGGGCACTGGATTTGTAGATCTCTGCATCCATGCGTGCCTACGACGCCGGAGACTGACGCCCAATATGCGTGCAGCAAAATTTCCCTGGTAAAGGTGCATAATTCCTTGTGCGGTTGAGGAGCAAGCCCAATGGCCGAGCGCTCGTTTGCAAAGGAAGTTCAGCATCTCCGGATCGGCGCCGGACAGGAGTTCCGCGGCGAGGCGATTCTGGCGATCACGAAGGCCCTGCTGGAATGCGGCGTCGGTTACGTCGGGGGCTACCAAGGCGCACCTGTCTCCCATCTAATCGATGTCCTTTCGGATGCAGAGGAAATTCTGGACGAGCTCGGCATTCATTTCGAAGCCAATGCTTCCGAAGCGGCCGCCGCCGCGATGCTGGCGGGCTCCGTGAACTACCCGATCCGTGGGGCCGTAACGTTCAAGGGACCGGTCGGAGCGAACGTAGCGGCCGACGCGCTGGCCAATCTGTCCTCCGGGGGCGTCTCGGGTGGCGCCCTGGTCATCCTCGGGGAGGACTACGGCGAGGGCTCCTCGATCATGCAGGAGCGATCACACGCGTTCGCCACCAAATCTCAGCTCTGGCTCCTCGATCCGCGGCCGGACCTACCGTCCATGGTGAAGGCAGTGCGGGATGGGTTTGAGCTGTCAGAGGCATCGCACACTCCGGTGATCCTCCAGGTCAGGATCCGAGCCTGCCATGTCTATGGCGCGTTCGAGGCGCGGGACAACCAGCGGCCCCCTCTGACGGTACGCGAGGCGCTGGAGCATCCCCGCCGTCGCGCAGACCGGATCACGCTGCCCCCGAACACCTATCGCCATGAGCAGGAAAAGGTGATGGACCGCTTGCCGGCGGCCGTGCAGTTCATCCGGGACCAAGGCTTGAACGAACGTCTCGGTGACGATGGCGAGATTGGCATCATCCTGCAGGGCGGGATGTACAACGGCGTCATCCGGGCTCTGCAACGGCTGGGACTCGCCGACGCGTACGGCGCCAGCGCCATCCCGCTCTACGTGCTCAACGTCACGTATCCGCTTGTCGACGCGGAAGTACTCGAATTCTGCGGAAATAAGAAAGCCGTGCTGATCGTGGAGGAGGGACAGCCCGCCTACATTGAAGACGCCATCGCCGCCATCCTTTACCGCAAGAGTGCCTCATGCACCCTGGTCGGCAAGGGAATCCTTCCCATGGCCGGCGAATACACGGGCACCGTCCTGATGGACGGTGTGGCCCGGTTCCTGCGTGAGCATGGGGCTTCCTGTCTTCCTGACGAACACCGAACCGCAACCGACGCCGCTCTGGAGGTTCCCGATCTCTCGGACGCCGTTCCGGGACGGCCGCCCGGATTCTGTACCGGGTGTCCGGAGCGTCCGATATTCGCCGCCACCAAGCTGGTAGAGGAGGAACTGGGTCCCCACCACATCGCCGGTGATATCGGCTGCCATCTGTTTTCGACTTTGCCGCCCTTCGAAATCGGGTCCACGACCATGGGCTACGGCCTCGGGCCTGCGTCGGCTGCCGGACTGAGCGCCAAAGGATCCCGCCGGTCGATCAGCTTCATCGGCGACGGCGGACTGTGGCACAGCGGCTTGAACGCGTCGATCGGAAACGCTGTCTACAACAAGAGCGACAACGTCATCGTGGTCGTGGATAACTTCTATTCGGCAGCCACGGGTGGGCAGGACGTTCCGTCCTCACGAGCCGAAAAGGCTTCAAGGTCAACCCAACATGCGATCGCTGACGCGATCAGGGGCCTTGGCGTCCAGTGGGTGAAGCAGGTTGACCGCACTTACGACGTGCGCCGGCTCAAGGAACTCCTGACCGAGGCGCTGACCACGGAGGCGACGGGGCCGAAGGTCATCATCGCGTCCTCCGAATGCATGCTGAACCTGCAGCGCCGCGAGCGACCGCTCCGAAACGAGGCCATCAGGTCCGGGAAGCGCGTGGTCGTGCCCCGCTTCGGCGTCGACGAGGATGTCTGTACGGGCGACCACGCCTGCATGCGCCTTTCCGGATGCCCGTCGCTCTCTGTCAAGACGCTCGACGATCCCCTGCGTGACGATCCGGTCGCCGCTATCGACGAAAGCTGTGTTGGCTGTGGGAATTGCGGCGAAGTCGCCGACGCGGCAGTTCTCTGTCCTTCTTTCCACCGCGTGGACCACGTCCGGAACCCCGGGTCCTGGGAACGCTTCACCGCCCGGGCCAGCGGCGTCGTGATCCGGTTCCTGCAGGCACGACGGGACCGTCGGCGGCTCGTGTTCGGAGACAGCACGTGACAGCGCCCGAAGTCCTCAAGATCGCCATTCTCGCCGTCGGGGGGCAAGGCGGAGGGGTACTCACGGGCTGGATCGTTGCGCTGGCCGAAGCCAATGGCTGGCATGTCCAGTCGACGGCGGTCGCCGGCGTGGCCCAGCGGACCGGAGCCACGATTTACTACCTTGAGATGTCGCCGAAGAGCGAGCGCGCCCCCGTCTTTGCGCTTGCGCCATCCGCCGGTGACGTCGACATCTTGATTGCTGCCGAACTGATGGAGGCCGGGCGCGCCGTCCTCCGCGGGTTCGTGACCGCAGACCGCACGACGCTGATCGCGTCTACGCATCGCATCCATGCCGTGTCGGAAAAAGTCGTCCCCGGTGACGGCCAGGCACAGACAGAGAAGGTCTTCGCCGCGATCGAAAAGGCGGCGAAGCGGACCATCACGGCCGACTACCAGAAGGTCGCCGTGGCGGCAGGTTCGGTCATATCGGCGAGCCTCTTCGGCGCTCTCGCAGCTTCAAGGGCACTGCCGTTCCCGGAAGAAAGCTTTGTGGGCGTGATTCGGGCTTCAGGTCGCGGCGTCGACGCAAGCCTGCAGGCATTCACGGATGCCGCACGGGGTATCGCTCCCCCTGCAGGGAAGACGGCCGCCCCCGAAGAAAGTCCCCAGGGCCCTGACCGGCTGCTTGCAGGGTGGACGCGACTGGAGGCGCGGTTGGCCGCCTGGCCCGCCCCGGTCCAGGCAATGGCCGATGCCGGGCTCCGCCACGTGGTGGACTTCCAGGATCTCGGCTACGGCGAGGAATATCTCCACCATCTGGAGGGATTCCTTGCGCTTGATCATGGTGACTACGCCCTGTCGGCAGCGGCGGCCAAGTACGTCGCTAACGCCATGGTCTATGACGACGTGATCCGGGTCGCAGATCTCAAGACTCGACGTTCCCGGTTCACCCGGGTGCGGCAGGACATGGGCCTCCAAGCCGGGGACGTTGCCCGCATCACCGAATTCATGCATCCCCGGATCGAAGAGGTCTGCGGAACGATGCCCGCTAACCTGGGGGCATGGATCACTGCGCGGCCCCGGCTCGCTCGCTGGCTCGATCGTCGGGTCAACCGGGGGCGGCAGGTCAGGACCAACGGACTCGTGTGGTTTGGTGTTCTGTACGTGCTCGCTGGGATGAAGAAATGGCGCCGTAGCCTGTTTCGTCACCGGACTGAGGCCGCACACCTGAACGAGTGGCTGGACGTGGCGCTCGAAACCGCATCGCACGATCTGCGACTGGCGGAAGAGATCCTTGCCTGCCGACGGCTGATCAAGGGCTACTCGGATACCCGTAGCCGCGGAGAATCCAAGTTCGACAAGGTGCTGGGCACCTTGCCGGTGCTGCGCAACCGACCTGACGCTGCCGACCGGCTCCGCAGACTGCGAGACGCCGCACTAATGGACGAACAGGGCGAGGGACTGAACGCGGAACTCGAGAGCCTGGCATCAGGTGCTGCGGCCCAGTAGTCGAAGGCCATCAATGCTTCGGGAGCATCGCTGAAGGCATCGGAGGGGCCGCTGCCCGCGGCATGTAGAGGTATGGGCATCCCTATTGGGCGACGTGCAGCCGACGGTGGACAAGACGCTCGTCTAGGGCGTCAGCTGCGCTGGCAGCCAGGTACCAATGACGGGCAGCCAAACCACGAGTGCTAGGACAAATAGCTTGATGACCAGGAACGGCCCAACGGCGGAGTAGACCTGACGGATTCCGATGCCTTCCGGTGCCACCCCGCGCATGACGAACAGCAGCAGTCCGAATGGCGGGGTCAACAGAGCAATCTCCATCGTGAGCAGATACACGATGCCGAGGACCAGAGGGTCGATCACTGCGTCGGCGGCGAGCGGCACGAAGATCGGCACCGTTACCATGAGCATCGACACCTGATCGATAAAGCAGCCGAGAAACAGCAACAACGCGATCATGCCAAGCAGTACGCCGGTAGCCGCCAGTTCGTGGTCCCGGATCGTCTCGATTAGACCCGATGTGGCTCCCGAGAAGCTGAGTACCTGGCTGAAGCTCTGGCTCGCCGCGATGATGAACAGGATCATCACAGACAGCTTGACCGTCTCCATCAACGCCCGTCCCAGTCGTTCCAGCGTCAGCGAGCGATAGGCCAGGCAGATTCCGAATGCCGCGACGCAACCGAGCGCAGCACTCTCGGTCGGGGTCGCAAACCCGGCCAGAAGGCTCCCGATCACGACGGCAAACAGCACGAATAGCGGTGCCACATGGACGAGAAACGGACGCCAGCGCTCATCCCAAGTCGTCGACGGACCATCCTCAGGCGGAGCCAGCGTCGGTGTCACCGAGCAACGAACCATGATGTAGACGATGAAGAGAACTGCCAGGAGCAACGCCGGGACCACTCCGGCAACCATCAGCCCGGCAATCGAGATTCCCGCGAGGCTCCCGACAAGGACGGCCAGTGCCGAAGGCGGAATGAGCATCGCGATCGCCCCGGAGGCCATGATCGGACCCATCGCCATGGAGGGGTGGTAGCCCTTTTCCAACATCCGGGGAAGCAGGGTCGAGCCCAGCATCGCAGTGTTGGCGATGGTCGAGCCTGACAAGGCGGCGAAGATCGTCCCGCCGAACACGGTCACGACCGAGAGCCGCCCAGGCGCACGCGTCACCACCCGCTCGACGGCGTCAATCGCACGCTCCGCAACTCTGCTCCGGAACAGGAGTTCTCCCATCAGGATGAAGAGAGGAATCGGGACCAGCTGGAAATTGGCGACGCTCTGCGCGGAGTTCCTGGCCAGCTGTACCAACCCGCGCTCCTCCCCCAGGATCTCCCAAGCCCCGACGACCGACACGGCCAGGAAGGAGAAGGCAACCGGCACGCCAAGGAGCAGCAGTGCCCCGAGGCCGCCCAGCATCAGGGTCAGGGTTACGACCCAGTCCACTAGAGTCCGATCCCGGCCGGCCGGCCGGAGCCTCGAGCAAGCCTGCGTCCGAATTCGGCAAGGATCAGCGCCATCGCAACCGGCGGGACCGCAAGAACCCACCACTCGGGAATGCTGAACGCGGTCCGGATCATCGTTCCGCGCTCGACCGACTGCAGCAACGCGGCAACCGAGAACCAAAGAAAGACCGATGTCGCACCGGCTGCAGCGACGTTGGCCAACCCCTCCAGCAGGCGGCGAGCAGGCCCCTTAAGAGCACGAGCGACGAGATCCACGGACACGTGGGCGTTGACCGAGAGAACCCACGGCGCCGCCAGGAACGTCACTGCGAGCAACCCGTACTCGATCGCATCCAGGAGCCCGTAGATCGAGGTTTCGAACACTCCCCGCAGCACGAGGTCAACGGGAATCGAGACGGCGATTGCGGACAGGATTCCCGCAGCCACCCATGCCAGAGCGCGAAGCAGCCCGTCAAACGCCCTGCCGGCCCAGCCGGTCATCGATCACCGTTCACCGGCAGGGCGTACTCCGGACCGACATCGTTTATTGAAGAAGGCAGGCCTGCAGATCCCGGGCGATATCGGCGTCATAGCCGGCAACGATGGCCCACCCCTCCGTCTGCGCAGTTTCCAGCCAGTAGTCGGTCCCCGCCTCGCTGAAGATGATGACTTCGACCCCGGCCTCGGCCTGCTTCTCGGCCTCGGCCGAATTGATCTCGACGTTATCGCGGTTCCTTGCCTCGATCCACGCGGCCCCTTCCGCCAGGACCGTCCTTTGTGCGGCGTTCAGACTGTTCCAAGTGTCGAGATTGACCAGAAAGTTCACGTCTACCTGGTAGAACCCGGGATCAACGCGGTAGCGGGTCTGCTCCTGCCAACCAAGGTCCGTCACGCCCTGCAAGGGCCAGCCGTATCCGTCGATCGCACCACGCTCAAGCGCCGCATAGACCTCGCCCGGTGCAGTGCGAACCAAGGTTGCACCCAGCTTTTCGAACATGGCGCGGTAGACAGGTGTCGTGCGGATGGTGAGCCCGGTCAGATCCGGCCGCTCGATCGGCTTGGTGAGATAGAGGTGGAACTGAATGTGGTCTCCGGTGCGGGCCAGGTACTTGACGTTCATCTGTTCGCGGTGAATGGCGTCGATCCTGTCAAAGCAGCCATTGGCGCGCTGATCCTGAACCGTGTTGGTGGCGAGGTGGAGCGCGTCGCCGGTCGGTACCAGACCCGGATAGTAGGCGCTCGTGCTGTTGGCGATGTCCACGACGCCGGTCGAAACCGCATTGCCCACTTCGAACGGCGGCATGGCCTCGGGACCACCGACCAATTGAATGCGAAGGACACCCCTGCCCCGCTCGTTGACCCAGTCGACAAACGCCTCGAACGGTCGGGAAAAGGTCGTACCTAGAGCAAAGGCACTGACACCCCTGAGGGTCACCTCGTCCGCAAGCGCTGGCATCGAAGCCAGTACGGCGGCGGCTATCAGCATGCGCTTCATGAACAGTCTCCCTGTTTGCCCCTGGCCCTTGCCCGTCTCCGGTCAGGCGTTCAAGCCATCAACATATCGACTTTGTGTGACCGCAAACGGCGCTCCCGCCATGCCAATGCATGCCGGGATGCTTCACTCCGTCAGGTTTTGTTGCTCGCGGAAATAGACACCCTTGCGGCTGGACGCCAAGGCGGGGGGCCTTCCCGGGGGCATCGTTCCGCTATATGCCGTCAGCAACTGACGGTACCGGGAATGTACGGCGCCGGCAGCGGGTGGATTCCGACCTGGCGGAGCCGTCCCTGTGCAGTTGGGAGTTCACCATCCCGGAACGCATGCCGGTGTCGGCAGGCTACTGTCGTGCTTGGGATTCCGATGGACAAGGGCGGATCCCAGTCGTCCTGCTGGGCGCAGAATGTATCTTAGGCAGCCCTCTATCCAGGGTTTAGGATAGCGCTGCGCTCGATGCGGACCCGAAGCGCTGTTCCGGAACGTTTGGTGTCGATCGCATACGTCTGCACGAGCGACCGGCACAATGGAGTCTGCGAATGAGTGAAATTGCCCTGAGTGAGATCGCGCGAGCACTGGATGCCGTGCTCGACGCCCAGATGGCTGCGCAAGCACGTGTGGCCGCGCATCTGGTTGCGGCGGCGGAGGCCGGAGGCGACAGCGCGACCAGCATCGTCGCGCGGCTCGACGCGGTCAAGGAGAACACCGTCCTCGACGAAGTCTGGATTACGAACGAGGACGGCGGCGCCTACATCACCACCGTGCGGGACCAGAGCGGCGAGCTCATGCCGTTTCAGTTCAATGCGGATCCTGCGGTGCAGCCACAGGCCTCCCAGTTCTACCCGTTGCTTCAGGCTTCTCCCGACGCCGACAAGGTAATCACCCAGGAAGCGCGGGTGCGGGAGATCGACCAGGAGGTCTACAAGTACGTCGGGGTGAGCGGTGTTGACCGACGTCGAATCGTTCAGGTCGGCAACGCCATCGCGTTTACCGAGCGGGCAGACCTGAGCGACGCCTACATTTCACCGGTAATGACCGCCGTACTTGCGGCTTTCGGCGACCCCGAACTCCTGAGTTTTGCCTCAACTGATCGGAGCCGACTGGACGGAGTCAGAGTGGTTTTTGACGAGATTCTGGGCGAGCAGATGGTGGTGCAGGCGGCACTCCTGGATTCCTTCGTCGACAGAGCACAGACGTGCGGTTGGTCGACCGAAGACATCAATGGCAGGCTGCAGCGGATCGTCAACTCCAGTGCGATCGAGGAAATCCACGTTGTGACTCCCAACGGCGCCGCGTCCTACTCCAGTCTGCCCTCCGCCGTCGCGCAAGGCCTTCCATCCGATCGCCTGAGCGCGGAAGACCAGGCTCAGCTTCTGGGCGGGACCACGCTTGTCGTCGACAAGATCACTGGGCCCGCCTCTTCCGAGGGTGTGGGCTACAGGCGCATCACGATGCCCGGCGTGAAGGTGTCTGGGATCGTACAGGTTAGTCAAGCGAGAACGTGGCCAGATCCCTTGAACTGACTGGCGCAATGCGGCGTGTCAGCGGCGTACTGTTCACACTTCGCGCCCGGCCGTCGAAGAAAAATCGTCCACCTGCGCCCCGGGGGTAGACGGACGATGTCGTCGTGCGCGACGGAATGCATTTCCACCAGGCCCTTGCGGCACCGGAGCGGGCTCGACTCCCGCTTCCACGGGGAAGTTCCCATCCTAAAAAATGTCAGGTCAGCGAAGCACAGGAGATGACGGCCGGGGGCGACCCGACCCAGCGCGGGAAGATTCGGGCCCCTCAGAACTCTTCGTCACGCAAGTCGACTGGGCCGCGCGGGCCGTTGGCCATCAGTTTCTGCATGAGGTCGGGGGCGAGCTCGGTCCAGAACACGAAGCAGCCCTCGTGCCCGGCCAGGGCGAACCACGTGTCGTGATCGGGCATCGGGAAGATCCACACCTCGTCGGCGACGAGTTCCTCGCCTCCGGTCCGGACCCGGTTGTACCCGGTGACGAACGACCTCCCGATTTGATCCACTAGCGCGTAGTGCGGGGACCTGGGCCACTGCGCGGCGGCCCGGGCAATGGTGTCCTCGAAGGACTGGCAGGAGTCGGAATCGCCGCCTCCGTCCTCGGCTCCGGAGGCACTCGACAAGGACAATCCGGCGGCCAGCACCACGGCGAGCGCCCCATGCAGCATCTGGATAGCTGCCCGGATCAGGCCTGCAGATGACAGGGACATGCGCCTAGGCAGCTTGGAGATATTGCGTGTTCACGCAGTTGTTCAACGTGCCGTCTTCCAAGTAGTCGAGGCAGGTCCGGAGCGCCTTGCGCCGGAGGAAGTCGAACCCCTCGGCGCTGTAGAAGGCAGCGTGCGGCGTGATCACGAGCCGGTCGCGAACCCAGTCCTCCCGTGCGCGCCAAGCACGGAGCAGCGGGTGTTTCGCGGATGGCGGTTCCTCGGCGAACACGTCGAGACCGGCGCCGCCAAGATGCCCCGACTCCAGCCCCCACTGCACCGCATCAAGGTCGACGATGGACCCCCGGGCGGTGTTGACAAGAACTGCCCCCGGCTTCATCGCCGCAACGGCGGCCCGGTCGATCAGGTGAGCCGTCTCTTCGTTCGCCAGACAGTGAATTGTCACGAAGTCGCAGACCGCAAGCATCTGATGAAGATCGCGAAAACGCTCGACCCCAAGAGCGAGTTCCTGGCCGTCAGGAATGTGCGGATCGTACGCGGAAACGTGGAGCCCGAACCCCTTCGCGCGCATCGCCGACGCGGTCCCGATCCGCCCCAGCCCGATCACGCCCAGTCGCTTGCCCGCAATTCTGGTAACCGTCGGCGAAAGCGAATAGTCCCAGACGGGGTCCTCGGATTGGATGAAGCGCTCGTTGAACTGCACGATCCCACGCGCAAACGCGAGCAGCAGCGCGAGCGCGTGATCGGCAACCTCGGTGGTGCCGTAATCCGGAACATTGCACACCGCAATGCCCCGCCGGCCGGCCGCGCGGGTATCGATCAGGTCGTATCCAACGCCGATCCGGGTAATGACCCGGCACTGCCCGAGACCGTCGATCACTTCCTCGTCGATGGGCAAGTGAAGGCCCGTGACCAAGGCGTCGACGCGCGCCCAGTCCGCCTCCGGGACGTCGCTACGGTCACGCCCCGGATAGGCGACGACCTCCGCCCTGCCTCCGGCTTCATCGTGTTCGGTCGCCTGCCCGTCCAGGGCCATCGAATCCGGATACAGGATGACGTGCACGAGCGCCGGACTCAGTGCGAAGGCCGCGGTGCTTCTGACCCGCTGCTACCACGCAGGAAGTCAAGATCTGCACCCTCGTTCGCCTGCAGCACCCGCTCCGTGTAGAGGCTGACCCAGCCGCGATCGGACCGGGGCGGTGGTGCCACCCAGGCCTCGCGCCGACGGCGAAGTTCGGCATCGTCGACGTCGAGATGCAGGCGTCGCCGCTGCACGTCGAGTTCGATCATGTCGCCGTCCTGAACCAGGGCCAGCGGACCACCGACGGCAGCCTCCGGCGCGACGTGCAGTACCACCGTCCCGAAGCAGGTTCCCGACATCCGCGCGTCCGATATCCGGACCATGTCGCGGATGCCCTTCTGAAGTACTTTCTTGGGGAGCGGCATGTTGCCGACTTCCGGCATGCCGGGATAGCCCTTGGGACCCGCCCCCTTGAGGACCATGACACAGGTCTCGTCGATATCGAGGTCGGGCTGATCGAGCCGCGCGTGCAGGTCCTCCACCGACTCGAACACCACGGCGCGGCCACGGTGCTGCATGAGCTCCGCGTCCGCAGCGGAGATCTTGATCACCGCGCCGTCCGGAGCCAGGTTGCCTCGCAAAATCGCCGTGCCGGCGCCGACATTGATGGGCTCTCCTGCTGGACGGATCACCTGCTCGTTCCAGTTCTTGGCCCCGGCCACGTTCTCGGCCACCGTACGGCCGGTCACGGTGACGGCATCCCCGTGAAGATGCGGCAGGATCTCCTTCATGACGACGGGAAGACCGCCCGCATAGAAAAAATCCTCCATGAGGTATTCGCCGGACGGCTGGAGGTTCACGATGAACGGAACCTCGCGGATCAGGTCATCGAAGTCCTGGAGGCGGAGCTGCACGCCGATACGACCGGCGATTGCCAGGAGGTGCACGATTGCATTGGTCGATCCGCCGATGGCGGCGTTGACCTTGATCGCGTTTTCGAACGCCTTCCGGTCCAGGACATCCGAGAGCTTGAGCCCGGCCTCGACGTTCGCCACGATCTGCATCCCCGCCTGTTCCGACAGTGCGTAGCGGCGCGAATCCACGGCGGGGATTGCGGCCGAGCCGGGTAACTGGAGCCCCAGTGCCTCCGACACGCTCGCCATGGTGGAGGCGGTTCCCATCGTCATGCAGTGTCCCGCACTGCGGGACATGCAGGCTTCCGCCTCCTGGTAGTCCTCAAGCGAGATCACGCCTGCGCGCAGGTCGTCGGTGAGGCGCCAGACGTCGGTACCTGACCCGATGTCACGGCCACGGTATTTCCCGTTCAGCATCGGGCCTCCGGTCACCACAAGCGTCGGGATGTCGACGGAAGAGGCGCCCATGATCGTGGCCGGCGTGGTCTTGTCGCAGCCACACAGAAGCACCACTCCGTCGAACGGGTTCGCCCGGATGGACTCCTCCACGTCAATGCTGGTCAGGTTGCGGTAGAGCATGGTGGTCGGCCGCATGACCGGCTCGCCCAGGCTCATCACCGGGAACTCGAGAGGAAATCCCCCTGCCTTCCAGACACCGCGCTTGACCGCCTCCGCCACCCGATCGAGGTGGGCGTTGCAGGGAGTGACCTCACTCGCGGTATTGCAGATCCCGATCACGGGGCGCCCGTCGAAGTTCTCGGCAGCAAATCCCTGGTTTTTCATCCACGAGCGGTGGGCAAAATTCATCATTTCGTCGCCACCGAACCACACGTGGCTCCGGTATTCCGTGTTCCCGTTTCCTTTTGCCATGCCGCTACCTCCCCAAGGCGATGCGCCACCCGATTCCGGCGTCATCCGTAACGCGATACTAAGGGAGGTCAATGCAAGGCGCGAACCCTCCGTTCTCGCAACGGAGACCGCGTTGGGGCGAGCCGCGCCCGGGCAAGGCGGCGCATTCCGACCCGCCTGCCGTCCGACTCGACGGCGGCACGGTCAGCCGGCCCATGAACGCCGCGCCCGCGTCCCTGACCCCTCGAAGATCGCCAATACCTGACTGCCCAACCGTCACGCCACGGAAGCCGGTCGGCCGGAACGGCCTGCCTGATTACGGTCCCAGAGGCCACAGCATCTAGACTTCCCGGACATCGCCGCCGACATCGTTCCGACCGACACCGCCGGTGATGCAGCCCGATTCCCAGTTCATGCTCCGGGGAGCATCCCTTGAACCCTCACGCAGTTTCATCCGTGCGCGCAATGTCGGCAACCGACGATCTCCTCTATGCGCCCGCCACCGAACTCCTCATGCAGTACGCGCAAAAGCGACTCTCGCCGGTTGACGTCACCGAAGCAGTGCTCAACCGGATCGATGCATTGAACGCGAGCCTCCAGTGCTTTGTGCTGGTCGACGGGGACCAGGCGATCGAGCAGGCCAGGGCTTCGGAATCGCGCTGGCAGCAGGGAAGCCCCTGCGGCGTTCTCGACGGTGTGCCTGTTTCGATCAAGGATCTGCTGCTCACCCGAGGCTGGCCGACCCTCCGGGGATCCCGGGCCGTGTCAGCTGAGGGTCCCTGGGACGACGACGCTCCCGCAGTTGCGCGGCTGCGTGAGCACGGTGCCGTGCTGGTCGGGAAGACAACGACCCCGGAGTTCGGACACAAGGCCACGACTGCTAGCACGCTCAGCGGCGTGACCCGGAATCCCTGGAACCCCGACCGCACACCGGGCGGTTCATCCGGGGGGGCCAGCGCAGCGGTGGCCTCCGGCATGGGCCCTCTCGCGCTCGGCACGGACGGGGCCGGCTCAGTCCGAATCCCGTCAAGTTTCAGCGGCCTCTTCGGGCACAAGGCGACAGCCGGACGCATTCCAGCCTGGCCGGGATCGCCGTTTGGGACCGCAGCCACTCCGGGCCCCATGACCCGGACCGTCGAGGACGGCGCGCTGCTGTTCGAAGTCATCACCCGGGGCGATCACCGGGACTACAACGCGTTGCCACCCGACGACACCGACTATCGCGAGGCCGCGGGAGCAGGCGTCATGGGACTTCGCGTCGGATTCACGCCCGATTTCGGCGTGGGAACATCGCTTCCGGATCCCGGAATCGATCCCTCGGTCGCTGGTGTCACACGGCAAGCGGCCGAAGCGCTCCAGGCGGGCGGTGCGGACGTCCGGGAAGTTTCCCTGAACTGGCCCTGGAGTCCCGCTCGCCTGCTTCGCCTCCTCTGGACGATGAGCTGCGCCAGACTGGAGGAGCGGATGTCTGCCGAACAGCGCTCCCGGCTCGACCCTGGGTTTAGGCACCTCAGCGAAACGGGCCGCACGTACGGTCTCGCGGAGCAGTACGAGCTGCAGGAGGGCCGCGAACTCAACTGGTCCTGGCTTACCAGCTTCTTCCGGGAGACAGAATGCGACGTGCTCCTCGGCCCCACGATGCCGATACTCCCTTTTGCCGCTGACCGTGATATTCCGGAGGGCTGGGGGGACAACCTCTTTTCCTGGGTGCCCTTCACGCCCCTCTTCAACCTCACCCGTCACCCGGCGGCATCGGTCAACGCAGGATTCGCCGAAGGGCTTCCGGTCGGGGTCCAGGTGGTCGCCCCGATGTATCAGGACCGGCTGGTCTTCCAGGCGGCCGGAGCTCTGGAACGTGAACTTTCGCTGCTCGACCGCCGCCCACCGATCTAGGGAGCGGGTCCGCGGGTACGATCGGACCCTGCTGGAATCGAGACCGGCACGCTCCATTTATGCAGCTGCCCGGCCCGCAGGAGCCCACCGCTCACCCCTACCGAGGCATGAATTCGCCTCTTCCCTCGGGCAGGAGGTCGAGCAGGTTCCAGACTGGGCTGTAGAGATCCAGGCCGCGGTAATGCCCTCCTCCCATCATCGCCGAGGCGGTATAGAAATGGCGCACCACGCCGGCGGCATCCTTCACGAATACGCTGATGCCCGGAAGCTGGGCACCATCCGACGTTTCCATCCCGAAGTCCATGTTGAATGAGCTTCTCCAGCTCGACAGCAGCCGGAGATTCGTCCAGCCGCGGCCGTCAGCAAATTCGCGCGCCTTCCGGGGTGCTTGCTTGGTGATCACGACCATTGGAACGCTGCGCTCGACATGCGGCGCGACCGCGTTGTAGCCGTCCGTCCACATCGTGCACATCGGGCAGGGCTCCGGGACGTCCGGCGCCCACATGAAGTGATAGACCAGCAGCCTGCCGTTGTCCGGGGACAACAGGTCGAACAGACGCACCTTGCGGATCTCATCCCCGTCCACCTCTGCGAACGTGTAGTCCTTCGGCACCGGGGTGTCAGTCGGCAACACTCGGCGCAACGCCGCTACGGTCTCCCGCTGCTCCTTGAGGGCTATCTCGGCGACTCGTAGCGCCGCACGCTTTTGGCGGTAATCGTCACTCGCCGTAGGCAGACTCAATTCCTGCACGTGGCGCTCCAGCAATCTCTGCGTTCGTCGTCCACGAAGCCGGCCGCACCTCCACCCCATCGGGAGGGACGCCGGCGGACGACAACGCACGATACAGCGGTGACCTCGACTGCGACGGACGGCGGCGTGCTGCTGCTGCGGGAGGTCGACCGGCGCTTCCGGGTGACGGCGCGGCTGGCGGCGTGCTTCCGCGACCACCTAGGTACTCAGCGGCGGGCACAGGGGCCATCTTCCACGGCTACTACGGGCACTACTGCTATCCCCGCTGTACGTGACCTGCGGCGAGCACAGTGACGATACCGAAAACCCGCCTTGACTCAGTGGGATCAACTCCAAGACGGTGCGCGAATCGGGCCATTCAAGGGAACGTTGAATGCGGCCCAGAAGTACGAGCGGCGCCGTGGTCCGGTACGTCCTGACACTCGGCGAACGGTCCAAGCAACGCCAAGTGTCAATAGCGCTGCAGTACAGGGCGCGCCGCGGGGCATCGTGCGTTCCCCAGGCGCAAGCTGGATGATTGGGATTACGACCGGTACTCTCCGGCAAAGCGATGCGCATTCGCAACGGAGCGCGAGCCTCGGGAGACTTGAATTTGGAGAAGTCAGGAGCCCACGCTGGCGATGAATCGCTGGTGGCTGGAGAACTTCACGACGCGACAGCCACGGAGCTTGTCGCGTCGTACAGGCGCGGAAAACTCTCGCCCGTCGAAGTAACGGAGGCCGTGCTCAACCGAATAGAGGCTTTGAACCCGCGCCTCAATTGCTTCATCGTTGTCGACGCCGAACGGGCCATGCGGGATGCTCGCGCGTCGGAAGAGCGTTGGAGCAAACAGAATCCGCAGGGTGGCGTGGACGGTGTCCCGGTCTCGATTAAGGACCTCTTGCTGACCGAGGTCTGGCCGACCCTGAAGGGCTCTCTCACCGTTTCGCCTGACGGCCCATGGAATGAGGACGCCCCGGCGGTGGCGCGTCTTCGCGAACAGGGCGCTGTTCTTCTCGGGAAAACCACGACACCCGAGTACGGCCACAAGGGCACGACGTCGAGCGTGCTGTCAGGGGTCACCCGCAATCCATGGAACCCGGACCTCACTCCAGGAGGATCGTCAGGAGGAGCCGGTGCCGCAGTGGCCGCCGGGATGGGGCCGCTGGCACTTGGCACCGACGGTGGAGGGTCGGTGCGAATACCTTCGAGCTTTACCGGCCTATTCGGGCACAAGCCCTCCTTCGGACGGGTGCCAGCCTGGCCTCTGTCGCTCTTCGGAACGGTCGCGAACGTCGGTCCGATGACCCGGACGGTGGTCGACGGTGCCCTCCTGTTCGAGGTCATCACGCGCCCCGACCATCGTGACTTCCACGCCCTGCCGCCTGACGACACCAATTACGTGGCTGCTGCCAAAGCCGGCGCCAAGGGCTTGCGGGTTGGCCTCACCATGGATTTCGGGGTGGGTGCTGCCCTCGGCGGACAGGAGATCGAACCCGCCGTCATAGCAGCAACCCGCACCGCGGCGGACGCGTTGCGAGCAGCGGGCGCTGACGTTCGAGACGTCACGCTGGAATGGCCCGTGGACCCCACAAGAATATTCCGCCTGATCTGGACCATGGGCGCCGCACGGCTTGCCGATGACCTGGAACCCGACGACTACGACCGTCTCGACCCTAATCTCCAGTCGTTCTGCGACGCCGGCAGGAGATGCGGGCTTGCGGAGTACTACGAAGCGCAGGAAGGACGGGAGCTTCTTTGGAGTTGGCTGACCGAGCAGTTTCGCGCGGTACCGTTCGATGTCCTGCTCGGCCCGACCATGCCGGTACTGCCGTTCGCGGCGGAACGCAATTTCCCGAAGGGATGGGAAGAGAACCCATTCGCATGGGTTCCGTTTACCCCGTTGTTCAATCTGACCCGCAATCCGGCCGCGTCGGTCAACGCAGCCTTTGCTCAGGGACTGCCGGTCGGCGTACAGCTGGTTGGCCCCCTGTATGGGGACCATGTCGTGTTTCGGGCGGCGGGGGCGATTGAGCGTGAGCTGGCGCTCCACACCCGGCGTCCGCCGCTCTGAGGCCCGGGGCTCAGCCTCCGGCAAGTCGGACCACTGTCCGACCCGTGACCCCCCCTTTCAGGATGGTGGAGAGAGTCCCCTCGAGTTGGTCAAACGCGATCTCCGTGGTCATGGTGCCAAGATCATTGGGCTTGAGTGCGCTAGCCATGCGCGCCCATACCGGAGCGCGCTCCTCCATCGGACACATGACCGAATCGATGCCGAGCAGCGAGACCCCGCGAAGGATGAACGGAAAGACCGTGGACTGAAGACCCGCCCCGCCCGTGAGACCGGTGGCAGCGCACACTCCGCGATAGGCCATGGTCGACAGAGTCCACGCGAGAACGCGGCCACCCACCTGATCCACGGCCCCTGACCATCGCGCCTTGCCGATCGGACGCGGCTCTTCACTGACTTCTTCCCGGCTCAGGATCGTCTCCGCACCAAGGTCGGTCAGAAATACCGCGGCGTCGGTCTTTCCCGTCGCCGCCGAGACCCGATAACCCTGCCGGGCCAGCATGGCGACCGCCATGCTGCCGACGCCACCCGACGCACCGGTGACCAGCACATCCCCGCGGTCGGGAGTCAGGCCGTTACGTTCCATCTGCTCCACGGCCAACGCAGCGGTGAAGCCGGCGGTCCCAAACGTCATGCAGTCGCGGAGACTGAGCCCTTCCGGCCGGTGGAACAGCCAGGCGCCAGGAACACAGCAGACTTCCGCGAAACCGCCGTCATGGTTGACGCCAAAATCGAAGCCCGTGCAGGCGACCTCATCGCCTTCCCGAAACCGGTTGTCGCGTGAAGCAACCACCACGCCTGACATGTCCACACCAGGCACATGCGGCCATGCGCGAACGACACCTCCCTTGGGTAACGTTGCCAAGCCGTCCTTGTAGTTGACGCAACTCCACGCCACGCGCACGGCGACCTCGCCGTCCTGCGGCTCGGGTATGGAGCGTTCCTCGTATCCCAACTGGGTCGCATCGCCGTCCTTGCTGACGACGAAGGCGCGGTAGGTCTCGGTCATGGCTGATCCTCGCATAGGCGCGTGGGACATCGGTCCCGCATCAAAGCGCCGCCGGGTTCGACGACGGATGACGGGAATGGAACGGACGCCCGTGGCGGAAAAATCGACCGAAGGTTACCCCGACGAGCGCGAGTTCGCAGCAGACCCTGGCGAACGTGCTCCATACGCAGAACTGCGTGCCCAAGGCTGGTCAATCGCTGGCCCCAAGACGACCCGTTAACTCTGTGTTCGGCAGGTTTGGCAGATTGGAACGGACACCTTCGCCCGGTCGGCCCGCGGACACTATTCGGCGAACGCGCCGCCCAGTTCGATCCTCGGGTCCGGCTCGCCGCCGGCCGGCCATCGGCGCAGTTGGCGAACCCGCCGGGCCAGCTCCGATACGTGCGAATCCTCGATCTGCAATTCCTTGAGCGCCGATTCCAGCTTCGAGAGGTACTCGATATTGGTACCGCTCGGCCCTGCGGAGCAAACTATCTGCCTGGCCATCTCCACGATCGGTGCCGGCCCTAGAAAGGCATGGTTGTGCGACGCTGCGATGTAGACCACTCCGATGCCTCGCCCGCCATCGCGAAAATCGAGCACGATGTGGTGCCGCTCGTAACCGTTCTTCTCTCGATGATCGAGATCTGCGAACGTCGACTCCGCCACCGCTCGGTCTACAAGGTACGCGACTCCATCACAGGACTCGCTGTGATCCGGGACCAGGGTCACTACCCGCCCAGGTGCGTGCGGGACTCCTCGGTGATCGTGCGAACCCTGCCAAAACCTGCGTTTCCACCCCTGCACCCGTGCCACCAGTCGTTCACGAAAGGGGATTCCCGGACTCCAGATCAGCGAGCCGTAACCGAAAATCCACACGTCGAATGCTTCGCCCTCCACCTTCACGGCCGCGCCCCCGGACTGGAGACCATGATGAACCTCAATTGACCACGTGTCGGGTCCGGATACCAACTAGCGAACGGGCTGCAAGGTGTACCACGCTCGGCTTCGATTGTGTTCCATAGAAAACGTGGACGCCGGATGCTCCGCAGTTTGCGTGGTGTCGAAGCGTCACGCGCGCAGGCGAAGGCGCCTTACCCCCGTCGTCACAGCGGACAGCGACATCGCAAGGAATTTTCGCTTGCTGCGGTCTCGGGAGCGGTCCTCACGGGGGCGTCGGCGCCTCTGACCAAGCACACCCCGCCGGCGCCGATCTCCTCGTTTGCCAGTGGCCGTTCGAGGAGCGAAACCCGCCTTGTCGGCGACCGCCCACCGTATATGCTGAACACTTGATCTCGTCGGAGCGTGGCGCAGTCTGGTTAGCGCACTTGTCTGGGGGACAAGGGGTCGCCGGTTCAAATCCGGCCGCTCCGACCAGGTTCCGCGTCCGGGATATTGGGCGGTCGTCTAATGGTAGGACGGCGGGTTTTGGTCCCGTAAATGTTGGTTCGAGTCCAGCCCGCCCAGCCACATTCGCAACGTTGGCGGCGGCATCAGTTGCGGGAGCGACCGGGACCGAAAACAAGATAGACCGCGGTCACCATCCGGACCCGGCCGCTGCCCGCTCGGTGAACAAAGCGCCGAGGGTACTCTTGCCCATGTTATATACGGTGGTATATAGTTTAGCTGATTCACGCACTTGGAGCGGTTCATGGCCCACGGTCATTTCATTCCTCAAGCCGATCCGGTGGTCGACCCGTACGGTCGCGGCATCACCTATCTTCGGGTGTCGGTCACGGATCGGTGCGACTTCCGTTGCGTGTACTGCATGTCGGAAGACATGACTTTCCTGCCGAAGAAAGATGTGCTGACGCTCGACGAGATTCAGCGCCTGTGCAGCGTCTTCGTCTCACTCGGGGTGCGCAAGCTCAGACTTACCGGTGGCGAGCCTCTGGTTCGTAAGAATGTCATGCACCTGATCAGTGAGTTGGGCGCGATGCTCGGGGGCGGGGGACTTGAGGAACTCACTCTGACCACCAATGGGTCCCAACTCCGTCGCCACGCAGAAGCACTGCATGCCGCCGGGGTCCGGCGTGTCAATGTGTCACTGGACACGCTTGATCCTGCTACGTTCGCGAAGGTGACGCGCTGGGGTCGGCTCGACCGGGTGCTCGATGGCATCGAGGCGGCAACCGAAGCGGGTCTTCATGTCAAGATCAACACGGTTGCGCTGAAGGGTGTCAACGAAGACGAGATTCCCGCAATGCTGGAGTGGTGTCATCATCGGGGGTTCGACTTCACGCTGATCGAAACGATGCCGATGGGTGATATCACAGGTGACCGGACCGACCAGTATCTGCCGCTGTCCATGGTCCGGGCTCGACTGCGCGATATCTATGGTCTTGAAGAAATCGATTATCGAACGGGGGGGCCGGCTCGCTATTTCCGTGCGATCAGGACCGGTGGCCGAATCGGCTTCATCACGCCGATGACCCACAATTTCTGCGAGTCCTGTAATCGCGTGCGGCTGACCTGTACCGGTACCCTGTACATGTGCCTGGGCCAGGAGGACAGCGCTGACCTCCGGCACGTGCTTCGCTCCACCGGCGACGATGCGGTGCTGCGCGCCGCGATCATTGAAGCAATCGGTCGCAAACCCAAAGGGCATGACTTCATCATCAGCCGAAGAGATCGGGCGCCGTCGGTGTCCCGCCACATGAGCGTCACAGGCGGCTGAGCTAAGTAATCAACACCCCGCTACCCTCTCGGGCCATGTCGAATTCGATCGCGTTCGTGGCGTCAGCCACCGATGACGCACAAGCGGCCGTCCGCGCGCTGACACGTCGGTACGAACACGTCCCGCCGGCCGAGGCCGGCGTGATCGTCGTGCTGGGCGGCGACGGAATGATGCTGAACGTCCTCTCGAAGTGGGGACCAAAAGGCAAGCGGATCTACGGGATGAACAAGGGAACCGTCGGGTTTCTGCTGAACCAGTACTGCGAAGACGGCCTCTTCGACCGCATCGGTGCCGCCAGCGCCGCCGTCATCCATCCGCTGCGGATGGAAGCCGTTACAACCGCCGGCACGCAACACACAGGGCTCGCCATCAACGAGGTTTCCTTGCTTCGCCAGACCCGGATGACAGCGCTCATCCGAATCCTGGTCGATGGACGCGAGCGCCTGCCGGCACTTGCCTGTGACGGCGTGCTGGTATCAACCCCGGCGGGAAGTACTGCCTACAACCTGTCGGCGCATGGACCGATCCTTCCCCTCGGAACACCTCTCCACGCGCTGACGCCGATCTGCCCGTTTCGACCGCGGCGGTGGCGAGGGGCTCTTCTGCCCGAGCAGGCTGCGGTATCGTTCGAAGTCCTCGAATCGGACAAGCGGCCGGTAAGCGCAACGGCGGGAGACTTGGAAATTCGCCATGTCCAAAGGATCGACGTAACTGCGGACCGCGGGACTGCCCTCACCCTCCTGTTCGACCCGGAGCATCATCTCGAAGAACGCATCCTGACTGAACAGTTTAATCCCTGATTGGAGCGGCACCCGGAGACGTGTCCACCACTCCGCGCCGGGTCTCCTCAGCAATCAGTTCCGCCACCGAACGGAGTGCCTCGTCGACATCTACTCCCTCGAGTCGGCAGAGCCGGAAACGATCGAGTTGCCGGTCCGCACCGCTGCCCTCGCGGATGATCGTGCGCGCGTGCTCCACCTCACGCTCGCAATGCAACGCGGCTGCGTCGTCCGACAACATGTCGAGCAGATTGCCAACGTAGTCCATCAGGTCCATCCGTGTTCCCGTCTCGAAATCCGCAAAGAACGCCATCGCGCCGTAGCGCTGGGCCAGCCACCGGTTTTGCAGGACAATTTCCAGAGGAGGGTCGGGGGGCACGGTGCCCGCTCGGACACAGGCCAGCAGATGCCGGACCAGACAGGCGTAAAGGGCGACGATGCAGACCGCATCATCAATGTCCGGACCATACGTCGCAGATCCGCAGTTCCAGGGTTGGATACCGAACCGACGGGCGCATGTCCCACCAGATTTCGGAGCCATCCTTGATGAACTGCAGCCGCTCGTAGTTCCGGACGATTTCGTCGAAGTCCGCCCACGACGCCAGCACCGGCGGCATCCCGTAGCGCGGAAGCGCCGCCATTAGATTGATGCGAGACGACTTGTAGCCGGTCATGTGACCGTTGCTGAACGGTGAGGACCCCGACAGCGCCAGGAACACGGGCAAGAAGCGCCGGAGCGCCGTCATCACCTGCACCCGCTCATCCGCGGTGCCGAAACCGGCATGAACATGCATGCCGCCTGCCAGCATCTGCCGGATCACCGACTGATAGGTCATTTCAAATTCGCGATAGCGATCGCGGGGCGTCACAACTTGGGATTCCCAACCCGCGAACGGATGCGTAGACGACGCGATGAGTTCGATATCGTATTGACCCGCGACGTCAAGCACGAGACGGCGAGCGCCGCGCAGGGCGTCGCGAATTTCCGTTACCGACCGGCAGACGTTCGAATTCGTCTCGATCTGTGAACGCAGTACCTCGGGGACAACGCGGTACGCGCTGTCGAGCTTGGAGAATGAGGCCAGAAGTTCAGGATCCGGATTCGCCACGAGATCACGGGTATGTCGATCAACGAGAAAGAACTCTTCCTCGATCCCCAGAGTGACGTCTAATCCACCAGACTCCACGGAACCCCGCCTTCCCGCGACACTGCCGGACGGGGCCAGCTGGCCCTTGGCTCAATCCAGCCTCCGCCGAGCACGCGTGTACCCCGATAGAATACCGCAGCCTGTCCAGGCGCGACTGCGCGCTCCGGCAGCCGGAAGCACACTTCGGCGCGACCGTCGGTCAGGAGGCGCACGCGACCGGGTGCGCCCGGGTGCGTGGAGCGGACGCGTACCGTCACCTCCGCCAACTCGACTCCGGCTTCCTGGGGTTCATCGGCGATCCAGTTGACATCCCGTACGGTGATGGCGGGGACACCCAGCGCGTCGCTCGCACCCACGACGACCCGGCGCTCGGGCGCGTCGATCCGGACCACATAAAGGGCCTTTCCGCCGGCGGTGATACCAAGTCCACGTCTCTGGCCAACGGTAAATCCCGAGATTCCGGTGTGCCGTCCCAGCACCCGTCCATCCACGTGTACCACGTCACCGGGCTCCGACGCATCGGGACGCAGAGCCCGGACCACATCGCGGTAGTTGCCGCCCGGAACAAAGCAGATGTCCTGGCTCTCGGGCTTCTCTGCCACTCCGATCCCCGCACGGCGCGCGGCTGTCCGCGTCTGCTCCTTGGAATAGTCGCCGAGCGGAAACCGCAGTCGGGCCAACTGCGATCGGGTTGCCGGGAACAGGAAATAGCTCTGGTCCTTTGAGGCATCCGCACCTTGATGCAGTTCCGGTCCACACGTCCCCTCGAGACGACGGACATAATGACCGGTCGCCATCCAATCCGCGTCGAGATCGACCGAGGTTTTCAGGAGATCGCGAAATTTCACGCGCTGATTACACAGGACGCACGGAACCGGAGTCTCGCCGTCAGCATACCGGTCGGCAAAGTCCTTGATAACGTCCTTCCGGAAGCGCTGTTCATAGTCGAGAACGTAGTGCGCAATCCCGAGGCGGTCAGCAACTCGGCGGGCGTCGTAGACATCCTGGCCGGCACAGCAGGTCTTGGATCCTGCTCCGGCGGAACCCCGCCCATAGAGGTGCAGCGTGATGCCGATGACTTCATGGCCAGCTTCGCTCAGCAGCGCTGCCACCACCGAACTATCCACGCCGCCCGACATCGCAACGACGACGCGCTGGCGACGGTTCATGCCGGGACGGCGGACGGCGGCGGCGACGCCAGCCGCTGGCGGCGGAGAGCCGTCGCCTCCGCAATGAGGTCCGGGGCAAACTCGGCCGACCATTCGGGAACAAAATGTCCTGCGTTGCCGATCGACACCGGCGCCTCGAGCCCGCGCAACCTGCCGGCGAGGCTGCGCATCGCGTCGGGCGGCAGGATCGGGTCGCGCATGCCGGCAAGCAGCATCGCGAAGCCATCAAAGGCCTGGCCCCACCATGCTTCCGCCTCCTGTCCGAGGTCGGCTCCGGGATCCTTCGGCGACTGCGGAAGAATGCGCGGGAGGGCCATCAGTGCCGCCTTGTGCGACGCGTCGGGAAAAGGAGCTTGGTAGGCGTTGCACTCCGCTAGCTTGAGGATGCGGTTGGTCCGCGCCATCAGCGACCTGACATTCAGGTCGGGTTCGTCCCGGGCGGTCGCGATCCAGTTCCGGTATCCCGCAGGCAGCGTCCGGGTACCCGTGGCGAGCCACGTGTTGAAACACACTACGCCCGCAAACCGTTCCGGCATGGCGTGGGGAATCGTGAGCCCGACCGTTCCTCCCCATTCGTGCACGACGAGAACGACATCGCTGAGGTCCAGGTGCTCAATCAGCCCCATCAGGGAAGCGCGAAGCCCGGCAAACGTGAACGCCTGCGGGAGCTTCGGCTTGTCCGATCGTCCGAACCCCGGCAAGTCGGGCACCACGGCGCGGTGCCCGCAACGGACAATCTCCGGAATGATGTGCCGGTAGAGGTAGCCCCAAGTGGGGTGGCCGTGGAGCATCAGGAATGTTAGCGAATCCGGAGACTCCGCCGACCCTTCGTCCACGTAGTGCATGCGGACTGGGTCGCTCCCGTCGAAACCCGGAACCGCTTCCAGATAGCGAGGAGCGAACGGCCAGTTGGGGAGCTCCCGAAACTGGGTGTCCGGGGTTCGGAGAACCGCTATCGCCATCGTCGACCCGATCGCCGCATGCGTCACCGGCCTGCGGGGGATCAAACCCCCCGCGGAACCGTGATCAACCTTGCGGAGCCTGCCTGCTCAGTCAAGAAGGACGCCCGGCAGCCAGAGCGCGATCTCCGGAAATCCGATCACGAATCCGAGCCCCACGAGTTGCAGGAGCACGAACGGGATGATGCCCCGGTAGACCATCTGGATCTTGATGCTCGGTGGAGCCACCCCCTTGAGATAGAAGAGTGCGAATCCGAAGGGAGGCGTCAGGAATGACGTTTGCAGGTTCACGGCAATCAGTACCGCAACCCACGGGATGACCAGACCGGCCGCAACATGGGCCCCGAAATCGAGCGTTGCCATGATCGGCGCGAACAGCGGCAGCACGATCAGCGTGATTTCGACCCAGTCGAAGAAGAATCCGAGCAGGAAGACCAGCCCCATCATCAGGAAGAGGATCCCCCAGGAACCGAAGCCGAGGTGTGCGACGAACGCGTGAATGAGATCGTCGCCGCCCAGTGATCGGAACACGTAGGAGAAGGCCGTGGCCCCGATAAAGATCCCGAAGATCATGGCGCATGTCAGACCCGTCCGGGCCACCACGTCCTTCAAAACTTCCCTTCGAAGCCTGCCGTTGAAGAACGCCAGCACGATGGAACCCAGGGCGCCGACACCGGCGGCTTCAGTGGGGGTAGCAACGCCGGCGAAGATCGAGCCCAGAACCATCATGATCAGGAAGATCGGCGGCAGGAACGAACGCAGGACCATCAGCACCAGTTCAGCCTTGCTGTCGGGTCCCTCCGACGCCGGGAGAGGCGGAGCTAGGGACGGGTTCAACCCGGCCCGGAAAAAGATGTACACGATGTACAGGCACGCAAGAACCAGACCGGGGAACACCGCCGCGACGAACAGAGTCCCAACCGAGATCGACAGCAGGTCCGCCATGATCACCAGCATGATCGACGGGGGAATGAGAATTCCGAGGGTGCCGGAGGCGGCGATCGTTCCCGTCGCCAGGGACGGGCTGTAGTCGCGGGCCAGCATCACGGGCAGCGCCAGCAGCGTCATCATCACGACCGAGGCCCCGATGATGCCGGTCGTCGCGGCCATGATCGTGCCCATGATTGTCACGGACATGGCCAGCCCGCCGGGAATACGGCGCAGGAGCACCTGCAGACAGTGCAGGAGGTCGTTCGCCACACCCGAACGCTCGAGCATTGTTCCCATGAAGATGAACATCGGCACGGCAACGAGAATCAGGTTCTCGCAAACTCCACCCCAGATCCGGGAGACGATGTTGAAGAATTCGATAAACGAGAACACATCGGCGGCCAGGCCGAGGAAGCCGAAGCCAAGGGCGACGCCCCCGAGAACGAACGCAACCGGAAACCCGCTGAAGAGGAGCAGCGCCAGTGCGAAGAACATCAGGACCGGCATGAGGGTGACGAGAGTGTCCATCACTGCCCTCCTGCAATCGTCTGAGCTTCCTTGGCGGCGGCTGCCCGCAGCGCATCCTCCGGGCTCCGGAGTTCGGGCAACGTCTCGGCCAGTGCTAGGGCGGCATCCCGCTGGCCCGTCTCAAGCAGGACGAGATACGCCACGTTGCGCAGCAGGACGGCGAGGCCGGCCAGCAGCAGCAGCAGCATGCCGAGGGGAACGAACGACTTGATGATCCACCGGTGGGTCAGCCCGGTGAGGGCGGAAGAAACCTCGTCCATGCCGAACGACCGATCGGCAAAGTCTATTCCGAAATAGATCACGAGCGTCGTGTACGGGATCAGGAACACGGAAATCCCGATGACTTCAAGACGTGCCTTCCAGATCTGTGAGAAGCGCTCCCGCACGACCTCGATCCGAACATGCGAGTTCTTGAGGTAACCGAAACCGAGCGCCAGCAGGAACAGGGCGGCGTGGAGGTGCCATTCCATTTCCTGCAGCTTGGTCGAGCCCAGCACCAGGAAACGGCGTGTCACGATGTCGAAAATGATGAGGCAGATCAGGGGAATCGAAAGCCAAGCCCCGAACATCCCGGCCACCACGAGGCCGCGGTCAAGGGCGCGGCTAACGCGAACCAGCGGATGTCTCTCAGGTGCGGAGGTCCCCCCAGAATTGTCCATGGACATAGTTAACGGGTCTCCTTCCGCGTGACCGGCGAGATAGAGGAATTCTGGCGAAGCCCGCAACGTTGGCGCCGCTCACGGAGACCTATATACCAGCTTGCCCCCCGCGCGGGGCAGGCGACGATACCGAACGGGCTTCGGACCGAACGCTTCAGCGGCTTCCGGCGGCCTTGCCAGAATGAATCCCGAGTGCCTCTGTCCCCAGCCAAGCGATCCCAAGGCATGCTCACCAGCTGGCGCTTTGCTGAGAAATCATACCTTAGAAATCAATTATCTATTAGCCTTCCGGGGACCGGAACCCCCGGGCCTTCGCAAACTGGGACACCTACGCACCGGAAGCCGACAGGCGAGGGTCAGTCGCGCTTAGCGCTTCGCTTAGACCCGCAGGCTCAACCCGAGACTGACCCCACCGTGTCACAAGAGCTTAAACTTGACAGGCTATTCGGGAATCGAAATTCCCTCCACGGTCGCACCGCAGGGCACGAATATGCTGATCCCCCACTCGCCGTCCAAACCGCACGGCACCATCGACGAGGAAGTGGGTACCGAGACCCCGGTCCCGGCGGAGACCGACTTCGGGAAGCTGGCGGCGCGAGCCCTGTCCCGCCGGGATTTCCTCGGCAGAGTAGGCGCCCTCGGGGCAAGCGCATTCGTGATGGGCGCGGGCGCGCTCAAGACGGGACCCTCGGCCGCTCCGGTCAATCCCTTCGACTTCGCCGCGGTCGCCGCCAACACTCTTGACACCGTCACGGTTCCCGAGGGGTACGGGTGGCAGGTCGTGGTCAGGTGGGCCGATCCTCTCTGGTCGGATGGCACCGAATTCGATCCCGTAACCCTGGGAACCGGGTCGAGCCAGGAACGGGCGTTCGGTGACAACAACGACGGCATGGAGTTGTTCACCGTCGACGATCGGACCGTGCTCGTCGTCAACAACGAGTATGTGAATCGCGCCATCATGTTTGGCGCCTCGGGATCCAGGGTCCCGCGCAACGCCGACGACGTGCGCAAGAGCAAGGCCGCGCACGGCGTCTCGATCGTGGAAATTCACGCGCGGGTGGGCCGCTGGTGGATCGTGTTGGACTCGCCCTACAACCGGCGCATCACTGCCGATACGCCTGCGGTCATCACGGGACCTGCACGGGGCCATGCGCTGCTCCGAACTGCCGCCGATCCTTCCGGGACTCGCTGTCTCGGCACGTGGAACAACTGCGGCAGCGGTAAGACACCCTGGGGCACGTATCTCGCGTGTGAGGAGAACTTCAATCTCTACTTCGCATCGAGCGATCCTGAACTCGAGCCTGGCGACGCCTGCAAGAGATATGGCATCAGGACTCAGGACGCCGACTTCGGCTGGATCCTGGCGGACGAACGCTTCGACATTGCCAAACACCCCAACGAACCGAATCGCGTCGGCTATGTCGTGGAAATCGACCCATTGGACCCGTCGTCCACCCCTAACAAGCGCACGGCGCTGGGACGACTCAAGCATGAGAACGCGGAGGTGGTGTTGGCAAAGAGCGGACAGGTGGTCGTCTACATGGGGGACGACGCCCGAGGGGAGTTCCTGTACCGCTTCGTAAGCGACGGGGTCTACCGGGAAAACGGTCACAACTCGAACCTTCTCGAAACCGGAACCCTATTCGCCGCCCGGTTTGATGACGACGGCCACGGTCGGTGGCTGGAGCTCACGCCCGAGACCACGAAGTTCCCGTCGCTGGCAGAGATCTGCATCCATACGCGTCAGGCGGCATCTGCTGTCGAAGCAACCACTATGGACCGTCCTGAATGGGTGTCCGCGCATCCCGGCCAACCCGAGGTCTACTGCTGCCTGACCAACAACGTGCACAGGGGACGAAAGCCCAACGCAGGAGGTGATCCAACGCCGCTCAACGGACCCAACCCGAGGACCGAAAATCGCTATGGCCAAATTGTCCGCTGGAGGCCGACGGACGATGACCACGGGTCTGCGACGTTCTCGTGGGATCTCTACGTGGTGGCCGGCAATCCGGCCGTTCACTCCGACGCCAATAGAGGGTCGACGAACGTTACCCCCGACAACATGTTCAATTCACCGGATGGGCTCGCATTCGACAGCAGGGGGATGCTCTGGATTCAGACCGATGGCAAGTACTCGGACGATGGCGACTTCGCCGGCCAGGGCAACAACCAGATGCTGGTCGGCGACCCGGCGACGGGCGAGCTTCGCCGATTTCTGGTAGGGCCGCGAGAGTGCGAGGTCGCCGGACTGACCTGGAGCGCCGACCGAAGGACGATGTTTGTCGGGATCCAGCACCCTGGAGAAAAGGGCGACAGCCATTTCCCGGATGGCGGCAACCGTCCACCCCGCTCTGCCGTCATCGCCATCACACGACACGACGGCGGGCGCATCGGCTGAATTGTAGGTGCCCTCGCCACTTCCAAGGCGTGGTGGCCAGCGGAGACCATCCGTGGCGTGATCAGGGCCCGCCCGGCAACCCGAGTTCTTCGAGCCGGCAGACAGGCTCATGATCCAACGAGCGTCACCGCTCCAACACCGTGACGTTACCGGCCCCGCCAACCGGGGAGTTCGGCCTCCACATCGAGGGCGTCACGAATCCCGTCACCCAGCAGGTTGAAGGCAACCACGGTGACAAAGATGAGAAGGCCGGGCCAGATCGCGAGCTGCGGTGCATCGCGGATCATGGCCTGTGCACCCGTCAGCATGCTGCCCCAGCTTGCGATCGGCGGCTGAATTCCGAGACCAAGAAAGCTCAGTACCGATTCGGTGAGAATCAGGTTTCCGACCGAGAGTGTCGCAGCCACCACGATGGGTGACATCGCGTTCGGCAGGATGTGCCGCAGCATGATCACGGCCGACCCCGTCCCCAGGGCACGGGCGGCCTGCACGTATTCGCGCTCGCGCACAACCAGCGCCGCTCCCCGGGCAAGCCGTGCCACCGTCGTCCACCCGACCAAAGCCAGAATCAGAATGATCCTTAACACCGCGTGTTCGGGGCGGTCGGCATCCAGCCCAAGGCGCGACAGGTCGGCCGCGGCCATGACGATGAGCAGGGGCAGCAGGGGAAGTGCAATCACGAAGTCCGTAATTCGCATGAGAAGCGCGTCCAGCCATCCACCGAGATAGCCGGCGACAAGTCCAAGCGCCGCTCCGATTACCGTGGTCGCCAAGGCCGCTACCAGTCCTACGAACAGGGACACCTGCGCACCCTGCAGAAGTCGGAGGAGAAGGTCCCGACCGAGTTCGTCGGTACCCAATGGGTGCGCGAGACTTGGTCCCGCCAGTCGGGCCAGAAGATCGATGTCATCGGGGCGAAGACCAAGCGCAAGCTCGGCGAGCGGCGCAGCGAGCGCCATCAGACCCAGGGCCACGAGCACGCTGGCGGCGACCAGAGCCGGACCGTGACGCCGAAACCGTCGCCAGGCCCCGGGGGGCGCGGGGGTTGATGATGTCACGCGGCTCTGGCGCCGACGCGGACGCGGGGGTCCATCCATGCGTAGGCGAGATCGGCCGCGAGGTTGCCTAACAGCACCACCAGCGTGGCGAAAAGCAGGCTGACCAACGCGAGGTTGTAGTCGCTGGCAATGACGGAGTCGTAGATCAGTTTGCCCATTCCCGGGTAGGCGAACATGGTCTCGGTCACCACCGCGCCGGAAACCAGCGTCCCGAGGGAAAGGCCAACAATCGTGATCACCGGGACCGTGGCGTTCTTCAGGGCGTGCCGGAACACGACCCGTCGTTCGTGCAGACCTTTCGCACGCGCCGTGCGCACATAGTCCCTGCGCAATTCCTCCATCATCGCAGCCCGCACGAATCGGACGAAACCCCCGACGCTGGCGGCGCTGAGGGTGATGACTGGGAGCACCATGTGCCGCCAGGCCTGCGTTCCTTCCTCGGCGATGCTCCCGGTACCGCTCGCCGGGAGCCAGCCAAGCTCCACTGAGAAAGCCATGATCAGCATTAGGGCCAGCCAGAAAGCAGGCAACGAGTAGGCGCCCAGCGATAGAAAGCTGATTACGTGGTCGAGCCATGAATAAGCCCGGCGGGCCGCCAGCACGCCGGCCGGCACCGCAATCGCAAGCGACAGGACCAGGCTCAGTCCCAAGAGTTCCACTGTGACACCCAGACGCGGCCAGAGAAGTTCCAAGACCGGGCGGTGGTGCAGCCGCGAGTAACCAAAATCACCGGTCAGCGCCGCGGCCAGCCAGTTCAGGTAGCGTTCGTGAATGGGCAGATCGAGGCCGTAGAGAGCCTTCAGCCGTGCCGCGTCAGCAGGAGTGAGCCGGGGATCGGCCTGCACCATGACATCGATGGGGTCTCCGGGCATCAGCCCGATCAGCGCATACAGCACCATCGACATGGCTGCCAGGACCACGGTCGTCCCGACGGCCCGACGGAGGAGAAAACGAATCATGACGGGAGCCGACCCGTCACCTGGCTGCGCGCCACTCCTCGATCCACATAGTGGCCGGAACCTGATGGCCGGTCGGTCGAATTCCCTCCAGCCACTTGGGAATCACGTACGGCTCAGCCCGGAAGTACAGGGGCATCGCCGGCAGCTCGTTTGCGTATATCTGCTGAAGTTCGGACCACATCCCGTTCCGGCGCTCGGGATCGAGTTCGAGTTCGAGGGCATCGAGAAGCGTGTCCATCCGGTCAGACCTGTAGCCGGGAAAGTTCTGGCCCGTAAAGCCATTGTCCTCGCCCGGAATCCGGTCCGAGCGCAGCATCTCGACCGGCACTCCCTCAGGCGTCGAGAGAAACGCATACATGTTGAGGCCGGAGTTGGTCCGGTGGGTCACGGTATCTCCGAAGAACACCCTCGCCGGCTCATTGCGGATGAGAGCTTCGACCCCCACTTGCCGGAATTGCGCCTGCAGCACCTGCTGGACAAGCTCACGTACCCGCGACCCGGCCGTGGTCATCAACGGGAATGAGAGGCGCTCGCCGGCCGTGTTCACCCGCACTCCGTCCGGGCCGGTTTGCCATCCAGCCTCGTCGAGCAACTGCTCCGCACGCTCCGGGTCGTACGGGTACTGCTTGACACGGGGATCGAATCCAGGAGCCAACGGGTGCATCAGCGAATGCGCGACCTGGAGTTTGCCGCCAAAGAGCGCTTCGACGAAACCGTCGCGATCCATCGCATACATGAGCGCTTGGCGAACTCTCGAATCCTGGAAGTACACAGCGTCGAGATTGAAGTCGACATGTTCGTAGACAAGGCTCGGCACGAATGTCACATCGAAACCGTCATCCTCGTCGCGTTCGAAGGCCAGCGCCTCGTCAACGTTGAAACCAATCTGTCCGGAGACGTAGTCGATGGCCCCGGAGAGCAGATTGGCGCGAAGCGCCGCGGTGTTTTCGATAACCCGCACCACCACGCGACGGAACGCAGGCTCGGCGCCGTACCACGTCGGATTCGGTTCGAGCACCACGTGACTGCCGGAGGCGACCTCCGTGATTCGGTATGGCCCGTACCAGAGTCCAGGTTCGGTTGGCTGCGTGTCGTAGAGAGTCCGGTTGCGGTATTCGGTGGGTTCCGCCGCAGGACCTTCCTCCAGATGGGCAGGCAAGATTGCCCCACCGAACGCGTTGTACGTGTAGGTCAGGCGGTCCACGTGCAGGGTGAAGGTCTTGGTATCGATGACCTCGATATCGAGGATGCGCGCGTAGTCCTGCCGCGCAGCGAAACCGGTTCCCTCTCGCAGGGCGGTCTTCCAGGTAAAGACAACGTCCGTGCTCGTCACGGGCATCCCGTCACCCCACGTGGCTTCCGGGTGCAGCTGGTACGTCACCGCCACCCCGGTGCCACCGTCCTCTAGCGTGATCAGCCGGGCGAGTCCGTTGTCGAGCGTCGGAAGTTCCGTGCAGAGGAAGCACCGTAGCTTCCACTCGTGGTCGTAATCCGTCACCGGACGCAACGTCATGGACAGAATGTATTGTTTCGCCGCCATCAGATTGATGGCCGGGTGGAATGTTGCCGGAAACTGGGTCATGCCGATTGTCAGGGTGTCGGGGGCCGCGGGCACCTGGACCGGGAATCCCAGCGCGCCAGCAAGGACTACGGCAAGAACAGCCTGTTGACGAGCAACCCAATTCGCGGGGACGCCGCGACGCCGGGATGCGACAGAACAACTTGGGGTTCGCACGATCAACCGCTCCTCACAATCATTCGTGAAGCATCAACGCACCTGTGGCGCAAGTAAGGAAGCGGACTCGCGATAGGGTCAGGAATACTGTCTTGCTGGCTGATCCGCGGACGGGAGCCCCGAATCACCGAGTTCATCACCCTGGCGCGAACCTACATGATCGGCGCAACTAAGGGGGGGATGGAAGAGCGGATATCGTAGACCGTTCGAGTGACCGCCTGTCCAATCAAATCCATCCGTTCCAGTTTCCGAAGTCTGCCCTCGACATTTTTCAGTTCCCGTGTCGAGAGAATCCGGTCCAGTACGCCGCAGGTGTCAGCCAGGGTAAGGATCACGATGTCTCGCGGGTCGGGAATCCCATCGTCCAGAAGGACGTTGACGATCCTGCGCTTCACTTCGCGTTCTTCCCCGCCATCAATCTGCGGGTAACGGCGAGACCCAAAGACCCACAGCAGTCTTTCTTCGACGCGCTTGAGAATCTTGGCTTCCACCAGCCGTTCGGCGATTCGGTCGCGGAAATCGCCGGAGCGGTGGCTGAGCACCTGTACCCAGTACGCTGCATCGTGCTCCTCGGGGTCCGCCACGATCGACTCGAGAACCTCATCGAGCAGCGGGTCGCCGGTCGGGCTGGCGTCCACGGTGAAGAGTTCGTTGAGGCCGGTGTCAATCCGGCACTGCAGGGCGAGATCCATCAGGATTGCACCGGCTATAGCGCAATCGATCTGGATGGCCGGAACGTCGACTGGCGTCCCTTTCTCTTCATCCAGCGTGAGAAGCAGGATCTCTTCGGGAATGGATAGCATCGGCCGACTCGCTGCTGCCCACTGATGGTATGCCAGCCACTCCCCGGCTTCAACCAGATCAGCCCGGGGGATCGATGGGAGGTGTGACCGGCACGGTCAGGAACCGTGCAACGAGCCAGTGTCGTTCGCCGCCACGAACTACCATGCACAGCACTGACTTCTGCCCCTGCCTCCGCGCGGTACGGACCCGTTCGGAGAGATCCTGGAGGGTGGGAACCCTCGCTTGGTCGACCTCGACCACCAGGTCGCCCTCCAGGAGCCCAGTCGGCACAGCCGGCTGCTGGACACCGATCACGACCACTCCTTCCACAGTTCCGAGAATGCCATGGGTTGTGGCCAGGGATCGTGTCAGGGTGGAGAAGGTGACGCCAAGGTCCCCGATCGCCAGTTCTTCTGCGGGACCATCAGGTACCTGGCCGGCGAGGTTCACCGCAATCGCGTGGTCCTCCGGGCGAAAGGCGTCACGGCAATAGGCGGCCCCCACGTCGCCCGCGGTGTCCAGCACGCAACTCTGGATGTCGAGTTCAACCGATGCCACGGTGCCGCAGGCAGCGGAGTCACCGCCTAAGGCCTCGAACGACGCTACGCGCAGAAACGGCTGGAGGCGCCGGATTCGTCCCGCCGCAAACACGCCGCTCCCCACCTCTGTCCCATCGGCGCTTCTCGCGGTGAAGTCCGCTACAAACCGATGGAGATCGGCAAACAGGCGATTCCGAACCTGAAACGACAGGTGACAGCTGTTTCCCGACAGTGTGGATCCGACAATGCTGATGATCAGGCCGGGTTCGGTTGACTGCGCGGCCGCGGGCGTGCCACCGGAGACGGCCGCCCCCAATAGCAACGAAACCAGCAGCCTGAACGTCACGCGGTCGCCTCGGCCGCCCGCCTCAGGAACTCGATCCGGTCCTGTCCCCAGTACAACTCGCCTTCGAACAGGAAGGTCGGGGCTCCAAAGACATTGTTTGCAATCGCGTCCTCGGTGTTCTTCGCCAATGCGCCGTCGGCATTGCCCGCGCCAACGGCCGAGGCAAGGCCATCGCCGTCAAATCCGCAGGCCGTCGCGATGTCCTTAAGCGTCCCCTCATCGGATATGTCGCGCTCTTCGGCCCAGCAGGCGCGCATCACGCACCAGGCGAGCTCGGCCGGGTCTCCTGGGCCATCGAGCGCCGCAATCACCATCTTCGCCGAAAGGGTCGGATCCACCGGAAAGTGTTTGGGCTGGAGTGTCAGGTCCATGCCAAGGTAGGACCTCCATCGCCGCAGCTCGTTGAGACGGTTCTTCTGCACCGGAACCGGCCGGTCGCCAACCGCCTTGGTGCCGTTTCTCTGGAACACCGCAAAGATGTCGAACGGGCGCAGCCGAAGGTCGAGCGACTGCTCTGCCGTCAGCGCGCGTATCCGCGGAGTCGCCAGATAGGTCCAAGGAGATGTAAGGGCAAGGAAGAACTCAAGGGGGCGGGCCATGCGGAACTCCTGATTGGCGGGGGGGGGGGGGTCGGTTGCCCCTGTGCTACGCTCGGCCGCACCATAACCGACTGTTGGGCCAGACAGTGTCAGGAATCATAACGCTATGATTGAGCGATCTTTCTACCTTGAGACCCGCGACGGGTCGATGGACTGCTTCTCGGTGCATCCGGAAGAAGGAGGGCCGTTTCCCAGCGTTCTGTTCTACATGGATGCGCCCGCAATCCGCGAAGAACTGCGAGACATGGCGCGCCGGCTGGCGAGTGCCGGGTACTTTGTTTTGCTGCCGAATTTATTCTACCGGGTCGGTACGGAAAGAAACTATCCCTTCGATCAGGCGGCCATTCGGCGGGACCCCAAGCAGCGTCAGATTATGGCGGAGACCATGGCGGACCTGACCAACGCCAAGGTCATCAGTGACACCGAAACCATGCTGGGCTACGTCGCCCGCGAAGGTGCCGCAGCGCAGTCGACCGCGGCGCTCGGCTACTGCATGAGCGGGCAATACGTCGTCGCGGTCATGGGCGCCTACCCGGAAGCATTCTTGTGCGGAGCGTCGTACTACGGGGTCCGCATTGTTACCGACGAGGAGGATTCCCCTCACTTGAAGGCAGATCAGATCAAGGGAGAACTTTATCTCGCGTTCGCCGAGCGCGACCACTGGGTGCCGGATGACACGCTGGAGCGTATCCGGCACCTCTTTACGGGTGACGGCAGGGTGCACCGGGTTGAAGTCTATCCAGGCACGGAACACGGTTTCGCATTCTGGAAACGCCCGGTTTATCACCGGGAAGGGGCCGAGCGGCACTGGGAGAGAATGCACCGCTTGTTCCGCCGGAACCTCATGCCGCCCGAAGGTTGGGGCCGAGCCGACTGATACTGCAACGCGAGACCGGACCGGTTCCCAACGGAAGTTGGCTGGGGAACCCGGATTCGAACCAGGATTGCTCGGTCCAGAGCCGAGAGTTCTACCGTTAAACTATTCCCCAGCAAAGCAGCTGCTGGACGGCGGACTATACCCGAAGGATCTGGTTGAGACTAGTATACCCGACACAGAGAGCGCGGGGCGTTTTCCCTACGCATCTTTCGGTTGGTTGTTCAGGTTCCTGAAACAAGCGGGAAAATTGTGCAGAGTAAGATTGTTTAGTTAGTGGAAAGTAGAAATACAAAATCTTTGGTGTTACGTCTTTCCTCACCTTAACCCAAATGGAACCTCGTCCGAAAACGAGGTTCCACAGGAAGGAGGAAACACACGAGAAATCGTGTAATCTCCAATATGTAAACTTCGAAACAACATTCAAGGCATGACGAGTGAAAAAAAATATTATTTGCTATGCAGAAGTTGCATGGCTCGATCCGGGAATGACAGCTTCACCCGCAAGTGGCCAGAGGTGACCGCCACACTGACCGATCTAAGTTTCGAAATAATGAACGGCAGACATGCGAAGATTGCATCCCTTCATTCAATCGAACCTGGCTTCTGAGCTGGGATTAGGAATTTCTGTCCGGGATAGATCCAGTGTGGATCAGCAATCTGATAACTGTTGGAATTGTAGATCAACGTATAGAGAATGCCCCGTCCATAGTGATGTCGGGAAATCCCCCATAGGGTCATCCCCTTCTCGACTGTCACTACTGTGGCCGACGCAGGCAGCAATTTCCCCGCAGCGCGAATCAGCGTGGTGACAATCCGTTCGGAAACCGCATCTCCACCGGGCTCTGTCTGGTCCACTCGCAGCTTGTAGGAACCGGTAGTAGACACCGGGCGCTGCGTCCGGATTGTCCAGTATCCGTCCTCGTTGATGATCGCGGTTCCCACAAGGGCGTTGTCCAGGTAAAGGTTCACCTGCTGCCCGCTTTCCCCGCTGCCCGTGATCGATGCGTACCCGGCATCATCAAATGTCACCGTCGTCAACGACAACACGGTATCTGGATCTGCCAAGACCTCACCCGAGTCCAGGATTCGTACGGTCTCCCCTTCCTCGTCGACAAGTAGCGCAACGGCTGTGGTACCGACCCCCGCTTCATCTGTCTCCGGAACATCCCCAGCAACGACCTCCCGATCAGGAATCACGACAACCACAGTTCTTGTTGTCGCACGCACCTCCGCACCATCGTCAGTCCTCACCGCAAGGGAAAGCTCTCGCACGCCCGGCATGAGTTGGAGGTCAGGAATAAAGACGAACTCCCCCCTCCTGTCCGCGCGTTCTGTCGCAACCACCACACCGTCACTCAGCAGATTCACCGTTGCCCCAGGCTCGGTTCGGCCCGCGACGACTATTCGACCATCCGGGGATACCTGTACTACGTCGTATTGCGCGATGTCAGCGGACTCGGGCTCGGCACTCACCGCTGATGGAACGTCCTTTGTCCTTGGAGGTACTGCCGCTACAGCGGAATCTGCCGGAGGCGCTGGTACCAACCGCTCAACCGCCGTAGCCGTATCTTCTGGAACACGCACCTGCATGGCACCCTGATCGTCGGCAACCGCATCCTGAGTTGCCTGGCTTGAAGGTTCTAGCGGTTCCGGCACGCTGCCTGCGGCCGCGCGCTCAACAGATTCCCCGGCCGGCGTCATTGGAGTTGAGGGCGTCTCCTCCGAAGGCGGAACAGCAGCCACGATGGTGTGCGTCTCAGCATCTTCGACGTCCGGAAGCTCCTGGTCACTCGATGCTTGTGTGGCATCTTCGGATTCCGGCGAGGCGGGGACCGGAGACGCTCTCACCGTAGAATCAGCCTCCGTAGCGACTTCAGGTGCCTCGGTTTCATCGATGTCGGGCAGATCCCGGCCATCCGCTGCAGGTTCTACTCCCTCGGGCGTCGACGGCGCAGGGGGCCGGGGGGTTGCATCCTGGGTCAACGCATCTTCGGCGGCCGCAGGGGGCTCGGTGTCTCCGCTGATCAATACGTCCGGGCCATCCGCTTCGGGCGCAGTGTACTCAGGCTCCGACGGCGCCGGCGACGGGATTTCGGCGGCCTCGATAGGCGCTTCCGCCACAGCCTCGGGAGGCTCGGGGTCATCATCGACCGACGAGCCCCGAACATCTGCTGGAGGCAAATCGGCCCCAGGTTCTTCTGACGGCACGTGCGCCGGTGTGTCCGCCGGGCTTGGTACAGCCGCTACCGCAGGTGCTTCGGCATCCTCTTCGCCAAGCGACGCCTGGTCACCCGCTCCAGATGTCGAATCCACCGGTTCTGATGGCCCGGGGGCCGGCAACGACACCTCCGGTGTCGGGGTAACCAGAACTAGTCCGGGCCCCTCTGCCGCTCCGCCATCGGACCGTTCCTGGCTACCCGGTTCAGGTGATGTGCCCGTGGAACCCGACGGTGCGGGGACAGATGTCTCCGCCGTGGCTGGAACGTCCGCTACCTCCCCGGGCGCCGCAGCTTTCTCGCTGCCTGACACCTCCTGGTTACCCGATGCAGGTGCAGCGTCCTCCGTTTCCGACAGGGTGGGGACCGGTGGCTTCGCCTCCGTGACCGGAGTAGTTGCCACCACTGCGGGTGCCGCGCCGTCTCCGCTGTCCGGCGCCTCTTGATCACCCGCTTCAGGCACTGCGCCCTCGGGTTCCACGGGGGTGGAGACAAGCGGTGCTTCGTTTGTGTTCGGAACGTCCGCAACGTTCATGGGAACCTCGGCGTCCCCTCTATCCGGCACTTGGCGCGTATCCACTTCGGGTGCCGGGCCCTCAGCTTCTGACGAAACCGGGTCCGGTGGCTTCTCCTCCTCCGTGACCGGAGCCGCCGCTACCGCTGCGGGCGCTTCGCCATCTCCGCTGTCCGGCGCCTCTTGGTCACCCACTTCGGGTGCTGGGCCGTCAGCGTCTGACGAAGCAGGATCCGGTGGCTTCTCCGCCTCCGTGACCGGAGCCGCCGCTACCGCTGCGGGCGCTTCGCCATCTCCGCTGTCCGGCGCCTCTTGGTCACCCACTTCGGGTGCCGCGTCCTCGGCGGCCGGCGGAGCAGGGGCCGGTGGCTTCGCCTCCGTGACCGGAGCAACCGCTATCGCTGCGGGCGCCTCGCCATCTCCGCTGTCCGGCGCGTCTTGGTCACCCACTTCGGGTGCCGCGTCCTCGGCGTCTGACGAAGCAGCATCCGGTGGCTTCTCCTCCTCCGTGACCGGAGCCGCCGCTACCGCTGCGGGCGCTTCGCCATCTCCGCTGTCCGGCGCGTCTTGGTCACCCACTTCGGGTGCCGCGTCCTCGGCGGCCGGCGGAGCAGGGGCCGGTGGCTTCTCCGCCTCCGTGGCCGGAGCCGCCGCTACCGCTGCGGGCGCTTCGCCATCTCTGCTGTCCGGCGCCTCTTGGTCACCCACTTCGGGTGCCACGTCCTCGGCGGCCGGCGGAGCAGGGGCCGGTGGCTTCGCCTCCTCCGTGGCCGGAGCCGCCGCTACCGCTGCGGGCGCTTCGCCATCTCTGCTGTCCGGCGCCTCTTGGTCACCCACTTCGGGTGCCACGTCCTCGGCGGCCGGCGGAGCAGGGGCCGGTGGCTTCGCCTCCGTGACCGGAGCCGCCGCTACCGCTGCGGGCGCTTCGCCATCTCTGCTGTCCGGCGCCTCTTGGTCACCCACTTCGGGTGCCACGTCCTCGGCGGCCGGCGGAGCAGGGGCCGGTGGCTTCGCCTCCGTGACCGGAGCAACCGCTACCGCTGCGGGCGCCTCGCCATCTCCGCTGTCCGGCGCGTCTTGGTCACCCACTTCGGGTGCCGCGTCCTCGGCGTCCCGCGGAGCAGGGGTTGGCGGCTTCGCCTCCGTGACCGGAGCAACCGCTACCGCTGCGGGCGCCTCGCCAACTCCGCTGTCCGGCGCGTCTTGCTCACCCGCTTCGGGTGCCGCGTCCTCGGCGTCCCGCGGAGCAGGGGTTGGCGGCTTCGCCTCCGTGACCGGAGCAACCGCTACCGCTGCGGGCGCCTCGCCATCTCCGCTGCCCGGCACCTCTTGATCACCCGCTTCCAGCCCAGCGCCCCCGTTCTCCACGGGCGCAGGAACCGGTGGTACCCCGCCCTTGGCGGGAACGCCCGCAACGCCGACGGGAAATTCGGCGCGAATGGGCTCAAGTTCCGCGATGCGCTTCAGTGCATCGTTCCTGACCATGTCGTAGACGGCCCAGAGGACGAATACGACCAGCCCGGCTCCAATGACGGTAGCGCCGACACCGGACCTGAGCGAGCTAGGGGGCATGCAACGATCTCGCGGTTAGTGCCCGGGCAATGCTCGACTCGGGGCTTTGTATCGTCGGCAGCCGGGCAATCCACGGCCAATCCGGACTTTGAGTCTTGCTAGCAAACCACAAAGACTGCTGAATTTCCACACAACCACAAGGTTTAGGGCAACGGAACCGTTAGGGCACAAGACAGTGAGCCACCCGAATGACCGACAGTTGCCGATCAAGCTTCGGGAGCGACAACCCAGTCCCATGCTGCACCGGACGCCAAAGGATAGCTCGCTACCTCCGTGTAAACCGCCGCCTGACTACCTAAATACGACGAGTAAAGGACGAACCGCTCGGCGCTCCACGCCACCGACGGAAGCAGGCCCGCTCCCTCGACACAGTACTGAACTTGAGATCTCCGCACTGAGCGGTTAATCCGCGCTAGTGTGACATGCGGCTTGAAGCGCCGGCGTCGTCCAGACATCGCGAAGGCGCCGAGCGCCTGCTCCACCGATTGTTGGAGAGCAGTCAGACCGGCATCAGCAATCACCCTTCTGACGATAGCACGCGGACGGTTACCAGTTCCTTCGAAAACATCCAGGTCCTGGCAGCGGACCAGTGCCGGTTCGCGCTTTATCTCGCGGAGCGCCTCGTCAATATCCGCGAGCGTCGAACCTTGGACGTCTCCCATGAACCGGAGCGTGAGGTGCAGGGAGTCCGGTGCCACCCACCGTACTCCCGGCACACTCGTGCGGAGTTCCAGCAGCCGTTCGGCACAGACCGGCGGTACAGGCAGGGCCACAAAAAACCGGGACATCTCCTGATACCTCGGTCAGGGCATCGGAATCACCGCGTTGATCTTGGGTACGTCGTAACCGCGGCGCACTCCATCCCGCGCGGCAATCTCACGATACCAGCGGAGCACGTTGGAGAAATCTGCCAAGTCGATCCCTTGCCACTCGAAGCGGGAAATCCAGGGCCACGTGGCGATGTCAGCGATCCCGTAGGCGGGGCCGGCAAGGTAAGCGCTGACCCCCAGCCTGCGATCAAGTACACCGTAGATACGTCGTGTCTCGTCCCTGTAACGCTTCTCCGCGTAAGCCGAGACGCCGGAATTGAACTTCAAAAAATGGTGCGCCTGGCCGAGCATGGGCCCGACCGATCCCGTCTGCATCATCAGCCACTGCATGGTCTGCCAACGGGTTTCGGTGTCGGGATCGCGGAAAGCTCCGGTCTTTTCCGACAGATAAAGAAGGATCGCCCCGGCCTCCATCATCCGCATGCCGGTTTCACGATCGACAATCGCGGGAATTTTGTTGTTCGGACTGAACTCAAGAAACTCAGGCGCGAATTGCTCGTCTTTCGTGATGTTGACTGGGTGGACCTCGTACGCGAGCCCGGCTTCCTCCAGGAATATCGAGACCTTGCGGCCATTGGGCGTGGACCAGGTGTAAAGATCAATCATCAGGGATCCCTCAGGTGGGTTGCGCCCGCTGGGGTCGGGCAATGGAGAAAATCTCGTTCACGACGGTGTAATCCAAATAACCGAGACGCGCGAGCGGCTGAATGCGCGACAAATCGAGGATGCCATCGGCGATGAAGTCGTCGTCAATATGTACGCCTATCACCTTGCCGATGACGATGGCATTCCGGGCGCTCGGATCGTCGGAAGGAAGGTCAACCGTCTGATGGTGCACGCATTCCAGGTGAACCGGTGCGCCGGCCACCCGAGCCGGGCGGACGAGCTTCGCTGGAAGGGCCTCAAGTCCTGCAAATGCAAATTCGTCCACGTCCCGGCCAAGGGGGGCGCTGCTGCGGTTCATGGCGTCGCGAAGGTCCCAAGTGGCGAGATTGGCCACGAATTCCCCGGTCTCCTCTACATTCGCGAGCGAATCCTTCGCACCGTGCGGCTGGCGGCCATTGGATGCGAACATCACCATGGGCGGTGCGGTGGCTACCCCATTGAAGAAACTGTAGGGGGCGAGATTGTGTATGCCGTCGGGCGACATCGTGCTGATCCAGCCAATCGGGCGGGGCACCACGCAAGCCTTGAACGGATCGTGCGGCAATCCATGGTCATTAACTTCGGTTCGATAGAACACAGGGCTGGTTCCCGGTAACGAATTAGACGGCCACAGGATAGACAGAGCGCAAACTCAAGTTTCGTTGGTCCCGCTCAGCTTTAGCCGGAGCCGCTCGTTCACAAGAGCGGGGTTGGCCTGGCCGTGGGTCACCCTCAACACCTGCCCGACAAACCACCCAAGCACATTGGTTTTTCCGGAACGGTAATGATCCACCTGTGTTGGATTTTCGGCCAGGATCGTGTCGATGGCGGCGTCAATAGCATCCGTGTCCTGAATCTGGCGCAGTCCCCGCACCTCCACGATGCTGGATGGTGACGCACCGGTGCGAAACATCTCCTCGAAAACATCTCTTGCGATCCTGCCGGAAATGGTGCCGTCCTCGATCAGGTCGACAAGTTCGCCGAGCCGATCAGCAGTGATCGGCGAATCCGCCAGCGCAAGCCCGGCCTCATTCAGAGCGCCAAACAGGTTGGTCACGACCCAGTTGGCAACCCGTTTCCCATTCCGGCCTCGCGCCGCACCCTCGAAAAAGCGGTGCGCGCCGGGCTCGGCGATCAGTACTGACGCATCATATGCGCTCAGCCCGTATTCCCTGATCAGGCGCTCGCGGGTTTCATCGGGAAGTTCGGGCAGTGTGGCCCGCAATTGTTCGATCCGCCCTTCGGAAAGCTGCAACGGAACGAGGTCCGGATCCGGGAAATAACGGTAATCGTGGGCGTCCTCCTTGCTGCGCATGGCGCGGGTTTCGCCCCGCTGTGGATCGAACAGGCGCGTCTCCTGACGGACTAATTCTCCAGCTTCCAAAATCTCGACCTGTCGATGAGCCTCTACCTCGATGGCCCGCATTAGGAAGCGCACAGAGTTCAAGTTCTTGATTTCACACCGAGTCCCGAGCGGGGCTCCCGGACGTCGGACCGATACGTTGGCGTCGGCCCGTAGTGAACCCTCCTCCATGTTGCCGTCGCAGCTTCCGATCGCCCGAAGCAGCGCTCGCAACTTTCGCAGATAGGCGCCGGCTTCTTCCCAGTCACGCAGGTCCGGCTTCGAGACAATTTCCATCAGCGGGATTCCTGCACGATTGAGATCCACGTGGGAAGCGCTCGTCCCTCGGTCGTGCACGAGTTTTCCCGCGTCCTGTTCAAGATGCAGGCGCTCGATCCCGACGACACAGGTACGGCCGTCTGGCAGGTCCACCCGAAGTTGCCCCTCGCCCACAATGGGATGGCGGAATTGTGAAATTTGGTATCCCTGCGGGAGGTCCGGATAGAAGTAGTTTTTGCGATCGAACACGGAAAAGCGGTTGATCCTGGCTCCCAGCGCGAGCCCAGTTCGCACCGCCTGATCGATGGCCGCGCGATTGATGACAGGGAGCATCCCCGGCATCGCAGCGTCGACGATGCTGACCTGCGTGTTCGCTTCCGCCCCGAACACCGCGGCGGCGCCTGAGAACAGCTTGGAGCGGGTCGTCGCCTGCGCATGGACTTCCAGCCCGATGACCAGTTCCCAATCCCCGCTGGCCCCGCTGATGGTTTTCGGGTCCGTCATGCGCCCATCCCGGGCGGGGAGAACAGGCCGGCGGCATCCTCCAGGACGGTCGCCGCCCGGAGCAGCGTCTCCTCGTCGAACGCGCGACCAATCAACTGGAGGCCAAGCGGCAGCCCGTTGTCGTCCAGGCCAGCTGGCACTGAGACGGCCGGAAGCCCTGCCAGGCTCGCTGGAACCGTAAAGATGTCGTTGGCGTACATGGCGAGCGGATCATCCGCCTTCGCGCCTTCCGGAAATGCGGCGCTCGGGGCAGTGGGGGTCAGCAGGACGTCCACCTCCTGGAAGGCTTCACGAAAGTCGTCCGCAATCCGGGTCCGAACCTGCTGTGCCCGCAGGTAGTAGGCATCGTAGTACCCCCTGGACAACACGTAGCCGCCCACCATGATGCGGCGGCGCACCTCCTCGCCGAACCCATCGCGGCGTGTGCGTGCGTACAGCTCGTCAGGATCGCCACCAGGCTTGCGCTGCCCAAAGCGGACGCCGTCGTAACGTGCCAGATTTGCGGACGCTTCCGCAGGTGCCACGATGTAGTACGCAGGAAGGGCGTAACGGGTATGTGGCAGCGAGACCTCGCGAAGGTCTGCGCCGGCTTCACGAAACCAACCGATTCCCTCCTCCCAGAGGTTCCCGATTTCTCGGGGTACAGAATCCATCCGATATTCGGACGGGATACCCACGCGGAGCCCCTTGATGCCGTCGCGAACGGACGCAAGGAAATCCGGCACCGGGGCGTCCGCCGACGTCGAATCCTTTGGATCGAATCCCGCCAAATGCCGCAGCACCAAGGCAGCGTCGGCCACCGAACGAGTGAGGGGCCCGGCCTGGTCGAGCGAGCTCGCAAACGCGATGATTCCCCAACGCGAACATCGGCCATACGTGGGTTTGAGACCGACCACGCCGCAGAACGATGCTGGCTGGCGGATGGACCCACCCGTATCCGTGCCGAGGGCAACGGGTGCGGCATGCGCTGCGACAGCAGCCGCAGAACCGCCGGAGCTTCCACCCGGAACGAGCCGTGGGCCTCCGGCCGGACTCCACGGATTCCGCACCGGGCCGTAGCAACTCGTCTCGTTGGAGGATCCCATCGCGAACTCGTCCATGTTGGTCTTGCCCAGCAGGACGGCTCCCGCATTCCAGAGATTTGCCGTCACTGTCGACTCGTACGCGGGAACGAAACCTCCGAGGATCCGCGAACACGCGGTAGTCGCTATACCTTGCGTACAAAAGATGTCCTTGACGGCAACAGGGATGCCTTCGAGCGGGCGGGCCTCGTTACGCCTGAGCCGTTCGTCCGACCGTTCGGCGGCGGCCCGGGCAACATCCGCCGTATTCACGATGACGGCATTGAGATCCGCCACATCCTCCTGCGCAGCGAGGTAGGCCTCGGCGAGTTCGACGGCGGAGCAGTCACCGGCAGCCAGCCGCGCCGCCGCCTCCGTCACCCCGAGCTGCGTGAGTTCCGACACCTGAATCACTCGATGACCCGCGGCACGACATAGTGCCCGTCTTCCACTTCGGGCGCATTGCCGAGAACCCATTCACGGCAATCCCCGTCGGTCACGGCGTCCTCCCGCTCCCGAAGCTGCATCTCAACCACGCTCGTCATCGGGTCTACCCCCGCGACGTCCACTTCCTGCAACGCCTCGATCCAGTCGAAGATCCGCGAGAGTTCCTCGCCCAGCGGGGCAATCTCTGATTCGTCGAGGCGAATGCGGACCAGTTCCGCTACGCGACGTACGTCATGGTCGGTGAGCGCCATGCGTCCACATCCAGTCAGGCAAGTGCGTTCGGAAGAGCCGGCACCGGCGGCGCGAGAGCCCGGTAGATGGCGCACCGGCCCACTCCCCATCCGCGCGGGGCTTGAACGTTGTCCGGGCAACCTACCATGATCCGTTCCCGGCTGACCCAGCCCACTCCGTCTCCGTGCCCACGATTGCACCTATGCTTCCTGACAGCGGTCCCCTGCTTGGCCTCGACCTCGGCGCAAAAACCGTCGGTGTGGCTGTCTCGGATCGCCTTCAGACCCTAGCGGTCGCCATCGAAACGATTCGGGTGGCGCGGCCCGGCGCCAGCGCCCAGCGCCTTGGTACCATCGCTGCCGAGCGCGCCGTCGTCGGACTGGTCGTTGGGCTTCCGCTCCACCTCGACGGTCGGGCTGGTTCCCGCGCCCAGAGCGCGCGGCGTGTCGCCGGAAATCTGGGCGAGGCGCTCGGCCTCCCGGTCGCCCTGTGGGATGAGCGCTTATCGACCGTTGCAGTGGAGCGGGCGTTGCTGGAAGCAGATGTCTCGCGGGCACGCCGCCGTCGCGCGATCGATGCCGAGTCCGCGGTCTGGATGCTCCAGGGCTTCCTTGACTCCCGGCGCTGAGCACCGTCCGTTCTAGCGAAAATCCGATACCGGTTCAGCGCGGACGGCGCAGTACTTGAACTCGGGAATCTTCCCGATCGGGTCCAAGGCGGGATTGGTGAGCAGGTTCGCAGCCGCTTCGGCAAACGCGAAGGGAACGAACACCACTCCGTCCGGAATTGCGTCATCGACACGGGCAACCACATGGACCTTGCCGCGGCGGGTGGCCAAGCACACGGTCCCGCCGGGAACCCCTCCCAGCCGTTGAAGTTCCGAAGCGGAGAAGCTCGCGACCGGCTCCGGCTCAAGTGCATCGAGCACGCGCGAGCGCCTGCTCATCGCACCCGTATGCCAGTGTTCGAGTTGCCTACCTGTCATCAGGACCAGCGGATATTCGTGGTCCGGCTGTTCGTTCGGCGCAACCAGACCAACGGGCACCAAGCGGCCGCGACCGTTGGAAGTTGGGAAGCAATCGTCAAAGACGATGTCCTGGCCCGGCTCTCCCGGCGACCGGCACGGATAGGTGACCGAGCTTTCCGCCTCGACGCGCTCCCAGGTGATGTTATCCAGCGAATGCATCGCGGTCTTCATTTCTGCAAAAACGTCCGCCGGTCCTGTGTAGTTCCAGTCAAGGCCGATGCGCCGGGCGAGTTCCTGGATAATCCACCAGTCCTGGCGGGCCTCGCCCGGGAGGTCCAGCGCCTTCTGTCCGCGCTGTACCTGGCGGTTCGTGTTGGTGACCGTCCCGTCTTTCTCCGGCCACGCCGAGGCCGGAAGCACGACGTCCGCGTGCCATGCCGTCTCGGTGAGGAAGAGATCCTGGACCACGAGATGCTCGAGCCTGGCGAGCGCTTCCCTTGCATGGGCCGTATCGGGATCGGACATGGCCGGGTTCTCGCCCATAACGTACAGACCCCGGATTTGCCCGGCATGCACGGCATTCACGATCTCGACCACGGTAAGGCCGCGCTCCGGCGCCAGCGGCCGACCCCACAGCCGTTCAAACTGGGTCCGGACGGCGTCCACGTCGACCGGCTGATAGTCGGGAAACACCATGGGCACGAGGCCAGCATCCGACGCGCCCTGTACGTTGTTCTGCCCACGCAGCGGGTGGAGGCCGGTGCCGGGGCGACCGATATGCCCGGTGATCAAGGCAAGCGCGATCAGGCAGCGGGCATTGTCGGTGCCGTGCACGTGCTGCGAGATGCCCATTCCCCAGAAGATCACTGACCGACCCGCCTGTGCGTACTCCCGCGCCACGGCGCGCAAGACATCCGGCGCAATGCCGCAGATCGGAGCCATCGCCTCCGGCGTAAACGCAGCGACGTGCTCGGCAAGACGGTCGAAACCCTCGGTGCGTTCCCTGACGAAATCCGCATCGTAAAGCTCTTCGGTAACGATCACGTTGAGAAGCGCATTGAGCAGCGCAACATCGGTGCCGGGCCGGAAACGCAGCATATGCTTGGCATGCCGTTCAAGACCTTGGCCCCGCGGATCGATCACAATCAGCGACGCCTTGCGGGATGCCTGCTTGAAGAACGTGGCGGCAACCGGATGGTTTTCCGTCGGATTCGCACCAATCACGACGATCACGTCGGCGTCGGCCACGGTTGTGAAGGGAGCCGTTACCGCCCCCGAGCCGATTCCTTCCAGCAGGGCGGCGACTGACGATGCGTGACAGAGGCGGGTGCAGTGATCCACGTTGTTGGTGCCGAAGCCCTGACGCACGAACTTCTGCACGAGATACGCCTCCTCGTTCGAACCCTTGGCCGAACCGAAGCCTGCCAACGCAGCCGGACCGTCCCGGTCCCGGATGCGGGCCAATCCGGCCGCGGCCCGGTCGAGCGCCTCCGACCACGAGGCCTCGCGGAAATGGGTCCAGGGGGCTCCCGGGTCAACTTCCGCTTCCGCGGACTTGGGCGGAGCGTCGTCGCGCCGGATCAGGGGCCGCAGCAGGCGATGTGGATGCCGAACGTAATCGAACCCAAACCTCCCCTTGACGCATAGGCGCCCTTGGTTTGCGGGACCGTCCCGACCCTGTACCGCAATGATTTCATTCCCCGCCATCTGGTAGGTGACCTGGCAGCCGACGCCACAGTACGGGCAGACGCTGTCGACTTCACGTAGTGCCAGACCACGGTCCGCGCCCGCCTGATCGACGCGCGTCGCTTCCATGAGCGCCCCCGTCGGACAGACCTGTACGCATTCGCCGCATGCCACGCAGGTGCTGTCGCCCATGGGAGCGTCGAAGTCGAACACGATCTTGGATTCGGCGCCACGCCTGGACATGCCGATGACGTCGTTCACCTGGACCTCGCGACACGCGCGCACGCACAGGTTGCAATGGATGCAGGCATCGAGGCGCACCCGCATGGCGGGATGGCTGGGATCGGAGGTTGGCCGGGTGCCAGCCGGAAAACGGCTTTCGGCAACGCCCATGCGATCGGCCCAGCGCCACAACTGGGCCTCACGGTCCGGGACGGCGCTTCGATCAGGCTGATCGGCGAGCAGAAGTTCCATGACCATCGCCCGCGCCTGGGTCGCGCGCCGGCTTCCGCTCCGAACCACCATGCCGGGCTCGGGCCGGCGGATGCATGCCGCCGCGAGCGTTCGCTCCCCTTCGACCTCGACCATGCACGCGCGGCAGTTGCCGTCCGGCCGGTATCCGCGGGCCTCTGTGAAGCACAAGTGCGGAATGTGGGTGCCTGTGCGCCGCGCGACCTGCCAGATCGTCTCGCCGGAGGATGCCTCGACCGCTTCCCCGTCGAGCGTGAACCGGACGGTCTTACCCATCAGGAAGCCCCGCGTCTTCACGGAAGTGACGAAGGACCGAATTCAGCGGATTGGCAGCGGCCTGTCCGAGACCGCAGATCGAGGCGTCGGCCATGGCTTCCGCAAGTTCGCGCAGCAACGGTTCGTCCCATCGGTCCCGTTCCATCAGTTTCACCGCCTTTTCCGTGCCAACCCGACAGGGCGTGCACTGTCCGCAGCTCTCATCCTCAAAGAAGCGCATTAGGTTGAGCGCAGCCAAGCGCAAGTCGTCCTGATCGGAGAGTACCACCACGGCGTGCGAACCCACGAAGCAATTGTGGGCCTCCAGTGCGCCGAACTCGAGCGGGAGATCTGCCTTGCTTGCCGGCAGGATCCCCCCGGAAGCCCCACCGGGGAGATAGGCCTTGAACCGGTGCCCCTCAAGCATGCCGCCGCAGTGCTCCTCGATGAGTTCCCGGACCGTGATCCCGGCTGCAGCCACCTTGACCCCCGGCTTTCGCACCCTGCCCGATACACTGTAGCTCCGGAGCCCGCGGCCAACGTGCCCCTTGTGATCCGCAAACCATCGCGGGCCGCGCTCGAGAATGTCCCGGACCCAGAACAGAGTCTCGACGTTCTGCACCAGCGTGGGGCGACCGAAAAGGCCGGTCTCGGCAACGTACGGTGGCCGGTGACGGGGCAGCCCGCGCTTGCCTTCCAGGGATTCGATCATCGCGGACTCCTCGCCGCAGATGTAGGCGCCGGCTCCACGGCGCAGCTCGATCCGGGTGTGCGCCGCGAAATCTCGGTCGGCGAGCAACCTGAGTTCCTCCAGAAGCATCGCATGGATGCCGGGATATTCGTCACGGAGGTAGATGTAGACGGTCTCGGCCTCTACCGCCCATGCCGCAATCAGGACGCCCTCAACGAATCGGTGCGGATCGCTCTCCAGATAGTGGCGGTCCTTGAAGGTGCCAGGCTCCCCCTCGTCGGCGTTGACTGCCATGAGACGGGGACCGGCGTAGCCGCGTACGATCTGCCACTTCCGCCCGGTTGGGAAACCGGCGCCGCCCAGACCGCGGAGGTTGGCCTCATCCAGGGCCCCGGTCACGGAATCGAGGTCGCGGTCACCACGAAGACAGGCCATGAGGGTCCGATAGCCGCCGTCTTCGGCGACGTACGACTCCAGACCGCGATACGGAGGGATGCAGGGATCCAACTGATCCGCACGCAAGGTCTCCAGCACCGCATCCATGCTGACGTGATCGAGGTGCCGGCGGCCCACTTCGGCCACTGGCGCCCGGTCGCAACGTCCCATGCAGGGAGCACGCACCACCCGGACACTCGGGCCAACTGCCGCAGCCAGGGCGTCTTCGAAGCCGGGCGGCGCAGCGAGCGCGCATGGAAGACTGTCGCAGAGCCTCACCGTCACTTCCGCGGGATGCTCACCTTCCTCCAGTATGTCGAAATGGGCATAAAAGGTTGCAGTCTCGTAGACCTCGGCCATCGACAGCCGCATTTCCGCGGCGAGCGCCGCGAGATGTCGGAGGGAGAGCCCACGGTACTCGTCCTGCACAAGATGAAGGTGTTCGATCAGCAAATCCCGTCGGCGCGGCCGGTTTCCAAGCACTGCCCGGATCTCGCTGCGGGCCTCCGGATCAACAGGGCGTCCTTTCGGTCGAATCCGACCCCGTCCACGGCCAGCCCCAGGGTGACGCTTGTACATCGTGCTTTGCCGCCGCTCAGAAGAAGATAGAATCGACAGGCAGGCCGAGCAGATGCCGGCCCACAAGTTCGTAGTTCTCGTACCGGCCCTGAACTTGCTGCGAGATCGCGTAAGCGTCGCGCAAGCGTTGCTCGAAGCGGTGACCGGTGAAGATCGCTGTCGCACCGGCCATGCGATAGGCCTGCTCGGCCACCCGGGTTGCCTCGTGGATACCGTGTGTCGTCGCCAACCGCAGCGGGGCGCGCTCGGCGGGAGTGATCTGCCCCGATGCCGCCACTCTCTCCCAGACATCAGCCAGTACCTGCCCACGATACGCACATGCGGCGTTGAGGCGCGCCTCAAGCTCGGCCACACGCGCCTGGACAACCGGGCTGTCCCGCATCGAGGTGGGAGCGCCACGGGCCGTCTTGCTTCGGGCTAGTTCGGTGACGAGATCTAGGGCGGCACGCGCGTTGCCTGCAGCGACGCCGGCGAACACGGACGAATAGACGTGGAGCACCGGGAACCGGAACAGCGTGGCATCGGACCGGCGCTCCGCCTGGGCATCGCGATTCAGGGTGAAGGCGTCTTCGACGAAGAGATCCTCCACGGTGTATCCCTCACTTCGTGTGCCACGGAGACCCATCACGTGCCAGTCGTCATGCACGGTCGCCGAGCCTCGTGGGAACAGCGCGGTTCGGTTAACCTGCCGACCAGCAGCGTTGGTGCGTGGGCTCCCGTCCGGCTCCCGCACCTGACAATGGCCACCAAGCCATGTCGCGTGGTCGCCGCCGCTGGCAAATCGCCAAGTACCGCTTATCCGGTAACCACCTTCAACCGGGACAGCGGTGCCTACCGCGCCTGCGCCCCATGCCAACACGGCATCGCTGGGACCAAAGATCTCTTCGGCAACGCCACGGTCAAGAAACGCCGCAGCGGTTGCGCATCCCAGAGCCTGTCCCAAACACCAGCCCGCGCTGGCATCGGCCTCGGCAATCGTTTCGGCAATCCGCGCCAGCTCCGCGAGAGGCAGTTCTGCCCCATGGAGATAGGCGGGAAGGCTTAGCCGGAACAGTCCAGCGTCGTGCATGGCCGCCAGCACCGGCGCGGGCAAACGGCCCTCCGCCTCGATGGCCGGAGCCGCATCAGCGATCAAGGCCCCGACCGTTCGTGCCTTGGCCAGTTGCGGTTCGACCGGCGTCCGCGGCCGTCCAGTCCCAGCTGGTGCAAGCGCGAGTTCGTGCTGAGGCGTCACTGGTGCAACGTCCCTTGGAGGCTGCAACGACGACAAGTACTCCGCGCTTCTCGACACCGCGCCCGATTGATTAAATTCCTGCGGTTCATCCGCATACAACCACCAGTCGTCATGGACTCCTCGTCCCCAACCTTACCCCGGAAATAATGAAGGCGTTGCGGCCGAGTTGGAGTCGATTGCGAAATGAGCTCATCCCGGACAGCACCGAATGTGAATGCATCCTGACGGAACGAAGACCACAGTACGCGCCCAGGTACCATGTCTCTCGAACAATCAGGCTTATGTCTTCCCATGACCCATTTCAAGGGTCGCACCGCAACGTCTCGCCTCAGGTCGCGCAGCGCGGCAAGGCGCGGGTCCCCGGCGACTCGGCAACTGGAACTCCGGCCTGCAGCCTGCTCGTGGGGCGTGACGGTATGGTCTTGAAGGGGACGACGGGGACTCTCTGCGACGGACTTATGACGGAGGTGTAATCGCCGATACAGCCGTCTCGACCACAAATCGAGCTCCCTCGAGTGCCCGGTGGGCATCCTCTTCGCGATAGAAGTCCGAGGGAACGAGATCCTCCGCACCGTAGAACGCGAGTTCGCGGTCACGGCGCAGTTCACGGGATACTGAGGCCAGGCGGTCGACACAACCCCGCACGGACTCCGGTAGACGTTCCTGTTCTCGGCGCAGGACCTCCGACACGTCGTGGAGGCGCGGAGGATCAATTCCACAACTTCGGAGTACCCCCTTAAGCGCGAGCTCGACAGCCTCCTGAGATTCACGCACCACGTCTGCCCAGCTGCTGGCCCGGTAGAGAACTTCAATGGCCTGCACACGTATGCTCGCGCGCTGGATGTAGTCGGAGGCCAGAGCGGGGTTTTGCATGGTCACTCCCCCTCCATCCAGTACCCCTGTCCGTGAACGACTCGCCGGCGCAATCGCCCTTCCACCAGTGCGCGGCGCACTGCGGAAAGGTGAAACGAGAGCCGCATGTCCCGTTCAAAGACAACAATGCCATCCATCGCGACCTCGGCCCACAGGCCCGAGGGCACTCCGGTTCCTGACGGCAAATGAAGGAAGTGCGGCTCGACCGGCCGCGCGTCCCACACGACACTCGCCTCATCCCATCGGCGGTAGAGTTCCCGCGTGACTGGAACTTCCCTATTGATCACCACCAATACATCGACGTCGGACGTATCCGACAGCTGCCCACGTGCCCATGAACCGAAGACGGCGAGTCCAACGAGCGAATCACCGAGAAGGGTGCAAGCCCTGCGCACCGTCCGCATTGCTCCCTCGTCGGCAACCGGTCCCTCGATGGACACCGCCAACCGGTCCGCGCAGTACGTATTCAACGAAACCCCCCGGAGTGACGCGGCGCAACGGAGAGTTGCATGCAGACCGGGATCAAGTCGGAGCAAGAAACGGCCAGACGCAGATCGCTGAGTCATTCCGAACCCAGTTAGTATCAAAGAGAACTACTAATGATACTACAAATCGCGGCACAACGGTTTCGTACATGCGGCAATGTTCGCCCATGCGCTCTATTCGCTCAATCCGCCCGTGCGCTTTTGACCTCTGTGGAAAGAAGACTGCCCCTCTTCGCCTGCCGCTTCTTTCCGGTGCGCGATTGACTGGGGACACAAGAATTTTCCTCCCGCGGACCCGAGCGGCAACATTCCACGACCTCCGCGGTTTGGCCACGCCGAACTGGTGCCCTGCAACTGAACCAGCGTCTTCCACGATCGTCGTGGTTCAGATGCTGGAACGCCGCTCAATAGTGCATCGGGACGCAACGCGCCTGTCGGCGGGTGCTGCTGGTACGATTACGCAATTGACTACCGCACGGCCCGGACAAGGTGGCAATCGCGTCTGGGGCCGGAGACGGTTGTAACTTCCTAGAACGCCAATTGATCGGCGACTACTCGCAACGACCACCGGCTTGTGTTGGACCGGCCGTGGTGCCCAGGGGAGGAATCGAACCACCGACACCGCGATTTTCAGTCGCGTGCTCTACCAACTGAGCTACCTGTTGGGCGTCGCCCCCGTATACGGGATGGGCAGGTGTTCTGTCTAGGCCACGAACGCCTTGCACCTATTCAGAGTCGGGGAACCCCGCACCCGGTATCGCGTAGCTCCCTGTGAGCCACCGGTGCAGATCGACCTGACGGCAGCGAGAACTGCAGAACGGCGCTTCTTCGGGATCTGCCGGATGCTGACAGACCGGACAAGTCTGTGGCCGGCCGGCCGAGGAAGATGACCTTGTCATGTTCCGGCGGGCCGGATGCCCGCCCTGCTGCCGTCGGTTACCGCTCATGCTGCGGCGTCTGGCAACGGCAAGCCCAGACCTCGTAACAGCATTTCGGTTTCAGCAACCGGCAGTCCGATGACGTTCTCAAACGATCCGTTCATCCCGCGGACAAACGTCGCCCCCCGTCCCTGCACGGCGTAGCTTCCCGCCTTGTTCCGCCACTCGCCTTCCATGAGGTACCTTTCGATCTCGCTTGCTTCGAGGATCCGAAACCGCACCCGCGTCAAAACGAGGCGCCCCGCATCCCGGCCGCCCGGTGACTTGACCCGGACAGCGCTCCAGACGCGGTGGGCGCGGCCGGAAAGCATCCGAAGGTGGCGACGCGCGACCTCCGCATCCTCGGTCGCGGCAAGAATCCGTCGACCGCAGGCGACCACCGTATCCGCCACCAAGACCCACGCGTGGGGATGTCGGCGCCCAGCGACAGCCATCTTGTCTCGGGCCATGCGCTGGACGTAGGCCCGCGGCAGCTCGCCGGGTAGCGGCGTCTCGTCAATTCCGAGAGGGGCGATCTCGTGCGGTTCCCGCCCGATCTGCCTCAGCAGCGCCGCCCGGGCAGGCGATCGCGAGGCCAGAACCAAGTGTGGGGGACGATCGTTCGGCATCAGCCGAAGCGGACTGCATGCCGAATTATTTGTGACGGTAGGTGATTCGGGCCTTCGTCAGGTCGTAGGGCGTCATTTCCACCGTGACCTTGTCTCCCGCTAGCACACGGATGCGGTTCTTGCGCATCCGGCCGGACGTGTGCGCCAAGACCTTGTGCTCGTTGTCGAGAGTGACGCGGAACATCGCGTTGGGGAGAATCTCGGTAACCGTTCCGAAAAACTCCATGAATTCTTCTTTTTCCATTTCGCCTCCTTGGCAAGACGGGAGCGCACCATGGGGAGCCTGCGGCCTCTGGTCAAGAGAAAATCGACCACGGTGGCCTTGTGGACGGCTGCAACGACTCGCACGGATTTCCGTCACCAAGCCCGGGACGAACTCTGCGAATGCCGGGATGCCGGGATTAGCTCCCGCCCGATCGCGGGGCGAGCCGGGTCGGCACAAACCGCATGTCGCCGCTCAGATGCATCACTGAGAGCAGCGTGAACAACCGCCGTGCGGTGTCAAAATCAGTCTCCACCCGACCGGCCAGGCATTCCGCCAGCACCCCGGCTCCCTCGTCATGAAGCGCTCTCCTCCCCATGTCGATGGCCTCGATTTTTCCGACGGGCGCTCGCTGCAGCGCCTCGTGGTAGCTCTGGCAGATCGCGTGGTAGTCCCGCAAGATCTGCGTGAGGTCGGCAACCGGAACCGTGACCCGCATCGGCTGCGTATCGGCATGCACCGGTGTCACCAAAAACTGTAGTCGCTCGCCCTTAAGCGCCACTTCAGCGGCATATGGTCCCGGCGGAGCTCCTCTGGGCGCGAACAGATTGCACTCGACAAGATCCTGGACCGCAAGCTGTCGCTCCCGTGCGAGCTCCGACGATCCGTGCGCGGCGCCTCCGGTATCCAGAACAACACGGACCAGCCGGGCCGTGCGCTCCACCTCAGCTTCCGAGCCGGACATCCACTGAGAGCCGATGGGCGTCAAGCCCCTCGGCTGCAGCCAGGACTGAAGCGGCCGGCCCGATCGCCGCCAAGCCGTCTGCACCGCAGCCGATCACGGAGGTGCGGCGGAGGAAGTCCCGGACCGAGAGCCCCGACGAAAACCGCGCGCTCCGGGAGGTCGGCAGAACGTGGCTCGGGCCAGCGATATAGTCACCGATCGCCTCAGGAGTGTGCCGGCCGAGAAAGACGGCGCCCGCCGTTCGAATGTCCCGCATCATCGCCTCGGGCTCCTCAACCGCCAGTTCCACATGTTCCGGCGCCAGCCGGTTGACAACCGCTGGTGCGTCCTCCATCGACGCGACCACGATTACCGCACCGAAATCCCTCCAGCTGGCACCCGCAATGGCTTGCCTGGGAAGCGCCGCCAGTCGCCGCGCCACCGCTGCCTGCACGGCGTCGGCGAACCCGCCGTCGTCGGTTACGAGTACCGCCTGCGCCGCCGGATCGTGCTCCGCCTGCGACAGCAGGTCGAGCGCGATCCAATCGGGATCGCTCGCACCGTCAGACACCACGAGAATCTCGCTCGGGCCCGCGATCAGGTCGATCCCGACGGTGCCGAACACCTGACGTTTCGCTTCTGCCACATACGCGTTGCCGGGCCCCACGATCTTGTCGACCGCGTCGATGGTTTCGGTCCCGTAGGTCAGCGCGCCCACGGCCTGGGCACCACCGACGCGGTAGATCTCCTCGATGCCGGCCAGTTCGGCGGCGACTAGTACGAGAGGAAGCACCTTTCCGTCGGGGTGCGGCACCACCGCCGCCAGCCGTGACACACCAGCCACCTTGGCGGGAATGGCGTTCATGAGCACCGAACTCGGATAGCTGGCCGTCCCGCCCGGGATATAGAGACCGACCGATTCGATCGGCGTCCAGTACTCGCCGAGCGTCACCCCTTGCTCATCCCTGTACGACGTATCGGTCGGCACGTGCCGGGCGTGGAAGGAGCGAATCCGCTCCGCCGCCTGTGCGAGCGCATCCAGTGTCTCCCGGCTGCAAGCGGCCCTGGCTTCCGCCAGCGCGCCGTCCTCCACTCGAATCGAGGTCCTGTCGATCGCGAAGCGGTCGAACCGCCGGGTCAACTCGACAAGAGCCTCGTCGCCGCGCGTGCGTACCTCCGCGAGGATCTCCCGGACGGCCTCGCCGACCGCTTGGTCGGCGGCGCCCCGCGCACCTAGGAGCGGTGCCAGCGCCGTATCGAGGTCTCCGGTCCCAGCGTCAATCCGCAACGCCATCGATCGCCTCCCGAAAGCGGTCTACGAGCGAACTGAGCAACCGGGGCCGGAGCTTCATGGCCGTCCGGTTGACCGCGAGCCGCGACGAGATGTCGGCGATCTTTTCCATCTCCACCAACCCATTGGCCCGGAGGGTCGAACCCGTTTCCACTAGGTCCACGATCCGCCTACAGAGGCCGAGCCGGGGAGCCAGTTCGAGCGAACCGTTCAGCTTAACGCACTCCGCCTGGACGCCCCGCGCCGCGAAGTGGCGCTTGGTCGTCGCGGGGTACTTGGTTGCGATCCGGACATGGCTCCAGCGCCGCGGGTCATCGCTCGAGGCCACTTCTTCCGGCTCGGCCACAACGAGACGGCACCGGCCGATGTCGAGATCCAGAGGGAGATAGAGATCGTCGTAGTCGAATTCCAGCAGGACATCGTAACCCACGATGCCAAGGTCAGCGCCGCCGAAGGCGACAAAGGTCGCGGCATCGAAGCTACGGACCCGGATCAGCGAGAGACCGTCAATGCTGGTGCGAAACGACAGCCGCCGGGATTCCGGATTCCCGAACTCATCCTCGGGCTCGATTCCAATCTCGGCGAGCAGCGGCACCACCTCGCGGGCAATCCGGCCGCGCGGTACCGCCAGCACAAGATCGTCGGATCGATCCCGGTTCATGCCAGCCCCCGCCGGTGACCCGGCACCACGGGGGGCAAACGTCCCGGGCGAGTGTCCTCAAGCCGGCACTCGATCCCGTTGACATCGATCCGCACGGCAGCCCCTTCGTCGAACAACACCAGCAGGGCTCCCGACTCGAAGGCAAACGACGACAGGCTGAAGATGCGGCTGCGCGCGGCCTCCCCGAGCCCTGTCTGCGCCACCCGCACGACGTGCTCGACGGACAGGATGCACGGCACCTGCCGCAGCCGGGTGTCGTCTCCGGCGGCAGCCTCCCACGTGAAACGCTCGAGCGCCATGACAAAGCGGCCTGCGGTCTGGTCAAAGCGCATGCCGGCACCGAAGGCGACCGCTTCGAACAAACACTCGGACAAGACTTCGATCGATTGCTCGTCCACGGCGCGCAGCCGTAGAGGATTGCTCGATTTCGTGGATTGCGCCGTCACCCCTCACCGCCTTCGGGCACCCGTTCGATGCTCGCCCCGACTGCGCCGAGCTTCTCTTCAAGTCGGCTGTAGCCGCGATCCAGATGATAGACCCGCCGGATGATGGATTGGCCCTCGGCCGCAAGCGCCGCGAGCACCAGGCAGAGCGATGCCCGGAGGTCCGTTGCCATCACGGGCGCAGCCAGGAGGCGCGAAACCCCCTCGATATCCGCGATTCGCCCCTGGACGGTGATGCGGGCTCCCATCCGAATCAGCTCGGCGACGTGCATATAGCGGTTTTCAAAGATGGTCTCGACGATCCTGGAACGTCCGGCGGCCAGTGTCAGCACCGCCATCAGCTGCGCCTGCATGTCGGTTGGGAAAGCGGGATACACCCCGGTCTCGATGTCGGTCGGCATCAATGGGCCGGACCGAGCGATGGCGATGCCCTCAGGACCTATGTCGACCCGCGCGCCAACGGCGCGCAGCACGGCGAGGGTCGCGGCCATGTCGGTGGAGGGCGCGCCGGCCAGATTGAGGCGGCCGCCAGTGATCACGGCGGCTGCGGCGTAGCTTCCCGCCTCGATCCGGTCTCCCGGAATCGCGTGGGCCATGGACCGGAAGCTGGTGTCGCCCTCCACCGCCAACGTCGCTGTACCGATCCCTTCGATTCGGGCCCCCATCGCCACGAGACAGCGGGCGAGGTCCGAGACCTCCGGCTCGCAGGCCACATTCTCAATTCGGGTTTCGCCGCGCGCCAGCACTGCGGCCATGAGCACGTTCTCGCTGGCTCCCACCGATACCCGGTCGAACCGAATGCGTCCCCCCCTCAGACCGCTGCTCGGGGCGCGTGCACGTACGTAGCCGCCCTCAAGATCAATCGTGGCGCCAAGTTGGGCAAGGGCATCCAGATGAAGGTCTACCGGCCGGGTGCCGATGGCGCATCCGCCAGGCAGGGAGATTTCGGCCCGCCCGGTGCGGGCAAGCAGGGGGCCGAGGACCAGTACGGACGCCCGCATCTTGCGCACCAGGTCATAGTCGGCCGTGGTCGACGTGATGCGGGGGGCAGAAAGCTCGATCCCCCCGCCGACCGAGGTCGTCTCGACCCCAATTCGCCGCAGGAGAGACGCCATCGAGCGCGTGTCGCCGAGCTCGGGGTAACGATGGAGCGTTAGCCTCTGATCCGTCAGCAGCGAAGCCGCCATCAGCGGCAGGGCGGCGTTCTTCGCGCCGTCGATCTCCACCGTCCCTCGGAGCGCTCGACCGCCCCGAATCCGGATGCAGTCCATACCGATCAGGTCCTGGGCAGCGTGACCCGCCGCTGGCCCATGTACTTGCCTTTCCGGTCGGCGTAGCTGATCTCGGGCGGCGCGTCCCCCTTGAAGAATACGAACTGGCAGGCGCCTTCGTTGGCGTAGATCCGTGCCGGGAGCGGCGTCGTATTCGAGAACTCGAGCGTCACGCGGCCTTCCCATTCGGGCTCGAGCGGCGTCACGTTGACAATGATTCCGCAGCGCGCATAGGTGGATTTGCCGAGGCAGATCACGAGCACGTCGCGCGGGATTCGGAAAAACTCCACCGTGCGCGCCAGTGCAAAGCTGTTGGGCGGAATGATGCAGGTCGGAGCCGAACGGGCCACGAAGCTCCGCTCGGAGAAGTTCTTGGGATCAATCAGTGCGTTGTTGACATTGGTGAATACCCGGAATTCGTCGGCCACGCGGGCGTCGTAGCCGTAGGAGCTCAGTCCGTAGGAGATTGTCCCGTCCGCCCGCTGGGCGTCGACAAACGGCTCGATCATGCCCTGGTCTTGAGCCATCGACCGAATCCAGCTGTCCGGCATCACCGGCATCGACGCCGACCCCCGGACAATCGGCCGCGCGCGGGCGTGCCGCGCTCCCACTCAGTCACCGGCATCCTCCCCGGAGTCTTTCCGCAGTTCGGGCTTCGATGGTGACTCGGCCTGAAGGCGTGCCTGCTCCTTCCTGCGCCGCAGGTTCGCCCTGAGGGCCCGGGCCTCGCGTTCGAAGCGCTCGGCCCGCCGCCCGCCATCGGGTGCCCGGCTGGCATCACGCGGCATCGGCGGGGCCCGCTGCGGACCGGATTTGCTGCAGTTCGACCAGTCGCTGATAGGCCGCCGAATTCGCCATCAACGTTGCGTGCGTCCCTTGCTCCACGATGGTTCCGCCCTCCATGAGCAGGATCCGATCGGCATGCACCACCGTCGACAACCGATGGGCGATGGTAATGGTAGTGCGCCCCGTGGTCAGGCGGCCGAGAGCTCCCTGAATGCGCCGTTCGGATTCCGCGTCCAGGGCACTGGTGGGCTCGTCCAAAACCAGAACCGCAGGATCCCGGAGGATCGCCCGGGCGAGTGCGACCCGCTGCCGCTCGCCGCCGGAAAGCCGGCTCCCCTGGTCGCCGACAAGGGTGTCCAGACCCTCGGGAAGGTCCTCCGCGAAGTCGGCGGCGGCAGCGGAGAGCGCCGCGCGCACCGCCGACGCGGAAGCGCCAGGGCGGCCCATGGCTACGTTCTCGCGGATCGAGCCATGGAATAGTGTCACCTCCTGCGTGACCAGCGCGAAGTGGCTCCGGAGTGACTCCAGCGTGAACTCGCGTATGTCCGTTCCGTCCAGCAGAATTCTCCCACGGGTGGGGTCGAACAGACGAAGGACCAGGTTTGCGAATGTGGTTTTTCCGGCCCCGCTCGGTCCGACAAGTGCGACCTGCTCGCCGGGCCGGACGACGAGATCCACGCCGCGCAGGACCGGCCCGCCCTCGGCGTAATGAAAATACACGTCCTCGAACCGGATCTCCCCGGCCGGACGCGGACAGGCGCGGGCATCCGCCCGATCGGTCAGCCCCGGCGGTTGCTCAAGCTTCTCAAACACGCGTTCGGCGGCGGAGGCCGCCTGCTGGAAGGTCACGCTGAAATTGGCGAGAGCCCGCGCGGGACGCAGCGCGAGCAGGACCGCGCTTACAAACCCGGAGAACGCGCCGATGGTGGTGAGCCCCTCCAGGATCCGCCACCCGGCGACGACAATGATCAGCGCAACCACCACGCCTCCGCCGAATTCCAGGATTGGCGACAGCTGGGCCCGCCGTCGGTCGATCGCGAACTGCAGGGCATACAAACGCTGGATCAGTGAGCGTCCGCGTTCGTTCCTGGCGGTCTCGAGATTGAACGCCCGGACGGTGCGCATTCCCTGAAAGGTCTCGGTGAGAAAGGATGCGAGTGCGCCGTAGTGCTCCTGGACCTCGGTGGTCACCCGGCGGGTCCGGCGGCCGATCGAGAGGACGGGACGGACGTTGATGCTGTAGACGACGATGACGATCAGGGACAGGATCCAGTCCAGATAGATCACGGATGCCAGCAGGGCGATGCAGGTCACTGCGTCGCGAATGACCCTGCCCGCCATCTGGGCCAGCGAATCGTTCAGGAGCCCCGTGTCGTGGAGGACGCGGGCCTGGAGGCCCACGGCCTGGTCGCCGGTCAGGGCTCCGAGATCGAACCGGAGGATGGCGGCATAGAGGTCGCTGCGGATGGAGGCGATCATCCGCTGGGCGATGCGGCTGACCAGGATCGACTGCGCGTAGAGCGCCCCGCCCTTGGCGAAGGTCAGCACCAGGACCGCGATGGGCACGGTGACTACGACTGCGCGCTCGCCCGCCTGCAGGGCGTCGACCAGATAGTCGATCAGGATCGGGTAACCCGCAGTCGCGCCCGCGATCACCACCACCAGCAGGTTGGACACCAGAAAGGTGCGGAGATGCGGGGGACCCCACCGACGAACCATGCGCCGGATCTGATGCCGCGCCGATGACGACACAGCGGACGAACTGGTCACCACGTCATCCGTGCCTCCGGAAGCGCCGCCGCCATTTTCGGAAGGGGTGGGCGGGGTACAGACGGAAGGATAAAGGCTGGCCCCGACGATCGGACTCCGGTACAGCGGGAACATCAGTACACCGCGCTGGCGGCCCGATGTTTGCGGGTTTCCCGAAAATGTCCGGGCCACTACGCCGACCAAATGGCAACCGGCACCCGCGTGAGACAGCAGGGCAACTTGCAGTTGGACTATTCGCGCCAATCGCTGGCCACCTGGCTCCCCCAAGCGGAGTGACGGGTTCTGGCGCTGCGTTGGCATGGGCGTGATCGGTGCAACACGAGGACCGAATGTCGACACCGCTTGGTGGGTTCATGCCGATTGCGGTCCATACCATCGAAGTGCGCCACCTCCTTGGCCTATCCCCCCGGCATGCCCGCGGCCGAGAATCAGGCTCCGGCGCACCCTTTCAGAGGTAGGTGGCGTCGTGGGGTGTTGTCAGCGAATTGCGCAGGGTCAAGATGACACCGGCCGGCGTGTGTGCACCCTGACCGGAAGACCGCTCCGCGGATGCTTGCGGTCGACCCCGATCGGGCTGACTTTCGGAAAGTCGTCGGAAACGACCTCCACCCTCCAACACTGGGTGATGGCTGCGATGGCGGGGACGGCTTCCATCGTGGCGAAGGACATGCCGGGACACTTGCGGTTGCCCTTGCCAAACGGGATATAGGCGGACTTGTGCGCCGGCGCCGGGCCGTCGTCGAGAAAGCGTTCCGGGCGGAACTGCTCGGGATCGGGAAAGTACTTCGCGTTTCGCTGCGTTGCGCGCCAAAACGGCTGCACCACGGTTCCCTTGGGGATGCGGTACCCACCGAGAACACAGTCCTCGATTGCCGTACGGCCGACGGCATGGATCACCGGCGCGACGCGAAGCAGTTCCTCGAACACGGCGCGGGTGTAGGCCAGGTTGCCGAGATCTTCCAGCGCCGGCGGCCCCCCCCCCCAGAACGCTGTCGATCTCGTTCTCCAGTCGCGCGCGGACCTCCGGATTGTGGCTCAGATAGTAGAAGCACCATGTCAGCGAGGTAGCGGAGGTCTCGTGTCCGGCGAGCAACTGGGCGTAGCACTCGTCCCGCAGTTCATCATCGGCTAAGGCCTGAAAATCTCCTTCGTCATCTTTCGCTGTCACCAGATAGGAAACCAGATCGACACGCTGCTCCGCGCTTTGTCGTATTTCGTCGATCAGCCCATAGACGATGGTGTCCATCTCCCTCAGCACGCGCCTGGCACGCCGGTTGTTCGGCAATGGCAGATGCTTGAGCACACGCCCCATCGGCAGGATGATGAGGACCATGTTCCATTCCATCACTTCGATGATGTCGCTGAGGCGCCGGTGGTCGATCTCGGAACTCCGGCCGAAGAACGTCTTGACCAGAATGTTCAGAGCCAGTCGGTGCATCCACGAGTTCAGGTCCAAAGTCTGACCGTCGCTCCAAGAACTCCGCATGCCGAGGATCTGTTCGATCATGACCCGCCCGTAGCCTTCGAGCCCCTTGGGCCCGAACGAGGGCTGGATCAGTCTTCGAAGCCGCCGATGCCGGTCTCCGTCCGCCGATATGGACGTGAGGTTGATGAAGATGCCGTTCTTCTTGAAGATCGGTCCTTTTTCAGAGGAATTCCGTCGTGTAACAAAGATTTCCTTGAAGATGTTCGGATCGTAGACGGCACAGTAGCGCCGCGAAAAAATCCGGAAGAACGCGACGTCTCCGTACTCTTCGTGCAATTTCTGAAAAAACCCGATTGGGTCCCGGATGCGGGCGAACAGACGGCTGATACCGAACCCCGGAGGCCCCCGGAGGCAATTGCCGGATGCTCTCGGTCGGAACGCAACCGTTCTTCACCGCGGCCCCTCAACTTCTTCGGGGCGGGCAATCGCTGGATTGTACCGGCCAGACACCGGTCTGGACCAACTGTCCCTGCGGCGAGAACCTGATCCCCGCCAGCGAGGTCTCAGCCGTACGCGCTGCCGACCGCGCCGCTGAAACGTCCGTTCCAGCCAGGGGATCAGCTTCGGCGCTACATTCCGCTCCTGCGGGACCGTCTCAGCGTTGCGCGACTGAGGAAGTGCACGCGATGCTCAGGGGCGGGCGCAAGTTTGGCCGCGTCGAGGTGTACCGATGATACCGCACAATCCCTGCCCACCGGACCTTGTCCGACGGGTCCGTGGCACCTGACCATGGTGTCCGGCGGCATCGTTTCCGCTGCAGAGCCGGCGAACGCCAGTACCCGGCAGGTGGTGCTGCGTGTCAAGGACCTGCACAAGCGCTTCGGCGAACTTGAGGTGCTCAAGGGGATTTCTCTTGCCGCCCGCGAACATGATGTGATCTCGATCCTCGGGGCCAGCGGCTCGGGCAAGAGCACGCTGCTCCGGTGCATCAACCTCCTTGAGGTTCCCGATTCGGGGACGGTTCAAGTGGGTGGCGAGACCGTCCGGATGGCCGTCGACCGGCACGGCAGGCCCGCGCCGGCTGATCGCCGACAGGTGGAGAGGATCCGGACACGGCTCGGCATGGTGTTCCAGCAGTTCAATCTATGGTCCCACCTCACCGTGCTGCAGAACGTTATCGAGGCGCCGGTCCACGTCCTGAAACTCCCGAGACGCGAGGCCGTCGAGCGCGCACGCACGCTGCTGCACAAGGTCGGGCTAGACGACAAGCACAATGAATTCCCGGCCCACCTGTCGGGTGGACAGGAGCAGCGCGCTGCGATCGCCCGCGCCCTGGCGATGGAGCCCGACGTCATCCTGCTCGACGAACCGACCTCGGCACTTGATCCCGAACTTGTCACCGAGGTACTTCGGGTCATTGAAGAGCTCGCCGGTGATGGACGTACAATGCTGATCGTGACCCACGAGATCGGCTTCGCACGAGCAGTATCGTCGGAGACCGTGTTTCTCCACCAAGGAGAGATCGAGGAGCAGGGGCCGTCGTCCGCACTCCTTACCGAACCGCGCTCAGAGCGCTTTCGTCGATTTCTTTCGGGTGATCGCGACAGGCGGCCGCGCCGCACTCCCACTCCGCGATAAGCAAGAAAAGGAAAAACGCCATGGCCAAGTTCGTCTCCACAGTACTCTGTGCCTTGATGATTCTCGCCACCGGTGTGGCGGGGGCCGAAAGCCGAAAGGTCGTGTTGGGCACCGAAGGCGCCTACCCGCCATTCAACTGGATCGACGAGAGCGGCAACCTGCAGGGTTTCGACGTCGAGATCGGGAAAGCGCTCTGCGCGATGGCCGAGCTTGACTGCACCTGGGTTGTGCAGGACTGGGACGGCATCGTCCCCGGCCTGCTTGCCAAGAAGTACGATGCGATCGTCGCCTCGATGTCCATCACCGAGGAACGCCGGCAGAAGGTGGATTTCACAGCGAAGTACTACCAAACGCCCGCCAAATTCGTTCGCAGGAAGGATTCGGGAATCGAGATTTCAAGAGACAGCCTTGACGGTCGCGCCGTCGGCGTACAGCGCGCGACCATCCACGAAAACTTCCTCCGCGACAATTACGGAGACATCATTTCGATCAAGGCCTACGCTACTCAGCAAGAAGTCAACCTTGATTTCGTGGCCGGACGGGTCGACCTGCTGCTGGCCGACTCGATTATCCTGCTCGAGGACTTTCTCAACACGCCGGATGGTCAGGATGCGGAGTTTGTCGGACCCGACTTCACGGATCCGCGCTGGTTTGGCGAGGGTGTGGGGATTGCCGTGCGCAAGGGGGAAGGTGACCTTCTCGATGCGCTGAATCAAGCCATCGCAACCATCCGGGAAGACGGCACCTACCAGGCGATCAACGCGTCCTACTTCGACTTCGACGTCTACGGCGAATGATCGAGGCGCGTGGTCCCTGATCGGCCATCCTTCAGGATAGTCCATCGGCTCGGCCCGTCTGAGCGATCGGAATGAAGCTCGATCTCCAAGGCTACGGCTGGATGCTCTGGCAAGGCCTCGAGCTGACCGTTCTGGTCGGGCTTGCAGCCATGGCCGTGGCGCTGACCTTGGGTCTGCTCGGCGCCTGGGGGCGGCTGTCCCGATCCCGTACTGCCCGCTGGATCGCCGGCACGTACACCACGGTCATCCGGGGCGTCCCGGAACTGATCCTGATCCTGCTTGTCTACTACGGTGTGCCCACCCTGCTGCAGGACTTGGCGGCAGGCCTCGGCTACGACCTGGTCATCGATCTCGATCCCTTTATTGCAGGTGTCCTCACCATCGGCCTGATCTACGGAGCATTCGCTACCGAGGTCTTCCGCGGCGCCTTCCTGGCCTTGCCGCACGGCCAGATCGAGGCCGCCAAGGCGGCCGGCATGGGACCCGCGCTAACCTTCCGCCGGATCGTGCTCCCGCAGATGTGGCGTTTTGCGCTCCCGGGGCTTGGCAACGTCTGGCTGGTGCTGGTCAAGGCGACGGCCCTAGTCTCCGTGATCCAGCTCGACGAACTCATGCGAAGCGCTGACATCGCGGCACGCGCAACTCGGTCCCCGTTCACGTTCTTCTTCATGGCCTCCCTCCTCTATCTCGGCATCACGATCGTCTCGATGCTGGTCCAGCAGCATCTCGAGGCATGGGCCGACCGCGGCGTTCGCCGGGCTCGACACTGACATGGACCTTTCGATCGTCTGGGAAAGCCTTCCACGTCTGGTGGACGGAGCGTTCCTGACCCTCGAGATCACACTCGTCAGTGTCCTGGCCGGCCTGTGCACGGCAGTACCGCTAGCGTTCGCGCGGCTTTCCCGCAACCCGTTGCTCCGGCTGCCGACCTACGGCTACATCCTGTACTTCCGCGGGACGCCCCTCTTGGTCCAGCTCTTCCTCGTCTACTACGGGTCCGGACAATTCCAGCCGTTTCTCGACCGTATCGGGCTGTGGAGCCTGTTTCGCGAAGCCTATTTCTGCGCGATCCTGACCCTGACGTTGAACACCGCCGCGTACACCGCTGAGATCCTCCGTGGGGCCATCAGAGCCGTCCCGAGACGTGACGTCGAGGCTGCCCAAGCTCTTGGAATGTCCCGGTTCGTTCTCCACCGGCGGATCGTGCTACCCAAGGCCTTCCGGCTGGCGCTCCCCGCGTACACCAACGAGGTCGTGTTCCTGCTGCAGGCCACGTCGCTGGTCTCGATCATCACACTGCTCGACCTGACCGGAGTCGCTCGCATCATCGTCGCCCGCAGCTTCGAGCCCTACAAGCTCTACATCGCAGCAGGCCTGATCTATCTCGCGCTCACCTACGCCTTCATCTTCGTTGCGCGTTGCCTGGAACGGCGCCTATCTGCCCACGGGCAGGGAAGGCCGGTCAGTACTGTCACGGCGCCCGAAGCTCGTTAGGCATCGCCGCAACCGGGTGCAGCGGACGCTTCTGCGATCAGGTCAGGCATGGAACAAGACCGAGGCAGGACCCGCGACCCTCGGTGATCACGTTCCCCTGCTCCGGTTCGGCAGTTCCTGCCCGCTGGATGGGCCGAAAAAATGGTGCTCCCGATCGCATGACTGCGTCGGCGAGCTTCAACACGCGTGACTGCCGGTTGTTGTCGCTCCAAGACACGTGCCCCGCCCGAATGCATTCGGTTCAGCCGTCATCGGGATCGCCGCTACGGGACCCGTACGGCATCCACAAGAATCGAACAGGTTGACGCAGTGCGCCGCGCTCGATGGATGGGGTTCGCAGGGCACCGGCGCATGGCAGGGGTATCGATGCCGTGCTACGCTCCGCCGCGGCTGCGGGCCATGGTGCCCGCTGCTGTCGCCGCCGTAGCTCAGTGGTAGAGCACACCCTTGGTAGTATTTGCCTGCCCGGCGAGAAACCGTCGGGGCTGAACCGCTCAAATTCGGGGAACGCTGCGGGCAGTCATGCCCATGCCGATCCCGAGCCAAGCCCGCGTAACCGCGGGAAGGTGTAGAGGCCAGACGGGCGGGACCCTTCGCGGGTCAAGGGATGGTCCGGACCACCAAACGTCGGTCGCGCCGTGCGAACGACGGCCGCGAAAGCGGTAGTGGTGCGAAGGGTGGGGCCGAGTGTTCAATTCACTCCGGCGGCACCACCGCTCCGGCAACCCGCAGCACGTCCAAAGGAGCGCGCCGCATGCCCGAGCCCGAAGTCTCTTTCGAGACCCAGATCAACAAGCTGTGGGGCCACATCCGCGGCCTCCACGCTCTCCATCTGATCCGGACCGGCGCCAACCTGGGCTGGTTTGACCTCCTCGCGAACGCCGGCGAGGACGGCCTGAGCCCGGAAGACCTTGCCGCCCCCCGAAACCTTTACCTGCCCTACGTCCGCATTTGGTGGAAGACCGCGATCGCCTGGGAAATCCTGGATCCACTCGACGATGGCCGGGCGCGGCTCGCGCCCCACTTTGACGCCATCCTCGCGAGGCCCGGCGATCCGCGGTACCTTCTTCCCTACGTCATCGCAGCCCTTGATCACTTCCAGCCGGACCTGGTCTCGCACACCGCGGCAATGGCGGACGGGGCAACGCGCACGTTCCAAGAACACGGCCACGCGTTCTCCGAGGCGATCGGGGATACGACCGCCGGCCTCCACGTGCTGATGGCCCGGAAGATTCTTCCTGCGATTCTGGAAATCCGCGCTGCCCTGGAGGGCGGGGGCACCTTCCTGGATTACGGGTGCGGCGTGGCGGGGTTCGTCATCCGAGTCGCCAAGGCGTTTCCGGAAGCCCGGTGCACCGGGGTTGATATCGATGACCACGGCCTCGCACAGGCGCGCCTGGCGGTCGCCGACGCCGGACTCGAAGCGCGGGTCGCGATCCACGATGGGCGTGAATGGGAAGGCAATGCCAGCAGCGTCGACGTCATCACCATGGTCGAGGTGCTGCACGAGATTCCGGAAGCGATCCGACCGGAGGTCCTGAGCCATTGCCGACGCCTGCTGCGCGGCCAGGGACGGCTGGTCATTTTGGACGAGACTTTCCCGGAGGATGCGGAACTCCGCAATCCCGATGCCGCACTGGCCGTGCAGACGCAATACAACGAGATGACCTGGGGCAACGTCGTGCCCACCGCAGCAGATCAGGAGCACCTGCTGGCGAAGGCCGGGCTCACCATTGTGGACCGTAGTAGCGTCGGCGGATTTTTCACCCAGCTGATCGTGGCTCCTCGCGGAGATTGAACATGGACGTCAAGGGCAAAATTGTCGCCGTGACCGGCGGGGGGAACGGGATCGGGCGCGCGCTCGCCCTGGAGGCCCATCGCCGAGGAGCGCGATCCGTCATGGTCGCGGACATCGACGGCACTGCGGCCGAGGCCTGCGCCGAGCAATGCGGCGGGCGTGGCTGGGAAGCGGACGTCGGGGACGACGACTCGATCGGTAGGTTCATCGAAGCAGCAGAATCCCATGCCGGGCCGATCGATCTTTACTGCTCCAACGCTGGCATCCATCGTGCCGGCGGCGTGAACACCAGCCCTGCCGACTGGCAGGCTTGCTGGGACGTGAACGTCATGAGTCACACCTACGCGACGCGACGCCTCGCTTCAAAACTCGCCGAACGCGGCGGCTATTTCCTGATCACAGTGTCAGCTGCCGGCCTGCTCTCGCAAATCGGCTCCGCAACCTACGCCACGACCAAGCACGCGGCCCTGGGATTTGCCGAATGGCTGTCCATCGCGTGGGGCGATCGCGGCCTCGGCGTCTCGGCCCTTTGTCCGCAGGCGGTCCGTACTGCCATGATCGAGAGCTTGGACGACGGAGGCGTTGCTGGTCTCGACGGCGTGCTTGAAGCGGAGGATGTCGCCCGCACCGCGTTCGACGGGATCGCTGCCGGAACTTTCCTGATCCTCCCCCACCCGGGCGTCGCGGAATACGTCCTCCGCAAGGCGTCCGACCCGGACCGGTGGCTGCGCGGCATGCGCCGCCTACAGGAGCGGTTCGGCAAGGAAATCGCATGACGCGGGGACAACGCCTGACCCGCCGCGTCGTGCTGGGAGGCGCCGCGGCAGGCACTTTGGCCCCCGGCGTGGCGCTTGCAGGGCGCGCGGGCGATACAGCGCCCGAATGGATGCTCGTTCCAGGACGGCCATTCCGGGAATACGGAGCGCCGGCACCGCAGGAGGCTGACGTCGGCCGCGAGATCCTCCAGCCGTACGAGGATGTGTCGCCGGGTGCCGGTGTCGCCATGACGCCGCTTGAGGACCTCGAGGGCACGATCACTCCGAACGGCCTGCACTTCGAGCGCAGTCACAACGGCGTGCCGGCCATCAATCCGCTCCGACACGAACTCCTGATTCACGGCGATGTGGAACGCAGTCTCCTGTTCACCCCTGCTGACCTGCTGCGCTACCCCATGACTTCCCGGACCCTCTTCATCGAATGCGCGGGGAACAGTTTCTTCAATTCGAACGCGTTCCCCCTGGCGGTCGATGAAGCGTGCGGCGTGATCCACGGCTTGTTCTCGACGGCCGAATGGACCGGGGTCCCGCTGAAGCTGCTGCTCGGCGAGGCCAATCCGAAGCGGAGTGCCCGCTGGCTTCTGGCCGAGGGAGCTGACGCCAACGCGATGAGTCGCAGCATCCCGATGGAGAAGGCCCTCGACGACGTGCTGGTCGCCCTCTTCCAGAACGGCGAACGCATCCGCCCCGAGCAAGGGTACCCGATGCGTCTGGTCGTGCCCGGCTGGGAGGGCAATCTCAATGTCAAGTGGCTCCGGCGTCTCAAAGTCGTGGAAACACCGCTCCATACCCGCGACGAGACGTCGAAGTACAGCGATCTCCGCCCTGACGGAAAGGCCCTCAAGTTCACGTTTCCGATGGATGTGAAATCGGTCATCACCCGCCCGAGCGGCGGACAACGGATCACCCCGGGCTTCCAGCACATCTCAGGCCTGGCCTGGTCTGGGCACGGGGCCGTGCGCCAGGTGGAGGTTTCGACGGACGGGGACAACTCGTGGCAGGAGGCGCTGCTGGACAGCCGGCCGCCCTCACTCGCGCCGGTTCGGTTCCGCATGAACTGGACGTGGGACGGTACGCCGACGACCCTGCTGTCGCGCGCCACCGACCGGGCCGGACACCGGCAGGAATCTCGCGCCGAATGGTCGGCACGCTACGCGCACGGCCACCTGTACCACTGCAATGCCATCCAGAGCTGGCAGGTCGCCGCTGATGGCAGCATCACGAACGTCTATTTGTAGACCGGCCTTCCCGGTGAAATTCCGACCCATCTCAGTCGCACCGCTTTCGGTGCTGTGCATGGCGCTCGCCGGGCCCGGCAGCGCTGCCGATGCCCCGATGTCCCCAGACCTGGGGCGGGAGGCGTCGGAGGAGATTGTTCGGCAGATGGACATCTCCGTCGGCCCCGACGGGGGCACCCTCCCGGGGGGCTCCGGCACCGTCGACGAGGGCGAGATGGTGTACCAGGCCCAGTGCCTCTTCTGTCACGGACCGCAGGGCGACGGGGCGGATGCCGACATGCTGACGGGCGGGGTCGGCACCCTGGGGACGGCCCAGCCGGTGAAGACGGTCGGCTCGTACTGGCCCTACGCGACCACGCTGTTTGACTACATTCGGCGCGCCATGCCGCACAACGCTCCGCTGACGCTGACCGACGACGAGACGTACGCGGTGACGGCGTACCTCCTGTGGACCAACCGGATCATCAGCCGCGACCTCATCCTCGACGCATCCACGCTCCCCACCGTGCGGATGCCGAACCGCCAGGGATTCGTCGACGCGTGGGGGCCACCTTGGAAACGCGTGTGGCACACGTCAGGCCTCAGCGTAATCGCGGTCGCCGTGCTGATCGGTGCGGTGGTCGCGTCCATCGTGCTTGCGGATTCGCTGACGCGCCGACCCCGGCTGTACCGGGTAGTCCGCGGGGGGCTGCTCGCCGCCACGTTGGTCGGCCTCGGTGGCTGGTTCGGCGTCCAGCCCGGCCTTCAGGAGATCGTGGACGCGGTCCGGAGCGCGACCGCCGCCGGGGACTGGCGCCCGCTCCTCGGTATCCCGGCGCTGGTCCTCGTCGCTGTCTTCACGCTTGTCGCGCTGCTGTTGTGGGGGCGCGGGGCGTTCTGCGGCTGGCTCTGCCCGTTCGGCGCACTCCAGGATTTCCTGCACCGGGCCGCACGGCTTCTCCGGTTGCCCCGCTACGAGCCCCCAGCGCGGGTTCACGGCGTACTCCGGTACGTCAAGTACGCGATTCTCGCGACGATCGCAGCGGTTGCAGTGTTCATTCCGTCCATGCTCGATGTCGCGCTGGCCGCCGAACCCTTCAGCACGGCTATCGGCAGCGCGTTCCTTCGGCCGTGGCCGTACGTCGTGTGGGCACTCGCGTGCCTTGGGATCGCGGTCTTCACCGAGCGTGCCTTCTGCCGCTATCTGTGTCCGTTCGGTGCGGCGCTGGGACTCGGCGGGCGGCTGCAGATGCTGAACTGGCTCCGGCGTCGGCGAGCCTGCGGCACCACCTGCACGAAATGCGCGCCAGAATGCCCGACCCGGGCCATTCGCATCGACGGGACCATCGACCACTCGGAATGCATTCAATGCCTCCGATGCCAGGAGGCCTATTTCGATCCCGCCTTCTGTCCCGAGATCAAACCAAAACGGCGTCGCCGGCGTGGGAGCGGGTCCGCACCCGGTGCCGCGGCCGCCGTGGCGCTCCTGGTGTTGGCTGGCGCCGGCAACGCCAAAGCGGACATGTACGACCCGCTTTCGACCCGCCTGACTCCCGGAGTGATTGCGAAGACGTTCCCCGGTGCGGGCGACGTTTCCTCGCCAGCCGGCTCGCCGCCGGCCGCGACCGTGCAGGACGGCGACTCGGTCCAAGGCTGGCTGTTTTCGACCTTTGAGACTGTCAATCCCCGCGGCTACTCCGGGGAACCGTTCGACATCATCGTGGGACTAGACCACGCCGGGCGGATCACCGGCTCGACGGTACTCGAGCTGCACGAACCCATGGTGGGGCCGAGCCTGATTCCGCAAACCAAGCTGGAGGACCTGTTCGAAGGGCTTCGCAACCTGGATGTCCGCCGACCGGTTCGCTTCTCCGGCCGGGGTGTGGACGGGGTGCGGGGCGCGACGATCAGCGCCACGCTCACCTACAACGCCATCGTCCTGTCGGCCCGGAAAATGGCGCGCCTCCAAGGCTTGCTCGGCGAGGACGTCGATTCCGGCCCGTTCCAGCTCGACGTGGACCGATTCCAGACCCGCAGCTGGCAAGAACTCATCGACTGGGGTGGCGTCGTAGGCGGCGAGTTCACGGCAACCGACCTGCGAATCCCCCAAAACGACGACGCGATCGCAGAACCAGTGCTGTCGTTCTACGTGGCACTCGTCACCCCTGCGGATGTCGGACGCAACCTTTTCGGCGGTCAGTGGTTCAACCACCACATTTCGCAAATTGGCTACGGCGACCAACTTCTGGCCATCCTGGGCTCTGGCCGGATCTCGTGGCGCGGGAATGCCGTCCGCAGTACCGGCCGCTACGACCGCATTCGTCTGGTCCAGGGCGAACACATCTTCCCGTTTTCCAAGTCCGAGGCACTCACTGCAACGGCGATCCGGGCCCACGGCCGACCGCTTTTCTCGGAAACAGGCCTTTTCCGGATTCCCCGAGACTGGAAGTTCGACCCTCTGGAACCTTGGCGTGTGGAGCTTGCAGTACCCGAACGCCCCGAGGAGTGGGCCTTGGAGGTCGAGTACTCGCTGCCCCGGGAGCTGATTGGCGGAGACCCCATCGCCCTTGAGGATGCGGGGCTCCGGCCGGTCCGCACCGCCTATTTCGGACTCGTGCGCACAAGCGCCCTGGACGGGTGGCAGCGGGTGTGGGCCGAGCACGACGAGGCCATCATGGGGCTCGTACTGCTGCTGACCATCCTCTCCCTGCTGCTGGCCTGGCCCGACCTCATTTCCCGAAACCGGCGCGTCCACCAGTGGGTGCGTCTGGGATTTCTCGCGGTGGTGATCGGCTGGCTCGGCTGGATCGCCAACGCCCAGCTCACGATCGTGAATGTGCTGACCTACGCTCAGGCCATCTTTTCCGGCGGGTGGGCGAGTTTCCTCTACGAGCCGCTGATCGTCATCATTGCCGGCTATACGCTGGCCTCGCTGGTCCTGCTCGGGCGGGGCGTGTTTTGCGGCTGGCTCTGCCCCTTCGGCGCCCTGCAGGAACTCCTTGCGCGACTCGCGCGCATCCTCCGCCTCCCGGCCTTGCCGCTCGGGGAAACGGCCAACGAACGCCTGTGGGCCCTCAAGTACGTTGTCCTCGCACTGCTGGTCGGCAGCGCACTGACCCAAGGCATGAGTACCACGCAAGCCCTGGCTGAGGTCGAGCCGTTCAAGACGGCGATCACGCTCCGCTTCGACCGAGACCTTCCCTATGTCGCGTATGCCGCCGTGCTCCTCGGGCTCGGGCTGTTCGTGGAACGTTTCTACTGCCGGTTCCTCTGTCCGCTCGGGGCCGCAGTGGCAGTGCTGGGGAAGTTCCGGATCTTCGGCAATCTCGCGCGTCGCGCTGAGTGCGGCAACCCGTGCCATCTGTGTGAGCGCGCTTGTCCGGTCCAGGCGATTCCGGCGACCGGGGTCATCAACATGAACGAATGCTTCCAGTGCCTCGACTGCCAGGTCGAGTACCTCGACGACCAGCGCTGTCCGCCGCTGGTCCAGTTGCAGCGCACGCTTGCCGTCCCCGGCCGCGACCATCCCTAAGGGGTTCCAAAGCGCTTTGGCGGGGGGTGGTGGAATCTGCAGCAAGAAACCCGTATATTTCGCCGCACCTGAGGGAGGGGCCTTTGGGCAGAGCCGCCGTAGCGGTGCCTGCGCAATGGGCATACTGGCGAGGTAAGGCCTCGACGGATCGTCACCTTAAACGCCCTCACTCCGATACCTTTTAAGATGCTGCACGGGAGGAATTACCTTATGCATCTCCTTTCTAAATTGATGGCCGTCGCGATCGGCGCGGCCGTGAGCTTCGGGCTCGCGACCTCCGCATTCGCGCAGGGCATCGACATTCTTGCGGCTCCGAAGCAGCAGCCGAACTACGTTTCGGACGATATGCTTCTGAATGCCGACAAGGACCCCATGAACTGGCTCCATTACGGTCGCGACTACGAGAGCACCCGGTACGCCCTGCAGACCGCAATTAACCAGGACAATGCGAGCGACCTCCAGGCTGAGTGGTACCTTTCGTTCGGGACGCTCGAAGGGCAGGACAGCGAAGCGGTCGCCGTGGGCGGCACGATCTACGTTACGACCTCCTTTAACCGCGTCATCGCGGCGGACGGCGAGACCGGCGTAATCAAGTGGATGTACGAGCGCGAGCTCCCGGCCGACGTCTACCCGCAACTGTGCTGTGACGTCGTGAACCGCGGTGTTGCGCCTTACAAGGACAACGTCTACCTCGCAACACTCGACGCGCACCTCGTCGCCCTCGACAACGCGACCGGCGATGTTGTCTTCGACAAGACAGTCGGTGACTACACGTACGCCGAGACCTTCACGGTCATGCCGATGGCACTCGACGGCAAGATCATCATCGGAACCGCCGGTGCCGAGTACGGTGTCCGAGGCTGGGTCCGCGCCCTTTCCGCAGAGAACGGCGACACCGTCTGGAACACCTACACCATTCCGGCTGAAGGTGAACCCAACGTCGACACCTGGGCTGGCGAATCCTGGAAGTACGGTGGTGGCTCCGCGTGGATCACCGGTTCGTATGACAAGGACCTGCACCTCCTGTACTGGCCTGTCGGCAACCCTGGCCCGGACTTCGACCGTCACGTCCGCCTCGGCGACAACCTTTATTCGAACTCCACGATCGTCCTCGACCCCGACACGGGCGAGATCCGGTTCTGGTTCCAGTACACGCCGAACGACCCGTATGACTACGACGGCGTGAACGAGGTCATCCTCGCCGACATCGACGGCAAGAAGGTGTGGCTCCACGGTGACCGTAACGGCCACCTCTACTCCATCGACCGCACGGACGGCCAGTGCAACTGGGTTGTTGCTCTCGGCCGGATCAACTGGACCCCAGGCTTCAAGGACAACTGCCGTCCGATCATGGCCTGGGAAGAAGGTGGCGACCCGATGATGGACGTGGTCTACGACCGTCGTACCAACGACATCGCCCCCTCACTTGACGGCGGCAAAGAGTGGCACCCGATGGCCTACTCCCCGCGCGTGAACATGGTGTACGTGCCGACCTACAACTTCTCGATGGACCTCCAGGCGAAGAAGATGGAGTGGCGTCGTGGTGAGTGGTTCCTCGGTGCCAAGGTCCTCACGTTCAACAAGGGCAACGGTGCCATCAAGGCGTTCGATGGCGCGACCGGCGACCTCACCTGGATCCGTCCGCACAGCACGCCCGCAACCGGTGGCATGATGGCCACGGCCGGCGGCCTTGTGTTCTACGGCGACGCCGAGGGCTTCTTCCACGCAGTCCGCGACGACACCGGTGAAGGACTCTGGTCCTTCAACGTCGGCACCGGCGTGCACGGCAACCCGACCTCCTACACGAGTGGCGGCAAGCAGTACGTCACGATCGTGGTCGGCGCTGGTGGTGGTGGCATCTGGCCGCTGACCTTCGGCGACTGGCTCCAGAACCACACCAAGGGTGGCGGCCTATTCGCCTTCGGTCTCGACTAAGAAACCGATAACACCTTTGGGGGGAAGGCAGGCCACTGCCTTCCCCCCTTTCTTCACCTATATCTTCTACCGGACTACCCACTTCCCGTTTCCGGAGACCGCCCCGTGAAATTGATTTCCACCTGCGCCATGGCATGCGCGCTGGCGTTCACCTTGACTCTGGGCGCTGCGGCCGAAGACACACTCGACAATATTCAGGCCCGCCGAATCCTCACGATCTGCGCTGACCCGTACAACTGGCCGCACAGTTCCGCCAGCGACTACCCACGCGGCTTCGACGTCGAGATCTTCTCGCAATTAGCGACGAACAACGGCTGGAATACCGAGATCCATTGGTCTGACACCGGGACTCGGGGCGGCCTAGGCCGTGCGCTCCGCAATTCCATCGCCAGGGGACGCTGCCAGGTGTTCACCGGGATCGCCATTAACCCGGATACCGTCGCCGAAATGGGCGAGAAGGATCTTGTCTTCTCGGCCCCGTACGTCGGCCTGGCCTACGTCCCGGTCATCAGCCCAGAACTCAGGGGCGCATCCACGCTGCAGGAAATTGCTCAACACACCGACATTGGGGTCGCCATGTCGACGGCCATGGACGGGTATCTCATTGACAACGGAATCGAGCGCGAACTCTATCTCGGCAATCGGCGCGCCCTCGACGGTCTCCGCAACGGCGAGACCAAGGCGGCCATGGTCTGGGTCCCCGCCCTGGCGATCGAACGGCGTCAGCACAAGGAGAGTGACCTCACCCTGGTCGACGGCTTCCAGCCAATCGTCGGACTCCGATGGAACATCGGCGCCGCAATTCCGGGTGACCAGACCCGCCTGATCGAATTCGTGAACACGGAACTGAAGAAGATGCTCGACGATGGAACCATCGAATCCATCGTGACCGAATATCAGATCCCATTCTATCCGCCATTCCCCGGCTGATCCCTTGCTGGCCCTTCGGATCGATCCCCATGCACCAATCTCCACTCGCCCGGTTTCCCATCGCGGTCATCGCCATAGTCACCGCGTCCTTCTTGGCGATCCAGCACGCCTCTGCTGCCGAAGATCTCGGCTACGGCGGTGAAGAGGACATAGAAAATCCATTGGAAGGTGATCCGGCAGCTATAGAGCACGGAGGGGAGCGCTTTGGCGCTAGGTGCGGTTTTTGTCATGGAAGCCGGGGAATCGGTGCCAAGGGCCCATGCCTCAGTTGCAACAAGTTCAAGAAGGGCGGCGGCCGCAATCTTGACGTCTACTCGATCATCGCCGGCGGGCTCACTATCGCCGGCCAACCGACGCAGATGGGCGGTTTCTCGCGCACCCTGTCCGACGATGACATCTGGTCGATCATCGCGTACCTCCGGCAGGAGTACAAGAACCGGGTCGCTGCGGGAGAATTTGAAGAGGGGTACAACGCGGTCGCGAAAGAAGCCCAGCGCTGAATCCAGTTGCATCGGACGATCGAATTTCGTTTCGGTGCGTGGCATTTGCCGAATCGCGTCGCAGCGGCGCGATTGGACCCCAATGTCCCTTTAGTGCGAGCCCGCCCCGGCGGCTTCCGGTTCGGGCGCTCGATCCAACCGCCTGAGCAGCCCTGAGCCACTTGGCATCCGCCTGGCAGGGCTCCTTATGTCGACTTCTCCGGCACCATGCCGACCGGGAACGACAGGATCGCCGTGCACGGTTGACGACACGGGACTTTACTCTCCGACTTCCCTACCGGAGTCGGCAGACAGAGCGCCAGGGGGGTCTGGCACCATCGCCGGCTGCGCGCCGATCCCCAACCAATCTGGCCAATCGGTCAACGGATCTACGCTCCACATTGCCATCGTTGGAACTCCCGCCCGCCATGCTTGAACCCGGGCCGACCGGAAGGCAATGCTCGGAGCTCTGCGGGGGAGACGGACACCAAGCTGGAGGCGGCGGCATACGGATCCCGCATACCTGAGAGACAGCACCCCGTCCAATGCCAATCCCGGCAGCGTCGAGCGTACTCGCGCGAAGAGAGAGAGTCGGACCCAACTCCTCACAGAATTCCTCGTGTCCCAAGGTAGCGGCCGGTCAATGCCCGGCCATGAGGCCAGGCCAGAACATCCGAACGCGTCGCGGGAAGACCATCGCGTGCTGCGGATCACTGTAGCTGTTGCGCGCCACGGGGATCCCAATCTCGCGGAGCAGCTTCTGCAGAATGGACGCGGCAAAATCCCGATAATCGTCCGCGACCATCAGGAATGCCCCTGCGCCCCCGATGACACCGTGCTCGAAATAATTGTCGAGAAACGGCTCCTCATTCAGGATGGCAAGCCCATTGACCGTCACGCCAAGTTCGATCGCCTGATCACGAAGCGTCATCGGGTGGACCCCGTTGTTGGCGCGTCCGTCGCCGGAGACGTCGATCACCTGCCGGTTGCCCTCAAACCCGTTAGTCGCGAGTTCCTCCATGGCGAACTTGAGGGCACCCGCAATTGACGTCTGGCCGCCGGGAATGGCTCGCGGAGCCGCGCGCAGATGACGCGAAAACACGGTTGCATCGGTGGGACTCCGAATGACCCTCCAGCCGCCAATCGGCGCCTGTTCCCGGTTGTCCGACCATTGCATGACCAGTACCGCCAATCCCCCAGGACCCAAGGAGCGGATAGCATCAAGAACGGCTGGATTACGGAATGCAGCCGCAATCCCTCCCATCTGGAGGCGATACTCGCTCTCGTCCACGCTGGACGAGACGTCGATGGCGATAACCAGCTCCAGGTCCACCGGTTCGGAAGCAGCGGGACCCGGGACCAGGGACACCACTCCTGCCAGCAGCAACTGTGCAAGACGTGGCCTCATCGGGTCAGTGTGGCATCCGCACCGAGCGCGGCCAGCGCCCAGGCTGCGGCCGAACGCACCTCCTCCGTCTGGTCGTTGAGTGCGGTCTGCAGAACACTCCTCGCGTCCCTCGCACCTACGCTGCCCAGCGCCTCCGCTGCGAGCGCACGAATTTTCGGATCGGCCGATCCGAGGTGCGGAGCTAGCTGTGGAGCAGTACTTGCGGCGGCCGGCCCGAGCTCGATAACCGCCGCCAGCACTCCGGGCAGGAGCAGGGGGTCACCGTATTCCAGAACCACCTCGAGCTCCGGCACCGCGCCCTGCCCTGCGTTCCGAAGCGCCTGCACGACCGCCCAAGAGACGCTGTCGTCCGGATCCGCCAAAGCGGACACTAATTCCGGGACCATCTCGGAAATCGCCACCGGGTCCATGGTACCCAGCGCATCTGCTGCCGCCCGCCGGATTCGAGGATCAAGGTCCCTCAACAGCGGCACCACCAGCCTAGCGCCAACCCCTCCGTCTTCCCGTAGATCCGCGAACCCTTTGACGGCCTCGTAGCGGACGTCCGGCTCCGGGTCCGAGACGAGATCACTGAATATCTGGAGCGCTGCCTCCACGATCGCGCGGCGAAGCGACGGATATCCTCGCATGCGCTCCGCCGACGTCATCGCCTTGGGCCAAATTTCGTCATGCGGATCAGTCAGCCAACCCGTCTCGCCGGGCCAGTTCCGGTCGCCAGCAATCCGACGAATGCACAGCAGCGCCGCCGCCCGGACGACAGGGTCGGGATCGCGCGTGAGAGGCGTTACGCGGGGGACGGCTACCCCAGCTCGAGCTCCGTGGGCGGCGAGCGCCTTCAGAGCGCTCAGCTGTTTTTCGCGGTGGGGATCATCAAGGACGCGCATGAGTGCTGCCACCGCCACCGGGCCCATCTTACCCAGGCTCGACGCGGCCGAGGCCCGAACCGTCGCTTCCGGATCGTCCAAGAGTTCCACAAGCGCCGGTGCGGCTACGACCGCCTTCAGACCGAAGCTCTCCATGGCCCCCGCCGCCGCCCAGCGAATTTCCGCGTTCGGATCCGCCAGGAGCTGGATCAGGGCGACGATGGTCACATTCGCCTGGCCGCTGATTCGCTCGAGTGCCCGGATTGCCTGGACACGGACCTGGTGGTCCTGGTCGCGCAATGCCGAGACGATCAGATCGTCGATCGCGGTATTCGCGTTGGAGCCAAGCTCCCCGAGGCGAACAGCGGCATGCGCGCGATCCGCGGCGGCGGCGGCCTCAAGGCCGGAAACGAGTTCCGCGACCTCGTGAAGGGTGGCCGCCCGAAGGGGCCCCACACAAACAATCGCGAGAACAAGGGGCACCAAGGCCCAGAAGACACGAGGCACGGCAGATACAGCAGACGTGGGAAAGGCCTTCACATCATTCCAAGCCGGCAAGTCTCCGTCAGACGTGACGCGCACACCGCCCCGTCGGGTTCGCCGTTAGCGGGTGCACCCGAAGTCCATATCCGGGAGCAACGAGCCCGTCTTCGTGCCGATCACTCTAGCAGTCCGCCCCCGGCCTCTTGCGATCCGTCCTGCAACACCCGTTCGGCTAACCGAATTCGTTCCTCCTTCGTCGTCAGCACGTTGTGTCGGCGGTTCCCGCCGGGGGTCGTGCGGATCGGCAACCGACGACGCGTTCGCAGCAACTCCAGCCAGTCCACAATCGGTGTTTGTGAAGCCGTGCCTGCGGGGCGGGGCGTGCCGGGATCGACTCGCGGCGAGAACTGCAGCCTGGAGCCCTCCCGAAACACGCGGGCGCCGGCCCTGGTCAAGGCCGTGCGCACGGCACCGGTAGGTGTAGGGTGCCCCCGCTCGCTCGCTATCCGGGATATCCGACCATGGCCCATCCAATGCCCCTTGATCCGCCGACCGTGACGGATTGCGCCCTGGAGGTCCGGGGCCGCACCGCGCTCTTGGCGTTCGACCGCGACGACGTCCGGAACGCGCTTACCGGAACGCGGATCCTTGACGATCTGCTTGCTGTCTGCGCCTGGATCAACCGGTCGCGCGCTGTCTCCGTATTGGTCCTCACAGGGAATGGAAAGGCGTTTTCCGCAGGCGGCAACGTGAAGGACATGCGAAACCGCTCGGGCGACTTCCACGGGCCGGTCCAGGACGTGGAGCATTCCTACCGACACGGAATCCAGCGCCTGCCGCTTGCCATGTTCGGGTTGGATATCCCCGTGATCGCCGCCGTCAACGGCCCGGCGATCGGTGCCGGCTGTGACCTCACCTGCATGTGCGATCTCAGAATTGGCGGTGAATCAGCGCGCTTCGCCGAAAGCTTCGTCAATCTCGGCATCATTCCCGGTGATGGCGGTGCCTGGTTCCTGCCGCGCGTGGTGGGAACCCAGCGTGCCGCCGAAATGACGTTCACCGGACGCATGGTGGGTGCGAACGAAGCCCGCGACATCGGGCTACTGCTCGAAGTGGTTCCCGACTTAGAGCTTCGTGACCGGGCGCTCAACCTGGCTGAGACAATGGCGGCCAAACCGCCGGTTGCGCTCCGCTACGCAAAGCGGCTTCTGCGCTTGGGGCAATCGATGCCGTTGGACCAATTCCTCGACACCTGCGCGGTCTACCAAGGGGTGGCCCACCAGACCGAGGACCATCAGGAAGCCCTGGCCTCATTCTTTGAGAAGCGCACGGGCACCTTCCACGGGCGGTGACGCCAACGTGGTGGGCCCGGCAGGACTCGAACCTGCAACCTAACCGTTATGAGCGGTCAGCTCTGACCAGTTGAGCTACGGGCCCAGCGCGGGCGTCTATCGGTCGTCGAGGAATCCTTCGAGCTTTTGCCGACGCGACGGGTGCCTTAGCTTGCGGAGAGCCTTTGCCTCGATCTGGCGGATACGCTCGCGGGTGACATTGAACTGTTTGCCGACTTCCTCCAGCGTGTGGTCGGTCTGGGTTCCGATCCCGAAACGCATCCGGATGACCCGATCCTCGCGCGGGGTGAGGGACGACAGAGCCCAGGACACCTGCTCTCCCAGCTTCGCCCGGACGACCGCTTCGTCTGGCATCATCGCGTTTTCATCTGCGATGAACTCCCCGTAGTTGGTGTCCTCATCCTCCCCAACCTGCTTGTCGAGACTGATCGGCTCCTTCGAGATCTTCATCACCCTGCTGACCTTCTCGAGCGGCATGCCGAGCTTTTCCGCAATTTCCTCCGGTGAAGCATCGTGACCGCTTTCGTGCAGGATCTGGCGCTGTGTGCGGATGATTTTGTTGATCGTCTCGATCATGTGGACCGGAATCCGGATGGTCCGCGCCTGATCCGCAATCGAACGGGTAATCGCCTGCCGGATCCACCACGTGGCGTACGTCGAGAACTTGTACCCGAGCCGATACTCGAACTTCTCGACCGCCTTCATCAGGCCGATGTTGCCTTCCTGCATCAGGTCGGGGAACTGCAGCCCACGGTTGGTGTACTTCTTGGCGATTGACACGACGAGGCGCAGATTGGCAGCGATCATCTCACCCTTCGCCTGCTCCGATTCGTGCTCTGCCCGATGCACCCGTCCGGCGATTGTCCGGAACTCCTTCGGGATGAGCTTGCTCTCTTCCGCAACCTTACGGATCGCATCGCAGCAGTTCTCGAGCCGTTCCGCCGGCTCCTCATGCCCAACCGGGTCCCGGCGGCAGACCAGCCTCTTCAGCTGTTCGACATCTAGTTCGTTCCCCGAGTACTGGCGCAGGAATTCCGAGAGCGTTGCCCCGCTTCCCTCGACAAGAGCCCGGAGCTTCCCTTCGGAGCGGGTCAGTTCGCGATTCCATTCGTAGAGCTCGTCCGCGATCTCGCGGGTCTTGGCAGGCATCAAGAAGAACTCGCTGAGCAGCGCAACCGACCGAGCACGCGCCCGGCGGTACCGGACCTCCGTCGTCCTGGGAAGTGGCTTGCCCTTGGCCGCGTACTGGATCCGGCGCGCATGCACCTTGTCCAGCCACTCCTTGAGCTTCTGCAGTTCGTCCAGAATGCTCATCACAGCCGGCCGGACGGTCTTCTCCATCGACGCAACCGACTGCTTCGCACCCCCCGTTGTCGGGGTCGGCTTGCCATCCTTGGTGGACGGCGCCGCGGGCGACGCGCGATTGGACATCAACGCATGGGTCGCTTCCAGATCGATGACCTCCCGGAACGGTACGTCCTTGGCCTCGATCTGCCGCCGCCATTCGATGGTGAGATCGAGGGTCCGCGGGCTCTCGATGAGCGCCTCCACGGCCTTCCGGCGACCGATTTCCATGCGTTTGGCGATGGCGATCTCACCCTCGCGAGTGAGCAGGTCGATGCCGTTCATGTCGCGGAGGTACATGCGCACGGGATCGTCCGTGCGGCCGGTGGTCTCGTTTGCCTGCGACTGCGAGTGCGTCGGGGAATCCATTGCCCCGCCTGACAACGGGCCGGCCTGCTTGCCCGGAACCTCGTTCGGCTTCAGTACACGAATGGAATTCTCCGTGAATGACCGGTGAATCTTGTCAAGATTCTCGATCGATTCAGGCGGTACGGCGTCCGCGATCTCCTCGGTGGTCACCCAGCCGCGAGCCCGGGACCTCTGGAACAATTCACGAACGGCGTTCATCGCTTCCGGGGCAGCCGCGGCACTGGGTTTGACGTCGGTCATGGCTGTGACTGGCTCCACGGAATGTCGTCGTCGGTCGGGAGATGCGCTGCTTCAGCCGTCCCGGCCGACGGTGGGGGTTCGATGCGATGCACCCAGTCTAGCTGGAGCTCGACGGCGGCCTCCCAACCTTGCAACGCCGCGTCGAGCCCGCCGTCGGGAAGTACGAACGGTTCCACTACGCGGCGGCTGTCCCAACGGTCAGACGAGGCTCCTACGTCGAGCAAATCAGCGCGGTCGTGGCTTTCCAGCCACGGACGGAGGCTCGACGGGTCAACGGGGTCGCTGTGTGCATATCTATTTAGGAGTTCGGTGCGCACTTCGTCAAGGTCTGGCATGGCCCGAAACGGGACTTCGGCGAATTTTTCCTCGACTTGATCGAGCAATCCCGGCACATGGATGATCGCCTGCACGATCGCCTGTTCGCGGCGCGCCGCCGCCTGTTCGCGCGGTCGGTCCTCGTGGCGGGCGGCAATCAGGCGATCCGGTCCGCCCCGCATTGCCCCGGTCCCGAATCCGCGGCGGCGCCCGAAGGTGCGTTCTGGACGTGCGACGGGTTCCGCAATCGCCGCCAGCGTCCCGTGGCAGGCGTCCTGGTAGCGACGTCCGAACTCCTCGTGGTAGGCGGCGCGAATTGCGCTGTCGGCTATGTCCTGGACCAGGCGCCCGAGACGCTCCTGGAAGTGGACCCGGCGCTCAGGAGTGTCGAGTTCCTCGCGGCCGAACTCCGTCTGCCAGGCCAGGTCCACCAGCGGAATCGCGTCTCCCGCGATCTTGCGGAAGGCATCGGGACCTTGCCCGCGCACGAGCGAGTCCGGATCGTCCCCGGCCGGGAGGAACACGAATCGCAACGATTTTCCCGGGCTCAGCAAGGGGAATACGTTTTCCATCGCCCGGAGAGCCGCGGCACGTCCCGGCTCATCGCCGTCCATGCAGAGGACCGGCTCGTCATGAAGCCGCCATGCCAGCCGGATCTGGTCGGCGGTCAGCGCCGTGCCGAGTGGGGCCACTGTGGCCTCGAAGCCATGCGCGGAAAGGGCGATCACGTCCATGTAGCCCTCCACGACATAGAGGGCGCCGGCAGTCCGGACGGACTCGCGAGCTCGGTGGGCGTTGTAGAGAGTGCGCCCTTTGTCGAAGAGGGCGGTCTCCCGTGAGTTCAGGTATTTGGCCGAAGCTGTCGGATCCAGCGCCCGAGCACCGAACGCGACGAGGCGGCCCAGGTGATCCGCGATGGGGAACGTCACCCGGTCGCGGAAGAACGGATACCGGCGGCCGTCATCATGCTGCCCGAGCAATCCGGCTTCGACCTGTACGTCGGCGGAAATCCCGAGTGCCCGCAACTGGGAACTCAGGTCGCCGCCACGGGCGGGGGCATAACCGAGCCGGAATCGCTTCGCATGAACGCCCTGGAGGCCGCGGCCCTTCAGATACTGCCGCGCCTTCGCCCCGCCGGGCGTTCTGAGCTCGGCCTCAAAAAACGCCTGGGCGGCCTCCAGTGCCTCGCGTACCCGCGTCACACGGTGCTGACGCTCCGGGTCCGGAGCCCGGCCAGTCCTGGGCAGCTCCATGCCGGCGTAACCGGCAACCTTCCGGACCGCGTCCAGGAACCCGAGGTTCTCCGTCTCCATCACGAAGTTGACCGCCGTCCCCGACGCCTTGCACCCGAAACAGTGGTAGAAGCCCTTGGCCTCGTCGACGGTGAACGACGGGGTCTTCTCTTCATGGAACGGGCAGAGGCCCTTGTGCTGGCCGCGTCCGGCCGCCTTGAGGGCGACCGATTGGCCGATGATCGCCGCGATCGGCGCGCGGGATCTGAGTTCCTCGAGAAAACTGTCCGGGAGTCGCGCCACGGCCTGCAGGGGGTCAGTCCCCGAGTCTGCGGCGAGCCTCGCGCCGGGCACGGGCAAGGTCCTCGGCACTGGTACAGACCTTGCGCAGTTCGGCCATCGTCTTGCCGAGGTCCCGAATGGACCGCGCCTTGGCGACACCCAGCGCGCGCTCGACCGCCGTCGCCACCTCGGATTCGTCCATGGGCTCCGGGAGGTACTCAGCCAACACCGCCCGCTCTGCGCACCGAAGCTCCCGGACGCCCGGATCGTTTCCCAACCGACCAGGCCCCGCGGTCGCCGCCTCTACGCAGTGGCAGTGGAGTCTCCTGATCAAATCACGGATAGCGACATCGTCCAAACCGGTTTCATCGTCCGGTACTTCAGCTTCGGCATCGGCGATGGCAGCCAGGACAAGCCGTAACGTGGATGCGCGCGTATTGTCCTGAACGCGCACCGACGCCTTCAGGTCTGCGTGCAGACGTCCGCGTACGTCATCGTCGTGCATTGTGGAGCGACTCGATCAACTCGCCGCATGTCAGCGACGACGTGAGGACGCCACTATACAGCGCCTCTCGTAGCGGTGCCGTACGGACACGCCTTGCAATTTCTGGGACCAACCGTAGGTTCTGTGCAATCCCGGAATTTCCGGGGCACCCAGGAAATCGATGACCCAGCCCGGATCTCCCTCCCGAGTTCCCGGACACGCGGATTCGGGCATTCTGGTGCTTGCCGACGGTACCGCATTCCGGGGCCGGGGGTGGGGCAAGACCGGCCGAGCCGTCGGCGAGGTGTGCTTCAACACCTCGATGTCGGGATATCAGGAAGTGATGACGGACCCCAGCTACGCGGGTCAGATCATCACGTTCACGTTTCCGCACATTGGCATTGTGGGCTGCAACGCGACCGATCACGAAGCGCCGTACCCTGCTGCGCGTGGTGCCATCTTCCGCTCCGATCCAACCCCGCCGTCCAACTGGCGAAGCGAACAGCCGCTCGATACGTGGTTGCGGAGCGCCGGCATCGTCGGCCTCGCCGGCATTGACACGCGCGCCCTCACTCTGCGGATCCGTGCGGGCGGAGCCCCTGCGGGCGTCATCGCGCACGATCCAAACGGTGTGTTCGATGTCGGCCGGCTGGCCGCCGAGGCTGCCGCCTGGCCTGGCCTCGCCGGAATGGACCTCGCCCAGTCCGTGACCTGCCGCGAGCCGTATGCGTGGTCCGAGGGCCTCTGGCCCGGACTTGGCCGGATCCCGGTCCCGGCCGCGGGGGCCGCGCCCGTGGTCGCCGTCGACTACGGGGTCAAGCGGAACATCCTCCGGCTCCTCGTCGACCGCGGCCTTGCACCGACCGTGGTGCCGGCGACCGAATCCGCCGACGCCATCCTGGCCCGCCGTCCGGCGGGCATCTTTCTCTCCAACGGCCCAGGCGATCCGGCCGCCACCGCCGCGTATGCGGTTCCCGAAATCCGCAAGCTGATCGATTCCGGCCTTCCCATCTTCGGAATCTGCCTCGGCCACCAGCTGCTTTCGCTCGCGCTGGGCGCCCGCACCGAGAAAATGCATCAGGGGCACCGTGGCGCCAATCAGCCGGTGCTGGACCGTGGCACGGGCAAGGTGGAGATCACCAGCCAGAACCACGGCTTCGTCGTTCGCCGCGACACCCTGCCTGACAACCTGGAGGAGACGCACACGTCGCTCTTTGACGGCTCGATCGAGGGGATCCAGCTCCGCGGACGGCCCGTCTCGGGTGTCCAGTATCACCCTGAAGCTTCGCCCGGCCCGCGGGACTCCGCGTACCTGTTCGACCGGTTCCGCACGCAGATCGTCGAGGAAATCCTCTGATGCCGCGGCGCAGTGACATTGAATCGATCCTCGTCGTCGGCGCAGGACCAATCGTGATCGGCCAAGCGTGCGAATTCGACTACTCGGGCTCACAGGCCTGCAAGGTTCTTCGAGACGAGGGGTACCGGGTGATTCTGGTCAATTCAAATCCAGCGACAATCATGACCGATCCGGAACTCGCGCACGTGACCTACGTGGAGCCGACCGTCCCGGACACCGTGCGCCAGATCATCGCCCGCGAGCGGCCGGATGCGTTGCTTCCGACGATGGGCGGACAAACCGCCCTCAACATCGCGCTCGCACTCACCCAAGACGGAACGCTGGAGCGCTACGGGGTCGAATTGATCGGGGCATCGATCGATGCGATCCGCCGCGCCGAGGACCGAAACCTCTTCCGGGAGACGATGGACTCGATCGGCCTCGCCACGCCGGAAAGCGCTAGCGCCGGCACGCTCGAAGAGGCGGAGGCCATTGCCGAGCGCGTGGGCCTCCCAGCCGTCGTCCGCCCCTCTTTCACGCTGGGTGGGGCCGGCGGGGGTATCGCCCGCACACGCGAGGAATTCCGCTCCATCGTGCAGGGGGGCCTTGATCTCTCGCCCGTGACACAGGTGCTGGTCGAGGAGTCGGTGATCGGCTGGAAAGAGTTCGAGATGGAGGTGATCCGCGACCGGGCCGACAACGCGATCATTGTCTGCTCAATCGAAAACGTGGATCCGATGGGAGTGCATACCGGCGACAGCATCACCATCGCGCCGGCTCTCACCCTTACCGATAAGGAATACCAATCCCTTCGCGATGCCTCGATCGCTGTCCTGCGGGCCATCGGCGTCGAGACCGGCGGGTCGAACGTGCAGTTCGCAATCAATCCCGAGGACGGCCGCATCGTTGTCATCGAGATGAATCCGCGTGTCTCCCGCTCCAGCGCGCTTGCCTCCAAGGCGACCGGCTTCCCGATCGCCAAGGTCGCCGCCCGGCTTGCGGTCGGTTATACGCTCGACGAAATCGTAAACGATGTCACCGGCACCACGCCGGCGTCCTTTGAGCCGGTCATCGATTACATCGTCACCAAGGTACCGCGCTTTACGTTCGAGAAGTTTCCCGGTGCCGACCCGGCCCTCACGACCTCGATGAAGTCAGTCGGGGAGGCCATGGCTATCGGGCGCAATTTCTCCGAGTCGCTGCAGAAGGCGCTGCGATCCCTGGAGATGGGGCTCACGGGCTTCGACGAAGTCGAGGTCCCGCAGGATGCCAAGGGAACCGGCCGGCCGGCCCTCATGGCGCTGCTCGCCGAGCCCACCCCCCGACGCGTGCTGCTCATTGCCCAAGCGTTCCGCGAAGGCCTCGGGCTCGCCGACATCCACGCCGCGACCGCGATCGACCCCTGGTTCCTCGCCCGGATCGACGAGATCGTCGACGTCGAGGCGGAATTGGCGGCCAACGGCCTCCCGACCGATGCAGCCGGACTCCGGCGCGTGAAGTCCCTCGGGTTCTCGGATGCCCGACTCGCCCGGATCGTGGGCGGGGATGAACCGGCAGTGGCCGCCGCTCGCCGGACACTCGGAGTGCGCCCGGCGTTCCGGCGGGTCGACACGTGCGCCGGCGAGTTCCCGGCTTCAACGCCATATTTCTACGCGAGCTACGAGGAATCCGCTTCCGACGCCAGCGAGACCGCTCCGAGCGACCGCCGCAAGGTCGTCATTCTCGGGGGTGGCCCCAACCGCATAGGGCAGGGAATCGAGTTCGACTACTGCTGCGTGCACGCAGCGCTGGCCCTGAGCGAAGCCGGTATCGAAACGATCATGATCAATTGCAACCCGGAAACGGTCTCGACCGACTACGACACGGCGGATCGCCTCTATTTCGAGCCGCTCACCGGGGAGGACGTGATCGAAGTGATCGAGGCCGAACGGTCTGCGGGCGAATTCGTAGGCTGTATCGTGCAATTTGGCGGCCAGACCCCGCTGCGGCTCGCGCAGAGGCTGGTAGAAGCCGACATCCCGGTGATCGGGACCCCGCCGAACGCGATCGACCTGGCGGAGGACCGGGACCGGTTCAGCGGCCTGCTCGCCGAACTCGGGCTCCGCCAGCCGGAGAACGGGATTTGCCGCACGCCGGCCGAAGCAGTACGCATCGCCGAGCGGATCGGCTACCCCGTGATGGTGCGCCCGTCCTACGTCCTCGGCGGCAGCGCAATGGAAGTAGTGCACGATGAAGCGTCGCTGGTCGACTATGTGACCCGTGCGGTGCAGCGGCACGGGAGCACGGACCCGATCCTCATCGATGCCTTCCTGTCATCGGCGATCGAAGTCGACGTGGACGCGCTCAGTGACGGCAAGACGGTGGCCATCGGCGGCGTGATGGAACACGTCGAGGAGGCCGGTATCCATTCCGGCGATTCGGCTTGCTCGCTCCCGCCGCACTCCCTGCCCGACGAGGTCGTCGACACCATCAAGGCGCAGACCGAGACGCTGGCTCTGGCGCTTGGGGTGGTGGGTCTCATGAACGTGCAGTTCGCGGTCACTCGGGAGACTCCCGAGCGGCCACGCGAAGTCTACGTCCTGGAAGCCAATCCACGAGCCAGCCGGACCGTGCCCTTCGTCTCCAAGACCACCGGCAATCCGCTTGCCCACATGGCCTCCCTGATCATGGGGGTGGGGCGGACGATTGCGGATCTTCAGCTCCGCCCCTGGCACAACAGCCACATCGCCGTGAAGGAGGCCGTCTTCCCGTTCCGGCGCTTCCCCGGCGCCGACACCCTGCTTGGCCCCGAAATGAAGTCGACCGGTGAAGTCATGGGAATTGACCGGTCGTTTGCCAACGCGTATGCCAAGGCACAACTCGGCGCCGGCACGGCGCTACCCACGAACGGCACCCTGTTCCTCTCGGTGCGCGACGCCGACAAGGAGGATTTCGTACCGATCTGCAAGGCATTTGCGCACCACGGCTTCCGGCTCCTCGGAACCACCGGCACCGCCCGGTTCATGCATGGGCACGGGATCGACGTCGAACCCGTCAAGAAGTACTACGAGGGCAGTCCCAACGCGGTAGACGCGATCCGCAACGGCGAAGTCGACATGCTGTTCAACACATCGGAAGGAGCGCAGGCCATTGCCGACAGCCTTTCGATGCGGCGTGAGGCACTGAACGCGGGGATCCCCTGCTTTACCACGCTCGCCGGCAGCCTCGCGGTCGTGGAGGCGATCGACGCCATGCGCTCCGCCAGCCTTGACGTATCGTCGCTGCAGTCGTACTTGGGCTGAAACCGAAACCACACGCTGGCGTCAGCGCGCCAGGCACATCCCGGATACCTGCTGATGTCGAAAGTGCCCATGACCGAAGATGGCTACCGTGCCCTCCGGCAGGAGCTCAAGGTCCTGAAGAACGAGGAGCGCCCGGCCATCATCGCCGCTCTGGCGGAAGCTCGCGCGCACGGCGATCTCTCGGAAAACGCTGAGTACCACGCGGCCAAGGAGAAACAGGGGCGGGTCGAGGCCCGGATCGCCACCCTGACCCAGCGCCTCGGGATGGCGGAGGTCATCCGGTCCGAGGAGTTCTCCAGCGACGAGGTGCGTTTCGGGGCCTGGGTCACGATCAAGGACGTCGCCGACGGCTTCGAGGACACCTACCGGATCGTTGGCAGCGACGAGGCGAACCCGGATCTCGACCAGATTTCCCTCGAATCGCCGATTGCCAAGGCCCTGCTGGGCAAACGCAAGGGCATGTCGGTTGCGGTCGAGACGCCTAGCGGAACCCGGAACTACACGGTCACCGAGGTTTCGTACCGCCGGTGACGCCCTGACTATGAACAGCACGCGCGATTGCCCCGTCCTCATCATCGGTTCCGGTCCGGCCGGCTGGACTGCCGCCATCTACGCCGCCCGCGCAGCACTGACTCCCATCGTCGTGCGCGGCCTGCAGCCGGGCGGACAGCTCACCATCACCACCGACGTCGAGAACTACCCGGGTTTCGCCGAGACCGTCCAGGGACCGTGGCTGATGGAACAGATGGAGGCGCAGGCGCGGGCCGTCGGCGTCGAGGTCGTTGACGACATCGTTACTGTGGTCGACCTTGCGGCGCGACCTTTCACATGCACGGGTGAAGGCGACGATGTTTACCGCGGTCAGACCCTCGTGCTCGCTACCGGGGCAAGCGCCCGTTGGATCGGGCTGGAATCCGAACAGAAGTACCGCGGGCACGGTGTCTCGGCCTGCGCGACCTGCGACGGCTTCTTTTTCCGGGGCAAGCAAGTGGCGGTGGTGGGCGGCGGCAACACCGCCGTCGAGGAAGCGCTCTTCCTTACCAAGTTCGCTTCGAAGGTCACGCTCATCCATCGGCGCAGTGCTCTCCGGGCCGAGCGCATTCTGCAGGACCGACTGATGGCCGCGGAGCGGGTGGAGATCTCCTGGAACAGCGTGGTCGACGAGATTCTGGGGGATCCCGATGCCCAGACGGTCGCCGGGGTTCGGCTGCGGTCCACCAATGGCGACGGCACTCGCGAAATCGCGGTCGACGGCGTGTTCATCGCGATCGGGCACGACCCGAACACTGCGCTAGTACAAGGGCAGGTCGAAACCGACGCCGAGGGCTACATCAGGGCCCACCCCGGAAGCACGGCGACCAGTGTGCCCGGCTTCTTCGCGGCTGGCGATGTCCAAGACAAGGTGTTTCGGCAGGCGGTCACCGCCGCCGGCCAAGGCTGCATGGCGGCGCTGGAAGCCGAGCGGTTCCTGACCGAGGCGGGCGGACACTAGGCTTTGGCATGACGGAGCCTCCGCACCTCGACTGGGACCGGCTCAGGGTCTTCCGCGTGGTCGCAGACGCAGGCTCGTTCACCCGGGCCGGGGAAACCCTCCGTTTGTCCCAGGGGGCGATCAGCCGACAGATCCGCTCGCTGGAGGGGAGTCTGGGCGTCACGCTCTTCCAGCGGCACGCGCGAGGCCTTGTACTGACCGAGCAGGGCAAGATCCTCAGCCGGACGTCCCGCGACGTGTTCGACCGCATTTCGCGGATGGAGGCGCAGCTCGACCACAACCGCGAGAGGCCGCGGGGACCGCTCCGTGTGACGACCACGGTCGGGTTCGGTTCGGTGTGGCTGCCGTCGCAGATCAACGAGTTCCTCGACCGGTATCCGGAGATCAACCTCTCCCTGCTCATTGACGATTCAGAGGTCGACGTCCATCTGCTCAAGGCCGACGTGGCAATCCGCATGGCGCCACCGCGCCACCCCAATCTCATCCAGCGCCACCTCTTTACCGGGCACATCGCGATCTACGCCGCCCCCTCCTACCTCCGGCGGTTCGGCACGCCGCAGGCCCTGGAAGACCTTCTTGAACATCGGATCGTCACGTACGGGGACCATGCAGCGCAGCCGTTTCCCGGCGTCAACTGGCTTGGCGACGCGCTCCGGGAGTTGGACCCCCACTTCGAACCCACCTTCACCCTCAACAATCTCGTCGGCATCGTCCGCTCGGTCGAATGGGGTGCCGGGATCGCGGCTCTCCCCACCCTGCTCGTTCATCAGATGGGGAGCTGCGAGCACATCATGCGTGAGATCGAGGGACCACTGATCGAGGCGTACTTCGTCTACCCGGAAGTACTCCGGAACACGCTACGCGTGAACGTGTTCCGGGATTTCCTGCTGGAAAAAATCCGCGAGGTCAGGCTCTAGTCGAGGATTGCGGCGCAAACCTGCCTGCGCGTCCCCGTTGTCTTTACATATACAGTCGGGGGTCGTTGTTCCCCGCGTAAAGTTCCGCCACCCACTCCCCGTAACCGTTGAAGATCTGGGTCGGGAGCCGTTTTTTGGTACCGATGTCCTTTTCGGTCTCCTGGCTCCAGCGCGGGTGCGCCACCGCCGGATTCACGTTGGCCCAGAACCCGTACTCGCGGGCGTTGATGTCCTCCCAGAAGCTGAGCGGCCGCTCGGCCGAGAACGTGAACCGAACAATCGACTTGATCGACTTGAACCCGTATTTCCATGGCACTGCGAGGCGAAGCGGGGACCCGTTCTGGCGCGGCAGGGGCTTGCCATAGAGGCCGGTAACCAGAAACGCAAGATCGTGGGTGGCCTCCTCGATCGTGAGGCCTTCCATGTAAGGCCATGGGTAATGGTCCTGGAGCTGCCCGCGCGCAGTGTCCGGGTCCAGGAACGTCTCCATTGTCACGTACTTTGCACGGGACGTGGGGTTCGCGAATTTCACGAACTCGCGGAACGGGAATCCCGACCACGGCACGACCATGGACCACGCTTCGACACAGCGGTGCCGGTACACCCGCTCCTCCAGAGGCATCTGCTTCAGCAGGTCGTCGATCGCGATCGTGCGCGGCGTTTCGACCTCACCGTCGATGCGCACGTCCCATGGGCGGATCTTCAGCCTCTGCGCAGCCTTCCAGATCTTCTTGCTCGTCCCGAATTCGTAGAAGTTGTTGTACCGGGTTGCCGTGTCCTCGGGCGTCAGCTTCCGTCCCTCGCCGGCGATGTAGCTCTCGTTCCGGGCCACCGGATACAGCCCCGCGCTCGGATCGTCCGGGTCATTGGCGCCAAAGGCCAGCCCGGGCATGGTTGCGGCAATACCGCCGAGGGCCAGGCCCTGGACGATGTGGCGCCGATTGAGGAAAACGCTCTCCGGCGTCGCTGCGCTTTCGGGAAGCTCCCAGCCTCTGGGAATGTGAACTGCCATTCTGCTCTCCTGTACGGGGTGAAGCCTAGGCCGCCCGCAGCCAGACTGCCGTGTCGTGGAACGCCGGCCCGCCGTTCGGCGGTCCCGCATCCGAGCCGACCAATGTGTTGATTCCCTGTCCCTCGAGGAACGCGTTCCCCGGCCAGATGCCCTCTACGACCAGGACTCCCGACTGGAGTCCATCGAACGACTCGGCGTGCAGGAGAACATCACCCCTCCGATTGCCGAGCCGTACCGGGTCGCCGTCACTCATGCCAAGAGCCGTCAGGTCCTCAGGATGGACGCGGACGGTCGGTCGAGCCTCCTGCTTCTGCGAGGTGGGCGTCTCGGTGAAGGACGTATTCAGGAAATTGTGGGCGGGCGCGGTCACCAAGCGGAACGGGTGGTCGGCGTCGCGCTCCTCAATGTTGGCTAGATGGTCGGGTAGCGGGAGCATGACCGCGTGATCCGGGCCCAAGGCGCTCCAGTCCGGGGCGAACCGGAATTTGCCGTCCGGAAATCCGAAACCCGATGCGAAGTGGGCATCTTCGAACTCGGGCTGGACGTCCAGCCACCGCTCCGTTTCCAAATCCGCAAGCGCTGGGTGGCCAGAAGCGACGAGTGTCGCGTCGATGATCTCGCGCTCGGTCATCGCAAATCCCGGGTGCTCCGCACCAAGGCGTCTTGCGAGATCGCAGATCACGCGATGGTTGGCGCGCGCCTCTCCTCTCGGCTCCAGGAGCTTCGGACCGAGCAAGATGTGCTGGTGTCCGCCTCCCTGATAGATGTCGTCATGCTCGAGAAAGGTGGTTGCCGGAAGCACGACGTCCGCATAGCGGACGGTCTCCGTCGGGAACTGCTCGTGGACGCACACGAAGAGATCATCGCGCGCAAAGCCCCGGTGCACCTTCCCGAGTTCGGGCGCGACGTCGGCCGGATTCGTGTTCTGGATGAGCATCGCGGTCACCGGAGGGCCATCGCCGATGTCGTCCGGGTCATTCAGGAGCACTGGCCCGATGCGCGACATGTCAAGCATGCGGATAGACGGATCCAAGGCATCCAATCCTTCGATCAGCGTCTTATCCCAGTGGTAGATGTCCCGGTTCGAATAGAACGCGCCGCCTCCCGGGTACTGCCATTTGCCGGCGACCGTCGCGATCGACGTCACCGCATGCACGTTGGCAGCCCCGTTGCGCGAGCGTGAGAAGCCGTACCCCACCCGGATGTACGTGCGGTCGGTCTTCCCGATCAGGTGTGCGAACGCCTCGATCTCCTCCGCCGCTAGCCCGGTAATGCGTGCCGCCCAAGCCGGCGTCCGGCTGGCGAGGTGGGCTTCGAGTCGTTCCGGACAGTCACTGAACCGTTCGAGATAGTCCCGGTCGGCAAATCCATCCCGGAACAGCACATGCATGATGGCGCAGGCAAGAGCACCGTCGGTTCCTGGACGGAGGCAGTAGTGGAGATCGGCCACCTGCGCCGTGCGGGTGCGGTAAGGGTCGACCACCGCGAGCTTGGCGCCACGACCTTTGCGCGCCCGCTGAACATGGGTCATCACATTGACCTGGGTCGAGGCTGGATTGCCACCCCAGGCGACGATCAGATCCGATTCCGCCATCTCACGGGGGTCGGGTCCGCGCAACGCGCCCACACCGGCGAGCCAGCCGGCGTCAACCAGGGACGTGCAAATGGTCGCCTTCTGACCCGAATATCCCATGGCATGGCGCAGACGGTTGATGCCGTCACGCTGTACGAGCCCCATGGTGCCAGCGTAGTAGTAAGGCCAGACGGCCTCGGCTCCCAACTGGTCCGACTGCTGCCCGAACCGCTCCGCTACGCGGTCGAGGGCTTCTTCCCAGCCGATTTCGCGGAACTGGAACGTGCCCTTGGGTCCAGTCCTGAGAAGCGGGCGCAGGATACGGTCCGGGTGATGGACCCGCTCGGCGTATCGCGCGACCTTCGCGCAGACGACGCCAGAGGTGTACGTGTTCTCCGATGCGCCTCGGATTCGACCGACATCTCCGTTCTGCAGCAGTTCGACCTCGAGCGCGCACGTGCTCGGGCAGTCGTGTGGACAGGCCGAGAAGCCGGTACCTGAAACGTAGCCGTCCACGCAGCACCTTCCGTCAAAACGTCAGTAACGCCTAGGGGTATAGTTCAGTTTGTGGTCACAGTCCACGTCCCGAGCGAACGGTGCATCTGCACGGGAACGTGATCGCAGAGTCGGACTGGCGGGGCCGCTGAAGTAGCCGCGGCGGACAAGTCCTCGAGCGTTGGGACATGCGAAATCGCTGTCCCTCTGCGACGTCTAATAGACCGTAGTCCGAAAATTGGGCAACTGGCCGAATGTGCCTCGGTCCCGCGATCCAATCGAGGACCAAGCCTCGGATCAGGCGAAGTGACGACTAGGCGAGCCAGCGCTCAACTCTTGCCGCCTTCATGTCTCCGACGTTTGGTGCGGCCCGTGACCCTGCTGGTTTGTGCCGGCCACTTTGAAGCGTGTGTTGCAGCAAGCCGCCGCCAGGAAGCGGGTCCGTTGCCCGCGCCACCTTGTATGTCGAGTGGACCTGCCCGAGTGTGCAACCCTCGGACGCAGTTCCCGAGGCACGGACGGGCGGTCAATGATTGGTCTAGCCTTACGAAGTCTGCCGCGGGAGGCGTCGCGGAGGTGTCCAATGCACACAGGGAGGTCTGGCGGAGCCACGGGCCAAGAGTCACCGTGTGAATGCGTACACGGTAAGGCATCAGAAAGGCTCTGTGCGCCTCTCCGGGGCAAACGACTGGCGGCGGCAGCCGAACTGGGGGGAGTACGGACGGTTCAGGCAAATGCTCCCGCGAAATTGACGATCCGGACAAATTGCAAGCGAGTGGCTCCAAGCGTATCCGGTGCCAAACTGGAAAGAGGGCGCCGCAGTGGAATCGTGATCGTCTATCCGGCCTGCGCACAGCCCGGTCCTGCGAACTCGCGTGAGGCCTGATTGTCGTGCCCCTTGAAGCAAGCCCGCGAACCGGCGACCACGCGTTGGAAGCCCGCCTGCGCGGCGCGCTGGACGGCGAGGTCTTGTTCGACGCATTCAGCCGCGGCCGCTATGCCACTGACGCTTCCATCTACCAGATTGAACCCGTCGGCGTGGTTGTGCCAAAACATGTGCACGACGTTGAGGCCGCACTGGTGCTGGCCCGTGAGGAGGGAGTGCCCGTACTCCCCCGCGGCGGAGGCACGTCGCAATGCGGCCAGACCGTCGGCGCGGCGTTGGTGGTGGACACGACCAAGCATCTCAACCGGATCATCGCGATCGATACCGACCGGCGCCGGGCAGTGGTTGAACCGGGGCTCGTTCTCGATGATCTGAATGCCCACCTGAAACCGCACGGATTGTTCTTTCCGGTGGACATCTCGACAGGCAGTCGGGCCACGCTGGGTGGAATGGCGGGCAACAACAGCTGTGGCGCCCGCTCCATCCGTTACGGCAACATGGTTCATAACGTTCACGCCATCGAAGCCCTGCTTGCTTCCGGGGTCACGCACCGCTTTGCGCCGGTTCCGGGCAATCTAGGCGAGCTTGGAGGTCCAGCGGATTTCGCTGGCCTGGTACAGGACGTACGAGCCATCGCCGCGCGCGAGGCAGACGAGATCGCCACACGCATGCCGAAACTCCTGCGACGCGTCGGCGGATACAACATCGACTCCGTGTCTGCTGCTGGCCACAACATGGCACAGCTACTGGTCGGCTCCGAAGGCACCCTCGGTTTCTTCACGCGGCTCGAACTCGACCTGCAGCCGATCCCGCCGCACAAGGCACTTGGGATCTGCCGGTTCGATTCACTGCACGACGCCATGGCCGCAACCAAGTCCATCGTCGGTCTCGGTCCGTCGGCGGTGGAGCTTGCCGACCGCAACCTGATCGGTCTCGCCCGGGCAGTACCCCTCTATCGGGAAACGATCGAGACGTTCATCGATGGCAACCCTGAAGCTGTCCTGTTGGTGGAATTCGCCGGAGACGATGCAGGCCAGCAACAGGAGTTGGTCAAGGACTTGGCCATACTGCTGGCCGATCTCGGTCACCCTGACGCCGTCACCGTTGTCACGGATTCCGCATCCCAGACCAAGGTTTGGGACATGCGGAAGGCGGGCCTCAACATCGTCATGTCCATGAAGGGCGACGGCAAACCCGTGTCCTTCGTCGAAGACTGCGCCGTAGCACTCGACGACCTCCCGGAGTACACGAACAGGCTGAACCGGATCTTCCGCAAGCACGGAACGCACGGTACCTGGTACGCCCACGCCTCGGTCGGCTGCCTCCACGTCCGTCCGGTACTGAACATGAAGGACGAGCGCGGAGTCCGGGCCATGCGCGCGATCGCCGAGGAGGCGTTCGCGATGGTTCGTGCCTACAAGGGCTCGCACTCCGGCGAGCACGGCGACGGCATCGTGCGTTCCGAGTTCCACGAGTCCATGTTCGGCAAGCGCTTGGTCCACGCGTTCGAAGACCTCAAGAGTGCCTTCGATCCGAAAGGCCTGTTCAACCCGGGAAAGATCGTGCGTCCGTACCGGATGGATGACCGCAGTCTGTTCCGATACCGCCCGCGGTATGCGCCCGTCCCGTTCGCACCAGCGCTCGACTGGTCGGCCTGGGGGTCGGGTACCGGAGGCTTTCTCGGCGCGGTGGAAATGTGCAACAACAACGGTGCCTGCCGGAAATCCCGTTCCGGAGTCATGTGCCCCTCCTTCCGGGCGACCGGTGATGAGCAGCACGTCACGCGTGGACGGGCGAACTCCCTTCGCTTGGCGCTGACCGGACAACTCGGCGACAACGCTCTGGCGTCCGAGGCGATGGCGGAATCCATGGCCCTATGCGTTGGCTGCAAAGGCTGCCGGCGCGAGTGTCCGACTGGCGTTGACATGGCGCGCATGAAGATCGAAATCCAGCGGCACCGGGCCGAGGCAAAAGGGTTCAGCCGCCGCGACCGCCTGATCGGATGGCTGCCGCGTTATGCGCCGGCTGCAGCGCGCATGCGCGTACTCGCGGGACTCCGAAACCGTTCGACGATCCTCCGTCGGGCCGGCGAATGGTCGCTTGGACTGAGTGCGCGGCGAAATCTGCCCGAATGGCACCCGAAGCCGTTTGTCGAGACGCCGCCTCCGGCTGGCGACGGGCCTGAAGTCGCCCTGCTTCCCGATACCTTTACGACCTGGTTCGAGCCGGACATCCTGCGGGCCGCACATTCTGTGCTCCGGGCTGCCGGGTACCGGGTGTCGGTCGTTCGGCCGATACCGGGAGACTCCTCCAACACCCGCCCATTGTGCTGCGGGCGGACGTTCCTCGCCGTTGGAGCCGTTGACCAGGCCCGTGAAGAGGCAGAGAGAACGCTGCGCGCCCTTGCGCCGTACCTCGCGCGCGGCGTGACGCTCATCGGGCTGGAGCCGTCCTGTCTATTTACTCTCCACGATGAATGGCGGGCCCTTCTCCCCGGCCCCATAACCGAAGCGGTAGCCGGCTCCTCGGTGCTGCTCGAGAGTTTCCTCGCAAGCCGTTCGGGCGGGCAACTCCGGCACCTCGGCCCGGTCGAAGCGAACGCCGTGCTTGTCCACGGCCACTGCCACCAGAAGGCGTTCGGTGCGCTCGCCGACCTCCACGAGGTGCTGAACTGGGTTCCGGACCTGCACGTCAAGCCGATCGAGTCCACGTGCTGCGGGATGGCCGGTGCATTCGGCTATCAGGCCGAGACATATGACATGTCCATGCGGATGGGAGGGCTCGACCTGTTTCCGGGACTGGAAGCAGCGCCCGAGGGCACACTGATCGCGGCCAATGGAGTCAGTTGCCGACAGCAGATTGCTCACGGTACAGGGCGCCAACCGCGCCACGCTGCGCAGATTCTCGCGACATCCCTTGCGGTGGGGGGCGCCTGACCCGCGGACAAGGGGGCGCCTGCGATGGCGAGCGGTCGCTACCCATGTCGGGAGAGGATCGGCAGAGGCATTTGGGCGGGAACATGTCGGGAAGCTGCCTCGCCTGCCCCAAGGACAGCACTAGGCTGAACACCGGCTTATGACCCCCACCGGTTACCAAAATCCTCAGGGCCAGACAGCCAAGGCGACCGAGCACACCGCGGTCGGCCGATTTCGTGCAATCGGCCGAGTGTGCTTTTCAGTAAGGAGTCGCGCCGAAGCGGTCCTCCAATCGCGGGTATCCTGCATTCCACCGGCATTGCGGTCGCGCCCGGCGAGGGAACCACGTGCTAGAACTCGAACGCATCAACCAGTGCCTGCAGGATCGCCTGCAGGAGGAACGACTGGAGGAAGTCGCGGCGATTACGGCGGCGCGCTGGTTGGCGGAAGCGGACCTGCTTCGTGATTCGGACGCGAAACCAGGATCGCCGCTAAGGCAACTGCTCCGGGCAGGGCAGATCCTCGGAGCACACCAGGGTCCCGACCGGACTCAGGGGCGATGGCGGATCCGCCGAACACCCTCTGGATATCACGCCCACGTCTACTACGACGACGCCAAGCGCGCCGATGCGGCCGCGGTGCGCGACGCGTTGGGATCCGCGTTTCCCGTTAAGCTCGGCCGGTGGCGGAATGAGCCGGTCGGACCGCATCCCGCCCCGATGTACCAAGTGGCATTCGCGCCCGAAGACTTTGGACGCATCGTACCCTGGCTGATGCTCAATCGTCGTGAACTCACGATCCTGGTGCATCCCGAAACCGGAGAGGCGGTCGGCGACCACAGCGACCGCGCCCTCTGGATGGGGCAGAAACTCTCACTTCGTCTCGACAGGCTCGGCTAGCTGGCGAAACCAAGTTGCCGGCATCGCCCGGTTGCCTCGCGTTGGTCTTTCGTCCCCACATCGGAACTGAAGCTCAGTCGGCAGCGGCCCGGCCGCACCCAAGCTTGTCCGGCCAAGCTCTTGGCGGCCGAGGCTCGAACCTTGCACTGACGGAGATAGACAGTCAGCCCGGGAGGCAGCCCAATGGACATGCATGATGACCAGATCCGAATGCCGGGTGGCACGGGGCTCATGCGATGAAGACAATCGGCACAGCGAAGGTCAAGGGGCAGTTTCTAACGCTGATCCCACCTCGATCACGAGGGGCTGGTCGTCGACAAACGGGGCGCGCCGGTTGCGCGCCCTGAATCGGTATGGAAGTGCAGTCCAGCACCTAATTCGATCGCCGTCTAATCGACGCTGGACGGCGACGTGCAGGTGGATGTGCGGTTGGAACCCGAACGGTACGGTTGACCACGCGTAACACGGCTGACGTGTTCAACACGCCGACCTAGACGCCGGACTCCATCTGAAGAACATTTCTTCACACGCTGAGTTGAAAGAGGTGACAACGGCCAAGGATTGCTTGGCAGTTCAACTCGAAGGCAGGCGCCAGCTTCGGTGCAGCCTGATGCAGGGAGGGCCGGCACTTGCCAAGTGGACTGTGTGCAGGATCAGGCGGGCGCCATCACGAAATTGAAGGCCCCGGAGAGACCTGCGTATCCCTTTGACACGCTCATCAGGAGTTCGGGACGGTAGAGGAAATCCTGCGCATTCAATTCCTCTTCGTCAGGGAAGTAGAGCTGTGTTGTGATCTGGCGCATCCCCTCGGCCTGGACGCGGACGTGGATGTGCGGGGTCCGGACAAAGCCGGCACCGTAGGCTCCTGGTTTCAGCGTCAGGAACTGGTACCTACCTTCGGCGTCCGAACGCACCTTGCCGCGGAGTCGGAAACTGGCGTTGTCATAGACACCCATCGGATCCGCCTGCCAGATATCGAGCACAGCATCCGCCACCGGCTGGCAATGGACGTCAAGCACATGCCCCCGCACCGTAAGGTTCTTGCCGTCCGTACCATCGACTCGGAAGTCGTCACGGAACGGCGCACCATCGACATGGAATGGCCCTGCCGTCTGCAGTGGGGTCTTCTGCGCCTTGTCGTCGACGCAGGTCTCCTCTGCGGCCGACGCCAACCAAGGCGCAAGCGACAGGGCCGAAACGCCGAGCACCCCGGCGCTGCTACGAGCCAACAAACGTCGGCGATCCAGACGAACGACGGTTTTCTTCTCTCTCATGGTTACCAAAAATAGTGCTCAACCAGTCCGGAAGATAGTGTGCCCGTCCGGTTCCCCGCCGGGTTTCGGCGCGCTGAACTGCGCCCTACTTCGTGAGCGCCCCTTCGCGGCGGGGCTGACGCCGGGGGGCTAGTGCCGAGGAGACCACCTGATCATGCGACCTTCATCAACGGCTGGCACCGGCCGGCATTTCGGAAACCGCCTGCGAGACAGTCTCCTGACGGCTGGCCTTGTACTGCTGGTCACGACCTCCGCTGCAGCCGACCCCGAGCGCTGGAAGTACGCATGGCCCAAAACCGACTTCACAAAACATTCCGTAGATCTGAGGTCAATCCGCTCGGGCGGGCCACCCCGGGACGGCATCCCATCCATTGATGAGCCCGTCTTCGTCAATGTCGCAAGTGTCACCGATCTCACGCCTCATGATCCCTTGATCAGCCTAGAGATCGATGGCGACGCCCGTGCCTATCCGCTGCGCATCTTGATGTGGCACGAGATCGTGAACGACACTGTGGGCGGCATCCCCGCCGCGATCACATACTGTCCGCTCTGCAACGCCGCGATCGTGTTCGACCGCCGCTTTGATGGTCAAGTCCTCGAGTTCGGCACGACCGGCCACCTGCGAAACTCTGACCTTGTCATGTACGACCGGCAGACCGAGAGCTGGTGGCAGCAGTACACGGGTGACGCCATTGTCGGGGATCTGACCGGCAGCACCCTCACGCTGATTGCTTCACGGCTGACGTCGTGGGAGCGGTTTCGCGACGCCCACCCCGCTGGGCGGGTGCTCGTTCCAAACGACCCGCGGGCCCGCCACTACGGTGTGAATCCTTACACGGGGTACGACACTCGCCCCGCGCCGTTCCTCTACAACGGGGAACTCCCCGAGGGCATCGCACCGCTCGAACGCGTAGTCGCTGTCGGCGACCGGGCGTGGAGCTTCGAGCATTTGCGCGCCGTCCGCACCGTGGACGCCGGGGACTTCGTCATCACGTGGGAGTCCGGCCAGGCGTCCGCGCTCGATTCCGGACTGATTGCCGACGGCCGCGATGTCGGCAACATCACCGTCCGGACCAAGGGCAAGCCACCGGAGGACGTTCCGCACCATGTGACGTTCGCCTTTGTATTCCACGCATTCCAACCTGAGGCGGAAATCATCGCCGGCGGGCAATTTCAGCGTGGTCTAGGCGATGATGTATAGTTTTCCGATACCTACAGAGGCCAGCGGCCATGAGGAGGACCAGCAGCCATGCGTATGATCGGATTGACCCTTGCGCTTGCCTTCGCTCTGGGCACAGCAACTCAAGTCCTGGCGGGAGCCGAGCGAATCACGTTCCCGCACAACTACAAGTCGGAGTACGTCTATTTCATGACGTCCGATCGCTTCGACAACAACCAGGTGCGCGATCTCTACGCCAACCTCGTTGCGATCGAAAGTGCCCGTGACGGCGCTCCACTCGATCACGGCGCGCAGTTCGTCATGGAAGTTTACAGTGCCGTCGTGGACGACGCCGGAGAGCCGGTGCTCAATACGGACGGCCGCATGCAGAAGGCGGGCCTTAAGGTTCTAGCTGTCATGGAAAAGCAGCCGGGATGGGGCGAGGCCTATCCGGAGGACATCCGGAACGGCGACTGGGAGTTCGGGTTCTTCACCGGCGACGGCACGCTGAAGGCGGACGTGGATACCAAACCCTGCATGGAATGCCACCTGCCGTTTGCCGATGACGACTACGTGATCTACTTCGAGGACCTCGCCAACAAGGCGAATGAGTAGTCTCCGCGCCACCCTGCTGGCCTGCTGTATCGCCCTGGTGACCGGGGCGGCGGCAGCGGAGGAGGATCCGGTCTTTACCGGCCCGTTCTCGTCCGTTGCGATCCGCGGAACCGATCCGGTCGCCTACTTTCGCGAAGGACGCGCGGTGGAAGGAAGTCCCGACCATGCGCTGGAGTGGCTGGGCGCCACGTGGCAGTTCGCAAGCGAGGCCAATCTGGAGTCGTTCCGGGCAGAACCCGAGCACTATGCACCCCGGTACGGTGGCTACTGTGCGTGGGCGGTGGCCAACGGCTACACGGCCTCGATCGATCCGGAAGCCTGGACGATCTACGAGGACAGGCTCTACCTGAATTACAGCAAGTCGGTGCAGGCTCGGTGGACCGAGGACATTCCCGGGAACGTGGAGCGCGCCGACGAGAACTGGCCCGGCGTCCTCGAGCGCTAAGCGCTCAGCGCCGGACCGCCGGTGCCTCGACGGCCAGGCCCGCACCCCGCCAAGCCACGTACAGCTGTAGGGCGTTGTAATCGTCACTACCAAGCGCAAGCGGCTCGGCCCGCGCCTGCTCGTTGCAAAACTGGAACCGCCGGTGCACCGAACTCAGCGTCCCCCAGCGCAGGAGATAGGTCGGGAAGCCGTTGATCTGCCCCTGGCTGATCCGTTCCGCGCGCAGAAATAGGCCGGCCCGCTGGTCGTGGCACTGGGTGCAAGCCAAGTTCATCTGTCCCACGCGTTCTGCATAGAGATCGCGGCCCTGTTCGAACCACGAGCGCGCTGGCCCGTCAATCTGCACCTGCAACGGCCGGCCCGCCGCCGCACGGGTCACATAGGCGCTAAGGGAGAGCAGCGGATCGCTTTCGAGCGGGAACGGCTTGGCATCCATGTGCCGGGTGCGGCAGAGGTTGATGCGCTGCTCGAGGTTGACGAGGTGCCCAGTCGCAACGTCGATCTTCGGATGTGTCGGTGCCGCCGCGGCCAAATTGGCGGCGTCTCCGTGGCACCCGGCACAGGACTGGCCGCGGGTGCCGCCCAGCGCTTCCCAGAGGTCCCTGCCCCGTTCGATCCAGAAAAGACCCGGATTGGCAAAATCGTCGTCCTGGATCGCGCGGGTCTCCGGGCGGGCAAACTCGTAGCCGGAACGCGCTTCCGGATGACGAAATCCCGGAGTCTCTGAGCCGGCGACGGACGGGACGACGACGGCCAGCGCGGGGGCTAGCCTCGCCCATGGCGGGAGGTTCAAGCGCCGGCGGTTGGCGCGCCCGCCGCTACCGGCCACACCTCTTGGCCATCTGCGTCAACGACCCGGATGAAGGCGCTGCGGGTGGTCGACTTGAGATAGTCATCGATCCACTCGACCTCGACCACACCGGATTCGTCCACACGCAGAGGGAACGACAGGAACGGGTTCTCGGACACGCCCGAGTACCAGCGCGCACGGAAGACCTCGGCACCGTTATAACGGCAGATGACCGACTGGATGATAAAGCGGGGATAGATCACCCCGCTTTCGGGGTCACGGCGGACGCCGGGTTCCATCGGGTGGCGGGCCAGCGTTTTCACGATGATGATGTCGCCTTGGGCTGCCTTTTCCGGCATCTTCAGACGACGATCGTCGGTGCGGGCGGCCATCGTTCAGCTGCAAGCCCCAAGGGTCACGTTCACGCGAGACGCCGCCATCCCAACCCGGTCGTCAACCATGTCGGCCACCACCACGAGATCCGCAGTTTGGCGCATACGGCACCGCATGGCTATCTCCGCACGCCCCGACTGGGGTGTGAAATGGTAGGTCGCCACCTCTGGAAACGGGTTGCCCATTGCGAGCACATGCACGATCTCGGGCCGGTCGTTGTCAGACATGGAACAATGCACGCGAAACGTGATTGGAACCACGTTTCCGTTCTCCGCAATGTCCGGAGCAGTCAGCTCCACGAGACCCGACTGCGGCGTACGGCCCCGGAGGATGTTGCGCAGGATCCGGTTGGCCTCCTCCGGGTCGGGCTCCACCCGGAAGGTCTGGCGGAAACTCTGGAACCGATCGCGGAACGGATTGCCCGCCGCGTCGTCGGCGGAAACCGATGGGCTGGCCAGACCGGCGGTCGCCAGGGCGCCTCCGGCCCCCAGCACAACGCGTCGGGTCGGGCGTGGAAATCCCATGTCCTCGCTCCTCGTCCCCGGGCGGGAACTGACAGGATCATGTGTCGTCATGGTACCGATATAGTTTCTCGAACGGATTCCCGCTACCACCCTGTCATCGCAGGGTCAGCAGATAGGCGATCACGTCTTCGACCGCCTGGGCATCGAGGATGGGACGGCCCCGGTGCGGTGCCGCGACCCGCCGCAGTCCATCGACCTGGTGGAAGGCGGGCATCACGGTGTCCGGATTCACTGTGCGGGGCGCGACCAGACGAAGCCTGAGGGCGCCGGCAGTGCTGCGGCCGCCGATCCCGTCGAGCGACGGCCCGAGATCGCCGTGAAACGGCTCTTCCGGAATGGGCGCCTGATGGCAGGCCAGGCAATTCCCAGCCCGGCCGGCAACGATCGCCCGACCGCGCACCGGGTCACCCACAAGACCGTCAAGCGGTTCCGGTATCGAATCACCGACATTCTGATAGATTACAACCGGGTCAGAACTCGCTGGAAACGGCGTGACCAACGCTAACGACGCCAGCAACAGACCTGCGAGAGCTATGCGCATCTTGGCACCCTATCTGTCGCATAATGGCACAAAGGGTAGGTGGACTGCTCGTCGTCTGGCTGCCGTCCTGATGGGCTGCATGATCCCAGTGGCCGCCGCCGCCGATGATGTCCTCGGCGACGGTGCCCGGCTCGCGGCGCCTTGCGCCGGCTGCCACGGCACGGCGGGACGGGCACCTGCGGACAGCGCGATCCCCAGCCTTGCCGGGCGGGGCGCGTCCGAATTGGCCAGGCTGCTGGGCGCGTACCAGTCCGGGGAGCGCGCCAGCGAGGAAATGGGCAGGATCGCCCGCGGCTACAGCGATTCGGAAGTCCTCGCGCTCGCCGGGTGGTTTGCCGCCCAGACTCTGGACATCGAGCGGTGAACCTCACGCGCCGACATGTGCTGGCCGGCGGCGGCGCCGCACTTGCTGTGGGGTTGCCGGCACGCGCCGAGCGGATCCTGCCAGCCACGGGTCCTCGTGTCGTGGTCGTGGGCGGGGGCTGGGGCGGCATGACTGCTGCCAAGTACATTCGTTTGCTCGACCCCACGATCGAAGTCGTCCTGATCGAACGGAAGGAGACGTTTCACTCCTGTCCGATCAGCAACTGGGTGATCGGTCATCTCAAGACGATCGACGACATCACGCATTCCTACGAGACGCTCGTACATCGCCACGGTGTCCGCCTGCTCCTGTCCGAGGTCACGGCCGTGGACGTGGACGCTAAGTCCGTAGTGACCGCCGAGGGCGTAGTCACCGGAGATCGACTGGTCCTGAGCCCCGGCGTGGCATTCGACTATGGCGAGATTGCCGGCTGGGACGATGCCGCCGCCAAACGCTTCCCCGCGGCGTGGAGCCCGGGCCCCGAAACTGCGCTGCTGCGCGCGCAGCTAGCCGAACTGCCGGCCGGGGGGCGGGTCGTGCTCTCGGTCCCGCCGAGTCCGTACCGGTGTCCGCCGGGCCCGTATGAACGGATCAGCCTGATCGCGGCGTACCTGCGGCGGAGCAACCCCGGCGCGATCATCACGGTACTCGACGCCAACCAGAAGATCGTCTCCAAGGGCAAACTCTTCCAGCAGGCCTGGGATGATTTGTATCCCGGCATTGTCGATTACCGGCCGGACAACCCGCTGGTCCAGGTGGACGCTGCGACCGGAACGCTGTCCAGCGATTTTGACGACGTTCGCGCCGATGTTGCCAATGTGATTCCCCGGCAGCGGGCCTCAGGACTGCTTCGAGATGCCGGCCTGGTGCCGGACGGTTCCGACTGGGCGCCAGTGGATCCATACGCCTTCACGTCGACGCTCGCACCCGACATCCACATTGTGGGCGATGCCACCGACCAGACCACCGTTGGCAAGGTCCCGAAGTCGGGCTTTGTCGCGAATTCGATGGGCAAAGTTGCCGCCCGCGCGGCTGTGGCCTTGCTCACGGGCCGTGAGCCGCCGCCGCCATCCCTCATCAACACGTGCTACAGCCTTGTGGGGCCCGACGAGGGAATCTCGGTGGGCGCGGTCTACAGCTACGACCACGAGACGCAGCGCCTCCAGGTGCGGCCCGGCTCGAGCGGCGTCTCGAGCCAGCGATCACCGGTGGTGGCCGCGCAGGCATGGGACTGGGCCCGGGCCATCTGGCGGGACATGCTCGCCTAGTGGTCGGCTAGAAGGCCTGAAGCAGGACGACGCACTTCGCACCCACGCTCGCCCGAAGCCCGAGTTGCACGCGTTTGGCAGGTGCACCCTACTGCAGATCCTCACCCGAACGGATCGCGGCAGCCCAGCAGCACCATGCCGGGGTCGAGACCGCCATTGCAACCCTGTGTCCAGAGAACTTTCGGGGATCTGGCCCGGAATGCTCTTACAAATCATTGGCATCCTTCTTGTAGATGCGACGCATTCGCGTTAGCGTCGGCAGCCTGACAAGGGGAGTTTCACTTGATGTTTATCGCGATGAACCGGTTTCAGGTGGCCAAGGGAAAGGAAACCGAATTCGAGCGGGTGTGGGCGGAACGCGACTCTCACCTCGAGCAAGTGCCCGGCTTCAAGGAATTCCATCTCCTGAAGGGACCGGAGGCGGACAACCACACGCTGTACTCCTCGCACACGGTCTGGCATGACAGGGATGCGTTCACGGCATGGACTCGGTCCGACGCATTCCGCCAAGCGCATGCGGACGCCGGCACTACGCAGCGTCTGTATCTGGGTCACCCTCAGTTTGAAGGTTTCGAGGTGATCCTCGCCCGCTGAGCATTGTTGCGCCTGAGGGTGCGCGCATCGCGACGCGACCCCAAACCGTGATCTGCATCGTCGGCTCAGGCCGGGCGTTGAGGGCGCGCGACCAGCCGGTTCCCCGACCCCGTCGCGTTCCGTTCACGGTCATGGGTGCCCGCCTTCAAGGCACTCACTCCGTCGGGCGGACGAACCGGCAGGAACGTCGTCGCTTCGTCCCCAGCCACAGCCCGGCCGTCGTCGTGGCTACTGCCAGCAGCGGCACCCATGCCTGCCAACTTCCGAGTGCCAGCAAAGTCAAGAAACCGACCATGCATATGAACACCGGCAGTGTCAGGGTGACCAGCGCCAGACGTCCGTGCGTCAGGAGGCAGAGGCCAAGCGTCGCGATGGCGGTCGGATCCGGGGCCGTGCCGAAATATTCACCGCCGCCGAGACCTGCACTGCGGAATGCTCCCGCCGCCGGATAGAGGAGTAGAGCGCCAAGAAGCAGGGCCGACCCTGCCATGCGGCGTGGACCCGAAGGGACGACATCCCGAAACTGCCCCTGAATCACGCCAGTCCACAGAAGGAGCAACGCTTGCGCGTAGAAGACCGGTTCGATGTAGGAGGCGAACCAATTGATCGGTGTGTACCACTGCCGTACGAAGAACACGCCACACCAGAGCCAGGACAGCGCGATCAGACCGGCCACCAGGTAGGGGGCGGCAGCACGAAGCCATCGCCAGGCGGCCAAAACGACAACAACGATCAGCGGAAAGAGGGGCGGAAGCGGCCAGCTAGCCCGATTGGCCAGTTCAAACAAACGCCAATAGGCATCTGGGGAAAAGAGCAGGAAGTCCTCTAGCTGGTAGTCCAGCCACGGCACGTCTAGAGATCGCGAACATAGGCGACCAGGCTCCGGCGCATGGCCGGATCCGGCGCGGGCCCGGTCGCAGCCTGCTTGTTTTCGCGCACATGGTCTTCCTGGGTCGTCGCCGGAATGACACATGTCACCCCGGGATGGGCGAGGATGAACTTGAGCAGCAGTTGCGCCCAGCTACCCGCGCGAAGCTCACCTGCCACCGCCGGCAGCGGCTTACCCTCGAGACGCTTGACGAGATGCCCCCGTTGGAACGGACGATTCACGACGACCGCAATCCCCTTCTCTCGGGCCAAAGGAAGCAAGCGCTCTTCCGCTTCGCGATCCGCTAAGTTGTAGGTCAGCTGCACGAAATCGACGGGCTCGTTTGCCATGATTCGCTCAAGGTCGCCATGCCGTCGCCCGTGGGAAGTCGTGATGCCCACGTACGAGAGCACTCCACCCTCTTTGAGCGCAAACAGCGTCTCGAGGTTGGCTTCCCAGTCGACCAGGTTATGGACCTGCAGCAGATCGAACCGGCTGATCCCCCATCGCGATTGGGTCACCTGAAGCTGCGCGACGGCTTCCGATGCGGACGTCCAGATCTTATCGGCCGAGAAGACGGCAGCCGGATTCGCGATTCGGGTCAAGGCGTGACCGATGGTTGCTTGTGATGAGCCGTACATCGGAGACGAATCGATCATCCCGCCGCCTTCCTCGACGAACGCGGCGATCACCCTCGTCGATTGCCCAAGCAGCACGGGATCGGAACCCACGTTGAACGTCACCCAACTCCCCAGCCCGACTGCCGGAATCGGCAGACCTGTGGCAGGAATTCGACGGAAGCTTCCAGGGGTTTCCAAGCCGGACGAAGCTCCCGGAAGCATCCCCGCCGCAGCGAATCCGGCTGCTCCCTTGAGCGCTGCACGCCGATTCATGGTCCGGAGGTCCTGTTTCCGCGCGTTCCAACTGATGTCGGCAATTCGACCGGGTCCGAGAATGACATGCGGACATGACCGCGACAATCCGCCCCGGGCCTCACCCCGGCATCGTCGACCCCGTCAGGGAGACCACAGGGAAGGCAATCTAGCCGCGGCCGCAAGGTGCCGATCCAAGACCATTCCGCGACCGGTGGGGCACGACCAAGGCACGAGCCCCGACTTCCCCATCCGCACACGCGACCGGGCAAAATCCGGGGCGGGTGGCGTCTTTTTCTCAGGAACCCGTAGGCAGGTCGGGGGGTCGTCAGTCCGAGGCCGATTGGCCGTTCGATTCCGTCGGCTCCTCAAGGGCGCACGACTCCAGTTCGCAGCGGATGCGTCCATCGGGCACGGGCGAGCCCTCGGCACACATCATGGTGTAGATGATTGCGGCTCCCGCATTACCGAGCCGCTGGATCTCGGGCTTGAGACACCCCGCTTCCACCGCCACCTCGCGGGCCAATGGTCCGTACTCGATCATGGCCGCAGCCGGGACCGAAGCCAGCACGAGCACGCCGGCCAGTACGGTCAGAAGATGCTTGTCCATAGAGGTCTCCCGCTGGCACGCTGCTCGGTTCTCATTCCTTACTGCCAACGTCGGGCCCTTGCAATGTATCGTGCACGCGGTTTTGCCGGGCAGGAGCGTCGAACCGCGGAATGCTGTATCTCGAAGATGTCAGGGTTCTCGACTTCACAACCCTGTTGCCAGGGCCTCTGGCAACACTGGTGCTGGCAGAAGCTGGAGCCGAGGTCATCAAGATCGAACGCCCCGACGGGGATCCGATTCGGCGCTCGCCACCATTCGTTGACGGCGAAAGCGTACCGTTCGCCATGCTGAATCGGGGCAAGCGGAGCGTCAGCATCAATCTCAAGGAGGACGGTGCGGCGGAGCGCATCCTGGCCCTGGTTGCAACCGCGGACGTTGTGATCGAGCAGTTCCGCCCTGGGGTCATGGACCGCCTCGGGGTCGGCTTCAATGTGGTCCAGAACGCAAACCCGAAGTGCGTCTACTGCGCCATCTCGGGGTACGGGCAGCAGGGGATACGGGCGGACGTGGCGGGACACGATCTCAACTATGTCGCCGAGGCGGGGCTCCTGGCGATCACGGCGGACGCGAACGGCGCACCCTATATGCCGCATACCCAGCTGGCCGATATCGGCGCGGGCAGCTATCCGGCGGTGATCAACATCCTTCTTGCTCTGTACCGGGCTCAGGCAACGGGGCGAGGGACCTTCCTCGACATCGCCATGACCGAGCAGACGTTCCCGTTTCTCTGGCAAGCCCTCGCGCAGGGCTGGGCAGACGGTGAAATGTCTCCTCCCAACCAGCTGCTACTCACGGGTGGAAGTCCGCGTTACGGCCTCTACCCGACGGCCGATGGCGGAATGCTCGCGCTGGGTGCGCTGGAAGACCAGTTCTGGTCCAATTTCTGCGCGCTGATCGAGCTGCCCAAAGACCTTCGTGATGATTCCCGGGATCCCGAAGCCACTCGGCAGGGAATTCGGGCGTCTGTCGCGGCGCGGCCGTCTTCCTACTGGCGCCCCAAGCTCCGGGAGGCCAAAAACCTCTGCTGCACACTGGTCCCGTCACTTGCCGAGGCCGTCGAGGACCCGCAGTTTGCCGAACGCGGAATCTTCGCTGGCCGAGTCCGCGTTGGGGTCCAGACCGAGCTTCCGGCCGTACCGGTGCCACTTGCGCATGGCCTCGCGCGCCGTACGGCAGCGGGCGGCCCACCCAGCCGGGCACCGGCGCTCGGCGAGGCCAACGCCCTTCTCCGGTCGCCATGACTCGCGTCCTTCTGATCCTGTCGCGCGGGGAGCCCATGCCGGCCTCACCCGAGGGGGTGACACTCAGCGTCCTGGATCTCCCGCCTCCCGGCAGTTCCGAAAAAGCCGCGCGCGCAACCGCCGAAGCCATGCGCACGCAGGCAGTTGACGCAGTCGTACTTGCCGATCCCGGTGACGGGACGGAATCCGAGCGGAATTCGCAGCTGACGGCGCTGCTGAAGGCCGCTCCGGTGCCCAGTGTGCTCTGTTCGCCACGCAATCTGCACCGTCTCCCGGCCGCAACGGCCGGCACCTCGCCAATGGACCCTGCCTCTCTCGCCACAGCCGTCGTGCACGGCTTCGGGGCACGGTCGCTCGGCCTCGCCGTCCGCACGGCCGCGCACATCGTCCGGCCGCAACCGGAATCCTGACGCATGACCTTGATTCCGCGCGCATCCGTGTTGGCGATCACGCCGTACCAGCCGGGAGGTTCAGGCGATACCTGGACCGGACGGGTCATCAAGCTCTCGTCCAATGAGACCCCGCTCGGGTCCAGCCCGAAGGCAATGGAGGCCGTGCGCGCGGCCACCGAGGGACTATCCCGCTACCCCGACCCCGGCGCGACGCCGCTCCGGGAAGCCCTGGCTGAGGCCCATCAGCTGGACGCAGACCGGATCGTCTGCGGGAACGGATCTGACGAACTTCTGGGGCTCCTCGCGGTCGCCTATGCCGGTCCGGGCGACGAAGTGCTCTACAGCCGGCACGGGTTCCTCATGTACCCCATCGCAGCCCGCATCGCCGGAGCAACGCCGGTCACGGCCCCGGAAACCGACCTGACGGTCGATGTCGATGCTCTTCTTGCAGCCGTCACCCCGCGGACGCGGATCTGCTTTGTCGCAAATCCCAACAATCCGACCGGCACTGCGGTGGACCTCGCGGCGCTGCGCCGCCTCCGGGTCAGCCTTCCCGAGACGTGCCTGCTTGTGATCGACTCCGCCTATGCCGAGTACGTCGAGATGGTGGGATACGACGACGGGCGGAGGTTGGTTGATGAATTCAGCAACGTGGTCGTCACCAGAACGTTCTCGAAGATCTTCGGGCTTGCGGGCCTCCGCCTAGGCTGGGCGTACGGCCCCGCGGCAGTCGTCGACGTGCTGCACCGAATTCGCGGCCCGTTCAACGTCAACGCGACCGCGCAGGCCGCCGGTATCGCCTCGATCCACGACCGGGAGTTCCTGGCCCGGGCGAAGGCCCACAACCGGCAGTGGCGCCCCTGGCTGGAGAACGCCCTTCGCGACATCGGGCTCGGCGTGCGCTCGGGCGTGGCGAATTTCGTGCTTGCGAAATTCGAAGCCGAGGGTGCAGCCACCGCGCCTGCAGCGTACGCGCATCTCGTAGACCAGGGAATCTTCGGGCGCCGCGTCGCCGAGTACGGGCTCCCTGACCATCTTCGTTTCACGGTCGGCCTGGAGGAAGAGAACCGGGCCGTCGTCGCTACCCTCGCCGACTTCCTCGCCTGAGGAGGTCGACCCGAGGCCGCTCGCCTGCCTGCTACATTGGGAGGCGTCGTTCCATCCGGGCCGCGCCTGTCCCGGAGCCCGCCGGAGTGAAGCATGAAGCTCTATACGTTCCCGCCTGCACCCAACCCCCGTCGTGTCCACATATTTCTGGCCGAGAAAGGCATCGAGCTCGAAGAGATCGAGGTGAAGATCCGGGAAGGCGCCAACCTCACCACCCCGTACACCGACGTGAATCCGCTCCGGACCGTGCCGGTCCTGGAGCTGGACGACGGACAGCGCATCACCGAGAGCGTCGCCATCTGCCGTTACTTCGAGGCCGTCCAGCCCGAACCCGTGCTGTTCGGGAGGACACCGCTCGAGAAGGGAATGGTCGAGAACTGGCATCGCCGCGTCGAACTGGAGGGCATGCAGGCTGTGGGCGAGGCGCTCCGGAACAGCAGTCCCCGGTTCGAGGATCGTGGGATTGCGGGCCCTCGCCCAATCACCCAGATCCCTGCCCTCGCGGAGCGCGGCCTCGAGCGTCTCGGATACTGGTTCGCTGACCTGGACAGGCGTCTGGCCGAAAGCCCGTTCGTCGCCGGCGATTCATTCTCGATGGCCGACATCACCGCCTACGTCACCGTCGGATTCGCGAGGGTCGTGAAGGTCCAGCCGGACGTGTCCCTTGGGCACCTTGCCCGCTGGCGCGCTGCCATTGACGAACGTCCCTCGTCGCGCGTCGGCCCGTAGGGGCTGGAGAACGGCCACAGTGACCCCCATATCGTTCCTGTAATTCAGTCTTGCGCGGAGTTCACCCGTCATGAGCCAGTCCGATCCCCTTGGAAACGTCTTCGCCGGACTCGGCGGACTCGATCGCGAACAGACACTGCCCATCGTTGAACGTGCACTGGATGGTGCCGACGACGGCGAGCTCTTCCTCGAGAATGCGCGATCGGAAAGCCTCACCCTTGACGACGGACAAATTCGAACGGCTGCGTTCCACCATTCGAAGGGCTTCGGGCTGCGCGCGGTGGTCGGGGAACGCACCGGCTACGCGCACGCCTCCGAACTCACCACCGACTCGCTGAGGCGGGCCGCGGACACCGTGCAATCGGTAACCCGGGGCGCCTCCGGGCAAGCCGAACTGCCGCCGCCGCTCCCCAACGAGCGACGCTACGACGACGAAGATCCGATCGGGGCGGTCCCGTTCGCAGAAAAGGTGGAGTTGCTTTCCGAGATTGACCGCTATGCGCGTGCGCTCGACCCGCGAGTCCAGCAGGTGTCAGCCACACTGGCGGGATCGCACCAGTCGGTCGGCATCGTCCGACCCGGCGGAGCAACGGCGAGCGACATCCGGCCACTTGTGCGCCTCAACGTAAGCGTCGTAGTGCAGGACGGCGATCGGATGGAAAGCGGAACCTACGGGTCCGGCGGGCGACACGGATACGCCGTGCTCCTCGATCGCGGGACCTGGACCCATCACATCGACGAAGCGCTGCAGCAAGCGCTGGTATTGCTGGACGCCCGGGCCGCACCCGCCGGCGAGACCGACGTGGTGCTCGGTCCGGGCTGGCCGGGCATCCTGCTCCACGAGGCCATCGGCCACGGTCTGGAAGGCGATTTCAATCGGAAGAAGACCAGCGTCTTCAGTTCTCTCATGGGCGAACGCGTGGCCAACGAGGCCATCACGGTGGTCGACGACGGGACGCTCAACGACCGGCGAGGCTCACTGACCATCGACGACGAGGGCACGCCCGCGCAGAACACGACGCTGATCGAGAACGGCCGGGTGGTGGGCTACATGCAGGACCGTCAGAACGCTCGCTTGATGGGAACCGTCTCCACCGGCAACGGGCGGCGGCAGAGCTACGCGCATCAGCCCATGCCGCGCATGCGCAACACGATCATGCTCGCGGGCGACCGCGACCCTGAGGAAATCGTGCGCACTGTCAGGAAGGGCCTCTATGCCAAAAGCTTCGCCGGCGGCCAAGTGGACATCACGAACGGCAAGTTCGTGTTCTCTGCGAGCGAGAGCTACCTCATCGAGGACGGAAAGATCACGGCGCCCGTGAAGGGAGCGACGCTAATCGGCTCGGGCTTCGAGGTCCTGAAAAAGGCAACCATGATCGGTAACGACCTCCAGCTCGATCCCGGGATCGGGAGCTGCGGAAAGCAGGGGCAGCTGGTGCCGGTGGGAGTCGGGCAGCCCACCATGCTGGTGAAGGGCCTGACCGTGGGCGGCACCGACGCCTGATCGCACGTTCGCAGTCAGACGCGTTCGACGATCAGTTCAAGCTTGTGGAAGTCGGTTTCGAGGGCCAGCCAGGCTCCGATACGCCAGTAAGGATCCGGCGCGGCAATCAGCCACACCAGCCCGGGCTCCAAGAGGAACCGGCGGTCCGTCTCCGATGGCTCGAGTCGGCCGGCGGGATGGGAGTGGTAAAGACCGACCACGGGGTCGCCACCCTCCCGGGACTCCCGCTGTAGACGCAGCCGAACGGCAGGATCCACTTCGAACTGGCGAATTGGGTCTGGGGCGAGATTGGGACTTGGAACGCATCGGCGGAGGCAGATTCCGCCCGGCTCGCCACGGCCCAGCAGGAGACCGCAGGCTTCGCGCGGGGCGGCGGCTTCGGCGGCTTCAAGCACCGCCTCCACAACCGCGACGTCCGCATAGGCGCGGGCCGCCCGGTCAAGCATGGCCTGCGACCGCAGGCAGCAGGGCTGCGGTCCCTTGCGAGCCGAACTGAACAAGGAGGTCGACCAGGGCTACGATGAGCACCGCGGTACCCGCGAGAATGGCCACGCCCACCGTGATCACGACCGCCAGCAGAATGCGCGTGGTCCTGTCTTTGGGGAGTTTCACCAACAGTGCACCAGACCCAAACTCTCCGAACAGTCGACTGGATCGTATCGGAGGAAGTGCTCCCGGTGCGGCTGGACCGCCTGATCGCGGCCAAGGTCGAAAGTCTGAGCCGCTCGCGGGTGAAGGCGTTGATCGAAGCAGGACAGGTCGAACTGGACGGAAATCCCGCCCATGACCCCGGACGAACAGTTCGTGCCGGAGCCCGCATCACGGTGCGCATTCCGGCACCAGTTCCTTCCACGCATGTCGCGACCACCATCCCGCTCGACGTGATCTTCGAAGATGAACATCTGATCGTCATCAATAAGCAACCCAGGCTGGTTGTGCATCCGGCCCCCGGCCACCGGGGAGATACGCTGGTGAACGCGCTCCTCGCCCATTGCGGCGACAATCTGTCGGGCATCGGTGGCGTGGCGCGACCGGGCATCGTGCATCGGCTCGACCGGGACACCTCCGGTCTCATGGTCGTCGCCAAAAACGACGAAGCGCATATCGGTCTCGCCGCGGCCATCTCGGCCCGGGAAGTCGAGCGCACTTACCGAGCTGTGTGCTGGAAGGTTCCGATACCGCGTGCTGGACGGATCGAAGCAGCTATCGGAAGACATCCGCGGCATCGGGTTCGGATGGCGGTGGTGACGCGTGGCGGCCGGACGGCGGACACGAGCTACCGGACTCTCTTTGACGTCGCCGGCGAGGCCAGTCTGGTGCAGTGCACGCTTGGCACGGGGCGTACCCACCAAGTCCGCGTTCATCTGGCTTCGGTGCGTTGTCCGCTGGTTGGCGACACGCTGTACGGGCGGAGCCGAGCGCCGCCCGCCGGCCTGGATCCGGCGCTGAGCGCCGCACTCGTGGCGTTTCCGCGGCAGGCACTGCACGCGCACCGGCTGACGTTTCTCCACCCGGTGACCGGCTCGCCTCTCGATTTCGAGGGGAAGCCGCCACCGGATTTCCAATCCCTGCTGTGCGCGCTCAGCGCGGAGCGGGACCCACCCTCCCAGACCCTTGATTCAGCGGCCAAGAACGGTCATCTATAGGGGCGAGACCTACCCCTCTTCAGATTCGGAACCCCGGGGCAATCTGCTCATGGCCAACCTCGCCCTTCCGGTCCTTACACAGACCGGGCTGTCGCGGTACCTTAGGGAAATCCACCGGTTTCCCATGTTGACGCGGGAAGAGGAGTACATGGACGCCACCGCATGGCGTCAGCATCAGGACATTGATGCCGCACACCGTCTCGTCACAAGCCACTTGCGGCTGGCTGCCAAAATCGCCATGCGTTTTCGTGGATACGGGCTCCCCGTCACGGACCTCATTCAAGAAGCCAACATCGGGTTGATGGAGGCGGTGAAGCGGTTTGACCCCGAAAAGGGGTTTCGGCTCTCGACCTATGCGATGTGGTGGAGCCGCGCTGCGGTCACCGAATATGTCCTGCATTCGTGGTCGCTCGTGAAGATCGGCACGACCGCGGCGCAGAAGAAGCTCTTTTTCGGACTGCGCCGGATGAAGAACGATCTCAAGCTGATTGACAGCGGCGATCTGGCGCCTGAACAGGTTCGGGAAATTGCGCAGCGCATGGACGTCTCCGAGCGCGACGTGGTCTCGATGAATCGCCGGCTCGCGGGGACGGACCAGTCGCTAAATGCCCCGATTGGGGATCTGGAAGACGGCTCCGAGTGGCTCGACTGGGTCGAGAGCGATGACGCCGACATTGAGGAAACGCTGGCGGAATCAGAAGAACTGGCGCAACGAAGGGCCCTACTCGGGCGAGCGCTAGCAGAGCTCAACGACCGCGAACGCGCGATCTTCACGGAACGGCGACTGCGCGAGGCACCACGAACATTGGAATCCCTCAGCGAGGAGTTCGATGTCAGCCGCGAACGCATTCGCCAGATCGAGGTGCGGGCGTTCCAGAAGGTTCAGGCCTCCATACGCGACGCAGTCGCGCGAAAAGAACCGGTTCCGATGGCACTGAAAGCGCTGCCGTCGTCAGGCCCGGTCATCGACGCCGGCTAGAGCGTGTCCGCTTTACATGGAACCGTACCCGGCGTTGCGGATGTAGTTCTGGCATGCGTGGGGTTCGATGGTGCCGAGGAGGTCGCCGAGATGGCGCCAGGTGTCCCCGCCCGTGCGCTTCCGGGCGTCCCGCATCCAATGCTTGATCTTGGCGAAGGTCTGCTCGATCGGGTTGAGGTCCGGCGAATACGGGGCAGGAACCACAGGCGCGCACCGGCTGTGCGGATGGCCTGGCGCACGGCCTTGCCCTTGTGGCTGGCGAGATTGTCGAGAATGACGATGTCACCGGGCTTCCGGGTCGGGACCCGATGTTGCTCGACCCAGGCGTGGAAGGAGCGGCCGTTGATCGGCCCGTCGAAGACGCAGGGCGCGCTCAGCCCGTCGTGGCGCAGCCCCGCCAGGAAGGTCAGGGTGCGCCAGCGCCCATGCGGTGCAAACCCCTTCAGACGCCGGCCTTTCGGCGCCCAGCCCCGCAGCGGGGTCATGTTGGTCTTGATCCAGGTCTCGTCCACGAACACCAGTCGGCGCGGTTCCAGCCGGCGCCGGAGCGCCTGCCATCGAGCCCGCTTGCGGGCCACCGCGGCCCGGGCCTGCTCAAGGGCGAACAGCGTTTTTTGTAAAGCGCAAGCCCTCGCGCCGGAGAAACCGCCAGATCGTGTCCCGGCACACCGTGATGCCGTCGGGCGCCAGCTGCTCCTGGAGCCGGTCGATGGTCAGATGCGGCGTCTCCGCCACCAGCGCATGCACCCGCTCCCGGTGGGGCTCAGCAGCCAGGGACGGTGACCGCCGATCCGGCCTGGCGCCACGCTGCCGGTGGCCCGGTAGCGCGCCGTCCATTTCGGCACCGACGACACGCTCACGCCGAAACGCGCTGCCACCGTGCGGATCGGCTCGCCCGCCAGGTGCGCCCGCACCACCCGCTCGCGCAGGTCATTCGAATAGGGTTGGGTCATGTCGGAAGCCCTCCTGGACCAATGACCCCTTTTGAATCACATTTCCAACCCGATTGGAATCCCCCCCCCCTCAGGATTCCCTCAATGCCAGACACGCTCTAGCCAGCCGACATGACACCTCAATGGGATGTAAAGCCAGCCCGCCGCCTATCGGAATAGCGATGCACAGTCGGTTGCGATCAGTCGCCCAAAGAGCTGAAAGACGGATCTAAAGCTCCGTCATGTGAGCTCGATATCAGGCTTCCCCGACCCTCGGCACGCTTGGTCGGCACTACGACCAAGCCCGTGTCGACAACCCCATTTACTCAGCGCCGACTGGAACGCCAATGCGGCGGAAGTTCTGGGATCCGGAGGGCCGGGACGTCGACCATCACTGCTTCCAGCGCTATCGCAACCAGCGTTAGTGACAACGCGACCACCCCTACCCTGTGGCGGCAGGCACCGGCATCGTTGCGACGCTCTCAGCCTCCGGCGGCGGTTGCCCACCGCGTTGGTTGATGTGGAACGTGCAGTCGCGCTGGCGCGCGGATGCCGATCAGATGCTCCGGCGGACGGGTTCCTCGACCACGGCAAAGCGGGCACAGCAATCGCCCCGGGTCTCCTCAGCTACCCGGCGCCAGGCAACCAGCGCCGCATCACGGTCCGAATAGGGGCCCATCAGGCGCTCGCTTCCGCTCACGAGCTCGTCGAAGCCCGTATCCGCGTACTTCCCGCCAACGACCCAAAATCTCGTATTCATCGTACGATCTCCCACCGATTGATGCGCGCTATGCGGCCGCGATGGCCAGCGTTTCGAACTGGGCGGTCTCCGTCGACTCGCCAAGGGCCGTGGTCGAAGAACGGCCACCGCCGATCACCTCGCCCACAGCGTCGAAGTACCCGGTGCCCACTTCATGCTGGTGGCGCGTCGCGGTGTATCCCTGGACCTCCGCCGCGAACTCGGCCCCCTGAAGTTCGGCGTACCCGGCCATGCCGCGGTCCCGGTAAGCCTCTGCAAGTTCGAACATGCCGTAGTTGAGGGCGTGGAACCCGGCGAGGGTCACGAACTGGTACTTGTAGCCCATGGCGCCAAGCTCGCACTGGAATTGCTCCATGGCGGGAACGTCGAGATGGGCCGACCAGTTGAAGGAGGGCGAACAGTTGTAGGCGAGCATCTTGCTCGGATGTTCCGCGTGGATGGCCTCCGCAAAGCGCCGCGCCTGGTCCAGATCGGGCGTCGACGTCTCCATCCAGATGAGGTCGGCGTATTCGGAGTAGGCCAGGCCGCGGGCGACGCAGCGCTCGAAGCCCGTGCCCTCCCTCAGCCGGTAGAAACCCTCCGCCGTGCGCTCGCCTGTGAGGAAAGCACGGTCCCGCTCATCGATGTCGCTGGTGATCAGCTTGGCGCTTTCCGCGTCGGTCCGTGCGAGGATGACCGTGGGTACCCCCATGACGTCGGCCGCGAGGCGGGCTGCCAAGAGGTTGCGGATGTGCTGCTGGGTGGGAATGAGGACCTTGCCCCCCAAATGGCCGCATTTCTTCTCGGAAGCGAGCTGATCTTCGATGTGGATGCCCGCGGCGCCGGCTTCGATGTAGGCCTTGGTGATTTCGAACGCATTTAGGACGCCTCCGAACCCCGCCTCGGCGTCGGCGATGATGGGTACGAACCAGTCGATGCCGCCCTCGCCGTCCAACGTCTGGATCTGATCGGCCCGACGCAGGGTGTTGGTGATGCGCCGGACGAGCTCGGGCCCGCTGTCGCTCGGGTAGAGACTCTGATCGGGAAACATCGAGCCCGCTGTGTTGTTGTCCGCGGCGACCTGCCAGCCGGATAGGTAAATGGACTTGAGACCGGCTCGTACCATCTGCATGGCCTGGTTGCCGGTGACGGCGCCAAGCGCCCGCACGGGTTCGTCATGCTGCAGCAGTAGCCACAGCCGCTCCGCGCCCCGGCGAGCGAGGGTGTGCTCGACGCGAAGACTGCCGGCGAGCCGCTCAGCATCGGCGATCGTGTAGTCCCGACGAATGCCCGCAAAGCGGCCGGACGGCGCCCGGGTGTGTCGCTCCCATTCCCACTGCATCGCTCGGTCCTCCGCTTCCAGCTCAAACTGGATACCTTGTGTCCAACGAATCTAATTGACCAAAACGGCAATGGTCCATACCTTTCGGAATGTAAAAGAGTCATAGAGAAAATTTTGCAAATTTTTGATTTGTGAATTAGTAAAGCTTGAAAATTTCCTAGGCCGCTGACAATGCCGACAACCGACCGATCTGTAGAACGAAAAGTCCTGCTTGGGCACAAGATCCGCCGATTTCGCGAGGATCTCGCCCTCAAGCAGAGCGAGATGGCGGAACAACTCGAAATTTCACCGAGCTACTTGAATCTCATCGAACACAATCAGCGGCCAGTGACGGTTCAACTCCTGTTCCGCCTCGGACAAACGTTTGATATCGATCTCAAGGAATTCGCCGAGGATGACAATGCGCGGCTCTATGCAGCCCTCCGGGAGGTCTTCGGCGACCCGCTGTTCGGAGACCGCCCTGTACGGGAGGCGGACGTTCGGGCCGTCGCCGAAGCCGGTCCCACGGCGGCCGAGGCCGTACTTCGGCTCTACAAGTCCTATCGGGAATTGCGTGAGGATTCCCAGATCCTGGCCGAGCAGGTGGCGAGCCGGGACACACTGCACGGGATCGGCGGGCCAGTATTTCCCGTGGAGGAAGTTCGCGACTATCTGCAGTCGGAATCGAATCACTTCCCCGAGATCGAAGCGAGTGCGGAAGCCCTGTGGACCGAAGCCGGTCTGGATCCGACGGACGTGTTCGGTGGTCTCGGCAGTTACCTGCGAGATGTTCACGGAATCACGGTGCGCGTGCTACCCGTCGACGTGATGCCGGAGACCACGCGCCGCTTCGATTTCCACCGGCGCCGCGTGCTTCTGTCCGAATTGCTCGCGCCGGCGGCGCGAAGCTTCCAGCTCGCCGTTCAGGTCGCCCTCTATACGCGCCGCGACCTGCTCGACCGCCACGTGGAACGGGCAGAGTTGTCGAGCCCGGAGGCGGAGCGCCTCTGCCGCCTGTCGCTTGCCAATTACCTCGCAGGCTGCGTCATCATGCCCTATGAGCGGTTCCTCGACGCAGCCAAGGGCTTGCGTTACGACATTGAGATCCTGCAACGCCGTTTCGGCGCCAGCTTTGAGCAAGCCTGCCACCGCTTGACCACCCTCGGCCGCCACGGTGCGCGCGGGGTTCCGTTCTTCTTCATTCGGGTCGACAACGCGGGTAACGTCTCCAAACGCCTCAGCGGGGGTGGCTTTCACTTCGCCCGATTCGGCGGCACCTGTCCGCGCTGGATCGTGCATGACGCCTTTCGCATGCCCGCACAGATTCGAACCCAGGTAGCCGCCATGCCCGATGGCTCGCGGTTCTTCACGATCGCCCGAACCGTCGACCTGATCGAATCCCGAACATGGGAACAACCGCCGCAATACGCCATCGGCTTGGGATGCGACATCCGAGACGCGGGACAACTCGTTTACGCGGACGGACTCGACCTCGGAAATGGATCGGCGGCGACACCGATCGGGGTGGCATGCCGTATCTGCGAGCGCCTCGACTGCCGGCAGCGGGCCCACCCGCCACTCAACTACCGCCTGAAAATCGACGAAAACGTGCGACGGACAACGCCGTTCACCTTTGCGCCGGCATGAGTTGCTTCGGATCACCATACCACCGGCACGGATACTGCCCGGAGCGCCGGTGGTCTGGACACTATCCAAGACGCGGAAATCCGCTTGGGCGTGCAGCATCCGGTACGTACGCCACCTGCTGTTGGCATTCAGGTTAGTCGCGAAAGCCCATTGGGGCATTTTCCGCAAATGAACCCCAGAGACCGACAAGACAGCCTGTGCCTTGGGCGCAGTTGCACCGTCACAACGGTTTCGCTGGTGACAACATGCTGCAAGGGAATTCGCTGACTGAAGTAGGTACCGCACCGCCTTTCTTCCGGATATCGTTGACCGGCTGTCGATCTTTTGTGTTGCCCAGATTCGTATCGTAGTGTTCGCTCACAATTTTGGATTTAAGTGCGCCGAAGCACTGGGCTACAGCGTCAGCGAGGCAGATCAGGGATGTTGACGATTGGACGGATGATTTTGTGCGCCGGCGCGCTCGTCGTTGGCGTCTTTGATCCAGCCGAGGCGAAAACCCTCCGGTGGGCGTTCCAGGGTGACGCCCAGGGGCTGGACCCGTACGTCCTGAACGAAACCTTCACGCTCGGACTGCTTGGCAACGTCTACGAAGGCCTGATCCGTCGTGGTCCAGGCCTCGAAATCCAGCCCGCGCTCGCCCAACGTTGGGAGATGGTCGAACCGACGCGGTGGCGCTTCTACCTCCGGAAGGGGGTGAAATTCCACAACGGGAACGACTTCAACGCCGATGATGTCGTCTTTTCGGCGGATCGCGTGCGGGCGAACGGTTCCGACCTCAAGACGCGAATCCGTCCGAAAGTCGAGGTCGTCAAGGTCGAAGACCATGTCGTGGACTTCATTACTCCCTCGCCCAACCCGATCCTCCATTCCGAATGGGCCACCTGGTACATCATGGACAAGGAATGGACGGAGCAAAACAACGCGGTGGCACCTGCGAGCGTAACCGCCGGGACCGAGAACTACGCCAACTTTCACACCAACGGCACCGGCCCATTCAAGGTGGTCGAACGCGAAACTGACGTGAAAACAGTTTTCCGTCCCAATCCTGACTGGTGGGACGAGCCAAAGCACAATCTGACCGAAATCGTGATGACACCAATCGGGTCGGACGCCACCCGGGTCGCCGCTCTTCTGTCTGAGCAGGTGGACATGGCCTATCCGGTGCCGGTGCAAGACATCGGGCGAGTACAGTCCAACCCGGGGACATCGGTCCTGATGGGGCCCGAGTTGCGGACCATTTTTTTGGGATTCGACCAAGGGCGCGAAGAGCTCTTGGAGTCTGACGTCACTAGCAAGAACCCATTTAAGGACAAGAGGGTAAGGGAGGCCTTCTATCACGCAATCGATGTCGAGGCGATCCACGCAAAGGTGATGCGCAACCTCTCGACGCCTTCCGCGCTGATGATTTCACCGAAGCTGTTTCAACGGTCTGGAGACTTCCAGCGTGACGCCTTTGATCCGGACAAGGCAAGGGAACTCCTTGGGGAAGCTGGCTATGCGGATGGTTTCGCGGTGGGCATGGACTGCCCGAACAACCGCTACGTCAACGACGAGCGAATCTGCACAGCCGTGACCGCGATGCTCGCCAAAATCGGCATCAAGGTGACTTTGCTGGCGCAGCCGAAGGCGCTTTTCTTCAAGAAAGTGTTGGGGCCAGCCTACGACACCAGCTTCTATCTGCTCGGCTGGACCCCCGGGAGCTTTGACAGCTGGAACGTCCTTTACAACCTCATTCATTGCCAGGAAGCCGGCGGGGCCGGCAAGTTCAATCTGGGCGACTACTGCAATCCGAAGGTCGATGAGCTGACCGAACGGGTGTTGGTGGAGACGGACGCAACGAAGCGCGACGTGATGATCGCCGAGGCCTATCGGATCGTGCACGAGGAATTCGGTTACATCCCGCTGCACCAGCAAGGCCTGGCCTGGGGCCTAAGTGATGATGTCGAACTCGTGCAGCGGGCGGACAACGAGTTCATGATGTACTACGTGAACATGAAGTGAGTTGATGCACAGGAGATAGAGAAAGCTAGACCGTGCGGTCACTTACACTGACGCGGCCGAATGGGGCATCGCTTTCCCCTGGTCCGAGGGCCAATGGGAGACAGCCTCTGCCCGTTGCCGTGACTGTGCTGTCCCTGCCGGCAAACGCGCGGGCCCCTAGCTTCTCACGCATTCTCGGGAAACCAGCACTGCCCGCCTGCGCCCCGATTGATTGCCGACGTGGCGCCATTGGAACCGCTCGACAGCAGGTAACCCTGGTCCGAATGCTCCATTGTTGCGCACGGGCGGTCAGGGACTGGTCGGCGCCGGACACGCACGGCAAGGGTTCGTCCCGATAGCTTCTCTATGTTGGGCCCTTGTTGGGCACCCATCGCCGTGCCGGAAACCGCGTCTGATGCGAAAACGTATTCACAAGCGACCTTCGCCGTCCGTCGGGGCGTGACGCAGCGGATCGATGCTCGCTTTCATCGTTAGCCGCCTGGCGCAATCGCTTCTTGTGATGTTCTTCGTCGCGATGATTGCGTTCACGATGTTCCAATTCATTGGGGACCCTGTTCACCAGATGGTGGGCATCGAGACGACGCTCGAGGAGCGTGAGGAACTTCGGGAGGAACTGGGACTTAACGATCCGGTCTTCGTGCAGTTCGGGCGGTTCGTTCTGGATGCGGTGACCTTTGAGTTTGGTGTCTCCTACCAGCACAAGAAGCCGGTCGCGGAAATGATCCTGTCACGCATGCCAGCGACGCTTGAGCTTTCCCTCCTCTCGGCCCTGTTCGCCCTGCTGCTCGGAGTACCGATGGGTGTCTATACGGGTCTCCATCGCAAGAGCCTGTTCAGCCAGTTCTTGATGATCGTATCCCTGATCGGCATTTCGCTTCCGACGTTCCTGATCGGCATCCTTCTCATTTTCGTGTTCTCCGTGATTCTGGGCTGGCTCCCCTCGTTCGGGCGCGGCGAGGTCGTCGATCTTGGCTGGTGGACCACAGGGCTGCTGACCCCTTCGGGCCTGCAGGCCCTAATTCTCCCGGCCATCACGCTGGGTTTGTTCCAGATGACCCTGATCATGCGGCTGGTGCGCTCGGAGATGCTGGAGGTTCTGCGGACCGACTACATCAGGTTTGCGCGCGCCCGGGGGCTGCCCGACCGCGTGGTGCACTTCAGACACGCCCTGAAGAACGCGCTCGTGCCCGTCATCACGATCACCGGCCTCCAGTTGGGATCGATCATCGCTTTCGCGATCATCACCGAGACCGTCTTCCAGTGGCCGGGCATGGGTCTTCTGTTCCTCCAGTCCATCCAGACCGTCGACATCCCGGTGATGTCGGCCTATCTGATCCTGATCGCGTTTATCGTCGTCGCCATCAACCTGGCCGTCGACATTCTTTACTACGTGATCGATCCGCGGCTGCGCATTGAGCGCACCGTCGCCGTGCATTAGCGAATGCCACGCGTGAACAGCTCGACCCCAGGCCGCATCCGCAGGGGATACCAGCACCTCTTCGACAGCGACCTCTGGTACAGCTTCACGCGGTCCCGGATGGTCATGGCCGCAGCGGCTGTCACCATCGTCATGATGCTGTCAGCTCTCTTCGCGCCCATCGTCGCGCCCCACGACCCGTTCGATCTCGCCACGCTCAGCATTCTCGATTCTCACATCCCGCCGGTCTGGATGGCCAACAGCGATCCCCGGTTTCTTCTCGGAAGTGACGATCAGGGACGCGATGTCCTTTCCACGATTCTCTTTGGCTCACGCATCTCGATCGGCGTCGGGTTCGCCTCCGTTGCCTTGGCCATGGTGCTTGGGATCGGACTGGGCCTGTTCTCTGGGTACGTGGGCGGCCGTATTGACGCACTGATCATGCGCATCGCCGAAATCCAGCTTTCCTTCCCGACCGTGCTCATCGCTCTCCTGATCAACGGTGTCATGCGCGGCGCGCTGCCGGCCTCCACTCAGGATCGGCTGGCGATCCCGGTACTGGTGCTCGCGATCGGCATCTCGGGTTGGGTGCAGTACGCCCGGACGGTCCGCGGCTCGACGCTAGTGGAGAAGAACAAGGAGTACGTCCAAGCGGCCCGTCTGATCGCGATCCATCCGCTGAGGATCATGCTGAAACACATCCTGCCGAACACGATGGGCCCCGTACTGGTCCTTGCGACGGTTCACCTGGCGATCGCCATCGTGACAGAGGCCACGCTGTCGTTCCTCGGGGTCGGCGTGCCGCCGACCGAGCCTTCGCTCGGGACACTGATCAGAATCGGCAACGACTTCCTGTTCTCGGGCGAGTGGTGGATCACCATATTTCCGGGAGCGGCCCTGGCACTCCTCGTGCTTGCCGTGAATCTGCTGGGCGACTGGCTGCGCGACGCACTGAACCCCAAGCTCCGTTGACGATGGCGCTGCTGGAAATTGACCACCTGCGCGTCGAATTTCCAACGCGCCATGAGACGCTAGTCGCGGTCGATGATCTGTCGCTGGCAATCGACGAAGGCGAGATCCTCGGGGTGGTCGGCGAATCCGGCGCCGGGAAGTCCCTGACCGGCACGGCAGTCATCGGGCTGCTCGAGCCGCCGGGACGGATTGCTGGCGGGGAAATCCGCCTCGGGGGCCAGCGCATCGACAATCTTCCGGGGGAGGCGATGCGGCGCTTGCGCGGCAGGCAGATCGGCGCCGTGTTCCAGGATCCGCTGACCAGCCTTAACCCGCTCTTCACCGTCGGGCAGCAACTGATCGAGACCGTCCTCACCCATACAGACTTGGCGCCTGCAGACGCACGGCGGCGTACCATTGAGCTGCTTGATGCGGTCGGAATTCCCGGCGCCGGACGTCGTTTCGATTCGTATCCGCACGAGTTTTCCGGCGGTATGCGCCAGCGCGTCGTGATCGCTCTGGCGCTCTGCGCCAATCCGCGGCTTGTCATTGCGGACGAGCCGACCACTGCCTTGGATGTCTCAATCCAGGCGCAGATCCTCGCCCTCCTCAAGCGAATGTGCCGCGATCACGGCGCGGCAGTGATGCTGATCACCCACGACATGGGCGTGATCGCCGAGACCGCCGACCGGGTGGCAGTCATGTACTCCGGGCGCGTCGTGGAAATCGGGCCAGTACAGGAGTTGCTGCGGAATCCGAGACACCCCTACACCGCGGGCCTCATGAAATCGATCCCGCTGCCGGGACGTGATCTCGACCGTCTGGCCCAGATCGACGGAACCATGCCGAGGCTGCACGAGATTCCGACCGGCTGCGCCTTCCATCCTCGCTGTGCGAGGGTCTTCGGCCAGTGCGTGCGAAAGCGCCCCAGCCTGCGCTTGATCAGCGAGAACGCTTCGGTTTCCTGCTGGCTCTATGGCGATGGAAAGCCGGATGGCTCCGCGCGCTGACCCGCTGATAGAGGTTCGCGACCTCGCCAAGTACTTCGATGTTTCGACGCCTTGGCTGGCGCGGACACTGGCGCGGCTCCCCGTGCAGACCCTGCGCGCGGTCAATGGGATTAACCTCACCATCCGGCGCGGCGAGACGTTCAGTCTGGTCGGCGAATCCGGTTGTGGGAAGTCGACGGTTGCGCGCCTTGTGGTCGGCCTCGACCGACCGACCCGGGGCTCCGTACTGTTCGAAGGAACCGATCTTGCACAGCTGCGCGGGCGGGCCAGAAAGGCTCGCATCCGCCGCCGGATGCAAATGATCTTCCAGGATCCTTACGCCAGTCTGAATCCGCGATGGCGGGTACAGGACATCGTGGCGGAACCGCTGGACGCGTTTGGTCTGGTCGACAGCAGGTCCGCGCGGGCCGAGCGCGTCGCGCTCTCCCTTCGACAGGTCGGTCTCTCGCCAGACGACGGCACCAAGTTCCCGCACGAGTTCTCCGGCGGACAGCGGCAGAGGATTTCCATCGCTCGGGCACTCGTGGCCAATCCCGATTTCTTGGTGTGCGATGAACCGACATCAGCCCTAGATGTCTCCGTGCAGGCGCAGATCCTCAACCTCATGAAGGACTTGCAGCAGGAATTCGCTCTGACCTACCTGTTCATCAGCCACAACCTTGCCGTCGTCTACCACGTTTCGGACCGGATTGCCGTGATGTATCTCGGCCGGCTTTGCGAAATCGCCCCGGCGAAGCATCTGTTCCACAGGCCCCTGCATCCCTATACCCGCGTGCTCCTCGACACGATCCCGGATCTCGACATGACTGGAAGAGTGCGTCAGCCGGTGCGCGGCGAGGTTCCCAATCCCATCGATCCGCCGTCCGGCTGCGCGTTCCATCCGCGCTGCCCGCTGGCCGACGCCCGGTGTCACCACGAAGTGCCTGTCTTGCGGAAGAGCGGTGAGGCACACGTCGCCTGCCACGCGGTTGAGGAAGGACGCGCCCTCCCTGCCGACCACCCGAGGTGAGCGCTCCAGCTCCCAATACCCCTCCCACGGAGGGATCAGATGTAGGTGCGAACGACGCCGCCGTCGACGCGAAGAGACGCACCATTGGTGGCTGAAGACGCCTCGCTGCACACGTAACAGATGAGGTTCGCGACCTCCTCGGCGGTTGCGTACCTGCGGAGCAGCGACGATGTGCGGCGAAAACGGAACGTATCTTCCTGGAGGTCCGCGACGGTCCGGTTCTGCTCCTCGGCCCTCTTTCCCATCCGCTCCTCCTGGGTTTCCACCCACGTAGGGCCAGGCAGGACAGAATTGACCGTTACACCGCTCCCGGCGGTGGTCTCGGCCAGTCCGCGGCCGATGGCGAGCTGGGCGGCCTTGGAGAATCCGTAATGGATCATCTCGGGCGGGATAAACACGCCAGACTCGCTCGAGATGAAGACGACGCGGCCCCAGTCCTTCTGCCGCATGGCGGGGAGATAGTGACGCGCCATCCGGACCCCGCTCATGACATTCACCTGGAAGTAGTGGAGCCACCTCTCATCATCGACCTCCTCAAACGGCTGCATGTCGTAGATGCCCATGTTGTTGACCAAGATGTCGACCTCCGGAACTGCGGCAAAGACCAATGCACAGCCTTCCGTGTTTGCGAGATCACCGGCGACCCCCTCGCCATCCACACCCTGTGTCTCCCGGAAGCGCTCCCGCGCTTGGGCAACGGAGCCCTCGGTTCGGCCGTGCAGGACCACACGAGCCCCCATGCGTGCCAATCCGATGGCGGTGGCAAATCCGATACCGCGTGTCGATCCGGTCACGAGCGCTGTGCGCCCAGTCAGGTCAAGATTCATATGTGTATTCCTCCAGCGGCAACACGCCGCCTCGCGATCTCATCGCCAGCCCCACATGCTGAGGGCGGCGGGCAGTGCGCCTCGGCGAGCGGCACCGGTAGGCACCTGTGTTTCCTATTCACTGTGCGAAGGGGTCTCGCACCAGGATCGTGTCTTCGCGTTCCGGGCTCGTGGACAGCAGTGTGACCGGCACGCCGATCAGCTCCTCAATGCGCCGGATATACTTGACAGCCGTCGCCGGGAGGTCCGCCCAGGACCGAGCGCCTCGCGTACTGTCGGTCCAGCCTTCAAGCTCCTCATATTCGGGAACGATGGAAGCCCCTGCCGTCTCACCGGGCGGGAAGTAATCGAACGTGTCGTTCCCGGCCCGGTAGCGGGTACATACCTGGAGCGTATCGAACCCGTCCAGGACATCGAGCTTCGTCAACGCGATGCCATCGATCCCCGCGACGCGCACCGCCTGGCGCACCATCACCGAGTCGAACCAGCCGCATCGCCGCTGCCGTCCGGTCACCGTGCCGAATTCGCGGCCGCGCTCCCCGAGGGTTCGGCCGACAACGTTCGCCTGTTCAGTCGGAAAGGGTCCGGCCCCGACGCGGGTTGTGTAGGCCTTCGTGATCCCGAGCACGTAACCGACGCTGGACGGACCGGTCCCTGCACCGCCGGCAGCCTGGCCCGGCACCGTGTGGGACGACGTCACATACGGGTAGGTCCCATGATGCACGTCCAGCATCACGCCCTGCGCTCCCTCGAAGAGCACCGTCTGCCGGTTCCTCCGGGCTTGATAAAGGAGCCTTCCGGTGTTGTCGACAAACGGCTGCAAGGTGCCTGCAATCTCGAGCAGCGATTCAAGCAGTTCGCGCTTGTCGAGCAGCCGGCGTCCCAGACCACGTCGCAGGGTGTTGTGGTAGTCGAGCGCGGTCTCCACCCGACGCTCAAGCCCCGGACGATCAAAGAGATCGCACACCCGCACGGCGCGCCGGCCAACGCGGTCCTCGTAGGCGGGACCAATCCCACGACGGGTTGTCCCGATCGCCCGGTCGGACGCTCGGTCCTCCCGGAAGCCGTCCAGTTCCCAGTGGTAGGGAAGGATCAGGCTGGCGCCTTCTGACACGCGCAGGACGCCGGGATCGATCCGCAATCCCTGCGCCCGGATCGTCTCGATTTCGTCCCGAAGCGCCCACGGATTGATGACCACTCCGTCGCCGATGATCGACAGCTTGCCACGCACCACGCCGGACGGAAGCAGGCTGAGCTTGTAGGTCTCGCCATCGACCACCAGTGTATGGCCCGCGTTGTGCCCTCCCTGGAAGCGCACTACTACGTCCGCGCGGTGCGACAGCCAGTCGACAATCTTCCCCTTGCCTTCGTCGCCCCACTGCGCACCAACAACCGTCACGTTTCCCATCAGCTTGCACCCGGCTCCAGCGCGACCGGGATTCCGTCCCGAAGCACATGGCTGCAACCGGCGTGACGGGCCGCCGCGTCCCCGTCGCCCAGCAGGTCCACGATTGCGATCCAGCCGTCGGTACGAAGCGCCGCGGCGGCACCCGGATTCGCGCCGCGCGGAACCAGAATCTTCCGTGCCCCGGCGGGCCCCGGTGCGACGCGGAGGAGCGAATCTGTGAAGAACGAGACGCCGACAGCCGTCTCATCCTCACTGATCCGGTACCGACCGCCGAAGGCGATCTCGCGCCGTGCGCCCGGCGCGAACACTGCGAAGCCGACGCCCGCGTAATACTCGAAGCCGCGGTTCTCCACCGGGTCCAGAGTCAACGCGACATCGGGCGCGAGGCCGCGAAGCCGGGCGAGCACCTCAAGCGTGCGGTCGCGCACGGCAGCAGCCGCAGACGGCAGGTCGATGGCCCGCAACTTCTCCTCGGATTCCTCCACCGGGCCGGCGGCCATCGCGAGTGCCGCCAGGGTCCGGGAGGCCTGCCCCTGCAGCCCGCGGAGTCGCGATGCGTTCTTCCGGCGAAGGGCGTCGCGCAGTTCCTCCTGGAGTTCGGGTCCGAGATCAAACGATTCCATGACGGCCTGCACGAGATTGGGGCTCGTCAAGTCAACCGTGAACGATTTGATCGCAAGCCTGGCCAAAGCCTCGATCGTCAGCAGCAGAATCTCGATGTCGCCGCCTGCACCCGGACAGCCGATGAGCTCAGCCCCGATTTGTCGAACCTGGCGTTCCGCCTGATTCGCGCTGGAGTTGACCCGCAAGACATCGCCCGCGTAGCAAAGCCGTAGTGGACGCGCGGCCGACGCCAGACGCGTCGAGGCGATCCGCGCAACCTGAGGGGTGATGTCGGCCCGCACCCCGAGCATTCGCTGGGAGTGCGGATCGATCAGACGGAACGTCGATCCGGAACCAGCTGCCCCGAGTCCAGACGTCAGCGTGTCCTCGAACTCGAGGAGTGGCGGTCGGACCGATTCGTAACCATGGCTGCGGAATACATCGACCAGAGCCCGCGAAGCGGTTTCCTCTCGCTCCGCGTCCGGTGGCAGCAAGTCTGCCAGCCCGGCCGGCAACAGCACTTGGTCGTAGGAGGTCATTTGGCCTCAATCTAGCACGCAGCTTCGCTACTAACGGAGCCGAAGCACTTTAGAAATGCAGGACCCGCACACTGTGAACATGGGGAAGTTGGAGCAGTTGCTCGGTCAACTGGGTCGAGACCGGCTGATCAACCTCGACCAGTGCAAGCGCATCGGCACCGGGCTCGCTTCGGCCGAGATGAAAGGTCGCGATGTTGACCCCGGCGTTGCCCAGTGCCGTTCCCAGCGCCCCGATAAATCCCGGCTCGTCGGCGTTGGTGATGAACAGCATGTTGGGCCCGAGCTGGGCCTCAATGGCAATGCCCATGATGCCAATAATCCGCGGTTCACGCCCCAAGAGCGTGCCCACTACCTCGCGGGTCTGCCGCTGGGTTTCCACAGTCAGCCGGATTTCGGTCGCGTAGTCTCCGGGCGAATCACTGGTTGCAGTGGTGACGCGGATGTTGCGGCTCTCGGCGATCACGGGGGCATTGATCATATTGACTGAGTCGAGCTGCGGTGTGAGCAGGCCCGCCAACGCCACCGAAGTCAGGGCACGGACGTTGAGGGAACTTGCCTGGCCTCCGAACTCAATGTGAACCCTCCGAAACCCGGTCGCCGCAACCTGGCCAGCTAGCCGCCCAAGCTGATCGGCGAGCCGCATGTAAGGCCCCAGCTTCTTGGCCTCTTCAGCCGTTACCGACGGGATGTTGAGGGCGTTCGCGACCGCACCCGTCAGCAGGTAGTCCGACATCTGCTCTGCAACCTGCACGGAGACGTTCTCCTGAGCCTCCTCCGTAGACGCGCCCAGGTGAGGAGTCGCCACGACCTGCTCGAGTCCGAACAGCGGATTGTCCCGGGCCGGCTCCTGCGCAAACACATCGAGGGCGGCACCCGCGACATGCCCGTCTTCGATGGCCGCCCTGAGGTCTTCCTCGTTCACGAGGCCGCCGCGCGCACAGTTGATGATCCGGACCCCTCTCCGGCACCGGCGAAGCGCAGACGCGTTCAGCATGTTCCGGGTGGAGTCCGTGAGCGGAACATGAAAGCTGATGAAGTCGGCCTGCTCGAGCAGCTCTTCAAACTGCAGCCGCTCGACACCGAGTGCGGTCGCCCGCTCCTCGCCGAGAAAGGGGTCGGCGACGATCACGCGCATGCCGAGCCCCCTTGCCCGGTTGGCGACAATGGCCCCGATGTTGCCGCAGCCAACGAGTCCGAGGGTCTTCCGGTACAGCTCGACGCCCCCGAACTTCGACTTCTCCCACCGGCCGGCATGGGTCGACGCGCTCGCAGAAGGAATGTTGCGCGCGAGCGACAACATCAGCGCAATCGTGTGCTCAGCGGTGGTAATCGAGTTGCCAAACGGCGTGTTCATCACCACCACACCGCGCCGCGTGGCCGCCGCGACATCAATGTTGTCGACGCCAATGCCTGCGCGTCCGACCACCCTGAGCCGTTCAGCAGCCTCCAGCACCGCCTCCGTAACCTGAGTTGCGGAACGAACCGCCAAGCCGGCAAACTCGGGGATACGCTGGATCAGGCTGGCCTCACTGAGGCCGACCTCCGTCACTGCCTCGAGGTTATGCGCCGCGAACACCTCGGCGGCGCGCGGGCTCAATCGGTCAGCAATCAGGACCCGGTCAGTCATCCCGCCGCTCTTCGCTTCACTTCGTTGAAGGCAAAGTCGAGCCACGGAAACAGGCGATCGAGGTCGGCGGTCTCGACGGTGGCCCCGCCCCAGATCCGCAATCCGGGCGGTGCGTCGCGGTACGCACCGATGTCGTACGCGATCCCCTCGTCTTCAAGGTGATGGACCAACTCCCCGACTCTCGTACGCTGCGACCCTTCGTCGAGCCCTGCGAACCAGCTGTCGGTAATCCGGAAACACATGGATGTCGAGGAGCGGATTTCGGGCCGCGCGGGCAGGAAATCCGCCCATTGGCAGTCGGCGATCCATCGGCAGGCTGCATCGAGATTCGTACGACTCCGGGCCACGGTCCCCGCCGCACCGCCGACGGATTCGATCCAACGCAGGCTGTCGAGTGCGTCCTCGATGCACAGGAGGGACGGAGTGTTGATGGTGCTCCCCCGGAAGAGTGCTTTATCGACCTTGCCTTTCTTCACCATGCGAAAGACCTTAGGCAGCGGCCACGGGGGAACATACGATTCCAAACGCTCGATCGCTCTTGGCGACAGAATCAGGATGCCGTGCTGGGCTTCACCGCCCATGGCCTTTTGCCAAGAAAATGTGGCGACATCGAGACGCTCCCATGGCAACGGCATCGCCCAAGCCGCCGATGTTGCGTCACAGATAACCAGCCCCTTTCCCGGCTGAATCCAATCCGGATCAGGGACGCACACACCAGAGGTCGTTCCGTTCCACGTGAACACTACGTCGCGGTCGAAATCCACCCGGCCGAGTTCGGGGAGTTCCCCATACGGGGCATCGAGGACGCGGACGTCCTCAAGCCGCAGCTGTGCCGTGATATCGGTCACCCATCCCTTGCCAAAGCTCTCCCAGGCCAGGACATCGACTCCCCGGGCACCAAGGAGGGACCACAACGCCATCTCGACGGCACCGGTATCGGAGGCCGGTACCAGCGCGATCCGGTGGTCGGCGGGCAGGCCAAGCAGATCGCGGGTCCGGTCGAGCACCTCGCGAATGCGCGCCAACGCGGCCAGCGCCCGATGCGACCTGCCGAGACAGGCTTCGCGGAGAACCTCCACCGACCAGCCGGGGCGTTTGGCGCAGGGCCCGGACGAGAAACAGGGATTGTGCGGGCGAAGGGAAGGAATCATGGGTGTTCGGGGAGGGCCCTGAGCTGCATTCCGGAGGCGGGCCGCTTATAGCAGACTGACCGGCACGGTGGCTCGCCATCATCTCGGTCACGCATGCTGCTCATCCGCATGATGGATGACCCGACACGACTTCCACGCCGCACTCGCCCGGCATTCGGTCACTGCGAGGCAGGCAAGCGCTACAGGGGGGACGTGAACGGTCAGTCGGCCATGTAGTTTCGGGTCAGGGGCAGTGCGTCAACCCGTTTCGCAAGCTGAATCTGGAACACCACCATGCCACCGTGCCGGAACGCGGCCTCGCTGCCCGACAGGTACAGCTCCCACATCCGGAGGAACCGCTCGTCGGCAATCTCGAGCACCTTGTCGCGGGCAGCCAGGGCACGCTCCCGCCAATGCCGGAGCGTGAGCGCGTAGTGAAGGCGCAGCACCTCCACATCGGTCACCTGAAGACCCGCCAGCTCGATAACGGGAACGACCTCGGAGAGGGCCGGGATGTAACCCCCTGGGAAAATGTGGCGGCGAATGAACGGGTCTGTAATGCCTGGCCCGGCACTCCGCCCGATCGTGTGCAGCAGTGCGATCCCGTCGTCCGCCAGGCACCGCCGAATGGTGTCGAAAAATGCCTGGTAGTAGGTCAGGCCCACGTGTTCGAACATCCCCACCGATACGATCCGATCAAAGACACCGGATTCCTTGCGGTAGTCGCCGAGTTCAAAGGTCACGCGCTCCGAAAGACCTTCCTCATCAGCCCTCTTAGTGGCGATTTCGAGCTGGTTGACCGACAGGGTAAGCCCCTTGACCCTGGCGCCGTGGTTTCGGGCGAGGTGGAGCGCGAGCCCGCCCCAACCGCTCCCGATGTCGAGCACCGAATGCCCTTCCTTGAGCCTGAGCTTGCCGGCGATATGACGCTTCTTCGCCTCCTGTGCCTCGTCAAGCGTCATGTCCTCGCGCAGAAAATAGGCGCAGCTGTACTGGCGGTCGGAGTCCAGGAACAGATCGTAAATCTTGCCGGGAATGTCGTAGTGGTGGGTGACGTTGCGACGGGCTCGCTGTCCCGTGTTGTGTTGCCAAATCCAGCGAATTGGCATCGTTAGCTTCCGGAGAGCGTGCGCAAACCCGGAGATCCCTGCGTCAATCTGGTTCACGTAAAAGAAGTCGACCACGTCGTTCAGGGAAGCGTCATCGATCGTCAGCCGGCCGGCTATGTACGCCTCCGCCAAGGCTAGTGACGGCCGAAACGGCAACCGGTAAAGATCCCGCCAGCTACTCCACCGCAGTCGGAAGCTGGGTCCATCCTCCCCTGACGCCACGATCGCGCGACCGTTCGGCAAAACGACCTCCAGGCGCCCGAATCGGACCAGGCGACGCAGCACTCGTTCGGCAAACATGCCTTTCCCCGTACCACCCCGATGCGGAGGGGCTTAGGCCTCGTCGCCAGTCGGTTCCTCCGGTGCCGCGTGACTCTCAGCGGAAATAGGTGCCGCTTCCCCGTCCAGAAGGCGATCGACCGGGTCCGTCTCGTCGGCGTCGGCCTCATCCTGGTCCACGTTCTCGTCGTAGACCCTAGGGCGGAACTGGGTTGGGTCACCGAACAGTTCCTCCAGATCCCCGTCGTCGCCGGCGTCATCGGCGTCATCGGCGTCCAGGGCGAGCACGTCCTCACCGCGCGCGTAGCGCTCCGCCTGCAAGACCGCCTCGTCCTCGGTTCGCGCGACGTTGATGGTCACGGGCACGACGATTTCCGGATGCGGCGCGATGTCGACGACGTGGATTCCGAGCATTTTGATGGCGCCTTCGGATTGAACCATCTGCCGGTCGACCTTGCCCGCGCGCAGGCTGACTTCCTCCGCGATGTCGCGTGCGTTGACCGAGCCGTAGAGAACGCCACGCTCGCTCGCCTGGCGGATGATGACAATCGACAGATCCTGCAAACCATCCGCTGTCGCTTCGGCACTTTGCCGGCGGGAGGCGTTCACAGCCAGAATCTCGTCTCGCTGCTCATTGAAGCGGCGGAGGTTCTCATCGGTCGCTCGCAGGACCTTGCCCTGTGGCAACAGGTAGTTCCGGGCATAACCGTTGCGGACCTCGACGGTGTCGCCGATGTTTCCGAGGTTGCCAATACGTTCGAGCAGAATGACCTGCATAGTATGCTCTCAGGTTAGTTGTGAGCGTCGAAACCGGCCGAAGTGTTCAATCACTCCGAGCGCCGTGACAAGGGCCCAAGCGAGTGGGGCAAACGGCCAGACCAGCGAACCGTAACAGGCGAACAGCAGCAGTCTGCGACCTGGCCAAGACCGGCTGGTGGTATGGATAAAGGCCAAGCCCTGCAAGAGTAACGGGGTGCCAAACAGCAATGCAAATGAGCCGGCGATCGACGCCATATCGCCCGACAGCAACGCCGCCGGGACGAGCGCAACCAAGAACGCGACCACGAGCCAAACCGGCACCTCGAACGCCCGATAGGACGGCGTCGGAAGACAGGCCATGCTGAGCCTTCGGGCAATTCCCTGCGCCAGCACCGCGCAGACCACGAGCGCCAGGAGCCACCAGACCGCTACGAAACCGGGGAAATACCGGACAAATTCGGTGACAAAGGCCTGCCGGGCATCCGCCGGCACGTCCGGAGCCGCCGCACCGAGCAGCGCTGCGAATGCTTCTGCGACATCGTCCGTAAGGCGGGAAAGTTCGAAACCCGCACCGACCAGCACCAGCAGCAGCGCAACCGCCCCGAGTACAGTGAGTTCGGACACGATTCGGCCGAGTGCGCGCGGCGGCGAGGCATCATTGCCCGGCAGCAGTCGGAAGTGAATCAGGCAAACCGGGAATACATGGATGACCACATAGATCAGACCGCCGTAGAGACCTGCGCCCGACCCGACGGCAACCCCCAGCGCCCCGGTAGCGCAGGCCACCGCGAACGGTACTGCCCCGAGGCTAAAGCTGGCGAATAGGATGGGGAGCGAAGTGAAATGCACGGGGAACACCGCAACCAAGCCGCCCGCATCAGCCAGGACGCTTGCGAACAGGGCCGCACTGAGCGCCCCGGCCAATGCCCCGAGCGCCAAGTGCTTGCCCTTACCCAACTGGTTCAGGAGGCGGGAGTCCTTAGCGAATCAGGAACGGAAGCAGCGCGAGTATGCGCGCCCGCTTGATGGCGCGGGCAAGCTGGCGCTGCTTCGGTGCCGACACCGCACTGATCCGACTCGGAACGATCTTGCCGCGCTCGGACAGGAATCGCTGGAGCGTCTTGACGTCCTTGTAGTCGATTTCCATAGCATTCGGACCTGAAAACGGGCAACTCTTGCGCCGCCGCGAGAAAGTGCGCCGGGGACCACCAGAGGTGCGGTCCGGCGCGGCCGACTGGTCTTCACTCATGAGTTGTCTCCCGCCGGGTCGGCGGCCGGTGTCGGGGCCTCCTCGGCTGCAGCAACCACTGCAGGAGCGGGCGCAACCTGTTCATCGGTGTCCTCGGCGGACCGAGCGGTTTCGGTTCGCTCGCCAGCCTCGGGCTTGCCAGCCTCGTCGTCGGAAGTCTGCCGTTCCACCTCGCGGCGTGTGGTCTCCTGATCGCGGCGCTCCTCGCGCTCGGCGCGGGCCTTCATGATGATCGACGGGCTTTCCGGTAGCTGATCGAGTCGCATGGTGAGGTACCGAACCACATTCTCGTCGATCCTCAGCTGCCGCTCGTATTCCTGAATCGCCGTCCCGGGCCCGTCCACGTGGAACATCACGTAGTGGCCCTTCCGGTTCTTGCGGACCCGATAGGCGAGCCTGCGCAGTCCCCAATATTCGCGCCGGACTACGTTCGCACCTTCCTTGGTAAGAACTTCCGCGTAGCGCTCGCCGAGCCGCTCGGCATCGCCGCCACCGATTTCCTGCCGCGCAATCAGTACAGTCTCGTAAAAAGGCATGGTCAGCCCATCGGAATCGCCCCCCGCCCGATGGGACGGAGTCGGAAACGAGTCCACCGCAGCCCGCCGACGGGCGCGCCGGCCGACCATAGACCGGCACCAAGCGGCTGGCAAACCGCCGCGCAGATTGATGCCCCGGGGCAGCCCGTGGCCCAGGCTGAGAGAAATTTCTCCGGAGCGTTTCTGCTCCCGGATGCCAGCCAGCCTTCAGATCGTTCCGAAGTCGAATTCGCCCTGAGTCGGACTGGAAGCAGTCCCGACGACCGGAAACCAGTCCGCCGGCCGCGAAGCTTCGCGAGCGGGCTGGTTCGCGTTCCGGACAACCGGACTCCCGTATTCGGGCGTCCCGTCCCATTCCCGCCACGCGAGCGGCCCACCGCATCGGCGGCAGACAGCGTGGCGGCGCCGGCGGTGAGCGGGACGTGAGAAGCACCCGCCCCGGCACGCGACGATCCACCTCGGCGGGCTGAACCGCAACGTATGGCAACGGTCTCCCGAACATCCGATGGCACGTGCCTTGGCCCGCCAGACCGCGTCGTGATGATGATGCGGTCCGACCAGTGCGTGAGCGATCTCGTGCAAGATGGTGTCGTCGATTTCCGACCGACCGACCGCCCGAACGTATAGCCGCGACAGCAGGATGCGTTTCTGGCTGTAGTGGCAGGCTCCCGCCCGGGAGCGCGAATCATCCAGTCTCGCGACCCATCCCTTGGCCGTGAGACCATGTGCTTTCATGAGTTCCTCGCACCGGTCGACGGCCTCCCGCTCAGCGCCGGAATGATCGGTCGCCGGCCCGCGGGGCCGAATCCGGTCGTACGGAACCCGGAACTGTCTTCCGTGGCCACAGTGGACCACCGCACGGGCCTTGCCAAGCGACACCACGCGCCCGTCAACCTGTTCGCGCTTGTAGAGAAACGAGACCACATCACCCGGCGAGACCCGGGCCTTCAAACCATCAATGTCGTTCATCACCTGCTAATTACGCCTTTCGGAGATCTACCTTAAATCGAACTGTGAGCCCAGCACCGCCTAATTCTGACACGCCTCAACCGGACTGATCGCAACCCGCCGGCCGTTGCTCTCGGCCGATGATTGGACTCCTTTCTCGTCATATACTGTACTGGATGTATGTAGAGCGCAACCCTACGCATTGGTACGTAATGGAAGGCGTCGCAGGCCGGGCAATCCCGAGTTGAGGCGGCTCTGACCAAAGTACCCGCCCCGGGTCCTGCCCCAACCCGGGCCCCTGCCCACGAGCGAACCAGCACGCTGTATCCTCGCCTCCGCCGATTGCCCCGACCCGCACCATAGCCTCACCCATGTCGTCATCACGCGCCTTCGTGTTTCCCGGCCAAGGGTCCCAGACGCCTGGCATGGGACGCGCAGTCCGGGATGCGTTCCCGGTCGCGGCGGAAACCTGGGAGGAAGTGGACGACGCGCTGTCGTTTAGGCTTTCCCGGCTCGCCTTCGAGGGACCGGACGCGGATCTGACCCGGACCGAATTCGCGCAACCCGCGCTCTTGACCCATTCGATCGCGTTAATCCGCGTGATGGAAAGTGGCGCCAGCGCCCCGCTCGGCAGGATCGCGAAGTACGTGGCTGGGCATTCACTAGGCGAATACACCGCCCTCACGGCGGCGGGCGCCCTGCCCCTGGCCGATGCGGTCCGGCTGGTCCGTCGCCGAGGACAGGCGATGCAGGAGGCCGTCCCCGTAGGCGAAGGGTCCATGGCGGCGATGCTCGGGGCCGACCTCGCGACCGCCGATGCGATCGTCGAGGCCGCCGCCGGCAATGACGTCCTTGCCATCGGCAATGACAATGCGCCCGGGCAGGTCGTGGTGTCGGGTGCGACGGCCGCCGTCGAGCGGGCCGTGGAGCTAGCCCCCGACCTCGGTGTCAGGCGCGCGATCCGGCTTGATGTGAGCGCGCCGTTCCACTGCCTCCTGATGGAGCCCGCAGCACGGGTGATGGCGGCCGCACTGGCCGAACGGTCCATCGAGCCGCCGGCAGTTCCCGTCGTCGCCAATATCAGCGCAACGCCGACGAGCGATCCTGCCACGATCCGTCAATTGCTAATCGAGCAGGTAACGGGCCGGGTGCGCTGGCGCGAATCGGTGGAACGACTGCGCCAGGACGGCGTCGAGACCCTCGTCGAGATAGGCCCGGGCAAGGTGCTGTCCGGCCTGGCACGGCGAATCGACCGCAGCCTCGGAACTATGGCTCTAGCAGAGCCCGAAGACCTTGACGCTTTCATGCAAACACTTTGAGTCGGCGGAGGGACGCGTTGTTTGACCTTGAAGATCGGGTCGCCTTGGTGACCGGCGCGTCCGGCGGCATTGGTGGGGCCATCGCGCGGGCGCTCCATCAGGCTGGCGCCGCCGTCGCGCTGACCGGGACCCGCCAGCCCGCATTGCAGGAGCTGGCCGACGAACTCGGCGAGCGCGCTGAGTGGGCGGTTGCCGATCTTGGCGGCGGCGGTGACGCGACTGCGCTGGTCAAGCAGATCGAGGAATCACTCGGCCCCGTCGACATCTTGGTCAACAACGCCGGGATCACCCGGGATGGCCTCGCGCTGCGCATGAAGGACGAGGATTGGCAGGATGTGCTCGACGTAAACTTGACCGCGGCGTTTAGGCTCGTCCGGGCAGTGCTGCGCGGGATGATGCGCCGGCGGTCGGGGCGGATCATCAACATCTCATCAATTTCCGGAATCCTCGGAAACCCGGGCCAGGCTAACTACGCGGCCGCCAAGGCCGGGCTTATCGGCATGTCGAAAGCCCTCGCACTTGAGGTCGCTGGCCGAGGAATCACGGTGAACTGCGTGGCTCCCGGGTTCATCGAGACAGCGATGACCGAGGCCCTGCCGGAAGCCGTTCGCGAAGAGGCACGGGAGCGTGTGCCGCTCGGGCGGTTCGGCGCTCCAGCAGACATCGGAGCCGCAGTGGTTTATCTGGCATCCGACGAAGCCGGATATGTCACTGGCCACACACTGACTGTTGGTGGCGGCCTCGGGTGATTGGCCAGGTCGTACCCGACCATGGATCCGTCAGGGTTACCCCGGACGTCCGGGGAAGACACGGCCGGAAACGGAGAATTTCGGTCCGCATGCCTGCCCAGGGCGCAAGCCCGCGGCAGCGGCGATGCTTGCATCCCGGCCGAAGTATGGTAACGAGACAAGGAGATGCTGGGCACTGACCTCAGCAGGCTGGCATCCCCGCGCCGGCTGCGCTATTTCGTCCTGCTCTCACTTCCACCCCAACTGACGGAAACCTGCCATGAGTGATATCCCGCAGCGTGTCAAAGACATCGTCGTTGAGAATCTCGGCGTCGAGATGGAACAGGTCACCGAGAACGCAAGTTTCGTCGACGACTTGGGTGCCGACAGCCTCGACACGGTCGAGTTGGTCATGGCCTTCGAAGAAAAATTCGGCTGCGAGATTCCCGACGATGCGGCGGAAAAGATCGTGACCGTGCAAGATGCGATCCAGTACATCGAACAGCAGGTGAACTGACCGCTCTTGCGGGATACCCGCATGAAACGTGTCGCTGTTACCGGAATCGGTCTGGTCACGCCACTTGCCGTCGGAACCGAGGCCAACTGGCGACGGCTGACCGCTGGTGAGTCGGGCCTCGGCCCGATGACCGGGTTCGACACCGACGATCTCCCGTGTCGCGTCGCCGGCCATGTCCCTGGCCCGGATGCGCCAGATGGCCTGGACCCGGACGCGGTGATGCTGCCCCGTGAACGCAGGCGCATCGACCAGTTCATCCTCTACGCGATGGCAGCCGCCGACGAGGCGGTTCGGGATTCCGGCTGGACTCCTGATGAAGACGCAACGGAGGCACGTAACCGCACCGGCGTAATGATCGGGTCCGGCATCGGCGGTCTGCGGTCGATCTATGAAGCGGCGGTGATGCTGCAGGAAAAAGGGCCCCGGCGGATTACGCCGTTCTTCATTCCGTCCAGCTTGATCAATCTGGCCGCCGGCCAAGTATCGATCCGTTACGGTTTCCGCGGCCCCAACCACTCGGTTGTAACTGCGTGCGCCACCGGCGTCCACGCAATCGGCGATGCAGCCCGTCTCGTCCGCGACGGCCGCGCAGATGTCATGGTGGCCGGCGGTGCCGAAGCCTCCGTCTGCCGCCTGGGAATCGCCGGCTTCGCGGCGATGCGGGCGTTGTCCACGAATTTCAACGACGAGCCCGAACGCGCTTCGCGTCCGTGGGATGAAGCGCGGGACGGCTTCGTCATGGGTGAGGGGGCCGGTGTGGTCGTACTTGAGGAACTTGAGCACGCACGCGCACGGGGAGCCCGCATCTATGGTGAAATCAAAGGGTACGGTCTTTCGGGCGATGCCCATCACATTTCGGCCCCCGCCCCCGATGGCGACGGCGGCTACCGCAGTATGCGGGCCTCGCTGGACGACGCCGGAATGGCTCCAACCGACATCGACTACGTCAACGCCCATGGCACGTCGACCCCGCTCGGAGACGAAATCGAGCTCATTGCCATCCGCCGGCTGTTCGGAGACTACGCCGAACAGGTCTCGATCAGTTCCACCAAATCATCAATCGGGCATCTGCTGGGAGCAGCAGGCGCGGTCGAGGCCGTCTATGCGCTCCTCACTGTCGTGCACGGTATCGTTCCTCCGACGCTGAATCTGGAGAATCCGTGCGCCGGCTCCGAAGGATTGGACTTGGTGCCCCATCAAGCACGGCAACGGGATGTCCGGGCCGCCTTGTCGAATTCGTTCGGGTTCGGCGGCACCAACGCTTCGCTCGTGGTCGGCCGCGTCGACTGAACCCATGCCGGGCCGGGGGCTCGTCGCCACCACAGTCCTGCTGGTTTTGGCAATCAGCACCCTCATGGCCGCAGCTTCCTTCCGGCTCGAAGGCCCGCACGCCGAAGTCCGGACAGTGATTGTCCCTCTCGGCACGTCCTTGGCCGGCATCTCCAAGCAGGTCGAAGCAGCCGGCGTCATACGCTCGGCACTTCTGTTCGAGGCCGGGCTCCGGATTACAGGGCTCGGGAGGCATCTTCAGGCCGGCGAATATGCCTATCCGGCACGTGCCTCGATGTGGCAGATCGCCGAAATGATGGCGCGCGGGGAGACGGTGCTCCACCAGATTATGCTCGTCGAGGGAGCAACCGTCGCTGAGGTGCTAGCAACGCTGGACCAGAACGAACTCCTGACCGGCGACGTTGCCCACAGCCCGACGGAGGGCTCGCTATTCCCCGACACCTATTTCTTCCATCGGGGCGAGGGCAGGGACGCTGTCGTCGAGCGGGCCGGAACCCGAATGACCGAACTCCTGGCGACGGAATGGGCAGACCGGGCTGATGGTCTCCCCTACCAGACCCCGGAAGAAGCCCTAGTGCTGGCCTCGCTCGTCGAGGCGGAAACCGGACAAGATTCCGAGCGCCCCCGCATCGCCGCCGTATTCGTCAACCGCCTCAAGCGTGGCATGCGTCTGCAGTCAGACCCGACGGTACTGTACGGCTTGGAACCGAAGCCCACGCGGAAGTTGTCCCGGGCAGACCTGAAGCGGCGGCATCCCTGGAACACCTACCAGATCCGCGGACTTCCACCGACACCGATCGGGAACCCCGGGCGAGCCTCGATCCACGCCGCGCTTCACCCGGCCATCACCGAAGAGCTGTACTTCGTCGCCGACGGTTCAGGCGGCCACGCGTTCGCAGCCTCGCTTCGGCAGCACAACCGCAACGTCGCGCGCTGGAGGGCGTTGCAACGTCAGTCCGAAGCCGCTTCCGACAGATCTCGGTAAGTGATGGGGACCGCAATGACCCGAATCCCGTGGGCTCGTGGACCGGCAAACCACGACCATCCGAGGAAAGGCCGCTCAAAGCCCCGCAAGCGAGGTCGTGCGGCGGCCGGGCGCTATACCGTGCGACTGTATCGACGGCGCAGGTGACCGGCCCACCTGACCCGCACCCCACACGCTGGATCTTCCTCGCGCTGGGGTGGCTGAGCGTCGGCGTCGGTGCGCTTGGCGTGGTGCTCCCGCTGCTACCTACAACGCCTTTCCTGCTGCTCGCCGCGTGGGCTTTCGGTCGGAGTTCGCCGCGATGGCAGCGCTGGCTGCGCCGCCATCGTCACTTTGGGCCACTCGTGTCCAATTGGGAAAACCACCGGACGATTCCGCTCTGGGCCAAGTGCGCAGCATGTGCCGCCATGGGCGCAAGCTTCGTTTGGCTCCTGCTGTCGCGTGACTGGCCCACTTGGGGGTACGGGCTTCTGGGCACAGGACTGCTCGCGGTCGGCGCCTGGATTGTCATCCGTCCGTCCCGACCGCCGAAGGATTGAGAGGCCACTCCGGAAACGCCTGTGCCGCGGGAGCACGCCGAAACGGCGGCGGCTGAACCCGGCCACGGCCTGCCGGTACCAGATGCTCGGCTCGAACCACACGGGCGGGCACCGGCCCGGAACGCTCAGCCTCCTGATTGGGGAGCCTGATGGATGTGGAGGCTCCGCTGCGGAAACGGAATCTCGATTCCTGAAGCATCGAAGGCCTGCTTGATCCAGCGTTTCAATTCGCGCCGAATTCCGTACTGCTCTGCTGGGCGAGTCTGGATTCGAATGCAAATTACCACCGCGCTGTCGGCGAGCAACTGGACACCGAGCACCTCGAGCGGTGCCAAGATGAGGTTCCGGTAGCGCGGATCCTTTGCCACGGAAGCCGCGACCTCCTCGATCACGCCGGTGACCCGGTCGACATCCTCGCCGTACCCGACGCCCACATCGAGAAGCGCATAGGAGTAATCCTTCACCATATTCTCGAGTGTGTCCACGCTCCCGAACGGAATGACGTGGACCGTGCCGGAGAGATCACGAAGCGTGATGGCGCGAAGCGACAGCGCCTCGACTGTCCCGGCGTGTCCTGCAATCCGGACGACGTCGCCGACCGCGACCCGATCCTCGATCAGGATGAATAGCCCGCTGATCACATCCTGCACCAGTTTCTGCGCCCCGAAGCCCACCGCGATTCCGGCCACGCCGGCACCCGCCAGGACAGGGCCGATGTTCGCGCCAAGCTCGGATAGCGCGACCAACGCGACTAGTGCCACGGCAATGATGCGTAGCGCATTGGAGCCCAGCATCAGAAGGGTGGAAACGCGGCGCTGAGCCGCGGCGCCCCGAGTGCCCTCGGCCAACGCCCGCTCCATGGCACGCTCCAGGAGAGCGACGATCACGAGCACCACCAGTGCGGACAGCAGGATGCGAACGAGCGCCAGATGCAGCCAGCGAAGATCGACAAGCGTCCATGAAGTTCCAGGTCTCCAGCATGGCCACAACCGCGCTGGTCCAGATCAGCACATGGGCGAAGATCTGCGTGATCAGCAGGTAGCGCCACTATTGCGCTCCCGAACGGGGCGCAGGGCCATCGGTTTCCGGACCTCTGAGACGGCCCAGAGCCCGGCCGACGGCGGTTTCGGCCGCGAAAGCGGCCGCGAGAATTGCGGCGAACGCCGGCACGCCTTGCATCAGCAGCCCCCGCGCATCGACCAGACCGGCGAGCCAGACCGTTCCCAGCCCCATGACGTAGAGCATCAGAAACACGTGCCAGATCTCTGCAGCCAGAGGGCTAACGGGGCCCGTTGCCCCGGCGAGTCGACCGGCGGCCTGGTTGCGGATCTGACGGATCAGCACGCAGGCGAGAACCGCCAGCACGACACCGAATAGTTTCTCCTGCAGCAGCACTGCCGCCGGGTCCGTACCGACATCGCGCAGGGCGCCCAGCAGGCCGTTTCCAACCAATCCGACCAGCGCCAGGCGTACGAGCCACATATGGACGAACTGCGCGGCCCCGTCGGGGACGGGAATCAGTCGGAACCGCGGCATTCGCGGCGCCAGAAGTGCTCTCCCGAAACCCACGACGAGTGCAACCAGCGTCAGCGTTTCGATCACAACCGTCGCGACCAATCCCGCCCATCCAGCCGGAACGAGGAGCGAGAGGAGAAGATGGTATGCCAAGAAGAACGCTGCGACGGGAACGAATGCCATGGCCAGTCGGGCTGCCCGTCGCGAAACGTGCTGGGAAACTCCCTCGTCCGACTGCGGAGCCAGTCGCTCGCCTGCCGATCGCAGTGTTCCGCGAAGGAGCAGCGCTCCCGCTCCGGTCAGCACAACCAGCAGCATCGACCACAGGAGATCTGACATCCCATTGACGCCGCCGGGCGCCGCCGCCAGTGCGGCCAGACGCTCTGGTGCGCCTACCCAGGCTGCGATACCGGATCGGACGCTGTCGCGAACGCCGCCATCCGCGCGTCTAGAAAACCGGACCCCTCGCCGGAAGCAGTCGGCTCTTGCGCCGTTTGCCGCTGGACGACCAGCAGAGCCTCCAGCTTCCTGACAAGGTCGTCGCGCGCTTCGGGATCGTTCAGGACGTCGATGGTCTCCTGGATCACCGAGGAATCCGGCGTCAGCAATTCCTGTGCTGCGCCCGGGACGGTGGGAAGCATCACGACCGTGCACGCCAGCACGGCCGCCAGGGCACCGCTGGCCGTCAGGCGCATGCGGGCGACGACCGGTGCAGGCCCAGAGGCCACCGTGCACGGGCCATCAGCAATAGGAGAATTCAGTGAGGACTGGACCAGCAGAAAGTTCTCGGGGCCGGTTCTGCGCAGCCGGCTCCCAATGGGACAAACGCATCCGTCGTTCAGGGTATCAGACGCCCCTGAATGGCTCAGGCGAAACAACGGATTCCTATACTACCGTTGTGCTTCCACCCCGATGGTCCAGCAGCACCCGCAAACAGCCAGTAGTCAATGACAGGATCTCCCCTCGTTACCAGGTCACCGTCCAACGACCGGCTGGATTCGGCACGGGACGGCTTGGTACTGCTGCTTTCGGCTGCGTCCGGGTGCGGCAAGACCACAGTGCTGCGCCGGCTTCTTGAAACTGAGCCGCGGCTCGAGATGTCCATCTCGGTCACCACCCGCAAGCCACGGGCCAGCGAACGTCGCGGCGACCACTACCGCTTCGTCAGCGAGACCGTATTCCTTTGCCTGGCCAACTCAGGCGAACTGCTTGAACACGCCGAGGTCTTCGGGAGCCGGTACGGGACCCCTCGGGCACCCGTTGAGGCCCGGCTCGCACGCGGACTCGACGTCGTGGCCGACCTGGACTGGCAGGGGGCAGCGAGCATGCGCGCAGTCCTTGGTGATCGCTGTGTCTCGGTGTTCATGCTGCCGCCTTCCATGACAGAACTAGAGCGCCGGATCAGGACACGCGGCCAGGATTCCGAAAGCACGATCGCCCGGCGCCTAGCCAAGGCGGCCGAGGAAATCTCACACTGGAGTGAGTTCGACTACGTGATCGTGAACCACGACCTCGACACCTGCGTCGAGGAAATCCGCTCGGTGGTCCGGGTCGAACAAATTCGGCGGCGCGCGAACAGCATTGGCAGCTTCATTGACGCGATGCTCCGCACCTGACCTCCCTCTGGCCCAGCGCTCGAGCTAGCCTGACAAATTCCGACACCGAGAGCTCGGCTGCCCGGCGGCCGGGAGAGATCTTGGCCGCCGCCAGAAGCGTTTCGGGACTACCAAGCGCCGCGAGAGACGAACGCAGCATCTTGCGACGCTGGCCGAACGCGGCCTTCGTTACCGCGCGAAAGCTGTCGACGTTGCAATTTCCCCGGGTCTCCGGATGGCGGGGGGTAATCCGCAAGATCGCGGAATGGACCTGCGGCGGAGGTACAAACACGCTCGGGGATACGGAAAACAGGATCTCGCCCACTGCCGCCCACTGCACCAGGACCGAGAGTCGGCCATACGCGGCCGTATTCCGGGCGGCAGTGATTCGGCGGGCAACCTCCCGCTGGAACATCAGCGTAAAGTGTGCGACAGCGCCTTCTGCCGTTAGCCAGTCGACCAAAAGACGCGATGCGATGCCGTAGGGGAGATTGGCCACCACGCGGATTGGCGCTGCCCCCAACGTACCCAACCTCTGGCCCCGGGCATCCCCCTCGATCACTTCCAGACGCCCCTCGGCGGCCTCAACGAGGTCGCGAAGCCCGCCCACGCAGCGCGGGTCGCGTTCAATTGCAACCACGCGCTGCGCTCCCTCCAGCAGCAGCGCCCGCGTCAAGGCGCCGGGTCCCGGCCCGACTTCAACCACCGTTCCTGTCGTGAGGTCCCCGGCAGCCCGGGCAATTCGGGATGCCACGTTCAGATCGAAAAGGAAATGCTGACCGAGGGACTTCCGAGGCGCGATTCCCGCCGCTGCCACCACCTCCCGGATCGGCGGCAGGGCCGCGATCGCGGCGCCGACGTTCCCCATCAATCAGAGTCGGCGATCGATCAACGCACTCGCACGCAACTGCCGCAGAAGTGAGCGGTCCGCAGCCAAGGCATTCCGACGAAATACGAGTTGATCCGCTTGCTGTCGCAGCACGTTCTCATTCTCGGGTACCGTCACCGCCCTCCGCGCGAGCACCTGAACGAGATACACGGCGCCGGGAGTCTCGACAGGATCCGAGATCTCTCCCTCCTCCAGTCGGGACAGGGCCGCCGCCAGGGCCGGATCGACGGCATCGCCCCGAACCCAGTCGCCGCCTGGCGAGTCGGGGAGCCCTTGGGAATGCCGAAGCGCAGTCAACCCGAAGTCCTCCCCGTCCAGCAGATCGCCCCGCAGCTGGGCCGCCTCCTCGCGCGCCGCACCCCGTTCTTCCTCGGTATGGACAAGCAAGACGATCCTCCGAATGCGGTACTCCGGCTGGCCCTCTGCCGCACGGATATCGGCCATCTCATCTTCAACGTCCTCGGGCGGCACTGCTGCCCGTCCCCGGACAATCCGGCCCCAGCGCAGATCTGCATCGATTTTCGCCCAGACGGTCACCTCGGCAATACCCTGCTGGCGCAAGGTCCGGCGGAACCCGTCGGCCGTCATGCCGTACGTTTGGGCCAGACGGACATAGGCGGCCTCAGCCTCGGTACCACCAATGTTGACGTCCATGCGCTTGGCCGCCTGCACCTTCAGACGCTCGTCGATCAGGGTCTCGAGAACCTCGGCAACCAACCGGTCCCGCTCGCTTTCCGCTTCCGGAACGCCGAGCGTGGCGAACGTCAGGCGGACACGGGCCGCAAGATCGTGAATCGAGATCAGTTCGTTATTGACCACGGCGACGATCCGCGTGAGCTCTTGCTCCTGCGCTGTTGCTTGGCTCACCGGCAATGCACCGGGAATGCCCATGAGAACAACAAGTCCTAGATGGACGGCGATTTCGCGTACCTGGCGTGGCATCAAGGCCTCGAGCGGGAAAGCATGGTGAATCAGAAGCCCAGCAGCGTGACGTGCAAACCCACTGAGGACGATGGGGGAATGTCGGACGCGCGAGTCGGTTCCCGGAGGAAACTCAATGACAGGTCCAGACACTCGTTCCGGAAACTTAGCGCAAGTCCAGCCTTGAGCGTTGCCGAGTACGCGGCATGCCCCAAGTCGCGCAGATGATAACCCGAGACTGCCCATTCGCGCGTGATCTCCCAGGCGACGCTGGTTTTCGCCTGCTCGGAACTCGCGATGGACGGCGAAGTGGGGTCATCGTGGAGACGCACGTACGTGAGGCCCGTCGTCACCGAACCCAGCCGAATTTCCGCACCCACCTGATCGTGGCGGACGCCCGAGACAGCAGGGGAACGGCGGAAGTTCCAGTATGCGGACCCAAGTCCCGCGATGCTGACCGAAACGTCGCCCACCAGGTCCGAGAACCTGTCCGCAAGCCCGGTGCGCTGCGCAAAGTCACGCTCGCGAGTCACCCGCACCACGCGCCCGACCGTGCCACGGACCATCATCCCCTCGGGACCGCGGTAGATCCCCCGGACTCCCGCATTCACCCGCACACCCCCCTCGACCCGGTCGAGACCGGGAAAACGGTTGGGCTCGAACAGGCTTGCATGGCTGAGTTCGACGTCGACGGAGTCGGTATTCGGGACCTCCTCCGAATTCAACCCTTCCGGTGCAGCAAGGAGTTGGGCTACGGGTTCCACGATCAGTTGGCCATCCGCGACGCTCGTCATTAGCGGAAACCGCCAGCCCAATTCCGCGGCGGGAGCAAAACGGAAGGCGTCGCCATCGACCACGGACGGGTCGTCCTCGCCGGCCCGCACATGGAAAGCGTCGGCCCGGATTCGCAAGACCGCGTCAAAGATATGCCCCGACCGGTGCAGGAGGTCCCGTTCCCACCGTGTCTCGAGCGACAGCCGTTTGTGGCGCCGGCCGTCGTCCTGAGACAGTACCAACGCGTCACCGGTGGCGACGATGCGCCCGCCCATGACGGCCGGCCCGCTGTCCCACCGCACCCGCGCCCGCGGGAAGATGGTGGGTACCCGATCGTCGTCTGACAGTACCGACAAATTCTGGAACCCGTAAACCTCGAGGTCGGCACTGAGCCGATTGCTGCGCTTGCGAAGATATCCGTACTGCGACAAGACATTGATGCCACGAGCGAATCCGTAGCGCGCGAGGTACGAAGCATCGCTGGCCCGGGCGGCATCCCAGCCGACGGACCAGCCCTCGGCCAGTCCGATCGCTCCCTTGGCCGAAACGTGTCCGCGGAGGACTCGCGGGCGACTGCCGTCGGCACGGGCGCGGCTGCCATTCGTCAGCGACGCTTCAACCCGGTGATCCGAACTCACCCCGGCCCGCCGCCAGACTCCGCTGAGGATCGGGCCCTCCCGCGTCGAGTAGCCAGTTCGGAGGAGCAAATCCTGATGGGGGCCGAGCGGCAGGAAATACGGGGTTTCGATCAAGACGCCGACAGCGTCATTGGTCCGGATGGCTGGAAGCAACAAACCGCGCGCGCGTTGGACAGAGAAATCTCGGGACCGGAACCAAGGCGCATAGGCGATCGGGAACCCCAAGGCCTCGAGCCGCACATCCCGGTACGTGATGCTCTGACCCTGGGCGTCGTGGGTCGCAGCCCCCGCTCGGACCTGCCACAGCGGCGGCTCTTCCGATTCCGGGCAAAGCTCACACCGGGTGAATGTCACATTCCGAAAGTCGGTCCGGTCGCCTCCGGTTCGCCGCGCCGACCGTGCAGTGAGGAATCCCCCAGTAGCAAACCGGGAGCGCAGGGCTTCAAAGGCCCCGGCGCGAAGGTCGTCGGTGAGTTCCACTCTCTCCATCGCGTGCACAGTCCCATCCGGGTCGGTGAGGGTGACTTGGCCATGGGCCACAATCTGACCCGAGTCTCGCCGATACACGATGCTGTCGGCAGTCAAGGTGCGCTCGCCAGAACGCAGTTTCACGTTGCCGGTCGCCTCCAGGAGCATGCCCCCATCGGAGGCCACGAGCTCGTCCGCGACGATGTCCGATTGCTCGGCGGCGGCGAGCGGACACAGCCAACATTGCACGAGGACGCAGAGAACGAAAGCGTGAAGACGGGGTCCCGGCACCGTCACCCATCCTCATGGTGCAGGATGGCGGCGACTCCGAAGGTCGCCGGCAGCAGGGCAGGGAGCCACACGGCCAAAGCGACCGGAATCTCGGTGGTTTCCCCGTAACTGCGGCAGAAATCGCGCATGGCATAGAAAAGGACCCCGCACAGCAGGATTCCGGAGTACCGAATCCAAGTGGCAACGCTGCTGGGCCTCGGAACCATGAATGCCGCACCAAGCAGCATCATGCTGACCAGCGTGAACGGCAATGAAAGCAGGGTGTGAAACTGCATCTGGTGGACCCGGGTCGAAAACCCGAACTTCTCGAGCGTCGCCACGTACTGCGGGAGTCTCCAAAGCGGGATCATGCCCGCCGGCATGAAGCCCTCGTTGATCGCAGCACGGTCAAGCGTGCTGGGCAGCATGTAGGATTCGGCCCGTTCGACGTTTCGGGACCGGTCGACGACGACTGCCGAACCCAGCTTCCAATTGTCGCTGGCGTCGAGTACCGCCGTCTCGGCGTTGATCCACTCTTCCAGGTGGCCGTCCGACCCGAACCTGAATACCAAGACCTCGGTCAGCAGCATCGTGGCGGGGTCGATGGCCCGCGCATGGACGATCATGTCTCCAGCGCGGTCGGTCTGGCGAATCCAGAAACCCGAACCCAGCACCGTGAGACGGCCGCTGTCGCGGTTGAAGTGGCGCGCCTCGAGGCTGTCGAGCCGTACTTGGGTGGCAGCGCTCACCGGATTCCCGATGACCAGCCAGCCAACACCAAGCGCGGCCGCAATGGCGATACCGGGGACCACCAGCTGAATCCATGAAATCCCGGCCGACCGAACAGCCACCAGTTCACCGTGCCGGGCCAGATGACGGTACGACATCATTGCCCCGATCAGGACAATGGCGGGCAGGAAATGCTCGATCAGGTAGGGGAAATGCAGCAGGGCAAAGCTGACGACCAAGCCGAGATCGTTGACATCGCGGGCCACGGCGCGCCGCCAGAATTCGACGACGTTCCCGGCCAGAATCAGGGCGGACAGAATGGCAAAGCCGACCACAATACCCCCGGCGTGGCGCCGAAAAAGGTAAGCCCAGATCCGGATCGACGGATTCACGTAGCTGGCCCAAGAAAGCGCCACACACGGCGGCGGGTCCCGTGCATGCGCACGGCCGTCAACGTCAGCACGATGGCAGCCACAAGCAATCCGTACGACAGCGGCACCAGAACTGGAAACGACGCATAGGCCCAGGGGGCGGCAACAAAGAGGACCTCTAGGGCGACAGCGGCGACGCTCGCGGACAACAGCGGCCTCAGGGGATGCTCGCGAAACCGGTCCCGCAGCAGAAACGGGGTCACTCCGGCGATCGCCATCAACAGGAGAAACAGCGGAGACTGGAGCCGGCGCTGCGCCTCGGCTGCGAATTGCCGCCGTTCGGCCGGCCCCGTATCTGCTGAAGGCGAGAGGAGTTCCCACAACGAGTGCTCGGCGGCAGAACGCTTCCGGTCGCGCCCATCCGGCTGGTCGTCCGCCGCGACCTCGAACAGATAGCGGTCGAAGCTCAGCGTGTGGACCCGGTCATGGTCGCGGCCGATTTCGTGCCGACTGCCGTCGGATACGACGAAGCGCGGCGCGCCGCCACTGAAGTGACTCTGCCCTTCCCTGGCAACGATGGAGACCGACCGCTCCGGGTCGCGACCGTCGTGGATTAGGAGTCCGCGAAGCGTGCCGTCCGAATCCCGTTCGCGCACGAACACAGTCAGACCACGAACAGGCGAGAGGAACGCCCCCTCCTGCGGCAGCAGGTACGCGTAGCTGCTGCGGATTTCCTGGATCTGCTCCCGGTAACGGTGGTACCCAGCCGGCGCCAGCCACGCCTCCAGCACGAGGGCAGCAATGCCGGCCAGCACCCCGAACGCCAAGGCCGGCGCCATGAGCTGCAGGTTGCTGCGTCCCGTCGCCTGCAGAGCCACCAGCTCCGAATCCATGCTGAGGCGCCCATAGGCGCTCGCGGTGGCAAGGAAGACCAGAAACGGCAGAGCAAATGCGAGATCGCGGGGTGCGTAGGCGATCAGCAAACCGACGAACGTTTCCAGTGACAATCCCTTGGACAGCACCACATCAATGAGACGCAGCGACGGGATCACGATGATGAGGCTGATCAAGGCCAACAGCACAAACGCATATGGAGCGGCCAGTTGGCGAGCAATGTAAAGGGACAGCCTATCCATGGTCAGCGAAGTCCCGCGCGCGCACGTGCAGCCCAATTTGTACCACGGCGGTGGTCACCGCCACCCAGCGTCTTGGCCCATTGCCACACCATGCAGTCTCCGGTGCTCGCGGCGGCACACCATCCGAGGACAATCGTAAACCGCTCGCACCTCCCGCTTCAGCCCGAACGGCCCTCATCGATTCGATGGCGCTCGCCTGCTCGGCCTGCTGTCGGGGCGAGGGCCCACAGCCAGCTGCCGGCACCGGGCACGGCGGATCCACCGATGTCCCGCCAGATGTTAGATTCCGATTCGCCAGTTCGTCGGCGCATGTCTGCGGATGCCGCTTGATACGGCCGGCGCCACGATGCGAACGCCAGCCGAAGTGCCGTCCGGGGAATCCACCATTACGAGAATTGCATTGCTGGTCGCCGCAGTCGTCGGCCCTCTCGCAGCCGCACCCGAAGAGAGCCCAAGGGTCAGTGTGTACAACTGGTCCGAATACATCGACGAGGAAACCCTGCCGGAATTCGAGAGCGAGACCGGAATCGCCGTTACCTACGATGTATACGATTCCAACACCATCCTGGAACGCCGGCTGCAGGAGGCAAGCGCGGGCTACGACGTCGTCGTACCAAGTGGGTCATTTCTGGCGCGCCAGATCCAGACCGGGGCGTTCCAGGAGCTCGACAAAAGCCGACTTGGAACCCTTAACAATCTGGACCCCACGATCATGGCGCAGGTCCAACGATGGGATCCAGGAAACCGCTTCGCTGTTCCCTATTTGTGGGGCACGACCGGCTTTACGTACGACGCCGGGGAAATCGCGACGCGCCATGTCGACGCGCCCACCCAGTCTTGGCGCATGCTCTTCGATCCCGGTGTGGTATCCCGGTTCGCGGATTGCGGTGTTGTACTTCTGGACGAGCCCGACGAGGTTGTCCCAGCTGCGTTGAACTACCTCGGGGAGGATCCCGACACCCACGACGCAAACGTGATCGCCAGGGCGGAACCGTTGCTCCGGGCCATCCGGCCGTTCATCCGCTACTTCCACAACTCCAGCCAGATCCAGGATCTAGCGAACGGAGAAATTTGCCTCGCGATGGGCTGGTCGGGCGACATGCTGCAGGCCCGCCGACGCGCCACGGAATCGGAAACCGGGGTCGCCGTCCACTACGCGATTCCCGACGAGGGTGCGCTGATGTGGTTCGACCTGATGGCAATTCCGGCCAGCGCTCCCCATCCCGGCAATGCGCATCGTTTCATCGATCACATCCTGCGCCCGAACGTGACCGCCAGAATCTCCAACCACGTGTTCTACGCCAACGCCAACGCCCTGGCGAACCCGCATCTGGCCCGGGCTCTGATCGAGGATCCCAGCATCTATCCCTCGTCCGAGGTGCAAACGAGGCTCTACGTCGTGCGCCCCTACCCCGCGAACGTGCAACGCTTCGTTGACCAACTTTGGGCCCGAATCCGGGACGGTTCCTAGCGGCCCAGGCATTTTTCGACCGGGAAATTCCTGCCGGCCACGGTTCTCGAGGTGTTAGCGGTCCGGACGGGGCCCATCCGCCGAGCCCGGCATCGGCAGGTGCTGGCGAGGGCGCAGCGGTTCCTGTCGGCATTCCTTCAGGACCCGCCAGACGGTCGTTCAGGGAACCGCGCGCACGATCCGTTCCCAAGTATTGAAGACGTCGTCGTCTCCGGTGGTCGGGGCGCCGATCGCGAGCCGCAAAGCAGTCCTGCCATGAACCTCGCAGGGACTCAGGTACGCATAACCCTCGTCATTGACACGGGCGAGCAATTCCTGATTCAGGCGATCAACAGTCTCCCCGTCATCCAATCTCCCGGGGCGGTACCGAAAGGTCAGCAGCGCAAGCGAGCGTGGACTAGCAAGTTCGAAATCGGGTGTCTCCTGAATCCGCGTCTCCAGTTTTCTGGCCAACCCGATGTGGCGCCGGATATGGGCCTGCAGGCCCGCGATTCCGTAGTACCGGATCACAAACCAGAGTTTCAGGGCGCGAAACCGGCGGCGGCCAAGCGGGACGCTCCGATTCCGGTAGTCGATCACGCGGTCCCCCGCCCGGGTCCGCAGGTACGACGGCGAGACCGTCAGGGCGCGTTCGACCTCCTCCATGTCCCGGACAAACTGGACGGAACAGTCGAAATTGGTGAGCAGCCACTTGTGAGGGTTGAAGACAAAGCTGTCAACATCATCGATCCCCGCAAGGATGTCCCGATATTCCTCGCAAATCAGAGCACTGCCTGCCCATGCCGCATCAACATGCAGATAGAGGCCCTCGCGGCGCGTGACAGCACCGATCGCCTCGAGGGAGTCCATGCCACCCACCGCCGTCGTCCCGAGCGTCGCGACCACGCATGCCGGCGTCAGGCCCGCTCCGCGGTCGCGTCGGATGGCGTCCGCCAGCGCATCCGGTTGCATGGCGAAAGCCGCATCGGTCGGGATCTTCCGGAGGTGATCGAGTCCGTACCCGGCGACCATCACGTCCTTGTCGATCGATGAGTGGGTTTCCGCCGACGCATAGACCGTAAGTGGCGGGGCTCCGGCGAGTCCGCGGGTCGCCGCCCTACCGGCCGTCGCTCGGTCGCGGGCGGCGAGGAGGGCCACCAGCGTGGCGCTCGATGCGGAGTCCTGGATTACACCCTCGAAGTCCTCTGGCAGACCCAGCATTCGCACCAGCCATTCCAGCACCCGGGTTTCAAGTTCGGTGCCGGCCGGCGAGGTCTCCCACGCCATGCAGTTCGTCCCAAGGACCGCGGTCAGCATTTCTGCCAGAACCGACGGCGGACTCGCGTTGGCCGGGAAGTAGGCGAAGAACCGCGGATGCTGCCAGTGCGTGACACCGGGCAGCACGCTCTGCTCGAAGTCGGCGAAGATATCTGCGATCGGCTCCCCGTTGAGCGGGGGCTCCGAACCGAGAGTGGCCGATACATCGCCCGGCCGCACCTGGGCCCGGACAGGACGTTGCTCGATTGTAGAGAGATAGTCCGCCATCCAGTCGACGAACGCGTGCGCATGAGCGCGGAAGGCTTCCGGGTCCACGATCGCTCCTCCTGTTTGGACAGTGCCTGGAGAACCCGAGGCGCCGACGGGTATCGCTGCCGAGGTCGGCCGCGGACCGATCCCGACATCGCAAGGCCACGAGCCATGTCCGTCCCAATTCCGCCTCAAGGTTATCCATGCCTCGCGTCGAAAGGGGCCCGGGCCTCGTCTTCCTCGCGACCGGCGTGCTGACCCCAAGCTCTGCCCGCAGATCGGAGAGCGGTGCGTTGGTGGCGACCCGCAGGATGATGGTGCAGCGTCCAGCGAGCATTCGCCTGGCTCGTGCGGGGCCAACCTGTATCACTCGCGGTGCGCCCGCGTCACCGACCGGCACCCCGCAGCGCGTGAATTGACCCACCGCCCGTTTCACTTCATCTTCTAGGTTCGGTGCCGGGTTTACCGGCTCAAGCCCAGTCCGGTTCGGAGGAGACCCGTGGCAACCGACCAACCTGCTTCCCTTGCCATGCGTGTGAACGGCGAGGATGTCAAAGGCCCCGCAGAAGCCCGCACGCTCCTGGTGGACTTTCTCAGAGACACGCTCCATTTCACCGGCACCCACATTGGTTGTGACACCAGCCAGTGCGGCGCTTGCGTGGTTCACCTCGACGGCGTCGCTGTCAAGTCGTGCAGTATTCTGGCGGTCCAGGCCGCTGGCCGCGAAGTCCGGACCATCGAAGGGCTTGCGGACGCGGACGGAACCCTCCACCCCATGCAGGAGGCATTCCGCCAGCACCATGGCCTGCAGTGCGGGTTCTGCACTCCGGGCATGGTCATGACGGCGATCGAACTTGCGCAGTCCGCCGAACCCCTGAACGCCGACCGGGTGCGGGAAGGCCTTGAAGGCAACATTTGCCGATGCACCGGTTACCACAACATCGTGCAGGCTGTGCTTGCCGGCGCCGCCGCCATGCGCCAGTAGGGGGGCCTCCAGTGCATCGTTTCAACTACCACCGGCCGGAGAGCCTCGACGACGCCATCCGGATCGCCTCGTCCTCCGACGACGGCACCTACCTAGCGGGCGGCATGACACTGCTCCCCACCATGAAATTTCGCCTGGCCAGCCCCACCGACCTGATCGATATTGGAGCGATTGAGGCCCTGCATGGCATTGCGGAGGAAAATGGACGACTCCGCGTGGGGGCAACCTCGACGCATGCAGAAATCGCTGCTTCCGCAATCGTGGGCGAACGCATTCCCGCGCTTGCAGGCCTTGCGAGCCGAATTGGCGACCCCGCCGTTCGGAACCGCGGAACCATGGGCGGCTCCATTGCCAACGCCGACCCTGCCGCCGACTACCCGGCAGCACTCCTAGCCCTCGACGCAGAAGTAGTGACCAACCAGCGCACCATCACGGCAGGCGACTTCTTTACCGGTTTCTTTTTGACCGCCCTGAAGCCCGGCGAACTGGTAACCGCGGTCCGGTTTGCCGTGCCACTTCAGGCTGCCTATCAGAAGGCACCAAACCCGGCTTCGCGCTTTGCGCTGGCGGGAGTCTTCGTCGCGCGCCACCAAGACGGTGTTCGTGTCGCCGTAACCGGTGCAGGGCTGTACGCAACGCGCCATACCGGATTTGAGGAAGCTCTCAATTCCGAGTTCACGCCCGAAGCTGCGGCCAGCGTCGCGGTAGACGACACGGAACTCACGAGCGACCTGCATGCGGGTGCCGTCTACCGGGCACATCTGACCGGTGTTATGGCCCGACGCGCCGTCGCAGCCTGTTGAACCCAGCTACCGTGCCAGCCGCCCGCCCCGTTCCCGAGTCTGTGGACGCGACGCTCGAACTCCTGCAGGCGGGCCAGTACATCGCCGACCGGCCGTTGGCCACCGTCGCCTTCCTTGCAATGCGCATGGAGAGGCCGCTGCTGCTCGAAGGCGAAACCGGTGTCGGCAAGACCGAGATCGCCAACGTGCTTGCCCTGGGTCTGGGCCGCCGGCTGGTGCGTCTCTCGTGTCACGACGGGCTGGACCTGGCCAGCGCCGTCTACGAGTGGAATTACCCGGCACAGATGCTCGCGCTGCAGGCCGCGCGCGCCGGCGACAGCGCTCCGGATTTGTACACCGAGAAGTTTCTCGTACGCCGACCCTTGCTGGAGGCTCTGGCCGCCGACGATGATGCGCCGCCCGTCTTGCTGATTGACGAAGTCGACCGGGCCGATGCCCCGTTCGAAGCACTCCTGCTTGAGCTGTTGTCCGAGTACCGCATCACAATTCCCGAACTGGGCACAATCGCTGCCTCGACTCCCCCACCTGTAGTCCTGACCTCCAACCGCACCCGCGAGATCCACGACGCCCTCAAGAGGCGCTGCCTGTATCACTGGGTGGGCTATCCGGACGCAGGGCGGGAATTCGCGATTCTCCAAATCCGCCAGCCGGACGCCCCGGCAGCGTTGGCGCGGGAAGTAGTGGCCTTCGTGCGGGAGCTTCGTTCCGCTGACCTCTTCAAGCCTCCTGGTACTGCCGAAACTCTCGATTGGGCGCACGCATTGGTTGTGCTCGACTGTGCACGGCTGGAGGAAGAGGCACTCGACCAGACCCTAGGCGTACTGCTCAAGTACCAGGACGACATCAACCAGATCCGTGGTTCCGAGGCGGCGCGCCTCCTTGCCGAGGCCCATCGGAAAGCAGCCTGACCATGGCTGCCGCCAGCTTGGTGGGCGAACGTCCAAGCGGGCAGATCGCGGCCAACATATTGGCGTTCATCCGTGTTCTCCGCCGGGCCGGCATGATCCTCGGGCCGGCCGACGGAATCGCTGCGGTGACTGCCCTTCGCGCGGTCGGGCTGCGCCGCCGTGACGACGTCTACTGGGGGCTGCGCGCAACTCTGGTGCGCCGAGCGGCCGATATCGACCTCTTCGACGACGCGTTTCGGGTGCTGTGGGAGGGGTTGGCGTTTGAGCCGACCGGTCGATCGGAACCGTTCGGAAAGCGCCGGCGGCCGGTGCCGGCACAGCGGAGGGTGGCCGAGGCCCTCGGCGCGCTTCCCATTTCGAGCGAGACGGCGGAAGCGGCACCACCCACGACCAGCACGCTCGGTCCCTCGACACGAGAACGCCTCGGTTCGATCGATATCGCGGACATGAGTATCGATGAAATGAGGGCGGCACAGGAAGCCGTCCAGCGCCTGGTGCGGCCGCTCCGCGAGCTTCCGACGCGACGGCACAGGGCCGCCCAGGTCGGCCGGGATGGGATCGATTTCCGCGGAACACTGCGGCAGGCGGCGCGAACCGATGGTGTCCCGCTGCGCCTCCAGTTCCAGCGGCGGCGAACCCGCCCCATGACCGTGGTTGTGCTCTGCGACATATCAGGCTCGATGGCCGCCTACACGCGTATGCTCCTTCACTTCATGCATGCCCTCGGCCAGACCCGCCGGCGGGTCTTCAGCTTCGTCTTTGGTACGCGCCTGACCGACGTCACGCGCGCGCTGCGGGTCGGTGATCCGGACCGGGCAGTCCAGCGTGCAGTCGAGCATGTCCGGGACTGGTCAGGTGGAACCCGGATCGGAGGAGCGCTCCGCACCTTCAATCGCGAATGGTCCCGCCGCATTCTGACAGACGGTGCGATCGTCCTTCTTGTAACTGACGGCCTCGAACGCGACGCCAGCGTCGATATCGGTGCCGAAGCCGCGCTGCTCCGGCGCTCGTGCCGGCGGCTCATATGGCTCAATCCGCTGCTGCGCTTCGCGGGCTTCCAGCCACGCGTCGGCGGAATGGCGGCGATCGCGCCCAACGTTGACGAGACCTTGACAGTCCATACCCTCGACAGCCTGCGCGCGCTCGCCGATTCTCTTGCGGACGCACCGAGCCGGCGCGATTGAGCTGTTTTCCGGAGTCACCATGACGGACCCAGCACCCCACTCCCTTACCTCCACCCTCGCCACCGGAACCGAGGCAGATGAGGTGTTGACCCAAGCCCGGCGCTGGCGCGAATCGGGGAAGGATGTCGCACTGGCGACGGTTGTCGCAACCTGGGGCTCCAGCCCGAGGCAGCCCGGCAGCCAGCTCGCGGTGAATGCCGATCTCGAGATGGTTGGCTCCGTGTCGGGTGGGTGCATCGAGGGCGCGGTAATCGGCGAGGCCCAGGCTGCGATGACCGACGGTAAGGCGCGCCTGCTCGAATTTGGTGTCACGAACGAGCGCGCTTGGGAAGTAGGGCTCGCGTGCGGGGGACGGATTCAGGTGCTGGTGGAACGCGTGGGCGACGCCGCATGAAGGACGCGACCCTCACCCGTATTCTCGAGGCACGAGCGGCTCGGGTACCCGTCGCCGTGATCACGCGCGTGGCCGACGGCCTCCAGGGGCTCGTCTCGCCTGACTCGGTCGATGCCTTTCTTCCCCTTGAAGCTGTGGCCGACGCGACGCGTCGGCTCGCGGGTGACGAAAGTGGCACGGTGGAGGTCGGCGGCGAGACTTGGTTCGTGCACGCCCACACCCCGCCCTACCGAATGATCGTGGTCGGTGCTGTCCACATCGCGCAGCCGCTCGTCCAGATGGCCGCGCTCGCCGGATTCGATACGGTCATCATCGATCCGCGAAGTGCGTTTGCCACCGAGATGCGTTTCCCCGGGGTCCGCATCGTTGACTCTTGGCCGGACGAGGCGATGACGTCCTTGGAGCCCGACACGCGCACCGCCGTAGTCACGCTGACCCATGACCCGAAGCTGGACGATGCCGCGCTGAGCGTGGCCCTTCGCAGCCCGGCTTTCTTTATCGGGTCGCTGGGAAGCACACGGACGCATGCCGCGCGGTGCAAGCGCCTCCAGCGGGCCGGGTTCACCGACACGGACATCGAGCGGATCCGCGGTCCCATCGGACTCGCGATCGGGGCACGCGCTCCCGCCGAGATCGCGGCCGCGATCCTCGCCCAAGTGGTCAGTATCCGTCGCGGCGGCCAGATCACCCGATAGCCGTGGAGTTCGGGCTACACCCCTCGGCGGCGTGCGAAGGTGCAATCCTCGCCCATTCGGTGCGTGTCGGGGGGACACGCTTCCGAAAAGGGCGGATCCTCAGCTCCGCTGATGTCGAGGCCATCTGCAGGGCTGGGATTGCGGAGGTCACCGTGGCCCGGCCCGGACCCAACGATGTCGGCGAGGATTCCGCGGCGTCTCTCTTGGCGGAAACCGTAGCGGGAGACGGGACACAGATCCGCAAGCCGTTCGGTGGGCGTGTCAACGTTGTTGCGACGCGGGACGGACTGGTCCAGGTCGACGTGGAAGTGCTGCAACGCTGCAACGCAGTGTCGGAGGCGATCACCGTCGCAACCGTAGCCAGCGACGCGCGTGTCCGGTCCGGGGACCTGATCGCCACGATCAAGATCATCCCCTTCGCTGTGCCCGCAGATGATCTCGAAGCCTGCCGTGCCGGCGCGGAGGAACTGCTTACGGTGGCTCCGTTCCGGCGCCTGACGGCCGGACACGTACTCACCACGCTTCCCGATACGACGGCGAAGCTGCTCGACCTGTCCAGGGCCGGAGTAAAAAACCGGCTCACGGACTTGGGCAGCGTGATCATCTTGGAACGCACAGTTTCGCACGATCCGGCACAGCTTGCGGAAGTCCTTTCCGCGGCGTTGGGCCATCAGCCGGACCTGCTTCTGGTGAGCGGCGCGTCGGCGATTGTGGACCGGCGGGATGTCATTCCGGCAGCCATCGAATTGGCCGGAGGGCACATCGATCACTTCGGGATGCCGGTGGATCCCGGCAATCTCCTCCTATTGGGCACGTTGGGACAGACGCGGGTCATCGGACTTCCCGGTTGCGCCCGCGCGCCAGCCCGCAACGGCCTTGACATGGTCTTGGAGCGTTTCGCTGCCAGCCTCGACGTGGATTCGGGTGCCGTCGTTGCGATGGGTCCGGGTGGCCTGCTGAAGAAGCCACCTTCCCGGCGCCGCGCGAGCCGCGCTCCCAAGATTGCAGCCGTGGTTCTGGCTGCGGGCAGATCGCAGCGTATGCGAGGGGGTAACAAGCTCCTCGAAAACGTGGGCGGGACAGCGCTGGTTGCGAGGACGGTGCGAGCGGCCCTGGCTTCGGAAGCCAATCCCGTCATCGTCGTGACCGGTCATCAGCACGAGGAGGTGGGAGTAGCGCTGGACGGGCTCGAAGTCACCCTGGTTCACAACGCCGGTTTCCGAGACGGTCTCTCGTCCAGCGTGCAAACAGGCCTGGAAGCAGCTCCCCCGGAACACGATGGCGCCATCCTGTTGCTAGCGGACATGCCCGATGTCGACGCCGAGCTGGTCGACCGGCTGATGGCCGCGTTCGACCCGATCGAGGGACGCGCAATCGTGGTCGCCACGCACGGCAGGACCCGAGGAAATCCGGTGCTGTTCGCGCGCCGGTTTTTTGCCGACATTGCGCGCCTGACCGGCGACACCGGGGCACGTCACATCGTGGACGTCAACGATGAGGTCGTGTGCGAGGTGGAGTGCGGAAGCACGGCCCCGCTGGTCGATCTGGACACGCCCGAGGCCCTGGCCGAATGGCGCCGCCGCTGAGTGTCTCTCCCGTCAACCAAGGACGAGAAGGGTCACAGGGAGAGGAGCACTCCCAGCAGGACCAGGACACCGAGCCCGACCCACAGCAAAGCCTTGGTTCGCCCGGCGGGCGCAGGCTCTGACGGCTCGCTGGTGACCTCAGCGCTGGGCTGGACCGCAGGCTCCTTCTCTTCGGCAACCGCTATCGGCACGGCTTCTGCTGTAACGATCTCTGCGAACGAATTGAAGAACGACTTCGAGTACTGATCCATCGCTCCGCCGATCAAGCGTGAGCCAAGTTGGGCCAACCGGCCGCCAACCCCCACATCGACCAGGTAAGTCAGCGTTGTCGTGCCGTCCTCGGCCTCGGCGAGTGCGACGTGGGCCGTGCCCCTGGCGAAGCCAGCAGCTCCACCCTTCCCCTCGCCCACCATCACGTAGCTCGAGGGCGGCTGGATTTCCGACAGGGTGACAGATCCGGAGAAGGCAGCCGAAACCGGCCCCACGCGAGCCCGCACCCGCGCCTCAAACGCGTCGTCACCAACTCTCGCGAGATGCTCGCACCCGGGAATACACCGCTTGAGAACGTCGGGGTCGTTCAGGGCGCCCCAAACCCGCTCGCGGGGTGCCGGTATTTGGAACTGCCCGCTGAAATCGATGGTCGAGCCTCCTCGCAACCGAACGGTCTAGCCGCCGAACTGTTTCAGATAGGCGATGACGTTTTCTCGATCAGCCGGCTTTTTCAGGCCCGGAAAAATCATCTTGCTGCGTGACACGACCTGTTTCGGATTGGTGATCCAAGTGTCCATCAACTCGTCTGTCCAGGTCTTGCCCTCATCGCCCAGCGCTCTGAGACCGCGCGAATACTTGTAGTCGGGCCGGTTCGTACCCAATACCGCGCCGAACACTCCCCAGAGGTTGGGGCCTACGCGATCTTTGCCCGCCTCTTCAACCGTGTGGCATGCTTTGCATTTCTGGAAGACTTTCTCCCCCTTCGCGGCATCGCCGGCCGAAGCCATGCTCGAAATGGCTAAGGCGCATAGAACGGCCGCAACCGTGAGAACTCGGGTCATGAGCGGAAATCCTCCGTGAGGAAAACGGGACAACGAAGCCTGCAGTCTGCGGGGAATTCCCGCGAGTCCGGGCAGAATAGTTTTCGCGGGCCGCCCAGACAACACTGAATCGGCCTCGCGGCCCCGGAGGGGCGCAGTTCGAGACCGGAACTATCCGACTCCTAGCGTACCGCGTCACTGGGATGCGTGCCATGCGTCGGCCGCGCCGGATCGCATTCCGGCACACCTTGGTGCGCCGTGATGCCACGCATCCCTTTACCCGACCGCGGCACAGGGGTACATTTTTGTCGCGCAAGTCGATGACGACGGGCGTGGTTACACCGGGGATGCCGCGGCCCATGCGTCTACTTGCCGGCAACAGCAATCAGCAATTCGCCAAGGCTGTCGCAGCCGAACTGGGCCTCGAACTGACCGCAGCCGACGTTCGCCGTTTCTCCGACGGCGAGGTCTTCGTTGAAGTACGTGAGAACGTCCGCGGGCAGGATGTGTTTGTCGTGCAATCCACGTCACCTCCGGCCAACGACCACATCATGGAATTGCTCATCTGCATTGACGCCCTGCGACGGGCTTCGGCCGCTAGCGTCACCGCAGTCATTCCCTATTTCGGCTACGCCCGGCAAGACCGAAAGGCGGCTCCTCGGGCACCGATATCGGCCAAGCTGGTCGCCAATCTCATCACGACGGCTGGCGCCAGTCGCGTACTTACCATCGATCTCCATGCCAACCAGATCCAGGGATTTTTCGACATTCCGGTGGACAACCTCTACGCCGCTCCGGTTATTGCCTCTGATATCCGGCAGCGATTCGAAGGTGATTCCTATGTATTGGTCTCGCCCGATGTCGGCGGAGTTGCTCGTGCTCGCTACCTGGCGGCGCGTGTAAACAGCAGCCTAGCCATCGTCGACAAGAGGCGTGAACGTGAAAACGTGTCGGAAGTTGTCAACATCATCGGCGAAGTTCGCGACCGGGCGTGCATCATCGTTGACGACATCGTCGATACGGCCGGAACTCTCTGCAACGCGGCACAGGCTCTGACCGCGGCTGGAGCAAGCCGCGTGGCTTGCTACGCCACCCACGGCGTCTTGTCGGGCCCCGCTGTGAAACGCATCGACGACTCGACCTTGGATGCCCTGCTCGTCACCGACAGCATCGCCGCCCGCGATGAGGTTGCAAATTCACGAAAAATCCAGACACTCTCTGTCGTGCCGTTGGTCGCCGAGGCGATCCGGCGTATCAGCGATCACCGCTCAGTATCCAACCTCTTTGATTGAGGCGAGGGTGTCGCTCGGCCCGGGAACGAACTATGCAGGACACATTGATCATCAACGCCGAGCTGCGGACGCCGCGCGGCAAGGGAGGGGCGCGAGCTCTTCGCAGAAGCGGGCGGCTGCCGGCCATCATCTACGGCAAGGATTTCGAACCGGTCGCAATCGACATTGATCTGGACTTTGGGCGCCGGGAAATCCGCCGTCCCGGGTTCCGGACTCGCCTCTACGACATCAGTCTGAGCGACGACTCGACGGTGCGCGTGCTGCCGCATGCCGTTGCTTTCCACCCGGTCACCGACTCCCCCCTGCACTTGGATTTTCTTCGTGTCGGACCCAATACTCGTGTCTCGGTCGATGTACCGGTCGCTTTCCTCAACCAGGAAGCCTCGCCCGGCCTCAAACGTGGCGGCGTGTTGAACATCGTCCGCCGTACCATCAACGTTACCTGCCCGGCCGCATTGATTCCTGAAGCCATCGAGTTCGACGTTACGGATCTGGAAATCGGCGACAGTCTCCACATTAGCCACACGAAACTGGACTCTGCAGTCGTTCCCACGATCGGCGACCGGGACTTCACGATCGCCAGCATCGTAGCGCCGTCGGCACTCGTGTCCGCAGCAACAGGGAGTGCTGGCGACGAAGACGAGATGGAGGAAACCGAGGTTGAGGCGGCGACAGAAGAGAGCCCGGACGAGAACGAGTAACGGCGCAAGGTATAGCCGCACACGTGGAGCAACTGTTCGTCGGGCTTGGCAACCCGGGCGAGAGGTACGCCCGCCAGCGTCATAACGTCGGATCCATGGCGGTAACCGCGATCGCCGACCACTACCGGTTTGGGCGGAGTTGGCGCCGCTTTCGCGGCAAGACCCGAAGAGGGCGTGTGGACGGAACCACCGTCAAGGCCCTATGGCCCCAGACTTGGATGAATCTCTCAGGTGAGTCTGTGGGTCTCGCGTGCCGCTACCACAAGCTCGAAGCTCACGCTGTGACCGTATTCTATGACGATCTCGATCTCGCGGCTGGCAAGGTTCGGGTGAAGCGTGGCGGCGGCAGCGGAGGACACCGAGGCATCGACAGCATCGACCGCCACCTCGGCCGCGAATACCGCCGGGTCAGGATCGGAATCGGTCGGCCACCTGCGGGGGATGCCGCGGAACGCTACGTCCTGCGGAACTTCGGCAGCGCCGAACTGCTGTGGCTGGAACCGCTCCTCGCCGCGATCGCAGGTGCGTCCCCGCTCTTGGTCACTGGCGACGATGACCGTTTCATGAACCGGGTCGTCCTCGCGGCGCCACCGCCCCCCTCCTCACAAAACCACTAACGGGGCGGACCGTGGGATTTCAGTGCGGGATCGTGGGCTTGCCCAATGTGGGGAAATCCACCCTGTTTAACGCACTGAGCGGGGGCGCAACCGCAGAAGCCGCAAACTATCCGTTCTGCACCATCGAGCCCAATGTCGGCCGGGTCGCAGTACCGGACCCTCGGGTCCGCCAGCTGGCCGAACTGGCTGGGTCAGCCAACAGCACTCCGGCCATGGTGGACTTCGTCGATATCGCCGGCCTGGTCAAGGGGGCTAGCCGTGGAGAAGGACTTGGCAACCGGTTCCTTGGGCGGATTCGCGAAGTCGACGCCATTGTTCACGTACTTCGCTGTTTCGACGATGACCGTGTGACCCACGTTGCCGGGGCGCCGGATCCGGTAGCCGATGCAGAAACCGTGGAAACCGAGCTGCTCCTGGCTGACCTGGGAACCTTAGAACGCAGTCAGGAACGCTTGACCAAATTGGCCAGGAGCGGTGACTGGGAAGTCCGTGCGCAGCTGAAGGCGGTGGAATCCGGACTCCGACATCTGGAAGACGGCCGTCCCGCGCATGAACTCGCGTCCGGGGACGGCGGGCTACTTCTTCGACAGTTCGGGCTGCTGACCATGAAGCCGGCCCTCTTCGTGGCCAACGTCGGGGACGTGGACGCCGGTCGCGGCGATGCCCTGACCCATGCTGCCGCCCGACACGCCGCAAGCCGCGGAGCCCAGCTGGTCATCGTGTCGGCGCAACTCGAGGCCGAATTGTCCGAGTTCGAAGACGCGGGCGAACGGCGCGCGTTTCTGGAAAGCGTCGGGCTTAAGGAATCCGGGCTAGCACGGGTAACAAAGGCCGGTTACGCGTTGCTCGGATTGATCACCTTCTTCACCGCTAATCCGAAGGAGGCACGTGCTTGGACGGTAGTCAGAGGCACGACCGCCGCGGCTGCCGCGAGCGTCATCCACAGCGATTTTCAGCGCGGATTCATCGCTGCCGAGACAGCCAGCTTTGACACGTTCGTCGAGGCGGGGGGCGAGCAAGCCGCGCGCGCCAAAGGCTACCTGCGAAGCGAAGGTCGCGACTATGTTGTTGGGGACGGCGACGTCATCCTGTTTCGGTTCAACGTCTGAGCCGCCCGGAACACGCTGGCACGCAAACCCACGACAAACTCAGGGAAGGGGTTCAAGCTCCTCCGCCACCAGACCTTCGTCCGATGCCGGGCGAAGCAGTTCCTGCAGTTCATCCCTGTGTGTTTCCGGATCGAGCCAGGCATCGAAATCGTCAGGGGCAATAATCGCAGGCATCCGATCATGCACCTGGCCGACTAGGTCATTTGCAGCGGTCGTCAAGATCACGCAGCACGTCGCGGGACCCTCCCCATTGGCCAACCGCAGGGGCTTGTAGATACCCGCAAACGCGAGATAGCCATCGTCGGCACGGAACTTCCAGGCCACCTGCGGCCCGTCCTCGGGCGATCCCCATTCGTAGAACGCGTCGGCGGCAATCAGGCAGCGGCGACGCTGAAAGGATTCCTTGAACGCCGGCGTGCGGGCTATGGTTTCCGCCCGCGCATTCACCAGCAGGCGCGAAGATCCGGACCGGTCCGGCGGAAGGCCCCAGTGGAGAATCGCCCCGCGTATATAGCCCTCGGCACTCCGGCCGCCTGCCAAGACATCGGTCCCAGGGGCAATCTGTGCGTTCGGCTCCGGGACTGAGCCGTCCGGATCTCCGAACAGGGCCCGCCGCGCGCCGGCAGGATCAGTCAGGCTGTAGTGGCCGCTCATATTCGTAGGAATAGTCCAACTCCGGAAACGCGTCAACGCAATCTGTACGGCCCAACCTACCCGACTTGAGGCTCGTGTTGCAGCCTACCCAATAGCATTACTGTTGGGGGGGTAACTCCTAACATCCTACACCGGTCAGGTGCCGTCGTGTGCATCGGCGTTCAGGTGTTGCGATTCAGGCCCGCGCCATCATTCTCCAACGCTTCGTCCAAGGAAAACTGCGTGGTTCGATGCACTTGGCCCCAGCGTCGATCGCAAACTCGGTGTAGCCAACAGAGGCCTCCTCATTGCATCGCTCCACGTAGGTGGGAAAGCCCCCGATATAGGGCATGAATACGCGGGGCCTTCCCGGGATGTTGGCCCCGATATACCAAGAACTGCATGTCGAGCGGAGAGTCTCGCTGGCGACGTCATTGACATGCCCGACCCATGCATCCTCTTTCGCGAGAAGGGGCTCAATCGTGCGCGCACCAGCGTCGTCCATGTGGGTGAAGCAGTCGGCAATCCAATCCACATGCTGTTCGATGGCGGGAATCATGTTGGACAGCACCGAGGGACTCCCGGGACCAGTCACCGTAAAGAAGTTTGGAAAGCCCGCCGACGTCAGGCCAAGATAGGTACGTGGCCCTGCCTTCCATTTCTCCTTCAGTTCAGTGCCGTCCCGCCCGGTTATACGAATGCGGTCCAGCGACCCGGTCATCGCCGCAAATCCGGTCGCGCAGACAATCACATCGAACTCGTAGGCCTGGCCGTCAACCTCCAGGCCTTTGGCCGTGAAACGCTCGACCGGGGTCTCGGAGACATCGACCAAACTGACGTGCGGGAGATTGAAAGTCTCGTAGTAGCCAGTATCGACGCATAAGCGCTTGCATCCGAACACGTTGTCGGGGCAGAGCAACTCGGCGACACCCGGGTCATCGACCACCGCGCGGACCTTCTCGCGGACGAACTCCGCAACGGTGTCGTTCGAATCCTTGTTCAACAGCAGATCCGAGAACGCCCCGAGAAAACCCAGACCACCTCGACGCCAATAGTCCTCGTAATGCCGGTCCCGCTCGGCCTGCTCCACTTCAATGGCCGATCGCTTGTCGTACTGGAAGAGGAATCCTGTGGGGCGCGTCCGGGCCAAGGCTCGAAAATCCTGATAGCTCGCCTTGATCCGACGTTCGTATACCTCGTCCATCGGCACATTGCGGGCGGGTACTGCGTAGTTGGGCTGCGCTGGAAAACGACCACGTCCGCCGCATCACGAGCGATTGCGGGGATCGACTGAATCGCAGACGAGCCAGTACCGATCACACCGATTCGAAGGCCCGAAAAATCGACGCCCTCGTGCGGCCAGTGCCCGGTGTGCAAGACTGGACCCTGGAATTCCTCCATTCCCCTGAAGACGGGCAAATTGGCGGCGGAAAGGCACCCGACGGCTGTGACGAGATAGCGTGCGGTTACCCGGTCCCCGCGGTCCGTTTCGACAACCCAGCGGCTAGCAGGTTCATCAAAGGTGGCCGCGGTCAGACGGGTGCGGAACTGAATGTCTCGACGTAGATCAAAGCGGTCGGCCACATGGCGGGCGTACTCCAGGATCTCGGGTTGTGAGGCGTACTTTTCTGACCAGTTCCAATCCTGCTCCAATTCCTCGGAAAACGAATACGAATACTGCATGCTCTCGATGTCACAGCGTGCGCCCGGATAGCGGTTCCAGTACCAAGTTCCGCCGACATCGGCGCCGGCCTCGAATGCCCGTGCCAACAATCCCAGTCGACGCAGGCGGTACAGCATGTACATGCCGCCAAATCCGCCGCCAACGACAACCACGTCGACGCTCCCCAGAGCATCGCGACTTCGCTCGTCAATCGATCCGTTCCTCATGAATGGTCTCCTAGACCACGTACTGGGGCGGGTGTGTCCGTAGCAACCGACCGAAAATAGAGTTCGAGGATCGCCTCATATACCTCGGCAAGCGCCATCAAGTCCTGAAGGAGAATATGCTCGTTGGCTTGGTGCATGGTCTTCCCCACGCCACCAAACTCGACGACCGGACAAACTGCCTGAATGAAGCGAGCATCGGACGTCCCACCCGCGGTTGACGCCTCGGGTCTCCTGCCCGTAACCCGCTCTACCGCCTCCGCGACAACGCTGGTCAGCGGCCCAGGCTTGGTCAAGAAGGCCGGTCCGCTCCACTGCAGCTCCAGCGTATAGGTCCCTACATTTGCCTGGTCGAGCCTCTCACGGAGCCAAGCTTCCATTGATTCAGGAGTGTGCGAGGGGCCATATCGAACATTGAGGCGCGCTTCCGCGCGGGCCGGGATCACATTGGTCGCGGAATTCCCCACATCGACCGAAGTCACTTCAAGATTCGATGGCTGGAAGTGTTCGTCACCGCGATCCGGGTTTTCGGACAAGAGTGCTGCAAGCATCTCAACGAGGCGCGGAATAGGATTGTCTGCGAGATGAGGATAGGCGACGTGCCCTTGCGTGCCGTTAACTCGCAATACGGCGTTGACGCTGCCCCGCCGGCCCACCTTCATCATCTCGCCGAGCCGTTCCGGGTTTGTTGGCTCACCAATAACACAGACGTCTATCGTCTCACCGTGCCGACGCATCCAGTCCAGAACCTTAATCGTGCCGTTTTGTGCGTCTCCCTCCTCATCGCCAGTTATAAGTAGACTGATCGAGCCGTACGCCGGCTTCCGGGCAAGAAATCGGGCGCACGCGGCGACAAATGCCGCGATGCTCCCCTTCATGTCGGATGCGCCCCGCCCGTAAAGTACCCCGTTTTCTGCCAGACCGGCGAAGGGATCCTCATCCCAGGCATCGGTACTGCCGGCTGGTACAACATCAGTATGGCCGGCAAAGCAGAAATTGGGCTGATTCGTGCCAATTCGAGCGTACAAGTTGTCTACACGCGTGTCGGGCCCTGTGCAGCCGGAGACGCCAAACGGCAGTCGCTTGCACGTGAAGCCCAGGGCACCCAAAGCTTCTTCCAAGACCACAAGGGCGCCAGCGTCGACCGGCGTAACGCTGGGGCAGCGAATGAGTTTCTGGGTGAGAACCACGGGATCCGCCACACTGCTTGCTTCGGGAGGCATGATCCGGTCTACAGTCCCGCAATCACCAGAGCGAATGTATACGCGAGCGCCACCTCGTCGAGCCGCGCAAACCGGCCGGCCGCTCCCCCATGCCCAGCGTCAAGATTGGTCCAGAGAAGAATGGGGGAGTCTCCAGTAGAACTGGCGCGAAGCTTTGCCACCCATTTAGCAGGTTCCCAATAGCCCACACGGGGGTCGGTTAGGCCACCCGTAGCAAGAACTGCCGGATACGGGCACGCAGTAACATTCGAGTATGGGCAGTAGGAAGCGATCCGCTCCCGGGCCGTTTCGTCGCGAATGGGATCGCCCCATTCCGACCATTCAGGAGGGGTCAGCGGAAGGGTGTCGTCGCGCATCGTGTTGAGTACGTCGACGAACGGCACCTCCGCCACGACGGCAGCGAATAGATCGGGATCGCGGTTCAGCGCCGCACCAACCAGCAGTCCTCCCGCACTGCCGCCATGTGCGATGACCCGTCTTTCCGCTGTATATCCGGATTCCACCAGAGCTCGTCCCACGGCGACAAAATCAGCAAAGCTATTCTCCTTGTTTTCAAGCTTGCCATCCAAGTACCACCCGTAGCCTAGTTCCGTGCCGCCGCGAACGTGTGCGATGGCGTACACAAATCCACGGTCGAGCAAACTAAAGCGCGTGTGGACGAATGATGCCGGAGTCGCATGGCCATACGCGCCGTACCCGTAAAGCAAGAGCGGCGTAGTGCCGTCCAAGGTGAGATCACGTCTGTGTACGAGTGAGACCGGGATCTGTTTGTGGTCTTCGGTGCGGACCATCAATCGTTTGGTGACGTATTGATCAGCGTTATGCCCACCGGGAATCTGCTGCTCTTTGCGCAAAACGCGTTCGCGTTTGCGCATGTCGAAGTCATAAGTCCTGTTTGGGGTGGTTAACGAACTGTAGATGTACCGGACGACGTCCCCCCTGAACTCCATTCCGGTCACGAGTCGAAGGCTGTAGGCTTCCTCATCGTCCGCGGGAATGACGTACTCACCCTCAGCTGCAAGATCCCTGACGACGATCCGCGGGAGTCCGTCGATACGCTCCAGCCGCACTAGCCAGTCCGCAAAGATTTGCATGTCCAGCACATAGATACCTGCACGGTGCGGCACAATTTCGTGAATATTCGTGCCATTAGGTGCCGCGAGGATGCGCACGATCTTGAAATCGACCGCGCCATCCGCATTGGTAAGCACGATCAGATCGTCCGCATGATCGGATGCGGTGTAGCGCACGCCGTCACGGCGCTCCCAAACAACCAGTGGCGTGCCTTCCGGTGCTGAAGCATCGACCAGCAGTGTCTCAGAACTGTCAGCGTGCCCGTGACAATCGATCCGGACAAACCGCCCGCTCTCGGTGGGGCTGACCGTCAGGAACACGCGCGACGACGGGCTCGTGAATACGACCGCATCGCCGTCGTACGAAGCCCCAATTCGATGCCGACGTACCTGCCAGGGGCGGTGCTTCTCATCCAGGACGGTGTAGAAGATGTAGTTTGAAAACAGCGACCAAGCTAGGTCGCCTTGGGTATCACTTAGTCGATCGGGTAGCTCGCGACGATTGCCGAGCTCAACAATCCGCACCTCATATCTCTCGGAGCCCTTCCGGTCTGAAGCGTATGCGAGATACTTGTGATCCGGCGAGTGGCGCGCTCCGCCGATTCGGAAAAAACTCGCTTGGTCTGCCTCGCGGTTACCATCCAGCATTACCTCCTCGTTTCCATCTGTGCCAACAGTGGGAACCCGACACAAGAGGGGATACTCGCCCCCTTCCGCATAACGCCGGTAATAGGCGAAGGCACCATCCGGAACAGGAACGTCCGCATCGTCGCCGGGCACCCTGGCTCGGAGCTCGCTGGCAATCTGGGCCCGCAAGTCGGCATGTGGCCCGAGCACCGTCTCCGTACGCTCGTTTTCCTGCTCGAGATGAGAGCGAATGTGTGGTTCCAGAGTTTCCGGCGCACGGAGGACTGCCGGCCAGTCCGCGCATCGCAGCCAGGCGAACGGGTCCAATCCTTCAGACAAGCTACGTTCTCCGACAAGCGGTTCGTTCAAGAAAGGAATGGTTCACTGGCAGCATCCAATAAATCGCGAAGGACAACCGTCCAAAAGAAACCGACGAGAGACTGATGTCAGATGATTTTCAAGACCGCCTCCGGGGGACGACCCAATCTTGCCCGCCCTCCATGGACCACGATCGGGCGCTCGATGAGGATCGGATTAGACACCATTGCCGCGATCAAGGCGTCGCGGCTGAGCTGCGAGTCTGAAAGATTCCGCTCGCGATAGACGGATTCGCGCTTGCGCATCAAGTCGCGCGGCTCTATTCCGAGACGTCGGAGGAGTTCGTTGAGCGTGGCGGCATCAGGCGGCGTCTTCAGGTAATCGATGATTTCTGGCTCAATTCCGTGCTCGCGCAGCAGTGCGAGCGTTGCCCGCGACTTGCTACACTTTGAATTGTGATAAATCACAGTATCCATCGCTGTTCCCCATCAGGCCTTTCGGCGCGTAGGTGCTGGGCTTTGTACCACCTGCACAACCTGCCCGGAAAGGCTCGAGCGGCCCCCAACCTAAGGCCTCCGCCAAACTGGCACCGGTGAAGATCCGTCGCCGTTCGGGACGCCAACCATGAGGCCCGTGCCGCTCGTTCGGCTACCCGAAGGCGATGAAATATCGACTGACCCGGGCAATCCGCAGCAGCTGCCCGCTGTCAGCCACGACTTCGCCAGTTGGATCGATCGTTCCGGGATCGAACCCCGGCATCTAGCAGCAGCGAGGACGGCGCTCACCCGACTGGAGGAACGGTACCGTGAGGGTGCAGTCCCGTTTCTGAATGCGCTACGTGCGGGCCCTCCTTCGTCCGCCTATCTGAATGTCGGGAGGCGGTTCGCGGGACAGGACAAAGTCGTCCTTCATTTCGGCTGCGGCGGGTCGATGTACGCAGGCAAGGTATTGGCCTTAGCCTCCGGGGAAAGACCGGGCGCAGGTGGAAGCGTTCCCGAGGCCGAGTTTCTGGGGAGCATCGACCCCGATCAATGCCTCCGGCTGCAGGAACTGCTCGAGCGGACGGGTGCAGGTCGTGTTTATTCGGTGTTCTCTAGCAAATCCGGACATACCACCGAGACGCTTGCCCATTTCGCCATGATGTTGGAATGGTATGGACGAACCTTGGACTCCGAAGCGATTCGCGAACGTACGATCTGCGTCACGCAAACCCGACCATCTCCCCTTCGGGAGCTTGCCGAGGCACGTGGCATTGCTGTCCTGTCGGTACCGGAAGACGTCGGAGGGCGGTTCGCAGCGTTCACAGTGTCGGGGCTGCTGCCCGCAATTATTGCCGGGGAGGGTGCCGATTCACCTGATGGCGCCACACTGGCCGGCGGTCGGGCTGTCTTGGCGGACGCTTTCCCGAAAAGGGAACTCAGCCTTGCGGCGCGGTCCGCAGCTGCAATGGCGGCATTTCTCGAACGCCATGACACAGCCACGCTGACAACTCTCGCTTACGGAACCTCCCTGGAGCCACTGCAAGCGTGGTACCGGCAACTCGTGGCCGAGAGCCTCGGGAAGGACAGTCGGGGATTCTTCCCGATCACCGCCCACGGAACCGATGACGAGCACAGCCAACTGCAATTGTGGCTGGACGGTCCGCCCAACCAGATGTTCACGCTGCTGCGAACGCCCTCCTCCTCCGATGTAGGCTTACCTCCTGAGAGGGATGGGTACCCGAGCTGGTTCCCCCAACGGCTGAGGGCTCTGTGGGATGCGCATGCCGACGCGACCTCGGCGAGCCTGCGGGCAAGTGGGCGTCCGGTCCGGATCTTTCTCCTCGGATCGCGAAGCAGACGAAACCACGCTGCTCTGATGACCTACTTCATGCTGGAAACCGTGCTGCTGGCCAATCTTCTCGGGATCAATCCCTACGATCAGCCGGCGGTCGAGGGCACCAAGCGGCACATCGTCGAGATGTTGACGGAGACCAGCGGCTGATGGCGGTACGGCGGCTTCCAGAGGGAATGGTCAACCGAATTGCCGCCGGCGAGGTCGTGGAACGGCCGGCATCGGTGGTGAAGGAATTGCTGGAGAACGCGCTGGATGCCGGTGCGGAGAACATCACTGCCCGCATCGCAAGCGGGGGCAAGACGGAGATTTCGGTCGCCGACGACGGCCATGGAATGAGCGCAAGCGACCTCGCCCTCGCGATCGAACGCCACGCCACGTCGAAGCTTCCGGATGACGACCTGGCCCAGATCGGGACGCTGGGATTCCGCGGGGAGGCGCTCCCCTCCATCGGTTCGGTCAGTAAGCTCACGGTGATCTCGCGCGCCCGGGATGCCGCGGACGCGGCGCGAATTACTGTTGACGCCGGAGTGGCGGGACCGGTCGTTCCGGCTGCGCACCAGCAGGGCACACGTGTGGTGGTATCGGACCTCTTCCGCGCAACCCCGGCTCGCCTCAAGTTCATGAAGTCCGATCGCGCGGAAACCATGGCCGTGACCCAGACCGTGCGGGAACTGGCAATGGCGCATCCGCACACGGCGTTCAAGCTTGAGGTCGACGGCCATACGCGGCTGGATTTCCGCGCGCCATCAGGCTCCGAAACCGCTCGCAAGCAGCGGCTTCGCGCGGTCATGGGAGAGGCATTCGCCGACAACGCCGTGGACGTGGACTATGAGCGAGGAACGACTAGGGTTTCCGGCCTCGCGTCCATCCCGACCGTCAACCGCGCGAACAGCCGCGCACAGTTCCTGTTCGTCAACGGCCGGGTGGTCCGAGATCGCGTCCTGCACGGGGCACTCCGCGGGGCATATCAGGGACTGATCGCCCATGACCGGCAGCCGATGGTCGCGCTCTACATCGAAGTGCAGATGCGAGACGTTGACGTGAACGTTCACCCCGCAAAGACCGAGGTCCGCTTCCGGGATGCGCAACTGGTTCGGAATGTCATCGTGGCCGGGGTTCGCGCGGCCCTGCGGGACGAGGGCCCGCGGCCTGCCACAACTCTTGCAACCCAGACACTCGAACGAGCACGCCCGGAGCCGTGGCTCAATTTCGAGCGTCCTATCCGACCGTATCCGAGCGAATCGCGGCCGGCACCGGGACTGATGTCCGCTATATCACACCCTCTGCCGGCACCAGGTAACTCGAGTCCTGAACCGGACCCCGGGCCATCGCCAGGGACAGCGCCAGTCGACCGTCCTCTGGGACAGGCCCGTGCGCAACTGCATCAGATGTTCATCGTCGCGGAGACGGTCGATGGGCTGATCCTGGTCGACCAGCATGCTGCGCACGAACGGATCGTGCTTGAGGGTATCAAGGCCGCTCTGGATGCGGGCGATCCCCAGAGCCAGATGCTCCTGTCCCCGGAGACAGTGCGGCTCGACCCTGCCTCGGCCGAGCTACTGATGGACCGGGCGGAAGAACTCCGGGCCTTTGGCTTGGTCCTCGAGGAAGTCGGCGCCGGTACGGTCATCGTGCGCGAGACGCCCGCAATCCTCGGACATGTCAACGTCCCGGCCCTCGTTCAGGACCTCGCCGACGACCTCCTCGAATACGACACCGCCCTCTTGCTCCGGGACCGGATCGAACACGTTTGCTCGACGATGGCCTGCCACGGTTCGGTACGGGCCGGCCGGGCGCTCACCGTCCACGAGATGGACGCTCTGCTCCGCGACATGGAGAACACTCCGAATTCCGGGCAGTGCAATCACGGCAGGCCGACATTCATCGAATTCAAGCGATCCGACATCGAGCGGTTGTTCGGGCGGCGATGATTGACGCCCGACGCGGGATTACGCCCGCGACAACTCCTGCTCGAAACGACGGCGCCAAAGAGACACCGTGTTCCGTAACAGGCAGGCGACCGTCATGGGTCCCACTCCGCCCGGCACCGGCGTGATGGCACCGGCCACTTCCCTCGCTTCATCGAAAGCGACGTCACCCACGAGTAGCTTCCTCCCGTCCCGCTCGACACGGTTGATGCCGACATCAATGACAGTCGCACCAGGTCGGATCCACGTACCCCTGACCATTTCCGGCTGACCCACGGCAGCCACCAGGATTTCCGCCTGCCGGCAGACACCCGGCAGGTCCCTGGTCCGGGAGTGCGCCAGCGTGACGGTGCAGTCCTCTGACGTCAGGAGCGCCGCCATGGGCCGCCCGACGATGCTGCTTCGCCCCACCACGACCGCCTGCTGCCCGGCCAGCTTGCGCAGGCCTCCGGCGGAGTCATCCCCGAACGCTTGCCGCAGCAGCGCCAAGCACCCAAGCGGAGTGCAGGGGATTGCTTGCGCATTGCCCACAGCGAGGAAACCGGCGTTGCGCGAATGGAAACCGTCCACATCCTTCCCAGGGTCCACGGCGTCCAGGATCCGGCGCTGAGCAATGTGACCCGGGAGCGGCAGCTGTACCAGGATCGCATCAACCGTATCGTCGGAGTTCAAGCTCTCGACAAGCTCAAGCAGCACGGATTCGGCCGTACCCGCGGGCAGCTGGCGCTCCGACGCGTGAATTCCGCATTCGGCCGCCTGCCGTCGCTTGGTCCGCACGTACGTTTCGCTTGCCGGATCATCGCCGACCAGCACGGCCGCGAGCCCGGGCGGTCGCCCATGACGGGCCGTGAGGCTGGCCACATCGCGCCCTAGTTCCTCCCTCGTACGGCGCGCGAGCTCCTTCCCGTCGATGATCGCTGCGGACATCTCTGGATTCCCGGGCTGACAACGAGGGAGACGGAGGGGGACGTCGACAATACCCAGACGTGTCTGCGGCCGCGCATACTGTATTCTTTTTGCCAGTTCCGTCGATGTTCGCATTCCCATTTGCGACGCCTCGCCCCTCGCGAGCGTCCGCGAGAGAGAGCAAGCCCTGCAGCCTCCAGCCAGCCAACCCTCCAGTACCGATAGCGTCGTTGTGCGTTTCGCCGGTGATTCCGGCGATGGCATCCAGCTCTCGGGGATGCGGTTAACCATGGCCGCCGCGCTCGGCGGTCACGGCGTCTCCACGCTGCCTGACTTTCCCGCCGAAATTCGTGCCCCGGCCGGCACGACGTACGGAGTGTCGGCATTTCAGTTGCGGGTGGGAAAGGGTGAAGTACTGACGCCCGGTGACGCTCCCGATGTGCTCGTCGCGTTCAACCCGGCCTCTCTCAAGACCAATCTCGGCGATCTGGATCGTGGCGGCCTGCTCGTCGTTGACTCGGGGACATTCACCGCGCGCTCGCTGAAAAAGGCCGGCTACGACGAAAACCCGCTCGAGACCGACTCCCTTAAGGGTTTCCGAACCCTTGCTCCCGACATCTCCCGCCACACCCTCGATGCGGTCAAGGAACTCGATCTCGGTAAGAAGGGCTCGCTTCGCTGCCGGAACATGTGGGCCGTCGGTCTAACCCTCTGGCTGCTGGACCGCGACACCGCCGAGGCCGAGAACTGGATTCGCAACCGGTTCGGCCAGTCTCCAGTCGGCGAGGCGAACCTCGCCGCCCTGAAGGCGGGACACGCCTATGGCGAAACCACCGAGATCCCAAGCCTCGATTTCCTGCGCACGCGGGTGAGCACGTACGAGTGGCCCACCGGGGATTATCGCACCATCACCGGTGCCGAAGCCCTGGCGTTCGGGCTCGCTGCAGCGGCCGACCGGACCGGGCTGGACGTTGTGTTCTGCGCCTATCCCATCACGCCGGCATCGACGCTTCTCCACTACCTGGCGAGCATGCGCCGACGCAACATCATCACCTTCCAAGCGGAGGACGAGATCGCGGCGGCCTGCGCGGCCATCGGCGCCTCCTATGGTGGTGCATTGGGCGTGACGTCAAGCTCGGGACCCGGGATTTCCCTCAAGGCGGAAGCAATGGGGCTCGCGATCACCGTCGAGTTGCCTCTGGTGGTCGTGAACTCCCAGCGGGCCGGCCCATCAACAGGAATGCCCACGAAGACCGAGCAGGCAGACCTTCTGCAAGCGATGTACGGGCGTCACGGCGAAGCCCCGCTGGTGGTACTTGCCCCGCGGAGCCCGGGGGACTGCTATGCCACCGCGATCGAAGCCGCCAACATTGCCGTCCGACACATGACGCCGGTAATGATTCTCTCGGACGCGTTTCTCGCCAGTACCTCGGAGCCTTGGCGCATTCCGGATCCGGCGCTGCCGGAAGACGAGGTAGTCCGGTTCCGGACGAATCCTGAGGGCTTTGAACCCTACATGCGTGACCCCGAAACCTTGGCCCGACCCTGGGTCAAGCCGGGAACCCCTGGGCTCGAGCACCGAATCGGGGGGCTTGAAAAAAGCGCGGGCAGCGGCGGGATCTCCTACGATCCGGTGAATCACCAACTGATGACGGATACGCGGATCGCGAAGGTGGCCCGGGTGGCCGAGACCCTGCCTCCAGCGGTCGCTGACGGTCCGGACGACGCTTCACTCTGCGTGGTGACGTGGGGCTCGACGTTCGGAATGGCATGCGAGGCCATTGCGCTCTGCCGTGCCGATGGTGCGGAGGTGGCGCACGTGCACCTGCGCCATCTTCACCCCTTGCCGGCCAACCTCGGCGACGTGCTGGCTCGGTACGAGAAAATCCTTGTGCCGGAGGTCAATGCCGGGCAACTCGTGCGGGTCGTCCGCGATCGGTTTGTCATCGACGCCGAAAGCCTGCCCAAGGTCACGGGCAAGCCGTTTCGGGTTGACGAACTGGTCAACGCAATCGGGGCGAGAGCGAGGGTTTTGGCATGAATGCACCTGCTCGCATGCCAAAGGACTTTGAATCCGGGCAGGAAGTCCGTTGGTGCCCCGGATGCGGCGACTACGCGATCCTGAGGGCAGTGCAGAAAACACTTGCCAACATCGAAGCCGATCCGGCGAAGACCGTGTTCGTCTCGGGAATCGGCTGTGCCGCACGACTTCCCTACTACCTTTCGACATACGGTTTTCACACCATTCACGGTCGGGCTCCAGCCATCGCCACCGGGCTCAAGCTGGCCAACCCGGAACTCGATGTCTGGCTAGTGACCGGCGACGGCGACGGGCTGTCCATCGGTGCAGGGCACCTCCTTCACCTCCTGCGGCGGAACCTCGACTGCCAGTTGCTGCTCTTCAACAACGAAGCGTACGGCCTGACCAAGGGGCAGTATTCGCCGACATCCCGTCTCGGCACCGTCACCCCCTCGTCGCCAACAGGCTCGGTGGGCCGTCCGGTATCAGCCTGCCAGTTCGCACTCGGGAGCGGCGCCACATTCGTCGCGCGCGGAATCGACACACGGATCGCCGAATTACAGGTCACGCTCGGTGCGGCGCATGCGCACGCGGGTACGGGCTTCGTGGAAATTCTTCAGAACTGCATTGTCTACAACGACGGTGTGTTCTCCGACTTCACCGAACGTTCCGTGGCTCCACAGCGTCAGATCCACGTCGCGCACGGCGAACCGCTGCGTTTCGGCCCCGACGGGAATCGCGGACTGGTTTTCGATCCGGAAGCCTTCGCACTTCGCGGAGTGGACGTCGGTACAAACGGCGTACCAGAGGAAAACATCCTCGTCCACGATCAGACCAACCGCAGCCTGGCAACCCTGCTGGCCACCATGGACGGACCGGACCTGCCCCTAGCCGTCGGAATCCTGTATGCGGATTGCGCCCCCGTGTTCGACGCCGAGGTTCACCGAAAGGTCGATGTCCGCGACCACGTGCCGCTGGCCGACCTCCTGCGCCGTACCTCCACCTGGAAAGTCTCTTCCTGATGTCCGTCCGTTCCCTCCGGATTGCGATGGCACCTGTGTTCGTGGCCTTCGCGCTCTCCGTCAACCCCGCAGCAGCGGCCGGGGATGACATCACGGCGCACCTCATCGAAACCTACAAGCGCAGCATGCTTAGCTGGAATGTGGATTACGACACGCTCAAGCCCAACCGGGCAGGGGCAGCCTGTATCCCTTGGAAGTCGCTCGACGAGACCTATTTGAAGGAGGGCATTTTCGAAGCGCTTGGCTATGCGTGGCAGGTGGCTGGCGAACCGGTCGCGGCGCGTGCGGCGATGGAAGGGTGCGAACGGATGCGGCGGGGTCTCAAGCTCAGCGACAGCTGCACTTGCCAGCTCCTGCTCTTCAACGACGAGGTTCGACTGGTGTTGCCCGAGACAAGCGAGTGACTGAACTGACCCCCCACCCGCTCGCAGCCCAGCTGGTGGAAACTGCCACCCGCTTGGGCGCTGATCAGGCTGATGCCATGATCGCCATGGGCACTGCGCTCGAAGTTTCGGTCCGGATGGCGGCAACGGAATCGGTCGAACGTTCTGAGAGCCTCCAGGCCGGACTGCGTGTAATTGTCGGTGGACGCCAGGCGTCGGTCGCGATGTCGGACGTCACCGACGAGGACGCCTTGGCGCAACTAGTGGAGCAAGCGATTGCAATGGCCCGGGTGACGCCGGAAGACCCGTATGTCGGGCTTCCGGAGCCGGGCACGCGGCCGACGTCTCAGGTCGCCCTTCCGTTGGGCGACGCGGCACTCCCCGCAACGGATATTCTGGGCAGGTGGGCGGCGACAGCCGAGGAAGCCGCACTTGCCATCCCTGGCATTACGAACTCGGAAGGCGGGCACGCCCGGGCAGGCGAATCCGTTCTCACCCTGAGTGCGAGCGACGGGTTCACAGGGACCTATCGGCGGACCCACCATTCGTTGTCGGTGGCGGTCGTCGCAGGTTCTGGCACTGCGATGGAGCGCGACTACGACTATTCCAGTGCGGTCCTGCGGACCGGCCTCACGGACCCTTCAGAACTCGGGAAGTCGGCCGCTCGGCGGACGGTTGCACGGCTGAATCCGCGCAAGGCACCCTCGGCGCAGGTACCGGTCGTGTTCGAACCCCGGGTCGCGTCCGGGCTCCTTTCGCTATTGGCACGCGCGATTTCCGGCACGGCCGTAGCCCGTGGCACCACGTTTCTCAAGGACCGGCTGGGCACCCGCTTGTTTGCGGAGGGCGTCACGATCACGGATGACCCGCTCCGGCCATTTGGGCACCGTTCGCGTCCGTTCGACGGTGAGGGAGTAGTGGTGGCTTCGCGACCGGTAGTCGAGCACGGCGTGCTGCAGACATGGCTTCTGGATTCCCATTCGGCCCGCAAACTGCAGCTGCCATCCACCGGTTCGGCGGCGCGTGCGCCGGGCGGCGTACCCGAGCCGAGCCCCAGCAATCTTTTCCTGGCCGCCGGCAACGCTGCACCGGATGAGTTGCTGGGAGACATCCGCAACGGGTTCTACGTGACGGAAATGATGGGGATGAGCTTTAATCTGGTGACCGGCGACTACAGCCGCGGCGCGACCGGCTACTGGATCGAAAACGGGCAAAAGACATACCCGGTCAGCGAAGTAACCGTTGCCGGCAACTTGGCCGACATGTATGGGAACCTCACTCCGGCCGACGATCTCCATTTTCGCACCGGGGTCGATGCTCCGACCGTTCGCGTCGACGGGATGACGGTGGCCGGTCTTTAGGCCGGACGACACTGTCGCTGGGTGCCCGGCAGCTAAATTCATCATCCCAAGCGCCGCGTCAGGCAGTAAGCCCGGAGACGTCATGCTATTTGCCCGAATCAAGGCAGCACTGGCCGGAGACGCCGCGGCCGCCAATCCCAAGCCAGAGCGGCCGGCGGACGACGATGCCCAAGTAGCGTGTGCGGCACTCCTGGTCGAAGCAGCCGTCATGGACCAGCAGTTCGATCCCGAGGAGCGCTCGACCATCCTGGCGTTGCTTCAGCGTCGCTTCGAGATCGCTGCGGCGGAAGCGGAAGAGTTGCTGGAGCGCGGAAGAACGGCAACCGAAGACGCCTCCTCCCACTACCGTTTCACCCGGACGATCAACGATTCCTGGGACGAAGAGGCTCGCACCGAACTGATCTACCTGTTATGGTCTGTGGCCTACGCCGACGGTCGCATCGATCCTTACGAGGACATGCTCGTCCGTCGGATAGCCGGACTTCTGCACGTATCAGACCGTGCCCGGGGCGACGCCCGGAAACGCGCGGTTGCATCTTTGCAGAGCCGATCAGCACCAACCGAGGATTGTCGATGACCTACGTCGTCACTGAAGCCTGCATCCGCTGCAAGTACATGGACTGCGTCGAGGTTTGTCCAGTCGATTGCTTCTACGAGGGTGAGAACATGCTGGTCATCAATCCAGAGGAATGCATCGACTGCGGTGTGTGCGAACCGGAATGCCCCGCGGAGGCGATCCTTCCTGACAGCGAAGACGAGGCGCGCAAGTGGCTCGACCTCAACGGGGAATACTCCAATCTCTGGCCCAACATCATCCGTAAGGGCGAATCGCCGGAAGACGGCCCCGAGTACGAAGGAATGGACGGAAAGTTCGAGAAGTACTTCAGCAAGGACCCCGGCCCATCGGCCGGATAACTCCTGGCAGTTTCTTGAAGCACCGCCGACGGATACCGGAGGTCGCAGCTGGGATCCGTGCGGCCCTCTCTGTCTGATCTCTCGAACATCGCTGAGCGACGTAAGCACATGAACGCCACAACTCCAAGGAAACCCTCTTCCAAGTCCCAGTCCTCTGCCGGACGTGGAAAGACCAAGACCACGGAATCAGCGGCAGCCGCGCCGGCCGAGACAGCAGCGTCCCAATCGAAGAAGGCAGTGGCCGCAGCGACGAAGGCGAGACCCATTTCCAAGGCCAAGTCATCCGGCAAGGCGCAAACGAAACAAACCGGCACCGCCAAGGCGGCAACCACGGCCACCTCCGCACAGCCCACCGCCACGGCAAAGTCGACCCCGAAGGGCCGGGTCAAGGAACCCGCCTCTCCACCCAGCACCCGAGCGGCATCCACGACCAAAGCCGCAGGTCCCGCATCGAAGAAGCCCGGCGCGAGTGCGAAGGCTGCCACCAAGGCCAAGAAGCCTGCGTCGACATCCAGGGAAGCCAAGGCGCCAGCAGGAACAGCGTTAGCGGGCAACGGGTCCGCCAAGGCCAAGACCAAGCTGGCGGAAGGGACCGCAGGCAGCACCACAAAACCGTCGAAACCTTCGGCTACCAGCGCGGCGGCGAAAGCCAAGCCCGCGATCAAGGCCAACGCCACCACGACGACGAGAAAAACCGCGGCGCGAAAAAAGATGAAGGCCTCTCCCCGGCCCGAGGGATTCAAGAACGGAAGTTGGGTTGTCCATCCATCGCATGGGCCTGGACGCGTGACCGGGTCCCAGAGGCAGACGATCGGCGGTCAGACACTGGAGCTGATCACAATCACATACGGCAGGGAAATGGCGCGCCTCATGGTTCCCGTGGATCGACTGAAGGAACTCGGGCTCCGCCCGATCAGCAGCAAGGCTCAGATCCAGGCAGCGACCAACACACTGAAGAAGCCCGCCCGCATCACCCGTACCATGTGGAGCCGGCGTGCACAGGATTACGAGAGCAAGCTCCACTCCGGCGACCTCGTACAGATTGCGGAGGTGCTGCGAGATCTGTATCGGGCTCCCGATGGCCCTGAGCAATCGTTCAGCGAGCGCGAACTCTACAAGGACGCGCTGGACCGGTTTTCCCGGGAGCTAGCCGCCGCCGAAAAAAACCTTACAGAGGAAAAGGCCATACAGCGACTAGAAGGCGTACTGCGACGCGCGTCCTGACGCTGGCCGATTTCGCATTGGAACCCCTCCCCCGAGGCGCGCATTGAACACTAATGAGACGCTACGCACCCTGGAAGTCGACGGCGAGAGCTATGACTTCCACAGTCTGGCCGTGGCGGAGGAACAATACCCGGACCTCGCCCGCCTGCCGCGCTCACTGCGGGTGTTGGCGGAAAACCTGCTCCGCCAAGGGAGCGGCGACGCACTCTCGGCACTCATTGCGGCCAGCGTGTCGCAGGGAACACGCCCGGAGATCGGGTTCCAGCCCGCCCGCATACTGATGCAGGACTTCACCGGAGTGCCGGCGGTGGCGGATCTCGCGGCGATGCGCGACGCCGCGCAGACCGCGGGTGTTCCGGTCGAACGGATCAACCCGCAGACTCCGGTCGACCTGGTCATCGACCACTCGGTCATGGTCGACCGGTTTGCAACCGACGACGCGTTTGCCAGCAACGTCAGATTGGAATTCGAACGGAACCGCGAGCGGTACGAATTCCTCCGCTGGGGAGCGGGCGCATTCGCCAACTTCCGTGTGGTGCCTCCCGGGACCGGCATCTGCCATCAGGTCAATCTCGAACACCTTGCACAAGTTGTCTGGGTATCCGAAAGCAATGGCCGAAAGATGGCTTACCCGGACAGTGTGGTCGGGACTGACAGCCACACCACGATGGTCAACGGCCTCGCAGTTCTCGGCTGGGGTGTCGGCGGCATCGAGGCGGAGGCCGCCATGCTCGGCAACGCGATCTCCATGCTGGTTCCGGAAGTCGTGGGTGTCCGGCTGACGGGCAGTCTGCCGGACGGTGCCAGTGCCACAGACCTCGTCCTCATCGTTACCCACATGCTGCGAGAGCACGGTGTCGTGGGGAAATTCGTCGAATTCTTCGGGCCCGGTGTGACCGACCTTCCGCTGGCCGACCGGGCGACCCTCGCAAACATGGCGCCGGAGTACGGTGCGACGTGCGGCTTCTTCTCCATCGACCAGGAAACCCTGCGCTACCTCAAGCTCTCGGGGCGCGAACCGCATCGGATCCGGCTCGTCGAGCGGTACGCCAAGGAGCAGCGCCTCTGGCTCGAGCCAAGGGAGCCTGACCCTATTTTCGCAAGCGTGCTGGAACTCGATCTCGGTACTGTCGAACCCAGTATCGCGGGACCCAAACGGCCGCAGGATCGGGTTCCCCTCCATGCGGCGAAGGCGGCCATGGCCGGGCTCGCCGATGTGGATGGTCCGGCCGTCAATGTCGCCGGGACCGACTACGCCCTTGCGAATGGGGCGGTGGTAATCGCCGCCATCACGAGCTGCACTAACACGTCGAATCCGTCGGCCATGGTGGCGGCCGGACTGTTGGCCAAAACTGCCAGGGCACGGGGTCTCAAGACCAAGCCGTGGGTCAAGACGAGCCTTGCCCCTGGAAGCCAAGTCGTCACCGACTATCTCGACTCCGCCGACCTCACCACTCCACTGCAGGAGCTCGGCTTTCATCTTGTCGGCTACGGATGCACGACGTGCATCGGCAATTCGGGGCCGCTGAATCCCGCCATCGTCGACGCAATCGAGAGCGGCGACGGTCTCACCGTCTCGGCGGTCCTTTCCGGCAACCGCAACTTCGAAGGCCGGATCCACCCCAATGTTCGCGCCAACTGGCTGGCCTCGCCGGCCTTGGTCGTTGCCTACGCGATCGCAGGCTCCCTCAACGTCGACTTGACGACCGATCCGCTGGGAACCGATCCCGACGGGAACGATGTCTTCCTAAAAGACCTGTGGCCTTCGAACACCGAGATCCAGCCGACGATTGCACGGTCACTGCGGCCCGAAATGTTCCGGAATCGCTACAGCGCAGTGTTTGACGGCTCCGCCGAATGGCAGACGGTTTCGGCGGACGGCGAGGCCACCTATGCCTGGCGTGATGATTCCACCTATGTTCGGCGCCCTCCGTTCTTCGACGACATGACGCCCGATCCCCAACCAATCAGCGATGTGCGCGATGCCCGGACCCTGCTGGTCCTAGGCGACAGCGTGACCACGGATCACATCTCTCCGGCCGGCGCGATCCGTTCGGACGGTCCTGCGGGCGAGTGGCTGAAGGAACGCCAAGTGCGGCCGATTGAGTTCAACTCGTTTGGTGCCAGGCGCGGGAACCATGAGGTCATGCTGCGGGGCACGTTCGGGAACATTCGCATCCGCAACGAGATCGCACCTGGCACCGAGGGTGGTTTCACGCGCCACCAGCCCAGCGGTGACCTGCTGTCCGTATATGCGGCTGCGGAACGATACCGGGCGGAGAACGTGCCCTTGATCGTCATCGCGGGACGCGAGTACGGCACCGGGTCGTCACGAGACTGGGCCGCCAAGGGAACCCGGCTTCTCGGGGTCCGGGCGGTCATTGCGGAAAGCTTTGAGCGGATACACCGGACCAACCTGATTGGAATGGGGGTCCTGCCGCTCGTCTTCGAGGACGGCGTGACCCGCCTAGACCTTGAACTCGACGGTTCGGAGCTGTTTCACGTTCGCGGCCTGGATGCGGGGATTGTCCCGGGTGACCGCCTCATACTCGTGGTGCAGCGGGACGACAGCACTCAGGCGGAAGTGCCTCTACGGAGCCGCATCGATACCTCTGATGAAGCGGAACATTTCCGAAACGGCGGCATCCTTCTCACCGTGCTCCGGCGCATGGCGCACGCTGCCTGAGCTATGTAGCGTTTCCTAGCCGACATGCAACTCTCACCCTATATCGGACGAATGACGCTATCGCGAGCGATTGGTGCCGTGGCAATTGTGGTTGCAGCCTGGTTGGTTGCGACTGTGGGCTACGCGGGCGAACGCGCGGTCGTGGTTGAGCTTTTCACTTCGGAGGGCTGTTCGTCCTGTCCGCCAGCGCATGCCGTGATCGGTAGGATTGCCAACAACCCGCGAATCCTCGCACTGTCGTTCCACGTGGACTACTGGGACTACATTGGCTGGAAGGACAGCTTCGCGGCCCCCTGGGCCACGCTCAGGCAGCAGAAGTACGCATCCCGCCTGTCGGACGGCCGGATCTATACGCCGCAAATGGTGATTTCGGGCAGGGTGGACGTCGTGGGTTCCCGAGTTCCCCAAGTCATGCGGGAACTGGAACGGGCCATCGCCGTAGCTCCCGTGTCGCAGCTACTGCGGATCGAAAGCATCGGGGACCGTAGCGAAGTGGTCGCTTTGGATGCCGATGGACCGGCCGAAATCTATGCCGTCCGTTTCGACCCGAGGCGCGACACGCGGATCCTCCGCGGCGAGAATCGAGGCCGTCACCTGTCGACGTTCAATGTTGTCCGTACATACCGAAAAGTCTTCGACTGGAACGGACGGGCACAGCGGATTCCCCTACCTGACGATCTTCGTGAGCAGCCGGGCGAAGTGATGGCAGTCATCGCCCAACGGCACGGGCAGGGAGATGTCGTCGGCATCGCAGTTGCGGACTAGACCCCGCTCAACGACGCCCTCTACACGAGCCCACGGCTGATCAACCGGTTGGTTCTCCTCGCGAACTGCGCGAGATCCGACACCTGCTCTCCCGCCACCAGCCTTGCCTGCTCAAGCAGGACATGCGCAGCGTCGTTGAATTCCTGCTCGCCGACCCCGTCCTTGCCCAGCGCGCGGACGAGGTCGTTGGTCGGATTGATCTCGAGCACCTTGCGCGAGAGTTGCCGCAGTTGTCCATGTCGCTGCAACAGTTTCTCCACCTGCAGATCCATACCGTCCTTGGGCGCAACGAGCACCGCCGGAGATTCAGTCAGGTGGTCAGAGCGCACCACATCGGCGACTGCTTCGCCCAGCACCGTCTTGAATCGGGTGATCAGGCGATCCACGTCTTCAGGTGGAACCTCTTCGGGGTCCTCATCCTGCTTCTCCAAACCGAAGCCGGACAGGTCGATGCCGCCCTTGGTGACCGACCGCAGCGGCTTGCCCTGGTATTCGCCCACTCGAGGGACCCAGAAGTCGTCCACCGAGTCGGACAGCAGCAGGACCTCGAGACCACGCGCTCGGAATCCCTCGATCTGCGGGCTTTCGGCCAGTTGGGCCGGGTTGTCACCTGAGATGTAATAGATCTCGGACTGGCCGTCTCTCATCCGCTCGACATAGGTGGCGAGACTCACCAATCCATCGGTCGCCTGCCCTCCGGCCGAACGAAATCGCACCAGCTCCAGCAGCTTGTCACGCCACTCGTCGTCCTCGTAGACGCCTTCCTTGAGGACCGGACCAAAGGTGTTCCAGAACCGTTCGTAGGGTTCCGGCTCCTTGTGAGCTTTGTCTTTCAGGGCGTTCAACACCCGCCGCGTAATGCTGCGTCGCAGCCGCGCCACCTGCGGGTCCTGCTGCAGCATCTCGCGGCTGACGTTGAGCGACAGATCCTCGGAATCAACGATTCCCCGTACGAACCGCAGCCAGGGCGGAATCAGGGCGTCCGTCCGGTCGGTAATGAACACCCGCTTGACGAACAGTCGCAGCTGCCGGCGCCGTTCAGGGTCGTAGAGATCCAGCGGCTGCTCGGTCGGGACAAACAAGAGCGTGATGTACGAAAGCTTCCCCTCCGCCCGGTTGTGGAGTGTGACCCAGGGCTCGTCGAAACAATGTCCGACGTCCCGGTAGAACGAAACGTACTGTTCGGACGTTATGTCCCGCTTGGGTCGCGTCCACAGCGCGGCGGCAGTGTTGATGACCTGTGGGTCCTCGCCCGTCGATGAACGAAGCTCGATGGGGACCGAGATATGATCGGACCAGGTCCGTACGACCTGCCGCAGTCTGGGTTCTTCTAGATATTCCTTCGCGTCCTCCCGGAGGTGCAAGCGAATCCGTGTGCCTCGATTCGTGCGCGCGGACGGTGCAATGCTGAAGGAGCCACGGCCGTTCGACGACCAGAGCCAACCCTTCCTAGTACCGGCGGCCACGCTTTCCACCTCGACCCGCTCAGCCACCATGAACGCCGAATAAAACCCTACTCCGAACTGCCCGATCAGGCTGAAATCGGGCTTCTTGTCTCCTTCGCCCGCCTTCGCCATGCGTTCGACGAACGCCCGGGTGCCAGAGCGCGCAATCGTGCCTAGATCCCTGACAAGGGCTGACTTGGACATTCCGATCCCGTTGTCCTCGATTTCGAGCACACGGGATCCCGAATCGACCGCGAGTTTGATGCGGGGCTCGGGATCGTCGCCGAGCAATTCAGGCTTCGATAGAGCGGCGTAGCGGAGCCGATCGGCCGCGTCGGCCGCATTAGACACTAGCTCGCGCAAGAACACGTCACGCTGGCTGTACAGCGCGTTGATCATCAGATCGAGAAGCTGCCCGACCTCTGCCTCAAACTGGTGCCGCTCGGTCTGCTCCGATGCCTTGGTGCTCGCCGCCATGATCAGTCTCTCCATCTGACCGACGCGTCCGCGCCTGCCGTGCGGATATGGAGAGAGACCGGCCCAAATGCAAGACCGGCAGCAATCCTCAGGCCGGTGCTGCGCTCAGATTCTGGAAGGTCAGCACCTTGCGGCGCAGCTTGGAAATTGCCTGATGCTCGATCTGCCGTACCCGTTCCTTGCTGACCCCAAGTTCGGAGCCGAGTTGTTCCAGGGTACGTGGCTTCTTGGCGAGATGACGGGCTCGTACAATCCGGCGCTCACGCAGCGTGAGGGTACGGAGAGCCTTCCGGATCCACCCCATCCGCTTGGTGTAATCGACCCGCTCCACGACCTGCTGTTCCGGTCCGTCGCGCTCGTCGACCACGGCGTCCTGGCGTTCTTCGCTTCCGTCCTCGTAGAGAGCCTGGTTCAGGGACGTGTCGCCGGCCGCACCGAGCCGGTGCTCCATCCGCTCAACCTCGGATTCAGCCACCCCCAGGGAGCGGGCGACAATTTCGCGCTGCTCCGGTGTCAGCTCGGCGTCGCCGTAGCGCGCGAGCCGGGCGCGGTAGCGGGACAAGCCGAAGAACAACGACTTCTGAGCTGCAGTCGTACTGGTCCGCACGACCGACCAGTTCCGCAGGACATAGTCCTGAATCGCCGCCCGGACCCACCAGCTTGCGCAGGTCGAGAACCGGACCCCCCGATCTGGATCAAAGCGATCCGCTGCCTGCACAAGTCCGATGTGCGCTTCCTGGATCAGGTCTGAAATCGGGACATTGTAATTGCGGAAACGCTTGGCTATCGAAATCGCGAGTCGGGCGTGCGACTCCACCAACTCATGCATGGCTGCGACGTCCTTTTGATCGCGCCACCGCAGGGCCAGTTCGCGCTCGCGCTCGGGAGTCAGCAAGGGCGCGCGCATAGCGTGACTGACGATGTTCTTCACCGTTGAACGGCTTCCGGTGTGCGAGGCATGCACCATAGTTCACCTTTCCACTGTATGACCAACCGCGTGTCCGTGGACCGGAACGGACAGCAGGAGACAGAAACCCGGTCCAATTGCACGCTAAGCGAGAACTACGTGCGGAACGCTGTACTCACAGAATTGTTATCGCAGCCGTAAGGACACGCCGCCTGCCATGACCGGGAGGACTTCAGGTGATCCAGCGAAGTCTCTCATCATCGAGGTCACCGGGCACGATGGTCAGTGGAATCCGAAGGCGCTTGGTCAGTTGACCCAAGAGCGCCGATACCAGTCGATTCGAACCGGATCCTTCCGGAGCGGCACCCAGCACAACGATGTTGATGCTTTCGTCGTTCTCGATCGTGACCAAGAGAGTCTCCGCCTTTTCTCCCTCTCGAACCGCAACTTCAGGTCGAACCCCGAACTCATCGAGGACCTGGCCAGCGCATTCCTCAAGTGCAGCCCGCGCATGATCGCGCGCCTCTTCGGCCATGATCTCCTGCACCGCCCCACTCAGGTTGAAGGGGTCCGCTTCGATGATGTAAACGAGACTGACCTTGCCTCCCGTGTTCTGGGCACGCATACACGCAAACCGCAGTGCCGCCCGGCACTCCTTGCTGTCATCAATGCAGACGAGGAACTTGATGCGGCCAGCCGGCCGTTCCCGCGGACGTTCTTTCGCCATCGTGTCAAACCCTAGTGTTCACCAAGCCCGTCAACACATCGTAAATTTTAACTCTTTGATAAACAATGCGTTTTCCTTACTCATATCGCACCGGTCGACTTAGTGTGCCGTTGTCGCTGGACGAGCGCAACTGACCAGCAAAGTGCACCTCACCTGAAGACCACCCGGCTCCACGACGTTGTCACGTGCGGGGCAAGCCATCCCAAAGGAGTGCCGCGACAAGAGCCTGGTAGAGGCTCGGTCATCGCGCGCCGTTCCGCGGTCAAAACCGGCACTCCCGCTCACGTTACGGAAACACGCGGCCAGGCAGGCTCAACGACGTTGTCGGTCCGGGACGCCCCTTCGACTGACATTGCACTTAACTCATCGAGAGCGGCCCGATAGCACTCTACGGTTGAAGTCATCCGGTACCCCCTAACAGAGAAACGATGCGCCGGGTGCCTCGGAACGCCTAGTGTCGGACGTGCCAGTCTACACGCGCCTGAAGACTTCGGCCGCAGTGAGCCCCATCGCCAGCGCGAGCACAATGGCCAGCAGTCCGTACTCCATTGGTCGCTCGTGGGCGAGATCGAAGACGAATGATTCAAACCCGATTCGCTCGACGAGGAGCCGGTTGATGCGCCGATGCGCAAGCACTCCCTCCCGGAACAGCAGGGTTTCTACCCAGTACTCGCCGGGCGGCGTTTCCGCTGGCAGGGTCAGCGTTACCCGGAACAAACGCTCGCCGACGATCCGCACCGGGACCTGTTCCATCGCGTAGAGACCACGCCGGGTGAAATTCCTGATGAACCCCGCCTTGTGCTCCTCGGGCACCGACGCCTTCACCCGGTATTCGACACCGATCTCGAGGTCGCGTCGCAGATTCGCGGGCACGATATCGTCCAGCGGCCTTGATGCGGCAACGGAATAGAACGAGGGAACCGTCCCCAAGTCCACCGGCTCCCCGTTGAGCCAGAGGCCGCCCACCTGCACCTTCTGGCGCACGGCCATTGCTTCTGGCGGACCGAACATGCTAACGACGACGTCACCCCTGCCATCGAGGGCGCCGAACAGGAGGAGTTCGGCACCGGTAAATGCCGCATCGATCGAGATCCGGTTGTCAGCCAGATCAACGAGCATCGGCATTTGCGCCGGCGCGCTTCCGCCCAGTGTGCCTGCGACAGCAAGAGCAGCGACCGCCGATAGCCTGCCGCACTGTGTCCTCACGAGGCGCGCTCCACGATGAACGGATCCTCCGGCGGCAGGACCAGACCAAGTCCCAGCATCGCCACCACGAGCAGAACCAGTCCCGCCATCAGGAACCGGATTTGCTCTCCCCGGAGACGAACCATCAGACGTGATCCCACCTGCGCCCCGACGACGGCTCCGATCAGCAGCAGGAGCCCGAGCAGCAAATCCACATTCTGGTTAAAGGCCGCGTGCAGGAACGTGGCGATGGTGGTCACCACGGCGATCTGCAGGAGCGACGTGCCCACGACCACCTGGGTCGGAACACCGAGCAGGTAAATCATCGCCGGAACCAGGATGAAGCCGCCGCCCACGCCCATGACCGTCGCCAGCACGCCGACCACGAACCCCGTGAGCAGGGGCGGCACGACGCTCATGTACCGGCCCGAGCGGCGAAACGGCACCCGGAGCGGAAGGCTCCGAAGCAGCGTCTGGCGGCTCGGCCGATGCCGGATTCCGAGCCGGTGGCGGCGAAGGGCGCGGATGCTTTCGAGTCCCATCAAGATGCCGACCGTGCCCAGTACCACGACGTAGATCAGCGAGATGGCGTCATCGATTTGGCCGACCCGGCTGAGCATTCGGAAAATCATCAGTCCCGTCACCGAGCCCAGCGTGCCGCCGGCGAGCAGGACGAGGCCCATGCGCAGATCGACGTTGCCCCGGCGGGCATGCGTGACCAGTCCCGAGACCGAGGAAGCGGCAATGTGACTGGCTTCGGAGCCCACCGCCACGGTCGGCGGAATGCCGATCAGGATCAGGAGGGGCGTGGTCAGGAACCCTCCCCCGAGACCAAACATGCCCGAAAGGATGCCGGTGCCGAACCCGATCCCTAGCAGGAGCACGATGTTCGCCGGCATCCCGGCGATGGGGAGGTAGATCTCCACGCGACAATGGCCCGCGCAAGTCCCCGTCCGGCCTACAGGAAGCCGACGATGCGCTTTACTTGGTCGACCACCGGTCCTGCAATCGCTTCCGCCCGGTTGGCTCCGGAGTCGAGAATCGCTTCCAGTTCCGCGCGATCATCGAGGAGGCCTCTAGTGCGATCGCCGAGAGGAGCAAGCGTGGCCACCGCCAGGTCCGTGAGATCAGACTTGAAGCGGCTGAACTCAGCGCCTGAATACGTCGCGACCACGTCCTGCAACGGCTGCCCAGCCAAAGCCGCGAAAATCGTCAGGAGATTGGCCGCTTCCGGCCGGGCCTCGACGAACGTCGCTTCGAACTCTCCCTCTGCCGACAGCGCGGAGTCGTCTGGCAGTCGCTCGGGATCAGTCTTCGCCCGGCGAATCTTCTTCGCGATCGCATCCGCGTCGTCGGTCAGCCCAATCCGCGACTGCTCCGACGGGTCCGATTTCGACATCTTGGCGCGACCGTCGCGCAGGCTCATCACGCGCGTGGCTTGCCCCTGGATCAACGGCTCGATAATCGGAAAGAAATCACAACCGTAGTCGTGGTTGAACTTCTGTGCGATGTCCCGGGTGAGTTCGAGGTGCTGACGCTGGTCGTCTCCGACCGGCACTCGGTCTGCCCGGTAAGCGAGTATGTCGGCGGCCATCAGGCACGGGTAGACGTAGAGGCCCGCGGATGCGTTCTCGCGATGCTTTCCCGCTTTCTCCTTGAACTGGGTCATCCGGTTGAGCCAACCGAGCCGCGCTACGCAGTTGAAAACCCACGCCAGTTCGGCGTGCTGTACCACGCGGGACTGATTAAAGATGATGCTGCGCTGGGGGTCGATGCCAGCTGCAATGAACACGGCCGCCACTTCGAGGATGTTCTGCCGGAGGAGCTCCGGATCCTGATGGACGGTAATCGCGTGAAGATCCACCACGCAGTAGATGGTCTCGAACTCATCCTGCAGCGCCACGAAGTTCCGGATGGCGCCGAGATAGTTGCCGAGATGCAGATTCCCGGTGGGCTGGACCCCTGAAAACACCCTAGGCATCAGACTTCCCGCACGATTCCGTAGTTGCGGCACCATAGCAAAGAGCCAGCGCGGGCACGGGGCCACAAGCACGGCACGGCACGCGAATCAAGACGAACGTCCCCGCCGAATCAATGCGACCAGTTCGGCGCGCGGCATGACTCCGAAAGCGATGATCAGAACGCCAAAAGTGGCCATTCCGGTACCCACCAGAAGCACGAGGGTCGCGGTCGCGGCAAACGGGGTCACGTCGTTAAGTCCGGCCCGGAGCGGGTCCACCGCCAGGACAAGGGCGCCAAGTGGAGCCGACGCGAGGACGATCCCCAGAGCTTTCCGGAAGGCCACGCGGCCGATGGTCGCGTACTTCCTCCGGACGACCAGCACTATCAGCACTCCCGCATGCACGCACGCCGAGCCGGACTGCGCAAGAGCAATTCCGACATGGCCGAGACCCGGCATGAGCAACAGGATCAGGGCCACATTGATCAGCATCGCAACCACCGCGACCTTGACGGGTGTCGTCGTATCAAAGCGGGCGAAGAAGGACGCGGCCGTCGCCTGGGTCAGGACCATCGCCGGCACTCCGATAGCGTAGGCCCTGAGGGCAGCGGCAGTCGCAGCGGTGTCCGCCGACGTGAAGGACCCGCGCTCGAACAGCACCTCGATCGCGAGTTCCGCCAGTGCCCAGAGCCCGATCGCGGCAGGAACCGACAGGCCGACTGCGATCGCCGCTGCCTGTTGCTGTTCGATCTGCCCAGTGGCCGGGGCCGAGCCGTGGATTCGGTGCGCGAGCGCGGGCAGCAAGGTGGTCCGCACCGCGAGGCCCACCACGGCAATCGGAAGGTGGACCAGATGGTGCGCGTAGTTCAGCCACGCCACCGCGCCGGGCAACACGCTTGCGAACATGGTGCCGATCACGACGTTGATCTGGGTGACTCCTGACCCGGCCACGCCGGGGCCCATCAAGCGGCCAAATTTCCGGAGTTCCGGCGTCAGCGCCGGCCGGCCTGGCAAAATGTGCATCCCGGAACGCCAGCACGCCACCCCGACGAGCAGCAGCTGCGCCACCCCACCTGCCAGCACGGCCCAGACCAGCGCGTGCGCTGGCGTCTCGAACCACGGAGTCACAACCAGCAGGGCGCCGATCAGCGCCAGGTTCAGCAGGAGCGGTGCCGCCGCGGCCGCGGCGAAGCGGAGAAGCGCGTTGAGGACAGCCGCGTAGAACGCCGTCATCGTGATGAGAATCAGGTACGGGAAAGCAACGCGCGCGAGCGACAGCGACGCCTCGAACCGAACGCCGTGCTCCGGAAACCCCGGCGCCAACACCGATACAACCGTCGGCATGAGCCATTCGGCCAGCAACGTCAGTGGCACCAGGACTACCAGCAGCACGGACGCAACCGCCGCCCCGAAGGCCCGGGCGGCAGCGGGACCCTGCTGCTCCAGGCGGGCGACGAAGACCGGCACGAATGCAGCCGAGAACGCGCCCTCGGCGAACAGTGCCCGAAAGAGGTTGGGGAGCCGCAGCGCAAGGAAGAACGCGTCGGCAAGGGGCCCGGCGCCGAGGGCGGCAGCGATCATGAGGTCGCGGACAAGTCCGAAGGCCCGGCTTAGGAGAGTGAGGCCCCCGACGGTGGCAACGGGGCTGGCAATTCGCCGGAATCCGGCAAGCGGTTCAGGCAGCCTTCGGACCCGTGGCGGCGCTTCCGGGCATCGTGGACAGGACGCCGAGGAGGTGCCGGCGGACCCGCTCAAGTTCGGACCCATCCGTGATCTTGCCACCGAAACCGTTCTGGACGTAGAACACGTCGATCGCCCGCTCGCCGTACGTCGCGACCCGGGCACCAGAGACAGACACGCCGAGCTCGACGAGCGCACCCGCGATGGCCAGAAGCAGCCCGGGTTGGTCGCGTGCCTCGATCTCGACCACGGTGCGGGTCGCACTTGCATGGTTGTCGACGTGGACCAGAGGCGTGACCCGGAACACGTCGGTGCGGCTCGGGAAGCGCGGCCGCACCTCCCGGAGAATCTGGGCCACGTCCGGCTCCTCACGAACAAACTTCTCGATCGAGGCCAGCAGAGTCTTGATCCTGCGCGGATCGTCAAATGTGGTACCGCTCTGGGCCTCGATCAGGAACGTATCCATGGCCATGCCGTCGCGGGAGGTCATGACCTTGGCGTCCGCCACGCTCGCTTCGGCCAGCGTGATGGCCGCCACGATGCGTGCGAACTGCCCGCGATGGCCAGGGGCGTAGACCGTAATCTCCGCCGTCCTGCCACCGGACCGGAGGTGCCAGTCGAGTGCGAGGGGCCGTCCTGCCCGGTCGGCAGCGCGGACCGCGCGCGCGATGCGTGCCAAGGTCCCTGCATCGTGGACGGCCCAGAAGTGGGCGCGGCAGCGCTCGACAAACGCGTCAACGTCCGCTAGTGGCCAGTCGGTCATCAACTCGCGAAAGCCGTCCATCGTCTGATCGATACGGGCATCGTGCGTGTCCTTCAGGCTCGCCCCCTGCATGACTGCGAGCGCCGTGTCGAACGCCTCTTCCAGCAAATCCGCCTTCCAGCGGGTCCACACGCCCGGCCCGACCGCGGCGATGTCGCAGGCTGTCAGCACGTAGAGCAGTCGCAACCGCTCTGGCGACTGCACGTGCGCGACGATATCTGCCACTGACTGTGGATCGGTCACGTCGCGCTTAAATGCCATCCCTGACAGATACAAGTGCTCGCGCACGAGCCAGGCGGCCGTGGCCGTCTCCTCCATGTCGAGACCCAGCCGAGGGGCCAGTTCATCGGCCACCTCCGCTCCGAGAATGGAGTGGTCGCCCCCTCTTCCCTTGGCGATGTCATGAAGGAACATGGCCAAGTAGAGGACCCGCCGTGACTGGAGGCTGCGGCAGACGCGCGTGAGCGACGCCATGTCCTCGGGCGCCGTCCCCCGTTCCACTGCCGACAAGATGCCGACCGCCCGAATCGTGTGCTCGTCAACCGTGTAGACGTGGTACATGTCGTGCTGGGTCTGCGCCACCACTCGCCCGAAGTCCGGGATAAAGCGACCCAGCACGCCCGTCTCCGCCATCTGCCGCAGCACCGGCTCCGGGTCGGTTCGGGACGCAAGGATGTCCAGGAAGAGCTTGCCGGCCGCGAGATCGGTCCGCAGACCGTCAATCGTACGCGCCCGCGCCTGCACCTCGCGACGAAGCACGGGATGCAGAAGAAGGCCATGCTCCAAAGCAAGCCGGAATGTCCTGAAAATCTCCACCGGGGAACGGTCCAGGACCGCGGAGTTCGGCAACGCCAGTTCACCGTCCCTGACCTCGAACTCCTCGATCTTCCGGGCGGGGAGGCGCAGCCAGCCGAACACGGATCGCGCACGGCGCTGCTCGCGGAGGCTCGAGAGCACCACCCCCGTAATCTCGCCAACTCGTTTGGTCGTGAGGAAGTAGTGCTTCATGAAACGCTCAATGCGGTTCGCGCCAAGACGGTCCTGGTAACCCATGCGTACGGCGAGGGGCTGCTGAACGTCGAACGTCACCCGCTCCTCAGCGCGACCGCTCTCGTAATGGAGGTGGCATCGGACCGACAGCAGGAATCGCAGAGCGCTTTCAAAGGCAGCCCGGTCGGCCTCGGAGAGAATCCCCTCTGCCACCGCCGTCCGCATGTCGCTCCGGCCATAGAGAATCTGGTTGATCCACCGGAGCAGGTGGAGATCGCGGAGTCCCCCCTTGCCCTCCTTGAGGTTGGGCTCGTTCACGTACCGCGTGTCGCCCATCCGGACATGCCGCCGGTCGCGCTCTAGGACCTTGGCCTGCACGAACGCCGGACCCACCCGCTCGACGAGTCTCGACCGGAAAGCGCGCTGGAATCGTCCTGCTGTCTGCTGGTTGCCGTAGACGAAGCGATGGTCAAGCAGGTTCGTGGCAATGGTCCAGTCTGAGCGGGCCGCCTTGACGCAGTCATCAACGCCCCGAACTGCGTGACCGACCGTGAAGTTGAGGTCCCAGAGCACGTACAGGATGAACTGGATCAGTTCCTTGGTATTGCGTCGGGGGTGGGAACTCGTGAGAAACATCACGTCGACGTCTGAATACGGACACACCTCGCGTCGCCCGTAACCTCCCACCGCAAGCACCGCCATGTCGTCGATGACGTCGTCCGGGACCACTTGGCAGGAGCGGGCTCCGTCCACGAGGATTGCCAAGATCTGGTCGACCAGGAACGCGTGTTCGCGTGCGGCCGTCCCGCCATCGCCGCTCTGCTCGAAGCGTGCGCGGATCTCCGCCCGCCCGCCTGCGACCGCATCCTTCAGGAGCCCGACAAGCGCTTGCCGCCAAGCCTCCGCACCATCCAACTGTCCCTGGAATTTGGCCGCTTCGACGACCAGCGCGCGCCGCGCGATGATCTTCCTGGGCTCAGCGATATCCATGGCCAGTCATCTCAAGCTGCGAACCGGTTCCTTCGGGACCAAGCCCTTCTCCGGCCGTCTGTCTGCCGACGCAAGGACCGCATTTTCCTTAGCCCTACCGGGCCTTATACCCCTTCCGCCGCAATTCCACGAGTCGATAGACCAGGTCCAGAGCGGCCCGCGGCGTCAGCGCATCCGGCTCGATGCCGTCCAGCAACTCCCGGACCGGATCCGGCGGTGGCGGCTCCGTTGGAGGCGGCAACACGCCGAGCGCCGCGCCGCTTGCGGTACTCCCCTCGGTCTCGAGGCGCGCGAGTATCTGTTTCGCCCGGTCCAGCACTTCACCAGGCAGTCCGGCGAGTCGCCCCACATCGATGCCGTAGGCACGGGAACTCACTCCCTCAACCATGGCGTACAGGAACACCACTTCGCCTTCCCATTCGCGCACCCGAAGGGTCCGGCAGGCGAGCCCGTCGAGGCGATCGGCAAGCTGCGTGAGTTCGTGGTAATGCGTTGCGAAGAGTGCGCGGCAACGATTGCGGCCGTGCAGGTACTCAACGGTGGCCCAGGCAATCGAGAGGCCGTCGAACGTCGCCGTCCCGCGTCCCACCTCGTCCAGGATGACGAACGCGCGGGAACTCGCCTGATTGAGGATGGCAGCTGTCTCCACCATCTCGACCATGAAGGTCGACCGGCCCCGGGCGAGGTCGTCCGAAGCACCGACCCGGCTGAACAGCCGGTCGACGATGCCGATCTCGACCGCCTCCGCGGGCACGTAACTTCCAGCCTGGGCGAGGACGACGATCAGCGCGTTCTGGCGGAGAAACGTGCTCTTGCCCGCCATGTTCGGACCGGTGACGAGCCAGATCCGCTCGTCTCCATCGAGATGGCAGTCGTTGGTGACAAAGCTCCCGGGCAACGCGGCTTCGACGACTGGATGCCGCCCGCCGGTCACGTGGAACCGGGTATCGAGGTGCATGGCAGGACGCACGTAACCGCGTTCGCCTGCGATCTCGGCAAAACCCTGGGCGAGGTCGACGGCGGCCAAGGTGCCCACGATCCGCTGAATCGGTCCACTGCTGGCCAGGACCCGTTCACAAAGCTCGGCAAAAATCTCTTCCTCAATGGCCTGGGCGCGATCTCCGGCCTGTTCGATCCGTTCGGCGAGCCGGGTCAGTTCGGGTGTCATGAAGCGCGACGAGCCCGCGAGTGTCTGACGGTGCTGAAACCTTCCCTCGGAGTCGCCGGACCGGATACGTTCGGCGTGGGCGGACGGGACCTCGATGAAGTAGCCCAGTACCCGGTTGTGGCGGATCTTGAGCGCGTTGACCCCTGTGGCGTTGCGCTCGTCCGCCTGCATGACGGCGATAAGCCGACGCGATTCATCTCGGAGCGCGCGCTGTTCGTCCAGGTCCGAACGATAGCCGGAGCACACGAATCCGCCTTCGCGCACCAGCCTGGGAGACTCCTGCTTTACCGCGCGACCGAGCAGTGCGGCAAGGTTGTCCTCGTCGGCAAGCCCGTCCGCTGCACGTCCCAGCGTTCCGGGCAATGGACGCTCCGGCACGGCCAGGATCGAACGAACCTCGGCGGCCACGGCCAGTCCGTCCGCAATCTGCCGAAGGTCGCGGGGTCCCCCACGACCGAAGGCCACCCGCGCCAGAGCTCGCGCGGCATCAGGTGCACGCCGCAAGGCCGCCCGGACGCGGGCCCGGACCTCGCCATCGGCCGCGAACCAAGCCACCCGGTCAAGGCGTCCGCTGATGCGTGCGCAATCGGTCAGCGGGCGGGCCAGGTCCGCGGCGAGACGACGCGCCCCCGCCGCGGTCACCGTGCGGTCGATGGTCGCGAGCAAAGACCCGGCATGCGTACCGGCGAGCGAGCGCGTGAGTTCGAGATTCCGGTGCGTGGCAGCGTCAATCCCGAGGTATCCGTCCTGCTGGATCCGCCGGGGGGGCAGGAACTCGGGCAGGTTTCCCAGCTGCGTGAGTTCCGCGTAGTCGAACACCGCGCCGAGCGCAGTGACTTCGGCGCGGCCGAATTCGCCGAAAGCGTCCAGTGTGCGCACGCGGTAGTGGTCCTGTAGGCGTCGGGCCGCCGACTCGAACGAAAACCGCACCGCCGGCAATTCCGTCACTACCGCGCCATGCGCCTCCAGCACGATCTTGACCTCGGGCTCCCGCGCCAGCATGTCAGCCACGATGATCTCGCGCGTCCCGTCCCGCGCTAGCGCCGATTCCAGACTTGCGGGCACCAGCGTCTCGACCTCGACCTCTCCAGTCGAGATATCGGCGAAGGCGACCGCGAGCTCCGAACCTGCCCGAGCCACGCTGGCAAGAAAGCTGTTTTCGCGCGCCTCGAGCAGGTGTTCGTCGACCACCGTCCCCGGCGTGACGACCTGCACCACTTCGCGTTTGAGCACCGCTCGGTGACCCCTCCGACGCGCCTCTTCCGGGCGCTCCACCTGATCACACACGGCAATCCGGAACCCTTTCCGGGTAAGGCGGGCCAGATAGTTGTCGCTCGCATGGACCGGGACCCCGCACATGGGCACCGGCTCGCCGTCACTCACGCCGCGACTGGTTAGGACGATGTCGAGCTCACCTGCAACTGTCTTCGCATCGTCAAAGAACAGCTCGTAGAAGTCTCCCATCCGGAAGAAAAGCAGACAGTCGGGGTGCTTCTCCTTGACGGCAAAGTACTGCTGGAACATCGGCGTGAGGCCCTTCCCGTTCTGGCTGCCGGAAGGGGTCTCAGGCGCAGGTTCGAAGGACGGAATCGTCAGCTGGGTCACCGCCAAAATCTAGCATGCCCTTACCTGTGGCATTGTGCCTTGGAGCCGATCCGGACCACCGCAAGAGGCAGTGGGGCATCCGGACCAAAACCAGTGGCCGATGAGGTTTGAATGGCCGGGAGGAAGCTCCGGCCCAACCGGCATCGAAATCGATGACCGCCGCTCACTGGGAGGCACGTCGTGGCGCGCGATCCCGCTTATCCAGGAGACACGCTGCGCGAGGATTTGGAAGCACTCGGGGCAAGCGCGGCCAAACCGGCTCGGCGGACCGAGGTGCCGGTAAACCGCATTGCCGCAGTCCTCAAGGGCCGCCATTCCGCTTTCGGCGACGCGGCAATGCGCCTAGGACGGTTCTAAGGGACGTCGGGGGCAATTTTGCCTCCACTGCCAGAAGCTCTACGAGAAACAAGGCGAGCAACGGCATCAAGGCACCAAGCGAGACTCCCGCCAACCCGCGACGATGCGATATGCGACGCCGGACTCTCTGCTCGAATGGATGAGCGACCCGATTGCGCCCGTTCATTGCACGCCCCGTCCCCACGACGGGAACTGGAAACCTGGCTAGCCCCCTCCCCGCGGCGGCGCGTCAGGCTCGACAACATTTGTGGCCGGTCCCACGATCAGCGGGTCGGGCCCTGTCACCAAGTCTGAATTCTTGTCCGGATACGGAAGGTTCGAGAGAAAATGCTGCATGCACGCGATTCGCGCCCGCTTCTTGTCGTCCGACTTCACAACCGTCCAAGGAGCGTCCGCCGTGTCAGTGTAGAAGAACATCTCCTCCTTGGCGTTTGTGTAGGCGTCCCACTTGTTCATCGAGGCGGCGTCCACCAGTGAGAGCTTCCACTGCTTGAGGGGGTCATTCTTCCGCGATGCGAACCGGCTGCTCTGCTGCAACCGGGTAATCGAGAACCAGTACTTGAAGTACCAGATGCCGCTGTTGACCAGCATCCGCTCGATCTGGGGGCACTGGCGCAAGAACTCGAGGTACTCGCGTCCCGTGCAGAAACCCATGACCCGTTCGACGCCCGCGCGGTTGTACCAGGAGCGGTCGAACAGGACGATCTCGCCGGACGTCGGCAGGTGCCGGAAGTAGCGCTGGAAGTACCATTGCCCCCGCTCGCGCTCGCTTGGCTTTTCGAGCGCAACCACGCGGGCGCCACGTGGATTCAGGTGTTCCATGAAGCGCTTGATTGTGCCTCCCTTGCCGGCGGCGTCACGACCTTCGAACACGATTACGATCTTCTGCCCGGCTTCCTTGACCCAGTTCTGGACCTTCAGCAACTCGACCTGAAGATTCTGCTTCTGCTTCTCGTAAGCCGACGTCTCGAGCTTGCGCTTGTAGGGGTACACGCCTTCACGAAATATGCGTGCGCGGGCCGCGGGATCCCGCCGCATCGCGGCCAGTTCGTGCTCCGGGTCCAGGGGGGACAACGCCGCGTCCACAGCGCCGGCAACGTCCGCGGCCTCCGTGGCCGACGGCGGTCGGTCTTTGCCGTCCACCACAGTCCGCGGGATCTCTGATATCGCGCGGTCCTGCTTGCCAACACTCTGCCGCTCTGCCGCCATGTCCGGCACAACCCTGATCTCCGTCGTCCCCAGGAGTATACGGTGTGTGCCAGACTCATTCCGTCGGACCACGTGAGCGTCGGTCTGCCGCCTGTTTCTCGCATCCCGCTATCCGAATGGATCGCGCCGTTGTACGGTTTGGGTTTCCCTTCCAGTCCACGGAGACCCGCATGCTGCTCGATGTCCGCACGTACACCTGCCGGCCCGGCACCATCAAGAAACACCTCGAGCTCTACGAGCGAATGGGCAAGGAACCCCAGACCCGCAATCTAGGCCAACCGCTTGCCTATCTCGTCACAGAGACCCCTGACCCGAACCAGTACATCCACATCTGGGTCTACGAGAATGCCGGGGATCGCGAGGCGAAGCGGGCGGCGATGTGGAAGGACTCGGGCTGGCTGGCTTACATCGCGGAGAGTGCCAAGCTGGGCGCATTGGTTGCGCAGGAGAACCGACTCATGACGCCGGTCGCCTTCTTTCCGGAACCGGGAGCCAACTGACGCCGGGACCTTCCTTCCCACACCCGTTGCACGGAGCGCACCATGACTGACTGCAAGCACCCCGACGGTACCACCCATCCGGTTGCCAGGCCCGCGCAGCCGCACCCCGACAAGGTTGGCCTACTGCGGATTGCGTGGGACGTCGCAACTGGGCCGCGCGCGGTACGCGGGCGCGGGCAGGTGCTCTTTCACGGTTGGTTCGACTCGCCGTTCGGCCCCATGCTCGTCCTCGGCGATGCGCGTGACATCGTAGGAATCGCCTTCTGCGGCAACCGCTCGCGGACGGATGTCCTCGCGTCCATGCGCACACACTGGCCTCTGGCCGAGTTCCGCGAAGATCGAGGGGCGCTGGCCGATCGAGCCCGGACCCTGTGCGAGAGCGGAGAGGCCCGTATCCGCCTGACCGGTACCGAACGGCAGCACCAAGTATGGGCCGAACTCCTCGCAATCCCGAAAGGGGAGACCCGCAGCTACCGCGATATCGCTTGCCGCCTCGGGACGCCGAAGGGTACGCGGTGGGTCGGACAGGCGAACGGCGCCAACCCGGTGGCATGGCTGGTCCCATGCCACCGGGTCATCGGTCATGACGGCCGAATAGCGGGCTATGGCTGGGGCACCGACGTGAAGCGCGCAATGCTCGAGCGGGAGGGCGTGCAGCCCCTTCCGGCGTGAGTTCGCGCGCGCGCGGCCATCCCCGATCGAATCGGGGCCGTCCGGCGAATCGTTCCCGGAAGTCGCAGCCACGGTCGCCCGCAACCGTCTGGCTGTGCGGGCGCCACGCGGTCCGGGCCGCGCTCCAGAATCCCGCTCGCTGCATCCGCCGCGTGCTCGTCGCCCGTGAGGCGGGGGATGGCCTGGCTCGAGCGTGCGCTCATTTGCTCCGAAAACGGGGGGCCGCACTGTCCCCCGAAGACTGTGCCCGCCAGACGATCGACCAGCTTTTCGTGGCCGGGACCGTGCACCAAGGCTTGGCTCTCGAGACGGAGCTGCTCCCTTCGGCAAACCTCACTCGCCTGTGCGGGGAGGCGGGGTCAGGCTCTATCGCCGTCTGCCTCGACCGTGTCACCGATCCGCAGAACGTGGGCGCAGTGCTGCGTTCGGCCGGCGCTTTCGGGGCCGCATTCCTGGTACTTCCCGAGCGCCATGCTCCGGGCGAGACCGCTGCCCTGGCCAAGGCGGCCTCCGGTGCGTTGGAGACGGTGCCTGTCGTACGGGCGCGCAATCTCTCCCAAGCCCTCCGCGCGATGCGAGAGTCAGGGTTCGTATGTCTGGGGCTGGACCCGGCCGGACCCGAGCCGCTGGTGGCGGCCATCGGACGCATTGGCGGCCGCCGGCCGGTCGCCCTAGTGCTCGGCGCGGAAGGCAGGGGACTTGGGCCTGGAACCCGCACACATTGCGACGCCCTCGTTTCGATCGCCATCGTCGCCGCTCAGGGAAGCCTCAACGTGGCGGCCACTTCCGCGATCGCGCTCTACGAAGCGGGTCGGCAGCGCGGTCGGACGGGCGCCGGAAGCAGCCGCAACCCTTGAGCGCAGACATCGCAGCATGACCTCCATGCGACATCGGGCAGGAACAGGACGGCGGCTCTAGGCTTGGCTCGCGTCGGTCACGCGGGATCGGATACAGCCAAGTCTCGCAAGATCCGGCAACAGGAGGAGGCATGGCACGCGGACGAGATTCTCGCGCGATGAGGCAGGAGGCGCGGCCCTTTACCGTCCACCCACTCCCCGGAGCTCTGGGAGCCGAGATTCACGACCTCGATCTTGCCAAAGCTCTCGATCCACCAACGGCGCAGGCCGTCCGCGAGGTGCTTCTTCGCTACCTTGTGGTGTTCTTCCGTGACCAAGACCTTCGCGCCGGCGAACTGGCCAGGTTCGCGCGACTGTTCGGCACGACGATGCCTTATCCGATGGTGCAGGGGCTTCCGGATGAGCCGCATGTCATCGAGGTCCTGAAACGCGAAGACGAGACCATCAATTTCGGCGGGCTATGGCACACCGATACTGCCTATCTGGAGCAACCGCCCATGGGAAGCCTACTCTATGCGCTTGAGGTCCCGCCGGCGCGCGGAGACACCCTGTTCGCCAACGGCTATCTCGCCTACGAGTCCCTGTCGACCGGCATGAAGGACATGCTGTTGCGGCTCCGCGCCGTCAATCGGTCGGACGGGGCAGCCGTATCGGCAACCCGCGCTCCACGTTCAAGCCAGTTGCAGCAGACGACCTTCGAGGCCGAGCATCCGGTTGTTCGGACCCACCCTGAGACCGGGCGGCGAACCCTCTACGTGAACAGCGCACATTCGGTCCGCTTCGCAGGTATGACCGAGGCGGAGAGCGAGCCGTTGCTCCGGTGGCTGTTCGCTCACCAAGCCCAGGCGGCGTTCACGTGCCGTTTCCAGTGGCGACCCGGTTCGCTCGCTTTCTGGGACAATCGCGCCGCGCTCCATTATCCGCTCAACGACTATCACGGATATCAGCGGCGCATGTTGCGAATCCAGCTTGAGGGTGACCGGCCGGTCTGAGCCCCTGAGACGGCGAGCTTCGACGCCACAGTTTCCTGGATCGCCTGCGCAGAGCCAGTCCTCCATGCCGTGAGCCAAGTTGCAAGGCCACCATCGGACGCGCGTTGCCGGCCCCGCGAGCCGGCCCTCGGGCGGGAAACTGTTCGCGCCGGAACATGGCAATATGAGGTCTGGAGATCAGAAGGCGGATGCCCCGCCAAGGAGATCGCGCCGATGACCCCCGAAGCGGTACTTTCTCATGGAGGGCGGGTCCTAGACCATGCCGAGCGCGAGTTCTACTTCAGGAACGGTTATGTCGTTGTGGAATCGCTGTTCAGCGCGAGTGACGTGGCACGGATCCGATCGGTAGTCGATCAGTTCCTCGAAGAGAGCAGGAACGAGACCCAAACCGGGGAGATGTTTGACCTCGCGCCGGGGCACTCGGCGGAATCCCCGCGCCTGCGCCGGCTGCGAAGGCCGCACCAGCATCACCCGCTTTTCTGGGAAGTCACCACCGGTGTCCTCGCCGATGTGGCGGCAGACCTCGTGGGACCCGATGTCGTGTTTCACCATTCGAAGCTTAATTTCAAGTGGAACGACGGCAGTGATCAAGTGGACTGGCATCAGGACATCCAGTTCTATCCGCACACGAATTACAGCCCGTTGACGATCGGACTCCTTCTCCAGGAGACCTCCCTCGAAGACGGCGCGCTCGGCTTCATTCCCGGGAGCCACAGCGGCGACCTTTTCGACCAATACGACGACGAGGGCGAATGGAGAGGCTGCCTCAGCGACCGCGACGTCGAGTGCCTGGATGTGGGTCGGGCCGCCTACATTGAGGCTCCCGCGGGCTCCGTTACGGTCCACAACTGCCGCACAGTGCATGGATCGCCGCCAAGCGTGAACAGCTGTGGCCGGCCGCTCCTCCTCAACGCCTACGCATCGGCCGACGCATTTCCGTACACCCCGCATCCGGAACCGGCGCCCCGCGTCGGAGAGGTGATTCGCGGCAGGGCGGCCCGTTGGGCGCATCACGATCCGCGCCCGTGCCTCATTCCGCCGGATTGGTCGGGCGGCTACACCTCCATTTTTGCCGCGCAATCCGGCGAAGACAAAGTGGCTGCGGCGAGCGACGTGCGTAGCGGGTGACGCGCACCGTCAAGCGTGTAGCGGTGTTCGGCCCGATCGCCGGATATCGACGCAGTCCCGGTAGGTCGCGCCGGTTGGACCGCGGCGCTCATCATCCATCCACACGCATCTGACGGCGTCCTTCACCTCGACGGACAAGTTTCCGGAGTGTCCCGGGGCGGATCCTTCCCGGCGCACCTGCAGCGCATGACCTTCGGGGCCACATTTGTCCTGTACTGCCCGGAAAATCTCCAGCGTTCACAGCGTGTCTCCGCTTGAGCGGATCGCACGAACTGCTACGCTGAATCCGTCCGGAGGGGTGGCCGAGTGGTCGAAGGCGCACGCTTGGAGTGCGTGTATGCGGGAAACCGTATCGAGGGTTCGAATCCCTCTCCCTCCGCCGCCACCGTATCGAGGGTTCGAATCCCTCTCCCTCCCTCCGCCAATCACTTGCTAGTTGTGCAAATAGTCACAGTCACTTAGGAAAATCGCCCGGAACACATCTTCTCACTTGTCCCACAGTTCGGCGCGACTCGCCCGCAGACACCGCTTCATTGATGGTCGCGTGAGCTTGGCAAAGTGCGTCCGGGTTTATGCGCCCTGGCTCGTGTTTAAGGTGATCGCGGGAAAAGGAGTGTTGATCACGTGTCTGTTCGTCCGTCCTTTGTTGACCTGAGAGGCCGACTCGAATCCGGCATGGTTGGTCAGAGCCAAACGGTGCTGAAATTGTTGATCGGGCTTTTGGCCGACGGCCATATCCTGCTGGAAGGCGCGCCAGGATTGGCCAAGACCCGCGTTGCGCGGCTGCTCGCGCACGGGATGGAAGGCGTGTTCAAGCGAATTCAGTTTACCCCGGATTTGCTGCCATCCGACTTGACGGGATCTTCGATATACGACGCACGCGAACAGAGATTCGATTTTCAGACGGGGCCGGTCTTCGGAAATTTCATTCTTGCCGACGAAATCAACCGCGCCCCGGCAAAGGTACAGTCAGCGTTGCTCGAGGCGATGGAGGAGCGGCAGGTCACCAGCGGCACGAAGACCTTCAAGCTTGAAGCGCCGTTCTTTGTCATTGCGACGCAGAACCCGATCGAGCATGAGGGAACGTGGGAGCTGCCACAGGCGCAACTCGATCGATTCTTGCTGCATGTTACGGTCGACTATCCGGACCTCGCCACGGAAAGAGACATTCTCGATCTGGTCCTTCAAGAGGCAGTGGATGCACTGACGCCGAGCGAAGCGTCTACCCCGATCCCAAAGGCAGACTTGGCAGAGGCGCGGCGCTTGGTGCTTGACGTGCATCTGTCCGATCCCATACGCGACTATATCGTCCGCCTGATGTCCGGCACACGCGGCGATCCGAAAAGCCTGAACGGAGTGGACGAGCACCTGTCCCATCCTGTGAGCCCGCGCGGATCGGTGTCACTGGCGCGAACCGCGCAGGCGCGCGCTTGGTTAATGGAACGCGATCACGTGCTGCCGGAGGATGTATACGCGCTGGTTCCCGACGTCTTGCGGCATCGGATGGGTCTGACCTATCGCGCAGAAGCGGACGGCGTTAGCCCGGATCAGATTATCCGAAACCTGCTGGAACAGGTCAGTGTGGTTTAGTCGTGCCAAGGCGTCCAACTCGGGTACGACAGATCCGACAAAACTGACCTTGCGCGAACTAATGGCTATGCAACCGCGTCATGTGCGTGGTCGGTTGTTGCCAGGTGAACGCTATCCGACCGGCATGCGCCCCGGCCGCCGTCGCGCTCAGGGCATGGACCTGGAAAGTGTCGGTCCGTACGTGCCCGGAGACGATATTCGATGGATGGATTGGCGCGCCACGGCGCGTACCGGACGCGCACAAATGAAGCGGTTCGTGGCGGAATCGCATCTCGCCCGGATGCTGATCCTCGACTTGCGAACGCATCTCCTGTTCGGCACCGAAACGCGACCCATGGCCAAGACCGCGGCACTCATGGCAGCGCACATGGCTTGGGAAGCCTTCGCGTTGCAGGAGCCCGTCGGTATGGTCGTCGTACCCGATCAGGTGGTGGTTCGCCCGCGGCGAGGGCGGGGTCATGTCCTATTCTTGCTGAAACATCTCGAGGACAGTTACGGTGCAGCGCTTTCGCGGACAGAGCATCACGATGGGGACGAATTGGCCGCAGCGGTCGACACCGCCAGCGGACTACTGAAGTTTGGTGACGAGATATGCGTCTTCAGTGATTTCGGAGACACAACGCCTGCCTTGACCGAGAAGGTGCGCGAATTGAACGCTTTCCGACATTTTCGCGCCATCATCATCGAGGATCCCATGTTTCATCGCCCGTTTCCCTCCGGGCGTTACCCCTACCAGGCGGCCGGCGATCCCTTGCGTCGTCTGGCGACGGTCTCAAAATCGATGGCGAACCGGCATCAAGACGCTGTGCAGGAACTACGCCGCACTCTGCGCCGCACACTCCTCGGAGACGGCTGGCAGATTACCGAAGCCGCAAGCGGCGGCCTTCTGTCTCCGGGGGCAGAGCGGTGAACGAGGACACAGTTCTCGCCCAGTTGCGAGACATTCACTTGCCCGCAGACTTCGGCGCGGTCGCGCCGATCGCCTTTGTCCCCTGGCCGTACATGACCTTGGCGGTCGTCATCGGCGCGATTTTCGCGGTGCGAATCTGGCGAGCCAATAGTTGGCGGCGAAGCGCCAAGACCGAGTTTGCCCGTATCGTCCAAGTCGAGGATCACTCGGCGCAGTGGTCCATGTTGCTCGCATTTGCTGCCAGCCTATCGGACCGGGCGCAACGTCCAGTCACCCTGCCCCAGCTCGCCTACCGTCATCCCGATACAGTCTCGGAAACCGAAAAGGCCGAGTTCATTGACTTCTTGAGCGTAGAACTCGGGCGATGATCGATCTGTTGCGCCCTTGGGTACTCGTGCTTCTGCCGCTGCCGTTCCTGGCCTGGCGCGTCCTGCCCGCAATCGCCACGAATGCGGCGCTGCCAGTACCGGCGCCGATTCGGGGATTGTTTTCCGGTTTGTCCGTACAGGGCCGACGCCGCCACCGGCGCCGACCGGAAGACCTCTGGCTCAAGGCCCTGGGATGGACCCTACTCCTGGTTGCCCTTGCTGGGCCGTATAGCCGCGACTCGATTCTCCTGACGCCGACTGGCCGCGATTTGATGATCGCTATCGACTTGTCAGCCAGCATGGAGCAGCAGGACATGGTCTTGGATCGTGCCAGCGTACCCCGCTACGTAGTCGTCCAGAGAATGCTCAAGGACTTCATCAAGTCGCGCAAGGGCGACCGTGTCGGCCTGATCGCCTATGGCCATGAGGCGTACTTGATTTCGCCGCTTGGCTACGACGTCGACGCCGTCGCGGCTGTCTTGGACGAATTGGAAATCGGTCTGCCGGGGCATCGAACCGATCTCGGCCGCGCCATCGGACTGGCGGTCAAGACGTTCGACCAGGAACCGGAAGCCAGCCGGGTGCTGCTGTTGTTGTCTGACGGCGAAGACAATTCGGGCGAATTAACCGGCTTCGACGCGGCCAATCTGGCGGCGCAACACGGAATTCGCATCCACACCGTTGGCTTCGCATCCAGCATCGAAGCCGATGGCGCGGATGTCCTCAAGAACATTGCGTACAACACCCAAGGCGAGTTCTTCTGGGCGAAAACGACGGGTGACCTGGCTGCAGCGTCGCGCGAGATCAGCGACATGGAACCCACCACGCGACCCGAGGAAGAAAACCACATCGTGCGCGATTGGTCACTCTACGCTGTCGCATTGGTGCTGCTGTTGCTTGCCGGTCTGGTCGTTCAAGAGATTCGCAAAGCATGAATTTCGCGCACCCATTTGCTCTTCTCTTGCTGATCCCGGCATTCGGCTTGGTGGTGTGGCTTACGCTTTGGCGCGGCCAAACGACGATGAGCTTGCCCGGCCATTGGCATCGGATCATCGATAAATCGATGCGGTCCTTTATGGCCAAACAGGTCGTTTCGCAAAACCGGCTGCCGGTGGTGCTCTGGCTGACGATTTGGGCGCTCTTGGTCTTTGTCTTGGCCCGCCCCATCCTGGACTTCGTCGAACCGACGCCATATGGCAATCTTGCCGGGCGGGTGATCGCCCTGGATGTCGGCGCAAGCATCGATGTCGAGCACCAACGGTTGATCGCCTACAGAATTCTGGACGCTGCCCCCACGACGCCGACCGCGCTCGTTGTCGCTACGGCGGAAGCGTTCGACATTGTGCCTTTCACGACCGATCGGGCGCACCTTGACCGGTACTTGCAAGTGATCAAGCCCGAGGTCATGCCGGTTGCTGGACGGGCGCCGGGCATTGCGATCAATCATGCCGAGTTGTTGCTCTCCCGGGCAGGTATGGCCGTCGGGCAGTTGGTTCTGGTGACCGGCGGTGGGGTACCTGCAGGAGACGCGACGGCAGCCGGCGATTGGCTACGGGCGCTGGTCGTGGATGGCGACAATATCTCCGCTTGGGATGGATATGCTGATCGGATTGGGGCGCGGCTGGCCGACGAAACCGCGATCCGCGCCGTCATCGAAGACTTGGATGGCAAAGTCGCCGAAGCCATCCGAGACAGCGACGACGCGGCGGAATTCGCATTAGGGCCTTGGCTGATCGCCGCCGCCGTATGTTTGTGGCTACTCTTTTTTCGTCGGACCCGGTCCTGATGATTTGGCGCGCGCTCGGCTGGGGCGCAATCGCGGCGAGTGTCGTCGCCATATCGTGGCTGTGGCCGAGGATCGAACGTGCCCCGACCGATTTCGAGATCGCGGTCGATTTCATGGACAATCAGAGGCCGGACTTGGCGCTCCTGTTCTTCAGGGAGACATCGTGGCGCGGCATTGCAGCCTACCGGGCAGGCCGGTATGCGCAGGCGTTGCGCGAATTCTCAACCGAGGAGACGGTGCTGAGCTTGTACAATACGGGCAACAGTTATGCCCATTTGCGCGATTGGCCCAATGCCATCGCAACCTATCGAAGGGTTTTGCGGTTCGACCCGGAACATATGGATGCGCGCCACAATCTGGCGCTGGTGCAAAAGCTGTCGGAGCCGGAAGAGGACTCTCTGGAACCGGAGGACATACCGGAACAAGCGCCGCCTCCGATCGACGAGCACAACGTCACAGAACCTCAGGAAGGAGAGTCGAACCGGGCCCAAGCAGCCGATTCCCCGCAAAGCGATACGGCAGGCAATACAAACGACACCGACGAAGTCAGTGACAGCGAAACCGCAGAGCGACCCAAGCCGGTCGACACGACGGGCGATGTCGGCAGTGCAACCGCCATCGGCCGATCGAGTGAAGATCGCGGCCGCCAAGATCATCGGGTTGTTGGAACCGTCGACCTAAAGGCGAGGACCAGCACTCGTCCGGCAGAGGTGCTGCTGCGCAGGATTCACGACGATCCCGAAAAGGTTCTGCGCGCACGAATGCTCGCGGTCTATGAAACCAGGCTCGCGAGATCTAACGAATGATCCGCGGTCTACTTTGTTTCCTCTGCCTATGCGCCTCCGGTGTAGCCGCTTTTGCGCAACAGACGGACGATGCGGATCGCCTGTGGTTTAGCGTCACCCTGGAACCAGAGTTTATCGCGACAAAGGGTGCCTATGTCGGCGGTGAAATCGTGCTGCACATCCAGTTCATTTCGTCCGACCCACTCAAGCGTGTTCGGCTCGACCTGCCAGTTATCAACGGCGTCCGCTCCGACGTCCTCGCGCGCGCACACACACGGCAAGTCGAGATACTTGACGCGGAGGGGTACAGCACACTCGGGAGCAAGAAGTACAGCCACGAAACGCGGCTTGCGATCGTACCCGAGGAGAGTGGGACCATCGTGATTCCACCGATCATTGTCACTGGGATTTCTGAGCCGGCCAATGGCCGGAGTATCGAATTCAAGGAAATCTACCCGGAACAAACGATTGTTGTTCATCCGAAGAGCCCGGAGTTTGCTGAGGATGCTTGGATCGTCTCACGCGACGTCACGATGCAGGACTCGTGGTCGCGCGAATTTAGTGAAATCCAAAACGGCGACACGGTGCGCCGCAAGGTAACGCTGACCGTTGCCGGCATTACCGCCGACCATCTGCCCGAACTCGTCCTGGGCCCGAGCAACGGCCACCGGGTCCTGAGCACCGAAGTGTCAACCAAGACCGAAAAGACCGACGCCGGCTTCATCGCCCATCTTGAACAGTCCTGGGACATTTACGTTGAGACCGAAGACGTCACCTACATCAACGAAATCCGGTTGCCATACTGGAATCCAGAGCTAGGAAGGCCGGAACACGTTGCCGTTCCACCGCAGCGCATCGAACCGCTCAAGAGAGATGCCATAGCGCTTCGCCAGACGTTGCGCGAAGAAGCATTCGCGGAACATCAGGCCAAACGACTGGGACTGTTGGGTCTGTTGTCGGTGCCGGTGGCGGCACTGATCATGTTCATCGTGCTGGCAATTTGGCGCGTGCTGCCGACAAGGGCGGATTTGAGATTTTGGCGAGCTTCCAGACAAAACGTTGAGGCGCTGGAATTTTATGGATCGTTCCTATCCTGGGGGCGGCACTCGTTCGGACCGCGAACAGTGGTCGATCGAGAGCAGGTGTCGGCGCTCGGCGCCCGCGCGACGGCTCAAGTTGGACGATTGCATCGTTCGATATTCGGGGCCGGAGGAGGTAGGTTGCAAACAAGCCACATTGCCGCGACTCTGATCTTGGCATCACGGCGGATGACCATGACGCGGTTCCTGTCGGCGATCGTCCCCAGCGTCTCGCGGTTCTTGTTTCTGCGCTGAAAAGCGTCCGGCTGAGACGGCTGCCGGATCGTCCCGCATCGAAATCCGGATCCTGTCCGGCGAGCCACGTCGGGCGTTCATCCGAGGACCAAGGTGTGATGGATCCACTCGTTGGCATGGACTAATTCATCTTCTCGTTCGCAGCCTAGTGGTCAGACTTGTTTGGAATGATGGCTTTTTCAGGTGACAGCCGGCTTGCAGATGCCCCTCGGCGCGCGGCGGCCCTTCCGGGACGAGGTTCGCGGCTCCGTTGCGGACGGCGCGGGAACGGCGCAGTCGAGCCTTGCGCATACCCTGGTGGATCAAGGGATGGAAACAATCAGCGGACCGGCGCGCACTGCAAGAGTCCGGGGGTCTGCACCTGAAAACCGGAACGGCTAACCTTCCGCCACCCACGCGCGCTTCAACTGTCTTGTCTTCGTCTACAACCAGTGACTGATTCCGCTCCGATCGTTGCCATTCTCGGTGCGTCCGGCTTTCTCGGGCGCGCCGTTGTGCGCCAGTTCGCCCGAGCGGGGTGGCGCGTGCGGGCCGGCACACGTAAACCGGCCCTCTCCGGCTTTCTCCGCACACTCGGCGATCTCGGCCAAGTCGCGCCCGTAGCTGCTGATGTCCGCAAACCGTCCACCTTGTTTCCGATCGTTCAGGGCGCTCGTGCCGTCGTCAACCTTGTAGGCATCCTGGCTCCCGCAGGACGGCAGACCTTTCAGTCGGTCCATGTCGATGGCGCCACTCACTGTGCCACCGCGGCAGCCGCAGTCCAGGCGGAGCGATTCATCCAGCTGTCGGCGATCGGAGCGGACCCGGCCGCGCAAACCCATTACGCCCGCACCAAGGGACTCGGCGAGAAACGTGCGGTGGAGAGCTGTTCCTCCACGTGCATCCTGCGGCCCAGCGTGGTGTTCGGCCCCGAAGATCGGTTCTTCAACCGGTTTGCCGCCGCGATGCGGGTCGCCCCCGCAATTCCGGTGCCCGACGGTGGCACCACACGGCTGCAGCCGGTCTATGTCCACGACGTCGCCGCGGCGGTGTTTCGAGCTGCAACGAAGCCCGAAGCGGCAGGCGGTATCTATGAACTTGGCGGCCCCCGAACGTGCTCGCTCTTGGAGATTCTGAGGTGGACCCGAGGCCAGATTTCCCGGAAGTGCGCGTTGGTCCCGGTGCCACGTGCGGCGCTCTGGCTGCCGGCCTTCATGATGGAAGCACTTCCCAATCCGCCATTGACCCGTGACCAGCTCCTGCTTCTGGCCAAGGACAACGTGGTCGCCGACGACTCCCTCACGCTTGCCGACCTCGACGTCCTGCCGACGGCATTCGAGGGAATTGCGCCTGCCTACCTGCAGCGCTTCCGACCTGGAGGCAGGCGCACCATCTAGAGCAGCAGGCCCCCAGCCCGGGAAACGATTGCTGCTCAGCTTGCCGCCAAGTTCGATTTCACCGACCCGGAATCTGACAATCGCGTACCGGAGCAGGGCGTAGCGCTGCCGTGCGGTGCACCGCCCCGAGGGAGGCCGTTCCGCTCCAGGTTGGCTCTCCCGCAAGCGCCCCAATCTCTGCCGGCTTCGAATCACACCACGAGTCGTCAAGAATTACCAACGACGGCGCGAGTTCGAGAAACGCTCTAGGTCCTGGCTGCCCGGGTTGGACGGCGCAACAATTCGCCAATGCAGTTCGGACAAATCCCGTCCATCCTGTTCCGGCATTGGGTGCAGAAGGTGCATTCATAGCTGCAGATCCACGCTTCACCCATGGGCGTCAGAGAGCCGTTGCAGCCCATACAGCTTGTAAGCATTTCCAGTGCCATACCTGTTCCCCCCGGGTTCCGGATCAACCGACATCCTGCAAGAGGTTCATTGGCGATCGCAAGTGTCGCCGGCTAAGCGATCATCGTCAGGCCGTTGCACGTGACGGAGTGGAGCCCCCGGATACTGACGCGCCCATGTTGGCTCGCAGCAGGAAAGGAACTGGGCACGAGACGGCGTGACGGGCGCCTCGGATCCTGGCTGGCCCACCCGACTTCTCCCGTGCCACAGGCGAACGTGCGAGGTCAGGGCCTGTTGCCGCGCGCGATCGCGCTGCCAAGCCAACGGGCGAGGATATTGAAAGCTGTTCAGTCGCGCAGCAGGTCGTTCACCGACGTCTTGGCTCGGGTCTGGGCGTCCACCCTCTTGACGATGACGGCGCACGCCAACGCGGGTCCGGGCGAACCGTTTGCAAGGGGTTTTCCGGGGAGCGTGCCCGGCACCACGACTGCGCCGGCCGGCACGCGGCCGCGCACAAACTCGCCCGTCGACCGGTCCACAACTTTCGTGGACTGACCGATGAACACTCCCATCGAGAGTACCGCGCCCTCTTCAATGATCACGCCTTCGGCAACCTCGGATCGGGCGCCGATAAAGCAGTTGTCTTCAATGATGACCGGACTCGCCTGGACCGGCTCCAGTACGCCGCCGATCCCGACCCCACCGGAAATGTGGCAGTTCCGTCCGATCTGCGCGCAGCTCCCGACGGTGGCCCACGTATCGATCATCGTGCCGGAGCCCACGTATGCGCCAAGGTTCACGAAACACGGCATCAGCACAGCGCCGGGCGCCACGTAGGCAGAGTGGCGGACCACGCACCCCGGGACCGCCCGGAATCCCGCCTGCTCGAAGCGTTCGGCGGTCCATCCCAGGAACTTCGAATCGACCTTGTCCCACCACTCGCCGCCACCGGCCGCGCCGGAGATGGTCACGGTTGGCGTGAGCCGGAACGACATGAGAACCGCCTTCTTGACCCACTCGTTGACGTGCCAGGCCCCGGCCTGCTTCTTGGCGACCCGTAGTTCGCCCGAATCCAGTCGGGCCAGAACCTCGGTCACCGCGCCACGCAGTGGTCCCTCGGAATCGACAGAAATGGTATCGCGGGCTTCCCAGCCCGCCTCGATTGCTGCCTCAAGCGTACTCGGGTTCATGCGCGGCCCCCCTGGTTCCGGTCTCCAGACATGCCCGCCAGAAAACCGGCAAGGTCATCGACGACGAAATCAAAATCGTGTTCGCTCATGCCGTCCATCAGATGTTCGGGCATCTCGCTACGAATCCAGACGGTGCGCATCCCCAGTTCAGCGGCCGGCCGGAGATTGCGCGGTATGTCCTCGAACATGGCCGCCCGCCCCGGGACAATCGCGTACTTGTTGACCAGCTTGCGGTACGCGGACGGTGCCGGTTTAGCCTGAAACTCCGCATCCTGGATCGAGAAGATCGCATCAATCTGGGCGCGACAACCAAGCCGGTCCAAGACCCGCTCGGCGTGCTCGTTGGGGGAATTCGTGAAAACGGTGCGTCGCCCCGGCAGTATCGCGAGTGCCGCAGCGAGATCCGGCGATGGCTCGATGGCCGACAGGTCGAGATCGTACACATGGTCGAAGTAGTCCTGCGCATCCACTCCGTGATGACGGATCAGCCCGACCAGCGTCAGGCCGTAGTCGTGGAAATACCGGCGCTGGAGCGCCCAGGCCTTCCCGTCGTCGGTGATCGCAAGGCGCTCCTTGAGAAAGCTTCGCATCCGAATCCCGCTCTGGTGACTGATCCCGGTCTGGACCGGATAGAGCGTGTTGTCGAGATCGAAGATCCAGTCCCGTGTCTGCGCAAGTCCGGTCGTCACCGTTCGTCGACCCGAACCATCGTTCCGCCTCCAGCCTTGGTGAAGACCTCCACCAGCAGCGTGTGGGGCGTGGTTCCATCCAGGATGGTCGCCGCCTCGACTCCTGCGGTGACAGCGTTGAGGCACATCCTGACCTTGGGAATCATGCCGCCGGTCACTACTCCGTCGTCGATCAGGCGCTGTGCCTGGGCTGCAGAGATCGCGGGAAGCAGCTCGCCGTTCGCGTCGCGCACGCCCGGCACATCGGTCAGCACGTAGAGGCGCGTGGCCCGGATCGACGCAGCGATAGCGCCGGCGACAGTGTCCGCATTGATGTTGAAGGTCTCACCGCCTCGGGAGCCTCCGACCGGCGCGATCACCGGGACGACGTCAGACTGGCCGAAGAGATCGAGAATGGAACCGTCCACATCGACCGGACGGCCGACGAATCCGTAGTCAAGGACGCGCTCAATGGTGGAATCTGGATCCCGCTCGCCCTTTCGGCCCAAGGGTTCCGCATGAAACAGGCCCGCGTCCTTGCCCGACAGCCCCACGGCTCGCCCGCCGGCGCAATTGATGTCCGACACAATCTGCTTGTTGATTCGGCCCGAGAGCACCATCTCGACCACCTCAGCCGTCTGTCGGTCCGTCACGCGGAGGCCGTTCACAAAGGTGGACTTGATCTTCAGCCGTTCGAGCATTGCCCCGATCTGCGGACCGCCACCATGCACGACCACTGGGTGAATGCCGACCTGCTTGAGGAGCACGATGTCGCGGGCGAACGCACGCCGGAGCTCCGGATCTCCCATGGCCGCGCCGCCGTACTTGATCACGAATGTATGGCCGGCGTGGCGGCGCGCGTAGGGCAGCGCCTCAGCCAATGTGGCTGCAACGCGGCGCACGTCGCCGTCGGCAGCTGGCGGTGAGAGCTCGGTCATGGCTGAACCCTATTCGCTGTTGGCAAGATCCGCGAGGACAGCGCGAACCTCATCGATACCGCGTCCCGAGCGGGCGGACGTGGCGAGCAATTCCGGCATCGCCGCCGGGTGCACCCGGAGCGCGGCCTCGGTGTCGTGGACCTGCGTGTCGAGTTCCCTTTCCCTGAGTTCATCGATCTTGGTGAGCACGATCTGGTAAGCGACCGCCGCGCCGTCCAGCAGGGACATTACGTCCTGGTCGGCGGTGCCGAGTCCGCGGCGAGCATCAATGAGCAGAAGGACGCGCCGCAGGTTGGCGCGGCCGCGTAGGTAGTCGCGCACCAACCGGGTCCAGTTCCGGACCTTGGCTTTCGACGCGCGAGCGTAGCCGTAGCCAGGAAGGTCCACCAGCGTGAGGGTCTCGCCGATTGCATAGAAATGCAGGAGCTGGGTGCGGCCGGGGCTCGAACTCGTGCGCGCCAGTTGCTGGCGCCCCAGCACCGCGTTTAACAGGGTCGACTTCCCGACGTTCGACCTTCCGGCGAAGCAGATCTCGGGCGCCCCCATCGGCGGAAGCCCGGCAAGGTCTGCCACGGCCACCTGATGCCGCGCTTCCTTCCGCCACAACTCCGCTGCCACGCCACGCTCACGACTGCGCGTTCATGCGGCGCATGATCACCCACTGCTGGGCGATCGACAAAAGGTTGTTCCAGGCCCAGTAGAGCACGAGGCCGGCCGGAAACGGTGCGAACACGAAGACGAAGACGAACGGCAGCGCCATCATGATTTTCGCCTGCATCGGGTCGGCAGGTGCAGGGTTGAGCCTCTGCTGCAGGTACATGGTCGCCCCCATGATCAGCGGCAGGGCTCCAACCATCAGGAATCCGGGCGGGGTGAACGGAAGGACCCCGAAGAGGTTGAAGATTGTCGTTGGGTCCTGGGCCGAAAGATCGCGGATCCAGAGATAGAACGGCTCGTGCCGCGTCTCCAGGGTCACGAACAGCACCTTGTAGAGCGCGAAGAAGATCGGGATCTGCAGGAGGATCGGCAGGCATCCCGAGAGCGGATTCGCTTTTTCGCGCCGGTACAGCTCCATGACTTCCTGCTGCATCCTCTGCTTGTCGTCCTTGTACCGGTCCCGGATCTCCATCATCTTCGGCTGCACTTTCTTCATCCGGCTCATGGCTGCATAGCTGCGGTTTGCGAGCGGGAACAGGAAAATGCGGACGCAGACGGTGAGTGCGAGAATTGCGAGTCCGACATTGCCCAACTGGCCCGAGAACCAGTGCAGGACATAGAAGAGCGGCTTGGTGATGGGGTAGAACCAGCCGAAGTCCACGGCCCGGTCGAAGAGTGGGATCGCCAGTTCGTCCCGATAGCCGTCGAGGAGGTCCACTTCCTTGGCACCGGCAAAGAAGCGCGTCGCATAGCTAGCGGTACCACCCGCCGGAATCGAGACGTTCGGACCCAGGAAATCGACTTGGTAGCGGTCGCCGCCGTCCGGGCGCGACGGCGCGGAGAACCGAGCCCTAAACGCCGAGTTCCGATCTGGCACAAGGGCGGTGAGCCAGTACTTGTCGGTGATGCCGATCCAGCCGCCGGTGTCGTCGAAAGAGACCGGCGGTTCACCGAGCAGATCGTCGTAGTCGTACTCTTCGAGCGTCTCGTTGAAAACCCCGAGTGGCCCCTCGTGGAGGATGTAGAAGCCGACGAGTTCCGGCAGTTCCTCCCGTCGGACAAATCCGAACGGATGCAGTGCGAGACCTTCTGCCGTCCCGTTGGAGATCGACTGTGTGATGCGGAAGAAGTAGTTCTCGTCGAGTTCCAGCGTCTGCCGGAACACCACGCCGCTCTCGTTCGCCCAGCGGAACGTCACGGCCTCGCCGGCCTCCAGCCGGCCTCCAGCCTCCACCTTCCAGAGCGAGTCCGGCCCCGGGACCTCGGTGCTGGTCCCGGCCGCGTTGACCCAGCCGAACTCCGCGAAATACGGCATCGGGCCGCCCGACGGTGACAGCAGCACGATCTCGTCGCTGCCGTTGACCTCCTTCGCATATCCGAGCAGCGTGAGGTCGTCCAGCCGCAGTCCCTGGAGCGCCACCGATCCCGACACCCGCCCTCGGTCCCGATCGGGATTGATCGGAAACCGCGGGAACTCCTCCAAGACTTCGGAGCGCTCGATCGGAGAAGTGAGAGCCGGTATCGGAAGGGCGCCCGGTACCGGTACGGCCTGCTCGTCGGTGACCGGCTGCGGCGGCGGGGGCTCGGTCGGATACAGCGTCTGGAAGACGAACAGCACCGCGATCGACACCACGATCGCAATCAGCAGGTTTTTCTGATCGGTCATGGGCGCCCGGTCTTGCCTTCGGGGACCGGGTCAAATCCGCCGGCGGCCCAGGGATGGCAACGGAGAATACGCCGAAGGGCAAGCCAGGAGCCTCGCCAGGCTCCGTGACAGCGGAGTGCCTCCAGCGCGTAGCCAGAGCACGTCGGGGCATAGCGGCAAGCGGGCGCCAAGACCGGCGAGATCAGGAGGCGGTAGGCCGAAACCAGCATGCAGAGCGTGCGGACGGCAAGACTGGGCGGAGTCACGTTCCGCGCCCTCCTCTGGCATGCACCTGCGCGAGGACAACGGTGAAGTCCTCGCGCAACTGGTCCCATGGCCGATCACCGGTGCCACGACGGGCAATCAGCACATAGTCGCGACCGGGCACAGCCAGCTCCGGAAGCATCAGGTTTGCCAGCGCGACGAGCCGGCGTTTCGCGCGGTTCCGCTGCACGGCATTTCCCACTTTGCGACTCGCAGTGAACCCAACCCGCACTGCTGGTCCCACTTCATTGGGCGCGGCCTGCAGAACCAAGCCCGGTGCCGCACTACTGCGGCCCCTACGGCGCAACCGCAGAAAATCCCTCCGATGCCGAAGCGTCGGAAGCGAACGTGTCACCCGGTTATGCGGTCAGTTTCTTGCGGCCCCGTGCGCGTCGGTTTGCAAGCACGCGGCGCCCACCCTTGGTGGCCATGCGAGCCCGAAACCCGTGCCGTCTCTTGCGGACAAGCCGACTCGGCTGATACGTGCGCTTCATGAATTGTCTCCGGAGAGCTTCCACCCGAGCCCGGTCCGCCGGTGCACAACCGTGTATGGGGGACGCAGGCCGTATAGAACGGCGCTCCCGTTCGAGTCAAACGCGCTCGACCCGCTCCGGAAGTCCGGAGACGGGAATAATTCCGAGAATTCCGACAGGGTGCTGCTCGTGGCTGCAACCCCATGGCTCGTGCTCGTCCTCGGAAAAGTTTCGGACGGTCCTGCCCGGCGCATTCCACGCCCTGATCACGATCCCGGGAAGTCTCGTCCCAAGGTGTCGGGATCAACGTCGGTACCCTCCACGTATGGAGCGCTTTGACCACCCCCGCCGGAAGGTTTCTCCGACAACTGCGCTTCGGTAGGTGTCGTCCAAAGGCTCGGCCCTCGCCGTTTCCTTCCGAAGGTCCTCCTGGTTGGTCTCGGCACCCGCACGGGTGTTTCCTGACGACATTTCCGATGCTCCTGCCGGTTGAGTTGCAATCACATGAGCAAGCGAGGAACGCTATTTTTCTCGATTGAACACGAACCCCCTACGATCGGGTAGCACGTTCAAGGGCCGCCTGCGTCCCCTCAGGCATAGCCATTGCTACGTGCACGGCACGCTGGCGCCAGCAAACAGCCGGGGTAGTGTTCCGACCCGCGGGCGTCGGGGTACGGCAGGTCTATCGGTATGGCGAGCGAACGAAGGTTGTTCTGCTTCGGCTTCGGGTACAGCGCAAGGGCCTTGGCCGGCCGACTCGACGGGCCGAAGTGGCGCATTGGGGGTACCTGCAGACAAACCGACCGGTGCGCATCGTTCCAGAAGACCGGCATGGAATGCGCGGTATTCGACGGTGAACGCCCGATGAGTCCTCCGGACGCGCTGGACGGTGCCACACACGTGCTGTCGTCCGTTCCTCCGGACGGAATGGGGGATCCTGTCCTGCGCTGGCACGGACAGACCATGGCGGGCGCGTCTTCCATCGAGTGGGTGGCCTACTTGTCGACAACGGGGGTGTACGGCGACCGCGGCGGGGCGTGGGTAGACGAGGCCTCCACTCTTCGTCCCACCAACGACCGCACCAAGAGGCGGGCCGCCGCCGAGAACGCGTGGCTGGAGTGGGGTTCTCGGAACGGGATCGCGGTGCAAGTGTTTCGCCTTGCCGGAATCTACGGGCCGGGACGGTCCGCGTTGGAACGGGTACGGCACGGTACCGCGCGGCGTATTCGAAAGCCGGGACACCTGTTTTCTCGAATCCATGTCGACGATATTGCGAACGTACTGGCAGCCTCGATTGCCCGCCCGGAAGCCGGCGCCATCTACAACGTCTGCGACGACGAACCAGCGGCATCGTCCGACGTGGTGGCCTATGCATGCACTCTCTGCGGCGTTGTGCCGCCGCCAGAAGTCCCATTTTCAGAGGCCGAGTTGTCTCCCGCAGCCAGATCTTTCTGGACCGATAACCGTCGCGTCCGCAACGCGCGAATCAAGCGGCGACTGGGCCTGGTGCTGACGTTTCCGGACTACCGAAGCGGATTGCGTTCGATCGCCGGCCTTCGACTGGATTCCGAGAAGTAAACGTAGGAAGTCCTGACCGGAGAACCGATCCTGGCGCCAACAGCCCCATCGACCATTTGACAGAGCGGGGCTGCGCAGATACGAAATGATTAATCGATTTAATCCTCCGAGAACCTCCGATGGCTGGGCGGTTCCGCATGCGAACGGCCCAAGGCACGCTGCCACCCAAACGACGTGGTTGAATGGGGACTAACCGCGTCCGATTGGTCGGTAGGGACTTCGGTCCCCGGCGACGCAGCTGGCCGGTTTTGGAGGGGTCGCCCGGCGAAGCCCATCGCCAAAACAAAGGACCCATTCCGAGGAAAGGAAGCATCGACCCGGAAGCTCCCCCAGGAGCCCCGGCAGCGCTGGCCCCTGCAAGGGCCTGAAGGGCCGAAACGCTCATTCTGCCTGTCGATGCGGCTGCGAACACCGCCCCGATTTCACTGCAGGTGTGAAGAATTCACACCAGAGCAGTGCTCAACCAGAGACGACCGTGCATATGGGTCGACCTGTCCACCCGCGCGGTCCAGGCCCCCGGCAACCTAGGGTCCTCCAAACCGGATTGCCGGGGGCCGTTCTGGTCCGCCGGGCTAGACGGGTCTAGGCGCGCGCCGCCTGCCAGAAGTGGTTCCATTCAAGGTCGCCCTTCGGGCTAGCAGAACGTGATGTCTCGGCAGGGACCCCATCGTCGGACCCGCCGCGACGCTAGCAGCCTGTCGGACTTAGCGGGCAATGCTGCTTTCGTAAAGTGGCGCCGGTCGCGGCGCGTGCGGCAGGAAGGACCGCTGCGGGCGGGATCAGCCGGGCTCCGCGCGGGCCGGCGGGGCGCGCAGGGCGGCGAGCATGCGCGAACATCCTGCAGCGGGTAGCCCGACGGGAACGCGACCCGGATCCTGCGGACGGTGACGGTGACGGCGACCTTCAGCAGCCGGGCCGGAAGCGCCGTGCCCTGCAGCCCGACCTGAACAGGGCGCCGGCGAACGCGGAGAAGGTCAGCCGCAGCTGGTTGGCGCGCATCGTCGCGCTCGAGGTGCGGTCGGCGAACCGCCACAGCTGCTGTTCCCTGATCCGGTTCTCCATGTCGCCGCGGGCGCAGTACAGGTCCTCGTAGAGGGCCTGCGCCCCGACGGGATGTTGGTGACCCGAAGCGCGGGTTGGCGCCGCGCAGCCCCGGCAGCCACTCTGACCAGTCCGTCAAAGCGGTCCCGGAACCGCCGCGCGGCCCGGCCGGTGGCGGGCTCGCCGCCGGGACTTGTGCAGCCGAGCCCTCCAGGCGGGCGTGCGACAGGATCTGCCACGCGGTTTCGATCCATTCGGCATACCAGTCGCCGCGTATCCCGCGGATCAATCATCTCCTCGATCTGGAACTTCGAGAGCGACCCCATCGGCCCGCGGACGCTCTCGATCCTGACCATCAATTCGTCGCGGAATGCGACAGGATCCGCAGCTGCCACGCGGTTTCGATCCATTCGCATACCAGTCGCCGCGTATCCCGCGGATCAATCATCTCCTCGATCTGGAACTTCGAGAGCGGCCCCATCGGCCCGCGGACGCTCTCGATCCTGACCATCAATTCGTCGCGGAATGCGACAGGATCCGCAGCTTCCTAGCTGCCGCCTGTACGCCGCCTCGATACCGCCCTCTGGGGGGATTCCCCCCGCATCTGCCGCCGGCCATGCCACCCTGACCGACGGATGTGCGCTCGGGGTCGCGTAGTTGTTGCCCGCCACGCCGAAGCTCCGCCGCATGATTACCGTAAAGACCGGCACGGTCACCTGCGCGAACGCCACCATCCACTCGCCGCCGCGACGGATCGCTCCCTTGATCTCGTGTTCGAGGCCAACGGCGAAACCCGGGTTGTCAACCAGGTTCAGAACCGGGAGATGAAACAGGTCGCAGAGGTCGAGGTGGCGCGTCAGCTTGCTACAGCCATCGGCAGTGAGGGCTCCGCCGTTGACGTGCTGGCTGTCCGAAGCGATCACCCCCATGGGATAGCCATTGAAGCGCACGAACCCAGTGACCTGGTCCGTACCCCACAGTGGGCCAATCTCGAAGAACGAGTCCCGGTCCGCCATCAGTCGGATCGCCTTCCGCACATCAAACGTGGCCGTGCGCTTCCGCGGGACAAGGGTGAACAATTCGTCCACGCGACGGTCTGGCGGGTCGCCCCGGCCGGGTGTCAGGACCGGCGGTGTCTCGTAGGTGTTCGTCGGCAGGTACGAAAGGAAGCGGCGGGTAAGCGCGGCCGCCTCCTCCTCGGTGTCGGCCAGGTTATCCACGGAGCCGTTACGGCAGTGGATGTGCCAGCCGCCGAGATCCTCCTTGGTGATGTCGTACCCCATCGCGTGCCGGACCACGGGCGGGCCCGCAACGAACAGCTGCGCGATATCCCGCACCATGACCGAGAAATGGCCGAGCACGGCCTTCGCGGCGCCAATTCCCACGACGCTCCCGAGCAGCATGTTCACGACCGGAACCGCGGCCAGCTGATCGGTGTAGAGGGTGCTCCCAAGGTGCCCCGGCAGATAGGAGCCGCCCTCGCTCGCCACCCGGGGCCGTCCGGCCCCGATGGCACCGGTACTCTCCTTGGCCCGGCTCTCACCCTCCCGCTTCTGCGCTGGCACCATCGCGGCGACACTGCCGCCCCCCGAGGACCCGTCGAGCAGCCGCACGGAGGGCACGCGGAGTTGCACGGAGAGTGCGTCAAGATGACGGCTCTTCGCCGCGATCGCCCCGTCCGCGTGGCCGCCCCGGGACGTGAAGTCGTCGGCGCAGACCACCGCAGGGCGCCCCTCGATCTTGCCGAGCCCGCCGACGTGGTTCGCCGGCGTGAAATCCGTGATCGTCCCGTCCTCGTGGTACGATGCGAAACCGGCCACGCTCCCCACTTCGCGGAACGTGCCCTCGTCCAGCAGGAGATCGATGCGCTCGCGGCAGGTCAGCTTGCCGCGCGCCCGCTGGCGCACGACTCCGGGGTCGCTCGACCCCGGCGCCAGCCTGCGGTCCGCCAGCTCCTGCATGGCCGCCACCTCACGAAGTTGGGGAGCCCAGGTGTCCTCGTCACTGGTCGCGGCAGCCGCGACGGCAGAGCCCTCGTCCGGCGCAATCACGGCAATGACCTGCCCCGCCTCGACACTATCCCCCATTTCGAGCGGCTGGAGCGCCGCGAGGATCCCAGCACAGGGTGCCGCCACCAGGGTTCCATTTTCATCGCACTCACGACGAGCAGCGCCTCGCCGGCCGCGACGCGATCACCCTCGCGCACCCGCACCTCCGAGACCAACCCCCCATGGAACTCGTGACCGACTGCTGTCCCGAGCCCACCGGGAGTGCCGCCACCGTCGTCTGAGCGGGCATCTGCCCGGCTGCAGCTCCCTCTGACACGCCGGCCAAGATCGCCTGCTGGCGGAGCAGGGCCAGAGCCGGGGAGCCTGTCGCAGATCGGGGGGCGGGCCGCGCGGATGAGTCGTCAAGGAACGTTGTACGCGCGTCGCCGGCCCGCACGACCGGATCGGCAAGGATGTCCTGCAGGAGGGGCACGTTGGTCGCCAGACCGCCGATGTAAAACTCATCAAGCGCACGGCGCGTGCGGTCCAGCGCGGCCTCGAAGTGCGTCATGCCCGTGCGCGTCGTCCCCCTGGCGAGCGACCATCCGACCACCTTCGCCAACAGGGGATCGAATTGCGGAGGCGGCGCGTATCCGAGGTATCCGCAGCCATCCACCCGCACCCCCAGCCCCGACGGCTCCTTGTAGGCGCTGAGCGTCCCTGCTCCCCTCGCCACCACCCGGGCCTGGACAGCAAAACCGCGGGGCACGCCGATTGCCGACTGATCGCCCAAGCCCAGCGAACCGAGCGAATGTCCGCCCGCGATGCGGAACTGTGCCTCCACCACGTCCACATCGCTGATCTGTTCCGTGACGGTATGCTCGACTTGGAGGCGCGGATTGCATTCGATGAAGAAATAACTGTCCGTCTCCGGCGACATCAGAAACTCGACAGTGGCGGCATTCGTCAGGCCGGCTGCCTGGACCAGCTTGATCGAATCCGCATACAAACGCTCGCGGAGTTTTCCATCCAGGCCCGGAGCTGGGGCGATCTCCACGACTTTCTGGTAACGCTGCTGGATTGAGCAGTCCCGTTCATGCAGGTGGATGGCCGTGCCAGCGGCGTCCGCCAGGACCTGCACCTCGATGTGCCGTGGCTGCTCGATGATTCTTCTCCATAAACAGCGTGCCATCGCCGAACGCGGCCTCGGCCTCGCTTCGGCAGCGCTCGTAAGCATCCGCGACCCCGTCCGGCCCGGTCACGGACCGCATCCCGCGGCCCCCACCGCCAGCAGCCGCCTTCAGGATGACCGGGTACCCCATCGCATCCGCCGCCACCTCAGCAGCCACGGGCGTTTCGAGCGGCGTATCCGTCCCCGGAACCACGGGAATCCCGAGCGATTCCGCGAGTGCGCGGGCCCGAATCTTGTCCCCGAAGAGCGCCAGAGCCGCAGCCGAGGGTCCGATGAACGCCAAGCCCTCGGCAGCACAGCGTTGCGCAAACGCTGCATTCTCGGCGAGAAATCCGTATCCGGGATGCACGCAATCGCTCCCGGTCTCCCGTGCGACCCGGAGAAGCTCCACGGAACTGAGGTAGGCCCGAACCGGATCTCCGGATGTCCCGTCGTCGATCTCCCGGGCCTCCGAAACCATGCGGGTATGCAGCGACAGGGAATCGGCCGGGGCGTAGACTCCGACGGATTCGATACCCAACGCTGACGCGGCCTTGGCAATGCGGATGGCGATCTCGCCACGATTGCTGATCAGTACCCGCCGAAATTCCGCCATCTCAGTTTCCCTGCCCTAAGTGTTTAGCGCGGACACCCACGGCGCCATTGCGCCACCCGGAGTCTGAACGACGAGCGCCCTGATTCGTTCCGGAGCGAGGATTGCCGAGGCAGAGACTAACCGGGAATGGGCCTTTCGCGTCCGGTCTGCGTACAGAAGGAAATTCGGTAACTGGTACGCTTCGGTACCGTTCGAAAGAACGCCTGAGGTCTGGTAGCCTGCCGAACGCTTTTCCCATGCGTTTCCTACGTTCCTACGCAACCCGATGAACTTTTCGAGCACTACGCGCTTCGCCGCCGGGATGCTGCTAGCCGCCGCGTCGCAACTCGCGTCCGGCCATGCCGAAGCCGCCCCGGACACCGAACCCTGGCTTCGGTGGGACCAGCATGTCGTGGGATCCGACCTGACCGTCGACCACAGCGCTTGGGATGCGGTACTTGCCGAGACCGTCGTCCTTGGGGACGACGGCGTAGCCCGAGTCAACTACCAAGCCCTGACCCAAGATCCGTTGCGAGCGCGTCTAGATGCGTATGTGGCCCACTTGTCCGGGGTGCCCGTCTCCGAGCTGGACCGACCCGAGCAGCAGGCGTTCTGGATCAATCTCTACAACGCCCTCACCCTGCTGGTGGTGCGCGACCACTATCCGGTCGAAACCATCCGCGACATCGACATCTCGCCCGGCATCTTTTCCAACGGGCCGTGGGGAGCGAAACTTCTGGAGGTCGAGGGCGAGGTGATCGCTCTCGACGACATCGAGCACCGCATCCTCCGCCCTCTCTGGGGTGACCCGCGCATCCACTACGCGCTTAACTGCGCGTCCATCGGCTGCCCCAACCTCAAGCGTGCGGCATGGCGCGCGGATACGCTTGACACCGACCTGGACGCGGCCGCCGCCGCATACGTCAATCATGATCGAGGGGTGTCGGCCGAGGGGCGGAGATTGATCGTGTCAAGCATCTACGACTGGTTCATTATCGACTTCGGGGGAGACGAGACAGGGGTCCTGCACCACTTGGAGCAGTACGCCGAACCGGAGCGGCACGTGATTCTTCAGGCGTCAGACGGAATCGCCGACCACCGCTACGACTGGGCGCTAAACGATCTGACCGGAGAGACGCAGTGACCGAACCGGCGCCCGGACGCCTATTGCGGATCAAGCGATGGTTGCCGCTCGCCGTCATCGTCGGGCTGATCGCGGTTGGGTTCGCCTCCGGAGCCCACGAGTACGTGACGCTGTCAGCGCTTCGCGAGAACCGGGCCTGGCTCGAGGGACAGGTCGCCGACAGCCTCTTGCTTACGGCGGGCATCTTTGTGCTGATCTACGCGGTCGCCACCGCGGCATCTCTCCCGACCGGCACAGTGCTCACGCTGACGGGCGGGTTCCTGTTCGGGCCGTGGCTCGGCGTGCTCCTCAACGCAACGGGCGCCACCATCGGCGCCGTCTGCATCTTCCTCGCTGCGAGCACGGCACTGGGCAACACGCTCAGGGCGAAACTGGAGAAATCGGGCGGGGCACTGGCGGCCATGGAAAAGGGTTTTCGCGAAGATGCCGTCTTCTATCTGCTGTTCCTTCGGCTGACCCCGATCTTCCCGTTCTTCGTAGTCAACCTTGCCCCGGCGTTTCTCGGAGTCCGCCTGCCCCTGTACACCTGGACCACGTTCGTGGGGATCCTCCCCGGCGGGATGGTGTACACGTTCATCGGGGCCGGACTCGGCAAGGCGCTTGAGGGCACGGCCGAACCTTCCCTGGAAAACCTTGTTTCCATCGAGATTCTGCTTGGCCTCGGAGGTCTCGGAGCCCTCTCGCTCCTGGCCGTGGTCGCCCGCCGAATCATGCGCCGGCGCTCCGGTGAGGCGTGACATCCTGTTCTACGGCGGTCGAAGCCCAACGTCTCACTAAGACGTTCGATGGACGGACGGTCGTCGACCGCGTGTCCTTCACCGTCCCCCGCGGCACCACGTTCGGCCTCCTCGGAGCCAACGGCGCCGGCAAGACCACGACGATTCTGATGCTTCTCGGCCTCCTGCGTCCCGACGGAGGTGAAGCGCGGGTTCTTGGCCACGACATGGAACGGGACCGCTATCGCGCGCTCGAGCGCGCCAATTTCTCGTCTCCCTACGTAAACCTCCCACACCGCCTTACGGCCCGGCAGAACCTTACGGTCTACGGACGGCTCTACGGAGTCCCGGACGTCCGGGGCCGAATCAAGTCGGTCGCGGCGGACCTCGGATTGACTGAACTACTGGACCAGCCGGTCGGGCAGATGAGCGCTGGCCAGAAGACGCGGGTCGGGATTGGCAAGGTGCTTCTCAACCGCCCGGAGGTGCTGTTCCTTGATGAGCCGACCGCATCGCTGTCGCCGGAGTCCGCAGTGTGGCTGCGCTCGTTCCTGGCTCGCTACCGCGACCGAACCAACGCCACGATCGTGCTGGCTTCCCACAACATGCCGGAGGTCGAGGAAATGTGCGACACGGTCGCATTCCTGCAGCGCGGGCACCTTTTGGAGCAGGGAACGCCGAGTGAGTTGATCCGGAGACACGGCAAGCGCACCCTCGAAGAGGTCTTCCTCGAGGTGGCGGCCGCAGCCGACGGCGGGCCTCCTTCCGCGGGAGCTGGGCGGTGAGGGCGTCGCTGGGCCGGATCCGGGCGATGATGACCCGGTATGCCTACCTCTACGTCGTCTCTCCGATTCGCATCCTCGAACTCGTTTACTGGCCCACGTTCAACATGCTGATCTGGGGCTTCATGCAGGAGTACCTGCGCAGCGCCACCCATCCGGCAATCCTCGCGGCGAGCTACCTGATCGCCGCGGTATTGCTCTGGGACGTGCTCTTCCGAAGCCAGCTGGGACTGACGCTCGGGTTCGTCGAGGAAATGTGGGCGCGCAATCTCGGGCACCTCGCGGTGAGCCCGCTCCGCCCGCTGGAATTCGTCGGGGCGCTGGTCGCCACAAGCCTCCTGCGAACCCTGATTGGGGTCGGCGGCGCCGGATTTCTCGCGTCGGTGTTCTTCGGGTTCAACGCGCTGGACCTGGGCGTCGGACTTGCACTCTTCTTCCTCAACCTGGTCATCATGGGGTGGGGCATCGGGCTGATGGTATGCGCCGTCCTGCTGCGCTTTGGTCTCGCCGCCGAGGCCCTTGCCTGGGGCGCACTCTTCATCCTGCAACCGCTCTGCGGGGTGTTCTATCCGGTCAGCATCCTCCCTGACTGGCTGGAGCCGGTGGCCCGGGCTCTCCCGGCCACTCACGTGTTCGAAGGCATGCGCACCGTGGTCCAGGACGGCAGGCTGGACCTCGCCCTGCTTACGCAGGCATTCCTGCTCAACATTCCGTACGCTCTGGCCGGCCTCGTAGCCTTTCTCGGGTCCTATGCTGTGGCCCGGCGGCGCGGTCTCCTCATGGGTACTGGCGAATGAACGAGCTGACAACGTTCTGGTGGGTCCGGCATGCGCCCGTCACCGGCTTCGACGGGCGCCGCTACGGGGCGCTCGACGTCGACTGCGACACATCCGACACGCCCGCGTTTGAAGCGCTCGCCGAACTCGTCCCCAAGCGCGCCATCCTCGTGACCAGCGCGCTCCGCCGCGCCAAGCGGACGGCAACCGCGTTGGAGGACGCGGGGTTCGAGCCGCTCGAGCGCCACGAACTGGCTGCCTTCGGCGAGCAGAGTTTCGGCGATTGGCAGGGACGGGCGACCCAAGAGGTGGCTCAGGCGGCGGCGGCCTCCGGCGCGGCCCATAGCCACTGGATCGTTGACCCCGACTACGTCCCCCCCGGCGGCGAGAGCTTTCGCGCCGTGGCCGAACGGGTGATGGACGCCGCGCGTGGCCTTCTCCGCCGGTATCCCGGACAGCCGCTGGTCCTGGTCTCCCACGGCGGGCCCATTCGTGCGGCCTGCATGCACGCGGAGGGCTGGACCATTGACCAGGCGCTGGCGCTCACCATTCGCAACCTATCGGTGACGCGGATCGATGGACGCGTTGACGAGCTGGACCGGGACTTCTGGAACGTCCGCTGGACCGGACGCCTCGGGACCAGGCATGGCGCGGCGGCCTGACAGGGAGCCCCGGTTCGCGATCCGGCCCGTCTGGGCTGGGATAGCGATCGCTGCCGTCGTGGCGGTGGCCGCGGCAATTCTGCTGGCCGTGCAGAGCGGAAGTCCGCCTGAAGACACTGCTGAACAGGAACGGGCTGCCATCGGCGGGCCGTTCGCTCTGCAGGCGGGCGACGGCGGCACGGTCACCGACCGGGACTTCCTGGGCCAGCCGTTCCTGATCTTCTTTGGCTTTACCACCTGTCCTGACGTGTGCCCGACGACCCTGGCCACGGTCGGCGCCGCCCTCGATGGGCTGGACCCGGAGGAACAGGTCGCAGCGCTTTTCGTGACTCTGGATCCCGAACGCGACACCCCGGAGGCGGCGCACGACTACGCCGCCGCGTTTCACCCGCAGATCCGTGGGCTGGGCGGGACGCCAGAACAGATCGCGACGGCGACCGCTGCGTACCGCGTGTACTCTGCGAAGGTGCCGCTCGAGGATTCTGCGCTCGACTACACGATCGACCACACGGCCTTTGTGTACATGATGGCTGCCGATGGAACCTACCGTCAGCACTTCTCCCCAACCGCGCTCGCGTCGGACATCACGGCGTCCGTGCGCTCAGAGCTGGCGCAGTGACCCGTATCAGGCTCCCTTCACCGTCGGCGGCGTGTCCGCAGCCTGCTGGTCTCTCGAACCGTCCGAAGGAGCGCACGCGATGATCCCGCAGTTGATCGGCCGCGGCGCACGGCCCGCGGGAGCTCCGATCCAATGAACGTGACGTCCCGCGCGATCGGCGTCGCCCTTGTCCTCATGAGCGGGGCAGCCGTCGCATCTGCCCAGAACGCCACGCCCGACGGCTTTTCCCACTCAACCACGCACGCGGCGAGGGAGTTCGGGCTGTATTTCCAGAACGCTTGGGTGCGCCTTCCGGCGCCGGGCTCCACCAACACGGCGGCCTACCTGGTCATCACCAACCGATCGGATTCTCCCGTTCGCCTGCTGCATGCGGATTCGACGGCGGCCGCGGCGGTAGAGCTCCACACGGTCATCGCCGACGACCAGGGGGTCATGCGCATGCGTCCCTTGCATTCCGGAGTCATGATCGAGGCCGGTGACCGCGTAGAACTCAAGCCGGGGGGGATGCATCTGATGCTGATTGGGCTGATGGTCCCGCTTGCGGAAGGGGAAGCCGTGCCGCTGGCGCTGCATTTCCACAACGGGCTCGCGGTTGACCTCCAGGTTCCCGTCCAAACCCCTCGGACCGGGGAGCCTTCCGACCACAACCACTGATCGGTCAGCCGCAACCAACTTCACCGGCGAGGATTATCACGCATGACACGTGCTGCACGTCAAGCGGCGGACACGCCCCACTACATCAAGCCGCCCGCGCCGCTGCCGCCGGCCGATCCGGAGGTGGGACGAATCACGCGCTCTCGGGACGGGCAGGTTTTTCTGATCGGCATCGACCGGCCCACCAAACTGAACGGATTTACGCCCGAGATGTGCCGCGAGCTCGCGCATGCGTACTCCGAGTTTGAGGATGATCAGGAAGCACGCTGTGCGGTGCTGTTTTCCCACGGTCCCCATTTCACGGCCGGTCTTGACCTGCCGCGCATGCAAAAAGTCATGGGCGAACCCCGCGTGTTTTGTCCTGAAGGATGCGTCGACCCGTTCGACTTTCTCGAGCCACGCCGGACCAAGCCGCTGATCACCGCCGTCGAGGGCATCACGTTCACACTCGGCATTGAGGTCATGCTCGCCGGCGATATCGGAATCGCGGCATCTGACAGCCGGTTCTCGCAACTGGAAGCCAAGCGGGGCATCATGGCTACCGGCGGCGCAACGCTCCGCTTCGTACAAGGAGCCGGGTGGGGCAACGCCATGCTGCTGCTGCTGACCGGTCGCGAGTTCGACGCCGACACCGCCTTCCGCGTCGGCCTCGTGCAGGAAGTTACCCCTCCGGGCGGGGCCTACGCCCGCGCACGGGCGATCGCTGAGGAAATCGCCGCCGCAGCGCCGCGCGCTGTTACCGCGATGCGCGCCAACGCCGATATGGCCCTCCGGCAGGGATGGGACGCGGCGATCGCCGACCTTGGGCCCCGGCAGCAAGCCCTTCTCCAAACCCGTGACGCCGGCGAGGGCGTCCGCTCCTTTCAGGAAAAACGTCCAGCGAGGTTTACCGGATCATGAGTTCTCCCCTGTTCGATCTTGGCGGCAAGGTCGCCGTCGTCACCGGGTCCAGTCGCGGCATCGGCCGCGCCATCGCCGAGCGCATGGCCGAGGCAGGTGCTTCGGTCATCGTCTCCTCGCGGAAACCCGACGCCTGCGAGAAGGTAGCAGCCGCCATCCGGGACGCGGGAGGCAAGGCTCACGTCCAAGCCTGCAACATCTCAGATCGCGGCCAGTGCAAGGCTCTGATCCAGTCCGCCCGCGATACGTTCGGAGGACTCGACATCCTGGTCTGCAACGCGGCCTCCAATCCCTACTACGGGCCGCTGCTTGAGATTCCCGACCTCGCCTACGAAAAGATCATGAACAACAACGTCCGCTCGAACCTTTGGCTGGCCCAGGCCGCCATGCCCGGAATGGCCGAGTCGGGAGGCGGTTCCATGATCGTGATCTCCTCGATCGCGGGCCTGCAGGGGGTGCACAACCTCGGCGCCTACGCGATCTCGAAGTCTGCGGACCTCGGTCTGATCCGCAGCCTCGCGATGGAGGGTGGCCCCAACAACGTCCGGGTCAACGCCTTGTGTCCCGGCATCATCAAGACCGCCTTTGCACGCGCCCTTTGGGAGAACCCGGACATCCTGCGCGACGTCGAGTCCACCGCCCCGCTGGGCCGCATCGGTGTTCCCGACGAGGTTGCCGGGGTCGCGGTCATGCTTGCGGCACCCGCCGGAGCCTTCATCACCGGACAGCACATCACGATGGACGGGGGCGTCACGATGGCGGGGAGAGGCTAGAACTCGAATAGAGACAATCAGGCAATATTTGGACCGGTACGCCGGCGAGTTGAGGGGTGGGGACGATGTACAACTTGAACGGCAAGGTCGCGCTTGTGACGGGGGCCGGCGGCGAGAGGGGGATGGGGCGCGCCATCGCTCGACGTCTGGCGCAGGAGGGCGCACATGTCGCAATCAATGACGTCGGCGCACGTCGCGGGGACTCGTCGGACTGGGCAGGCTTGCCGGACGTGGAACGAGAGATCGAAGCCTGTGGTCAGCGCGCACTAAGCATCGTCGCCGACGTATCGAACTCCAGTCAAGTCGATGCCATGGTCGGCCAGACACTTGATCATTTCGGCCGGATCGACATTTTGGTCAACAATGCCGGGGCGATCGCCGGTCGCGATCGAGTGCCGGTGGTTGACCTCGACGAAGCGGAATGGGACCGCGTGCAAAATGTCAACGCAAAAGGGACTTTCCTTTGCTCTCGCGCCGTCGCCCGCGCCTTGATTGCGCAGGGTGACGGCGGACGGATCATCAACCTCTCCTCGGTTTCGGGGAAGCACGGGGTAGCCCGCTTCGCTGCCTACTGCGCGTCGAAGTTCGCAGTTCGCGGCTTCACCGAAGCCTTGGCACACGAACTCGGGCAGTACAAGATCAATGTAAACGCCATTTGCCCGGGCTATATCGAAACTGAGCGGGTTGCAGAAATGGCCGCTGCTCTTGCCCCTGAGGGCGTCGCGGCCGAAGAGCATCATGCGCAAATGAGAGCACGGGCCGAAGCGAACACCGCCCTCGGGCGCGTCGGCGATGCCGAGGACGTAGCTCGGATCGCGGCGTTCCTGGCCTCGGCCGAGGCGGCGTTCCTGACCGGTTTGTCGATCACCGTCGCCGGCGGATCGGTGATGGATTGAGTCCAGGCACGGCCGAGAAACGCCTCGACGGCAAGGTCGCATTGGTGACCGGCGGCGGAGCCCGCGGTGCGCTTATTGGCACCGGGCAGGCGACCGCAATTCTCTATGCGCGCCACGGCGCCAGGGTCCTGCTCGCCGATGTGGATCTCGATCGCGCCCGCGCGACCGAAATGCAAATCGTCGACGCGGGCGGTGAGGCGTCGGTTTTCGAGGCGGACGTTACCGACGAGCAAGCCTGCGGGGCCTTGATCGAGGCCTGCACCGACCGCTACGACCGTCTCGACATCCTGTTCAATAATGTAGGCACTGCGGGGCCAGGCAAAGTCACCGAAATTGAGGACGAAGTGTGGTGCCGCGCTCTTGACGGCAATCTCAAGTCCGCCGCCTTGGTATCGAAGTATGCGGTCCCCAAAATGGCGGCGGGCGGCGGCGGCTCCATCATCCATGTTTCTTCAATCGACGCTTTGCGCGCGGGGGCCTCGCACAATATTCCGTACTCCGTTGCAAAGGGCGGACTGGTCACGTTGACCAAGGCCATGGCGGTGCACCACGGCCGCGACAACATCCGTGTCAATTGCATCGCGCCCGGGCATATCCATGCGCCGTTCGTAGCTGCCATATCGGAAGAGCAGCGGGAGTTGCGGCGCAAGGCCGGTCCGCTTGGCGTGGAGGGTGACGCCTGGGACGTCGCGTGGGCGGCGGTGTTCCTGGCGAGTGACGAGGCGCGCTGGATCTCGGGTGTTGTCCTGCCCATCGATGCCGGGCTGCTGGCGGCGACGCCGCTGGCCGTGCTCGACAACCTGGCCTGACACTGACCGGCCAACGTGGAGGAGTTCGTGATTGGCCGGTCGTCCGACAAACCTCGCGGCCAAATGCCTCATGAGAGTCACACCGACTGGCCACTTGAACACCGAAAGCGTCTGATGAAGGTCAACGGCCCAGGGTCGCTGATTTGCATGCGTGGAGCCGGGCGGCCAATTTCGAGCAATGCAGCGGTGCTGAGACGATTGACACTGGCTTGACGCTGACAGGCAGCGGCACGACATGCGGGCCCGCTGTTCCGCCAGCCCGCCCGCCGTGTTGCGATTTTGGCGCTGGTTGGTCACGCCTAACCCACTACGATGTCCGTCTGGAGGATGTTGGATGAAGCTGCCTGACCCGGCGACCGTCAGCCGTGTGGCCTGCGTTGGTGCCGGGACGATTGGCGCCGGCTGGGCGTCTTTGTTTTTGAGCCAAGGGCTGACCGTAGTCGCATCCGATCCGGCAGACGGCGCGGAGGAACGCCTGCGCGCGCTGGTCACACGCGCCTGGCCGAGCTTGGAAGCCTTGGGATTGGCCCCAGGCGCTGACCCGTCGCGTCTGAGGTTTGAGGCTGACCTTGAGGTCGCATTGGACGGCGCACAGTTCGTTCAAGAATCAGCGCCGGACAAACAGGATCTGAAGATTGGGCTGCTCGAACAGATCGATGGGTACCTGCCTGATGACGTGGTCATCGCGAGTTCATCCTCGAATTTTCTGCCAAGCGTTTTGGCTGGCCGCTGTCGTGTGCCGACGCGGGTCATTGTTGGCCACCCGTTCACACCTCCTTACCTGATCCCCTTGGTCGAGGTCGTCGGTGGCGATGCAACCGCAGTGGATGTGTTGGATTGGGCGATGGCCTTTTATCGCCGCATTGGCAAACGCCCCCTGCGGTTACGTCGAGAGATTGAGCGCTACATCTCCAACCGATTGCAAAGCGTGGTGCGAAAGGAAATCGATTCGCTGGTTGAGGCTGGCATCTGTGACTATCACCAAGCCGACGAAGCGCTGGTCTACGGGCCGGGTATCCGCTGGGCGTTCATGGGCCCGATGCTCGGCATGCACTTCACGGGCGGCCAAGGTGGAATCAGGGGCAACATCGCGCATTTCGGCTGGACTGGCCCTCCGGGGCTGGAGGACGTGGCGGTTGCGGCGGTCGATGAGATGACAGGAAGCCATGACGTCGACAGTTTGGAGAGGTGGCGGGACCAGAATCTGGTTGCTTTGCTGAAGGCTCTGAAACCGCTGGAGCCTGGCGTTTAAGGCGCACTCCGCCGCGCGCGCAAACGGTTCACCCGAGCAAACCATTCGTGCCTGCAAGTTCGCATTTATGAGTACGGCTTTTCCGCGACTGATTGCAGACGAGCCGCCATTTGGCAACGGCAACGTGTATTCATCGGAAGCATTCAACCCGATAGCAATCCGTACACGCCAAGGGGGCTCACCATGGCAAAGATGACCGGTGGCCGGTTTCTCGCCGAAACTGTTCACGGCTACGGCATAACCCACGCTTTCTTTGTGCCCTACATCGCGCCCCGGGCGTTGATGGAGATGGAGAAACTCGGCATCAAGCGCGTCCAAGCCCACGGCGAGAAGGCGGCAGCCTATATGGCCGATGCCTATGCGCGGGCGCGACGCGGCCCTGGCCTCTGCATGGCGCAGTCGGTGGGCGCGATGAACCTTGCGGCCGGGTTGCAGGATCCCTATCTGGCCTGCTCGCCGGTCATCGCGATCACCGGTCGGGAACGCCAAATCAGCCAACAGCGCCACGCCTATCAGGAGGTCAATCACGCCGGCCCGTTTTCCGCGGTGACCAAGTACAACGCCACGTTGTCCACGCCCGATCAATTGCCGGTCTATTTGCCGCAGGCGTTTCGCGCGGCCACGTCCGGCACGCCCGGCCCGGTTCATCTGGATCTGGAAGGATTGGCCGGTCAATTCGTCATCGATGAGGAAGCTGATCTTGAGGTCGTGATCGACGAAACCTTCGCGCGCGTCCCGCCGTTCCGGCCCGAGGCGGACCCCGCCGCGGTCGCGGCGGCGCTTGAACTGTTCACCCGAGCAGAACGACCGGTGATTGTGGCCGGCGGCGGCGTGACCGCGTCCGACGCAGGTGCCGAACTACGCGCGCTGGCCGAGAAACTCTCGATCCCCGTGGCCACCTCGCTCAACGCCAAGACCATGTTCCCGAGTGACCATCCGCTCGCACTGGGCGTACCCGGATCCTATTCGCGCGCCTGTGCCAACCAGGTCCTGTGCGAGACCGATCTGGTGTTTTTCATCGGCAGCCACGCCGGCGGCCAGGTAACCAACGGCTACACCATTCCGCCGCGCGACACGCCGGCCATTCAACTGGACATCAATCCCGAAGAGATCGGCCGCAACTATCCAGTCAAGGTCGGCCTGCAGGGAGACGTACGCGTTACGCTCCGCCGCATGCTGGACCGCGCCGAGCCCGTCTCTTCACGCCAATCCTGGATCGACCGCGTACAGGAGCTAGTCGACGTTTGGAAGCAAGGTGTCAGCGCGCTGGTCGCCTCGGACAATGTGCCGATGCGTCCCGAGCGCTTGTGCCGGGAACTCTCTGATCTGCTTCCGACCGACGCGATTCTTGTGTCCGACACCGGGCATTCGGGTGTCTGGACCGGGACCATGCTCGACCTCAAGCACCCCAACCAAAGCTATTTGCGCTGCGCCGGATCCTTGGGTTGGGGCCTGCCGGCCGCGGCAGGTGCCAAATGCGCACAGCCGGATCGCCCGGTCGTGTGTTTCACCGGCGATGGCGGCATCTGGTACCACATCGGCGAGTTGGATACGGCGCGCAAATCCGGAATCAACACGGTCACCGTGGTCAACAACAACCATTCGCTTAACCAAGAGAAGAACGGCGTCGAGAAGATCTACGGCGGCCAAACCGCCGGATCCGACGAACTTTGGCTGTTCCCCGAAACCGATTTCGCGAAAGTCGCCGAGGCGATGGATTGCTTTGGCGTCACGGTGCACAAACCGAGCGAAATGCAGAGCGCGCTCGAACAAGCCTTCGAGGCCGGAAAACCTGCGGTGGTGGACGTAAAGACCGATGTTGACGGCATCGCTCCGAGAGCCTGGGTTCCGCCGGCCTAAGCGTGCTTTGTTACCGTAGGCGTCAGGCAACCGTCAATTGGAGATGGACGTAACTTTGGAAAGGAGCACGCCGCCATGACCAGATTTGCAGATCTCAGCAGACGCCGATTCCTCGGAACGAGTTCGGCAGCCGCAGCCGTGTTGGCGGCCCCCTACATCAAGACCGCCCATTCCGCGGGGCGGCTTGAGCTTGGCGTTCAGGACCACTGGGTGCCGGGCGTCAACAAGGTAGTGGACGAAATCTGCGCCGATTGGGGGCAGCAGAACAATGTCGAGGTCAGTGTCGATTTCATCACGAGCGTCGGCAACAAGCTCGCGCTCACGGCACAGGCCGAAGCCCGCGCCGGCACCGGCCACGACATCTTCCAGATGGGGTTGTGGGGTCCAAGCATCCAAAGGGGCAAACTCGAACCGCTTGATGACGTGATCGCCGATATCGAGGCCGACGTCGGCCCGATGAACCCTGCGGCCAAGTATTGCTTCTACATCGACGGCGCTTGGCGGTCTTCGCCGGTGGCCGTCATGGGTCAGACTCACGCGTTCAACAGCCGGATCGATCATTTTCACGATATCGCCGGAATCGACTTCCCCGACATGTTTCCGGCCGGCCCGCGTGATCCCGAGAAGGTCGCCACCTGGACCTACGACACCCTGCTGGTCGCAGCACGCAAGCTGCATGCGGCGGGGTTCGGGTTTGGTGCGGCCTTGTCTCCGACGCCGGACAGCACGTTCTGGCTTGCTCCGTTGTTCGCGGCGTTCGGTGCGGTCCTGGTCGATGCCGACCGGGAGATCAGGGTCGACAGCGACGAAACGCACGCGGTGCTCGAATACATGAAAGAGCTCAGCCAGTTCATGTCCGATACGGTCTACGCGTGGGATGACGCGAGCAACAATCGCTGGATGCTTTCGGGGCGCGGATCCGCGGTGATCAACCCACCCAGCCCGTGGGCCGTAGCGAAGCGCGACGCGCCCGACATCGCCCCGCTGATTTGGCATCATGATTTGCCCGCCGGCCCGCGCGGGCGGTTCCGGCATTTGATCCCAAACGGTTGGGGCATCTGGCATTTTTCGCCAAACAAGGAAGCGGCGAAGGATCTGCTGCGGCACATGGCGACGCGCGAGGTGGCGGAGAAACTTGTGACTGCGAGCAAGGGCTACGAAGCGATCATCTTCGAGTCCTTCCGCGACTTTGGCGTCGTCGAGGAGGCAGGGCCGCCCACGGGCACGCTCTACAACTACGCACCTCGTGGCGATGAAGAACTCATTCTGTGTGGCACACCAGCGCCCAACGACGTTGCCGCTCAGATCTTCACCCAAGGCATCTTCGGCAACTTGGTCGCGCGCGTCACCGCCCGCAATGAGTCGCCCAACGACGCCATCTATTGGGCCGAAAGCGAACTCGAAGGGTTTCTGCGCCAGTGACCGGAAGCCCTCTGCCCGATTGTGAATCGCTGTACACGCGATCTCACCACTGTTGACGCGAGTTCGTTATCTGGTGACCAAGAATCCCCTGTGGTCGATATTGCCACTGCGCACGCCAGCTCCCGAGTAACCGGGAACGGACGTGGCGTATCGGGGTAGCCGGCTGCATTCTGGTTCTGGCCCAGGAACCAACGCGGTGATGGACCCCACCGATCCGGGATGGTGCGTGCCGAAGGCCGCTACTGTCTGCCAAGGGTCAGGTTCGGGCGCCCCGACTACACCGGTTCGACGCACGGAGTCGGAGCCAAGACTGACGATTGAGTCCGAATCGACTGTTGTCCACCAATATCAGGCGCCACCGTCTCTGCGGTGGTAACGGCGGGGAGACGCTAGGGCCCAAACCCGGCCGGCGACCGTCGAACGAAGGCGTCGGGAGCCTGTCGTTCAGTGAATGGCCCTTCGTGGGACTCCGACCCGGCCGGGCCAAGCCCCGGACGGTGGCCGCAACGGCAAGTAGAGATCGGTCACGAGACCGGAAGGCGGGGTATCGGCTGGCGAATTGCGGTAGATCAACATGCCGGGCCGGTCGTCCACGGTTTCCCCGCTCTCGGGGAGCCAGACGCCGAACAGGTGCCGGTACCCGTCCGCGATCCCGTCATAGGGACCCCGCAAGGTCATAAGGACCGCGCAACGTCCACCGCCAACCGAGTCACGGACAATTCCCTCAGGGGGCTGTACAGCAGTGTTCACTTCGATACATGCGTCGGAACGCAGCCTTTCTTGGCTCACGACCTCGGGATTATCGTGAGAGAGCGTCAGTACGCGTTCGACACCAGCATCGGCCGCCCATTCGAACAGCCGTTCGAAGCAGGGCCCGACTTCCTGGTAAGGGCCGACGTGCCGCACGCGCATCACATCGATGGCGCTGAACTCCTCAATCCGCACATCCATCCAGTCCTACCCCCGGCAGCCGCCCCGCAGGCTTCATGGCACTCTCACCCGAATCCGGTTCGGTGGGTTCAATCTCTGGAGCTGTGACATTCCGCGGCAGTGGTGTCCAAGCAAGTCGCCGGCGGCCGGGACCACCGGCCGCCGGACCACCGGACGCTCTCAGCAGACCTCGAATAGGCCTGCCGCACCCATGCCGCCACCAATGCACATCGTGCAGACGACATGCTTGGCACCGCGGCGACGTCCCTCAACCAAGGCGTGGCCAACAAGCCGGGAACCCGACATCCCATACGGATGCCCGATCGAGATCGCACCACCGTCGACGTTGTACTTGTCTGGATCGATCCCGAGTTCCTCGCGGCAGTACAAGGCCTGGACAGCGAATGCCTCGTTCAACTCCCAGAGATCGATGTCGTCGATCGCGAGGCCATGGCGCGCCAGCAGACGAGGCACCGCCCGAACAGGCCCGATCCCCATCTCGTCCGGCTCCAAACCCGTGACCGCCAGCCCACGGAAAATGCCGAGCGGTTCAATTCCGCGGCGTCCGGCGACCGCCGAATCCATCACCACGCAGGCCGACGCACCGTCCGACAGCTGACTGGCGTTTCCGGGCGTAATGCACTTGCCGGGCCCCATCACCGGGTCCAGTCCCGCCAGTCCTTCGGCAGTCGTGGAAGGCCGGTTGCCCTCGTCGCGCTCCAGCGTCACAGGTATCTCGGATACCTCTCCGGTCTCCTTGTCCTGAACCAGTTTTACGGAGGGTAGCGGGACGATTTCGTCATCAAGACGTCCCGCTTGCTGGGCTGCGGCTGTCCGCATCTGCGAGGACAGCGAGTACTCGTCCTGTTGTTCCCGGTCGACGCCGTAACGTTCAGCCACGACTTCCGCCGTCTGGATCATGGAGAAGTAGAGTTCGGGCTTGTTTTCGTCGATCCAGGTGTCCTTGGCGCGATAGTTGTTCGCGTGCTCATTCTGGACCAAGCTGATGGACTCGAGGCCTCCCGCGACCATGATCGGCACTCGGTCGACGAGCACGCGCTGCGCCGCCATGGCAATGGCCTGCATTCCGGACGAGCAGAACCGGTTGACCGTGGCGCCCGCCACTTCCACCGGCAACCCACCCCGAATCGCGCACTGGCGCGCAATGTTTCCGCCGGTCGCACCCTCGGGCAACGCGCATCCCATGAGGACATCTTCGACCTCGCCGGGCTCGACACCCGCACGATCCACCGAGTGACGAATTGCGTGCCCGCCCAGCTCGGCCCCGTGCGTGTTGTTGAATGCTCCCCGATAGGCTTTCCCGATCGGGGTGCGCGCCGTCGAGACGATTACTGCTTCAGGCATGAGGTTATCTCTCCTTAGAGGGCGGGAACGACCCGCTTAGTTCGCGTCCTTAAACGAGCCGCCTTCGCGGGCAAGCCGTTCCATCAGAGGGGACACCGGCCAGAGCTCCGGCTCGTCCTTGCGGAACTCGGCGATGGTGGCCGCGACCGAAGCGAGACCCTGACTCTCGGCATGGTACATCGGGCCGCCGCGCCAGGCAGGGTAGCCGTAGCCGTTGCTGTAGATCACGTCGATGTCCGAAGCACGCTGCGCGAAACCCTCTTCCAGAATTCTGGAACCCTCGTTCACGAGCGCACCGTGCAGCCGGGCAAGAATCTCCTCGTCATCAAACGTTCGCCGATTCACTTTCTGCTCCCGGCTGACGCGAAGGATGATCTCCTCGACTTCGGGGTCGGGAATCGCCCTGCGGCTCCCTTCCTCGTAGCGATACCACCCCTTGCCAACCTTCTGGCCGAATCGCCCCTGCTCGCAGAGCGCATCGGCAACGGAGCCCGTGTAGCCGCCGTCCTTGTAGAGCCCTTCGGCAATATGCCGCTTGCGGATGTACCACCCAACGTCGTTCCCGGCGAGATCGCTGACCGCGAGCGGCCCCATCGCCCAGCCGAAGGCGTAGGCGGCGCGATCGATCTGTTCGGGAAGCGCACCGTGTTCCACCAGGTACTGCGCCTGGCGCCCGTATTCGTGGAACATCCGGTTGCCTACGAAGCCGTCGCAGTTCCCGACCAATACGCCGACCTTGCGGATCGTCCGGGCGAGTACCATGGAACTGGCGATGACCTCGGCGGACGTTTTCGATCCGCGGACGATCTCCAGCAGCCGCATCACGTTGGCGGGACTGAAGAAATGGGTGCCGATCACGTCCTCGGGACGCCGGGTCGTCGCCGCGATCGCGTCGATATCGAGGGTGGACGTGTTGCTGGCGAGAATCGCGCCTTCTTTCATCACCTTGTCCAGGGCGGTGAAAACCTTTTTCTTGACCGGCATGTCCTCGAACACCGCTTCGATGACGATGTCCGTGTCACCGAGCGCGTCCATGTCCTGCACAACCTGGATGAGCCCCATGCGGGTATCAAAGGCCTCCTTGCTCAACCGGCCGCGGTCTACCGTCCGCTGGTAGTTGGCTCGCACGACGCCCAGACCGCGCTCCAGCGAAGCCTGATCGGCATCCATAATCCGAACAGGGATACCCACGTTCGCGAAATTCATGGCGATACCACCGCCCATGGTTCCGGCCCCAATCACTGCAGCACTCTTGATCGATCGGGTCGGGGTCGCTTTCGGGACGTCTTCGACTTTGGCGGCCGCCCTCTCCGCAAAGAATGAATGGATCAGGGCAGGCGACTCTTCCGAATCGTGGCACTCGATGAACAGCTGTCGCTCGTTCGCAATGCCCTCATCGAACGGCAGCGTCACCGATCCGCGCACCGCCTCGACGCACCGGAGCGGCCCCTCGCGCCCGCGGGCAATTCGAGCCAGCTTCTCCTTGGCCCGGTCGAAGACGGCAGCGTCAACGTCCTGCACTTTCTCATTGCGATCTCTGGTCGCACCGGCCCTCGCCTTGCCATCGAGAACCCGTTCCGCATAGGCGACAGCGGCGGCAACGTGATCGCCGTCTGCAACCTCGTCAACCAGTCCGAGTTCAAGGGCCATCGGAGCAGGGATGGGATCGCCCGTCGTGATCATCCCAAGCGCCCGCTCAACCCCAACCAGACGAGGCAGCCGCTGAGTCCCGCCCGCACCCGGCAGCAGTCCAAGCTTCACCTCCGGAAGTCCGAGGCGGGTCTTCGGATCAGCGACACGAGCCTGGCACCCCATGGCCACTTCCAGTCCGCCGCCAAATGGAGTCCCGTGCAATGCAGCCACCGTTGGCTTTTTCGAGGCCTCGTAGGCGTTGATGACTTTCCCTAACCCGGGTTCCTGCATGGGTTTCCCGAATTCCTTGATATCGGCGCCCGCCATGAACGTGCGGCCGCCACCTGTGACGACGATTGCCTGGACGGCGTCATCCGCCGTTGACTCGTTAAAGCAGCGGAGCAGGCCTTCGCGCACGGGTTGTGCCAGCGCGTTGACTGGCGGGTTGTTGACGGTGATGACGCTCACGCGTCCCCGCCGCTCCCAAGTAACCGGATTGGCCATTGAAAATCCTCTCCCCGTCACACGGCGGGTTAGCAGTTGGCGATCCATCGGGCGAAGCCGGATTATAATCGCCCGGTCACGAAATACGGGCGACCGAAACTATGCGATCCATCGGGCTTGCGGTGTTGGCAGCTGGGTTGGCATTCCCGGCCCTGGCAGAAGGTCCATTCGGTCTTCCCGCGGGCTACAACTGGGGGGAAGCGCTTGCTCCAGCCGCGTTGCCCGCCGAGACCGAACGGCGCGGATCCGTTGTGCGGGTTCCGCTTGATATCGCGACGGCGCCGCTTTCGGACACCCATCTGTTCACGGCCGTGTACTGCGACGGCCATGGACTACAGCAACTGCGAACGGCTACGACCCGTTACCACCGGGGCGACGTGCTCCGGCGCTTCCGGCGCGTCCTGGCAGCAGTCGAGAGCGAGCTTGGCCCGCCCAGCCATGGACGGCAGGACGTCGGAACCTCCTACTGGGGGGAGGATGCAGCCCTTGAGGCGTGGCCCGTCTCGAAGGCCAAGTTCATGCTCTTGCTCACACGCAACGGACCAGATATCGAGAAGTGCGAGCTAGACGAGCCTGCGTGACAGAACTGATCACCGGCAGGGATCGATCATCCGCCCGGCGGAGGGCGCCTCGCGCCGGTTATGCTCGAAGGCGCGGCCCCGTAGCTCAGTAGGATAGAGCAACGGATTCCTAATCCGTAGGTCGCAGGTTCGAATCCTGCCGGGGTCGCCAGTATAAACAAGTACTTATGATGTATCAGGAATCGGAATTGAAAGATTGTATCAGCAATATGTCAGCACTTGCTATAGCACCTTACCTGCTCCACCACAGAGCGCGAGACACCTTGTGAAACGGCGAGAAATCTGAGACGCAATTTCGGATTTCCTGTCAGGACAGGCATGAGGAACGGTGGTCAGCGGTTGTCGATCAGCTCCCATTCGCCAACATACTCGTCCGTCCGGCGGGGTCTGCGTTATGCCACGCCTGGCACGTTCTCTGTCGCGCGAACTTTCTACACCAAGGCTGGCTGTTTCTCAGTCGGCTCGACACGGCACGCGTCGAGATAGGCATTTAAATCGAGACCGCGGTAAAAAATGCGAGAACCCGTGCGAAAGTAGGCTGGCCCCTTGCCTAGATGCCGCCACACGGCAAGCGTGCCTTCCTTGGCGATCAGTCGCATCGCATCGTCCTGAGGACGGTAGTACTTATCAGGATCGAAGCGGTACATGGGTGTAATTTTCTGCACTGCGTTCAATTGCCATCTTGAGATCCTTCGTGTCACCCATCTGGCAGAGCACGTGGCGGTACAAGTTCTGCCGCAACTGCACGTCAAGCCCTTCCCGATGGATCCCTAATGCGCTTACACGCTTACGTCACGCTATCGCCGCCACAGCCGAATGCAACCGCTATGGACATGAATTAGCACACGATTCCGAATCGCCAGTCACTGCGGGGCACGAGACGGATGGGGGGTCGGGAGGCCACGGCCGCCGATCACGGTGCGGACCGCAATTCTGGTCCGCGGACGGACCGCTCTGCTTGCTCGGCCTGCCGGAAACCGGCCTTTCCCAGTATCTACCACCTCAACGCACCCACGATCCAGCGTTACGTCGATCTCGGCAACGGCATCTTCACGGGTCCCGAATCCACCCGTCTGAACGGCGGGCAGCCGGTACCGTTCCAGTGGCTCGACGCCCAGCGTCAAACCCTTCTGCCTAACGCGTCCGGTGCCGAGATCGACTATGGGCATCCGGGCGTCTGCAGCATGATCGTGTCGTACTGCGGCGACCCGATCCTCAAGCCGACCGAGCTCGACTTCGCATGGCTCGACGACATCGGGCTCGACCTGATCAGCGCCCCCGAAGCGGCCGAGCCCGAGCTTTATGGCTACGGCGCCTGCGCGACGTACAGCGCCTGGGGCGTCGGCGTGGAGCGAGTCCTCGACTAACGTCCCCGACGGCAACGACGTCGCGGCGTACGACGTCTTCCAGGCGAGCGTCGGCGCCTTCGGGACCCCGCCCGGTACCCCGTTCGCAGACGCCCACGCCGGCGGCACCGGCTCGGCGACCTGGAACGGCTCCCTGCTCGGCGTCGACATCGGCCGGGCGATGCTGCTGCCGGTGTTCGGCGACGCCTCGCTCACGGTCGACCTCGCGGACCTCGACGGATGGCTTGCCTTCAGCAGCCTGTCCACCGTCGTCGACGGCGCCGCGTCACCGTTCCGCGACCCGTCCCTGGGTTACGACATCACGATCACGGCCAACGGTTTCGCCGATGCCGCGAACCGCGTCGACGGCGCGTTCTACGGTCCGGGGCACGAGGAAATGGCCGGCATGCTCGACGACCGCGGCGTCAACTTGATGGCGTCCTTCGGCGGCACCCGCTAAACGCAGGCCTCACTGCGGCCGCGCTGGTCTCAGCCGGCGCGGCTACAGCCTTGCGAACCCAGTTCCCTTCGTCATCTCGCCCGCTAACCCGCCCCCCCACTAGCGCCGCATCTTCGCGAGAAATCCCCGCGCCTCGACGCCCACGGCCATCGTGTAGATCACCGTCGTCGCGATGTCGGCATGGCCGAGCACGGCCGCGATCGTCGGCAACGGGACGCCCGCCGTCACGGCCGCGATCCCGAACCCGTGCCGGAGCCCCTTCGGGCAGGCCTGCGGGCCCTCGACCCGCGCCATGCGCATGACCGCAACCACCTTCCGGTGCGCTGTCGCCCGCGAAAAGGGCCACAGCGGTTCCTTCACGCGCCGGGGCGAGGCCTCGCGGAGGTAGTGGACCATCTCGAGATCGCGCGCCAGCTCCGGCGGCACTGGCACCTCGCGCCAGTGCTCGACGCTGCGCTTGAGCGTGCGGATCCGCACGGCGCCCGCGTCCAGGTCGACGTCCAGCGCCCGGAGCGCCAGGACCTCGCTCACCCGGGCGCCGGTGTGGGCGATCGTGAGCACGAACGTCTGGTCGACCGGCTTGCGCACGTGCGCGGCCGCCCGGATGAAGCGCTGGCGCTCGTCGACCGTCAGGTACTTGCGGCCGCGCTCGTTGACGAGTTGTACAGTAGCGTTCACGACCCCCAAGCCCACCACTGGTAGAATTTCACCATGACCAGCCGGATCGATCCCTCCGTTGATGGTAAATCCGAACAGACCGATCCCCGGCTGTACACCGAGGCAGAGGTCCTGGCGATCAGTAAAGCAGTGATCCGCCTCTGCCCCCGGGATGCGAGATCCGGACAGCCCGGGGACCGGCTGTACACCAAGCCAGAGGTCGCAGCCATTATCAGCAAGCGCCTCATGTGGGGTTACGCAATCGGTCTCGCGCTGGTGCTCCTCATGGGGATCATCTACCTCTGAGGTCGGGTGAGATACTTCCACTAAACGAAGTGCCCGTATGCCCTGCAAGCTGCGCGCTTGCAAGCCCGAAAGAGCCAATGTTTATGGTCGTGGTGGAGCTACTGTCCTGCACGGAATGAGACGGAATATAGATTGTGTCTCATCGAGTTTCGTGATCCGAAAACTGCATGGAAACAGGCCGCCAGGAGTCCCTGACACCACGGGCAGCGCCCCCTACCTCACCCGGACCAGCCGGCGATCAAGTTCGCAGCAGACCCATCATTCGCACTCGTAATATTCCACGTGAACGGATTCGTCGTTCGAATACGGGTCAACCGAGCACAGCGCACCGCGAAAAGCCCAATCGCCCTCTCGTCTCCCCTCCACATAGGCACCCTCTTCTTCTCCCAGAAGCTGGTGTCCATCCTTCCATATGATAGCTGCGACCCAATACCCGCGCGGGCACTGCCGCTATCAATCCACGCACTTCACTTCGACATCGCAGGACTGAACAGCGTCAGGCCAGACGTTCCACTTACTGGTGCACTCATCCCGCGCTCTGTCCTCCGCCACCGCTCTAGTATCGTGCACGCCGCTCTCCTCCGTGAAGTTGATTCCTCCCCGTCGTATCCCTTCTTCGTTCCAAGTGACGGTGTAGGTGGCAGCCCACCAACCGCAGGAATCGTCGGAAGTGTCTGCAGGTTTGCGGCTCACAGCCGTGTCTTCGCTGTCCGTCTGCCCGGCTCCGCCGGCCTGTTCGGACTGCGCGCAGCGCGCGACCTCGATCCGGCAGTCGTCGTTGGACACCCGGCACTGCGCCAGCGCATCGCGCTCCGCTTCGCCCGTCGTCGCACCCCAGCCGGTCCCGTAGCCGTTGCCGTCGCCGATCGCGAGCGCCCCGCAGGCCTCCTGGAACCACCCGGCCTCGGCGCACCGCGTCCCGCCGTACTCCCGGCACTGCCCGAGCGCTTCCGACTGCGCGCCGGCGGAGCTGTCGAAGCTCCACGCGATGCCCCAGGCATAGGCGCCGTCGTCATCCTGCGAGAACGCGATCGAGCCGTGCAGCGGGCCGGATCCGGAAGGGCCGGCCTCCCTTGGCGTATCAGTAGTTGGCTGTACGTCCGTGGGTCGCGAATCGTCAGACGGACTGTCTACGACGACGAATTCTCCCATCTCGATGACCTTGCCTGCAGCAAACGCGGCGAACCGATCGGTGTGAAAAGAATCACCTATCGTCTTCCCGAGGCGACCTTCTCCCTCGGCTATGCCGCCAGCACAATCACCAGACCATGTGGTGTACACCACGCTGTATGCCAGGTACGGAATCCAGATGTAACAACCGGATCGCGCAGTGAGTTCCTGCCAGCACGCTGAGCCTTCTGGCAGTTCCGACGTGCAGATGGGCTGGAGGGATGTTTCCTGCGCATGACCGGCGGGCGGGCCAGCCAGCATGATTGCGACGGCGACAACAGAGAACCATCGAAACAGTCTCATGGGGCAGTCTCCTCGGAGCTCGGCCAGCCTGCGCCACGGATGATAAAGCACACGCTGGCGGGCCATCGCCTGCGCACGATGGGTCACCGAAACCATCGCCCGACGCTCGTTCGGCCCGCAGCACGACTGCCTTTCACAATGGTCACATGTCCTTGCACACGCCCCCGATTCGCTCCATAACGGCTGCATCGGGAGCGGGGGACGCTGCCATGTCCGCGACCAGGCACGCCAGGTTCTTCGCCGGCCGCACGCTTGCCTGCCTTATGGCCGGGTTGCTGTGGGCCGGGCCCGCCAGCGCCGGCTGCATCACACAGGTCGTCGGCAATACCGCCGTTCACAACTGCAACGGCAAGGTGTTCATCTCGCAGGCCGTCGGCGCCACCACCGTCCATCACGTCGACGGTAAAACCGGCGTCTCCCAGACAGTGGGCGGCACCACGGTCCACCAGTTCGACGGCAAGCTCGGCACGTCACAGACCGTCGGCACGACCACCATCCACAATGTCGACGGCAAGCTCGGGATCTCACAGGCGATCGGCAATCTCATCCTGCACAGCGGGCCGCTGTTCGATGGCCGCGGGCAAGACGACATCGCGCCGTAGACGCGCTCACGAAGGGCAGGCTTCCGCGCCTCCCCGGTATTCCTTCAGTTGCGCCTACAGGCGACCGCACAGTGCCGAACGGTCACGTCAAACGCCCGTCGCCACGGCCGAAAATCCCTGTTTTGATACAGAATGTAAATAGTGTCTCACGGCTTCCGCTCCCGTTCGAAACTGCGCACACCGCTCCCGGATTCACCCGAACGTAGATTCTGTAGCAGGGCGTTTCTGTACTCGGCACGATTGGCTTCAGCGCGGTCAACATGGGTGCGGCATCAGGGGCGCCCGCGACCCAAATCGGTCAATCCATTCTGTGCCGCCAGCCGATTGTGGATGATCTTCGCCCTACTGGCATGCCAGACCATGATGACCAACAGGGCCACGCCCAAAACGGTATGGGCCAAGCTTGCAATCTCACGGAGTTCCCGTGCTCCGACGTAGTAGAGCAAGTAGCCACTGATGATCAGAAGCGCGAGTATGACCGCCAGCGTGAAGCCGCCAGGGCGGTTGAACGGACGATGCATCCTTAGCCTGACGTGCGCCTGCCAAATGATCCCAAGCAGTACGGTGATCCACAATGCGAAGGCGCCGTGCATCTTCATCAACAGGCCCGCAGAGACAATGGGCGACCAGTCCTGATCGAAGTACAGGTCTGCATATCGGGGAACCGCGTAAAGCACGCCGGTCACGAGGAGGACAAGCACGCTGGCATAGAGCAGCCGCCTGATCGTCTGGTTCATTGCCGGAACTGGTCCCGTTGTGCCAAGGGCAGTTCAGGAACCTCATCCAGAAGGATCAGCAGCTTCCTGACGCCGTCGGTGATATTGCGCGCTGAAAGCGTCGCTCCGGCAATGCCGTCAATGTCCTCTCCGAAATCGAGCAGGCTGTTCGCGAGGCTCTTGCCGTAGAACTGGGCTCTCCACGAAGGTCTCTCCACCTCCCCCCCGTAGGACTCGAGGTACTCGATGATTTCCAGGCCGATCACCTCGCCGCTTGCACCGATGCCCAGGCCGTAGGTAATGAATTCATGCTTGCCAATGACTCGATCGACAAAGAAATAACCGCCGGCCTCGCCGCCGCCTCGAACCCTCCAGGCCTGCATGAGCCGCGGCTTCACCCGCACGTCCGCGCGATCACGAACGACGTCCACCTGGTCGTCGGTGAGATCAAGCAGCAGCGGCAAGAACTGACTGCCGGGCGGAAACATCCCCGAAGCGACCGCAGGAAGCGCGCCGTCCGCCGCCTCCGAAGCTGTTGCCAACAGCAGGGCGGCCGCCATGCAGGGCGCGAGTTTCCGGATGACGTTCAAGACTACGGACACGGCGGAGCGCACACACACCCGAACCAGACCTCCTGGCGACGTTGCTCCAGGCCACAATCGGCGCGTTGCCGGGCCAGATCCAGGGGAACGGCATCTTGGCATTCGGCAACGCGCCGACGAACAGTTCGGAGAAGCGCTCGACTTTCTAGAAGTTGTAGCTGACCTTCATCCGCAGTTCGTTCTCGGTTTTCTCGATCAGGTGCAGATCGTCGGCGGGATCGATCAGTTCCCCGCCGCCGCCGAGCTGCCGGAGGTAAAGGGCAGAGAACGCCCAATGGCGTCCCTCGTAATGCAGTCCAGGGCCGATGAAGAACGAGTGACGCTCCCGGTTGACTTCCGTTTCGTACTCCTCTTCATAAAGTGCTTCCGCGCTCACATACCAGTTGTTCGTAAAGCGGTAGCTGAGCCCGGTCGCGATCTTGAGTTCGATTTCCATCTCGGGAAAGTTCGGCCATTCAAAGCAGCTCTCGTCGTCTTCGCACATGCCCGAACCTTCGAAGTACACGGTCCTCGGCTGTCCGTTCAGAACGATGTCAGCGCTTCGCTGGCTGCCATCTTCGTTGAATGTATTGGCGATCTCGCCGCGGGTGGTATGAAGCGCCTTGACCGAAAGGTTTCCTCTCCAGGTCAACTGACCCTCCATCAGGTACTTTTCGATCGCCAGCCCGGATTCCAGACTCCAGATCTCCTTGTCCTTTCCGGAATGCTTGTCCAGCGTTGCGTAGTTCCCCTGCCAGAATGCCGCCAATCCGACAATGTGTTCTGCGGTGTTCAGGAACTTGAACTTCCCGCCGATGCTCAGACCGTAGAACTGGAGTGCGTATTCCTCGTCGCCCGGCACATACCCGGGCACCAACAGCCCGGCGGTGTCAATCGACTGCATGTGGATGCCGCCGGACAGCGTGACGTCGTTCCTGAGCCCGTATTCCGCCGATGTCGTCCAGTTGTACGCGACGTAGTCGCCGTGTTGAGCCTTGCCCTCCCTCTGCTGAACCGATTGGCTCACCTTCGCAGAGCCTTCAGGGCGGGTCTCGGCAGTGGTGACAGCGCCGAACTGGGCGCTTGCCGTGCCGGCGGGGAAACACAGGGCCATCCCCGTAGCAGCCGCCAGGCCCAGGCATCCGTACTTCAGTTGATCGATCACGCAAAACTCTCCGATTGGCGGTGTTTGGAAGCCCCTTCAGGCCGTCCGGCAGTTGCCCGGCGACACTTCCGCTACGGGTTGCGGCATTGCGAAGCAAACAAGCAACCGCGCTTCGCCCGCTGGAACAGCCAGTGCCCGAGGCTCATCAGGCGCGCAATATAATGCGAATGCGGATCATTCGCAATATCGTCTTGGCCGGAGGGCCGGATCCTCTTCAGCGCCCGCGAGTGCCCGGTCCACAGGATGGCGGCCAGCGGCCGGCGCCAGCTCACTCATCACTGCGCAGCCTGTGAAAATCGTGATTGGTCCCGGTCGACCGGGACCATCGCGATGATCGGCGTCCGGAACATGCGTGTCCGGATCGTTTCCGTATCCACATCACGGTTTGGCTGGCCTTCACCAGCGCAAGGTCATCCAGAGTCCGATCAGGAAACAACCACAGCGCGGCCAACAAACCCGTCCAATCCGCAACCAGAACCGCTAGCCAAGGCTATACGCCGCGGTCAGGCCAGCATGTTCTGCCCAGACCCCGTTGAGACACAATGTAAATAGTGTCTCACAAGACCCGCGCGCCACGTACAACCCGAGCGGGAACAACCATGTCCAACAGCAGGAACGCATACCCGCCCGGCCACCCGCGGCGGGCGCGACGTAAGCCCCGGCGTCCTGATCACCTATGGGAGCCGGAGACTGACAGTTCGTGGCCAGCTACCGCGCCCCGGCGTGGTTATGTGCGATTGTGCCGAACAGGCGCCGCCGGCCGGATGGCCCCTCCCAAGCGAGGGGCTATTGAGGGGCCGGTTTTTCGGACGGATATGGAATCGTCGGCAACTACAATATGTTACGAATCGACCCCGGGGCCCATGGACCGCCAGTCGTCCAGGTCGACCACAGAATCGCAAAAGAAGTGGTTGGAGAACAAGCTTCCCTGAAAGGCAGCTCCGATAGCCATGCGTGCTCGTGCCGACTCCTTCAACGCAGTGTCATAGGTATAGGGTCAGCCCAAGTCGCGCTCATCTGTCCGGGCCATTCCCGTCCTGTTGGCTCTCAGCCCCGTCCCCGGAATCCGTTGGCACCTCGATCGCACTGACGATCCGGCGAACCGCTGCCTGCCGTTCGGTTGAAAGCCTCCGGAACAACGCCACCAGCGCGCGCTCGGCGTCGTCCTCGAGCGAGGAAACCAGGACGCGTAGCGCGGCCCAGTCGCAACCGAGCGCGGTCATGAACTCATCCAACAGGGCGGGAGACAGACCCGAGCGACCTCCGGCTCTCGCGACGGCCCGGCCACCCTTCCGCGGCACAATCATGCCGGCTTTCCGCAGAGCGCGAATATTTCTCGGTGAGGGAAACACCTCATTCCGGTCCCATTTACCCAAGGTTGTCCGGTCGACACCAAGGTGGCGCGCGAGGTCACCCTGCGTGGCACCTGCCTTCCGACGGTTCCGGCGGATTTCGTCGCCGCGCCCGTCGACGTCGCTTCGCATCCGTCTTCCCGCCATACCGGTGACCCCGTCCCCCCGTCCAGATTGGGCCGCCGCGCCGGCTTCGTCCGCTGATATCCCATCAGCGTCGAATAGCTCAGCATCATCTTCACCGTCCGGCGGTCGATCCCGAACCACCGCGCCGCTTGGTGATGGTTCAGACCTCCGTCGACAACCGCCAGACGAACCACCACATAGAACTCCACGCCGTACCCCCCCCCCGCGCCCAAACAGACGAGGGGCTATAGGTGGCGCAAACCTGCGCCGCCGCGACCGGACCGCGTGGAGCATTGTTCCGCCGCCGTTAACTAGTACCCCATTTCCCGACTGACACATGACCTCATACGTCACCGGCCGGATCACAAACCCTTTGACGGCGGCGGTGGATTGTGTTTCAGTCCGCAGCAGGACGCGCTCATCCAGAGCGGTGGAGGGACAGGCCCTTTGAAGCCGCGGCAACCGCCTAGAGCGGTGCCAATGCCTGATCGATGAGTCAGCCGATGGCGGAACCCCGCTTCTCGGCGCTCGCTGAGCGCGTAAGAGAGAAGAGGAGCGCCGCAAGATGAAGAGTCCCTACGACCTACCAATCGTCCCACTGTGGGCCGTGTGCAGCTTCACCTGTACCTAGGCTACCGCTCGTAGTCGATCTGATCGGGCGGGTCGCCTAGAGGACCCGCGGTCTTCCATGCGTCCGTCACCGCCCGGCAACCCCGCTCATGAGGAGAAAACCCATGTCCGATACCAGTACAAGTCCCGGCCTCAACGGCGTCAATGTCGAGCACCTGCTCGGCGCCCGCACCGCCCTCGGCGAAACGCCGGAAGCCGGCCAGTTCAAGTGGCGCGTCACCAACCAGTGGCTCCACGGCACCCACAGCGCCTCGTCTGTGGAAGGTTATTTCGGCCTTGGCAGCGAGCACGAGCACAAGTCGACCTACAAGTTCGAGTCCGACCACCCACTCGTGTTCGCGGCCGAGGACAACGCCGCGACGCCGGTGGAGATCGTCCTCGTCGGGTTGGCAAGTTGCCTCACCGCCGGTGTCGCCGCGGTCGCGCAGGTGCGAGACATCCAGCTCCGCTCGGTCAAGGCCACGGTCGAGGGCGACATGGATATCGCGGGCATCCTGGGCGCCGACCCAGATGTGCGCACCGGCTTCAGCAACGTCCGGGTTACGTACGATATCAATGCCGACGCAACGGACGACGAGATCAAGGCGCTCGTCGCCCAGTCACAGAAGCGCTCAGCGGTCTTCGATATCCTGACCAACCCAACGAACGTCGCGGTCGAGGTGAATTGACCTGCGCCGTGCAGACAACGACCGTCGTGATCGGGGCTGGGCATGCCGGCCTCGCCACGAGTCATTGCCTCGCCAGACGCGGGATCGACCATGTGGTGATCGAGCGCGGCGAGGTGGCTCACAGCTGGCGGACGGAGCGCTGGGAATCGCTCCGCCTGCTGACGCCTAACTGGCAGACCCGGGTGCCCGGCCTCGCCTACGATGGTGACGATCCCGACGGCTTCATGACCATGGCCGAGGTGGTGGCGTTCATCGAACGCTATGCCCGGCTTGTCGCCCCGACGCTCGAGACCGGCACCACCGTCGAATCTTTGGCGCAGAGCGGCGAGGGTTACGAGGTCATCACTGACCGGAGCGTCTGGCGGTGTTCGACCGTGATAATCGCCTCCGGCAGCTGCAACCTGCCTAGGCTCCCGGCGGGGGCGGCCGTGCTTCCCGGCGCCGTCGAGTCGGTGACACCGATGGACTACACGCGGCCCGAGTCCCTCCCTGACGGCGGCGTGCTGGTGGTGGGCGCGTCCGCGTCCGGCGTGCAGATCGCGAACGAGGTCCATCGCTCAAACCGGCCCGTAACACTCGCGGTGGGCGAGCATGTGCGCCTGCCGCGCACATACCGGGGCAAGGACATCCTGTGGTGGATGGACCGCACGGGACTACACGACGAGCTCTATGACGAGATCGATGACATCGTGCGCGCCCGGCGTCTCCCCTCCCCCCAGCTCGTCGGCACGCCGGAGCGGATCACGCTGGACCTCAACACGCTCACCGACCGCGGGGTCCGGCTTGTCGGTCCGTTCGCCGGGTTCTCCGATGGCACGGCGCAGTTCGGAGGCTCACTGCGCAACAAGTGCACACTCGCCGATCTGAAGCAACGCCGGCTACTCGACACCATCGACGAGTGGGTCGCTGAAACCGGGCGCGACGGCGAGTTCGAACAGCCGCGACGATTCGAGGCGACACGAGTGGAGCAATCGCCGCCACTGAAGCTCGACCTCTTCCGCAACGGGATAAGGACGGTGATCTGGGCGACCGGATACGAGGCCGACCACTCTTGGGTCAATCTCCCCGTCTTCGACCACAAGGGCAGGCTTCGCCACGACGGCGGTGTGGTCACGGGTTCGCCCGGCGTCTACCGGATCGGCCTGAACGTCCTGCGCCGCCGGAAGTCAAGCTTCATCCACGGGATCGAGGACGACGCCCGCGATCTAACCGACCATCTGGCCAGTTACATTAGCGCACGCAGTGCCCGCGATTGCGCATGACGAGTGGCGGCATTCTTGCTGATGAAACCTAGGTCGACAGCTTTCTCCCATTAGCCCGGTTCTGGAAGCACCTAACGGAGGTGCCTGAACCGGGCGTGTGGACAGTACCGCCAGGATCCTGCATCAGGCTGAAAATTCCCTTGGGGTAGCCTGCGTGACCGAATCCGATGCGTGGCATCCGCAGGCCTCGACGCGCCTCGCTTTCAGCGATTAAGGCATTCAACTTTTCACGCATTCCAGATTGTTATGGATATCGGCCTTACCGGCAAGCCAGGTTCTTCGGGGCCGGCGGGGCGTGAATCACGCGTATATGCGGCACTCCCTAATCATCCTCGTCGCCCAACAAGGTTCCCTGTCGCTCGTCGACGCTGTGGCCACGCTTGGAAGTAGCCACAACGAAGGCCCCGTTGGCGCGCAGCTCGTCGCCGCTTAGCAGAGGACCGTCGCCAATGCGGTTCAGGAGATCGGCCTGGCGAGGTTCGAGCGCAACCAAACGACCCAGGACGTGGAGCACGTTCATCAGCTCGGTCGTGTGTTCGGCGAGCCAGCCGTCAGGCTGGATCCTGTCGAGCGGAGACGCGGCCGGCGGTCGCCGGTCGAGGCGAACGGTCGCAGCAGGCGATAGCTGAACCACTGGACGGCACCGCTTGCGGAAACCTTGTAGGCCCACACCGCGCGCGGCACGCAGCACGCCGGCCCTTCACAACGGCACATGTGCTTGCGAACAGCCCTGATCGGCTCCATAACGGCCGGATCGGGAGCGGGGACGATGCAATGTGCGGCGACTTCAGGCACGCCGGATCTGTCGCCGGACCCGCGCGCCTGCCTTGCTGCCGGCTTGCTGTGAGCCAGCCAGCGCCGGCTGCATCACGCAGATCGTCGGAACTACCGCCGTTCACAACCGCAACGGCAAAGTGATCTCTCGCGGACCATCGGCGCCACCACCGTCCTCACGTCGACGGCAGGACAGGCGTGTCCCAGACGGGTGGGCCGGCACCCCGGTCCACCAGTTCGACCAAGCTCGGCACGTCTCAGACTGTCGGCACGTACCGCCATTCCACAACCGCGACGGCGGCCAGTTCGGGGTCTCGCAGGCGATCGGTAACCTCATCCTGCACAGTCGGGCCACTGTTCCAGGCCGCGGGCAAGACGACACCGCGCACGTCGACGGCTCACGACCAGGCAGGCTTCGCCTCCCGGTATTCCTTCGCGCCTACAGGGACCGCGGGCCAGCGCCGGAACCGGCATGTCAAACGCCCGTCGCCACGGCCGAAAATTCCCGTTTTGATACGCATCGAATGGATGCCCCCGCCTCTCGGGCGCACAGCACGTGCTCGCCGGGTCAGCGGGCAGCGGGAGATAGCGATGCCAGGAGCATTCCATGTGCAAGAACGACCCTCACACCGTCGGGCTCGTCGGTCGGCAAGCGTTTCGATGCAGATCTCCGCCGCGGGGGGCATGGGCCTCCAGGAACGTCCACCAGCGCCGTCGATCGCGCTCGGCGAATCCGCTGGTAGGGTCCCCGCCGCCGCTTCCGGCATAGCTCCAGGCGGTTCGGGGCGATGCTCGACACACCGTGAAGCGATCCCGGCGCAGCCCGTCAAGCCGTACCCGGTCCGTCAAGAACGACCGGCTCGCCACGCGAAGGCGCTGCGAGGCGCGCAGCCGGCCGGCGTTGCGGTTTGCGAAGGTCAAGACCCGAGGACCAGCGCCAGGCTGATGCTCGATCGCACGCCGGGTCCCTGAGCAAGCGCGACGCACCCAGCTCGGTCAACTCGCTGCAGCAACACGCCGCCATCGGTCGTGGTCGCCGCCGCGAACCGGGCCGCACGTGGCCAACTGTCGCCAGATCGTCGCGGATCCGGAGCATGGGGTGGCTCCGCTGGCCGCTAAGGCATTGGGGGTCTTACCTGTACCACGCAGTTCCGAGCCTGGATATCGCGGGCTGGAGTTCGAGCGCAACCTGGCATCCCAGGATCGTGGAGCACGTTCATCAGCTCGGTCGTGTGTTCGGCCATCCAGCCGTCAGGCTGGATCCTCGAGCGGAGACCGCCGGCTGCCGTGAGCGCAGGGAACGGTCGCAGCGGCGATAGCGGAACCACTGGACGAGCACCTGCTTGCCGGAAACCTGGTAGGCCCACACCGCGCGCGGCACGGCACGCCTGCCCTTCACAACGGTCACAGTCCTGCATACGGCCCCGATCCGCTCCATAACGGCGGGTCGGCAGCGGGGGACGATGCAATGTTGGCGACCAGGCACGCCATCGATCTTCGCCGGCGCGCTTGCCTGCCTTGTGCCGGCTTGCTGTGGCGCCGGGCCCGCCAGCGCCGGCTGCATCACACAGATCGTCGGAACTACCGCCGTTCACAACTGCAACGGCAAAGTGATCATCTCGCAGACCGTCGGCGCCACCACGGTCCATCACGTCGACGGCAGGACAGGCGTGTCCCAGACGGTGGGCGGCACCACGGTCCACCAGTTCGACGGCAAGCTCGGCACGTCTCAGACTGTCGGCACGACCACCATCCACAACATCGACGGCCAGTTCGGGGTCTCGCAGGCGATCGGTAACCTCATCCTGCACAGTGGGCCACTGTTCGAAGGCCGCGGGCAAGACGACACCGCGCCGTAGACGCGCTCACGAAGGGCAGGCTTCCGCCTCCCTGGTATTCCTTCAATTGCGCCTACAGGCGACCGCACAGTGCCGAACCGGCATGTCAAACGCCCGTCGCCACGGCCGAAAATTCCCGTTTTGATACAGAATATAGATTGTGTCTCACGGCCCGCCCCTGCTTTTCTCCCGTGTCCTCAACTGATCCCCGCGATCGGCTCGCAAGCCGTTCGGAAATCCGGTCAGCATCCCGATTCAGAAAGCAGCACCTCGCCATTCGAGTATCGATACCGGATGCACACCTCCGGGCGGCCCCTCCCGGACTCTTCGCGATAGATCCAATCTCCGTGACGAAGTCCTTCCACATACTGGCCCGCGGTCACAGTATCGGTCTCTCCTTCGACACGACTTCTCTCAACCCAATTGCCGCTAGGAATGCCGTTCGAAAACGCTCCTGTGTGTTCGAACTCTAATGTTCGTTCACTGGGATAGAGTAGCCTACGGCCGACTACCGTACCTTGGCCGACGGCAATGCCATTTGCGCAGTCTCCCGACCAAGTTGCCGGAACTGACTCACCCAGATCGCTTCCTATCGAAGAGAGGAATAGGTCCGGTATGGCGAAAGCATGGCAACCGGGCTTGTTGGAGAATTCTCTCCAACAGTGCGAGTGGGTACCACCATCACCACACTTCGGTTCCAGCACGGGCGAGGCACTTGCAAGTCGAGTGTCATTGGCGTCTCGGCCCGCTGTCATGTTTTCCTGCTGCTGGCGCCGGCTTCCTCCGACTTCGCGCACCGCGCGACCTCGATCCGGCAGTCGTCGTTGGACACCCGGCACTGCGCCAGCGCATCGCGCTCCGCCTCGCCCGTTGTCGCGCCCCAGCCGGTCCCGTTGCCGTCGCCGATCGCGAGCGCCCCGCAGGCCTCCTGGAACCAGCCGGCCTCGGCGCACCGCGTCCCGCCGTACTCCCGGCACTGGCCGAGCGCTTCGGCCTGCGCGCCTGCTGAGCCGTCGAAACTCCAGGCGGATACCCCAGGCATAGGCGCCGTCGTCGTCCTGCGAGAACGCGATCGAGCCGTGGAGGGGACCGGTTCGTGATGCGTCGCTGGCGGCGGACGTGCTGTCTTGTCCTGCCGGTTGTTGCGAGCTTGCGACCGGCCGGTCCTCTAGCACAACAAGGCCCTGGATGTAGCCGGAGGAGTCGCGGTCGAAGGTGATGCGGCCAGCAGAAATCGTTGCCGGCGCCTCGAATTGGGAACCCGACGGGGTGGACATTCTCAACGTGCCGTCGCCGTCTGCCACGCCGCCGTCACAGTTTCCGGTCCATGACAGGGTATCCGAATCCGGCTGCCAGTAACCCACCCAAACATGGCAGTCCGGCTGCTCGATGAGTTCCTGCCAGCAACCAGATCCCTGCGGCAAGTCCAGAGTACATTTGGGCTCAAGGCCGATCGCCGTGTCCACATCCGCTGTATTGCGGGAACCGTTGTCGCCTTCTCCGGCTTTGTCCAGCCCCGTTGCGTAGATCGGCACGCATTTTACCAAGAAATCTTCAGCTGTACGGCGCAGACCCTCGCCCTCTGGGATGGCATTCAAGCCGTGACTCGGGTCCCGTAGTAAAGTTTGGTCACTCCACAGCCAATCCATCCCCCAACACTCTTGACCCAATGCCGTTTCCTTGATGCGCACTCCGATCGACCGGCAATCGTCAACATGGCTTTGAACTTGGCATCGCAACATCCAGTCGGCGACCCGCTCGCGCGTCGCTGCATCGGGCATGTCCGGATCCTCGACAGTCTCGGTCACAGCCACATTGGTTGAGGGCGGTTCCGCCTCTTGCGCGGCCGTCGTCGTCACCCGGTGCGGCGCGGCTACCGCCAGCAAGGGGCCATACACGAAGGCCTCACCGCCGGCCGGCGCCTCAATCCGTAGCCAGTCGCCAACCGCGCCCGTCACCCGGACCTCGTCGCCGACAGCCAGAAGGCCCACCTTGTCATGCGTGGTGCCAGGGCCACTGCGCAGGTTCGACCGCTTCACGGCCTGCATCACGCGGTCAGCCGGCTCGACCGGCCCGCGGTAGACCGCATCGCTGGAGCCGTCGTCGGTTCCTCCGGCTTCGTCCAGTGCCGTGGCGAAGATCGGCACACACTCCGCAAGGAACTCCCTCGCCTTCTCGCGCCGCCCGCGCAGCTCTTCGATCGAGTGCAGTACGGTCTCCGGGTTCCGCACCAGGCGCGCCGTGTCCCAATACGCTTCGATCGCTCGGCACCACCGGCCGAGCGCCGATTCCTCGATGCGTTTGATGACCGGCCAGCAAGCGTCGGACGGTCGACCGCAGCGTTCGATCCAGTCAGCAACGCTGGCGCGCGTGGCTTCATCCGGCATGCCTTGCGCCAGGGCCGGGGTCGTGCCAGCCAGCACGAACGCAACGGCGAGCCATTGAAACAACCTCATGGGAACCGCCTCCTTGGGCTCTGCCGGCATGCGTCATGGATGATAACTGGCGAGCCATCGACTGCGCTCGACACGCCTCACCCGACGTCTGAAACCACCACGATGAGACGGAATGTAAATTGTGTCTCATGGCCGGGTTTCACGCTTGGCGGTCTGCTTCACATTCCGGTCCGCAACGATCAGACTGGCAAACCACATCGGGATCGGGGGCGACCACATGTCGGGGAGCAGGCTCATCTCTTGGTGCATCTTCGGGTGCCTCATCGCTGCCCTGTCGTTGAGTGGCCCTGCGATCGCCGCCTGCATCACGCAGACGCTCGGCCACATGACCTACCACTACTGCGACGGCAAGGTCGTCTGGTCGCAGACCGTGGGCGGCATCACCGTTCACAGCGGGCCATTGTTTTCCGACCGCTGAGCGCCCTGGAGACGAGCCAGCCGCCCGTCAGAGAATCGCGCCCCGGTCCTTACCGTCGCCGTTAGGCATTCTGCCGTAATGAGCGCAAGTGCATGGCGATTCCACTCGCGTCGCGGCGGCCGCTGCCCGCCCCTTTCACGCGCCATAGCCAGCCCGGTCCGAGAATCATCGACACAGGTAAGCACATTGAAGGCGGTGGGAGTCACCTTCGATCGGGCACTCGCGCAATGCGGCTGGCAACGACGCTAGGCGGCGGCGAATTGTCGCTGCAAGGCAGTGCCGGGGCGCGACAGCGCACTCAACATTCCCGCGGTTCACCGTAGCGTTCAATCGCACCATGGGAGTAGAATTGATCCGCGACCGCGCAACCTCCGGCGGCGTCGCGCTGAACAAACTGCCATCGTCCGTGCTTACTGCCATTCAGGTAATCGCCCTCAGCACGCCGGTTAGCATACTCACTATCGATGGTCCCTATCCAACGACCTTGCCTGATTCCGGCGGCAAAAACTCCAGTATCGCGCTGCTCGACATAGTCACCGTCGATCCCCCGCCCCCAGTAGGTCAGCACGCCATCTCCATCGGCAACGCCACCGGAGCAGGATCCAGACCACGTGACGCGGTGTGTAAGGTTGGACGCATCTCTATACGAAATCCAGTAGTGACACCCCGGTGGATTCGAGAGTTCCAACCAACATTTCATCGGTCTTTCATAGGCCGCGGAGTACAGGTCTTCAGGGCATTTCGGTTCCAGCGAAGTAACAGCAGGCTGAGCGACATCCGACGAGCGACTTACCGCCGTGTCTGACTGGTCCTCCGTGCGCCCCCGGCCGCCGGCTTCCTCCGACCGCGAGCAGCGCGCGACCTCGATCCGGCAGTCGTCGTTGGACACCCGGCACTGCGCCAGCGCATCGCGCTCCGCTTCGCCTGTCGTGGCACCCCAGCCGGTCCCGTAGCCGTTGCCGTCGCCGATCGCGAGCGCCCCGCAGGCCTCCTGGAACCACCCGGCCTCGGCGCACCGCGTCCCACCGTACTCCCGGCACTGGCCGAGCGCTTCCGCCTGCGCGCCGGCGGAGCTGTCGAAGCTCCAGGCGATGCCCCAGGCGTAGGCGCCGTCGTCGTCCTGCGAGAACGCGATCGAGCCGTGGAGGGGCCCATCTTGTGCGATATCGACTGACTCATCAGAAACTTGTGCAGTTGTTTCCGGTCTCCCGCCTTCTTCCTGCTGGCTTCCACGCAAGTGGCCGTCCGTCGCAACCGCATCCAGGCTTCGGGGTTCGATGTAATTGCTGCAATCCGGATCGTGAGAGACAAACTGGCCGCTTCCCGACAGCTCTCGTACAGACAAACATTCCCCGTTGCTGTCGTACGAAATCCATCTGCCAACGGCTACGCCGCGATCGTATTGGCCTTCCGAGACAAATCTGCTGGAGTCGTACTTTGTCGTGGACTTTCCGTGGCGCCGGCCCTCCACCATCGCCACACTTTCTTCCTTAGTCGAGAGCTCGCCAAGTATCTCGAATCGGGAGACAAGAATTCCTTGTCCATTTGCCGCGCCATCATCGCAGGATCCCGACCATGACACCCGTGTTCGATTCGGCCTGGCTGCGTCCACCCAGAGGTGACAGCCGGGATTCTCGACGATTTTCCTCCAGCAGTCGGCGTCGTCAGCATTGTCTGCGCATAGCCGACCGGGCGCCTCCGCAACTTCGCGGCGGGAAGAAGACCTGACTTCTGCCAACAGGGGGCCATACACGAAGGCCTCACCGCCGGCCGGCGCCTCGATCCGTAGCCAGTCGCCAACCACGCCCGTCACCCGGACCTCGTCGCCAACGTCCAGAAGGCCCACCTTGTCATGCGTGGTGCCGGGGCCGCGTCGCAGGTTCGACCGCTTCACGGCTTGCATCACGCGGTCGGCCGGCTCGACTGGCCCGCGGTAGACCGCATCGCTGGAGCCGTCGTCGCCTCCCCCGGCTTCGTCCAGTGCCGCGGCGAAGATCGGCACACACTCCGCAAGGAACTCCTTCGCCTTCTCGCGCCGCCCACGCAGCTCTTCGATCGAGTGCAGTACGGTCTCCGGGTCCCGCACCAGGCGCGCCGTGTCCCAATACGCCTCGATCGCCCGGCACCACCGGCCGAGCGCCGATTCCTCGATGCGTTTGATGACCGGCCAGCAAGCGTCGGACGGTCGACCGCAGCGTTCGATCCAGTCAGCGACGCGCGCACGTGTGGCTTCATCCGGCATGCCTTGCGCCAAGGCCGGGGGCATGCCGGCCAGCACGAACGCAACGGCGACAACGGAGAACCATCGAAACAGTCCCATGGGATCGGTCTCCTTGGGGCTCAGGCAGCCGGCGCCACGGATGATAAAGCACACGCTGGCGGGCTATCGCCTGCGCACGATGCATCAGCAGCGCAGTGCATCGAAATCTTCCTGGCCGAGACTCGAAAATCTCGCTATCAGACGGAATGTAAATAGTGTCTCATGGGTGGTTTCTGCCGCGCGCATGCGGCGCGACACACGCGCTCCAAGCCATCGCCCCTAGTCTGGGTATTGACGGATCCAGTCCGGATCGAAGTCAATGACATCCTCACCATACTGCCCGTGATAAACCCATCGACCGTTTCTCACGCCGTTCTGGAACGATCCCTCACCGGCAGCACTGCCAGACAACTCATCGGCATATTCAAATATCCATCGACCGCGCTTCTTACCGAGGTTGACCATCCCTGACGCCTTGAACGAGCCAACAGGATGCTCGCCGTCCGGATCGACAAAGAAACTGCCTCCAGCCAACTCACCCTGTCCGGCGGCCGCACCTCCGGAACACTCCCCAGACCAAGCCACTGGTCGGTGGTTAATCAAACCAAAGATATGACAGCCGGGCCGCTCGGCAATTTCACGCCAACAACTGGGGAGCTCCCGGGGGTCAAGGATACCGATCGACCTTCTCGCCTCGCGCCACGCGGCAAAAATGTCAGCACATTGCGGGTCCAGGGCGATTGCCGGCTCGCGCATCAACGCCTGATCTGCCTCCTGCTGGCGCCCACGCCCGCCAGCCTCCTCCGACTGCGCGCAGCGCGCGACCTCAATCCGGCAGTCGTCGTTGGACACCCGGCACTGCGCCAGCGCATCGCGCTCCGCTTCGCCTGTCGTGGCGCCCCAGCCGGTCCCGTAGCCGTTGCCGTCGCCGATCGCGAGCGCCCCGCAGGCCTCCTGGAACCACCCGCCCTCGGCGCACCGCGTCCCGCCGTACTCCCGGCACTGGCCGAGCGCTTCCGCCTCTGCGCCGGCGGAGCTGTCGAAGCTCCAGGCGATGCCCCAGGCATAGGCGCCGTCGTCGTCCTGCGAGAACGCGATCGAGCCGTGGAGGGGGCCGGGCCCGGCGCTTGAGGCAACTGGGTCCCTTGGCGTTTCTTGCCGCCTGGATGCCACGACATCGTCCGGATCTCTGCCATCCAGGACGGCCGCATACACCGTGACACAGGTCCGGAGGTACTCCTCGACTGCCCGTCGCTGATCCCCGCTAAGCCCTCCGTCCGGGCCCAGATAGTGTTCAGCATGTCGCGTGACAGCATTTGTCGGCACACCAGTCGCATGTACTTCTCTCCCCAGATCTTCACAACGCCGGCCGGATTCGTTAGCCAGATCAGCGAGGGACCTACACATCCTGATGTACCGCTGGATTGTGCTGACTATTGGATCGCCGCGTTCTTGCCAGTGCGCAAGAAACTTACGCATGCCCTGGGTGCCGGAATACTCGCTGGCATATGCCCCCATTGGGACAAGTTGCCTCCACATATCGACGCATTCGTCCAACCGGTCGGCAACGCGTGCGCGGGTGGCCTCGTCCGGGATCCCCTGCGCCACGACCGGGAACGCCCCAACCAGCACGAATGCAACGACAACGGCGGATAACCATCGCAACAGTCTCATGGAGGCGGTCTCCCCCGGGCTCGGCAGCCTGCACCACGGATGATAAAGGAGATGCTGGCGGGCGATCGCCTGCCTACGATGCGTCACCGAAGCCATCGCCCGACGCTTGTTCAACCCAAGGCACGACTGCCCTGCGCAATGGTCGCATGGCCTTGCATGCGCACCCGATCCGCTCCATAACGGCTGCATCGGGAGCGGGGGACGCTGCCATGTCCGCGACTAGGCACGCCAGGTTCTTCGCCGGCCGCACGTTTGCCTGCCTTACGGCCGGGTTGCTGTGGGCCGGGCCCGCCAGCGCCGGCTGCATCACACAAGTCGTCGGCAATACCGCCGTTCACAACTGCAACGGCAAGGTGTTCATCTCGCAGACCGTCGGTGCCACCACCGTCCATCACGGCGACGGCAGGACAGGCGTGTCCCAGACGGTGGGCGGCACCACGGTCCATCAGTTCGATGGCAGGCTCGGCACATCACAGACCGTCGGCACGACCACCATCCATAACATCGACGGCAAGTTCGGGGTCTCGCAGGCGATCGGCAATCTCATCCTGCACAGCGGGCGGCTGTTTCAGGACCACGAGCAGGACGACACCGCGCCGTAGATCCACTCGCGGAGTGCAGGCCTCTACGTCAAACGCTCGTCGCTACCGCCCGAAATTCCTACTCTGAGACACAATGTAAATAGTGTTTCATGGCTTCCGGTCCCGTCCGGACCTGCGCACACGCGCCCGGAATGCGCCCGAATGCACATTGTGTTTCACGGTCCCTTTGGCATCAGAGGGCGACTATAGAGCGTCGGTTATCGGACGTGTTACTCCTGAAAAGGCACCACGTGGAGATCCCAGAATGTGCGGGAAAGTTCCTGAGCTTGGTCTATCATCGGACGATCCACGCATCTAGAAATAAAAGCCTTTAGTACTTTTGCATCTATAAGGCCTTGGGCGGCCGCAACGCTCGCCCATGCATACGCAGATACATTGTCTTGGGAGACACCCGCACCGTCGGCATACATCCGGCCGAGCTTGTGCTGCGCATCAGCGTTTCCCTGCTTGGCGGCCGTGCGGTACCAGCGCACGGCCGCCGTGTCGTCCTCGGGGACACCCTCGCCGTCCTCTAGCCCGCTTCGCTCACCACCGGACCTGCCGCCGCCGGCTCAAGGCGTCTGCGGGCGGTGTCGGGGGTTTCGAAGCCGTTGGCGGCGTGCCCGGCGGCCCGGGGCCGCCGGAATCGGGCGCGACAGAGCCCGGCAATGCGGATTCCGGGCGCGGGTCACGCTGGATGGCGGGCGCCGGGCAGACGGCCTCCGTGGCGCCGGTCGCGGCGCGTGCGGCAGGAGGAGGCTGGACCGTCGCGGGCGGGGTCAGCCGGGCTCCGCGCGGGCCGGCGGGGCGCGCAGGGCGGCGAGCACATGCGCGAACAGTTCCTGCAGCGGGTAGCCCGACGGGAAGGCGATCCAGACCTTGCGGACGGTGACGGTGATGCGGGCGGCGACCTTCAGCAACCGGGCGCGGATGGTGTCGGCGCGGGCGCGGGCCAGCGCCGTGCCCTGCAGCCCGACCTGGCGCAGGAGGGTGAACAGGGCGCCGGCGAACGCGGAGAAGGTCAGCCGCAGCTGGTTGGCGCGCATCGTCGCGCTCGAGGTGCGGTCGGCGAACCGCCACAGCTGCTGTTCCTTGATCCGGTTCTCCATGTCGCCGCGGGCGCAGTACAGGTCCTCGTAGAGGGCCTGCGCCCCGAGGGTGCGGCGTGGGATGTTGGTGACCACGAAGCGCGGGTTGGCGCCGCGCAGCACCGACCCTTCCATCTCGCTGACGGTGCCCTTCATCCCGAGCAACAGCCGGTGGTCCGGCAAGGCCGGATCGTACACGCTGTTCGCATCCCCCAGCAGACACCCGACCACGGCGCAGAACTCGAGCAGCGTATGCCACTCCCGGCCGTTGCGAGCCAACCGCGAAGCGTCGACGGACAGGACGATGCCGATCCGGTTCTCGCACACCGCCGTCAGCAGCTTCTGGAAACCGGGCCTCTCCACGCTGCCGGTGCCTGAACGGCCGAGGTCGTCGTCGATCGTCTCGACGGCGCGCCAGCCCAGTTCCCGTGCACGGGTCTGCAAGGCGTACTGCAGGTGCTGGCTCTCGAGGTTGTGGCGAACCTGGCCGGGCGTCGACTGCCGCACGTAGACGCAGGCCGGACGCGCGAGATGGCCGGCCGTGATTCTGGTGCCGTCACCCGTCATGGCTGGCTGCCGGGGTCGTGCGACTGTCTGACGCCGCGACCGGGGATGTCATCGCCGCAGCCAAGATCATGGAGAGAAGCGGGATCAACACCTCGCGTCGCTCGTTGGTCAGCAGGGTCGGCGGATGTTCCGGAGGAAACAGTTCTCCTTGAGCCGCCGTGCGAGGTCTTCCGTTCATCACGTTCTCCGGTGCGCGTTTCCTCGCGCGCAAGAAGAAGCGGTGCGATGAGATCCCGCAAATCGGCAAGCGCCCGCAGGGAGATCCTGGGGAAGTCGCGGATCTCGAGCAGGGCGGCATCCGGTCGGGTCATCCACTCGGGAAGATGCATCTGGGTTCGGTCCGGATGCCGAACAATCAGTATCGCCTGTCCACGTGCCCTTCGACGTCCAAGGCATGCCACGCGGCAACCCGACAGCGGATGGAAGCGGTAATGAACCGTTACCGCGTCGCGAAAACGGGCAGTGTGTGACCCTTTTGGTGAAATCGAACAAGAACGACGCGGCCGACGCCGAAGCGATCTGCGAGGCGGCGCAGCGTCCGGCCATGCGGTTTGCGAAGGTCAAGACCGTCGAGGAGCCGGCCATGCTGACGCTGCATCGCACGCGCCGGCTTCTGATCAAGCAACGCACGCAACTGCGCAACTCGCTGCGTGGGCAGTGTGCGGAGTTCGGGCTGGTCGCTCCGCGGAACCGGGCCGGCGTGGCGACGCTGGTCGCCATCGTCGCGGATCCGGAGGACGACCGGTTGCCGACGCTGGCGCGCGCAGCACTGGGAGTCTACGCGACGCTGCTGGAGCAGCTCGGCGAGCAGGTCACGGCGCTGGAGACGCAGCTTGCCGCCTGGCACCGGCAGCATCCGGTGAGCCGGCGTCTCGCGGCCATCCCCGGGGTCGGCGTGCTCACGGCGACCGCCCTGACCGTGGCGCTCGGTGACGGCTCCCAGTTCCGGAGCGGCCGGCAGTTCGCAGCCTCGCTGGGGCTGGTGCCGCGGCAGGAAGGCACCGGTGGAAAAACCAGACTGAAGGGAATCTCCAAGCGGGGGGATCCGTATCTGCGGAGCAACCTGGTGCACGGCGCGCGCTCCTCGATCTTCTGGCGACTGCGCCGTGACGGGCCGGGTGCGCCGCGTCTGCAGGCGCGGGTGGCGGAGAAGTCCGTCAACGTCGTCGCGGTGGCCGCCGCCAACCGCAATGCCCGCATCGCCTGGGCGCTGGTGCGCCGGGGCAAGAGCTACGAACGCGACCACGTGTCCGGACCCGCCGCTGCCTGACGCGCCAGCGCCGCCCTCAGCAACGCTTGCAAGGAAGCAGATGGCAAAACCGGACACAACTCCAGGGATCGGGACAACCCGTTACATTCTGTGGGCCTCGAGCCCGCGCGACAGATTGGGAACCGGTTCGCGGAAACCATCTTGGCCAGGGGTCGGCACAACCGCCGATCCCGTTACAGGTCGAATACAAGACCGCAAGTCTGTGTCTGCCAGCTGCCTTTGCAAACCAGGGGGCATCCATACAAGAATGTAGATTCTGTCTCACAGCTGGGCTTAGGGCTCTAATTTCTCGAGAACAGGGTCAAACGCGCCCTGTAGTTTTCCCAGCACCTCGATCAGCCAAGCCTGAGCTTCTGGCCATTGCTTCTCGTCCCCGATTCGAATTTCGCCCGGGAAATACAAAGAAATCCTCGAAATCTTATTGCCGTCGAGACGCTTCCATGCAAGATCCTCACCGAACATCTCTTTCAGCTTGTCATGATTCGCCTCTTGAAGCTCGTCATAAGCCTTGTTCGTCGTGTTCTCGTCGTCCGTCTTGATACACAGCTCTGCCCGCAATCCAAGCCTGCCGTTTCGTTGACAAAAACCCGCCCGGTACCTGTACATCCCAGGGCCTGCAGCCGGGAATCCGATGGACCGGTCTTGCCGCTTCTTGATCGTGTCGGGACGCCATTCAGGATATTCCTCACTGAATTTTTCCAAAAACCGGGACCAAAACTGCTGCCGCGGCCCTCGTAAATCCCTCATGCTGCCTCCCGTGATGCACGCCGTGTGCAGACCCATCACAGTAGCTACGTTCAGGCGCTGCAACTCACCGAGTCGGCTTTGCCCAGACGTTAGCCCTGGCATCCTTGCGCCCCCTCCGCGAGCGCTTCGGCATCCTGCTTCGGTTCAGCTACTACTCGCCGATACGCTCCAGGACGCCGTCTAGCCCTACCTGATCCTGCAGGGCTTCATTGAACGCACCGCGCAGGGCCAGGTCACCAACGGTGCCGCATGGGAGCGATTTCGTGACCTCGCATATCGATGCGGCGAGCTGCCCAGATGGTTCTCACCAGCCTCGGAACTGACGACTGAGCCCGTTCCGGCTGGTCCTCGAATGGCAGATGCAGATGGCCGAGATTGAAAAATGCCACGGTAAGACACAATGTAAAGAGTGTCTCACTCTCGAAGAGCGCATCAACTGCCGCCATCAACCCGGCCACGGCTTCACCCGGGCCGCAGACTGCGTGATGCCCGCAGCAGGCGCCAGCGGGGCCGGTACGTTACGGTCGGCGTGCCCGCCGGCCTGCCGATCCCGGAGCCCCGCCGATGATTGCCTCGCTCCGCGGCCGCCTCACCGACGACGCCCCCGACCGCACGGTCATCGACGTCGGCGGGGTCGGCTACCGCCTGATCTGCTCCCAGCAGACGCTCACGCGCCTGCGCGCCCAGCCCGACGATGTCGCGCTCCGGGTGCATACGTACGTGCGCGAGCAGGCGATCACGCTCTACGGGTTCCACGACGCGGCCGAGGAGACCCTCTTCGCGCTCCTGCTGACCGTGCACGGCGTCGGCCCGACAGCGGCGCTGGCCATTCTCAACCGCGTCCAGACCGGCCAGCTCCTGCGCGCGGTTGCCGACGAGGACCCCGCGCCCTTCCAGGCGGCCCCGGGGATCGGGCGCAAGACGGCGCTCCGGATCGTCAACGACCTCCACGGGAAGATCCCCGACACGCTCGTTGCCGCCGCCGCCCCTTCGGACCCCGCCGACAGCGCCCGGGCGCTGGCCCGGGCGGCCCTCGCCAACCTCGGCTACCGCGACCAGGAAGTGGACGGCCCGCTGGCCGAGGCCGTCCGCACGCACCCTGACGCGGACGGTGCGACCCTGATGCGCGAGGTCCTCCGCCGGCTCCGCGCCGAGCCGGCACGGTGACGGAGGTCCGCCACCCCGAGCAGCGCCACCCCGCCGATCCGGCGCTCCGGCCCGAGCGCCTCGACGATTTCCTCGGCCAGGACGACCACCGCGCCAACCTCCGGATCTACCTCGACGGCGCCCGCGACCGCAACGACCCGCTCGATCATGCGCTCCTCTCGGGACCGCCCGGGCTCGGCAAGACGTCGCTCGCGCGGATCATCGCACGCGAGCTCGGCAGCTCGATCACGGTCACGTCCGGCCCGGCGCTCGTGCGCCCCGGCGATCTCGCCGCGATCCTGTCGGCGCTCCAGCCCCGCGACGTGCTCTTCATCGACGAGATCCACCGCCTGCCGACAATCGTCGAGGAGACGCTGTACCCGGCGATGGAGGACTACCGCATCGACGTGGTCGTCGGGCGCGGCCCGAGCGCGCAGACGCTGCGCCTCGACCTCGCGCCGTTCACGCTGATCGCCGCCACCACCCGCGCCGGCGCCCTGTCGCACCCGCTCCGCGAGCGGTTCGGGATCCTGCTCCGGTTCCGCTACTACCCGCCCGAGGCGCTCGCCGAGATCGTCGATCGCGGCGCCAGGCGCCTGGACCTCGCCGTCGACCCCGACGCGGCCATGGCGCTCGGCCGCGCCGCGCGCGGCACGCCGCGGCTGGCGCTCCGGCTCCTGCGGCGGGTGCGCGACTTCGCGGCGGCCCCGCCCGCCGTCACCACGGCCGACGTCCGGCTCGCCCTCGAGCGCCTGGCGATCGATGCCGACGGTCTCGACGACCTCGACCGGCGCTATCTCCGGACGCTGACCGCGCGCCACGGCGGCGGCCCCGCCGGCCTCGAGACCCTCGCCGCGGCGATCGGCGAGCCCGCCGACACGCTCCAGGACACCGTCGAGCCCTACCTGATCCAGCAGGGTCTCATCGAGCGCACCGCGCAGGGGCGGACTGCCAACGGCGCCGCATGGGAGCGCTTCCCCGATCTCGCATCGATGCGCCCGACCGACCAGCCGACCCTCGCCGGTCTCGATCCCGACGACTGAGCCTGCTCCGGCGGCCGGGATCCGGGCGCGTGCCGCGGCCGGGTTGCGGCCAGGGTGCACACGGCTTCCTGGCAGGCCGGTTTGCAACACAATGTAAAGAGTGTCTCACGGCCTTCAGCGACCTCCGTTAGCCAGACCAGGGCAGCATCACGCTCGCGACGAGGACGAATTGCATGCGCTCCACAGCCGCGTAACCGTCTTTTCAAGTGACAACGAGCTCTGAAGCAAACTCCCTCTCAAGAGGCATTGCGGCGCTCCAGCGGCACGACCTCACCGCGTTTGCCGGTCATCTTGGCGGCCATGCGTTCGGCGCTGATGTCGTGCGCCGGCCGGAGTGCGTCACCAGCGCGTCGGGCGTATCGATTCGCCATCTCGATTGACTTGTGGTCAAGGAGGTCGCGAATCAGAAAGACGCTCAACCCCGATGCCGCTGCCGATGTCGCCGTGGTCCTCCGAATGTCATGCAATCGGCAGTCCTTAATTCCGGCTTCCCGACAGATGCGAGCGAAACAGTCTCGCAGCCGCTTGTAGCCAATGGCGACAGACCGCGAACCGGCGAACACGTAGGGATTGCCGTTAATCCGCGGCACGTCCGCCAAGAGCTGCAGCGCGAGCGCCGCAACCATCCGGGGCTCTCTGCCGGTCTTTGTGCTTGGCAGGACGATTTCTCCGGTCTCGAAATCGACGTCCTCCCACTTCAGTCCGAGCGCCTCACCTGCGCGCCAGCCCGTCAGGAACAGGAAGCGGATGGCCGCGACCGGATGGGTGTCGTTCACCCGCAAAAGCGCCTCACCCAATGCCTGCAATTCCGAGGGCTTGATGACGCGGTCGCGTGGTTCCTCCTTGGCCTTTTCGATGCCCTTGCATGGGTTCGTATTCTGCGATCGGTATTCCCAGGTCTCGAACAGGTTGAACAGCCGCGACAGCAGCGCGAGCGTCCGGTTGCGTTGGACGGGGGCACGCGGCGCCACGGCACGCTCAATGTCGTGGCGTGTCACGTCCGCGATCTTGAGCTTTCCCAGCGCCGGCCGGATGGTGCGGTCGGCTTGCTTACCGTAGTCGTACCGCGTCCTCGCGCTCATGCGGCCGTTGGCTATCCGTCGCGGCACGTATTCGTTGAAGAAGCGGTCCAGCCCTTCGTTGACGGTCGGCGCTTGACGCCACTCCCTTCGCCGCTTGAGCGGGTCCGCCCCGCCCGTGCGGACCTCCGCCAACTCGCGGCCAGCCAACTCGCGTGCTTCCCGAAGCGGAATTTCCGACGCGCGTGCCAGCGTTGCACGGTGCTCCCGGCCAGCGATGCGATAGTTGAGGATGTAGCTCTTTGTGCCCGCGGGCGTAACCCGAACGCCCAAACCTTTGACTTGGTGGTCCCACAAAATGCGGGTTTTCACGCTCGGCTTCGCGTCCCGGATTCTGCGTTCTGTAAGACCTGCGGATTGTTTGTCCGTAGCCATTTGCACCCCGTCCGTGTCAGCACTATGTCAGCACAAAGACAGAATATTGGCTAACTTAGACTAATGCCAATGAAGTCCGGTTTAGATGTAACCTGCTGTCTCTTATGGATGCATTGAAACACATCCAACCGCGCTAAATTGCGTGAAACTCCACAGTCACGATTTCCTAATCCGTAGGTCGCAGGTTCGAATCCTGCCGGGGTCGCCAACCTAACTAATTGATATTTATGTTATTATAAAGAAGCTTGCATGTCCCAAGCAAGCCCTGTTCGCCAAATTGGCAAACGGTTGGCAAGCACTCGAAAAACATCTTCTGGCCGCGAATGGCGACGTTTGTGGAGAAGGATTCGGTCGTGCAATGGAGGTGGCCGTGAATCTGCAGCGGGCAAATCCCCGGGCTCCCAAGTTGACAGGGGTAGCCATCTCAAGCCCTCAAGTCGCAATGTGGATTCACCGGTTGAGATCCGCCTTCAATCCCTTCTGAGGGAGCCAAACCAGTTGTCCTTTTTGGGCCAAAGCCGTCTCGTGTGGCGGTCGCATCCCCCGGCCCCAGGGGGTTCCGATATGGGTCCCGCCCGCTGCCTTGCAGACGGCGCCGAAATGCCGCGGGGTTTCGACGAAAGTCGCAATGAGCAGCGGGAGCGCGTTGCAGCGCCTTGCCAAGTCGTCGAGGCAGGCGGCGGACGATGGAGCATGGTGGTCTTGCCGGCCCCGGCATAGCCCTGGACACCCACTACGCGGTCCCTTGCCGACAGGATCAGCTTCACCGCATCGTTCTGGTCGGTTGTCAGCGGCCCCCGGTTGAGATGCCCCTGCACCGCCCAGGTCCGCATCGGGGCATTCCCGCGGACCTCGCCCGCGCGCATCAGCGCGATGGTCGCGCGTTCCTCGCCTGCCGTGCGGTCGGTCGCGAGAGAGTCGTCCGCTCCCGGAAGGTTCACGGCATGCAGCGTACCGGCCTACTCGAGCGCCGCCACTTGCCCTTCGATCGCCCCGATGGAAAGCGTGCCCAGCGCGCAGGCGAGCGCGGCGGCGAAAAGATCGGCCCGCGAGAACACGGCTTCGCGCTCCGAGAGGTGCTCCATCGCCCAGGCCACGGCCTCGGTGGTCGCACCCCGATCGGGTGGAGGCTTCCCGATTTTCACTGCCGTGGCTTGCCGGTCCGGCGAGGCGGCAGTCTCCCGGACGTCCGAACGCTCTGGTAGCGAAGCGTCGAGGACCACGGATACGGGCGAGGTGCCGACGTCCCGTGCGTTGGCCGGGTCCCCGTTAGCCCGGTCCGGCACCTCCAAGGAGTCGCGAACCACTGTCTCTTGCTCGTCCGGCGTCGCCGGCGCTGGCGCAGTCGTATCTTCCGGCACCGGTTCCGGTACGGCTTCCCTCACGGCCGCCGGGGGCGGCGGCGGCGTTTCACGTGTTCCGGCGGTCAACGCTCCCTCGTCGAGACCGATATCGACGGCCTGTCTCTGCCAGCCGTCGCGGAGTTCGTCGCGGCCGACATCTCGCTTGGTCGCACGCGTCATCAGCGCCGCGCGCAACTGAGCGAGACCAGTCGTTCGGCTTCGAGACCACGTTGAACTTCGGCGCGACGGACGATTGCCCGATGCGCCACAGTTCGACCTCCAAGGCGAAGAACCGGAAGCTCTCGTCCGTAATCCGGTTCAGCCAGTCGAGGGTCGCCCGGTGTTCCTCGGTGAAGAGCACCGCGATCCACACGATGATTGCAGCCTCGAGACCCGACGCATAGGTCAGCAGCTGTCCGAGGTGGTTGTGATCCGTCCGCTCCAGCTGATTCTCGATCAGCACCCATGCGCCCGAACCGGCATCCTTGCACGGGATGTCCGCACGGAACGGACCCACCGCCCGTTCCTGGGCCTCCAGTTCGAGTTCGATTCCCAGGGTTACGCCGAGGACGGCAAGGTTCTCGGCGCGGGCCAGCCAAGGCGTGAAATCGTTCGCCTCGGCGGTCCAAATGTCGTGTAAATCGACCCAGGTGAGCCTGCCAAAAACCTAATCCATCGTTCCGTGCCTCCGTCCGAGTACCCTCGTGTACCTAGCGCCCCCGCCGTGACGGCCCTGCATGGGGTCGGGCCTCCACCGCCCATCTCGCTCCGGCCTGCATGGTATGACCAGCCTACGGAGACCGCCGCGGTGATCGAATTCAAGACCGGCAACATTCTGGCAGAGGATGCGGAAGCCTTTGGTCAACACGGTCAACTGTGTCGGCATCATGGGGCGCGGCATTACCATGCAATTCAAGAAAGCCTACGACGGGTCGGTGTTGACTGACCGAGCATCGACCGGGGAGCGAAGCAGCATGGAATTTTGTGCAGGAACCAGCCGGGGCGTCTTTGTCGTGTCGGAGGGGACGGCGAAGCAGGTCTTGCGGAGTCGCGACGTCCGTGAACTCGTCCGTATCGGAGGGCGTTGTTTCGCCGGTACGGACGACGGCCTGTATGTGTCGGGCGACTGCGGCCGTACGTGGAAACCGTCAGGTCTCGAGGGCAGGGAAGTGTGGCAGGTCCGTGACAACGGTCACGGACTGCTCTACGCCGGGACAGCGCCCACGGGGCTATTCAGAAGCGAAGACCATGGCGGCACCTGGACGGAGCTCGCGGGCCTCGCGCGATTGGCGGATGCCCAGGGATGGTGCATTCCGCTGGATCCGCCGGTCGCGGCGCGGGCGCGGGCCCTGATCGTCGATGGTGCGCGCATCCAGGTCGGCGTCGAGGTAGGCGGCCTCGCCCTGTCCGAGGATGCGGGCGAGACTTGGTCCATGGTCCTGCCCGGCGACAACCCGGACCTGCACATGCTGTTCGCACACCCGGCGGAGCCAGACACCCTGTACGCGTCCACCGGGTACGGGCGCCTGAACGGGGTAGCGGAGCAGGTGGAGGGCAATGCCGGAGTATTTCGCTCCGACGATGGCGGCCGAACCTGGACCTACGCGTGGAAGGGCATCACGCCGCGCTACTCCCGGCCGATGTGCATTGATCATCGCACGCCGTACGGACTGACTGTCGCGAGTGCGCCCACGGCATTTTCGAACTACCGCCAGGAGAACGGCGCACGGGCCATGCTGTTCCGTTCCGAGGATGGCGGCGAGTCGTGGCGTTCGCTGTGCGACGAGGCCCATTCGCCGAGCGCCGCCAACTTCCACGGTTTGATGGTGGACCCTGAGGCGCCGGGCAGTGTGCTGGTCGGCACGGACACAGGGGAGGTGTGGCGCGTCAGCGACAGCGCCGAGTGGGAACTGTGCGGCGAGGGCATGCCGATCGTGCTCGCGCTCGCGGCAGCGGCTTGATTGCTTTCCAGACTCGACGAGATCGGCTGCCCGAGGTGACCATCATCGGACTGTTTCTCGTGCGACGTGTTCCAGACACGGTCGACATCGACGATGTCGAATCCTGAGCGCGGGGGCGGGAGCTGGTCGACCACACCCGGCAGCTGGGGACAGAGCAGCTGCGGGAGTTAAAGCGCCTGCAAAAGGAGAACGAGCGTCTGCGCCGTGCGGTGTCGGACCTGACGCTGGACAAGCTGATCCTGGCAGAGGCGGCGAAGGGCCATGTCTGAGCGCGGCGCGTCGCCGGCGGTACCTCGACCGGGGTGCGACAGGCGTCCTGGATCTCGAAACGGCGAGCCTGCCCAGCCCCGCGCCATCGTCGCCGACGAGGGTTACGATAGCGTCGCAGGCCGCGCCCTCGCCCGAAAACGGGGCTCCCTGACCGTCATGCCGTGCCGCAAAACGACCAGGAACAGGCCAAAACGCTTCGCCAAAACCCTCTACAGGGCACTCGCGCGCATCGAACAGGCCGCCCTCAACTTCACTTCCTTCATCGCTCTCGCCGCCGCGTTCAACTTGCTCATGTCCGTCCACAGAACCTAGTGTCGGGAAGAGACCGCTTCTGCAAGTGCCATTGAGGAACCGCGCGGCCCCATGACCTCCCAGCCCGAGCTCACCGTCTATATCGACGTCAAGAGTCCCTACGCCTATCTGGCCATCGCCCCGACGCGGGCGCTGGCAGCCGAATTCGGCATCGGCACGGTTTGGAAGCCCTACACGCTGGAGATCCCGGAATTCCTGGGCGCGGTGGAGACCCGCAACGAGCACCAGTGGCGGCGGGTGCGCTACAGCTACATGGACGCCCGACGGCTCGCGAACCGGGTCGGGCTGACGGTGCGCGGCCCGCAGAAGATATTCGACAGCTCCATCGCCCATATCGGCATGCTTCGGGCTCAGGATCAAGACCGGTTCGAGCCCTATGTCGACCGCGTGTTCGAACGCTTCTGGAAGCGCGAGCTCGAAATCGAGGATCCGGCCGTGATCGCCTCGGTGCTGGAGGAGGCGGGCGTGCCGGCCGCGGGCTTCGTCGAATGGGCGGAAGACGAGGGGCGCCGGCGCCACGACGCCAATCAGCGGGAGGCGGAGGAACTCGGCGTGTTCGGCGTGCCGAGCTACCTCTACCGGGAAGAGTTGTTCTGGGGCGGCGACCGCCTGGAGATGTTGCGCGACCGAATCGAGGAGACGCTTGCTCAGTGATCGAGCTGTGGATTCCGGTCACGATCTTCGCTGCCTTTTGCCAGAACCTCCGAAGCGCCGTCCAGAAGCATCTCAAGGGCGCGCTTTCGAACACGGGCGCGACGTTCTCCCGGTTCGGCTACGGCGTGCCCGTCGTGTTCGCCTACGTGCTGGCGTTGCGCTACGGCGCCGGCATGGCGTGGCCGGAACCCAATCCTGTTTTTGTCATCTACAGCCTCATCGGCGGCGCGACACAGATCGGCGCAACTTTCCTGCTGGTCTGGCTGTTCTCGTTCCGCGACTTCGCGGTCGGCACCACCTATTCCAAAACGGAGACGGTCCAGGCGGCGCTGTTCGGGCTGGTCATCCTCGGAGACGGCATGGGCCTTGCCGGCAGCATCGCGATCTTCGTCAGCCTGATCGGGGTGATGCTGCTCTCGACCGCGAAGACCGAGCTCGAATGGCGCAAGCTGCTGCTCGGCTGGACCGAGCGGACGGCGCTGATCGGCGTGTCCTCCGGCACGCTCTTCGGGGTTTCGGCGGTCATGTTTAGGGCGGCGTCGCTCTCGCTCGAAGGCCCCCCGAACGGAGACGGGCCGGACTTCCCGATGCAAGCCGGCTTCACGCTGGCCGGCGTCATCCTGGCCCAGACGATCGCCATGGCAGCCTGGATGAGCTGGCGCGAGCCCGGCCAGCTCCACGCCGTGTTGAGGTCGTGGCGCTGGGCAAGCCTCGCGGGGCTGGCGGGCGCGGTGTCGTCCATCGGCTGGTTCACGGCGATGACGATCCAGAACGCTGCCTATGTCCGCGCGCTTGGCCAGATCGAACTCCTGTTCACCTTCGCCGCCGGCATCATCATCTTCAAGGAGCGCAGTTCCCGCCTGGAGGTCACCGGCATCCTCCTCGTCACCGCCGGCATCCTCATCCTGATCAGCGGTTGAGGCCCTTGCCCGGCGGGCACTAGCATTCGAACTGGACCAATCGATCGGGGCTGATCAGCATCATGATCATGTTGCACTGCAGCGAAAATGCGGCAATTCATCGACAGGGTTGACCAAATTGCGACAAGCTGCTTGAGCGCTTCCCGAGTCGATTTAAGATGTTTCACACGACTATCCGATCCGGCAGCCAGTGCCCCCGTCGATGGGTAGCGCGACACCGGTGACAAATTGGGCCTCGTCGGACGCGAGGTAGAGAGCCGCATACGCGACATCCCACGCTGTGCCCATCTTGCCGCCGAGGGGAATTCGCGCGTCGCGCTCGGCGGCGATTTCCTCCCGCGGGCGGTTCCAAGCGCGGGCCCGTGAATCGACCGCCATCGGCGTATCCATCAGTCCGGGCAGGATCACGTTGGCGCGGATTCCGTACTCCGCGTTCTGGATGGCGATCTGCTTCGTGAACGCCACCATGCCCATCTTGCTCGCCTTGTAGGCGACCCAGGGATAGGACTCGACCGCGGCAACCGAGGAGATGCAGACGATCGTGCCTGAGCGCTGCTCGCGCATGATCGGGATCGCGTGCTTGCACGCCATGACGGTGCCGCGCAGGTTCACCGTCATCACGCGGTCGAAGGCCTCCTCGGTGATCTCGGTCACATCCGCGTCCCCGCCGGCCACGCTGATCCCGACATTGTTGTGCAGGATGTCGAGACGGCCCCACCGGGTTCTCGATTGCTCCACTGCTGCTGCAACCTGCGCCTCGCACGTGACGTCCGCCTCGAAGGCCGCAGCTTCGCCGTCCTCGTCGGTGATCATTTCGGCCGTTTCGCTGGCCGATGCCAAATCGCGGTCGACGCACAACACCCGCGCGCCCTCGCGCGCGAAGAGGAGCGCCGCGGCGCGGCCGTTGCCCATGCCGTAACCCGGACTTTGCCCCGCGCCCATGACGACCGCGATCTTGCCTTCCAATCGCATCGTTCACTTCCCGTATGGCTCGCCGAGCGGCGCAACCGTAGGCCGCCGCATCTGATCTGATGGGAGCTTGGTGAGTCGAATCGGTAGAGCGTAGTCCGACGGGGAGGATCACTCAACGAGGGGTGTGAGGTCCGGCTATGCCTGCGGCCAACCTGACGTCCAAATCTGCCTAAACCGAACAATGCTTGCAGCAGGGGCCGTACCCTTCCCAAACACCTGCACAGCCACGCCCTCTTGCCAAGCCGCTGCCCGCATCGCTTTCGTAGGCCATCTAGTCGTCGGCACCGACAGGGAACCGCACCGCCGAGAGGGCGTTAGCCGGTTCGTACGCATTTTCGCAATCCAAACAGACACAGCCTCGGAGGCACCCACCATCCCGCGCGCCCAGCGACCTTTCGTCCCTGCCGCGCAAACCGCGTTGCATCAACAGTCAGCGTGAATAGATCGATCAGGGCCGATGACGACAACACTCAATGGTCGCTGTTGTAGTGCTCCTCCCCCATTGATACCAACTACGCAATGTAACAGCCGTTCAAGACCGCCTTTGCAGGCTCCGGCCCAGCACGGTGTCATTTTGATAGCAGGCGGTTGAGGGTCCTGAGACGGCGACGATCAACGTGCGGCAACTCGACGACGACTTGGTGCGACGCCTCGAGCAACGCGCTTCGGCAAGTCATCGATCTCTGGAAGGCGAGGTGCGGCATATTCCGGGACGCGCTGTCGCAGATGATGTATCGGCGAAGCGGGAAGCGTTCTTGGCTCGATCGGCCCGGCTGCCAAAGGCGACCGAAGGGCGCGCGCACGCGCCAGCCGAAGTGCTGATCCGCGAAGATCGAGACCAAGGCCACCGTGATCACTAATGCGGCTGGTAGTTGATGCCAGCGTGGCGGTCAAATGGCTGATCTTCGAGGACGAATCGGAGATTGCGCGGGCTCTGGTGACGGACAGCAGCCAGATGCCCGCACCGCGCCTGATGGCAGCTGAGATCGCCAACGTGCTGTGGCGCAAAGCGCAAATGAGACAAATTCTGCGTTCCGAGACTGCCGCCATGATGGCGGCGGTGCGAGAGATGCTCGTGGAGTGGAGCGCAGACGAGATAGTCTGCGAGGACGTGGTTCGTCTCGCGCTGTCGCTCGACCGACCGGTGTACGGCCGTGTTTATCTTGCGCTGGCCCATCGCATCGGGGCACCGGTAGTGACGGTGGACCGTCGTTATGCCAACGCGTTGGCCACGACCGAACACGGCTACGCGGTCGTGGCGCTCGCCGACTATGCGAAGGCACGATCTTGACGATCGTGCGCCCGCAGCGTGACTGGTACGATGCCGACGCCGGTTCGTCGCCCACCTGCCCACCTTCGTCCTGACGGTTTCCCGCATGACGCTTCTCGGAACGGTTTGGCGACGGTGCACTGGCAGTTCAACTCAACGCTCGACTCTGCGATCACCCGATCGGCCGCCCCGTGCCTGGACGTCTGACAATCTTGATCCAGTTCCAGTAGGTGCCGCGCTGGGTCCCTTGCGCCGGCAGCAGCCCCGGCCCTTCACCTCGAGGCCATTCGCGCTCGGCTGGCAGTGACGCCGTCAAGATCCGAACCGATCTTTCAAGCGCACTTTCGGACGCGCTCACGCAGCTTCCCCCCGCCGGCATCTAGCCCGCCACCTAGCGGGAGCCCAATCCGAGCCGCAGCGACCTGAGATCGCGGGCCCAGTCGCGCGCGACGGACCATCTATTGCTCGTAATACAGATGCTTATTTATGCTTCTAGATAAATGTTGGCCGAGTTGGGTAGCCTTTCATTCGGGCTCGTACCCTCGCCCCATGCGAGTGGACGGGTTGTAGGCGGCGGCTGCAGGGCATGGACCGGATTCCCTGCTGTCCCCTTGTCCAGCTGCCGCAGGAGGAAACACAACATCATGCACATCTACAGATTGGCCACAGTGGCGATCGCGGCTGCGACTCTGGCGTGGTTCGCGCCGGTGTCAGCCCATGAACACGGCGGATGGTACGCAGGCGAGGACGCCGGTTTCCCGGCCCCGACTGGGTCCAGCGACATTGTGCCGGAAGGTAGCAAGCTCCTGCGCCTGTTCGACGGCGGCTGCATCCTGACCGAGGGCGTGGCGGCCGGACATGACGGCTACATGTACTTCAGCGACATCACTTTCACCAAGTTCTGCAAGGACCCGTCGGGTCTGTACATGCAGGCCGGCAATATCTGGCGCTACGATCCGGCATCAGGCGAGGCGATCATCTTCCGAAGCCCGAGCGGAATGTCGAACGGCATCAAGTTCGACCGTGACGGCAACATGCTCGCAGCGCTTGGGGCGGACTTCGGCGGCCGCATGCTGGTCAAGACCGACATGTCGAGCGGCAAGACCTACATCCTGTCCGGCACCTACAACGGCAAATCCTACAACGCTCTCAACGACGTTACGATCGACGAGCAGGGCAGAATCTACTTCTCAGATCCGCGCTATCTCGGCCATGAGCCAGTGTTCCAGCCGGGCTTCGCGGTCTACCGTCTCGATCCCGACGGCACCGTCGACCGTATCATCACCAACGGTGGCAAGACCAACGGTGTTCTGATCTCTCCCGATCAGTCGACACTTTACGTCGTGAGCAACGACAATGGTTGGCTCGGCTTCATGCAACTCGACGAAACCGACCAAGCGCCCACGGTAAGCCGGCATCTGCTTCAGGCCTATGACCTGAACGCGGACGGTACGGTGAGCAACCGCCGGGTCGTGATCGACTATTCCGAACTCTATCCGGGTCAGCCCTGCAGCGGCCCCGACGGCCTTGTCGTCGATGTCGACGGCAATATCTACATGGCCGAACGCTGCGAGCATCGGCCGGGTATCGCTGTACGCGACGCGACTGGCGCCGAGCTCGCGTTCATTTCGACCGCTGAGGAGCTGCCGACCAATGTGGGCTTCGGCCGCGGCGTTGAGCGGAGCGTGCTCTACGTCACGTCGGGCAAGAGCCTCTACAAGATCAAGCTTGGCAACGACGGTTACGAACTCCCGTAATCCTTGATTTGCGGGCGGCGTTGTGGAGAGGCGCCGCCCGCCCGTCCTAGGGTGTGACAGGAGATCACATCCCTAGAAGCGCAGCGCGCACTAAATGACTGATCAGGATTAATCCTCATACCTTTCAGAATATCAGTATATTACGATCCTGTCTAGTGGAGATAGCGCTGTTTTATGGCGCGCCATTCGATGTCTGGTGACGTTTCAGTTGTTGCATTCAGGGAAGTGACATAAGAAACTGCAGTCCCCTTATGGAATATAGCTGTATGCCCATATAGCGGTTAGGGCGCATGGTTATTGCCATGACATTATCCATCACAAATACACACATAAATATCGGCCTGCGACACCTCGGCGCCTTTCAGAACACCGATGGGCTTGCCACCAATCGCGATCGGGCGTACTGCTGGTGACATGACATTTCCGATCACGAAAACACACGGCGGCGGTGCGCCCGCGACAGCTTTCAGACATCTGATGGGGCCGTGGCCATGGCGCCGCTGGCGAGACGTAAGCCTGGAACGCACGGCGCGGGCTGGTGCGCTGGTAGGGCTGCGGATCGGCTCTGAGCCGGGTCCGGCCGGCGCCACGGGACGAGGAGGGTCTGATGCCGGCGAAGGCTGAACGCGCGCGGCGGCAGCGTACCGTGACAGCGACGGACAGTGAGTGGGAGCGCATCCGTGCCCGTGCGAAGGGGTGCCAGATGACTATTTCGCAGTACGTCGTGGCCCGGCTGGCGGCCCCGGAGCCGGCGGTCGGCGCGGCGGCGGTGGCCCCGGCTGGGGTGCTGCAACGGATCGAATGGTCGACGCGGTTTCTGTTCGAGCTGGAGCGGGCCCGGATCTTGCAGGACGGGAGTCCGGAGACGCTCGAGGTGTTGATTCGCCGGACGGAGGAGAGCGTCGCCCGTGAGCGGAAGCTGGAATAGGGCGAGGTCACGCGGTGGCCCGAAGGAGGGCGCGAACCCGATGCAGGGAACCACTCGATACGTTGGGCGGGTGAGCGGATGGTTCGCGCTCGATTGTCCGGAGGCTAGGACGATGTCGAGGGTGTGGCGGTAACGGGGGGCGGCCGGATGCCGACCGGGGCTCGATCGAAGCCGCGCACGTACCGCTGCACGGCGGAAGAGCATGCGGCGCTCGTCGAGCGTGCGGCGAGCGCGGGGATACCGGTGTCGGGCTTCCTGATGGCGAGCGCGCAGTACGACCCGGACGGGGTCGTGGCGACCATGCCAGACGGGGTATTGGACGTGCTGCAGGAACTCGTCGAACGGGTGCGGCGCGTTGACGCGTGCCTGCAGACCCTAGCCGCCCCGGTGCCGGGGATCGGCTGGTCCATGCTGGGCGCGGTGGAATTCCTGATGCGCACGCGGCGTTGGCACGCTGCACGTCCGAGACCGCCGGCCGGTGCGATCCGGTCGGCCGGCAACGTGCCCCTGGAACGCTATTCGTTGTCGTGCCCGGATGCCGCCTGGGAGCGCGTGAAGGTCCTTGCGGGGGAACAGGGAATGTCGGTGTCACGTTGGCTTGTGACGCGTGCGCTGGCGATCGATCCGGCCATGGTAACGCGGGATGCGGCCGCCCCGGGTCATGTGACTGGCCATCTCGACCTGGACGAGGTGCGCCGCCGGCTCCGCCGGATCGAGGAGCGGATCGTGGGATATGATGCGACGACGACGCCGTTGGCGGGACAGGCGCAGAGGGCTCTGGCCTTTCTCGCTGTCGCGGCCATGGAGCGGATGATGCGCGAGGGCCGTGCTGAAGACATCCTGACGATTGCCGGCGAACTGTTCGACACGGAGCCCCTGGAGCGGATTCGCGCGTGGGTGAGAGACAGGGAGGCGGCTGCCGACCCGTCGTGAGCGGAGGTCGCTCATTCGTTCATGCCGCCGCCTGGCCGGCGTCCGGACCGTTGTGGGGGGAGCGGATCGGGGGACGGTGGCGACGGCCGGCGCCCGGGTTTGGAGCGGGATTTCTCAGGAGGTCGGCTGATGGGATCGACGAGAGGGCCGTCCTGACCGGAGGGCGGACCGCCGGACCCGGTTGGCTGGTTCTCGAACGCCTGGGAGACCAGCTTGAGATTCCCGATCAGGGCTTTGGTGAGCTCGGGAAATCGCTGGCGCAAACGCTTGAAGGCAGGTTCGTCTTCGACCAGGGCGCGCGCGGCGTCGATCCTGTTCTTCACCTTTTCGGGCCAGGTGCTGTCCATGGGATCGACCAGCCAACCACCCTGCCCGTGGTACTCCAAGTCGTCGGCCAGGAATTGCGCTGAAGCCGCCTGCTCGTGCAGTGTCTGGGCGTCGATGAGGTTGCGAATCACGACGGGTGTCTCGAGCGGATCTGAAGAGGCCTGCTCGGAACGGGCGCGGGCGACGTCCCGCCAGGCCTGAACGACCCGTTCGGCGGCTTCTGACCGTATCCACTGCACCTCCCCTGCGGGAGCGTCCGCAATCGCCTCGTGCAGTTCCCGCAGCGTGCGTGCGGGGAGCCGGTCCAGGCGGCGAAGGAAAGTGGCCGTACGGCGGGCGGCCGAATAGCCCGGAGGGTAGCGCGCGCGCGTCGCGCTTCCGGTCCGCTTGCGCTGCTGCCGTAGTTCGGTTTCGGCCGCTGCGGCCGCGCGAAGCTGCTCGCGCCATCGGCGATGGCGTTCGGGATCAGCCTCGCGGAACGGCGTGTCGCCGCTCCCGGCGCCGGCCAGTTCGTGTCCGCTTCGCTGCACATGATCGATGACGGTGTCGGCGACGGCGGTCCGCGCTTGGTCGGTCTGCCATGACCGGAACGTCCCGGCGGTCCGCGCTTGGTCGGTCTGCCATGACCGGAACGTCCCGGCGGTCTGGACGAGCGCTGGCGGCATCTCGCCGGGCTGATTCGCTTTGATCTTCAGGGTGTCCATTTGTGCGACGTACTTCTCGTACTTCTGAGCCTCGTCGGCGCCCGCCGGTGCGACGGAACAGAAGGGGTGGTCCAGCAGGGTGCGGGCCTCCCGGTCGATCGCGGCAGCTCGGTCGATCGCGTCGGCAGCCTCACGGAGACGTGTGCGCGCGATCGTCTCGGTGGAGCGGTGCCGCACCACGTCCCAATGGAGTTCGGCGGCCGGATCCTGCAGTTCGGGCACACCGGGCACCGCGCTCGCCGCGCGGACGGCCTGCTGATCCCAGTCGGCGTAATCCGGCAGTTCAGTGACGCCGCAGTCACGGCGAACAGCCTGGTCACAGAGCTGCTGCCGGCGTGCGACCCGCGCTTCCAGGTCCGGGAGCACAATCGTGCCCAGGCGCCAGATGCGGGCATGCGCCGCCTGCAGCGAGTTCGGGGCGGCGGCCACGGGTTCCAGCATGGGGGGGAATTCGCCGTCCAGGGCGCTCTGCCGGACCTCCCGCACGCGTGTGACGATGGCGAGGAACTCCGGACCCGCGTAGGGGGCGCGCTCGTCGTCGATCGTGTCCATGGCGTGACCGATCACCGCCGCCGTGCAGGCCTGGGCGGTCCGGTCACGATCGATTGACCGCTCCAGCGCCGTCACCAGTTCGGCAGCCTGTTCCCGCGCCGGGGTCGACCCGGCCGGCAGCGGATGGTAGGCCTCGAGCCAGGCGTCATCGTCGCCCAGGAGCGCCGATGCATGCTCGATGGCGGCCGTGGTCTTGCTGCGCCATCGGCCGTAGCCGTGGTGCTCGGTGAGCGCGATCACGCTGTCGGTCGCGTCCCGCCGGAAACGATCGCGCTCCTCCCGCGCGAACAGCAACTGCGGAAGCACGTCGTTCTGCAGGGCAACGAGCCGCGCGGTCCTGTGCGCGCCGGCGTCGGTCAGCAGGGCGGGGACTGGCGCCGGCAGGGGCGGCGGGGAGGGTGTGTCGCCGGAAACCGGCGCGGTATCGGCGGCGGGCCGACGCGCCTGCAGGGCCCTGGCGATCTCCACGACGACCCGGAGATCATCGAGGATGGAGGGGTCCGGTGTGGCGGCGGAAGGCGTTCCGGGGATGGCCGTCTCTGACCGTCCGGCGGTGCCCCGACAGTGCTGCAGGAGATCGTGCGCCCGGTCGTCGAAAGCGAGCGTGTCGGCCAGGAAGGCGCCGGCGTGCGCAATCCATTCCCGACGGCCCGGCTCGGCGTCGAGCACGACCGCCATGCTGCCGGTGGCGGCCGCAAGCAGCTTCCCCTCCCGGATGGCCGCCGCCGCGCACGCGCGCCAGGCGGGATACGCGGCCTCGTCCCGGGGCGCGGCAAGGCCGCCGCGGGCGCGTACCGTGTCGTCGAGTTCGGCGCGGGTCCGGAGCGCGTCCGGAACCGTGTCGCTGACGTGGCTCCGGATCCTGGCCGCAGCCGCATCGATGCGGGTTCGGTCGTCGGACAGCAGGGCGGCCAGGGCCCGGGGCCACGGGACGTACAGCGCCTGCTGTTCGGATGGCGCCCTGCGGTACCCCGCGTGCAGGTCCCGCGTGCGGGCCACGACCCCGGGATGCTGCGGGTGGAGGAAGCGGTCGGTGCCCGCCGCGGCGCGGTCGAACTCGACGAGCGTGTGCCGGCACCGCAGGACGCGCCCGTCCATCGCGAGGGCGGCGGCTAGGGCCTGGCGTTGTGTCTGGAGGCGGGTGCGCAGGTTCGCCGCGGTGGGGGCCGCATCGGCGGACTGCGTGTCGAGGGTTCCGGACGGAGGGTCCGTTGCCGCGACGCGGTTCTGCGGGACCTGGCGCCCGTCGGCGCCCGCTGGTCCGGCAGACAGCGGGGTTCCCGTGCGGGCGGCCACCAGGACATCGATGCGGATCGCCTGGTCGATGAGCGGGCCGATCTCCTGCCACCGCGCGCGGAACGCGGCAAGCGGCCGCGGCAGCGCCGGGCGCAGGGTCCCGTACGGGGCATCGGGCGGCAGGCCGGCAGTGAGCATGTCGTAGGCCGGGAGTGCGCCGGCGGGGGTCGCCGGGTCGCGGCCAGGCGGCGGCGGTACCCCCCGGGGGACGTCGGGCAGCGTGGCGATGTGCTGCTCCAGTTGCGTGATCGCCGCCGCCAGTGCGTCTGCCTCCGGCCGCTGCCGGCGCTCCCAGCCGGGGGCACCGTGCTCCAAGTCGCGTTGGCGTCGGTCCAGGGAGTGTGCGTCGGCGTGGCAGGCCGCGACCGCCCGGCAGGCGGCCACGGCGTCGCCGACCCAGGCACGAAATGCCGGGACGGCCTCGAGGTGCGGGCGGAAGCCGGGGTCGGCGAGGAAATGCCGCCCGGTCCGGATCGCGGACTGCGCGGATCCGGTCCAGTGGCCTGCGGGGTCGAGCTCGCTGAACTCCAATCCGACGTAGGCGGCTGTGCGCTCGAGTCGGGCATGGTCGGCCACGACTGTTGGGACGGTCGTCCCGACGAACGCACCGAGCGCGCGCGCGGAATCGGCAAGCTGCTCGACCTCCGCGCGAAACGCCGTGAGAACGCCCGGCAGTTCGCCGGGGGTGGCGGCCTGCGGTTCCAGGTTGGCGATGGCGCGGGCCAGCCGGCGGCCCTCCGGCAGATGGGCCGCGTGTACCCCGGCGGTGACCGCGCGGTGCACCACGGTGGTCATGGCCCGGCGTGCGGCCGCGGCCCGCCCGTCGCGCCGCAGCGCGTCCCGCAGATCCCGCCGCCGCCGTTCGCACCGGGTCCACAGCGGCTCGCGCGCGAGCCAGTCGGGCGGATCGTCGTGGCGGTTCGGCATGGCATCGGGAAACAGGCGCCGTGCGAGCGGGCGGCTGCGCTGCCGCCAGGCGGGATACGCCGGGAGTTCGGCGACCCAGGAGCGGCGGCGCGCGGCGTCCCGGAGCAGATGCGCCCGGGCCATGAGCTGCGCGACCAGGGCGTCGAGCCGGCCGGCGAGGCGGGTGCGGAGCGCCATCCTGCGCGATGCCGCCGCCAGGTACTGCTCCCGGAACGCGGTGAGCGGGGCCGGAATCCAGACCAGCGGCTCCCCGGCACCCGGGTACGGCGCGCCACGGGCACCGTGGGCGAGGGCCGGCGGCACGCGTGGCAGCCGCCGCCGCTCGGCCACGAGACTGCGCGCCCCGGCGACGATCCGGCCGGACCCGGGCGCGACGGCGGGATCGCCGTACCGCGCGGGCGGCGGGCAGCGACGCAGCTCCCGGAGCAGTGCGTGCGCCCGCTCATCGAACGCCCTCGCGCTCACGAGGGCGGCGCGTACCGCCGCGATCCAGGCGCCGCGTTCCGGGTCGGCGTCGAGGTGGGGCCGGCAGGCCGGATCCCGGAGGAGGCCGTCCGCCGCCACCACCACCCGCTGGGTGGCCGCTCCGCGGCCGGTATCGTCGCCGCGACCGTAGGCGGTCGACAGGATGTCGCTGCCGATCCGCCGGGCCTCGCGCTCGGCGCACGCCCGCTCTTCGAGGAACGTCGGCACGGTGCGCGCGACGAACCGGCGGAGCCGGGCGCCGGCCGCCGCCAGTCGGGCCGCTTCGGCCGGTACCGTCGCGAGCGCGGCGACGAGGCGGTCACCCGGCGGCAGCGCCGTCTCGAGGTCGCGGATCGCGGCGACCAGGGGGCCATAGTCGGATGCCTGGCAGCGGTGGCTGCCGGCTGCGGCCGCGGCGCGCTCGAGGGCCGCCAGCCGGCGGCAGCAGGCGAGGGCGCCGGCGTCGCGCGCGCGGGCGTTCGCGACCGTCTGCAGCTGGACCCGGAGGTCGCGGCGCAGGCCGGCGAGTTCGGCGTCATCGGGCCCGGTCGGCCCGGCCCCGACCTGGAGGGCGCGGGCGGTGGTCAGGGCTGCGTCGGCCTGCTCCAGCAGCAGCGCGTACGCATCGCCCGCGGCCGCGCCGGTGCCGCCGCGCCCGGGGTCGGCCGCCAAGGCCACGCGGCCTTCGAGGTAGGCGGTGAGCGCCGCGGTGCGGTCGACCAGCGCCGCCCGGAGAGCGTCCCGCGCCTGCGTGCGGGCCTGGGACGCGACCCAGGTCCGGTGGTCGGCAGCGACCCGGTGCGCCGCCGCCGTCCCGGACGGGCGATCCGCAAGCGTCAGGACGGGCGCGAGGACGGCCTCGTGCCCGGGTGCGGCGAACGGGTGCTGACCGCGCACGCGCGCGCCTTCGGCGAAGGCCTCCCACGCGATCGGCTCGGGCTGCAGCCGCGGCTTGGCCGGGGGCGGCGGGGCGGCGTCCCGGAGGGCGCCCGCCGCTTCGAGTGCGCTCGGGCGCTCACCAGTGCGCTCCTCCAGCGCGTCGACCAGCGCCTCCCGGTCGTCGGTCAGGAGGACGGCCGCATCGCGCGCGCGGGTCAGCTCGACATAGACCGCGGCCTGATCGGGCGGGGCTCCGCGCCCGGCGTCGAGGACCGCGATCACCGCGTCGCACGTCATGCCCTGGGCGCCGTAGACGGTGGTGCTGTACGCGTAGTCGACGTGATGCAGTTGCGGTGCGTCGCGCTGGAGGGAGTACTCCCGCCCGTCATCGCTGCGGAACCGCACCCGGTGGCGGTCGATGGCCGTGATCATGGCCAGCGCGCCGTTGTGGAGCTTGAGGTCGGTGCGGCGCCAGTTGCGGGTCCAGCGGATCCGGTCACCGGCGCGGAGGTCGATCGGGCGCGGTTCGTACACCTTCAGGCGATAGCGGACTTGGCTATCGGGCTTGATGTGCCGCTCGGTGCCGTCGGGGTGCGCGAGCACGACGCGGTCGCCCTCGACGGCCCGGACCTGGCACGCGTCGTCCTCGTCGATGCGCAACTGGAGGAGTTTGTTGCCGAAGACGGCGATGTCGCCCGGACGGTAGTGGAGCGGATCCCGCTTCTCCGCCCCGGTGAGGTGGAGATTCACGTAGCGGTCGATCGTCAGGGTGTTCCCCCGGAGCACGCCCTCGGCGGCGAGCCCGGCCCGGATCACCGCCGCAATCTCGGCCCGCTCGGCGTGGGTCGGCGCCACGATTGCGGTCCCCGCGCGGTCCTCCGGCGGCAGTTCCAGCCACAGCCGGGCCGCAGCCTCGGCAGTCGTGTCGTCGGCGTCGCCGATCTCGATCGCCTGCGCCCCGAGCGCCTCGATCGCGAGGTCCGGCTTCCGCGCCAACAGGTGCCGCACGACGGCCCGGAGGCCCGGGGTACGCTGCCGCAGGATTTCTGCCATCGTGGCCGTCGGCAGGCCGCGGTCCTGCATGAGCCGGAACGGCGTTCCCGCTTCGACGCTCGGGAGCTGCCGGCGGTCGCCGACGAGCGCGACCCGCGCCACGTCCGCGCGGTCCGTGATCCCGAGCAGCAGCCGCATCGCGGCATTGCCGACCATGGAGGCCTCGTCGACGATGACGAGGGCGCCCGCGAGCGCCTCCCGGGCAGCTGCGAGCTCGTCCGGACTCGCGGTCCCCGTGCCGACCTCGCGGTAGCGTGTCAGGAACCACGCGAGCGTGCGGGCCGGAAGCCCGGTCTCGGCGCCGAGGATCCGGGTCGCGGCGGCCGACGGCGCGAGTGCCAGCACCGGCCGTCCTGCGGCCAGCGCGGCCACCGCGCGCAGGAGCACCGTCTTGCCGGTGCCGGCGTGGCCCTGCACGCCGACGATCCGGTGCGAAGCCAGCAGAAGGAGTTCGGCGGCCGCACGCTGGCCGGCGGTGAGCCCGGCCTTGGCGAGGTGCGCCGCCACCCGGCCGGCCTCCGCGAGCGGGGTGCCGGCGCCGACGCCGGCCCTGACCTGCGCGAGGATGGCGCTTTCCGCAGCGAGTGCGCGGCGCGTCGTGTACGCGGCGTCGAGCCGCTGGCGCTCGATCGGCACCAGCAGGCGCTCGCGCTGCTCGAGGACCTCGATGGCATGGTCGATGGCGGAGAGGTCGTGCCGGCCGCCGGCGTGGGCCAGGGCCCAGCCGCGCAGCTGGTTGCGCGCAAACACGGTCTGGCGTTCCTCGAGGTGCTCGATCCCCCGCCGCACGACCTCGAGGGCCGCCGGCGCCGGCGGGGCCGGCGGTCCCGACCGGCCGCGCGCCGCCTCCCAGTCCCGCGGCAGGCCGTAGTCGGAGGCGCGCGCCGACCACCGGGCGTCGAGGTCGGCACGACTGGGCTCCCGCTTCTGCCGCCGCGTGACTAGCGCGGCGAACTGGGCGATCCGCGTCGAGTAGACGTGGCCCTGCCGCTGGATCCAGTCGAGGATGGCTTGGCGGCGCTGCGAGAAGTGGTCGAGCAGAGGCTGCGGGTACCCCGCGATCTCGAAGCCCGGCGTGGTGCCGACGAGGGTCGGGACGGTCGCGTAGCCCAGCGCTTGCAGACGGCGCTGCAGGGCAGTGCGATAGACGGCGCCGAGGAGGATCCTGGCACGGTTCAGCGTCGTGAAGTCGGCGCTCCTCCAGTTGCCCTGTGCGTCGCGCGTCATGTTGAGCAGCACGGCGTGGGTATGGAGCTGCGGGTCGAGGTCGCGGCTCGCGAGGTGCCGGAAGCAGGCGGCGACGAGGCCGTGTGCCGCAACCCGGGGCCGGCGTCCGGTCGCGCGGTCGTAGGCGCGGGTCTGAAGCAACTCCCGCTCGGCGAACTCGAGGGTCTCGCGCACCGCCTCGTCGTGGGCCCGGAGGACCCTGGCGCCGGTCCGCGGGTCCGCGTAGACCAAGGCTTCGAGGCTGATTGACTTGGGCGCCGAGAAGGTGAGGTCGCCACCGGGCCGGTGCTGCCAGACTGGGTCGGGTGCGGTGGCCGGGCCGGTGGCCGGCGGCGCCCTGCGGCGGACGCGGCCGAGGCGGAGGTCCGTGCCGGGCACACGGCCTTCGAGTACCTGCTGGAAGCGCGAAACCTTGACCGGGCCGCGCAACCCCAGCGCCGTCGCACCCTTCCCGTACCAATGGGTGGCCTGACGCCGCCGGCGCCGTTCGCGGCGTGCTTCGGCGGCATTGCCCGAGAAGTACGTCGCGATTCCCCGGAACTCCCAGTCGTGCCGAAAGTACCGGAGGGCGTGGACGGCGGATGCCAGCGGTTTCCAGGTAACCATCTGTTCAGGCGGACGCAAGTTTTGCCTGGACGGTAGCATGGAACGGAAGGGCGAGCCCGAAGATCCGCCTGTGGCTGTGGTGGCAGGCAGGGCCGGTCACCCCACGCGGACTGCACGTGGCGAGGTGTCGGAGGAGGTCGCGGCACGGACCGTGGGCGGACCGCCTGCGGGGGGGCAGCGGGGCAGCGACCGGTACCGTCGTCGGGGACGGTGATCAGCGCTCGCGTTGATGCCACGACGGCCTGGGTCTACACCGTCGGAACCGAGTCCCGCAGGCACCGTGGACGGCGTCCTGGGCGATGCGGCGCACCACCTGTTGGAGGCATTCGGTGCGCAGCGCGACGAGTGGTGTCCCCGGCTCCGGTCCTAGAACGGGGGATCTTCGCCATCCAAGAGAACATCCGGCGGCGCGGTCTCGGCGACCGGGTTGGTGCCCCGGGTCGGGCCCGCGGGACGGGGCGGCGGGGTCCCGGTCTTCAGGCGCGCGAACGCACCTCCGTCGGCGCCAGCAGGCCGCGGTCGTCCGTCCTGGGGTGGTGCGAACAGCAGCCGGAACGCCGGCGCGCGAGGATTGTCGCTCGCGTTCGGGAACACCATCACGAGCGAGCCCGCGGGGAGCACGATATCCGCGTCGTCGGGCGTGCGGCCGCCGATGTATGCGTTGCCGCCCGCACTCGTGCGTTCCCAGAGTCCGGCAAGCTCCTGCAACGCGTCGTCGCCCTGGCGGGAGCGGTCATGCGTCATCGGTTCGATCCTCTTCGGGTTCGGATCCTCTGGAGAACGCCAACGCGGTATGGATGGAGGTCACGGCAAGTCCTTGTGTGCGGGAGGTGCGGCGCCCGCGGCGGAGCGCTCGGGAGTCCGGTGTCTGGATGGCGCCATGTGGGCGGTTGTCGTCCCTGCCTCGAAGCAGTGTGTGGACCGGGGCGCGGAACGCAGGAACGCCGGAGAAGGCATCGCGGGTCGCGGCCGGGCCGCGGTCCGCCGAGCGGGGGTGCCCCGAGCGCAAGCCTCTGCCCGTGGTCCTGGCCGCGGCGGATGGAGCGGCGGGAGACACCGGGGCCGGGCGGGCGCCCCCGGCATGAAATGCTCACGCGCCGCCCGGCGCGCCGGCGCAGGGAACTGCTCCCCGTTGCCGCAGCAGCGGCACGGCCTCGGGGCGCTTGCGCAGCCGGGCTTCGGTCACGGGCTGACCGGCGGCCGCCATGGCGCGGCAGAGGTCGGCGAGCAGGGCCGCGCAGCAGGCGGCGTTGTACCAGGCCTGGTGGGCCTCGTTGCTGCGGGCGCCGCCCTGCATGAGCCCCCGGTGGTAGCGGAGCGCCTGGAGCCCGAAGGCCGGCGCCTCGGGCCACGCGTGCCGGGCGAGCCGCAGCGTGCACACCCAGTCGGGATTCTCCGGGGTGAGGGTGCGGGCGAGGTCGGGGAGGAACCCGGCCGCGAAGGCGGCGTCGTGGGCCACGAGCACGGTGGGGCGGAACGCGCTCGCCGCCCGGCACAGGCTTTCCAGGGCCTGCGTGAGACCGGGTTGTCCGCGCACGTGTTCCGAAGTCAGGTGGTGGACGGCCGAGGCGGTCGCGGGGATCTCGCGGCCGGGATCGACGAGCGCGTTGGACAGGGTCTGGAAGATGTCGTGCCGGCCGGTATCGAGATCGATGCGGATGGCGACCGAGGCGATTTCGACGGCGGTGTCCGAGCGGGGATCGGTTCCGGTGGTTGCGACGTCGACGGCAAGGGCGGTGAGGAAGGGCATGGAAGCGGGTCCTTTGGCAGGAAGAGGAAGGGATGAGGTCGGCTGGAGGCGCGCGCGGGGCATGCCGGCGCGACCCCGATACGATCCGGGAGGAGGTGGTGGTGCAGGGGAACTCTCGGGGCCGTCAGCGGAGCGGCGGACGGGGTGGCCACGTAGAGCCCGGCGGTCGTCGTCGGCCGGCCGGGGCTGGTGGCTTCGGTGAGCCCGGCAGACGTCGTGGCGGCGCCACCCTGCAGGAGCGGACCGGCGGACCCGGTCGAGGATCCCGGAGGGAATCCGGGCGCCGTGCGCTCCAGGCGTAAGGAACACGGGCCGGCCGCGCTCGCGGCCGAGTCATCCGGGGCTCCGGACAGGGCTGGAGATGCAGGGTGCGGGCGGGGCCCGTGGCATGGCAGTCCGCCGGCGCCTGGAGCAGCGAGGCGGTTCCGTACCCGGTTGCAGGCCGCGGGGCTAGCACGCGCCCCGCCGCTGCGCGGGACCGTTCACGGGGTCCCGCAGGGGTTCGGCCGTGCGGGCGGGACCGCGTAGACGCCGCGGAGCGCGGCTTCGGCGCTCGCCACAATCTCCGGGTCGAATGGATCGCCGGTGCCGTGCGTGCGCAGGATCCAGTGGCAGAAACTGTGGGGCACGTCGCGCCAGAGCTGGCCCCGGTAGCGTCGCCCGATCGGGACGCGGGCGAGCAGGGGCACCGCGGCGCTCCGCTCGCGGAGCACCTCCGGGGTCACTTCGTGACCGGCCGCGGAGAGGGCCCGGCACTGCAGGGGCAGGAGGACGGCGCAGCACGCCGCGTCGAACGCGGCGCGGTGCACGTCGTGGCCGGTGACGCAGTCCTGGAGGCGGCAGGCGTACCGCAGGGCCTGGAGGCCGAAGCCATCGGCGAGCGGCCAGAGATGCCTGGCGAGGCGCAGCGTGCACACCCAGCGGGGATCGCCCGGGAAGAGCGCGGCGGCGAGGCCGGGGAGGAACCCGGCATCGAACGCGGCGTTGTGGGCGACCATCACGTCGGGCCGGAAGGCGCGCACCGCGGCGGTCAGGGCGGCGAGGGCCTCGGGCAGGCGGGGCTGGCCCTGCACGTCCTGCGTCGTGAGGTGATGCACGGCGGAGGCGGAGGCCGGGATGTCCCGCCCGGGATCGACCAGGCTGGAATGGAGGGGTTGGCAGGCGTCGAAGTGGCCGGTGGCCGGGTCGACGATGCAGATGCCGGCGGCGGCGATCTCGACGACGCGATGCTGGCTGGGATCGAGGCCGGTGGTTTCGACGTCGATGGTGACGGCGCGGATGGCAGGCATGGAGTATTCCTTTCGGGCTGGCGCCCGGGCGGTACCGGGCGCAGCGGGGTGGTGTTCGGGGGACGTTCATGGCGGGAAGTGGCGGGGATTTCTGTCTGCCCTCGCTCACTTTTTTTTGAGCATGGAAGGAGGAGGTGTCGTCGGCCCTGGGGCCGGGGGGCAACGTGGCTGGCGCGAAGGCGGCACTGGACTTGGGTTTCTGCTGGCAGGTGACGGCAGGAACGACGGAGCGGGTTGTGTTCGGGGGACGTTCATGGCGGGAAGCGGTGGGGACTTCTGTCGGCCCTCATTCACCTTTTTTCGAGCATGGAAAGAGGAGGTGTCGTTGGCCCTGCGGCCGGGGATCAACGTGGCTGGCGCGAAGCGGCACTGGACTTGGGTTTCTGCTGGCAGGTGACGGCAGGAACGACGAAGCGAGGCCTCGCGCGCTATACGACTGCGGTCGGGATCAAGCGCGGGGATGTCTGGTGGCCGGGCTCTGGCGGTGTGACCGGGCGGTTGCAGGCAACGAGTACCGGTTTGCGTCGTGGCCCGATCGTCAGGCCACCGCAGCCTCTCCGTGACGGTGCGTTACCAGCGTGCCCCAGCCTCAGTATGTGAAACGGCCGGCCGGGTCGGCCCGACCGTTCACGCCCCCCCGTCCAACGTCCGCAACCGCCGACGGCCACGCCCCCCCGTGGCACGATCGCAGTCACGCGTTCGCGAGGCAGGAGGTACCGCAGAACCTCCCGATCCCTGTGGCTGCCAGGCCGCAGGAATGTCCAGATGAGGTTTCACTATGTCCTCATCCGCAATCGGAAAATAAAAGCCGCCGCAGGACGGATGGGTGTTGCGACTGCCGCCATCCGCACTGGATTCGAATCCTGATCCATTGGTGAAAGGGAGGACGGGTTCGAAATGTCGCGACGGGCTCATAACCTGAAGGTCACAGGTTCAAATCCTGCCCCCGAAACCAAATCAAGATCTGGGAAATATTGACGTTGTCAGAGTCTTTCGATTCAGAGGATAAGACGACTATTTCCCCATGGGAATCCTATGGGAATCACGAGAAATCTAAATTCGGACTGTCAACGGCGGCCATCGGCGCTGCCGGGCAACAAACATCGCCGGCCTAGTGCGGCGCTATTGGGAGTGACCGCCTCGGGCAAGCGGCTTCACAACCTCCGTTTTGACCTAGTGTCCCGATTCTGAAGTTTAGATGATTGTAACAAGCTGATTTAGTTGAATAATGGCAGTCTTGTAATCTGCAAATCTTCTCGTTCAGGACACTAGTGTCCTGATCGAGAGGTTCCCATGATTTGGCACCATGTCCCCCTCTCGTCATGGCCGGACTTGTTCCGGCCATCCACGTCCCACCGCCAGGCGCGCGCCCTATGGATGCCCGGAACAAGTCCGGGCATGACGGCAATTGTGGCGGGGCGGAAGACGGCGCACGCCTAAAACGAAATCGCACGAACTTCGGAACCGGGACACTAGAGCGTGTTCCGTTCAGGTACGGTCATAGCCTGCTGCCGTGAAGTAGTTTCGACATTCGCAGGAGGTGAACGCCTCCAACGCGGTGGCGATGGCGTCCCAGAGGGTCTCGAGGGTGCGGGCGCCGATCCTCTTGAGGCAGGCCTTGAGCTTGGCGAATGCCATTTCGATGGGGTTCAGATCGGGGCTGTACGGCGGCAGGAAGCGCAACTCGGCGCCCGCCTGCTCGACGGCGTCCTGGACGCCGGCAACGCGGTGGGCGGGAAGGTTGTCCAGCACCACGACGTCACCGGGCCGGAGTGTGGGGACCAGCAGCCGTTCGACCCAGGTCCGGAAGGCTGGGCCATGCATGGGGCCGTCCAGCACCATGGGCGCCGTCATCCCGTCCACCCGCAGGGCTCCAACGAACGTCGTCGTCTGCCAGTGCCCGTGCGGGACCGGTGCCCGGCAGCGTTCCCCGCGCGGGGCGCGCCCTGACCGCCGTGCCATCTTGGTCGACGTCCCGGTCTCATCGACGAAGACCAGCTGTGCAGGGTCCAGATCGGGTTGGCCAGCCCGCCACGCCTGTCGGCGCCGTGCCACATCGGGGCGTTCCTGCTCGCAGGCGTGCGCGGTCTTCTTCTTGAACGTGATGGCCCGACGCGCAAAGAATCGCCACACCGTGCTGCGGCTCACCTGGAGGCCACGCTGACGCGCAAGGTCGGCCGTCACTTCGGCCAGCGTGACATCGGGGGTCTCCGCCAGCCACGCCAGAATCGCCTCGGCGTGGGTCTCGATCGGATGCGAACGTCGGTCGCCACCCGCGGTGAGGGGACGGTCTCGGCCGTTCGCGCGCCAGGTCGCAACCCACTTGATCGCGGTTGAGGGCGCCACCCCAAACCGCTCGGCCGCCGCTCTTCGGGACATTCCCCCGGCCACCGCCGCAAGGACGCGCTCACGCAAGTCAATCGACAGGGGTTTCGGCATTCGGACCACCCTCCAACTCGGTCCGTCCGTTGAATCACATCCGCCGCCATTTGAAAATCCCTAATGATTCCACGCGTTCGGAACATGCTCTAGCAGCAACTGATCCTTTCGCAGAAGCGGAGAAATTTGCTGACAACGTCGAGCGAATACTTCAAGGACGTCAAGATTTCCGATGAAGTGCGAGGATAGTGCCCGGGTTCGCTCGCTCGAAAGTCTCCTTCGCAAGGGCCCCCGACCATCCGCCGCGCGATCGCGGACGATGGCAGCTGTGGGGCGGCATGACACCTCGCCGGAAATGGTCATGAGGAAGGCGCTTCACAGGGCTGGCTCCCGGTTCAGACTGAAAAGCGCCGCCTTCCCATGCAGGCCAGATTTGGTGCTTCCTTCTAGGCGACTAGCGATCTTCGTCGTCCACGGCTGCTTCTGGCATCAGCACGAGGGTTGCAAAGCTTTCCGTATGCCGAAGACTCGCACCGAGTTTTGGAGAGAGAAATTTTCGAGAAATAAGCGGCGAGATATTCGCGACGTCCGCACAGTTCGAGACGCTGGATGGACTGCCGTCATAGTGTGGGAATGTGAGACAAGGAATTCCAAACGGGTTGCGGAAATCGTTTCAGAAGTAGCGGCGTTTAGATGCCTCGACGATTGACTACATCGTTCTGCGGCAACCGTCATGATGTCAAATCTCGCACGTGCTCCCCGATGTTGATCAGTGCGAGTCAAGTCGTATCAGCCTGTAGGAGTGCGTGGACGGCAACGCCCACTCGCTCGGCGGCGGCTTCGATGTCCGAGTCCCGGACATGCGCATAGCGGAGCGTCATCGTGGCGTGCCGATGGCCGAGGAGCCGGGCGACGACCGGAAGCGGGACGCCGTTGAGGGCAGCCTGACTGGCGAAGGTGTGACGGCAGTCGTGCAGGCGGACATCGGTCAGATTCGCCCGCCGCCGGACTAGGTTCCAGAGCGACAGTTCCCTGTAACGTGGTCGAGCCGGATTGAGCGGCGACGGGAAGACGTAGGCGCTGGCCCGTCGGGGTTGTCGTGCGATCACGCGCTGCGCTTCGGCGTTGAGATAAACGGTCCTGGGCCCGGTCTTGCTGTCGCGCAGCCGAAGCGTGCCGCCGCACACCTCATCCCAGCGCAGGTTGACGATTTCGCCACGCCTGCATCCGGTGAGAAGGAGTAGACGGATCATGTCGGCTTGGGGGGCCCGGGATGAGCGTTCACGCTCGCAGGCTTCAAGAGTTCGATGCACCCGGCGGAGTTCGTCCCTGGCGAGAAAGCGCGTGTGCTGGATCCCGGGATTGAGCCGTACCGACCGGGTAGGGTTCCGGTGCAGATGACCGCACGTGACGGCATATTGGAGGATTCTCCGCAGCAGTTTCAGGGCATGATTGGCACCGGTGGGGGCGGTCGCGCTGTACCGGTCGAACCATCGGTGGACCGCGTTCGGCGAGAGACGCTCAAGCGGCATCGCGGCGAACGCGGGCAGCAACTGTCCTCGGAGATCGGCCTCGAGCCTCTTGCGGCGCGAAGGATTGCAGCGGTCAAGGAAGGCCGGCCCCCAGACGGATTGGACGAAGTCCCGGAACTGCAAGTGGCGGGGGTCGGCATTGCCATGGGACCGGGCGGATGCGCGGGCGCCGGTCTGGAGTTCGAGGCAGGCGCGCCGAGCTCCGGCGACCGACCATTGCGCCACCGCCCCGAGCGTGTGTCTCCGGGCAACGGATTCGGTGTTGGCCTGGCCACCAAATACGAATGACCGAGCGCCCGAAGACCGGATGCGGACGCCAAGGCCGGGAGTCCGGGTATCCCAGACGGTGTACTCGGCGGGCTCGGCCGTGAGCCGTGCGACCGTGGCGTCGGTCAACCGCGTGCGTCGCGGCACGATTCAGGCTCCACCGCTGAGGATGCCGGCGACCGCCTCGACGGCAGCGTGGGCGTTCGCATCGGCGAGGTGGATGTATTTGAGCGCGGTGGCGGGCTGGCGGTGACCGAGCAGCTCGCCGATGGCGCGCACGGATTCGCCATTGAGCATCGCGATGCTCGCGTAGGTATGCCGGCAGTCGTGGAGGCGCACGTCACCGAGTCCGGCGGCGTTGCGGATGGCCTGCCAGTGGTGGTCGAGCTTGAGACGGCGCGCGCGCGATCCGGGAAAGACCTCACGCCTTATGCGCGGCAGCGCGTCGAGCACCGCGCGGGCCGGAGCGGACAGCCAGATCGTGCGGGGACCGGTCTTGCTGTCCGGCAGGAACAGCTTGCCCTCGCGGTAGAAAACCCATTCGAGATTCGAAATCTCGCTCTTGCGGCACCCGGTGAGCAGGATTAGACGCACGGCGGCTGCGGCGAGCGGTCGGCGCGTGGCGTAGCCGTCGAGGGCGGCACCAAGTCGGCGGAGTTCGTCCGGCCCGAGGAACCGCTCCCGGCCGCGCCGCCGGTAGCGCCGGATGCCGCGGCAGGGGTTGCTGTCTTCGGGCCGGTACCCGTAGATCTCGGCTTGGCCGAGGATCACCGACAGAACGGGAGCCGAGCGGTCGGCGGCGGCGGGCGTGGCGCGGAGTGACGCAAACCAAGCTTCGACATCACGTTTGGTGATGGATGCGACGGGACGTCCCCGGAACCACGGCAGGATCTGCTTGCGGTAGTAGCCCCGGTTCACGACCCGCGTGCGTGGCTTCCAGCGACGGCCATACCGGAGGAACACCTCCTCGGCGACGGTTTCGAACGGGACGGATGGGGCGTTGGAGCCGCCGCGCAGCGCGGCCAGTTCGGCGGCGGCTCGCGACCGTGCGTCACGCACGGGGACGGTGGCGGCGTCCCCGCAGTCGCGCCAGACTCGCGTGCCCTCGTGCTGGACATGCAGGAAGAAGCGCTTGCGGCCGGAGGGCGCGACCCTGACGCCGAAGCCCCGGAGTTCGGAATCGCGAATGAAATAGGGTTTGCGGCGGGGCTGGAGGCGGTTGACCTGGGCTTGGCGGAGACCGGATGAGGGCATGCGGATTTCCTCGGCAGGGGTTTGCATTTGGGGAAGTGCAACGGCGTGTTGTTGCACTTCGGGCTTGCAATCGAGAGGAAAACCCGTAATATTTGCAGTTGCTTAGCACCGCAGGTGCGCCCTAGGGTGTGACCCTCAAGCCTGGTGCCACACCGCTTCGATGCCTTCGCCTTCAGCGCGCACATTGCCTTCCGCTTCGAGGTGCAGGAGGGTCGCGTAGGCGGATCGGCACGCGGCTCCAAACAGGGCCGGATCGAGTCCCGGGTAATTCTTCCGCACAACTGCTGGAATGCGGCAGGGGCGGCTCTGCACCGTCGCGAGAATCCCGTCGCAACGGCGCAGGCGATGTGCCCGGAGAGCGGCCACAAACAGCGCAGGATCGGTAATCGCCCGGCCGTGCGTCGGCCGATAGAGACGGTCGTCGGCATCGAGCAGGCGTTCGAGACTGGCGAGGTAAGCCGTCAGGTCACCGTCGGGCGGGGAAATCACGGTGCTCGACCACCCCATGACATGATCGCCGGAAAACAGGGTACGTTCCTCGGGAAACCGGAAGCAGAGATGGTTGGAGGTGTGACCGGGCGTGTGCACGGCCTCTAGTGTCCAGCTGTCGCCGTTAACCGTGTCCCTGTCGGCAAGCACAATGTCGGGTCGGAAGGCCGTGTCCGCGCCGGCATCGTCCGCTCCCGCACCGGCCCCTCTGGCGTGGGGGCCGTAGCCGTACACCGGGACTCCCGTCGCCTCCTTGAGGAGCGCCGCGGCCGGAGAGTGATCCAGATGGGTATGGGTCACCAGGATGTGCGAGATGCGAACTCCATTCGCTGCGCGCAGCAGGTTCTGGACGTGTTCCGGGATCATCGGCCCAGGATCGATCACCGCGATCCCCGTACTTGTTCCGACCAGGAACGTTGCCGTCCCGTAGAAGGTGAACGGCCCTGGGTTCCTGGCGACCACCCGCCGGACCAACGGCGACATGCGTTCCACGGTGCCATACGTGACAGCGTCCGTACGCTCAAGCAGGCTGTCGAGAGCGGGTATCACCGTCACGTGCAATTCTCCGGCAGAAATGGCGGAGTGTAGGCGAGCCCGCCACGGCGGGCGTATGAACCGGTCCGGGCGCCGGGTCCCTAGCGCGGCAACGCGCCACGCATGAACGCCTGCCAGATCTCGGCCGGGGGCCCCCCGCCGACCATGCCGGACATCGGGCCGTCGTCATCGCGGCCGATCCAGACCCCGCAGACAATGTCGCCGGCGAAACCCACGAACCATGCATCACGACTGCCCTGGGTGGTCCCGGTTTTGCCGTAGGCCTGAACGCCATCCAGCTTCGCCCTTCGACCGGTCCCCCACTGCACTGCCGCTCTCAGGAGATCGCGCATGGCAGTCACGGTCGAGCGCGACAACCCGTCCCGTCGCGGCGGCGGCGTGCGCCGCCAGATGGTGCCTTCCGAATCGGTCCGGATTTCGACGAAGCCGTATGGAAGGACAGGCGAGCCACCGTTCGCGACGGCAACCAAGGCTCCGGTAATGTCGAACAGCGACACCTCGGAGGCGCCCAGGGCAAGGCTCGGGGTGTTGTCGAGCGCGGCGGTAATGCCCAAGCGCTGCGCCAGTCGGATGACGCGCGGCCGGCCGACTTGCTCGAGCAGGCGGACGGCAACGGAATTGGACGAACGCGCAAAGGCCTCCCGAAGCGTCATCTGACCGCGATACACATCGTTGTAGTTCCGCGGACTCCAGTTACCGACGGACACCGGGGCATCGAGCATGAGCTCGTCCGGGCTCCGTCCGGCCTCGAGCGCCGCGAGGTAGACGAAGACCTTGAATGCCGATCCCGGCTGCCGAAGCGCCTGCGTGGCCCGGTTGAACTGGGACCGCGCATAGTCCTTCCCCCCAGCCATCGCGAGTACGGCACCGTCCTGTGCCATCGCCACGAGGGCTCCCTGGATTCCGGGATAATCGGCCAGTCCGGTCCGAAGGGCCCTCTCGGCTGCCTTCTGCAGGATCGGCACTACGGTCGAGACAACCTCGACGTCATCTTTCCGGGTTCGGGCTGGACCGGCCTGGCTGACTACCCAGTCCGCAAAATAACGCCCGCCCCACGCGATGCCGTCGCCGCCGGTCACCCGCGCGGGCCGGTCGCGGGCCGCATTCGCGTCCTCCTCCGCAATGCGGTCGGCGGCCACCATGGCCTTGAGGACGACCTCGGCCCGGGCCCGTGCACGATCCGGATGGCGGGTCGGGGCCAAGCGCGACGGAGCCCGCAGCAGGCCGGCAAGCATTGCGGATTGCGCCAGGGTGAGATTTCGGGGCGTCGTTCCGAAATACCGCCGGGCTGCCGTCACGATGCCGTAGGCGCCCGCCCCGAAATAGGCGCGATTGAGATAGCTCGCAAGAATTTCCTCCTTCTCGAATCGCAACTCAAGCCAGAATCCGAGCAGCATCTCCTGAACCTTGCGCTCGAGCGTGCGCGCCGGCGTGAGGAATGCCAGCTTGGCCAGCTGCTGGGTGATCGTGGATCCTCCCTGCACCACCCGGCCAGCGCGCCAATTGGCGATCGCTGCGCGGGCCAACCCGATGGGATCGAACCCCCAGTGCCGGAAAAAGCGCCGGTCCTCGATCGCCACCACCGCATCGACGAGCGCCGGGGCGACCTGACCCAGGTCCGCGTACCCGCCGTAGACATCGCCGTACGCGGCCGTGAACGATCCGTCGGACGCAATGACCGAGACGCTCCCGGCGCGGGTGCCACCGCCCATGGCAGAGATGTCCGGCAGTCCGAGCGCACACCACGCGACAAAAGCGAACACAGCCACCAGGCCGAGCCCCACGAGACGGGCGCCGAGACCGATGCCGAACCGTGCGAGGGCGGCCCCCCAGGAACGCCGGTCGCGCGACGGGCCACCCTTCGTGTCGGCGGCCGCTCCTTTTCCCGAGGTCACGCGGGACACCCGGTTCTCGGCATCCCCGGACTCCCGGGAGGCCTTGCGGCGAAGTCGAAATACCATCGGGCTCTGACCCGCGGCCACTCAAACGTCGAGGTTTTCCACCTCGAGAGCGTACCTCTGGATGAACTCGCGGCGCGGTTCAACGACGTCACCCATGAGTTTGGAGAACAGGTCGTTCGCCTCGGCTCCGTCGCCGATCTGGACCTGCAGGAATGTGCGCGCTTCCGGGTCTAGGGTGGTCTCCCACAGCTGGCCGGGATTCATCTCGCCTAACCCTTTGTAGCGCTGGAAAGAAAGCCCTTTGCGGGCCAGCCGTTCGACCGTATCGTGCAGCTCCGTCGGCGCATGGAGCGTCATTTCCTCATCACCAACCCGGAACTGCACCGGCTCGGCGTAGAGGTCGTGCAGTGCGCCCGCCCGAGCGCGCAGGCGCCGGCCTGCCGCAGAGACCAGCAGCGCCCTTGCCACCGCATACGGCGTGTTGACGCCGCGTCGGTTGTGATGGAACAGGTAGCCGTCGCCGTGTTCCGCCGCATGCCCCGACCAGCCGTCCTCCCCCAGTTCGGCGATGCGGTTCATCCGCTCGCAGACCCGCCGGGCGAGGTCTTCCGCAGCCGCCGGATCGGCGAGAAGTTCGTAGGCAAATCCGTTGCAGATCGCGATCTGTTCCACCAGCTCAGAGGGAACCCGGGACGTCAATTGTCGGATCAGGGCCGCGGTGTCGTAGGCCTGCATGATGATCGCACGAAGGTCCCCGCCCGAGTGCTCTACGCCCTCGACTCCGCTCCGGAACACGGCCTTGTCGAGGATGGCGTCCACCAGATGATCGCGAAGTTCCGCGTCGTCCTTGAGGTAGACCTCGCTGGACCCTTTCCGCACCTTGTAGAGCGGCGGCTGGGCGATGAAGAGGTGGCCGCCTCGGATCACCGATTCCATATGCCGGTAGAAGAACGTCAAGATCAGTGTCCGGATGTGTGCACCATCCACGTCGGCGTCCGTCATGATGACGATCTTGTGGTACCGGAGCTTGTCGAGATCGAACTCCTGGCCGATGCCCGCACCGAGCGCGGCAATCATTGTTCCGATCTCCGCTGATGCCAGCATCTTGTCCATGCGGACCCGTTCCACGTTCAGGATCTTGCCCTTGAGTGGAAGGACTGCCTGGTTCTTGCGGTTCCGCGCCTGCTTGGCCGAACCGCCCGCCGAGTCTCCCTCCACCAGGTAGAGTTCCGACAGGGCCGGATCGCGCTCCTGGCAGTCCGCGAGCTTTCCGGGCAGGTTCGCGATATCGAGGGCATCCTTCCGGCGCGAGAGGTCACGCGCTTTCCGCGCCGCCTCGCGAGCGAGCGCCGCCTCCACGATCTTCTGCACGATCAACTTGGCGGAATCCGGGTTCTCTGCGAGCCACTGGGCGAGCCCCGCGCCAACGGTTCCCTCAACGGCGGGACGTACTTCCGAGCTGACCAGCTTTTCCTTGGTCTGCGACGAGAACTTCGGGTCGGGCACCTTCACTGACAGGATCCCGGTCAGCCCCTCCCGCATGTCGTCGCCCGTGAGTTGCACCTTGTCCAGCCGGGCTCCGCCGTATTCCTGCACGTAGCGCGCCACCGATCGGGTCAGCGCGGCGCGGAAGCCGGCCAGATGGGTACCTCCGTCGCTTTGGGGGATCGTGTTCGTGAAGCAGAGCATCGTCTCGTGGTAGCCGCGGTTCCAGCGGAGTGCGATCTCGACCTCGATCCCCGATCGCTGATCGCTGATCATGACCGGCTCGTCGTGGAGAGGCGTCTGGGTTCGGTCGAGAAACGCCACGAATTCCCGCAGGCCCCCCTCGTACTGGAAGTCGTGCGTTGCTGGTTCGTCGCCCCGACGGTCGGTCAGGACGATCCTCAGCCCGCCGTTCAGGAACGCGAGCTCCCGCAGCCGCTTCTCGAGCCGGGAGGAGTCGTAACGGATGTCGGAAAACACCTCGGGAGAAGCGAAAAACGTCACCTCGGTGCCGCGTCGTCCGTTGGCTTCACCCGCCACGGCAAGGGATCCATCGGGCACTCCTGCCGTGAAGCCAATGCGGTGCTCGGCACCGTCGCGCCAGATGCGGAGTTCCAGCCGTTCGGACAAAGCGTTCACCACCGAGACGCCCACGCCGTGAAGGCCGCCCGATACCTTGTAGCTGTTTTCGTCGAACTTGGCGCCCGCGTGAAGATGAGTCATCACAACTTCGGCAGCGGAAACCCCTTCGTCCTCCAGGATTCCCGTCGGGATCCCGCGCCCGTCGTCGCGGACAGTGATCGAGCCGTCCGCATTCAGGATGACGTCGATGTGGGTGCAGTGGCCGGCCAGCGCCTCGTCGACGGCATTGTCCACGACCTCGAACACCATGTGGTGGAGGCCCGACCCGTCGTCGGTGTCCCCGATGTACATGCCGGGGCGCTTGCGAACCGCTTCGAGTCCCTTGAGCACCTTGATGCTCGTGGCGTCGTATCCGGTGCCCCCCGACGACAAGGTCTGTCCGCCGCTTTCCAGAAGCGGGACCGGAGCCGGAAAGACAGGCTTCTGGACGGCTTCCGGGCTCGTCTTCGAGACCGCCATCAGTGCAGTGACCCCTCGACCGCCCGCACCGCCTTCAGCGGCACCGGCTGGACGTTCCGAAAGTCCCGGAAGGAGTCGGAGTCCGTGCCCGTCAGCCAGATCTGTGCTCCCAAATCCTCGAGTTCCGCCGCCAGTGCGGAACGCCTCAGCGGATCGAGATGCGCGCACACTTCATCCAGAAGCACCAGCGGCGGAGCGCCACGGCGCTCGGTTTCGACGCGCACCGCCGCAAGCACAATGCTGATCAGGAGCGCCTTCTGTTCGCCGGTGGAGCACCGCGCTGCCTCGATGCCCCGGTTCCGGTGGCGTACGACGAAATCACTCTGGTGCGGTCCTGTGGACGTGCGGCCGGCGGCCTGGTCGCCCGGCCGGGCCTGGCGCCAGCGGGCCTGCAAGCGTTCCGACACGGAGTTCGCGCCATGCGTGTCCAGGAGGCGCTCCACGGTGCCCCGAGCTTCCAGGTCCGCAATCGGGAAGGATCCGACGCCGTCGGCAACCGCCTCGCCGAGCATGGCCACGGCCGCCAGGCGGGCCTGTGCGACCTCCGTTGCGGCATCCCCCATCGTCTGCTCGATCGAATCCAGCCAGACATCCTCGAGTCGGCCCTGCCGGAGCAGTTCCCGGCGCTGGCGCGAGGCGCGTTCCCAGTTCGCGACCAGCGCAGCATGGCCGGGGTTCATGCCCGAGACCAGGCGGTCCAGGAAACGGCGGCGTACCGAGGCACCACCATTGAACAGTCCGTCCATCGCCACCGTGAGCCAGTGGACGGCAAGAGCCTCGCCTAGGCGCAATGTGTTCGGGGCCTCTACGCCATCAATCCGCACGCGTCGCTTGGCGCCCCGGATCCAGCCGGTCCCGATCCGCGTCGCCCCCTTCCCTGCCTGCAGCACGAAGCTCAGCGTCCAGCCGGAGGCGTGGTCGCGGGCCATGTCGCCGAAGCGTGCCCGCCGCAGTCCTCGCCCCGGGGCAAGCAGGGAGACCGCCTCCAGAAGATTGGTCTTGCCAACTCCGTTCGGTCCGGTGATCGCAAGCGAACACGGCTCGAGGTCAAGCACACAGCGCACGTGATTGCGGAAGTCGCTGAGTTCGACCCGGGTGAGCGCTGCCGTCACCCGGCCAGGGCCCGGGCGCGTCGGGGAGACCTTCTGCATTCGGGTGCTGATCAGACCCGTATCGGCATGATGACGTGCAGCCTGCCGATCTCTCCAGGGTCACGGATTACCGCCGGCTGCCCGGAAGCCTGGAATTCCATGACTATCTCTTTGCCTGTGGTGGCTTGGCAGAATTCCGAGAGGTACTCGGAGCGGAACCCGATCACGACGGCGGGCCCACGGTAGGCGCCGTCAATGACCTCTTGCCCGGCACCGTGCTGGTAGTCGCCGGCGCTCGCCGCAAGCGTTTCCTCGCTGAGTTCGAACCGGATCGCGTGACTCTTGCGGTCCGCCACCAGCGTCAGCCGGTCCAGGGCCTTTTGCAGCACGCCGCAGTTGATCCGGAGCGTGCTGTTGCAGGTACCCGGAATGACGCGTTCGTAGTCGGGAAACTTGCTCTCGTGCAGCCGTGTGACCACCACCACGTCCGCGACCTCGAGGCGCAGCCAGCCGCTCCCCAGCCCGATGCGTACCGCGCCCTCGGCCCCCACGAGCAGCCGCTCCACCTGCTCGACCGCCTTGCGGGGCAAGGTCACGCCGTCCGCCAGAGCCTCAGCGCCCGGCGGGCACTCGCAATCCGCCTGGGACAGCCGGTGGCCGTCGGTGGATCCACAGCGGAGCACCTTGCGCCCGTTGTCCTCCGCCACGTGCAGGATTACCCCGTTCAGGTGCATGCGCGCGGGATCGCTTGACATCGAGGTCTTGCACCAGGCCAGGAGCCCCCGAAGGTCGGCCACGGGCAGGTCGAACGCTTGGTTCCACTCCAGATCGTGCAGGGTCGGAAAGTCGGCGGCGGGGAGCGATGGGAGGATGAACTTGCTCTGTCCGGCCTCAACGACCACCCAGGAACCGGACCCGTCCCCTTCCGGCCCATCCCCTTCGGCCAGTGACACGCGGACGTCGAGCCCTTCGGCGAGCTTGCTCACAACGTTGTAGAAGAGCGGCGCCTCGACGGTCGCCGTGCCCGGAATCTCGACCTGCGCGGGCACGCGCTCGGACTCGTACAGGACCTGATTGTCGCCGGCATCGAACACCACCGTGCCGCCCTCGGCCCGGATCAAGGCGTGGGAGAGAATCGGGCGTGTGCCGACCCGCTCCACCACGCCATGCATGTGTGTCAGCGGTGCGAGAAGAGCGTCCCTGCCCTGGGTGAAGCGCATGCCAGCGTCGGACGCGGCGCCGACGTCCTGCAGCAGGGCTGCATGTCCCTGCGCCGTCACGCTGAGAGGCATCACCACGTGGACGGTGGCGTTGCTCGAGGCACCACGGATAACGGCCGCCTTCTTCGGACCATCCAGTTCGAGAATGAGGTGCTGGTCCGGGATGACGCGACAGCAGGCGGCCATGTAGTCGCAGTTGAAGCCGATCACCACGTGCCGGCCCTCATAATCGACATTCAGCAGTTCCCGCCCGAGTCCACTGGCCGGAGTGCCGGCGCTCAGCACCAGCGAGTCCCGATTGAGCTCGAACGTGATCGCCCGGCTCTTCGGGTCGATCACGGCGGCAAGGCGGTCGATAGCCTGCAGCAGCCGCTGCCGGCTCACCTTCAGTTGATTCTCGAGTTCCTGCGGAATGACCCGGCGGTAGTCGGGGAAGCCGCCCTGGTTCAGGCGCGCGGTCATGGACACCGGCCCGACGTCGAGCCGGAACAGGTTGTCCCCCGACCACATCGAAACCTCACCCTCCGTGTTGCGGAGAAGCCCGTCGACCTGCTCGACTGCCTTCTTCGGCAGGGTGATCCCGTCCTTGAGCGTCCCGCCGCCGTCGCCGAGCGCGTGCTCGCAGCAGGCGAGTCGGTGGCCGTCGGTGGCGGCGGCCCGGAGCAGCGTCTTGCCGCCCTCCTGCGCCGTGTGAAAGTAGATGCCGTTCAGGTGGAGGCGGGCGTCGTCGTCCGACATGGACACCCTGCAGGAGTCGATCAGGCGCTGCAGTTCGGACGCCGGCAGCCGCATCGGCGCATCGGCGGGCGGGTCGGCGAACTTCCGGAAGTCGTCGGGTGCAAGTGACGGCAGTGCGAACTTGCTGCCTCCCGCCTCGATAATCACGCGTTTTTCGGGCTCGCCTCCGGGAACATTCGGCAGCTCCGCAGCCACGCCGGGCGCTGCGGAAGTGTCTGCGTCCGCAGACGGGGTGATGCGAACCCGGATCTCCGTATTCCTGGGAATCCGGTTGACGAGGTCGTGCAGGAGATGCGCCTCGACGGTCGCCTCTCCCTCCTCTTCGACAGTGCCGGACAGCCGTTCCGATTCGTAGAGGACCGAATCGTCGCAGGCGTCGAACGCGATCTCTCCGCCCTTCCCGTCCGGGCCGCGCCGGGCCCGAATCACGGTGTGCGCGAGGATCGGCGCACGCGTCCGGTCGCGGCGCTCCGCCACCCCGTACACATGCTTCAGAGGAGCCAGCAGATGCTCTTGATCAAGCGTAAACTTCATCGACTCACGTCACCCGTACCGGCACCCCAACCGGTGCGGTTTCCCGTCACCCTGCAACTCGCCGGAAAGGGGCCAATATCCTAGCAGGATGTGCCCCTACATGCACCTGGAATCAGTCGAGAATCCAGTGCTTCAGCTTGTCCACATCCTCGGCGAGCACCGGCTCCTCGATCAGCCTTTCGTCCACCCGCCGGGCAGAGTGAACAACTGTCGAGTGATCCCGATTGAACCGGCCGCCGATGTCCGGAAGGCTCATGGGCGTCAGCTGTTTGCAGAGCCACATCGCGACCTGTCGTGGGCCCACGACACGGCGCTCGCGGCGGGCCGAAACCAAGTCGCCACGGCGCAAGCCGTAATACTCGGTGACTGCCTTCTGGATCGTGTCCACGGTCACTCGACGCGCATTGGCCCGCAGCAGGTCGGGGAGCGCGTCGCGGATCAGTCCCAGCGTGACGTCCTGCTTCGTGTATTCGGCATGGGCAACGATCCGCGCAAGGGCACCGGTCAATTCCCGGATATCGGCAGTGATCTTGGTCGCCAGGAACTCCAGCGCTTCATCGGGGACCTTGACCTCGTCGTAGCGGCTCCGGTGGTGTTGCAGGATGCTCAGCCGCAGCTCGTACGTGGTCGCGCGGAGCTCGGCGAGCAGGCCGCCTCCCAGCCGCGAGCGCAGCCGGCGATCCACGTCTTCCATGTCGACCGGAGCCCGATCGCCCGACACCACGATCTGCTTACCCACGTTCGAAAGCGCGTCGAACGTGTGGAAGAACTCCTCCTGCGTCTGGACCCGGCTGGCCAGGAATTGCACATCGTCCACCATGAACACGTCGACGGTGCGGAACCGGCGCTTGAACGCGTCCGTGTCCCTGGCCCGCAACGCCGCCACGAACTCCGAGGTGAACTTCTCGGAGGACAGGTAAGCCACATTGCGTTCGCCACGACCGATGATCTCCCACGCAATCGCGTGCATGAGGTGGGTCTTGCCGAGACCAACCCCGCCGGAGAAGAACAGGAGGTTCCGGTTCCCGCCGGTACGGCCCTCCGCTATCCGGCGCGCAGCCGCGTAGGCCACCTGGTTGCAAGCACCGACGACGAAGGAATCGAACGTCCGTTGCGGGTCGAGCACGCTCCCGCCCTCCGACAACGCAGCAGGCCGCACGTCACACTTCCGGTCCGCCTTCGCCGCCGCCATTTCCTGCACGACAATCTCCACGCCGCTAACCGACGGGTCAGCAGCCGTGCAGCTGGAAAGGATCTCCCCCAGATATTGGCTTCGCACCCACTGGCGGTGATATTCGGAGGGAGCCGCCAGCACGACCGGATCGCTACCCGGGCCAACCAACTGCAGGGGGAGGAGCCAGTTCTCAAAGGCCACCAGACTGATTTCATCACGCAACCGCGACTGCGCAGTATGCCAGTGATTCTGGTCCATCCGGCCTTCCTCCATCCGAGTCAGGGCACCATTACGGGTCGGACCCCGGTACGCCGATTCAGAGCCCAGGTCCAGTGCAACTGACTATAAATCAGCCTGTTAAACGAACTCTAGGGGAAGCGTCCTGTTCCGACGACGTGGGTCGAGAATATGCTCCAACGGCATAGCCGCACAACCGGACCATTTCGGCAACCTGACCCAAATCTGTCACTCAACGGAAAAGAGTCTGTCAAATCTGGACGATGCCGGGACAAATCAATCGCAGTCCAAGATCGGTCCAATTCACCTTCATCGGCCATTCACAAGCAATTCGTTCGAGCGGCCCTGCGGGCCGCCTGAACGGATGTTCGACTGGACCGGACCGGTCCGCCGGACCGGGTGCCGCATCCAGCGGCGGAACAGCCCGGTCCGCGACCGGAACTGGCCCGTCAACGTCAGCAGATGGGGTCGGGAATTGGAGCGCACGGCGGGTCGCCGCCGTTCCTGTGCGGTGCGGGCAGGCCTCAGGCGAGAGCCCGGACGCGGGCGTTCATGCGGGAAATCTTGCGGGATACGGTCCGCAGCCGGAGCACCCCTTTGTTGACGCCGCGCCGAAGCTCGCCTTCGGCGACACGCAGCGCGCTGCTGGCGTCCGGGTGGCTGCCGCCGGCCAAGGCCTCTTCTGCCCGACGGACCAAGGTCCGGATGCGACTCACCCGGCTGCGGTTGATCTTGCGCCGACGGGCGTTGGTGCGGATGCGTTTCTTCGCGGACGCATGATGCGCCATGGAATTCTCCAATACGGAATGGGGAACGGACCGTTCCTAGCGCTCTTTGCGCCCAGGGTCAACGATTCCTGAAGTTGGGCTTGCGCTTGTCAGCGAACGCCTGCATCCCTTCCTTTCGGTCCTCGGTCGCAAATGTCGACTGGAAGAGGCGCCGTTCGAAGAGAATTCCCTCGTCCAGCGGCGACTGGTAGGCGCGGTTCACCGCTTCCTTCGCCATCATCACGGAGGGCAGCGACTGCTCCGCGATCTTGCCGGCGACCTTCAGGGCCTCGGCCAGCAGTTCGCCGGCGGGGACCACCCGGCTCACGAGCCCGGCACGCTCGGCCTCCTCGGCGTCCATCATGCGGCCCGTCAGCACCATTTCCATCGCCTTGGCCTTCCCCACCGCGCGGGGCAGCCGCTGGGTACCGCCCGCCCCCGGGAAGGTGCCGAGGAGGATCTCCGGCTGGCCGAAACGGGCGGTGTCGGCCGCCAGCACGATGTCGCACATCATCGCCATCTCGCAGCCGCCGCCAAGGGCGTAACCGGAGACCGCGGCCACAATCGGCTTGCGGCACCGGCTCAGTTGCTCCCAGGGACGGATGAAGTCATGGCGGACGACGTCGGCAAACTCCTGGGCGAGCATCTCCCTGATGTCCGCCCCGGCCGCGAAGGCTTTCGCAGAACCCGTCAGCACGAGTGCGCCGATGCCGTCATCGTTCTCGAAGCCGTCGAGCGCCTCGCCGAGTTCCCGGACGAGTTCGGCATTGATCGCATTGAGCGCGTTCGGGCGATCCAGCGTGATCAGCCCGACCCGGCCTCGGGACTCGGTGTTGATGCAGTGGTAGGGCATGCGGGTCTCCTCTCGTCTAGGCGCCGGGCGACGGCGCGAGAGCATAGAGAACCCGCACGTCGCCACTGTCCGTCACGTCCACCGAGATCTGGAGCCGCTCGCCAGCCCGAACCGCAGCGAACACGTCCGATCCCTGGAGCGTCCATCCGAACGCCGGAAGGACCGAGCGATAGAATTCCAGCACTTCGGTGACCGAGAGGTCCCCGCGCGCCTCTGCCAGGGCGACCCGGCCCTCGGCGGTATCGAAATTGAGGCAGGAATCCTCAACCTCGGTGAGGCCCGGTGCCAGCGGAAGGTCGTCGACGCAGACGAGGAATCCCTCGGCCTGCGCGGTGCCGGTCACGCCAAGCAGTGCGAACGCGAACACGAGCCGGTGCAGAGGCTGCCACACGGGTCTGCTCCCACAGATTGAAGGCCGAAGGTCCACAATGTTGCACAGTTCGGCACGCCGTGCCGCTCACCGCTGGCAGGCAGGGCAGTGGAACGTCGACCGACCGCCCTGCCGGAACTGCCGCACGGGCTTGGCGCAGCTGACGCAAGGCTCACCGGCCCGTCCATACACCGAGAGCCGCCGCTGGAACCAGCCTTTCTCGCCACCGATCTGGACGTGATCGCGCAGGGTGGACCCGCCAGCGCGGATGGCCTCGGCCAGCACGGTCCGGATGGCCTCGGCGAGCGCCGAGGCGCGACCCGGCCCGATCGAGCCGGCGCGGCGGCGGGGGCTGATCCCGGCCCGGAACAACGCCTCGCAGGCGTAAATGTTGCCCACGCCGGCAAGCACCCGCTGGTCGAGGAGCGCCGTCTTCACGGCAGATCTTCGTCCCCGCAGGACGGTCCGGAGGGCCTGGCCCGTGATCGTCAGCGGTTCGGGGCCGAGGTGGCGCAGTCGGGGATGGGACTCGACGTCCGGATCGGTCAGGAGATCGAACTGGCCGAAGCGGCGGGGATCGCGGAACGTCAGGCGTAGCCCGGCTCCGGCAGGGGACTGCAGATCGAGCGCCAGATGGTCATGGGGTCCCGGGACCGGAAAGGGCGGAGGTTCCAGCAGCAACCGGCCGGACATGCCGAGGTGGAACAGGATCGCAGGGGCGGCATCCAGCTCGATGATCCCGTACTTGGCGCGGCGCCGGATGCCATCGATCCGGGCGCCGGTGAGACGCTCGGCGAGTTGCTCCGGAAACGGGAACCGGAGCCCCGGACTCCGCACCTCGACCGCCTGCACCGTGTAGCCCGGAACCCTCGCCCGCAAACCTCGGCAGACGGTTTCCACCTCCGGCAGTTCCGGCATGCATCCCCTCCACGGTGGCGTGATCCCGGCACCATACGGGACCCGCGACCGCGCTGCCGCGGGCTGGGAGAATGCCCTATGGTCGGCCTATGGAAACGGTCCCGTTCGGATTCCGCGCAGTCGGCCCCGACGAGAAGCGCGCCCTGGTGGGCGACGTGTTTGCGGGAGTCGCTGCGCGCTACGATCTGATGAACGACCTGATGTCTGGGGGGCTGCACCGGGCTTGGCGGCGCGACGCGATGCAGCGGATGACGGCGCGCGACGCGACCCGAACCCTCGACCTCGCGGGCGGCACCGGTGACATGGCGTTCCGGATTCGCCGCCGCTTCGGCAACGCCCGTGTGACGGTGGCGGACGCCTCCGCCGAGATGCTGAAGGAGGGTCGGCGGCGCGCGCTCGACCGGGGGCTGCTGGACGAGCCACGCTGGATCTGCGCCGACGCCGCGGCGCTGCCCTTCGAGGATGGCGAGTTCTCGCAAGTTGTCTGCGCGTTCGGGCTTCGCAATTTCACCGAACTCGGCCGGTCGCTCCGGGAGGTGCGCCGCGTCCTGCGCCCCGGCGGCCGGTTCCTCGCGCTCGAGTTCGCTCCGCACTCACGCTGTCTTGACTCGCTCTACGGCGCCTATCTGTTCCAGGTGGTGCCGTGGATCGGGGATGTGATCACGGGACGGCGCGACGCGTACACGTACCTGGCTGAGAGCATCCGCCGGTTCCTGACCCCGGAGGCACTGATGGCGGAGTTCCGGGACGCCGCGCTCGGCGCCGTCCGCGCGACCCGCTACGCGGGAGGAATTGCCTGCCTCTACAGTGCGCGGCGCACCTGAGTCTCCTCAGTCTCCTCCGGAGGGCGCAACGATGGCGTATTGGCTGTTCAAATCCGAACCCGGCGCATGGTCGTGGGACGACCAGGCGAAGTGCGGGGACAAGGGCTGCGAGTGGGATGGTGTGCGCAACCACCAAGCCTGCAACAACATGAAGGCCATGCAGGTCGGGGACCTCGGGTTCTTCTACCACTCGGTCAACGAAAAGCGCATCGTCGGCGTGGTCGAGGTCATCAGGACCTACTACCCCGACCCCACGGACGCCTCCGGGCGGTTCGGCATGGTCGACATCCGTGCAGTCGCGGCGGTCCCCCGGCCCGTGAGCCTGGCCGACATCAAGGCGGACCCGCGTCTGGCCGATCTGGCCCTGGTACGCCAGTCCCGGCTCTCCGTCGTCCCGGTCGACGACGCCCACTGGACCCTGCTCTGCTCGATGGCCGACTACGACGCGAGCCTGTGACCGAGCGGTCGATCCCCGCCAGCGACATTCCCGATGGCGGCGCCCGCCTGCTGGACGGAGCCGGTCCGGCCGACCCGGGCGTCATCGTGACCCGGTTCGGTGCCCATGTCCGGGCGTTCCGGAACGACTGCCCGCACGCGCACCTGCCACTTGACCTCATTCCCGCCCGGATCATGGCGCGCGACGGCAGGCACCTGCTGTGTGCCAATCACGGCGCGCTGTTCCGACTGACCGATGGCCTCTGCATCCAGGGTCCGTGCCGGGGCCGGCACCTTCCCTGCCTCGAACTGTCGGTGGAAGACGGGCTGGTCCGGATCAGGCTGAATCCCAGATGATGCGTCGCTGCCCGTCGATCTTGGTGAACAGCGGAGTCGGACGCAGGTGTTCGAACGCTGCCGGATCCGCACCCCACTCCAATATCAGCTTCAGCATGAACCGCGTCGGAGACGCCAGCGCCAGGTCCGTGGCGGCCGTCAGCGGTACCCAGAGCAGGTCGTCGAGCTCGGCAGTCGGGCGCAGATCGCCCTGGGCGTGGTCCGCTGGCGCCGCGAAAAACCGCGCGTGAAAACGGATGGGGCTTGCGGCCGGGGTGATCGCCCGACCGACATAGCGCAGACAGCCGAGATGGGGTGCCAGCCCGGCGGCCCGCATGGTGGCCCAGCCACCCTCGAGGTCCTCGCCGACGGCGCCGGAACCGCCGAGCATGAGCCCGGTTTCCTCAACGGTCTCGCGCACGGCCGCGCAGGCCATGGCCCGAATGTAGGCGCGGTCCACCCCGATCTCCGGGATCCGCGCACCCCGCTCGACGAGTTCCGGAGCGAGCTCGCTTGCCGACTGCACCACGTGGTCGCTGTGCTCGATCCCGCCGCCCGGAAACACGTAGAACCCGGGCATGAACCGGGCGGACATCTGCCGCCGGCCGAGCAGCACCTCGGGCTGCTCCGACACGTTCCTTACCAGGATGAGGGTCGCGGCATCGCGGGGGATTACTTCGGACATGCAGGTCTCCCCGGAGGAACATCCGGACCCCTCCACGCCGGGCCCCACGATAACGATCGCAGCCCGGCAGGGCACCGGTGATGCTGGCGGACCATCCCCTGATGGCCGAGGCGCTGACCGATGCCCGCGCGGCGGCGGCGCGCGGCGAAGTCCCTGTCGGGGCGGTGCTCGCCCGGGACGGCGCCATCATCGCTCGCGACGGCAACCGTATCGAAGAGACGGGCGATCCGACCGCGCATGCCGAAATGCTGGTGCTGCAAGCGGCCGCCAGGGTGCTTGGGCGCCGTTTCGACGGCTGCGATCTCTTTGTGACGCTGGAACCCTGCCCGATGTGTGCACACGCAATCGCGCTGGCCCGGGTCCGCCGCCTCTACTTCGGGGCTCCCGATCCAAAAGGAGGCGGGGTCGAACACGGTCCGATGATCTTCCACAGCACCAGCGCGCACCATGTGCCGGAGGTCTATGGCGGGGTCGGCGAGCAGGCGGCGGCCGACCTCCTTCGGTCCTTTTTCCAGGCTCTCCGGACCGGGGCCTGAAGGCACGGGCCGGGCTCAGGGAGCAGCGGCTGCGATGTCGCTCCGCCACACCCCTTCGGGCCAGTCGATCGCAGCGACCCCGGCGTAGGCGGCACTGCGGGCGGCCTCCACATCGGATCCGGTAGCGGTGACTCCGAGCACCCGCCCGCCGGCAGCAAGCAGGCGCCCGCCGTCCGAGCGCGTGGATGCCTGGAACACTTGGAGGCCAGGCACCGTCGCGTGGGCCCTGTCGATGCCGCGGATTTCGCTCCCTGCCGTCGGTGCGTCCGGGTATCCGGGCGATGCCATCACGACGCATACGGCCGGATCGGCCCGAAACCGAAGATCGAAATTCGCGAGTTCGCCCTGCATCGCCGCCAGAAGTGCCGGCACGATGTCGGAGCGGAGCCGGATCAGGAGTGCCTGACACTCGGGGTCGCCGAACCGCACGTTGAACTCGACCAGCCGCGGTCCGGTCTCGGTAATCATGAGGCCCGCGTAGAGAATGCCGCGAAACGGTGTACCGCGCCGGGCCATCGCTGTCACCGCGGGTTCCAGAATGCGCTCCATCGCCTGGGCCCGGAGGGCCTCGGTCATGACCGGTGCCGGCGACACCGCCCCCATACCACCGGTATTGGGGCCCTCGTCACCCTCACGGATGCGCTTGTAGTCCTGGGCGTCGGCCAGCATCCGCACGCGGGTCCCGTCCGCCATCGCGAACAGGCTGGCCTCGGTCCCCGCCATCCGCTCCTCGACGACCACGCGCTCACCGGCCGCCCCGAAACGGCCGGCGAACGCCGCGCGGGCCGCCTCCACCGCCTCGACGACCGTGGTCGCGACCGTCACGCCCTTGCCGGCGGCAAGCCCGTCTGCCTTGATCACCGGCGGAGCCGGGCATGCACGGATGTAGGCCTCGGCCTCGGCAGGGTCGTCGAAGGACCTCCCCGTGGCACACGGGATGCCGGCTTCAGCACACAGGTCCCGCGTAAACGATTTTGATCCCTCAAGCCGCGCAGCGGCGGCAGTAGGGCCGAAGGCGGCGATTCCCGACGCCTCCAGGCGGTCCACCAGACCGGCGACCAGCGGCGCCTCCGGACCCGGCACGACAAGGTCGACGCCCGTTTCCCGGGCGTAGGCGGCCACTGAATCGAGATCGGCCGGATCGCACTCGGCGGCTTCCGCGAGCCCGAAGATTCCGGGATTCCCGGGGGCGCAGGAGAGCCGGTCGACCAGGGGCGAAGCCACCAGGGACCACGCCAGAGCATGTTCGCGGCCGCCGCCGCCGATCAACAGGATGTGCATCGGATGCCCTCCCACCGCCGCAGGTATCCGGTCGGTAATATCCACCGCATGGACGTGCCCACCGGTTCCAACCTACCCGAGTTTTCGGTCAGCCAGCTTGCAGACCGGATCAAGGGGACCCTGGAAGAGACCTTCAGCCGGCTGCGCGTGCGCGGCGAAATCTCCAGTTTCTTTCGCTCCAGTGCGGGGCACCTGTACTGGACGCTGAAAGACGACCGAAGCAGCCTCAAGTGCGTCTGCTTCCGGTCCGCTGCCCAACGCCTCTCGGTCAAGCCCGAGGACGGGATCGAGGTGATCGCCACCGGACGCGTCAGCACGTACGGCCAGCGCTCCGAATACCAGTTGATCGTCGATGCGATCGAGGTAGCCGGCGAGGGCGCGCTCCTGAAAATGGTCAACGACCGCCGCGAGCGGCTGGCCGCCGAGGGCCTGTTCGACCAGACACGCAAACGCCCCCTTCCCTACCTTCCCTCCGTCATTGGTGTCGTCACATCGGAAAAGGGCGCCGTCATCCACGACATCCTGCACCGGCTGCGGGAACGGTTTCCCCGGGAGGTGATTCTCTGGCCGGCACTGGTGCAGGGCGAGGGCGCCGCCGAGCAGATCGCGGCGGGCATCCAAACCTTCAATCGGCTGCCGCGGGCAGGTGCAGTGCCGCGCCCGGACGTTCTGATCGTCGGGCGTGGCGGCGGCAGCGTCGAGGACCTGATGGCTTTCAACGAGGAAGTCGTGGCGCGGGCCATTGCCGCGTCCGAAATTCCCGTGATTTCTGCCGTGGGGCACGAAACCGACACCACGATTGCGGACCTCGCCGCGGACGTCCGGGCACCAACGCCGAGCGCGGCCGCAGAAATGGCCGTGCCCGTTCGCGCGGAGCTTCAGGCCGCTCTCCTCGGGACGGCGGCCCGCCTCTACGGATCTCTCCAGCGCGTGGAGACCTCGTGCCGGAGCCAGCTCGAGACGGCCCGCCAGCGGCTCGCACGTCCTTCCACCCGGATCGACCGACTGACCCAACGCGTCGACCATGCGGGGAACCGGATGGCTGCCCTCGGCGGCCAACGCCTGGCACGCCTCCAGGCGAGCCTCGCCCGGTCCTCCGGGCGCCTGCGGACCCCGCGCGATCTGATCCGTGCGATGGGCGAGCGCGCCGTCGCGGCCTTCGCAGCGGCGACGCGCGGCGTCGAAGCTCGCGCCGGCAATGCGGCACTGCGGGTCCGCATGGTGGCCGACCGGGCGCGTCTCCGGGAACTCGCCCGGCAGCGTCTCCACCGGGGACAGGAACGCTGGAGTGCCCAGGCCCGGCTGCTCGAAGCTTCCAGCCTCCCGCGGATCCTGCAGCGGGGCTTTGCGATCGTGAAGACCGATTCACGAGAGCTGGTCCGCCTGGCAAGCGAACTCTCCGTCGACCAAACCGTGACGCTCACGTTTGCCGACACGTTCTCCTCGGGTCCCCGGACTCTCGCCCGCATCCTGGAACACCGTGCTGAGCCGGAGAAACTGTGACCAGCCGAATCGCCTCTGCCCTCGCTCCCCTCCTCTTCTTCGCCTCGCCCGCGGCAGGGTCCGCGGAAATTGCCGGCCAGGCGATCGAGGGCGGGCTGCTGTTCGTGAGCGCTGCCCGCGGCACCACCGCCTCCCTCGACGCCAATCCGATACCAGTGGCCAAAGACGGCTCGTTTGTCGTGGGCTTCCACCGGGATTCACCGGCCACCGCGGTGCTGCGCATCCATGAACCCGGGATGGCCGAGCAGCGAATCGCGCTGCAGGTCGCCCAGCGCGAGTACGGGGAGCAGCGGATCGAGGGCTTGCCGGCCAACCAGGTCACACCACCCACGGAGACCCTGCTGCGAATCCGAGACGAGGCGGCAATGGTACGCGACGCGCGCGCGGCGCCGGTGGTCGATCCGTATTACACGGCAGGCTTCATGTGGCCGGCCGTCGGATGCATTAGCGGGGTCTACGGAACGCGACGAATCCTGAACGGCGAGGCTCGGCAGCCCCACTACGGGGTCGACCTCGCGGCCCCGCGGGACACCGTGGTCCGGGCGGCCGGGGACGGCGTGGTGACGATGGCGGAGCGCGATCTCTACTTCAGCGGTGGCACGCTGATCATCGGCCATGGACAGGGGCTGACATCGTCGTACCTGCATCTCTCCTCAATCCTCGTCAAGCGCGGGGAGGAGGTCGAGAAGGGGCAGCCGGTGGCGGCCGTCGGGTCGACGGGTCGGAGCACGGGGCCACACCTCGACTGGCGATTCAACTGGCTGCACACGCGGATTGACCCGGAGCTCGTGGTTCCGGCCGGCCCGGAGCAGCGGCAATGCGAGTGACCGGAACCCATTGGGACCCCGCTCACCCCCACTGACCGAGCCTGATGCCAGCCCGACTACCCTGGACCGGCTGGTTCCCGCAGATCCGCGCTGAGCGTGGACACACGCGACCCGCGCCCGGCGGCGGCAATGAAGCTGGCGGCGGCTTGGAGAGTGTGTCAACTGAGGAACATCTTCGATCGGCAAAGTGACCCGGGCGCGTCCTCCACACGTCCCGGTCCGGTAACGCCGTCAGCGGATCTGCGCTCGTAGCGAATCGTGAAACGCCGCAAAGTGTGGGGGCACCCCCGTCAGTTGCCGCCGGCCTCGAAGCGCGCCGGGAGCACCGCGACCGTCACATCCTCATCGCCCGGGGGTGCATGATGTGCGCACCATCCCGAAACAACGACCAGGTGCTCGCCGCTATCCGGCTTGCGGATCGTGATGCCTGCGGGTCCCGTGAGTTCGCGCATCGATCGGCCGGGCTCGATCTCCAGCACGGTGGCCGAGCTCCCGCGGCAGTTCACGGTCAGACTGGCCGAAACCTGATCTTCGCCGCAAGGAGTCTGTGCCCGGTCGGGATCCTTCGGCGCGCTGCCGGAGAATTCGCGTGGCGGCAGGCGGCTCAGCCGTTTCGGGTCCGTGAAATCGCGATGCCCCACAAGGGTGCCGCCCGCGTCCGTGGTAACGTGCGAGACTGCAGGAAACCCATCCTCGGCACGGACAGATGGCGGCACAGGGGTTCGAACTCGCAGGATCGACGGCCATCGTCACGGGTGCCGCCCGAGGCATCGGCCTAGGCGTCGCAGCCCGCCTGGAGGAGCTCGGAGTGCGGGTCTCGGGCTGGGACCTCCGTACCGAGTTCGCCGATGTGCGGCCATTCAGTGAACGGCGCCGGGTCGATGTTACGGACGAGCAATCCGTCCGAGACGGTTTCGCGGCCACCCTCGAGGCCCTTGGTCACGTCGACATTCTGGTCAACAACGCCGGCGTCAACGGCCCGACGAAACCGCTGGTCGACTACACGCTCGCCGAATGGAACCGGGTCATTACGGTCGATCTGACCGGAGTGTTTCTCGGATGCAGGGCCGTCATCCCCCACATGCGCGAGCGCAAATACGGCCGAATCGTCAATGTCGCGTCGATCGGGGGCAAGGAAGGGAACCCGGGCGCCAGCCCCTATGGCGCCGCCAAGGCGGGTGTCCTGGGCCTCACCAAGGGGTTGGCCCGAGAGGTGTGCGATCTCGACATCACCGTGAATTGCGTGACTCCGGCGCTGACCCAGACGGAACTTCTGACTGGTCTGGATCCTGCTTACCTGGCAGACCGGAGAATGCGCATCCCGATGGGCAGGCTGTGCACCGTCGAGGAAATCGCCGACATGGTGGCTTGGGCGGCCAGCCCTCGGTGCAGTTTCACGACGGGCGCCTGCTTCGACGTCAGCGGCGGCCGGGCGACCTACTGAGAGGCCAGACGCTTGCTTCCGGTGCGTACCCCGGCTGCAGCCGCGCTCGCGTCGCGCCCAAGACACTCGGAGGGGTCACCAGCGGCATGCGGGAGCGGGCCCCTGCCGCGCCGAAGCGATCTCAGATTCGCCCGCATCAGGGGCCAATGCAGGCTTCAGGTCGAGGCGCTATCCGAGGCGGCCGCGAGCTTTTGCTCCCGCAGGATCAGCGGCATCTGGAGCATCGCAAACAGCAGGGTGAGAGGCAGGATGCCGAACACCTTGTAGCTCACCCAGGTGTCGGTCGAGAAGGTGCGCCAGATCACCTCGTTGAGGCCCGCGAGAAGCACGAAGAAGGCGACCCACCTCCACGTTAGCGTGCGCCAGGCAGGGTCGCGCAGTTGGAAGCTGGTCGACCCGAAAAGGTACTTGACGAAGAGCTTGCCGCGGGCGAGCCCGCCCGCGAGTACCGCGGCGAACAGCAGGGAGACGACGGTTGGCTTGACCTTGATGAAGAACTCGTCGTCGAACGCGAGGGTCAGTGCTCCGAAGAACCCGACCAGAACCGCCGTGGCGACCGGGATCAGCGGGACGCGCCGCTCGAACGCCCACAGCACGAGGGTCGCGACGGCTGTTGCGGCCACGAGCACGCCGGTTGCGGGAAGGATCCCCCACTGGTAGTTCGCGCCGAAGAATACGATCAGGGGCACGAAATCGATTGCGGCCCGCGCGGGTGCGGGCAGTGCCCGTCGGTCCGAAGAGACGCTCATACCGCGCACAGCCTCCTTCCCGTCGCCTCGACCCGCCGGTGCACGATGGTTCCAGGCCGCGCTCCCGGCGCCACCGCCGGGAGATAGTCTTCGGTCCGCCCGCTCCCGCCCCCGTCCTCCACCAGGATCGCCGCGCTCTCTCCCGCCCGGGACCGCAGGCGACGGCGCAACATCCGTTCCCCAGCGGCGCGGAGAATCTGGCCGCGCGCACGCCGTGTTGACGGAGCCACCTGCGGCATGCGGGCCGCGGGCGTTCCCGGCCGTTCCGAATACGGGAACACATGCAGGTGCACGAGTCCGAGCCCCGCGACGGCCGCCAGCGTATTTTCGAACATCATTTCCGTCTCCGTCGGGAAACCGACGATAAAGTCCGCGCCAAAAGCGGTTTCCGGCCGTGCCGCGCGGACTCGCTCCACGAGGCGTTCTGCCTGATCCGGGGTATGCCGGCGGCGCATTCGCTTGAGGATCATGGGATCGTGGGACTGCAGGCTGAGATGCAAATGCGGCATGAGACGCGGCTCATCCGCGAAACATCCGATCAGCGCGTCATCCAGCTCGGCCGCATCCACCGACGACAGGCGAAGCCGGGGAAGATCGGGCACCGAGCGGAGAACCTTTCTGACCAGTTCGCCGAACCGCACGGGGTGGTCCAGCCCTGCCCCGTAGTCGGTCAGGTCGACGCCGGTCAGGACCACTTCCGGCACCCCTCGCCGGACCGCTTCACGGACCTCGGCGACCACGGCATCCGGCTCCACGCTCCGGCTGGGCCCCCGCCCATAGGGAATGATGCAGAACGTGCAGCGATGATCACACCCGTTCTGCACCGGGACGAAGCTCCGTGTGCGGCCACGGAACGCGCCGACACTGCCGGCCACCAACCGCATGCTGGCGGCGGCGCCGACGCGTGACGAAGGCGTCGCGTCCCGCGTCCAAGTCGCCGCATCCAGTTTCTCGTCGTTCCCGACCACCGCGTCGACTTCGGGCATCGCGGCGAAGGTTTCGGGGTCGGTCTGCGCAGCGCAGCCGGTCACCACGATCCGAACATCCGGGGCCTCGCGTCGTGTCCGGCGAACCGCCCGGCGGGCTTCGCGGACCGCATTCTCGGTCACCGCACAAGTGTTGACGATCACGACATCGTGCAGTCCAGCCGCCGCCGCATGGCGATCGATGACCTCGGACTCGTGGCGGTTCAGCCGGCACCCGAACGTGAGGACTCGCGGGGCATTCACGTCAGGCTCTCCCCCGGAAGCTCGCCCCGGAAGCTGAGCGCAGCGTCGCCCGTCATGCGGATCCGTCCATCCGCCTCGCGCCATTCGATGTCCAGGGTCCCGCCGTCAACGAAGCGCACCTGCGCCGAGCGGTCCGCGATCCCCAGCCGGTGTGCCGCGACGAGGGCTGCACAGGCCCCGGTACCACAGGCCCGCGTGAGACCGGCGCCCCGCTCCCAGACCCGCATCGTGATCCGGTCCCGCGACGGCGCCCCGGTCGCTGCATCCGGATCCATGCGCATGACCTCGACGTTGGTCCGCTCGGGAAAGAGTTCATGGTGCTCGACCTCCGGGCCGAGCCGGGCCAGGTCAATGTCACTCAGGCACTCGCTGACGAACACGACATGGGGATTTCCGACGTTGACGGCGGTGCCGCCCCTGAGGGGTCCCACCGCAAGGCCGAGGTCAAGCGTATCTCCCGGGACCGCCAGCGGAATGCGGTCCCAGTCGAAGACCGGGCAACCCAGCTCCGCCGTGACGAGTCCGTCGGTCCGGACACGTGCGGAGATTAGTCCGGCGGGAGTCCCGATGCGGATGGACCGGCCGGGCGGATGTTCATCGGCAAGCAGGCGTCCCACGCAACGGGCAGCGTTGCCGCAGGCCTCGGCGGCGCTTCCGTCCCGGTTAAAGATGCGCATCGACACGTCCGCCGCTGCCGCGCCAGGCTCAAGCACGATCAACTGGTCAAACCCGATGCCGGTGCGGCGCTCGGCGAGGCGCACGATCCGATCGCGCTCCAGGCAGATTGCGCGACAGCGCGCGTCGACAATGACGAAGTCGTTGCCGAGCCCGTGCATCTTGGCGAACGCAATGGTCATGGGATTCCGGACCGGCTGGATTGCAACTCTGCGTACATAGGGACGCGGCTGCACCGTACCAACCTGCCGCACGATGTCACCGCCGACCGCGCTCCCGCGCGAGAGCGGCCACCCGCGGCGCGAAGTTGCCCGTGGTGCGTGGTGGCCAGCCCCGCAACCGCGCCGGCGGCCCCTCCGTCCGCCGCCGTCAGGCCGCGGTCAGGACATGGACGGCGCGGTCGGCGATGGAGTCCTTGGTCTTGGCCGCGTAGTCGCGCATGTGCGCTGACATGGCGTGCGCCTTCAGGGCGTCGAGGCTCTCCCATTTCTCGACCACCGTGAAGGTGTCGTCACCGAAGCGGGCCTGCCACGGGCCGACGTCGTCCGCATCCACGGTCGCGGTGTACTCGATGCATCCGTCCTCCGCGTGCACGGCCGGCACGTTGGCCTGAAATGCCTCGAGAATCGCGGCGCGCCGACCCGGCTTCGCCCTGATGATGGCCACTACATGGATCATCGACATCGGACTCATAGCTCCTAGGTTTGCAGGCTTCCCGACGCTACTCACGGCCCCATCTCGCCGCAAGCCCTTGCCGGGCCTAGCCCGTGGCCACGCGACCTACTAGATTGAGGTCGGAAACTTGCTTCATCGGAGAGGCGGGGCAGGTGCCCGCGCCTTGCATGAAAATGACTGTAACGCGCCTGACCCGTACGGGCCTGCATCTTGGCGCCGGTGCGCTGGTCGCACTCGTGGCGGTGCTGATCGGCACCTGCACACCCAACCAGCAAAGCAGCGCCGACACTACCAATAGCGAAACCTACCGCCAGCTGGATCTATTCGGCCAAGTCTTTCAGCGGGTCCGAGAGGACTACGTGGAGCCTGTGGACGATGAGACCCTGATTCACGCCGCCCTCAACGGCATGCTTCAGGCCTTGGACCCGCACTCGAGCTACATGAGTGCCGACCAGTTCGAGGAAATGCAGGTGCAGACCAGCGGCCGGTTTGGCGGGCTGGGTATCGAAGTCACCCTGGAGGATGGCTTCGTGAAGGTCGTCTCCCCGATCGACGACACCCCGGCCTACCGGGCCGGGGTCATGGCGGGCGACCTCATTACCCACATCGACGAGGAGGGCGTTCTCGGACTGACGCTTTCCGAGGCCGTGGACCGCATGCGCGGCGAGCCCAACACCGAGATCGTCATCCGTGTGAGCCGTCCGGGCGTCGAACCGTTCGATATCACGATCATTCGCGAGATCATCCACGTCCAGTCGGTGCGGTCCCGGGCCGAGGGAGATGTCGGGTACGTGCGGATCAGCTCATTCACGGAACAGACCACCAAGGGGGTTGAGGACAGCGTCGTGGAGCTGCTTGAGGAAATCGGTCCCGAGAGCGTGCAGGGCATCGTGCTCGACCTGCGCAACAACCCCGGAGGCCTGCTCGCGCAGGCCGTGGCGGTGGCCGATTTCTTCCTGGAACGCGGCGTGATCGTTTCCACGCGTGGCCGCTCCCACCAGGCTGAGCAGCGGTTCAACGCCAGCCCGGGCGACATCACCGACGGCCTGCCGATCGTCGTGCTGGTGAACGGCGGCTCCGCCAGTGCTTCCGAGATCGTCTCCGGTGCCTTACAGGACCACGGACGCGCGATCTTGATGGGGACCAAGACCTTCGGGAAGGGATCCGTCCAGACCGTGCTTCAACTCGGCATGCACGGCGCGATGCGCCTTACCACCGCGCGTTACTACACGCCGGACGGCCGCTCCATCCAGTCCACCGGAGTCTCGCCGGACATCGAGGTGCCGATGGCGCGGATCGAGATCCTCGAGACCGGGGCTGCCCGCCGCGAAGCCACACTCCGAAACGCGCTCGCCAACGAAGACGACCCCGAGAATGCTTCGGAATCCGAGGTTGCCCAGGCGACTGAGGAACCGGACCCGTCGTTGGAGGACTATCAGCTCCAGCGGGCGCTCGATCTGATTCGCGGACTGCATCTGCTCCAGCAGCCAAAGCCGGTCTAGGAAACAGGCCCGGGCGCGGCCCCGAACGCCGGACACTATCGCTTCATCGCTTCGGCCGAAGCGACTGAACGCGGGGCAGGCACCGGCCTGCCCAACGGCCGAGGGGGTTCCGCTGAGGGCGCGATTAGCCCGACGTCCGCCGCTACTCGCCTGTCGATGCAAGGCGGCCAGACTTGCCTTGCCAGGCTTCCTAGCTTGGACAGAAGACCAGCTTCTCCTTCCGGCCGTCGTCGTGGCGGGTGGCGTCGCCTGATCTCAAGCGCGGCGGTTGCACTGCGCGGGCGCCATCGGCACCCTCCACGACCCCCTGCAGCACCAAGGCGAAGCCTCGCACCCCTCCAGAGGAACTGACGCATGATCATCGGTTCGTTGGCGTCGGGCGCGCGGGAACAGGCGCCATTTCTGCAGTTGGAGGCGTGACGGGATGTACCGCTCCGGCGTCGGGATCCTGCTGCTGAATGCGGCCACCCAGGCATTCGCGGGGCGGCGCATCGACACCGGTGAAGCGGCTTGGCAGCTCCCGCAGGGCGGTATCGATACGGGCGAGGATCCGGAAACTGCGGCGTTCCGGGAACTTCGCGAGGAGACAGGAATCACCCGCGCCGAAGTGCTGGCCAGCACCAGCGGGTGGCTCCAGTACGATCTTCCGGGCGCGCTGGCGGGCAGCGTGTGGAAGGGGCGCTACCAGGGCCAGCGGCAGAAGTGGTTCGCAATGCGACATACGGGTCCGGAAAGTGAAATCGACATCGGGCCCGGGGGCGAGTTCTCGGCTTGGCGCTGGGTCGATCCTCGGGATCTCCCGGATCTCATCGTTCCCTTCAAACGAAAGCTGTACGAGACGCTACTCCGGGAGTTCGCAAGCCTGTTGCCGCCACCGTGACTGACCTGTCCGGCGAAGGAGCGTTCGCCGGTCGTCGTTTGTGCCCGACGCTGACCCATTCGAGGATGGTGCCGAGGTCGCCCTACGAGCTTCGCGTCCACGGCGCCCCAGGCGGCACCGGGGGCGAGCACGATACGCTCGATCAGGGTGCTTGATTGCTGCTGCCGCCCCGCCGCGCTGGGCCGGGTTGTCCAGCGCTGCGACCTGACGGTCCGCTTTGCGCCGGTAGATGTTGGCGACGTTGGGATGGAGGTCCGGGAGGTCGATGGCATTGGTTGCGAGCCGCGCCCTGAGCTCATCCTGGCGCGCTTCGAAGTCGCGCAGCTGATCCATCGTCCCCTGCACGTAGCCCCCGTCCTCGGTCACGCCGATCATCGGCGCGATCTCCTGTTTCCGCCGCCGCCGCTTCCTGGCGACCCGGCTCACCCGATGCGCGTCGCGCACGGTTGAGCCGGTTTGTCTCCGCCGCCCAGACCCGCATAGCCGCGGCAGCCACCTCTGACGCCGTCAGTTTCTCCCTGGACTCGGCCAGCACGCGCTCCTCGATGAGCGCACGGCGGATGCCGCACCGGTTGGCGCAGCTCCCTTTCATGACACGGCAGAGATGCTCCAGCGGCAGCACGCGGCCAAGCGCGGCCTGCCCAAGGGGGCACGCGGCGCCATCAGTATCAGCGATCACGCTGCGGGGGCGCTGATCCGCTCCCGGTACCCGCGGCGACACGGCCTATGGCTGCCCTGAAGATGTTCCCTGGTGGTTGCTCAGGGCAGCGCGGCTTTACTGTCTCCTGAACCTCGCCGACGTCCCCGGACGGATCACGAAATCCTGCGGCCGGATCTGATCAGCCGCTGCTCCCATCGGCCGATCCTCCAAAGGAGCTTGACCGGCGCGACCACAGGTCTTGCGTCAATACGAGACGGCGGCCGCGCGGCGTGCCGTCGCTACTTCGAATGCGCGCTCCGCGCGCTCCCTGGCAACTTCGTCTGCACCTGACTCGGCCTCGCGCAGCGCCGTTTCGGCAGCGGTGACCGCCTGATCTGCCGCGGCCGTGTCGATCTCCGCAACGGCCACCGCGGTGTCCGCCAGGATCACGCAGTGGGTGGCTCCGGCCTCCGCAAATCCGCCACTAACGAAGTAGCAGTCGGGCTCGGCGTCAAAGGCGGAATGCACCTGCACCACCCCCGGTCGCAGGGCCGACAGTACCGGGGCATGGTCCCGCAAAACGCCGAACTCCCCTTCCGCACCGGGCACCACCACCATCTCCGGGGTGCCCGCATGCAGCGGGGCCTCCGGCGTAATCAGCTCGAAGTCGAGAAACGGCGCCTCAGCCATGTCAGGCCGCCTCCGCAGCCATCCGCTTGGCCTTGTCCACGGCCTCCTCGATCGTGCCCACCATGTAGAACGCCGCCTCCGGGAGATGGTCGTAGTCGCCGTCGACCAAACCCTTGAACCCCTTCACGGTGTCCGCGAGCTCCACGAACTTGCCCGGCGATCCGGTGAAGACCTCCGCCACGAAGAACGGCTGGGAAAGGAATCGCTGGATCTTGCGGGCGCGTTCCACCACGAGCCGATCGTCCTCCGACAGCTCGTCCATCCCGAGGATGGCAATGATGTCGAGAAGCGACTTGTACTTCTGAAGGGTCTCCTGCACCCGCCGCGCCACGCCGTAGTGCTCGTCGCCCAGGATCCGCGCATCCAGAATCCGGGATGTGGAGTCGAGCGGGTCGACCGCCGGGTAGATGCCCTGTTCGGCAATCTGTCGCGAGAGCACTGTGGTGGCGTCAAGGTGGCTGAACGAGGTCGCGGGCGCGGGATCCGTCAGGTCGTCGGCAGGCACGTAGATCGCCTGCACGCTCGTGATCGAGCCCTTGCGGGTCGACGTGATCCGCTCCTGGAGGGCGCCCATGTCCGTGGCCAGCGTTGGCTGATAGCCGACCGCGCTCGGGATCCGTCCCAGCAGCGCCGACACTTCCGACCCGGCCTGGGTGAACCGGAAGATGTTGTCGACGAAGAAGAGCACGTCCTGGCCTTCGTCCCGGAAGTACTCGGCGACCGTGAGCCCGGTGAGGCCGACCCGCGCCCGAGCGCCCGGCGGCTCATTCATCTGGCCGTACACCAGCGCCACCTTCGAGCCGGGGCCCTCGGGTGTGATAACGCCTGATTCGAGCATCTCGTGATACAGGTCGTTCCCTTCGCGCGTGCGTTCGCCGACGCCCGCAAAGACGGAAAACCCGCCGTGGCCCTTCGCGACGTTGTTGATGAGTTCCATGATCAGGACGGTCTTGCCGACCCCGGCGCCGCCGAACAGGCCGACCTTGCCGCCCTTGGCGTAGGGCGCCAGAAGATCGACGACCTTGATGCCGGTCACCATGATCGCGGTTTCTGTCGCCTGCTCGATGAAGGCCGGGGCCGGGCGGTGGATCGGGTAGGTCTTGGACGTCTTGATCGGCCCGCGCTCGTCGACGGGCTCGCCGACCACGTTCGCGATCCGGCCGAGCATCTCCGGACCGACTGGAACCTGGATAGGTTCTCCCGCATCGCGGACCTCAACTCCCCGCACCAGGCCCTCGGTCGCGCCCATGGCGACGGTGCGGACCGAGTGCTCACCGAGATGCTGGGCAACCTCGAGCACGAGGCGACCGCTCTCGCGGTTCACGTGCAAGGCGTTCAGGATCTGGGGGAGTTCACCGGGGAAGTGAACGTCGACAACCGGCCCCACCACCTGGGTAACGTGGCCGACACTTTCAGTCGTCATGCGCAGATTCTCCTGGAGCCCGACCGGCCCCTACAGTGCTTCCGAGCCCGAGATGATCTCGATCAGCTCTTTGGTAATGGCAGCCTGGCGCTGCCGGTTGTAGGACAGTTCGAGCCTGCCGATCATGTCGCCTGCGTTCCGCGTCGCGTTCTCCATTGCCGTCGCCCGAGCCCCCTGTTCGCCGGCCGCGCTTTCGAGAAACGCACCGTGAATCTGGACCGCGAGGTTGCGTGGCAGGAGGTCCGCGAGCAGTTCTTCCTCACCGGGCTCGAACTCATGGAGCGCACCACCCTCCCCTGGGCTCGCCTCCTCCTGATCGGTCTCGGCCGCGGCCCGGGGGATGATCTGGATCTCCGTCACCACTTGCGACATCGCGGACCGGGACCGGTTGTAGTGCATGGTGCAGGTATCGAACCCGCCGGCATCGAACAACGCGAGAATGTCAGCCGCCACCGCCTCGGCCTCTGCGAACGGCAGGTCGCGGCCCGCCGGCCACGTCCGCTCGCCGACGATGCGGTCGCTGTGCGTCCGTCGCAGCATGTCGCGCCCCTTGCGGCCGACGCAGTAGAGCTTGGCATCGACTTGGTCACCGGAGAGTGCAGCGAGCTGCCGCCGAACGGCCCGCACCACGCCGGAATTGAAGGCGCCGCACAGCCCCCGGTCCGCCGTGATCACGAGCAGCAGGTGGCTCGCGTCCCGGCCGGTGCCGGCGAGCAGTGGCGGCGCCTCTTCCGCGGCGACCGTGCCGGCGAGCCGGGCGACCATGGCTTCCATCCCGGCGGCGTACGGCCGGGCGCGTTCCGCCCGTTCCTGGGCCCTGCGCAGCTTCGATGCGGCAACCATCTTCATGGCCTGCGTGATCTTCCGCGTGGAGCGGACGCTGCTGATCCGGGTCCTGAGTTCCTTGAGGTTCGACATGGCCGGAGGGCTCCCGGAGCGCTACCCGAAGCTCTTGACGAATGAATCCAGGGCGCCCCGGAGTTTGGCGTCGGTGTCGTCTGACAGATCGCCGGTGTCGCGGATGGCGGCCAAGAGATCCCCATGCTCTGCGCGGAGCAGGGCGAGCAGGCCCTCCTCGAATCTCTGGATCGCGTCGGTTTCGATCGCATCGCAGAACCCGTTGACACCGGCGAAGACCACGCAGACCTGCTCTTCGACGGGCAGCGGCGCGTACTGCGACTGCTTCAACAGCTCGGTCAGACGGGCGCCGCGGTTGAGGAGGCGCCGGGTCGAGGCATCGAGGTCCGAGCCAAACTGCGCGAACGCCGCCATCTCGCGATACTGGGCCAGCTCCAGCTTGATCGATCCGGCCACCTTCTTCATCGCCTTGACCTGGGCCGCCGACCCCACCCGGCTCACCGAGATGCCGACGTTGATCGCTGGCCGGATGCCCTGGTAGAAGAGGTCGGTTTCGAGGAAGATCTGCCCGTCCGTGATCGAGATCACGTTGGTCGGAATATAGGCGGAGACGTCGTTCGCCTGCGTCTCGATGATCGGGAGGGCCGTGAGCGATCCTCCACCCTCGTCCTGCGAGAGTTTCGCAGCCCGTTCCAGCAGGCGTGAGTGCAGATAGAACACGTCCCCGGGATAGGCCTCGCGGCCCGGCGGCCGCCGCAGCAGCAGCGACATCTGCCGGTAGGCCACCGCCTGCTTGGAGAGATCGTCGTAGATGATCAGGGCGTGCTGGCCATTGTCACGGAACCATTCCCCGATCGTGCAGCCCGTGTACGGCGCCAGGTACTGGAGCGGTGCGGGCTCCGACGCGGTTGCGGCAACCACGCAGGTGTAGTCCATCGCGCCCGCGTCCTGCAGGGTCCGGACCACCAGCGCCACGGTCGACCGTTTCTGGCCGATCGCGACGTAGATGCACTGGAGCCGCTTCTCGACCGGGCCGTGCTCGTTGGTTTCCTTCTGGTTGATGATCGTGTCGATGGCCAGGGCGGTCTTGCCGGTCTGGCGGTCGCCGATGATGAGTTCGCGCTGGCCCCGGCCGATCGGTACCAGCGAATCGATGGCCTTGAGCCCGGTCTGCATCGGCTCGAACACTGACTGCCGGGCGATGATGCCGGGCGCCCGCACATCCACGGGCCGGCGTTCGGTGATCTCGATGTCGGGGCCGCCGTCGATCGGATTGCCGAGCGCGTCGACCACCCGGCCGAGCAGGTTGGGGCCAACCGGCGCGTCCACGATCCGCTCGGTCCGCTTGACCGTGTCACCTTCGCGGATCGTACGGTCTTCGCCGAAGATGACCACGCCCACGTTGTCCGCCTCGAGGTTGAGCGCCATCCCGACGATCCCGCCGGGAAACTCGACCAGCTCGCCGGCCATCACCTCGTCCAGGCCGTAGACCCTGGCGATGCCGTCGCCGACGGCGATGACCTCGCCGACCTCGGCGACTTCGGCGCCGGTCTCGAAATTCTCGATCTGCTGCTTGAGGATCGAGGAGATTTCGGATGCGCGAAGATCCATCTACGCGGCTCCCTTCATGACATGGGCAAGCGACTGGAGTTGGGTGCGGAGCGAGCCGTCGACGCGGATGGACCCTACCCGAACCACCAGCCCGCCCAGCAGGTCCGGGACCACCCGGGCACGGAGTGCCACCTTCTGGCCGAGCGCGGCCTCGATGGCGGCGCGGATGCGCCCGACCGTTGAATCGTCGAGCGCGATGGCGGTCTCCGCGACCGCCTCGACTTCCCCGCGCCGTGCCGCCGCCAGCGCGCGGAAACGCCGCACGATCGCCGGCAGTGCGCCCAGCCGACGGTTCCGGGCCAGGACACCAACGAAATTTCGGACGAGCGGATCCGCTCCCATCGTCTCGAGGATGGCCGCCATGGCGCGGGCCTGAGCGGCCCGCCCGACGACGGGACTGCGGACCAAGCGATCGAGTTCGGCGTTCTCGACCGTCAGGGCGAGCACCGATTCGAGGCCCGACTCGATCCTCTCGAGCGCATCGCGCTCGACCGCAATGGCAAACAGGGCAGACGCATAGGGGCCTGCAAGGCTCGCGAGCCCCTTGGGTTGATCAGCCAAGACCGGGTCCGGACGCTGGGGTGAAATGGGATAGTCGCCGTCCGGAGGGCGTGCGCCTCGCGCATCGGATTCGGAGCGCCTCCGGCTGGGGACTTTTGGTAGCACACGGCTGAATCACCTGCAAGCGTTGAAGGCCCGACACCCGTCGGGCAGCCGTCGTGCGCCGGTGCCGCTGACGCCGCGCCGGAGCGGCGGCGGTTCCGATAGGATGGCTGACCCAACTCGGATCCGACGCTGGAGCTCCGCATGCCCGAAGCTTTCATCTGCGATTCCGTCCGCACGCCGATCGGCCGTTTTGGCGGCGCACTTTCGGGGGTCCGGCCCGACGACCTGGCCGCCCATGCGATCCGCACGCTCGTCGACCGGCACCCGCAGGCTGACTGGGAGGCGCTCGATGACGTCGTGATGGGATGCGTCAACCAGGCCGGCGAGGACAACCGGAACGTGGCCCGCATGGCGCTGCTTCTGGCGGGCCTCCCGCAGTCCGTCCCCGGAGCCACCGTCAACCGGCTGTGCGGTTCCGGCCTGGATGCGACCGCACAGGCGGCCCGGGCGATCCGCACCGGTGAGCACGCGTTCGTCCTGTCAGGCGGTGTCGAGAGCATGTCGCGGGCGCCGTTCGTGGTGCCGAAGGCCGAGCACGCCTTCTCCCGCTCGGCGCGGATCGAGGACACCACCATTGGCTGGAGGTTCGTGAACCCGCTGATGGAGGAGCTCTACGGCACGGATTCGATGCCGGAGACTGCGGAAAACGTTGCCGAGGAGTATCAGGTGAGCCGGGCAGACCAGGATGCGTTTGCACTCCGGTCACAGGAGCGCGCCGGGTGCGCCATGGCCTCCGGCCGCATGGCTGCGGAAATCGCTCCGGTTGCGGTCCCCCAGCGCCGGGGTCCGCCGGTGACGGTCGCGGTGGACGAACATCCCCGTCCGCAAACGAGCCTCGAGAGGCTGGCGGCGCTCCCGGCGCCGTTCCGGGAAGACGGCTCCGTGACGGCAGGCAATGCCTCCGGGGTGAACGACGGGGCCTGCTCGCTGGTGCTCGCCTCCGAAGAAGCCGCCGCCCGGCATGGCCTGAAGCCGATTGCCCGGGTACTCGGTGCCGCCGTGGCGGGGGTGCCGCCCCGGATCATGGGAATGGGCCCGGCCGCAGCGGTGCCGAAGCTCCTCGATCGGGCGGGAATCAGCATCCGGGATGTCGACGTCATCGAACTCAACGAGGCGTTCGCCAGCCAGGCCCTGGCCTGTCTCCGCGCGCTGGGGCTGCCGGACGATGCCGAGCACGTCAATCCGAACGGCGGCGCCATCGCGTACGGCCATCCGCTCGGAATGTCGGGTGCGCGCCTGGCCATGACAGCGGCGCGCGAACTTGCGGTGCGCGATGCGCGGTACGCGGTCTGCACCATGTGCATCGGGGTCGGCCAGGGAATTGCGCTGCTGCTGGAACGCGCCTGACCTGCTCCGCCAGAGCGGAGCGCGGGGTTTAGCCAAGCCGCGACCGGTGGCCCATCCATTCGTGGATGCCACGCCGACGACGTCAGGCTGAAGCACTCGCGGTGGAGGCCCGACGCCTCACCGCCGTCCGGGAGCCAAAGCTGGAAGTCGACGTGCTGCGGCTTACGGGAACCGGGCCGGGATCCGCCCGGCCACGGCCGATGCCGGCTTCAGGAGAGGCCGAACTCCTCGAAGAAATCGTTGCCCTTGTCGTCGATGACGACAAACGCCGGGAAATCCTCGACCTCGATTCGCCAGACCGCTTCCATTCCGAGTTCCGGATAGGCGAGACACTCCACGTTCCGGATGTTGTGCGCGGCCAGCTCCGCACCGGGCCCTCCGATGGAACCCAGGTAGAAGCCGCCGTGATTCCGACAGGCATTCACGACCGCCCGGGAACGGTTGCCCTTGGCCAGCATCACGAGGCTGCCACCCGCTGCCTGGAACTCATCGACATAGCTGTCCATCCGGCCGGCAGTGGTCGGGCCGAAGGAGCCGGTGGCGTAACCGGCGGGGGTCTTGGCGGGGCCCGCGTAGTACACGGGATGATTGCGGATGTACTCCGGCAACGTCCCCTCCCGCTCGAGGTGATCCTTGAGCATTCCGTGGGCGAGATCGCGCGCCACCACCATCGGTCCGCTCAACGACAGCCGGGTTTTCACAGGGTGCCTGGTAAGTTCAGCCCGGATGTCGGGCATGGGACGGTTGAGGTCGATCGGGATGGCCTCCCCTTCGAGGACCCCGGCACCGACATCGGGCAGGAACCGGGCCGGATTGCGCTCGAGCTCCTCGAGAAAGATGCCGTCCGCAGTAATCTTGGCCCGGGCCTGGCGGTCGGCCCCACAACTCACTCCGACCGCGATCGGAAGACTCGCGCCATGCCGCGGGAGGCGGATCACGCGCACGTCATGGCAGAAGTACCGGCCCCCGAACTGCGCTCCGATCCCGAACGACCGGGTCATCTCAAGGACAGCGCTTTCCATTTCCCGGTCGCGGAACGCATGCCCGTCCTCGCTGCCCTGGTTTGGCAGGTCGTCGAGTTCCCGGCAACTGGCGAGCTTGAGGGTCTTCATGGTCATCTCGGCGGACAAGCCACCGATGATCACGGCCAGATGATACGGAGGACAGGCCGCGGTGCCGATCGAGCGGATCGGTTCCTCCAGGAACTCCAGCACGCGCCCGGTGCGAAGCACCGACGGCATCGCCTGGTAGAAGAACGACTTGTTGGCTGACCCTCCGCCCTTGGCGACAAACAGGAATTCGAACGCGTCGCCGTCATTCGCGTACAGGTCAATCTGTGCGGGGAGGTTCGTGCGGGTATTGACCTCTTCGTACATCGTGAGCGGCGCGAGCTGGCTGTAACGGAGATTCGTTTCCGTATAGGCCCGGAAAATGCCCCGGGACAGGGCCTCGTGGTCCGTGCCGCCGGTCCATACCCGCTCCCCCTTGTGCCCGACCACGATGGCGGTGCCCGTGTCCTGGCACATCGGCAGGACTCCGCCCGCCGCGGTATTCGCGTTCTTCAGCAGCGTGAGCGCGACGTAGCGGTCGTTCTGGGACGCTTCCGGATCGTCGATGATCGCTCGCAACTGGGCGAGGTGTGAGGGGCGGAGATAGTGCGAGATGTCCTGAAACGCCGTGAACGCCAAATGTTCCAGAGCCTCGGGATCAACGACCAGGGCCCGATGCCCGCGGATTGTCTCGGCGTGCACGTGATCGCCCGTGAGCTTGCGGTACACCGTCGCATCGGCCACGTGCGGAAAGATCTCCGCATAACGGAAGTCGGTCACGCCGGGTCTCCATCACCACCCCGGGGCGGCGAAATGCCTCGGCGCGAACGAAATGCTTCAAGTGAGACCACTCCGTCCCGGTCTGGCGCGGGGTCGGCCGCGGATTCGGGTGCCGTCGCCGGGGCGTCGCCGGTTTGGGCCTCCTGTGGCGCCTCCTGTTCCGCATTCGGAGCCTCGGGAGCGAACCGGACGGCGAAGTGAGCGGCAGGATCCATAAACGCCGTCAGTGCGGCGAACGGCACGGTGAGCGACGTCGGGACGCCGCCGAACGCAAGCCCGACCCTGAACTGCTCGGGTTCCACCTCAAGGCCTGAGTACTGGTGCTGCAGGACAATGGTCATGCGCCCCGGGTACTGGCTCCGCAGGAAATCCGGCATGGCAACCCCGGTGACCGAAGTATCGAATTCAATGTAGAAGTGATGGTCACCTGGCAGACCCTCCTTCGACACGAGTTTTAGGGCGTTGCGCGCGACGTCGCGCATTGCCTGCAGGGTGAGAGCCTCGTAGTCGATCAGACGCGAGATCTCGGGGGGACGGTCATTCACGGGCAAAGAACTGCAAGCGTTACAGGGGAGTCGGAACGGGTACGGTTGGGGGCTTCTGTTGACAGGTGCCCCCGGACCCCGCCCTACCGTGTGAAGCGGTAAGGACTTGGAACTGTCGTTCCCCTCACTGGTTAGGCAGCGAGAGCAACCTCACGACTGTTGTCGTTGGCAGTTATACGTTCGGTCCGTCACGGCGGTACCATACCGAGCGAAAGTTCTCATCTTTCAGCGGCTGTCGATCCTGGATCGCCCCCCTCGATCAGCCTGGTGTCAGGCTGGTTAGCTGGTGGAGGCGCCGGGCACTGCCCCCGGGTCCAACACACTTATTGCATGAGCCGTTTATCGCCATAGCCAGCCGAAGCCAGCAACCAAAACATAAGCGCATCAGGCCTGTCGGGCAATGCCTGGGACCGCCCGTCCCGCCTTCCGAAGCCTGTCCTCGCACCGCGGTCCCGGCCGCATCCAGCGCCCGGGTCCCGTTGACGGGATGGCCGGGAGCGGCTGGGGAACGCACCGATCGGTGCTGGAGGCCACTAGTACTGTGGAGATCCGCTCGGGCGGTGCAGGGAGGCGGTGGGGACCGCCTCGCTTACGGCTGTGGTGCCGGCGAATGGATGCCGTCGCCCAATGGCTCGAGGCACCTTAGGGAATGGAGGAGAACGTCGGGCTCGCAATCGTCGATCATTCCCGCGAAATCCGGATGTGAACCCAGTGTCCGGCAGACGTTCTCGAATCTCCTCACCTCCCGCAAACCTGCTTCAAAGCCGGCCACCCATACGGAAAACCGCGGAATCTCATCTGTTACCCGCAGTCCGTCCTTGGCAAGTTCAGCCAGAAGCTGGCTTCTCAGGGGCTCGTCCGGCGGCCACGTCTCGAAGGCGATGATGACGCCCGACGCCAGTACACAGTCATCCACCGATGGAGGACTATCCGCAGTACACGCCCCGGCGGAACACGCGATGGTGAACGCGGCGATGGTGCTGCGACAAGGTCTGGATCTGGTTCCGGCCAGCACGAACCCACACTAGGCCTGCGCGGTCGTGTTTCCTAGGAACATGCACGGTCCGCGAGCCTTCTTGGCGCGCTGGAATGGAGCGATCGGTGTCTCGGACACGGCACCCGGGCCGCCGGCACCAACCAGGGCATCAGCCGCACCAGGGGCGGCATGCGGCCCCGAAGCGGGTGGTTACCGTCCATCGGCAACCGTACGTGAGTCTCCCAAAGGGGGCGGGGTCGTCGCGTGCTCCAGCTGCCAGTTCCCCTGCCGGCGGAGCAACAGGTGCCAGCGGGGGGCCCGCCCGGGCGCGGCAACCACCCGGACCCCGTTAAATCGCTCCCCGCGGATTTCATGGAGTCGCGTGGGCCGCCCGGCAAGACGCATTCACGTCCGGTTCGCGCGCAAATCGCCTAGACTGGAACGCAAACACGGAGCTGGAGACCGATCATGACCGTAGCCGCCGTACGGGCTGTTCCAAGCCCTTCGTTACGTGACCGCGTCAGTGAAGAAGAATGGCAAACGAGGGTCGATCTGGCCGCGGCCTATCGGCTTGCTCACCTCCACGGCTGGGCGACAAGCCTGATCTTCAATCATATCTCCGCCCGCATCCCGGGGCCCGATCATCACTTCCTCCTGAACCCGTTCGGGCTCTACTGGGACGAGGTGACCGCCTCCAACCTCGTCAAGATCGATCTCGAAGGCAACATCCTCGATGACACCCCGTACGAAATAAACAGCGCCGGCTACACCATCCACAGCGCGATTCACATCGCTCGGGAGGACGCGATGTGCGTCGCTCATACCCACACCGAAGCGGGCATGGCGGTATCGGCGCTCGAAGACGGACTGCTGTACACCAGCCAGGACGCGATGATGTTCTACGGTCGCGTTGCCTACCACGATTTCGAAGGACTCGCGTTCGATCTCACGGAGCGTGAACGCCTGATCCGGGATCTCGGCGACAAGAAGGTGATGATTCTCCGTAACCATGGCCTGTTGACCACAGGCGGATCCGTCGCTGACGCCTGGGTACAGATGTACTTCCTCGAGAAGGTGTGCTCTGCGCAGCTCAAGCTGATGGCCGCCACAGCGGCCGGGGCCGCGATCCGCACCCCGTCAAGGGAGACGTTGGAGCAGACATCGGGGCAGTTCCGCAACGAGGGTTGCGGCGAGCGCGAATGGCCGGGACTCCTCCGCCAACTCGAGCAGGCGGGAATCGACTACAAGCGTTGAGGCCCCGTACTGACAGAGGGACCGGAGGCGTTGAAGCGCCCGGTCCGAGGCTCGAGTCGCGCATTGTTGTAGCCCCTGCCCCACCCAAGTTGACCCCGTGGGGAGTGTTGGGTCAGGCGGGACGACGGCGCGCTTTGGTGCCGCCCCTGCACAGGTTGGGCCGACCCCGAACCAGCCGTTCGGCGGAGAGGGTTGTGGTACGAGACCAGGTCACGAGCAATGGGATCCCGATTCTGCTCCACCGCCGCAGCCCATTTCCGCCACAGTATGGCCCCACTCTGGTCCGGAAGACCGTGCCGTTCGTGACACCATCGGGCGGTGCCGAGAACGTCGCGGGCTGTTGAGCGACTTTTCGTTCCACGACATTCCGACACCTAAGACAGCACGCGACAGCGCCGCCGTCTCACGCTTGCACGCGAGTGCGATTTCGAAGCAGGCGCAGCCCTAGAAGGGGTCTTCCAACTTCACTCCCGTCGGCCTGAAATCGGCAGTGTTTCCAGTGACGACAACAGCACCTCGTGCCAATGCGGTGGCCGCAATCAAGCGGTCGGCACCGCTATTTCCGAGCTCGGCGGAAAGCCTTCCCCAGATCCGCGCCTCTTCGTGACCGAACGGAAGCAGGCGATCCGCGAAGAGGGAAACCGTCCTCTCGATCCAGGAACGCAGCGCAGCAGCGAAGCCGGGGTCGCGCCCCGTCTGCTGGACAATCCCACGTTCGATTTCCCCCAGGGTAATGACACTCAAATAAAGCTCGTCCTCAGGTTTCGAGTCCAGCCAATCCGCAACCTTGCGCGCGCGCTCTGGCCGGCGCAAGGCTGAGAGCACGTTGGTGTCAAGGAGGTACATCAGAAATCCACTGATCTCGCCTCGACTTCACCGCGTTCCACTTCGCCAGGAAAAGCGAGGAGGTGTTCCGCAAATGATCCACGAGCCATCTGGGCCTCAGCGAGCAGACGGTGGTACTTGGAAACCGAGAGGACGACGACCGCCGGTTTGCCGCGTCGCGTCACCTCCTGCGGCGTGCCTTCAAGGGCTGCATCCACGACGGCGCTGAACTTGTTCTTTGCGTCTTGAAGGCTCCACATCGCATGGATTCCTTTATCTAGCCAGTTAGCTAGCTGGATACACCGGATTTTCGGCAATTTCAAGAACCCGATACGCCAGCCCTGCTCCGGTCAAGCCTTCCCCCAAGAGCCGGCTGGTCGGATCGCAAAATTGCACCACCGTGCTGGTTCACTTGAGAGCACGAAGCGCCCTGTGCGAATCGTGCCCGCGCCACACTCCGAAACCTCGCCGACCCACTACGCTCGGTTCCGTTTCCCCAACTGATTTCCCCAACCTTCAGCGGGCAAGTACCCCCGGCCACCTGCTGCTGACGGCCCGCATGACGGGTTTGGCGAAAGACTCCAGCGCCAACGTGTCACAAGTCCTTACCCTCGATCGTCGCGGCCTTGAAGACCGCGCCGGCTCAATCTGCTCGGCGCAGCTCCAATTGGTTTCGGGCCTTGACGTTGTACTTGGCGGACGCCCAACGCCTGACCCTCGCGACTGCAGTTTTCGGCCTACCCAAGGACTGAGAATTTGCAGTGCCAGCTGGCCTCACGCTTCCGGGAACAGCAGTCGACGTTGGCATCGTGGCCGATCCGTCGCACCGGACGACCGCGTTATCCCTTTGGCCTTCCGCCCGGCCAGACCGGATTCTGGGCTAGTCCCGGCCATGCAATTGGAGCCCGACAGCCCGCTGCCGCCTCTGGAGGATCCAGCGATTTGTCCCATTCGGCCGCGACATAGCGATGACCGGTCGCGTCGCCGCTGGCATTCGAGCAGATCCAAACGATCGGCGTGACCATCACGGACGGGCGGATGAGCGCGCTGCGATCGAAACCCGACTCGGCGGGGACCAACGGCGTATCGGTGGGACCTCCGGGTACCACCACGTTCACGGTGACGCCGCCGGCAGCAAACTCCTCGGCATGCCCCGCCGACATGGCCTCCAGGCCGGCCTTGGCGGGCCCGTACGGATGGAACTGTCCGCGCAGCATGGTGAAGAAACTCGTGGTGACATTGACAATGCGTCCCCATCCCGCCGCGAGCATGCCGCCGACCGAAGCGCGGGTCATGTACCACGCACCGGAGTAATTGGTCGCGGTAAACCGGTCCCACATCTCCGGCGTGATCTCGTCGATTCCGACCAGCCGAGTCATGTGATCACGGCGGATTACGCCCATGCCCATGGCGCCGTTGTTGATCAGGATGTGGAGGCCGCCGAAGTGTGCGCACACCCGACCGACGGCCGCTTCGCATTCCTCGTATCGAGAGATGTCGGTCGTGACGGCCAAGATCCTGTCCGCTCCGGTTCCGCCAGCGCATGCGGCGACAAGGGTTCCAAGCCTCTGTTCGTCGACCTCAAGCGCGGCTACCCGGGCTCCTTCGCCAAGCAGGCCGCGGACCAATTCCTGGCCGATACCGCCGGCCGCGCCGGTGACGATGGCGATCCTGCCCTCAAGCAGTCCTCCGGTCGGACCTGCCATCAGCGGAAGCCCCGCTCGCGGCGGACGCTGGCCAACGTCTGCAGACTGGCCAGAAGCAAGGCATCCCGTTCACCGGCAAGCGAGGGGGTGTCCCGCGAGCCCAGCGCCGAACCCACAAGTTCCGTGAGACGGTCGCGCACATCGGCCGAGTACTCCACCGGGCGGAGATCGCCCGTCCAACGCTGGAGGGCGTCACCGAAGTGGTCCATGAAATGCGCGTATCCGCCATTCCCGCCGGCCAAATGGCACAGCTCGAATGGCCCCATCACGCCGAGCCGCAGGCCAGGGCCGTACTTCATTGCGATATCCACATCTTGAACGCTCGCCAGCCCGGTCAGCACGGCGTCCGCACACTCGCGCCAGAGCGCTGCCTGCAGCCGGTTGACCAGGTGTCCAGGGACCTCGCGATTGAGCCGTACCGCCTTTTTTCCGTGGGCGTTGTAGAAGGCGATGGCCCAGTCGACGGCACGAGCATCGGTCTCGTCACCGCCCAACACCTCGACCAGCGGGATGAGATGCGGCGGATTGAACGGGTGCCCCAGCACGAATCGAGCCGCCATCGCGAACCCCGCCTGCAGTTCCGAAATCAGCAGCCCCGACGTCGAACTCGCGACGACCGCGGCCTCGGGCAGCGCGGCGTCGATCTCGGCATAGAGCGCACGCTTCAGATCGAGATTCTCTGGTGCGCTCTCCTGGACGAATTCGGCCCCCTCAAGCGCCGCCGCGACATCGGCGTGCACGCTGAGCCGCGCCGGGGCCGCACCCTCCACCACTATCCCGAGTTCCTCGAGGGCCGGCCAGGCAGCAGAAACGAAGGCGCGAACCGACTGCTCTGCACCGGGGGCAGGATCCCATGCGCGAACGTCCATCCCGCGCGCCAGAAAGTAGGACGCCCATGAGGCACCGATGGTGCCGGCCCCAATGATGCTCACACGGCGAACGGCAGGCGGATCGGGAAGATTCATTGGTAACACTCTGTGCACGCGACTAGCTCAAATGCCAGACTACCGCGAAGCGCTCGTGCATTGTGCGAGAAGTCGGAATCAACCCAAGCAGGCTAGCCGGACCCGAGGCGGGTTCAGCGTCAGGCCCACTAGAACTGGTCGACACGATAGGGACAGGCTGCGCGGAGTTCTGGACGTCGGATACCAACCGCCATCGCTCGCATCCCTGCGTCCCTGCTCGTCTCAGCACTCCAGTTTGCGGGCTTCGAATCCGCCTCCCCGGAGCCGCGGAACAGGAGTGCCATGCGACGAGAGTGCGCGCCAAGACGTAGTCCAAGCACCGACGGGCGCGAACGTCTACGGCACCAAGTGGGCGGCGCACATCCTTCCGGCAATACCGCAACGCGAGGCCGAACCCCGCCTCGGCAACCCGGGACTGAAGAGCAGCCACGGCGGGCCGGAACTCTGGAGAACTCCAGCTCGCCGAAAGACGGCCCGCAAGTTCGTCAGTGCGGAAACCGACGCTCTCTCACGACTGGTTTCCATGCGCTGCGGGCACGCTCAGACGGCCGAAATCGCTGGCATGCAGGCGAGACAGGCGCGACAGCGTGGCGGAAGCAAGCGGCCCCATATCGACCGCAGCAAGCGCATCACTGACGTGCTCCGGCACGTTCGGCCCGACCAGTACCCCGGCGACGCGGTCATCCCCGAGGACATACCGGATCGCGGTCTGAGCCCGGCTGCCGGGTTCGCCCTGGACTGCCTCCACCACGGTCCTCGCCCGGGCTTCTTCCGAACCCATGTCGGCGGCTTCGTACATCGGGACCTCGCGTCCCGTCCGCGTATCCGTTGCCAGGACACCGGCAGCCATGGCTCTGATGACGAACACCCCCACGTCGTGCTTTCGGCAGCTGGCGAGCACGTTTCCGAAATCGACCGCGGACCACCCTGCAGGCACCGCCCGTCCCGCGCTGGGATTCAGCATGTTGTAGTAGACTTGGGCGGTATCGAAACGGCCGCTCGCGACCATCTGTTCGAGGCTTGTCGCGTCCCCATTTGCCGTGAAGCCGAGATAACGGGTAACGCCGCGGCGCTTCAGATCATCCAGGGCATCGGCGACTCCGCCCGGCTCCAGCACGCGTTGGACCGCGAGTTGGCGGTCGCTGCTGGTCTCCGCCAGCGGATTGTGCAGTTGCAGGAGATCGACGGAGGAGCGGCCAAGCCGCGCGAGGCTTCCTGCAAGGCTCTGCTCGATCTGCTCGGCCAACGGAACGCCACTGGCGGGGTCGATGTGAAACTTCGTCGACAGCAACGGGTCCCAGCCGATTTCGGGCAGGAGCCGGCCAAGCGCCGATTCCGAAATTCCGTCACCGTACGAGGGCGCCGTATCGATCCAGTTGATGCCGCCTGCCTGCGCCCGCCGCAGGGCCTCGCGCCCCACGTCGGCTTCATGGTGAATCAGGACTCCGCCTACCCAACCCGCACCAAACACGATCTCGGAGACCGCGATTTCGGTACGCCCCAAACGTCGGTACTGCATGCTTGCTCCCCGCATCCCGCAACCGCCAATCTCGCATCAGATCTCCAGGGATCATATCGTGCAGCCCACGTGCCCTGTCTGTTCCGCACAGGGACCGAACGATGGTGCGCCAGGCCGCCGTCATCAGCCGTCCTGCGCCACCCGATAGCGCCGCGGCCCGCAAGTTCAGCGTGGGAGTTCCCGCACGGGTGCACGATCCGGCGCGACGGGCCGAGCACGACGCCGAGCAGGGCCTGCATGCGGATTCCCCGCCGCCGCTAGAATCGGAGTCCCTGTCGACAGGTCCGTCGGCTGCACAGTGTCGGGAGTATCGGACTTGACGACGCCGTGCCCTCAGGTCGGACGCATCATCCACCCACGTCGAACCCCAAGCGCCGGTCAGGTCAGATCGGTAGGAGGAGCCATTGAAGCGAAGGCGAAGGCCCGGACGAAGGCGGCAGAAGTCCCACGACCGCCAGCAGCCCAGGCAGCAATCGCCCGCCGGACTCCGGTCGGGTCAGGTGTCCGCTGTTCCCCGCATCGCCCTTCTCGACGTGGCCCGAGGCGTCGCGCTGATCGGCATGACGGTCTTCCACTTCGCCTACGACCTCATGCTGTTCGATTTGCAGGAACCCGGTTACACGAGCCAGTTCCACTGGAAGTATCTCGCCAAGTCCGTAGCCACCACCTTCCTCCTCCTGACCGGGGCGAGCCTCTACCTTGCCCATGTCGACCGGATCCGGTGGCGGGGGTGGGGCTGGCGGTTCCTGAAGATCGCCGCCGGCGCCCTGGCGATCACCATTGTGACCCGGTTCGCGCTGCCGGAGTCGTTCGTCTTCTTCGGAATCTTGCACATCATCGCCTTCGCCAGTGTCGTCGGCCTCGTCTTCGTCCAGCTGCCGTGGTGGATCTCGGTCGCGTCCGGCCTTGCCATTCTGGTGATCAACAGCACCGTCCACATGGAAATCCTGAATGCTCCGTTTTGGCACTGGACCGGTCTTTCGGAGGTCACGCCGAGGAGTATCGACTACTTCCCGGTATTTCCGTGGTTGGCGCCGGCGCTGCTCGGCATCGGGGCGGTGCGCCTCCTCCATGAGAAGAGACTCCTCAACCCGCTCGCGGTTCCCAAGCTGAACGGCCCCGCCGGGAGGTTCCTGCGGTTCCTCGGGCGCAACAGTCTCGTCTACTACCTCCTGCACCAGCCGGTGCTGGCCGGCCTGCTGTGGGGATGGGTGCAGCTCACTCGCCTGTAGCGACCGGGGCACATTGCCTCCGCGGCCCGCAATCCGGCCACTGCTGTCATCATGGGCCGCCGGGGCCCCAACAGCAGCCCAGAACCCCGCCACCGTCTCCGCGCTTGCGTCAGGCCCCTATGGGTCCAGGAACGGGTCACTCCGCCCCACCGCCACCCACGCCATCAAGTCCGCATCAAGGAGTCGCCGCGCAACCCGATTGACGTCCGCCAGCGAGACCACTTCGACCAGACCATTCCGACGCTCGAGATAGTCGATGCCGAGGTCATTGGCCTGCATCGCAACCAGATAGCCGGCGATTTCCGACGTGCTGTCGAGCCCAAGCGGAAATGAACCCGTGAGGTAGAGCTTCGCATCGGCGAGTTCCTCGGCGGTCACCCCAGCCTCCGCCACCCGCTGGACCACATCGCGTACCACCCCCACGGTCTCACCCGCACTCTCGTCTCTCGTCGAAGTCGCACCGATGAGCAGGGGTGCGCGTTCCGCGTCGGCCAGGTACGTGTAGATGCCGTAGGTCAGGCCCCGCCGTTCGCGGACTTCACGCTCCAGCCGCGTCCTCGGCGTCCCTCCCCCAAGGATGGCGTTCAGGACAAAAGCGGAAAAGAAATCCTCATCGGCCCGGGCAATCCCGGGCAGGCCGAAGACCAGCTCCGTCTGGGGTACATCCATCCGGATATGGAGAGTCTGTCCGTCGAAGGCGCCGGGTTCGAGCCCCTCGTGGAGCGGCTGTCCCTCCGCAAGGTCGCCGAAAGCAAGGTCGAGCACCCGGCCCAGGGTTCCGGCGTCGATATCACCGGCAACGCCGACCACCAGCCGGTCTCGCACAATGCGGGTCCGAGCCGCGCTCCGGAGATCCTCGGTCGTGACGCCGGCGAGACTCTCTTGCGTCCCGCGCGACGAGCGCCCGTACGCGCCGTCGCCAAACACAAGCTCGAACCACCGGTCCCGCCCCACCCTCGCAGGGCGGGTCTCGTTCTGCGCCCGGACCGCCTCGAGTTGGTTCCGGATCCGTTCGACCGGCTCCTCGTCGAACCGCGGCCGGGCCAGGGCGTGCCCGAGGAGCACCGCCGCCTCTTCCACGTTTTCGCGAAGCGTGTGCAGGGTGCCCGACAGGCGGTCGCGCCCCGCCGAGAATGACAGGCCAATGGCTCGGTCTTCGAGGCTCTCCTGGAAGCCGACCGCATCGTGGGGGCCGGCGCCCTCGTCCAGCAGCGCCGCCATGAAGCGCGTAAGGCCTTCCTGCCCGGGCGGATCCAGTGCGGAGCCGCCCGTGAACCGGAAAGAGAAGGAAACGATCGGAAGCGAAGGGTCGCGGCGGAGCCAGGCCACGATACCGTTGGGGGAGACGACCACCTCCGTGGGGGTGGGTTTGGCGTACCCCTCCGAACTGGCCAGAACCGCGCCGGCGGCACAGACGGCGGCCAGCACCAGTCCGGCGAGCCGGATCACCGGATGTCTCCGGGGCGCAGGATCCCTGTCACCACAGCCGGGCGGCTGAACAGCTCGCGCGCGGCCGTCGCCACTTCGGCAGCCGTGATGGAGCGCACCATCTCGGTGTAGCTGTCGATGGCCTCCAGCGTGCCGCCCTTGATCAACGTAGTCCCCACGAGGTTGGCGATGCTGGAGACCTCCTCTCGGGCGTAGATCTCGCTTGCGGCAAACCGGTACGCCATGCGCTCGACCTCGGTCTCGTCGATCCCGTCGGCGAGAAGGTGCTGGATGGCGGCATCGATGGCCGCCTCGACCTCGCTGAAGCTGATTCCTTCTGCCGGCATGCCGTAGACGCCGAAAAATCCCCCGTCCCGGTTGTCCCCGCTGAAATAGGCACCGGCCGAGAGCGCGATCTTGCGGTCGATAACCAGCGCCCGGTGCAGGCGCCCGGTGGACCCCCCGAGCAGCGTGGACAGGACCTCGAGGGTGGCAGCCTCCCTTAGGTCTCCTGAGAAGTAGCTCGGTGCCGGATAGCGCCGCGACCATTGCGGACGCGTCACCCGGGAGTCTTCCATCTCCACCGTGATCCGGGCCCGGTGCGGCGGCTCCATGGGCCGTGGGGGAACCGGCTCTCCGCCTGCCGGGATCCGCCCGAAGGTGCGCTCTGCAAGCGGTCGAAGCGTGTCGGCATCGATATCACCGGCAACCACCAGCAGGGCGTTGCGCGGCCCGTAGTGCCGCCGGTAGAACGCCTCCACCTGCTCCATGGTGAGCGCCTCGATCTCGCCGCGCCAGCCGATCAGGGGGCGGCCGTAGGGATGGGCCCGCCAGCTTGCGGCGCGGAGTTCCTCGCGGAACAGGCCGGCGGGCACGTTCTCGGTCCGCTGGAGCCGTTCCTCGAGCACGACCTGCCGCTCGGCCTCGAAATTGCCGGCCTCGAAGACGACGCCGGTCATGCGGTCCGCTTCCAGGTCCATCACCGTCTCCAGACGGTCACGGGCGATGGTGGCGTAGTAGGCGGTGAGGTCGGCCGCCGTGTAGGCGTTGGAGGTTCCCCCGTTCCGACCGATGATCTGCTTGTACCCGCCGTTCGGCGTGGCCGCGGTCCCGTTAAACATCAGGTGCTCGATGAAGTGTGTGATCCCGGACTGGCCGGGAGGATCGTCGGCAGCGCCGAAGGCGTAGTAGACCGCGTGGTGAACCACCCCCGGGCGCTCCATCGGCACAGCCACAACCCGCATGCCATTGGCAAGCATGAACGGTTCGGCACCAAAACCGGCCTGTGACGAGGACGCGGAAACAGCCAGCCACAGCCCCATCAGGGCGATACCCCATATCCCTTGCAGCGCGACCCGGATCATGGCCTTTCGGCAAGCCGAGAAGTCGTCAGCCCTGACTTCCCGTGGCGCGCGTTCCACTTTTGCATCGTTCATTTCCCCCACTAGGCAACAGGCGGACTTTCTCGGACGAGTGAAAGCCGTAGGAAGGGCCGGAGCAGCCCCGCAGCAATGTAACCGAAGCGAGGAGCCAACGCGGCGCGCAGCGCCTGGATCACCTGCCTCACAAGGAAGTAACTCCTCAGGATCTCGATGTTCAGCTACACGACGGCGAAACCGTCCAGCCACGCGGTCAGTTCGCGCAATCGCACTGCGCAGCACGCTGGCTGGTGGATCAAGCGAGCCTCCGGCAGCCAAATGGGCATGGAGGCTCGACGGGCCGGTGTTGGGCCTCGGGGCCCCTGCAGCCCCGACGACAACCCGGTCGAACTGGCTTTCTCCAGGCTTAGGGCATTCCTGCGCACGGCAGTCGAGCGCCCCGTCGAAGGCCTGTGAACGGACGTCCGATGCATCACCCTCAGATCAGGAGACCATCAAGACATCATCGAGAACTTCGAAGCGCCGGATCATTCCGTCACGGCAGCCGTCTCCGAGAACGTGGCTCTCGACGTCACCGTCGAGGGGTCGCTGCCTTCCCCGGCCTGACGAGCCAGGCACCCAGCGCCGGCAGCAGCACCACGGCCCCGACCATGTTGACCAGGAACATGAAGGTCAGCACCGTGCCCATGTCCGCCTGGAACTTGAGCGGCGCCACGATCCACGTCGCCACTCCCGCGGCGAGAGTGAGGCCCGTAAGCACGACACCTGCTCCGGTGGTCGCGAGGGTTCGCTCGTACGCCGTGGCGAAGTCGAGCCCCTGCTTCAAGTGGATGCGCAACCGCCCGTAGATATAGATCCCGTAGTCCACCCCGATCCCCACGCCGAGTGCGACCACCGGCAGGGTCGAAACCTTGAGACCGATTTCCAGCAGCGCCATGAGTGCGTATGCGAGCAGTGAGACCACGGCGAGCGGCACGACGATGCATACCGTCGCCGCCAGGGAGCGGAACGAGAGCAGACACAGCACGATGACCGCGGCGTAGACATAGGCCAGGATCGGGAACTGGGACGCCTCGACCTCCTCGTTGGTCGCGGCCATCACGCCCACGTTGCCGGATGCGAGCCGGAAGGTAATGCGCTCGTTGCTGTTGGCGGCGTTGAAAGCCTTGACCGCGTCCACGACGCGCACAATGGTCTCGGCCTTGTGATCGGCGGTGTAGATCGACACCGGCATCACGCTGCAATCGAGGTTCAGCAAGCCGCTGCTGGTCGGCACTGGGGAGACGGACTGTACCAGCATGTAGTGATTCCGGGGGAGGGTGTGCCATTTGAGGCTGCCCTCGTTCCAGTTCGCGCTAATGGTCCGGGCGACGCCCGCGAGGCCGCGCACGGACTGAACGCCCTGGACGTTGCGGAGTTGCCACTCGAAGTCATCGAGGGTGCGCATCACGTCGAAGTCGATGCAGCCTTCCTGCACCGTTTCGGCGATCACCGTCAGGACGTCGACGCCGATTTCGAAGCGGTCGGTGACCACGGCAGAATCGAGGTTGTAGACGGAGTCCGCCCGCAGTTCAGGCGCACCGCGGTGCTCGTCACCGACGCGCACCTGCGGGGCGTAGCTTGCGCCGAAGACCAGGAGTGCGGCCGCTGCCGAGATCACCACCGCGGCGGGTCCGCGATGCGCGAGACGTGCCAGTCTCGACCAGATGGGGCGCAGGAACTTGTCGCGGGCCTGAGACGCTCGCCGGTCCGCGTCGTGCGGCTCGAAGTACGAGAGCAGCACCGGCAGCAGCGCCAGATTGGTGAGGATGATCGCAGCGACCCCGAGGCTCGCGGTAATCGCAATTTCCTTGATGACCTGCACCTCGATGAGCGAGATGGTGATGAACCCCACGGAGTCGGAGGCGAGCGCAACCGCACCCGGCAACAGGAGACCGCGAAAACTCGCCCGTGCCGCATCGATGCCGGTCGCGCCGCCGGCCACCTCCGAGCGGACCGAGTTCACCATCTGGACGCCGTGGCTCACACCGATGGCGAACACCAGGAAGGGCACCAGGATGGACATCGGATCGACGCCGAACCCGAATGCGGAAAGGGCGCCGAGCTGCCATAGCACCGCGATCAGGGAGCACGCGAGCGGCGGTAGGGTCAGCCGGACCGAGCGGGTGTAGGCGTAGACGAACAGGGCGGTGATCAGGAACGCGATCGCGAAGAACGCGATGACGCGGATCGCGCCGTCCGCGACGTCTCCCACCATTTTCGCGAACCCGATGACGTGCAGATCGACCTGCACGTCCACTTCCGCTCCGGCGCTGGCCTCGCTTCGGATGCGTTCCAGCTCGTGTGCGACCTCGATGTAGTCGAGGCGCTCGCCGGTGTTGGGGTGGAACTCCTGCAGCTTGGCAGCGACGATCGCGCCGGTGAAGTCGTTCGCCACCAGGCGCCCGACGATTCCGGCCTTGATGATGTTCTCGCGTACCCGGGCGAAGCCGGCCTCGGTCGGCTCGAAATCATCCGGCAGGACATTGCCGGCTGCGATGCCATCCTCAACGACCTCGATGAAGCGGACGTTCGGGGTCAAGATGGAGTACACCTGAGACCGGTCCACGCCCGGCAGAAAGAAGGTTGCGTCGGTCACCTCGCGCAGGGCGGCGAAGAACTCGGGCGTGAACATGTCGCCATCGCGGGCCATTACCGCAATCAGCACGCGATCCGCGCCGCCGAACTCCTCGCGATATTCGAGGAAGGTCTGCATGTACTCGTGCTCGACCGGCACGAGCTTCGTGAACCCGGCATCGACGCGCAGGCCTGTGACCTGCCAACCCATCACCAGCGTGACGAGCAGGAATGCCGCCAGCACGAGACGACGCCGGTCGAACAGCAGCTGTTCGATACGGCTAGTCACGGAAGTCTCCGGGGCAGCAATCCGTCAGGCGCCGGACGCCGAATTCTCCGATCAGAAGCACTTCGTCGTCCACCAGCGGCAGGGCGGCGGAGATGCCCTCGCGCGACGGCAATCTCCGGGACGATACGCTGCGCCCCTCGTCCCGGCTGAACAGCACACTGCCTTCGAGACCGGTGACCACGAGCGAACCGGAAGGCAGCCGGACAGCACCGGTGAGGGTCGCGCTGATCCCGGTGGGAATCTGCTTCCAGCTCTCCCCGGCGTCTTCCGAGCGGAACAGGTGGCCTCTGAGACCCGTCAGAAGCACTGCATTTTCGTCGAGTGCGAGCCCCCCGAACCAAGAACCGGCATAGGGAGAGGGCAACTCGTTCCAGGTCTCGCCGTTATCGTCGGAGCGATACGCGATTCCTGCCTCGGCGGCGATGTAGAGGCGGTGCGATTCGGACTGCCGCGAGTCGGGACCCCGCGTGATCACGGGGATGAGGGCGTTCAGATGGAAGTCGTCTTCGCTGACGGTCCGCCGGGTCCAAGTTTCTCCGCCGTCCCGAGTGGCAAGGAAGTAGCCGTAGGCCCCGACTGCAAATCCGGTGCTCTCGTCGCGGAACCAGACGTCAAGCAAGGGAAGCTCCTCTTCCGGTGCCTCGTGTACCAGCGTCCAGGTCTCGCCGCCATCGCCGGTCCGGAGGATCACCGCGTCGTGTCCGACCGCCCAGCCGGTGCGTTCGTCGTGCAGGTGCACCGCAGTAAGCAGGGCGCGGGTCGGCACCTTGGATTGCGCCCAGCTGGCTCCGTCGTCGGTGGATACAAGGATGTGGCCGCGTTGGCCGACCACCACCACGCGCGAACCGACCGCGGCTCCATCGAGCAGCAAGGATTCGATCGCGAGCGGCGCTTCCACTGCCTCCTCGGCGCTCGCGCCGGGCAGCGCGAAGAGCCCAAGCACCACTAAGAGCGCCAGATGCCCGGTGCCGGTCAAGTGCCGTGCAGGAATCCTGCTTGCTGGAATCGGAGGTGCCTCCTGTCGGGCCAATCTCGGTAAGTTCAGGAGCTTGTAGGTGGAGGAAGCCAATTGGGGACGCCCCGGGGCATTGGCGCGGGTCACCGCCGATCTCCTGGTGGAGGCCGGGGCTTCAGTGGACGGAGATCGAGGTCAGCGCCGTCCCGCGCGGCGCAACGCGGCCGGGGTGAAGTCACGGGACTGCAGGTTGGTGTCGTAGGTGCACATCTGAAACTCGTTGTCGAGGCCGAAGGCGAGGTAGCGCCCGGCCTGCAGGTCGGTGTGCACCTCCAGGGTCGGCCAGATCAGCGGCTTCTCGTAGTAGTTGATGACATGGGCTTCCGACACCCGCCAGAGCTGGTCGCGATTGTCGTAGACGTCCGCGGCCAGGACCTGCCAGGAATCCTCGTCGACGTACAGGGTGCGCCGCTTGTAGATGTGGGTCGCGCCCTCCTTGAGCGTCGCTTCCACCACCCACACCCGGTGCAGCTCATAGCGCAGCAGTTCCGGGTTGACGTGCAGGGGCTGGAGGATGTCGTCGAACGCGAGATCGTTGCCATGCAGCCGGTACGAGTTGTACGGCACGTACATCTCGCGCTTGCCGACGATGTTCCAGTCGTAGCGGTCGACGGCGCCGTTGAACATGTCGAGCTGGTCGGCGGTGCGAAGCCCGTCGGAGGACGTTCCGGGGTTGTCGTAGGCGATGTTCGGCGCCCGCCGCACCCGGCGCTGGCCCGGGTTGTAGGTCCAGGCGTTGCGCGGCTCGCGAACCTGATTCATGGTCTCGTGCACGAGGACGATGTCGCCCGCGAGCCGGGCCGGAGCAAGCGTCTCCTGCTTGAACAGGATCATCGTGTTGCCGAGTTCTTCCAGCGTCATGCCCGGGAGCGAGTAGCGAAGCTCGATCTCCAGGCTCTGCTTGACCACCGTGTAGTCACCGCCGCGGGTGACCGCGGCCTGGCCGATCACGCACGCGACCGACTCGCCCCGGTATCGGAGCAGGTGGTTCCAGATGACTTCCAGGCCATTCCCCGGGATCGGGAACGGGACACCGATGACGGCGCCATCGACGCCGTTGCCGTCGTCCACGAGCTTGGCGGTGGCAGCGGTTTCCCGGGTGGCGTCGTAGATCCGCTGCGGGACGGAAGCGCTGCGCCGGGTCGGGTAGACCACCATGTTGAAGCTGGGATACGTCTCCAGCATGCGCTGATGTCCGATCGAAAGCCGGTCGCGGTGCTCGTCGAGGTTGGCGCCGTCGATGACGAAGAGCGGTCCATCGCCAGCGTACGGATCGCGGTGATGCTCGCCGACAGCGTAACCGGCGGGCGGCTCGGTGATGCCGCCGGTCCATTCGGGAATGGTGCCGGCGGCGTTGCCGGCCCGATCTCCGCCCAGAGGGGTGAGGTCCTGGCCGAGCCGTGCGATCTGGTCGGCCGAGATGTCGGCCAAGGCGGCAGGAGAGGCGACGATGCCCGCGAGGACGAGGGCGGCGCCGAATTGGAGAGTCTTTGATTTCATGACGGTCATGGCCTCGGAACCTCAGAACGAGTACTTGACGGAGGCGGAGATGAAGTCGCGATCGAGCAGCTCGTTGCCGTCTCCAGCGTACCGGGTGTAGGCGAGATCGGCTTGCCAGCGACTGAGGTAGTCGGCCCGCACGCCAAGGGTGAGCGCGGTCCGCCCCTCGACGAACGGGCCGCTGGGCGCGGGGCTGTTGCCGCTGACGTCGTGCAGGAACTGCACGTAGGGGAAGAGATTGACGGAACCAAACGCGTTGTTGTAGTCGAGACGCGCCGCGAGACGATAACCCCATGAGGTCGCGTCCGCGTCGGCTTCATGGGGCGTGTCGGAGGGCGCAGTATCGGGAGGAGCCGGGAGAATGCCGCCTGCGGGACTCTCCAACGGTGTCATGCGCTTGTCCGGCATGTCATGGACGTGCATCAGCGCGGCTTCCACGACGAACGCGAGGCTGTCCGCACCTATGGTGGGTCCGAATACCTTGGTGGCGGTGGCTTGGATCTGACTCACGTCGCGCGCGACGTAGCCTTCGACTTTCTGGGGGGTATGACTTTGGACGTGCTTGTCCAGTTCACCGGCAAAGTACTGTGGAGGCAGGGTTTGACCGGTAATGGGGTGCTTGCAACGTTCCTGCGAAGGATTGGAGGCGCACGAGGAGAGTCCCAGGGCCGTGATGATTGGTTGGAGGCCTGCTTCCAGCACCTTTCGCTCTGCAACCTGGAGTGGGGCGTCGCCACGCAGGGAGTACTCGCCTTGCAGGGCCCAGCCGGAGGCGCCGAGCACGGTGTTGAAGCTCAACCCCACTAGCTGAATGTCTTCGGGATACTCGAGGAAGTACTCTCCGCCATCCGCGTAGCGATCGAGTGCGAGGGCGCTGGCGATTCCCCCGACGCTTTGCCCGACCCCCTGTGCGATCGCGCCAGGTGCAGCCGCTGGAGGGATCGCCCCGGCCTGAATCGCTTGCTGGACTTCCCTGGTGACTTCTTGGGTCACGGCAGCCACGGTACGGGAGTTCTGCGCGCTTACTGCACCAGCCGCGAATAGACCCGCTTGCACGTATTCGCGGCTGGCGGTCAGGGCACCGACCGTGGGCAGCCTGCTGTGATAGTTGATGACGTAGAAGCCGAACTCCGTCTCGTTCAAATCCTCGGCGAGGTAACGTAGCGCCAGTCCCCACTGGCCCGAGTCGTCGGGCGCGCGATCCGGGCCACGCAGTACACTTGCGAAATTCTCGTCGAATGCGGCCTGCGGCTGTTGCGGCAGCGGGATGGGATTCCCGCCCAGCGGATTGGGTACCGTGTATCCAGCCAAGTCAGCATTGATCAGTGGTGTAAGTGGACCAAATCCGAACCCCAGATCCCGCTTCAGAGGATGTTCGGGCAATAGCCCCTCCATCACTGTGGTGATTACCGCCTTCCTTGCCCCTGGTCCTGCGTAGTCGACGCTGGAGAAGTAGCTTCCGACCGGATGAATCCGGGTCTCCTCCCAGTCGAACTGGTAAAAGGCTTCCAGCGACAGGGTGTCGGTGGGCGCGACTGCAGCTGACACCAGTCCGATCGGGAGCAATGCCTCGCGCAGCTCCGAGCCCGGCCGCGTGAGCTTGCTCACGTCGAAAGGGTTGATGGCGTTGATGCCGTTCGGGATGAAGGTGCTCTCCCCCCAGTTCAGAACGTGCTTGCCGAGCCGCACGTCGAAGGTGGTGGCACCGGCATCGAACGCGGCCGTAACGTACGCGTCGAGTACCTCGAGGTCCTGGCTCACCAGTTCCTTGGCGGCGTCGCTCAGCGGCGTGCGTCGCGCGGCATCGTCCTGATTTTCGAAATCAAAGAAGCCCGTGGTGCGGAGGAATGCCCCGAACTGAGAAGTGCGAATGTCCAGGTCGGTAGTGAACTTGGAGACGTTGCTGACCATGCCGCGGCCATAGTTGAGATCGCCGTCGTTGCCGTTGATGTCTTCGGCCAGGGTGTCGTTGCGTTTTTCGACCCGGAACGTCATGCCATGCGAGAGCGTCGTGTCCAGGCTTCCCTGGTACCCGTCCTCACCGAACTCTACGGCCCGTGCCGGCACCGCGTGTAGGAGCGCACCGAGAACGATGGCGCTCGCCACAAGAGCGGTGCAGCCGTTCAGGTACCGCGGGCGATATCCGGATCCGTGCGTTGCATCTCCCGGCGGCGGCAGGCACTCCGGATGGCGCCGCGTGGTGGTAGTGGGTTCGCTTGTATTCCTCATGGACCATCCCCGTGGCGGTCTGTGTCGCAGCGTCGATTCCGTTCCCTCGTCGTTGAGAAGAACAGGACTCCCCTAACTGGGAAACGCAAATCTTGGCCACTATTCGGCGTACAGTTCTGAGCCTTTCGCCCGTCGCAAAGTCGACCGCTTATTGGCATGCCGGTCGGCGCCCAAACTGCGCAGCGAATGGCACCGCAGTCGTAGCTCAGACGTAAACATATTTTCGTGTCTGTAGAGTGTTTCGTCCAGCGATCAGTGTGTCTAAAGAGTGGCTTTCTTCCTGAGAGCCTTATGATCACCGCGCGAGGCTTGGCCCGCGCCGAATCCGGCGCCCCCGCCAGACCGCCCCTTGCATGGGTTCACCGAAATCGGCGCCTGATCCCCGAAGGACGGGCCCTTGACCGACGCCATTCCGAAGACGCGCGAGATCGAAGCGCTCAGGGAGCGCATCTCCGGGCTGAGCGCGGCCATTTTGCGGATCAGCGCAAGCCTCGACGTCGCCACCGTCCTGCAGGAGGTCGTTGACAGCGCCCGCGCGCTCACCGGAGCCCGTTACGGCGTCATCGCGACTGCCGACGATGCCGGCAAGGTCCAGGATTTCGTCACCTCGGGCTTCACCCCCGCGGAACAGAGCCAGCTCACTAGTTGGCCCGACAGGCTTCGGCTCTCCGAACACTTTCGCGACCTTCCAACGCCGTTGCGGCGCGCGGATCTGCCTGCCTTCGTCCGTACGTCGGGCGCTTTCCCGGCCGTGATGCGCTCGGACACCTTTCTCGGCATGCCGATGCGCCACCGCGGCATCCATGTCGGCAACTTTTTCCTCGCCGGCAAGGAGAGGGCGCCCGAGGTCACCGCCGGGGACGAGGAGGTACTTGTGCTCTTCGCCTCGCAGGCGGCGACCGCCATCGCCAACGCCCGCACACACCGCGACGAGCAACGCGCCCGGGCGGACCTCGAGGCCCTGCTTGATACCTCGCCGGTCGGCGTCGTGGTCGTCGATGCCCGGCCCGGCCACGCAGTGTCCGTCAACCGCGAGGCCAGGCGGATCGTCGAGGGCCTGCGCATGCCTGGCCATGCCCTGGAGCAATTGCTGGAAGTTATCACCTGCCGGTTCGCCGACGGGCGCGAGATCGCGCTCGACCAATTCTCGCTCGTGGAAGTGCTTAGCGGCGCGACGACGGTGCGCGCGGAGGAGGTCGTGCTCTCGGTTCCTGACGGGCGCACCGTGACGACGCTGATCAACGCGACCCCGATCCGTTCCGATGACGGCACGGTCGTCTCGATGGTGGTGACGATGCAGGATCTGGCGCCGCTGCAGGAGCTCGAGGGTATGCGGGCGGAGTTCCTGGGCATGGTGAGCCACGAGCTGCGCGCACCGCTGACCTCGATCAAGGGCTCGGCAGCGACGGTGCTAAACGCTGCGCGCACCCTCGACCCGGCCGAGATGCGTCAGTTCTTTCGCATCATTGACGAACAGGCCGACCACATGGACGCCTTGATTCGCGACCTGCTCGACACCGGGCGCATCGAGACGGGCACGCTCTCGGTGGCGGCCGAACCTACGGCGGTTGCGGCGCTGGTAGACCAGGCGCGGAACACGTTCTTGTCCGGCGGGGGGCGGCACACGGTGCTGATCGACGTTCCGCCGGACCTGCTCCAGGCGATGGCCGACCGGCGGCGTATCGGGCAGGTCCTGAACAACCTCTTCTCCAACGCCGCCCGGTACTCTCCGGAATCCTTGCCCATTCGGGTTTCGGCGAAACGCGAGGGGGTGTACGTCGCGATCTCAGTGTCTGACGAAGGCAAGGGCATTCCGGCGGAGCACTTGCCCCGGCTGTTCCAGAAGTACACCGGCCTCGTGCCGGAGAGGGCCGACGCGGGCCCGGCGGGCACGGCCTCGGCCTCGTCATCTGCAAGGGGCTGGTGGAGGCGCACGGTGGCCGCATCCGCGCCGAGAGCGGCGGACCGGACCGGGGTGCGCGGTTTACCTTCACCCTCCCCGTGGCTTCGGACGGGGGTGAGGGTGCCGCGACCGGCGCACCCCAAAACCGGCCCCGCCCGCCTGGCGAGGGGCGCGAGCCCATCCCCATCCTGGTGGTGGACGACGACCCGCAAACGCTGCGCCATGTCCGCGACGCGCTCGCCGCAGCGGGCTATGCCCCGGTGGTGACCGGCGAGCATGAAGACTTGTCTCGAATTATCGAGGCGAAGAAGCCCCACCTCGTCCTGCTTGACCTGATGCTGCCCGGCACCGACGGGCTGGAGCTGATGGAAAGCGTCCCAGAGCTTGCTGACCTTCCGGTGATTTTCATCTCCGGCTACGGCAGGGACGAGACCATCGCGCGGGCATTGGAGAGCGGTGCCGAGGACTACATCGTCAAGCCCTTTTCGCCGACCGAGCTGACCGCACGGGTTCGTGCAGCGCTTCGCAGGCGGGAGGAGCCGGAACCCTTCGTGCTCGGGGATCTGGCCATCCATTACGAGGCGCGTCGGGTGACCGTAGCCGCCCGGGCGTTGGAACTCACCGCGACCGAGTACGAACTGCTGCGGACCCTCTCGCTCAACGCCGGAAGAGTGTCGACCTATGACATGTTGCTACGCCGAGTCTGGAGCAGGCGGCACACCGGTGACACGGGGCGGTTGCGCACCGTTATGAAAAGATTGCGCCGCAAGCTCGGTGACGACCCGGCCCGGCCGAACTGGATCTTCAGCGAACTGCTGGCTGGTGCCGTGCGGCGGCACCGCGACCGGAAGGGTCGGCTACCGCATGCCGAAACCCGGCGCCTCGTAGCCTCCCCGCGGATAATGTGTGTTCCGGCGCGTAAGCGGGACCCACAGCGCGGTACGGCGGCGTCGATAGCAATCAAGGATCGTCGACATCTGTGCCATGCCGTGTCACGCGACGCCATGGCTGCGGCCTATACGTGCCATTGACTTAGTGCTGATATGACGTTGCGGATTTCCAACGGTCTTCCTGTTGTGGCCTGAAGACAGCGGAATTGCGCCGTTTGGGGAAACAAGAACGGCGTTCGATCTCTTGTGCACTTTGTTTGTGCACTGCTTTCCGGCGGCTGTGCCCCGCCCAGCCGGCTTTGGCACCACCGATACTGGCGGAGCCCACCACACTCGCATCCACCAGCGCGCCCGTCTTCACGTGCGCCGCCCGCCGCCGAAGCTGGTCCACCATCACGTTGGACAGCATCTGATCCAGACCGTGCCACAGGAGTTCACGGCGAATCCGGACAAAGGCCGTGCGCTCCGGCGTCGCTTCCGCGCGGGCAAACCCGCCATACCGCCGGAACGACGCCCAATCCTCCAACGCTTCCCCTAGTTTGATATCCGACGGGGCGTGCCAGACCGCCAGCAGCCGCGCCCGAAACAATGCCAACGACGGCCAGTTCGTTTGGCCGCGCGGCGCCGCATACACCACCGACAACCGGTCTTGGCCGGCGGCCCGTCGATGAGGTCGGTGATCGCATCCAATGACAAGCGGGGTGCCTCCGTTACGAGCAACGCTTCCCGACCCATCCGGCGGTGGGCCATCGTCTTCTCCCGTCCCGACGAGCCCATTTCCGCCATCGAATCCGTCACTCGCACCCGCGTCGATCTCCAACCGCGCACAGGTCTCCCGGAGAACACGACGTTGAAGGGAAGCGACGCGTTGATGTCGGCGTACAGCGAACGCCTAAAGCCAAAGCCTTCGGGTGCGCTTTCCAGTACGAAGCCGGTCTCTGCCAAGGCTGAAGCTGGGTCAGAGAAGGCGTGCAAATCGGCCGGACCTTCGCCGGGCGCGACCACACCAAGATCCTCCAGAGCCGGCCAGCAACCGTCCACAAACGCACGAAGCGACGATTCCGCGGCGGCTGCGGGATCCCATGCTTGGGCCTCCGTCTCGCGCGCACCGCTGTCAGCAATCCACCATGCCGGAACGTGATCGTCCCGTCTCTAACACAAGGGCTGGTCAGGCCAAGAGCCAAAATCCGGATAGGTAATCCTGCAGGAACCGCGGTCGACTTGTCGCCGGATCCTGTACGCAACCGTTCGCCGGTCAGTAAATGCGCGGTATCAGGGCCCTGCGGTGTGCCGGATAATCCTTGAAGGTTTCCAAATACCATCGATGGTTGCTGCGCGCCCTAGGAACGAGATTGGCGGCGGTGAACAGCAAGAAGGCGAGACCGCTCGACGACCAGGTCGCGATTGCCCAGCCGACCCATTCCAGGATTTCGCCCAGATAGTTCGGGCAAGAGACCAAGCGGAACCCACCGCCCTGCGGTATCGCGTAGCCGGTCCCGCCCGGCCTGCGCAGACGAATGAGGGTATTGTCAGAGTGGAGGTTGAGCGCAATCCCGGCGAGGAAAATCCCGACGCCGATCAGGAAACGGGGATCGGTGAGCCATGCAATGCCGTACTCGCCAAATTCCGAAATGAATCGGGCGTTGGTGTAGGCGTTAATCGCATTGAAGAAGAAACCCGACCCGACCACCAGCAAAGGCATCTTCCGCCCGCGTGCCCGGACCCGAAACGGGTACAGGAACGTCCGGTGTAGGTAGTGGCCCTGCCACATAGCCAGGAACAGCAGCGGCACGATCTGGAACGCGGCCTTTCCGTTGCAATAGACGGCGAGGAAGACAACTATCGCCGGCAGTTCCATGACGATCCAGCCGAGCCTGTCCGAGACGTGCGGCCCCCAGCCCGCACCCGTGTAATGGCGACCATAGGGCGCGGCTTTTTGGAGCAGGAACAGGAAAGTCAGGACAGCCATGCTGAGGACCGCCCATACCAGCACTCCGTGAAGCCGCTCTTCGGTCATCTCAATCCTTTTCGCCGAGCATGCCCTGTTCGTTGAACCATCGGTAGGCGTCTTTCACCGATTCCGCCAAGGGGCGCGGACTGAACCCGAGTTCCGCCTGCGCCTTGGCGCTGGATATCCGGCGATTGCCGCCGGCCATGACGCGCATTGCAGCCGGCGTGTAGAGCGGCCGGCGCCCGCGACTACGGTCCAAAACGACTTGGAAGGGCGCCCAGCACCGGGCCAGGAACATGGGGAACAGGAGGCGGGGCGCTGCAACGCCGGTCGCCTGCTGAGATAGTTGCGCCAGTTCACGCATGGAGTGCCAGTGGCCTGACAGGATGTAGTTCTCGCCGCGCCGCGCTCGCGTCTCGGCAGCCAATGCGGCATCGGCAACATCGCGCACATCGACCCAATCGAAGCCGCCCGCGACCAGCGCGGGGATTCTCCTCCGGTGCAGGTCGAGGAAAACCTGTCCCATATGCGATGGCCCGCCGTCGAAGGGACCGAGCACGCTGGTCGGATTAAGGATTACGGCATCCAAGCCGCGATCGATGCCGCGTCGGACTTCCACTTCGCCTGCGGCCTTCGAGTGACCGTAGGCATCGCGCCGTGGGCCATCGGCGGGGCCACGGCTCTCATCGAGTACCTCGTCGACCGGCTGGTGTTTGTAGGCGTGAATCGAGGAAAAATGAACAAGTCGCCTCACCCCGCATTCAAGGGCGGCCTCGACAACGTTACGCGTGCCCGAGACATTCGTGATGTGGAACTCTTTCGCCCTGCCGGGGTCGATCGAGACCAGAGCGGCCAGATGGAAGACTGTTTCCGCGCCCGTGAAGGCGGCGACCAGCGATTCCTTCTCCAGAAGGTCGCCGTGGACCCACTCGATGTCGAGGTCCGCCGCTGTGCCCCGCCTCTCGCGGAATATCGCGCGGACCCGACTGGCGCTGTGCTGACCGACCAAAGCCCGCGCAAGCACCCCGCCGATATGGCCGCTCGCCCCCGTGATTACCCGCATGGCACTACTGCGCTCGGTTGGCCCGCCTGTCCATGGGGAAGCTTTTCGTTGCGGGCGCCGCCAATACCGGCCTTGTCGACGCCCGGTTACAGCAGCCCGTCACGGCCTGATCACCGATACCTCGGTGCCGGAACTCTACATGGCGGGCTTCGTCCCCGGCGTGATCCTCTCGAGTCTGTTCATCCTGATCATCGTTGTCGCCTGCGTGGCGCGCCCCGCATGGACCGGTACGAAACCCGAGACGAGCTGGACGGAGCGGATCCGCTCGCTGCAGGACCTCCTGCCGCCCATCCTCCTCTTCGGCGCGGTGGTCGGTTCGATCTACGCCGGGATCGCCACCCCGACCGAAGCTGCTTCTATCGGCGTCGTCTTCGCTTTGCTCCTCGCCGCCTGGACCCGTTCCCTGAACCTCAGGATGCTGCGTGAGGCCTTTGAGGGCACCATGCGAACGACAGCTGTCATCATGCTGATCATCCTTGCGGCCGTATTCCTGAACTTCATTCTCGGGTTCATCGGGGTGACGCAGGCGCTGATCAATTTCATCGGCGAGCTCGGCTGGACGCCCCTGCAGACCATGATCGTATTGGTGGTGTTCTATCTGATCCTCGGCATGTTCATGGAAACGCTGTCCATGCTGCTTACGACCGTGCCGGTGGTCTTTCCGCTGGTCGTGCAGCTGGGCTACGACCCGGTCTGGTTCGGGATCCTGATCACGGTCTTGATGGAGACCGCGTTGATCACCCCGCCGATCGGGGTCAACCTCTACGTCGTCCACGGGATCCGGTTACGGGGCGGCAAGTTCAACGACGTCGCCTGGGGTGCACTCCCGTTCGTCCTGATGATGATCGCCATGGTGGCGCTGCTGCTGGCATTTCCGCAACTCGCGCTGTGGTTGCCGGAGCAGATCTATTGATCCATCGCCCCGATCAAGTCGCGGCAGGGAGCCCGTGGTGAGTCCAGAAACAGGCAACCCGTGCCCCACGACGGCTTTCGAAATGCGCCCTGACCCGTCGCAACCCTCACCACAGGATGGGCACCGGATAGCGTGCAATCGGCGCGTCCGGCGTAACGATCGTCATGCCGTTCAGGATGGCTTGGGAGACCAGATCCCGGTCGAAAGGGTCCCGGTGATGGTCCGGCAGCAGCGCGTCGTGCGCAGCGCTGCCCTCGTCGAATGCGGGCGACTCCAGCCTGAGCCATTGCCGCCGACTGGCCACATACCGATCGGGCCGAGCCGGCAACGACAACCGGCCGAGCCGGTACTTGAGAGCGATCTCCCAGGCAGACCAGGCGCCGAGAGACACCTCGTTCCCGGGGTCGCAGCAATGCGTCAGGGCTGTCTTCGTCAACTGCGGGTCGTCGGCGCCAACCAAAGAAACGTACAGGTGTCGAGTAGCAACCTCACCCTGTGCCGACCTCGCCTTCGAAGGCCGCGAGCAGGTCGTCGGGGAGCGGTTCGAAGAAACTGGCAGGTACTTCCATGCCGCGGTCAATGCCGACGGGGCGCCGGTCGCGCGGCGGCTGCGGCAACGGGCGGAGCTCGGCAACTGGTACGTTGCGGCGACAGATGGTCACTGTCTCGCCTCGCTCGACGGACTCGATATACCTCGAAAAATGCGCCTTTGCTTCGGCAATATTGATCCTGATCATGGTCAAAAAGTAGATCAACTATCAGATCATCTCAACAAGCTACGTTTTCGCAATTGGAAACTTGATGGCGCCCATATTTCAGCGCGGCGGAACGTTTTTCCACGGAGCCAATGCAATTGCTGTGATCCCGGTCGTAGTAGACGACCTTGCCCATGACGACTCTCTCGCAGAGAAACACGCCCCGTCGCTGTCGTCGGTCGTCCATCTGCCTACGGGTACGCCGTTTTCGTACCGGCCTTCCGCGGTAAAGCCTGCAGAGCCGACCGTTGTGGCCTTTCCGTGACGCCTTCCCCGCAACGTGGTCACGGTCTCTTCCAGGGTAGTCGTACAGTCGACAGCTTCTCTCCGGGTTCGGGTGGCCAGTGTCCTCTTCCTGGTCGCAGCCCCGTCATCGCAAGAGCCTGACCAGGACACCCGCGTCCGATTCGGTTTGGACGAATCGATCCAGAGGTGGTAGCTAGGCCTCTCGACGATTTCCTTCCAGCACCCGGCATCGTCCGCGTCGCCGGCGCACAGCCGGCCCGGCGCCGCGCCAGCCTGTTCATGTTTGCTCCAGTTGCAGTACGGCTTCACGTCGCCACCGTGAACGCATCTTCCGCACACCTGACACATGGTGAGAATCCGGTTCCGCTACGCGCCGGCGTTGGGCTGGCTGCGGGCTGGCGAGCCCGCCCTGCGCTAACGTTCCCGCTAGACTGGTTGGTCGGAGCTGACCAAAAAAAGGCGCCGTACCCCGTGGCAGCCAAGTCACTTCCATGGTGATTAGCCGTACCACGCATTGGAATTTCCGCGGCGGGGGATCTGACCTATGAGCCAAGCGACCCTGATGATCTACGGTGCCACCGGCTATACAGGCAAGCTGGTTGCCGCAGAGGCGCTGGAAGTGGGTCTGCAACCCGTGCTGGCGGGTCGCAGTGCGGACAAGCTCCTGTCAATGGCAAGTTCGTCGGGTCTCGAGACACGGTCCATCGCCTTGGGAGATGGTGAACGGCTCGCCGGGGCGATGCAGGACATTGCTGTTGTTCTCAATTGCGCTGGGCCATTTTCGCGCACGGCCTTGCCGGTGTTTGAGGCATGTCTCCAAACCGGGACCCACTACCTCGATATCACGGGAGAGATCGCGGTCTTTGCAGCACTGGAAGCACGCGACAGGGAATCCAGGGAAGCGCAGATCATGGTCCTGCCCGGCGCGGGGTTCGACGTCGTGCCGAGTGACTGCTTGATCGCCGATTTGGCCACTCGACGTCCTGGCGGTCACTTTGTACGGCTTGGTCTTGCCACCCAGAGTGGCATCTCCCGTGGTACGGCACGTACCGTCTTGCAGAACCTCAACAATTATCAGATCCGGAGCGACGGTGAGATCGTGCGGGTGCCTGCCGGCAGCCTCCGTTACGAGTTCGATTTTGGTGAGCCCCCGCGTGCGGCTCTCGTCTCTTCCTTGGGCGACGTCGCGACCGCGTATCAGTCCACCGGTATCGCCAATGTGGAGACCTACCATCAAGCGACCCGGCCGGTCCGGAGGATGATGCGGATGAGCCGGTGGATGGGATGGCTGGCGGCAAGAAGGATGTCGCAAAAGCTGCTGAACGTTGGGATCGACCGCGGATCTCCGGGTCCGAGCGAAACGGAGCGCCGGGACAGCTATGCGGTCCTGGTCGCAGAGATTGAGGCCGCGAACGGCGCTCGCTCCGCGGCCCGCATGCGCGTGCTGGACCCGTATGGGTTTACCGCCAAGACAGCTGTCGCCATTGCCGCACGAATGCTCCGAGGAGACCTGAAGGTGGGATTTCAGACGCCTTCGCTGGCATACGGCGCTGACTTCATCAGACAGTTCGATGATGTGGAATGGGAGCTCTTGGACGGCTAGCTTGCCGCCGGGATCTTCTGCAGCGTCCATCCCAGTGGCTGCATAACCATGAGCTTGCGCCTTAGCACAATCTGCCGCTCGCTCGCCACAGGCAGTCTGCACCCGGCGTCCGGGAACGCCAATAGGAGCGTGGTGCTAGCGCGGACGGATCTCGCTGCTGACCTGTCCCCCGTGAATTGGTCCATCTCCAAGGTACAAATTGGGGTAGTGGAGTTCGCAGCCACCGATTTTGTCTCACCGCGCTTAGCTCTTCCCTGTTGACACCTTCTTGGCACAGGCACTGCGGTTGAGCGGAGTAGAACCGCGCTGGCCAACTGTAAAATGCAGGCAAAGTTTGCACACCGTGCCAACTTCAGGTTGCCAACCCCACGCGCCCCACACATGCCTGGCAACTCCACGCGTATGCTGATCGCGCGAGCCCGGCCGGATCAGGGAGCGCTGCGGCCGCTAACGGACTTCACCAACGCGACCGCAGCAACGCGGTAGCGATCAACATCCTCCTCAAGGGACCGCCGATCGCCGCTTCCGGTGACAACGGGCCGGCCGGGTCCGCAGCGACGGCCCGTCCGATGTACTGCCTACCGGCGTCAACAGAAACCAGAAGGCATGGACACACCGCACCCGCACACGAACCGGCCCGGACTGCAAACCGCCGACAGAGCCTTCACGCTGGCGACCTACGCGGCACTCGCACACGAGGCAACCTGGACCCGTACGGACATCTACCGGGCGATCGTGTGCAACCTTCCCCGACGGCTGCATGCCATGGAGCCCCTGGCCCGGCGGCACATTCTGAAGAATGGCCCGCCGCTCACCGGAACACCCTGGGACGCCCTGCTCGCGGCGACCGCGGAGCATGTCGCCAGCCGCCACGGAGACCCGCTCCAGCCCTGGATGGACGAGCCCGAGCGCTTCCTCGAAACACCCTGGTTCGCCAGCGCGCAACTGCACTACATGCGCTGGGAGGCACTACACTTCGCACCGGCCGCATTCGTACGTCACGGAGCCCCAATCCACCCCTCGGATCTCGATGCCCGGGGCGGCGACGAACCATGGACTGAACCATGGACAGATGACGTATGAGCAAACCCGCACTGTCGAAACCGGAGCTGATCGAACTGCTGGAGACGCTGTCGGAACGGCTACGACGCCGGCGGGCGGTCGCTCGACTGTATGTGATTGGCGGCGCCTGCATGGCGCTCGCCTACGGAAGAGGCCGTTCGACCGAGGACATCGACGCACGCATCGACACCGGCCACGCGGCGCTCACCAGCGCGGCACATGAGATCGCCCGCGAACGCGGGCTGCCGCAGAGCTGGCTCAACGAACAAGCCACCAGCGCAATCCCCCGAGGGCCGGATCGGTACGCCCGGACTTTGTACGAATCGCCCCATCTAGTCGTGACCGGAGCAAGCGCCGAGTACCTGCTCGCCATGAAACTTGAGGCCGGACGCGGCAAGGACGTCGAAGACATCGCATACCTGCTCAAGCGGCTGGGGATTCAGCACTCGGACCAAGCACTCGCGATGCACGCAGCAGCACTCCCCGACTCCAAGCGGCAAGTGCAGGCGCGTGCGCTGCTGGATGCACTGGCGACGAACACTCCGGAACTGGCGCCACCGACGATAACTACAGAGACCGAGCGGGCATGGATCGCAGCGCTACAAACGCAGAATCTTTTTCCACGATACGAATGCGAGCAGACGTCCAGCGGCTTAACGTTGACGGTACAGGCCAAACCAGACGGCCCGCGACAAATGCTGGGAGAGGGCCTCACATTACAAGGGCTCGCACTCATGGAGTGCGGACACCGCGGCTGGCCCGAAGCGGCAGTCCCCGTCATCCAAGGGATCACAGCGGCGGAACTGGCAACAAGCAAAGGCATCACCCGATAAAGCCGGACAGGGCAGACCTCCGCCTTACCGTCAGTTTCCGATCGGCACTGGGCACACACGCCCGGCACAGGGCCGAGCCGCATTCGCGGCTCCGTGCCGCGGCACTGGAACGGTGGCGGCAAACGCTCCCGAAACCGCGTCGACTTGCACCATCGTACAGCCTTTCGGTTGCCACCCATGCGAGCTGACGCTGCGTTTCACACCACCAGCCGCGATCCGGACCACCGCCACCCAGGCTTGCCCCACCAACCCAATCTGACCGACCGGCCAAGCCCCTGGCAGTCCCATTCAGGCCTGCTGTCGCTCCAGGAAGCTGCGGGCAACGGCCGCACATTGGGCACCGTGCGACAGGGGCAACCCGTGTTTGGAATGCGCGAAGACCTGCAGTTCCGCATGCGGCAGCTTGCGCCGCATCTCGGCCATCAGTTCGAGCGCAATGAACGGGCTCGCTTCCGGCGCGAGCAGCAAGGTAGGGATGTCGATCGTTTCGAGTTCGCCCATGAAGTCGGCGTTCAGCAGCAGATCGGCAAGCGCCAGATTGACGTCCATGGAGCTGTCTTCGTGAACGGCCCGGAACCACTCGTAGATGTCGGAGTCCAGCGCGTCCGGATAGAAGCGCCATTCCATCATCCGCTCGGCCCAGCCGCCAGCCCCGCTGCCGTCGGCGATCGCCTTCCAGCCGTCGACGTTCCGGATCAAGCCGCCGCGTGCCGCGGCGTTGGACAGGATGAGGCTGTGCAGGCGCGCCTGGGCGCGAAGGGCCAGTGCGATTCCCACCGTACCGCCCATGGATTCGCCGACAAAATGAAACTGTTCGGCACCCGCGGCATCGGCGACCGCCAGGACATCATCGGTGAGCGATTCAAACGAGAATGTGAAACCTTTGCCGGCCGCAGAGGATCCACCGTACCCACGGGTATCGAATCTGACGATGCGATACCGATCTGCGAGCGCCGCCAGCCACGGAGACCAAAGGTGCAGATTGGCGGCAACTCCGTGGTGGAAAAGCACTGTTTCCGGCGGGCCGGCCCATGGCGGAGCGGCATCCAGAACTTGGTAGTGCAAATCGCCGGTCGGCGTCGTGGCAAAGGGCATGGCTGACCTCTCTCGCCGGAACGATGGTTCCGACCCTTATTTCTGCTGGACGGTCTCGAGGAACGTGAACACCTTCCAGAGCTTTTCCTCAGGCATGATGTCGCGCCACGGCGGCATGCCCTTGTCGGGGCGGCCATTGAGCGCGGTGGTCAAGAACATTTCGGCGACATTCTCGCCATATCGCAAAGTGAGGCGCCGAAGATCGCGTGGCCGCTCGCCCTGAATCGCGTTCGGCCCGTGACAATGTGAGCAGTGCACGTTGAACATTGTCCGCCCCTCGGCCTGAATGTCCTCCTGCCCGGAAAACGGATTGACGAATACGGGCTTGCCGGTCGCCGCCTCGGAGCCGTCGCGTTCCTCGGCCCCGGCTGGAGCGCACGATAGCCCGCCAAGAACGACCAGTCCGGCGGCGATCACGCAATGACAGAACCGGGGCGTCGAGTAGGAACGGGTCATGAAACGTCTGCGGTGATGATTTGCGTGAGCCCCGCCAACGGGGCCGGGCGATCCAGCCCGGCCCCGTTGGCGGGGCTGTTCCATGCGGCGCCGGCGGCGGTGCAGTCGCGTTCCGCCCCGGCGGCCCGAATGGCTCAGGAGCCGTGCAGCTTGAAGACGATCAGGCTGCCGCCCGGCGGTGTAGCGCTCGTCACTTCCTCGCCCATCGTGCCGAGGAAGGACGGCGGTCCTACCAGTCGGCCGCTGACGATTGCCAGATACTGCGCACCGTCGATCTCATAGGTGATTAGGCCTTGGTTCACGCCCGAGCCGGCCCGAAACTGCCACAGAATGTCGCCGCTCGAGGCGTCGACGGCTTTCACCATTCCGCGCGCGTTCCCGTAAAACACCAAGTTGCCCGCGGTCGTGAGCGTGCCGCCCATCATGACCAGGTCTTCCTTGATCCCCCAGACCTTCTGCTGGTTCACCGGATCCCAGGCCGCGAGTTCGGTCAGGTAATCGCCTTCGCCGCGGACATCCAGATCGAACTCCTGGGCGAGGTAGAAGGTGCCCTTGACGAACTCCTGCTCGCGATTGACCAGATCCATGCAGTAGTTGTTCGTCGGGATGTACACGAGGCCGGTGTTCGGGTTGTACGACATGGTCTGCCAGTTCTTGCCGCCGAAGATGTTCGGGCAGATGTTGCGAGCCCACTCGTCGAGCGTTGGCCGGTACGCCGCATTCTCAACCGGGATTCCGGTCTCGCGGTTGACCTCGCTCGCCCAGTTGACCTCGACATAGGTCTCGGCCGAGATGAGGACACCGTTCTCCCGGTTCAGCACGTAGAAGAAGCCGTTGCGGTCGGCCTTCAGCAATGCAGGAATGTCCCGGCCGCCGATCGCCGGATCGACCAGCACCGCCTCGTTCACCCCGTCGTAGTCCCAGACGTCCGAAGGCGTCATCTGGTAGCCCCAGACGATCTCGCCCGTCTCGGGGTTAAACGCAAGCTGCGCCGCAGTCCAGAGGTTCGTGTACTGCCCGACGTCTGACGAGTCGTGGCCGCGCGTGTGTCCGCCCCACGGGGCCGCATTCGAGGTGCCGTAGTAGACCAGGTTGCGTTCGGGGTCGTACGAGCCGACGTACCACGGAGCGCCGCCACCGGTCTTCCACGAGTCACCCTTCCAGGTTTCGTTGCCGGGCTCGCCGGGACCGGGGACGGTGTCGGTGCGCCAGACGAGTTCGCCGGTGTCCTGACGGTAGGCCTGGAGCGAGCCGCGCACGCCGTACTCACCGCCCGACAGGCCGGTGATGATCAGGTCGCCGACGGGAAGCGGCGGCGAGGTCAGCGAAAAGCCGTCTGCATACGGACGGACTTCCGTCTTCCAGAGCTCCTCGCCGGTCTTGGCGTCCAGCGCGACCAGCATGGCGTCGAGCCGGCCAAAGAATATCCGGCCATTGGCAAGAGCAATTCCTCGATTGGCGTGGCCGCAGCACACGATCGAGTGATAGTCCGGCGGCATTTCCGGCTGGTGGGTCCAGATCGGCTCACCGGTCTTGGCGTCCAGCGCGAACACGTAGGCCGGACCCGCTGATGTCGCGAGGTACATGACGCCATCGACGACGAGCGGGGTCGCTTCCTGCGAATGGGTGCTGCCCAGCGAGTGGATCCAGGCGACACTCAGCTGGTCGACATTGGCGCTGTTGATCTGATCGAGCGTGCTGTAGCGCGTGTTCGCGAAATCACCGCCCGCGACTCTCCATTCCTTGCCGGACTCGGCAAGGCTGGAGCCCGGCCTTGGCTTGCACATGCGTGCCGGGGTTCTCCCTGGTGCCGCTGGCTGATCGCGTCATCGCCCGGGTATGGAGTTCCTCGACCGCAACGGTGCCGCTGGCCAGGCCGCGCGAGACGTGATGCTGCCAACCGCGCCGGCGCCTGGCCAGCCGGCGTTGCGTGCGAGCGAGCTGCTGGCGCCTGATCTTCGCTGCGAGACGCCGCGTGTCCGGCGCGTGCAGGATGCGGGCGTGGCGGCCGTCGCTGACGGCGATCTGGCCGACGTTCATGTCGACACCGGTCACGGTCCCGTCGTCCGGGCGCTCGACGGCGGCGATGGCGTAACAGACGACCGCCATCCATTTGCCGTTGACGCGTTTCAGGACGGCCTGGACGGGCTCAGCGTCCGGGTACGGGTTGCCGCCGCGCCGGCGCAGCCGGAGCCAGCCCAGCTTCGGGAAGTACAGCTTGTCGTCCCGGATGCGGACGTCTTGCGGGATCATCACGCGGTCGCGGTCGCGGCGCTTGAACCGCGGGCGTCCGGCCTTGCCCCGGAAGAACCGCCGCCACGCGTCGGCCTGGTGCTTCAGCGTGTACCGCACCGGGGCGCACGGCATGGCCTGCAGCCAGGGCGTCGCCCGGCGCAGCTGCGTGAACGCCTTGCCCAGCGTGAAGAACGTCGCGCGCGCGCCGCAATGCGCGCTGGCGACCAGCTGCGCCTGCTGGTCCAGCATCTCGTTCCAGACGCACCGGCAGGCGCCGGCAACCGCCGCCAGGCGCCTGGCTGTCGCCGGACTGTCGAACAGCACCCGGTAGACGACTTGGCGATGGTCCACGTCGTCGGGCGTACCCGTCGCCGGTGCCCGGGCGGTTCGGTCGAGCCGGACGGGAGGCGGCGGCTGTTGCATGCGCGTTCTTGTAGCACAGAACAATGAGCGAACGCCACGGGTAACTGACACGATCATGTCAACTATTCGATATAAGTCCCCTTCTTATCGGGCCGTGCTCCATTGGGGTCTTGCGGCAATTGGTCCACCCGTCAAACGTCGTCCTGATAGCAAATCCGTCGTCATCAGCATGGGCGCTCTCGACCTGTTTCCACAGCTGCGTTCCGGCAACCGCTGGAGACCGAACCATGCCTGGACCGATCGCGATGGCATTCCCTGCCGGGAACCGCTGACAGCACCCGTCGGAACCTCCCTTACAGCGCCGATAGCTGAGGGCTGTCGCCATGTCGACGCTCAACTGCGTGCGCCTGCGTTGGGCGGCAATTGCGCACACGAACGCCCGACACCATCATGCCCTGCTTGCAAACTTGCTGAATTTGCAGGCAACCGGGGTATGCCAGTGCCAAATTATTTATCGTCTGTGGGGCATATTCGTCGGAGCGACCGGCAAGCCGAAGGTGCCTCGTGGCCTCATTTGGCGACCGAGGTGGATTCGATCCGTGGACGGAACCCAGGCACACAGGCAACCGGCGCGGGGAACAAGCGGGCGAGTCCGTCTTATGCCAGACAGGCTGGCAGCAGCCAAGTACTAAACGATGGTTCCTGCTATCGGGATCGAATATTTCTGCGGGCGTCCTCGACCTTGCCAGTCCGCAGTTCGCGGCGGCCCCGCCGCGCCCGGGCGCTCGGATCAAGACACTTGACGCATTGCCGCCCCGACCGGCTTCACCGTCAGTCATGCCCCCACCCGCAGCCCATTCGATTCACGACGGCGTCCCCACGCACCCGACACCGTACGCACGTTTGCCCGCGCTTTGACTGGTGAGCGCTCCGCTCGCTGTTTCTCCGACTTTGACGATTCAACCGGGTAGGGCCGAGGACTGGCCCGCCGATTCCCGCTGCAACAAGAAGATCACGATGCGTCATTCAAGAAGCCAATTTTTGGCCGCTGGAGCGGCCGCGGCGTCCGTGGGCGCACTTACAGGCTGCGCGGCCCCCCGCGTTGCGCGGTATGGAGACCAATCCTCCTATGCAAGCGAGATCCTGAAACCAAAGAACCGGAACGCGGTCTTCCATTGGGCAGACGTCGCCTTGCAACAGGTGCAGGACCAGAGAGTCTTCCCCCCCCGGGCCGCCTACAACTTCGGGATGCCCATGGCTGCCGGGTTCCTGGCGGCCAACGGCATCGTCCAGGCCTACGAAGAACCCTTCGGCGTCGGCCCCGGCCCGCGCGATGCCGACTTGGAAGTTGCCTATGGAGTCGCTTTCGCCACGGCCGCTGCGGAAGCGTTTCAGCAGCCTTTCTTGTTCGAGCGCATCGCGTTTCTGAACAGCTTTCCCGGGAGCGAGGCCAAGTCACTGGGGGTTGAATGGGGCCGTGCTGTCGGGCGCCACGTAGTCGAGATGCGGGTGGACGACGGGTCCGAACCGAGCGAGGCCAACTATTACCTCGACCGTTACCAGAAACGCACGGATAGTCTCCAGTGGCTCCCCACCGGCCCGTTCTACGGAGCCCGGCCCGGCCCGGCATTCCCTTCATTTGATCGCGGTCTCTATCCCGGCCACGGTCAAATCAAGCCCTGGACGATGACCAGCGGCGCGCAATTCCGCGGCTCCGACTTTTACGATCCCGCCAGTCCCGAGTTTGCCGACCAATTCGACTTGATCCGCCGCCTCGGTGGCACCGACAGCACCATGCGTTCGCCCGAGGAGTCGGAAATCGCTCTGTTTTGGGAAGATGGTCCATGGGGCGTGACCGCTCCCGGACATTTTGTCTGCGTCGCAATCCAGATCTTGCAAGATCGCGATCTCACTTTCATCGAGCTGGCGCGTGCCTTTGCGCTGATCGGAATGACCCAGTGCGACGCATCCATCTGCGCGTGGGACAACAAGTACCACCACGACATCGCCCGCCCGGAAAGCGCGATTCGCGTGCGGGCACCGCACTTCGACAACCCGGATCCGCGCGTCGCGCGGGTACCCGGCTGGCGCAGCTTCATCCCGACGCCGGAATTCCCGTCCTACACATCCGGCCACTCGACGTTCGGCGCCGTTGCTGCCGAAATGATGGGGCTGATCTATGGCCGTGACGACATCGCGTTTTCCGGTCGTTCGCCCGACCAGGTCCTGTGGCCACAACTGGACGGAGTCACGCGGCACTGGACCAGCCTGAGCCAGATGGCGGATGAGAACGGGATGAGCCGCCTGTATGGCGGCGTCCATTGGGAGCCGGACCACACCGTGGCGATGAAGGCGGGCCGCGCGATTGCGCGGCAGGCTTTTCAGAAAACCTTCCCCGCCAAGGTCTGAATACATGACGCCCAGAGCAATCCTGCGCCTCCCGGTACTCGGGTTGGCAGCGACCATCGGTGTCGCGGCAATCCATCCTGCTGCAGCGCAGGATGTCTCGCTCAACTACGAGAGCCTGTCCTCGCTGGAGGAACCGCTCGCTACTGAGATCGGCGACGTGACGCTGGTGCTGACCGGCCTCCTGGATGCCTCGTTGACCCACGCCTCGGAAGACGAGACCGAGGTCGATTCTGGCTTCATCGGCAACGTCCAGCTGGCTGCCCTGACTCAATTGCCAAACAGCTGGCGGCTGGCGCTGACCTATTTCGGGCAGTACGCCAACGACGCCGCCACCGGTTTCCGCTCGCACGAGAACTTTGTGGACAACGGGGCGGTCTCAATCGGCAGCGCATGGGGAACGGTGCTCGGGGGAGATATCTCCGGTGTCGTACGCGAGCAGACCCGCCGCCTGCGTGGAGCGGGCAACGGAGTCCTCGCCTTCGACGAGGCCTTGGGCACACTGGAAGACCCGGGGGGAGGCTATCTGGGCCGTTTCGGTCCGTGGGTGGTCGGTGTGGTCGTAGACCGGAACGGCAACCTGGATCTCGGCGCGATCTACCAGCGCCCGGGCGGCAACAAGGACTATCGGTTTGCTGTGCGCGCCACCGATGGCACCTATGGCGCGGCCGACGGGTCTGAACACTTCAGTACGACGGCGGCAAGCGTGGTCGGCGAAGTCATCTACGGCAGCACCGCGTTCGATGCCGGTGTCGGCTACGAGCGCTTCAGAGCCCATGCTCGGCAGCCTGAGCGCTGGTACGTGTCGGCGGGAATTCACACCAAGAGCGGTGTGGTAAGCCTGTCTGCGGAAGGGCATTTCGGACGAATCGAGGGTCAGGACGAGGTTTCGGCGGCGCTCGGATTCCAGTACGACCTTGCGCGCGGTTTGTCTGCGAACCTGGGAATCAACTACGCGAAGGCCGAAATCATGTCGGGAGGTGCGACGTTCATGCACGTCGACGACACCGAGACCACCCTGTCGGTCCGGTACAGCTTCTAGCGCGCGGTCCGGGCGGGGCTCGGCCGACACGCCCGCGCACGCGCCGCGACCGGCGCCACGGAGGCCGTCTGCCCGGCGCCCGCCATCCAGCGTGACCCGCGCCCGGAATCCGCATTGCCGGGCTCTGTCGCGCCCGATTCCGGCGGCCCCGGGCCGCCGGGCACGCCGCCAACGGCTTCGAAACCCCCGACACCGCCCGCAGACGCCTTGAGCCGGCGGCGGCAGGTCCGGTGGTGAGCGAAGCGGGCTAGGATCCATGATGTCTTAACGAACGCGCTTGACGGCGCAACTCACGCCGCATGCCTTCGGACTAGGCTGCTAGAGACTTGCATCGGGTGCTCAGCAAGGACACGCCACGGGTACCACCGCTACCAATGGACCTTGGATGGCTCCAAATAGCCAGAGGCCATGCACGGTTACGAACGCCAACAAGCAGTCATCCAATCGCTATTGGCTTGTGATCCGGTCTTCGTCTCTCGAAAACAATTGTTCGTAGTTTCATGCACGTTTTCGCTATACGGGCCGTTCCAATGTGGGGCCGGTTGACCTCGCGCTCCGTGCGCCTCATCTTCCGACATCCCTCAGCTTTGAGGCCAGCCCGTGTCCGCCAAGTCCGAATCCGTCACGCTCGCGTTTCCTGACGGGGCCAAGCGCACCTACCCCTGCCCGGTTAACGGCCACGACGTGGCGGCCGCACTCTCGCCTGGACTCGCAAAGGCCGCGCTTGCCATCCGCCTCGACGGAAGCGCTCCGCGATCTCGCGCGCCCCATTACCGACGACGGCGCCATTGAGATCGTGACCGGCGAAGGACTCGAGCAATCGAGGTTCTGGAACTCCTCCGGCACGATGCGGCCCACGTGCTCGCGGAAGCCGCGAAGGAGCTCTATCCGGACGTCCAGGTCACGATCGGCCCGGCGATCGAGGACGGTTTCTATTACGACTTCGCGCGCGACGAACCCTTCACGCCGGCCGACCTCGAGGCGATGGAAGCGCGGATGCGCGCGATCGTTGCCCGCAACGAGCCCATCACCCGCGAGGTCTGGGACCGCGCCGACGCCGCTCCGGTACTTCCAATCCATCGGCGAGGAATACAAGGCCGAAATCATCCGCGATCTCCCCGAAGACGACGCGATCACGATCTACCGCCAGGGCGAATTCGTCGACCTCTGCCGCGGACCGCACCTGCCCTCCACCGGCAAGCTCGGCACCGCCTTCAAGCTCACCCGGCTCGCCGGCGCCTACTGGCGGGGCGATTCGCGGAACGCCATGCTCCAGCGCGTCTACGGCACCGCCTGGCGCTCGAAGAAGGAGCTCGACGCCTACCTCGCCCGCATCGAGGAGGCGGCACGCCGCGACCACCGGCGCCTGGGCCGCGAGATGACCCTCTTCCACTTCCAGGAGGAGGCCGCGGGCGCCGTCTTCTGGCATGCGGGCGGCGCCACGCTCTACCGGACCGTCCGGGCCTACATGCGCCGCCGCCTCGAGGCGGAGGACTACCGGGAGGTCCAGACGCCCGAGCTCGTCGACCGCGCCCTCTGGGAGCGCTCCGGGCACTGGGAGAAGTTCCGCGAGCACATGTTCGTCGCCGAGACCGCCGATGCCGGCGGCAGCATGCTCGCCCTGAAGCCCATGAACTGCCCGGGGCACGTCCAGATCTACAAGCAGGGGCTCAAGAGCTACCGGGATCTCCCGCTCCGGATGGCCGAGTTCGGTGCCTGCCACCGTTACGAGCCCTCGGGCGCCCTCCATGGCCTCATGCGCCTCCGCGCGTTCACGCAGGACGACGCCCACATTTTCTGTACGGAGGACCAGATCACCGCGGAGACCGGCTCCTTCATCCGCCTGCTGCGCTCGATCTACCGCGACTTCGGGTTTGAGGACGTCCTGGTGAAGTTCGCCGACCGTCCCGAGGTGCGCGCGGGCGCCGACGCGGTCTGGGACCGGGCGGAGGCCGCGCTCCTGGGCGCCGTCGACGAGACCGGGCTTGCGGTCGAGCACAATCCCGGCGAGGGCGCGTTCTACGGGCCCAAGCTCGAGTTCGTCCTGGCCGACGCGATCGGGCGGAGCTGGCAGTGCGGCACCCTGCAGGTGGACTTCGTGCTGCCCGAACGCCTCGACGCCCGGTACACCGCCACCGACGGCGAGCGCCGGCGCCCGGTGATGCTGCACCGCGCGATCCTCGGCTCCTTCGAGCGCTTCATCGGCATCCTGATCGAGCACTATGCGGGCAAGCTGCCGCTCTGGCTGGCGCCGCGTCAGGTCGTGGTCGCGACCATCACCAGCGACGCGGACGAGTACGCGCGCGAAGTGCACGCCGCCCTCGGCGAGGCCGGCCTCCGCGCCGAACTCGACCTCCGCAACGAGAAGATCGGGTACAAGGTACGCGAGCATTCCCTCGCCAAGGTGCCGGTTCTGCTGGTGGTCGGGCGCCGCGAGGCCGAGAACCGACAGGTCGCGGTGCGCCGGCTCGGCGATTCAGCCCGGCCGGTGTTGGCATTGGCCGAGTGTGTCTCAGCCCTCCAAGACGAAGCCCGGCCACCCGACGCGGCGAAATGCATGACCGGCACACCGGGCTGACCGCAGGATTCCGCCGACGTCACCGCGGCGTGCTGCATAGGGACGTGTCTCCGGTCCGTCGCGGCTCTCCGGGAGCACGCGCCGTGGCAAGTGCAAATGCGTGAGGATGCCCGGTCGCACCGCGCTACCGGCTTGCGCAAGACAGAACGGAACATGCATGTGGTCACGCGGAATGGAGGTCCTTGTACGCCTGCAGGCGATTCGGGAGTACCCCGAGCACCGCGCGGAGTTCGCTGATGGAGTACCGGATGCTCGGTTTCCGCTGGCCGCTCAGCGCGCTGATTTGCTGGAAGAGGGCGATCGCGTAGCGCGAGCGCAGCCCCCAGATCACGTTGTTCTGGAGCAGCGTGTAGTAGTCCGACGTGCGTGCGAGCTGGCAGAAGATCGACCCGAAGCGCACCCGGATGATCGCGTGCTCGTCGCTGTCCGGGTCCGGGACCTCGATTCGTCCGTGCTGGACCACGACGCCGCGCTCGATGATCGTCTTCCGTTTCTGCACGTCGTACAGCCAGAACGACAGGCGCAGGGCTTCGAGTTCGTCCAGATGCTGGTCGGCCTGTTCGGCCGACAGGTGGTGGATCCTGGTCTTCCGGATGGCTTCCCGGAGCGGCATCTCGTGCCAGACGGTATCGTCCTCGATCGCCGTGCCGGCGTGGTCGATCAGTGCGTGCAGGATCTTGAGCGCCACTGCGCCCGGCGGGTTCTTGTAGGTCGGGGCGCGGGCATAGCCGGTTGGCACCGCGGTGGTGTCGCTGTTGTTCTGCGTCCGCTGGATCGCGTCGAGCACCCTGAGCATGGGATCCATCCTACGGGATCCGTCCCCTTGCGGCGACATGGGGGCGCCTTGAACATGTCGCCGGGTGCGCCGGTTTTGTCGCTTTACGCGCCGGTTTTGTCGCCGTTAGGCTCTTAAGCACCAGTTTCTATAATGGAAAATAGGTGCGAAAAGTACAGAAAAGAAGAAAATACCCCTCGGGTTTGTTGGTGGGTTGTTGTGTACATGTTGTGATCAAGATTTCTGAAACACAGTACCCGCTGGGATCCGTCCTCGGGGCCGTTGCGCCGGTTTTGTCGCCACAACGCCTGCCGCAGGTTGCTCAGCATGGAAGCGCCTGGTTCGGCGCTCGTCAACAACCATCTGTTTACAAGGAATTTCTGTCTCAGACTAGTTCTGGTCCTCGAGCATCCGGCAGCTAGCTTGGGTTCCTAGTGTGCGTCACGGGCACGCGCCGGTTTTGTCGCCGTAAGGTTGCTTAACCTCCGGATTTTCCGAGAAAAGCAGTTTGCAGGACATGGGTTTCCGTGTTCTGGTTTCCATGACGCCGGTTTTGTCGCCGCAGATGCCAGCAAGCTGTTGCCTGAAAATGATGTTCCGTCTGCGCCGGCCCGGCTGGTGGCGAGTTGTTCTGTGTTGTGGCTTCAGGTTGCTGCTCATGCCGGTCGCTCGGTGTCAGATTTAGCCCGGATATCTCACCATGGGTGGGTACATGGGGCAAAAACGTATGGTACAGGTAAGAAAGACAATATCTTATTGTCCATAACGGAGCCACCCCATGCACACAGACTGTACCTCGACGCAACTGGCGTTTGAAGGCCTTGGCCGGCGTGCGGTGGTGGGCCGGTTCGACGGCGGCCGGCTGACGACCGATGGCGGCGTGTTGCTGCTGCGGGAGGTTGACCGGCGCTTCCGGGTGACGTCGCGGCTGGCGGCGTGCTTCCGGGACCACCGCGACCCGCGGCGGATCGAGCATCGCCTGGAGACGCTGGTGGCGCAGCGGGTGTTGGCCCTGGCGGCGGGCTACGAGGACCTCAACGACCATGACCGGCTGCGCGCCGACAGCGCCTTCGCGCTGGCGAGCGGGTGTGCGGACGTGACCGGGGAACGGCGGCGGCGGGCGCGGGACCGGGGGCATGCGCTGGCGGGGTCGAGCACGCTGAACCGCCTGGAGCTCGGCGTGCCGGAGGCGGCGGCGCAGGACCGCTACCAGCGGATTGCCGCCGACCGGGAAGCGATCGAGCGGCTGCTGGTGGACCTGTTCCTGGAGGCCCATGCCGCCCCGCCGGCGGAGATCGTACTCGATCTCGACGCCACCGACGATCCGCTGCACGGCCGCCAGGAGGGCCGGTTCTTCCACGGCTACTACGGGCACTACTGCTATCTCCCGCTGTACGTGACCTGCGGCGAGCACGTGCTGTGCGCCCGGCTGCGCCCGGCCGATATCGATGCGGCGGCGGGCGCGGTGGACGAACTGGCGCGGATCGTGCCGCAGATCCGCCGGCGCTGGCCCGGGACCCGGATCCGGGTGCGCGGCGATGCCGGGTTCTGCCGCGAGGAGATCCTCCGCTGGTGCGAGGACGCCGGCCTCGAGTACGTGTTCGGGCTCGCGCGCAACGCCCGCCTGGAACCGTGGCTCGCGAAGGCGCTGCACAAGTCCCGGCGGCGATGCGCCGCCACCGGCCGGGCCTCGCGGCGGTTCCGGGAATGCCGCTACCGCACGTTGACATCCTGGAGTTGCGCCCGCCGGGTGGTCGGCAAGGCCGAGTGGCTGCCGGGGCTGCGCGGCGCCAACCTGCGCTTCGTGGTCACCAACATCCCGCGCCGCGCGCTCCGGGCGCAGGCCCTCTACGAGGACCTGTACTGCGCCCGCGGCGACATGGAAAACCGCATCAAGGAACAGCAGCTGTGGCGGTTCGCCGACCGCACCTCGAGCGCGACGATGCGCGCCAACCAGCTGCGGCTGACCTTCTCCGCGTTCGCCGGCGCCCTGCTCACCCTCCTGCGCCAGGTCGGGCTGCAGGGCACGGCGCTGGCCCGCGCCCGCGCCGACACCATCCGCGCCCGGTTGCTGAAGGTCGCCGCACGCATCACCGTCACCGTCCGCAGGATCCGGGTCGCGTTCCCGTCCGGCTACCCGCTGCAGGAACTGTTCGCGCACGTGCTCGCCGCCCTGCGCGCGCCGCCGGCGCCCGCCTTCCAGCGCGATCCAAGCCCGGAATCCGGAGCGCCGGGCTCCATCGCGCCCGATTCCGGCGACCCCGGGGCGGCCGGGCACCGCGTCAGGGGCGTCGAAACCGACGGCACCGCCGCCAAGCGCCTCGAGCGGGCGGCGTCAGGTCCGCTGGTGAGCGAAGCGGGCTAGGTCCGCTGCTCGATCAGGGTCTTCCACTCAAGGGTGCGAGCAAGATTCCTGTTGAAATGCACTCTAAGGACCGACCTTCAACCCCCGGGTGGCAATGAAGTTGTAGAGCGTGGGTCTGCTGACGCCCGTGATCCTGGCGATGGAGGTCTTCGGCACGCCGAGGTCGAGGAAGCGTCGGATCTCGTCCTCGCGGCCGTCCAGGCGTGACACGCCCAGCGACCCCTTCGGCCGCCCGAGTTTCTTCCCCGACGCCCTCGCCCTGGCCAGCCCTTCGCGGGTCCGCTCGGAGATGAGATCGCGTTCGATTTCGGCGAACAGTGCGAACAGGGTGGTCATGACCTTGGTCTGGAGATCCTGACGGCCCTCGAAACGGATTTTCTCCTTGACGGCGACGAAGGCGACCGATGCCTTGGCGATGGCGTCGATGAGGTTGACGACTTTGCCGAGGGATCGGCCGAGGCGGGACAGTTCGCTGACGACAAGGCGGTCGCCCGGTTCGAGAGAGCCCATGAGCTGGTCGAGACGCCGGCGCTTGGCGTCGGCACGCGTCGACGCGGTAGCCTCGATGAACTCGTCGTTTCGGAAGCCTTGCCGCCGGGCGTCCTCGAGGATGGCGAGGCGCTGGCCACCGGCATCCTGCTGGCTGGTGGAGACGCGCAGGTAGGCGACGGTTTTCATCGGGCTGTCGACGAAATCATGGTTCCGGCGTTGAATCTTACATGCCACGACACAGGAAACGCGTCGCGTTCCGTAGGGCATTCGTGGTTAGCTGAAACGAGCGTTTGTTCCTGACAGTCTGCCATGCTCTCCGACTTCGACGTCTCCCGCCCCCGGCTGATCCGCGAACCGACGCTGCGAACGAGGGTGCGGCGGGGCCTGCTCAAGGTCGAGCAGCTCCACGCCCTGGCCCGCGCCGTGTACTACGGCCAGCGCGGCCGAATCAGTGCCCGCGAAGTCTACGACCAGATGAATGCGTGCTCGTGTCTCACGCTCGTCCTCGCCTGCGTCATCTACTGGCAGGCGCGCGAAATCTCACGAATCGCCGCCGCCCCCGACTTCCCGTTCGACCCCGAACTCATCGCCCGCATCAGCCCGATCGAGTGGCGCAACATCGTCCTCTACGGCGAGATCAAGATCGACCCCTCGAAGCTCAGGGTCCGAGATCCTTAGAGTGCATTTCAACAGGAATCTTGCTCGCACCCTACTCAGCATGGCACGCCGCCAGGTAGCCGTCGTTCGCGCGCGCCCAGCGCTCGATGTTTGCAAGCCCGGTGCGCACGAGTGAGGGGGCACGGTAGATCTTGGCGACGGCAAGCTTCGTCAGCTCCAGGACCCGCCGGTCGACGTCTGGGTGGTCGGCGCGGAGCTGGGCCTCCAGCGCGTCGCGCTCGACCTGCTCCCATGATGGTCCGGGACTGATGCTCATCTCGGGTATCCTTGTGAAACACAGTGATTTATGTCGTGTCAGACGCGCATAAGCTGCGCAAACCCGCGCCGATTGCCAGTCGTCCGGCCCCGGCTGCCAGTCTGGCGCGTGGCGCAGGAAACAGCGCCGGTTGTGCCGGCGGATGCCGCGGTCGAATGTGGCCTGCGCGTTGTGCAGCTCCGCGTCTTCCCGCAGCCGGCGCTCGATCCGTGCGTTCCGCGGGCGGATCGGGGCGCGGAACGTGGTTGTGCGCGTTAACTGGCGTGTGGGGCATCCTGCTGTGGGACCCTTCGGGGCGTTTAACAAAAGGGCCCTGTACGGCGATTGACGGCCGATCGTGTGTCATTCCACGCGCGATCGCGCTGGAGTGCCCCTTCCGTGCGGGGATGGCTACCGTTCCCGGTGTCCGGCGACAAGCCGGTGGATGAGGTGACAGGGGCGGACGTCGTCAAGGCATTGATGAGACCGGAGGGGGCGGATGCCCGGCTGACCGGGAACGCGGAGTTGGCGCGGACAACGCTCGGCGAGGTGTTCCAGTGGGCGCTGGACGAGGGCTCCCATCGATCGAATCCGGCGAAGTCGACGGTTGTGAGAAAGCTGCAACGGCGAAAGAGAGGCAGGTATCCGGCAGGTTGAATTGCTTTTACTATGAATTCAATAGATTAGGGACAGACGCTTTCGATCACGTACTGTCCGGAAGAGTCGGTGACCACACGAGATTCGACGCAGTCCTTTGTGCGTTCCCTGTCGATTGCTCGCTGGACGTTCTCATTGAGCACGTTCTGTAATGTCATGAAATCCCGCATTTGTTTCTGTGCTTCAGCGTCGGCCTCGGCCTTGTAGCGGGCCAATTCTTCTCTTTGTCGACGGGCTTCCGCCTGGGCTTTGGCCAGAGCTTCCGCTGCCCGCGCCTGCTCGTGCTCCTGGAAGTCTTTGGCGGTCCTTCCGGTTGTGTCTTGAGCGTCTCTGCTGGCGCCCCCTTCGATCAAAACCACCTGCATCGCCCGGTCTTTGGCGAAATGCAACGGCATCCGGTCGTCCACCGTGTCTCTTGCGTTTACATCTGCGCCTCCCCGAATCAAGGCGGCCGCAACCTCATAGTGCCCTCGTGATGCAGCATCATGTAAGGGGGTGTAGCCGAATTTATTTCGGGTGTTGACGTTGGCGCCTGCCCGAATCAACACGGACACGACAGGGGAATGCCCGTTGATCGTTGCGATGTGTAGCGCCGTGTGGCTGTTTTGGGCGTCCTTGATATTCAGGCTGGCACCGCTGTTGATCAGGGCGGCGACCAGTCGGGTGTACCCGTGGCTCGCGGCTTCCTGCAGGACCGTGAGGCCGTTTACGGGCCTTTCGTCCACATGGGAGCCGACGCCGATCAGGGCCAGCACCTCTTGGGTGCGGCCGCTGTGCGCCGCCTTGAGCAAGGGAGTGGGGTGGGCGGCCTCGTAGGCAGCCTTCGCTCTGGCCCGTTCGTGTGCCTGCCGCTTGGCGGCGTAATCGCTGCCGCAGCCCATCAGTGAAAAACCGAAAGCGCTTGCCGCAATCAGAACGATGCATTTATGTCCTCGGGCCGAAATGGAGAGTCGCAACGATTGAGGCTGTCTGGCTTGATTCATCGAATCCTCCTGACACTCACGTAAAGCGGGCTGTCTCTGGTTCCGAACGGCAATCACCAATGATATTCGACGGGCTGGCGCCTTTCCAAGCAGCCATGGTCATTTGAGCCTCCTGAAAAAGGCGCGGGTGCGCAGAATCGTTACAGTTGAATTAAAAAGGGATCGGGGCCGTCGTCGGCCGGTGCGGCCTCTGAGCGGGAAGATTGGCCGTGCGAAGCTTGTGTGGCTGAACCCATCAAGCGGCGACACAGCCCTAGGATGCGATCAGGCATAGAACATTCCCGCATGACTATATGCCCAATTGACATACGGCAGACCAGAGCGCATCTTTCTGCTTCGGGCGGGCTCTTTAGAGAGTATCTGGAGTGCAGGATGTCATGGGTTGGTTGTGCTTTTTCCGGCGATTTTATGACGCAATGGCGGAATCATTTCGCATTCAGGCCACCCGGCCGGAACGATGCCATAAAGTAAAGGGCGCCGCGCTTGCCGTGTTTCTCCTTAGTTTTACGTTCGCAGGAAATTCAGAAGCACAATTGCAAGGATCTGCTGGAAATGTACGTGTTAACATTGCATGGGACGCAGATGTAGACCTCGACCTTTATGTCACGGATCCGTGTGAACAGACGTTTGGTTTCAGTGGGATAACTACAAGGTCTTGTAATGGATTCACGGGTGAGTGGGACCACGATGATACGGGCTTTGGCAATGCTACTGACAACCCAAACCAAGAAAATATTGTTTGGACGGACGGAGCGCCAGTTGGTATATATTCTATCGGCGTTGAATATTTTAGCGGAGACGTTGCTACCAACTACACCGTTAGGGTCTTCTACGGAGATCGGCAAGAAACATACACAGGACAAATCGGCCCGGGCACTGACGGACGACAGCACGTAGCAAATTTCGAGACCGATGAAACAGTCAATTTTTCAGCCGTATCATTTGCTTTATCTTCAAGTAGTGCAAACGAGGGCGCAGGCACGCACGACATTACAGTAGAGCTGTCACCGGCGCCGCGGTCGACCGTTAACTTGACCTACACACTTTCCGGCAGCGCCATAGAGGTCGGCGATTTCAACATCAGAAACTCCGGACTCCTCGTGGTTTCCCCAGAGACAACCAGCGTCAATATCCCGGTCGAGATCGTAGACGACAGCGTGAACGAGAGCAGCGAAACAATTGTCCTGATGCTGAACGAGGGTACCGGCTATACGCTAGGAGGGCAGACAAGCCATACGCTAACTATCGCGGACGACGACCAGGCGACGCTGTCGCTGTCGGTGACCCCGGCTTCGATCGCGGAGACGGGTGGCGTTGCGACGGTGACGGTGACGGCCGAGGGCGGGACGTTTGCGACGAACCGCACGACCACGCTGACGTTTGGCGGGACGGCGGACGAAGGCACGGATTACGCGTCGTCGTCGTCGCGGCTGACGCTGGTGGAAGGCACATCGTCGGTGTCGATGACGCTGACGGCGATGTCGGACGATGTGGCCGAAGGCGACGAAACGATCGAGATCACGGCGGAGGACGATGCCGGTGTCGTGGTGGGCCCGGCGCAGACGGTGACGATTGCGGACGACGACATGGCGGGCGTCGAGGTATCGGCGACCTCGCTGACGGTCACCGAGGAAGGCACGTCGGGGAGCTACACGGTACGGCTGCTGTCGGCGCCGGACGGCACGGTGACGGTGACGGCGACGAGCACCAATCTGGACGTGGAGGTGAGGCCGTCGTCGCTGACGTTCACGTCGAACAACTGGGACCAGCCGCAGGCGGTGACGGTGACGGCGGGTGCGGACGCCGATGCTGCGGTTCTGACGGCGACGATCCTCCACGCGGTGCGCGGTTACGGCGACGTGACGGCGGCGGATCCGGTGGCGGTGTTGGTGGTGGTTGGCCCCACCCAGGTAGAGGTAAAGGCGGTTGCGGAAACCCTTCAGGCGGTGACGGCCGGCTCGCTGTCGAATGTCACGACAAATATCGGCGCGCGGTTCTCTGCCGCTCGTAGCGGCGGTGCCGCGCTCTCGTTGGCCGGACAGCCAGTGGTTTCCGGCGCAGTTCCCGATGCGACGATGGCATGGGGGCAGCATCTCGAATCCCCGCCCGACGTGCTTGCCGTTGGGAACACGACACGGACCCGTGGAGTTGGCTTCGACGAGTTGCTGCAGACCAGCACGTTCGAGCTGTCCCTGAATGCTGCGGAAGACGGATCAGGCGGCTTGGGGCTGTCCCACTGGACCTTGTGGGGCCGTGGGGACATTCTGGCGTTTGACAACGATCCCAGTACCGGCGCTCGTTACGACGGGGACTTGAAGGCGGGTTATCTCGGTCTGGATGCGTGGGTCAATGGCCAGTGGCTGATTGGTATCGCAGCCTCACGAACCCAAGTGGATGCAGACTACCGCGTTGATGACGGCAGCGGCCGGCTAGACGTGACCCTGACCGGCGTGCATCCATATGTGCGTTTCGCACCGGACAACCGAAGGGAGCTGTGGGCCATCCTGGGCGCGGGCACCGGAGAGGTCGAGAACGCGCGTTCGGGTACCTCGGAGCGCGAAAGCACCGATGTCGAGATGTACATGGCGGCGGCGGGCGTCCGGCAGGCGCTGGAGCCGCTGGCGGGCGGTATTGCGATCGCGCTGCTGGGGGATGCCGGATTCGGGCGCCTGAACGGCGATGCGGGATCCGGGCTGGGGACGATCGACAATCTTGCGGTGGATACCTGGCGTGCGCGTGCCGGTGCCGAATTTTCCTACACGATGACGCAGGATGGTGGGACCAGCATTACGCCATTTGCAGAGATTGCCGGGCGTATCGATGGAGGCGGCGAGGACGACACCAAGGCGGGTGTCGAGGTGTCGGCCGGAGTGGCCTATGCCGATCCCGCTTCGGGGTTTGGTCTTGAGGCGCGCGGACGGACCCTGGCTCTTTATTCGGGTGGCGATTACCGAGAGTACGGCGCGAGTCTGACGGCAAGCCTTTCCCCTGGATCAGGAGGTGAAGGCCTGTCTCTGGCGCTGTCACCGCGCCTAGGGGTGAATCCCGGAAAGACAGGCATGTTGTGGCGCGAAGGTCCATTCAGGGCACTGAACACGGATCGTCCGGAAACGGCGCTTTCGCTTGATGCGGAGATCGGATACGGCTTTGCCGTTCCGTCAGTTCGGGGTGTGCTTACGCCGTTTGGCGAGTTCCGGGTGTGGAACGGGAACAGCCGTCATGCGCGGGCAGGCGTACGCTTCGGCACATCGCCGTCAGCACACGGACTCCACTTGGAATTTGCCGGTGCGCAGCATGAAGACAGCACGACCGCGCCCGACCGCCGCGTGGAGCTGATCGGCCGGATGCGTTTCTAAATTTGCCGCAAGGGGTTTCCGGAACGGATCCAATGGAGGAAACAAGATGAATGGTTTCGCACGCAACTACGGGAACGGGCTTGACCCGCTGCCAAAAACGGGATTTGTGTACAAGGTGGCCCTGGCAGGGGCGGCCCTGGGAATGCTCGTAGGCTGCCAGCAGGAACAGGCTTCCCAGCCGGCGGTGGCGGTCGAGATTCCGGTTGAGGTCCCTGCGGCCTCAGCCCCAGCCCCGGTTGAGGCATCCGTCGAGAAATCGGGATGCCAGTTACCAGAGCTGAGAGCGGCTACCCAGTTCCTGGTTGAGGCATGGGCCGTTCCGGATGCCCAGTACAATGTCGGCGAGCCGCTAAGTCTTCAGATGCGGGTCGGGGCGCCGGCCTACATGAACGTGTTTCATGTCAGCACGTCGTGCAAGGTCACCCGGCTGTTGCACAATCGACCCATTACAGCGGCGGAGATCATTGATTTTCCGCTCGCTGGCAGCGGCATCGAGATGGTCGTGAAGCCGCCTGCAGGCGAGGAGGCTTTCTACTTCGTTGCAACGCGGGAAAAGATAGATGTTCTCGCCGCAGCGGACATGTTGGGCAGCGGTGAAATCGTCAGTCTTGATCTGAGTCCCGCCGAGTTTTACGCCCGGATTGATCAGATCACGGGCCGCATCAATCCAAATGACCTGGGCGTGACAACGCTCAGGACATTGGTCATAAGCAACTGAGGAGGAGGCCGCCAGCAGAATGAGGCTTCGGGCCTTCTCAACGCCGGAATGAAAGGAAACCAGCCATGAAGACTGTGCTATGTCTTACGGCCTTTTGCGCCGTAATGGTCGCAATCGGGGTTACTGCCGTCTCAGCAGATGAGACGGATGAAGCGTACCTGAAAGACCTCGATATCCGCCAACACGCCATGGTGCAGGAGCTTGCTCCTGCGCCGTCTCCGACAAACGGAGGGCTGGCAGTTGATGCGGCGGTGGATCGCGCAAACCGCATCTACACGCATGGCGACAATGTCGTGCTGACAATCAAGGCCACCGAGGATTCGTACATCTGGGTCTTTGACACTGGCACCAGCGGCACGGTGCACCAGATCTTTCCGAACCAATACCACGAGGACAACTTCCTGACAGCGGGTTCAACGTTGAGCGTTCCGCCAGCGGATGCGGAATACGCGCTTGCGGTGTCGCACCCGCAAGGCGCGGAACTGATTACCGTGGTGGCCACGAAAGAGAACACTCCCCTGACGCCCGATCTCGTTGATCTGGATGCAGGCGTGGGTCCGTTTCTCGCCCTGCGGGGAACTGCAGATTCCGTCGCGAAGGATCTGGCGGTCACGTTGCGGCGCCAAGAAGCGGCATGGACCAAGGACCAGGTGGTCATCCTGATCGAATAGCTTTCGATGCCCGGTTCCAGGGCCGCGGCGTGCCCTCGGGCCAGGGGAGAAAAACATGGTACGCAGGATGTTGAGGCGCTTGACGCTCGTAGTGCTGATTGTCGTTGGGGGAGCAGTCGGTAGCCTGCTTCCTGGCGCACAGGCAGGCGCACAGGACGTTGCCGATCAAGACGAGATCGTCAAGCAAATCGGCCCCAAGAAAGGGGTCGTTGTCGTAGCGGATCCGGACGACACTGACCCTGTTCCGTCCGATCAACAAGGAATGGCATTGCCGGCCATCCAGTTCGAGTACGATTCTGCGCGATTTACGCCGCTCGCGCGGAAGCAGGTGGATGAGCTGGGGAAAGCGCTCCTCCAGCCGGCGCTCCTCCCGTTCGTGTTCTCGCTGCAAGGCCACACGGACAGCATCGGCAGCGCAGCCTACAACCGTGATCTTTCCTTGCGGCGAGCGCTCGCGGTCAAACGGCGCCTTGTCGACGGGATGGGCGTCACGGGCGAGCGGCTGATCGAGGTGGGCTTCGGGGAGGGTTATCCGATCACAGGGATCCTGCCGGATGACCAACGGAACCGCAGGGTCGAGATTGTTAATCGCGGACGGATTCCGGCTGACGGGATACTCGCCGCGCACGAGAGAGGCCAGGAACAGATACGCCGTGCGCTTCTTGTCGGGATCGGTGAGTACCAGAACTTTTCCCGCCTGCCCGGGGCGCCGAACGACGCCCGTGCGATGGCGGCGTTCCTTGCTGAACATGGAGGTTTTGCAGCGAGCGATATTCGGCTTCTGACCGATTCAGAGGCCACCCGAAGCAACATTCTGGCCGTGGCCCGGGAATGGCTCATTGACGGAACTAGGGCGGGCGATGAGGCGCTGCTGTTTTTTAGCGGGCACGGGTTCCAGCAGTGGGACGAGGATCGGGACGAGGTCGATGGGAAAGATGAGACGCTCGTGCCAGTCGATGCGTATCTGGACAGCGACGGAAATGTCCAAGGGATGATCACTGACGACGAGATCGGCGTACTGCTCGACGAGTTGGACGGGCGTCAGGTGCGCGTGGTGATCGATGCATGCCATTCCGGCACGAGCACGAAGGGCGTTGGTGTCGATGACGGCTGGCAGTATGCGAAGACGCTTCGACTTCCGGACGGGTCGCCGATGCGGCTTGCGGCTGACCCGGGAGCCCGGAATGAACCAGGGCCGCCCGTGCACAAGGGAGATCTGGCCGGCGTGACGGGGGTGGAATCCGTCATGCGATCGGACGATCCGAACGTCGTGGTCTGGACGGCCGTGCGTGCGGACCAGTCGGCGCTCCTGGATCGCGAGGCCTCCGGCGACACGGCTGGAAGCGTGTACACGCGGCGGCTGCTCTGGGGGGCACGAGACGGCAAGGCAGATGCCAATGGAGACGGCACGGTCGCGATCGATGAACTTCATCACTACGTGCAGAAGGAGTCCGACGCTTATTGCGGGCAGCACCCGCGTGACTGCAGGAACGGCCTGACACCGCAACTGGAGGTGATGCCGAGTCGCGCCAACGATTTGGCGTTCGGGCTTACCAGGTCGGTATTGTCGCGAACGGCAGCGTTCACAAAGGATGTTTTCGTACAAGCAGCTGACCAGGCTTCTCCTGCCGTGGTGCCGGCCGTTCGGTTACGGGTTGATCCCGGGCCAAAGATCGAGCCCGGAACCGAAATCAATATTACCGTAGACAGCGATCGCGACGGATATCTCATGGTGCTGGACGTCGACGCAGAAGGAAAACTGGTCCAGCTCTTTCCGAACGAGGAGAGCCTGCGCGTGGGCGTTCCGCCCAAGGTAAGGGCGGGAGAGCCTGTTAGCCTGCCGGGGGAACAGGCCGGTTTCCGGTTTCGCGCGGTTCCCCCCCTTGGGCGCGGATTGCTTGTAGCGGTGGTCTCGGACAAGGCCGAGCGTATCGGACTGCTGACCGGTCGGCACAAGGATCTCGCGGTAGTCCAGTCGCCAGAGGCCTATGTCATAGAGGCAGCAGAGGCGCTGCAGGCCGACAGCGGGGACGAACGTAGCGAGTCAGCGTGGAGTGTCGGGACTTTGGATTACGAGATTATTTCGTCGGATCAGGAAGACTGAGGCGGGCTCCGGATTTTTTGCCGAGTTTGCGCTGCACGATGCAGCGGCGTGGCCGAACAGCTGGTCGGATGACGGGTTTCGGACCCATCTCCCGTCAGGCGGCGCTTGCGGCAGCGCTCGCCATGGCGGGAGCAACGGTCGCTGTTCCTGCGCTTGTTTCTGCAGAAGGGGTCAGAATCCTTGCCCCGCTGATGCGGGCGGTGGGTGACCAGCGGCCGATCGCCGAAGGATCCCGGGTTTCGTTGCGCGTGATTCGTCCGAAACTCGAGATTGCCCGTAACAGGGCTGCGGGCCCCGTGATCGGGCTGAGCATCAGCGCTGACGGCAAATTGCTGTTCGTCCTGCTGGAAGATGGCGATGGCCGAGCGTGGGATTTGGAGAATGGGGTGCAGCTCGGAGGCACCATCAACGATCAGACGGTTACGGGAACGGTTACGGGAACGGGACGCGAAGCCGAAATCGTCACCGCCCGTCGTAACGGCTCGTTGGTTGCAGTACAGCCTGGCGGCGGCATGCGGCAGATCGGCGCGGTGGGGGAAACTATCGGTTTCCGGCCGCCGCCGGTGTGGTCCACCGAGGGAAGCGCTATCGCGTTTCCCGCATCGGGCGGCGGCTGGAGCGTCGTGCGGGGCAGGCAGCGAGAACACCTGGTCGATGCTGCGTTCGCGCCCATTCTTTCCCCGGATGGATCGCGCGCAGTGTACGGGCTTCCTTGGGGGGCCTTGATTGCCACGAACCTGTTCGGAACGGAAAGGGCGGCGACCGGGTTTCGTGGTTGCGTTGAGGCGGCATCGGTGATTGCCGGTGCGTTCTTGCCTGATGGCAAGACTCTTGTCCTTGGCGACGATCAGGGAAACGTTTGCATCGTGCCGTCGCCGGATCGACAGGCTTCGGCAACACCACAAGTTCTGCGGCACGCGCATGATGCACCGGTCCGGATGGTGGCCGTGGACCGAGGAGGCCGGCAATTCGCGACTCGCGATGATCGCGGGCGCGTCCAAGTGTGGTCCGTATCGCCACAGCCTAGGCTGGTAGCGGCCTTCCACCCCGCCTCCACGGCCTCGGGGCCCATCGCGATCGATGCCGAGCGACGATGGGTTTTTGCTGGCGAGGAAGCCGGGACGGTCGGAATCTACGCTTATTCCGGCGAAGCGGAGGTTTCACGGATTGCCAGCCTGATTTGCACGGGCGGTGGCGGATGGGCCGTCGTCGACCGCGACGGGCGTTTCGATGGTCCCCAAAATGGCGTGGATGCCCTGCTCTGGGCCGGCGATACCGCCGCGGACACGCTGCCGGTCGATGCATTTTCGGAGGGTTGGTTCGAGCCTGGGCTGTTAGGAAAACTGGATGATGCAGCGCCCCGCTTTCTGAACGAAGAGGTCAGCAGCTTGTCCGAGGACGGCTATGTTCCGCCGCCTAGCGTTTCTGTCGATCCGGTTGACGTGGGGTCGGCCGATGCCGACGGCCAATTGTGGGTGAGAGTCCGACTGAATGATCCTGAGTATCCGCCGCAGGAGATTCTGGAGGTCCGCCTGTATCACAACGGAAAGCTGGCGCCGCAAGACCGTATGCGCACGGCTTCCGGGGGCGGGATATTCGAATACGCGGTCCGTCTACTGCTAGGAGCCAACAAGTTCCATGCGATCGGTGTGAATTCCGAAGGGATCGAGGGTGAGCCATCGGCACCAGTTGTTGTGGCAAGCCCGCTTCCGGACCGAGAACGTCCGCTGATGCAGGTGCTGTCCGTCGGAATCAACGACTATGTCCGCCCGACGTGGGAACTTTCCTACGGCCGCAACGATGCAGTCGCTGTGGCCGAGATCCTGCGCAATCGCGGCAACCGCCTGTTTGAAGACGTACTGGCCGTTACGCTGCTTGATGCTGACGCCAATGCAGCGGCCATCAAGGGGCAGATTGCTTTGGAGTCCCCGTCTGCGAGAGACGTTCTTGTAGTCTATTTTTCTGGTCATGGCGTCGCCCTCCAGGAAGACGACGACTGGGAGTGGTACCTCCTTCCATTTACCAGGGCATGGGATGTGGACGGGAACGTCACGGCATCAATGGTGCGGCAATATGGTGTTTCCAGCCGAGACCTGATGCGCCTGTTGACCAGAACGCAAGCCAGCCGCGTCTTCATGATTCTGGATTCGTGTCGCTCTGGCGCGGTTGCCGATGCGCTGGGGAAGGGGATGTTCGACGAGGCTGTGGGGCAGAAGGCCTTGCGCCGGATCGCCCGGATCGGGGGCATCCATGTGCTTGCGGCTTCGCGGGGCGACGAGGATGCAGTCGAGCTGGTCTCCGAACCGCACGGCGCGCTGACCTACCTCCTGCTTGAGGGAATCGGAGGCGCTGCTGACGACAATTTGGATGGGGAGGTCAGCGTACGTGAGGTCGTGGATTATGCGACGAAAGAGATGCCGCTTCTGTCCCGGCGGCTGATAACGGAAACGATCACTCAGCTGCCGGTGGGTTATTCACGAGGGGCGGATTTCGCATTGGCAGGAAACTAATAGGTAAGTTCTCTATCGCTATACGGTTTTCTTATGGCTTTGTGGAAACCGTCAATAGTTGATGCGGAAGGTCGGGCTTTCCTCAGGTCTCGTGCCGCGCCGGTCGTAGAGGCGAGTGGTGGCGATGCTGGCGTGTCCGAGCCATTCCTGGACGCGGCCGAGGTCGGCGTCGTGCTGGAGGGCGTTGGTCGCGGCCGTGGCGCGGAGCGAATGTACACAGAGCCCGCCCACGAGCGCATTTAGCCCCGTGGCCGCGCCGTAGTGGCGCACCACGTTCTCGTAAACCGACTGCGGATCGAGCGCCCGCCCGGCCGTGCGGTTGCGGTGGAGCGGCTGGAAGAGGGGTGCCGCGGGATCGCTGCCGTGCCCGGCCGCATCGACGTACGTCTCGATCAGGCGAAGCGCGTGCGGGCTTGCCGGGATGAAGCGCATCTTGTCGCGCTTGCCGGTGACCCGGAGGTGGATCACGCCTTCGCGGCTCTGGATGTCGCGGATCCGGAGTCGGCAGAGCTCCTCGCGGCGGAGCCCGTGGTAGAGCAGAGTGGCGAGAATCGCCCGGTCGCGTTGTCCCTTGAGCGTGTCCGCGGGCGGCGCATCGAGCAGAAGGCGGGCCTGCGCATCGCTCAGGGCCGGGGTCTTGCCCTCATTGGCGTCGATGGGCGGGCGCTGGACGCCGCGGACGGGATTGTCGGCAGCGACGTTGCACTCGCAGAGATGGTCGAACAGCGACGCGAGCGCCGAGAGCTTGCGGCGGATGCTGGCGCCGGCGAGGCCCTGCTGCTCGAGATGGGCGCGCCAGGCGATGACGTGGGGGCGGGTGACGCTCCGCATCGCTTCAGGCGACGCGATGCCCGCGAAGCGGCAGAACCCCTCGACGTCGTGGCGGTAGGCGCGCCGGGTACGTGCGTTCCGGATGTTGGGTTCTTCCCAACAAAGGTCCCAAAAGTCCCACAGGAATTCCGGCATTGAATTGATATGAGTGGCCTTTCGCCGCTTTCGCTTCACCCGAAGTCGGATGTGGTTCAAGCGGCTGGTTTCAGGGGGAGTATTCCGATGGAATCGCGCAACTTCTCGTCGGAGAAGTCGTATTCGCCGAGCATGTTGACGTGTGCCCACGACATCGGCGCATGGGCGCCGATGAAACGACGCAGGCTTTCCCTCGCCTCTCCGTCGCCGGATTTGTCGAGCTGCCTGGCGAGGTAAAGGTAGTTCCAGCTGACGATGCTGTTCTTGATCAGCCGGTTGCAGGCCTCCGCGATCTCCTGCTCCTCCTTTTCGGCCTGGGTGAACTCGCGCGGATTTCCGACGGCGATGGCGCGGGTGAAACGGTTGGCCAGCTCGACCTTGTTGAGTTGTTTCTCGATCGCCCGACGCAGATCGAGATCATCGACGTAGCGCAGGACGAACAGCGACTTGACGGTCTGGCCGAAGGACTTGAGCGTCTGGTAGAGCGCATGGGATGAACTCCGCTGAAACAGCCGTTCCGAAAACCGTCGTTTTGGGAACGGGCGCGGCCGCGCCCGGAAACATCGGCCATGATGCCGGAATCATGTCTGTTTTCCTTGTTCTGAAATCCGTGTTCTTCTACAGTCCGGGGAAAGGGATTCAAGAATAAATCGTCATGCTTGTCGGATATGCCCGTGTCTCCACCATGGACCAGAACCCGGCGCTCCAGACGGATGCGCTGCAGGCAGCGGGCTGCGAGAGGATCTTCACCGAAAGGGCATCCGGGTCACATCGTGACCGGCCCCAGCTTCAGGCCGCGCTCAACTTCCTGCGCGAAGGCGACACGCTCGTGGTCTGGAAGCTCTCCCGCCTGGCGCGCTCGCTCACTCAGGTCATCAGGACCGCCGCCGACGTCGACGAACGCGGCATCGCTCTCAAGGTGCTGACCCAGAACATCGACACGGGCACGCCCGAGGGACGGCTGTTCTTCCACATGACCGCGGCTTTCGACGAGTTCCAGCGTGAGCTGATCGTCGAGAACACCCGCGCCGGCCTCAAGGCCGCCGGCAAGCGAGGACGACGGGGCGGCAGGCCAAAAGCCATGGACGAAAGGACCCTCAAGCATGCAGAGGCCATGCTCAAGGACACCGACAACTACCCCTTCATCGGCGACGTCATCGATCAGCTCGAAATCGGCCGCACGGCCTTCTACCGGTATTTTCCGCCGGATCGCATCAAGCAGCTCAGGAACGAGCACATGGACGGCGTTCAGCCGTAGCCAGATCCTGTGGGGCTTTTGGGACCTTTGTTGGGATAGACCCAAGTTTCCACCACAGGACAGTGGTGTTGCAGACACCTCGGTTGATGTGCTTGAGCTGCTCACGCCGCATGTGGATGGCTGCACGTTCCTCGTCGCTGATGATGCCGATGAACGGGTGGGTGCTCCGCAGCCGCTGGCCTTCGTCGCTGTCGGCGAGCAGCAGGGCGCGGATGTCGTTCCAGCTGCGCTGCTCGATGATGGTTTTCCATTCGGCGTGGCACGCCGGCAGGTCGCCGTTCCGGCGTGCCCAGCGCGCGATGTTGTCGAGGCCGGTGCGCACGAGCGCCGGGTTGCGGTCGATCTTCTCGACGGTGAGCCTGGTCAGCTGCAGGGTGCGCCGGTCGGTGTCCGGGTGCCCCGGTCCGACGTTGATGAGCCGGCCGCGGCGGGGTGCGCGCGGACGGTTCCGTCACGGTACCGAACGGGCGGGCGGTCATGCGCACGGCCGGGATCGGGGGCCCGCCGGTCTGCCCGAAGGGTTTGCGCTATTTGCGCGCCGCCTCGGCGTCCCGGCCGGCGCCGTCACCCCCGCCCGGCATTGACGGCGTCGCGCAGCGCCTTGCCGGGCCTGAACGCCGGCACTGTCGAGGCGGCGATGGCGATGGCCTCGCCGGTGCCGGGATTGCGGCCCTGGCGCGCCGGCCGGCTCTTCGTCGCGAACGTCCCGAAGCCGGCGATGGAGACGGCATCGCCGTTGGCCAAACTGTCGCCGATGGTGGCGAAGACGGCCGTGACCATCCGGTCGGCCGAGGCCCTGTCGAGCGAAAACCGCGTGGCCAGCTGAGCGCTGAGTTCGGACCTGTTCATGTCATGCTCCCTGTGTTGGCTCCACCCTTGTCTAGCAGGTTGTCCTGCGCAGCCGCCCAGCGTCGGGTGATCGCGTTTGCGGGAACGTCGTGGCCTCCTTCCTCGACGCGTTTCTGCACCCGGGCGATCAGGGTGGCCGTCGTGGGGCTGACGCCGGGGGGCGTGGTAGCCGAAGGTCAGGTCGAAGCGGGAGCCGCGCCCGAGGCTGCCGTCGATGTCGCCTGAGAGATCCGGGCGGTTCCGGGCGCAGATGTCGGTTTTCATGGAGACGAGCAGCGGGGCGGGTGCGTTGGCCGCGCCGTAGTGGCGCACGACGTTCTCGTAGACCGCCTGCGGGTCGAGCGCCTGAGGGTGTCCGCGCGCGGCGCGTCGAGCAGCAGGCGGGCCTGCGCGTCACTCAGGGCCGGGGTTTTGCCCTCATGGGCGTCGACGGGCGGGCGCTGGACGCCGCGGACGGGGTTGTCGGCGGGGCGACGTTGCACTCGCAGAGATGGTCGAACAACGACGCGAGTGCGGAGAGCTTGCGGCGGATGCTGGCGCCGGCGAGGCCCTGCTGTTCGAGGTGGGTGCGCCAGGCGATGACGTGGGGGCGGGTGACGCGTCGCATCGCCCCGGTACGGATTTCACGAGAAAAGTAGCTTGCAGGACATGGGTTTCCGCGTCCTGGTTTCCACCGCGCTGGTTTTGTCGCCGCAGATGCCAACAAGCTGTTGTCTAAAAATGAGATTCAGTCTGCGCCGGTCCGGCCAGTGGCGAGTTGTTCTGTGTTGTGACTTCAGGTTGCTGCTCGTGCCGGTTGATCCCTACGCGGCAGGCGTCTCACCAGGGCCATCTTTGCGGATCTCGATCGCGAAGACGTCGGTCTCTACGTCCCAGTCAAGGATGCCGCGCATCCGCTCGAGGGTGGATGGCATTGCGGGGCTGGTGGCGACAAGCGACAGGACGAACTCCCGGAAATCCTGTTCTTCGGCTGCGCCGGGTCGCGTCGCCGGGCGGCGTCGCGGCTCCAGCAGGCAGGATCGGCCCCAGCAGGTTCGGTCGAGAACCTCGAAGGTGACCCGGACGTTCTGTGCCTCGAGAGCAAGGAACATGGCCCGGTGGCGCTGTCGGCGCGGGTGTTCCGGTGGGTAGGGACGGGAGTGAAGTTGCATCGCATAGCTCGAGGCGGGGACGCATCATAGTGGTCTGCCTGCGCGAAATGACAGTGTCTGTCATTTTCTTGCAAGAACAGAAGAACAAAAACCTGATCGGACCAGATTCCGAACTATGAATTTCCGAACGCATGCATTTAAAAGCCAGGGCGGCGATTGTGCTGTAATTACGAACCAATAGGATCTAAAAATGTTGATATTAGAATTTCACGGATCTATACTCCTGGTATTACGAACTTCCGGGAGGGGATTATGTGGAAAATCGAACACGCAATGCAACTGGATGCGCTTCTGGAACTGAAGCCCGATTCAGTCAGCGAATTCGCCGACCGCATCATCAACGCCGAGGTTCTTCTCGAGGAGCTGGAGCACGGTCCATTTCCTCTTCGAAAGGATTTCTGCGAGTTCCTCGGAATCGGCGAATCAACGCTGACCGGGTGGCTGAAAGCTGACCGGATACCCCGGGCGGCGAAAGTGGCGTATGCGCTGGTCGTGGGGATGGGGGTGCTGCAGAACGAAATCTCCCGGCTCAGTTCGGAGGCGCGGGACCTGAAGATCCTCAAGGACGGCGAGAAGTATCTGGTGGTGCGTTTCCCAACGGGCGACACCGATGTCGTTGCCGGGAAGATTGTGGCTAGGGACATTGCTGACGCGATGACAGCGCGAATGTTCGCGGCTTCATCCAGGAACTTCGAGCTCTTGGAGGAAATTTACGAATCCCAGCACGATACTTGGGAGGAGGCCTGGGAATACGGCGGATCCTCCTGGTTTCGCGACATCCTGAATCGCCTCGGGAAGGCAATCGCTTCAAAGCCTGACCCCGACTTCGGGGGGCTGCCGTCCGGGTTGATTGACCCGGACCTGCGGACCGCAATCAGGAAACCATCGGGAACCGGCGCTGCGGACGATTCCGAACCCGAGACGGACGACCAGTCCAGCCGCCCGCCGACCGGAAACACCCCGTCGCGGGACGCTAAAAGCCGAGGAGGAGACTGATGATGGATGGTCTCAAGGTTTCCACGCACGCCGAACAGCGCATGCAGCAGCGGGGGATCCGCAAGCAGGACCTCGGTCTGGTCCTTGTCTGGGGTACGCCGGTTGACGACGACGCGATCCTGCTCCGGGAGAAGGATGTGGAGGACGCAAGCAAGCACCGGGAACCAGAAATCGACCGGTTGCGACGTCTCTGTGGCACCAAGGTGGTGCATCGGGAGGGTGTAGTCGTGACCTGCTATCGGGCAACTGAGAAGCAGACAAAGAGGATGCTTCGCCGGCCCCGACACGGGTCGCAACGTTCCCGTAGCGGCAGGCTGCGCAGGCGGCCCTCGATTAGAAGAAGCTCGGGCGTGTTTTCCCGGGCCAGGAGGCTGGTTAGGGATTGACGGAATCGAAACCCTCGCACAACGTCCAAGGGGCCGTGCGGGGGGTTCTCGGCGTCTTCGGAAGGCTTGTATCCGGAATTACGTTAAACGCAACGATCGCCCTTCGCCCTTCGCCCCTCGCCCCTCGCGCCGCGAAGCGGCGATTCTCTAACCCGGCATCGAATGCGGCGTTCGTGGGACGCGAACGGGATAAAAAGGAAGAGTCCCGCGGCAGGAGCCGGCGGGCCCGAGTTGGCATCGGATGCGTGGGGAACGGGATGCAGCGGTTCCCGAGAAGGCAGGAAGGGGGGCCGCGGGCCGGCGGCGAGTGATCGTTGCCGTCCTGATGCCCATGATAATGCCTTTTATCAGGGGCTTTCGTTCAGAGCCCTCCCTGTCGCCTGACACCAACCTTTCCCGCTGCTTGGTGCGTCTCGACAGGCATGTCCTGTTGACCGGGCGTTGGGTCGACGTCCTTGAAGTCGAAGGTGACCCGGTAACGACGCAACGACAGACCGGGAACCATGCGGGCTGCCGAGCGCGCCTTGTTGTCGAAATCGCCGGCGACCAGAAGGCCACGCACCGTCTGGTCGGGCTCCTCATCGGCGACATCCCCCATGTAGCTCAGTACCTGCGCAACGGCTCCTTGCCGCGCGGTGCCGGTCTTCAACTCGACGATGACGATTGCACCGTGCGCGTCACGTGCGGTGATGTCGATGAACCCGGAGGCAACCGAACGTTCCGCCCCATCGTCGATGATCTCCAGACCCGGCTCGAGTTGTTCGATCGCCTGGCGCAAGGCGAACTGTAGATCGCGTTCCAGTCCCACCAGCTGGCCGTGATTATCTGCCGTTTCGTCAGCGCGTTTGCCTTTCGGTGAATGGATCTCTGCTGCGCCATCTTCGCCCTGCGTGTCGCGGCGGAACTTGCAGTATCGCTCAACAGCGTTCCGGTATGAGGCTAAGTTGTTGCGTGTGTTGCCGGTGAACGGGATCTTGGAGGGATTCGGTTTGCCCGTGCGCTCATCGGCCGCCGAGTACCGCAATTGGTCGACCACATTTCGGAGCTGGTCGCGGCCATAGTGCTCGTCGAGATCCCCGTAGGCTGCGGGACCCGAACCCCGGGTGTTTCCGCACTCGGGGTTCAGTGGTTCTCGGGAAGCTTAATGGCGCGATTTTCAGGCGGTAAGGCGACGGTCTTGGTCCGTCTTGTTGCGTCCGGCCGTAACGCACCCCATGCTCACCCCTACAATCGCATAGGCGTCCCGCTCTGTCGGGCCGCCCGCTGAATAGAACAGCTTCATCCAGCTCGGGGTAGAGCTCTCTTCGCCCAGGCGAACAGGCGGGATCCACACACGCCTGTGCGATTGCAACGGCCCGGCGCTCGCCGGTGCCACTGCGAACCACAGTGAGAACTTTCCATGCGCTCTCGTTATTTCGCCGCGAGCGCGGCGATTCTGTTCCTCGCCGCCTGCGGTGGCGGGGGAGGCGGCAGTCAACCCATCACCATGGAACCCGATCCGGTTCCCGATCCCGGAACCATGGAACCCGATCCCGTCACTCCCGAGCCAGATCCTGATCCTGTTGTTCCTGACCCTGATCCCGAGCCGGACCCCACTGCTGAGCGCCTGCCGTTTCCCTTACCAACGTGGATGTGTGACCCCGCAGTTGCCCATATTCCTGGAGCGTGTGGCATCGACGGCCCAGTTGATCGCCCGCACTTCGGAATTGACCGAGTGCCGGTTCAAACTGCAGAAGACGCCCAGCACATGCCCGTCTATCACGATCACGACGGCAATGACCGACGCATCTTTGTCGGTGTGGACCAAGGGTCGAAGGCTACGGACTATTTCACGTTCAATGGACAAGTCCAATCCATAGTTCGATCTTCCGGACTTTCTGGCCTTCCCGCAGTCGGTGAGCGCGGCGACATTGAGGTGAGGCATGGTCGCCTAAGCGACGGCGCCGGGCGCGCGGCGGTCGCAGCATACTTGAGCGATGCCAGTCAAGGGCTTGGTTCTATCCCGCAGTGGCAAAGCCTGCCTGAAGTCCGCCTGGTCGGAACTTCGACACCATCTGAAAGGCGTCGCCTGATCTCCGCAGTTCAGCTTGTGAACTCTGCCCTGCCAGCGGACACGAAGTTGTCGGTGGGCGCATCATCTGTTCCGAGGAATCAAGGGATCGATGTGGAATTCGTTGATTGCTACGGGGCGCGCCACACTTGCGGAGGTGGCTCCGCGGCTGCGTCCACACCGACGTGGATACGCAATGAAGGGGACGGTGAGCGCATGATGGACGCGCATGTCTACTTCTCCCGAGAGACTTCCTCCTATGGCGATGAACGCCAGACCGTCATTCTGCTGGCACATGAACTGATGCACGCGCTGGGGATCACTAATCACGTTTCGCCGGACTTTGCCACGATCATGGAGGGAACTGGGGCGATCCACCATGCCGAGCAAGACGGGCAGCCGCAGCCGCTCTCGCTTCTCTATTCGGTAGACCGTGAGGCGTTGCGAGCGCTCTATGGACAACTCGAGATTGGTGATGGACCCGCGGCCCTCGGCCCCTGGAGTGCTAACTCCATGCACCTTGCCGGGAATGGCGAACATGCGAACTTCGGCGTTGTATTACGCAATGGCTACGTTGAGCCTTGGGCGCACGGCCACCTGCCAAACACAGATCTCGCGTCCAACCGCGCGTTGTCCGGTTCCGTGACGTGGACCGGTACATTGCTCGGCTTCACGTCGACTGCCGACCCCGTTGCGGGGGATGCGGAGATCGGCGTCGGCCTCGGCACCATGACCGGGCGCGCCGACTTCACCAATCTGGAGGCATGGGCTGCGAATGCTGCCCCTGGCGCGGTCGGAACCGGCGCTCAGTGGCTCGATGGCGACCTCGGCTACGCGATTACCGTCCGCGGCAACACGTTCCGGGAAACCGGTGGCGATGCCGGAAGGCTTACAGGCATCTTCACGGGCCAGTCCCATGAAGGCGCGGCGGGCACGCTTGATCGGTCAGATTTGACGGCTGCGTTCGGTGCGTCGCGCTAGGCCAAGGATGGGGCTTGGCTATAAATCTCGACACGGACGGAGTCGCGTTGCGACTCCGTCGCATGGCACTGGGAGATCTATCGTGACTGACACCAAGAAGGAAGCGGCAACGCACGTTGAGTTGCCGGAAGCGCACTCGGTGATCGGCTGTGGATGACGTTCAAGGCATTGTTGACGCAGTACGGCGGGACATCGATCTTGCAGGAGCCAAGCTGGGTGACGAGTTCTACCCGGCGCACATTTCGATTGCGCTGATCGACGCGGTGTTCAGCGTCCGGTTGTCGTACCACGCGCAGGTGGTACCGATTGTGGAACGGTACTGCGCCTGCTTTCGGCTCTCCCGTATCCGTGACAGGCGGATGACGCTTCCTCCGCTCAGCGCGCAGGAAACAATTTCCGACTTGCTTCGCCACTATGAGGAGCTTGGTCCGAGCGGCATGCAGGAGACGGTTGTCAAATCCGGGTACCTGTCACCTGGCACGAACATCCTGAAATCCGAAAATGTCAGACGTGCCGCGTTAGCGCTGCAAGGCGTCGGTGTCGAAACACTCCAGGACGCTGCCGCCACTACCGCCCATGCGATTAAGTGCGAACTCGTCCGGATCCGCGGAATAGGGGAAGGAACTGTCCATATGTTCCTCATGTACGCTGGCGACGACGCTTATGTGAAAGGCGACGTCCATGTCTGCCGATTCGTGGCCGACGCATTGGGTAAAGACCGTGTTTCGCCTGCTGTTGCCGAACAGTTGGTGCGGGCCGCCGCAAGTGAACTCAACATTGCTCCCCGTCTCCTGGACAACGAGATCTGGAAGCTCCGATCCGGATCGCGTGAGGTGTGACGACGGGGAACGCCCATAGCGATACGGAGGTGTTTCAGCACCAAAATGCTGTCGGGTTTTGAGCAGCGTTAGCGTCGGCGACGCCCGCAAGCGAAGGTAGTGAGACAGACTCTACATTCTTGTATGGATGCCCCCTGGTTTGCAAAGGCAGCTGGCAGACACAGACTTGCGGTCTTGTATTCGACCTGTAACGGGATCGGCGGTTGTGCCGACCCCTGGCCAAGATGGTTTCCGCGAACCGGTTCCCAATCTGTCGCGCGGGCTCGAGGCCCACAGAATATAACGGGTTGTCCCGATCCCTGGAGTTGTGTCCGGTTTTGCCATCTGCTTCCTTGCAAGCGTTGCCGAGGGCCGTGGTGACGCGTCAGGCAGCGGCGGGGCCGGACACGTGGTCGTGCTCGTAGCTCTTGGCCCGGCGCACCAGCGCCCAGGCGATGCGGGCATTGCGGTTGGCGACGGCCACCGCGACGACGTTGACGGACTTCTCCGCCACCCGCGCCTGCAGACGCGGCGCTCCCGGCCCGTCACGGCGCAGTCGCCAGAAGATCGAGGAGCGCGCGCCGTGCACCAGGTTGCTCCGCAGATACGGATCCCCCCGCTTGGAGATTCCCTTCAGTCTGGTTTTCCCACCGGTGCCTTCCTGCCGCGGCACCAGCCCTAGCGAGGCCGCGAACTGCCGGCCGCTCCGGAACTGGGAGCCGTCACCGAGCGCCACGGTCAGGGCGGTCGCCGTGAGCACGCCGACCCCGGGGATGGCCGCGAGACGCCGGCTCACCGGATGCTGCCGGTGCCAGGCGGCGAGCCGCGTCTCCAGCGCCGTGACCTGCTCGCCGATCTGCTCCAGCAGCGTCGCGTAGACTCCAAGTGCCGCGCGCGCCAGCGTCGGCAACCGGTCGTCCTCCGGATCCGCGACGATGGCGACCAGCGTCGCCACGCCGGCCCGGTTCCGCGGAGCGACCAACCCGAACTCCGCACACTGCCCACGCAGCGAGTTGCGCAGCTGCGTGCGTTGCTTGATCAGAAGCCGGCGCGTGCGATGCAGCGTCAGCATGGCCTGCTCCTCGACGGTCTTGACCTTCGCAAACCGCATGGCCGGCCGCGTCGCCGCCTCGCAAATCGCCGCCGCATCGGCCGCGTCGTTCTTGTTGGACTTCACGTACGGCTTGACAAACTGCGCCGGGATCAGCTTCACGGTGTGCCCCATGGCCCCCAGAACGCGCCCCCAGTGATGCCCGCCGCCGCAGGTCTCGATCGCCACGCAGCAGGGCGGCAGCGCCTCGAAGAACGGGACCACCTGATCCCGTCGCAGTCGCCGGTTCAGGAGTTTTGCCCCCTGCACATCGGCACCGTGGGCCTGGATGAAACGCTTGCCGAGACGGTGTGAAGGGTCGTAGCTTGGGACATGGAATGCTCCTGCGGTCGAGGCACCGGGCCACCTGACCCGGTCTCCGTCACATGATGTCTTGAGAGACGGGGGCATCCATTCCATCTGTCTCATCTGGTGCAGGGCAGTAGGATCCACCGCGACCGTAAACACTGGCTCTTTGGGGCTTGCAAGCGCGCGGCTTGCAGGGCATACGGGCATTTCGCTTAGTGGAAGTGTCGCAAACGGTGCAGTAGCGGCAAAACCTCGGAAACGCGGGCGTCAGCGCCGTTCGGGCAGGCGCTCCTCGAGCAGCGTTTCGATGCGGGCGAAGCGCTCGGACATGCTGACTTCCAGCTTGGATACGCGATCGGTGAGCGTATCGATGCGGTCTCCGTTTCTGTACACGCCGGCGCCGACGATGCCGATCGTGGCGACGAGTACGGCTGCGATCACCGGGACCGGCCAGGTTGGCGGTTGGGAGACAGCCGGGGAGGCTGCGCGGATCGCCCGCGCGATGGCCTCGGCCAGCTTGGGGTCGGCCCCCGCGGCCTCGAGATCATGGGTGGTGTTCTGGACGTCGCTGGTCGCCATGGGCGGATTCTACCAGTTGTGAAGGGATGAACGATGCAAGCCAACGTCCAGCTGGTCGACGACCGCGGCCGCAAGTACCTCACCGTTGACGAGCACCAGCGCTTCATCCGGGCGGCCGCGCACGTGCGCAAGCCGGTCGACCAGACGTTTGTACTCACGATCGCCCACACGGGCGCCCGGGTGAGCGAGGTCCTGGCGCTGCGGGCGCTGGACGTCGACCTGGACGCGGGCGCCGTCCGGATCCGCACGCTCAAGCGGCGCGTCGAGCACTGGCGCGAAGTGCCGGTGCCGCCGGAGCTGGTGCGCGATCTCGAGATGGTGCACTACCTGCGCGAGGCCTCGCCCCGGCGCGTGAAGGAGCCGTTGTGGCCATTTTCGCGGGCGACGGCGCACCGGAAGGTCGTCGCGGTGATGCGCATGGCCCGGATCGAGGGGCCGCAGGCTTGCCCGAAGGGGCTCCGGCACGGCTTCGGGATCGCGGCCGTGACAGCGGGCGTGCCGCTCCCGACGATCGCGGCCGTGCTCGGGCACGCGAACATCGCGACGACGGCGATCTACACGACCGCGGTGGGCGTCGAGGCGCGGGGGTTTCTCGCGAAAATGTGGGGATGAGGTGCCATAGCACTATGAAAAGACCGCTGCGAAAGCCGGTGGGGATTAGCGGTGGCGCAAGCAAACACCTTGGCTGGTGGACTCTTTTGCGAGATTGGCACTTCGCTCATTAACGAGTAAACTCACAAACCTTACAACACGTGAAGCTGTTTCTTTATGAAGGTCGTGGCTGTCATTGCCCAGAAGGGTGGCGCGGGCAAAACGACGCTGAGCCTCGGGCTCGCAGTCGCGGCGACTCGCGTCAGCTTGAGCGCGGCGGTAATCGACCTCGACGTGCAGGCGACGGCCGCGAACTGGGGCGACCGGCGGACGGCCGAGGCGCCCGTGGTGATCTCGGCGCAGCCCGCCCGCTTGTCGCGGATGCTGGAGGCTGCCCGCGAGCAGGGGGCGGATCTCGTCGTCATCGACACCGCGCCCAGGGCCGAGCAGGGCGCGTTGGCCGCGGCCCAGGCTGCGGATCTCGTGCTGAGCCCCTGCCGCCCGTCGATCTACGACCTCGAGACGGTCCGTACAACGGCCGACGTGGTGCGTCTCGCCGGCCAACCGCCGATGGTTGCGGTGCTGAACGGCGTCCCCCCGCGCGGCACCCGCGCCGACCAGGCGCGCGAAGTGCTTGCCGGGCTGGGCGTCGAGACCTGTCCGACCGGCATCGGCAGCCGGGCCGCGATCGAGCATGCGGCCGCGCTGGGGCTGACGGCGCAGGAATACGAACCGGCAGGCAAGGCATCCGCTGAGCTGGCGGCGGTTTATGCCTTCACGGCTAAACGTGTAAGCCTGCCAACGAGTAAACTCGCAAACCAGAAAAGGAGAGAACAGGATGGCGAAACCGGCTGACTTGCGGGCGGCCATGACCGGCCGGACAACGCCGGCTGCAGCGCCTGTGGGCGACGCGCCGACGCGCGCGGAACGGGATCCGCATCATCGCCCCGGCCGTGAGGGCAAGAGCAACGTCACGGGATATTTCGACCCAGTCGTGAAGCGCCATCTCCGGCTGCTGGCTGCCGAGCGCGACACGACGATCCAGGCGCTGCTCGGCGAAGCGCTCAACGATCTCTTTGCGAAGCACGGCAAGGCCGAGGTGGTTGCCGTCCCTGTCGGTGACTAACCCCGGGCTGATCCTCGTCGTCGGCGCCGTTCGTCAGGCTCTTTTGTCTTCGAACCTGGCGTCCACTTCCCGTTTGATGGCCTCGATCCGCCCGATCCGATCCTGCGAGGGGCCGTCGTACCCATGGTCGGCCGACTTCCGGCGTCGTGGGCGCGGTCTGGACTGGTTTTCGGCGTAGCTTTCGCAGAACGTCGTGAACCGTTTTGTCGTGCCGCGCTTGTCGAGCGGGATCCGGTTGTTCGCGCACCAGGTCCGGTAGTCGGCGGCCACCTGGTCCGGGGCATAGCTCCCGGCATGTTTGGCCGCGATGCCGGCCCAGGGCGTTGCCGTGATCGAGCCAGTGGCCGGGAACGCCCTCGGTGTTCCGTCCTTTGCCGGCGCCGTCTCTCCCGCTTCCTCCCCGGTGCTGCCGGTTGCTGCGGTTCCGTCAAGGATCAGGGGCAGGCTCGGCTGGATGCCGGTCGCCTTGGCGGTCCACGTGATCGTGACGTCGTGGACACCGCGGCCGCGGCGGTGGGCCTGGTAGGTGAGTGTCCACGGTACGCCGGGCGAGGCATTGATCTGCTCCACCGCTGGCTTCAGCGCTCGCGAACCGTCAAGGAGGAGGCGCCGAAAATCGTGGGTTAACGGACAGTGGCTCGAAGCTGGAGTCCGCTCATTGAATGCCTCGATGGGCCCTCCACCGCGCGATCGCCGACGGCGTCGTGCTAAGACGCCGCGCAACCCCTGCTGCTACTAGCCGCGTGTGTCTCGGCCGTGTCGGCCAAAGCCGACCTCCCGGGCAGGCGCCCGCAAATGGCTGCCTCACTCGTCAGGGTTGCGAGCGCCTCGTGATCACCATAATTTGTCTGACAGCCGACATCTACTGCGGCGGTAGTATGACACTTGGCGAGAGGACTCCGACGTGACTACGGAACGACTGAGCTTGCGAATCGACGCTGAACTCAAGAAGCGTCTCGAACAGGAGGCGAGACGCGAGGAGCGCTCCGCATCATTTCTCGCCGTCAAAGCCATCGAATCCATGCTGCGCGACCGCGCCGAGAAGCGCGCAGCAATTCGCGCAGCCATCCGGGAGGCTGACGAGGGGACATTTGTTTCGCAAGACGCAATGGATGCCTGGGTATCATCGTGGGGAACGGACGAGGAGGTACCACCGCCAGAGGCTGACCTCCGACCCGACCCATCGTGAGCGATGAAGCTCGTTTTTCTACCCTCCACAAGGACCGATCTATTGTGGATGCGCGCATACTATGCCCACGTTTTCCCGGATGGCGCGAAGCGCGCAGCCGAGCAATACGAGAGGATGTGCAGCATTCTCCGGGTGCATCCACTGATTGGCCGCGCGGTCGAAGACATGGCAGATGTTCGAGAGCTGTCGATTCCGCGGACACCATTCTCAATCATCTACCGCGTCGGCGAAGACCAGATCGAAGTCCTGCGCATCTGGGATCAACGCGGTGACCGGGCAAAACTTGATTGACTTCGGCTGCTGTCACGATCCATTCGGCATCGCTTCGCTCATCGGCGAGTCCGGTCGCCAGATCGAATAGATCCCGACCCTTGCGGCGCTGATAGAGCGCTCCCAGCTTGGTGGCCAGAAGCTGGTCGACCTCGAAGGTGGGGATATCTGCCGTTCCCGAATACCACCGCGACGCCACCGAGAAAGCGCGTCTCGTGAAGCCGAACACCGCAAAATGCTCGCGGGTAACCGCGCCGACCCCGAACTGGCCCGGTTCATGGACAGCGCCGCGAACGATCTCAATGAACATCTCGAGGTCCTCGAAAGCAGCCCGGGTACGTGAAGCGCGGCGACCTCGTCACTGTGGTGCTCCAAGGCGAGCACGGCAAACCGCGTCCCGCACTCGTCATCCAGTCTGGTCTCTTCGCCCAGCTCACACCACGGTCACCATCGCGTTGCTGACCTCAACCCCGGTCGATGCCCCCCTGCTGCGGATCCCGATCGAGCCCTCTCAGGCCAACGGTCTCCGGCAGCGCTCCCACGTAATGATCGATCAAATCTTCTCTGCCCGAACACGCAGCCTGGGAGACGTCATCGGGCGCCTCGACGACGCCGACATGCTGGCGGTCAACCGCGCCCTCGCGCTGTTCGTGGGGATCGCCTCCTAAGCCGTCTGCGGACCACCGCAGCTACGTGCCGGGCACCCGCCGCAAGGGGACGTCTTCTTACGGCGGCGCTCAGGCGCGGACTCGCCGAACGCGGACGGGCCCTCATGCCGGCGCGCCGGCCACATTGACCAGCCGGCAGTGCCAGAACCGCCCGGTAGCCACCACCACCGCGACAGGTTAGGTGCACCAAGCGCGACAGGAATAGCTGCGTTTCACAAGGCGCTTATATCGATGACTTGACACCGCCACCACCTTGACCTGAATGTGCACGCAATAGGGGTATTATGAGAATATGCTAAGATCGTGCACGCGCCAGATCCGGTACACCGGCCAGTCGACGTGCCCTTCGTGCACCGCACGTTCGTCTGCCGTGCGCGGATCACGCCGGTCGGCCATCGCCGGATCGCCGAGGTCCTCACGCTCACGCGCCAGCTCTACAACGCGGCGCTCGAGGAGCGTGTCGAGGCGTGGCGGCGATGTCGCCAATCGATTACCTGGCAGGACCAGTTCAAGAGTCTGACGATGCTTCGCCGCGACCCGCTGTACGCGGCCGCGACCTCGACCTCCGCATCCAGCACGCCCCGCTGCAACGGGTCGACAGGGCTTTCCGGGGATTCTTCCGCCGTTGCAAGGCTGGGAAAACGCCGGGCTTCCCGCGGTTCCGACCCGCCAGCCGGTGGCGCTCGATCGAACGCGACGCCTCGCCGGGGATGGTCCGCCGCCGGGCCGGCACACGGTCCTCGTCGTCAAGGGTCGTCCCGCCGATCCGGACCGAGATTCACCTCTGCTACGGCATCGCGGCAACCGCGCCGGCTGCAACGGCGCGTCACCCGCGCGACCCGCCATTCCGGCAGCCGCAGGAAGGCGGTGCAGGCCGTCGGCCGCGCCTGGCAGCGGATCCGTGATGCCGACCGGCGCTGCATCGCGTCGCGCACGCGCTCTGCCGCCGCTTCGACGGCTTCGCCGTCGAGGACCTCGACGTGCGGAACCTGACCCGTTCCGCGAACGGAACCGTCGCCGCGCCCGGCACGCGCGTCCAGCAGAAACGCGGCCTCAACCGCGCCATCGCCGACCAGGGCTGGTCAGCGTTCGTCACGATCCTGAAGGACCAGGCTGCAAGCGCCGTCCGTCCGGTCATCGCGGTGCCGCCGCACGGCACCAGCCAGCAGTGCTCGCAATGCGGCGCCACCGTGCCCAAAACACTCGGCGTCCGCCGGCACCGGTGCCCGCACTGCGGGCTCGACTGCGACCGCGACCACAACGCGGCCATCAACATCCTGCGGCGGGCCTGGCCCGCCCACGGGCGGGGCCTGACGGATCTTCCGTCTCCCGTGGCCACGGCAGGACCGGACGCGCGCCGCGCGCCCGGACCAAGCGGGGCGGTGGCCCGGCTCGTGGCATGACCGTGTCCATGTCAAGTCATGGATATAAGCCCCTTTCACAAGGGCTTCCATCAGGAGGGTCGGGTAACCCTGACCGGGGCAGAGCACCGCCAGACTGGGTGTTAAACACCACATAAATCGTCGGACTTCGACAACTTATGCGCGCCTGTCCGTTTGCGCTGCCCACGGTCCAACCCCTGACACCCACCGAGCAGTCCGAGCCATGCACTCCACCGCCACCGTGACGCTCCGCGCCCGATCCGGACGATCGCAAGGCTGCCGCGATCAAGCGCTGCCGCTCGTCGGCCGTCAGGTACTTGCGACCGCGGTCGTCGACGAGCTGCACGGCAGCATTCACATTCCCCTCACTGGTAGACTCCGCCCATGGCCATCACGATTGACACCCACGCCGCGATCCAGAATCTCGAGGCCGCCGGCGCCGACCCGAAGCTGGCCGAGGCGATCGTCAAGACCGTCAGCCAGGCCGACGACCAACTCGTCACCAAGGCCGATCTCGCCACACTCCGGCCCGATCTGGCCGGTGACATCCAGGCGGCAATCGCAAGTCTCGAGCGGCGCCTGGTCGGCTACCTGGCGGTAGCCGTCCTGATCGTCCTCGCCGCGATCAAGTACCTCTAGTGTCCCGATTCTGAAGTTTAGATGATTGTAACAAGCTGATTTAGTTGAATAATGGCAGTCCTGTAATCTGCAAATCTTCTCGTTCAGGACACTAGCACCATTTGAGCATCCATGTCTCCGGTCAAGCGTTGAATCGCCGGAGAACCGGGATTGCTGTGGGTTCTCCACAGAAGCCCCACAGGTTTTCGACAGGCTGACCGGGGTCATGCGGCGTCCGGTGCGGCGTCCGACCACGGGCGCATTTCGCGCAGCAGGACGTTGGCGAGGATGATCAGCTTGCGCATGATGGCGACGATCGCGACGACACCACCGATCACTAATGCAATGTTTCGAACCACAGCGGAATTTCCTGTGTGGTTTGTTCCGCCTTGGAGCCAGCCCCAGTGTGCGATCGACAGGAACACGCCCAGAAAAATCACGCCGACCACCAGAACGCCAACCCATGCCCCAAGCGACTTGCTCACGGAGAGCACGGATTTCTTCGCCCAGCGACCGGCCAAGCGCACGTTGTCAACCATTGAAACGCTCCGTACGCACTCCCCGGCCAACGCGGGCTTTCGAAACTAACTGCGGCTTCTGTTTCACGCGGCCTCGGCAAAAAGTTGCAACCGCTCTGTGATGCTGTTTTCGCATCGCTTACTGTTAGTACCCTCTCATGATTCGAAGCTTCCGCCACAAAGGCCTGCGGCGCCTCTACAACCACGGCAACCCCAGCCGCCTCCCGCCCGCGTCCGTCGAGAAGATCCGTCGTATCCTTGCCCGTCTCGACGAGGCCACCGAACCTGACGACATGCGGCTGCCGGGCTTCCACCTCCATGCCCTGTCCGGCAACCTAGCCGGCCACTGGAGCGTCCGCGTCTCAGCCAACTGGCGGATCACGTTCCGCTTCGACGGTCAGGACGTCCACGATGTCGATCTACTGGACTACCATTGACCACGACGAGGATCCCCATGCCGATGAAGAATCCACCGCACCCTGGCCTCTCGATCCGCCACGACTGCCTAGAGCCTCTCGGGCTCACGATCGCGGACGCCGCCAGGCACCTGGGCGTCAGCCGCCGCCGACTGTCCGCGGTCGTCAATGCCCGTGCCGGCATCACACCGGACATGGCCATCCGCCTCCACAAGGCGTTCGGCGGGGGCGCACACACCTGGCACCGGCTGCAGGCCGCCTGGGACCTCGCCCAGGCCCTGCAGACCGCCGACCGGATCGACGTCGCCCCGTATCCCGGCCAAACTAACGTCCGCGTCTAACGACTCGCACTTAGGTCTGCGACTGGACGCCGCTGCACTGGGCGGCGGGCGGCGGCTTCGCCGGGGCCAACCCCAACGTCCGCAGTGACACCTGGACAACGCCGCTGGACCAGGCAGCGGATGCGGGCTTCCGCGAAGTCGCGGCGATGCTTATCGAAGGTGGCGCCGTACCGCGCGCAGACCCTTGACGACCCAAAAGGCCTTTGCCAAGCGGCGGCGCGAGACGCCATCGCCGCACAAGCCAGCGGAACTGCCGGTCCGGCCGGATGCCCGGGGGTCGTGTCGGCGTCGGCGTAAATCTTCTCGCAGAGAGCAGGCCTCCGCGCCAAACATCGTTCGTCTCTGCCGAAAAACCCCGGTTGTGAGACAGAATGCGCATTCTGTCTCACGCTGCCGGGAACCGGCCGCGGCACTACGAAATGGTAGGATGCGAACATCGCAACCGCCCTCGACACCCACGCCGCGATCAAGCGCCTGACGGCCGCCGGCATCAGCACCACGCAAGCCGAGGCGATCGTCGACACCGTCAGCCAAGCCGACGACCAACTCGGCACCAAGGCCGACCTGCAAGCGGCGCTCGCCAGCCTCGAACGACGCCTCATCGGCTACCTCGTCGCCGCGGTGCTGATTGTCCTGGGCGCGTTCAAGTACCTGCAGGATCCAGGCACCCATTACGCGGCTGACCTTGGCCGCCCACCCCGGCCACCCGTGTCAAACACCACATAAATCGTCGACCTTCGACAACTTATGCGCGCCTGTCCGTTTGCGCTGCCCACGGTCCAACCCCTGACATCCATCGGGCAGTCCAAGCCATGCACTCCACCGCCACCGTGACGCTCCGCATGCGGAGCGCCGGCGAGCACGCGCGCGGGCGGGGACGGCTGGCGCCAGGGCGCCGAGCTCCACAACGCGCCATCCGCATCGTTCACGTCCATGACGGGCATCCGCGTAGCGTTCCGTCGCGCTGGGAAGCCCACGTCAGCGTCGAAGGCCCCGCCCCCGCGCCAATCCCGCACAAGGCGCACCCACGCGTCACCGGCCTCGACCTCGGCGCCCGCGCCGTCGCGACCAACGACACCGGCCAGAGCCTGGCGCCTATCCCCGCGCCGCCAGCCGCCAAGGGACTCGCCCGAGCCCTCAGCCGCACGCCGCGCGGCTCCAAGGCCCGACGCCGCGTCTAGGCCAGACTCAGCCACCATGCGGCTCGAACCGCCCTCCAGCGACAGCAGAAGCTCGCCACGAGCATCGCCAGGGAAAACGCCATCGTCGTGATCGCGGACCTCGATCACACGGCGATGCGCACGCGCGGCGGCACGCACAAGCGGGGCATCAACCGAAGCCTCGCCACGGCCGGCCCCGGCGCATTCGTCGCAGTGCTTGCGCGCAAGCTCAAGGCCTCCGGCCACGCGCTCGTGCGCGTCCCCGCTGCATGGACCAGCCGCCAGTGCCTCGTCTGCGGCAGCCGCAACACCGACCTCACGCACACCCGCGTCCACTGCCGCGACTGCGGCACGAATCACGACCGCGACCACGCCGCCGCGGCCAACATCCTGCTGCGCGGCATGGCCGCGCACGCCTCGATCCGAAACCCAAGCGGGCCGTCCGGGTCCGCAGAGACGACGCGCCTGGCGCGCCGCCTGCCGGCATCGGAGTGCCGGAACGCCCACCGGGCGTCCCTCGCACGCGACCCGGCAGGGACCGGCTTCGAACGCCTCCGACACGCGGCCCTGCCGCGCCGCGCGCAGGAACGGTGGGGGCTCCCGCCCCCGGAACGCAGATGCGACAGTTACTGCGCGCCGCAGCACGCCAAGGCTGGCCGAATCCGAGAGGATTCGCGACAGCCTATGACTGCTGCCGCGCGACTGTAATTGCTGCGTTTCACACTGGGTGAAGCGATCAACCGGTCCAGCGCCAGACATGCCTCATCCGCGGAATGCTGCGGATTAAACAATCTCGGGTGCATAACGATCCGCGCAAATTCTCCGAGACATAACACCGGAATCTCCCAACGGGACGATGATTGAGCCAAGGCAGCCACCTGGGCATGCGCAAGGGAATGCTTCGGCGATCCGCTGCGGTGCGCATGGACGAGAACACTGGTAGCGACTGCAGTCAACCAGTTCATCGTGTGCGCCCTGGCCGAAAAAGCGGGCTCCAAGAACGCGGCCGCATTCTTGGAGCAACGCGGACAAGGTGGAGGCCCGGAACGCGCCGCACGATAGCTTGAGGTCGACCGGAGTAGGGCCCGCTTGCATGCCTCGCCGGCCGAGAAGAACCTCACGGCATCGTTGTTTCGCTCGAATCGGAGTTCAGGTCTACACGCCTTCTCCCTCTACCGGAGAACCGTCGAAGAAGCGCCGACGATCGTCGGCTAACGGGAAAATCTCGCGAAGCTGAAGCCCGCTCATTGGATGCCTCGAGGCGCCCTACACCGCGCCAACCTGGGGTCCATCGAACTCTTGATCGGCATCCTGATCGAGCACTACACCGGCAACCTGCCCCTCTGGTTGATGCCGCGCCAGGCGGTGGTCGCCACCTTCACCAGCGACGCCGACGGGTACCCGCAAGAGGTGCATGCGGCCCTCGGCGCGGCGGGCATCCAGGCCGAACTCGATCTCCGCAACGAGAAGATCGGCTACACGGTCCGGGAACAACCGGGCAGCGCTCCCCCATCAGCCGTCGGCTTGCATCACGCGGACTTCGCGCGCCGCAGCCGTCAACCGGCAGCAGGCCGACCGTGAGGCGCGTGCCGGCCGCTTCGGCGGAGCGGCGCAGCGTGGCCGACGACGGCGACACCTGGCCGGCGAGCGCGACCTGCCGACCCGCAGCACCCCGGCGCTTACCGCCGAGGCCGGCGGGGCGGGTAACGTCAACCGGGCGCGGAACCGGAGGCCCGAAAGCGGGTCGTGACCGAGAGAAATTGCGCAACGTTTCGCACAACCCATACTGCGGACGGTTCGGGTCGAGATTCGTGCGGATTCGATTCTCCCGATCAGAGAACGGGGAAGGGAAACGCCTCATGCATCTGTCGCCACGCTCCCTTGTGCGCGGCTGGGATCGCATCTCTCTGTTGCGCAGCTCTGCTACCGGACGACCGGCGGTTGCGCCCATCGGAAAACTAGCCGCAGCACCGTTACTGGCCCTCCTGCTCGCCTGCGGAGCAGATGCTTGGGCGGAACACGAATGCGGACCTCCCGAAGCCGGGGTGGAAATCGTCTGCTCTCCCTCGAACTACGACCCTTCCCGGGACGGCAACATCTTCTACGGCCCCGACGAAGCGAACGAAGACATCACGATCAGGCTCAGCGAGGGCCTGGCGATCCACTACGACCGCGAGGCGCCCGGCGACGACGTCTATGTTCCCCCCGACGATCCAGAAAATCCGCGCTACAGCGCCGTCTGGGTCACACCGTGGGAATTCGACTACGGCTACTCGGGCGCCATTTCGCTCACCTCCCTCGCCGAGGTGACCTCGAACGGACGGGGTATCTCCGTCGGCCACTACGGCGAGTCGGGGCCGCTGCGCATGGAGATCCTGGGCGGCAGCATCACGACAACGGGCGAGGGTTCCCACGCCATCCACAGCTATCGTGAAGGCGCTGGTGACACCGACGTCATCGTTCGCAACGTACCCGTACAGACGGACGGGTCACGCGCCCTCGCCATCGTCTCCACTCATTGGGGTGAAGGGGCGCTCAACATCGACGTTGGCGAGACTGCCCTCTCGACGAGGGGCGCCGGTGCCGACGGCGTGTACGTCGGGCACAGAGGTGCGGGCGACCTTACGCTTGGCCTCCAGGACGTCGACATCGCTACGGCGGGATTCAACGCCTACGGCATTATTGCCTTCCATACAGACGCGGGCCACCTCGACTTCAGCGCGCACGAGCTCACCATCCACACGACAGGAGTATTGGGTAGGGGCGTCTACGGGCTGCATCTGGGCCGGGGCGACGTCGGTATCCATCTGCGCAGCGGCACCGTTTCGACAACGGGCGCCAGTGCCGACGGGATCGCTGGCGATCTTGCCGGCCAAGGGAACCTCCACATAAGCTTGCAGGACGTTGCCGTCGCCACGGCCGGAGACGAAGCCGAAGCTGTGTACGCCGGGCACGCGCGCGACGGCGACGTGAACGTCGACGTTCAGCGAACCAACATCACGACCGAGGGCGCACAAGCGGAAGGCATTCTCGCCCAGCACAAGGGCATGGGCGCACTCGACATCGCCGTGCGGGACCTCGATATCGACACTGCAGGGCACTATGCGGAAGGCGTCTTCGCCGCACATACAGGCCTGGGCGGCATCAACGTCGACGCGCAGGACATCGCCGTCGTGACGACCGGAGAGGGTTCGGACGCCATTTTGGGTGGCCATACGAGTGAGGGCGACCTCGATATCCGCATCCAGGGCGGCTCCCTCTCCACGGGAGGCGCGGCAGCACGCGGCATCCATGCCGTTCATGAGGGCACGGGCGCACTCCATGTCGACCTCCGGGACCTCGACATCACCACGGCGGGAGAGAGTTCAGACGCCGTCCTGGGCAAACATACGAGTGAGGGCGACCTCGACATCCGCGTCCAGGGTGGCTCCCTCTCCACGGGAGGCGCGGCAGCACGCGGCATTGTTGGCGTCCACAAGGGCACAGGCGCGTTCGCACTCGATCTGCGGGAAACAGCCATCGCCACAACGGGCGAGCACGGCGACGGTGTGGCGACCGAACACGAAGGATCAGGCCCGCTCAGGATTACCGTGGACGCGAGTTCGGTGCGCGCCAGCGGTCCGAATGCGCACGGGATACGGATGGGCCGCCTGAACCACGCCGGAATGGTGGAACACGCCTTGGATGTGGACGATGCGGGCTACCCCGACCAGAGCGTCACGGTCAACGGACCAGTCCTCGGCGGCTCAGGAGAGGGAGCGGGCGTCTTTCTCGCGGGCGGTGGCAGAGTCGTCATCGGCCCCAGGGGCACTCTCGGGGCGGCGTCGGGTCTCGCTGTCCGCACCGCGGGAGAGGCACCCAAGATCCTCGTCGACATGGAGCTCGACCGCCGCCGCGTGGCGCAAGTCATTGGCGACCATTTCATCCGCAACGACGAGGGCGAGACCACCATCCTGGTGAACAGCGTCGTACTCCACGCCGGCGCGTCAGGTGCCACCGGCCTGGTGGCCCCGAACGGGGCGTGGAACGTGACCATCGTTGGTACGGAAACCGTCGCGGGGCGGGTCTTCTCACGCGAAGACTTCCGTGAGGTTTACGTTCCGCGTGCAGCAGTCTACGAAGCCCTGCCAGGCCTCCTGCTGCGGCTTGACGCTCGCGGACTCTCAGACGCTCGCATTGCACTGCCCGACTCGCCCGCGTGGGTTCGCCTCTCTGGCGCGCGGGAGTCCTATAAGCCTGACCGCGCGAGCGTTGGTGCCGAGTACACCTTCGGCCGCATCGCGGCGGAGGCGGGTCTCGAGCTCCCTGTCAGCGAGGATGCTGCCGCCTTCGTCTCGGCACGACGTCTCCGGGGGTCTGCGGACGTGACATCGCCCACCGGCGGGGGGGAGATCGAGATCCAGGGGCTGGGCATGGCCTTCGGCGTCGCCGTACGCGGGCCGCACGCACACTACGCGCGCGGGCGTGTCTCGCTCGCGACCTACACCTCGGACCTGTCCTCGAAAACGGCGGGCCGACTCGCTACCGGCATCGACGCGCGCGTCGACTCCCTAGACCTCGAAGCAGGCCGTCACATAGCGCTGAACGAGGAGGTGCGACTGACGCCGCGCGTCTGGATTGCTCGTTCGGCGGTGGCGGTGGATAGCTTCACCGATCCCGCCACCGGCTCCCGCGTCTCGGTGAGCAATGTCTCCCGCCTCACGGGCGGTGCGGGAGTGGTCGCCGGGACGGTGAGCCCCCGGACTTGGCTGGGAGCCGCGCTTTCGTTGCGAGGGTCACTGGACATAGCGCAAACGATCCATGGAACGAGGACCAGCGTCGAATTTTCTGGAGAGACGCTCGAATCGGTACCCCCCGGAACCCGTCTCCTCCTCGGTCTGGGCGGGGTGTACCGCAAAGACCGCTTTTCCCTCGGGGTGAATGTCAGGGCCATTGGGCTTGTTTCGGGCGATGCGGAATTCGCTGGGCAGGTCGGCTTCGGCTGGAGCTTCTAGGACGGGCGAGGCACAACGACATCGGCAGAGTCATGATGCTGAAATCCAACGCACTCATCGAAATGATGGGCTCAACGTTCGTACCTCCGCCGTCCCGCTTGATCGGCCTGTCGGAACCTCAACGCAGCGCGGCATGCCGGAAATCCGCCGCCGCAGCCGCCATCCGCCGATAGGATTCCTCTATGCCTAATCAGGACATCTTGACCAACGGATCCGTTGCCGACGACCCATCGGGACGACTCCCTGAGCATCGTCTCGGCGGATGGGGGAGCGGCAGGTTGCATCGAGGCGCTGGGAAGTGTTCGGCGGTGACGCGCGATCGGAAAGGGGGCGTCCGTCGTGCGTTCTGGCTCAATCGGAGCTTGGCGAGCGCCATTCTCCTTGGCGGGAGCTTCGTGTTCGGCGGCTGCGGCGGTGGCGGCGGGACGGGAGAGGAGCAGCGAGCCGCAACGATACCCGAGATTCGTTTGCCGGAGCCGCAGCCACCTCAGGAACCGCCTCCTCCGCCGGTTGCTGAATGCATCGCGCTGCACGACGGGACCTGCGCGTCCACGGAGGATTTTGACGCCAGGGCGCAGGAGCTTGCCGGGGACTACGCAGCTCACGTCCAGTTCCAGAACCAGTGGGGCTTGGCCGCCATCGGCGCGGACCGTGCCTACGCCCACGCCGAACTGCTCAAGGGCGAGGATGCGGCACCGGGTGCCGGGGTAACCATCGGCTTTATCGACACCGGCATCGATCAAGGCCACCCGATGGTCGCGGGAGCGATCGTCAGCGAGGTGTTCTTGGATGGTGCTGCGGACGAAACGGGCCATGAGTCCTCGCACGGTACCGCCGTTGCGAGCATCGCCGCCGGCATCCGGGGACTCCCCTTGTCCTTCGTCCCTCACGGAGTCGCCTGGGGCGCCAACATCGCCATGTTCGCGATTCCTCTGGGAGTTGGAGACGGTACCTACAACCCGATCTCTCTCGAAGATTTGGCCGCCGACGATGCCGGTTCGGCGCAACAGTTCAATCAGGTGCTCACGTGGAGAGACGGCCAACGGCGCGTCGACGTCCTGAACCTGAGTTTCGGCTACCAGGGCCTCATCGACGACTACGGCGAAGCCGATCTTCGCGCCAGCCTCCCGGAGACCATCGCGGCCTTGGCGCAAGACGGAGCCGGCGAGAAGGCGATACTCGTCTGGGCAGCAGGCAACTCCAACGCGAATACGTGCGGCACATCCATTCCCAACTGCGAGACCGGCGCGCTCGACGCGGATTCGCCTTCGGTGCTGGCCGGCCTCGCCGCACGCATCCCGGAGCTCAGGGGGCATACCGTCGCTGTCGTCGCGTTGACGCCCGTCGATGAGGTAGCGCTGAAACCAAGCGATGAGACCATCGCCACGTTTTCCAACCGCTGCGGCCTGGCGGCCGACTTCTGTCTCGCGGCGCCCGGAAATGATGTCACCTACGCCTATTTCGGCCCGGATCGCGCTACCTCCGAACCCGTCCGGGGCATCCGGGAGGGCGCTGGGACGTCCTTCGCCGCGCCGATGGTGAGCGGCGGATTCGCGATCATGAAGCAGCTCTTCCGGGACCAGGTCTCGAACGAGGACCTGGTGACGCGCCTGTTGGAGACCGCCGACAATACTGGCGTTTTCTCGGACAGCATCGTCTACGGCCGGGGCAAGCTAGACCTCGCAGCCGCAACGCATCCCGTCGGTGTCCTCGGAGTCCCGGTCGGCCCGAACACGAGCGAGGCCGGCCACGACCTTCGCACCACGCGCCTGAGTTTGGGTGCCCCGTTTGGCAACGGGCTCGCCCAATCGGTCTTGGGCCACGAAATCATGGCCCTGGACGATCTGGGCGCGCCGTTCTGGTACAGGCTCGGGGACTTCGTCGCATCGGCGCCGGGCCTGAGGATGGATACCGCGCTGCGAGGTTTTCTGGCCAATTCCTCCGCCCGCACCGCATGGGAGCCGGGGGCCAGGACTCTCCTCACGTCGGCGGAAACCGAAGGCGGGCACCTTTCGCTGGCCGAGGGTGGGGTGATGGCGACGTTCGTGACCCCGCCGGGTCTTTCCGCCTCGGTGTTTGGATCGAACCAAGGCCACCTCGTTCGTCAGGCGTCGGGCGGGACCCTGGGCTGGCGCCCCGAGGGCGCGCCGCTGGGCCTTCGCATCGGATGGATCAACGAGGATGAAGCCATTCTCGGCGGCGCGGGCCGGGGGGCTTTCGGGTCGTTGACCGCGGACACCGTCTTCGTCCGCCTCGAGGGAGACGTGCAACTCGGTGCGTGGTGGCTTGGTGCAGGCGCGGAATGGGGAAGCGTGGAGCCGCAAGCCCGAGGCGGACTCATCGAGGAGATCTCGAACCTGACGACTAGCGCATTCGCGCTCCGCGCCCGCGCGGCCCTCCCGAATCAGGACGTGGTAAGTGTTTCCCTCTCACAGCCCTTGCGCGTCGAGAAGGGCCGGGCGTCACTGACGCTTCCGGTGGCGCGAACCAAGTACGGGCGGGTCTTGCACACGTCCATCGAAGCGCCCCTCGCACCCGATGAGCGGCAGATCGACCTCACCGTGACCTGGGAGAAACCTCTGGTGGGTGGGCCTCTGCGCCTCGGCTTCATCTGGAGCCACAACCCCGATCACAGCAGTTCTGTAGATCCACGTGTCACGTTTCTTGCGGGCTGGCGGCGGACGTTCTGAGCGTCCAGCGTTCCACGGTGTTCGCCCCGCTGGAAATAGTGACGAATGTTCGCACTGTACGCGGCCATACCCGAGGGCTTCCGAGGGCCGCCCGTTCGTTGAGCACCTCGTTCCGGCGCATGCCGGAACGGACGGCGTTTCTACATGAGCGGCGCTTGCACTGGCCCGTTGCGCCTCTACCCTTGCTGGAGAAGCCCGACCGTCGGGCACAGGAGGAAACAGGATTGCGGAGAGAAACTAATCGCTAGAGCGCCCGCGCGGCCGGTCGCCCCGACACGCCGCGGACCGCGGATTAATCAGGAAATCAGGATTGATCCGGTTCGTCTCGTAGACTTCGATGGAACCATGGTGGGTGTTGTCCCTCTGGACGAGGGACTCGCGCGCGCCGAGGACGCTGGCCTCGACCTTGTCGAAGTCTCGCCCAACGCCGCTCCGCCCGTCTGCAAGATCCTCGACTACGGCAAGTACCGCTACCGGGACCAGCGCAAGGCGCGCGAAGCCAAGAAGCGCCAGCGCACGTTCGAGGTCAAGGAAGTCAAGGTCCGGCCGAACATCGACGGCCACGACTACGCCGTGAAGATGCGGTCGGTCATCAAGTTCCTGGACTACGGAAACAAGGTCAAGGTCACACTCCGCTTCCGCGGACGCGAGCTCGCCCACCAGAAACTCGGTGCCCAGGTCCTTGAGCGCATCCGGACCGAACTCGCCGAACGGGTGCGGATCGAGCAGATGCCGGCCATGGATGGCCGCCAGATGGTGATGGTGGTCGCCCCGGTCCAGGGACTCGGCCAGGCGGTGCCTGGCTCCGAGCCGGCGGCCCCGCCGCAACCCCGCACATCGCGGAACGCCGCGCGCCAAGCGGGCCCGTCCGCTTCGTCAACTCCCGCCGTCGAGGCCGCCGCGCCTGCACCGGACCTGGAGGCTGCCGAAAGCCCCGCGCCCGACGTGGAGACCGCCGCCCCGCCTGCACCGGACCTGGAGGCTGCCGAAAGCCCCGCGCCCGACGTGGAGACCGCCGCCCCGCCAGAGCCTCACGACCCGGCAGCGGGCATGAAGCCGGATAGCGAGACCATGGCCGGCGCCACAGCGGAGTCCTGACGGGACCATCCGCCCCGCACGGGGCGTCCACGACGCCGTCCGGCCCAGCGTCCTTGCGCGCGCCGGACGGCGTGCGGATCGCCTACGTTCGTTCCAACGGTACGTCGCCCGGAATCGTATTCCTCGGCGGGTTCATGTCGGACATGACCGGGACCAAGGCCACCGCGCTGGAGGCCTGGGCACGCGATCGCGGCAATGCGTTCGTCCGGTTCGACTACCGGGGCCACGGGGCCTCCGGCGGCGCCTTCGAGGCCGGCACCGTCGGATCCTGGCTCGCCGACGCGCTCGCGGTAATCGACGGGGTCGCAGAGGGACCGCAGGTTCTCATGGGTTCCAGCATGGGGGGCTGGATCGCCCTCCTCGCGGCCCTGGCGCGGCCCGACCGCGTCGCCGGCCTGCTCGGCATCGCCGCCGCACCCGACTTCACGCGCCGCATGTGGCAGAACGAGTTCGGAGACGCCCAACGCGCAGCCGTTGAGCGCGACGGCCGCATCACCATCCCTTCCGAGTACGACGAGTCGGGCTACGTCATCACCCAGGATCTGCTGCAGGAAGCCGAGCGCCACGTCCTGCTTGACCGACCCATCGCCCTGAAGTGCCCGGTACGTCTGCTCCACGGAATGCAGGACGCGGCCGTGCCGTGGGAGACATCCCTGCGAATTGCGGAGCGCCTGGAGGCTGAGGATGTGGAGATCACGCTCGTGCTGGGAGGCGATCACCGCCTGTCGGAGCCCGTCGATCTCGACCGCATGACGCGGACGCTGGACCTGCTCCTTTCTACTATTTCCCGACAGCGGGAATAGGTTCGCGGAGGGAGTCCTAAGCGCTGCTGAAGCCGTCGAAGGAGGAACCGGACCTCCGGGGTCACGCCTGGCCAGCCACGTGCCCGCGAGAACCCCCGTCGGATACAGGCGGCTCAGCGCCAACCGAATTCTTTCCGGCAGTGCCCGGTCTCAAAAGAACACGAACTTGCGCAAGGGCGTTCTCGATCCTGGAGAGTGACCGGCTCATTGAACGTGGAATCGCCGCGGTCCGAGTCTGCCGCCCGTAACGTGTGCACACCCCTCACCCGGGCGGCAGTCGCGACCATCCGCGCTCTACCTTCGCCGGTTCGTGGTCGGGACCGACCCGCATTGCCAGCACACGGCTAGTTTGCACCGGACTACGGGTTGTCTGTCGGCTTTGGGGGCGCTGCACGATACATCTTCCATCTGAGCGTTCCCGACCCCCCCCCGCGAAAAATTGGTACTATCCGCCAATGACCATCATGATCGACACCCACGAAGCTATCCGCAACCTTGAGGCGGCGGGCGCAGATACGAAACTTGCCGAAGCCATCGTCGCTACCGTGAGCCGCGCTGATTCCAGCCTCGCGACCAAGGCTGACATTGCAGCCGTGCAAGCCGACTTGGCAGCCGTCAAATCGGATCTCGAAGCCACTGTTCAGAAGGCCATCGTCCAGGTCATTCTCGCCCAAGTCCTTATCGCCGGCGTCGCGGTTGCATTCTTGAAGCTGACCTAGCCCTCGTACCGCTGGCGCCGAGCCTGCTCGGCATCGCCGCGGCACCCGACTTCACGCGCCGCATGTGGGAAAACGAGTTCGGAGACGCCGAACGCGCCGCTGTCGAGCGCGACGGCCGCGTCACCATCCCCTCCGAGTACGACGAGTCGGGCTACGTCATCACCCGGGATCTGCTGCAGGATGCCGAGCGCCACGTCCTGCTTGACCGACCCATCGCCCTGAAGTGCCCGGTACGTCTGCTCCACGGAATGCAGGACGCGGCCCGTGCCGTGGGACACGTCCCTCCGAGTTGCGGAGCGCCTGGAGGCCGAGGATGTGGAGGTCACGCTCGTGCGGGGAGGCGATCACCGCCTGTCGGAGTCCGTCGATCTCGACCGCATGACGCAGACGCTGGACCGATTGGTCGCCGCCGTGACCTGACGACCTCGGTCGCACCCGTGTCCCTTGAGCGAAAGGCCCTTGGGCGCGTCGTGCCCCTTAGGAAGGGAAGCAGGGCAGCCTGCCGGAGGTCTGTCCAGACGGCGTCTTCTCCATCCGATCGTATGCGTGCCTGCGGAAGATCGCATCCAAGTTGAAATTGTGACTCAGCAGGTTGGTTCCAGCCAAATGCATTTCCCGCGCTGGAACTTCCGAACAAGCTCCTGGTCGTCAAGCTGCTCCGCCATGCGCAGGGTGTTGCCGAGATGATGATGGCCGGCCACGCCGCCCATTGCGACAGGCTCCATTCGGTCGGGGCTCGCTACCCCCCGCAGAGCGACCGTCCTCGAGCCCGGCTCGAAGGACATCATTGATCACAGCCGTGAACGGCCTGCCCGATTGATGAGCAATGTCCTTGAGCTGCCGGGCAATGTCATCGTCGATTGTCAGCGTGGGTCGCATGCATCCCTCTCCAACCAGCGCCGGTCGTACGAACTCGTGACAGCGGAGTTCCGCCTGCCGTGGCCACATCAGGAGCGGACGCGCATCCGGCTTGTGAAACGGCACGATATCTGAAAACGATCTGACACCATGTCAGAAATCTTGTCCGCCAGTAACGCCGCTCGGCATGAACTTGAGAGGCCATTGTGTGACACGAACTCGGAAACATTTCCCGCAATCGACAGAAAATGCGAAAGGTTTCCGGGCCACCTCAAGACAGCGCGCAATCTTCCCCAGCTAACGCTCCCGCACCTGTCACCAAGCCTGCAGCCCATCCGCCGGGCCAACCTGCGTCTCCTATCCAACCCGACGAATTGGTAGATTCACCACGTGAGCACGACTCACGACCCCAACGACGCAATCCGCCACCTCGAGTCGGCGGGCGCAGAACCCAAACTCGCCCAAGCCATTGCGTCCCTGCTGGCCACGGCAGCGAAGCCAGCCCTTGGAGCGACGATCACCGCCGCCACCGGCACAGCTCTCCCGACCATTGTCGTGCCGCTTTTCATTGCCGCCATGGGCTGGTCCGTCGTCGACGAGATCCGGCAAACACGCAGTGAACCCACAGCGGCCATCAACGCCGACACAGCACGCATCGAAACACTGAGCGAGCGCACCACCGCCCTCGGCGAACGGCTAACCCGTGTTGAAACCCTGATCCAGGAACGGCTCCCATCGACGCCGTAGCTATTGGTATACCGATCCCCCTTCGTGTTGGCGGGCTACACAATACCAACTGCAATCGTGCCTTCCCGACCGGATGCACGCATGTCAGGAAATCCGCAATCGGGTTTCCGACATCCTGCCGTCTCACACGGCTGCCACCTGCCTTGACTGCGGCTGCCAATTGTTTGGGCGGCATCGCATTCCATGTCGGGTTGTCAAACCGCTCTCGGGCAAGTTCGAGATGACGAAGACCGGCAACCTCATGGCACGCGATCCATACCCCCGGGTCCTTTGGGTCTCGTGGGCCGACAAACACCGAGCTTCATATTCGATGGTCATTCCGATCTGACCTTCGAACGAGCTTTCCCGACACAACCGAGTTGCGGGTTGACTTGGTCCCGCCAACGCACCGCCGGCCTGCACCGCGCCGTCGCGTGCTTTATGTGGGTGCTTCACTTGTCCCGAAAGCCTGCGAGCGACGTTTTCCGCAGGGAACGGGCCCTAGCCCGGTTGGTCGAGTTCAAGTAGCGCATCCTGGTAGATGCCTTCGATGGAAGCTGCCTCCTCATCGGTAAGCTTTGCGAATTCCTTCGTCCGTGCACGGCGCGAGAACCGACCATTATTCTGCCTCAGGAATCCCAGCATCAGATCGAACGTCGCATCCGGCAGGTCAAGGAATGCGTTGACGCGCCGCTTTGCCTGGTCGTAACGGCGGAGAGACTCGAGTTCGCGCGGAAGTGTTACCCGGACGGTCTCGAGCACGCTATCAGCAAGAAATTCTGTCTGGCGCGTCGCGTCGACGAAGCGGAAGAGGTCTCGCGTCTGATTGATGACGCGTACGTTCAGCGACGGCGTCGTCTCCCACTGGACAAGCGCGAGACGCGGCCGGGAATAATGCTCCAGCACTTCGCGATAGCGCACGACCCGCTTCAGCAACACAGCGGAAATGGGAAAGACGACTCCAGACGGATGGAACCCTCGGCGGCCCAGCATGTGATGGATGAGCCAGCGGTGGATCCGGCCATTGCCGTCCTCGAACGGGTGGATGAATACGAAGCCGAACGCCACCGCTGCGGCGGCGACGATTGGATCGAGCCCGCCCTGTTCGCTCCGCACTGCATAAGCGATCAGGCCTTCCACGAGGGTCGCGATATCTTCTGGACGGGCACTGACATGGTCCGGCAAAGGAGCGTTGGTCTGACGATCGCGCGGGCCAACGAAGCCCCCTTCCATCCGCCAACCAAGGTGCGTGAAACGGGCATCGGCAATGACAATCTCCTGCAGGCGGACCAGTTCATCCATGGTGATTGGACGTTGCCCGGCGTCGGCGATTGCCTGTCCCCAGCGCTGAATCCGGTTCTGCGGTGGTCTCTCCCCTTCGATCACGTAGGAGGCCTTGGAATCTTCGAGGAGGAGAAATGCTGCAGCGCGCGCCATCAGGTCGGGCGCCGTTCTCCGCACAGTGGCTTGCGCCTCCGCGGCCAGGTCTTCCCCGATGGTGGTCGCCAACGCATCGGAACGGCGGACGAGCGGACAGAAGTCCGGAGTACCGGGCAGGTTGTCGCGAATGCGGTAGCGGGTAATGGTCTCCCCGCGTACAGCGAACTGGCGTTGCTCGTCGAGCACGCCGACGTAGGGTGCTTTGGGAGCATCAGGCAGATTCAGGCGGGAAGCCGTCAACCATTCGTAGAGAAACCAGGTCCGGCGGGCATACTGCCCGGTCGGCCGCGATCGCACCCAGTCTTCGATGAACTTGCTGGGTGCTGCCTGGAACAAGGCGCAGAGGACGCCAAGATCGACGCCCTCGTGTTTGAGCGCGAACTCTACGTGGGCGGCAATCGTGGCGGCGGGTTCATAGCGCGGAGTCAGTACATGCCAGCATGCTTCTCGCCGGAACGTGTGTTTCTCTCCAATCGCGATTAGCCGATCCGGAACCGGCACGCGCAGGTCGAATGCGGCAATGAGCGCTGCATACCCTGCCGGCCGTGCGGCGGATGGAACAGGATTGTCGGCGACCGCTGGCACGCGTTCTGGGAGAGGCAGTGGCATCATGGCCGGAAGAACTCTAACTCACCCTAAACATTGATGTATAAAGAGGATAAACACTGAAAAACGATAACCTCGTTCTTGCGGATTGTCGATTCCTTTTCCTGCATTTCTCTAACTACACCAGAAAAGATGAGAAATACGTAAACTCCCCGGCCAACATGCACATCCCCGCTACGTGACCTAAACCGCAGCGACCACCCAGGTACACACGGGCCGGCGGCGCGAACGCGACCAGCGCTGCGATGACCTTGAAGTTGAACGGCGCCAGTAGAGCTGCCAGCAGCGGGAAGCGCCCGGAGCCCTTCAAGACGCCCGCGAGCAGCTAACCCGCATGCTGACGAAGCGATCCTAGTACGATCCGCACCGTGCAGCTGGTGCCATCAGGCCAGGAGAACCCCCATGCCCGACATCATCAACCATGCCCGCGAACGTCTCGATTCGGGCGGTCTCGCGATCGGTGTCGGCCTCCGGCAGGCGCGCACTGTCGACATCGGCCCCATCATGCAGAGTTGCGGCTACGACTGGCTGTTCGTCGACCTGGAGCACAACACGATGTCCGTGGACACGGCCGCCCAGATCTGCGTCGCCGCCCAGGCGGCCGGCATCACCCCGGTCGTCCGCGTGCACGAGCGCGCACTCGGCACCGCCACCCGGGTCCTGGACGGGGGGGCGCTGGGTGTGGTCATCCCCCACGTCGACACCCCGGAGCGTGCCGCCGAAGTCGCCGCCGCATGCAAGTATCCCCCGGTGGGTCGGCGGTCGATCACCGGAGCCCTGCCGCAGCTCGGCTTCCAGTCCGTCCCGATCCCGGAGGCGACCGCGGCGATCAACGCCGCAACCCTCGTGGTGGTGATGCTGGAGACTCCGCAGGCCATCGACAATGCAGCGAAGATCGCCGCGGTGCCGGGCGTGGACGCCCTGCTGGTCGGCACGAACGACCTCGCCATCGAGATGGGAATTGCCGGGCAGATCGGCCATGCGCGGATCGCCGGCGCGTACGAGAAGGTTCTTGCCGCCTGCGCGGCCCACGGGACGTACGCCGGGCTCGGCGGCGTCTACCAGCGGGACCTGCTCGAGCGCTACGTCGGCATGGGCTTCCGGTTGCTGCTGGCGGGCGGTGACCTCCCGTTCATGATGGCGGCTGCACGGGAGCAATCCGCGTTCGTCCGAGCCCTCGAGTCCGGCTGATCCCGGGTTCCATTCTCCGGCCAACGCGGCGGGTACTGCAACGCCGCCCGCCCCGAGCCCGATCAGCCGTCGAACCGATACTTGACGCCCAGCATCAGCGACCACTGGCGAATGCCGCTGATTTCCGTGACGCTGGTCAGGCCGGGAACCCTGTGGAGCGCATACGCGCCACGATCCTCGACGTCGCCGATCACGCTGTAGGTCAGCTTCAGGCCCAGGAGGAGCCTGTCGCCCAGCCTCATGTCCGCACCCACATGAAGGTGCCCCGACGGGACGATGTCGGACACGTCGCCATCCTGCCGGCCGTCGTACTGGCCGGGACCGTCGCATGGAGTGTCCGGCCGGCACCTGTACCTGCTTTCGTAGTACAGCCCGGAAAGCTCCACAGAGGAAACGCCCAGACCCGCGCCGACATACGGCGTGATCCGGCGCAGCCCGAGTGAGACATCGCGATAGACGTTGAGCGACAGGGTGCGGGTCGTGAGATCGTCGACTGAGCCCGAGGAGGTGGACTCGTAGTCGCTCTCCGCCGCAGGCATAAGCCGGGAGCCGTCGAGGTACGTGATACTGGTGAATTCCTGCTCGACCCCGCTGCGTCGGTGGGCCAGCGACACCTCCAGACGCAAGGGTCCGAAGTGTCGGCCGATCGCAATTTCCGCTGCCGCCCCGCGATTCGCGTGGAGGTCGTAGAACCACCGGTAGCCCGCGGGAGCTCCCCCGGGCAGGTGCCCGCAGTCATCGTCCGGGTAACAGGTCGTGTCGCGGTTGCGGCCGGCCTGTTCCAAGCCGGAAGCACCTGTCACGCCTGCGCCGGCCGCCAGGTACCAATCCGAGAGCCGGTGCTCGTTGGCCATGGCCTGGCCCGACACCGCAAGCATCCCGACACCCAGTCCCAGCGTGGCCAGCACGGCTCGCACCGTGCCTCCCAATGGTCGCATCCGGTCCCTCCTGCTCCGTACGTGAACTTGCGCCGTTCGCGCTTGCGACAGCAGGCCCGGCGACACTTCGCACCTACGTGCACGTATCTGTAGCGCCATATCCGTGATCGGCAATGGTACGTCGACCGGTTCAGGTGGGCCGGCACCCGCCCGCCTGACTACTTGCCGTCGCGGCGGGTTTCAGACCGAGTCTGCACCTGGCCGACGCTGGTTTCCCGGCGTCATCGCCAATCCTCAACTACAAGGTTCGGGACCCGACTGAACTCGCCCACGTTGTTGGTCACCAGGGCTACGCCAAGTGCTCTGGCATGGGCTGCGATCAGGAGGTCGTTGTGGCCGATGGGGCAACCGAGCCGCTCGAGCCCGGCACGGATCAAGCCGTAGTGGATATCCGCCGGCGTGGTGAGCGGAAGCGTCTCGATGGCCGACAGCACTGCTTCGAGTTGTCTGCTCAGGCGTACCGAACCACGACGTTCCGCTCCGTACCGCAGTTCCGCGGCAACGATAACGCTGACGGCAATGCTTCCGGCCTCAAGTGCGGCCGCACGACGCGCAACCCGGCCACCAGGCCTTCGCACGAGATCGGACACGGCGTTCGTGTCCAGCATGTATTGCAACGCTGGCACGTCAGAGTGGATCTTCGGCCTTGGTGGGCGGATCCTCGATGTTTGGAAACCCCTCGTCCAAGGGGGTCAGTCGGGATAGCACCTCGGCAAGAGCGGGTACTCGCCGAACGGGTACCAAGACCAGACGGTCGTCCTCGCTGTATATCAATACCTCGTCCGCGGCGAACTCGAGGTCGCGGGGAATTCGAACGGCCTGGTTCCGCCCGTTGCGAAACAGGCGGGCGGGGCGAGCGGCGGCGGGAACGTTCCGGTGACTGCTTGGCATATGCATAGCATATACTATTGCGCGTGCCTGGTCGAGTCGAGATCGCCAGGGGCAGGGGCAGCACGGACGCCACGTAGCACGGACTCAGAAAAAGCGGGCACCGATGCGGCAATCGCAAGCTGCCGCTAGCCGCACGCAGAATCGCGCCCCCTTGCACATCGCGGGACTGCCCGGCGATTCTCCATGTCCTCGTCAGGTTGCACCGATTCGCGTCCTGCAATGCCGTGTTGGTGAAGGCGGAAAAATCGGGCCCGCCTTTGGGGTGTCGACTCGTGGCTGGCCCGGCCGTCCAGCCGGCGTCGCAGTCCTGGTCCGAAACATGTTCCGAACGTGCGGAGCAGGAATATAAGCCAGATCCCGAAACTCCTCTCAATGTATTTGCGTCAGTGAGTGTACCGGGCGTTGGCCGGGAGGGACTCCCCACCCGCTTCGCTCGTCAGTTTGCTCCGTTCGCGCTTGCGACAGCAAGCCCGGCGACACTTCGCACCTACATGCACGTATCTGTGGCACGGTAACCGCAGGCGGCAACGGTACATCGACCGGTTCAGGTAGGCGGGCATCCGCTTGCCTGGCTGCATGCCGTCGCCGGAACTTTTCAAGCACGTCAGAAGAAAATCGTCAAGAACTTAAGCATGTGTGAATTTGATTTCTTTTGGGACACAGGATTCCCTCCAGAACAATGGTCAGCACCCCAGCGACGCAGCGCGCCGACTGCGAACATGGCGTCCCCAGGCGATGCACATGTGGCCCCCCGTGCCCACCTCGGCCGCGGAGTGCCGGCGGCGCCTTACCCCGAGAGGCCCACAACCGTTCGTTGTCGTCCAGCGAGACCAGCCGGGCGATTGCCGCACCGTTCTTCTGCTCGGCGCGCCGCAACTCGGAGAGCTTTTGCAGGTTGAGCCAGAATTCGCCCGACGTCCCGAAGAAATACCCCAGCCGCAGTGCCGTGTCGCCGGTGACGGCGCGGCGACCATTGAGGATTTCGGTAGTGCAGTTCATCGGGACCTCGATCCGCCGGGCGAGCTCCGCCGCGCTCATCCCCAGTGCATCGAGGTCCTCCCGCAGTGTTTCGCCCGGGTGGTTCGGTTCGCGCGTCATGGCGTGCCTCCTTCTCAATGGCAGTCGACGATTTCCACGCAAGTCGGGCCGGGGCTTCCCTCCGGCCACGCGAAACAGAACCGCCACAGGTTGTTGATCCGGATGCTCCATTGCCTCTCGCGCCGACACATCATGCGCCACCGAACGCTGAACCCGACCTGACCGAGCGGCCGCATCCTCCCCAAGTTATCCCTCGGCAACGGTTCAGACCTTTTGGTCGTCGTTCGACCTGCGGAACACTGCGCGACGTGAGCTGGTGAAATAACTGGGCGGCTCGCCCATCGAACGCGCGGGAGACCGTTGGCTTCAGGCCAGCGACGCAAGGGGGGAGCACCGCTCAACTATCGCTCATGGCGAACAGGGCGTGCATCGGAATCCCGGCTTCCGCCAAGCGCTTCCTGCCCGGCAGGCCGGTGAGCTCGATCACAAAGGCGCATTCCTCAAGCACGCCTCCGACCCGGCGCACGAGATTGGCTGCGGCGACCGCCGTGCCGCCGGTGGCAAGGAGATCGTCAACCAGCAGGATTCGCTCGCCAGCCCGCACGGCGTCACGGTGCATTTCCAGCGTGTCCGTGCCGTATTCCAGGGCGTAGGTCTCGGCAACGGTCTCATGCGGCAGCTTGCCCGCCTTCCGTACAGGCACGAAGCCCACGCCGAGAGAAGCGGCCACCGCCGCGCCGAAGATCAGCCCCCGCGCCTCGACTCCCGCGACCTTGCCGACGTTCCGGGCCCGGTAGCGATCCGCCAGCAGGTCTGTTGCCCGCCGGAATCCCGACCCGTCCTGAATAAGCGTTGTAATATCGCGGAATAGTATCCCGGGTTTGGGATAGTCGGGAATCGTGCGAACCAGGGAGGCGAGTTCTATGTCGTTGTCGCGGTGGTGCATGATCGCATCCTTGCTCGTTGTCACCCTCGGTCGGGCCGAAGCAGCAGATTCCATCCGTTCGGACCTGCTGGGCACCATTGCAGACTACCGCGTCAAGGGGACGGAAACGCTCATCCAGGTGGCCCGCCCGCGGGCTCTCGCGTTCACCGAAATCATGAGTGCGAATCCCGGCGTCGACCCTTGGGTTCCGAAGGCCGATACAACCCTCATACTGCCATCGCGCTATGTATTTCCGGCGGGGCGGCGCACCGGAATCATCATCAATCTCGCCGAACTGCGACTGTATTACTTCCCGGAGGACGGGGCGGAGCCCGTCTCGTTTCCCCTCGGGGTTGGACGCTACAACTGGGCCACCCCGCTCGGCGAGACCAAGATCGTGCGGAAGGCTGAAAATCCCTCGTGGTACGTGCCGAAGTCCATCCTGGAAGAGGATCCGTCATGGCCGCCGGTCGTGCCGCCGGGCCCCGACAACCCGCTTGGCAGCCACGCGATTTACCTCGAGATGCCCGGTTACCTGATTCACGGCACCAACAAGCCGTGGGGCATTGGCATGCGGGTCACGCACGGCTGCATTCGGATGTATCCGGAAAGTGTCGCCTGGCTTTTCGAGAACGTGCAGCCCGGGACCCCGGTTCAAATTGTCAACCAGCCGATCAAGGCGGGCTGGGACGGCGAGGACTTCTATGTGGAAGTCCATCAGGACCCGAAGTACGCCCGTGAAAGAGGCGAGGGTGTCGAGGCCCCTCCCGACCTGGCCCCGGAAGAGCTCTTTCCGGTCGCAGCAGCGGTGGTGCAGAAGGCAGCGGGCACCGAAATCGCGCGAATTGACTGGACCCGGGTGCGCGCAGCGGTACGGGGAGCAACCGGGGTTCCGGTTCGTGTAAGTCTGCCGGTCCGTGTGAGTCCGGACTCGCGACCCCAAGCCGTCGTGGGACTCCAGGGCCCGTAGTTGCGGGGCCGTCAGTTGCTTCGTCCCTGACTGGACCATTGGCGGAAACTTGTGGCGGCCGCCACCTGCCTTCCGGTGGCGCCTTCGATATCGGGCTTGGGAAACAGCAGCCTTGCACGAAGCGAGCCGACCAACCACGACTGGCCCGCAGCGCCCCGACGGGCGTCCGACTGCTTCGCCGATGGTTATCCGGGCCGACAACCGATGCACCTGCGCCGCGCTTTAGAGGTTCGGATATCCACTCGCCCGCTGAAACGTTGACAACTCCTCCCGGCAATCGGCAGATCGTGCCGCCCAGCTACCGGAGGAGCATTCGGCTACCCCAGTTCACCGGACTCCGCCTGCCCGATTAAACGTCCGGAAACAGAAGGATCGGGAACCGAGGGTCCCGACCGCGGCGCGACGAACCCTGCAAACAGCAAAGCCCGGAGACCCTCGCGGGCCCCCGGGCTCATAGCTGCTGCCCCCGGCGGACCGGGGGGACGTGTCGGCGGGATGCCTACTTGGTAGTCATCTCCATAAACATGCGGTCGATCTTTTCCGAAAGAACCCTCAATGCTGCCCGGTTCTGCTCGGCCATGGCCAATGCGCGCTCAACCATGCGCAGCAGTTCAGCGTCGCCGTCGGCATTCGCCGCAAGGGTCGCGCTGTTGGCTGCAGCAGCCTGGCCTGCGGCGTCCGCTGCGGCGGCATTGGCTTCCATGCCGGCTGCCTGCATCGCCATCTTTTCTTTGCACTGGTCGCCGCTGCACAGCCCGGCGCAGGCCGACAGGGTCAGCGAGCCGAGGACGACGACAAGGACACCAAGGCCGGTGCGGGGTAGGTGCTGCATGACTGGAGTTCCTCCTAGGGCGCAGGCCGACGGGCCAACTGTTGTAGTCCGCGTCCGAATCGGCACACCATATGGTATTTCGTTGGCTCTGGCAACCAGCCCAAGCCAATCGCATGCGGGCCGAAAACCGCGAATCTGCGTCACAATAGCAGCAAAACCCGTCAAAATTGACGTTGGAAGCGAAGCTCCGCGCGATTGCGCTGGTAATCATAGAGCTGAGCGTTCGAGGTGCGCGACTCGTTGACCAGGACAAGCTGAGGACTGAGACCGAGTACCGTGAACGCCCGATTGTAGACCGAGACGTTCACGAACCGCGTTCGGTCGCTCCGCGAAGCTCCATTCGGGGTAAACGGGTGCCAGTCACCCTTGTACTGCGTCCGGTGGTACTCGGCACCGGCACCGACCGTGAAGCCGAGCGGCAGATTGACCGAAACCCCGGCCCGCACCCACCGATTGGCGTTCCGCCAGTTGAGGGTTTCCGTCCGATCACGATTGTACCCGACGGCTCCACTCACCCGCACAGTCGGCGACACCGCCCACTGGGAGCCGAGAAACAGAGACATCACGGGCCCGTCCCTCGAGGCATCCTCTTCCTGCGCCCAATCGCGATCGTGCCAGGTCAACTGCCCGCGGGCACGCCACCGCGGCGTGACGAGGTGCGCAACTTCTAGACGAGCCCCAAAGGCCGTCGAACTCTCTTCGCCGCCAAGCCACCTCCGGCGGCCATTGGCCAGAAGACTTGCTTCCGTCCGCCGACCGATCAGCCAGCGCGGCCCCACATGCACGGAGGCGAACGTCTGGTCGAAGTCGCGCCCCTCGTACTCCCGGCGCGACCCATCGGCTCCCGCTCGGATGCGGAGGTCGGGGCGCAGGGGATACTGGTATTCGCCGCCTCCCCACACTGACAGGCCTAGCCCCGACGTCACGCCCTGGAAGTTGTTGCGCTGAAACGGCAGACCGAAAATATAAATGGTGTCGGATTCCGTTGAGGAGCCGATATTGCTGTCCGGAGCCAGCGCTGCGCCTCCATAGGCCGTCCAGTTCCGTCGCGCCCGAATCGCCGACAGGAATAGGTTGACGTTGGTAGCCACCGCTGGCAGCGGCTTGCCGGCCAGGACGTGCTCGAAATGCGTCCGGGCGAGGGCGTCCTCCCCCTTCATGAAGAACGCGCGCGCCAGCTCGAGCCGCGCGCGCACGAGTTCCGGCCGGTCGATCAAAATCGCGTGGAGCGCCGCAATGGCCTCGTCCAGAAACGCGACCTGGCTTGCGCGCGTGGACTGGCGAGCGGCTGCCTCGATCGCATTCAGACCGAGGAGAAAACGGACATCCGTGCGGTCGGGCCGGGTGGCGTCAGCCACCAATGGCCGGAGGACCGCAACCGCATCCTCATGGCGGCCGGCCGTGTAGAGCTCCCTCGCTTCAACGACCTTGGGGTCTGTCGACAGGTGGTTGTCGGCGGCAGCCGGAACACCGGCCAGGACGGCGGCCAGGAGGATGCCGACGACGGCGGCCTGACATGCTCGCCCGAAACTCCCACGGGAGCGCGTGGCCGTGGAACGGGCAGACGAGCCCGGAAGGGCCATCGCCCTCCACTCAATTGGAAACTGCATGTTGGCGGATGACACCCCTCGGCACGAGCCGCGCAAGCCGGAGGACCACTCGGTGCGATGGATCCGCGCTACCTTCGCGAGCCTGTTCATTCTGTGGCAGGACCGGTGGGCAGTCAATGGCGAGCGCCGGCCGGCTGGACAAATTTTCCCGACCTACGTTCTTGTATTAATGATGGAAACGAAAGGCCTCCAGACGACCGGTTTTGGCTCCTGATGCGCAGTGGCACCCACCGCCGTCTGGTCTGCGAGGCCGGTGGCCGCAGCCACCAAACTCCCTCGGCAGTACTCGGTCCCGCCTAGGCCGGGCGCTGCCGGACGTAGCCTCGGTTCCAGGTCGGGCTGACGACAATCTCGTTCAGACAGACGTGGGCGGGCGTGCGGGCGACAAACAGAATGAGCTCACCCAAATCCTCCGACTGCGCCATCTGCGCGCGGTCCTCGTCGGACACCGGAATGGGCCGTTGGTCGAGAATGGGGGTTGCCACCTCACCCGGGCAGAGCGCGCACGAACGGATGCCGTGCACGCACTCCTCGATATTGAGATTGGCGCTCATCGCCGTCATGGCGAACTTCGACGCGCCGTAGGCCGGGCCCGTGATGGCGCTGTGGTATCGCCCCGCCCACGATGAGACGTTGATCACCAGTCCGTCCCGGCGGGCCCGCATCATCGGCAGCACCGCCTGGACACAGAAGAACGCGCCGTTGACATTGACCGCCATCACCCTCTCGAAGTCGGCGCGGTCGACGTTGCTCCAATGCCGGTCACGGACGTTCATGCCGGCCGAGTTGACGAGAATGTCGCATCGGCCCCAGCGGTCCTCGATCCGACGGGCGACCGCGTCCACCGCCTCGGTGTCGGTGACGTCCAGCGGCTCGACCACGGCGGTACCGCCCTGTTCTCCGATCTGCTTGGCCGTCCGCTCGAGCTCCGCCTGTCGCCGGCCCGACAGGACGACCTGGGAGCCGGCGGCGGCAAGGGCCAGCGCGCCGGCCTGCCCGATGCCGGTACCGGCACCGGTCACCCACGCCACGGTGTTTGCAAGGTCGCGCATCAGAATCCCCGTCGTCCCCGCAAGCTGGCGAGCGGCACGCTCACGCGGGAGCCGGGCGGGCGCGCTGGTTGTAGAGGAGGCCGCGCCGGCGCGCCTTTTCCTCCTCCGACAATGTGGAGGGATCCTCCCCGAGGTCCGATCCCGCAGCCATCCCCCGCTGGACCGCCGGACGCGCCGAGATCTCGTCGAACCAGCGCTCGAAGTGCTGGAACTCCCTGATGTCCTGCCCCTGGGACTTCCAGCCCACCGTCCACGGATAGCTGATCATGTCGGCGATGGTGTACTGGTCGCCCGCGACGTACGGCCGATCGTAGAGGCGGTTGTTCAGCACGCCGTAGAGGCGGTTGACCTCGTTGGTGAACCGCTCGAGCGCATAGCTCTGGTCGCCCGCGGACTCGCCCAATCTGCCAAAGTGGCCGCGCTCGCCGGTCTTGGGGCCCTGGTTGGCCATCTGCCACATGATCCACTGGTTGACCTCGGTGCGCCCCCGCAGATCCTGCGGACAGAACCGCCCGGCCTGTTCGGCGAGGTACATCATGATGGCCCCGGACTCGAAGACCGCGATCGGCTCGCCACCGCCGGGCGGATCCCGGTCGACGATCGCCGGCATGCGGTTGTTCGGGCTGATCCGGAGGAATTCGTCCACGAACTGGTCGCCCCGCCCGATATGGCAAGGCACGATCCGGTAGGGGAGCCCGCATTCCTCCAGGAGGATCGTGACCTTCTTTCCGTTGGGAGTCGGCCAGTAGTGGACGTCGATCACGCCGCCGCAGCCTCGCGGCGGTAGATCCCCGGCACCCCGCGGACGCTGATCCGCCACAGCAGGCGTTCGGTCCCGGGGCCCTCCGGCGGGCCGATCGGCACCGCACAGTGCATGGTCATCTGGGTGTCCCAGATCGCGACATCCCCGACCTCGTACTTGTGGGCATAGATGTACTTCTCCTGCACGCAGTGGGCCTTGAGCGCGCGGATCAGCACTTCCGCATCCGTCGTCGGCATCCCGGCAATGGCGAAGGCGGTGCCACCAATCGCATAGAGCGCGGTCTCGCCGGTCACCGCGTGGGGACGCACCAGAGGATGCGGCACCGGCGGCACGTTCGCCGCCTGAGAATCGCTGAGCCTGGGTGTCGGCAGCTCGCCGTCGCGCCCCGACGTCGCGCCGTAGTAGTGCATCGCGACCAGCCCCGCGATCCGCTGGCGCATGACGTCATCGAGACCGTCGTAGGCGGCCTTCATGTCGAGGATCCGGGTTTCGCCGCCCTCGTCGGGCACCTTGCGGGCATAGAGCATCGTCGCCGTGGCCACGTCGGCCTCGTAGGACTGGTCCGTATGCCAGAAGGCCGCGGCGTTCAGCCGGATCGGCCTGGGCGCGCGGGTGCCCGCGTTGCCGACCTCCAGCATGTCCGGATAACCGGCCATGCGCGCCGTATCGACCACGTGCTGGATCGGCGTGCCCCACTGGCGGCCGAAGCGGAGGTAGGAAACCTCGTCGCAGGCCTGACCCTTCAGCACCAGGACCCGATGCCGATAGAGCGCCTGGGACAGCGTCCGGAACTGGTCGTCATCCACCCCGTCCGCAAGGTCGACTCCGTAGGCGGCGCAGCCGAAGGATCCCTCAAGCGGTTCCAAGCGAATCATGATCGAATCCCCAAGCGGAAGTCATGCGATGGTGGCCGTCTATCGTGGCGGGAAGTGACACTCCGGGCAACCCGGAGTCCCCTGCGGGCGCAGTTCACCCCCGGCCGCAGCCGGGACCGGCCCGCCGCGACCGGCGTCGATTCGGCGAGCGGGCCGCGCCTGGACGACCCCACGAACACCCGGATCCCCTGCCGGTCGGCGCGTCAGAGCAACTCCTCCCCCGCCGGCGGCGCCACCTCCCGCGCCAAAGTCTCTGCCTCGGCTGCGATCACGTCGGGAGCGTGCTCCAGGAGATGGTCTTCCGCATAGCGCTGGCGGAACCACGTGTCCTGGCGCTTGGCGTACTGCCGGGTCTCGTTGACCGTGAGCTCCCGCGCTGCGGCGAGCGTGATGTCGCCCCGCAGGTGCCGGGTGAACGCCCGGAGCCCGTGCGCCTTGCGCACGGCTGCGTCCGCCGGCAGGTCCAGTTCTGCGAACGCGCGCACCTCCTCCAGCGCCCCGGCGGCCAGCATGCGCCCGACGCGCACATCGATTGCCGCGCGCACGGCGGCCCGGGGCGGGCGGAGCAGGATGCGGCATGGATCAAGGCCGCCAGGCGCCGGCGCGTCCGCCTGCCAGGCGGAGAGGGGGCGGCCCGTCGCCAGCCACACCTCCCAGCCGCGCGTGATCCGCTGCCGGTCAGCGGGCTGCAGCCGCCCGGCAAGCTCGGGATCCACGGTCCTGAGTCGCGCATGCAGCCCTTGCGGGCCGAGTTCCTCGAGGCAGCGGAGGGCTTGCTGGCGTACCGCGGCCGGAACCGGGGGGATCGGTGCGAAGCCCCCGAGCAGCGCCTCGAGGTAGAGACCGCTGCCGCCGACGACGACCGACGGGCGTCCCTCGGCATGCCCGCTCCCGATCGCCTCGGTCGCCAGCGCACGCCAGCGTCCGGCCGAACACGGCTCGAGCGGGCCAAGGATCCCGTACAGGAGGTGCGGCAGGCGGCGCTCGGCAGCGGGACTGGGGCGGGCAGTGAGTACCCGAAACGCGCCGTAGAGCTGCACGCTGTCCGCGTTGACGACCTGTCCGCCGAGGCGCAGTGCCAGCGCCTCGGCGAATGCCGACTTGCCGGAAGCGGTCGGCCCGGCCACCACGTAGATCTGGGGCCGCGCGGATGTCATGGGGTCGGGGACGGGCCCCGGCCGGCTCAGCTCTCAGTGGTGCGCAGGGCGACGAACAGGTTGTTGCCCTCGCGGTTCACCAGGAGGAGGATGGACGTCCGCCCCTCCTCCGCCAGGCGGCTGACCGCCTCGACCGCTTCGGCGGGGGTCCGCACCGGCGTACGACCGATCTCCACGATCACGTCACCGACCTGCATGCCCTTCGCCGCGGCGTCGGAGTCCACGGCGATCTCGGTCACCACCACCCCGCGCACTTCCTCGTCGATGGTCCGGCGCGAGCGTTCCTCGACCGTCAGGCTGGAGAGCGTCAGCCCGAGCGCTTCGGCGCTGGCCGGCTCCGTCTCGGCGCTCGCCAGGGCCGCCTCGGCCGTTTCGAGCTCGCCCAGTGTGACCCAAACCTTCTCCATCTTGCCGTCGCGCCAGAGTTCGATCTCGATTTCGCTGCCGACGTCCGCGCCGGCGACCATCCGCGGTAGTTCGCGCACCGTGGGGACGTCCTTCCCGCCGAACTTGAGCAGGACGTCGCCCGGCTGGACGCCCGCCTGGTAGGCCGGACTGTCGGGGAACACGACGGCGACCAGGGCTCCGGCAGGTTCCTCGAGGCGCAGGGATTCGGCAATGTCCTCGCCGACGCCCTGGATCTGCACGCCCAGCCACCCCCGGCGCGTGCGGCCGAGTTCACGGATCTGGGCCACCACCGTCATCGCGATGGCCGAGGGCACCGCGAAACCGATCCCCACCGACCCGCCGGCACCGCCCGGCGGCGAATAGATCGACGTGTTGACGCCGATGACCCGGCCGTCCAGGTCGAACAGCGGGCCGCCGGAATTGCCGCGGTTGATGGCAGCGTCGGTCTGGATGTAGGAGTCGAACGGACCCGAGCGGATGTCGCGCGCCAGCGCCGAAATCACCCCGACGGTCAGCGTGCTGCTAAGCCCGAACGGGTTGCCGATCGCGAACACCCAGTTGCCCATGCGGGCAACATCGGAATCGCCCCACTCGACCACCGGCAGCGGCTCGTCAGCCTCGATCTTGAGCAGCGCCAGATCGGTCTTCGGGTCCGTCCCTTTCACTTCCGCCTGGTACGTCTTGCCGTCGTACAGTGTCACAGCGATCTCGACCGCGTCCTCGACCACGTGATGGTTGGTGACGATGTAGCCGTCCGCCTCGATCAGGAAGCCGGAGCCGCCGCCGAAGCTGCGCGGAGGCCGCCGATTGGGGGACTGCTGGGGGCCACGCTCGAAGAAGTCCTGGAAGAAGTCGCGGAACGGGGAATTCGGCGGAAAGGCGTCAGGCGGCAGGGGGAACTGCGGTCGCGCCTCGGGCCCGCTCGCGGTCCGCATCACGGTCGCAATGCTCACGACCGACGGCAGCAGCCGCTCCGTGAGATCGGCGAAGTCGGGTAGTACGGTCTCGGCGGCCTGCGCCCGGCCGACGGCGCCCACGGCAAGGAATGCGATGACGGAGAGCGCAGCAGTTGCACGGAGCACGGCAGACGGGCGGATCATGGACAACCTCCAAATGCGGTCTGGCGGTGGGTTACCCCCGGATGAGCCAGATGACGAACAGGCCTCCGCCCGCACCGGCGATGCCGGCGGCGCGGACAGCGGACGCCGGGATCTCGAGCGAACGCTTGAGGACGTTGCGCATCCCATTGGGGAACAACGCATATAGTGCGCCTTCGATCAAAAGCACAAGCCCGAGCGCAGCCCACAGGTCGTTCAACTACCGGGGCCCCGCCTACTCTCTGAGGGTGGCGGCGTCGTTGTCGAAGAACTGGAAGAACTGGCTGTTGGGAGACAGCACCATGGTCGTGTCGTCGGCCGTCAGCGCCTTCTCGTAGGCCTGCATCGAGCGGTAGAACGCAAAGAAATCGGGATCACGCCCGAAGGCGTCGGCGAAAATCCTGTTCTTCTCCGCATCCCCCTGTCCCCGCAGGACATCGGCGTCGCGGTCAGCCTCGGCCAGGATCACGGTCTTGTCGCGGTCGGCGGCCGCGCGGATGCGCAGGCCCTGCTCTTCGCCCTCGGCGCGGATCTGCGCCGCCTGCTGCTGACGCTCGGTCTGCATGCGGCGGTAGATGGCTTCCGAGTTCTCGTTCGGAAGATCGGCGCGACGGATGCGCACGTCCTCGACCTGGAGCCCGAACAGTTCGGCCTCGCTGCGTACGTCGTCGGCGACCGCCGTCATCAGCGACGCCCGCTGGACGGATATCACCGACTGCAGCGGCACACCGCCGAGGACCTCACGGAGGCTGTTGTTGATAATCGACCCGAGCCGGGTCTGCAGCCCCACCTCGTACCGGATGGTCTGGTAGTACAGCAGCGGGTCGACGATGCGGTAGCGGGCGAAGGCGTCGACGATCAAGCGTTTCTGATCGGCCGAGATGATCTCCTCAACCGGGCTGTCGAACAGCAGGATGCGCTTGTCGAAGACTGTGATGTTCTGGATGAACGGAATCTTCCACTGCAGCCCCGGTTCCTGGACCACGCGCCTGGGCTCGCCGAACTGCAGGACGATCGCCTGCTCGCGCTCGTCCACGATGAAGAAGCTCTCGTAGGCCGCCACGGCAGCCGCGGCCGCGAGCACGCCGAGCACGATCCCGATGGTACGCTGCATCAGTTTGCACTCCCCTCAAGCGCCCGTCGATGGAGTTCCGGCAGCGGCAGGTACGGCACCACGCCTTGTCCTCCCGAATCGTCGACGATGACCTTGTTCATGTTGCTCATCAGGGATTCCATCGTCTCAAGGTAGATCCGCTGCCGCGTGACGACCTTCGCCTGTGCATATTCGCCGTAGACCGAGAGGAAGCGCTGCGCAGCACCCTCGGCTTCGGCAATGACACGCTGCCGGTACCCCTCCGCGCCCTCGCGGATCTGCGCCGCCTCACCCTTGGCCTCCGGGACGATCCGGTTGGCGTACGCCTGCGCCTCGTTGACGAGGCGTTCCTGGTCCGCCCGGGCACGCTGCACGTCGCGGTAGTCGTCGATGACGGGTGGCGGCGGGTCGGCCCGCTGCAGGAGGGTTGCGGTCAGGCTGATCCCGGTCTTGTAGCGGTCCAGGATTTCCTGCAGGAGCAGCTGTGCTTGCTGGCGCACCTGATCGCGCCCCTCGGCCAGCGCGAATTCGATCGGCGTCTGTCCCATGATCTCGCGCATCACGCTCTCCGCGCTGTCACGGACGTTCTGGTCGGGGTTGCGGAGATTGAAGACAAAATCGCCCGCGTTGTTGATGACCCACTGCACGACGAAGTTGACGTCGATGATGTTCTCGTCGCCCGTGAGCATCAGGCTCTCGTCGTCGATGTTGCGGGCGCCACCGCCGCTCCGGAACCCGATCTCCACGTTGCGGGTCCGGGTCACGGGCACCACGATCGCTTCCTCGATGGGGCGCGGCAGCACGTAGTTGAGGCCGGGCTGGGTCGTGGTCACGTACTCGCCGAAGCGGAGAACCACCCCCTGCTCCTGGGGCCCCACCGTATAGAAGCCGCTGGCCAACCAGATCCCGGCCACCACGGCGATGCCGAGCAGGATGAACTTCTTGCCGCCGGGCACGGACGACTGGAAGAACTTGCGGGCGGCCTTGATCGCATCGCCCATCGGATTCTGCGGCGGCCCCCCAGGCGGAGGCGTTCCCGGGCCGGTTCCCCAGCCTCCGGACCCGCTGCCCGAGCCCCAGGGGCTGTTCTGATTATTCCAAGACATGGATGAACTCGGCTGGAGTCGGCGGGTTTTCCCGCGCTATGTTCCCGCTGTCTATATACGAACCCTCAGATGCTCCGGCAACCTTGAACCGAGCATTGCAAGCCCTCCCAAACACCGTGGATGCCGCTTGCAGACCTCTCCGTCGCGGCCACCCTGGAGCGGTTCAGTCCGTTTGGTTCCGGCGTGGTACACAGCTTTTCAAGGCGCTGTTCCAGGATGCGTTCAAACCAGCCAGCAGGTTCGACGCCCACGGTGCGGCCTTTCTGCAGACACCCTTTTTGTCGACACCAGTTCCTTGATCGCGTCCAGGCGGCCGGCAACGACCGTTCCGGCCCAATCGCTGCAGGGCGAACCGAGAGTCCCTCCACGCACGTTGCGCGGCTTTAGCGAAACAAGCTTCAGCTACGTTCCAAACGGAACAAGGGTATTTCCATTGCCCGTGCTGCACGGACCATCTGCCGGTCGTCACTGGCGAGCAGGATTTTTTGACTGGCGCATAGCAAGTATCCGCACGATGACAGGTGCAGTGCATCCAACGTGCAAGCGGAAACAAACGTGGGGAAGGGCTCAAGTGCGCGTGCAAGTACCGGTTACGCCAGTTCCATCCATGCGACCCGCCCAATAGGCATGCGCGCGGCCTCACCGTGGGACTCCGCAAGCCCGCGCACGTGCATCCGTGTCCAGACTTCGTACTCCAGTAGCCGGCTGGCTACCAGAGTCTCGTTCCAGAACGCATCCGGGGGGTGAGGGTCCTCAGCAAAGAGATGGGAGCGCGCTACGGAGGTGTCGAGACAGATCACCTGCCGTCCCGGTCGCCGCGCAATTCGTCAAGGATGTCGGACAGGGAAGCAACCGGTTGGACCTTCGGCGGCGTCCCGGTGCCTGGGACTGCCGGCGGAACCAGCCAACCGTTTCGGATCAAGTCGGCGAGTAGTGCATCAGCCGGATACTGGCTTCGGGTCTCGTCCGGAGGGCCGAGCTCGGCGACAACCCGGTCGCGGTCCGTCACGCACAGTTGACCCGCCGCGGCGAGCCGGACATACTGGCTCAACCGACTCTTCAGCGTTCTTATTCCTACGGCTCGCATGGATCAAATCTAGAAGCTCGTAACCACCTGACCTGTTGGCTCTACTGATTCCGGTCGGCCGGGGCGGTTGGATGTCCCAATGTCGTGACCGTGGGGTTATGTGCGGAGCTTCCGATCCTCCGGCGGCGTTGCGCCATGCGCGACAACGCTCGGGGCGGCGCTCCGACCTCTCGTCCAGCGTGCCTCGCACCTGCTAAACGGGTGTTCAGCAAGGCAAGTCGTTTCGTGCGACACATCGGTGCGCTCAACTCGCCGGTCGAGCCAGGCTTCCGACCCCCGGCCACGGATCACCCAGACCTTCTGGATCGCGTCCCGGCGCGGCGCGAAATCCCAACTTCGTTGCAGCTCCTGGACTGTGTTCATGAGAAACCGCCATCCGGGGCACCTGCCGAAGAAAGCGTCGAACGGTCATTCGGGGCATGCTCCCTAGTTCCGTCGGGGTGGCGGGCGAAATCACGAAATCAGAGGCATGTCGCTTTGCATCTCGGGGTTTGCCGGAAACGCCTTGCCACTCAACTGTCGCGGAGAAATGGTGGTACGCCCTCCGAACAGGCTGCTGCATCCAGGCGGTTGTCCAAGGCTCACCAACGGGCAACCTTCCGAACAGCAAGAGCCAAGTAGCTGGCATCGTAGGCTGTGAGGCCATGAGCACGAGCTACTGTAAGATGTGCCGGTCCTCAGGATGTGCCGGGCCTCACCCGCGCTCTGAAACGGCAATCTCCGAATCCGAGCCATGGACGCGTCGGCGTATCCCGGGACGACACGTCCGCGTCGTTCCGCCGATCGCAAGAGATTGCGGACCTCATCCCAGAACAGGCTAGGAACGCAAGCTGTCTCGTCGGCTAGGCGGTGCAGTGCCTCTTCGGCCAGCGTTGCCTCCTCGTCCGGCAGCAGCCATGCGCCCGCGATCGAGGCATCCGGCACAAATGCCATCAGTAACTGTGCCCTTCGTGGCGCCAAGACAGTATTTCTGAGGTTGTAACGGGGCTCTGCTTCGCCCGTTCCCGGCGCAGGACCGCCCGCAAATTGTCGCCCTCTGATTCGCGATGGATCCGCGTCACGCGGGCGATCGGCTCGGGGCCACGGCAAATGATCAAGTCTTCGCCTGCCTCGACGTGAGCCAAGAGTGCAGACAGATGTGTCTTCGCCTCACCGATTTTCACACGGCGTGTCATGTCTTTCGATCCTCCGGCGATGTCCCGGCTGACGCCGCCCGCAGTTAACCCTGCTCATCTCGACCGCTGGCGCCCGCTAAGCCTGTTCGCCAGGTTGGTCAACCGGTTGGTTTGGCAGCTTCGAACGGCCCGCGGCCGGGGAATTCACACCCGCATCATTGCAGCATGATGGTTTTGCAAAGGGAGAAGCTGGTCGCCAGCCACGACCGCAAGGCCGAGCAGGATGGATTTCTTGCCGTCAGGCACTAACGACTGGAAGAACTTACGAGCGGCCTTGGCCTGCGTCACGCCACAGGATTCGGTGGTGGCCCGCCTGACGGCGGCATTCCGCGCCTACTCCGCCAGCCGCCGGTTCCGCAGTCCGAGCCCCAGAGGCCGTTGTGATTGTGCCACGATCTGGATGAAGTCGATTGGGTGCGATCAAAATCACCACGCCCTCACTGAAGTCCATTTGTGAAGCCGCCGATGCCCGGGCAGCCTCGCGCCACGCACAAGGACCCCTATCAGGCTGGGCGCGCTTCGTGCGCCGGACACCGGGCTGGTCGCGCCGCTTGGACCGAGGTTCGACAAGAAGCCCCTCTACCACGCTTCACTTCATGCAGCGTTCGGCTCCTTGGACGCGTGGGATTACCTGCATTCAGACCGATTGCAACCCCCGAGGAACACGTGGGCCATGTCGCGGACATTCGCCGGTTCTGCGACGGCACATTGATGCGGACGGATCCCGGTTCTGACACCACAAAGAAAGCCCAACGCCTTCATCACGATTGTCGAACGCGAATTTCTGCAGCCGCGCTCGCTGACCAAGCGGCTGGTCAACCACGCCCGGCCGAGCGGACGCTACCGCAGGTGATCCCGCCGACTGGACCGTCGAGCACCTTCGCGCACCTGCGTCGCGAATGGCCGACCGCATCGACGCGGCTGAACGCCGAAACGAGCCCGGCACGACCGACCGCATAGCGCGCTCGTCGCGTCGGGTCCGTTGTACGCAGCTGGCTCGCCCGCCTGAGTTCTTCTCCGGCGCATGCCCCGGAACCGGAACCTCATCGCCCGTCCGCGAGCCGCTTGCAGGACTGCCTGATGGCCGGCCCAGACGCGTCGGCATGTTGCACTCATATGGGCATGTCAGTTGACTAGTCATATAATCCGTCCACTTAACCATGAGGCGGGACCATGAAGACGATTGGCGCGGCGAAGTTCAAGGAGCAGTGCTTGGCGCTGCTCGACGACCTCGGCCAGGACGGTCTGATCATCACCAAGCGCGGCAAGCCCGTCGCGCGTCTGCTCCCGTTCGAGCGGCAGCACGCCGAACTGATCGGCAGCCTGCGCCACAAGGTGGAAGTCCAGAGTGACATTTTCGCCACCGGAATTGAATGGAGCGCCGGTGATCAATCTTGACACCCACATTCTCGTCTTTGCCGTGGGCGGCGCGCTTCGCCCGCTAGAGCGCACGCTGCTGGTTCGCGCGAGGTGGTCGATTTCTGCCGTCGTGCTGTGGGAACTCGCCAAGCTCGTCCAGCTCGGCCGGGTGAACATGGATCTCGACGACCGCGACGTTGCCCGCGTGCTCAACCAGCTGCATGTCTGGCCCATCGACCTCGAAGTCGCCAAGACCTCCGTCCGCCTCGATTTCAAGGGGGATCCGGCGGACGAGATCATCGCCGCCACCAGCGTCGTGCACAATGTCCCTTTGCTCACCCGCGACCGCGTCATACAACAGTCCAGGGTCGTCCCCCTGGCCGCGACGGACGGCGAAGACGAACCACGGCGGGAAACCTGATACCGCGCGTTCCAGTCGATTGGCGCTGGCGAGGGACCGCAATGAGCCGCAAGAGCGGCAGCACGGAGCAAGCCACTCCTGAACTCGAAGTGTCGGAATGCGGACCGGCTGCAGAGGCCAAGGTCGATCGGCACCCGCTGACAGTGTTGATCGGGCGTCGATCATCTTGGTTCGCCATGTTCACCAACGGACAGCGGACCCATACGGGAAGAGCCAGGTAGCCACCATCACAGGCAGGGAGGTCGTAGAGACGCGCGAGCCGGAGAACGTGATGCGCTTCGGCTTCGCCTTGGGATACTTCTGCGAGATCGCGCGCGTGAAGGCGGGTCCAGACCTCGTACTCCAGCAAACGCCTTGCTAACAGGGTGTCATCCCAGAGCGGCTCAGCCTGGCGACAGTCTGCCGCCGATTGGTAGGCAAGCAGGACACACGGCGTCCACGTAGATCACCGGTCACTCCAGTCAATTCGTACCTCGTCGAGGAGGTCGGACAGTCCGGCAACCGGCTCTACTATTGGCGGCACTTCCTTGCCAGACAGCGGGAGATGGGTCAGTCAGCCCTTGCGCACGGTGTCTGCAGGCAACGCGTCCGCAAGAATTCGAACTGCGGGCCTACTCGGGGGGGGCCGAGCTCCGCAACCTCCCGGCCGCAGTCAATGACCAGCACAGTTTCGCCGGATGCCGCGAGTCGCACATGCCGGATCAAGCGACTGTTCAGGAATTTGATCCCGGCTACACGCACGCGGAGTACGGCGGCGACTAGTAGCAACGCCGACAATCAGTGATGGCGACTGTCATTGGCTGCTGACGGGAGGGGAGATCAACGAGAACCCGCCAAACAAGACGAGCGTTGGTCCTGTGGCTGATCGGTAATGGATGCTGCGTTCCTAGGGTTGGGCATGCGGCTGTTGCTTTGACGGAGCGGTCTGGCGGCATACGCAGCCCGGGATCCAGCCTTCCGGCAATGCCCGACGCCATGGACACGTGTAGGCTGCGGATGGATAATCGCACCCGAGCGTCGATCTTGAGCTGTCGCAGGCAAGGCGTGTCCGGGCGGGCTCGGGCAACGCCAATCATCCGACGGCCGTAGCCGACAAGGGCGATGTGCCAGCCAGATCCTTTGCCGACATTTTAGCATGTATCTGAAAAATGGCAGTGTTGCAAAATCGCGACATGAGCGCGCAGATTCCTTGAAATCTGTGTACTTGCCTTGGATTCTCCCACCGTACCTGTAGCTTTCCTGTCGGCTTCTTGCGCGGTTTAAAGTTTCTCTTGCTGTTCGCCGCTCAATGCAGAGGTCGGTATGTGACCGAGACCCCTGCCGGGGTTTCAGTCGTGCAAATTTTCGCCCTCCTTCGGTTGTTCCCGGGAGAGGTGTCGCGCGGCAGCTTCAACGATGCCGCGGATAACAGAGGAGAACCTCCATATGGCACAGTTTCTTCGTTGGGGGGCCGGTTCCGGTGTCAGCCTTCCAGTTGCCGCTCTTATTGCGTTCGCCGGCATGGCGTTCGGCACCGCACAAGCGCAGGAAACTGCGCCCATGGCAGACACCGAGCCGATGACCGTGGACATGCATGCCGCTGACTCACATTCCGTCACAGTAGGCGGCACCATTGAGTTCCTCGCCGGCATGTCGGATCACGAAGACGGGGTCGATGGATTTGACCGCGGCCTCTACAGTCGATTCTCAATTAGTTACGACAAGACTCTCTCGAATGGCTTGGAAGTCGATGGCCGGATCGCTTACCACCTCAACCAACGTCCCGGTGGTGACGCAACCGACTACGCACCCGATGTCTTGTTCGTCAGCGTCGGGGGCGGTTTCGGCACGATCAGCGCAGGTGCCCACGCAGGCGCAAGTTGCTCAATGCTACCTCGCCCATTGGCGTTTACAAGGACTATGAATTGGGCAGATTATCTGGTCTTTTCGCCTCTAGTGATCAGCAACACTGTTCATTTCCAAGAAGCTAACTACTGCAATACTGACGAGAGCATCTCCTATGCCACGCCGAGCTTAGGTGGATTTAGTGCGATGGTGACCTTTGCTCCGAACGTGGACGCTACTCAAACTCGAGGCCTAAAGGCAGCTGTAGCAGGGAATGGTCTTGAAAATCGCATTGACGCCGCGGTAGCGTGGACTAGTGCAATGGGCGCTGCTGATATCTCACTTGGCGCCGGCTTCCAGACATCATCAGATTCAGTAACCGGAGCCAACGACGGTCTTGATGTAATGACGGTAGCAGGCACAGTTGGGTTCGGCGCCGTCACCATTGGGGCGTCGCTCGTCGATGACGGTGCAGCCGGGGTTGATGCAGTGACCCTCGGCGCCAAATACGCGCTTGGCAATCTGACTCCCGCGATAACGTACAGTCGCCAGGAAACGGACTGTGGTGCCGGTGCCTGTTTCGAAGAAGAGACAGGACTCGTCATTGGAGCAACCTACGCCATGGGCGGCGGCTTCAACATCTTCCTGGAGTACATGGCCTTGGAGCAAGATGGCGCCGGCTCGACGCCCGACAGAGAAGACAATCTTATCCTCTCGGGCATTATACTTAACTTCTAAGTTGAAGTGAGTGCTGGCTACATTGAATAGGATTACTAGGGGGCGGCCTCCGGGCCGCCCCTTTTTTTGTTGCGTGATTCATATTGCTGCCCTTGCAGAAATTTGGCTTGATGTTTCCGACAATCAGCTAAGCCGGCCGCAATAGCTGGGACAATGACTACCTTGACGAGACTCTCTACAAGTCATCGCATACCTTCACCGAAATTTTGACCCGCCAGATGGCCTGCGCAGGCGACCACTTGACCGACCCCGCAGGCGCACTTGACGTACGTTGGCCGGTGTGCCGAAAGCGGGCGCTGCAAACCCCCGTGGCAACTGTCGCCGCCCTCAGAATCTTCTCTTATTGTACTGATCGAGAAATTCGCATGATCACCGCGCCTCGATTTTGCGACAACAGCGGTCTCTCCAATGCGCAGGATCTTTTCGATCAGGACACTAGTCACTACTCGGAACTTTAAATCCCCGTTTGCCTGTGCAACCGGAAACCGCATCCTGCGGTAGAATGCGGGCGCGGTGCTGGTGGAATTCGCGTGGAGCTTGCTGGCAGGGAGCAGTCGGGGATCCGTCGTGCATTGATGAAATTATCTCCTACAGCGTGCGTAACTGCGACTTTCCTTCTCACCGATGCACCGTCATACATTCGGCTTCCTTGTGGCAGGAAATCCGTCAATTAGTGGCTAGCCGCCCAATATATCGGCTCGTCCCTCCGGGAGCTTGATCCAGAACTCATCCGGTGCCCTCAGCGTATGGTCCCGCGATAGGATCTTGACACTGCCTGTACATGACGCGATGAGGGTCGCTTAAGGCCAGATTGTGAAGGCCCCTTGAGATTCCGGCTCTTGTAGGCTGGGAGATGCGGGCACGGGAGCGGGTGATCACAGCTATAGCCCAGAGCGTGGCCACAAGGCCTGCCAGGCTCCGTTATGCCCACGACGCGAGCAAAAGGAGAAACGGACGCAAGCGACGTGTTGCAGACATACACCGCAACCTGCCCGTCCTGGCTCATATTCACGCACCGGCTTCCAGGGTAGGGACAGGGTGCCGGAGGTGTTCGAGGCCTTGATCACGGTGGCGCCAAGCGTAATGACACTGGCTGCCGACGATACACATGGAATACCAATGCGCGCGGACAAATCAATCAACCGCCTTTTCTAATCGTCGCCGGCCTCCCCACCGTTGACCTAGGTTACCTGCAGGCTTAGCGTAGAATCCCATTTCCGCAAGACCCTAACCGGACCCACATCATGCATCTCACCGGCGCTGAAATCATTGTGCGCGCACTCGCCGACCTCGGCGTCGACGTGGTGTTCGGGTATCCGGGCGGTGCTGTGCTCCCAATCTACGACGCAATCTTCCGGCAGAACCGGGTGCGCCACATTCTCGTCCGGCACGAGCAGGCGGCCGTGCACATGGCGGAGGGGTATGCCCGTTCTACGGGCCGTGTGGGAGTAGTCCTCGTGACATCTGGGCCGGGTGCAACAAACACCGTAACCGGGCTCACGGACGCTTTGATGGATAGTGTCCCCGTCCTCTGCCTGACCGGGCAGGTACCCACGCACCTGATCGGCAACGACGCCTTCCAGGAAGCCGACACCGTCGGCATTACCCGCTCGTGCACCAAGCACAACTACCTCGTCAAGGACATCCGCCAGCTCGTGCCGGTACTCGCCGAGGCGTACAAGGTTGCCGCCAAGGGACGGCCGGGGCCCGTCGTGGTCGATCTGCCCAAGGACATCCAGAACGCCGAACTCACCTACCTCGCACCCTCGCTCAAGATCGAGCGCTACCGGCCGAAGGAAACGCCTGCCGCTTCACAAGTGAAGTCGGCCCTCGACCTCCTCCTCAAGGCCAAGCGCCCCATCATCTATGCAGGGGGCGGGGTCGTGAACTCGGGCCCGCCAGCATGCCGGGCGCTCACGCGACTGGTTCGGGAAACCGGGTTCCCGGTGACCACGACGCTGATGGGCCTCGGCGCGGTGCCGGCCAGCGAACCCAACTTCCTCGGCATGCTCGGCATGCACGGCACCTACGAAGCCAACATGGCGATGCACGGGTGCGACGTGATGCTCAACGTGGGGGCGCGCTTCGATGACCGCGTCACCGGCCGGCTCGATGCGTTTTCACCAGGCTCCAAGAAGATCCACATCGACATCGACCCCTCCAGCATCAACAAGAACGTGGCCGTCGACGTGCCGGTTCAGGGAGACGCGGGCCGCGCGATCAACGCCCTGCGCCGGGGCTGGAAGGCGCGCAACGCGAACTCCCCCGCGAACGGGCTCGATCCCTGGTGGAAGACGATCCGGAGTTGGCGGGCCCGAAACTGCCTTGCCTACGAGAACTCCACCACGAGCATCAAGCCGCAGTACGCACTCCAGCGCCTGGATGCGGCGCTGGCGGGTCGTGACGCCTACGTCACCACCGAAGTCGGCCAGCACCAGATGTGGGCGGCCCAGTTCATCCGCTTCGAGCGGCCGCTGCGCTGGATGACCTCGGGCGGCCTCGGCACCATGGGCTACGGCTTCCCGGCGGCCGCCGGTGTCCAGGTCGCAGATCTGGAACGGCTGGTCGTGTGCGTCGCCGGCGAGGCGTCCTTCATGATGAACCTGCAGGAACTCGCGACGGTCCAGCAGTACCGGCTCCCGGTCAAGATCTTCATCGTCAACAACGAGTATCTCGGCATGGTCCGGCAGTGGCAGGAGTTCTTTCATGGCAGCCGCTACGCCGAGAGCTACTCCGACGCGCTCCCCGACTTCGTGAAGCTCGCTGAAGCCTTCGGCATCAAGGGACTGCGCGCCGACCGCCCGGACGAGGTGGACGGCCTGATTGCCGAGATGCTGACCCATCAAGGCCCGGTGCTGGCAGACGTCCGGGTCGAGAAGGGCGAGAACGTGTTCCCCATGATCCCCGCCGGTGCGGCCCACAACGAGATGCGGCTGTCCGCCGAAGACGAAGACGCCGCCGTGCACACTGACGAAGGCATGCTGCTGGTGTAGCTGTGAGGGGACCGCCAGTATGGGTGCGAGATGCTGGCATCGTGGGCGATGCGAGGGGGCAAGCGTTCTCGCCGGTAGCTGAAGCCGCCAAGTGTTGCGGGAGTGAGCGGAGACCCACCTGGGTCGCCCGGACCTCTCAACACGCGGGTCGAAGAATGCCGCTTGCGCGGTGAACGGATCTTCGTGGTTGGCTTAAGGGAATTGGCAAGCTTGGCCGCGGTGGGCACATTGACGATGTAGCTGCGTGAGGCTACATTCCGCAGCATGATTTCCGTCGGCGTCCGCGAATTGAAAAACCGCCTCAGCGAGTTCCTCCGCATGGTGCGAGCAGGCGAAGAGATTCTGGTCACGGATCGTGGCGAAGCCGTGGCAGAGCTTCGTCAGCCGACAGACGCCGCAGAGACGTCAGCGTACCCGGAGTTGGTGCGTCGCGCCCGCGCCGGAAAGGTGCGTCTGGGCGGTAGTACCCACTCCGGCCTGTATCCGGCCCTGTCTCGGTCCGTTCCTCCTGGTACGGTTTCGCGGCTGCTCCACGCAGAGCGCGGTGAGCGGTGAATTTGTACGCCGAGTCCAGCGCTGTGTTGGCCTGGCTGCTCGGTGATCACGGTGGAAACGATGCCCGCAAGCGGCTCTCTGCGGCGGAGTTGGTGCTGACGTCCGACCTGACGCTGATCGAGTGCGACCGAGTCATTCATCATGCGACTGCTCTCGGAGAGCTAAGCATGGACGAGGCGTTCGAGAGACGTAACCTTCTCTTGACTGCGAGCGAACACTGGGCGGTGTTCGCCGTCGACGGCGAGATGGCGGATAAGGCGCGGCGGGCCTTCCCACGGGAACCGATCAGGACTCTGGACGCCATCCATATCGCTACAGCCTTGGTGATTCGGAGCGTGGTGAGTGGAGTGCAATTCTTGACCCTGGACGAGCGCATCCGGAGCAACGCGACGGAGCTTGGGTTCGCCGTTGTGCCGGCTGATGGAGCAGGCGTCAGCTGAATGCACCGCGCCCCCAACCGATTTTCGTGCAACGGGTGACGCCATGCAGGGCGTCCTGGTGGAATCGCGGGCGAGCGTCGCGTGCGGAACGAGAACCAGACTGATTCCAGGCAACTCGTGCCGGTGCAAGCCGCGGCCCATGTGGTCGCCGCCGAAAGACGACCGGGACAGGTTGCCGTCGATCTTTTGAAGGAGATCTACGTCATACCGAAGTCGGCCAGCACCGGATATAGGCCACCCCGTTTCTCCTTCTCGAGCCGCCGGAGCGCGGGGGATGACCAAAGGCAGCCTCGGCGCCGTGGGCTACGCCTTCCCGACCCTGGTCGGGATTGATGGCGCGGACCTGAATCAGCGGCTTGCCGGGCGTCGTCGGGGAGGCGTCCTTCATGATGAATCTGCAGGTACCCTCGACTGTCCAGCGTTACCGGCTCCGGGTCAAGATTTACGTTTCAACTACAGGTACCTCGGCACAGTCCCGCAGTGTCAGGAACTCTGTAGCGGCAGCCGCTACGCAGGGAGCCACTCCGACACATTCCCCGACTTGGTGAAGCTCCCCGAGTCCTTCGGGATCAATGGGCTGCGCGCCGAGCATCCGGACGGGGTGGACGGCCTGATTGCCCAGGTGCTGGCCCCTTCGCGGCCCGGTGCTGGCCGACATTCGGGCCGAGAAGTGCGAGAACGTGTTCCCCATGATTCCCGCCGGTGCGGCCTACAACGAGATGGGTCTTTCCACCGAAGACGGAGCCCGCGCCGCACGCACCGCCGAAGGGCATGGTGCTCGTCTGAGTCAGCCGGTCCCTGCCATACGCCGGCCACCGGAACAAACGACAGTTGTTGGTACGGGTGTGGCACTGATTCGTACCGGCGCCGTGGCGCGTTCGGCTGTGCCTTAGCCCGTGTTCCGCCTCCAACCGTAGTCGGTGAAATTCTTGCCCAGACAACATGAGTTCATAAGTTTAAGCATCGGCGGCACGTCCCCCCTACCACAGACTGCTTGGAGCCCGCGCTGCGGTGTCCACGGCAAGGCATCCGAAGCTGGCGCTGGAGCGGGGAGCGGACGTACCTGTAGGAGTTACTACCCCCCTGTGGGCCACCGAGCGCAGCATATGGACACTGGGAACAGAAATTTGACGACGGATGCGGGAGTAGCCTTGATGCAGCTTGCTGATCCATTGAGGCATGCTGAATTGGGTGGTCGTCTGGACCGAAAGGGGCAGCCGCCGACTAAATCGGAGGCCATTCTCCAAGGCGTCAGTGCCGTCCTGTCGCGTTGGGCTGACCAACGTTGCTTGCGCGAGCTGTCTTACAGCGTGTCCTCACGCAACTTCAGCGTTGCTCCAACGCATGCCAGACACGCGCCACTACAACTTGATCCTCCAACAACCGATATCGTATCACGTAACCGCGTGTTCCAAATTTGACCAGGAGTTCTCGAAAGCTCGGTTCTGCCGCCCATGGCCGGCCCATTTCGGGAAACTCCAGCAACCTTTCAGCCGATGCTACGACAGTGTGAATTGCACGGGTGGCTGCTCGAGGGCTGTACGCCTCAACAAACGCATGGAGGCGTTTCAGATCCTCCAACGCTTCCGGCAGCCACCTTAGGACCCGCATTACTCGGAACTGGAGCCGACGAGTGGATCTAGACCGGACGCCCACGACCTGATGTCGGTATGGTCAAGGGCTTCCCCGGATAGTTCAAACATTTCCCACCTGGACTTGACCAGCTGGCGTTCGGCCTCCAAAGCCTCCTCAGCCCCCAAATAGTGCTCGACCGCCGCCTTCATCAAGTAATGCGGGGTCCTGCCGCGGGCTTTGCCTAACGCTTTTAGACGCTGGTAAGTGGCTTCGCTCAATCGCAGGCTTATTGTCGAATTCGCCATAGGTACACTCCCTCAGGGGCATCGTCATACAAAGCATAACAATGTGGTACTTAAATTGCGGCCGGTCAAGCGAATGCAGCCGAGCCAGCGTCAGAGCTGCCTCCACGATAAATCTCCAGGAGCTCTCCATGTCCAAGCAGTACCGGCTCCCGATCTAGATTTTCATCGTCACCGCAGAGGAGCGCGCGAACATCTATGCGCCGTGACCACCTTGAACACATCATCCGCGCCGCAGCCGACGTGACGAACGAACAACACTTCATCATCATCGGCAGCCAAGCGAGTTTCGGCCAATACCCGGACGCCCCCGACTCTCTGCTCATGTCGTTGGAGGTCGACATCTACCCGCTCGCTCGCCCGGAACTCTCGGACGCCATCGACGGAAGCCTCGGGCCCGGTTCGCCCTTTGACAACACCTTCGGGTACCACGCTGATGGCGTGGGCCCCGACACCGCCACCCTCCCCGAAGGCTGGACGAACCGCCTCACGTCTATCTGCAACAAGAACACCAATGGCGCAACCGGATGGTGCATCGACGTCCACGACATTGCGATCGCGAAATACGCGGCAGGGCGCAAAAAGGACTGCGCTATACCAAAGGGCTGTGGGAAGCCGGCTTCCTGGATCCGAATACTCTCGCCCATCGGTTGAAGAACACAAAGCTCGACCACCACCACCGACAACACATCGCCGCAAACATCCGCCGCCAGCAGAACTTGCACGACACAGGACGCAGACCCCGAGCCCAAGGGCCAAGCAACCGCAACGTGGCCAAGGGCGGATAGCCAGCCGCGGCCGCGGCTGGTCCGCACGTCGATTGCATCCAAGGTTTCTGCGCCGCCATCCCAGGAACTGCCTCCGGAAGCCGGAACGGCTATCCGGCAGTGGCAGGAGTTCTTGCGCGGCAACCGCTACGCCAAGAGCCACTCCGACGCGCTTCCCGATTTCGTAGAGCTCGCCGAATCCTTCGGCATCAAGGGACTGCGCGCCTAGCATCCCGACGCGGTCGACAGCCTGATTGCCGAGATGCTGGCCCATCCCGGCCCGGTGCTGGCCGATCTTCGGGGCGAGAAGGGCGAGTACATGTTCCCCATGATCCCTGCCGGTGCGGCCCACAACGAGATGCGGTTTTCCGCCGAGGACAAGGACAGAGACGCGGCCGCCGACGAAGGCATGCCGCTCGTCTGAGTCATTCGGTCTTGGCCAAGCGTCGGGCCACCGGGGCGAAGGACTTCCGGTGGTGCGGGGTCACTCCGAGTCGTTCCAGCGCCGCCGCATGCTCGGCTGTGCCGTAGCCGGCGTTGCGCTCCCAGCCATAGCCGGGAAACTCCTCCGCCAGCACAGCCATCAGCCGGTCGCGTTCAACCTTGGCGACGATCGATGCGGCCGCGATGCTGAGGCTGCGCGCGTCCCCGCGCACCACGGTCACGGTGCGGCACGGGAGATCGGGTGCCCGGTTGCCGTCCACCAGTGCGCAGCCGGGTACGTCGATGAGGGCGGCGACCGCGCGCCGCATCGCGAGCATGGTGGCGTTGAGTACGTTCAGGCGATCGATTTCATGTACCGACGCCTGGCCAATTCCGATCTCGGCATGCTCCTCGATTTCGGATCGGAGACGCGCGCGGGTGCCGGGCGCCAGCCGTTTGGAATCATCGACGCCCGTTGCATCCCAGTTCCGGTCTAGAATCACCGCGGCGGCGATCACTGGTCCCGCCCAGGGACCTCGCCCCACCTCGTCCACTCCGCACACCCGCAGGCAGCCGCAGGCGTCCTCCAGCGCGTAGTCAGCCATCGTGGCTCCAATTGCGTGCTCCGCTGAATCGGCTATAGCTCCGACCATGCCGCAGCCCATCCTCTATGTCGTCCACCACAAGCGTGCGGGGACCGGTCGGGTCGGCCGGATGCTTCGCGCGCTGGGGTATCCGGCCGACGTCCGCCGCCCCCCCTTCGGTGATGCCCTGCCGGCAACCCTGGACGAGCACGCGGGCGTCGTAGTCTTTGGAGGACCGATGTCGGCCAACGACGATACGGGCTTCATCCCGCCGGAACTGCAGTGGCTGGAGGGCGTCGTGCGCGGCGAGAAGCCCGTTCTCGGAATTTGTCTGGGAGGCCAGCTGCTCGCGCGGGCGCTCGGCGGTGACGTTCGTGTGCATCCAAATGGCCACTGTGAGGTTGGCTGGCACCGGATCGACCCCGCTCCCGGCGCTCCCCCGGTCATTCCCGAGCCGATGTACGTCTATCAGTGGCATTCGGAGAGCATGTCGGTACCTCCGGGCGGCGAGCTGCTCGCGACCAGTGACACCTTCCCTGTCCAGGCCTGGAGGCATGGAAACGCGGTCGGTCTGCAGTTCCATCCCGAGATCACGGAAGCGGGCATGCGGTTCTGGGTAACCAGGGTGCTCAACCGGTATCATGGAACACCGGGCGCCCAGCCAGCTTCCGAACAGTACGCGAACCATGTCCGTCATACTCCCGCGGTAGTGCGCTGGGTCCGGACGTTCCTGGAATCCTGGGTAATGGGCCGCCTGCCCGAGGGTGGCTCGGGCAGGCAACGAGGGTGAGGCAGACCCTGACTTCATAGCCTCTCGCTGCCCAGTGGGACCTATTGTGAGAGTCCCGGCCCTGCAGCGGATCGAACCCTCCCAATTCTTTCGGGGGTAGCCGTTTGCTCGGCAGTGCTCCGACGGCGGCTCGGACACCGGCCGGTCTCTCCGCGCACATGATTCGCTCCCATTCCGCGTCCGTCGAGTCGCTTGTGTAGCGCATCGTCCGGCTTCTGTACCGCACCTGAGCGGCCTCGGCCCATGCCATGCCGTCCTCCAGATGCGCTGTCGCAACAACATCGTGGGAATTTGAGGCTGGCAATCCTGAGTGCGGCGCCTGCGCTCGATACCCTCTGGTCTTTGCCGGGTAAACGTCTGGAAGCGCTGATTGGGGGCTGGTCGGGCCAGTACTCTGTTCGCATCAATCGGCCATGGAGGCCGTGCTTCGAGTGGCCTGAAGGTCAAGCGGGACCGGACAACGTTGAAATCGTGAACTACCACGGATGACAGGAAGGAGGTCGGCATGTTCAAGAGAGCGGAACATCCCGGTGAGATCCTGGAGGGCGAACTGGACAAGTTGGAAATCACTCCGACGGAGTTCGCCTGCCAGATCGCAGTGCCCCCGAACCGTGTGAGTCCGATCATCGCCGGCAAGCGTGCGGTCACTGGTGACACCGCGCTGCGGTTCGGTCACTGGTTCGGCGTGGACCCCCAGTTCTGGCTCAACCTGCAAGCACAATACGACTTGGTTTTGGTTGACAAGGAGACCGGCGGCGCGATCCGCCATCTCCCGACCAGGAACACTGTTCCGGTCAAGGCGACCCCGAGTGGCATCGTAAGAGCGGTAGCCGAAGGATCAGTGTAGGCCGAGAGCAGGCCAGAGCGACGCGACCGGGCTGCCCTGCGTGGCCATGGGAATGGGAGTAGTCGAGCGACGCGCTCGCCAGTTGAGGCAGTCCTTTTGGGCCCGACTTCCTGACTCCTAACCTGCACAGGGTTGATGCAAGGAATACGCTCGTCGAAGGCCAGGTCGAAGCACTCCCACCTGCGGCCGAGGCGACATTTGCGAAGTCCCCGATCTCGCAGAGGCCGAACGAAATCCAAGCGGAAGACGGTCTGATCGGGCCAGTATTGAGAGCACTCGGCTGGACGAAGAATTGTGTCCAGGGACGAGGTGCCGAACAGTCCGGGTACGCTCGTGATCTCCGGTGCGTCGAGGGATGACCTCAGGCCGACCGTGCGGCGCTGCCTGGACCCAGCTCTCAGAAACGGGAACGACAGGGTGTTAACGCGATGCGGGCGGGCCGGAAAAAGGTGCAGGATGGAAATCAGCGCTCAGCGCCGAGGTTTGCTCTACTGAAGGATTATATTTCTATATAACAACAAGGGATGTCCATGCATACAACAAGTCTGCGAAAGGTCGGTGGTTCCATCATGCTCGCGGTGCCCCCCGCCCTTCTCAACCTCCTGAGTCTCGGAGTCGGGTCCAGAGTGGCTATCGCGGTGGAGGAGGGTCGCATGGTCATCGAGCCAAAGGCACGTCCCAGATACTCGCTCGACGAGCTACTCGCACAATGCGACGAAGGCGATACCCCTCCCGCTGACGAGCGCGCCTGGATCGATGCCAAGCCGGTCGGCGACGAACTGCTGTAGTGCAGCGGGGTGACATCTGGCTCGTCAGCCTCGATCCCAGCGCCGGACACGAACAGCAAGGAGTCCGGCCGGTACTTATCGTCTCCCCTGCCCCGTTCAACAAACTGACCGGGATACCAATAGTTCTTCCCATCACGACGGGCGGCGGCTTCGCGCGCAGACGTGGCTTCGCCGTTTCTCTCGAGAACGCTGGGACTCGGACAAGGGGTGTAGTTCGCTGTGACCAGCCGCGCGCCCTCGATCTCGACGCTCGGCAGGGGCGGCGCGTCGACACCGTTCCCGAACCCGTCATGGACGAAGTGCTTGCCCGCCTTGCCACCATCCTCGAATAGACAACGCGGCCCGCGGACTTGGACTTTCAGGATCATGTACCTGCCGGTGAATCCCGGCTTGTTCTCAAAGATTTCTTGCAACCTCGCCCATGTTCGTTGGTAGTCCATGTTCCCAGGATCGCCCAGCACGCTACGCCCGCGATAACGAGTAGCGCCTAGAAACATGCTTTTCGGGGCACTCGACCCCCATGGCAGACAGGTTGTCAGGCCGCAGCGGGCCAGGTACTCCGCCTCTGCTCTGGACCTGCTGGAGGCGAAGCACCCCGATGTCCCCAACCCGGACAATGAGGCGTCCGATCCCCTACCGCATTGCGGCTAGATCGCAACGAGGCTGTCTTCCTTCTCTCTGACAGCGCTTTCCGGTCTCTCTAGAAGAAGACGTAGGAGCGGACCACGACGTTCTTGCGGCAGGGCGCATCGGCGGGCGCGGTCGGGTCGATGCAGGCCGAGTGGAAGGAATAGCGCGACACGGAGCCGTCGGTGACGGAGTCGTAGCACTTGAGCATCGAGACCTCCGTCGGCACCTGCCGGGGAAACCAGTACCACTCGTGGCCGGGGCGATAGGTGAAGCGGGTGGTCTCACCGACGCGGTCGTCATAGATGCGGTAATTGTTGATGTAGGGCTGGTCGGCGAACGAGGGCCAGGCGCAGAGCACGAAGGGGAACTGACCCACGGTCTCCATCGGCTTCGCGAGATTGATCGACACGAGCCGCCGCGACATCTTCGCGTCGGCCTCCGCCTCCGTGTAGTGCTGCTCGCGCCCGAAGTTCCGGAGGTTCTTCGTCAGCAGCTCGCGACAGCGGACGCGACCGCTGTTGTCGTTCAGGTCGTTGTGCACGAGGTTGGCGTATCGGGCATTCACACCTGGGTTCTTGGCGGCCTGATCCTCCGTGCGGTCGCCCCGATAGTCCTTGTCGAAGACGTCGTGGTTGTAGACGAACGCATCGGTCGCATCCGGGAAGAACTTCAGGAGGAGCTTCTCGATCTCCGGGTAGAACACGCGCTGCACCTCTGCCGAGTCGTAGAAGTTCGCGCACCTGGACTCGAGGTGCGCCAGCGAGACGCCCAACTTGTCCATGCATTCGGGACTGCTGACCGAGAGGCCGGGGTAGTACTCCGTCCCAATACGGCGCGCGTCGCGCATCACCTGCGGGAAGTAGAGGCTGCGCCGCTCGTAGTCCTCTTCTGCCTTGCGCAACAAGTTCGCCTCGGTCGCGCGGGTCGGGTCTCGCCAGAGCGAGTTGGACGGCACGACGGTGTAGGACGGCTGCTCGTAGACGTTGTAGCGCAGCGGGAGTGCCAGGCCGCCTTCAGGGGCTTCGATATTGTTCGCCCGAATATGGTCCAGGCATTCCTCGTATTTGCGGAACCCGAGGCCCCACTCGGTCTCGACGGGGCCCGGAGGGGCATTCTCGATACGATCGATAAACGCCCGCGCATGCCCCTCGGCGATCTGGTCTAGTGCCGCTTCGAGCGCCGCCGCGGTTCCCGCGTCCCCGTCCCGATCAAACGACATGTACGACAGACCGCCATTCGCCGCGATGGGCGGCGCCTGTCCTTCCGTGAGCTCGAGGGTCGGTACATAGGCCGACGAAGAGGCCTCCGCATCCGCGACGTGGCTCTCGACGAATTCATGCTGGTCCATGCCGTTCCCCCCGCTGCAAACTTCTCGTGGTGGCACGCAGGATATGCGGTTTCTCGGCATTGTGTGGTTCGGCCGCTCAATCCTCTCCCGATCCAGCCCGTCGGATTGGCTTCTCGTCCAATTGTGGGAAACGCGGAAGACATGCGGTAGCAAAAGCGCGCCGTAGACCGGAGGGAATCGCCGGCAGGCCGCGGCAGGCGGAATCCGGAAGCAATCCCAGCTGTCCGGCTCGCCACAACAGCAACGGGGGTGCAATCCGGTCTGTGGCTCAGCCGCTGCTCGGTGGCAATCGCGCTCGAAGGTCTCCCCTGCCTAGGCCGTTGCTGTTTCCGATTTCGCGTGCGGTTGGACCCCGCACCTCTGTTCACGACAGCGCAGCGAAGGGTTACGAACGCGGCGGTGCCGTGCTCCGGGGCGGAGTCGTTGGGGAGGTGGTAGGAAACCTGAGCCTGACGTGTCTTGCCAGACAGAGGTGCGTTTCGCAGGGGTGCGGGGGCTGAATCGGCGAAGTCGGACAGGATCAGCCCAAGCGGGTTGAGTGGAGCGGCAGCGCCGTGGTTTCCAGTGTCGAGAGATCAAGTCGTTGCGAAGCGTGGTCGATGTCGAAGCCGACCACATTGCCGCCAGCATCGAGATCGACGTTCAGGCTGTCGGTGTCCGGATAGTAGTGCAGCTTCATGGTTGTTTCCTCGTGAAACGTCGGTCGAAGAATGCGTTGTGCACCGGTTCGCCGTCGCCCTGCGTCACGACGCGGAGGATGCGCGGTGCAGGCTCGCGGGGGAGCTGGACTTCGCCCCGGTAGCGTGCGCGGCCGTCGCGCTGCAGCTCGCGGCGAAGCGGGGCGGCGATCGCATCCCTGCACCAAGACAGGTCGATGTAGGGACGTTTGCGTCACACCTGTTCATCAACATGGCGCGTCGTCTTCATGTGGTGGGAGGATCCGGTTCTTCAGGCATTGAGGACGGAGCGCGAGGGCACGTTCAACTTGGCTGTGGCTGCGCCTCCGGCAGTGCGCGACAAGCGTGGGGGGCGGGCTCATCGGGTCCGCTGCAACGGCAGGTGGATAGCAACGTGAAGGTTGCAGATTTCGAGATCCGTGGGTGCGGCATTTGTGTGCAGCGGCGCGCGGGTCCATGCAAGAAGCCCGGGCGGCGGCCGTACCGGCTTGTATGCCGTCGCCGGCCAGGTACCGCCCGAGGCGGACGAACCGTTTCGATGTCCCGCTGCCTTGACAGAGGAAAACGCTAGCAGCAGGACCCAGTTCCCCGAGGCCGCCCTTGACCGCGCCGAGGCATCCGGCCCGCGAACGCCTGCACGCGGTGCTCGCGGGGCGCCCATCCAGCTGACTCCCTGGAGTCCCGGCAGCCGCTCCTATCGGGGCGCTCCGATCAGTAGCCCGGCTCCGGGAAGTCGACGAGCGGGAAAGCACTGAGCAGGCTTGGCTGGGTCACGAGGGGTGCCGACCGCAGCATACTGCGGTCCATCTGAGCCAGGCTCGGCACCCCGAGCAAGCCGAGACATGTCTTGACCTCGTCCTCCAGCAATTCCAGCATGCGGACCACACCAGGAGCGCCGTCGGCCGCCATCCCGAAGCCCAGCAGTCTCCCCACACCCACGGCATCGGCACCCAGTGCAATTGCCTTCACCAAATCGGTACCCCGATAGATTCCGCCGTCGACGACCACGATGGCCTTGCCGGCCACCGCATCGACGATGTCCGGCAGGACATCAATCGAACCCAGACCATGGTCGAGCTGCCGCCCACCGTGGTTGGAAACGTAAATTCCCTCGACTCCCAGCTCAAGACAGCGGCGTGCATCGTCGACATCCGCGATTCCCTTGATGAAGAGCGGGATGTCGTGCTTCGCCTTGAACCGCGCCAGCCGATCCCAATCGAACGCCGCCTGGAACTGCTGGTCATCGAGCAAACGCCGGTTCCAGGTCTTATGGAACCGCTTGGCGATATCGCGTTCGCGCCGGCTGTAGTGCATGACGTCGACGGTGATGGCGAAGGCGGCGTATCCCGCCGCAACCGCGCGCTCCACCATCTCATCGACCCAGGCGTCATCGCCCCGGACATAGAGCTGGAAGATCTTCATGCTGTCGCCCGCTGCCGCAACGTCCTCGAGGGACGGTTGCGAGACGGAGCTCTGCATGTGGCAGACGCCGAATTCGGCCGCCGCCCGCGAGGCCGAGGCTCCGCCGCCCTCCTCGAAGGACTCGAGCGATCCGACCGGCGCCAGAATGAGCGGCAGGCGCAGGCGGCGCCCCAGCAGTTCACCGGTACAGTCCACGCTGGAGACGTTCCGAAGGACCCGCTGCCGGAGACCCACGGCGTCAAGCGCGGCACGGTTTCGCTTCAGGGTCGTCTCGGTCTCGGCTCCGCCGACCAGATAGTCCCAGACTTGATGAGACAGGTTGTTGCGGGCTGCACGCACGATCTCGTGCAGAGCGAAAAACTCGCGGGGCGGCTCGTTTCTCATGCTGACTCCAAGGGGGCAATCGGCAACGTCCCCGGGACGCGTCCAATACGGCCCAAGCGCCCAGGCTGTCCGCTCCCGGACGCGGTGAACCCGGGATCCGCCGTGAGCACCACACGACCTTCGGCAGATCGACGGGAGCCGGGTGGAGCGAGAATCCCAAGACAAACGCGGCAAGATGGGATCGTGCGCCGACCGGAGTCAAGGGTTGCCACCGCGATGGAAGGTGCGAAAGCCGCTTCCGGTCTCAAGTTGATCATCCGGATTTCTCAGATTTGGGAGCTGCTGGCCAGACCTCGGGAGTCCGACCCCGAGTGACCGGCACCCCGCGCCACGCCAAGGGCGCCTCGAGCAGGCGCCACCAGGGAACCGCGAGAATGTGTTCGGACAACCACTGCATCTCGGCGCCGCCGTGAAGCAACAGGCCGCCCGCAAAGCGTCCCCGGTATTCCTCCCGGAAGGCCCGAAGACCCCGGGTGTCCGAGTAGCCGGGATTCGCAGCTGCCTTGACCTCACGCGGCAGCAACTGCTCACCGGCCTCGACAACCAAGTCGACCTCAAGGTCGGTCGTCGTGCGCCAGAACAGGATCTCCGGAGCCGGGGGACCTGACCATCGCGCCAAACCAGCAAATGGTGGAGGACGAGGGTCTCGAGGTGCGCTCCGGAGGGGCGGTCGGGACCACCCAGCCACAGTGCAAGCGCCGGGTCGCTCCAGTAGAGCTTCGGGCTCTTGACCAGCCGCTTGGCACGACTGATGGCAAACGGCTCCAAGCGCACCAGCTGGAAGGATGTTTCGAGCAGATTGAGATAGCGCTGCACCGTCATCCGGGGAATTTGGGTGTCGCGGCCGAGTCCTGCCTGGTTGACGACCGTGCCGAGACGCGTGCACGCAGCCCGAATCAACCGCCGAAAATCAACAAGATTGTCGATTGACGCCAGGGTCTGGAGATCGCGCTCGAGGTACGTGCGCAGGTAGCCGTCGAACCACAGCGCCCGAGCATCGTTGCTTGGAAGCTCCACCGAAGGAGTTGGGTACTGGCACCAGGTGCCCGTGGACTACCTCGAGTGGCTCCTGCACAAACACCGCTCGGGTGAGCCGTTCGCGCCGGAAATCGTGGCCACCGCCGAGGCTGCGCTCCGCGGCGTGTACGCGGTACCGCCCGAGCAGCCGGGGCCCTGCGGCCAAGCGTAGACCGGCAGCCAGCCGCGCACCACGCCGGCGGCAGGCCCCCGGACCCGCCCGGCGTGCGGGTCGAGGCGCACGCACCCGGCGTGCGGGTCGAGGCGCAGCGTGCCGGCCAGCTCGCACTCGCCGAAGCCCAACGCCTCGTGCGTCACCAGCGTGCGCGCGTTCACCTCCAGCGCGAGGCCCCGCGCCGGAGCCGCCAAGGTGGCCCCGCCGCCGGCCACGACCGGACCCCGCACCCGTCCCGGACCTGGCGGCCGGAGGCCTCCGGCGTCCTGTCCCTGCGGCTTGCGACGCTCGTTCACGCGCAGGGTCCAGAACGGCGTCAGGCTCTCGGGAAATCGGTCGTTTTGCGGGCATTCCCGCGCCCACCCGCGCAGGCACCGAAACACAAGGGTCTTGACGTCTCGTTCCCAGGGGAGGAATCTGACTATCGATAGTACCTATTGTATTAACAAACCTTTTACAGACATGATTACTTGATTCCCCACGTTATCCCCACGCACTTTTTCTAGCTGCCCGGCATGGACGAGCGAATCGTACACCCGGCCACCTGAACTGCCCCCAATGAATTGGTCCACCTGCAAGAAGAGAAATCAAGACCGCTGCGAAAGCCGGTCGGGTGACGCATCGGGCGCTTCTGGGATTGAGGTTGCCGCTGTCGGCGCCGAATTTCGGAGAGATGAGGCGAATCCAGGTGGATTTGGGCCCGATGCGGGGCTGGAGCGCCCCTTGCCGCCCCGCTTCGGGCGTCGCGAGGCAGACTTCCGCGCTTAGGCCGCGACCAGGTCGATCCGGTTGGCCGCCTTGAGCAGGTTCATCACCATCGCCTTCAACGTCAGTTCCGCCTCTACGTTGCGGCAGGTCAGGTAGCGTGACCGCGCGCCCCGGAACCGGTGCTTGAGCGTGCCGAAGGCCTGCTCCACAACCTGTGAAACGGCGCGATATCTGAAAACTATCTGACACCATGTCAGAAATCTTGTCCGCCAGTAACGCCGCTCGGCATGAACTTGAGAGGCCATTGTGTGACACGAACTCGGAAACATTTTCCGAAATGGGCAGGAAATGCGAAATGTTTCCGGGCTACCTCAAAACAGCGCGCAATCTTCCCCAGCTAACGCTCCCGCACCTGTCACCAAGCCTGCAGCCCATCCGCTGGGCCAACCTTCGTCTCCCATCCAACGCAATGGTAGATTCACCACGTGAGCACGACTCGCGACCCCAACGACGCAATCCGCCACCTCGAGCCGGTGGGCGCAGAACCAAAACTCGCCCAAGCCATTGCGTCCCTGCTGGCCACGGCAGCGAAGCCAGCCCCTGGAGCGACGATCACCGCCGCCATGGGCTGGTTCGTCGTCGTCGAGATCCGGCAAACACGCAGTGAACTCATAGCGGCCATCAACGCCAACACAGCACGCATCGAAACACTGAGCGAGCGCACCACCGCCCTCGGCGAACGGCTAACCCGTGTTGAAACCCTGATCCAGGAACGGCTGCCATCGACGCCGTAGCTATTTGTATACCGATCCCCCTTCGTGTTGGCGGGCTACACAATACCAACTGCTATCGTGCATTCTCGACCGGATGCACGCATGTCAGGAAATCCACAATCGGGTTTCCGACATCGTGCCGTTTCACACGCTCCTTCGACACGATGGACGAGTACCGCCAGTGGTGCCGCGACAAACTTTCCGACTGGCTCGGCTATGGCATTTGAGTACCCCCAACTCCAAGAGATGCACGAGGCCCTGACCCGGCACGGTGTCGCCTACCTCGTCATCGGGAAGAGCGGCGCCCTCCTGCACGGCTTTCCCGACACCACGCAGGACACCGACATCTTCGTCCGCAAGACGGCCGCAGACGGTCGCGCGCTGGTCAACGCGCTACGGGAACTGCAGTTCGTGCTCGACGACCAACAGGCCCGGAAAATCGAACAAGGCAAAGCCTTGATCCAGCTCCGAACCGGACCCTTTGACATGAACGTCGTATTTACCCCCGACGGTATCGAGGGGTTTGACGACGCCTGGTCCCGCGGCATCGAAATCGAGAACATCCCCGTGTGCTCACTCGACGACATCATCGAAAGCAAACGCGCCGCCAACCGGCTACGGGACCGCGAGTCGTTGCCGCGGCTGGAAGCCTTCCGCCAGTACCAACGTGAACGAACGGTCGACCGCAAGTCCTGCAGGCACCAGCCAAGAGAGCCCGGCACCACCGGCCACACCACCGGTGCGCCGCACACCTAGGGGACACGAACGGTGACCAACAGCCGGTTCCGGAAACACCCGGCATACGCGCGCGCGGTGCTCCGGAGCGCCGACGCCTTCCGGTGCTACACCGAGACTTACGGCAGCAACCCGCCACTCGAGAACGCCCGGCACATTGCCGCCGTCATCGCTCGGAAGCACTGCGCTGGGCGCCGAGGCAGCCTGGATGGACAGGCGATCCTCGACGCACTCCGGCGGGACCCCGACCCGACCTGCGAGACGAGCCATGCGATCAAATGGATGCTGAGCAGCATCACCATCCCTGAATGCACGAAACTCGTCGTCCGCTGCGGTGTTCGCTACGAACACCTGGCAGCGCACCTCCGCACCAAGTTGCAGCAACGCGACGACCTGATCCAGTACCTCAACCCGTTCACCGTCGACACCGGAGAGAAAGACACCGGCACCCCGCCCCCAAGTCGAACCACGGCTCCGAACGCCTTCGGGATCACACCGTGAGTGCTCTCGCGCAGGAATAGCCGGGGCAACTTCCCACGGGGCCGCACATGCGAGCGGGGATGACCCTTAGCCCCACATCTTCGCCAGAAACGCCCGCGCCTCGACGCTGACCGCGGTCGTGTAGATCGCCGTCGTCGCGATATCAGCGTGCCCCAAGACCGCCGCGATCGTCGGCAGCGGCACCCCCGCCGTCACGGCCGCGATCCCGAACCCGTGACGCAGCCCCTTCGGACAGGCCTGCGGGCCCTCCATCCTGGCCCTGCGCATCACCGCGACCACCTTCCGGTGCGCCGTCGCCCGCAAGAAATTCCACAGCGGCTCGCGCACGCGCCGGGGCGAAGCCTCGCGGAGGTAGTGCACCATCTCGAGATCCCGCGCCAGCTCCGGCGGCAACGGCACCGCGCGACAGGCACCCACCTTCGCATCAGCTTCGAACCGGCCTGATTCGAAATTCCAGCCGCAGTTTGCAAGCCTTGCGGCCGTGCGAAGCGGCAAGCGCACGGAATCTAAATTCTGTATCACAGGCCGGCGCATACGGCTCTAGCCTTTTGACAACAGAACAAAACCCGCCCGCATTCGGATGCGTCATTATCCGACCTTCGGCGGCGCGATTTCCCTCGACAGGCATTGATGCTCGGACCGACGGGCCGTACTCTGCGTCCTCATCGCCGGAAAGGCGAATGCTTCGATCCCGGCGCAACTTGCTGGTGGAAGTCCTTGCCGAGGCCCGACTCCGACAACCGCAGAGTCCGTTCACCCTCCCGCACGGCCGGGCGTGTGCTGGCATTGACCGCGGGCGTCGCCGCCGCATTCTGGGTGTTCGCGGCGGTGGCCCAGTCGGCGAGACAAGCGTTCGGCGCAATCGAAGCTCCGACGACCGGACCTGTCGCCGCGCACGGGGGCTATTCGGCGGGATGCCTCGCAGGGGCGGTGAAGCTTCCGGAAACCGGACCCCGGTGGCAGGCGATGCGCCTTTCGCGGAATCGCTACTGGGGCCATCCCGAGGCGATCGCGTTCATCGAACGGCTGTCCCGTGCCGCGCAGGGCGCGGGCTGGGCCGGGCTCTACGTCGGTGACGTCAGCCAGCCCCGGGGAGGGCCGATGGGATCCGGCCACCGGTCGCACCAGATCGGGCTCGACGCCGACATCTGGCTGCTGCCGCCGCACAGCCTGACGCTGACTGTGGCCGAGCGGGAGGCGCTCGGTTCGCCCTCGGTGGTCGCGGCGAACCGTCTCGAGGTGAATGCGAAATGGACGGACGCGCATGCACGGGTTCTGCAGGCCGCGGCCAACGACGCATCGGTCGCCCGCGTGTTCGTGAACGCCGCAATCAAGCGTCGCCTCTGTGCGACTGCGGACGGGGACGATGCCGATTGGCTGCGCAAGACTCGGCCGTGGTGGGGGCACGCATCGCACTTTCACGTTCGCTTGCACTGCCCGGACGGAGTGGACTGCGTGGCTCAGCACCCGCCCCCGCCGGGCGACGGGTGCGACGCGACGCTGGAGTGGTGGTTCACGGAGGAAGCCCTGAACCCGCCGCCGCCCGATCCGCAGGACAGGCCCCCGGAACCCATGCTGGCCGATCTGCCCGTCGCCTGCCGCGCGGTGCTGGAAGGAGGGTGAGCGCGTGCAGTACCGAATCACGCGCGAGATGCGCATACCGCGAAGTGGTTCCCATCTGACTGTGTCGCAACAACTTGCCGATGATGGGGGTGTTGAAGGACCCGGTGCGAGATCGTGCCGGGTGCCGATCTACGCGGCAGCACCCGCTTGGAGGATGGTTTGACCGGTGGTGGCGAGACGGGCTCCCGCGGTGGAGGTGGCAGGTGTCTTGCTCGGTCCAAATGGCCCACAGGACGGCACGGAGGGTAGCGGCAAGTCACTAGAGGTTGATGGCCGCGGCCGTGCGGTAGGCTTGGATCTTCATGTTGTCGAGACCGCGCCGGACGGCGCGCCCGGAGCAGTGCCGGGTAGGCATGCGGGATGACCACCTCGCACGCCGTTGCCGCCCTCCTCCGGCGGGGCCCGTGCCGGGTTGCGTGTCCGCGCACGCGGCATCAGTCAGTACCGGGCGGTCAGCCGGAGGCCGATCTCGTGCTCGCGCCGACGCGCCTCGAACTGCACTCCCAGCGCGTCCGCCCCGCCCCGGGCCAGGTCGTGCCGCCAGCTCAGGCTGTACTCCCGCCGGCCGTTCGATAAGCGGAGCCCGAGTTCCGGCATCGAGACGAGGCGGTCGCCGAAGGCCGGGAAGCCGTAGCCGAACTGGAGTTCCAGGCGGCGCCGTTGCAGCGCGCCGCCGCTTGCTCCGCCCCCCGAGTCGGGGTTGTCGTTCGCCGCCAGACCCGCCAGGGTCCCGAGCCCCAGCAGCGCGCACCAACACCATCGAGCCTGCGCCAAACGCCGGGCACACGAGCTTGCGCCCCCGAATGACGGCGCGGTGACGCGTCCTCGCTAGAATGCCGCTCAACCTGCGGGCACAGCGGCGATCCCGCGGCGCCCATCTTCCAGCCGCTGCACCGGAACCGCGACCGCGCGGGCGGGCGCTCGATCCGCAATCGGTCTACGAGAACGTGGTGCACCACGACGGCGCGGCGACGGGGCTCAACGAACTCGTGGGCGGCCTCTGCGTGCATTCGCTCCGGGCCACGGCCGCGACCAACGCCCTCCAGCACGACGCCGACATCGGCCGCGTCCAGGAATGGCTCGGTCACGCCAGCGTCGCCACCACCCGGCTCGACGACCGGCGCGGCACCCGTCCCGAGGAAAGCCCGACGTTCCGGGTCAAATACTGACAGTTCGCTACGGAAACGGAGCAGGCTGTTAACCGAAGCTGGCGGCATGCTCGTCGTCCACACCCGCCTGATGCCTGTCGCTTGCCCCAAGCGACAGTATGCTGAAGGCAATGTCGAGTAAGCTCGGCTGACCCTGCATCACCACTGTATGGACGTCGCCGCTGTTCTCGAAGCGCTACGCCTCCCTGCTTCCCATCCCGCAGGCAGACACCATGACGCTTCCTCGCCTCGAGCTATGCGATGCAACTTCATTCCCGTCCCTACCCACCGGAACACCCGCGCCGACACCGCCACCGGGCCATGTTCCTTGCTCTCGATGCACAGAACGTCCGGGTCACCTTCGAAGTTCTCGACCGAACCTGCTGGGGCCGATCCTGCCTTCTGGGGCCGCGACACCGCCCGCCGGCGCGACTCGGCGCAGCCGAGGAACAGGATTTCCGGGAGTTCGTCCTGTCGCTTGTCGGCACCAGCCCCGCAATGCCATCCACCCTCAAGCGGATGCGCGGCATCCTTGACTGGGACGTAGAGACGGACGTCTTCGCGATCGAAATCCGCGAAGGTGGCCCTGGTGAGACGCCGGCCGCGTAGGGATCATCAGAAGATGGGATGGATGCCCCCGCGTCTTGCGGCATCTTGGTGCCAGCCGGGTCGCGAGGGACCGGGACACAGATCACGGAGGCATCCATGCAGACGATACACACCATCGGTCTTGACTTGGGCAAGCGCTTTTTCCAAGTGCATGGCGCTGACGAACGGGGCGCGAAAACTCTCAATCGGCGTTTGCGCCGGGATCAGGTGGAGACGTTCTTTGAAGCGCTGCCTCGTTGCCGGGTGGCGATGGAAACCTGCGGCGGATCGAATCATTGGGGCCGGCTGCTGAGCGCGATGGGACACGAGGTGAAGCTGATCCCGGCGCAATTCGTCAAGTCTTACGTGAAATCAAACAAGAGCGACGCGGCCGATGCGGCGGCGATCTGCGAGGCGGTGCAGCGTCCGGCCATGCGGTTTGCGAAGGTCAAGACGGTCGATGACCAGGCCGTGCTGACGCTCCATCGCACCCGCCGGCTCCTGACCAAGCAACGCACGCAGCTAAGCAACTCGCTGCGTGGGCAGTGTGCGAAGTTCGGCGTGGTCGCGCCGCAGAACCGGACCGGCGTGACGCAGCTGATCACGCTCGTGCAGGATCCGGACGACCGGAGGCTGCCGGACCTGGCCCGCACTGCGCTGGCGGTGCTCGTCGAGACGTTGGAGACGCTGCGGGACCGGATCGCCGAACTCGACCGCGAGCTGCTGCAGTGGCACCGCCGCTCACCGGTGAGCCAGCGCCTGGGCGCGCCCGGGGTCGGCCCGCTCACCGCGACGGCCCTGACGGCGGCCTTGGGAGATGGCCGGCACGTCCGCAGCGGTCGGCAGTTTGCCGCTTCCCTGGGGCTGGTGCCGCGCCAGTTCGGCACCGGCGGGACCGTGCGCCTGGGGCGGATCTCGAAGCGCGGCGACGGCTATCTGCGCCGCAACCTGGTGCACGGAGCCCGGGCGGCGCTGTCTTGGCGCCTGCGCAAGGACGGTCCCGGAGCGCCGCACCTCCAGGCCCGGGTCGCCGCCAAGTCCATGAACGTGGTCGCGGTGGCGGTCGCCAACCGGAACGCGCGGATCGCCTGGGCGCTGGTGCGTCGGGACCAGCCTTATCAATGCGCCGGAGCGATGGCGGCCGCCTGATCCGGGCGGCCGTCACGATCCATCGCACACGCTTGCAAGAGAGCATGATGGCACAACTGGACACACCAGGAACCGGCCAAACCCGTGTCAGATTCTGGGGCTCACAGCCCGCGAAACAGATTGGGAGCCGGTTCGCGGAAATCCATCAGGGCCAGCGATCATCAATCCTCAGATCGCGTCTACAGGCCGCAAACAAGACCGCAAGTCCGTGCGCGCCACATGCATCCAGAGATGGCTCTTGCAGGGGCGGGGGCATCCATACAAGAATCTACGAACGGTTACGGCGTGTCATTGGGTGTGATGGCCGTTCGGCGAGAGACCTGCAGCCAGGTGTGAGGGTTTTGCGAGATACGAACGCGAACGGCATTTACTTGAGCGAATTTGCGGCTACAGAGATTGAGAGTCGGTGACCGGAAAGGGTCTCGATGCGGTCGTAGAGTGACGTCGCGACTGTTCAGTCGTGAAGGTCCAGGCGCCGTTCGATTCGGTCGAGGCGGTCTTGCATGGCGGCAATGGTGGTGTCGTGCGCAACTTCGGCGTGCATGAAACCGGCCATGTGGGATTTGATGCCTCGCACGTCTGCCTGCAGCTCGCTGATCCGGCCGTCCATTTTCGCCTGATTGGCCTGGATCGCCTTGAGGTGCTCGAGCAGGAGCTGGTTGGTGACATTGTCGGTCATGTGCAAGTCCTCGGGAGGGATCGTACCATGCGTGCGGGATCGGCGTAGATTCCGCGAAAACGCGATGAGACACAATCTACGTTCGGGTGCATCCGGGAGCGGTGTGCCCAGTTCCGAACGGCACCGGAAGCCGTGAGACACTATTTACATTGTGTCGCCTTCTAACCCGCCAAGCATTCTATCGTTTGCAAGTACATTCGTGCTGCTGGAAGGCCGACAGGGTCTTGACGGGAGTTGATGATGCGACAAGCCGTCTCGCTCCACTTGGTGGTTGTCACGGCAATAGGGTTAACGACGACGACATCAGCGGGCTTAAGCTGCCAGCAGTGGAATAGCGAGACTTTCTTTCAGACGGCCAGCCTTGATGACGTTTTCCGGTGTCTGGATGCCGGTTCTGACATTCACGCCCGTGACAAAGAGGGCAACACGCCCGTGTACTGGGCTGCGTCGAACGAGGACCCTGCCATCGTTGAGGCGCTGCTCGCGGCGGGAGCCGATCCGAATGCGCGCAACGTGTACGGGCACAACTCGTTGCATGCAGCTGCGTCCAACGAGAATTCTGCCGTGGCAAGGGCGCTTCTCGCAGCGGGGGCCAATCTCCATGCACGCAGTTGGCGTGGCGACTTTCCGCTGCATTGGGCCGCTTCTTACGACAACTGTTAAACACCACATAAATTGTCGCGACCTGTCCCTTTATGGGTCCCTGTCTTTTTGTATTGATGAGGGTTCAGCGACCAACCCGGCGATCACGCCCATGGGAACAACGCGATATCCTGTAATTTGGAGTCGGCAAACGGCGTACGGACCGCTGTCGTCAGGGAACTGACGCACGCTCACCCGGTATCATCATGTCCGGTCCGGCCCCGTCCTCCGCATGTCCGGTCGCCAGCGCCCGGAGAGCCCACTTTGCCCGCAAACTCCACGATCGACCCCGAATGGCGAGCCGACTTCGACGCCGCCGCCGCCCGGCCACTCGAACTCCGCCTGCGCTATGCGTTCGTCAAGACCCACAAGCCGGTTCTGGACGACGCCCCGTACCGCTCCTTCGACACGATGGACGAGTACCGCCAGTGGTGCCGCGACGAACTTCCCGACTGGCTCGGCTATGGCATTTGAGTACCGCCAGCTCCGGGAACTCCACGACGCCTTGACCCGGCACGGTGTCGCCTACCTCGTGATCGGGAAGAGCGGCGCCCTCCTGCACGGCTTTCCCGACACCACGCAAGACACCGATATCTTCGTCCGCAAGACAGCCGCGGACGGCCGAGCGCTCGTCAACGCGCTGCGCGAACTGCAGTTCCCGCTCGACGACCGACAAGCCCGGGAAATCGAACAGGGCAAGGACTTCGTCCAGCTCCGGAGCGGCCCATTCGACATGGACATCGTATTCGCCCCCGACGGCATTGAGGAGTTTGACGACGCCTGGTCCCGCGGCGTCGAAATCGACAGCATCCCCGTGTGCTCGCTGGACGACATTATCGAAAGCAAACGCGCCGCCAACCGGCCAAGGGACCGCGAGTCGCTGCCGCGGCTGGAAGCCTTCCGCCAGTACCAGCGTGAACGAACGGGAACGGTCCACCGCAAGCTCCCGCAGGCACCATCCAAAGGAGACCCCGCACCACGAACCACACCGCCACCGGTGCGTCGCACACCCAGCGGATACGAACGCTGACCACCAACGCCAAGCGAACCGTTCAACGGGCGTCGCGCGCGCGCGACGCCGCAACCGCCAGCTCCGAACGCGCCCGGAACGCGGACCGACACGTAGGGCGAGCCGCACCATGCAGCCATGCGGGCATGGGCCTGTCCGAGGAGCGACAGGTTATGGGCATCACCGCACGACGGTAATCGGTCCGTTTCACAACAACGTTGGCATGGTCAGGGCATTGCTTGCTGGCGGCGCTGATCCGAGCGCGCGCGGGTCGCGCCGTCAAACAGTACTGCACTCAGTTGCGGACTTCGGTGAAGACCCGGCTGTCATTGAGGCTCTGGTCACAGCGGGTGCGAGCGTCGACGCCCGCGACAATATCGGTGCAACGCCGTTGCATTGGGCTGCCGGGAACGAGAATTCGGCCATCGTCGAGGCTTTGCTTCTGGCCGGGGCTGACGTGCATGTCCGCGGAAGCGACGGTTCTGCTCCGCTGCACGCGGCCGCCAGCAACGAGTCCGTTGCCGTGACGGAAGCGCTGCTGGCCGGTGGTGCTGAGGTTGACGTTCGCGGAAGACACGCCAGGACACCGCTGCACTTTGCTGCCCGCTTCAACGAGAATCCTGCTGTTGTCGAAGCTCTGCTCGCGGCCGGTGCCGATGCCAAGGCGCGCGACGGATCCGGGAAGACAGCCTATGACCTTGCGCTGGATAATCCGGCCATCAGGGACACGCTGGTGTTCTGGCGCCTGAATGACGAGCGCTTCTGATTTAGTGGACCTGCGATTCTTGGCTGGTACTAGAGGAAGGAAGAAAACACGTAAGCTCAGGAGAAGCAGATTCATGTCTGACAACCGAATTGCGCCAGAAGGAGCCTGGGAACAGGCATTGCCTATCGAAGGCCAAGATTCAGGCGATGTACGGCAAGATCAGTATCAAATGCCAATGGTGTGGGCGTTTTACGACGAACATCAATCGGGAGGCTGGGGACTCGTCAATGACGAGCCTATCGCTTTTCAGGTGACCGGTCCGCCTGTCATCGGGGACGACAAATTGTCGTCGGCCGAGGCGAGATGGTATCTGCCAAGCCCAATCGGAGAGTCTTCATAGTCCTAGGCCACGCCCCCTCTGGACCAGCGTGCTCAGTTGAGCAGATAGCCGTTTTTCCCCTGCTGCGTCTCCCTGAGACACAATCTACATTGTGCTCAAAGTGGGGATTTGAGGCCGCTGCGACGGACGTTTGACGTGCCGGTGCGGCGCCGTGCGGTCGCCTGCATGCGCAGCTGAAGGAACACCGGGGAGGCCCCCCGGAGGCCTGCCCTTTGTGAGCGCGTCTACGGCGCGGTGTCGTCCTGCTCGTGGCCCTGAAACAGCGGCCCGCTGTGCAGGATGAGATTGCTGATCGCCTGCGAGATCCCGAACCGGCCGTCGACATTGTGGATGGTGGTCGTCCCGACGGTCTGCGAGATGAACACCTTGCCGTTGCAGTAGTGAATGGCGGTAGTGCCGACGATCTGCGTGATGCAGCCGGCGCTGGGGGGCCCGGCCCACAGCAAGGTGGCGCCAAGGCAGGCAAGCGCGCGTCCGGCAAAGATCCTGGCGTGCCTGGTCGCGGACATTGCAGCGTCCCCCGCTCCCGATGCAGCTGTTATGGAGTGGTTCCGGGCCGCATGCAAGGGTGTGTAACGCTTGCAGCGGGCAGTCGTGCTGGGGGGTCGGACCATCGTCAGGCGATGGCTTCGGTGACGCATCGTGCGCAGGCAGTCGCCCGCCGGCGTGTGCTTTATCATCCGTGGCGCAGGCTGCCTGAGCCCCAAGGAGGCCGTTCCCATGAGCTTGTTTCGATGGTTGTCCGCCGTTGTCGTCGCGTTCGTGCTGGCCGGCACGACCCCGGCCCTGGCGCAGGACATCCCGGACGGAGCCACGCGCGCGCGTGTCGCCGACTTTGTGGACCGGTGCGGCGCGCAGGAGGGCGAACTCAGAGCGTATGGGGCCACATCCGAGATGTTGAAGACCGGTCGAGGACTACGCGAGTTTCTCGCGCAACGGAAAAACAGCATGGTGGCAGAAACGGCCAAACAGTTTGTTGGGACGTGTCGCCCCGTCGGCACCGCGCCTGAGGTAACCCGTCACAGGTGCGGGTCTATAGCGGGGATCATCTACTCGCCCGGCAACAGTGCCGGTGATGTGATGCGAAATCCTGGGCGCTATCTGGACCCGGACAGCGGGCTCAGTGAAGACCAGCGACAATACGTCCGGATCTACTTGGAGAGGTGCGTGCCTGCCTATGCGGCGGCCTTGGACGAATTGAGTTCGGACGACAGCCTTGCCGACATCCAGCAGGAGGAAACCGGCCCCACTGGATCCGGCCCCCTGCACGGCTCGATCGCGTTCTCGCAGGACGACGACGGCGCCTATGCCTGGGGCATCGCGTGGAGCTTCGACAGCTCCGCCGGCGCGGAGGCCGAAGCGCTCGGCCAGTGCCGGGAGTACGGCGGGACGCGGTGTGCCGAGGCCGGGTGGTTCCAGGAGGCCTGCGGGGCGCTCGCGATCGGCGACGGCAACGGCTACGGGACCGGCTGGGGCGCGACGACGGGCGAGGCGGAGCGCGATGCGCTGGCGCAGTGCCGGGTGTCCAACGACGACTGCCGGGTCGAGGTCGCGCGCTGCGCACAGTCGGAGCAGGCGGGCGGGGCCGGGCAGACGGACAGCGAAGACACGGCTGTGAGCCGCGAACCTGCAGACACTTCCGACGATTCCTGTGGCTGGTGGCTTGCCACCGTCACTTACACCTGGAACGAAGAAGGGTTACAACGGGGAGGACTCGACACAACGGAGGAAAAGGAGGGCGCTACCAGGGCGGAGGCGGAGAGCTATGCGGAGGCAACATGTTCCGGCTTTTCCAGCCACCCGGAGTTTTCCCTTCTTCTCCGGTCCTGCGTCGTCGGCGAAGCGAAGTGCGTGCAGCCGTCAGGACCGCAGGCGGAGGAAGATCAGCCTGCCGCAACTTCTCCGGAACAGCTGTGTGGTGTTTCCGAGTATCTCGTTGAGATGGAAGCCTCCAACCGCGCGGGGTGCCGCTTCTGCTTTGACCGACGTCTGAAAACATTTAGGCCGGAGAACCTCCATTGGTCCGGATCGTGCTCCAATGGTGTGGTCGATGGAACCGGGACGCTCACTTCGACAAACAGCCTTCAAATCTACGAAACAGCCGCGGCTTTTTCAGCAGGAATACCGCACGGGCATTGGGTTGCAGCTATCATTTGGAAGGAGGGACACCAGCTTCTGGGAGAAGAAGAGGGTGCCTATGTGGAGGGGAGACGAGAGGGCGATTGGGCTTTTCGCGGTGCATTGTGCTCGAACGGCCCGTATTCGAACGATGAGTCTGTTCACGTGGAATATTACGACTGCGAATGATGGGGCTGCTGCGAACTTGATCGCCGGTTGGTCCGGGTGAGGTAGGGGGCGCTGCCCGTGGTGTCAGGGACTCCTGGCGGCCTGTTTCCATGCAGTTTTCGGATCACGGAGCTTAGTGAGACACAATCTACATTCTTGTATGGATGCCCCCTGGTTTGCAAAGGCAGTTGGCGGGCACAAACTTGCGTTCTTGTATTCGACCTTTAACGGAACTGGCGGTGCTGCCGGTCCTTGGCCTCGATGGATATCGCCGGCCGGGTCCCCCTCTGTCTCGCGGGCTTGAGGCCCACAGAATGTAACGGGTTGTCCCGGTCCCTGGAGCTGTGTCCGATTGTGCCATCTGCTTCCTTGCAAGCGTTGCTTGTGGGGCGTGACGACGGGGTCAGGCGGCGGCCGGGGGGACGGAGACGTGGCCGGGAGTGTACGTCCGGTCCCGGCGCACCAGCGCCCAGGCTGTCCGCGCATTCCGATTGGCGACGGCCACCGCGACGACCTTGATCGACTTCTCCGCGACCTGCGCCTGCAGGCGCGGCGCCCCTGGCCCGTCACGGCGCAGTCGCCAGAAGATCGATGAGCGTGCCCCGTGCACCAGGTTGCTCCGCAGGTAGGTGTCGCCCCGCTTGGAGATCCCCTTCAGCTTCGTCTTCCCGCCCGTGCCTTCCTGGCGTGGCACCAGACCCAGGGAGGCTGCAAACTGTCGTCCGCTTCGGAACTGGCGGCCGTCCCCGAGCGCCACGGTCAGGGCCGTCGCGGTGAGGACGCCGACACCGGGGATGGCCGCGAGACGCTGGCTCACCGGATGCTGGCGATGCCAGGCAGCGAGCTGGGTCTCCAGCACCGCGATCTGGCGCCCGATCTGCTCCAGCTGCGTCGCGTAGACCCCCAATGCCGAGCGGGCCAGCGCCGGCAACCGGTCATCCTCCGGATCCGCGACGATCGCGAGCAGTTGCGCCACGCCGGCCCGGTTCTGCGGGGCGACCAGACCGAACTCCGCGCCTTGTCCCCGCAGCGAGTTGCCGAGCTGGGTGCGCTGCTTGATCAGGAGCCGACGGGTGCGATGGAGCGTCAGCATGGCCTGATCCTCGGCCGTCTTGACCTTCGCAAACCGCATGGCCGGCCGCTGCGCTGCCTCGCAGATCGCCGCCGCGTCAGCCGCGTCGTTCTTGTTGGACTTCAGGTACGGCTTGACGAACTGCGCCGGGATCAGCTTCACGGTGTGTCCCATCGCCCCGAGCACACGGCCCCAGTGATGCCCGCCGCCGCAGGTCTCGATTGCCACGCAGCAGGGCGGCAGGGCCTCGAAGAAGGGCGCGACCTGATCCCGTCGCAGGCGGCGGTTCAGGAGCTTCTCCCCCTTGGCGTCGGCGCCGTGGACCTGCATGAAACGCTTGCCGAGATCGAGCCCGACGGTGTGGAGGGTCGTACCTTGCAGCATGGAATGCTCCTGCGATCGAGATCCCGGGCCCGCTGACCCGGTCGTCGCTCATGATGTCCCGAGAGGCGGGGGCATCCATTCCATCTGTCTCATCTGGTGCAGCGCAGTAGGTCGACCGCGACCGTAAACACTGGCTCTCTGGGGCTTGCAAGCGCGCGATTTGCAGGGCTACGGGCACTTCGCATATGGGAAGTGTCTCAAATGGTGCTAGAGGTACCGGATTGCGCCCAGGACAATAACAACGGCGGCCACCAGGTAGCCGATCAATCGCCGCTCAAGGCTGGCGATTGTCGCCTGGATGTCGCCGGCCAGCTCCGATCGGAGTGTGGCGAGGTCGGCCTTCGTCGCCAGCTGCTCGTCGGCCTGGCTGACGGTCTTGACGATGGCCTCGGCGAGCTTCGGGTCGGCGCCGGCGGCCTCGAGGTTCTGGATGGCAGCGTGGGTGTCGATGGTGATGGCCATGGATGGATTCTAACAGTTGCGGAGTTAGGGGATGAACGCGACGCTCCAGCTCGTCGATGACCGCGGCCGCAAGTACCTGACGACCGAAGAGCGCCAGCGCTTCATCGCGGCCGCGGCGCACGTGCGGAAGCCCGACGACCAGACGTTCGTGCTCACGATCGCCCACACCGGTGCCCGGGTGAGCGAGGTCCTGGCGCTCCGCGCGTTCGACGTCGACCTGGACGCCGGCGCCGTCCGGATCCGCACGCTCAAGCGCCGTGTCGAGCACTGGCGCGAGGTGCCGGTGCCGCCGGAGCTGGCACGCGATCTCGAGATGGTCCACTACCTCCGCGAGGCCTCGCCCCGGTGCGTGAAGGAGTCGTTGTGGACGCTGTCGCGGGCCACGGCGTACCGCAAGGTCGTGGCCGTCATGCGCATGGCCCGGATCGAGGGCCCGCAGGCCTGTCCGAAAGGGCTTCGGCATGGCTTCGGCATCGCGGCTGTGACGGCCGGGGTGCCACTGCCCACGATCGCGGCGGTCCTGGGCCACGCGAATATCGCGACGACGGCGATCTATTCGACTGCGGTCGGCGTCGAGGCACGGGGGTTCTTGGCGCGGATGTGTGAATTGTGTCTCACGTCCCGACCCCCGTCCCCGACCCCTGAACTGGTAGCATCCGCCCATGGCATCGACCCACGTCCAGACCACGATCGACGATCTTGAAGCTGCCGGCGCCGACCCCAAGCTCGCCGCCGCGATCGCACGCAACATCGGGCCCCGCGCCGGACCGTCGCCCATCGGCATCCTCACCACGGCAACCGGTCTCGGCTTCACACTCATCACTGTCGTGTTCGGCTGGTTCATGGTCGAAGCCAGCCAGCAACGCACCAACCTCCGCAGCGCGATCGAAGCCAACCGCGACCGCATCGACGCGGCCGAGACCCGACTGTCCGGCGACATCGCGAACGTCTCCGAACGGCTCACACGCATCGAGACCCTGCTCGAGGAGCGCCTGCCCGCGCGCCGGTAAACCCGCTTTAACAAGCCCGCGGCCGAACCCGCGCCGCCCACCTGACCTGACAACACCCCGATGCCCACAGCCGCGACCCCGTACCCGCCCGGCGATCGCCGCCGCGAAGGCCTGCGCGCCCAGCTCCCGAGCCTCGACGCAGACACCCTCCACGTCGCGTTCGTATCGCGGGGCAGCGCCTGCCGCCTGCTGAGCTACCGCCTCGAGCCCGTCCGGCACCAGCTGAACAAGCGTGCGACCGCCGAGCTGCGCACGTTCGCCATCAGCAAGATCCTCCACAGCCTCCCGCGGCGTCCGTTCCACGACGGCAAGCGCGGCCGGCTGCAGTGGCACATGGACCGCGATCGCATCGAGATCGGCTATTGAAGGGCGGTTCCTGACGCCGCCGCCCGGATCCCTTCCATGACCTCTCGACGCGTCCGCACGATCCCCGCCAACCCGCACGGGCGCGACTTCGTCGTCGGCGACGTGCACGGCTGCTTCCGGACGCTCGGGAGCGCGCTTGTCGAGCTGCGCTTCGATCCCGACCACGATCGCCTGTTCGGCGTCGGGGATCTCGTCAACCGCGGCCCACACAGCGCCGAAGCCGTCGACTGGCTCGAACACCGGTTCGAGGCCGTGACCCTCGGCAACCACGACCGTGCGGCACTTCGCTGGCTTGAGGATCAACTAGCCGGATGGGGCGAAGCCGCCGACAACTGGATGCAAACGATCCCTTCGAAGGATCACCAGCGCTGGCATGACGCCTTGCAGCGCATGCCCCTCGCACTCACCATCGACACTCCGGACGGGCTCGTCGGCGTCGTGCACGCCGAACCGCCGGATCTCCAATGGTCGCGTGCCACGGCACTTCTCGAAGAGGGGGACGACGCCGCTATCGACAATGCGCTCCTCGGCTTCGAGGACACCACTCCCGACCTTGATCACACCCGAAAACAGCCGGTACAGGGCCTGCGCGCGCTCGTCTCCGGGCACTTCGTGGTTGAGGCGGTCCAAATCACTGCAAATCGCTGGAACCTCGATACCGGCGCGGGTTTCGCGAATCGCAACCGGCTGAGCCTGCTCCACATCAACGTGGCCGAGCTGCAAGCCTGCACCTTCGACGTCCAGGAGATTCCAGACACCTCCGGCCCGTCGTAACCGGTCTGATCCGATCAGGACGAAAGACACGTTGGCAAAGCAATTGGCAAGGCTGCTCCGACTAGATCAATGTTTCCCTGATGGACAATATGTTGCCACATAGAACGTTCGGCAGCTTAGCTACCGCCTCAAGCCCGTCCGGCGACAGCTGCACGAGGGCGCGACCGCGGAGCTGCGGAAGCTGCGGAAGCTGGTCCTGACGCAGAGCGCCGAAGCCGTCGAGTGAATCGAGCGCCGCTTCACGGCCGTGAACCATGGCTATCACGACCGCCGCCAACCGGCGGAATTTCGATACCGGAGCCGGAATCGACGCGGGAAGCCGCCTGACCCTTCTCGACGTCAATCATGTCGGCGAGTAATGCGGCCCCCGGAACGCTAATGGGACAATCCATGCTTGGCTGGACACAATTTCCCAAGCACGCCGGCGCGTTCTCGAATGCAGCACGAAACCTCGCTTAATGCGGTTTCCGCTTTTACCGAGAGTGGGCTTTGCAGTGGGCCGCCAATACACAAGAATACGGTAATCTGTTTTGCAACAGCATGTTACAATATCGGATTTTGCCAGAACCGAGCGCGACATCCCGGCCGCCGCCGCCGCCGTGCATCACCTCACCGCGCAGGACGTCGCGGGCCAGCCCCGCCTGCCCGAGGTCCTCGCCGCCCTGACCGCCGCGGTCCGCGCCTTCCGTCCCGATGTGCTGGTCGCGCATAACGCCAGTTTCGACGCCGGATTCCTGCCGGACCTTGCCGCAGCGCTCACCCCGGACGATCCCGCTGGGCATGCACGATGCGCCTCGCCAAGCAGCTCTGGTCGCTCACCCATGGCTTCAGCCTCCAGAACCTGCGCTACGCCTGCCGACTCCAGGACGCCGTTCCGGGCCACGACGTCCACAGCGCGGCGTTCGATGCCGCCTGCTGCGCCGTGCTCCTGCCGCTCGAGTGCCGGGCGCTCACCGACGCCGGCCATGCGGTGACCCCGGCGCTGCTCCGCGACCGGAGCGCAACGCCGCCCCTGCTCGCCCGGGTCCCGTTCAGCCGCCTCTACCGGGGCTGGCTCTGGCGCGACGTGCCCCGCAGTTTCTGCCAGTGGATCCTCAACAAGCACAACGCCGGCAATCCGTTCGATCCCGAGATCGTAATCACCGCCGAGGCCGCGCTCCGCGGGATCTACGCCGTTCCGCCCGAAGGCGGAAGCCCCTGCGGCACCGCCTGAACGCTCCGCGCCGTGGCGGGCCCCGCGCCCGTCACCGCAACCCGAAACCGAACGTCTTCGCGATCGCCGTCGCCAGGACAGCCCCGCAAACCCACCATGAGTCCAACCATCATGCAACTGCTCTCTCGCCAACTAATCCTCGCTCCCACCGACCTCGGCAACTTCCTCGGCTGCCGGCAACTGGTCTCCCTCGACCGCGCCGCGGCGCACGGAGAGACGGCGCGCCCCGTCCGCCACGATCCGCACATGCAGGAACTCCGCGAGCGCGGCCTGCACCACGAGCGCGCCTGGCTCGAGCGCCGGCGTCAGGAGGGCCGGAGCATCGCCGGCGATCACGACCCGGGCGCGGAAGAGTCCTCCGCCGGCACCGGGCCTGACGAAACCCTGGCCGCGATGCGGGCCGGCACCGACGTTGTCTACCAGGCGACACTCCGGAACGACGTCTGGTCCGGTCGCGCCGATTTCCTCCTCCGGGCCCCGACGCCAAGCTCGCACGCGACACGCCAAACAGCGAACACTGCCTCGCTAGTTGCGGGGCTCCGTCCGGGTTCGGCGCTTGCCCGCAAACCGACTGACCGAGAAATGGCGAGGGTGGACAAGAGATCGAAGACGAGCGAATGCCCGCGAGCCGAGGTGCACGACGCTACAGCAGCTTTGCCAGTTCCCCCTTCTTGACCTTGCCCGTAGCTGTCATGGGAAGGGAATCCACGATGCGTACCTCGGGGCACTTGAATTTCGCCATCGATGACAGGCACCAGGACTGAATGTCCTCCGTCGACAGGTCGGTCTTCCGCTCCGGCGCGAGCAGGACAAACGCAACCGGCGCCTCACCGCGCTCTTCGTCCGGCCTGCCGATCACGCCAGAGCCGATAATCCCGGGATGGCGGCCAAGCAGCGCCTCGATCTCGGCCGGGAAAACCGACATCCCCTTGACCTTGAGCATTTCCTTGCGGCGTCCGAGGAACTGCAGGAGGCCATGCTCGTTGACGACGCCGATGTCGCCCGTGTGCAGCCACCCGCCGCGCAAGGCCTCGGCGGTGGCGTCGGGCTTGTTCCAGTAGGCCTTGAGATTGGAGGGCGAACGCACGCAGATCTCGCCTTCGGATCCGAGGGGAAGCAATGCACCGGTCGCAAAATCGCAGATCTTGAACTCGGTCCCGGGAACCGGGAGTCCGCACATGATCGGTTGCATGCTGAGATCGAAGTCATCGTCCTGAAGCCCCGCCGTAAAGCTGTCGCAGGTATGCGTTTCGGTCATCCCGTACGACAATTCCACCATCGTGGATCCGGTCAGCTCCCGCCAGCGCACGCGGTAGTCCCGGTTGAGCTTCTTGACGAACGAAGACACTCCGGTCGTCTCAATCGACGTCAGGTCGTAGCGCCCAACATCGGGATGGTCCATGACCGCGACGGCATTGTCGACGAGCACGACAGCCCGGTTCGGACGCACGGCGTGGACCGCCTGCAAGTAGCTCAGCGGGTCCCAGCGGGCCAGCAGCACGCAGGTCGCACCGGCGAAGACGGGGAAAATCAGCCCGAGATCCTCTCCGGCGATCCAGAACAGCGGGTAGAAATTGACGGTCGTGTCACCGGGCTCGAGCAGACAGTTGGTCCGGCATGCCTTGGCCGCCGTGTACACCATGTCGCGCTGCGTATGGACGCAACCCTTCGGCATCCCCGTGGTCCCGCCCGTGTAGTTGAGGGCGGCCACGGCATCGAGGTCGGCCGCACGCGGCGCCGGCTCACCGGCGTCCTCGAGGGCGGCCAGAAAGTCCTCGGCATCCGACGTCGTGGCCGAACGGGCGACGGCGTCGGGCACGTGGAACTGCGGGTCGGCGGGCACCAACTCGGCAATCCCGGTGCCCAGGATCCGCCGGACATGGGTCCCGCCCTCGCCCGAACGCACCAGCGGCACGAGCGCGTGATCGGCAACGACGATCGAGGCCCGCGTATCGTTCAGTTCGTAGCCGAGCTCGTGGGCCTTGAACATCGGGTTCACCGGTACATGGATCGCCCCGGCCTTGAGAATCCCGAAGAACGCCACCGCAAACTGCGGGCAGTTCCCGAGAAAGACCGCGACGGTGTCACCCGGCCCGATTCCATCGGCCTGCAGCAGCGCCGCGAATCGGTCACTGAGCCGATCCAGTTCCGCGAAGGTCACGATGCGCCCGTAGAAGTTGTAGAGCGCCGCATCGGGCCGCTCCCGGGCCCAGTGCCGAAGATGCTCGGTCAGCGCGATCTCACCCAAGGGATAGTGGGGTTCGCGCGGAACGGCGTCCGGCCAGATCGCCGCCTGAAGCTCACGCAGCTGCTCGAGGTACTTTTCCTCCGTGAGAACGGCGGCGGCCTCCATGGTCACTTCCATCGCGATGGGCCTGGGTTCAGTCGATCAGGTTTGGCCAGAAGAGGATAAGGTCCGGGAACATCATGAGGAGTGCGACGACTACGAGGTCGGCGAGCAGGAAGTACACGACCCCCTTGAAGATCTGCGTGGTGGTGGCGAGATCCCCGACCACCCCCTTGATCACGAACACATTGAGCCCAATGGGCGGCGTGATCATCCCGATCTCGAGGAACTTGGTAAGCACCACGCCGAACCAAATCAGGCTCAGGCCCGTGTCCTGCAGGATGGGCAGCAGGATCGGAATGGTGAGCAGCATCGCTCCCAGCGGTTCCAGGAACATGCCGAGAATGAGGAACATCACGGCGATCCCGACCATCAGCAGGACGGTGTCGGCCCCGAAGCCGATCACCATCTGCGACAGGAACTGCGACGCGCCCGAGAGCGCGAGGAACCGGGTGAGCAGGTTGGCGCCGATGGCGATCACGAAGATGGCGGCCGTGGTCTGGATGGTCTCGACCAGCGCCTCGCGCGAGGAGGCCCAGGTCAGCGCTCCCTTGGACCCCGCGATCACGAAGGCGAGGAAGGCGCCCACCGCTCCAGCTTCCGTGGGCGTGAAGATGCCCGCGAACAGCCCGCCGAAGACCCCGATGACCAGGAGGATGACGGGCCAGGTGTCGGCCAGCGCCAGGAGGCGCTCGCCCAGCGACGTGTGCTCCACCACCGGGGGCGCAAGGTCGGGGCGCAGCTTTGCGCGGATGATGATGACCAGCGTATAGGCGGCGACGGTCAGGAGCCCGGCCCCGATCCCGCCTAGGAACAGCTTCGAGATCGGAACCTGAACGAAGATCCCGTACAGGATCAGGAGGATCGAGGGCGGGATCAGGGCGCCGATGGTTCCCGCGACCGCGACCGTCCCGGTTGCCAGAGTTGCGTCGTAGCGGTTCCGTATCATCTCCGGGACCGCGATCCGCCCCATCGCGGCAGCGCAGGCGACCGACGACCCGGTCACGGCCGAAAATCCGGCGGCTCCGAACACGGTTGCCACGGCCAGGCCGCCGGGGAGCGCCGACAGCCACTTGCGGGCGGCGTCGAACAGCCCCCGGGTGAGGCCGGCGTGATAGCAGCAGAAGCCCATCAGCAGGAACATGGGCACCGACGTGAGTGTCCACTTCGCCCCGAAATCGAACGGCACGGCCGTCAGGATGCCCCAGGCCGGCTTGAGGCCCATCAGCACCCAGATGCCGCCGAACGAGACCGCGATGAGGGAAATGCCGACCGGGATCCGCAGCAGGATCAGAATCAGCAGGACACCGATCCCGATCAGCCCGATCTCGGTCCGGTCCAACGTGCTATTCCAGTCCGATGTGAGGATCGCGGAAGGCGTCGTGCTTCACTTCGCCAAGGGTGCTGTCCGCACCCGACACCGTCACGGCGACGCGGTAGAGGAGCAGGATCACGACCAGCGCGAACCCGACCGGCAGGAAGAAATAGGATGCCCAGATCGGGATCTTCCAGTCGACCTCCATCATGAAGGTGCCCACCGCCGCCTTTTCCAGCGCATCGAGCAGCGTCTGGTAGAACAGAAGGCTGAAGACGGCCGCCGAGACGATCCAGCTGAGCACGGCCAGGTTCCGCTGCCAGCGGCGACGCAGGAGCTGGACCAGCACCTCCACCGTGATGTGGGCGTCGTTGCGCTCCGCGAGAGCCAGCGGCAGGAAAATGATCGGCAGCATGTAGTAGTGCGGGACGATCGTGACCGTGGCCGGGATCGGGTAGCCGATCAGCCGCATGAACACGTCCAGCGTGATGTGGAGCATCATCAGGACCACGGCCACGCAGCCGATCGCGGCCAGTACGTCCGTCACGCGGCCCAGAACACGCCCGAGACGCTTCACGCCGATTCCAATGCAGCCCGGAAACGGTTACGCAAGTCTATGCCGGACGCCGCGATCAGCCGGGGGCGGCTCCGTCACATCCCGTGCGTCGCCGCGTCGACCTGGTCCCAGATTTCGCGCTTGTAGAGCGCGGTGACGGCCGCGACGTCGGTCGCGTCGACCCCGGCCAGCAGAGCGCGCCATTTCTCGATCAGCGCGATGAAGCGCTCGATCCTGGGAGCGGCATCCATGATGCCGTAGTTCTCCCTCGCCATGGCGTCCATGTTGGCCATGTCCTGGGCTATGAACTGTTCCGTGGCGGCAACCAGTTCGGGTGAGGGCTCCAGCACCTGGATCCCGTCCTCAGCCCCGGCTCCGTCCAGAATCTCGTCGTTGAAGGTCTGGAACTGCACGGTGGTGAGGGCGGACGCCTCCGCAAACAGGTCGAGCAGCAGGCGGCGTTGCTCGGTCGTGAGGCCACGCCACGTGTCGATGTTCATGTTGAACTGGTTGCCGTGATAGGTCCCCAGCGGAAGGCGAGTGATGTACTTCGCGACGTCCTTGAAGTTCAGGTTGTAGAGCTCGGTGGCCGGGTGCAGGTTCGCGTCCAACGTGCCGCGGCTCAGCGCGTCGTAGATGTCGTTGGCGGAGAGCGACATCTTGATCCCGTCCATGTGCTCAACCCAACGCCCGAACGCCGAGAAGCTCCGGATGTTCTTCCCTCGGAGGGACTCGAGAGTGACCATGGGTTCGGTGGTCAACAGCATGTAGGGGGCGTTCGACGTCATCGCGAGGAAGACGGATCCGTAGGCTTCGGACTCCGCAAGGCACTCCGGGCACGTAAACATGTACTCGCTGGTGGCCCCCGACAGCACGGTCGCGTTGTGGCCCAACATGGCCAGATCGAGGATCAGGTTGACCTGCGGCATTTCGGCCGGGTGGTAGCCCGGGACCAGCAGCGCGGCATCCGCAATGCCATCCCGAACGCCCAGCAATCCCTGCTTGAGGTTCAGGAGCGAACCGTAGAACACCTCCGTCGCAAGGGAACCGTTCGAGCGCTCCTCGATGTGCTCATCCACGTACGCCAGCGTCTTGGACCACGTATGAATGGGCGGTAGGCCGATGGCGAAGATCAGGTTTCGGTCAGCCGCTGTCGCCGGCGTCAGGCCGGCCGCCAGCACGACTGCCGCCAGCACGAATTTCACTGCACTCGGCATGCATGCCTCCTCGCTGACCGCGTCACGTTGCAGTCGATCATCCTAGAGCGTGTCTGGGATCGAGGGAATCTGGGGAGGGGGATTCCCATCGGGTTAGAAATGTGATTCCAAAGTGGTCATTGGTCCAGGTGGGCTTCCGGAATGACCCGGCCCTGTTCGAATGATCTTCGCGAGCGTGTGGCGCGGGCACACCTGACGGGCGGGCCTGATCCGGTCGGCGGCGGCGCGTGGCGGTGTGAGCGTGTCCTCAGTGCCCCAATAAGCGGCGCGCTCCCGGGCGACCGGGAGCGTGGCGCCGGGCCGGATCGGCGTCCACCACGCGTGGCTGCTGGATCCGCGGCGAGAGCGGGTGCACACGCTGGTGGCGGAGGGTTCGGATTCGCGGCAGGGTCGTCGGACGCGCGCGTGGCGGTGCCGAAAGGCGCCCGAGGCGGGGCAAGAAACTCGGCCGTCAACCCGGCCAGTGCCCCAACATCGGACCGGTTCGCACCGAACGTGCTCCATGCCGTTGGCGACGGGAGAAGCTACCGCTGGATTGCCCGGAGCCTCGGCATCGTCGCCGACATCGTCAAACGGCACCGAGCAAACCCTTGGCGTACAATTTCGCCCCCTACCGAAACGGATCCCCGAGACGCCGTCAACGTGCATTTGCGCAGGTACTTTCGCATGCCCTTATGCCCGCACGCGGCCATGCTGCCATTCATCGTGGGAAGAACTTGACGTGTATTCGCTTCACCACAAACCCAGGCACGAACCGACACTGATGCTCCACACCGAGCACCCAGGGCCCCCACTGGCCCGGATCCACGACCTGGACGTCTGACGTGCTTCGCCACGTGCTCGGACGGGTCGTCCGGTGGGCCAGCCGCAGGCCACCAGATCCACCCGCGCAGCAGGAACCCGACCCGCCGGGCAGGCCGACCGCGCCGGCAACCGCACGCGGGCGGGCCGATCCCGCCCAGCACCAGGCGCTCCGGCAAGCCATCCAGAACCAGAGGAACCCAGGGGAGGATGTTCCGGGCCCCCAGGGACGGATCGCCCGCCAGGTCTTTGAGGCGCTCACGACCGAACTGAGCCCGGATCACCTCTCCTTCGGCGGCGGCACCGTGCTGGCCGCACGCTGGCAGCACCGGACGTCGCTCGACGTCGACCTGTTCTGCCAGCCGGACGCCTATCTGGAACTGGACGCCGCCGCGCGGGCGCGTCTCGAACGCCAGATCGCACTCGTCCCCGGCTGCGACCCCGAGCGCACCTGGTGCGAACCCGTTGCCACGTACACCGAGATCGACGGCATCGAGGCAACGGTCCTGCCCACGGCCACCCGGCCCGGGAGCGACCGCTGCACCCGCCTCGCGGGCACCGCGCTCAGGCTGCAAACGACCGAGGAAATCCTTTATGCCAAAATCATGCACCGGATGTACAGCGCCCAGCAGATCACGGTCCGCGACGTCTACGACCTAGCCTGCGCGCGCACCTTCGATCCGGAAGCACTCGGCAACGCGATCGCACGCATCGGTCCCGATATCGTTGCCGACGTCAAATCCCTTCTCACGAGCCTTCCCCGCGGCTGGAGCGACGGCGACGCCCGGCAGCTCGTGGACCCTGCCCGCCATTGGGACGAGGATGCCCTCCGCGCCGAAGCCGACCGGGCCCTCGCCGCGGGCAACCCGCGTACAAACGCTCCCGGAACCGAACGCGCATGAACGCCCACTTCCGGAAGCACCCGCAGTACATGCGGCCCGCCCTTCGAAGCGCCGACGCGTTCCGGCGCTACGCCCAGGCGTACGGCGCCAAACTGCCCCATCCGAACGCCGGGGACATCGCGAGCGCCATCGCCCGCCGGCACTGCGCCGGTCGCGCGGGCACCGTGCACGGCCGGACCCTCCTCGAGGCACTCCGGCGCAATCCCGACCCCGCATGCCCCGCCAGCGGCGCGATTCGCTGGATGCTCACGACCATCGCGATCCCGGAATGCACGAAACTGGTCGTCCGCTGCGGCGTCCGCTACGAGGACATCGCCAAGCACCTCCGCGCCAAGGTGCGACAGCGCGACGACCTGGTCCGCTACCTCAACCAGTTCACGGTCGCAGGCGGAGCCGCGATGCGCCCGGCCGGGACATCGTGATCGCCGCCCGGTCGCACACGAGGGCAACTCATCGCGCCCGCAACGCTTGGCGACCCGCCGCCTGAATAGCCCGCATGACGGCCAACCCGCACGCGGCCAGGCCCCTCCTCGTTGACGGCACCAACGTGTATGCCAGCCGTCCGGACGGCTGGTGGGGTAACCCAGCGGGGATCTCGGGAGCCGGCGCGGAGCATGGCGCCCCGACCGCGGACGCGCCCAACTGCGCAACGCCCGCGAGCACCGTCGTCTCGAACACCGGCTGCGCACGCTCACCGGCTTCGCCAACGCGGTCGCCGAGTTCGACCGGGGCCTGCGGCGTCACAACGCCCGGGCATTCCAGCGCCACCCGCCAAACTGGAAACCAGCGCCCGGCGACTTCCGGCGCTGCACCGAGCCGCAGGACCCGGACTGCCTGGTCCGCTACCCGCGCTATCTCGAGGCCACGCGGCTCCTCACGGAGACACTCCGCGAACTCCGTAACACAGATCCCGAGCACCCCGTGCTCACGATCCCCGTCGACGAACTCCGCGGCACGCTCCTCGACGTACTGCGCTGCCGCGCCAGCCCACAACCGCTGGCGGCGTTCCGCAGATCAGTCCGCAGCTGGACCTCCCGGTCCTGCTGGAAGCACACGATCGACAGCGACCGGCTCCGCGTCACGACGCGCGGCCGCCACGGGATCACGCTCCGCGCCAAGCTGAGGCAACCACTCCATCCGGATGAGGCCGTGCAAGCGATTCGCCTCGTACGCACGGTCGAAGGCCATCCCCGCGCGGGGCCGTCGCGCTACGCTCTCCACGTTACCGTAGAACAGCCAGCAGGTCCGCCAGCGGCGCGCACCGGCCGCACAACCGCCGCAGGCATCGACGTGGGCGGCCGGAAGACTGCGACCGACGACACCGGCCGGTCCCTGGCGCATGTCCCCGATCCGGGCACGACGAGCCTCGACCGCGCCATCGCCCGCAAACGCCGCCGGTCCGGCCTGCGCCGCCGCGTACTCGCCCGCCGCGCCCGCCAGCGCCGCCGCACCGCGCTGCAGCGCAAACAGGCCATCATGAAACGCGCAGCACTCTGCGCCCGCGAACACACCGTCGTCGTCGTCGAAAACCTCGACCACGGCGCCATGCGGAGAGCCGGAGGACGCCGCAAGCGCGGCCTCAACCGCACCCTCGCAACAGCGGCGCCCAGGCTGTTCCTTGCCGAACTCCGGCGCCAAGCGGCCGCACACGGCAGCTCCGTCAACGCCGTGCCGGCGGCCCACACCAGCCGCGAGTGCCTGCAGTGCGCCAGCCGCACCACGCGCCTGACGCGCACGCGCGTCCACGGCGACGCCTGCGGCTTCACCGCCGAGCGCGGCTCTCCGCCGCAGCGCTGGAACGGTGGGGGCAACCGCCCCCGGAACCGCGTCAAACTGCACGGCTGCGCTGAAAACTTTCGGTGCCCGCATGTGCAAACTCACGCTGCGTTTCACACCAACCCTCAGACTTGTCGAGGCCGCAGTCGGGAACGCGGTGACCACATTGGCTTGAGGTTGCCTGCACACCCACCGGTACAGCCACGTTTGTGTCCTCGCCGACAGCAGTACTGCATCGGCGCTGCTCGTCGACGACGAGAGGCAGCTGCGCGCAAGGAACTTGCCCCCGATCATCCTTTGCGGGCCGGCGCGACTTAGCCCCGCGCCAGGGTCACATCAGGTCGCGGTCAGCCATCAGGGGAGGCTTCCGGCAGAGAACCTGACCCCGATCGCGCATCGGCGGAAGGGGGCCGCAATTCCGCTCACGAATGCCCGGGCGCGGGAAAGGGGATCGAGCTAAGGCTGACCGGAAAGCTCGTAGTCGCGTACGAGCATTGCGGCAGCAAGTGATCCGATGATTCTATGGGGTCACCGTGAGACTCTCTTGCTCGGCTGCCAATGCAAGGCGACGGTCGAGGCAGACGAAGTTAAGCGGCTCCGCAATCTGCTCCCGAACCAGCAGGGCCGCGCCAAGCTGACCGGCGTCCGCTGCACGTAGGGGATGCCGAGCCAGCAACGAGCAGGCCCGGGATCGGACGGCAAGCATGTCTGTGACCTCATCCCAGGTGTCGGCAAAGGCCATCAGGCGGCTGAGTGCTTCCCGCCGCTGCGGCCGCGACAGCGCGCCCTCGCGAACCCTGCGCTCTAGCGCGCTGACGATCTCTGTCCGTGTCCATGCCCAAGTCACGATATGACGGTCGTCGGAAAGCCACTTGCGAGACGATTCGGTATTCGGCTCCGCCACGATCAACGGGACCAGCGCGGACGCGTCCCAGTACCTCAAAACCGGTCAGACCTCTCCTCGGCCAACGCGTCCAACAGGCTTACCGGCAATTCCAGTGGGGGTTCGTCCAAAATAGCGCCGGCATCGCCCGAGCCTGCGCGCAGGACGCCTCCGCGGATCAGCCGTTCCCGGGCCCCGCCGTCGTTCGCGACGGGTGGCACCAGCCGAGCCACCGGCGTGCCGCGGTCGAGCACTTGAATTTCACTGCCACGACGAACGTCTCGGAGGTAGCGAGAAAGGTTCGCCTTCAGGTCGGAAATCGACACCGCCTTCATGTGACTAGTATGGTCATATCTATATGACTAGTCCAGTCTGATTTGTGCGCGTACTCATGGTACTGGGAGACCGTCCAAGTACAAGATGTAGCCGCGAAGGGACGTGGTTGCCCGCCACGCGGAATCTGAACCGAGTATCGCATTGACGAGTACGAACGGCTCCACCTGCTTCACCCGTCCTTCCGTGACGCCATGCTCCGTCACAGCTTTATGTGCCTTGGAAGGGTCTCCACACCCCGGGCTGGTAGCCGGGCCGATTCATTTACCGAACTGGGGGGCGTTCAGCGCGCTACGACCCGCAAACCGGGCGCAGTTGCCGGCTGCCTCTTCGATTCGGAGCGCCTCGTTCCACTTTGCCATGCGCTCAGAGCGTGCAAACGACCCGACCTTCATCTGCCCCGCCTGCCAGCCGACCGCCAAGTGCGTAACTGAAACGTCCTCGGTTTCGCCCGAGCGGGCCGACACGATGACACCCCAGCCGGCCGCCTTGGCAGCTTCGAGCGCCGCCCGGGCGCGCGTAACGGTACCCGCCTGGTTGGGCTTCACGAGCAGGGCCGTGGCTGAGCGTGCCGCTGCTGCCGCGGTGGTTCGGGCGGCGTCGGTCACCAGGAAATCATCGCCTACGACCTGCGCGCGCCCGTCGATCGCCGCCACGAAGCGCTGCATGCCCGCGTGGTCGTGCTCCGCCAGCGGATCCTCGACCGAAATCACCGGGAACGCCCGGCACCAGCCGAGCACCTCCTCGGCGAACGCCCCGGGTTCCAATTCGCGCTCCTCCAGACGGATTCGGTACCAGCCATCCGCGTACAGCTGGTTGGCCGCGACATCGAGCGAGAGCGCCATGTCGGTCCCCGGACGGAGACCAGCTGCCTCGATGGCCCGAACCGCGCATTCGAGCGCCTCGCGGTTGGTCTTGAACACCGGCCAGTACCCGCCCTCGTCGGCGACACCGGCAAGCTTCCCGGATTCGGCGAGGAGCCGGCCGGCGGCCATGTAGGTCTCCCCGGTCATCCGAAGGGCGTCGGCGAACGAGTCCGCACCCACCGGCATCACCATGATGTCCTGCAGGTCGAGCGCGCCGGCGGCATGCGCTCCACCCCCCAGCAACTGGATCTCGGGCAACGGCAGCAGCGGCGAATCATCTCCCGCCAGCAGCCGCCAACGGGGAAGCCCATGCGCCCGGGCCGTCGCATCGAGCACTGCCAGCGAGACGGCCGTGGAGGTGTTCCCTCCGATCGCCCCGAAGCCGTCGCCGCCGAGTTCGGCGAGGATCCGGTCGACCTCCTCCTGGGCGCCCGCATCGACGCCGACAAGCGCGTCGCGGACCGTGCCATTCAAGGCCCGCAGAGCACCCCGCACATCGCGTCCGCCGAGCGCTGACCCTCCATCGCGGAGGTCCACCGCTTCGCCGGTGCCGCGGCTAGCGCCGGCCGGGGCCGCCGCCCGACCGATGGCGCCGCAGGCCAGGTGCACGTCAGCCTCGACGGTGGGGTGCCCGCGCGAATCCCAGATCCGGCGCCCCAGCACCGCGCGGATGGCCAAATCAGGCATGCAGCGCCTCCAGCAGTCCGGCCCAGCGTTCGAAGAGTTCCGGCAGTGTCCCGACCGGCTGGATGAGGTGCTCGCGCGCGAAGGCGCGGACCGGCCCGCGGAGCGGCTCGGTATCCAGATACTCCACCGGCGAGCGGCCGTCGATGCGCCCCAGCATCAGGCCCGGAAGCAGACGGGCCACACGCGCCTCGAGCTCGTCGGGCTCTTCCCAGGCGACCTGCTTGAGATACGCACCGCGAAGACTCGCCGCGCTCGCAAGGAGTTCCGGTCCACGGGCCGGAAACAGCCGTCCCTTGAGCAGCAGGTGGTTGAGGCAGAACGCGAGATCGAACGCCGGATCACCGGCAGTGGCGCATTCGGCGTCCAGGAACACCGGCGCGCCTGCGGGGGAGCGGAGCAGGTTCTTCGGGCTGGCGTCGCCGTGAATCAGGACGCGCGGACGGCTGGCGAGACCCTTGGCGAGCGCCTCGAGCGGGGTACGCAGGTCCGAATGGTGCGCGACCGGGTGCAGCAGATACGGCTCAATCCGAATGTCGTGAAAGGTCTTCGCATTCGGAAACCGGCCCAGAATCGACGGGTCAGCGCCAGCGGCATGCAGCCGCCCAAGCACGTCCCCGACCCGCCCGGCAAACATCTGATCGATCCGGCCCGCCATCAGTTCGGCCTTCCACAAGGCGTACGCGGCCGGCTCCAGGTACTCCATGACGAGGAGGCCGGCCGTGCGGTTTTCCGCCAGCACCTGTGGCGCCGACCCCGGCACGGTTTCGTGGGCCCACCGCAGCCAGTCGGCCTCGGCCGCGTTGCGCGCGATTGGCGCGTACCAGTCCGCCTTGGTCCGGAGCTTGGCCAGGGCCTGCTTCGCGCAGACCACGCGTCCCGCGAAGCCCACCTTCCAGATGTCGGACGACACCCCGCCCGTCAGCGGCGTGATGGCGGTCGGCGTTGTTCCGCACCCGAGGTCGAAGGTCTCGAGGGCGCGCAGCAGGGCTGCGCTGGGCGTCGGGAGCCGCGGCAGGGAACCTACCTGTCGGGGTACTGCGGGTGCACGGGCACGGGCTTCATGGTCCGGAAGTCATCGGCGCGCACCAGCATCTGCGTGGGCTGCGAGTCCGGCGCGTCCGAGCGTGGACGGAATACCACCCGGTAGGCCGGGTTGCCTTCGTACATGATCGGCGTGATCGCGAGGATGACGGAATCCATGTCCCGATCCACCCACTCGCGGATCATGTAGTCGCGCCCGACCGAGTGCACGAACGTGGCTCCGGCGGGCGCGAGCGGAATCAGGGTGGCCGCCAACAGTGCCGTTAGAAGGAATATGCGAGGTACCATACGATTTCCGCCAGACGCCTTGCCCGCGACCGGGCACAGTGGTTAGAACAAGCACGCACTCGGCAGCGGATGCGCCGCCGGGCTCGAAGCAATTTGCGAGGACAGTCGATGAGCCTTCTAGCGCACCGCTTGGACAGCATCAAGCCGTCGCCGACCATCGCCGTGACTACCCGGGCCCGTGAGTTGCGCGCGGCCGGCAGGGACGTCATCGGCCTTGGTGCCGGAGAACCTGACTTCGATACGCCCGACCACATCAAGGACGCCGCGATCCGCGCGATCCGGGAGGGCCAGACCAAGTACACCGCCGTCGACGGCACCCCTGAACTCAAGGAAGCAGTCGCCGCGAAATTCCGACGTGACAACGCGCTGGAATACGCACCGGGCCAGATCACCGTAGGCGCAGGGGGGAAGCAGGTGCTGTTCAACGCCCTGCTCGCGACCCTGAACCCCGGCGACGAAGTTCTGATTCCCGCTCCCTACTGGGTGTCCTATCCCGACATGACGGCGCTCGCCGGCGGCACGCCGAAGATCATCACCGCCGGGGAGGACACCGGGTTCCGCATGACCGCGGACATGCTCGCGGCTGCGATCACCGACCGGACCAAATGGCTGATCCTCAACTCCCCGTCGAATCCCACGGGTGAGGCGTACGACGAATCCGAGCTTCGCGCACTGGCCGACGTCCTGCTGCGGCATCCCCAAGTCCACATCATGACCGACGACATCTACGAGAAGATCACCTACGACGGGTTCGTCTTCCGGACGCTCGCCCAGGTGGAACCCGAACTCTACGCGCGGACACTCACCGTGAACGGCATGTCCAAGGCGTACTCCATGACGGGGTGGCGAATCGGATTTGCGGGCGGTCCGGAGCCCTTGATCCGCGCCATCGCCAAGATCCAGTCGCAGTCGACCACCAACCCGTGCTCGATCAGCCAGGCGGCGGCGGTCGCCGCCCTGACCGGCGACGAGTCGTTTCTCGACGACTGGAAAGCGGCCTTCCGACGGCGACGCGACAACGTCGCCGCAGCACTCAACGCGGTTCCGGGCCTTTCCTGCCGCATTCCGGCAGGCGCCTTCTACGTCTATCCCTCGTGTGCCGGAGCGGTCGGGAAATCGACCCCCGACGGCGCAGTGATCCGAGACAGCGGTGATCTGGCGACGTATCTGCTGGACAGCGTGGGCGTGGCCGTCGTGCCGGGGGGGGCGTTCGGGCTCGAGCCGTTCTTCCGGATCAGTTACGCGACGTCCGATGCCGCGCTCGAAGACGCCTGCTCGCGGATCAAGAGAGCCTGCGCCGACCTGGAGTGACCACCACAAGCCGGTAGACGAAAAGGGGGCCAACAACCAGGAAACGACCAGGAAGGCCTTCTGAAGGTCGTCCCACTGGATGCGGGTTCAAACCTCGGAACGTTGGCTTCCAATGCCAGGATTCTTGGCCCCACACCGACCTTATCGGTTCGAGCAACGCCGCCATCGTGGTTGGTGACGTGGGACAGGTCTGGACGGCGGCGCAACACCGTCGCGTTACCTCCCCCGGTCGGCATCGTCGCCTCAAGGCTCACACCTTGGGCGATTCGGGCGGCGGTGCCCGGAACGGTCGCCAATAGGCGATGGTGCGCGCTTTTGCCTTGCCGACGTCAGGTGCCACCGTCCCAGGCATATCCAACCAAGGGATCGCAGAGCTAAAATCGAAGAAATCGAGCCAAGCCCCCTCGCACACATGGATCCGTCGACCATGAAGCCAACAAACGCCCGCTTCTTCGCCATTGCCGTGGTCACTGTGATTCTGTCCGCCTGCGGCGGAGGCGGTGGTAGCCGGCCCCTCACCTAGGGTCAAATTGACGAAGTGCGGTCCGACCCGAGAGTGGTTCGGGCTGCTGGAATCGTGGAGCGGGCCAATACCCTGACCATCCCGAGCATCCACATCCGCTGGGATCTTTCTGCCGCAGGCCAGAGGGTCACGGACCGTTTGGCAGTGGGCAGTTCCTGTACAGGCACACGCTGTGTTCTGGAGAATGGTGAGGTTTTCGAGCTGACCGACTTGCTCGATCCCTCCGCCGACATCGACCTCACTCAAATCGATCTCTCCTCGCGAGGCGGTTTCGATACAGTGACCATCGCAGGCAAATTTGACACCTCTAGCAACATCGAAGGCGTGACTGTCACGAGGGGCCCCTCGGCTTCCGCCTACGGGTTCTGGGGCGAACATGGGTTCGCGGCTGTGGAAATCACCGACGGCCCGCTAACGGGCCGGATCAATGGCATTTTGTTCAGCGGCGATATCAGCTCAGCCACTGCCTACATTTTGGGCGACGCCGCCGGCACGAATCCCACCGGTCTGGGGAGTGCTACCTGGAGCGGCATCGCTGACGCCGCCTCAACTCGCACGTTCCAAAGGCGCCAAGGCACCGCAATAGTCACTATCGCGGACCTGTCCCAGCCTCGTGTCAACGTCGACATCGACATCGCAGGGTATGCCATCGGTTCGCCGGCCTGGGAGAATATGCAACTCACCAGAGGGCGGTACGGCGCGGGGACTGCCAGCAGCGACTATCTCAGCGGGCATTTCGTCGGCTCCGACCACGGCGAAACCTTCGGCGTCTTTGACACCGGAGCCTACGTGGGTGCATTCGGGGTGCATTCGGCGCGAAACGAGCTCCGTGAGCACGCTCACACCCCTTAAGTCTTCACAACCGTCAACTCACGAGATTCACGGGCTCCAGCCCCCGGGCAATTGTCGCCGGGACCGCACCCCCTAACTGCACGGGCCCCGGTGCCGGTGGCGAGAACACACTTGCACCGCGATCAGCGCGCCCAAATTGACCGGTCACCGAACCCTAGCTGCCGGATTTCTTCAAGTTTTTTGCAAGCTCGGACTATCGCTCAAGAATCCGGCGGACGGTCCCATCCCTGATCATCGCGGGCCGGGCACCTTCCCCCGAATCGCTCGCTCCGTACAAAATATGTCAGCAGAGCCCGGAGCGGCGGCATGGTCGCAGCCTCGACAGACAAATCACTCTCCACCATTTCGCTTGCAATTTCGGGGTGGTAGTTCCGGTCCATCCAGCCGTCATCGACCACTGCGCGCACAAAACGCTCAACGGTTTTGTCGTATTCCGGCCACGGGGCCTTCAGATTGCCGTCCGGCAGCCGGCCGGAATGCCATTCTTTGACCGGCGTGAATTCTTCTGCGTACAGCTTCGGCAGAAACGCAATGCGCTTTCGAATGGCTTTTGCGGTTGGCTGTCGTGTGGTTGTCACGGCCTTCTCCAAGGGACTGGCCCGTGCGGGCCACGGAGAACGATCCTCTCGCGCTCTTGGGCCTTGCCCCGATGCTGGCCCCCTCCAACCCGCCCTACCGGCAACGGGGTGCGGCTGCCGGGTTAGAGTGCCGACAGCGAGAGCGCACGCGGACACGGAAGGTGCGGCCGGCACGCCGTCCGCGCCAAGGATTAGCCACCCGCGTGCGTCAAACAGCAAAATGATGCGTATGGCCGCAGGCGACAGAGACTTGGCGTTCGCCGCCGCCGCGGGCGACCGCGAAGCCTTCACCGCGCTGCTGGAACGCCATTACGAGGGCGTTTTCCGGCTGTGCTTCCGCCTGACCGGACGGAGGGAAACCGCGGAAGATCTGACGCAAGACATCTGCCTTTCCCTGCCGGCGAAACTCCAGCAGTTTCGCGGCGAGGCCAAGCTCACCACCTGGCTCTACCGGATCGCCGTCAATGCGGCCCATGATCGCCGGCGCCGAGCCGCTGCCCGCACCAGAACCGCTGAAGGCTGGGGCAACTGGGAACGAAACCGTCGCGCCGCTGCCGGCGACACGGCAAAGCAACTCGATTGGCTGCGGCAATCCATGGCCGCACTTCCTGAGGACTTGCGCGACACTGTCGCACTCACTCTTGACAGCGAATTGACGCACGCCGAAGCCGCCGAAGTGCTCGGTGTCTCCGAGGGGACCGTGAGCTGGCGACTTTCGGAAGTCCGCAGGCGCCTGCGCGCCATGCGGCAGAAGGAACTGAGGGCATGACCGCGCCGATCGACGAACTGCAACGCGCACTGGACAGCGCAACCCCCGTTCCCGATGCCGCTCGACGTGCGGCCAATCTCGCTCAAGCCCGGGAAATCTTCGACCGCACCCAAGGATCAACCGCTCAGTCACGTCCTACCCATGACCGCCCCAACACCTGGGCGGGTCTCAGACATGGAGTAGGAGCAATGCTCGCCACCTTCGTTTCGCGGCCTGCGCTCACCGCCGTCGCCACCCTTGCAGGCCTGGGCTTGATCGCACTCATTCCGGTGCTCTGGGAGGGGCTCGCACCGGAGCCATGGACCCCCCTCGCGCCCCCAAGCGCAATCACGTCGGAGCTCCCGACGGACGAGGAGATGCTGGTCGCGGCGGCTCCCGTCGAGCCTGAAACCTCACCGCTGCCTTCGGCAGATACCGTGGAAGTCGCAGAGTCCGTAGTCCCGGAACGTCAGGCGGAGGTCCTCGCCATGACAGTCCCTGACGAGCCCGGTAGCGCGAGACTGAGATCGGAGCCGGGGAGTTCCGCACCACTCGCCGCAATGGTCAGCGAGGTCGCTGAGCCGGACTACTCGCAGACGGAGATCGAGTTACGCGCTTTGCGGTCCCCTGACTTGGCCTCAAGCACGGCAGAATCCGAAATGATCCGTCGCTCCTACGCGGTGGAGAGTTTCGACCCGTCCGGTACCGAGAATTTTGCCAACGAGGATCCGAACCCGCTGAAGATTGCGGCCGAAGAGCCCGTGTCGACCTTCTCCATCGACGTCGATACGGCCAGCTATGCGGTGATCCGTTCGTCGCTGTTGGGCGGATTCCTGCCGCCGGCCGACGCCGTCCGCATCGAGGAGATGATCAACTACTTCCCCTATGCGTACCCCGCGCCGCGCGCCGGGGAGGCACCGTTCAGGCCCACCGTCACACTGGCGCCGACTCCATGGAACCCCGATACCCAACTGATGCAAATCGGACTCCAGGGACGGCTTCCGGCGATTGAAGCCCGTCCGCCGCTGAACCTCGTCTTCCTCATTGACACGTCGGGGTCCATGGACGAACCCAACAAGCTGCCGCTGCTGGTCCAGTCGCTCCGCCTGCTGCTTGGCCAATTGCGGCCGGACGACGACGTCGCCATTGCCGCCTACGCCGGAAGCGCTGGCCAGGTGCTTGGCCCCACCCCCGCTTCCGATCGCCGGTCCATCCTTCACGCACTCGACCGGCTGGCGTCCGGCGGCTCGACCGCCGGAGCCGAGGGTCTGCGCCTGGCCTACCGGATCGCAGAAGAAATGGCAGCGGGCGGGGAGGTCACCCGCGTGATCCTGGCCACGGACGGTGATTTCAACGTCGGCATCGCGGATCCTGAAGCACTCGAGGACTTTATTGCGCGCAAGCGCGAAAATGGCACGTACCTCTCGGTTCTCGGTTTCGGCCGCGGCAACCTCGATGACGCCACGATGCAGGCCCTGGCCCAGAACGGCAACGGTCAGGCGGCCTACATCGACACGCTCCACGAGGCGCGGAAGGTCCTCGTGGATCAGCTGACCGGCGCGCTCTTCCCGATCGCCAACGACGTGAAGATCCAAGTGGAGTTCAACCCCGCGGCCGTGGCCGAATACCGCTTGATCGGCTACGAGACCCGTGCACTCAGGCGCGAGGACTTCGACAACGACAAGGTCGATGCGGGCGAGATTGGCGCAGGCCACTCGGTGACGGCCATCTACGAGATCACGCCCGTCGGTTCCCCGGCCGTCCGGAACAACCCCCTGCGCTATGCGGCGGGCGCCGATCATCCGGAGGGAGCTGCAGGTGAGCTCGCCTACCTGCGCCTGCGCTACAAGGAACCGGGCAAAAACATCAGTCAGCTCATCGAGCTGGCGATCGCGCCTGGCATGGGCGCCGCCGACGCCGACACCAGCTTTGCGGCAGCCATCGCCGGCTTCGGGCAGCTCTTGCGGGGTAGCGTCTACCTCGGTGACTGGTCCTATTCGGACGCCGCCGCGCTCGCTCAGGCCAACACCGGCCTCGATCGGTTCGGCTATCGCCATGAGGCCGTGCAGCTGATGCGCCTCGCCGAGAGTCTCGCTGACTGAGGCCAACCGCCTGCGATGGTCCGGGAAGTTGTCGGCCGATCGGAACAAATCATCCTGTCCGAGCGCGACCCCGCGCGCGTGTTGGAATTACTGGAGAACCCACCTGAGCCGAGCGCCGCGTTGCTGGTTGCCGCTCGTCGCCGCGCCGCCCGGACGTAAGTTGGTTGCTCGACTGGCGTGAGGAAGCCATCGGCCGGCATCATGACCGCAGGAACTTTGACTGCGGTGACGCCGACCTGAACGCGTACCTTCGCCGGTACGCTCGTCAGAACCACGAATCCGGCGGGGCCAAGACCTTTGTCGCGGTTCCTTCTTTGGAACCGGACCGCATTCTCGGCTCCTATACGATCAGTCCGGGGGCCGTTCGGTGCGCCCGCGTCCCTGCCCGTTTGACCAGGAAACTCGGCCGCGACGACGTACCAGTTTTTCGGCTGGGCCACTTGGCCGTCGACCGATCGATACAGGGTCAAGGGCTGGGCGGCGACTTGCTGGTGGCTGCCGGGGAACGCGCTTTGGCGGTGGCGGAAGAGATCGGCAGCGTGGCCCTCGCGATTGATGCGGAGAATGAAGCTACAGCGCGCTGGTATGAACGATTCGGCGCGCTACCGCTACTTGATGATCCGTCGAAACGTATTCTCCCTCTCAGCGTGATTGCCGAGGCATACCGGTTCTCCACGGCCAGGCCTTGAAACGCGGTTCGGGATACGCGCGCGGATCATCTGGGCGATGGTAGGCCGGGACCGGCCCCCATTGATGCGACGGCACCTTGGCGCCCGCCTGATCCGGGTAGATGTCACAATCCATCGCACACGTTTGCACGAGACCCATGACGGCACCACCGGACACACCGGGAACCGGTCCAACCCACGACGAGATTTTGGTTTCGGAGCCCGCGGGACAGATGGGGAACCGGTTCCTTGAATTGATCTGAACCAACGCTCCGTCAAGCTTCCGTTCGCAACCTCAGGCCGCTTACAAGCCCGCTCGCCCCTCCGCGCCGCAGGCACTCCATCATGGTTCTTGCAAAAGCCGGGACGCACGCAAGGACACTGAGCGACGGCACCAGAGCCTCTATTGATGGGACTTATATCGAATGGTTGACAGCTCACGCTGCCAGCTTCCGATCCGTGTGTACCGCACCGGGGCGAACGGCATGGCCTGCAGCCAGGGCGTCGCTCGGCGCAGCTGCGTGAACGCCTTGCCCAGCGTGAAGAACGTCGGCGGCGGCGGCGGCGCGCCGCACATGCGCGCCATGTCGACCAGCTGCGCCTGCTGGTCCAGCATCTCGTTCCAGACGAACCGGCAGGCGCCGGCAACCGCCGCCAGGCGCCTGGCTGTCGCCGGACTGTCGAACAGCACCCGGTAGACGACCTGGCGATGTTCCACGTCGTCGGGCGTACCCGTCGTCGGTGCCCGGGCGGTTCGGTCGAGCCGGACGGGAGGCGGCGGCTGTTGCATGTGTGTTCTTGTAACACAGAACAATGATCGAACGCCACGGGTAACTGACACGATCATGTCAACTATTCGATATAAGCCCCATCTGTATCTCTGGCACCGTTGCCTTCCTGATCGCCGTTTCGCTCGTCATGAGTTTGCCTGCTTCTTCCGGGACGTACTCCGGGTCCAGCCAGCAGTCCCGGCGCACAGCGTCGACAAAGCGACTGACCGTTTCGTCGTAATCGGGCCACGGGAACGCCACGACACTTCCGTCCGAGTACCGGCTGTTCACCCGCTTGATCGGCGCACAGCCCTCCGCGTAGAGCATTGGCAGGAACGCAAGGAGTTTTCGGACGTCCTTGGCAGTCGGCGGCCGCTTTGCTGCCATGGGTTCCTCCCTATGGTCTACCCGTGCGTCGCGAACCTGACGACGCCGACGGTCCTGAACGCCTCGGCCATGATCTCAATTGGCCACCCAGCCAGACAATTTCAGTTCCAGCGCCGGCTTGTACGGCGTATGCCGCCATGGGCGTCAGAACAGGCATGGACCCGGTGGCAAGTGCGATCACATGCGGGCGACGTTCTCCCGCGAACCGGGCACCGTGTGGCCCGCCGAGGATTGTTGGGCACGGTGAACCCCCGCGATGCTCTTCAGGAATAGTGCCGCCGGCGCCAGTACCAGCATCGCGGTACCCAGGCCCAGCATCGACTCGTTGAAGGCCAGCACCATCGCCTCACGTTCCGCCACTTGGTAGATGTAGGCGGCGGTGCCCCGAAAGGCGGCGAACGAATCCGAGACGGCGGGCTCGAAGCCGTGGTAGAGCATGCGCATCCAGTCGTGGCTGACCGTCGCCGTGTTCCGGGCGACATCCGAGAGATGGGTGTAGTGGTGCTGGATCCGGGCTTCGAGAATCGAGTTCATCGAGCCGATCCCGACAGCGGCACCAAGTCGCATGATCAGATTGAAGAGGCCTGACGCGTTCTTGATCCGGTCGGGCCCGATATAGCCCAGTGCCAGGTTCAGGATCGGGAGGAACGACAACTGTGCGGCCAGGCCGCGCACCGACTGGGCAGGAAAGACGTCCCAGAATCCGGGTCCCGCGAACATGAAGCCCTGCATCACGGTGCCGGTACCCATCATGGTGAAGCCGACGAGGGCCACGATTCGTCGTGGCCAGATCTTGAACAGCGCGAGCGCGATGAAACCCGACAGGAACTGCCCGACTCCGAGCACGAACACCATCTGCCCGATCTCGATGCTGTCGAGCATCCGCACGCGCGCCAGAAAGACCGGCAGCAGGTAGCCCGGCGCGAACAGCACGATGCCCCAGCAGAACACGACAGCGCTGCCGAGCGCAAAATTCCGGGACTTGAACACGGTGAGATCGACGACGGGGTTCCTGCACGTGAGTTCCCGGATCAAGAACAGCACGAGCGCAAGGCCCGACACCACCGTGAGCGACATGATCAGGTCCGACGCAAACCAGTCTGCGCGTCGCCCTTCCTCGAGGACGACCAGACCGGGGCCGAGGGTGAGCATGGCCAGGACGATTCCCGGCATGTCCACTTTCTTCCAGAGGCCGGTCTCCGGCGAATCGTAACGGCCGAGGGTCCCGCCCAGCAGCGTCACGGCGATGCCCACCGGCACGTTGAAGAGAAAGATCCACTGCCAGGACATCGTCTCGGCGATGACGCCGCCCATGATCGGTCCAATCGCGCTGGCCGCCGTCGCAAAGAGCCCGACCAGCATGCTGACGCGGTCGCGGGCCTCCGGCCGATAGTGCGTGAAGAGGACGGAAAAGACACACGGCATGATGCCGCCGCCGAACAATCCCTGGATTGCCCGAAAGGCCACCATGGAATTGATGTCCCAGGCGGCTGCGCAGAGGACCGAACCCACGGTGAAGCCGCCCGCGCAGATCGTGAACATCCAGCGGATCGAAATGGCTCGGAGCAGCCAGCCCGACACCACAAGCATCACGACTTCCGCGATCAGGAACGAGGTGATGACCCAGCTGACTTCGTCCGGACCGGCCTCGAGGCCCGACTGGATGTGCCGGAACGCGGAGGCTAGGTTCTGAACCCCCATCAGGTTCAGGAACATCCCGCCCGTCATCGCCCAGAAGGCGAGACGACCTGAAGGGGTCAGGCCGCCGCCATCGATGGCCGGCGGAAGCGAGAATGAAGTGCTTACGGCGTGCGCTCCGCGAGGGCGGCCCCTTCGGGAGCCGTTCGGGTGTCGACAGCAACGACCACCGACATCCCGGGCACGATGCGGTTGGTGAGCTGTTCAGGCGTCTGGAACCGGATCTCGACGGGAACCCGCTGCACGACCTTCACGAAGTTGCCGGACGCGTTCTGGGGAGGCAGCAGCGAGAAAGACGACGCGCTCGCCGGTGCGAAACTCAGGATATGGCCGGTGATCGGATGATCCGGGAACGCGTCCACCTCGATCTGGACCTCCTGCCCGACCTGCAGGCGCTCGAGCTGCGTTTCCTTGAAGTTGGCCGTGATCCAGATGCTCTCCAGCGGCACCACCGCCATCATCGGCCAGCCTTCCTCGATGTAGAACCCGGGTTCGACCGTCTGGTTGGCGATGAAGCCTTCGACCGGGGCCCGAATCTCAGTGGAAGCGAGGTCCAATTCGGCCGCCTCGAGCATCGCCTGCGCACTTTCCAGCGCCGCGGCGGCGCTCTGATGATCGGCGTGTGCCCGACTCAGGTTGGCCTCGCGCTCCTTCGACTCGGCATCCAGTTCGGTGATTTCCGCGTCGAGTACCAGCATCTCGCTCCGTAGCAAGGCGGCGTCCCCAATCGCCGCCTGAAGATCGTGATCTGCCCGCACCAAGCGGGTCCGCGCATCATCCAGGACGCTGCGGCTGATCGAGCGCGCCTCGAACAGCGTTTCCGCACGCTCGGCATCCATGGCCGCGTGGTCGCGTTCGGCCTCCAGGGACGCGGCGCGCGCTTCAGCACTGCGTACCTCGACCTGCTTTGCGACCTTGCGCGCCTCGGTCGTGGCGCGGTGGCTGACCACCGCTGCAGTGGCAGCATCGGCGGCATCCACTCCGGCCAAGGCCGCCGCCATGGCCGCCTCGGCAACCGCCACGCTGGCGTTGCGTTCGGCTACCACGGCCTCCAGAGGTTCGGTCTCGAAGATCGCCAGGATGTCGCCCGGGTAAACATGTGTGTGGGTGGGAGGCGGAACGTCGGTGACATAGCCGCTGATGCGAGAGGCGATCATTGTGATGCTGCCGCGGACGTACGCGTTGTCCGTGACCTCGAAATGGCGGCGGTCCTGCCACCAGGTGGCTCCCCAGACGCCGAGCCCCGCCACCACGACGGCAACCAACACCAATGACACAATCGTGCTTAGTTTCACGGAACAATTCCGTCCGGGACACTGCGCCAGCCCTGACCTGGCCGGATGCATGTCCGTCTCTGGAGCGATACGCTCTACCTGTGCCGAGCAGAGTCAAGGCAGCCATGCAGTTTATGCATGGCTGCCAATGCCTTAACCGTTGCCCCTGTGTCCCTGTCGAGACCCGTGTCCGGCGGCGATTGCCGCCACATATGTCCGGACTGCATGCGGCAACTACCACCACTGGGTTCGGGGCCCGGCCACCACGGCCGGAAGGCCCCGCTACTGGGCTCTACCGGAGTGCCCGGCGGGCGCGCTTCACACGTCGCGTCGAGGGTTCTGACCGGTCAGCACGGACATCTGCAAGGGTGCGCTGACCAGACTGCTGGCGGTGCGTCCAGAGGAACTTGATGAAGTCCGCAGGTCCGGAACGGCATGACCCAAGCCGTCCCGAATCCCCATTTGGTAAGCTGTGTTCCCACACCGGCGGCAGGAAACACATGCGAACGTTGGGGATCCTTCCTGTCCTCGTCCTCTGGGCCGCAACCTCGGCTGTCGCCGGGGATGACCTATCAGCGCGGATCGCCGCGAGCCGCGAAGCGGTCAAGGCATTTGCCGGTGCCCTGAAGGGCGAGCTTTCGGCCGCCATGGGCGCAGGGGGTCCGGTCGCCGCCATCGAGGTCTGCAACCTGGCTGCACCGGCAATCGCGGAAGCCGCCTCGGACGCGCATGGCTGGACGGTCGGGCGCACCAGCCTGAAGCTCCGCAATCCCGCCAATGCTCCGGACGCGTGGGAACTGGCCGTACTCCGTGAATTTGAAGACCGGAAGGCGCGTGGCGAAGATCCAAGAATGCTGGAGCACGCCGAAATCGTGACGGACAGCGGCGTGCAGGCGTTCCGCTACATGAAGGCTATTCCCACGCAGGCCGTCTGCACGAAGTGCCATGGCACGCAACTCGACCCCAACGTCATCGCGCGGCTCGAGAGCCTGTATCCGAACGATCAGGCCCGCGGCTTCTCGGTGGGCGACATCCGGGGGGCGTTCACGATCGTCCAGCCCATGGAGTAGCAGCGGGCAAGACCGCGAAGATTGGGTTGCATACGTGCTGGAGGCAGTCGCCAGTACGGCCAGAACCACGCTCGAACAGGTGGAGGGGATCCGCACCGCAATGGCAACTGCCAAACAGCGGATGCGCGCCGAAGTGCCAAGACTCTGCTCCCAGGATCTTCTCAACAACCTCTTTCGCCACCCCTACACGCGAATCGATGTGGTGGCGCGGGATCCCGAGATCACCCGTCAGACCGCCACCAAGGACCGCCATGAGCTGGCAGTCCGTAGCTTCGTCTCCAAGAACCGTATGGGCAGAAACAACTACGACATCAACCGTCACCCAGTGCAGCTGTTGCTCCGAGCATCGGGCGAATTGCAACTCTGAATTGCATGACGTCGCGGTGGCGCCTGTCGCCGTCGTCGGATGGCCTCGTGTCGGCCGGCGAGGCATCGAGGACGCCCGAGTACCCCGTTCTGATGTCAGCCCGAGACCACGAGGTGGTCCAAGGGAGTGGTAGCGGTGTGAATTGCTCCTACAGGGCAACTATCAGATAAGCGAAACCGAGCCCAATTGCCGACTTCGATTCTGACATGTAGCGCGCATGGACCCGCTCGAGTTTGCGCGGATCAGGAGCTCGCCGGAAAATGCGCTCATCACCGGCGGCGTCACGAACATGGGCGACGTGGGGCTTGAGCCGTGCAGTCGGCTACAAGCTGACGCTGTCCGCCTGGTTCCCCGAGACAACCTTATTTGCAACGGATGGTGGAGCCGAGGGGGGTCGAACCCCTGACCTCGTGAATGCCATTCACGCGCTCTCCCAACTGAGCTACGGCCCCATCCGTCCGCAGGCGGCAGGGAATTGTGGGCAAAGGAGCCCTGGTGTGCAAGCAGCAGGGCCTAGTCGTCGTCGAGCGCCTCCTCGTCAATCACGGGCTTCTGCGACGGGCGGAGCGCGACCGAATCCGGGTCGTCGTCAAACTCGTCATCATCCTGCTTCGTCTCGTCGACCGGATCTTCCACTACGTCGGTGGGGATTTCGGGCTTCGGCGCGGGTGCGGAAGCCCGGGGCGAGGTCAACCGCATCTGCTCCCCGCATGACGGGCACACGGGTGGTGACTTGTGGAGATCAAAAAACAAGGAGCCGCAGTCGCTGCATGCTTGCTTTTGTCCAAGATCCATTTCCGGCACGTTCGACGTCCTTCGTCATCGGGTGGAACAACGCGGACGCCCCTTTGCCACGTTCGCCCCGGCAAGTCAAAGCAGGTACCGCCGCCGCCGCCCCATCGGCAGGTATCCACAGACGATCGGGATCAGCCTGTATAGTCCATCTCGTTGCGCGTATCCGCCGACCGCGGGAACGCGGCACCTGGTCGAACCGAGTGCTCGCAGCTGCGCGCAACCATCCATCACGTCAGAGGCAACACCCCCTCGCAGGAGCAACTCCCCCCAATGAGCCGAACTCGTGTTTACGGCGCGCTTGCCGCGCTGCTCGCCCTCCCGCTGATCAGCGGCGTTCCCGTTGCCGCCACCGCGGCTGACTTGGCGGTCATTCACAAGGAAGCCGTCGCCAACGTCGATCCCGACACCGCCTGGAGCCGGGTGGGAGCGTTCTGCGATATCCCGCAATGGCTCCCGCCGATCAAGGCCTGCGAAATCGTGGCCGGCGACGGAACCACTGCCGGCACCGTGCGCAAGCTGAACTTCAACGACGAACAGACACTGATCGAGCCGATGATCGTCAACGGTCCCATGACGTACTCCTACGGCATGACCGAAGGTTTCCTCGCCGACACGCTTTACACCGGCACCGTCCGGATCTCGGCGGGTCCGAGCGAAGGGACCAGCACCATTACCTGGTCCGCCGTGATCAACCGCGAGGCGTTCCCGAGCATGGAAGAGGCCGACAACATGGTCACCACGCTCGACGGCGTGTACCAGGCCGGTGTCGACGGGCTGAAGGCGCTCGCCGAAGGCATGTAGCCGGGGTTGCGGCGCAGGCGGCAACGCCTGCGTCGCGTGCGTTCGTGCAGTCCTATTCGGTGGGCTCCGCCTGCTGCACCAGAGGTTGCAGCAGCACGGAATCCACCACCTCGGACGCGGTGCGCTCCTCCTCTTCCTCTTTCCGGATGCGCTCCCGCTCCTGCCAGCGTTTCGACTGGCGGGCCTTGTCGACCGCCGCCACGAATTCGGCCCGGCTGCAGAGATCCAGCAGCACGGGATCCCGCGGCGTGATATTCGGCGACTTCCAGTGCTCCCGGTTTCGGATCTTGTCGATGGTTCCCTTGGTGGTGCCGAGCAGGCGGCCGATCTGGAAGTCGCTGAGCTCCGGGTGATGCCGCAGCATCCATGCGACGGCGTCGGGCCGGTCCTGACGCCGGGCCACCGGCGTGTAGCGCGGCCCCGTGCGGCGGGAGTCCTCGTCGTCGTACGGCAGCGTCTTGGGCATGAGCTCCGCTGCCGGATCCTTCTGGCAGCGTTCGATCTCCGGCTGCTCGACCTCCCCGCTCACGACCGGATTTCGAGCGGCCACGCCGGTCGCCACGTCCCCGTCTGCGATCCCCTGGACTTCCAGTACGTGCAGTCCGCAGAACCTCGCGATCTGGTCGAAGGTCAGCATGGTGTTGTCGACGAGCCAGAGGGCAGTCGCCTTGGGCATGAGTGGACGGGTCATCACGAATTCCTAGGGCTCAGGGAGTTTCCGGCCAACACTCGGTTCACATAGGGCGTGCGGCTACGGCCGATTCCTGCCACACTACGGGCACGGCGGCAATTTGGGACCCCCGGCGGTACAGCGGACGCGCCGCGCCGCTGTCGGCTGGCGGCAAGTCAGGACAACAGCGAGCGTGGTCAACAGTCCGGGAATCTGGCTCACCGTCCTCCTCTTTGGAACCCGTGTCGGCGTCGACGAATTCGGCAATCGCTACTACCGCGAACGCCGGTCCACGGGACACCGGGAGCGGCGCTGGGTCCTCTACCGCGGGGTCGCAGAAGCGTCGGCCGTGCCGCCCCTGTGGCAGGCCTGGCTCACCCACACGGCAGAGGAGCCGCCGACCCAGGAGGAGCGCCCGCGGTATCCGTGGCTGCGCCCGCACCGCCCCAACCCAACCGGCACGGCAGACGCACACCGGCCGCCCGGATCGCTGCTGGGAGCCACGCCCGAGCCGCCCCAGCGGTACGAGCCGTGGACGCCGGCCCTCGACGAGGAGACGCCCCCTGTCCCGGAACGCCCTTGAGACCCTGCTCGGCGCTGTGGTGCTGGCCGCAGCCGCCTACTTTCTCGTCTATGCCCATGAGCGCACCGCGCTGCAGACCGGAGGCGGGTACGAGCTCACGGCCCGATTTTCTTCCGTGGGAGGTCTCACGGTCGGGGCTCCCGTCCGCCTGAGCGGGATCTCGGTGGGGACCGTCGTCAGCCAGGCGGTCGACCCCGACACCTACGAAGCGGTGGTCACCCTGATGCTCGACCCGGAAGTCCAGCTGCCGGCAGATTCCTATGCCTCCGTGACCAGCGACGGGCTCATGGGCGGATCCCACGTCCGGCTCTCGCCCGGCGCGGAGGACGCGATGCTCGAGCCGGGCTCAACCATCGACAACACCGAACCCGCGGTTGATTTCCTGAACGCACTCATCAAGCTCCTCGGCAGTCGGTGAGGTACGCGAACGCATCGTGAGCGGTTCGTCGGAATTCATCCCCGAGCAATGGCTTGCACCGGATCGGACGCCATTGTCGTGTACGGAAAAGATCAAGGTCCTCAACGACAACATCCGCGAGATCCGGGAGCTTGCCCAGGACGCGCTCGAGGACGGAATCGTGATGGGCGCCGACCCGGAACAGGTGCGCGCCGTCTTGGAACGCTCTGTGCAGGACTTGCCGGAGCCGTTCTCGGACTGAGCGCCTGGGCGCAGGAAGGTCCGGTAGCCGTCCTCAGGGTCCTGGAGAAGGGGCCGGCGCGGGCTTACACGGTCGAAGCGCCGCTCGGCCAGCCGACCCAGGTCGGGCCGCTCGAAATCGTGCCGACGCGCTGCTGGGAGCCGCCGCCGGAAGAAGTCCCGGAAAGCGCGGCCTACCTGCACATCATCGAGCACGATCCCACCGGCCAGACGCCGCCGGCCGAGGTGTTCCGCGGCTGGATGTTCGCCTCGAGCCCGAGCCTCAATCCCCTCGAGTACCCGACGCTGGACGTCTGGATGCTGGACTGTCGCCGGGCGCGGGCAGCGTCGCCCGATTCCACTGACGAAGTCTCATCGTCGCCGTAGAACGGTTCCGGTCTCCGGCGCGGCTAAAGGACGGCGCGCGGTGCGGCGTTGCCCGGCGGACGAGAGGCGACGCTCGGCGGGCGGGGCACCTCGCAGACCATGCCCGGATAGATCGCCTCGGCGATCACCCCCGGCGGCCCGATCCGAAAGAAGTCGGCATCCTGCAGGAGGGCCGTCCTGAGATGGGCCCGGAACCGCCCGCGCGGCATCCGTTCCTGCCCGAACTGGTCGAGATGGTCATTCTCGAACTGGGCGTCCAGTAGCGTGAAACCACCGGTGCGCAGCCGGTCGACGAGATGGACCAAGGCAACCTTGCTGGCGTCCCGCACCGCGGAGAACATGCTTTCCCCGAAAAACGCGCCGTTGATCGCGAGCCCGTAGAGACCCCCGGCCAGGCAGCCATCCCGCCAGCACTCAACCGAATGGGCATGGCCGTTCTCGTGGAGATCGAGGAACACGGAGCGAATTGCCGAGTTGATCCAGGTCTCCTCCCGGTCCCGCCCCGCATCGCACCGGGCACAGGCGCTGATGACCGCCCCGAAGGCAAGGTTCACTGTCAGCTCGAACGGGCGCTTCCGGAGAGTACGGGCCAAGCGGCGGGGCACGTGAAACTGCGTGAGCGGCAGGACTCCCCGCACATCCGGGTTGATCCAGTACACCTTCCGGTCGACCCGGCTCTGCGCCATGGGAAACCAGCCCTGCCGGTAGGCCTCGAGCACGGCGGCCGGCGGCAGGCGCGCATACGTCGTCACGAACCGGGGCGCCCCACCAGTTCGCGCTCCAGCCAGTGGACGTCATACGTGCCGGCGACGAAGTCGGGATGGTTGAGAATGCGCTGGTGGAGCGGGATCGTCGTCGACAGGCCGTCGATGGCGAACTCGCGAAACGCGCGGCGCAGGCGGCGCAAGGCCTCGTCCCGGGTGCGCCCGTGCGCGATCAGCTTCGCAACCAGGCTGTCGTAGTGCGGCGAGATCTCGCAGCCGCCGAAGATCGCCGAATCGACCCGCACGCCCGGCCCTGACGGCGCGTGATAGCCGGCTGTCCGGCCGGGCCGGGGGGTCAGCGTCTCGGGGTCTTCCGCCGTGATCCGGCACTCGATCGCGTGGCCGGTGACCGTGATGGCGTCCGGGTCGAAGGAGAGCGGCTCGCCCGCAGCCACCCGAATCTGTTCGCACACGAGATCGATGCCGGTGACCATCTCGGTGACCGGATGCTCCACCTGCAGGCGGGTGTTCATCTCGATGAAATAGAACTCGCCCGCGTCGTAGAGCATCTCGACCGTCCCGAGTCCCAAATACCCGAGCTTGCGGATGGCGCGCACGATGACGTTCCCGATCCGCTCCCGCACGGCGTCGTCAAGCGCCGGGGACGGCGCCTCCTCGACCATCTTCTGGTGCCGGCGCTGGACCGAGCAGTCGCGCTCGCCGAAATGCATGACGTTGCCCTGCGCATCGGCGAGGATCTGGAACTCGATGTGCCGCGGCCTCGCCAGATAGCGCTCGGCGTAGACGGTGTCGTCCCCGAATCCCGCGAGCGCCTCGGCGCGGGCGAGGTGCCAAGCTCCCTCGATCTCGCTCTCCTCGTGCACCACCTTCATCCCGCGCCCACCGCCCCCGGCGGCGGCCTTCACGATGACGGGAAAGCCGGTCGCCTCGATCAGCGCCCGGAGATCGTCCACGGAGGCCAGCGCCCCCTCGGCCCCCGGCACCACCGGCACGCCGAGCGCCCGCATGCGCCGGCGCGCCTCCACCTTGTCCCCCATCATCGAGATATGTTCAGACGTAGGCCCGATGAACGTGATCCCGTGGAGGTCGACAATCTGCGCAAACTCCGCGTTTTCGGAGAGGAAGCCGTAGCCCGGATGGAGCGCGTCGACGCCGCTCACCTCAGCGGCGGAGATGATGGCGGGCACGTTGAGGTAGCTCGCCTGCACCTCGGGCGGGCCGATGCACACGGTTTCGTCCGCGAGACGCACGTGCATCGCGTCGGCGTCGGCGGTCGAGTGGACGGCCACGGTCCGGATCCCGAGGTCGTGGCAGGCCCGCAGGATGCGAAGCGCCGCCTCGCCCCGGTTGGCGATGAGGACTTTCTCGAACACCCGGCGCTTACTCAATGACGGCCAGCATGGCCCCGAATTCCACCGGCTGCGCGTCCTCCACAAAGATCCGGGTGACCGTGCCGCCGCGCGGGGCCAGCACCGGATTCATGGTCTTCATCGCCTCGATGATGAACACCTGATCCCCCTCGCTGACCTCGTTCCCGACCGAGATCAGGGGCGGGCCGCCCTTGGTGGCCGAGACGTAGAGGGTGCCCACCATGGGCGACGCAATCGCCCCGGGATAGTCGACAAACTCCTCCGGCCCGGACTCCCGTTGCACCTCGGGCTCCGGCTCGAACTCCAGCGGTTCGGCGAGCGCCGGACCGGGCGATGCCGGCGGTGCGGGCGTGGCCAAGGGTTCCGGGGGCGGTGCGAGCGGTCGCGCTCCCCGGGCCAGGCGGATCCGCTGCCTGCCCAGCGTCAACTCGATCTCCGAGAGATCGGTCTCATTCATCAGCTCCGCCAACCGGCGGAGGAGCGGTTCGTCTACCGGAAAATTGGGCATGCGAAACCTGCCGTCGGTGAGTTCACGGGTGCGGCCGCCCGGCGGCTTTCGGCGCCTGCAGCATGGAGGCGATCGCCTCCAGCGCGAGAGCGTAGCCCTTGGCGCCGGCCCCACAGAGAACGCCGTCCGCCCGGGCGGAGACGAACGAGTGGTGGCGGAACGGCTCGCGGGCATACACGTTGGAAAGGTGCACCTCGACGACGGGCCCGATAAACGCCTTGAGCGCGTCGAGGAGCGCCACTGACGTGTGCGTGTAAGCCGCGGCGTTCAGCACGATGCCGCCGGCCTGCGTCCCCGCCTCCTGGACCCAGTCGACCAGCACGCCCTCGTGGTTGGTTTGGCGGAAGTCGACCTGGAGGCCGAGGCTCCGGGCCGTCTCCCGACACAGGATCTCGACGTCCGCCAGCGTTCCGCGGCCGTAGACCCCAGGCTCCCGGGTGCCGAGCAGATTGAGGTTCGGGCCGTTCAGCACGAACACGGTGGTGGCCTGTGACATGAAGCCAATTTACATTAGGCTGGCAATTGCTTGGGATACCGGCAGACCGGCGTCTGCGCGCGGGGTAGGATTTCGTGGAGATTACGGTCAACGGTACGCAGCGTACCGTCGCTCCTGGCCTGTTGCTCGACGCTCTTCTTCAGGAACTGGGGGTGGACCCCAGGAAGATCGCAGTGGAGCGCAACCGTGAGATTGTCCGGAGAGCGGACTTCGGGGCGCTCCGCCTCGAGACGGACGACGCCATCGAGATCGTCCACCTGGTGGGCGGCGGGGACGACGAGCGCTGGGAGGTTGCCGGACGGCGCTTCCGCTCGCGCCTGATCATCGGCACCGGCAAGTACGCAAGCTACGAGCAGAACCGCCTCGCTCTGGAGGCCTCTGGCGCCGAGATCATCACGGTCGCGGTCAGGCGGGTGAACCTGGACAATCCCGACGTCCAGCTGCTCACCGACGTGATCGACCCCAAGGCCTACACGTACCTGCCGAACACCGCCGGCTGCTACACCGCGGAGGACGCGCTCCGCACGCTCCGCCTCGCCCGCGAGGTGGGCGGCTGGACGCTGGTCAAGCTCGAAATGCTGGGCGATCCCGAGACCCTGTACCCCGACATGCTGGAGACGCTCCGGGTGACAGAGATCCTGGTCCGCGAGGGGTTCGAGGTGATGGTCTACTGCACCGACGACCCGCTCCTCGCCCAGCGCCTGGAGGACCTCGGGGCGGCCGCCGTGATGCCGCTCGGAGCCCCGATCGGCTCGGGCCTCGGCATCCAGAATCCCCTCAACATCCGCTTCATCGTCGAGCGGTTGCAGATCCCGGTAATCGTCGACGCCGGCGTCGGCACCGCCTCAGACGCGACGCTTGCCATGGAATTGGGCTGCGACGCGGTCCTGATGAACACAGCCATCGCGGGCGCGGCTGACCCGGTTCGCATGGCCCGGGCGATGCAGGCCGCCGTTGCGGCCGGCCGCGACGCCTTTCTCGCTGGCCGGATACCCAGGAAGTTCACCGGCGACCCCTCGTCTCCCGTCACCGGCCTGATCGGCCAGAACGGGTAGTCTCACCCGGCGCCCGGACGGGCGCCCCCTTTCCCACCTAGCCCAGGAACCTGCCATGGCCGTCAATCGCCGGATCGTTCTCGCTGCCCGCCCCGAGGGAATACCCACCCTCGACAACTTCCGCCTCGAGGAGGCCCCCGCCCCCGAGCCCAAGCACGGGGAAGTGCTGGTGCGGGCGCTCTGGCTGTCGCTCGATCCATACATGCGCGGCCGCATGAGCCCGGCGAAGTCGTACGCCGCACCCACTCCGATCGGGGAGGTGATGACCGGCGGCGTCTGCGGGCGCGTCGAGGCGAGCCGCGATCCCGCCTTCCAGGAAGGCGACATCGTCCAGGGATTTGCCCTCGGCTGGCAGGACTACGCGATCGCGACGGCAGCCCAGATCCGGAAGGTCGATCCCTCGCTTGCGCCCATCTCGACCTCGGTCGGCATCCTCGGGATGCCGGGCATGACCGCTTACTTCGGCCTGCTCGAGATCGGGCGTCCCGTACCCGGCGACACCGTGCTGGTGTCCGCCGCGTCCGGCGCGGTCGGCGCGGCAGTGGGCCAGATCGCGAAGATCGGGGGCTGCCGGGTCGTCGGCACGGCCGGCTCCGACGCAAAGGTCGCGTACATCACTGAAGAACTCGGGTTCGACGCCGGCATCAATTACCGGACGGCAGGCGACCTCCGGACGGCCGTGCGCGACGCGTGCCCGGACGGCGTGGACGTCTACTTCGACAATGTCGGCGGGCCCGTCACGGACGCCGCGTTCGCGAACCTGGCGCAATGGGGGCGGGTGGCCATCTGCGGCCAGATCTCCCAGTACAACAACACCGCCGAGGAGATGGGTCCGCGGTCGCTCCGCCACCTGCTGGTCAACCAGGCGAGCGTCGAGGGCTTCCTCGTGTTCCGGTTCACGCAGAAATACCCGATCGCGATGCGGCGCATGGCCCGCTGGATCAAGGAAGGGAAGCTGGTGTACCGCGAGGACCGTGTCGAAGGCCTGGAGCGGGCACCTGAGGCCTTCATCGGCCTCTTGCAAGGCAAGAATTTCGGGAAGCTTGTCGTCAAGGTCGCCGACGAGTAGCGCCGGGGCGGGCAGGCACGCCGGGCAACTGTCAAACACTCTTCACGAAATGGACTCCGGAACGCACAACCGCGTGCGCTGAATCCCCGCCAAGTGGACGGCTGGCGGTGGTCGCCCGGCCACCGCCGGTAGCTTTCGGAGTGTGTTCCGGAATTGAATGTCGTCGGTTTCCCCCGGCGGGTCCGCACCCTGTGGATCTCCGACCTCCATCTTGGTACGCGAGCGTGCCGGGCGGACGACTTGCTCGTGTTTCTCCGGACCATCGAGTGCGCGACGCTGTATCTCGTCGGCGACATCGTCGACTGCTGGCGCCTCAAGAAATCCGGGTCCTGGCCGGCAAGCCACCAGGCGGTCATCCGGGAGTTCCTGCACCGGGCGGATGCCGGCGTCGACGTGATCTTCGTGCCCGGCAACCATGACGAAGCCGCGCACGAATTCAACGGCCTCGACATGGCCGGCATCAAGATCCGGACCGCGGCCACGCACGTGACTGCCGACCGGCGGCGGTTCCTCGTCGTACACGGCGACGGCTTCGACGGCGTCGTCCGCTACGCGCGCTGGCTCTACCGGCTGGGCGACTGGTCGTACCGCGTGATTCTGCACTGCAACCGGCTCTTCAACCGCATCCGGCGTGTCCTGGGACTTCCGTACTGGTCGCTCTCGGCGTACCTGAAGCACCGGGTGCATAACGCGGTGCAGTACATCGCCGACTTCGAGAACGTGCTCGCCCGGGAAGCGCGCCGCCGGAACGTGGACGGCGTGATCTGCGGCCATATCCATCACGCGGAGATCCGTACGATCGACGGTGTGCTCTATTGCGATGACGGTGACTGGACCGAGAGCTGCACGGCGCTGGTCGAGCACTTCGACGGCCAGCTGGAGATCCTGCAGGGCGGCTCCCTTAGCCGTTTCAAGAGCCCTGTGACGGCGTTGACGCAGGCCTCCTGACACTCGATGCGCATCCTCATCGTGTCGGATGCGTGGCGCCCGCAAATCAACGGCGTGGTGCGCACGCTGGAGACGCTCGTCCAGGAACTGCGCACGCTCGGCCATACCGTGCACGTCATCTGTTCCGACGGGTTCCGGACGGCGCCGCTTCCGACCTGTCCCGAGATCCGGCTGGCCCTCCGTCCCTGGAGCGCGGGGGCGATGGGGCGATGGGGCGATGGGACAAGCATCGCAGCCTGATGCCGTGCACATCGCGACCGAGGGGCCTCTCGGCTGGGCCGTGCGTCGATGGTGCCAGCGGACGCGCAGGCCGTTCACGACATCCTTCCACACCCGGTTTCCGGAGTATCTCCGGGCCCGCACCGGCATTCCCGAAGCCATGGGCTACGCGGTGCTCCGCCGGTTCCACCGGACGGCCGCGATGACGATGGCGGCAACCCCGCGCCTCGCAGCCGAACTGGAGACGCGCGGATTCGGTCGGGTCCGAGTGTGGGGCCGTGGCGTCGACACCGACTTGTTCCGGCCGCGCCCGCGCAAGCCGAATCCCGATTGCCCCCTGTGGCTCACCGTCGGCCGGGTTGCCGTCGAAAAGAACTTCGAGGCATTCCTCGCGCTTGATTTGCCTGGGCGCAAGATGGTCGTGGGCGATGGGCCGGCACGCGCGATCCTTCGGCGCCGCTATCCGGACGTGGAGTTCCCGGGTGCGCGGGCCGGACTTGAGCTTGCCCGCACCTATGCCGAAGCCGACGTCTTCGTGTTTCCCAGCCGAACCGACACCTTCGGCAACGTGATGTCGGAAGCGCTGGCTTGCAGCGTGCCGGTTGCGGCCTACCCGGTGCCAGGTCCGCTCGACGTGGTCGGAGACGCGCCGGAGGCCGCCGTGCTCAACGAGGATCTGCGGAAGGCCGCCGTGACCGCACTCCGGCTGAGCCGGAACGCCTGCCGGGCGTTCGCGGAGGGCCATGGCTGGCCGACGAGCGCCAGGCAGTTCCTCAGCAATCTGGCGGCATTTGGTTGAGCCCGCGACGCCCTTGATATCTGCGTTGTACAAGACCCGAAGGAGACGTTACCCCGAAGCGCTCCGAAGCGTCCGCAGGGGTTGGTTGTTCCGGGTTGGCAGCGTCGGCATCCTTCTGATCCATGCACTTCACGTGCGTCTCATGAAATCGACGAGGACTGGCAAGATCCGGTCGGGACTCTCTTCCGCCAGAAAATGTCCGCACTCCGGATACTCGTGCCACTCGACATTGGAGAGCTCGGACTTCCATCGCTCAAGCTCCTTTTTCCGAAAAGCAAGGTCCTTGAGTCCCCAGAGAAGGAGTGCCGGCTTGTCCGCGAAGGCTTCGCGTTCGCTCCAGATCGATTGCAGCCATTCGGTTGCGCCGACGATGTACCCCGGCAGCGCAGCGTTCGCCGCCCGCGCGTCTGGTGTGGGTTGCGCGTTGCGGTAGTGCGCCATGATTTCCGGCGTCAGGACGCTCCGGTTGCCGACGGCCTTCGGCATGACCGTGGTTACGAAGAAATTGCGCCGCTTGATGAGATATTGCCCGATCCAACTCGACATGAGGAAGCTGAACGACCGGAAATGCAAGTCGTCCGCGACCGGCCAGCACCAAGTGTTCGCCAGAGCGATGCGCTTGACCCGGTCCGGATGCTTGCGCGCGAAATCCAGACCGATCGGGCCGCCCCAGTCGGTCACGAACAGCGTTAGGTCTCGAAGCTCAAGACTGTCGATCAGGGCGGCAAACGCCCGCGCGTGGGCAGCCGGATGATGGTCTTCACTCCGGTCGCTCCGAGAAGACAGACCGAAGCCGATATGGTCCGCGGCGATGCACCGGAACTCGGACCGAAGCCCCCGGATCAGATGCCGGAATTCAAAGGACCAAGCTGGGTTGCCGTGTACGAACACGAGCGGCTCGCCAGCACCTTCGTCGACATAGTGCATCCGATGGCCCGACGGGGTGGCGAACAACCTGCTCTCGAACGGGTACATGGCGTTCGACACCCAGTCGCGGCGCAAAGCCGACACCATCTGATTCATCAACGCCTCTCCGTATGTCGGTAGTAGCTGACAAGGTCCGGGGGCGGTGCTGATGAGAGCCCCGGCAAAGCCCACCGCGAGAGGCTCGGCCTCGTCCAGGTGTTAGATGGGTTCCCGGACGACGCGGCAGCACGGTCGTGATTCGAAGGCACCTGACGGCCGAATGGTCGCCTGTGCCCACGCCGCGAGAGTGAGCGGATGGCTCCCATTCCGTCCGCCAATCCCATGCCCTGCCACTGTGGCGACTGGCGCGCGTATTTCCCAGTCAAGACCGGGACAGTTCTGCAGGGGTCCAACCTGCCGCTTCGCAAGTACGAATCGCGTTGGACGTCTTCAGTGCCAGCCGTGATCGAGGCTTCTGACGGCCCTCGTCCCGAAGCCCCTCGGTAGCCTTTACGCACACTGCGGCACAAGCCGTTAACTTGGCTGGTAAGGATCGCTCCGATCAACGAAATAGACTCGCACTCATGCCCGAACCGCATTACGACACCTCCGCGCCGGTGCTCGTCACGGGCGCCACCGGCTACGTCGCCGGCTGGATCGTGCGACGTCTCCTGGAGACCGGGTTCACGGTCCACGCGGCTGTCCGCGACCCGGACCGCCAGAACAAGGTCTCGCACCTGAAGGCCTTGGATCGCGAACTCCCCGGCACGATCAGGTTCTTCCAGTCCGACCTCCTAGTGGACGGCAGCTACACCGAAGCCATGGCGGCCTGCCGGGTCGTCTTCCATACCGCCTCGCCGATGGCGATTGTGGTTGAGGACCCGCAGCGCGACCTGCTGGACCCGGCAGTCAGAGGTACCCGGAACGTCCTCGAGACCGCCAGCGCGACCGACAGCGTGGAGCGAGTGGTGGTCACCAGCTCCGTGGCCGCAATGATCGGCGACAACACTGACATCTCTGCGTTGCCGGGAGGTGTGATCACCGAGGACAACTGGAACACGTCCTCCTCGCCCAATCACTTGCCTTACTCCCATTCCAAGGCCCTCGCTGAGCGCGCGGCCTGGGAGGTCGCCGAGACGCAGAGCCGCTGGCGCCTGGTCACTGTGAACCCCGGCATGGTACTGGGGCCCGCCGCCTCCAAACGTGCACCAGACTGCTTTTCCTTTTCGGTGATGCGGCAGTTCGGTGACGGAACCCTGAAGGCGGGCGCGCCGCCCTACGAGATCGGGATCGTCGACGTGCAAGATGTGGCAGAGGCCCACCTGCGGGCGGGGTTCACCGAGCATGCGGAGGGTCGCCACCTCGTGTTCTCGGACTCTCGGAGCTTGCTGGAGATCGGCGACACGCTCCGCGCAAAGTTCGGGAGTCACTGGCCCTTCCCTCGGCGCGAACTGCCGAAGTGGCTGATCTGGCTCATCGGCCCGCTCATGGACAAGGCCCTGACCCGCACCGTGGTCTCCCGAAACTTGAATCATCCCTGGCGTGGCGACAATTCGAAATCCAGGCGTGCGCTCGGCATGACCTACCGTCCGCTCGAGCCCGGGATTACGGGCATGTTCCAGCAGCTCATCGACACCGGGAGCCTGGCCCGAAAGTAGCGCGTTCGCCGTCGGCAGCATTGCAGGGGAACACGCGAACCGCGCGTGCAGGGACCCCGCGTCGCCGGCGGAATCCAGCAACGCCTAGAACGGCCTCCTCACTCCCGGGTTCCGGGCGCCCAGCGCGTGACGCCCGGCCGCAACGACGGGTCAAAGGCCCGTTGGTGACACCGCATCCGGGGCCGATTGCCAGACGCTTCAAATCCGCGCGGGCCGGTGCTACCTACCGTTCCAGAGACTGGCAGGCATGGGGAGAAGGAACATGGGTCCACGCAGGATGGCGATCCTGATTGGCTGTCTGGCTGGCCTCGCGCCCCTGTTGGCAGTTCCGCCATTGCCGGCGTCGGCACACGGTACCGGGGACGATGTACGCCGCATTGCGATCGTCTCTGCCTTCGCGCCCGAACTCGCGATCCTCCGGAACGAGCTCGACGCCGTCGCCGTGCGCTCGATGAACGGCGTGGAATTTGCCGCAGGCAGTCTGGAAGGACAGGAGGTCGTCCTGTTCCTGAGCGGCGTCAGCGTGGTGAACGCTGCAATGACCACGCAGCTCGCACTGGATCATTTCGCAATCGACGGAATCGTGTTCTCCGGAATTGCCGGCGGGGTCGATCCGGGCCTGAGGATCGGGGATGTCGTGATCGCCGATCGTTGGGGCCAGTATCTCGAATCGGTCTTCGCTCGGGACCTCGACGGGGCCTGGGGCAAGCCGCCATTCTTCGGTTACCCATTTTCCAACTACGGGATGATGTTCCCGCGCTCGGTCACCGTGCAGCGGACCGGCTCCGACGCGCCGGAGACCCGGTTCTGGTTCCCGGTGGACGCCGAACTGCTCGAGCGCGCCCGTCGCGCAAGGGGCGACGTGACACTCAAGCGCTGCACGGCGGACGACACCTGCCTGGCACACGTGCCCGAGATCGTGGTCGGTGGTCCCGGCGTGTCCGGCGGGGCCTTCGTCGACAACGCGGCGTTTCGCGATTACACGTTCGCGACGTTCGGTGCCCGCGTGCTGGATATGGAAAGCGCGGCGGTCGCGCACGTTGCGTGGGCCAACGACGTGCCGTTCATCGCCATCCGGAGCCTCTCCGACCTCGCGGGCGGGAGCGAGGATGGCAACCAGATCGAGGTCTTCTTCCGCCTTGCGGCCGGCAACTCGGCAGAAGTTGTGAAGGGTCTCTTGCGCTCCCTCTCCGAGTAGGGCGCCACCCGGGACATCGTCACTCCATGCTCAAGGAGTCCGACACCCCTGGTCGGCTCGCACCCGATGGACGACGGTGCGGCTTCCGGCGCTCCCTATGGAAAACGCCGGCGGACTCCCCCTGTGCCGGCACGGGCAACAGTCCACCCCGTCCGCAAGGTCCGGCAGTCTGTTGCATCGCACACAGAAAAGGGACATGCTCTGCGATCCGCTCGGCCCTGTTCGCAAGAAATAATCATTATAACAAGAGGTTAGTATCGACGGTGCGGCTACCCATTTCCAGGAGCACCCGCCCCATGGTTGTCCGTTCCAACGCCGGCTCAGAGTTCGCCCGCGCAGTGCGGGCTGCAGGCCTGCTGCTGCTCTCGCTGACCGTTCTGCCGGCAACCGCGAACGCGGAATGGCGGACCATGCAGCGCACCATGTTCTGTCGTGACCACAACGAGTTCACCGAAGCTCTGGCGGTCCAACACCAGGAAACTCGTACGTGGTGGGGTGTCAGCGGGGACGGGAAGGCGCTGTTCGAACTCTATTGGTCGCCGGAGACTGGTTCGTGGACGCTGCTGCGGATTGACGACGACGGCTTCGCGTGCGCGCTGGGCGGCGGCGACACCGGTGCACTCGCCATCGGGCCGGAGGGGGGCGAACCATGAACGCCACCAGTGCATCCCACCCCTATTCCGCCGGCCTCCACCGCCGGCCCGTCAATCATCAGCCGCTGACTCCGCTCCGGTTCCTGCTTCGGAGCGCAGACGTGTTTCCGCAACGCACTGCTTGGATTCACGGTCGCCGTTCGGCCACGTACGCCGAGTTTCTCGCGCGCTGTCACCGCGTCGCGTCCTGGCTCCAGGTGGAAGGGATCGTCCCCGGCGACACCGTCGCGGCCCTGCTCCCCAACACGCCCGCCATCCTCGAGTGCCACTACTCCGTCCCGATGGCCGGGGCTGTGCTCAACGCCCTCAATACCCGGCTCGATGCCGCAACGGTGAGCTACATCCTGCAACACGGGGGAGCGAGGCTCCTGATCGCCGATACCGAGTATCGCGGTCTTGCCGAGACCGCCCTGGCCCTGCTTCCGGAGGACGAACGCCCGCGCGTGCTGTGGTCGGCGGACTCGGAAGGCCCGGCGCCGGAGACGGTCGGGACCGACTACGAGGAGATCGCAGCGACCGGAACGCCGGACCGCGCCATCCGCCTGCCGGATGACGAATGGGAGGCCATCAGCCTCAACTACACCTCCGGGACCACCGGCCGTCCGAAAGGGGTCGTCTATCACCATCGAGGCGCTTACCTGAACGCGTTCAACAACCAATTTGTCTGGGACCTCGGGCACCATCCCATGTACCTGTGGACGCTCCCGATGTTCCATTGCAACGGGTGGTGTTTCCCGTGGACCGTGACCGCTCTCGGCGGCACGCACGTCTGCCTGCGCCGGGTCGAGGGCGACGCGATCCTCGACGCTGTGCGCACTCCGGGGATCACGCATTTCTGCGGCGCGCCGATCGTCCTTGGTGCCGTGGCCGAGGCCAGCGCCAAGCTCACGGAGCCCCTTCCCCGGATCGTCCGGGTGATGACGGCCGCTGCGCCGCCGCCCGCGCGAGTGATCGAGGCGATGGAAGCGAAGGGCTTCCACATCACGCACGTCTACGGCCTGACCGAGTGCTACGGCCCGGCGGTAGTCTCCGCTTGGCAGGAGGAATGGGATGCCCTACCGGCGAGGGACCAGGCCCGTCTCAAGGCCCGGCAGGGCGTCCGGTACCCCTCCCTCGAGGGTCTCGTGGTCATGGACCCGAAACGCATGGAGCCGGTACCCCGGGACGGCGCCACGCTCGGCGAGGTCATGATGCGGGGCAACATCGTGATGAAGGGCTATCTCCGGAACGAGGACGCGACGGACGAGGCGTTCCGCGACGAGTGGTTCCACACCGGCGACCTCGCCGTGGCACACCCGGACGGATACATCGAACTCAAGGACCGGTCGAAGGACATCATCATCTCCGGCGGCGAAAACATCTCGTCGATTGAGGTCGAAACCGCTCTCTACCGACACCCGGAGGTGGTCGCCGCTGCCGTGGTCGCCCGCCCCGACGCCAAGTGGGGAGAGACTCCCTGCGCGTTCGTCGAACTGCGCGCCGAAGCTGGTCCTGTCACCGAGGCGGAACTCATCGCCTTTTGTCGCGACGAACTGGCCCACTTCAAGGCCCCGAAGACCGTGGTCTTCGGACCACTTCCCAAGACGTCGACGGGGAAGATCCAGAAGTTCGCGCTGCGCGAACGCGCCCGCGCACTCTGAACTGCGGCAGAATCGTCAGGTGACGCGCTACCGCCTCACCCTTGAGTACGACGGAACCCCGTTCCGGGGCTGGCAGCGTCAGGCCGTTGGTCCTTCGGTTCAGGAGGCACTGGAAACGGCGGTCAAGGACTATTCGGGCGAGTCGGTCCAGGTGCACGGCAGCGGGCGCACCGACACGGGCGTCCATGCGCTCGGCCAGGTTGCGCACTTGGACCTCGCCCGTTGGCGCCCACCCGAATCGGTGCGGATGGGACTCAACTTCCATCTGGCGCGCGGCACGGCCGGAACCGTGGTGGTACTCGACTGCGTGGAAGCGCCGGACGATTTCCACGCCCGGTTTTCGACCGTGGAACGCCGCTACGTGTATCGCATCCTGACGCGCCCGTCGCGGCCGGCGTTCGGGCGCGACCAGGTGTGGTGGATGCCGCAGTCCCTGGACGCCGTCGCCATGGCCAAGGCGGCAGAACCCCTGGTCGGGCATCACGACTTCACCAGCTTCCGCGCGGCGGGCTGTCAGGCCGATTCCCCGCTCCGAACCCTCTCGGAACTCCGGGTCGCGCGCGCCGGCGCCGAGATCACGATTCACGCGCGAGCCCCGTCCTTTTTATACCGGCAGGTGCGCATTTTCGTCGGGACGCTCACCGAAGTCGGCCTGGGCCGAGCGGACATCGACGCACCCCGTCGGGCTCTCGCTGCGCGCGACCGGGCAGCGGCCGGCCCGACCGCGCCTGCCCGAGGGCTGTACTTCGAAGCGGCAGTGTGCGCCGGTGACCGGCAACAAGCCTGATACCTAGACGTTCTTTGCCTGCATACGCGACTACGTGTTAAGGTCGCACATTGCGCCCGCCCCTTTTGGCGGGCTGCGTTTTGTGCCCGCCCGCATTGGGTCGGTAGTGCGTTGCATCTGCTCGCAAGAGTGGATCACGATAGCGAGATGCCCGCTTGGGCGACTCATACGAGGGAGATGACAGGTGAAAAAACTTGTCGCATTGGCGGCGGTTCTTGCCGTCGCAAGCTGGGCGGGTTCTGCAAGCGCGGAATGCACGCCAGACAACTGGAACGACTGCGCAGGCAAACCGTGGGTTAACGGTGACGCCATGGACACCCCCTTGGGCTCCAAGTGGTGGCCGAACCCGCTTTGGGGTGAGGGTGACGAGGCCGGCTCCACGAATTGGTACACCAATCCGGAAATCGTGATGCGCGCGCTCGCGATGGTCAAGGAAGGCAAGGCGGCGAAGATCGGACACGACTACACCAGCGCAATGCCTCTGTTCGGAGAGCGGAGATTCTCGCTGCGGATCCCCGGCACGCCGACCGGCGGCGCGTTCGGCGCCAACAAGATCATGTGGAATGACGAGTTCCTTTCCACGGAAGTCGGCCAGGTCGGGACCCAGTTTGATGGCCTCGGTCACATTGGCGTCCAGGTCGGTGCCGACGGCGACAAGAACGAAATGCGTTGGTACAACGGCTTTTCGGCCCAGCAGATGGGGAACCCCTACGGGCTGAACTTCCTCGGTACCGAGAAGCTCAACCCGATCGTCGCGCGCGGCATCCTGCTCGACATCGCCGCCGTCCGCGACGCCCCGATGGAAGCGGGTGACGTGGTGACCATGGCTGACGTCCAGGCCGCCCTGGAAGCGCAAGGCATGGCCGACTACGGGCCCATGCCCGGCGACGCCATTCTGATCCGGACTGGATGGGAACGCCTCTGGAACGACGCGCCAGCCTTCAACGCAGGCTGCCCCGGCATTGGCATGGAAGTTGCCCGCTGGATCGCGGAGACCGTTCAGGCTGGTGTGACCGGCTTTGACACGTGGCCTGGCGACGCGGTCCCGAACCCGGACCCCGCGTGCGCCTTCTGTGTCCACCAGTACCTGCAGACCAGGCACGGCATCGTGAACCAGGAAAACCTGAAGCTGTCCGTTCTTGCGGACCAGGGCATCTATCAGTTCGCGTACTTCTACAGCCCGGTGCCGATCAAGGGCGCCACTGGCTCGATCGGTTCGCCGGTCGCGATCTGGTAGGCATCTTGGACGCGTCTCGGCGCGTCTGAACGCTTGTTGAGACCATGGCCGGTTCGCCGGCCATGGTCTCTCTTTCATGCTTGGAGAGATGCAAATGGGCGCATTCGCTGACCTCTCGCGAGCGCTTCGCCGGGCAGTGCTGTTGGCGCTTCTCGGCTCTATGGCCGCAGGTGCACCGGCGGCCGCATTCTCGATTACCAATACCGACCCGCAGCTGCGGGCAAAGTTGTCCATCGATTACTGGCTCCGCTGGGTCGACGCTGGCGAGAGCGTGGTCTTTCACCCGACTGCTTTTCCGGTCACGGTCTACGTGCAGTTCCCAGCAGGAACCCTGACCTGCGAAGTCACGGACGATTCGGATGAAGTCGTAATCTCGGCCGACGAGTGCCTCGTCAACGGTGAGGTAGCCGACCAAAGCACTTTTCGGTTCTGATGGCCTGAGCCGCCAGGACTCCTTCGAACGGGGAGCGCGGGCCGCGGCGCGTTTGGCGGCGCGGGTTCGCGACAGGATGCATGCGCACTGCCACCGTCGAACGCACGACCGGCGAGACTTCGGTCCGGGTGACCGCATCGCTCGACGGCGCGGGCCGGCGTAGCGTGACGACCGGCATCGGCTTCCTCGATCACATGCTGGAACAGCTCGCCAAGCACAGCCTGATCGACTTCGAGATCGAGGCCAGCGGTGACCTCCACATCGATGGCCACCACACCACGGAAGACACCGGCTACGCCATCGGGACGGCGCTTGCGGACGCACTCGGTGACCGCCGGGGAATCCGCCGTTTCGGACACGCGCTGATCCCCATGGACGAGACGCTGTCCCGGGTCGTGGTGGACCTGTCAGGACGCCCTTACCTCGTCTGGAAGGTGGCGTTTACGCAGAACCGACTCGGCGAGATGGACACCGAACTCTTCCGCGAGTGGTTCCAGGCCTTCACTCAGGCCGCAGGCTGCAACCTGCACGTTGAGAATATCTACGGGGTTAACAACCACCACGTGATCGAATCGTGCTTCAAGGGGCTGGCGTACAGCCTGCGCGACGCGATCCGCGTGGACGCGGCGGCAGTCGGTCAGATTCCGTCGACCAAGGGCGTCCTGCGCAACGACGCTCAAGCGCAATCCGGATAGCGCCGGCAGGAGCCCGGCGGCCGCAGCACATCCATGATCACCGCTATCATCGACTACGGGTCGGGAAATCTGCGCTCGGTCGCAAAGGCGTTCGAACACGTCCTGCAGGCAGCAGCGCTGGGGTCCCGAGTCGCCGTCACGGGCGACCCGGACGTCGTCAGCAGGGCAGACCGGGTGGTCCTGCCCGGGGTCGGCGCGTTCGCCGACTGCATGACCGGCCTGCGCCGGGTGTCGGGGATGACCGAGGCCCTGCAGTGTCGGGTCATTAACGATGGTGTTCCGTTTCTCGGGATTTGCGTGGGCATGCAGATGATGAGTCGTGAGAGCGAGGAGCACGGTCGGCACCCGGGCTTGGGCTGGATGCCAGCGCGTGTGGCCAAGATGGACCCCGCACCCGGCCTCCGCATTCCGCACATGGGCTGGAACGAGTTGCTGGACGTGGCACCACACCCCGTATTTGACGGCCTTGAGCCGCACGCGCATGCCTACTTTGTCCACAGTTACGCCGTCCATGCCGACCAGCCCGAGCTTGTCGCCGCCCGAACCTTTCACGGCCGGTCGGTTGTGGCCGCGCTTGCCAGGGACAACCTCATTGGAACCCAGTTCCACCCGGAAAAGAGCCAAGCGACCGGCCTGCGCATGCTTACGAACTTCGTGCGATGGACACCGTGAACGACACCTCCACCGACACAATCGAACGATTCAAGTCGGGAGAGCTCGACGAACTCTGCGATGCGACCCGTCAGGCACTCGACGACGGCATCGGCTTCGGCTGGGTGGCCACGCCCTCGGACGAACGCCTCGAGGCCTACTGGAAGGGCGTTCTCGTGGTGCCGCACCGAACCCTGGTCGTCGGCCGGTACCGTGGCGTGATCGCCGGCTCGGTTCAGGTGGTTCGCCCGGTCACCCGTGACGAGGCGCGGGCGTTCTCCGCTTCGCTCGACACTCACTTCGTAGCCCCCTGGGCCCGCGGTCACGGACTCGCCGGGGCCCTCCTCGTACGCGCCGAACGGCACGCGGCCGAAGCTGGCTTCACGCAGATCTGCCTCGACGTCCGGGTCACGCAAGAACGGGCCATTCGGCTGTACGAAGCCAACGGCTACGAACGCTGGGGGACGCTTCCGGACTATCACCTGGTCGCGGGCGAGATGACCGCGGGACACTTCTACCGAAAGAAGATCGCGTGAACCTCTACCCCGCCATCGACCTGAAGAATGGGCAGTGCGTGCGGTTGGAACGCGGGGACCCGGAACGTGCGACCGTGTTTGCCGGCGATCCGGCCGACCAGGCGCGGCGCTTCGAGGACGCAGGTTGCGCGTGGCTGCATGTCGTTGATCTGGACGGTGCGTTTAACGGCGGATCGCCCAACGCCGAGGCCATTGCGGCAGTGCTCGATGCGACCTCGATGCAGGTCCAACTGGGCGGCGGCATCCGCTCGCCGGAGGCTGCGACGGCATGGCTCGAGGCTGGTGTGGAGCGAATCGTGCTGGGCACCGTTGCTATCACCCAGCCCAAGATCGCGGCCGCAATCTGCCGGGCACACCCCGACAGGGTCGCCGTGGCGGCCGATGCCCGCGGCGGCCGGATCGCAATCGAAGGCTGGACCCGCGCCACCGAAATCGACGCCGAAACGTTTGCGGGCAGCGTGCGGGACCTCGGAGCGTCGGTTCTGATCCACACCGACATTGCCCGCGACGGCGTCCTGCAAGGTCTCAACGTGATCGGACTTGGCCGGGTCGCCGCGGCGAGCCTGGTTCCAGTCATTGCGTCCGGTGGCGTCACCTCCGTGCACGATCTCGAACAGGTCAAGGCGCTGGGAGACGACAACATCGAGGGTGTCATCGTGGGGCGGGCCATCTACGAAGGGCGGCTCGACGTGAAGCAGGCGGCCCGGCTGATGGCCACCTGACCCATGCTGAAGGTCCGGATCATCCCCTGCCTTGACGTGAAGAACGGCCGGGTTGTCAAAGGAACCAACTTCGTCAATCTGCAGGACGCCGGCGATCCGGTCGAACAGGCGAAGCTCTACGACGCCCAGGGGGCTGACGAGCTCTGTTTCCTCGACATCACCGCCTCCCATGAGGACCGCGGCATCCTTCTCGACGTGGTTCGGCGCACCGCCGAGAACTGCTTCATGCCGATGACCGTGGGCGGCGGCGTCCGGACCCTGGAGGACATCCGGCAGTTGCTGTTGGCGGGTGCCGACAAGGTCTCGATCAACACGGCCGCCATCCGCGAGCCCGCCCTGGTTGCGCGGGCCGCGGAAAAGTTCGGCTCCCAGTGCATCGTGGTCGCCATTGACGCCAAGCGTGCCAGCGACGCGTTCGAGATCTTCACGCACGGCGGGCGGCGGCAGACCGGGATCGACGCGGTCCAGTGGGCGGAGCGCGTCACCGGCATGGGGGCCGGCGAAATCCTGCTCACCTCCATGGACCGCGACGGCACCCGCAACGGATTCGATCTCAAACTCACGCGGGCGGTGAGCGATGCGGTGAGTGTCCCGGTAATTGCCTCAGGGGGCGCGGGCACGGCCGGTCACCTGGCGGAGGCCGTCACCGACGGAGGCGCCAGCGCGGTTCTGGCGGCATCAATCTTCCACTATGGGGATGCGGCCATCACAGAAGCCCGCCAGGCGCTCAGGGACGCGGGAATCCCGGTCCGCCCGGACCCCCCGGCCCGAGGGAGGAAAGCATGAGTGTTGTGGACGAAGTGCGGTTCAACAGCGACGGCCTCGTGCCGGTCATCGCCCAGCAGCACGATACGGGCGAGGTCCTGATGCTCGCCTGGATGGACCGGGCAGCCCTCGACGCCACTCAGTCGACGCAGCGCGTCACGTACTATTCGCGCAGCCGTCAGTGCATCTGGGTCAAGGGAGAGACGTCCGGACACATCCAGCGCCTGGTTGAACTTCGAATGGACTGCGACGGCGACACCCTGCTGGCACTTGTCGATCAGACGGGACCAGCGTGCCACGAAGGCCCCCGCTCGTGCTTCTTCCGTGCGTTCCGGCAGCAGTCCGTGAGCACGGTCCGACACGCTGTAGCGGGAGCTTCCAATGGCTGAGCGGGCCGCGGCGCTAGGCACAGCGCTCGAGGTCTTGTGGAACACGGTGGAGGCCCGCGCCCAGGCGGCCGACACCGAGACCTCCTACACGGCCCGCCTGCTGGCGGGTGGTCTCGGCCGGGTCGCGCAGAAAGTCGGAGAGGAGGCAACCGAAACGGTCATCGCGGCCGTCCAAGCCAAGCGCGATAGCGTCGTCAGCGAGAGCGCGGACCTGCTCTACCACATTCTTGTCCTCTGGCAGGCAACCGGGGTCAAACCGGACGAGGTCGGCGCTGAACTCATGCGCCGGGCACAGAAACGCTCAGGCAATCCGCGCAGTTCGCGCGACCGCGCGGCCGCCCCCCCGACCGGGAGGAACGGATTGATGAACGGGACAGAGGGCGCCTATGACGACACCAACGTGTTCGCGCGCATTCTTCGGGGAGAATTCCCATGCGACAAGGTCTTTGAGGACGAACACACCTTGGCGTTCCGGGACATCCAGCCCCAGACACGCGTCCACATCCTCGTGATCCCGAAAGGGAGATATGTCTCGATGGCCGACTTCTCGAGTCATGCCAACGGCCCCGAGATCCAATCTCTGGTCCGGGCGATCGGGCGGGTCGCGCGTGACGCTGGCGTGGAGGAGGCAGGCTACCGGTTCTTATCGAACCACGGTGAGCACGCCTATCAGGAAGTTCCGCACTTTCACGTGCACGTCTTCGGCGGGCAACCACTTGGCAGGATGATCAAGCCGCCGACCCGCTGATGATCGTGCGGGCGGCATGACTGGACACCGCCCGGGCACCGAATCCGACAGGGCTGAAGGCGTACCGGCGACGCCGGCCCCATGAATGCGCCACCCGATGCCGGATTGGTCCGCTCGCCAAGCCAGCGGAGCCAGCCTAACCCGCGGCCCTGCGGGCCTGGACCGCATCCCAGAACCTGGCACCGACGTTGACGCCGTCAAAGTTCTCGATCGCCGGAATCCCCGTCGGGGACGTGACATTGATCTCGGTGATGCGGCCCCCGATAACGTCGATCCCTGCCAGCAGGAGGCCGCGCCGCTGTAGTTCCGGCCCGATCGCGTGGCAGATCGCGCGGTCCCTATCGCTGAGTACCGCCGGCCGCGCCGAACCGCCGGCCACGAGATTGGAGCGAATGTCCCCAGCCTTTGGAATCCGATCGATCGCGCCCACCGGTTCGCCTTCGATCAGGATGATGCGCCGGTCACCGTCCTTGGTGACGCTCGGCACGTACTGCTGGGCGATGACCGGCTCGGACTGCCCGAGCAGATCGAGAACAGCGGCGAGATTCGGATCCCCCTCCCCGAGGAGAAAGACGCCATTGCCGCCGTGGCCGTAGACGGGCTTCACCACCGTTCGTCCGTATTCCGCTTGGAACGCGGAGATTTCGGCAGGGCTGTTGGTCACCAAAGTCGGCGGCATGAACTCGGCGAACTGGAGCACCAGAACCTTCTCCGGTGAGTTACGGATCCCTTGCGGGTCGTTCACCACCAGGGTGCTGGACGGCAGCATTTCCAGGAGATGGGTGGTCGTCACGTAGGCCATGTCGAATGGCGGGTCCTGACGGATCAAGACCACGTCGAACGACGCGAGATCGATCGTCTCGTATTCACCTTCGTCGACGTGATTGCCGATCTCCCGGCGGAGCGCCTGAATCCGGCGCCCCTCTGCCGAAAGTCGGCCCGGGCGCCAGGTCAGCGTGTCGGGTTGATAGCTGAAGAGTTCATATCCGCGCGCCCGGGCTTCGAGTGCCAACACGAGCGTGCTGTCGGACGGCACATGGATGGAGCCGATCGGGTCCATCTGGATGGCCACGCGGAGCGTCATGGCCAGCGCACGTGAACTGGGTGCAGCCGTGGAGCGCGATCTACTCGGAGACGTCGGGAAGCCGCCGCGAGTCGTCGCGGAGAATGATGTGATTGACGACCTTCTTCACGCCCCTGACGTACCGGGCAACCTCGGTTACCGCCTTGATCTCGGTCCTGTTTTCCGCGATGCCCATGAGATAGACGATACCGTCGTGCGTGGTGGTCCAGAAATCGATCTGGTCGGTCCCCAGTTCGGCCACGAGCCGCGCGCGGATCTCTGTCGAGATCTTCACGTCCTTCGACCAGGTCCACGTCGAATACTCGGTTCCGACCTGCAACTCGTCCAGGACCTGGACAATGCCGGCGGTTGTTTCCGCGATCTGCACGGCTTGTTGCTTGAACTCATCCGTCTTGGCCGTTCCCGTGAGCAGGACCCGGCCTTCGACCACGAGGACGTTGATCTTCAGGAAGAGGTCGTCGAATTGCGTTTGCAGATACGCACTGCGCAAGCTGGTGGCGATCGCTATGTCGCTGGCGCCGCGCTCCAGCGGGCGTTCCTGGAAGACGCCAAGCCCGACACTTGTGGCCCCTTCTTCGGCGGTGTTTCCGCATCCCCAAAGCAGCGCCAGAAGCACAGCGCCAAGCGCCCCATAAGCGCGACGTCCCGCGGTCGCGGCTGGCAAGTGTGGCATCGAATTGCGGCTCCGGTTCTGCGACCCATACCGCATGATCCTACAGAATTGGCGGTGGTGGCAGAACCCGTAGGCGCGCAGGGGAAGACGGACGCCCGGTATACTTCCCGGGTGCAGTGCCATCGTTCAGTTGTCCGCTTTGCCGCACGTGTGCGGTTCGGTCCTCGGCGCGCCGTAGCGAATAGCCTGCTGACAGTGTTCCCGAATGGCCCGTCCACTCAGGCAGCCGCGCCGACGCCCTCAGGCCGCACCTGTTTGCCGTGCTTCCCGCGCGGTCCAGTCACTGCGTCCGCCGTTTTGCTCTGCGCCTGCCTGATAACCGCATGTCTGCCCTCGGATGACGACCGAGAGCTTCCGCCGGTTGTTCCTGGTGAGTCTGAGGTTCTGGACTCTCCAGAACCGCCCGAAGAGGAGCCGGGGTCGGAGGGTGATCTCGAAGAGACCGGGACAGAGAAGCCGGAGGAGATTCCCTCGGAACAGGACGGCTCCGGGACCGCCGCAGGAGAACCGGGGACGGACCAGCTCCAAGGTGGTGCAGGCACTCCGCCAGTCATGCCGGCGGACGAACCTGCGACCGAGGCGAACCCGCTTGAGGTTGGCGTGCTGCTACCTCTGAGCGGCGCCTATGCCAGCGTGGGCCAGGAACTGCTGAATGCCATCGAGCTCGCGCTCTTCGAAGTGGACGCCGATCACGTGGTCCTCCTTCCGCGTGACACCGCGAGCGATGGTGATGCGGCTGTTGCGGCGTTTCTCGGCGCTGTGGACGACGGGGCCGACGTCGTGGTCGGGCCCCTGTTCGCCTGGACAACGGCAGCGGTCGCGCCAGAAGCAACAGCGCGAGGCATTCCGATCCTGTCCCTCAGCAATGACACCTCGCTGGCCGGGGACGGGGCCTGGATGCTCGGCGTGCATCCCAGTGGCGAAGTCCGGCGAGCGCTCGACTACGCCCTTGACCAGCCTGGGCGCCGCGTGGGACTTATCGCTCCCATCTCGGCGTATGGGGACGCCATCGTCGACGCTTACCGGTCCCAGCTCCCGCCGGCAAATCAGTCGGGTCTCGCGCGGTATGGCAGCGAGATTTCAGCCGGCTCCGCCGTGGAGACGTTCCTCAAGAATGCGCCGGGGGGTGCGAGACGGGCCGGGGACGCTGTCCTGATTGCGGCGCGGGGCAACGATCTTCGCGCGCTGGCCGCAGAACTCGCGTATCGCAATGTGGCCCCGGACCAGGTCCGTTACCTCGGTCTCTCCAGCTGGCGGAGCTCGGATATCAAGGGGGAACCCGCCCTCGAGGGCGGCCGGTTCGTGGACCTCGCAGACAGCCAGTTTGAGCGTTTTGCAAGCCGGTTCGCACGAATCTACGGGCGTCAGCCATCCCGGACGGCCGCACTGGCGTACGACGTGACAGCCATTGCCGCGAACATGGCTCGGGTCCATGCCTCCGGACGAACGGCCTGGCTGCAGGCGCAGCAAGGTTTCGATGGTTTGCTCGGAGCCTTCCGGCTGCTCCCCGACGGTACCGTCGAACGCGGGTTTGCCGTCTACGAAGTCACCCGCGACGGCTATCGGCTGAGCGAGCCAGCGCCCGCCCGCTTCGGGGCACTGCCCGAAGGCTGAGGCTCAGGCCGCCAAGTCCTGGAGCAGGGAATCCAGGACCAGCATTCCCGCCGGCGTGGCCCGGATCCGCTCAGGATCAACCTCCAGCAGTCCTGCCTCTTCCGCCCTCCTGCAAGCCTCTGGTCGCAGTGCGGTATCGAGTTCCAGGCCAGCCCCGGCGGCAAATGTCTTCCTGCTGACCCCCTCTGTCAGGCGAAGCCCCATCAAAAGCATCTCGCGGCCCGCCACGCCGGTCGGGATGCGCTCGGCTGTGCCAGTACCGTGCCCGGACGCTTCGACGGCAGCAAGCCACGCGTTCGGTTTTCGGATCCGGGCGTGCCCGGTCATGCCGACCTCGGCCCGAAGCCGCCCGTGGGCACCGGGACCGATCCCAACGAAATCCCCGTAGCGCCAGTAGGCGAGGTTGTGTCGCGATTCCGAGCCCGGCCGAGCATGATTCGAAATCTCGTACCGCGGAAGGCCGGCCGCATCGAGCATGCCGCCGGTCAATTCGTAGAGCCGCGCCAGTACGTCATCTTCCGGGAGCTCCAACTGACCGGCGGCGGCCATGGCGTGGAATGGCGTCCCCCGCTCGATCGTGAGCTGATAGCAGGAGAGGTGCTCCCCCGCCAGCACCAGCGCCTCGCCCAGTTCAGCCTGCCAGGAGGAGGCGTCGTGACCGGGACGGCCGTAAATCAAGTCGAAGGAAAACCGGTCGAAGACCACCCCCGCCGCCTCGATGGCCGCCCGGGCCTCGGCCGCCGAATGTCCCCGCCCCAGCAGTTGCAGGGCTTCATCGTCCAGAGACTGCACGCCAATCGAAACCCGGTTGATCCCGGCTTCACGGAAAGCCTCAAATCGTTCCACCTCCACGGAATTCGGGTTGGCCTCGAGCGTGATTTCCGCCCCGTCCGCCAGCGACCACGCGGCGGACACGGCCTCGAGAACTCCGTGCGTCAGCTCAGGGTCCATCAACGACGGCGTGCCGCCGCCAAAGAAGACGCTGTCCAGCCTCCTCGGCCCGGTCATCCACCGGCTGTGCCGGATCTCCGCCCGGTAGGCCCGCAGCCAGCGTCCCGCGTCGATGGCGCCCCGCGGGACGTGCGCGTTGAAATCGCAGTAGGGACAGCGCGAACGGCAGTACGGCCAGTGCACGTAGAGCGCAAGCGGCGGCGCTAGCTCTCGAAACACGCGGCAACCAGCTTCCGGAAGGCATCCGCCCGGTGGCTCCGTTCGGACTTCTCGTCAGGGTCCATCTCGCCGAACGTGCGGGTCTCGCCGACTGGAACGAAAACGGGGTCATAGCCGAAGCCACAGGCGCCGCGCGGCGGAAACACGAGGGTCCCCTCGACTGTTCCCTCGACCGTCGTGGTCAAACCGTCCGGCCAGGCAAGCGCGAGGGCGCAGTGGAACGCCGCACGATCGTCGAGCCGGCCGCATATTTGCTCCTGCAGGAGCGCCATGGCCGCGCCGAATCCGCCCGCCTCGTCGGCCCATCGGGCCGAATGGATCCCGGGCGCGCCGCCGAGAGCCGCAACGGCCAGGCCACTGTCGTCCGCAAGGGCCGGGAGGCCGGCGACGGCGGCGGCCGCTTCAGCCTTGATGACCGCGTTCGCGACGAACGTCGCTCCGGTTTCCTCGGGCATCGCGTCGGTGAATTCGCCGAGATGCCGTACAGTGACCTCGTGGGCGGCAAGCAGGTCCGCAATCTCTGCAGCCTTGCCCGGGTTTCCCGTGGCAACGACCAGATCCCCGCCACACCATTTCCGTGCAGTCAAGAGATTCACAGACCCAATGCCGCTCGCTGGATGGCATGCAGGCTGTTGGCTCCGGCGCGCGCGTACCGAACCATCGTCTCGAATGCATTCTGCATGAACGGCGCGCCCTCCGCCGTGGCCTGAATCTCCACGATCCCCCCGTCGGCCGAAAAGACGAAATTCGCGTCCGCTTCGGCGTGCTGATCCTCGTCGTAGTCGAGATCGAGGACCACCTGATTCATCCACAGGCCTGCGCTGACGGCGGCAATCTGCCCTGTGAGCGGCTCGGCGTCCTCGCGGAGGACGCCCTCCAACGTGGCCAGGGCCCGGTGCAGCGCAACCCAGCTCCCGGTGACCGCCGCGGTGCGGGTACCGCCGTCGGCCTGGATGACGTCGCAATCGATCCGGACCTGCCGCGGGCCGAGCGCCTTGAGGTCGACGACGGAACGCAGGCTGCGGCCGATCAGCCGTTGGATTTCCTGGGTGCGGCCCGTCTGTCGGCCGCGCGCGGCCTCCCGGTCGGTGCGGCTGGACGTGGAACGCGGCAGCATGCCGTACTCAGCAGTCACCCAGCCTTGGTTCCGGCCGCGAAGCCACGGCGGCACCCGCTCCTCGACGGAGGCGGTACAAAGCACATGGGTGTCGCCGAATCGCGCGAGACAGGACCCCTCGGCATGCTTTGACACGTCGGGCTCAAGCTCAATCGCGCGGAGCGCGTCCGCAGCCCGGGCGGACGGGCGGCTAACGGTTACGTGGGACACGGACACCTCGTCGGATGAGTGGGATGACAGGACTTCTCTGCGGGTTCCCCATCGTACCCGAACCCGCCACCCGCTCGGATCAGCCGGGCTCTTCCCGCCGTCGGATTCTGGCAGCGAAGAAGCCGTCCATCCCTCCTTGCGCCGCCAAGTGACAGGGAAGGGTCCGGAGAAACCCATCCTCGGTCACGGATTCTTCCGGAATCCCGTCGGCGTCAGCAACCACCGGCAGCGCCTCGGCGGTCGAGGTCCGATCCAGGAAAGCCTGGACACGGTTCTCGCACTCCTCACGCTCCAGCGAGCAGACCGTGTAGACAACGAGACCGCCCGGCCGCACCAGCCGGAACGCATTGTCCAGCAATCCGTCCTGCAGCGAAGTCAGGCTGCGAAAATCGGAGGGGGTGCGTTGCCAGGGGATATCGGGGCGACGGCGAACCGTACCGGTCGCGGTGCATGGCGCGTCCACCAGTACTGCGTCGAAAAGCGCATCGCTCTTCCAAGCGGTCGCATCCGCAACGACCGACTCCGCCGACAGGCGGGTCCGCGCAAGGTTGGTCGCGAGCCGTTTCATCCTGGACGCCGACACGTCCACTGCAGTTACATTGGCACCGCGTGCGGCGAGCTGCAGGGTCTTGCCTCCGGGAGCGGCACAGAAGTCGGCAACACGAAGCCCTTCGACGTCGCCCAACAGCCGCACGGGAAGCTGGGCGGCGGCATCCTGAACCCACCACGCCCCCTCTCGGAATCCTGGGATCGCCTCGACCGATCCCGGCGTTTGAACGCGGACGCAACGATCGAACAGAACGGTGCCGCTGAGTTTCGCTGCCCATGCTTCGGGATCGTCTCGCACCGAGAGGTCGAGCTCCGGTTCCACAAGATGCGCGGCCGCAATCCGGGCTGCGGTGTCGTCCCCGTAGACCCGCGACCACGACCGCCAAAGCCAGTCCGGCGTGTTGAGCTGTCCGGGATCCTGGTCCTGGATGCATGCGGGGCCGCGATCGGCGATCTGCCGCAACACGGCGTTGACCAAGCCTCTCCAGCTTCGCCCCGGTCCGCGGACGAGAAGCTCCATCGTGGTCGATACCGCCGCGTAGGCCGGTACGCGGAGGAACAGGATCTGGGCAGCGCCCATCATCAGCATCAGCCAGGCATGCCTGGCGCCCGGCGGCAGCGGATGCTCGAGGAACCCCCGGATCACTGCATCGAGCTGGCCGCGGCGACGCAATGTAGTGGTAGCCAGGGCGCGGGCAAACGCACGGTCGCGGTCGTCGAGGCCAGGCAGCAGCGGCGATGCCGCCAGCGCATCCTGGAGCGGGACGTTGCGAAACAGCACGGATACCAGCACCGTGGCAACCGCTTGCCGGGCCCGAAGCAACTGCTTGGGGTCCCCCGACTGCCCACGCCGGTCCTCGTATCGTTCGTCCGAATGATCGGCGTGCCCGGGACGTGTCTCCCGTCCCTGGTTTTGGTTGGCCTCGGGCGTTCGGTCAAATGGGGCTGGTCGGCTTCCGGACCTCGGTGCCGGCGAGCCTCTTCTGCTGTCCGCCGCCGGGCGAGGTCGACGCCGAGCTAGGGCTTCCGGGCCGAAGGCGCCACCTACACCGCGCTCTCGGTGGGACGGCGCCGGCCTCCGCTCCCGCCGCTCTGGGCCGCGATACGAACCGGACCGGTCGCCATCTTGCGGCGCCCCCATCGGACGTCCGGAGTCGCCGTGCGCCGCCGGCCTCCGCTCCCGCCGCTCTGGGCCGCGATACGAACCGGACCGGTCGCCATCTTGCGGCGCCCCCATCGGACGTCCGGAGTCGCCGTGCGCCGCCGGCCTCCGCTCCCGCCGCTCTGGAGCGCGATACGAACCGGACCGGCCGCCATCTTGCGGCGCTCGCATCGGACGTCCGGAGTCGCCGTGCGGAGCCGGCCTCCGCTCCCGCCGCTCCGGGCCGCGATACGAACCGGACCGGTCGCCACCTTGCGGCGCTCCCGTCGGACGTCCGGAGTCGCCGTGCGGGGCCGGCCTCCGCTCCCGCCGCTCTGGGCCGCGATACGAACCGGACCGGTCGCCACCTTGCGGCGCTCCCGTCGGACGTCCGGAGTCGCCGTGCGGGGCCGGCCTCCGCTCCCGCCGCTCTGGAGCGCGATACGAACCGGACCGGTCGCCACCTTGCGACGCTCCCATCGGACGTCCGGAGTCGCCGTGCGGGGCCGGCCTCCGCTCCCGCCGCTCTGGGCCGCGATACGAACCGGACCGGTCGCCACCTTGCGACGCTCCCATCGGACGTCCGGAGTCGCCGTGCGGGGCCGGCCTCCGCTCCCGCCGCTCTGGGCCGCGATACGAGCCGGACCGGTCGCCACCTTGCGACGCTCCCATCGGACGTCCGGAGTCGCCGTGCGGCGGCGGCCTCCGCTCCCGCCGCTCTGGGCCGCGATACGAACCGGACCGGTCGCCACCTTGCGGCGCTCCCATCGGGCGTCCGGAGTCGCCGTGCGGAGCCGGCCTCCGCTCCCGCCGCTCTGGGCCGCGATACGAGCCGGACCGGTCGCCACCTTGCGACGCTCCCATCGGACGTCCGGAGTCGCCGTGCGGCGGCGCCCGTCCGGCTGGTCGGTAAGGTCCGGCGCCGCGGGAGCCCTGTGGCGCACCACCACGTGTTCTGCCGGTCGAGCCAAACCGGGTCGGACGATCGGCCGGCGAGGCGTACGGTGTTGGATCAGCCCGCCCCTTGCGTTCGCGGGTCCCGCCTGCACCGGCGCCGGGCGACGGCTTCCACGACTTCCGCCCGCGATCCGATTCATCCTCGTCACGGGCGTGACGCCGAGGCTCCGCCCGCCGAGAACCGGGAGAATTTCCCTGCGGCCCGCGGCGGGGCAGCGGACGATTTCCGCGGCTCTGTCGGCCGCTAGCGTCGATCGACGAGCGGTCGCGGCGGGGCTCGCGCGGTGGCTTGCCAGACCCTTCCTGGCGGCCTTGCCCGTCCCGGGACTTGCCCCGGCCAGACGACCGGCGCGCGGTACTGTCGCGCCCGCCCGATTCCCGGCGCGGATCGTCATCCCGTGGGATTCCCGGACCGGCCCGGCGCCCGCCCCCGCTTGCGGTGGGAGCGCCTTTCGCGGCGGTGCTGTCAGCGGCGGCAGAGTCTATGTCTGCGGAAGCACGCGGTTCGTCTGTTGGCATTGCGGGGCCCTTAACCGCGTCCGTTCGTAGGGTAGCATGCGCCGTCAGTCCGGTCGGCGGCGCGCCAGGCGAAGTCCCGGAGACCCACCTGCTGTTGCCACAGATCGGAGAGTCCGCCCGATGAACTTTGCGTTGGTACGGCTCACGGTACTCGCGTGCACCGCGTACCTGCTCTCGCAGTTCTACCGCTCTTCGGTGGGCGTGTTGGCGCCCGACCTGATGAGCCGGCTTGCACTGACTCCCGAGGAGCTGGGCCGGCTGGGCGGCATCTTCTTTCTCACCTTTGCGTGCGCGCAGCTGCCGCTCGGCGTGCTTCTTGACCGCTACGGGCCTCGCAACACCACGGCAACGGTCATCGTGCTTGCGGCTGTGGGGGCGTTTCTCTTCGCAACGTTCACAGAGTTCTCGGGTCTGATGGCGGGACGCGCGCTCATGGGGGCCGGATGCTCGGTCGGGCTCATGGGATCGCTGGTCCTGTTCTCGCGCTGGGTGCCCCCGACGCGCTTTGCCTCGATGGCCGGTCTCGTCCTCGGGGTCGGAGGGTTCGGAGGCATTCTCGCTACCACGCCGCTTGCCGCAGCCACCGTCTGGGTCGGCTGGCAGGGCGTGTTTGTCGCGATGGGCGCGATCACCCTGGTAGTGGCTCTGATCTTCTGGCTCACCGTACGTGACACCCCGGATGGAACCTCGTTCCAGAAGATCCGGCCCGGCACCGGACCGGACAACCTTCTGCGGGGGTTCCTGGAAATCCTGTCCACCCGGGATCTGTGGTTCATGCTGCCGATCTCATTCGTCGGGTACGGCGGACTGCTCGCGATTTTGGGCCTTTGGGGAGCTCCATACCTGAAGGACGTGCAAGGCCTCGGCGATATTGACCGCGGCAATGTGCTGCTGGCCACGGCCAGCGCATGGCCCCTAGGCTGCATCCTGTTCGGACGAGCGGACCGCCTGTTCGACACGCGGAAGTGGACCGCGGTGGCCGGATGCTTCGCGCTCGCGGCGGTGATCGCCACGATCGCACTGATCCCGCCGGTCGCGCTGTGGCTCAACCTCGTGCTGTTCGGCCTGCTCGGGCTCGTGGGAGCCTTCAGCGTGCTGCTCCTGGCGCATTACCGCGCCCTGTTCCCCGTGCGGCTGGTGGGTCGGGCCCTAACGTTCACCAACTTCTTCAATTTCGGCGGGGTCTTCGTGCTGCAGTGGACAACGGGACTGGTGCTCGCGAGCCAGGGCGGAACCGCGTCGGGGGCATCACCCGCAGCCTACACCATGGCATTTCTGATGATTGCCGGAGTGTTAGCCGCGGCAACGTGCATTTACCTGTTCGCGCGCGATTACCGCCCCAGCTCGGAAATCCAGGTCTAGTGAGCGAATCGGCGACAAATCGCATACAGTGGCCCGCGCCATGCCAACGACCTCATCCGATACGCTCGTATCCGGCCAGCGCATCCTGGTCAGTGCCGCCGCGGCCGGGATCGGGCGCGTCATCGCCGAGACGCTGCAACGCCACGGCGCCAGCGTGCACGCGTGCGATGTCGATGCGGAGGCCAGCGCGGCTTTCCGCTCCGCCAATCCCGACATCCCCATCTCCCTCTGCGATGTCGCCGACGAGGATCAGGCTGCCCGTTGGGTGGACGAAGGGGTTGCTTCGTTGGGCGGCCTCGACGGACTGGTCAACAACGCCGGGATCGGCGGGCCGACCGGCCGGATCGAGGACCTTGACCCGGCAGACTGGCGCCGGACGATCGACGTTGATCTGAACGGGATGTTCTACGTCACGCGCCGGGCCGTCCCGGAACTTCGGAAGTCGGGGAACGGTGCCGTGGTCAATCTCTCGTCCCTCGCCGGCAAGTTCGGGTTCGCCGGCCGGACGCCGTACGCGGCCGCCAAGTGGGCCGTCGTGGGCTTTACGAAGTCGCTCGCGCGCGAAGTGGGTGACGACGGTATCCGCGTCAACGCGGTCCAGCCCGGCAACGTCGAGGGACCGCGCATTGACCAGGTCATCGCGGCCAAAGCACACCTTCGGGGGGAGTCGCCCGACGCGCTCCGGGAGCGCATCTACGAAACGGTGTCGCTCGGCCGGTTCGTCACCGCCCAGGACATTGCTGACATGGCGCTCTTTCTGCTGTCGCCGCTGTCCCGGAACGTCTCCGGGCAGATCATAGCGGTCGACGGTGACACTCAGATGCTGCTGTGACCATGCAGGAACGTCCGGTCACTGTCGTCGTGGGAAGCGGCCTCGTGGGCCGCGGCTGGGCCATCATCTTCGCCCGCGCCGGCTGCGAGGTACGGCTCTGGGATACCGATCCCGACCAGGCGCAGGCGGCTGTACAAGAGATTGAAGCGGAACTCGGCGGACTCGCGGAACTCGGGCTCGCGGGCGACGATGCGCCCTCTGACGTATTGGGGCGGGTTTCGATCGCCGCGTCGCTGGAGGATGCACTGGCCGGGGCGGATCACGTGCAGGAATGCACGCCCGAAGTGCTGCAGATCAAGGAAGCCGTGTTTGCCCGTCTCGACGAAGCGGCCGACGACGCCACGGTGCTCGCGAGTTCGACGTCGGGAATCCAGGCATCGCTGTTCTCCGAATCCCTCGCGGGGCGAAGCCGCTGCCTCGTCGCGCACCCACTCAATCCGCCGCACCTGATCCCGTTGGTCGAGCTAGTCCCGGCCCCGTGGACTGATGCCGAAGTGGTCGAACGCACCCGAGCGCTGATGGAGGCAGTGGGGCAGGTAACGGTGACCCTCCGGAGGGAAGTACCCGGGTTCGTCGTCAACCGACTTCAAGGAGCGCTCCTGCAGGAGGCGTTTCGACTCGTCCAGGACAGGGTCACCGACGTGGACGGAGTGGACGCGGCGGTTGCCGCAGGCCTGGGCCTGCGCTGGTCGTTCATGGGTCCGTTTGAGACGATCGACCTCAACGCGCCGGGCGGCATCGCCGACTACGTCAAGCGCTATGGCCAGATGTACCTGGAATTCGCACGCGATAGCGGGCCGCCGCGGCCTTGGGACGTCAGCCTTGCCGGGGAAGTGGAAGTTGACCGGCGCAAGCGGCTCCCGTCAGCCGCACTGCCTGACCGCGCCCGCTGGCGCGATCGTCGCCTTGCATTGCTGGCGGCGCACAAACGACGCGTCGCATCCGACGACGACGCCTGAACGGAGCCACCAGTCATGGCCACATCCGAACCCACACCCTCCGCACCCGCCACGTCCGGGCGACCGCGACGCAAAGTCATCGTCACCTGCGCTGTGACCGGGGCCATCCATACGCCGTCCATGTCTCCCCACCTGCCGGTCACACCGGATCAGATTGCAACGAACGCCATCGACGCCGCCGCGGCCGGGGCCTCGATCATCCATCTGCACGCCCGGAAGGCCGAGGACGGCCGACCCACCCAAGATCCTGAAGCATTTCTGCAGTTCCTGCCGCGCATCAAGCAGAGCTGCGATGCCGTGGTGAACATCACCACCGGCGGCGCTCCGGGGATGTCGGTCGAGGAGCGCATGCGGCCAGCCGTGGAATTCGCACCTGAGGTCGCGTCGCTTAACATGGGCTCCATGAACTTCGGGCTGTTCCCGATGTTGAAGCGCTACCAGACCTTCCAGCACGAGTGGGAGCGCGAAGCGCTCGAAAACAGCCGGAGCAACGTCTTCACCAACAGCTATGCCGACATCGAGAACATCCTGCGGGCCTGCAGCGGCAACGGGACACGGTTCGAATTCGAGTGCTACGACACGAGCCACCTCTACAACCTCTCCTACTTCCTCGACGAAGGCCTTGTCGAGCCGCCGCTGTTCATCCAGACCGTATTCGGGATCTTTGGCGGAATCGGGACCCATCCCGAGGACATCGCGCACATGAAGCGGACCGCCGATCGGTTGTTCGGGGATGTTTGGCGCTGGTCCGTGCTGGGGGCAGGCGCCCAGCAGATGCGGGTGGCTGCCGTGGCTGCTGCCCAGGGCGGCAACGTCCGGGTGGGAATGGAGGACTCGCTCTGGGACGGACCCGGCCAGCTAGCGGAAAGCAACGCCGCCCAGGTCACACGGGTCTGCAAGATCCTCGACGGCCTAGCGCTTGGCCCCGCCACGCCCGAGGAGGCGCGCTCCATGCTGTCGCTCAAAGGCGGTGACGCCGTCCGCTTCTGATGCCATTGATGCACGGTCGTAGGGAGACCCGCCGATGAAATGCCGAGCCGCTGTTCTGTACAACATGGGCGAGCCCAGACCGTACGCGAATTCCAAACCCGTCAAGATCGAAGAAATTGAGCTTCAGGACCCAGGGCCTGGCGAAGTTCTCGTGCGCATGGCGTCGGCAGGCCTGTGCCACTCGGATTTGTCTGTCGTCAACGGCTCGCGGCCACGCGATCTCCCACTCGTGCTTGGGCACGAGGGGTCGGGCATCATTGAGGCTGTGGGCCCCGGCGTCGAGGAACTCAGCGTCGGGGATCACGTGGTGTACGTGTTTGTGCCAAGCTGCGGGCACTGTGTTCCCTGTGCCGAGGGACGTCCGGCACTGTGCGAGCCGGCCGCGAAGGCCGCCGCCGCCGGCACGCTGCTCTCGGGCGAGCGCCGCATCCGGCTCAATGGTGAACCCATCAGTCATCAGGTCGGCGTCTCGTGCTTTGCCGAGTACGCGGTCTCCAGCACCCGTTCGCTGGTGCGCGTCGACTCCGAATTGCCGCTTGACCAGGCGGCGCTGTTCGGCTGTGCCGTGATCACCGGGATGGGAGCAGTCGTCAACACTGCGAAGATCCGGCCGGGTTCCACGGTCGCAGTGGTGGGGCTCGGCGGGACCGGACTCGCCGCCGTGCTGGGCGCTCGCGCAGCCGGCGCCAGCCGCATCGTTGGTCTCGACCTCCTCGACAGCAAGCTCGAGTCGGCGCGCCAGATCGGCGTGGACGACGCGGTGAATGCCGGGAATGCCGACGTGGTCGACACGGTCCGCGAGCTGACTTCGGGCGGCGTCGAGTACGCATTCGAATGCGTAGGGTCGGCGAAGGCCATGGAGCTTGCCTTTGCGATCACCCGCCGTGGCGGGACCACCACCACGAGCGGTCTTCCGCCACCCGATGCGCGGTTTGCCGTGCCGCACGTGCAATTGGTGGGCGAAGAGCGGACGATCAAGGGCAGCTACCTCGGGTCCTGTGTGCCCCGGCGCGACATTCCCGCCTACATCGATCTCTTCCGGGCGGGGCGGCTCCCGATCGACCGACTGGTAAGCGATCACATCCCACTCGACAAGATCAACGAGGGATTCGATCGCCTTGACGACGGGGATACGATCCGACAGATGATCGCGTTCTGAGCAGGATGACGGAACCATGATGCGCAGTTCCCACAACGCCGAACGTGCGGCCCGGGTGGATCTCGCGGCCGCCTATCGGCTGGCCGACCATTTCGGCCTTTCCGAAGGCATCTGCAATCACCTGACCCTGGCGATTCCCGAAGAGGAGGACCGGTACCTCCTGATTCCGTTCGGCATGCACTGGTCCGAAGTTACCGCGAGTTCACTACTCGTGGTGGACGGCGACGGCAATGTCATCACGGGGGACGGCATGGCCGAACCCACTGCGTTCCTCATCCACGGCGCGGTGCACCGGGCACGACCAGACGCCGCGTGCGTCATGCATACGCATATGCAGGGGGCCCTGGCGCTTTGCATGATCGAGAATGGCGGATTGCACATGGCCGACCAGAATGCCTGCCGCTTTTTCGGGCGAACCGCCACCATGCAGGCATTCGACGGGGTGGTATTCGACGCGGAGAAGGCGTCGCCTATTCCGGATGCGCTCGGCAGCTGTGACGTGCTCTTTATGGCCAACCACGGTGTCATCGTCGCCGGCAAGACCGTGGCGCGGGCGTGGGAAGATCTCTACTTTCTTGAGCGGGCATGCGCGGCGCAGGTCGCGGCCATGTCGACCGGCCAACCACTCAAGCGGGTCCCCCATTCGGAAGCGGCGGCGATTGCCGCGGACGTCACGCGAGAAGCGGAATCCGGCCTCTGCACGTCCGACAAATTCTTCACGGCGTCGAAGCGTCTGCTCGACCGCCGCAACCCCGGATACGACGCTTAACGCCCGACCGCGTCCAGGCCGGATCCGCGGAGCGCCCAGACCTCAGTTGTCCGGGCTCCGGCAGGCAGGCGCCAACGTGACTAGAGACCTTTGGTCACAAGTCCGGCTCGTGCACTTGGCACCCAAGTATGCTGCTCATACTTCTCTGCATACAGAAACCTACCGTCTATGGCTTCGCCAGATAGAGCCCAAAGTGCGCCGCGATCGGAACTCTCCGCCTAGAGGAACTGCACAGCACCCGGCAAATCCTGCTTCAACAAGCCCCGGCGGCATACGATCGCGGTAGTTTCCGAACATGGGACATTGTCTGCGGCCTGCCTTGGGGACTAGCGGTAGGAGTGGCGCGCGCGGAGGTGGCTTGCACAAGAGCAACATGGCGGGAGGTCTGACGTCGGTGTGCAACCCGGTGCTCCACCGGGAAGCCCGTCGCTCGATCTTCCGGAGATCCTGCCGGGCGCCGCTCTCGAATCCTACGCGTGGTCGCCCTGACGCCGGCGAACACTAGTTCTCAGCATGGCGGCAGAGGGTACGAAAATCTTTCTCGCTACGAGGATGGATGTGTTGCCGGCACCGTGATCACCCGGTCCGGCCTCCTCAGTAGATCTCGTCCTCAAAGCCCCGCACCGTGCCGGTGAACGTATTCGGACCAGTCCCGCGCGCGAATGCCTCGAAAATGCGCCTGGAATCCGGTGTCGGAGTGCGGCCGGTATCGGCATCGATCCGGACCATGTCGACGCCATCCGGTATCCGGAACGGAACGCTGGGCGCTCCCTCAAGGGCCCGCCGCATGAATTCCCCGAACATGGGGGCTGCCACCCTGCCACCGGATTCGCCGCGCCCCAGAGGCTTGGGCTGGTCGTGACCAACGAACACGCACACCACGAGATCCGGCGAGAACCCCACGAACCAGGCGTCCAGGAAGTCGTTCGTCGTTCCTGTTTTCCCTGCCAGCGGGATTCCAAGGTTCGCGAGACGCTTCGCTGTCCCGAATTCGATGACCCCCTTCAGCATCCAGAGGACCTGAAACGTGCTAACCGGATCGGCGACGGGCTCTCCCTGCAAGGGGAGAGCGGGCGGGAGGTCGGAGTCGACCCCGCATGCCGGACATTGCCGGGTTTCACGGCGGTGCACCGTCCGGCCATGCCGGTCCTGCACCCGCTCGACGAACGCAGGCTCAATGCGGCGTCCTCCGTTCAGGATGGTCGCATAGGCGGAAGCGAGGGCCAGAGGCGTTGTCTCAGTCGTGCCGAGGGCTGTCGCGAGGAATGGTTTTGGCTCACCAAGACCGAACCGCTCGGACATCGCAGCGAGTGGGTCCAGCCCGAGCGTGTTCGCGAGCCGGATCGTCATGACGTTGCGGGACCGTTCAAGCCCGTCGCGGAGTGTCCTGGGCCCGTAGAATCTTCCGGCGGCATAGTTCTGCGGGCGCCACGCATCGAGGTGGGGGCCCTGGTCGATGACCAGCGGGGCGTCGAGAACAAGGCTTGCAGGCGTATAACCCTGTTCGATGGCGGCCAGGTACACGAACGGCTTGAATGCCGAGCCGGGTTGACGTCTGGCCTGTGTCGCCCGGTTGAACCCGAATTCGCTGTCACCGTACCCCCCGGCCAGGGCCAGCACCCGTCCGTTACGTGGGTCCAGGGCGACCAGCGCCCCTTCAACCTCCGGAACCTGGCGTAGCGCCGGCCGGGGTTGGTCGCCACCGCCGAGCATCTCGATCAGGATCACGTCGCCCGGGCCGAACAGCTGGCTCGGGTTGCCGTCCTCTCCCCCTTCCAATGCCCAGGCCATGTCGCTCCGGTCGAGGTCCGTGACCTCTCCGTCGGGCAGTCCGAGGCGCACGGTCCTGCTGCCGGCTTCGAGAACCACGGCTGGAACGAGGTGTGAGGGAGCGCCGGCGGCCAGCCGATCGAAGCTTGCAAGCTCGGCAGCCCAGTCCGTCTGCTCCGGATCACCGAGCGTACCGGCCGGCCCACGATACCCGTGGCGCCGGTCGTACGTTTCCAAGCCGTTGCGCAACACCTCCGTCGCGATCGTCTGCAGTCCCGGCTCAAGGGTGGTGGTGACCGCAAGCCCGCCCTGGTAAAGCGCCTCCTCGCCGAGCGTGTCGACGACCCACCGGCGCACTTCTTCCGCAAAGTGAGGTGCGGCCACGGCCGTTTGCGGTTCCTCGCGCACGACGGCCGTGAGTGGTTCCTGGCGCGCAACCGACGCGTCGGACGCGTCGACAAACCCTTCCTCGGTCATCCGGCGAAGCACGTACGACCGTCTGGCCAGAGCGGCCTCGGGCCGCCTCTGGGGGTGATAGTTGTTGGGCCCCTTCGGCAGCACTGCGAGATAGGCCATCTCCGCCAGGGAGAGTTCGTCGAGCGATTTGTCGAAGTAGTTGCGCGCCGCAGCAGCCACACCGTACGAACGGAGCCCGAGATAGATTTCATTGAGGTAGAGCTCGAGAATCCGTTCCTTGCTGAGCACGCGTTCCATCCGGAGTGCGAGCAGCGCTTCCTTGACCTTGCGTTCGATGGACACCGCCCTGGTGAGAAAAAACGTCTTTGCCACCTGTTGGGTGATCGTCGACGCACCGATCAACCGCGTGCCTTCCACCAAGTTCCGCGCGTTCTGGGCCACGGCGCGGGCGATCCCTGCATAGTCAAGCCCCGAGTGAGTCCAGAATTTCCGGTCTTCGGCGGCGATGAAGGCGTTGGCCAGCAGCGGAGGGATGGATCGCATGGGGACAAACTGGCGATCCTCCTCTGCATATCTCCCGAGCGGCCGCCCGTCGGCCGCGTACGTGCGAGACGTTTCCGCGGGCTCGTAGTCCAGGAGTTGCCGGTGTTCGGGGAGTCCTTGCCCGAACCGACTCAGCACCGCGACGACCACCACCGCACTGACCGCCAAGGCCAGCAGGGACATAAGCCCCAGCACAACGGACAGGCGTCCAGTGAGCACCCGCCATCGGCGTGGCCGATCCGGTTGCGGCGGGCCGTGCCCGGCCGTCCGCCGAAAGACGGCAGCGTCGCGAGGATCAATCGATGGTGGCATGAACCTCTCCGAGGCCGTCGAAGGATCCGGCAATTTCAGCCGTACCGCCAATCCACTGGATCGCCGTCACGCTCCCCAGCGTTACGAACTCACCGGCGCGCAATTCTCCCCCGCACGCTTCGGGATGGGAGGCGAGCCAAGCCAGCGCCTTCAGCGGATGTCCAAGGATGTCCGCTCCCTGGCCTTTCGAGCACACTTCGCCGTTCACTCTGACCTCGCCCACTTGCGCAGCAAGGTCCAGATCAGCGGTCAGCTTTTGGGCGGGCCCCAGGACAATGGCGGCATTAAAGAAGTCATCCGCAATCAGTGTTGGTGTATCGAGGTTCTCCCGGTCCAGGTAACGGTCGTCCACCACTTCGATGGCCGGCATCACCGCGTCGATTGCCGCCCGCAGGTCGTCTCCCCGGTAGGGACCGTCGGTGGAGCGCACCGTCCGTCCCAGCCGCACGGCGATCTCCACCTCCACGCCAGGCCGCACGAAGTCCGCGCGGCGCAATCTCCCGTGGCCCCGGTGAACGGTGTTGGCCAACACACCGCCACCCGCGGGATGGGCGATTCCCAGGTAACGCTGCATCTGCGGGTTGGTGCAGCCGATTTTCCATCCAACCCGCTCGCCGAGCCCCGCAGCCTGCAGTTCCTGGTGGAGGGCATGCTGCACCGCATAGGCTGCGGCTTCGTCGCGCGGTCGGAGTCGCTCAGGGAGAGCAGGAAGCGGGCGATGGTCCAGGCGGTGCCGGGCGATGATCGCCGCAGCCTCCTGGACGCTACTTGAAGGCGCGGGTTCAGTCATGGTGCTTTAGTCATGGTCTTGATTGACGTCCGGGTCAAACGTGGAGGATGTCGGAGGGGACTTCTGTCGCCCGGACGCAAACTGCAGGAGCAGAAGCACGAGCAGCCCGCCAAAGAGCGGAGCGTCTCCCATCCGGGCGTGCAGGGGCGGCTTGTCCGGAAGCGGCAGTGGATGATCAATCACACCGCGCTGGCCCAGATCAAGACTGGCCAGTATCCGCCCTCGGGCGTCGATCACTGCGGAAATACCGGTATTGGCAGCGCGAATGACCGGCACTCCCTCCTCGACCGCGCGCACGCGCGCTTGCGCGAAGTGCTGGTACGGACCCGACGTGCGCCCAAACCAGGCGTCGTTGGTGACGTTCAGAATCCAAGCTGGCCGATCTGCGCCGCCCGTCGCGGTCGGAAAGATCACCTCGTAGCAGATGGCGGGCGCCATGGTCGGAAGGCCGGGCAGCATGATCTGGGACCGGACCTCGCTGGCGCGGAGGCCGCGTCCGGTGACTGGCAGGAGGCTCGTGGGCAGCCACCCGGCCAGCGGCAGGAACTCGCCAAACGGAACCAGATGAACTTTGTCGTAGAACGCCTCGATACGACCGTCGGGGCCAAGGAAAAACACACTGTTGAATACGGCCCCGTCGTCGCCCGCGCGAAACGCCCCGGTGGCTAGTCGCGCCTTGCCGGGGATTGCCTCTTGAAGGAGCCGGCGAAATTCCTCCCTCTCCGTCGGATCGAACGGAAGCACGGCCTCGGGCCACACCACGAGCGCTGGGAGTGCTTCTGCCGCTGGGGTCTGCGAGGTGTCCGCATAGCGCCTGAGGTTGTCCTCGCGCCGATCCCAATCGAGGCGGTCGGCCTGCGAGACGTTGCCCTGGACGATTCGGATCACGGGGCCCTCGCCGAGGTCGAGCGTGCGGACGTTGTCGCGAAGAAATCCGAGAAAGAGGGCTGCGGCGAGAGGAGCCGCGAGCAACAGCCCCATGCCTGGTCGGCGGACGGCGAACGCCGCGGGGGCGAGCGCCGCACCCACCGTGAGGGCGCCTAGACCGTGGGTGCCGATCCAGGCGACCGGCTGCAGGGCGGTTGCGGAGAACGCCCAGACCTGACCCATGAGGTTCCACGGAAAGCCGGTCAGCACCCAACTCCGGAGTCCCTCCGCGAGTACCCACGCCGCTCCGAGTGCGACCAGCCTGGTGTGCCGAGCCTCGACGAACCGAGCCATGGCTGTCGCGAGGCCGGGAAACGACGCGAGACCGGCGGCGAGGCCAGCCACCGCAATTCCGCCGGCGAGCCATCCCAGTTCCCCCGTATAGAGGAAGGAATTCCCGATCCAGTACAAGCCGACAGCGAATTGCCCGAGCCCGAAGGCCCACCCGATTCGAAACGCGCGGCCGACTCCTTGGCCGCTGATCAGCCAAGCCAACGCCGGAAACGACAACAGCAGGACAGGCACCGCGTACACAGGCGCAAACGCCAGGCCGGAGGCTGCACCGGCCAGCAAGGCAGCGGTGCTGCTCAGCCCGCGGTTCCGAAGGACGCATGACCCCATGGATTGCACGTGCCAGTTCAAGGCGAGTCTCTCCGGGTCACCGTGCCAACGGGCCAGAGGTGCAAACGGGCGATGCCACGGCGCTAGGAACCGCCTGTCGTTCCACGTCATGCAGCATTGGCAGCATTGGCAGCATTGGCAGCATTGGCAGAGCCATGCGCACGCGGGACGGAGCATTAGCGGCTCGGTTCGGAGCAGCCCGATGGCAGCATTGGCAGCGTTTCAGGTAACCCGACAGCACTTGTCGTCCTTGCGTCACTGTGCCGGCCACCTGAATCATGCCAGCGCCGACCTGGGCCACGAGCCGAGAAGGTTGTTGTATCAGCTGGCGGTTGCACCGGAATGACATCACTGGCACACTGCTTGCCTTGGCTTCAAAGTGGGAAAGGATAACGTATTTTCTATCTTTGATATCAAGGAATTAAGATTGAAGTGCCACTGTTGGGTGTGTGCTTTACGACGGCGCAAGGCCCCTTCGTCTAGCGGTCCAGGACGCCGCCCTCTCACGGCGGAAACAGGGGTTCGATTCCCCTAGGGGTCACCAGCCTTACCGGGAAGGTGCTCTTCGCACGGAGATGGGCCAGACAGGCTCCCGTGCTCAAGACCAAGTTCGCAACACGCTTCGGGCCGTCGTCGAACGCCTGCTCTTTGGCGAATCCCGGCCTCCGGGCTCGACGGCTACCGGGCAAATGATCGCGCTCCCGGAAATGCCATATGCGACCGCGATCGGCTGCTCATCCCGCAATTCGATCGTGCCCCATCCGGAGTTCACACGCGCCACCAGCCATTGCGACGCGGTCAGGTATCGGACTGTGCCATCCGGCGCCTGCCGTCCTGCCCCCTTGTCCGCCAGTAGGTTCCGCCCATGGCCGCCACAGAGACCGGCCTGTCGAAGTGATCCGGTGCTCCGCCGGCGAGAGCGGGACGTCCGACGGCCACCGGCCCACCGACACGAGGGTGGTCGGCCCACCCATACCTCCAGCGCGTCGCAAATGCCTGGCACTCTTCGCTCCCGTCGGGACCCAGGACATCAACGGGCCGTTGGCCGGCTTTGGACACCCTATGCTTGTGACAATTGGCACTGCCCGCGGACCCAGGGGACGCTACCGAACAGCACGGCAGCAACTTGAACCATCGTTCTCCAACGTGCGAAACCCGGCTCGCCCGGTCGGCGAAGGGATTTGTCGCCGGCCTCGAGTCCTTTTCCGGTTTCGGCCGCAGGACGGCCGTCGAAGTCCATGCGGACATTCCCTACTTCATCAACGAATTTTGGACGGCCGGGCAACGCCAGTCTCACTCGCTGCACGAAGTTTCGTACCGCGCGTGCTTCAAGGCAGAGTTGCCGGAATTCTTCATCGAGCGCCTGACGCGGCCGAACGAGGTGGTCTTCGATCCGTTCATGGGGCGGGGCACAACACCGGTTCAGGCTTCGCTGATGCAGCGGCGGCCGTACGGCAGCGACGTGAATCCGCTTTCGGTGCTACTCGCCCGGCCCCGTCTACGCCCCGTCCCGATGCCGGCGGTCTCGGCGGCTCTCGGTTCGGTTGACTGGACATCCGGCGAGATTGAACGCGAGGAACTGCTCGCCTTCTACCACCCAAACACACTCCGGAAACTGGAGGCCCTTCGCCATTGGGTCCGGGATCGGGCGCCGCTGGATTCAGACGCTGTCGATCCGGTTGCCGACTGGATCAGGATGGTTGCGATCAACCGCCTGTCGGGACATTCGCCGGGGTTTTTCTCTGGACGCTCGATGCCCCCCAACCAAGCGGTCTCGGTGAGATCACAGATCCGGATCAACGAGAAGGTCGGAGTAAGTCCGCCGGAACGCAACGTTGCGGACCTGATCCTGCGAAAGAGCAAATCGCTCCTGCGCGACGGTTGCACATCCGGGGAGGTCCGTCCAAGCCTGCACAGCTGCCCCGCGTGGGATGTACCCGGGATCGCCGACGCAGCCATCGACCTCATTGTCACGTCACCCCCGTTCCTTGACGTCGTCCAGTACGCGGCCGACAACTGGCTGCGATGCTGGTTTGCCGGAATCGATCCCGACAGTGTCGGCATCGATATGCACCGGAGCGAAGACTCGTGGATGCAGATGGTGCGGCGTGTCCTGGCCGAGCAGGCCCGCATTCTCCGGAGCGGCGGCTATATCGCGTTCGAAGTGGGAGAAGTGCGGAACGCCTCCGTGCTGCTCGAGAGGTTGGTCTGGCAAGCCGCCGAACCATTACCCTTCGACCGCCTGGGAGTCATGGTCAACGACCAGCAATTCACGAAGACGGCAAACTGTTGGGGCATCACCAACGGCGCCAGAGGCACGAACACCAACCGGATCGTGTTGCTGAAGCGACGCTGACTAGAGCGCTAGCCGATCACGTTAGACCAGTCCGCAGGCCTTGGTGGGTTCGCGGACCCTCGCTTCCTTGCGGGTGTCATGGCTGTCCAGAATGACGATGCCGCCTGGGCCGCGCGAATGCGCGCCCCCAAAGACCGATGGGTGTCACGGCAAGTCGTTGCCCGAATCGCGCGCGGCTTCGCGCTTGAGAAGGGCGAGAATCGCTTTCGCCTCGGCGGTACGGTGCAAGTCGACATGCGTTACCAGCCACAACGGAACTGCCCCTTGTTCCTGTGCCGGCATGACCTCGACCAACTTGGAGGCGCGCCGCTCAAAAGCCGCGCGACTTGAAGAACTGGTCGACGTAGTCTGCGATTGCCGTCATCAGCTGGCGCCGGTACTTTTCGCTCGCGAGCAGCTTGGCGTCCTCCGCATTTGATACGAAACCCATCTCGATGAGCACCGAGGGAATGTGAAAGCCACGGAGCACGGCGAAGTTGGCCTGCCGGTGGGGCCGCCGGAGCCGGCGGATTCCTCTCTCGCCCAAGGAAGCGACAAGTGACTCCGCAAACTGCGCGGAGAGGTTCCGCGTTCCCGTGCGGGTGAGTTCGACCATCGTGCTCCGGACCTGCGAGTCGTAGGTCTCCAGATTTTCTACGTCTAGGACCTCATCGACAGCGTCCGCGTCCCGCGCCAACTGTTCCGCAAGCCGGTCCGACGCCTTGTCGGACAGCGTGTAGGCACTGAGGCCGCGGGTCCCGGAGCGCTTGATCGCATCCGCGTGAAGCGAGATGAACAGGTCGCCGTCAGCCTGGACCGAAATATCGACTCGCTTGCGGAGCGGAATGTACACGTCGGATGCGCGCGTCAGGACCACGATGTACTTCCGGCGCTTGAGGATCCGTTGAAGTTCCTTGGCGGCCGCCAGCGTGAGATCCTTCTCCCGCAAGGACCCGCGGGTTGCCCCCGGATCCTTTCCGCCGTGGCCGGCATCCACGATGACGGTGAAGGGGCGGCTCCTACGGGGCGGTTTCGACACACCGCCACGCAGGTCGAGGACGATGCGGTCCGGCCTCCCCGCCTCCGGCGGCAGCGTGAAATGCCGTTGGACACGGAATGCTCCCGCTGTGTCGAAGACGAGCCGGGTTACCCCGCGGCTACGCTTGCCCACCCGGATGCGCCGCACCGTTCCAGCAGGCGCGACCTTGCCGAGATCACCAAGTCGGGCATCCACATCCACCACAAGGCGATACGGATCGTCCAGTACGAACACCTTGTAGGTGGCGGCGGCCGACAGGTCGACGACCACTCGGGTATCTTCAGTCGCTCCTTCACGCCCTCCACCGATGCGAATCTTTTCGACGGCGGCGGCGGAGGCGGTGCCAGCAAGCAGCAGAACACCGGCGGTTGCAAGTCCCGCAATCGTCGCGACGGCAAACGATACGTGGCGTCTGGAAATGCCCGGCATGCGCCCGGCCGCTTTCAACGACGACTCCGACGAGCGGACATTCGGACCGGAACAAGCATTCGAATATTGCTCATTTGTTCGCAATCAGTATTCCGATATTATGCTTTTGGTTGCGGATTTTCCCGAATTGTGAATACTGTAGGCAACTAGCCGATGGTGCCAAGGTCGCTTGAACGCGTTGCGCGCAGCACCAGCCTTCATCATTTCGCTTCCGGACGGCTCCTGACCTTCGAGCCGTCAGCACTCAATGTCCTGGATTGAGCCAAGTCAGTCATCCGAAATGACACCCTGCCCCGGCGGACAGCAATCGGGCCGCCCCGCGACTCGCGACATTCGCACAGTGTCCCACATGGACGGATTGGCCACGTTGAATTCGGCCACACGATGTTTCACGGCCGCAGGCCCTGCTCCCGGAGCGGGCGTTCGTGCGCCGACATGGAGTTTTCATGCCAAAACGAATGCTTATCGACGCGGTCCGTCCCGAAGAGACGCGCGTCGTCGTCGCTGACGGAGTTCAACTAGAAGATTACGATGTAGCACTCGCCGCCCGCCCGCAAATCAAGGGCAACATCTACCTCGCGAAGGTGGTTCGCGTGGAGGCCTCGCTTCAGGCCGCGTTCGTCGACTACGGGCACGAAAAGCACGGTTTCCTGAGCTTCACCGAAATTCATCCCGACTACTTCCAGATTCCGGTAGCCGATCGCGAAGCGATCATCGCACGGGACAGCGAACTCGCCCGCCAGGAGGCGGAAGCCGAAGAGCTGGGCGACGAGAACCTGGACGACCTCGAGTCGGAAGATGCCGGTGAGGAGCCTCTGGCGGCAGGCGCCGAAGAGCACGAGGAAGAAAAGATCGCCGACGACGAGCCCCGAAAAGACCGAGCCCGGCGGAGACCGAACCGGAGACGTAGCGAGAGACAGCGCCGTGCCGAGCTGTACCGGAACTATCGTATCCAGGAAGTTATCCGAAACGGGCAGCTGATTCTCGTTCAGGCGACGAAGGAGCAGCGCGGAACCAAGGGCGCCGTCTTCTCGAGCTACATCTCATTGCCTGGCCGCTACACGGTCCTCATGCCGAACACACCGCACGGCGGTGGGGTAAGCCGGAAGATCGCCAGCCCGGACGACCGCAAGCGACTGCGGAAAATCGTCAAAGAATTGGAACTGGCGGAAGGGATGTCCGTGATCCTGCGGACCGCTGCAAAGGGACATACGCGGGCCGAGATCCGCCGCGACTTCGACTACATCGTCGCACACTGGTCCGACATCCGGGACAAGACCCTCAATTCCGTCGGGGCGTCAATCGTCCACAAGGAAAACGATCTCGTCAAGCGCGCAATCCGCGATCTGTACCAGTCGGACATCGACGAAGTCATCGTCGCAGGCGATACCGCGTACAAGCGGGCCAAGGAGATCACCAGGAAGCTTTCGCCGTCGAAAGCCCGTCACGTCAAGCTTTACCGCGGCGACCTCCCGTTCTTCCACTCGTACGGGATCGAACGGCCGCTTTCCAACATTCATCGGCCGGAAGTGCGTCTGCCTTCCGGCGGCTCCATGGTGATGAACCAGACTGAAGCCCTCGTCACCGTCGATATCAACTCGGGGCGCGCAATCCGCGAGCGTCATATCGAAGAGACGGCGCTCAAGACCAACCTCGAAGCCGTCGACGAACTCGCGCGGCAGTTCCGGCTTCGAGATCTGGCGGGGCTAATCGTGATTGACTTCATCGGCATGGAGCGGCGACGGAACAACGAACAGGTCGAGCAGCGCCTTAAGGAAGCCCTCAAGCACGACCGCGCCCGCACACACGTCGGACACATGTCGGGGTTCGGCCTGATCGAGATGTCCCGCCAGCGACTCCGGGCCAGCATCCGCGACACTCAGCATGAAGCTTGCACCAACTGCCACGGCCACGGCTGGATCTACCGGCCTGAGGCCCACGCGATGATGGTGATCCGCGCGCTGGAATGCGAGGTCGCGAATTACGAAGGGTGCCGGTTCCGCGCCCTGGTTCCCCCCGCTTGTGCAAAGTACCTGACGGAAACCATGTGGCGCTCGGTACATCAGCTGGAGACGCAGTTCGAGGTACGGATCGACCTCCAGCCGACCTCGGAACCGCTCGCAGACAACTATCTCCTCGAGGTTATCCGAGCCGACGGCTCGACGGTTCCCCTGAACCCCACGGTTACCGCGGAGCAGGACACAGGAAGCGGCCGGCAGGGCGAGCGGGCGCGGCGTGGAACTCGCGGCAAAGGCACTTCACCGGGTGACAGCGGCACCGAAGAACGCCGCGCCAGGCGGGCGAGTCCCGTCAGCCTCAGCGAGAGCGATCAGGAGGAGGAGGAGGAACGCCGCCCGCGTGGACGCGGCGCGAGGTCGGCCTCACGGCGTAGGCACGAGGACGAGGCCCAGGAGGAAAAGGTTGGCGGGCGAAACGGGCGGCGGCGACCTTCCACCCGCGCAGACTACGATGAAGACGCCGAGTCAGACCTGCCTTCCTCGAAACGTCGGGCGCGGTCGGTTTCCCGGGATGCGTTTGAGGACGATCCTGACAACGAACGCGCCAGCCGAAGGCGCAACTCTCCGGCGGCGGCGCGCAACGGCCATGACGATGAACCGACCGACGATCGGCGGCAGACGGCGCGACCACTTGCCAGTGACGACTTTGAGGACGAGCCTGACCAGCAACGCCGACGGGATCGCCAGCGAACTCGGCCGCTAGCCCAGGACGACGCCAACGACGAAGCCGCAGAGGCGCGTCGTACGAGACGGCGGCAGCCGCACGCGCAAGTCGACGGCGACGACGAGGAACCCGGGGATGACCTCCAGTCCAGGGAACGACGGCGATCGGCCGCACGCGATGAGTACGACGAGGAAGACGAGCTTCCACGTGGTCGCCGGAGGCGCTCGCGCGCCGCGCCGCGCGATGACCACGGCGATGATGGCGTAGAGGAGCGGCGATCACGTCGTGCGAGCGCCCGATCCGAACCAGACGAAGACGTTGACGACATGGAACCCGAACGACCGCGCGCGAGGCGCCGACGCGCCCTGTCGACCGCACGGGCGGATGAGGCCGTCGGGGCCACAGAGGAGCGCGGCGGGCGACGCCGGCGAGCTCGGCCCGAGGTCCATGACGATGAGGCCGCCGGGGCCACAGAGGAGCGCGGCGGACGACGCCGGCGAGCTCGGCCCGAGGTCCATGACGATGAGGCCATCGGGGCCACAGAGGAGCGCGGCGGGCGACGCCGGCGAGCTCGGCCCGAGGAGGTCCATGACGATGAGGCCGTCGGGGCCACAGAGGAGCGCGGCGGGCGACGCCGGCGAGTTCGGCCCGAGGTCCATGACGATGAGGCCGTCGGGGCCACAGAGGAGCGCGACGGACGACGCCGGCGAGCTCGGCCCGAGGTCCATGACGATGAGGCCGCCGGGGCCACAGAGGAGCGCGGCGGACGACGCCGGCGAGCTCAGCCCGAGGTCCATGACGATGCGGTGGTGGAACGGGCCACGCGCCGGCGTGGTGGTTCCCGGTCCCGGGCAGATGAGCGGGATCGAAGGGAAAACGGGCACACCTTGGACGCGGACCTGCCGACGCCGTCCGATGAAGATCTCGACATGCCGGAAGCCCGGGTTCCGATCAGGGCAAACGGAGACGTCCTGCCCGAAAACGATGCTGAATCGCCGTTTGGCGACGTTTCGGACCGCGGACTCCCGGAACCAAGCGAACGCCCGGCGAGGCGCACGCGGCGCGGATCGCGCGGTGGCAGCAGGCGGCGGGGGATTCGTTCCAGCTCGAAGGAGACACAGTCCTCCAACCGTGCCCAGTTGACGGAGCTGGAAGATTCCGCAGTCAGCTTGTCCGATCCGGAACAAGACAGCGATTCCGCGATGACAGCACCTCATGCGAATCCGTTCGGCGCCCCGGTAGAATCAAGAGGGCCCGAGCTTCCGGCTGAGGCCACCGAGTTTTCCGGGAACCGCAAGCACCCTTTCGGCAGTAGTGACAACTCTGCCGAAGATGCTTCGCCACGGGCCGCGGCTGCCGCGAATTCGGCGGACCAAGACGACCCCTTCGGGGCCGCACCACGACATGCCGAGCCTGGGGAACCAGACTCAACGGCCTCCGAACTGGACGTCGGCACTCCGGTTGAGAATCCGTTCGCTGGTCCCGATCCGGAAACCAGCTCAGCGTCCGGGCAGGTGCCGGATCAGGAGACAGGGGACGAGGGGGGCACACCTGCCGAAGGTGCCCGGGAGAAAGCGCCTCGTTGGTGGAGCGCTCTTCGAAGTCGCGCCTGAACCGCCGTCCGCCGACGGCGCTAGCCCGCTTCGCTCACCAGCGGACCTCCCGCCTCCCGCTGGCGGCGTTTGGCGGTACCGTTTCGAAGCCGCCGGCGCCCGTCCACTCGGGGTCACCGGGATCGGGCGCGAAGCCCGGCGCGGCGGATTCCGGGCGCGGATCGGGCTGGCCGGCGGGCGCCGCAGACGTCGCCTGCGGCGCCGGTCGCGCGCGTGCGGCAGGAGGGGGCAGGACCGCTGCAGGCGGGGTCAGGCGGGCCCCGCGCGTTCGGTGCGCGCAGGGCGGCGAACGTGCGACACAGTTCCTGCAGCGGGTAGCCCGACGGGAACGCGACCCGGATCCCGGACGTTGACGGAGCGGGCAAGACCTTCAGCAGCCGGGCGCGGATGGTGTCGGCGCGGGCGCGGGCCAGCGCCGTGCCCTGCAGCCCGACCTCAGGAGGGCGAACAGGGCGCCGGCGAACGCGGAGAAGGTCAGCCGCAGCTGGTTGGCGCGCATCGTCGCGCTCGAGGTGCGGTCGGCGAACAGCCACAGCTGCTGTTCCTTGATCCGGTTCTCCATGTCGCCGCGGGCGCAGTACGGTAGAGGGCCTGCGCCCCGAGGGTGCGGGCAAGTTGGTGACCCGAAGCGCTTGGCGCCGGCTGAGCAGCCACTCGGCCTTGCCGATCACCCGGCGGGCCCGGCTCCAGGGAACGTGCCGCGGAAGCAGGCCCGGCCGGTGGCGGCGCCCCGGCGTCGGGACTTGTGCAGCGTCGCGAGCCAACGTTGCGCGCGAGCCCGAACACGTACTGCTTCGCACCACGGTCCTCGCGGCAGAACCCGGCTCGCCGCGCACCCGGATCCGGATCCCCAGCGTCGGCGGATCTGCGGACGATCCGCGCCAGTTCGTCCACCGAGCCCGCCGCCGCATCGATATTGGCCGGGCGCAGCCGGGCGCACAGCACGTGCTCGCCGCAGGTCCGTACAGCGGGGATAGCAGTAGTGCCCGTAGAGCCTGGAAGAACCGGCCCTCCTCCGAACTGGACGTCGGCACTCCGGTTGAGAATCCGTTCGCTGGTCCCGATCCGGAAACCAGCTCAGCGTCCGGGCAGGTGCCGGATCAGGAGACAGGGGACGAGGGGGGCACACCTGCCGAAGGTGCGGGTCGCGGTGGTCCCGGAAGCACGCCGCCAGCCGCGACGTCACCCGGAAGCGCCGGTCAACCTCCCGCAGCAGCAGCAGCGCCATCGGTCGTCAGCCGGCCGCCGTCGAAGTCGCGCCTGAACCGCCGTCCGCCGACGGCGCTAGTCGGGCGTCCAGGTCCGCAGGCGTTCGACTGCGGCCTTGATGGTTTCAGGAGCCCCAGCGTAACTCATGCGGATATGACGGTGGCCCCGGTCCAAGTCAAAGTCGACGCCCGGAGCCACCGCGATTCCCTGCTGATGCAGCAATTTCTGCGCGAAGTCGAACGAGTCGTCCGTGAAGTCTGAAACGTCCACATACAGGTAGAAGGCGCCGTCGGCAGCGGCTATCCGGTTGAAGCCAGATTGCAAGAGACCGGCCAAGAGGCCGTCCCGGTTATCCCGGTAGCGCACGACATGGGACTCGAACTCAGCGTAGCAGTCAAACGCTTCAACTGCCGCAACCTGCGCAACCGCGGGCGCGCAGAGGAAAAAATTCATCGCCAGCCGCTCGGCGGCGGCAACCAACTCAGCCGGCCCGACGACCCAGCCGAGCCGCCAGCCCGTCATCGCGAAGTACTTGGAAAAACTGTTCACCACAACGCCCTGATCGTCCAGGCCCAGCACGCTTGGACACGAACTCTCGTAGACGATCCCGTGATAGATCTCGTCCGAAACGAGGCGAATTCCCCGGTCGCGGCAGAACGCGACTAGCTTCCGCAGTTCGGGCTCTGGCATGACCGAACCGGTCGGATTGGCTGGGCTCGCCAGAATGACCCCTCGCAATCCGGCGGCAACGGGTTCGAGCAGATCTACTGTCGGCTGATAGGCGCTTTCATGCACGCCCGGGATCGAGACCACCTCAATTCCCAATGCGGAGAGGATGTTTCGGTACGCGGGATAGCCTGGCGATGCCAGCGCGACGCGGTCACCGGGGTTGAACAGAGCAAGAAACGCCAGAACAAACGCCCCCGATGCGCCCGTCGTAACCACCACTTGTTCGGGCGCGACATCCAGCCCGTAGAAACGGCGATAGTGGCCGGCGATGGCGCGGCGGAGCTCGGGGAGCCCCAGCGCTTCGGTGTATCCGGTCTGGCCGGCCGCAAGGGCCGCCATTGCAGCTTCGCGCACCCGGGCCGGAGCGCGGGCGTCGGGCTCTCCGACCTCGAAATGCAGGATATCCCGACCGAGAGAAGCCAATCGGTTGGCCTCGGACAGCACCCCCATGGCATGAAACTGGGGAACTCCCGACCGGGCGGACAGCTTGCCCGACACATTCGCCACTCCTGGATCCTTCATGGGTATCCCTATCTGTCCCGGCTTTCCAGCCACTCACGACGTCGGGCGAAGTTGAGCCGCGCTTCGCATCATGGATTCTAAGATGCTGATCTAGTTACTTGTTATTCCCCGGATCCACAAGTCCCGAATCGGTCAGCACGCCCCCGGACTTGCTCCAGTGCAAGCGCCTCGCAAGCGAGCTCGGCGCCGTAGACCTTGTCTCCACTAGTTCCGGATCGACTGGCCGCACCAGCACCGCGCCCACCATGTCGTGCGCGATACCCGTTCATGGGGAAAATTCCTACCCTAGCTCCTCCACGGAAACCCTTGCAGCGACGCCATGCGCGTTGGGCAGGTCACCCGTTCCGTTTGGGACTTATCGGGCAAACTAGCCAACGGTCGATCTTCCGTCCATTTCACGGATCGTCAAGGTGCCCAACGGCAACGCCTTTCCCCGTGCAGCTGCGCCAGTCCCCGATGCCAGAATGTTGCGGGCAGCAATCATGTCCGCATTTGCCGCGTGCCCGCAGGACACGCACGCAGACCTTGCCTGACATGGACGCGAAGCGGCATTGACATGTCCGCGCGCGCTAAAGGTCTGGCTGGTATACGCCGGATTGACGGCACCATGTCGGTTGCCTTGTATTCCAGCATTCGCCGCAGGTCGCCCCATCCGGTGCTTAGGACGGAGCGGTTCAGGTCGGACTTCTGGGCGATTTGCGTACCGGGGTGTTCGATGGTTCCCTTCGCAGATGCCGTGACGTCCGCACCACGCCGACGGTCATTGCCGTGTATAGTGCGGGCTCTCCCAAATTCTGAAGCGGCTTGCGCCACACGACCTTGGAACCCGTTTCATGTCACGACGCTGTGAACTCACCGGCAAAGGCGTGATGACTGGCAACAATGTCAGCCATGCGCACAACAAGACCCGCCGCCGTTTTCTGCCCAACCTTCAACGTGCTTCGCTGCACAGCGACCTCCTGAACCAGACTGTCCGGTTCCGGGTCGCCGTATCGACGCTCCGGTCCGTGGACCGCAAGGGCGGTCTTGACCCGTTCCTCCTGGCCGCGGACCCGGACAGCCTGTCCAGCAAGGCCCGCGCCCTCCGGAGTCTGATCGAGAAGCGCCAGGCCAAGGCCTGAATCGATTTAGGCCGCCAAGGGTCCCGCCCGGCGGTACCTACTCTCGTCCGCGAACAGTTCCGCCAGCTGTTCGGTAATCGCTCCACCCAGTTGCGCGACATCGTAGATCGTGATCGCGCGCTGGTAATAGCGGGTCACATCGTGGCCAATGCCCACGGCGACGAGTTCGATCGGTGAGGTTCGCTGAATTGTGTCGATGACCTCGCGGAGATGGCGGTCGAGATAGTGCCCATGGTTGGACGACAGGGTGCTGTCGTCGACCGGTGCGCCATCGGAGATGACAGTGAGAATGCGGCGCTGTTCCGGACGGGCCAGCAGGCGCTGGTGCGCCCAAAGGAGCGCCTCACCGTCGATGTTCTCCTTGAGCAGGCCTTCCCGAAGCATCAGCCCGAGGTTGCGGCGTGCCCGGCGCCACGGTGTGTCGGCCGCCTTGTACACTATGTGGCGCAGGTCGTTCAGTCGGCCGGGTCTGGCGGGCCGCCCCGCCTCTAGCCAGTCTGCTCGGGATTTCCCCCCTTTCCACGCGGCGGTGGTGAACCCCAGGATCTCCACCTTCACTCCGCACCGCTCAAGGGTGCGGGCAAGGATGTCGGCGCTGAGGGCGGCAACCGTGATCGGCCGGCCTCGCATCGACCCGGAGTTGTCCAGAAGCAGGGTAACCACCGTATCCCGGAATCGCGTTTCCGCCTCCCGCTTGAACGAGAGCGGCGTCGCGGGATCGACGACCGCGCGCGCCAGGCGGGCGCAATCCAGAAGGCCCTCCTCCAGATCGAATTCCCACCAGCGCACCTGCTGGGCGAGGAGCTGGCGCTGCAGGCGATGAGCAAGCCGCGCGATCAGGCTCTCGAACTGCGCCAGATGCCGGTCGAGCGCTTCGCGGAGCCGCACCAGATCATCGGGCGCGCAGAGATCCTCCGCCGGCACCACTTCGTCGTACTTCCAGGTAAACACTGTGTAGGGAGGCTGCTTCGCATGGTCCCGCGGCAGGTTGTGCCACGACGGGGATGCCCCGTCCTCCTCTTCCTCTTCGCCTTCTCCTTCGAGTCCCGAGGTACTGTCGCCGCCCTCATCTTCGGGCATATCGTCATCCAGCGCACCGGTGCCGGGCATGCCCTCGATGTCCCCGTCGTCTTCGTCGTCCGCCCCGGTGTTCCCTTGCGACTGCTCGTCGTCCGTCGCGTTCTCCTCGTCCCGCCCCTCCGCGTCTTCTTCGTGGGCCAATGTGTGCAGGTCGAGGTCGTCCAGCAATTCGTGCAAGCGCCGCGCAAACGCTTCCTGGTCGTCAATCAGTTCGACGAGGGACTCGAGAGACTGGCCGTTGGCGAATCGCAGCGTGTCCTGCCAGCGCTGCAGGAGCGCGGCGGCCTCAACCGGCACGGGACGGCCGGTAAGGCGCTCGCGCACCATGATCCGCAGGGCCCCTGCAAGGGTTTCATTGCCTCCTTCTCCGACGTCAATTCCCGCAGACCGGCGGGCTTCCACGGCCAGCGCCGCGTCCAGGTTGTCGGCGACTCCCCGCATGGCGTTGGCGCCAAGAGCCTCGTAGCGCGCCCGCTCGGCCGCATCAAGAAGCGCCTGCCCGAGCGGGCTGCGGGAGCCAAACTTCCGGTGCACTACCTCATCGTGGAACCGGAGCTTGAGCGCGGCCGTGTCCGCAATTCCCCTGACGGACGCGGCATCGGTCGCATCGGGCGCGGGCACCGGGATGGTCACGCTGCTCCCGTCCACCGAGGGGCCGCCGAAGCGGATGTCCAGATCGGCCCGGCCCGCAAGAGCGCGCACGGCCCCGGCGGTAGCCCGCTTGAATTCGTCCAGCCGACCGCGAACCGCAGCCACCGTCAACCCTTGGGCATGCTGGCCACCCAGCTTTCCGGCAGATCGCGTCCGAAGCATCGCTGGAAGTATTCGGCGACAACCGGCCGTTCGACCTCATCGCATTTGTTGAGGAAGGTCAGCCGGAACGCCAGCGCATACGCCTCCTCCCGGCTGCCGCCGCCGGCTTCGAAAATAAGCGCATTCTCTGCCCAGGTGATGACGGTCCGTGGTGACATCACCGTGGAGATGTCACCAGCTGCAAGTCCGTGACGGGTCAGATTGGCAACCGCCACCATGGCCTTCACGATATCTGCGTGTGCCCCCTCCGCGAACTCCGGCACCTTGGCGTGCACAATCTCAATCTCAGCGTCTTCCTCAAGATAGTTCAGGATCGCGACCACGTTCCACCGGTCCATCTGACCCTGATTGATCTGCTGGGTTCCGTGGTAAAGGCCGCTCGCATCTCCAAGGCCGACCGTATTCGCGGTCGCGAAGAGACGGAATGCGGGATGGGGGCGCAATACCCGGTTCTGGTCCAGCAGGGTCAGTCGACCATCCACTTCGAGGACCCGCTGGATCACGAACATGACATCCGGCCGGCCCGCATCGTACTCGTCGAACACGAGCGCCGTCGGCGACTGGAGCGCCCACGGCAACATTCCTTCGCGGAATTCCGTGACCTGATGCCCGTCACGGACGACAATCGCATCGCGCCCGACGAGATCGATCCGGCTGATGTGACTGTCCAGGTTGATGCGGACGCATCGCCAGTTCAGACGGGCCGCCACCTGCTCGATGTGCGTGGACTTCCCGGTGCCGTGAAAGCCCTGGATGAGCACGCGGCGGTTGTCGCGAAAACCCGCCAGGATGGCGAGGGTGGTTTCCGGATCGAAGCGATAGGCCTCATCAATGTCCGGGACGTGTTCATCCGCCTGCGAAAATGCTGGAACCCGGAGATCCGTGTCGATCCCGAAGACGTCGCGCACCGCAACCACGATATCGGGCAGCGGGGTACGGGTAGGTTCCGGCCGGGCAGAAGTGTTCGCCATGCGTGTGTTCGATCGTGGATGGAGCTCGGCCCACTCAGGCCTTGCCATGGTGGCGGGTGAGAATGGCGTAGGCCGCGTTGATCCTGACCAAGTGGTCCGAAGCCCCGGTGTCGCCGCCATTGGTGTCGGGATGGAGTGACTTCACCAAAGACTTATAGCGCGCCTTGACGGTCGCAAGCGATGCCCCGTCCCGAAGACCGAAGACCTTGAGAGCCCGAGCGACCTGAGGTTCTCCGGTGTCCGCTGAGGCCTTGCGCGCACTGGATCCCCTTTCTCCCCGAAACAACCCGAAGAGATCACGGAGGCGGCCGCCGGAAACGCTTGCATGCTGCCCGAGCGGCCACGTCGGGCGCTGCCAGCCAATGTCATCACGCACCTCGCGGCCGATCTCGATTTCGCTCACTCCCTTGAAGTAGTTCCAGCGCCGATTGTACTCCCGCACGTGGGCGAGGCAGAACCATCGCCAGCTGCGGAGAGCCTCGCGTGAACGGGGCGCTGGATATTGTCCTAGATCGTTGCAGCCCGGATGCTCACAGGTCTGCGGACGCGGCGGAGCCGTGCCCCGCAAACATTCGGGGGCTCCACGGGGCGGATTCCGGCGTGAGCGACGGACAGTCATGACCGCATCATGGTGACAGAATCGGATTCAGGCAAAGGGCTTCGGTTGGGCGGCTAGTCCACACGGTCCACGGGCTTGCAGGAAGCGAACCCCTGCGTCAGGGTGACGCCCCAGTCGGAACCTAACAGGAGAGCATCAGGTGACACGGGCCGAACGCATGCTGGCGGCGCTTCAGGCGCGACTCGGCGCCGCTAGCATCGAGATCGAGGACGAGTCCCGCCTGCATGCGGGGCACGCCGGTGCGCCGAAGGAAGGCGAAAGCCACTACCGGGTCCGGATCGAGAGCGCGGCGTTCGAAGGTCTTAATCGGATCGAGCGCCACCGGTTGATCCATGAGATCCTCAAGGACGAACTCGCTTCGGGTTTGCACGCGCTGGCCCTTGAGCTTTCGGTTCCGCTACCCGACGCAGGTCCGGACCGTTCCGCCTAGCTCCGCTCCTCCGCGCTTCTCGTGGGGTCCGACGCGGCGCGATAGTGGGCTGGATACAGTTCCTGGACGATGGGGCTGGATTCCGCATAGGCGTGGCAGGTGTTGAGGAGCATGGGTTTGTCGCCTGCCGCAAGATTCTCGATCGCCTGTCCCTCGTCGCGGATCCGCGCCGGATAGATCGTCTGGAACGCGGCCGTCGCCAACGGAAACAGCATCTCGACGAGGTGGGTGCAGCCTTCGGTGCCGCCGAGGTGCGTGCGCACGGCGCGTCGCCAGCCGCGGGCGATCGGAATTCCCTTGAGCCGCTGCAGGTTGGGAATCACGGCCGGACAGATCGGATACGGCGACTTGTCCACCGATACCTGTACGTCCCGGACCACGAACTCGTTGTCGACCGTCAGGCGAATCCACATGTCATGGATCGGATCACCAGCAGGCACATCACCGCGCCAACGTGTCGTGAAGTCGTAGTCCTTGGTGTCGCAGAGGTGTCCCTCGATGTCCCAGAGGCCGTCTTGACGCCGGTAGCCGCGGCAAATCACTTGGCGGCAGTGCATGGGATCACGGGCTTCGGGCTCGGGCAAGGGCATGGCGACGTTCTCCCACAGCGGAACTGGTTGGTGACGGCACGAGGCGCCGGAATGGCGGGTCAGGGTAACAACAAGTAGGTCAACATGACGGGCAGCAGCACAAGCGACGTGACGGTCGTCGTCAGCACCATGCTCGCGACCTCGTCGGGATTCCGCCGGTAGTGCTGCGCGAACAGCGCGGCGAATACCGGAGTGGGCAAGACTGCCTGGATCAGGACGACCCCGCGGGCAACCCCCTCAAGCCCCATGAGTTCCGTCACGCCGAATGCCAGCAGGATCCCGATCCCATACTTCATTACAACCGCGCGCAGGGTCAGGCTCCATTGGACCACGCGGAAGCTGGCGACGGTGGCCCCGAGAGTGAACAGCATCAGCGGAATGGCGACCCCGCCCAGAAGCGACGTGGTATCGAAGATCCACTCCGGCGGCTGGACGTCGGTCATCATGACTGCAAGCCCCGCCGCCACCGCGTAGGGGAACGGCGTGCGCAGAATGGCAGAGGGATTGGCAGTCCCCGACCAGATGAGGACTCCAAGGGTGAAGTGCAGAGTCGCGGTCACCGTGAAGTAGACAATCCCAAGTTCCAAGCCCGTTGCCGCGAACGCAAACAGGCAAATCGAAATCCCCACGTTGCCGCTGTTCGTGAACATGAGCGGCGCCAGAAAGGTCCGGCGCGAGAGCCCGACGAGCGGCAGCACAAGCATCCCCACGACCATCGCCCCGAGAATCATGAGGATCGCAGCAAGGGCCACGTCGACCGCCAACGTGGCCGGCGACTCGAGGGTGGCCAAAGTGGTGAAGATCAGGCACGGCGCACCAATCTTGGTGACAAGGTCGGTGATTTGCCGCGAGTCGAAATTGAACCCCCATTTCACCCACAGGTAGCCGAGACCTGCGATCGCGAACACCGGCGCGAGGATGGGCAGGAGCGCGACGACCACTGCACCCAATGATCCGATCATGAAACGTCCCGACAGCGGAAGAGACTTGTTTCGGGTGGAGGAGCGCAATGTGGCCGCCGCCACGGAGTTCGCGCCGAGCGCATCGGAATCACCGCAATCGAATGAACCTCGTCACGGGACGTTAGCAGACCTTCTCCTTCGTCCCACAAGCGCGGCCGGCTCCTGAATTTGGCCACCGCATCTTCTCCTGTCGACGGCAGACCAGGGTCAGCGATCCCGGTGCTCCGGATTCCGGACCCTTCCCCCGGCGAATCCGTCACGGGGATTAGGGAGCATGCAGAAACCGAGTGTGCGGGAGTCGTGGCGGCAGCGCCGAGGCAGGAATCGGGAGACCGTTTGCTCGAGGCTCCGGCCTGCCGGCCGCCTGTGGGGTCAACCGTTCGCCCGTTCAGTCAGGATCGGGGCGGAGTCGGAGCCGAACCAGCCGCGCCCCGTCCTTCTTCAGCACACGCACTGCAAACCCCGGCACCTGCACCTCGGCACCCTCTTCCGGAAGTTCCTCTGCCTCGTCGATGACGAGGCCCGCGATCGTCGGGGCGCCGTCGGTGGGGAGTTGCCAGTCATAGCGGCGGTTCAGATCCCGAATCGACGTGTCGCCCGGAACCACGACGCTACGGTCAGCACCCGGCGGCGGGAGCGTGCGTACAGGGTCAAATTCATCCGGAATGTCCCCGACAATGTCTTCCAGGATGTCCTTGAGGGTGACCAGACCCTCGAGCGCCCCGTACTCGTCGACCACGAGGGCCATCGGTGTCTGCTTGGCCCGGAAAGAGTCGAGTTGATTCGCCAGCGTAGTCACATCCGGCACGTACCAGGGCTCGTCCAGCACCTCTCGCACCTCGACGGAGCGCGGGCCGCCGGCTTCCTGAATGTGCATGAAGAGCTTGCGCACATGCAGGACGCCGATGATGTTTTCCCGCTCGTTCTCCCACACCGGGTACCGCGTGTAGGGATGCTCAAGCACCTCGGCGACGAGGACATCGGTGGGCTTGGACGCGTCGAGGGTGTACATGCGGACCCGTGGGACCATGACGCTCCGCACCGTCACCTGGTCGAGATCCAGGACGCTCCGAAGCATGTTTCGGTCCCGCCTCCGGACGCCGGCCGTGGCGGCGAGTTCGATGGCGCCGCGGAGCTCCTCCCTGGCGGTGCGTCCGGTCGCCGCCGCCCGGCCCAGTCGGCCTCCCAGCCGAAACACGGCCACAACGACGATCGTGAGCGGCGTCAGCAGGATGACCAGCGGAGTAACCGGAATCGCTACCCACGGTGCGATCCGGTCAGCATGCCGGATCGCGAAGGTTTTCGGGAGAATCTCCGCAAACACCAAGACCAGCGCCGTCATGACAACCGTCGCGTAGAGGACGCCCGCACCACCAAAGCGCTCGATGAGCGCGCGGGTCGCGATGGCGGACGCAAGAATGTTGACCAGGTTGTTGCCGAGCAGGATCGCGCTGATCATCTGCTCACGCCGATCGATCAGCCGCTGCACCCGAAGGGCCCGGCGGTCGCCGCGCGCGGCGTGCAGGTGGATCCAAGGACGCGAGGCCGCTGTCAGCGCAGTCTCAGAACCAGAGAAGAAGGCCGAGAGCAGGAGTAGTCCAGCAATCGCGACGAGGTCGGCGGGGAACGTGGTCAAGCGGATATCCGGTGGCAGCGGTGGCAGCGATCGGGGGGACCGGTCATCGGGCTCCTTCCGTATCCAAGAAGCTCCTGAGTTCGTCGCGACTGCAATCCGGCGCGAGAAAGGCATCGCCGATTGCGCGCGCCAGAACAAGCGGCATTTTGTTGTCGCTCCGGATCTTCTTGTCGGACTGCATCAGGCGGAGGGCATCGGCACCAGGCCACGCCCGTCCGAGGGCGCCGCGGGGGGTGGTCGGCAGCCCGACCGCCTCAAGATGTCGCGCGATTCGGTCTGCCGAACCCGCCGGAGCGCAACCGCACCGCTCGGAAAACCTGAAAGCGAGGACGCACCCGACCGCGACCGCTTCCCCGTGGCGGAGCCTGCCGTCCATTCCGGTCTCGGCCTCGAGAGCATGCCCGAAAGTGTGGCCGAGATTGAGCAGGGCACGCTGGCCCTGTTCGCGCTCGTCACCGGCGACAACGTCGGCCTTGAGCCGGCAGCAGCGTTTGACCGCCTTCGCGCGAAGTCCCTCGTCACCTGCCAGCAAAGCCTCCCCTTGACGCTCGAGCCAAGCAAACAACTCAGAGTCGCCCAGTAGCCCGTATTTCACGACCTCCCCGTAGCCCGCCCGTAGCTCGCGGGACGGCAAGGTCCCCAAGGTGGCGATATCGGCGAGTACGAGGCGCGGCTGATGGAAGACACCCAACAAGTTCTTCCCCGCCCGGGTGTTGATTGCGGTTTTTCCGCCTACGGAACTGTCTACCTGAGCCAGCAGTGTGGTCGGCGCTTGGACAAACGTGACTCCCCGCAAGACCGTACCGGCGGCGAAACCCGCGAGGTCTCCGACACATCCCCCGCCCAGTGCGTAGAGGCTGCTGTCACGTCGGATACCGGCCGCGAGCAGACGTTCCACGAGACCCTCGAAGGTAGCGAAGGTCTTGGCTGACTCACCCGACGGCACGGTGAGAACGGCCTGCACACAGACCCCGGCGTCCTCAAGGGAGCTGAGCAGGGCCGGACCATGGTGGCGTTCAACGTCCGGCTCCGTGACCACGTAGGCAGGTCCGAGACCAAGTTCCTGATGGAACTGGCCCGCGACCGCGAGCGCGCCCGCACCCACGATGACTTCGTAGGAGCGTTCCCCGAGCGCGATCGGGACCCGGTGATGGCGAGCGGTCATGCGTCGGCCGCGACTATGGCCGCAAGCGTCCGGCGTACCGTTGCGGCGTGATCGATGTCTTCCGAATCCACGGTGACGTCAGCCGCAGCGTACACCGGGTGCCGTTCACGGATGAGGCGTGCAAGCGTGCCGCGAAGATTGTCCCCTGCCAGCAGCGGCCGGCTGGCTGGCCGACGGATACGGGCCACCAGCACGTCCAGTTCGGCCCTGAGCCAGACTGACAGGGCGAATCGCCGGATGCGCGCACGATTCGCTGGGCGCATGAAGGCACCGCCCCCCGTCGCAATGACGGCAGGTTCCCCTTCGAGCAGGTGGCGGATCGCCCCTTCCTCCATTTTCCGAAACGATTCCTCACCGTCGCTCGCGAAGATGTCCGCGATTATCTGACCCGCCGCTTCCTCCACGACCGTATCACTGTCCGTGAAGGGGCGGCCAAACACGCCGGCCAGTCTTCGCCCGATCGCTGACTTGCCCGCGCCCATCAATCCGACCAGCACCAAGTGCCGCTGACCAAGAACCCGCTCGGCCGCGCAAACCCCCGGATCGTCGCCCATGTTCTGTGCGATCCCCACCGGAGGCACTCTCCCTGACCCTCCGGCTGACTCGGGATCACGCGAAGTAGCCGCTCGCCCTAGAAGGACCGGCAGTTTACCATGCCGTGACAAACGCCCGCCCGGGGCCACCGCGAATGCCCGTGGGTCGGCCCCCGTCGCGGAACGGTAGAGCAACGCACTGGCGCCGATAACCGCGCATCCGAATCTCACCATGTGTTCTATATTGTCGCTTCAGAAGTGAAGCAGGATCAACCTGAGCGATGTTCGCCCATCAGGACCAAACCCGCCTGGAAGCCCGGCGCAGGATGCAGCTCTTGACCGTGTTGTTTCTGCTCGCGCTCGTCGTCGTTCTCGGAATCGGGGTGTATGTGCTCCTCTCCGTAGACATCACGCCTGATCCGGTACTTGTGGAAGAGTCAATTCCGAATGACCGCTTCTTCTAAGCGCGTATCACGGGTCCGGATCCACGCTGCCGCCTACGCCGTCTGTCTGCTGCTGATTTCGCCGGGCTTCGCAGCGGCTCAGACCCCCGCCCCCGACGCAGCGGCAACGGCACCCGACCCGAACGACGCGGCCCCGCAGGAAATACCGGAGCGGGTTGACGAGACTCCCATTCCGCTGGTGCCTGTAACGGACCCCGACGCCGAAGAGTTCCATGTCGAGGACGCCGACGTCCCGCCCGCATTCCAAGTCCCGGCACCCGACGACCGGCTCACCGTATCCGACCTGCCCAGCGCCAAACCCAGCTGGACCGGAGTTCTGACAGAAACTGAGGGCGGGCTCGGCTGGGCCATGTGGGAAGGCACCGATGCCGCCCTCGCGGGACGATTACTGGCGGCCGTTCCTGAGACCCTGGCCTCGCCGGCGATGCGCAACCTTACGCTACGCCTCTTGTTGAGTCGGGCGGCCGCTCCAGAGAGGCCTGCCCGCAGGGGGCTGTCTCCGATCGGACCGGACGGAAATCCCGTCGAGACCGATACTGGCACCGTCGCCCGTTTCCTTGAAGAGCGGATCCACCTGTTGGTGCGGTTGGCGGATGGCGAGGGATTGGGTCAGCTCGCGGAAGCCCTTCCGGCGGAGGGAATCCCGCCGGAGCTGGTGGACCGCTTGCGGGAAGCCCGCATTCTCGCCGGGGACGGCGATCGGGCGTGCCCGGAAGTACGTGAGCGCTTGTCGGTTCAGCCGTCGCTCCGCTTGCGCATGTCCCTCGTGGCCTGCCAGATCCGCCAGGGATCCCTAGATGCCGCGCGCCTGACGCTGCAGCTGATCGAGGACGCACTTCCTGCCAATGCGGTTATGCCCGCACTCGCCCATGCGATCCTCGACGGAACGCCACTATCTGGCGGGCTCGACATTCCCGACGACGACTACTTGGCTCTGGCACTGCTCGCACAGGGCGACGAACGGTTGGCCCGGTATCAGAACGCAGCCGGGTTGCCCGTGTACCGGGCGATTTCCGAATCGAAAACCGCCGACACCCCGCGGCGCATCTACGCGACCGAACAGGCTGCCCGGGCCGGGGCGCTTCGGGATCTTGCTCTCGTTGAGGCCTACGCGACGGTTGAATTCACGCCGGAACAGCTTCGAAGTGCAGGGACCGAAGCGGATGGACTGCGTCCCGTGCTCGCCCGGGCTCTTCTCTTCCAAGCGGCCCTGCAGGCAACGACCGCCATCGATCGAGCCCGCTTCCTGCGGCTGCTCTGGGATCGTGCCGGACAGGATCCCGGCTTCACGGTCCTGGCCTACGCCACCGGCGCCGTAACGGCGACGGTAAGCCCGCGTCAGGATCTCGCCTGGTTCTCCGTCGCCGCCGCCCGGGGACTGCTGGCCGCCGGCCGCTACATCGAGGCTGAGGAATGGGTCCGCATGCTGGCGAGTTCAGCCGACCTAGACTTCGCGGCCTCGGGCCAGCTGTACGCGCTGTTTCCTGCCCTGGCTCTGGCGGGCCGACCAGTGCCTGAACCGTTCGAAGTGTTTCCGAAGGAAGATGTGCGGGCCAGCCTGCCGCGCACCGGGACGCCGGCTGACCATGCGACTCGGCTGAGCCGGTTGCTGGTCGCTCTGGAAGCGATGGACGTGCCGGTCCCAATGGGCTCCTGGTTGACACTCCTCGACGATGCTGCGCTTCGCACCACCGCGACGATTCCAAGCGCGCCAACCCGATATCAGTTGCGTGATGCCGTGACCCAGGGACGAACGGCCGAAACCGTGCTCTTTGTCCTGTCGATCCTTGGTCCCGGTGGGCCGGCTGCAGCGGATCCGTTGACGCTGAACGCCGCGATCCGCAGCCTGCGGGCTATCGGCCTGACGGAGGACGCGCGCGCGATCGCGCTGGAGGCGATCATCTGACCAGCATGCGGCGGGCGCCAGACCGCATCGCGCTGTTTGTCGACATGTTGGCGGCAGAACGGCAGGCATCGCCCCATACGCAGGAAGCCTACGCAAGCGATCTCCGGCGGCTGGAGCATTCGCTGGTCGGGCGCGGCACCACCCTCGAAGGCGCCTCGACCACCGACCTCCGTGCACACTTGGGGCGACTCGCCGACCGAGAGTACGCGCACCGGACTCAGGCACGCCATCTCTCCTCAATCCGCGAGTTCTACCGCTTTCTGGTGGCAGACGGTCTCCGCGACGACAACCCGGCAGAGACCCTGCGGTTCCCCCAGCGAACCGTCAGCCTGCCGAAGGTGCTCAGTGAAAGCGAGGTCGAGCTGCTGTTCGAAACCGCGGCTGAGGACCCTTCGCCGCGCGGACTCCGCCTCCGGGCAGCGCTTGAAATCCTCTACGGCACGGGCCTGCGGGTTTCCGAACTGGCTGGAATTCCGTTGGTGGCCCTGGCCTCGGACCTGACGGCCCTCGCGGTGATCGGCAAGGGCAACAAGGAACGGCGGCTTCCCCTCGGCGAGCCGGCCCGTGATGCAATCCGTGCCTGGCTGGAAGTCCGGGAGGCCGGGAGACCGGCTCGTGTGGAAGCCCGCTGGCTGTTTCCTTCTGGACAGGGACATCTCACGCGCCAGCGGCTCGCCCAGTTGCTGAAGGAACTCGCCGCCCGCGCTGGCATCGCTCCTGCACGCGTCTCCCCGCACGTCCTCCGCCACGCGTTTGCGAGTCACATGCTTGCCCGAGGCGCCGATCTTCGTACCCTGCAGAAGCTTCTTGGGCACGAGGACATCTCGACCGTGCAGATTTACACGCACGTCGTCGATGACGCCGTTCGTCGCGCCCTTGCCGCCCATCCATTAGCCCGGAGGCCCACGGCTTCGCATCTTGCCGGAGGGACCACGGATGCGCGGGCAAAAGGATCTCCATGAGTTTTCGGATCGTCGAACAAGCACCAGCCCGACTCAACCGCAGCGAACTGGCTGTTCCCGGAAGCCGTCCTAAACTCTTCGAGAAGGCGGCGAAGTCCCCGGCGGACGTCGTGTTACTGGACCTCGAGGATGCGGTGGCCCCGGACGACAAGGAACAGGCACGCAAGAACGTCGTCGAAGCCCTGAATGATGTTGCCTGGGGCACCCGAACCGTATCGGTTCGCATCAACGGACTTGATACCGGCTACATGTACCGTGACGTGATCGACCTGCTCGAGCAGACTGGCGACCGGCTCGATCTCGTCATGATCCCCAAGGTGGGCACTGCCGCCGACGTCTACGCGCTGGACATGCTGGTCTCGCAGGTGGAGCAGGCGAAGGGCCGGACAAAACGGATCGGGTTCGAACTGATCATCGAAACCGCTCTTGGAATGGCCAACGTCGACGCGATCGCCGCAGCATCAAGCCGGAACGAATCACTCCATTTCGGCGTCGCCGATTACGCCGCTTCCACCCGCGCCCGGACAACCAACATCGGCGGGCCGCACCCAGACTACGGTGTGCTGACGGATAAGGTCGAAGGCGAAGAACGGGACTATTATTGGGGTGACATGTGGCACTACGCCGTCTCGCGCTTGGTGATCGCCGCCCGGGCGAATGGCCTGCGCCCCATCGATGGTCCGTTTGGCGATTTCTCCGACCCGGACGGATATCGCGCCCAGGGCAACCGCTCGGGAGTCCTCGGGTGCGAGGGCAAATGGGCGATTCACCCGAGCCAGGTCGAACTCGCCAATGAGCTCTTCAGCCCGCCGGAGGAGGATGTGGCGCAGGCGCGCCGAATTCTCGAGGCAATGGACAAGGCGCAGTGTGAGGGAGCCGGTGCCGTGGCCCTCGATGGCCGGATGATTGACATCGCCTCGATCAAGCAGGCCGAGAACCTGGTCCGCAAGGCTGACCAGATCGCGGCCCGCTGACGGGGACCTGGCAATCCAATGCAGCACTTCCTCGACTTTGAAGGCCCCATCGCGGAGCTTGAAGGCAAAATCCGAGAACTCCGCCATCTCAGCGGGGAGAGCGAACTCAATATCGTCGAGGAAGTGGGGCGCCTGCAATCGAAGGCACAGCAACTGCTGCAGCAGACCTATGCCAGGTTGTCGCCATGGCAGTTGACGCAGGTTGCCCGGCATCCCGACCGTCCGCATGCTCTGGACTACATCGACGCGCTGGTCGAGGACTTCCAGCCACTGGCCGGCGATCGATGCTACGGGGAAGATCCCGCCATGGTCGGCGGTCTTGGTCGGTTCAGAAGCCGTTCCGTGGTGATTTTGGGCAACGAGAAGGGGCGGGAGACCGCCGAGCGCGTTCGCCGCAACTTCGGCATGGCCCGGCCAGAGGGCTATCGGAAGGCGGTCCGTCTCATGCGACTTGCCGACCGGTTCCAGTTGCCTGTCGTCAGCTTCGTGGACACCGCCGGCGCCTATCCGGGCGTGGGAGCCGAGCAGCGGGGGCAGGCTGAGGCGATTGCTCAGGCCATCCGGACGTGCCTCTCTATCGGCGTCCCGATCGTGAGCGTGATAATCGGTGAGGGCGGTTCGGGAGGCGCCGTCGCCATCGCTTCGGCAGACCGGGTACTGATGCTCGAGAACAGCGTCTACTCGGTAATCTCGCCGGAAGGCTGCGCCTCGATCCTGTGGCGCACCAACGACGAGGCCGATGCCGCTGCGGAAGCTCTCAGGTTGACTGCGCGAGACATGGAAGAATTCGGCGTCGCCGATGTTGTCATTCCTGAGCCCGTCGGCGGTGCACATCGTAATCCGAAGGCCGTTCTCGACGCCGTAGGCGATCATTTGGACACCGCGCTGACTGCGCTGGAGGGCAAGGGTTCCCGCGTCCTGGTGGCCGCGCGGCGAAAGAAGTTCATCGACTTCCGCCGCGTCTAACCCGTTTTCAGCCGGCCTGGGGGCCGTCCCATGCCGGTAGTTCTGCTAATTGTCGCAATCGACATGATGGGCTTCGGGATCATCATCCCGATGCTACCGTTCTACGCCGAGAGCTACGGTGGCAATCCGCAGCAGATCGCGCTGCTGATGACCACGTTTTCCGCAGCGCAACTCGTCATGTCGCCGCTTTGGGGGGGATTGTCGGATCGCTGGGGCAGGAAACCGATCCTGCTCTCAACACTCGCCGGCGGAATTGGCGCATACCTCCTTCTTCTCCATGCCGAATCGTTTATGGGCCTGGTCATTGCCCGGGCGGTGGGCGGAGCAATGGCCGGCAACCTTGCCGTCGCCCAGGCGTACATCGCGGACGTGACCGCCCCCGAGGATCGCACCCGGGGCATGGGCCTGTTCGGCGCCGCGCTGTCCGTCGGCTTCGTGGCCGGTCCAGCGATCGGTGGCGTACTCGCCGGCATCGATCCTTCCAGCCTGGATTTCTCGTCGCCGCTCGTTGCTGCAATCGGCGTCTCGGGAGTGGCGTTGTTGTCCGGTCTGGTACTGATGCGGGAGCCTGGAGACCGAAGCACGCCCGAGACGGGCCGCAATCCATTGGCGCGCCTGACGCCAGCCTTGACGAGCGCCTTCTGCGCCGGCCTGGTCTTTCTGTACTTCAGTGTGACGCTGGTGCTCGCTGGCATGGAATCGACCTTTGCGCTCTGGTCTGAACGGGTGCTTCACTGGGGCCCGCTCGAGAACGGATTCCTGTTCGCAGGCGCCAGCACGTTGGGCGTCGTGGTGCAGGGGATCCTGGTAGGGCGTGTAGCCAAGCGCATCGGCAATCCCGCCACCACGACGATCGGGATCGTCCTGATGGGAATTGGAATGGGAGGGATTGCGGCCAGCACTGATCTCGTACTTCTGATCCCAGCGCTTGTGGCGCTGGTGTTCGGGCTCGGATTCGCCAATCCGGCACTTGCCGCGCTGATCGCCGGCACAGTTCCGCGCAGCAGCGCAGGCGCCGCGTTCGGAGTTTCGCAGTCCGCGGCATCCCTCGCCCGGATTATCGGTCCCGCCATCGCCGGCGCCGGCTTCCATCATGTGAGCCTGACATGGCCCTACACCGCCGGCGCGGTCTTCGCCGCGATCATGGCGGTCGGCGCGGTGGCTCTTTTCCGCAAATACGCCCCGGCCAACTGAATGACAGGGCTTGCAGCCAACATTGGTGCCTGCGCCAACGCTGATCTGAACCAGTTCTGCACCCTGCTGATCGACGGCGCAGTCGCCGGACGCATCCATCGGCGGCGGGTGTCGTTCCTGCTCGAGCGGTTCCGGTGGCTGCGGCAGGACCGGGACGATCTCCGCTGGGACGGGGATGATCCGACCAGCCGCACGCGCAAGCTCGCCGATGCGATGCCGATCCTTGCGGCGGCCCGGATGGTGCGAGCCGCCACCGGGGAGCTGTTCGATGTGGTGCGGCCATTCGGCGGAATACCGCTGGCGCAATGCGACCGCGCCTTGCTGCCCGCGTTCGGGTTTCCGGGATACGGCGTCCATCTGGTCGGCTACGTCGTGGGCCCGAATGGCCCCCGGATCTGGATTCCACGCCGCGCGCGCGACCGGGCGATTGCACCGGGCCAACTGGACAACACCGTGGCCGGCGGGATCGCAGCGGGCATGACGGTCGCGGAGACGCTTCGGAAGGAAGCGCGGGAGGAGGCAGACCTACAGGGCGCGCTCGTAGATACGGCCCGTCCGGCAGGAGCACTCGCTTACTTCCATCAGCAGGGAGACGACCTGCGGGACGACACGCTTTTCCTCTATGACCTGCTGATGCCCGAAGACGCCGTTCCGCGGAATCTGGACGGCGAAGTGGAGCAATTCATCCTGATGCACTGGCGAAACGTGCTTGCCCTCCTGCGGGGCGGCGCCTCGTTCAAGTTCAACTGCGGGCCGGTTCTGATCGACTTCCTGTTGCGCCACGGACTGCTCAGTCCCGATCAGGAACCCGCCTATTCGCAGCTTGCGCGTTTCCTGCGAACTTCGGCGGCGTGACCGGCTGATCGACGAAGCTCGCCGGCCGGGTAGGCCCCGGCGGCGGCGGCCGCGATGGCGGGCTCGCGGCTCCTAGTGCAAGCCCCCGGAGAGCAGGTTCCGTACCGTAAGCCCGCCCACCGCTTCGAGCAGGCGATAAGCCTCGACCGCACCGTCGCGCTCAGCGGCCAGGGCATCGATTTGCCGCTCGACCAGGACACGCTGTGCATCAAGCACCTCCCGGAGGGTGCGCTTGCCGACGTCGGCCTCGAGGCGGATATGCTCCAATGCCGTCTCCGATGCTTCCACGGCAGTACCCAGCGCCGCCTGCCGCTCGCGAGCGGTGGCCAGATTGCGCCAGGCCTGCTCCGCTCTCTGGGCTGCCTCCAGTCGTGCGGCAAACCACTCCTCGCGCCGCTGCAGGTAGATCCGCTGTGCCCGGCTGAGACGCGCCTTGACGGCGCCTGCCTGATAGATCGGCACGTTCACGCGCACACCGGCACTGATATCCGCCCTGCGCTCTATCGCCGCCGAATCGGAATCCGTCAGAGGGGCACCGGGCAAAAAGAAACGCTGTCCGTGATCGCGTCGTCCTGTCATGGTGACTGCTCCGACCAGATCGATGGTTGGCCGTGCTTCGCCTTCAACCGCCCGCATGGCATATTCGGCGGCGTGCAACGCATGTTTGGCAACACGCACGGACGGCCCAAACTGCTCGGCCGAGCGGCGGGCGTCCTCCAGGGCCGCCGGCAGTAGAGTACCGGGCGGTTCTCCGGCCATCTCGAGCACACCCGGCTTCCGACCAACGAGCTTTTCGAGCAGCGCACGCTCGATTTCGAGTTCCGTCCGCGCCGACAGGATCACGGTGGCCGCCACCGCCCGTTCGGCCTCTGCCTGCGCAACGTCAGTCCGCGTTCGCTCCCCCACCTCGAACAGAACCCGGGCCTCGCGTACCCGCTCCTCGAACGCAGCCAGCGCTCCCTCACGCAGAGCGATAATGCGCTTGGCTCGGAGTGCATCCAGATACGCTGTGGCGACACGCAACAGCACGCGCTGCTGCGCGTCCTCGGCCGCCGCGATACTGCGACGAGCCCCGCGACGGGCTTCGCCGAGGGCGGCGGTGTCAGCGCCGCCACGGTACAGGCTCTGGTTGTACACCAGTCCCAGCGTCACTTGGGCGGTATCCGAGTAGCCGGAGTTGTCGCCCTCCTTGATCGCGGTGGTGTCAAGCCAGTTGTAGGCAATGCCGGCACTTGCGAACCCGTAAATCGTGGGAAGCCACGCCGCTCGTGCCACGGCCACGGAGTCGTAGTCAGCGTGCGCCGCCTCGCGAGCTGCCCGCACGGTGGGATTTGCAGAAGACGCCAGGGTCAGCGCCTCCTGGATCGAGAGAGCCTGGGCGGACGGGGACGCCATCGCCACGCCAGCCAGAATGAGAGGGACAATTGCGCGCGCTGTTACCCCCTCCCTTGCGCCAGCCTTCAGCCAGTTCAGGAGCAGGAACCGATGTCCGCGCACACTGGATTCCCTCGGCCGCTGGCTTCTGATGGCCTCGAACATGGTAGCCAACGTTCGCTCGCGGCTCTTGCGGCGGGGCCGCCGACACCATGACCCTCCATCGGAAAAGCGACGCTACTTGGTGACCGGGCGCACTAGCAGGGTCGGTCCGTCTGCTCCAACAATCTCAATTTCGATGCCCGCCTCGAGCGTCGCACCCGTTTCGCTCCGGACCTGCCAGACGGTGTCCTCAAGCTGTATCCACCCTCGGCCGTCGCGCAGCGGTTCCTTCAGCACGGTTCGGCGGCCATGGTACTGGGCGGTGCGGATATTGAGATCCGGGTGATCAGTCTGCCGGGGCCGGCGACGCGCCACCCCGTACTCCCACGCAAATGCGCACGCTCCCGATGCCAGGGCCAGCACCAACACCTGGTAGCGCCAGTCGAGCTCCGGGACGAAAGCGACCACTATGCCCACGATGAAGCTTCCCGCCGCCGGCCACACGAGGACCATCGAGACGAGAAAGGCCTCAAGGGCCAGCAATGCAAGTCCGAGCGCCCACCAATGCCAGTACTCGATGGCCCACAGCCATTCGATGAGGACATCCATGACGCTCGCTCACTCCCCGGCGGGCGGGACCGAAGGTCGGGGTGGCAGGGCCGGGGCCAGCTTCTCGCCATCATCGGCACGGGGCAGCGGAGCGCGTGGACCGGTGTCCGAGCCGAATACTGACTTGGCGATTTCGGCGATGCCCCCAAGGCTCCCGATCAGGCTGGAAGCCTCGATGGGAAACAGCACGACACGCTGGTTGGGCGCAGCGGCGATCCCCCCGATCGCCTCCACGTATTTCTGGGCGACGAAGTAGTTGATCGCACTGATATCCCCGGAAGCGATTGCAGCCGACACCGATGACGTCGCCTGGGCCTCGGCCTGGGCTTCGCGCTCACGTGCCTCGGCATCGCGAAACGCCGCTTCACGCCGTCCCTCGGCCTCGAGGATCGCCGACTGCTTTTGCCCTTCCGCCCGCAGGATGGCCGACTGCTTTTCCCCTTCCGCCTGCAGAATCTCGGCACGCTTGTCCCGTTCCGCCTTCATCTGCCGCCCCATCGCTTCGACCAGGTCGGCCGGCGGGCGCAGATCCTTGATCTCCACCCGGGTGAGCTTGACCCCCCAAGGATTCGTGGCCGCGTCAATGACGCGAAGCAGGCGGGCATTGATGTCGTCGCGCTTGGACAGGATGTCGTCCAGCGTCATGGCACCGAGCACGCTCCGGATGTTGGTCAGCGCCAGGTTGATCATGGCGCCCTGAAGATTCTGCACCTCGTAGGCGGCCCGGGGTGCGTCGATCACCTGGTAGAACGCGACCCCGTCGGCCGTGATGGTGGCGTTGTCGTGCGAAATCACGTCCTGGGACGGGATGTCGAGGACCGTCTCCCGCATGGAGAGACGTTGCCCGATGCGGTCGATGACCGGGATGATCAGACGTAGACCCGGTGGCAGCGTCCGGACATAGCGGCCGAATCGTTCGACCGTCCATTGTTCCGCCTGCGGCACCTGCTTGACGCCCGAGAGGATGACGACGGCGACCACGACCACCACCGCGATCACAAAGACAAGAAACGGGCTCAGGCTGTAGGCCTCCATGTTGGCAACTCCCCTAGGTCAGGTCTGGCACCAGTCAAGCGGACAGGTCCCTACGGTAGCGTGATGGGCACGAGGTCGAAGAGGGCTTCGTTCCACTGGAGATGGACCCAGATCCCAACGGCGTAGCCGACGGCGATCACGGGTGTCCAGCGAAGATGCGAGAAAAACGTGTAGATGCCGCGCGCCTGCCCCATCAGGGCGACGCCGGCGGCCGAGCCGATCGAGATCATGCTCCCGCCCACACCGGTGGCGTAGGTGACGAGGAGCCATTGTCCTTCGTCCATGGCCGGGAAGGCAGTCAGCACCGCGAACATGACCGGAATGTTGTCGACAATGGCGGACAGGACACCGACCAGGGAGTTGGCCCAGGTGTTGCCGAGCCCGCCGTACACGACCTCAGTGGACAGGGCCAGGTAGCCGAAGTTCGCCAGTCCACCGACGCACATCAGCACGCCGTAGAAGAAGAACAGCGTGTCCCACTCGCCGCGGCCGACCGTCCGGAAAATGTCGAAATAATCAGCGTCGTCGGGGTACTCATGCCGCGCATCATGACGCCGGAGGTACAGACCGTACCAGCAGAGCACACCGAAGCCCGCGAGCATTCCGAACGCCGGCGGAATGTGCAAGAACTGGTGGGAAGAGACGGTGAAGGCGATGGTCGCCAGAAACAGGCCGATGATGGAGATCGCACCCGGGCGGAGTTGCACGGCCTCCGACGAGGTCGTGGGCTGCCGCTTTGGAACTGCAAAGTGCATGACCGCGGCTGGGATCAGGAAACTCACTGCCGACGGCAGGAAGATCGCGAAGAAGTCGGCAAAGGCCAGCACGCCCTTTTGCCACACCATCAGGGTCGTGATGTCGCCAAACGGGCTGAAGGCGCCGCCCGCGTTGGCCGCCACCACGATGTTGGTGGCGGCTAGCGCAATGAACTTTGGCTGGCCTTTGCCAACGGCCATGACGACTGCGCACATCACCAGCGCCGTGGTCAGATTGTCGGCGATGGGCGATAGGAAGAAGGCGATCACACCGGTGATCCAAAAGACCCGTCGTAGGCTGAAGCCGCGAGAGACGAGCCAGGCGCGGAGCCATTCGAACACGTTCCGCTCCGTCATCGCGTTGATGTACGTGATCGCGACCAGAAGGAAGAAGAAGAGCTCCGCGAATTCCAGGAACGTGTGCCGGAAGGCTGCCGGCATGACATGGCCGCCAACATCCGTCTGACCGGCAGCGATGGCCAGCAGGAGCCAGATAATCGCCCCGCCGATGAGCACCGGCTTCGATTTCCGGATGTGGGTGAATTCCTCGGTCATCACAACGAGATAGGCGATGACGAGGACGGCCAGAGCCAGCAGTCCGATGGGGGCTGACGTGAGACCGAGATTCATCCCTTGCGATCCTTCGGCAGCGAGGGCCGGGGCAGGGACAAGCAACAGCAGGGCGGCGATGATTCGCATTCAGCAACTCTGAAGGGGGTCGTCGGGAGGACACCGACTCGTATAGCGGAGCGCCGGATATCCTTCCACTGCTCAGAGGCCGCGTGCATTATGCTTGCAAGCAGGCAGATGGCGATCCGGAGGTTGGTATGGCGGTGCAGTTGCATTCACTGGACCACGTGACCGTGCGCACGCGTGATCTGGGAGCGTCGCTGGCGTTCTACACGGAAGTACTCGGACTTGAGATCGCGAACTGGCGGCCTCCATTCTCCTTCGACGGGGCGTGGATGGCGCTGGGTGGACGGGCGATCGTACATCTGGTGGCCAGTCGGCCGGCTGACGATCCTGACGGAGCAGTCGATCATTTCGCGATTGCCGGGTCGGGTTCTCCGGAGACTGCAAAGACCCAGCTGACCGAAAAGAACATCACGTTCAACGAACGGGTGACTCCGGACGGGCGATTTCGGCAACTGTTCATCAAGGATCCCGACGGCGTGAAGATTGAATTGGTCTTCGACCAAGAGCGGGAGGTCAGCCGATAACTCTGGCCCGGATCACCGCGTCCGGGCCGACCTGAGCCCTCCGCCGCCGGGTCACGATGGCCGCGGCGGTCGGCCGGCCCAAGCGTTTTCCAGCATTTGCCTGAGCGGAGCGGCCTCCAGCGGTCGGGGGTTCGGGCAGGGATCGGCGACGATCCTGGCTACGGCTTCGGCAACACCAGCCTCGGGAAACCCGAGGTCCCGCAACGCCAGCGGGGCACCCACCCGTTCCATGAGTGCAAACATGGCGTCCGCCGGATGCGCGGTGCCCGCTCCGAGGGCACGGCGGACGCGGACCATTGCCTCGGGTACCGCATCGGCGTTGTAGGCGATCGAGTGCGGCAACAGGATCGTATGGGTCTCAGCGTGGGGGAGTCCCCAGCTCCCGCCAACGACATGCGCCGCCTTGTGATGCAGGGCGATCCCAGCCGACACGATCGGCTGGCCGCATAGCCAGGCCGCGCGCAGGCCGAGCCCCAGACCTTCGAGATCATCCGGCTCGGCTGCCAGGTAGTCGAGCGCGGCAACCATGAGCCGCAGGCCCTCTTCGGCCTGGACCGACGCAAAGGGGTTTGCCCCAGGACTGTAGAACGCCTCGACGGCGTGCGCGATGGCATTGAACCCGCTCGGAATGGCCACGCTTAACGGCAGGGTGCGGAGCAATTCCGGGTCGTAGATGACGGTCTTGGGCAGCATCCGTTCCGATCGATGGAGTCGCTTGACGCCGTCTTCCAGCATGCCTTCCATGTCGGTCGATTCGGAGCCGGAGAACGTCGTCGGCACGGCGAGGATCGGGATGTCGGCCACGTGGGCCACCATCTTGGCGAGTCCGATCGCCGAGCCTCCACCGTAGGCCACCAGGCCGTCGGCGCCCGTCTCTTGCGCGGCCTGGCGAGCAAATCTGACGATGTCGACCGGGACGTGCGTGCGAGCCGCCGCGCACACCACCGCAATCCGCCCGCTGAATCGGGATGCCACCACTTCGGCGTCAGGCCGTCTCCCGGGCGTGCAACACACCATCCCCCGAGTCACGCCGAGGCGATCGAGTTCATCCCCGAGGCCCGCCAGGGCGCCGGGCCCGAACACGACCCGGCCAGCGAGCGCTGTGTGGACGAAATCCTGCATGCCGTGCACCGCCCGTTGAGATCAGCGTCGTCAGCGCAGCACAGCGGTGGTCATGCGCTCGATCAGATCAAAGTCGATCTCGGCCCCGATCCCGGGCCGGGTCGGCGCATAGACGAGACCGTCACCGTCGGGGGTCAGGTCCTCGACCAGCCCGTATTTCTGCGCATCAGCCGGCAGGAGCACTTCGAAGAACTGGGTATTCGGAATTGCCGCGATGACGTGCAGGTTGGCCCAGTTGTTGTGGGAGTTGCCGCCATGGTGCACCTCGTAGTTCATGCCGAACGCCTCCGCGAGGTGCGCGGTCTTGAGGATGCCGGTGATTCCTCCCTTGACCGCCACGTCGCCCCGGAGGTAGTCGGTCGCCCCCATCATGATCCACGGGACGTAGGCGGTGAAACCGCCCGGGGAATACTCCGTCGCCATAAGAGGAATATCGAGTTTCTCCCGCAACTTGACGCAGTTGTAGATGTCGTCGTCGGCGAGCGGATCCTCGTACCAGTAGAACCCGAGCTCTTCGATCGCCCGCCCGACACGAATCGCGTGATGGAAGGAATAGCTCCAGGTCGAATCCAGCATCACCGGGTAGTCGTCCCCGACCGCCTCACGGACTGCGCGGCAGACCTGGATGTCCTCTTTCCATCGCGTGGGCGGGTGGATCTTGTAGGCGGCCCACCCGGCTTCCTTGATCTTGGCGGCCTCCTCGGCGTAGGCCTCCTTCGAGGGCAGTACGGCCGACGAGGCGTAGGCCGGCACGCTGTGGCGATAGGTGCCGATCAATTGGTGCACCGGAAGGCCGGCCGCCTTCCCGGCGAGATCCCACAGCGCGATGTCGGCCGCGCCGATGGTACGCCATGCCACCATCCGGTTCCGGTGGGAGAGATCGTCGTAGAGACGCTCACGGTCGAGCGGATTCTGATCCATCAGCAACGGCTTCAGATAGCGGAGCAAGTCCGGTCCGTCCGCATGGGCGCCGTTGAGGGCCGATCCGAGAAACGCGTGTCCTTCCAGCCCCTCGTCGGTCTGGATCGTGACCAGACCCATTTCGGTGTCGCCGCCGAAGGTGCCAGTATGGCGATTGTAGGTTGTGGGCGGGATTCCCTCCCAGCGGAACAGCGTGACCGTGACGTCGGTAATCTTCATGGGAACTCCAGCGGTAGGGGATCAGTCGCTCAGGGAGCGGTCAGGCGCAGTTCTTCCCAAGCGGAGCGCATCCATTCGACGCACGCGACGCCTTGCTCGAACAGCGAGTACCGGCAGCCTTCGCCATAGTCGAGATTTGGGATGAATTCGGTCGAGATCTGACCGAGAGTGCCGTGTCCGTCGACCGCGTGATAACGCAGCAGACATCGGATGACTTCCTTCCACGGCTCCAGTTCCGCCTCATTCCAAGGTGCATGGTACTCGCCGGGAGCCGGCTCCTTGAACGGGTACTGGATGCCGCGGCCCGGCTTGCCTTCATCGTCGGTGGCCGCTGTATTCTTGGGATTGTTCGGTACGGTCGCGCGCGCATGGCAGTGCCGGACCCATCCGGCGTCGATCCAGGTCTGACAGACGTTGCCTGGCATGTAGGGGTCGAGTACCACCTCTCCGGCTTCGACCGCCTCGCGAATCCCGCTGATCTCCTGCTCTTCCGGGTTGTCCATCTTGAAGATCACGTGACTGTGGTCGAGGGTCACGGTGAAGGGGGTGCCGCGGGCTTCGACGGCCTGCCCGACAACCTCCACGCGGCGGAAATCCTCCGACCACATGTTGACGTGCACTTCGAAACACGGCGTCACGCCCAGCTTGTCGCCGATGTCGGACGCGCGCAGGCACGCCCCGATCACCTCGTCGTTCGTGACGGCATGCCCGTCCGCGTGCCCAGCCATGAACTGGACGTTGTGGACGAGGGAGCCGAGTTCCCGACCGACCTCGAGATTGTGGGCCAGAAGGTCCTCGTCCCGGCCCAACGTGTAGAACCATCCCCCTGCCCGTACCGGAATCCCGTACTTGTCGCGGGCGGCCAGGAACTCCTTCACCTCATGCGGAGCCGGGGTCTTGTCGACATAGTCAAACACACCCGCGTCCCGGACCATGCGGAACCGGGTGTCGATGTCCGGCATCGAGTCCGCATGCATGTTCTTGATTCCATTGGTCTGAATGCCGAACTGTAGGTCCTGCGCCATGCTTGGGTCCTCCTCGCAAGGCGGTTGTCACGGCCCCGATGGCGGTCGGGCTCCACCGTGGCGACGCGGCCACTCCAGCATACTGGCACGGCGGGAACACAGTCGATGACAAACGTCGGCAGACTGGCCGCAGGGCAAATAGTACGCATCCTTGCCACCGGGCAACTATGGTTCCCTGCGGTAGCGGGACCGTCAACAGCCGCAGCCCGTGCGCCATGCTGGTGGATCTCGGGACCAGCACGTCCGGATACCCAGGGGGCATGCCAATGCGGATACCGCGACTGGCTCATGTGCTTGCCATCGCCGGAGCAGCCTTGATCGTGCCCGGGCTAGGCGTCCGTGCCGACGACGCGCCGACAACGCTCAGTGGCTACGCCGAAGGAGAGGCGCTGCCGGTCCCCCTTGCAACGTGGACCAATCCCGGCCTGGGCGCTGACTGGTTGTCGCTTGAGCTGGCGCAGGAACTGTTTTCTGGGGCGGATGCGGTCGAGCCGATGGAGCAAGACCTGCGGGTCGCCCCGGTGTTCTCAGGAGGAGTTCTGCAGGGGTACGTCTTCGTGACCCGGGACATCACGGATTCACTCGGGTTCTCGTCGCTGGAGTTCCTCATCGCTGTGGGGCTCCGGCTGGACGGCACGCTGGCCAGCGTGCAGGTCCTCAGTCACCGCGAGCCGATCATCGATCTGATCATGCTGCAGGATCTCGTACCACGGTTCGCGCGCCAGTACGTCGACGTGGACATCCGGGCTCCGCTCCGAGTACAGCTCTCCCAATCGGGGGCGACCGGCTCTATCGACGGAATCTCATCGGCCACGATCAGCGCCGTGCTCTTCAATGAGGCGATCCTGCGTGCCGCCCGCATCGTGGCGCGCGCCAAGGGCATCCGTCTCCACGACCAGCCGGTCATGGACATGCTGAGCTTCGAACCGACCCGGTTCGACACGTTGGTGGAAGGGCATGCCATCGGACAAATGCGCATCACGAGGGAGGAAGCGGCGCAGGCCGGTGTCCTGGAGCCCGACCTCGCCGCCACGGGCATGGGCGCGAGCGACCTATACGTCTATGCCAATGAGCGCGAAAGCCTTGCTGCCGCCCCGCGCTTCGATGAAAACCTGGTGCTTGATGTTTACGCAGGGCCTGCGATGACCCCAACCGTCGGGCGCAATCTGCTCGGCAATACGTGGCACGACCTGTTTGTCAGCGGCCGCAATCCCAATGACCTGATGCTTTGCATCATGACCATTGGCCCGTATTCCATCGACGGCGAGAAACATCTTTCGAGCGGTCCGTTTCGGCGCCTGCGCTTGCAGCAGGGCGGGCAGACATTTCAGCTGAGCAAGGATCACTATCGCTATCTCGGTTTCCTGCACGGGACCGACAAGCCGAAATTCGGCGAGATCGGGCTGTTTTGGATTCCCGCAGAGACCGGCATTGACCCGGTCAAGCCCTGGACACTCGAGCTTCTGGTGGAGGACGCGGACGGATTGACGTCCGCCTGGTTCGGGCTCGAATACACGCTGAACGACAACTTCGTCCTCCTTCCGACCAACACCGAGGTTCTCGCGGCTGACCACGATGCTCCGCTCTGGCTGGCGGCATGGGACGCGCAGCGGATCAACCTCGCAATCCTTCTCGTCGCCCTGACCGTCCTCGCGGGCATCCTGCTATCGCTGGACCGGCTCTCCCGAAGGCCGGTCCTCTTGCAGTGGGTCCGGCTCGGATTCCTTGGTTTCGTGCTGGTTTGGCTGGGCTGGTACGCAGGGGCCCAGGTCACGATTCTCAATGTGGTCACATGGCTGCAGTCGGCGATTTCCCGCACTGGACTCTCGGTGCTTTTGTCCGACCCCCTGATCGTCGTGCTGGCGGGTTTCGTCCTGATCACGTTTTTCCTGTTCGGCCGCGGCATCTATTGCGGCTGGCTCTGTCCCTTCGGTGCGCTCCAGGAACTGTTGGGCAAGGCGGCGCAGGCGCTTCGTATCCGACAGCTGACCCTGAGCTACCGCACGCATCAGTGGCTGTGGCCGGTGAAATACGTGGTGCTCGCAGGCCTTGTCGTGCTGTCGTTCCACGACATGGACATCACCAGCACGGCCGCGGAGATCGAGCCCTTCAAGACGGCGATCTCTCTCCGCTTCGACCGGACCTGGCCCTACGTCCTCTATGCGGTGGCGCTGCTGGCTGCGGGGGTATTCGTCGAGCGCTTTTTCTGCCGGTTCCTGTGTCCGCTGGGGGCGGCGCTCGCCATCGGTGGCAAGCTCAGGATCACCAATCCCCTGAAGCGGCGCACGGAGTGCGGGTCGCCCTGCCAACTCTGTGCGCGTCGGTGCCCGATCAACGCCATCGCGCCCGACGGGGCCATTCGCATGGACGAATGCTTGTACTGTCTTGACTGCCAAGTGATCTATCACGACGAGCATGTCTGTCCGCCTCTGGTCCGGGCGAAGCGGCGGCGCGTTGCTCCCGGCCTTGCAGCCGGCGCACCGCAGGCGGCGGCCGCTGCCAGCGACTGACGCAAACACAGCAACGCTGCGGGATGAAGGCCTTGCGATTGGGCTTTCCTAGACACGCGTGAGCGCCCTCGCCGAACTGCTGCTCTGGACGACGCTTGCCGGTGCCTGCATTCCGGCCGGTGCAGCCTTGGCCCGGATCGAGCACATCAGCCCCGCGTGGCTGGAAGAGGAGTTCCGCCACTTTGTCATGGCCTTTGGTGGCGGAGTCCTGATCGGAGCGGTTGCCTTGGTCCTCATTCCCCAAGGAGCCGTGCGCCTGCCCCACCCGCTGCTGACGACGGTGCTGCTGATGGCGGGGGGCGTTGCGTTCATGGTCCTCGATCGCGTCCAGGCTCGTCGACGACAGGCAACACCCCAGTTTATGGCGATGGCCGCCGACTTCCTGCCGGAGTCGCTGGCGCTGGGCGGGATGTTCGCTGCAAACGCGGAGGGCGCTGCGCTCCTTGCCCTCCTCATCGGTCTCCAGAATCTGCCCGAAGGCTTCAATGCATGGCGAGAACTGGTGGCCGGCACGGTCCTTCCTGGACGCGCCATGTTGCTCATGACGTTGCTCGCGCTGTCGGGACCGATGTGCGGTGTCATCGGCTGGTTGTGGCTGGCTGACCAAGACGCAGCGCTGGGATCGATCATGCTGGTGGCTGCCGGCGGCATTCTCTATCTGACATTTCAGGACATCGCGCCGCAGGCCCGACTGGAACGCCACTGGGCGCCTCCGCTTGGCGCGGTGCTGGGGTTCGCGCTCGCACTTGCTGGCGATCTGCTCCTCTAGACCCGATGACCCGTGCCGGGAACCCCGCACGTCTTACGCTGCTGGACCGGCGGCAACGCCTTAGCCCGCACGATCCGGGGTTGGGCTGCAGCCGCATCCAGTAGCCCGACGCGGGCCGTCAAGACGTCCTGTCATTGGGAAATGACGCCGGGGCCCCTGGCCGGCGCTTGCATGGGGCGACAGCGCTGACGTACGGTTGCGGCATGGTGCGGCGACGACCGACGGATCACCGTCGCACCTAGCTGATGGCAGGAAGGTTCCCATGGCCAAACTCTCGGACCCACAGGTCGAGGCCTACCGGCGTAATGGTCAGGTGACGGCCGACTGGCGGATGCCCGCCGAGCTGCTCGACGCGATGCGCTCGGCGCTCGACAAGCTGATCGACGCCAACGGCCACATGCCGAGCGACAACATGTTTTGTCCGCATCTCCGCAAGGCCGGAATCCAGGGATTGCAGGGCGATGATGCGTGGCTCGAATTCGCGCGGATACCCGACGTTCTCGACATGGTCGAGCAGCTGATCGGTCCCGACTTCCTCCTCTGGGGCACAACCGTGTTCGGCAAGCCCGCCGATGTCGGCAAGGAAACGCCGTGGCACCAGGACGGCGAGTACTGGCCCATTCGGCCGCTGGCGAGTTGCTCGGCCTGGATCGCGATCGACGACGCCACCCCGGACAACGGATGCCTGCGCGTGCTTCCCGGGACCCATCGACAGCACCGGATCCTCGAGCACCGCCGTCGGGGCGACACCGATATCACACTGAACGAGGAGCTTTGCGACTCGTCGGTCGACTACGGGTCGGCCCGCGACATCGTCCTCGAAGCCGGCCAGGTTTCCTTTCACGACGTCTTTCTGGCTCACGGCAGTTCACGCAACGGCTCGGGCCGCCGCCGGGCCGGTTTCGTCTGCCGCTACATGCCGACGACTTCGGTCTGGGACCGCAAGCTCGGTGCGGAGCTGGAGGCCCGGTCAGGAGCGATCGAGTTCGCGCAGCGCGACCTCTACCTCATGCGCGGCCGCGACGTGTCCGGCCAGAACGCGCTCGCGACCGACCGCTGACGCGGATCACAGGTAGCCGAGGTCCCTCCACAGCCGGTAGCGCGCGCGGAACGAACTCAACGACTCCCAGACCCGGGCAAAATCCGCGTCTGCAGCCGCTTCCTCGGCAACAACCTGGTCCCACGCGTTCCTGAAGGTCGCAAGCATTTCCGGCGGCCATGTGTGGATCGTTACACCTTTGCTCTGCAGTTCCTCAAGGGCCGCGATCTGGATGGTCTCGCCCTCCGCGATCGAGTGCCGGAAATTGTCGCCGCAAACCGTCTCGATCTGAACCTTCCGGAGTGGCGAGATGCTGTCCCACCGCTCCTGGTTGATCATCAGTTCGAAGTTCGTGGACTGCTGGTGCCAGCCAGGGAAGTAGTAGTGCTTGGCCACCTGGTAGAAGCCGAGGTCCAGGTCGATCGCCGGCATCGAGAACTCCGTGGCATCGATTGTTCCGAGTTCCAGCGCCGGAAAGATGTCGCCGCCCGCCAAGAGCTGGGTGGAGGCCCCGACCCTGTCCATGACCTTCGCTCCCAAGCCGAAAAACCGCATCTTCAGCCCCTGGAGGTCGTCGACGCTCTCGATCGGTTTGCGGAACCATCCGGACGCCTCCGGCGGGATCACGCCGCACAGGATTCCGTGAATGTTGTGCCTGGCATAGATCTCCTCGAAGAGCTCCTTCCCGCCGCCAAAGTAGAACCACGCCATGTACTCGTTAGCCGGAGGGCCAAAGGGAACGGCGGCGAAGAGCTGCAGCGAGGGCACCTTTCCGGCCCAGTAACCGGGAGTCGACCATCCCGCATCGAGACCCCCGCTGGAGACCGCATCGAAAATCTCAAGCGCCGGCACCAGCGCGCCGGGGTCGAAGAATTTGATCTGAACTGCACCCCCCGAGACGGCTTCCACCTGATCCTGCACTCGGATACCCAGGGACCCGAGCTGGGTCAGTGACCCGGCAAAGGTGCTCGCCATCTTCCAGCGCACAATGTCCTCAACAACCGCCTCGGGAGCCGCCTCTTCCGTCCCGGCCACGGGGGCTTCAGCGGGTTCACCGCCTCCGCCCGCGAAGTACGAGATCAAGACGCCGACGACGATACCTGCCAGGCCAAAAAGGATCGCATTCCGCATGTGCGGACCTCCGGAATTCAACGTTGGGGGGGGCCGCTTTCCCGCGGCATCGGGCACCTCGCACCATTCCAGTTCGCTGGCCGAATTGCAACGGGGCGTGACCAGGTCTGGCGAACCACCACACCGGCGTTCCCGTATCGCTAGGGCAATATGCGTGCCGAGGCGTCAGGGGCGTGCCGACGATGCCGGCGTGCCGACCGGATGCCCAGCGTGTCGCCTACCGCGATAGGCTACCGCCTAAGGGTTCCACGACTTTGTCCGAATGCGCCTCAGCCGCTGTCCGCGTCAAGCGCGTACCCGGTGGCCCACACTGTGCGAATCAGGTCAGGCCCCCCTCCCTCGTTGAGGGCCTTGCGGAGCCTCCGGATGTGCACGTCCACCGTGCGCTCCTCCACATAGATGTTCTCGCCCCATACGGAATCCAGCAGCTGCTGACGCGTGAACACCCGCTCGGGGGCCTCGATCAACTTGCGGAGGAGCCGGAATTCGGTCGGGCCCACGTGGACGCGACGGCCGGCCCGGGTCACGCGGTGGGTTACGGGGCTGAACTCAAGATCGTGGTAGAAGTACGGTGTCTCGGCTTCGTCGCCGGACTGCTTGCTTCTGCGCAGCAGTGCCCGGACCCGCGCCAGCAGTTCGGCCGTCGAGAACGGCTTGACTATGTAGTCGTCCGCACCCCCCGAAAATCCCTGCAGCATGTCCTTCTCGGTCTTGCGTGCGGTCAGGATCAGGATCGGTAGCTTGCGTGTGGCCGGTTCACGGCGCACCGCCCGGCAGATGTCGATCCCCGAAATTGTGGGCAGCATCCAGTCAACGACTGCAAGATCGGGCAGGTTCTGGCGCACCATGTCGAGTGCCTGCGCCCCGTCATCGGCCTCCTCGACTTCAAGGCCGCCAGCGACGAGGTTGTAGCGAATCAGATCGCGGATCTCGTCGTCGTCCTCAACAACCAGGACGCGGTGGGTCATGGCTCCTCTTCGGCGTGGGGGTCGCCTTCGATCAGGAAGGTCCGGCCCCGAGGCCGATCATCGGCTACGCGGGTGCCGGTCATGACGTAGTCCACGAGTTCCGCAACGTTGGTCGCGTGATCGGCGATCCGCTCCAGGTTCTTGGCCACGAACAACAGATGAACTCCCGGCGTAATGCGGTGAGGGTCCTCGAGCATGTGGGTTAGAAGTTCCCGGCACAGCAAAGCGTACATGTCATCGAGTTCCCGGTCACGATGCCGGATGGCTTTGGCCTTTTCGACGTCGCGGTCCCGGTAAGCGTCAAGCGCATCCTTCAGCATTGTGTGTGAGGCATCGCCGAGCTTCGGCAGCGCATACAGGCCGGGAACCTCGCGGGTTTCACAAAGTACGATGGCGCGGCGGGCCATGCTCGCAGCGAGATCCCCGGCCCGCTCCAGATAGCCCGCAATCTGGATGGCGGAGATGGTCAAGCGCAGATCTTGCGCCACCGGCTGGCGGAGCGCAAAGAGACGCTCCACCTGTTCCTGCACGTCTTTCTCGTACCGGTCGATTTCCGAGTCATGATCGATGATGCGCGAGGCCAACTCGCTGTCCCGCTGCGTGACAGCGGTGACGGCGCGGGCAATCTGAGCCTCTACGAGCCCGCCCATCTCGAGCAGGCTCCGCTCGATCTTGGTGAGTTCTTCCGTGAAGGCCTTGACTGTGTGTTCGGCAGGCATGCAATGCTCCCGCGGCTATCCGAAGCGACCGGTGATGTAGTCCTGGGTCGACTGTTCAGACGGATTAGTGAAAATCTTCGTGGTCTCGTCGAACTCGATCAGCTTGCCAAGATGCAGGAAGGCCGTCTTCTGCGATACCCGAGCTGCCTGCTGCATGTTGTGAGTCACGATGATGATTGTGTACTCCGAGCGAAGCTCATCGATCAGTTCCTCAATCGTGGCGGTCGCGATTGGATCGAGCGCGGAACACGGCTCATCCATCAGCAGGACGTCGGGCCGTACCGCAATCGCGCGAGCGATACAGAGGCGCTGCTGCTGTCCGCCCGAGAGGCTGGTTCCAGGTTGGTCGACCCTGTCCTTGACCTCATCCCAGATGCCGGCCCGTCGGAGACTGGTTTCGACAATTTCGTCGAGTGCCGACCGGTTCGGCGCCATGCCGTGGAGCCGGGGACCGTACGCCACGTTGTCGTAGACCGACTTTGGAAACGGGTTCGGCTTCTGGAACACCATGCCGATCCGCGTGCGCAACTGGACCACGTCCACGTCGGCACCGGCGATGTCATGGCCATCGAGCAGCAGGCTGCCCGTGGTCCGGCAGTTCTCGATGAGATCGTTCATGCGGTTGAAACACCGCAGGAACGTCGACTTGCCGCACCCCGATGGGCCGATGAAGGCGGTGACCTCCTGCGGCATGATGTCCAAGTCAACTTCGTGTACGGCCGGCTTGTCGCCGTAGAAGACGGACACGCTCCGCGCCGCAAGTTTCGGTTGCGGACTGGACGGTTCGACAGTGGTCACCATTGTTTCTCGAACTTCCGACGGAGATAGACAGCAAACCCGTTCATCGCGAGCAGGAATCCCAAAAGCACCATAATCGCGGCGGCTGTCTTCTCGGCGAAACCGCGTTCCGGGCTGTCGGCCCACAGGTAGACTTGAGCCGGGAGGACCGTGGACGGATCGGTGAAGCCGCCCGGCACCTCCACGACGAAGGCGACCATCCCGATCATCAGGAGCGGTGCTGTCTCACCAAGAGCCTGGGCCATCCCGATGATGGCGCCCGTCAGCGTCCCCGGCGCGGCCGCTGGGAGGACATGATGAAAGATGGCCTGTACGCGGCTGGCGCCCAGCCCGATGGCCGCCTCCGCGAAGGACGGCGGCACCGCCCGAATGGCCGCCCGCGACGAAATGATGATCGTCGGGAGCGTCATCAGGCTGAGTACAAGACCGCCGGCTAGCGGAGCCGAGCGCGGCAACCCGAAGACGTTGAGGAAGACGGCGAGACCCAGCAGGCCGAACACGATGGACGGGACTGCAGCTAGGTTGTTGATGTTGATTTCGATCAGACGGGTGATGCGGTTGCGTGGGGCAAACGACTCCAGATACACCGCCGTCATCACCCCGACGGGGAAGGAGAGCGCGAGCGTGACGATCAGTGCGAGCGCCGAGCCCACCATCGCCCCGAGGATCCCCGCTTCCTCCGGGTTGCGGCTGTCGCCACGCGAAAAGAAGTTCCGATTGAAACGCAACCCAATGCGGCCGGCTTCCTCGAGCGCCGTGATGCGGGCGAGGGAAGCGTCGGAGATCGGCCGCTCGTCCTCGGGCAACGAGGCATCGATACGGCCCTTGTAGAACTGGTCCACCGGACCCGAGGCCAGCACCCAGGTGTCCTGCACGGTCCCGATCAGAGTTGGATCGGCTTCAACCGCCTCCCGCAGCGTGAACACCGTGCCCGCACTCACCAAGCCGGCGAGAGCGCGGCGTTCCGATCGTGAACTGCCGGCGTCGGGAAACAGCTCCGCAAGGCTCGTCCGGAGAATCTTCCGGTAGCTCCCCCCTTCGACCAGCGACTGCTCGTAGTTCACGGTCAGCTGGACCTCGGTCTGCACGAAGCCGAGATAGCCGCGGCTGACGATGCTCGCGAGGAAGACGACCAAGAAACCGACAGCCGCCGAAATGGCCAAGATTCCGTAGAGTTGGAACCTGCGCTCGGCCCGCTTGCGCTTGACCAGCAAACGGTTGGCTTGCGCCTGGGAGGCAATCGCCGTGGGGGCCGCGCTACTCATAGCGCTCGCTGTACTTCTGCACGACTCGAAGGGCGACCACGTTGAGAGCGAGGGTCACGAAGAACAACGTGAGCCCGAGCGCGAACGCTGCCATCGTCTTCTCGGAATCAAATTCGTGGTCCCCGACCAGAAGGGTCGCGATCTGGACCGTTACCGTGGTTACGGCCTCGAACGGATTGGCCGTCAGGTTGGCCGCTAGTCCGGCTGCCATCACCACGATCATCGTCTCACCGATGGCGCGGGAGATGGCCAGCATGAACCCGCCGACGATCCCAGGGGTGGCCGCCGGCAATACGACCCGCTTGATGGTCTCTGACGCTGTCGCCCCGAGCCCGTACGATCCTTCGCGGAGCGACATCGGCACGGCGGTCATGATGTCATCGGAAAGCGAGGACACGAACGGGATGATCATGACGCCCATGATCAACCCAGCGGCCAGCGCGCTTTCCGAGGAGATCGAAAGCCCGAGATCCACGCCGAGATTGCGCATGCCGGGCGCCAGCACCAGGGCCGCGAAGAACCCGTACACGACCGTCGGGATACCGGCGAGAATTTCCAGGAGCGGCTTGATGACGGCGCGCACCCGCGGGTGTGCGTATTCGGAGAGATAGATGGCCGACATCAGGCCGATCGGTCCGGCGACCGCCATCGCAATGACGGTGATCAGCAGGGTTCCGGCAAAGACCGGCACGGCACCGAACGCGCCGGAGGCGGCCACCTGGTCCTCGCGCAACGCGATCTGTGGAGACCAGCTGAGGCCGAAGAAAAACTCGAACGGTGAGACCAGCTGGAAAAAGCGGAAGGTCTCCACTACCAGCGACAGCACAATCCCGACCGTCGTGAGGATCGCAATGATCGACGCGATGAACAGGGCGACCAGGAGTGCGGTCTCCACCCGGTCACGGGCGGTGAGTTCCGGTCGGATCTGCCGCCAACCCCAGAAGAACCCCAGCACAGAAAGTGCTGTGACGACGGCGAAGCGCGCAACGGTGCTGAGGCTTTCGAGTTTCAGGAAAAGTTCGACCGAAGCAGCCGGTACCCCATCGGTAACCATGCCGGCTGCGGCGTTCTCAATCAAAACAAGAAGCAGGGTCGCTTCCGCATCGGAAAGGCCGCGAACATCGGCCAAGACGATGCTGCGGATGACAGACCCGTCGACGATGGTCCACGCCGCATACACCAGGGTCGCGGGGACGATGGTCCAAAGTGCCCCATACCAGCCGTAGTGACCCGGCAGGCCGGGCAGCGCCTGTTTCGGAGCCGCGCCGATCCGCGCGCGCGACGCGTAGAAGGCGCCGACGCCGAACAGCGCGATGATCAGAAGGGAAAGATAGGACAGCAGCATGGCATAGGTCGGGGGCAGCACGGGAGGACCGGACGCCCCCGGAGTGGGTTCCGGCTAGAGGCTTTCGAGAGCAGTCAAGTTAACGGCATTGTCGCCGAACTTGCTGCGCTCGTCCGGGAGCATCGGGATCAACCCGCGGTCGGTGAGGTAGCCCTCGTCGCCCCACGCGTCATCATTGGTGAAGGCAGCGATGTATTCACGAATTCCGGGAATCACGTCCACGTGGGCCTTCTTCACGTAGAAGTAGAGCGGCCGGGACACTGGGTAAGCGCGGGTCGCGATGTTCTCGAACTCCGGCGGAGTTCCGTCGATCGCTGCCCCCTTCACGGCATCGCGGTTCTGGTCGAGAAAGGAGAAGCCGAACACGCCAAAGGCGTTCGGGTTCTCGGCCAGCTTCTGGACGATCAGGTTGTCGTTCTCGCCGGCCTCGATGTAGGTGCCGTCCTCACGGATCCCGCGGCAGATGGCCTTGTAGAGGTTCTTGTCTTCCTTCTTGATGGCCTTCAGTTCGGGAAAGGTCTTGCAACCGCCCTCGATCGCGAGCTCGTTGAAGGCATCGCGCGTGCCGGAGGTCGGCGGGGGGCCCAGAACCTCAATGGCAATGTTCGGAAGCGTCGGGTCCACATCCGCCCACGTCTCGTTGGGGTTGTCGACCAGCTTGCCGCCTTCTTGGTTGCCCTCGGGGACCTGCTTCGCGAGAGCGAGGAACAGGTGGCGCAGCGCGAACTGCACCGCGGGGGCTCCCTTGGCGTTTGCCACCACGATGCCGTCGTAGCCGATCTTGACCTCGACGACGTCCTGGACGCCGTTATCGTGACACTGCTTCAGCTCGGTGCTCTTCATGCGGCGCGAAGCGTTGGTGATGTCGGGGTGATCGGTGCCGAGGCCAGCGCAAAAGAGCTTCATGCCTCCGCCCGATCCCGTGGATTCAATCTTGGGAGTCTTGAATTCGGACCCGCGTCCGAAGTTCTCCGCGACCACAGTCGCAAAGGGATATACGGTCGAGGATCCGACAATGTTGATCTGATCGCGTGCTTGGGCGGTACCGGCCGTAGCAGCGACGACTCCGGCGACGGCGACCGCAGCAACGAGACGAGTGTGCATGGTGCGGACTGCTCCTGAAGAGGAAAAAGGGGCCAAAACAGGCCCGTTGCCGCCATTGGTACCGGACACCGCCAGTTTCAATTGTGTATGGAATACGAAACTTATGTGACAGTCACGTCGAGCGGGGTGGACCGGGCCTGATCAGGGAATGTCACGCTGACGGCGCTGCCTACTCCGGGCTCGCTCTCGACCCCGAGGGCAGCGCCGTGGCGACGCGCAACATGCTTGACGATCGCCAGACCGAGACCGTGGCCGGGGATGCGGCGGTTGCGGGCCTGGGCGGAGCGGTAGAAGCGCTCGAACACCCGGTCCGTTTCCATCGGTGGAATCCCCTCGCCGTCATCGGTCACGGTCAGCCTTGCCGGCTCGGCATGAACCGCGACGCAGGCGCGTCCTTGCTCGTTTCCGTGCTTGATCGCATTGCTGAGCAAATTCGCAAGCAACTGCCGCAGCTGCTCGGCGTCGCCGGTCACCACCACCGAGTCGTCCGGCACCTCGAGGCGAACGTCGATGGACCGCACGGCAGCCTGCCAGGCAAGATCCTCGCTGACCTCCCGCGCCAGCGCTACCAGATCCACTTCCCCTTCCGGGGGCACAGCCTCGCTCATTTCCACGGCCGACAGATGAATCATGTCATCGACCAGAGTGACCATCCGGCTGGCTTGCCGGCCGAGTCGCTCCAGATAGAGCTTTTGTACTTCGGGGTCGTCGCGGGCCGGGCCCAGCAGCGTCTCCACCATGCCGAGGATGGCAGTCAACGGCGTGCGGAATTCGTGACTTGCGTTGGCGAGGAAGGCTGCCAGTGCAGCCTCGCGGGGCGTTGAATCGGCCAGGCCGACGCACAACATGATCCGGTGGGGGGGTTCGCCGGAAGCCGCTTCGAACGGATGGATACGGACCTGATACAGCGTGTCGTCGTGGCCCGGCAGGGAGCACCTGGTGGTTTGCGGTGCGCCGGCCCGGCCCGCCGCCTCGAAGGCCTGCAGACAGGCGGGTATGCGGGTGAGTTCAGGAAGGGTATGCCCGGTTGGCGGCTTCTCGAACAGCGTGGCTGCCTCGGCGTTGGCCCGGGTGACGCGTCCATCGGCGGTGAGGGACAGGACCGGCATGGGAAGGGCCTGCAACAGGCTGCTGATGAACCGGTCGCGGCCCGCCGCACCCGCCCGCATGCGGCCCATCTCCTGCTCAAGCTGCCCGAGTTGCCGGGTAAGGTCCCGGAGGTCGGCGGCCTGGACATCCGCGCGCGCGCCGGCATCCCCCTCGCGGAGGGCGCCGACCCAACCAGCCAGCCGTCGAAGGTCACGAGCATGCCAAAGAGCGAAGCCGGAACTTACCGCAGTGATGCCGACCCACACTGCCCACGCCACCCGCCAGTCCAGCACTCCCGCTATGGCTGCGCCCAGCAAAACGGCTCCAGACGGGCCGGCGGCACGCAATGTGGTCCGGAATATGGCGGACATGGGCACGGGGCCGCACCTCCCGGTCTAGTCGCTGTCGGCCACCCCGTGCGCTGAGAGAATGGCGGCCGTCACTATCTCTGAAACCCGAGCCCCCATCCGGGTGATTTGCGCCGGATGCGTCAGGCCGGTCAGCATCGGGCCGAGAATCTCACAGCTGCCGGTTTCACACAGCAGATGGACCGCGATGCTAGCCGCATGCAACCCCGGCATGATCAGGACGTTGGCCGGTCCATGGAGCCGGCAAATCGGGTAGTGCTCTTGGAGATCCGTGCGAAGCGCGACGTCAGGGGCCATCTCGCCGTCGTAGGCGAAATCTGTCTCGCGCTCGTCAAGGATTTCGACTGCCCTGCGAACCCTTCCGGTTTCCTCGCTCATCGGCCGGCCGAAGTTGGCGAAGGACAGCAGCGCGACCTTCGGGTCGTGCCCGAAGCGGCGTGCCTGGGCGGCTGCGCCGGTCGCGATGTCGGCAAGCTGCTCGGGGCTCGGGGTCTCGTGGACCGTGCTGTCGGCGATGAAGAGAGTTCGCCTTCCGGTGACCGCGACCGACAGGCCGAAAAGCTCCCCGTTGGCCGAGGGATCGATGACTCGGCGGATATCGGCCAGTGCCGCATAGTGATTGCGGGTCGTGCCGGTGACCAGCGCATCGGCGTCGCCAAGTGCAACAGCGCAGGCCGAAAACACATTGCGGTTGCGGTTCACCAGGCGCTGGCAGTCACGCCGCAGGTACCCTTTCCGGGCAAGGCGCCGGTACAGGAATTCGGTGTAATCTTCGGTGCGCGTGCTCACCGCGGCGTTCAGGATCTCGAGTCCCGTCGCCGAGCGGATCCCCAACCGGTCCATGCTCGCGAGCACCCGTTCCTCGTTGCCGACGAGGATCGGAGTGCCGTAACCCTCGTCGCGCCAGCGCGCCGCCGCCCGGATCATCCGGCTCTCGTCGCCTTCGGCAAACACCATCCGGCGCGGGGTCGCGCGCACCCGGTCGCCGAGCACCTGCATGAACGACGCCGTGCGGTCCAGCCGGGATGCCAAGCGCTTCCGGTATCCCTCCGAATCCTTGATCGGTTTCTGGGCTACTCCCGAAGCCACCGCAGCCTCGGCAACCGCCGGCGGAATGCGCGTGATGAGCCTCGGGTCAAACGGTTTTGGGATGATGTGTTCCGGGCCGTAGCGGAGGGTTTGCCCCGCGTAGGCGGCGGCGACCTCGTCCGGCACGTCTTCCCGCGCCAGCGCAGCGAGCGCCTCGGTGGCCGCGATCTTCATCTCCATGTTGATGGTCGAGGCACGCACGTCGAGCGCACCCCGGAAGATGTAGGGAAACCCGAGGACGTTGTTGACCTGATTCGGATAGTCCGAGCGCCCAGTGGCGACGATCGCGTCGGAGCGCACCTGAGCGAGGTCCTCTGGTCGGATCTCCGGGTCCGGATTCGCCATCGCGAACACCACAGGATTGCCCGCCATCGACCGCATCATGTCGGCGGAGAACGCGCCCTTGGCCGACAGCCCGAAGGCCACATCAGCCCCCTTCAGAGCATCTTCAAGGGTACGGGCATTGGTCCGGATCGCATGGGCCGATTTCCACTGGTTGAGCCGGTCGCGGCCCTGGTAAATGACCCCTGAACGGTCACACAGGACCGTGCTTCCCGGCTGGCAACCCATGGCCTGAAGCAATTCGGCGCACGCGATCCCGGCAGCACCGGCGCCATTGATCACGATCCGCGTGTTTTCCAGCGTTCGCCCGGTAAGGTCGAGTGCGTTCAGCAGGCCAGCGACCGCAATGATTGCCGTGCCGTGCTGATCGTCGTGGAATACCGGAATGTCGAGCGCCGCCGACAGCTGCTGTTCAATGATGAAGCACTCGGGCGCCTTGATGTCCTCAAGGTTAATGCCGCCCCAACTCTTGGCGATGGCCCTCGTTGTCGCGACGAACTCGTCCACGTCCTCCGTGTCAACTTCGAGGTCGATGGCGTCGATGTCGGCGAACCGCTTGAAAAGTACGGCCTTGCCCTCCATCACCGGCTTGGAGGCAAGGGCACCGAGATTGCCGAGACCAAGGACCGCGCTCCCATTGGAGATCACGGCGACGAGGTTGCCCTTCGCGGTCAGGTCGAACGCGGCGCTCGGATCGCGCTCAATCTCCAGACAGGGAATGGCCACGCCGGGAGAGTAGGCAAGCGAGAGATCACGGGCGGTGACCAGCGGCTTGGTGGGCGTAATCTCAAGCTTCCCCGGTTTGTCGCGACGATGGAACTCGAGAGCCTCCTCGGTGGTGTAGCTATGCAGCGGCGTCAAATCGATCATGTGCGAATTCGGCTACGTCAGCCCGGATTTCCGGCGACGCACCCTGTCCTGCCCTTTCGGAGACTGTCTGTGCGGAGTAAACTTGCGGGAATAGGGCACGCAGCCACCGTACGGGCAGGCTTGCAACCAACTCCGCGCCAAGTGACATTCTGCGGACAGTATCGTAGCCGAATCTTGTGGACGGTGTCGCACGACGCCCCTCTCGGCCTTGGCTCCGGGCTGGCGTCCTGGACGGCCGAACACCTTGGACATCCTGGTGGTAAGGGCGACGGCCCCTGCCGGCCAGCCGACGGCGCGGGCCCGCGCAAGCGCATCGCATCTCTTGAAACTTGCCGCCCCGCCTTCCATCCTGCGCCGGGTCTGCTCCTTTGCGAGCGCAAGCCATCCAACACCTAGCAATGCTGTCGACAGGAAACTCTTATGGCCAACCCATCTTCCAATGACCGAAGCCTGCTGTGGGTCACCATCGGCACGGTCGTGTTCTCCGTCGTTGTGATCTACGTGCTGATCCAGGTCCTGAACTACTGATCCTGGAACGCGCTGCAGCCAATCCATTCTCTCACCGGAAATTCGCCCATGTCCCTTGATCTCAGTTTTGTTAAACCGTCGCTGCCCCGTAGCGGCGTGGTTGTCGTCACCATCGGCAAAGGCGGGAAACTCTCAGCGAGCGGGCAGGACATTGATCGACGCCTGAAGGGGGCGCTGCTGAAGGGAGCCAAGGCGCATCAGTTCCAGGCCCGCTTCGGAAAGACCATGCTGTTCCCGGCGCCGGCTGGCATTGCAGCGGACAGCGTGATTCTGGTGGGACTGGACGACGTCAAGAAGGTCAATGCCGAAGCTGTCGCCAGAATCGGCGCAGCCATCGCGGAGGGGCTTGACCGCAATCGGGTGACGCGCGCGACTGTCTTTTCTGACCTGCCGGACGGTGTGGACGTGGAAGGGGCGGAGGCGGCCGCACAGCTCGCCTACGGCGCCCGGCTCCAGAGTTACCGCTTCGACCGCTACCACACGAAGCTCAAGGACGACCAAAAACCGGTCACCAACGCCATCGCGGTAACGGCCGACCCCGTCGACGCCGCACAAAAGCGGTTCGAAGAGCTCGATCGCATCGCCGACGGCGTGTACTTCACGAGGGATCTGGTCTCCGAACCGGCAAACATCCTCACTCCTGTGCAGTTGGCAGCGGAGGCCCGCAGCCTCCGCCCGCTCGGGGTCGAGGTCGACGTGCTGGCGCCGGCGCGGTTGAAGGCGCTTGGCATGGGCGCGCTGCTTGGCGTTGCCCTGGGAAGCGCCAACGAGGCCCGGGTCGTCGCTCTTCGGTGGCGGGGCCGCAGGACGGCCCGGCCCGAGCTTGCGCTGGTCGGCAAGGGCGTGACCTTCGATACCGGCGGCATCTCCATCAAGCCGTCGGCTTCGATGGAGGACATGAAATGGGACATGGGCGGCGCGGGAGTCGTCCTGGGCACGATGAAGGCGCTGGCCGGACGGAAAGCCAAGGCCCACGTCGCCGCAGTGGTCGGGCTCGTCGAGAACATGCCGTCGGGCACCGCCCAGCGGCCGGGTGACGTGGTCACCACCATGAACGGCCAGACCATCGAAGTGATCAACACCGACGCCGAAGGGCGACTCGTCCTCGCCGATGCGCTCTGGTTCGCACAGCAGAAGTTCAAGCCGAAGTCTGTCATCGATCTCGCGACCCTGACGGGCGCGGTCATGGTTGCCTTGGGGCAGGAACGTGCAGGCCTATTCTGCAATGACGACCAGTTGGCCGAACGGCTGACCGCCGCCGGGGACGCGGTGAACGAGAAGATCTGGCGCTTCCCCATGGACAGCGAGTACGACCGCCAGATCGAGTCCCGCATCGCCGACATGAAGAATGTGGGCGAGGGTCGCCTCGCCGGCAGCATCGCCGGTGCCAAGCTGCTCGAACGCTTCATCGACGGGATCCCCTGGGCTCATCTGGACATCGCCGGCGTGACGTGGCGAACCCGGGGCCGACCGCTGGTGCCTGCCGGAGGAACCGCATTCGGGGTGCGCCTGCTGGACCGCTACATCGCGGACAACCTCGAATGAATGGGCCGCAGTTCCATCTCTATGGCTGCGTGCAGCCCGTGAGCGCCGTCGTCCCCAAACTGCTCGACGCCGCGCGACGGCAGGACATGCGGGCAGTCGTCCGCTCCTCCGACGCCGAACGGATCGACGCGCTCAACACGAGCCTGTGGGAGGGAGGGGGTTCCTTCCTGCCGCACGGCTCGGACGGCGACGAACACCCGGAAGCGCAGCCGGTCTTCCTTACGACCACGACCAGCGTGCCGAACGGCGCGGAGTTGCTGATCCTGCTCGACGGAGCCGATCACGCGGACGCCGACGCCTTCAAGCGGGTTTGCCTGCTCTACGACGCGAGCGACCCACAAGCGGCGCAGTCCGCCGAAGCGTTTACCCGTACCCGCAGAGCGGATGGGACCGTGCAATGGTCGCTGCAGACGACGGAGGGCCGCTGGGAGCCGCAGGCCGTCGCCGCTGAATCGCCGACCGACGCGAGCGCACCGGCCGCCGCCGCAGCCCCCGACGACGGCCCGGCCGGCGCCACCCCCTCCGAGGCCGACCCCGCCGGAGAGGCGCCGCGCCTGGAAAGCGCCCCGGTTGAGCGGACCCTCTCCATCATCAAGCCGGACGCCACGGCGGCCAACCTGACCGGGCGCATCATTGCGCGTCTGGAAGACACGGGCCTCCGCTTTGTGGCCCAGCGCCGACTCCTCCTGGCCCGCAGGGACGCGGAAGGCTTCTACGCCGAACACCGGGAGCGCCCGTTTTTCGGAGCGCTCTGCGACTTCATGACGTCCGGGCCTGTCGTGGTGCAAGTGCTGGAAGGCGTGGACGCGATTGCCCGGAACCGCGAGGTAATGGGTGCCACCAACCCGGCCGACGCCGAAGAGGGCTCTCTCCGCAAGGAATTTGGTTCCTCGATCGAGCGGAACGCCGTGCACGGTTCCGACAGTCCGGCAGCGGCGCAGCGCGAAATCGCCTACTTCTTCTCCGCCGTCGACATCGTTGGCTGACCGGTCCCGCCCGGCCCGGTGCCGCCGGGATCCCGGTAGCGGCCGGCCGCTATTTCGGATACCGCGTCGGGGTAAATCCGATGTTCCTGGACCAGGACCCGCGCGGCTAGTGTCTCCGGATCGTCGCCCGGGAGCACCGGAACCGACACCTGCGTAATGATGGGTCCTGCGTCGACCTCGGATCGGACCCAGTGCACCGTGCATCCGTGGCGGTCCGCATCATCGTGAAGCGCGCGAGCGTGGGTATCCAGTCCCGGATAGGCCGGTAGCAGCGACGGGTGAATGTTGACCAGTCTGCCCCGCCATCGCTCGACGAAGGCCGGACCGAGGATGCGCATGAAGCCGGCCAGGCAGACGAGATCCACGTCCGCACGGTCCAGCACCGCGGCAAGGCGCGCATCAAAACCCGAGCGTTGTTCGCCGGTGCGCCGCTCCACCACGGCGGCGGAGATCCCGGCCGCACGGGCACGGCTGAGCGCCGCCGCGTTCCGTTGGTCGGAGACGACAAGCACAACCCGATAGCCGGCGCTCCCCGAATCAGCCGCGCGGTCCAGCAGAGCCTGAAGGTTTGAGCCGCGCCCCGACGCGAGCACGGCAACCCTCATTGACGCCATGCCGCTTCCGGATCCCGGATCACGACCGCGGGCTCCCGCGGAGCGGTGACCGTCCCCACCCGCCATGCGCGCAAACCCTGCTGCCGCAGGGCATGCGCGAGCGCATCGGTCCGATCTGCCGCAGCGACCGCAAGCATCCCGACCCCGCAGTTAAACGTGCCGAACAGGGTTTCTGGTTCCAAACCTCCGGCGACGCGAAGCCATTCGAAGAGGGGCGGGAGCCGGAGCGCGGCGCCGTCGAGCGTGACACCGGCTCCTGCCGGCAGCACCCGCGCCAAATTGGAGGCAAGGCCGCCCCCCGTGATGTGGGCAAGCGCCTTCACGGAGCCGTCCTCCAGCAGCGGGAGGACGGCCGGCACGTAAATCCGCGTTGGCCGAAGGAGCGCCTCTCCGAGGAGGGACTCGGGCGCAAACGGCGCCGGGCCCGCAAGGTCGAAGCCCTCGCCGCTCACGATTGAGCGCACCAGCGAAAAGCCGTTCGCATGGAGTCCCGCGCTCTCCAGCGCCAACACGGCATCTCCCGCTTCGACATCGGCACGCGGGAGGAGACGGTCCCGCTCGACGGCGCCGACTGCGAAGCCGGCAAGGTCGTACATCCGCCCCGCATAGATGCCGGGCAGCTCCGCCGTCTCGCCGCCGGCAAGGGAACATCCCGCCAGCCGGCACCCCTCGACAACTCCCCGCAGGACATCGAGGGCATGGTCGGTGTCCAGGCGACCGGTGGCAAAGTAGTCCAGAAAGAACAGTGGCTTCGCACCCTGCACCAGAAGATCATTGACCGACATCGCGACCAGATCGATCCCGATCCCGTTGTGTCTGCCGACAGCATCGGCCAGCAAGAGCTTGGTTCCTACCCCGTCGGTGGATGCCACCAGCAACGGATCCCGGAATCCTTCACGCTGAAGGTCGAAAACCGCCCCGAACCCGCCGAGAACCGAGTCGGTACCGGCGCGTGCCGTCGATCGGGCGAGCGGCGCCAGGCGGGCTACCAGCTGTTCCGCGGCATCGACATCGACGCCCGCACCTGCATAGGTGTACTTCTTGGAACCGGTCATCGTGGCTCGGCACCGCCCGTGGCAAGGAACTGGATCAGGAACCATCGTGATCCGCGCGGCCGGCGCCGGGACGGCGCCCTCCTTTCCTTTATATTGCACACCATGGGAGAGTGGGCACGGCATCCGGCGAGATGGGCGACGGCGGCATACCTTCTCGTGGCTGCGGGAAGCATCAATGCTCCGGCTGCAGCTCAGGACATCCCCGATGTCTACATCGTGCGCGGGATCACGGTCGACGAGTACGGCGCCGACGGCAGCGCCGCCCGGGAAGCTGCGCTCCGCGCCGGTGAGCGCGCCGCTTTCAGCCGCCTGCTCCAGTGGCTGCTCCTGGAACAGGACGCTGGACGCGTCCCGGAAGAGGTTCGCCTCGACCCGGCACGCTTCGTGAACGGGTACTCGATCGAGAACGAGCGGGTCGCATCTGACCGCTACCAGGCGACGCTTGAGGTCCAGTTCGATCCCAACGAGGTGCGCGGCCTACTGGGCCAGCTGGGCCTGACCTTCGAAGAGCGCCGACCTCCCCCCCATGTCCTGATCCCGGTGTTGCGGCAGAATGGCCGATTGAGCCTGTGGGATGACAACCCCTGGCTCGACGCTTGGGCCGGGCGGGACGGATCGGTCGACTTTATTCCCTTGCTCGTACCTCACGGCGAGGTCGGTGACCTCGCGACTCTGGCAGCAGCCGATGCGGCGGCGGCCACGCCGGATCGGATCGCCGGACTGGCTCGGCGCTACGGCGTCACCCATGCGCTGCTCGCAGTCGCCGACCGGACACTTGGCGGCAACCGCCTTGAGGTCTCGGTCCGCTTGACCGACCAGGGACATCCGCTGGCGGAACCGCTGCGCCTCCGGCTGACGGGAACACCGGACGAATCCGGATGGGATCTACTTCGGCGTGCAGCCATGACGATCACACGTGCTGCCGCCGACCTCTGGATTCGGTCGATGCATGCCCGCCGGGACGCGGATGGCTCCCTCTCCGTTCGGGCCGAGTTCGGCAGTTTCAGCGAGTGGCGGCGGATCCGAACGGAACTCGGCCGTTCCAGCCGGCTTGGCCGTGTGACGATCCAGCGCCTGTCGACCCACTCCTCCGACCTGCTGCTTGAGTACAGCGGCCCGCCGGACGCCGTGCACGATGTGCTCGCCGCCGCCGGCCTTGACGTCGAAACCGAAGGCGACCCCTGGACTCTCCGCTGGCCGCTGGTCGCCGACTCCCCTCCGTCCGAGGAAGAACTTCCCGAATCGCCGGATCAGGCCGCCCCGCCGGCGCAGCCCGTCGTCGACTGACACCCGTGCCCCTGCTCCCCGGCCCCCGCAGTGTGGTCCTGGCTTGGCTCGCGTTCTTCGTTGGCGTAGCCGGCCTCCTCTGGCTGTTCTCCTCCATCCTGCTTCCGTTCGTCCTCGGTGCGGCTCTCGCGTACCTGCTGGATCCAGTCGTCGACCGGTGCGAAGCCCTGGGCCTTGGTCGGAGCCTTGCCACGACGCTGGTGCTGATCCTGGCCGCGCTGGTGGCCTTTGCCTTCACCGCCCTGTTGCTGCCGGTGGTGATCGACCAGGCGAAGACCTTCATGGCGGACGCGCCGGGTCTCGTCCGGCGCCTGATCGGGCTGGCAGACCAAGTACGGCGGCTGGCGGCGGATCACCTGGGATGGGAAACCGCGGACCAGGTCCAGGATCTGCTGCCGCTCCTTGCAGAACAAATTGGATCGTGGGCGCCCAAGACCTTGGGAAACCTGTTCCGGTCGGGTGCCGCATTCATCAACGTGGCCGGGTTACTGCTCGTCACCCCGCTGGTGGCCTGGTACCTGCTCCGGGACTGGGACACCCTGGTAGCCCGGATCGACGCGTTGCTGCCGCGCCGCAACCTAACCGCTGCGCGCGCCCGTTTCGCCGAAATCGATCAGGTCCTTGCCGGTTTTGTCCGGGGCCAATCGCTGACTTGTGCAATCCTGGCTAGCCTCTATGCCATTGCCCTCGGATTGATCGGCGTTCCCAACGGGGTGTTCATCGGCCTGTTCGCGGGTCTGATCTCGTTCATCCCCTATATCGGGACAGTGCTCGGACTGCTGCTCTCGGTCGGTCTCTCAGCTCTCGCCTTCGGGGCGGAATGGCAGACCGTGGCAGCGTCCGTCGTTTTCGTGGCGGGCCAGGTGCTCGACGACTACGTCCTTCGACCCCGCCTCATCGGCGAGCGGCTCGGCCTCCATCCGGTCAGCACGATCTTTGCGCTGTTTGCAGGTGGCGCCCTGCTGGGCTTTGTCGGAGTCCTGATCGCGGTGCCCGCTGCCGCGGTGATCGCAGTGCTGCTCAGGGCCGCGCAGGACGGGTACCGCACCAGCGAGTTCTATCGGGAACCTTGAATGTCGGTCTCCCAGCAGACGTTCACGTTCGAGGTGCGGGAGGCTCGAGGCCGGGAAGATCTCGTCATCGGCGCCGCCAACGCATCCGCCATCGCGTGGATCGACCGCTGGCCCGACTGGCGGCCTCCTGGCCTGGCCCTCATCGGCCCCGCCGGAGCCGGGAAAAGCCACATCGGTGCCGTCTGGCGCGCCCGCTCCGGAGCGTCGAGACACTCAGCCACGCGCCTGGAGCCGGCGCTCGACGCAGCGCGCGGAGAGGCTCCTGCTCTGCTGGTCGAAGACCTCGAAGCCACGGTCGACGAGGGCTGTCTGTTCCATCTCCTCAACGCCGTCCACGAGGCGCGAGGTCACCTGCTGCTCACCTGCCGCTGCCCTCCGGCGCACCTTGGTCTTCGGATTCCGGATCTGGTCTCCCGCCTCCGCGCCATGCAGACGGCGTTTCTCGGGCTGCCCGACGACGAACTGCTCGGGTGCGTACTCCAGAAACAGTTCGGCGATCGCGGCATACGCGTCGACAATGAAGTGATACTCTTCCTCGTACGGCGCATGCAGCGATCCTTCGTTGCGGCCCAGCGGCTGGTCGCCGAACTCGACGCGGCTGCCCTTGCGCGCCGACGCAAACTCACGATCCCGTTTGTGCGGGCCTGGTTCGCCAACTCCGCGGATCTGGACGCCTGATACGGCCAGCGAACTTGCTTGGAGGCTTGCATGGATCTTCAAATTGCCGGGCGCACCGCGATCGTGTGCGCTTCCAGCCGCGGATTGGGCCGTGGCTGCGCACTGGCCCTCGCTGAAGAAGGCGTGCACGTTGTGCTGAACGGGCGTGATCGCGAAACCCTGGAACGGACCGCCGGGGACGTGGCAAAGGTCGCGACCCACGGAGCCACGGTGAAGACGGTTGCTGCCGACGTGACCACGCCGGACGGGCAGGCAGCGTTGCTGGGCGCCTGCCCCGACCCCGACATTCTGATCAACAACGCCGGTGGTCCCCCACCCGGAGATTTCCGGGATTGGACCCGCGAACACTGGACGGCGGCCTGCAACGCCAACATGTTTACGCCTATCGAACTGATCAAGGCGACGGTTGACGGCATGACGACGCGGCGGTTCGGGCGGATCGTCAACATCACCTCGAGCGCGGTGAAGGCCCCGATCGACATCCTCGGGCTGTCCAACGGGGCCCGCAGCGGCTTGACGGGCTTCGTCGCCGGCGTGGCCCGCAAGACCGTGGCCCACAATGTCACCATCAACAACCTGCTACCGGGCCCGTTCGATACCGATCGGCTGCGGGGCACGATCGAGTTCGAGGCCAAGAAACGCGGTGTCAGCGTTGACGAGGCGGCCGCGGAACGGGCTGCAGGCAATCCGTCCGGTCGCTTCGGCACTCCGGAGGAGTTCGGCGCAGCCTGCGCGTTCCTCTGCAGTGCGCTCGCCGGCTACATCACCGGGCAGAACATCCTTCTCGACGGCGGCGGCTACCCGGGAACGTTCTGATCCCGTCGACTGAACGGGCAGCGGGGAGACGGAATGGAGGCTGAAACCGCGACCACGGTACCGCAGCAAGTCGAGCCGCGTCGCCCGCCGCAAGCACCGGTGCGGCGGCATGATCCCTTGGCCGAACTGGGCACGCGTCGGTTCGTGAACCGGGAACTGTCCTGGATCGCATTCAACCGTCGAGTCCTGCGAGAAGCCAGCAAGCCCCACCACCCGCTGCTGGAACGCGTGAACTTCCTTTCCATCTCCGGCAACAATCTCGATGAGTTCTACATGGTGCGAGTCGCCGCGCTGATGGGTCAGATCAACGCCGGCGTTACGCGGCGTTCGCCGGACGGACGGTCTCCCGCAGAGACACTCGTCGAGGTCAACGAAGCCGCGGCGCAGCTGATGGCCGAGCAGCAGGCGTGCTGGCGCCAGCTTCGCACCGAGCTGAACGCAGCGGACCTGCACGTGATCGATCCCGGCGATCTCACTAGCGACGAACACGCATGGCTGTCGGATCACTTCGGGCGCGCAATCTTCCCGATGCTCACGCCGCTCGCGATCGACCCTGCGCACCCCTTCCCCTTCATCGCCAATCTCGGCTTTGTCCTGGTGATGAGCCTCCGGCCGCGCAAGAGGGGCGCCCGGAACCTCCATGCCCTGATCCCGATTCCGGCGGTACTCCCTCGCTTCGTTCGGCTGCCAGGTCAGCCGTTCCGCTTCGTCATGCTGGAGGACGTGATCCGCACGTTCGTCGACCGGATTTATAACAACTGCGAACTTCTGGGCTACGGCACCTTCCGGATCATCCGCGACAGCGAGATCGAGCTTCATGAAGAGGCCGAGGACCTGGTCCGCTCCTTCCAAACGCTGCTCCGCAAGCGCCGCCGAGGGGACGTGGTGCGGCTCAAGATCAGCGCCGAGATGCCAGCCGACCTCCGGGAGACCGTGCTGCAGGAATTGCGGGTAGACCCGGACAACGTGGTGGAGGCCGACGGCATTATCGGGGTCGCTGCTCTCTCTGAAATCGTGCAGTGCGGGCGCGACGACCTGCGGTTCGAATCGTTTGAACCGCGGTTCCCGGAGCGCATTCGCAGCACCGGGGACGACTGCTTCGCCGCGATCCGGAAGAAGGATCTGATCGTCCACCACCCCTACGAGAGCTTTGACGTGGTAGTGCAGTTCCTGCGGCAGGCGGCGCGGGATCCGAAGGTGCTGGCGATCAAGCAGACGCTCTACCGCACCCCGCAAGAGGACTCACCCGTGGTCGACGCGCTGATCGAGGCGGCGGAAGCGGGCAAGTCGGTCACCGCCCTGGTCGAGCTGAAGGCGCGCTTCAACGAAGAGGCCAACATCAAGCTATCGCGGGATATGGAGCGGGCCGGCGTGCACGTGGTCTACGGATTCATGGGACTCAAGACCCACGCCAAGGCGTCACTCGTGATCCGGCAGGAGACAAATGGTCCGATCAGCTACGTCCATTTCGGAACCGGCAACTACCACCCCGCCACCGCGAAGATCTACACCGATCTGTCGTTGTTCACCTGCGATCCGGTCATCGGCCGCGACGCCAGCGCCCTGTTCAACCTGCTGACCGGATACGCCGAGCCGGAAGCCTGGCAGGCAATCAAGGTCGCACCTGCCGATCTTCGTCCGTCACTGCTGGAACTAATCGAGGAAGAAGCCGCCCACGCGCGTGCCGGGCGTCGAGCAACCATCTGGATCAAGGTCAACGCGGTCGTCGACCCGGAGATGATCGACGCCCTTTACGCAGCCAGCCAAGCCGGCGTCTCGATCGAGATGGTCGTGCGCGGTGTGTGCTGTCTGCGTCCCGGCGTGCCCGGGCTGTCCGAGCGGATCCGCGTGAAGAGCATTGTTGGACGCTTCCTGGAACACGCCCGGATCTACTGTTTTGGCAACGGCCGGAAGATGCCCTCGCGGCAGGCGAAGGTCTTCATGGCGTCTGCCGACCTCATGCCACGCAATCTCGATTGGCGGTGTGAAACGATGGTACCGATCCTGAATCCCACCGTGCACCAGCAGGTGCTCGACCAGATCATGGTGGCGAACCTCAACGACCGGGCGCAGAGCTGGGAAATGCTGGAGGACGGCAGGTACCGGCCGCTGCAGGCTGGCGCCAAGTCGGAGTCGGCGCACCAGTACTTCATGGACAATCCTTCGCTGTCCGGCCGCGGAAAGGCCCTGCGTACCGGGGCCCCGCGCTCGGTGCCGCTAAGCGACACCGCCATAGAGACCGCGTCGTCCCGCGCATGACAAAGCGGCGGGCCCACGGGCCCGCGCAAGAAGCCGAGCGCCCGGTTGCCGTCGCCGACCTGGGATCCAACTCGTTCCGCCTAGTTGTGTACCGGCCGCCGGCGCGGGCACCCGTCGTTCTCTACAACGAGCGTGTGCTCGTCGGTCTCGCCCGTACGCTCGACAGTTCCGGAAAGCTGAAGACACAGGGGCGCCAGTTCGCGCTTGCGGCGGTCCAGCGATTCCATGGCCTGGCCCAGGCGATGGGGGTGCGGCAGATCCGCATGGTGGCGACCGCCGCGATCCGCGATGCCGCCGACGGACAGCCGCTGATTCGGGACATCCGCGAGAGCACGGGAATCAACGTCGAGGTCATGACCGCCGAGCGGGAGGCTCGGCTCGCCGCCCGAGGACTGATGGCAGGAATCCCTCGCGCCGATGGCATCCTCGGCGACATGGGGGGAGGCAGCATCGAGTTCGCCCGAATCCGCAAGCAAAGGGTTCTGGCCGATGACTCGCTGCCTTCAGGAACGCTCCGCCTCATGGAAAGAAGCCGCCGGGTTCCGGCCGAAGCCCGGAGAGCGCTTGAGCAGGAACTGCGCAGGGTGGGTTGGCTGCGGGAGGGGCGTGACCGACCGTTTTACGCCATTGGTGGATCGTGGCGGGCGCTGGCTCGCGCGCTGCAGAGCCGCACAAGGTATCCGCTTCCGATTATTCACGGCTATCGACTGCCTGCCGATGAACTCACCGAACACCTGGCCGAACTCACCAACCTTCCGGTCCGCAAGCTGCCGCAATCGGTTCCCAGCCATCGACGTCTGGGCCTCCCCTATGCCGCAGCCGCGTTGCTCGCCGTCATGGAATGCGTACGCCCGTCCGAAGTGATCTTCTCGGCTTTCGGGCTCCGAGAAGGGATCCTGCTGGACCTCCTCCGGCCGCCCGCACACGAAAAGGAGCCTTCGCCACTCCTCGAAGCGTGTGCCTCGCTGGAGCCGGCGAACCGACCCTTCGTCGGCGATACCGATCTCATCGCCCGCTGGCTCGAACCAGCGCTCACGACTGCCGGGTTGCGGAGCCGGGAGAGCGAGTTCCTGAGAGCCTGCGCCCGGCTGGCCGATATCGCCTGGAACGAGCACCCGGAACATCGAGCCCGCTATGCCTTTGACCGAGTCGCGCTGCGGCCGCTGCTGCCGGTCAGTCAGACTGCCCGCATCCGATTGGCGCTGGCATTGCGCGCGCGCTACACCGGCGCCGCTGTGACCGGCAGGGTCAGGTCGATCGCCGAACTCGTCTCGCCGTCGCAGGTTCAGTGGTCCCGGACCGTCGGACTGGCATTGCGACTGGCGATGACGGTCGGAGGAGGAACATCGGAAACGCTAGAAACTTGCCGGCTCGAACTACAGGGCAAGATCCTCGTCCTGACCGTGCCGAGGCTCCTCGACGCCGCAGTCGTGCGTGCGCGCCTGAAGACCCTGGCACAGGCGCTCGGATGCGAACATCGCATCGCCTACCGCTGAATTCGCTCGAATTCAGCGGTCATCGTCGATCGGTATTTCCTTGAGTTTTCCTCCTTCCACTCCCAGCGCGATCCGGCCCTCGCAAAGTGCGGCAGCGCGCTCGCCGAACACCTGGTGACGCCAACCTTTGAACGCGGGCATGTCCCGTTCGCCCGCGGCGATCCGGTCCAGCTCCTCGGTACTCGCAAGCAGCTTCGCAGCAATCCCGTGCTCCGCCGCCACCTGTCGGATCAGAGCCCGCAGCAAGACCGCGGCGGCTGGTGATTTTGTTCTCGAACGCGCGCGCGTGCCGACGTCGGGTAACGGCGGCGACTGCCCGTCGCGTACCGCTTCGAGCAGCCGGACACCCGTTTTGCCCCGAGATACGGATTCGGAAAGACCGCGGATGTCGGCGAGTTCCGCCGCCGTCTTGGGGGCCGTTCGGGCAATTTGAACCAACACCTCATCCGACAAAATCCAGCGGCGCGGTCGGTCGGCATTCTTGGCTATGTCCTCGCGTGCCGCGGCCAAGCACTGGGCTATCACTTGCTGGCGCGGTGGAAGCGGCGGCAGCTTGGCCCGCCGCCAAGCTTCCTCCGGACGCAGTCTGTACGAGTCAGGGTCGGTCAGCGTCTCCATTTCCTCGTCCAGCCACTGCCAGCGCTCCGCGGCGTCAAGTTGGCCGGCCAGCTTCCGGTAAATCGCAGGAAGGTACGTCACGTCGGCCAGCGCATAGTCCAGCTGAGTCGACGAGAGCGGACGGCGGGACCAGTCCGTGAAGCGGTCGGTCTTGCTGATCGCCACCCCGGCAATTGCCTGCGCGAGGTTGGCGTAGCTGACCGCTTCTCCGTATCCGCAGGCCATGGCCGCCACCTGGGTATCGAACAGCGGGGTTGGAACGCTCCCGCTTGCCAGGAAGAAGATGGCCACATCCTGCCGACACGCGTGAAACACCTTGATGGGGGGCGCCTCGTTGAGGAGCCGGAACAGCGGCTCAAGATCCAGTCTGGCCAAGGTGTCAACCGCATACCCCTGCCCGTCTGAACCCGCGACCTGGACAAGGCACAGTTTCGGCCAGAAGGTCTGGCCGCTCAGGAATTCGGTATCGATACAGACGAACGGATGATCAGCCAGTTGGTCACAGAGGCGCTCAAGATCAGCCGTTTCGGTAATCGGCAAATCCCGGCTGGATGCAGCTATCTGACCGCTCCGTATCCTCAAAGCGCACGCACCGCCGCCAGGCCGGAATTGGATGCGGTGGCCACAGCGTCTCGCTTGGTCCCGCTACGAATAGCCGTTTGGGGTAGGTTGCGGACCTCGTCAACTTCTTCGGGGCGGCGCAACTGGCAGCGTTCCTTGGGCACTCTTGCAACCCGGCGCCGGTAGGAGCAATCGATAACCTGAAGAAAACGCACGCCCCAACATAGGCTGACGCTGGCGGCTTGTGCAACCATTCCAAAGAGTGAATTCCCGGTGGATCGTGCCGCCAGGATCCTCCGCAGCCCATTCAGCCGGGTACCGGGTTGTCATTGGGGCAGCGCCGATCTTCAATCCCGTGAACGCTGGAACTATTGGCCGCCAAACGGGGTGCAAAGCGGAGCGCTCCCTGTCGTGTACCTGGTGGTTTGCGCAGACGAACCTATTCCTTGCGCAGACGACGGGACGAGGCATCCAATGGTGATGAGGCGAACCTTCAGGGATCCGAGCGCGGCTAGCGAGGCGATCTACTCCGATTGCGGACGGTACCGCTACAGCCTGACGCGGACATGGAAGCCTTCGGGTCGACGGGCGCTCTACGTGATGCTGAATCCTTCAACCGCCACCGAGGTCCGGAACGACCCAACGGTGGAGCGCTGCGAGCGCCGGTCACGGTCGGCGGGGTTCGGCGCGTTCCGAGTATGCAACATCTTTGCATGGCGGAGTACTGATCCCGCAGAGCTCCGAATCGCCTCGGACCCGGTCGGTCCGGACAACGACGCAATGATCAGCGCGAGCTGCCGCTGGGCCGATTGGATTCTCTGCGCATGGGGTAATCACGGAACAATTCTGGACAGGGGCGCGGCTGCCGAGCGTCTTCTGCGGGAAGCGGGGCCAACACTCCACCATTTCGGGATCACGAAGCAGGGGCATCCGCGGCATCCACTCTATGTCTCCTACACCACGCGCGCGAAGCCCTGGACGCACGAGCGTTGACGAATCCCACCAGGGAGTGAACCTCCTGTGCCGGCTCTCCGACCAACGTGGACCGGTTCCGGGCAGGATCGGTTCAGATCCCTCAGCCGCTTTCCGAAAACCGCACCTGCTCGATACCCGCGCTGTCGCACAGCGCGTCCAGCAGGGCGGAGAAGTCGTTACCTCCCCATCCCCGAGCCCGGGCCAAGCTCAGGCACTCGCGGGCAGCTGCCGCTACCGGCATCGGCACCCGGCAGGCATTGGCCGCCTGTGTCACCAGCGAAAGGTCTTTGTGGGCAAGGTCTATTTGAAACCCCGGACTGATATCGCCCTTGAGCACCTTGGTCGCGTAGTTGATCTTGAGCTGGCCGTTGGTGGCGGTCGTGCCGTGCAATACGTCCAGCGTTCGTTCGAGATCGAGGTCGAACCGCCGGGTAAGCGCCAGCGCCTCCGCATTGACCTGGCAGAGAGTGATCGCGAGATAGTTGTTCACCAGCTTGGTTCGAATTCCGCTGCCAACGGGACCGCAGTGATGGATCGACGTGCCCATTGCCTCGAGCATGGGCCGCACGGCGTCGAATTCCTCCGTTTGGGCGCCGACCATGAACAGGCACTCACCGGCATCGGCATGGCTCGCAAGCCGCCCGATCGGAGAATCGACGCAGCGCATACCCGCGCCTGCAAGAGCTTCCGCGCATCGGTCCGTCACCAGCGGATCAATCGTGCTCATCTCGACGACTGTGGTGCCGGGCCTGGCGAGCGCGATGATGCCGTCCGTCCCGAGCACCACGGCCTCGACTTCCACGTGGGAAGGGAGACAGGTAAAGATGGTGTGCGCCTCTTCAGCCACTCCGGAAACATCGTCTGCGACTGCAGCCCCCACCCCGGCAAGCGCATCGCAGGCCGCGCGGCTGATGTCGTAGACGACGAGGTCAAAGCCCTTGCGCTGCAGGTTGGATGCCATCGGACGGCCCATCCGCCCCAGACCAATGAAGCCAATCCGATCCATTCCCGTGCCTCCCGGCTGTTACCCTCCATGGCTGCCGCAGGGTAACCGATGGACTGGCTTGCTGACGACCGCCCCGCCGTAACGAACTGACAAAGCGCATGTTGATAGGTTTCTACCGCCCGGCAACGTCATGACGACGGACCGCGTGCGCCCGCGATACTTGCGAACGGGACGCGCCACGAATTCCCGTAATATCCGCCGCACGGATCGGCACGCTAGGCGCCGCTAGGAGAACATCGTATGTCAGCCTACTTCCAGCCTCACATTTTCGCGGTCGTAAGCGGAGTGACCCTGGCTGTTGGTCTCATTCTGATCGTCTATGGCAGGACCACCCTGCAGCGCCTCCAGATTCCTGAACGCGAAGATGATTCGGAAGGCTTCGAGCGCGCGGACCGGGTGCTAAAGAGAGGGATGGTTCTGCTGCGTGCCGGCGACATCATCGGAATCGTGGGCGGGATCTGCGTGATCCTCACCATGCTCATCTACGCCGGGGTGGTGCCCGGCTTCTGACCGTGTTCGCCGCGGCGCGGGGATCGGGGGCAGTTCGACCGGGCGCCGGAGCGGGCCCGGTCGTGGCGTCCTTGTGGCGCCACCACTGACATGTCAGCTGCAGAGTCCCCGCTCTGCCATGTATCGGGCTAGCGGTCTCGAGTTCTCGGCTGGGACCCGTGCATTCTCCCTTTTCCGTTGATCCAGCCCCGGCCCCGGAACGCTTTCGACGAGGAACGGCGTCCGGCCGCATCGTCGCGATTCCCCGGATAGGCGCGTGGCAGGCCACGATCCGTTGCGTAGGATGGCCGCCGGGCAGTGTGCGTTGAACGCGCGGCTGCCGGCCAGCGCGGCGAGCGCTTCTTGCAGGGAATGCACACCATGAAGATCACCGGATTCGAGATCCTGCATGCTGATGGCGGCTGGCGCGTGCTGTCGTTCCTCAAGGTCACGACTGACGAGGGCGTCACTGGCTGGTCGGAGTTCAACGAAAGCTACGGCAGTGCAGGCCTAAGCGCCGTTATCAGGGCGCTGAGCGAGCATCTCGTCGGCCTGGACCCGCGCCCGGTCGAGCGTCACAGTGCGATGCTTTATGCGCGCACCCGCCAAGCTCCCGGAGGCATCAACCAGCAGGCAATCGCGGCGATCGAGAATGCCCTGCTCGACGTCAAGGCCCGTGCCCTCGGCATACGGGTGTGTGAACTCTTCGGCGGACCGGTGCGGGAGGAATTGCGCCTCTACTGGTCCCACTGCGGTACCTATCTCGTGGCGCACGCGGACGTGATCGGACAACCGCCCCTGACGTCCCTCCGCGATGTGGAGACCCTGGGGACGCGGGTCCGGTCCGAAGGCTTCACGGCCCTCAAGACCAACATTTTCCTGTTCGATGGCAATCGGCCCCGCGTCTACATGCCGGGGTTCGGCGTAGGCGACAACAGCCCCGAACTTAACCCTGCTCTTGATGTGGAGCGTGCGCTGCGCGCCCAGGTCGAGGCATTCCGGTCGGGGGCGGGCCCGGACGTGGAGATCCTGGTCGACCTGAACTTCAATTACCGCCCGGAAGGCTACCGCCGGGTGGTGCGGGCCTTGGACGACCTAGACTTGATGTGGGCGGAAATCGATCTCTTCGATGCCCCGGCGTTGGCCGGGATTCGGGACGCCGTCAGCACGCCAATCGCCTCTTGCGAATCGCTTTACGGGCGGAGAGAGTTCAAGCCTTTCCTTGAGTGCCGTTCCGTGGACGTCAGCATCATCGACGTGGTCTGGAACGGCCTCGCCGAGAGTCTCAAGATCGCCGCCATGGCGGACGCTTACGAGATCAATGTCGCGCCGCACAACTTCTACGGACACCTGTCGACGCTACACAGCGCGCATTTCTCGGCGACAGTCCCCAATTTCCGCGTCATGGAAATCGACATCGACGAAATCCCCTGGAAGGACGACCTCGTGACGACGGTTCCGGAAATTCGAAACGGCCGGCTCGTGCTTCCTTCCGGGCCCGGCTGGGGAACCGAGGTCAACGAAGAAGCCGTGCGGGCCCACCCACCGCGCTTCGGTCCCGAGCGGCACTGGACGAACTAGCCATGCATCCGTACCGGACCCACAACTGCGGTGAACTGCGCCCCGATCACGTCGGCGCAACTGTGCGGCTCTCGGGATGGGTGCATTCGAAGCGTGACCACGGTGGCCTGCTTTTTGTCGACCTGCGCGACCACTACGGCTTGACCCAGATCGTGGTAGCGGCAGAGGCGCCTTTTTTCGCTGCCATCGAAGGCGTGCGGGTTGAGAGCGTGGTGACCGTGACCGGGCCGGTCGTTGCCCGTTCCGACGATACGGTGAACCCGGCACTGGCTACTGGCACCGTGGAGGTACGGATCGAGGAATTCCACGTGGAATCGCCTGCCGTCACGCTCCCGCTCCAAGTGGCCGGCGGACAAGAAGCCGGTGAGACCGTCCGGCTCACCCACCGCTTTCTGGATCTCAGGCGTGAGAAGATGCAGCGCAATCTCCGGCTACGCTCGGAGGTCATTGCCATGATCCGCCGCCGCATGACGGAACAGGGCTTCCTCGAGATCCAGACCCCGATTCTCACGGCGTCGTCCCCGGAAGGCGCCCGGGACTTTCTGGTCCCGAGTCGCCTGCATCCAGGACGCTTCTACGCGCTCCCGCAGGCCCCGCAGCAGTTTAAGCAGTTGCTGATGGCGTCTGGCTTCGATCGGTATTTCCAGATCGCGCCCTGCTTTCGGGATGAAGACGCCCGCGCCGACCGAAGTCCCGGCGAGTTCTACCAGCTGGATGTCGAACTGGCCTATGCCACGCAGGACGATGTCTTCGAGGTGATCGAGCCGCTCCTGCACGATGTGTTCACCCAGTTCGGCAGCCGGCCCGTCGCAAGCGGCCCGTTCCCTCGGATCGCCTGGCGCGATGCCATGTTGCGCTACGGAACCGACAAGCCGGATCTTCGGAACCCACTGGAGATTGCTGACGTAACTTCGGCGTTCATGCTCAAGGGAGTCACCTTTCGCGCGTTCCGCAGCCAGATCGAGCAAGGTGCAGTCGTTCGCGCGATTCCCGCCCCGGCAGCCGCCGCTCGGCCCAGGAGTTTCTTTGACAACCTCAACCGATGGGCGCGCGACGAGGGAGCCGCAGGGCTCGGCTACGTGATCTTCGGCGACGACGGAGGCAAGGGACCAATCGCGAAGTTCCTGGTGCCCGAAGCCGAGGCGGCCATCGGCGAGGCGGTCGGCGCCGGCCCGGGTGACGCTGTCTTCTTTGTGTGCGGCCAGCCAGCGAGCGCCGCAGCGTTTGCCGGCGTGGCCCGCACGAAGCTCGGCGGGGAGCTCGGCCTGATCGACGACAGTGCGTTTCGTTTTTGCTGGACCGTGGACTTCCCCATGTATGAGCGCAACCCGGACACCGGGAAGATCGAGTTCAGCCACAACCCTTTTTCGATGCCACAGGGCGGTCTCGACGCACTCGGAGCAGCAGCGGATCCGGAGGACATTTTGGCCTGGCAGTACGACATCGTCTGCAACGGGGTGGAACTCTCCTCTGGCGCAATCCGAAACCACCGGCCCGACATCATGGTCAAGGCCTTTGCACTCGCTGGCTATGACCTTGAGGAAGTCGAAACCCGCTTCCCGGCCCTGTTCCAAGCCTTTCGGTACGGAACGCCGCCCCACGGCGGCATCGCGCCGGGCATCGACAGGATCGTCATGCTGCTGGCCGACGAACCCAACATTCGGGAGGTCATCCCGTTCCCGTTGAATCAGCAGGCCGAAGATCTGCTGATGGGCGCTCCCGGTCCAGTTTCCCTCGAGCAACTCCGCGAGGTACACCTCCGGACTTTGCTGCCACAGCAGTGACGGCCGAAGCATTGCCCGTTCCGAAGACCGCTACCATATAATTCCCGGCATCATTGCTTCCGGCCGCGGCCAAGTCAGCGCGGCCTGACCCCTATAAGATCCTTTTGGAGCGTGCCCATGGCCCTAGGCCACTACACCAACAACCCCTACGTCCGCCAGCAGGCCTCCCAGCTTTCCGCCGTCGATGCAGGTCTCCGCGCATACATGCTGCGGATATACGGCTATATGACGGCTGGCCTCGGCATCACGGGCGCCGTCGCGCTCGCAGTGTCGTCCCTGGCAGTCAGCAACGGGCAGCTCACGTCGGTCGGTCTCGCGCTCTACGCCTCACCGCTGGCGTGGATCGTGATGTTTGCGCCCCTTGGTGTCGTCTTGTTGATGAGCTTCCGGATCCGCCGGATGCAGGCGTCAACGGCGCAAATGCTGTTCTGGGTGCTTGCGGCCTGCTACGGCGTTTCGTTGTCCTCGATCTTCCTCGTCTACACCGGCGAGAGCGTTGTTCGGGTCTTCTTCATCGCCGCCTCCATGTTCCTTGCCGTGTCGGTGTGGGGTTACACCACCAAACGCTCGCTGTCCGGCTTCGGATCGTTCCTGTTCATGGGAATGATCGGCATCTTCATTGCGATGCTGGTGAATTTGTTCCTGGAGTCGTCCGGACTTCAGTTCATGATCTCCGTCCTCGGAGTGTTGATCTTTGCCGGACTGACCGCTTATGACACCCAGAAGCTCAAGGAGATGTACGTGGCTGGGCAATCCGGCGAGCTTGTGGTCAAGCAAGCCGTGATGGGGGCGCTGAGCCTGTACCTCGACTTCCTGATGATCTTCGTGTTCCTGCTGCAGCTCTTGGGGAACCGCGAATAATTCGGTTGGCGACGATCGTTCGCTCCGGTGTCCGTATGGCCGATTGACGGTTCGCTCGGCGAGCCGTCATCGGTCGCGGGACGTCCGGAGACCGAGACCGCAATCGAACGCCTGATCCGGAAGAAGGAAGGTTCGTGTGCCTGTTTCCTACGATGCGCTCTATCAGGCGTGGCAGTCCGACATGGAGGCGTTCTGGGGCGAGCGCGCCGGGCTACTCGACTGGAGCCGGGCGCCACAGCGGATACTCGATTCAAGGGAGCCGCCGTTCTACCGCTGGTTTCCTGACGGCGAACTCAACACCTGCCACAACTGTCTCGACCGACACGTCACTGCCGGCCGGGGCAGCAGCACCGCGCTCATCTACGACAGTCCCGTAACCGGGACCAAACGCGCCTTTACCTTCGGCGAACTCCTAGATGCAACCGCCCGGGCAGCTGGTGCGCTTCGCGCTCTGGGTGTCGGCCGAGGCGACAGGGTCCTCATCTACATGCCGATGATCCCGGAGGCGGTGATCGCCATGCTGGCATGCGCGCGGCTCGGCGCCGTGCATTCGGTGGTATTTGGCGGATTTGCGGCGCCCGAGTTGGCGTCGCGAATTGATGATGCGACTCCGAAGGTGGTGATCGCGGGTAGCTGCGGCATCGAGCCGGATCGGATCGTTCCGTACAAACCGATGCTAGATCAGGCAATTGAGCTCGCAAAGCACAGCCCAGCGCACTGCCTGATCAAGCAGCGGGACTCCGCGCGCGCCGACATGATCGAGGGACGCGATCATGACTGGGATCAGGCGCTGGCGGAGGGGAACCCCGCGGACTGCGTCCCGGTATCGGCTCTCGATCCCCTGTACATCCTTTACACATCCGGAACCACGGGTGATCCCAAGGGCATTGTCCGGGACCAGGGTGGCCACGCCGTGGCCTTGGCCAACAGCATGGCCATGACCTACGGCCTAGAGCCCGGAGAGGTCTTCTGGGCAGCCTCGGACGTCGGTTGGGTGGTCGGCCACTCCTACATCGTCTATGCGCCGCTTCTTCACGGCTGCGCCACGGTCCTCTACGAAGGAAAGCCGGTGGGAACGCCCGATGCTGGCGCCTTCTGGAGGGTGATTTCTGAATACAACGTCGCGGCGCTGTTCACGGCGCCCACGGCGTTCCGGGCCATCCGACGCGCTGATCCCGACGCAAAGCTGCTTGGCCAGTACGACCTGAGTCGCTTCCGCACCCTATTTCTCGCGGGCGAACGGGCCGATCCGGACACCGTGCACTGGGCGGAACAGGTTCTGGGAGTCCCCGTCTTTGACCATTGGTGGCAAACCGAAACCGGATGGTCGATTACGGGTTACTTCGCTGGGACGGAGGGTTTCCCGGTGCGCGCTGGCTCGGCCGGGAAGCCCGCACCCGGCTACGCACTGGAAGCACTCGACGACGAAGGCAATCCCGTGCCTTCCGGCGAAATCGGTGCACTGGCGGCCAGACTTCCGATGCCGCCGGGCTTCAGCCCGACCTTGTGGGGCAATCAGGAGCGCTTTCGGAAGGCCTACCTGAATGCGTTTCCGGGGTACTACAACACTGCTGACGCGGGGATGATCGACGATGATGGATACGTGTGGGTAATGGCCCGCACAGACGACATCATCAATTGCGCGGGGCACCGGCTTTCGACCGGGGCAATGGAAGAGGTGCTAACCAGACACAGTAACGTCGCCGAATGCGCGGTAGTTGGAGTTCAGGACCGTCTCAAGGGACAGATCCCGGTCGGGCTGCTCGTGCTCAACGCAGGCGTAACCCGGGACCCCGAAGAAATCGGCGCGGAAACAGTCCAGATGGTGCGTGAAGCAATCGGGGCTGTCGCATTCTTCCGGACGGCCGTCGTTGTCGAACAACTTCCAAAGACCCGTTCAGGCAAGATTCTTCGAAACGTCATTGCAGCCATCGCCGACGGGAGGACCCCGAAGGTGCCGCCCACCATTGAGGACGCGTCCGTACTGGACTGCATCCGAGACGCCTTGGGAGCCGCGGGCCTTCCTGCAAAGTGAGTTCCGGGTTCGGACCCGTCAATCTCCGGTCTTACGGGCTGCTGGTACGCGAGCATCGGGTCTTGGTCACCCGCGAGGCCGTCGGTACGGTGCTGGCACGAAAGTTTCCCGGGGGTGGGGTCGAGGACGGCGAGACTCCTGAAGCAGCGCTCGTACGGGAATTTCTCGAGGAAACGGGCCTGGAAGCCCAAGTGCTCCGACTGCTGCATGTGCCGGGTACGTTGATGTCGCCCTGGACCGACGCGCCTTACACACCCTTGTACTACGCCGTCGCTGCGCGAGGGGACCCACTGCCGCAACCACCCGAACACATCCCGCTCTGGTTTGAACGTGCAGAGGTACTGCTGGGGGCTATGGACGTTGCCGAACCCGAACAACTGGCACTCAGACGAGTTCTTGGTGAGTAGCCGCGCCGCCGGCTTCTTGCTTGGTAGGCCCGTCGATTGGCGATTACCGGGCCCATGGGCTCAGCCCTCGTCGAATCACGCCTGCTTCTTCCCGAATACTCGCGCTCCGACGCCATCCCGGCACTGATCCGCCGCTGCCCCAATCTCGTACGTCCGGTTGATCTGGCGATCCTCCCTGCCCCGCTTCCCAAGCAACTCCAACATCCTCTGGCGCATGACAAATTTCTGTGGCTTGCCGGTAACCGTCATAGGCATTTCCGTGACCACGCGGATGTGCTTCGGGACCTTGAAATGCGCAATCGTCCCTTCGCAGAAGCTGCGCACGTCATCCTCCGCAAGTCCGCAGCCCCCGCTCGGTACCACCCACGCGCAGACTTCTTCGCCGAACCTGGAGTCGGGGACTCGAAGACCTGCACGTCGCGGATGTGTGGATGCTGCAACAGGTGTTCCTCGATCTCGCGTGGATAGATGTTCTCTCCTCCTCGGATGATCATGTCCTTGATCCGGCCGGTGATCGTGCAGAACCCCTCCGCGTCGAATCGGGCAAGGTCGCCAGTGTGCATCCAGCCTCCACGGACTCTCTCGCGTGTGGCTTCGTCGTCGTTCCAGTACCCCTTCATGGTCGAATACCCGCGTGTGCAGAGCTCGCCCTGCTCGCCGACCGGAACCTCCGTCCCCGAATCGTCGACGATCCGAGCTTCGAGATGCGGATGGATTCGGCCGACGGTCGTACAGCGTTTCTCCACCGGATCGTCCACCAAGCTCTGAAACGACACCGGGGAAGTTTCGGTCATGCCGTAGCAGACCGTCAGTTCTCGCACGCGCATCTCGTTCATGACCCGATCCATGACCACACTGGGGCATGGCGCACCCGCCATGATTCCGGTTCGGAGCGCGCTGAGGTCCACATCGAAATCGCGCAACTGTTCGAGCATGGCCACGAACATCGTTGGTACGCCATAGAGCGCTGTACAGCGTTCGTCTGCCACAGCAGACAGCGTGGCCCTCGCCTCAAAGCCTTCGCCGGGAAGCACCACCATTGCCCCTCGGCTGATCGCACCGAGAACCCCCATGACCATGCCAAAGCAATGGTACAAAGGAACGGGGATACAAAGCCGATCCTGCCCTGTGAGGAGAATGCGGTCGGCAACGAATCGCGCATTGTTGACGATGTTCCGATGCGAAAGCGTCGCCCCTTTCGGCATTCCGGTGGTGCCGGATGTGAATTGGATGTTGATCGCGTCGTCAGGCTGCAGGGCGGCGTCGATGGTCGCAAGACGCAGCTTCTGGGCGGGTCCACCCAGCTCTTGTACAGTCGCGAAGCCGTAGATGCCGGGACCGGGGTCCGCACACATCGCAACGACCGACCGCAATTGCGGAAGTCGTTCCGACCGCAGTCGACCCGGACGACACCGGTCGAGTTCCGGCGCCAGTTGCCGAAGCATGCGCACGTACTGGGACGACTTGAAGTTTTCTGCGGTGATGAGCGCCCGGCAACCGGCGTGGTTGAGGGCGAATTCAACCTCTGCCAGCTGGTATGCCGGGTTTATAGTCACCAGTACGAGGCCGACACGGGCAGTGGCAAACTGGGTCAGAAGCCATTCGTACCGGTTGGGCGACCAAATGCCGACCCGGTCGCCCTTTGCGAGTCCGATGGCGAGGAGACCTGCCGCCAACGCATCGGTCTCTCGGTCGAGTTCGCGGTAGGTGCGCCGGATTGCCTGGTGCGGACACGCGACTGCGTCGCCAGCACCGCAGCGGGAGGCCGCCCGCCGCAACAACTGCGAAACTGTGATCTCCTCGAGCGGCGGAAAATCGGGGCCGTGGAGATAGGAGGCCCCTGTACTGGGCACACTTCTGGCAGACGCCGGATCGCGGCTGCCGAAGTTGGCGATTCGCTCAGCCAGGCTCTCGGTCAGAATCGACATCGGAGGACCTCTACAGCGTGCGCCAGTCGCTGGCCTGCTCGAACGCGTGCGCAGCGCGATAGATGGTCAACTCGCTGTAGGGTGCCGCAACCAGCATCATGCCGATTGGTAGCCCTTCGCTCATACCGCACGGAACGTTCATCGCGGGCAGCCCGCCGTTAAACGGTGCGGTATTGCCGATGTTTTCAAACGCCCGCTGGATGTAGAGGTCGATGGAGCAGTCGGGTGGCGGAATTTCCTGTGCCTTCATGGGCAGCGTGGGCATCAGAAGCAAGTCGTAGTTCTGGAAGGCAGCCGCGTAGGCGGCGTTCGCCTTGCGCATGAGGTTCTGGGCCTTGCCGTAAAAGCGGCCCCGGTACTGCTGGCGGAAGTGCTCACCGATGAACATGCACAGCTTGAGCGAGTGGCTGAGCTCGTCCGCCCGGCTTCTCCATTGCGCCATGTGGTCGATCATGGAAGGAAGAAACAACCCCCGGCAGTTGGTGCCCGCGGAGTTGCCGTACATCATTTGATCCTGAAGCCCCTCCACCACAATCGCCGTCCAGCAGTCGAGCGCCAGAAAATGTTCCGGGATGGAGATCTCATCGACGTCTGCTCCGAGATCACGCAGGCGGTCGGCGGCCGCACCGACTTTCTGATCGACATCGGACTCGCTCTCGGGACGATTGAATCCCTCCTTCAGCAGTCCGATCCGCAGACCTTGGACCCCTTGGCCAAGTGCTTCCGTGTAGCGAAAGACCTCTGGGCTGGCTTGGCGAGAGTCGAGCCCGTCTTCCCCGGCCAGGACCTCGAGCAGGAGCGCATTGTCGGCCACGTTGCACGTGACAGGCCCCACGTGGTCGATCGTCCGCTCGATCGGCATGATGCCTGTATAGGGAACCAATCCGTAGGTGGCCTTCATGCCATAGACGCCGCAGTTCGCAGACGGGATCCGGATCGAGCCCCCTGGTCTCCAGCAATCGCCATGTCGACTTCACCGGCGGCAACAAGTGCAGCTGAACCGCTCGACGACCCGCCCGCCATATGGCCGTGCTTCCACGGGTTCTGGACCGGGCCCTTGGCTCCGGTATGCGATCCAGCCGAAAGGCAGAAGTTCTCGCAATGCGCCTTCCCAACGATTACCGCTCCGGCATCCAGCATGCGGGTAACGATCGTTGCGTCAGTCTCCGGTGTGTAGCCTTCCATGATCGACGAACCGTTCATCATGGGGACGCCGGCGAGACACACCGTGTCCTTGAGGACGACGCGCTTCCCGCGGAGAGGACCTTCGGGTGCGCCGCACACCTCGGTCTTCACGTACCAAGCGTTGAGCAGGTTCTCGGAGGGCTCCGGAAAATATCCGGGGGAACGCGGATAGCGCACTGACGGCAGATGGTCCGGAGCAGTGTCGATCCTGTCGTAGGCCTGGATGTAGGGTTCCATGACCTTGCGGTACTGCTCGAGTTCGTCGTCGGTTAGTCCCATGCCGAACTGGCGGGCCATGTCCTGCATTTGGGTAAGCGTAGGTCGATTGACGGTCATGGCTGTCGCCGAAGTTGGGTGGTTAGGAGAATTGTCCGGGCGTCTCGCGGGCAGGTGCCCCCGAGTTCGCACGCCGTCAGTGGCCTGTGGCTGGCGCCGTCTGTCGGCGACCGCCGCAGGGGCAGACCGCGCCAACGGAGATTGCCTACTGGCAAGTCCCGCTCGGCCGAGACCGAGCAGTGCGTCGACCCTGGTCGGATTTTCAAGGTCGGCGCGCGTGAGATCACCCGTGATTTGGCCGCGCTCCAGGACCAGCACACGGTCGGAGAGGTCTGCGATGAAGTCGAAATTCTGCTCGACGAGAAGAATGGAGAGCGTCGTGCGCTCCTGCAGCCTGGTCAGGGTCTCGGCGATCTCAGCGACGATCGATGGCTGGATCCCCTCGGTCGGCTCATCGAGCAGCAGAAAATCCGGTTCGCCCATCAGGCAGCGGGCCAGCGCAAGCAGCTGTTGCTCGCCGCCAGACAGTGCGCCACCTTTCCGGTCGAGCAGTCCGACGAGCCGGGGAAATTCTGAGAGCACCGAATCGAGTGCTTCGTGCTCGAACTCGCTGGCAAACCCCTGCCAAGCAAATCGGAGATTGTCCCGGACCGACAATTCCGGGAAGATTCCGCGTTCCTGGGGGACGTAGCCAATGCCCAGACGGGCGCGCTCGAAAGGCGGGAGAGACGTGATCTCGCTGCCGCGGTAACGCAGGACGCCCGACGTGGTCGGCAGGAATCCCATGATCATCCGCAGCAACGTGGATTTCCCCATTCCGTTGTGCCCGAGGATCCCGACGACTTCGTTGTCGAGGACGCTCAGCCGGATACCGTGAAGAATCGGCACTTTCCCGTAACCGCCGGAGAGTCCGGCGACGTCGAGGGCCGGGGAGCGTTCCACGGAGCCCGTCACGGCGTCTTTCCGAGGTAGACGTCGCGGACGGCAGGGTCCGCCAGCACCCTGTCCACTTGGCCTTCAATGAGTACTGCGCCTTGATGAAAGACGGTGACCGTCTCGGCAATCGAACGGATGAACTGCATGTCGTGCTCGACCACGACCACGGCAGCCGTGCGCGTGATTTCGGTCACGATTTCGATGAGTCGCTCGACATCCGCCCCAGTCATTCCCGCCGCAGGTTCATCGAGCAGAACGAGCCACGGATCGCCCGCGACAACCATCCCGAGTTCCACGTGCTGGCGCTCGCCGTGCGCAAGCCGGCCCGGCGTGGAGCGGGCGATCGGGGCGAGAGACAGACGTTCGATGATCTCATTGGTCTTGCGGGTGGCAGTGTTCGTCGGCAGGAATCGTCGGGCGGCGAGCCAGATGTTTTCGAACACGCTCAGTCCGTCCAAGACACTGGCCCGCTTCGCTCACCAGCGGACCTGCCGCGACCCGCTCGAGGCGTCTGGCGGCGGTACCGGGGGTATCGACGCCCCTGACGCGGTGCCCGGCCGCCCGGGGCCGCCGGGATCGGGCGCGACAGAGCCCGGCAATGCGGATTCCGGGCGCGGGTCACGCTGGATGGCGGGCGCCGGGCAGACGGCCTCCGTGGCGCCGGTCGCGGCGCGTGCGGCAGGAGGAGGCTGGACCGCGCGGGCGGGGTCAGCCGGGCCCCGCGCGGGCCGGCGGGGCGCGCAGGGCGGCGAGCACGTGCGCGAACAGCTCCTGCAGCGGGTAGCCGGACGGGAACGCGACCCGGATCCTGCGGACGGTGACGGTGATGCGGGCGGCGACCTTCAGCAACCGGGCGCGGATGGTGTCGGCGCGGGCGCGGGCCAGCGCCGTGCCCTGCAGCCCGACCTGGCGCAGGAGGGTGAGCAGGGCGCCGGCGAACGCGGAGAAGGTCAGCCGCAGCTGGTTGGCGCGCATCGTCGCGCTCGAGGTGCGGTCGGCGAACCGCCACAGCTGCTGTTCCTTGATCCGGTTCTCCATGTCGCCGCGGGCGCAGTACAGGTCCTCGTAGAGGGCCTGCGCCCCGAGGGTGCGGCGCGGGATGTTGGTGACCACGAAGCGCGGGTTGGCGCCGCGCAGCCCCGGCAGCCACTCGGCCTTGCCGACCACCCGGCGGGCCCGGCTCCAGGACGTCAACGTGCGGTAGCGGCATTCCCGGAACCGCCGCGCGGCCCGGCCGGTGGCGGCGCCCCGGCGCCGGGACTTGTGCAGCGCCTTCGCGAGCCACGGTTCCAGGCGGGCGTTGCGCGCGAGCCCGAACACGTACTCGAGGCCGGCGTCCTCGCACCAGCGCAGGATCTCCTCGCGGCAGAACCCGGCATCGCCGCGCACCCGGATCCGGGTCCCGGGCCAGCGCCGGCGGATCTGCGGCACGATCCGCGCCGGTTCGTCCACCGCGCCCGCCGCCGCATCGATATCGGCCGGGCGCAGCCGGGCGCACAGCACGTGCTCGCCGCAGGTCACGTACAGCGGGAGATAGCAGTAGTGCCCGTAGTAGCCGTGGAAGAACCGCCCCTCCTGGCGGCCGTGCAGCGGATCGTCGGTGGCGTCGAGATCGAGTACGATCTCCGCCGGCGGGGCGGCATGGGCCTCCAGGAACAGGTCCACCAGCAGCCGCTCGATCGCTTCCCGGTCGGCGGCGATCCGCTGGTAGCGGTCCTGCGCCGCCGCCTCCGGTACGCCGAGCTCCAGGCGGTTCAGCGTGCTCGACCCCGCCAGCGCATGCCCCCGGTCCCGCGCCCGCCGCCGCCCCTCCCCGGTCACGTCCGCGCAGCCGGTCGTGGTCGTTGAGATCCTCGTAGCCCGCCGCCAGGGCCAACACCCGCTGCGCCACCAGCGTCTCCAGGCGATGCTCGATGCGGCGTGGGTCGCGGTGGTCGCGGAAGCACGCCGCCAGCCGCGACGTCACCCGGAAGCGCCGGTCGACCTCCCGCAGCAGCAGCACGCCGCAGTCCGTCGTCAGGCGGCCGCCGTCGAACCGGCCCACCACCGACCGCCGGCCAAGGCCTTCAAACGCCAGGTGCGTCGAGGTACAGTCTGTGTGCATGGGGTGGCTCCGTCATGGCCGGTAAGGGGTTGTCTTTCTTACCTGTACCACGCGTTTCCGCTCCATGCACCCCCCGCTGGTGAGATATCCGGGCTAGGCCGCTCGCACCAGCGCGGTTTCCAGCGTGGCCGTCGCGTAGTAGCGCTGAAGGAACCAAATGCCACCGACGAATGTCGCCAGCAGACCTACGGCGGCAAAAAACCAATGCACAAGCGTTCCGACCACCTGGGCTACACGCCGACCGAACTGGCCGCCCAATCGGGGCGTAAGACTAAGCTAAAAACTTTCTATTTCAAATAAAATTATCTAACATACGGTTATATAAATTTTTTAAGTATTTCAAATTCCATCCCTGTGGCTCTAGCCAGATAGGCTGGGAGGGGGCGCGCGTCGGCACCGGGGCGTACCCTCCGGCGAGCGCTGCGATATTGGACGCGAGTCGCAAAGTTTGCGCCGCAAGACCTCCATTCGTCGGAATACTCCGTAACAAGAGCTGCTAGACAGTGAATGCCTTCGTACCTCGATTGCCCCAGCGTGTTCAGCAGAGGTGCATTGGCGCCATGCATCGCATGATATTTCTCACGGAACGCAGCGTTCTCCTCTGTCTGCAAAGCTCCAAAATAAGAGGCCGACGCATACAGCCTCTCGAGGGACTCGGGCCCACATGCGAGCAATCCGTTTTCCTCCACCGCGCATGACAACCGGACAGCCCTTTGATGCAGATCCGCTTCGCCGCAGGCTCGGTTAAACATCACTGCCTCTTGGCCGATCAGCGAAATGAGCACGGCATCCGCCCGCGCCCGGCGGATTTCCTCTACGAACGGACGCATGTCTGCCACGCCGAAGGGCAGGTAGCGCTCGTACACGACCGCCGCAGCGCATCCCTTCAAAACCCGCTTCGCGAAGGCGTGGGACATACGGGGCCATACATAGTCGTTACCGATCAACGCCCATCGGCGAAACCTGTACTGTGCATGAAGGAAGGTATCGCAGGCGCTAGCTGCAAACCCGGTGTTTCCCCGATGGCAATGATCCCGGGAGTGGTCTCTCCACCCTCGTACAGCGGCGTATAGATGAATGGGATGCGCTGGTGGATGACCCGGCTCAGACGTTGGCGGACAGCGCTGATGTGCCACCTACGATAGCGTCGATCGCCTTCGCATCGATGAGTTCGTTGACAAGTATGTCGACTGGAATCGCCGCCTCCTCAGCGGCATCAACCATGAGCAACTGGACCTGACGTCCATTGATCCCGTCGACGCGGTTCAACTCGTCGACTGCAACTTGGGCGCTGGAAATACACGAAGGGGACCAAATGCCAGCCGCTCCGCAGAGCGGGACGAGCAGCGCGATGCGGTAATCGGAGCCGCACATTGGTGTCAGCCCGTCAAAATCGCGCCCATACTCCGGCGGCAGGCTGGCTAAGTCGCAACTGCCTGCAGAAATCCTCAAGCCGTCGGAGCCGTGTTGAAGCATGTTGCAAGTACAGTTGAAATCTCTTTCCAAGTCAACTAATTCTCGCTGCATCATTGTGGATTAAGTCATGAGCAACACACCGATTCAGATTGCGGGTCACCTCTCCTATGTTCTCGCCGCCGCCCATCGGAAGGTGCATGCTTCGCTGTCGCAACGCTTGAAGACGTTCGGGGTCCAGATCGAGGCGTGGCGAGTGATGGAGACACTCGACACCCGTCCAGCGGTGACCATGAGCGAGCTTGCTGTCCTAGTGCTGTTGAATCCCCCAACTCTGACCAAACTCGTGGACCGGATGGTATCAAGCGGGTTGGTCCATCGGCAGATCGCCAAACGGGATCAGCGGCAGGTCAACCTCGTCCTGACCGATCTCGCAAGAAAGCGGATGTCACAGATTAGGACCCAAGTGCAGTCCGAAGATGAGAAGATTCTTGCGGCGATTGGATCAGAAAACGCGGACTTGTTCGTGGAAATGCTCCAGAAAATATCGCCGCCGGGCATGTTCCACGCTCAGTCCCCGCGGCCGCGCAAGACAATGTCGCAGCGGCTGACCTAGCGGCTTCGGCTGCAGAGGCGGTTTTCGGACCCGACAACGGCCGAACCACTACAGATTCGCCCTGGTCCCGCTTGTCACACCACTGCGGAACAGCGTCACAAGGCGGCGCACGTAGTGTTGACAGTGCGCAGAACCGATTCCTGAGCAAAGACAAGCTTGTATGTCAGCGCAATTTCTTCGGTGCTCTGCAGCCCTGCATCTCCGACCGGAGCGAGGATAACCACCACCTTCGCTCGTTCCCGTTCTACCTCTCCAGTTGCATTCCGCCACTGCCCATTCGCATCCATGACGGTTAAACCCTCTGGAAATCGGGGGGTAATCTCGCTGCGGAGAAACTCCCGCCAAGCGGCGTCATTGACAACCTCGGCCCCTCCCTGGCTCCGACCGAAAAAGAGATGGTACTCGGCAAACAGTTCTGTTCCGTCAGGACAATCCTTCTCGTGTGCAAGAGATAACGAATGAAGCGCAATAGTGGCGACCAACACCAGAAGCACAACTGGTGGCCAGAACATTGGCGGCCGCCAATTCAATGTATTCATGGGCCGGTGTCCGGATACACAGCCAAGCAATGCAAGATAGTAAACCTGCAGCCCTCCTCTTGGAGGGTTCGGCGCTTCGGATTGCGACATATTGCCAAGCATTTGCACCCTCTTTACATGAACGTGACGCCCGTGTTGGAGAAGGCTGTTAGTTGACGTCAGCCAGCCAACCTGCCATCGTGTTCGCGCCTGAAAAGGTCTCAATCGGACAGGCTCGAAGCGGTTCGCTCGCAAGCTTGTTTGCGACGAAACACTATCAAGCAAAATGGAGGACTGACGATGACCGTCATTAAGCCCAAGCTTATTCTTGCTGGGTCCATTGCTACTATTGGTCTAGTGTGCGGAAGTATATTAGCACATGCCGCAACTCTGGACGACGTGCGTGCTGCGGACGAACTCAAATGTGGGATCAATACTGGACTTGCGGGATTCTCCTCCACCGATGACGCTGGCAGTTGGGTTGGCTTCGACGTGGACTATTGCAAGGCACTCGCGGCCGCGGCACTCGGAGATGCATCCAAGGTTCAATACGTCGCCTTGACCGGCAAGAACCGGTTTCCTTCCCTCCAAGCTGGAGAAATCGACGTCCTATCTAGAAACACCACATGGACGTATTCGCGCGATGCCGACCTCGGCCTGACGTTTGTCGGTACGAACTATTACGATGGCCAAGGCTTTATCGGACCGAAGGATTTGGGGATATCCAGTGCGAAAGAGCTTGACGGTGCTTCGGTTTGCATCCAAACCGGAACGACAACCGAATTGAATTTGGCCGATTTCTTCCGCGTCAACAACATTACTTACGAGCCGGTTCCAATCGAAACCAACTCCGAGGCGCGGTCAGCCTACGAAGCCAAACGGTGCGATGTCTACACGTCGGATGCCTCGGGACTTGCCTCCACCCGGGCAACATTGACTAATCCCGACGACCACATGATTTTTCCGGAGATCATCTCGAAGGAACCTCTAGGACCTCTGGTCCGACACGGCGATGACCAATGGGCCGACATTGCGCGCTGGACTCTGAACGCCCTGATTAGCGCCGAGGAACTCGGCGTTACGCAGGCAAACGTTGAAACTATCGGTGCGGAAACAGCGAATCCGGAGATCCGGCGCCTTCTCGGTACCGAAGGCGCTTTGGGCGAGATGCTTGGCCTGAGCAGCGATTGGGCTGTAATGGCCGTCAAGGCCGTAGGCAACTATGGCGAGATCTTCGACCGCCATTTGGGCCCGGATAGTCAGCTCCAGCTGGAGCGGGGCCTGAATGCGCTGTACGTGGACGGCGGCATTCTCTACTCGCCCCCATTCCGTTGATTTGGTAGCAATAACAGTTATAGGCTTACTGCCTGTCAGGAAAGATACCGTTTTCCTGGCAGGCGAAGCCCCTTCGGTTCCGTTGGGTGGAATGTAGCGGTTTATGGCCACCTCCCACAGACCGACTCTGTCGCGGATTAGCGATCTGTGGACCGATGAACGTCTGCGGGCGGTCGCCTTTCAGATATTGGTCGCAGTCGGACTGGCCCTCTTTCTCGCATTCATCATTTCGAACACTTTGAGCAACCTGAAGAACGCAGGCCTTGCGTCCGGCTATGGATTTCTGCAGAACGCAGCGTCCTTCGACATCAATCAACGACTCATCGACTACGATTCGACGTCAACATTTGGGCGAGCGTTCGTTGTCGGTGCCCTAAATACTATTCTTGTCGCAGTTCTCGGGATCATCACGGCGACCGCAATTGGTTTTCTTGCCGGTCTCATGCGGCTGTCAGGCAACTATCTTGTAAGTCGCATTGCCGCGATTTACGTGGAACTTGCCCGCAACATCCCCCTGCTTCTCCAGATCATTTTCTGGTGGATACTCATCCTGACACTCCCTCTAGTGCGGGACAGTATCTCAATGGGCGACGTAGTTTTTCTCAACAATCGCGGGATTCGGCTGCCGCGATTGATTCTCGAAGATGGCGCTGCAATTGTCTTTGCGGTCTTTGTCATCGGCTGTATCGGCACCTACGCTTTGTCCCGTTGGGCCCGCCGCCGGCACGAAATGACAGGGCAACTCTTTCCCGTGGGATGGTCTGGGATTGCCTTGATATTTGGGTTGCCAGTCGTGGCTACAGCCGCGCTCGGTACGCCGTTCGATCTTGAAATCCCAATCCCAGGTCAGTTCAACTTCCAACACGGTTTCAATATAACGCCCGAGCTCATCGCTCTGTGGATGGCGCTATCGATCTATACCGGAGCATTTATCGCAGAGATCGTGCGGTCGGGCATTCTTGCAGTCGACAAGGGCCAAATTGAAGCGGCACGGGCTATTGGTTTGCCGTCCGGACTAAGGACCCGCAAGATTGTTCTTCCTCAAGCTTTACGCGTGATCATTCCACCGCTGACCAACCAGTACCTGAACCTGACGAAAAACTCATCGCTAGCGGTCGTGATCGGCTACCAAGATATCGTTTCCATCGGTGAAACCGTGCTGAACCAGAGCGGTCAAGCCATCGAAGTCATTTCAATCTACATGGCCTTCTACTTGGTCCTCAGCCTATTAACCTCGTTGTTTATGAACTACTACAACAAACGCACCGCCCTGGTGCGCGAACGATGAGCGCGCAGTTGTTTTATCGCGATCAGAGCGAAATGCTCCCGGAGCAGCCCGCACCAATCACTGAAGTTGGCATTATTGGATGGTTGCGTGCCAATCTTTTTTCCAGTTACGCCAACAGCGCCTTGACCCTGATTGCGGTCGCATTCGTTGTCATCGTCGCGCCGCCGTTTGTGGGATGGGTCGTCGTTGAAGCCGATTTCGCCGGAAGTACTGGTGAGTCCTGTACGGGCGTCGGCGCCTGCTGGGCATGGATAGACCAGCGTTTGGCCCAGTTCGTCTACGGCTTCTATCCGCCTGAGGCGTACTGGCGGGTCAACGTCACTGCAATCCTCCTGATTCCGGCCGTAGTCTACGTGCTGATCGACAACCTCCCCGGCAAGAAGTACGGGCGCTGGTTTTCGCTCGCCTATCCGCTGATCGCTGCCTACCTCTTGATTGGGGGGTTCGGGCTGGAAGCGATTCCGACTGACAAGTTTGGCGGGTTCATGCTGAACATCGTGGTCGGCTTAACCGGAATTGTCTTGTCGCTTCCGGTTGGAATCTTGCTCGCGCTGGGGCGTCAGTCACGCCTTCCCGTCATCCGAATTCTTTCGATCGCCTTCATTGAGACAGTGCGTGGCGTCCCGCTCATTACGTTGCTGTTCGTCGCTATCGTTTTGCTCCAGTTATTCCTGCCGCCGGACATCTCACTTGATCAGCTTCTGCGCGTGATCATCATGGTGACGCTCTTCGCTTCGGCGTACATGGCTGAAGTGGTCCGAGGCGGCCTTCAGGCAATACCAACAGGCCAGATCGAGGGAGCACAGGCGTTGGGACTTGGCTACTGGCAAACCATGCGCCTCATTGTTCTGCCACAGGCCCTAAAGATCTCGATCCCCGGAATCGTCAACACGTTCATCGGGCTCTTTAAGGACACCACACTGGTCATCATCATCGGTCTATTCGATTTGCTGGGTCAAGCACGCCTTCTGCAAACCAATCCTGACTGGATCGGGGATGTCGACCACGAGGTCTATCTCTTTGCAGCTGTACTGTTTTTCGTCATCTGCTTCCTTATGTCCCGCTACTCGGTCTCGCTGGAAAAGCGGCTGAGCAAAGGTCGCCGATAGGAGAGCCGCGCCATGCAAGCCGAGACACCGCTAGCCAAAAGCGCCTCCGGACCACCGATCATTGCGATCACCAATCTGAACAAATGGTTTGGCGCATTTCACGTCTTGCGCGACATCAATCTCTCCATAGCACCCAGCGAACGGGTCGTCATCTGCGGCCCCTCGGGTTCAGGGAAGTCAACCCTGATTCGCTGCATCAACAGGCTTGAGGAGCACCAGGTAGGCTCGATCGTGGTGGATGGCACCACGCTGACACGTAATCTGAGGAAAATCGATGCGGTTCGCCGCGAAATTGGGATGGTATTCCAGCAATTCAACCTTTTTCCGCACCTTACGATTCTTCAGAACTGCACCCTAGGCCCCCTGTGGGTCCGAAGAATACCTCGTGGCGCGGCCGAACAAATCGCACTGAAGTACCTTGAACGCGTACAGATACTTGACCAAGCAGCAAAATATCCGGGCCAGTTGTCAGGAGGCCAGCAGCAACGTGCAGCCATTGCTCGCGCTCTCTGCATGGAGCCGCGTGTAATGCTGTTCGACGAGCCCACCTCTGCGCTTGACCCAGAAATGATCAAGGAAGTTCTTGACGTCATGACGGACTTGGCGGAAACCGGCATGACCATGATCATCGTATCGCACGAAATGGGTTTCGCCTCGCAGGTTGCCGATCGAATTATCTTCATGGATGAGGGCCAGATCGTCGAGCAGAATACGCCGCAAGCCTTCTTCAACAATCCTCGGTCCGATCGCACGAAGTTGTTTCTCAGCCAAATCCTCCGTCACTGAGCCCTGCTTGGGACATCCAAGCTCGCGCAGGCCCTGCGCTTTTGCTGTGCCCTCTTGCGGCAGGTGCGCGCCAGTCGAAGAGCGGAGAGCGCCTCGAGATGGCCAAAAAACTCTACCCCATTAGCATCAGCCGAGACTCGCCAATAACTTGGGGCATTGGCTGGCTTTTGCGCCGGATCACGTAGCCTCACCTCTGGATGGAAATGAATTCAACCCTTTCGCAATGTCGCATCGGGAGTTTGTTCGGAGGAAACCTCACAGCGATCATCGGCCGATCAAGTTCGGCAGCCAGAGAACGAGTCCTGGCCAAACCGAAACAATGACGATCACGGCAAAATGGCTGGCATAGAAGGGTAGGGATGCGCGAATGGCACTCTCGTACGTCACGCCCGCCAGTTGCGATGCTGTCATCAGGGTCATTCCGACCGGCGGAGTGATGTTGGCCACGTTGAGGGTCACGATCATGACGATTGCGAAGTGAAGCGGGTCAAACCCTAGACTCAGCATCGCCGGCACCAGAACCGGGGCCACGACGATTAACGCCGGTAGCACGTCCAGTACTGTGCCGACCGCGATCAGGAAAAGATCCACGAGGAGAATTTGTACCGTGGGCTCGGTACTGACACTTGCGATGAATCCTGCTGCCTCGCGCGCAACTCCCGAACGCGTAATGAACCAGCCGAGCACGGTCGAGGTCGCGAGCAGGAAAAACACAACCCCGCTGAAACGAATCGTGACGTGGAAGGCTGCGCGGATTCCTGCGAGGTTGAGCGTCCGGTAGCCAAAGAGCCCGATCAGGAGGGCGTACACTGCGGCAAAGGCGGAGGCCTCGGTGATCGTGGTGAAACCACCGAGAATGCCTCCAAGGATGATGAGCGGCACCAGCATGGCGGGCAGTGATGCAAGAAACGCCAAGACCGCGGCCGAGAAAGATGTCCCGGGGTGCCTTGGGTGCCCGCGCAGGTAGGCAAGCAGGCCACTCGTTACGAGCAGGAGCCCCGCCATCAGAAGGCCAGGGACCAACCCGCCCGCGAACAAATCCAGGACCGAAACGTCCCGCAGGATGGACGCGTAGACGACCATGACGACGCTCGGGGGAATAATGGGGCCGATGATCGACGAACACGCGGTGACCGCAGCGCTGTAGGCGGCGTCGTAGCCTTCCTTCTTCATGGCAGGAATCAAGAGCCGGCCGATGGCCACGGTATCCGTGATGGCTGCGCCCGTAAGCCCAGCAAAGAACACGCTCGTGGTGATGTTCACGTGGCTCAAGGCCCCTCGGATCCTTCCGAGCAAAGCATTGTTGAACAGCACGAGCTTCTGCGTGAGTCCCGCCTGATTCATCAGTTCCGCGGTGAAGATGAAGTAGGGGACCGCGATGAGGACGAAACCCGAGACCCCAGAGAACATGCGGTCGGCGAGCATGCCGCGGAGATCCAGACCGCCGATCGAGATGGCGCCCGCCAAACCCGCAAATACCATCACCAGTGCGACTGGAGCGCCAACCACTAGAAGGAGGAGGAATACAGCGGCCGCAGTCACGAGTCGTCTTCACCGGATGTCTGATCGACCGATTTTTCCAAGAGTTCATGGCCGTGGACCAAATGCAGAAGGATGATGATTCCGGTGATCGGCACCACCGCCGCCACCCAACGGTGGGGCACCTGAAACTGATCCGAAACCATGTAGTACTGGGTGGAGTTAAGGAAAAAATCCCAGCCTGTCTCAACGAGGAGCAATCCGAGCGCCGCCGTCGCCACAAGCACGAGCCACTGCGCAGCGCGCGCCCACGGCCGCGAGAGCTTCCTTGTGAGCAGCGTCATCGAGACGTGTTCTCCGTAGCGCAACGCGACGGTGGAACTGAGGAGTCCGATCCATGGCACAAAGAGCCGTGCCAGCGAGTACGTCCAGCTCAGTGAATCCCCTGTGATGACCATGTAGAACGAACCGCCGAAGGAAATGGCCAGCATGACGCCGACTAGCGCGATACAGACGTAGATGGTGACCACGTTCAGCGCGTCGCTGGTGCGGCGCAATGCAATCATTGCTCCTCGGCTCCCGCTGAAGAGGGTCATCGAGAACGTTCGAGATCGAACCTTTTGGGCCAGCGGACGGCCTAGTTTCCGTAGCGCTCCATGTCGGACACGGCGAGTGCCTGTTCGATCCGGTCGACCTCCGACCACAATGCGTCTACCAAGGCCGGGTCGACACCGAAATCACCTGTAATCCAGTCTCTCCAGGCAGGCCTGGCAATCGCAGCCATGTTTCGTTTCTCGTCTGCCGCCAGAATGTGACATTCCTCGAACTCCTCGCAAGAAGCTACCCACCCTCGGACGGCGGCGAGTGCTGCAAACCCGTGTGACATTCTGATCGCCTCACGCGCAGACTGCACAATAATCCGGCGGTATTCCTCAGGTAGTGACTGGTACCACTTCTCGCTCACCATCCAAGAAATAGAGTTGTAAACGTGGCCGCTCCACGTCGTGTAGTCATTCACCTCCCACAGCTTGAATGCCAGACTCGCTCCGGGGGCGTTGAATTGTCCGTCCGCCAAGCCTGTGCTGAGTGCCGTGATAACTTCGCCCCAAGGCAGCGGCGTAGCGGATGCCCCCAGCGCTTTCATGATCGCAATGTGGGCGGGGTTCTCCTCGACGCGGATGCGCAGCCCTTGGAGATCGTCGACGGTCCGGATGAGACGCTTGTTGTTGGTAAACGCCACGAAGCCGCCGCCGTCGTCGAACGTTCCGAGATACCTTAGGCCAGAGGACTTGATCGCTCCGCGCATGAAGTTGGCATGCCAAGGCCCATCGAAGTAAGCGCGCGCCACATGGTAGTTGGGGAAGAGGAAGGGGGTCGTAATGATCTGATAGTCCTTGAAGAATGAAGACATGGCTCCAGACGACATCACCGAAGCTTGCACCGTCTTGCCGATCTGCGCCTCCTTCCCATTCTCGACTTCGGAACCCAATTGTCCGGCACCGAAAATCTCCACGTCGATGTCACCACCGGTTTGAGCTTCCACCAGCGCTGCGAAATGCACGAGAGCGGGGTGGACCTCATTGTTGGTTAGATCTTCTGGCAGTAGGTGCGGAATCACCATCGTGTATTCCGCTGCCTCGGCGCGTGCGGCCCCAAGCGCGACGATCCACGCAAGAAGGAAGGCCGCAATGGCCGTCAGGAAGGCGGGGTTCCGAGTAGTTTCGTTGGATGTGGACATGGTGCTCTCCCTTTTTCGATGTCCCGTGCGCAGCGCGGGAGTATGCCCGCAATCCATCTCAACGCTCCCTGGAGGGGCACTTCGTCGGGTGGACCGATCGTTGGGGGTGGGCATGATCGGCATTGCGCGCAGAACGATTCTCGGTGGCGCACCAAGATCGTATGGCAGCGCTTTCACGGGTGTTGGTCCCGGATCGCCGGGCAGCCGCCCCGTCGCCCGCGCACCGGCAACGATATCGTCAGGGCCGCTCCACCGAGCAGTCTGATCGAAGCTGGCGAGCGAAATCTTCTGTAGTTCATCCGCTTGCAGTCCCAAATCATGCGGTTACAGCGTAACAAGAGGCGTACCGACCGTCACTTCCTGCCTACGGCTCCGTGACAAAGTCGTCTCATGAATCTCGAAGACCCTCCCTGCCGTTCCTCGGCGCGTGCCAGAGGACGAGGGCGGCCTAAACAGATTTACGTCGGTCTACTTGGCGCTCCCATTTCCAAGGATCTGAAGCACGGACTGATCTCCCGCCGAATGTTGGAAGGCCGGCCCATTGAAGCCAAGGCAGCGCCGACGCTCGGGCCGCCTCGGACGTACCTGGGGAAGCCAAAGGGAAATCCAGCGCGGCGCCACCAGGGTGAACGCCATGTTGGCAACCCAATCCCCTTGAGCAACACCAATGTCCAGGCGATTGAGAACTTTGGGTCGACGCCGGCCACAGCGGCTGCGCTGATCGGTACACGCTCGACGCCTTCGCCAGCCGAACATTCATGGCCAGCCCTCGGAAAGTCCATCGACTGACGCTTGGCATGTGGTTACCGCCCACGGCCAGCGGCATTTATCTGAGAGGTCTCGGGCGTGGATACATGCCGCTTCCTGCTATCGCACGCCGCGCGGACCGGTCGGAATCGCCCGTCGATTTTTCCACGGTCCGCGCCAGATATCGCCACGCTGGATCATTTCGTCAGTTAAGCGAAAGGTATCCGGCTCAGTAAACGTCGTGGCTTCCTGATCATCCAATATCACTACCGTTGAACGTTCTTGGACGTCGACAAGCCGCCAACCGGCAAGGCTGAACGGATTCTCTGTGAACACCAGCTCGACCCAGCCTGGAATCCTGATTCTTTCATCATCAAGCGCCGCAATTCGAACGGAAAGGAATCCGTTCCGCTCGCTCACTGAAAGTATCTCGAGGTTGTCTTCCTCCGTGGGACGCCGACCCTCGAACAGAATCCTTAACGGCAGATTGTCAAGTGCAAAATGAGTCGTCTGGCCCGCTTGGGAATTGTGATAGACCAAGTACGAGCCGTCAGCGACTAGCACCGTACTGTCAGGCGGTTCGTACTCGATCCGCGCCCGCCGCGGAGGTGAAACGGCCAGCCACCCCCTTCGAATCTTGCCGTCCGGATCCTGTTGCATGAAGTTCGCGGTCAACGGAGACAAGGCCTCGAGGTATGCCCACACTTGCTCTAGGCGCTTGTCATTTGCTGATTCAGCCCATGCCCCATTGGCCATGCAGCCCGCCAGCAGCAACGTGGAGAGAAATCGGATCATGCGAAGGTCCTGTCAGCCGATCACTTCGCGCTTGCCGGTGTGATCGGCCGGGCTGACGATCCCGTCGCTCTCAAGCTGGTCGACTATGCGGGCGGCCCGGTTGTAACCGATCTGGAGATGGCGCTGAAGGAAACTGGTGGAGGCCTTTCCCTTGTGCCTCAGAAGGGCAACGGCATCGTTGTAGAGAACGTCTCGGCCATTTTCCTCGGAAGAGCCTGCATCGGGCGCCTCGGCAAGCTCTTCGGTGACTTCCAGATTGTATTCGGCCTCAATTCCGAGGTTTCGCAGAAAGTCCGCGACCCGTTCCACCTCTTCGTCACTGACGAATGGTCCATGCACGCGCTGCATTTTCCCGCCGGTCTGTTGGTAGAGCATGTCGCCCTTGCCAAGCAGTTGTTCAGCCCCTTGGTCACCCAACACGGTCCGGCTGTCCGTGGCCGACGAAACCTGGAAACTGATCCGGCATGGCAAGTTCGCCTTGATGGTCCCGGTCACTACGTCAACCGATGGCCGCTGGGTTGCGACGATCAAGTGGATTCCTGCTGCCCGCGCTTTCTGTGCCAGTGCCTGGATGGCGAGTTCGAAGTCCTTGCCGGCACTCAACATCAGGTCAGCCATTTCGTCTACGACGATCACGAGGTAAGGATAGGGCTCGGGCTCGATCGTCTGCTCCTCGTACACAGGCTTACCCGTCTCCGCGTCGAAACCCGTCTGCACTTCACGCGACAGCTTCCGGCCGCGAGCGACAGCTTCCTCGACCTTTCGGTTGTATGCCTCGACATTCCGCACCTGCAGGAGAGACATGGTCTGATAGCGGGTATTCATTTCGCGCACCGCCCAGCGCAGTGCCGCGACTGACTTCTTGGGGTCAGTGACCACCGGATGCAATAGGTGCGGAATTCCCTCATACACGGAAAACTCAAGCATCTTGGGATCGACCATGATGAGCCGCAGCCGTTCGGGAGGCAATCGGTACAGCAGCGACAGCACCATTCCGTTGACACCGACGGACTTTCCCGAACCGGTCGTGCCGGCAATCAGTAGATGCGGCATACCGGAAAGATCCGCCGTCACCGGCTCCCCGTTGATGTCTTTCCCGAGAGCCATCACGAGGTTGCCAGACTGTTTCTCGAACACTTCGGAACCAAGGATCTCCCGCAGGTATACGGTTTCGCGCTGAGCATTGGGGAGTTCGATACCAATTGCATTGCGGTCGGTAACCACCGCAACGCGCGCCGCCTGTGCCGACATGGAGCGCGCTATGTCGGGCGCCAGCGAGATCACTCGCCGAGACCGGACACCTGGCTCAGGCTCGAAATCGTAACGCGTGACTACTGGGCCCGTGAGAATCCGCTCGATTGCGCCCGCAATCCCAAACTCCGCAAGCACCGTCTCGAGCATCCGCGCGTTGGCCTCCTGTCCCTCGGCGCCCTCCCGGGAAGTCCGAGGCGGTTTGCGAAGCAGACTGAGCGGCGGCAACCGGAAGCCCGCGTCGTCCATTCCGAGCGTCGGCTGTCGTTCGTCGTCCTCGCGCCGACCCATTCGGGTCGGGCCCGCCTTCTGAACACGCCGGCGCTTCCTCGCCGACGCCCCTGGAGGTGCCCCTGGAGGCGCCCCCGGAGGTGCTGTAGAGATGTTTCCGATTGTCGGTGCAACGCGCTCCGCCGGTGCCCCCGGAGCGGCAGATGAACCATCGCCGGCAAGCCGCCGGCCGAATCCGTAGATCCTCACGAACCCTCGAACTAGACGCTGCCAGTCCGACCTGTGGAGTGCCGACGCGTAGAGCCAAGATGCCCCCGTCAGCACCGCAAAGATTGTGACTGTGGCAGCCCTAAACCAGGACTGGTTGGCCATCCCGCTGCCGATCAGGCCGTCGAAGCTGTCCAAGACTTGAGCCGCAGCGGTTACTGGCCATCCCCAATACCCTTGCGGCTGGAACCGAGCTACCGTAAAGGCCACTGCAACAAGGGAAAAGGCGAGCGCGAGTACCCGCCATCCGAAGCGCCGCAGCGTCACGGCACGGGCCAATCTCCACCCCCAGCCAAGAACCGCCACACCAATCAAGATCGCAGACGGAATGCCGATGATCGTCCTGAACTCGGCGCTGATCCACGCACCCGGGTACCCGAGCCAATTCACGGGCACCCGATCCACATGCACGAGCCGGGAAGGATCGTTCGAATCCGACGAAATCACTGCCAGAAGTAACGCACCACCTACCAAGATCAGGCAGGAGCCGACGACACGCAAAGCGAGCCCCGAAGCGGCGCCGGACCACAGATGCCGCCACCCGTTGTCGTGTCGTCCTCTGCCGGCGGAATTCGTCAAGCTGACCTACGTTCGAACGTGGTATACCAACTCATAATCGGACGAGACCCGGTGCCGGCCCAGTTTCCCAAGTGTACAAAGCTCGTTCGTTCTCCTGATCGCAAGGTGCGCCGGTGGAGCAATTCCGTCAAGTACATGGGCTCTCTGGAGAAAGCGGCAGGTGGTCCATCAGTCTCTACTCGAGTGTTCCGGCCAATCGTTCCAACCCTGAACGGACTGTTTCGATGGGGGGGACCAATGCGACCCGAATGTGCTCACTGGACTCGTCCGTCTCGCTGGCCAGATACCGTCCCGGCATCACCTTGACCCCGGCCTTGGTCCAGAGAGTCTGTGCGGCGGCTTCACCGTTTCGGACGTGGAGCCAGAGAAAAAATCCGCCGGCAGGACGAAAGAACCCGAAGCGGCCCTCAAGGATCGTTTCAGCCGCTGAGAACTTGTCCCGGTAGAGTGCGCGGTTCTCTTCGACGTGCGCATCATCCTTCCAGAGTTCGGTGGCCGCTTCCTGCACCGGTAGCGGTTGTTGCCCACCGCTGTACGTGCGCATTCGGAGAAACGCTTCAAGCAAGGTCGCCTCCCCTGCAACGAAGCCGGAGCGGAGCCCCGGAACGTTGGACCGTTTCGAAAGAGAATGAAAACTCACCACATTGTCCAAGTCACCGCCCAAGTCCCGAACGGCTTCCAACACCCCGGCAGGCGGCACGTCGCAGTAGATCTCGGCATAGCATTCATCCACGACGAGCAGCGCTCCCGCTGACCGGACGCGCTCGATCAGTCGGGCGAAATACCCGGGGCCTGCAACAGCGCCCTGTGGGTTAGCGGGAGAACAGAGATAAACGATGGCTGTCCGGTCCCACACCGCATCGGGAAGACCATCAAAATCCGGCAGGAAGCCGCCTGCCCGCAGGCACGGCAGGAATATCGGTTCGGCGCCGGCGATCACGGCTGCCCCTCGATAGACCTGATAGAACGGGTCTGGCATCAAGACCAGCGGCCTCCGCCCCGACTTGGTCTCGGGCATGGCGGCGAGGGCGATCGTAAACAGCCCCTCTCGCGTCCCGGCCACAGGCAGGACATGCCGGTCAGGATCCACCATGCCGGACGGCAGCCGGTAACGCCGTTTCAACCAGTCGGCGCAGGCCGTCCTCAGGGCATCGGTGCCTCGGGTCGGCGGGTAGCGCCCCCACGCATGCGCGCTCCGCCGCAGCGTTTCCTCCAGGATGGAGGGAGCGGGGTGTTGTGGCTCACCGATCGACATGACGACCGGCTGACGAGCCGCCGGTCGCAGCCCCTCCAGCAACTGATCGAGCCGCCGGAAAGGGTAGTCGTCGAGCCGATGAAGTCGGGGATTGATGGGTGCGGGCATCAAGGAGCCAACATAGGATTGTCTGACAAGTGATGCCACGCCTTCGAGAAAAAACGCCGGCCGGGCTGTTCCCCGGCCGGCGTCATGATCTCGTCAGGGTATCGCCCGAAACCAGAATCCCGGTCGGGCGGTTCCCTTAGGAAGTGCGTCCGGGCACAAACTCGGGATACGAGAGCAAGCCGATCTCCACGGCATCGGAGCCCTGCATCTCGTCCTCCTCCTCGAGCCGGATGCCCATGATGAGCTTCACCACGTACCAAATGAGCAAGCTTCCCAAGAAAGCGAACAGCCCAACTGCAACAATGCCGGTCACCTGGGCTCCCAAGCTAGCGTCAGGATTGGTAAGGCATACCGCGAGCGTTCCCCAGATTCCTCCGAACAGATGCACCGGGATCGCGCCAACGACATCATCCAGCTTCAGGCGGTCGAGCAGAGGGACGCCAACAGCGACGATCACGCCACCAACACCGCCGATGAGAATGGCCTGAACAAAGGTCGGCGTCAGGGGCTCAGCTGTAATGCTCACCAAGCCGCCGAGGGCGCCGTTCAGAATCAGCGTGACATCAAGCCGTCGATAGAACGCGAAGTAGATCGCGGTCGCGGCTAGTGCCCCGCCGCAGCCAGCGAGATAGGTGTTCGCATAAACCCGCGACATTGCGCTCGCGTCCTCGACCGAGGCGAGAGCCAGCTGGGAGCCGCCGTTGAAGCCCAGCCATCCGAGCCACAGCACGAAAGTTCCGAGCGCGACCAATGGCACAGCAGAAGCCTGCATCGGATTGACGCTTCCGTCTTCGGCATACTTCCCGCGCCGCGCGCCGAGCAGAATGACCCCCGCGAGCGCACACCATCCGCCGACTGAATGGACAACCGTGGAACCAGCAAAATCAGAAAAGCCCAATTCACTAAGCCAGCCGCCGCCCCACGACCAAGCTCCCTGCACCGGATAAATGATCAGTACGACTACGAACGCCACCAGCAGGAACGCAGAGACCCGCACGCGCTCGGCCACAGCGCCTGAAACGATTGAGGCGACCGTGCCCACGAACACCATCTGAAAGAACCAGTCCGAAGCCGCCGAATAGCCGCTTTCTGCAGCCTCTGCCGACGGATCTGGAACATCGAAGAGAGTGAGTGTGCCGATGTACCCGCCGTCCACGCCGTCGTACATCAGGTTGTAGCCCACGAGCGCGTAGGTGACCGCTGCCAGCGAGTAGAGACCGATCTTCTTCATGCAGATCGCACCGGCCGACTTGGTTCGCACCATGCCGACCTCCAGCATGCAGAAGCCTATGGCCATCGCGCAGACCAACGCCCCGTTCAGCAGGAACGAAAACGTATTGAATATGAATGCCGTCTCCTCCGGTGAGGATGCAGCAAAGGCCATCGCTGGCCCGAACAGAACAGCTACAGCGGCTGCTCCGGACACGCAGAATGTTTTCACGCGATACTCCAATGGAATGGTTTCCGAGGTACTGGAGATTTGGGCCGGAGCAGAACCGTTATTGAACGCAACAACAGGACAGGAGGAGCCGACGCCCAGGAAAGCCTACTCTAGTTGGGCAGTTCCCTCCGGGTCCATCCGACCGGAGCCGACAAGCTAGAATCCAGAAAGTGTAAGGACTTGGCCAGCCTATGTCTTGCCGGCCTCGACGTCGGCGAGAAAACCTTCAAGCACCGCATTGAATATCGCCGGCTCCTCCAAGTTGAGTACGTGCCCGGTGTTCGGAAGCACGAACAGTCGTGCCTTCTTGATGCAGTCCTTCAGGAAAAGGCCCGGAACCAAACATCGCGCATCGTCGTCACCGGTCACGATCATCGTCGGCACTCGGATATCTCGGATCTGGTCTTCGAGATCCCAGATCCCCGGGCGCTCGGCCTGGACACCACGCTGTGTCAGTGCAGCCCCTACATCCGAATGTTCAGCGAGACGGTCGACAAATGCACGCCAGCCACGCGGGTCCTTGCGCATGAAGTTCTCCCGACCGGCTCCCGAACCGTATTCGCTTGCGAAGTTAACCGCCCCCAGTTGCTCGAAGTTGGCTGCGACTTCCAAAGAGAGAGCACGAAACTCCTCACGGGTGTCGGGTTCCGCGCCGTAGCCACAGCCGCAAATCGTGAGCGACAGGGCGCGGTCGGGATAAGCCATTCCAAAGTGCAGCGTCGCGAACCCACCCATCGAAAGGCCGACGATATGTGCCTTCCCGATGCCGAGGTGGTCGAGCACAGCGCGCGCGTCGTCCCTCGCGATGTCTTGTGAATAGCTCGCGGGAGCTTCGGGAACGTCGGAACCCGGGTAACCGCGCGCGGAATAGACGATGCACCTCCGGCGGCGCCCGAAATGACCAACTTGCGGCTCCCAGGCTCGGTAGTCGCCTGCGAATTCGTGGATGAACAGGATCGGCACTCCCGCGCCGACCTCCTCGTGGTAGAGCTTGATGCCGTCGGGGGCTGTTGCGTGGCTCACGGTTCCGGGACTCCTGATCGGCAACGCTTGCCAGTTCGCCAAGCTGCCGGCGGGATGATGGCCCGGCCTCCACTATGAGTCGAGGATGGGTCAAGTCTTTGCTGGCTCGACCTGCCCGGCCACGTACACACTGAGTTCGTGTTCTGCGCATGGGAGCCCGGAACTGCGCTTCCGCTGGTCCGAGTCAACTGCCCGAGGCTTGATGCAAGTCGAGCACCGGAGAACAGCTTGCAGCGGGGGACGTCCCCGGTTTTCGTCGGACCGATTCGGTCGAGCCCGCCCGTTACCCCGGAAGAGCCGACCCGTGATCAGGCGGGGCGCGTGGTGGGTACCTCTCGGAGGAATGTATGCGAAGCGTGCCTGTCATCGGCACGATACGGGTGCGGTTCGGCGGGTGCGGTCGACCGCGAGACAGGCGCATGAGCCGCGCAACTGAAAAGGCGCAGCTCGATCAGGATCAAGCGACAAAAGAGCGCTGGTCGGGCATTCCCCGACCAGCGCCACCAATGAAGCTCGCGCCCGGCCCGAAGTCCGGACCACACTCGTGAGCGAAACTAACCCGAGCGGCCAGCCACAAACTCGGGGTAGGACACAACTCCCACCTCGACCACGTCGGATCCGTTCATCTCGTCTTCCTCGTCGAGGCGGATTCCCATGATCAGTTTGACCACGTACCATGCCAGGAGGCTGGCGAGAAACGCGAACAGGCCGACGGCAACGATGCCGATGATTTGTGCGCTCAGGTTCGCGTCCGGGTTGGTGAAGCAGACCGCCAGCGTGCCCCAGACCCCTGCGAACAGGTGCACTGGAACTGCGCCGACTACATCATCGAGCTTCATGCGATCGAGGAGCGGCACGCCGACAGCGACGATCACGCCACCCACGGTACCGATCAGGATGGCTTGGACAAACGAGGGGGCCAGAGGCTCTGCCGTGATGCTGACGAGGCCGCCAAGTACACCATTGAGGATCAGTGTAATGTCCAGTTTCCGGTAGACCCCGTAGTAGGTGGCGCCGGCAGCCAGAGCTCCGCCGCAACCGGCAAGGTAGGTGTTGGCGTAGATCCGTGACATCGAGCTGGCGTCTGCGACCGAACCCAGCGCCAACTGTGAACCGCCGTTGAAACCGAGCCAGCCGATCCACAGAATGAATGCGCCAAGCGTCACCAGCGGAATTGCCGATGCCTGCATCGGACTTACCCGTCCGTCGGACGTGAACTTGCCGCGACGCGCCCCAAGCAGGATGATGCCTGCGAGCGCGCACCAGCCGCCAACGGAGTGCACGATCGTCGAGCCAGCGAAGTCCGAGAACCCGAGTTCGCTGAGCCAGCCGCCGCCCCACGACCAAGAGCCTTGTATGGGGTAGATCAACGCCACCAGGACAGCAATCACGATCAAGAACGGAATCACGCGGACTCGCTCGGCGACGGAACCCGAGACAATCGAGGCCGTCGTGGCTACGAAAACCACCTGAAAGAACCAATCGGACGCGCCCGCGTAGCCACCTTCAGCTGTTTCGGTCGCGGGATCCGGCGTGTCGAATAGTCCCAGAGAACCGATGAGGCCGCCGTCAACGCCGCTGTACATGAGGTTGTACCCAATGATTGCGTAGGTCACACCTGCAAGGGAAACCAACCCGACGTTCTTCACGCAAATGGCGCTGGTGGACTTGGTTCTCACCATGCCTGCTTCCAACATGCAAAAGCCGATCGCCATCGCAAATACAAGCGCACCGTTCGCCAAGAACGAAAAGGTGTTGAAGATGAACGCCGTGTCTTCCGGTGAAGGCGCGGCCAAGGCCGTCGCTGGCCCAAACAGAACGGCAGCCAAGGCTGCCCCGGGGATGAGGATTGTTTTCATGCGAATCTCCGACACATTCCCGGATTCCCCTACTTCACAGGGGACCGGTTCCTGCCCTGCGGGCATCCACCGGTTTCAATTCCGAGCATGGATGTACAAATCTCCGTGACAGCGCCCAGCACCTTGGAGGGCTCGGCAGCAGGTCGACTGCTGGCTCGCCCGGATTGGTTGCCCGCGATACCGCGATAGAGAGCACCGATTTGCGGGGGAATACCCGCTCAGTTTTCACAAACAAGAATCGTGCCAACAACGAGTTTCCGCACAAGTCTTATGCCTTGCCGTCTCCTTTGGCTTCTTTTTGAGTTTAGCTGTGAACTGAATGCCTAGTTTTCGGTCTTTACGAGTCTGTCTCCTTCACCGGGAAAACTTGGCGTTCGTGTCCAAAGTGTCTCCAAGAGGTCTCTGTTGTCGCCTATGGTCCCCGACACGGGACTAACGCTCTATTCCCGTTTCCGCGGGCCAAAGACCGCAGTTCCCACCCGCACATGTGTCGCCCCCAGGTGCACAGCAGGCCGGTAGTCAGCGCTCATTCCCATGCTCAGTTCAGGCAGAACCTTTCGATCCCTAAGCGCGCGCAGCAAGCCGAAATAGGGAACCGGATCCACGTCCCTGGGCGGAATCCCCATAACTCCCACCACGGGCAGTCCGAGGTCCTCTCTGCACCAGTCGATAAAGGTGTCGGCCTCCGCCGGCGGACAGCCTCCCTTCTGTGGCTCTTCGCCGACGTTGACCTGCACGAGCAACCGAAGCGGCCGGGCCCGAACCTCGGGACAGTCGGCGAGGGCGAGGGCCACTGATTCCCGATCTACGCTCTCGATAACGTGTGCAAGGGCTGCTGCGCTAGCCGCCTTGTTGGACTGTAACCGGCCGACGAACCGGAGTTCCGCTGTCGGGTAACGCTCCAGAAGTGCCGGCCACTTGGCGTGCATTTCCTGAACGCGGTTTTCCGCAAACGCATGCTGCCCTGCGCGGAGCAGCATTTCGACGGATTCGGCAGACACCCCCTTCGACACTGCAACCAGAGCGACGCTCTCCCGGTCGCGCCGAACTTCGCATTCGGCGGCGCGAATCGCTTCCAGCACGGAGCGCCAACCGGCGAGAATCGAGGACGGGACAGGCATGACCTAGATTGGCGAGGCAATGATCAGGGATTCTAGCAGACGGCCGGCGCTCCCCCGCTGGCTATTTCTGACCGCGGACGACCGTGGCATCGATACCGACGCCACGATTCCTGCGCTTCCGCGCGGCGTCGGCGTCTTGTACCGCGACTACCGGAATCCCGGCCGTCGCATGCGCGCCCGGGAACTGGCGCGCCAGTGTCGTCAACATGCCCGCCTGCTGCTCATTGGCATTTCCTCCTTCCCTGCCCTCCAGGTTCCTTCAGGGGGAGTGCATGTACCGCGCTGGGGGCGATGGCCGCCACGAAATCCGGGCATCGTCACGCTGTCAGTCCACGGATCAAGCGACCTGCGGCGCGCGCGGGCAAGCCGCGCCGATCTCTTCATCGTCGCACCCGTATTTGCTACGGCCACTCATCCCGAGGCTCGCCCCCTTGGCCCGCTGCGTTTCGGGCTGCTGGCACGTCGGTTGCCCGGGCCTGTCGCGGCACTCGGCGGGATCACACCGGACAGTGCGCGCCGGCTGAGTGGGCTCCGTGTATGTACGCTCTGCGCGACCGGTTGGTTCGCGCAGCACCACGCCCACGGAGATTCGACCGGGTCCCGTGTATGGTGGAGGCTGCCCCGCAAGCGACCTCCGGTCCGACCTTCGACACAGCGCGATTCACGACGGTTCCGAACGCATGTCCGGCTACACCCCAGCTGAACTAGAAAGTAAGTGGCAAGAGGCGTGGGAAAAAGCCGGGGTTTACCGAACCCCGCCCCCGTCCGCCGCACCCGATCGCTACGTCTTGGAAATGCTCCCTTATCCGTCGGGACGCATTCACATGGGTCACGTGCGGGTCTACACCCTAGGCGACGTCTTGGCGCGCTATTCGCGCGCCCGCGGATACAGCGTGCTCCATCCCATGGGCTGGGACGGCTTTGGTCTGCCTGCAGAAAACGCGGCAATGGAGAACGGCATCCATCCTGCCAAGTGGACCTGGTCCAATATCGCCATGATGCGCACTCAGCTGCGCTCAATGGGCCTGAGCTACGACTGGGACTGCGAAGTTGCGACCTGCAGCCCAGAATACATGCGCGAACAGCAGCGTCTGTTCCTGCGGATGCTGGATGCCGACCTGATCTACCGCGCCGAGGCTTGGGCCAACTGGGATCCTGTCGAGCACACCGTCCTGGCAAATGAGCAGGTCATCGATGGTCGGGGCTGGCGTTCCGGCGCGCTGATCGAACGCAGGCTGCTTCCCCAATGGTTCTTCCGCATTACACGCTACGCCGGCGAACTCTTGGAATCGCTCGACCACCTGCCGCGGTGGCCGGACCGGGTCAAGACGATGCAGCGGAACTGGATCGGGCGTTCGGAAGGTACCTTGATACGTTTCCGCGTCGCGGACAGCGAGGACAGCATCGAGGTCTTCACGACGCGGCCTGACACCATTTTCGGCGCCACTTACTTGGCCCTCTCGCCCGATCACCCGCTCAGCCGGACCTGCGCGGCGACCAACCCGGCGGTCGATGCATTCATCCAGGAATGCACGCGGGACCCCAAGCGTCGGGCTCACGACGCCGCAGGCCCCGCTGCAAAGACGGGCGTCGACTCCGGGCTTCGGGTTCTGCATCCCTTCGTCGACCGGACCCTGATGGTCTTCATCGCCGATTATGTGCTGATGGACTACGGCACAGGGGCTATCTTCGCAGTCCCCGCGCATGATCAGCGCGACCTCGATTTTGCACGCGCACACGGCCTTGATGTGCTGCCGGTCATTGAGCCGCCCGACGGAGCCGAGGCGTTCGGCCCCGACGAGGCCTACGTGGGTGACGGCACGCTCATGAACTCTCTATTCCTTGACGGCCTGTCGGTTGAAGCAGCCAAACGAGCCGTCGTCAACCGGCTCGGAGAACAGGCCGAGTTAAGCGTCCAGTACCGTCTGCATGACTGGTGTGCCTCTCGGCAGCGATACTGGGGTTGTCCGGTGCCCATCATTTACTGCGCGACCTGCGGAAGCGTCCCGGTGCCGGATGAGGACCTTCCTGTGACCCTTCCTGAGGACGTTCGTTTCGATCAGCCCGGCAACCCGCTGGAAGGGCATGCAGAATGGAAGGCGGTCAATTGCCCACGTTGCGGAGGACCGGCCGAACGCGAAACCCAGACGCTCGACACGTTTGTTGATTCCGCCTGGTACTACTATCGATATACCGCGGCGCGGGCGGACGTGCCCCTTGAACGTGCGGCGGTGGCGCGGTGGTGCCCGACATTCCAGTACGTGGGCGGGATCGAACACGCGATTCTCCACCTGCTGTACGCGCGCTTCTTTACCCGCGCGCTTCGCGACATTGGTGAGCTTTCCTTCGACGAGCCGTTTGACGGGCTCTACTGCCAAGGGATGGTCTGCCACCAAACCTATCGCGAACCCGACCAAGGGGTCTGGCTCTATCCGGAAGAGGTCGAGAGCGCCCACGATGGCGGTTTTCGGCGACGCTCGGATGGGGCTCGAGTGGTTGCTGGCCGCGTGGAGAAAATGTCCAAGTCACGTCGCAATGTGGTCGATCCGGTCGACATCATCGCGATGTATGGCGCGGACGTGGCCCGCCTCTTCATGCTTTCCGACAGCCCTCCGGAACGCGACCTGGAATGGACAACAGCCGGAGTGGAGGGAGCAGCCCGCTACCTGCAGCGACTGTGGCGGGCGTTCGACGAACTCCGGCCAGCACCTCCCGGGACCGAGCGCCCGAAGGAGTTTGCGTCTGAAGCCACGGCCCTCCGGAAGACGACTCACCGCACGATTGTGGCCGTGGAAGAGGATATCGAAGCCTTTCGGCATAACCGTGCGGTAGCGCACCTGCGTTCGCTGTCGAACTCGTACCTGCGCTTCGATGTCGATGCCAGCGGCAGCGGCGCCGCATGGGCGCTCCGGGAAGCGCTCGAGACGTTCGCGCTATTGTCGGCCCCTCTGATTCCGCATTTGGCGGAGGAACTGTGGCAACGCCTCGGAAACGAGGGCTTCATCTGCCAGCGCTCGTGGCCGAAGGCAGATCCAGAGCTGATTACGGAAGAACGCGCGGTGATCGCAGTACAGGTCAACGGCAAGCTCCGGGGGGCGCTCGAGATCGCACCTGGAACGGGAGAAGCGGACACCAGAGCGGCCGCCCTTGAACTCCCGAACGTGGTTCGGGCAATCGAAGGCAAGCAAGTGCGCAAAGTCATCGTGGTACCGGACCGGGTAGTAAATGTCGTTGCCGGCTGAACGAGGGAAAGGGCTGCTTGCCGCCGTCCTGCTAGCCATCTTCGTTGCGGGCTGCGGCTTTGAGCCTCTACACGGGCCCGAAGTCAATGACGCTCTCGCCGCCGTCGAGGTGCCGCCGATCCAGGGAAGAGCCGGCGAACTCCTGCACCGCGCACTGGTCGACCGGTTCTCCACAGGCCAGCGGGCGAAAGCCCCCATCTACCAATTGCATGTGGCTCTGACTTCGGCAAGTTCGCCGCTGGTGATCGACCAGTCAACGTTTGTGCGTCGTTACGACATCCACCTGCAGGCGCACTATCGCTTGGTCGAGATCTCCTCCGGCCGTGAAATCGGCTCTGCTGAACGCAGCGCCCGCGCCAACCACGGTGTCATCCCGAACGAGATCTACAGCACTCTGGTGGGCTCCCAGGCCGCATTGCGGCGAGCCGCCAGCGTGCTTGCTAACGTAATCGCCACCGACGCCGCATTCCTGATTCGCGCCGAGCAGAACGGATGAAGCTGCCGGCGCACCAGGTCGAACGCTTCTGCGCCGATCCCGCTCCGCAAATTCGTGCGGTTCTGCTTTACGGCCCTGACGGGGGGCTGGTCGCCGAGCAATTTGAACGCCTCTCGGCAGCGCTGGCCCCAGACCTGCACGATCCGTTCCAGGTTGTCAGTCTGGACGGAGACGAAATCGCTGTTGATACCGCACGGTTCTTGGATGAAGCCGCGCAAATCTCGTTCGACGACACTAGACGGGTCATCCGGATACGCCATGCCGGAGATTCCAGCACGTCCGCGCTCGACGCCTTTCTCCAGACTGACGGGGACGACGCCGTCGTGTTGGTGCAGGGTGGCGATTTAGGGCCCCGGTCCAGCCTCCGTCGGCTGTTCGAAAGCGCTGGCCGGGCGGCGGCAGCACCATGCTACGCCGACGACAGCCACACGGTCGAATCACTTCTCCGCGATGCCGAACGGGAACACGATCTGACGATCGACCGTGATGCCTTCGCTTACCTGGTCGAACGCCTGGGGCGGGACCGAGGCGTGACTCGAAGCGAAGTTGAGAAGTTGGTGCTGTTCGGCGGCACGGTCAGCTACGAAACGGCGGTGGCCCTGTCTGGGGACAACGCCCTTCTCGGCGCGGACGCACTGGCCGACGCCGTTGGACTGGGGCAGACGGCAGATGCATTCCGGGCTTTGACACGCTCGGCCGAAGAGGGACTAGGGGAAGTCGGCGTTCTTCGCAGGCTCCTCCGCCATTTCCAGCGCCTCCATATGGTCGTTTCCACACCGGATCCCGTGAAGGCGGTTCGGGGACTCCGTCCGCCGGTCCATTTCAAACGAAGACGAGCGATGGAGGAGCAGGCCCGAAACTGGCGCCCGCAGCGTATCGAGCAGGTGCTGGATTTGCTTGGTCGGGCCGAACAACGGTGCAAGCGCACGGGAATTCCAGCTCAAGCGATCATGCAGGAAGCCGTACTCCGAATCGCCCGCATCGCTGCGCGCTGAACCTGCTCCTGAGCTAACCGACGCCAAGACGCCGGAGGAGTTCATCCAGCTGTTCGAGGCGCTCGTAGCGAATCCGGAGTTCTCCGCGCCTGCCGTGGCCGCGAACCGCGACCGCCATGCCCAGGCTGTCTTGTAGATCCCGTTCCAAGGCATCCAGATTGGGGTCCCGCTCCGGCAGATTCCGGGTGCGTTTGCGGTGCTTCACCAGGCGCTCGGCCGCCCGGGCGTTGAGACCGCGGCGAACGATTGTCCGTGCCAGCTTGAGCGCTTCAGGTGAACCGACGAGAGGGCGGGCCGTCCCCGCGCTGAGGTCACCCGAACGAATCATCTGTTGTACGGATTCCGGCAGTGACAGCAGCCTCAGCGAGTTGGCGACATAGCTGCGGCTGCGGCTGACAACCTGGGCCGTCTCCGACTGGGTGAATCCGAACTCATCGACAAGTCGGCGCAGGCCGCTCGCCTCCTCAAGGGCATTGAGGTCCGCTCTCTCCATGTTCTCGATCAGAGCCAGGCCGGCCGCTTCCTGGTCGCTGGCCGACCGGACACGCACCGGGACGCGGTGCAGGCCAGCTTCCTGGGCGGCCCTCCATCTCCGTTCGCCGGCCAAGATCTGAAAGCGATCAGGGCTCACTGGGTCGGGACGTACCAGGATCGGCTGCAGCATTCCCGACTGCTTGAGGGATCTTGCCAGCGAAGCAAGGTCATCGGGGGCGAACTCTGTACGCGGCTGGTAGGGGTTCGGCGCCAGCTCGGTGATCGCCAAGGTCCTCTCGGATACCTGCCGAAGAACCGGGGTCCCGGCCGGGGACCCGGTCGCGACGCGTTCGGCAACGAGGGACTCGAGGCCGCGGGACAGCCCGCGGCGAACGCGCGGACCGCCGGATTTCTTGCTCACGGCCGGGTCCGGTACGGTTCGTGCATCAACAGTTCGCGGGCAAGTGCGACGTAAGCCTGCGAGGCGGGCGACTTCTGATCGTAGAGCAATACCGGCTCACCAGCGGAAGGGGCCTCGGCGACGCGAACACTTCGCGGGATGTCGGTCCGGAAGACCTTGGAACGGAGGTGCTCGCGGACATTGCGCTCAACATCGCGGGTTAGATTGGTCCGGCCATCCATCATGGTCAGCAGCACGCCGTCCAGGGAGAGCTGTCGGTTCGCGCCGGCCCGCACCATGTCGATCGTCTCCAGCACCTGTGCCAGCCCCTCCATCGGCAAGAACTCGCATTGCAGCGGGACGATCACGCCGTCCGCGACCGAGAGGGCGGCGAGCGTCAGCCAGCCCAGCGAAGGCGGGCAGTCGATGAACATGTCGGTGTGCGTGAGACGGTAGGCGCCGATCGCAGATCCGAGGTTTCCTGCGTCGACTTCGGATTGCACCCCGTCGATCCTTGCCAGTGCAGACGTCGCGGGAACGAGGTCGAGACCTTGGATGACCGTGGAACGCATGGCCCGGGTCGGAGTCGCCTGACCTGTCAGGAGCTCCGCAACGCCCGGAACCCGATCGCGGAGAGCTATACCGAGACTCGTCGAAGCGTTGCCCTGCGGATCCATGTCGACCAGGAGAACCCTCCGGCCGCCAGCGGCAAATGCGGTAGCGAGGTTGACCGCCGTGGTGGTCTTGCCCACTCCGCCCTTCTGGTTCGCGATCGCGACCACCCGCCCCCGCCTCGGGGAGGAATCCGCCCCACCAATCACCGGACTGGTCGGGTCCGGATCAGAAGATGGAACGCGCCATCGCCGCCGTGACGGTTGGGCGCGGGCTCTAGTCCCAGCACGACATCCCGCAGGGGCGGGTCTCTCAGGATTTCCGGGAGTGCCTCACGCAGCGCTCCCGTAGGCCCCGCCTCTCCCAGCTTGCGGCCGGTCACTACCCGCACGCATCGATGCCCTCCGGCCAAGGAGTCGAGTACGAAATCACAAACGATCTGCCTGGCTTCGGCCACCCGATATCCATGCAGATCGAGAGTGCGCGTGGGCGCGATCCGGCCACGCCGAAGCTTCTGGCGGGTTGAGCGGTCGATCCCACTGTGGGGTCGCCGGGACGGCTCCGGTTCCCGGAACGCCATCGGCTTCTCTTGCCCGGGACAACGGGGAGGCTTCCCTATGGAAGGTGGCAGTCTGCGCGGGTTCTTGAGGGTGGCTTCGAATTCTGCCACTTCCTCAGGTGTCGCTGAGGGCGACGCCCGACGCCCGAAACGGGTCATTGGACTGGCTTGGTCGGACCGTCGGGCGCCCGCTCGGTCACCAGTACGTGGAGCGAGCGGGGGCCGTGAGCTCCCAGTTCAATCCGTTGCTCGATATCGCCTGTGCGGGACGGCCCCGTGATCAAGCAAAGCGATCGCGGAATCGCTGACCGCGTCGCCAAGGCGAATGCCGTCTCAAGGTCCGCGCATACGCTGTCTTCCTTCACAACGGCAATCGCATGGTCCGGAAGGAAGTGGTTGGTCGTTGGGTTGGCCGAGTCCGACACGTGCACGAGGCTTCCGGTTTCCGAGATGCCGAGTGCCGCCGGCATCACGGCCGCCGGGTCATCGATGTTCACGATTCCGAACGAGGTCTCCAGCAACGGTTCGGATTCCCAGTCGCATTCTGCAAGCGCCGGGGAGACCTTGATCCGGGCCGCCAGATTGCGTCCCGCGAGATATCGGAGAACCGCCTTCGGAACGGCGCCTTCCGGAATGCGCTCGACCGTGGCCCCGGCCACCTCGAGACGCTCACAAAAGACCTCCACATCGCCCGGCCCGGCCAGCTGTGGTTCTGGGTCCGGGGCCGGAGTACGGCTGGCGTTTCCAAGACGGGTTCGCAGGGCCCCCAGGATCCGTTCACGAGCCCCGCTCACGAACGTGCCTTCCAGCTATTGAGAAACGTGGTCCCGGCGGGAGCCGGAAAATCACGGTGCTTGGTCCAGCCACCTGCCAGTGCGAGGCTCCGGAGGCGACGTGACCGGCCGCCAAGTAGTGCAAGCAGCCGCATGGCAAGACCCGTACCCAGCCGATAGAGCCCGGGATGCGCAGCAAACCAACCCCAAAGTGCCAGCGCCCAACGCGTGCGGGCCGAGTTCAGCCGTTCCTCGTGTTCGCGTTCCCGCCAGTACCGGAAGATTTTGGGTAGTGGGATCCGCATCGGGCAAACTTCCTCGCACCGGCCACACAGGCTGGAGGCATTCGGAAGATGTCGTGCTGCCTTCACGCCGAGAAGCGCGGGCGTCAGTGCCGCTCCGATGGGTCCGGGATACACCCAGCCGTAAGCATGGCCCCCCACAGCGCCGTACACCGGACAGTGGTTCATGCAGGCTCCGCAGCGAATACAGCGCAGCACGTCCTCAGCCGGGGTGCCAAGGAGGCGCGAACGGCCGTTGTCCAACAGGATCACATGGTATTCGGACGGCCCATCCATGTCGGATGGACGCTTGGGTCCCGTTGATACCGTTGTGTACGCGGACATGTCCTGCCCGGTCGCTGAACGGGCCAAGACCCGGAGAAGTGCCGCGGTTTCCGTCAGTGTGGGTACCACTTTTTCGATGGTGGCAAGCACGATATGCAGGCGCGGCAACGTTTGTGTCAGATCGCCGTTTCCTTCATTGGTGACGATGACCGAGCTCCCGGTTTCGGCGACCAAAAAGTTGGCTCCGGTCAGGCCTGCGTCGGCTTCAAGGAAACGCCTCCGAAGGACGGTGCGGGCCTCGGCAACAAGGTCGGCGGGAGTGTTTCGAGGAAACGCTTCGGTTTGGTCGCGGTCATGATGCTCACGAAACAGATCGACCACTTGAGGCATGGTTTTGTGAATTGCTGGGGCGATGATGTGACTCGGGACTTCCTTGGCGAGTTGGACGATGTATTCGCCGAGGTCCGTCTCGACGACCTCTATGCCCTTCTCCTCCAAATACGGATTGAGGCCGATTTCCTCGGCCACCATAGTCTTGCCCTTGCTCAGCACACGGACGCCGCGGGCTCTCAGCAGTTCCCATACAATCCGGCGCGCGTCTTCCGGCGTTTCCGCCCAGTGGACAACCCCTCCCTGTTCCCGACAGCGCGCCTCGAATGTCTCCAAGTGCCGGTCGAGGTCGCGAAGAGTCCGAGTCTTGGCCCTCACCGCAGCGTCTCGAGCGTTCTCGAAGCCCGCGAACCGCTTGACGGCGTTGGTTCGGCGGGCCTGGAACCCTTCACCGAGTAGCCGTAGCGCGGCCTGCAGATTCTCGTCCTTGAGAGCCCGCGCGCTCGCGTCTGGGAATTCCGCTACGGCCGCCCCGTCCAATGCGGTCATATTGGCACGACGGAGTCCGTTCCTTCAGTCCCGGCAAGCACTTCGGCCACGTGCAGGCAGGCGATCGGCCGGCCCTCGCGCGCCAATCGGCCCGCGATGTTGAGCAGGCAGCCGAGGTCGCCGCCAAGCACTGTCTCGGCACCCGTCCCGGCAATGGACGCCGTCTTGTCCGACACCATTTTCGCGGAGATGTCGGGGTACTTCACGCAAAACGTTCCTCCGAATCCGCAGCAGGTTTCACTCTCCGGGAGTTCGACAAGCTCCAAGCCTTCCACCCTGTCGAGCAGTTCCCGCGGCTGAGCCCGCACTTCCATCTCCCGGAGCGATGAGCAGGAGTCATGGTAGGTGACCCGGCGAGGAAAGGACGCGGTGACGGCAGTCCAGCCGGCAACATCCACAAGAAAACTGGTCAGCTCGTGTGTCTTCCGGGCCAGACCTTCAGCACGGCCGACCAAGGCCGGCTCTGATGCAAACAGTCTGGGAAGGTGCACCCGCAACATTCCCGCACAACTGCCGGACGGCGCCACGACATAATCAAACGGCTCGAATGCATCCAGGAGTCCGCGCGCCACCCGTCTGGCAGTCGGATGATCCCCCGAATTGTAAGCGGGCTGCCCACAGCAGGTCTGCTGCGGCGGCACGTCCACCCGGTATCCGGCCTGTTCTAGGAGCGCCACGGACGCCCACGCCACGGACGGGCGGAAGAGATCGGCGAGGCAGGTCACAAACAGGCCAACACGCCCGCGGTCGGACTTACCTCCAGAAACAGGCATGGGACGGATATAGACCGATCAGGACACTCGGCGAGCGCCAGTCAGTCGATAGAAGTAGAGGCCGGTCCAGACCCCATCGCCGATGAGTTCAAACGTTCCTTCGAGAACAATTGGCTCCAGGGCAGCCTCGATGGCTTCCAGCGCCTCGACTTCGACCATGGTTTCCGGCCCTCCCGGCAGGCAAAAGGGGCAGGAGGGCGAGATCAGGCTCAGGAGGATGCGGCGGCCGGAACTGTCGAGCGGAATGTTGAAGCCGACAATCCGAACCTGGGTTCCCTCAAGTGCCCGCACGTCTGGCGGGAACATTGGACGCAACTCGTCGAAGCGCTCGTCGTAGTCCAGCGTGCTCGTAGTCAGCAGATCCCATGACACCGTGCCCTCAATGTCGGGAAGAGCCGGGGTAATCCCGAGCGCAAGCGCGTCGCGATAGTCCATCTGTTCATGCGGCACCACTCCGTCCGGCGCTGGCGAGGATCCGTCGGGCGAGGAGGGGTTCAGGGAGTCGTTGTATTCTCGCCCGTAGTCCTGTGCCGACGCCGAAATCGCCGCCGCCAAGGTAATCGCTACCAATCCAGCAAGTAGCCGTGGGTCGATATGCATAGCCGGTCTCCGCACCGCGATTTCAGCCGCCCGACAACACCCGGGGGATATCAATCCGGGCAGCCCGCACCGCGGACGGAAGGGCCGCCAGCACGCCCAGTGCGAGCACTGTCAGGATCAGTGCCCACTCACCATCGGCCCAGACGAACGAAACCAGGATCTGGTTCTGTTCCCACAGCCATATACCCGCGCCCCAAGCCACACCGTGGGCGATGAGCAATCCGAGTGCGGCGCCAGCGGTAGTCAATATAAGGCTCTCCGCGAGAATCTGCCAACCTAGCCGCAGCCGCGTGGCACCGAACACACGCATCATGGCAAGATCCGCACGACGCTCCTCAAGCGCCTGAAACAAGGCTGCAAACAACCCCAAAACGGCGCCGGCCACCAGAATCACCGCGAACGCCCGCACGACGTCGGCTCCAAACCCAACCAGCCGGAACAGGCGACGAATTTCAAGCGCTGGGCGCGCAGCCTGCATCGCGGTCGACTGGTTGATTGCGCGCGGCAGGGACACGGCTGCCATCGGCGTCGAGAACTCCACAAGAAACGCGGTTATCTCCGGCGCGCGACCCGCGCCCGCCGAGGTTTCCGACGAGGCCTCTTGGGGGCTGCGGCCGATGTCTGCATGCTCGTCGCGCGCGAGTCCGGCCGGGTTCTCGTGGGCCGCGTGCCCTTCCTCTTCACCGTCGTGATCCTCGCCGTGCGCATGTCCGGGCTCCATTCCATGCACGACCTGCACTGTTGGAACTGACACCAGCACCAGTCGGTCCACCACCGCCCCCGTCGGCGCCAGCACTCCCACTACGGTGTAAGGAAACTCGCCGTGGACTGATCCGCCAATCCCGTGCTCCCCGACGAAGCGGTCGCCTACCTGTAGGCCCGTGCTGGCCGCTGTCGCTGCTCCGAGTACGCTTTCCAGAGGCTGCTCCCAAAGCCTGCCGCTTTCCACCTTGGCCCCGTACAACTCAAGGTACCCTGGCTCGGTACCAACGATCCGGAACCCCCGGAATCCGTCTCCCAGCGCCAGCGGTATGGCCCGTTTAACCATCGGGTGCTGGTACAGGAACTCGCCTTCTTCCGCCGGAACGTTCCCGACCGGGACATCGGCGTGGAACACCGATGAAAGCACCAGCTGCATGGGACTCCCCTTGGCGCCCACCACCATGTCGACGGCATCGGCGTCCTTTTGTAAACGCTGTTCGAACTGCTCGGAGGCGATCATCAGAAGGGCAATAGTCGCCGTCCCGAGGGCGAGGAGGATGACGTTCAGGGTCGCCCCTAGGGGCCGGTGCCGAATCCAGGCCCACGCCAGCACCCAGGTGTTCATTAGCTGGTCCCGGCGCCGAGTTCGAGGCGGCGCTCGAAGCGTTCGCGCACCCGGGCATCGTGGGTCGTAAGCACGAGGGTCGAACCAAGGCGAGAGGCTTCATCGATCAAGAGTTCCGCCACAACTGCGGCGTTCGCATCGTCGAGACTGGCTGTCGGTTCGTCGGCAAGCAGAATTTGGGGCTCCACTACGAGGGCTCGGGCGAGCGCCACGCGCTGGGCTTCGCCCACGCTGAGAACCGAGGGCTTCGCGCGTGCATATGCGCCCACTCCAAGCCTCTGGAGCGTGGTTTTCGCAAGATCCGGTGCCGGCGCGAGGCCGGCGAGCCAGCGAGCCAAGGCCAGATTGCCGGTAACGTCGAGACCCTGGACGAGGTGCTGGCGCTGGAACACCACGGAAGTCGACGCGCCCCGGAACCGGTCCCGGGCGGAGGGAGCGAGGGCGGCAAGATCCGCGCCAAGAACCCTTGCGGCTCCTGCCGATGGCGTGAGAAACCCTGCGAGAAGATGCAGTAAGGTGGACTTGCCCGAGCCGCTCGGACCCAGGACCAACCAATGTTCGCCGCGCTCAACACGCCAGTCGAGCGCTTTCAGCACCCTGCGGCCTCCGTAGCCGACGGTGACTCCGATCAGCTCGATCGCGGGCGCGGTTCCTGGCAGGGGCGCCGGGTCCTGGTGCGCTGAGGTCGCGCCGGGGATTGACATCGGCGGCGCTTAGCCCGCTTCCAGACGCCGCCGTAGGCGCAGAAAATCAGTCCAGGCTTGGGCCTTTCGGGCAGGCTGGCGGAGCAGGAACGCCGGATGGAACGTCGGAAGCGCCGGCACGGCAGGTATTCCGTCGATTACGATGTCCTGCCACTCCCCTCGAAGCTTGCTGATGCCGAGCCGGGAGCCAAGCAGGATCCGGGCAGGGGCAGCTCCGAGCAACACGATCGCCCTCGGTCGAACCACTTTTACGTGCTGTCGCACGAACGGCAGACAGGCGGCCATTTCCTCGTCGGTCGGCGTCCGGTTGTTGGGCGGCCGCCAGAACACCACGTTCGTAATGTAGGCGCTCGTCCGGTCGCGTCCAATTGCACCCAGCATCTGATCGAGGAGCTTTCCTGCCGCCCCCACGAATGGGCGGCCGAGCCGGTCCTCCTCACGACCAGGGGCTTCGCCGATCAGCATCAACCCCGATTCCGGATTGCCATCGGCGAACACGGTTCGGGTCGCGTTTGTGCGAAGAGTGCAGCCGCGAAAGTTGTCGACCGCGCCACGCAACGCTGCCAACGCAGCTGCCAAATCCTCCGGCGGCCAACTGCCGTCAACCGGCCCTGCGTGGTCTTCTAATTTCGCCGACGCCGGCGCGATGCCCGGAAACCGGTCTAGCGGAGCCGCTGCAAACGCTTCGTCGGCTCCCATGTCGACATACCAACTGAGCAGCGCTGCCGCCGCTGCCCTGTCACCCGAAGGCACGCTGTCACTAAATCTAGCCTACAGCGAGGCAAACGGTACTGGCCGCCCGTTCGCATCGCGAACGAGCGCGCCGGACTCATCCTGGGCGGCTACATACCGACCGTGCCCGACCCACTTCCCCACGTAGACTACCGGTTTCACCGGCTTGCCTTGATAGGTCTTGTCACGCCGGTTGCGGCTGGCGTCGGCCCGAACCGCGGGATTGTTCTTCGTGAGCGGCATAAAGCCCTCTCCATCGTGGCAGTCGACTGTTGGACCCGGCGCAACCGGGTGCACCCGTTTGGCGGCAACAGGCTAGCACACGCGTAAAGCCGTACAGGACCCGGTGCCAGAGAAAAGTCCACTCTCGGTTGCCGGTTTTCACTCGAGGGCAATGACTGTGCAAGGCTGGAGACGTGCACTTTCCCGGGAACTGCCTGCCATGGGGCAGGGAGATTCGGATTCGCCTTGGCCCACAAAGCCATCCGGCATTACGCTGGAGCGTGCGTATTGCGGCCCCCGAAGGAGCGTTAGGTGTCTGCTGCCCGTCCACTCGTCGGCATGACCCTCGACCACGAAACCGACGACGGCTACTCCAAGTTCCCGTGGTATGCGCTCCGCCAGAATTATGCGGACTGGATGGCCGCGTCCGGAGCGGTCCCTGTAGCACTGTCATACGAGACGGACCTCATTCCAGACCTCCTCCAGCGTCTGGACGGATTGATCGTGACCGGTGGGGCATTCGACGTCGACCCTTCCCTGTTTGGCGCAGAGCAGCGACACGCGAGCGTCCATACCAAGGACCGGCGCACCGCGTTCGAAGCTGCCATTACGCGCGGTGCCCTGGCCCAGGACCTTCCGGTGCTTGGCATCTGTGGCGGCGAGCAGCTGCTGAACGTCGTCCTTGGGGGTTCGTTGCTGCAGCATATTCCCGGCGCGATCAGGGATCCTTTGGAACACGAGCAGCCCAACCCGCGTGATCAGCCGGGACATTCCGTGCGCTTGGTGGACGGCACCCGACTGGCTGAGATCGTGGGGGCGGACCGGCTCGAGGTGAACAGCGCTCATCATCAGGCTGTCGACCGGCCGGGACCGGGGGTGATCGTGAATGCCCAGGCTCCGGACGGGGTGATCGAAGGCATCGAGCATCCTGGCTATCGTTTCTGCATCGGGGTGCAGTGGCACCCCGAATTCGCACTGCAGGATGGCGATCGCCGTCTTGGCGCCGCTTTTGTCGAGGCCGCCCGAGGCAAATGACCGGAGAGCGCATCGCACGTCGCATCGCGCGATCGGGGCTGTGTTCCCGGCGTACGGCCGAAACCTGGATCGCTGCAGGACGAGTCCGGATCAACGGCGAACGCATTATGGCTCCAGGCCGCAACGTAGGCCCGGTGGACACGGTAACCGTAGACGGCAGCCCGCTGTCCATGCCGGAACCGGCACGCCTGTTCCGGTTCCACAAACCTCCGGGAGTTCTGACCACGCACGCCGACCCGACCGGTCGACCCACGATCTTCGACCTGCTGCCCGGCGACCTACCCTTCCTTCACGCGGTTGGCCGCCTCGACATCGATTCCGAAGGCCTGCTTCTCCTGACCACGGGCGGCGGCGTCAAGCGGGTGCTCGAGTTGCCGCGGACCGGTCTCGCCCGGCGCTACCGGGTCCGTGTGTACGGTCCGCTCAGGGCTGAGCGCCTCGCTGCCCTGACGAAGGGTGTGGAGATCGAAGGGGTACGATACGGCCCGGTGAGCGTCAGTGTTCGCCGAAGCGGGGGGTCCAACGCTTGGCTGGACGTGACCGTGCATGAAGGAAAGAACCGCGAGGTGCGCCGCGTCCTGCAGTACGTGGGCCTGCAGGTGAATCGACTGATTCGCACTGCTTATGGCCCGATAGGGCTTGGTTCCCTGCCGCGCGGGGCGCTAGAAGAAGTGCCCCCGGCGACGCTCCGCAGCCAATTCGACATGCTCTCTTGGGACGGTTGAACATCCTCGGCGGGCGGTACCGTGGGCGTCGCCTGGAGGTGCCGCCAGTTTCCGGCGTACGCCCGACCCTGGCACGAGTCCGTAAGTCCGTGTTTGACCTTCTGACGCATTCGTCGCGGCTCGCGGGCTCATGGGACGAGACCTCGGTTCTGGATCTGTTTGCGGGCGCCGGTACTCTGGGGATTGAGGCCTTGTCGCGCGGCGCGGCGTACGTGACCTTTGTCGAGCGCGATCCCGTCGTGGCCGCGGCGCTGACCCACAATATCATCGCCATCGGCGAGGGCAGCCGCGCAAGGATCCTTCGAACCAATGCGCTGGAATTGCCCACAGCGCCCACTGCTGCCGGATTGGTGTTCGTGGATGCCCCCTACGGGGCCGGGCTCGCCGCCCCTGCTCTGGGCGCAGCGCGGGAGGCTGCATGGGTGGCGGCCGGCAGCCTTGCGGTGGTGGAGTTGGACAGTCGCGACGGGTTCGAGGCCCCTAGCGGTTACGTGATTATCGACGAGCGCCGGTACGGTACAACCCGGATCGTCCTCCTGCGGGCCTGAGACGGCCTGCGACTGGCCCGGTGGCAAGAAACGACGCAGCGCGTATCCACCATCGCGGCCGCACTTCGCGCAGCCGCTTCACCGCCGCCTCGGCTTCGGCTCGGGTGCTGAACAGTCCGAACGCCGCCGTCCCGCTCCCTGTCATCCTGACGGCTTGGACGGAGGGAAGTGATGCCAGGGCCGCGAGCACCGAGCCGATGGCCGGGGACAGCCGTACCGCGGAGACCTCCAGATCATTCCGCGTCCGTGCTAGGTGGCTCCTGACCTCCTCACGGCGATAGCGGGCCGGGCGGGAACGGGGTCCCTGCCAGCCGGAATACACCTGCGAGGTCGCCAGTTCGACACCGGGCCAGGCGATCGCCAAATGTCCTCGGGGCGGCCGCATTGGAGATAGCTCGGTGCCGGTTCCGTGAGCCCAGCAAGCTTGGGAACGCAGGCACGCAGGGCCGTCAGCACCAAGCGCCGACGCGGCCGCCTCCACCGCCGGGTCATCGGATCGGAGCCCCCAAAGCCTGCCCAGAGCCCTGAGTGCGGCAGCACCATCCGCGGTGCCCCCGGCGAGACCCGCCCCCGGCGGCACATGCTTGTCCAGATGGAGCGCCGCGCCCTGGGCAACACCGGCTCTGGTCCGTAGTTCCGATGCGGCCCGCAGGACGTAGTTCGAGTCACCAAGAGAGCGCACGCTTGGAGCCATCGGGCCCGCAACCGAGAGCGTGAGGCCGGACGCCTCGGTCGCACGCACTACGTCGAAGATGTCGACGAACGCAAGGGCAGAATCAATCCGATGCAGTCCCGAAGCCAGTCGCCCGAGCACATGGAGGTGGAGGTTAATTTTGGCGGGCGCCACCTCAACTTCCACGGCAAGAGGCCGGGAGCTCAGATCTCGTGCTCGTCCGGGGCAGCCGGGTCCCCGTCGAAGCCGTGCTCAAGCTTGTATTCGATCTCGGCGGCGAGTTCCGGGTCTGGATCTGCCCTGAGGGCGTGCCGCCATTGCAAGCGTGCCTCGTTCCGGCGCCCTGTGCGCCAGAGAGCATCCCCATAGTGACCTGTAATGACGGGGTCGCCGGGTTCGGCGGCCATGGCGCGTTCCAGCATCTGGATGGCGGTCTCGTAGTCGCCCAACCTGTAATGGGCCCATGCGAGGCTGTCGATGATGAAGCCGTTGTCGGGCCGAAGTTCCGCGGCCTGTGCGGCCATGGCCCGCGCTTCCTCCAGCCGCCGACCCTGCTCGATCCACGAGTACGCCAGATAATTGAGGACAAAAGGCTGGTCGGGGGACAACTCCAATGCATGCTGTAGATCCTCTTCGGCCCGCGCCCAATCGCCTGAGCGTTCGAGGGCGGCACCGCGGCCATAGAGCAGGGGCCAGTGGTGGATCTCCAGTTGCTCAAGCCGTCCAAGGGCCTCGGAATACACCTCGATCGCCTCGCCGTACTGCTTTGTCGACGCCAGAAGTTGGCCCAGCGCACTGAGCGCGCCTACCCGGCCGACGTACTGATCCCCCAGCGTCCGCAGCACAGCCCGCGCTTCGTCCGCACGGTCCAACTCCCCGAGGTAGCTGCCCAGCGCCAGGCCGGCGTCCCAGCCTTCCGGTTCATCCTGCGGCACCCGTCGGTAGGCCGCGAGGGTAGGCTCAACTACGCCGAGCTGTTCCAGGATCCGTCCGGCCAGCAACTGCGCGGCCGGAAATTCGGGTCGCAGGAACAAGGCAAGGTTCACGTATGCCAAGGCCGCCCTGTGAATCTGCTGTGCAAAGAGAATCCGGCCGGCGTCGTACAATGTTTCGGCAGCGCCGACAGCGGCCTCCAAGTGCGGGCTGGTGGCCTCCCCGCTGCCGGCCTCGCCCGAGCCCTCGACGACGCCAGACAATCCGGCGCCCAATTCGACCACATCGCCGAAAGACTGGATATCCGCTCCTTCTTCCAGCGCTAGCACGAGTCCGGATGCTGGTCGCCGCCCGGAGAGTCGAGCCTGAGTTCGGATCCTTTCCGCGTGGTCACCGACTGCAGAAAAATGGGCTATGGCCGCTAGCCCGACCCGGTCCGACAAAGCTTCCGCACGCGTCGCCTTCCGATAGCGCGCGCTCGCTGCCTCGCGGTCTCCCATCCGCGCAAGCATGCGGGCCACGTGATAATTGAAGAAGGACGGCAGTACGCCGCGTTCTGCGAATCGGTCGATCGCCTGGAAGTCGACATTGGACTCGGACTGTGCAACCGATATCCATGCCTTCAGGACGGGATACAGGTAACCGTCCAGCCCGCCTCCGGCATCCGTACCGTCGAGGATTGAGCGGGCGGCGCCAAGATCGCCCCGGCGCACTTCACCGGCAAATGTCAGGAGCGAAATCAGTCCGCCCGCCTGGACGCCGCTCTGGACCCGGTCCCGCGCCAGCTGGGCCGCCTGCTCCACGTCACCGTTGGCGACAAAGGCATGGATCGCGTCAGCCGCCACGGCCTCCTTCTGGTCGGTTCTCACCAGCAGGTCGAAGTAGGCGGCCGCCGCCGGATAGTCGCCGGACTTCACGGCGTGCTGGGCTGCGAGATACGCCCCGTATGGCGATGATGCCTGCATCCGGCTGCTCGCGGCCTCGGCGCCCGCCCCCATCGCCAGCAAGATCGCGGCGCCAAGGGCGCCGACCGTACGGAACATCACCGGATTGCGGCCTCCTACTCTGACACATCCCAGAGCGATTCGGTAAATATAGGAGGCGGCGCAGAAATTGCAGGTTGCTCCAGTGAGCCTTGGCGACGCGGCGGGAACCACATGCTGCTCCGAATACGGCTCCGGGCCCATCTCAGGAGCCTGCTCTGAGGTTTGCCAGCAGCGGCTCACGACCTCGGACCCCGACGAACGCTGGCTTTCTGCAGTGTTCACCCGACTTCCCGACGATGGCCGTGCGCGGCCTGCGGAACTCCCGACCGGAGCGAATACGGTCGCCGTTTACACTGGATCGCGACAGCAGGACACGCGCCGGAACCGAGCGGCGGATGCCGCAGTCAGTGACCTCATCCATTCCACCATCGATGCCGTCGCTGTATATGAGATAGTGCGGAGAACGAAGCTGGATTCCCCGCCAGTGGCTGAGGAGGCCGACCCCATGTTCATCCAGACCGAAAGCACGCCGAATCCGGAAACGCTCAAGTTTCTTCCCGACCAGGCCGTGCTTGAGAGCGGAACCGCTTCCTTCAGCAGTTCGGAGGAGTCCGGCCGCTCCCCCCTCGCATCGCGGATTTTTTCGGTTGAAGGCGTCGCCGGCGTGTTCCTGGGACGGGACTTCATTACCGTGACGCGCGAACCGCGCGCCGAATGGCAGCCGATGAAGCCGCTCCTGTTGGCGGCGATCATGCAGCACTACGCTTCGGGCGACCCGACAGTGACGGCACCTGCAGATAGCGTATCTGAGGCCATGGTCAGGCCGGAAGATGCCGAAATCGTCGCCGAAATTCGCGAATTAATTGACACGCGGGTTCGGCCTGCGGTGGCCGGCCACGGCGGTGACATCGTGTTTCACGGCTACCGCGAAGGTGTCGTCATGCTGGAAATGCATGGCGCCTGCTCCGGCTGCCCCAGCTCGATGACAACCCTGAAGATGGGTGTCGAAAACATGCTGCGACACTACATCCCTGCTATCCAGGAAGTTCGCGAGGTCATGTAATTCCCGTCCGTGCGATTCCTGTTCTTTGACACCGCGCTCGACCGACTTACGGCAGGAGTGGCTCTCGACGCCCGGATTGTCGTGGCACACAGCGAGCACCGCCCTCGAGGACATGCCGACAGGCTGGTGCCCCTGATTCGTGACCTGATGGCCAAGGCCGACGTTACATTCGCCGACCTCGACGGGATCGGCTGCACGTGTGGCCCCGGAACCTTTACCGGTATCCGCTCCGGGGTTGCGGCAGCCAGGGCTCTTGGCCTCGCTGCCAACCTCCCTGCGACGGGAGTGACCACGCTGGATGCCCTAGCCCACACGGCGCTCGGTGCGGGAGGGAGCCCCGCTCCCATTACGGCAGCGATTGACGCTCGACGGGGCGAACTCTACCTGCGTAATTTCAGGTCGGATGGGACCCCGGATGGCCCGCCGCTGCGCTCGGTGACAACGGATGCGGGAGCGCTCTGTCCTACCGGGCAACGCCTGCTCGTCGGCACCGGCGCCAGTCTATTGCGCGACATCCTGGGGCGCGGAACCGCCCGCCCGGACATCTGTGCGCCGACCGCACAGGCTCTGGCGACGACTCTGGGCCGCGCCCTCCGTCCGCTGACGGGAAAGGGATACGAGACCGGCCCGAAGCCCCTGTATCTGCGGCCGGTTGATGCAACACCGCCGGTCGACTGGCGTCATCCTCCTGCGCCATCCTGACCGGCGTGCCGGATTACGACCCGCCAAATCCCGGAGCCCGGCGGATGCGGCTCCGGCTTCTCGACCGCAAACCCCAGTTCGGCGGCCGAGCGGGGCACGTTCTCAAGGGGCTCCCCCTCAGACAACAATACCGCGAGCGTGCCGTCAGCAGGCAGACGGTCCAGAGCAATTCGAGTCCGCACGAACGTCATGGGGCAGACTTCGCCGGTGATGTCGAGATTGACAGTCGATGCCGGGGGCAGGAGTGCGGCTTCAGAAACGGGCATGGGTTGGCATTATATGCGCGGCGCGTCCTGCTCCCAGAACGATCCCTTCTATAATGCGTACCCGGAACGTGAACTGAGCTGCTACGAACCTTGGCCTCCGCCATCACATCGCTGGAAAAGCTCTGCACCGAAAAAGGGTTCAAAATGACTGCGCAGCGCCGCGTCATCGTGCGTGTGCTTGCAGAATCGGACGACCACCCGGCGGCAGAAGACGTGTACCGCAGGGCATCGCGCATCGAGCAACGGATCAGCCTGGCAACCGTCTACCGTACGATTCGGTTGCTTGAGGAAGCAGGGATCGTGGAGAAGCACGATTTCGGCGACGGGCGAGCGCGCTATGAGGAAATCGACCGCACCCACCACGACCACCTGATCGACATTGATACCGGCGAGGTCATCGAGTTCGTCGATGACAAAATCGAGGCCCTGCAGGAGAAGATCGCGGCAAAACTCGGATACCGACTAACCGGTCATCGACATGAATTGTTCGGCTCTCGGATCAGCAAGCCGGAGCAGGATTGACGCGTGCACGCTGGTGCCCCCCCCCCCAGTGCAGTTCCGGTTGCCCGAGTGGGAAGCCTTGAGGTGCGGCTTGCCACGAAGGCGCACGAGGTGGATGAAGCGCAGGCATTGCGGTACCGCATCTTCTATGAAGAGATGTCGGCAACCCCTTCTCCGGAGATGCGAGAGCGGCAGCGCGATTTCGACCACTACGACCCGCTTTGGGAACACCTTCTGGTGATCGACCACAACACGGGCGGGACCGTTATCGGGACGTACCGGCTGCACCGGTGCGGGCCGCAGACACCATCCAGCGAGCTCTACACCAACACTGAATATGACCTGGCACCACTCCTGGAACAGACCGGCGTGCTCGTCGAACTCGGCCGGATGTGCATTCACCCCGACTACCGCACCGGCGCCACCGCCCAACTCCTTTGGCGTGGCATGGCCCACTACGTCTTTCACCACGACGTGCAGCTGATGTTCGGGTGTGCCAGCCTTACGGGAACCGACCCCGACAAGCTCGCCCTTCCTCTGAGCTACCTGTATCACGCGCACTTGGCGCCGCCCGATCTGCGCCCGCGCGCACTTGAGAACCTGCGTGTCCCGATGGACCGGCTTGCTCCCGAGACATTCACGTCACGCGATGCGCTCCGCTCCCTGCCGGGTCTCGTCAAGGGCTACCTCCGGCTCGGAGGATTTGTCGGCGACGGCGCGGTGGTCGACCGCCAGTTCGGCACAGTCGACGTTTGCATGGTGGTAAAAACGGAGTTGGTCAGCAGGCGGTACCGTCAGCACTATGAGCGCGAAGCCGGAATGAGCGAGTTCGGCTGAGCGATGGCAGGGGCGATCGAGACGTCGCATGCGCGGGCGGCGTTCAGGAGCGTCGCGTTCCTGGTCTGGTTTGCGCTGCTGCTGCCGGTGCATGCGGCAGGGCTGGCGACGGGGACACGCCTTGCCCGACAGGTGCCTGTCGTCTTCCATCGGGGTCTACTGCGCTTGTTCGGAATTCGGCTGCGCCGAGTGGGCCGCCCCAACGGCCACGCGCCGACACTCTTCACCAGCAACCATACGTCGTGGCTCGATATTGTTGTGCTCTCCTCGTTGGCGCCGGTATCGTTCGTGGCCAAGAAGGAAATCGCTGACTGGTTCTTATTCGGGTGGCTCGCCAAACTGCAGCGCAGCATCTTTATCGACCGACGCCGCAGCCAGGCTGTTGCGCACGGCACGGAACTCTCTCGTCGGCTCGCGGCCAGCGACAACATCGTGCTCTTTCCCGAAGGCACCAGCGGTGACGGCAACCGCGTCCTTCGGTTCCGTTCAGCCCTGTTCAATCTGCCCGGACTGGGGCATTCCCGGCCTTTGACCGTGCAGCCCGTATCAGTCTGCTACAGCGGCCTCAACGGCCTCCCGCTGGATCGTCGGAACCGACCCCTCATCTCATGGTACGGCGGGATGGACCTCCTGCCTCACGTCTGGAGGCTGCTCGGACTGGGCCACATGGAAGTCACCGTGACCTTCCACCCCCCCTTGCCCCGGGTGAGTGATCGGAAGGAGCTGGCGCATCTCGCTGAACGAAGCGTCTCCGAAGGGCTGGCCCGGGCGCTCGCCGGACGCCCGCGCGCTGGAGAGGCCGTGATCCGATGAAGCGTCCGAAGGCAGAGCGCCCGGCCGAGCGCCACGTCTACATCCGCACCTACGGGTGTCAGATGAACGTTTACGACTCGGAGCGGATGGCCGAATTGTTGGCACCGCTCGGCTACGCCCGCACCGAAGCGCCAGATGACGCGGACCTAATCATCTTGAACACATGCCACATCCGAGAAAAAGCAGCAGACAAGGTTTACTCGGATCTCGGCCGACTCGTACCGCTCCGGGCCGCCGCCCGCCAGGCGGGCCGGGATGTTCGCTTCGTGGTGGCTGGATGCGTCGCGCAGGCAGAAGGCGCCGAAATCCGGCGTCGGCGACCTGAAGTCGACATCGTGGTGGGTCCTCAGACTTACCACAGGCTGCCTGAACTCCTGGTCCGAGCCCATCGCGCGAGTTCGGGAGCCGTGATCGCCACCGACTTTCCTGCCGAGCACAAGTTCGATGAATTGCCATCCCGAACCAGTGCCGGGCCAGCCGCTTTTCTCTCGGTGCAGGAGGGGTGCGACAGGTTCTGCACGTTCTGCGTCGTGCCCTACACGCGCGGTGCCGAATACTCTCGTCCAGTCGCGGCCGTGATTCAGGAAGCAGAATCACTTGTCAGCAATGGCGCCCGAGAGCTCTGCCTGCTGGGGCAGAATGTCAACGCCTACCACGGTTTCAATGCCGCAGGCAGGGAGGTGTCTCTGGCCGCCCTGCTGCGGCAGCTGGCCCGCATCGAAGGATTGGAGAGGCTGCGTTACACCACTTCGCATCCGGCCAACATGACCGACGACCTCGTCCGCGCCCATGGCGACCTCGAGGCGCTGATGCCTTACCTTCACTTGCCAGTCCAGTCAGGGTCCGACTCGGTACTCCGCGCGATGAATCGGGCGCATACTGCAGCTTCCTTCCGATCCACTGTCCGAACTCTGCGGGATGCCCGTCCAGACATAGCGCTCTCATCGGATTTCATTGTGGGATTTCCCGGAGAGACGGAGCGAGATTTCGAGGCCACGCTTCGGCTGGTTGAGGAAACCTCCTTCGCCGCCGCGTATTCTTTTCGCTACAGCCGCCGTCCGGGCACTCCGGCGGCTGTCCTACCTCACCAAGTCCCGGACTCCGAGAAGGCCCGCCGGCTCGGCATTCTCCAGAAGCTGCTGGCTCAACAGCAGTACGACTTCAACCGTTGCTTCGAGAATCAAGCCGTTCCCGTGCTGTTCGAGCGCCGTGGGCGCCATGCCGGCCAACTGGCGGGCCGAAGCCCGTGGATGCACGCGGTGCATGCAGATGCGGACGAATCCCTGCTAGGCACGATTCAGCAGATCCGCGTGACTCACGCCGGGCCGCATGGATTGACGGGCGTCCTGGCAGCCGGTTCCCTGGACAATGCCGCATGAGCAAGCAAAGCGAACCCGTCCAACTCTCGTTCCGCGACAACGCCCTTCTCGCGGAACTGTTCGGCGAGCGTGACCACAACCTGCAGCAGGTCGAACAGATGCTCGACGTCACCGTATCCAGCCGCGGAAACACCGTGTCCATCACCGGGGCAGCGGCCGCCCGGGCCCGCGATATGCTGGCCGACCTTTACCGGCTCGTGGAAACCGGCCAGCGAGTTGGCCGGCCCGAGATCGAGGCAGCGTACCGCATGGCTGGAGAGCCGGCCCCTGCGACAGACGCCATCAAGACGGCCAAGCGCAGCGTGTATCCGCGCACCGTCAACCAAAAACGCTACATCCGATCCCTGAGGTCAAAGCCGTTAACATTTGGCGTGGGCGCAGCAGGAACCGGCAAGACCTATTTGGCGGTGGCCGTCGCCGCCGCCGAGCTGCGAAGCGGCGCCATCGAACGGATTGTCCTGTCGCGCCCCGCCGTCGAAGCCGGTGAGCGCCTCGGATTCCTTCCGGGGGATCTCCGGGAAAAGATCGACCCCTATCTTCGACCCCTCCACGACGCTCTCGGCGACATGCTGCACCGCGACTGGCTGGCCCTCCGAATGGAGAAAGGGATCATCGAGATTGCCCCGCTCGGTTTCATGCGCGGACGTACGCTATCCAACGCTTTCGTGATTCTGGACGAGGCTCAGAACGCAACCACAATCCAAATGAAGATGTTTCTCACCCGCCTGGGTGAAGGTGCGCGGATGGCCGTCACCGGGGATCTGTCTCAGATCGATCTACCGCCCGGCAGCCGTTCGGGACTCGCCGAAGCGCTGCAAGTCACTTCAGAGCTGGACGATGTTGCCCAGGTGCGCTTCGGCGACCGGGACGTCATTCGCCCACCGCTGGTTTCGGAAATCGTTCGCGCTTACGAGAAAGCCGCGGCGCGGGGCAACGCGGAATCCCGGACGGCAGAGTCATGAGCATCGTGGTGCTCCAGATCGCCGACCCCCGCTGGAAGGACCCGGCGATGACCGGCTTGGCGCGCGCCTGCGCGTCCCGCGCCATTGAGGGATATCGGCCCGAGCGCGCCAATCTTCGCCTCACCAGCGACGCCGAAATGCAGGCCTTGAATCGCTATTGGCGGGCGATCGATCGCCCCACCAATGTGCTGTCATTTCCTCAGGAGGACGGCATCTGGCCCGAAGACGCCGCTCCAGAACTGGGCGATGTCGCGATCGGCTTCGAAACCACGGAACGCGAGGCCAACGAACGAGGGCTTCCGCTTAGTCACCATCTCGCTCACCTCGCGGTGCACGGCATGCTCCACTTGGTGGGGTTCCGGCACGCCGATCATCAAGAGGCGCAACGAATGGAAGAGTGCGAGCGCACCACCCTCGCCGCCTTCGGAATCGCCGATCCCTACCGGCTCCCGGAACAGACCTGCCAGTGACCGACCACGACAGCTCCCAATCCCGGCGTCCGCTCCGGGACTTTCTCGCCAACCGCTATTGGCAAATTCTCGGGCTGCCGACGGGCCGGGACGGGCGCATTCGGCACACTGTCGAGACGGTCGGTCAGTTCCATGACCTCACGCCCAAGCAAGCCGGAATCTTGCGCAAGCTCCTGCGCCTCGACACCATCGACGTGGAAGAGGTCATGGTGAACCGGAGCGAAATCATTGCCGCGCCTGCTACAGCGCCAATCGAGCAACTGATCGAGACAGGACGCCGAGCGGGACACTCGCGCCTGCCCGTGTTCGGCCGTGACCTCGATGACATCATCGGCATGATTCACATGAAGGATCTGCTCTCGTGGTGGGGCAAGAGCGATGGGTTCCAGGTTGCGGACATCATGCGGTCGATCCTCACCGTTGCCCCGTCAACCCCAGTGACCGAACTCTTGGGGCAGATGCAGAGCGAGCGATGCCATATCGCAATCGTTGCCGACGAGCACGGTGGGACCGACGGATTGGTGACTATCGAGGACCTGCTGGAAGAAATCGTCGGAGAAATCGAGGACGAGCACGACCAGACGCCTCCCCCAGACCTGTTGGAAATCGCAAAAGGGGTTTACGAGGTTGACGGGCGCTATCCACTGAAGGAATTTGGCGAGGAGATCGGAATGAAGCTGCGGGCGGGACGCTTCGAAGACGTGGAAAGCGTTGGCGGACTGGTGATCGCCGTTGCTGGAGAGTTCCCACAAGAAGGCCAGAGCCTAGACCACAACGGGCTGGAATTTCGGCCCGTGGAGGTCAGCGAACGGGCTGTGCTGAGGGTCCAAGTCCGTGCCAAGGGCCATCGCCCGTCCGGATGATGGGAAACACCAGGTTTCGACTAATGACGGCGCCCGGCCGCAGCGAGGCTCGCGCGCGGAACCAAAGCCCAGACTTGTCCGGATGCATGCATCCGGCCGGCCTGTTCGCGAGCCAAGGGTCCGTGGCCGAAGAACAGATCACCGCGCCCTGATCCCTTAATCGCTGAGCCCGTATCCTGGGCAAGCACCAGGTGTTGGAACGGTTCGTCGAGGCCGCTCGCGGTCGGAACGCGAGTTACCACCCAGACCGGCAGGTGCCACGGAATGTAGGCGGGGTCCACCGCGACCGATCGCCCTGGCGTCAACACCACCCCGGCCGCACCTACGGGGCCAGTACCCAGACGTTGTTCGAAGAAGACATAGGAAGCGTTTTCGGCCATTAGCGCGCGCATGTCCGCCGGGTTGGCCCGCAGCCACGTTGCGATCGACTGGAGGGACATGTCCTCGGGCTCGATAGCGCCACGATGCAGCAGGGTGCGGCCGATGGCGTAATACGGATGGCCGTTTGCTCCCGCATACCCCACCCGCATGATGGCGCCGTCCGGAAGCCGCACCCGGCCTGATCCTTGTACATGGAGAAAAAACGCTTCGACGGGGTCCAGCACCCAGACCAACTCTAGGTTCCGCCCGGCAAGTGCACCTTCCTGGATGGCTGCTCGGTCGGGCATTGGCACGAATTCTCCGTTCACGACACGGCCCGCCAACCGGACGCCGTCGAACTCCGGGCGGAACCGCCCGAGTTCAATCTCCACCAGTTCGGGCGGTCTGCGATACAGCGGCTCTGCCCCGGGCACCGGCGTCCGTCTCCCTGCAACCTCCGGTTCGAAATAGCCGGTGAATTTCCCCTCGACGGGCCTACCCGTGGGCAGCGCCAGCGGAACAAACCAGCGCTCGAAAAATGCACGCGCGTCGCTCGCGCTGCCCGGAGGGACGCTCTCCAGTGCTTCGCAGATTCGATGCATGCCATCGACCTGACCACCGAGTCCACCAACGCCCAGATTGCGGTCCGCCGGCAGCGTGCCCAACTTCTGGCAACTGCTTGCGAGGGCAGGGAGCGCCGCTGCGTGATCATCGTCGAACCAGCCGGGGAGTTCGCCAAAGGCGACTACCAACGACGGCGTCGCGGCCGTAACAGGCATTCCTTCAGGGAGTTCCGGAACCTGGACACAACTGGTCACCACCACGGCGACCACGAGCAGCAATGCAAACCTGCGGCCGGAACGAATTCCCAAGACCTGATTCATTCTCCCGTTCGAATGAGGGTCCAGTTCGGATCAGTCGACTTGATGACTCGGGAGAACGTCCAGACATCACTAGCACGTGCGGGGATATCCGGGTCACCGTCGGCAACGGTGCCGTCCGGGTTCCGGATCACCTCGATTTTTTCGCTCTCGAATTCGACCCGAACGACTGCATGCGCGTCCTCGATATATGCGCTCTCAACGGAGGCATGCGCCACCTTGATGTTGCGCACCTCCATCACTTGACCGTGCCGTTCGCGCTCGGCGATCGAATCCTCAAAGCTGCGGTATACCGAATCCGACAACAACTGCCGCAGGGGCTCACGTTCGGCGCGCGCGAAGGCGCTGACGATCAGTTCAAACGCCTGCCGGGCACCGCCGAGGAACTGCTCGGGATCAAACGTGGGATCTGCCGCCTGGAGCGCCTCCAATCCCCCCGCCTGGCCACGGGCAAGGGCAGGCCCGGTTTCCGTCGGCTCTGCGGCAGGCTCCACCTCAGGAGCTACCGGCGATTCGGCTTGGCTCTGCGAATCTGACCCCGACGCAGTCTCCGGAGGCGGAGTCTCGTGGCCGGTGCGGCGCCCAAGCACCCGGTGCAGGCGTATGAGGAGAACGCCCGTGATCACCGCAAACAAGAGGATGTCAAAGTAATGCATAGCAACCGCAGAGATACCCTTTGGCCTGCCTTCGAACGATAATCCTGCACCAGTCCGTCTCAATGTAACACAAGGGCCCGCGCGAGAATCCAGCAGGCGGTTGCGTTTTTCGATCAGATCAGCACATGACTCAGTCTAGGTAATTCTTCCAGATAGGGTTCACGATGCGCTCAAGCATCGTTTCGTGTGCCTGCCGTTCATCCTCCGTCGGCGCGTACTGGCGCACAGGCCAAGTCTGTTTTTCCGGTTCTTGGGCCTGCCCGCCGGCGGAAGCGGAGATTGTGTCCAACAGAAACGAACCCTGGCGGCCTCCTGTCATCTCAATGTACACGTCTGCCAGCAACTGGGCATCGATGAGTGCTCCATGGCGGTGTCGACGCACCGCAAGATCGATCCCATGCCGGCGACAGAGATTGTCGAGACTGACGAAACCGCCAGCTAGTTTCATCGTGTCAAGGATTTCTCGTCCTGAGGATACGCCCGAATGCCCGGCCAGGCTCAACTCCGCGTCCAGAAAACCCAAATCGAACCCGGCGTTATGGAAAAGCAGCGACGAATCTTCAAGGAACTCGAGCAACGGCGCGGCGATTACGGCGAACGTCGGCTTGTCGGCGAGAAACGCCTCAGAAATACCGTGGATCTGTCGGGCTTTTTCAGGAATGTTGCGCTGCGGATTCACGAATGCGTGCCACGTCCTTCCAGTTGGAACATTGTTGCGCAGTTCAACGCATCCAATCTCGACAATTCGGTGGCCTTCCTCGGGCCGGAGACCCGTGGTTTCCGTATCGACAGCTAGTAGGCGGGCTGTCATGTCCCAATCCAATCAACTCTTGCGACGATGCACATTGGTTTCAGCGTAGCGGCCGCGGCCGGCCTGAGGGACGTGGTCCATATCGTCGCAACACCCGCCGAACCGCCAACAGTGCAACACGTTCCCCGAGTCCGGTCGGTATTACCACATCGGCACGCCGTCGTTGTTCCCAAGTCGACATCTGCCGAGAAAGAACCCTATGGAGTCGCGACTCATCCATACCCTGTCGCCGGAGCGCCCGCTGTCGCTGCACGAAGCTGGGAGCCGAAGCCACAATTACAGCATCACACTCATCGTCACTGCCGGTTTCGAACAGCAGTGGAACATCAATTACCACGATCGAAGTCCGTACCAGCGCATGACGACGAAGCCAACAATTTCTGGCTGCGGCTACATGGGGATGAACAATGACCTCAAGACTACGGAGGGCGTTTCGGTCGGAGAAGACGCGTCGGGCCAGTGCCGCACGGTCGATCGTCCCGCCAGCCGCAGCATCAGGGAAAGCCGCCAGCACGGCGGCAACGGCCGCGCCGCCCGGTGCCGTCGCCTGGCGGGCAGCCGCATCTGAATCAAAGACCGGGACACCCAGCCGCGCAAAGAACTCCCCCGTCCGGGTCTTGCCCATGGCAATGGAACCAGTCAGTCCAAGGACGATCATCGCCCAGACAGAGCTGCAAGAACGTGATTTCGCAGATCTTCGTCGACTTCAGGGCGGATGCCAAACCATCCTTCGAATCCCGGAACGGCCTGGTGAAGAAGCATTCCCAATCCGTCGACTGTTGCCAGTCCGCGACATGAAGCAGAGTGCAAAAGTGTGGTTTCGAGCGGAGCGTAGACGATGTCCGCTACCACCGCGTCTGCATCAAGCCCTCCAAGTTCCGGATCCAGAACCGGCCCATCCTCCATACCAAGCGTTGACGAATTGACCAGCAAGCTGGCCCCTCGGAGCTCGGAATCAAGGTTGTCAAGCGCAACGGCACGAACCTCGTCAAACCGCTTTGCCAACTCTTCGGCTTTAGTTACGGTTCGATTAGCAATGACAATTTCGCCATCGAGTGCATCCCGCAGGCCTGCCAGCACTGCCCGGGCAGCACCGCCAGCTCCCACAAGCACTGCGTGTCCCTTCAACGTGTTCCATCCCGGTGCCTGCTGGTTCAATCCGTCGAGGAAACCGTCTACATCCGTGTTGGCACCGATGAGCCGGCCATCACGAACAAAGATCGTATTGATCGCGCCCACCACTCTTGCAAGGTCCGTTTCGTCGTCGACCAGAGCGCGAGCTTCGACCTTGTGGGGGGCAGTGATATTGCAGCCCTGGAAGCCCAGCGCCGGAAGAGCCCGTAGTGCTGTCTCTAGCTTCTGCGGCTCCACCGGCAACGGAACATAAGCGGCATCCAGTTCATACTTCTGTATCCAGTACGAGTGGATCGCTGGCGACAGCGAATGGCGAACTGGCCAGCCGACAATACCCGAGAGCTTTCCAGCGCCTGTCAGGAATGCCGAGGCCAAATGATCAGTCATACAGCGTCTCGCTGCTTACGCATCAGTTCCAGAACTGACGCGGACGTCTCTTCGATCGATCGACCAGTGACGTCGATGACAGACCATCCCATGCGCGCATAGAGCCGATTGGCTTCAATCACTTCATCCCGTATCCGAAGCCGGTCGGAGTAATCGCTGTCCGTTTGTGTCCCGATCGAGCTCAATCGGGCCCGCCGGAGCACTGAGAGACGATCAGGGGCTGTGGTCAAAGCGACGATCAGAGCGTCTCCCTTACCGTGAAGGATCCAGTCAGGAAGTTCGATGCCCGGGACTACCGGCACGTTTGCAACGCGAATGCCCCGGTTCGCAAGATACATGGAGGTTGGCGTCTTGGATGTCCGGGATACGCCAATGAGCACGAGGTCAGCGTCTTCTGCCTGCGCAGCGAGCTGCCCATCATCGTGGGCTAGCGCAAACTCCATGGCCTGAATCCGCCTGAAATACTCCTTATCGATCCGGTGCTGGGCGCCAGGCCGGCTTGCCACTGGCTCGGCGTTCAAGATCGTGGACAGAGCAGCGACAACCGGATCTAGAATAGCCACCGCAGGGACCCGCATTCTGCGACATTCCCTCTCGAACACAGCCCGCAGTTCCGAGTTTCCGAGCGTGTACAGCGCGATTCCTCGATGCTTATCTATCCGTTTCAAAACCCTGTCCATCTGGCCCTTGGCCCGAACCAGAATTGCACTGTGTTCGACAATTTCGACATTCCGAAAATACGCAACCGCCGCCCGGGCTACCGTACTCACCGTTTCTCCAGTCGAATCCGATACCAGGTGAAGGTGGACCGGATGGTTAGAACTTTCCTGATTCATATGTGGAAAACTTCCCGCAGAAACCTTATCTCGGCCAAGCGGCCGGTTGTGCCATTTGTCTCAAGCGTATTACACACTCAATGCGATCGGCCAAGTCTCGCTATGAGAATCGTGGAAAATCAACAGAACGGAAATTATCCACAAATTTTACCTCCATAAGTGAGGCCAGGAAAAACCTTTATAGTCAACAATTTGATCCGATTATCCACGAGTTAAGAGAAAATTTCTTGCAGTCGTTGCAGCGCGACACAACTGCCAAAACCTTTGCAAAAGGCCGATCAATACACTGGATTGTCACAATCAACACGCCTACTACTACAATCTAATTCTTATATATTTTTAGTCCTATTGATATGACCAGCGTTCGCGGGATACGGCTAGTGGTGTCTTGTATCTAGTGGGTTCTTGGTCGGAAGGAGGTAACGAAAGTCAGGTCAATGAGGTCGCCTTTTGGGTGACGGTGGTTGACTCGCTCGGTTGCCTTGGTAGCGTTATGTTTGAACCTGGCTGAATCCGGCGCCATGCATCAGGCACGTCGGGCAGTTTTCGGTCGGTGCCTGCGGGCGGCTCGTTTTCCAGCGAAGATGCTGCTCATCGGCATCGAATTTGATGTTCCCCGCCACAGAAGCCAGCGACAATTTCTCTCAGCTCCTACGTCGTTGTGTGATGGATCTTTGTATATGCATCTTCAGGAATTGAAACGTAAATCGCCTTCCGATCTACTCGCCTTTGCCGAAACCGAGGGTGTGGAGAATGCCGGAAACCTGCGCAAGCAGGACATCATGTATGCGATTTTGCGGGCCAGAGCGGATCGGGAAGAGCCGATTTATGGCGAGGGTGTGATCGAAGTCATGCAAGATGGTTTCGGGTTTCTGCGCTCTCCAGAATCCAACTATTTGCCGGGCTCGGACGACATTTATGTTTCGCCTTCCCAGATTAAACGACTTGGACTCCGGACTGGAGACACGGTGGAGGGTGAGATCTACCAGCCGGATGAAGGAGAACGCTACTTTTCACTCTTGAAGGCAACGAAGCTAAATTTTCGGGATCCAGAAGAACTTCGAAGTCGCGTTAATTTCGACAATCTGACCCCACTGTATCCCGACAGTGCAATCAAACTAGAGGTTGAGAAAGGTCTTCCAGCGGGAGATAAGACTTGCCGTGTGATCGAACTGGTGGCTCCACTCGGAAAGGGCCAGCGAGGATTGATTGTCGCTTCTCCGAGGACGGGAAAAACCGTTGTCCTGCAAAACATCGCGCATTCGATTGAGGAGAATCATCCCGAGATCTATCTGATTGTTCTGTTGATTGACGAGCGCCCTGAAGAAGTCACCGACATGCGCCGTACCGTTCGCGGTGAGGTTGTCAGTTCAACGTTCGACGAGCCTGCGACGCGGCACGTCCAGGTCACGGAGATGGTCAATCGGAAGGCGAAGCGCCTTGTCGAGAATGGCTACGACGTGGTCATTCTCTTGGATTCAATCACTCGGCTGGCACGCGCATACAACACCGTGGTTCCAAGTTCGGGGAAAGTCTTGACGGGTGGGGTCGACTCGAATGCCCTGCAGCGTCCGAAGCGGTTTTTTGGTGCTGCTCGCAACATCGAGGGGGGTGGTTCCCTTACCATTATCGCGACGGCGCTGATTGAGACAGGGTCGCGCATGGATGAGGTTATTTTTGAGGAATTTAAGGGAACCGGTAACTCGGAAATCGTGCTTGACCGCAAGCTGGCAGACAAGCGCGTTTTCCCGGCAATCGATATCGCCAAGTCTGGAACCCGGAAGGAGGAACTCTTGGTCGATGGCGAAATTCTAACGAAGATGTGGGTATTGCGGCGGATACTGTCGCCGATGGGAACAACGGATGCGATGGAGTTTCTGCTGGAGAGACTTCGACCGACTAAAACCAACGCGGACTTTTTCGATACGATGAATCAATAGAGACTGCAGTGCTGGCCCGAGACCATGTACCGGCACCGCGTTCTCTCGAAAGCTACTACGGGATCAGAAGGGTAGATCCCGTCGTCTTTCGCCCCTCGAGGTCCCGATGGGCCTGTCCGGCCTCGGCCAGCGCATAGCGCTGGTTGATTTCGATCCGAACCTGCCCTTTACCCACGACGTCAAACAGATCTGCCGCGCTGTCCTGCAGATCCTCACGTCTCTTGGTGTAGGTCATGAGAGTCGGTCGGGTCATGTAGTTGGAGCCGGCGGCAAGCACGGCCGGGCTCACCGGATCGGTAGGTCCTGACGACTGTCCGAACAGAACGACCATCCCGTGCATGGCAAGGCACTCGATCGATTTCAGGAACGTGGTCTTTCCGACACTGTCGTAGACCACCGGCACGCCTTCGCCGTCCGTGATCTCTTTGACTTCTTTGACCCAGTCCACCTGGTCGAACAGGATCGGATGGTTGCACCCATGTGCACGTGCGAGTTCCGCCTTTTCCTCCGTTCCGACCGTGCCGATGACGGTTGCCCCGAGTGCCTTGAGCCACTGGCAGGCTATTAGGCCGACGCCGCCGGCCGCCGAATGGAAGAGCACCGTCATACCGGTTTTTACGCGGAAAGTGCGTCGGATCAGGTACTCGGCCGTCATGCCCTTCAGCATCATGGCCGCTGCCTGCTCATCGGTCACGGAATCGGGAATCTTGACCACACGATCTGCGGGCATCCGTCGAGCTTGGCTGTAGGCCCCGGGCGGGTTGGAGGCGTAGGCCACCCTGTCGCCGACTTCGAGGTCAGTGACGTCTGAACCCAACTCCTCGACAACACCGGCGGCCTCAAGTCCGATCGGTCGCGGCAGGTTTGGCATCGGGTACGCGCCCGAGCGCATGTAGGTGTCGATGAAGTTCAGCCCCACTGCGGTATGCCGGACACGGATTTCGCCTTCCTCCAATTCACCAATCGGGTATTCCTCCCACGTGAGGACCTCGGGTCCTCCAGGCTGGTGCATGCAGACGGCCATGTTTGTCATGAAGTTTTCTCCGGTTGGGAAAAGATTCGGGGTTTCGGCCGAAGATAGGAGTTCAGGTGAGCCAGTGTCCGTTCATCGGCCAGAATGGCGGCCTCCTGGTTGAAGTGTGCTCCTCCGGGCCGGGCGAATGCATGATTGCACCCTGGGTAAGTCTCCACCGTGACTCTTGGATGCTCGTCGAGCGCTTCGTGAATCTGTTTCTGCGCTTCGGGCGGGCAATACTCGTCCTCTTCCGCAACATGAAGTAGAAGGGGACCACGAATCATGCGGGCCTGGTCGAGCGCTGTTTCAATCCCGACCCCGTAGTAGCCAACGGCCGCTTCGATATCGAGGCCGCAGGCGGCGAGATAGGAGAGTTTGCCGCCAAGACAGAATCCCAGCGTGCTGCTCGTGCCGGTGCATTCGTCCTGATGGCGAAGCCATCGCAAAGTCATGGCAATGTCTTGGTAGCCCTTGGTTTCATCGAATTCCTTGTATAACTCAAATGCCCTGACCCATTCCTCATCAGTCTGATCCGTAATCTCGATTCCGGGCTCCTGACGCCAGAAGAGATCCGGAACCGCTACGGCAAACCCGAGGGCAGAATAGTGCTCCGCGACAGCCCGCATGACCGGGTTGATGCCGAAGATTTCCTGGATGACGACGATGCCGGGCGAGACCTTGCCCGGCGGAGCGGTGAAATAGGCGGTGAATTCCCCACCGTCGTGGGAGGGAATCTGCACGTAGCGGGAGGGCATGGGCGATTTCCTGACGGGGTAACCGGAGGCGCGCGGAACCTAGCGCAGAATCGGGCCGCTCGCACGTGACGGGAGGAAATTCCTGCGTCCTCAGGTCGGCTGTCGCGTGCCAGCCCGAATGTCTTCCAGGAGCCTGACCAGTTCCGGTGCCGTGGTGACCGGAAGCGAGCAGGCATTTTGGTGGCAGACGTAGGCGCGAGGTTGTCCGTTTCCGTGATCCAGTGCGCTTGCGGCGTGACCGGCGGGGAGAGAGCCCTTGCGCTGGATCCTTCGGACCGTGCGCACTGGCAATGGTGCCTCTTGTGCAGCACGTAGCAGCGCCTGTGCTCTTGGAGTTTCGGGCTGCTGCGCTTCGACCACGATGTCGACGGCGTCGGCGAGGGTGTCGGCTGCGGCAAGGACGGTTGGATAGGCGGCGGGAGCAGCCATTGCCGCGCCCGCTGTCGACGCGACCAATTTTTCGGCTGCGGTGCGCCAGCGATCATCCAATGTGACGTGCCACAGGCGGGCCATGACATCGGCTGCCACGCCGGCTCCCGAGGGAGTCGCGTCGTCGTGGCCAGATCGAGCTCGCGTGATCAGCGCTTCGCCGTCATCGGCCGTGCGCCACAGGCCGCCATCCTCGGTCTGGAAATGTGCAAGGACCGTGTTCATCAGCTGCTCGGCGCGCGCGAGCCAATGGTGCTCCCCGTCGGCTGTCAGCAAGGCGAGGGCCCCGTCCGCGAGGAACGCGTAATCGTCGAGCATGGCATGGTGCTGGGCCTGCCCGGCACGCCAGCTGTGGAGAAGCCGCCCATCGGCGGTGGTCATCTCCCGGTCTATGAAGGCGAATGCGTCGCGGGCGGCTGCGGTCCAGGTAGGCCTGTCGAACGCCGCTCCTGCCTCCGCGAGTGCTGCGACCGCGAGACCGTTCCAGTCGGCAAGGACCTTGTCGTCAAACCCTGGAGGAATGCGGCCACGGCGCCTCGCGAGCAATTTCTCCCGTTGTGGTGCGAACTCGTCTTCGCCGTCAACCGCTCCGGAATCGAGCTGGTGGAGGATGTTCATTCCTTCCCAGTTGCCGTCAGCACGGACGCCGTAGGCGGCTCGGAAGCGGGGTGCTTCATTTTCCAGGATCTCGTCGATTTCTTCGGCACTCCAGACGTAGTAACGGCCTTCTTCGCCCTCGCTGTCGGCATCAAGGGAGCTTGCGAGCCCGCCGGACTCCAAGCGCATTTCATCAAGCATCCACGTCACGGTTTGCGCGACCCGACGTGCGAACAGCGGCTTTCGCGTCGAACGCCAGGCGCTCGCAAGCAACCGCACGTACCCGGCGTTGTCGTAGAGCATTTTTTCGAAATGCGGGACGAGCCAGCGGTCGTCGACGGAGTACCTGGCAAGCCCGCCACCAAGATGGTCGAAGATGCCGCCGGCCGACATGCCCTCCAGCGCCGCGAGGACGCGTTGGCCCGCTACGCCATCGGGACTGCTGCGCCTCCACACGAATTCCAGCACAGGGAAATTGGGGAATTTTGGTGCGCCAAAGAAGCCGCCCAGTTCCGGATCAAGCTGATTGGCAATTTGTGCAGAGGCGGAATCCAGTGCTGACGGGCCAGGCAGGTCGCCTGCATGCGCAAGTGTCAGGCGATTGAGACTGGTTCGGAGAGCTTCGGTGTTTGCGCTAACCCGTTCCGGATCCTGCGCAAACGTGTCAGCCACAGCCGCCAGCAGGTCAGGAAACCCGGGTTGACCGTGGCGCGGCACCGGCGGGAAGTAGGTTCCGCCCCAGAACGGAAGCCGCTCGGGCGTCAGAAACATTGTGAGGGGCCATCCGCCACGCTGCCCAAGTGCGTGCAGGGAAGACATGTACACGTGATCGATGTCGGGACGTTCTTCGCGGTCGACCTTGATGTTGACGAACCGCGCATTCATGAGCGCTGCGGTCTCGGCGTTCTCGAACGATTCGTGGGCCATCACATGGCACCAGTGGCATGCGGCATAGCCAATCGAGAGAAGGACCGGTCGCGCTGTGCTTTGTGCCTCTTCAAAGGCGGCATCGCACCACGGCCACCAGTGGACAGGGTTGTCCTGGTGTTGCAGTAGATAGGGGCTGGTTTCACCGGACAGGCGGTTCATGTCGATCAGATCCTGATGCACGGGCTCAGCAAACATTATGCCGACGCCTGCCCGGGAACGAGCAATTCCCCGCGTGCTCGACGGGGAACGGAGCAAGGGGACAATTGCTAGGCTTGCCCGGTCGGTTTGGCCGATGACGGGTTCCGGGAGGCAGCGAAGATGGTCGAGCGGGCCAAGGGTGATCTGCCATATTTCCGCACACATGTGTTTTGCTGCACGAATGTGCGCCCCCCGGGGCACACGAAGGGATGTTGCCATGACGCGGGCGGCACGGATCTTCGCAACTACATGAAGGTGAAAGCGCGGCAGCTCAAGATTGAAAAGGTTCGAATCAATGCGGCCGGCTGCCTCGACCGATGCGAACATGGGCCTGTGATGGTGGTCTACCCGGAAGGCGTGTGGTACTCCTGCAAGACACAAAGCGACGTTGACGAAGTACTGGAAACCCACTTGCGTGGGGGCAAGGAAGTAACACGGCTCAAGCTTCCGCCTGCTGATATTCCGGGCTAGAAGAGGGCCGGAGGAGCCTTGGACGGAGACACGATTGTTGCCTCGGCGAGCGGCCCGCCGCCGACAGCGATTTGCGTGATCCGGATTTCGGGATCGGAAGCCCGAATGGCGCTCCGTCGGTTGTGCGACGTTGATCCGGCGCCCAGGCGGATGATTCGGGTGACACTGCGGGAGGAAGGCGAGACCACTCCAATTGACGAGGGCTTGGCGGTGTTTTTCCCTGGTCCGGACAGCTTTACCGGCGAAGACGTCGCCGAACTTCACGTGCATGGCAGCCGAGCAGTTATTGACGACGTGATCGCAGAGCTCTGCCGGGTTCCCAGTGTTCGGCCGGCGGACCCCGGAGAGTTCTCTCGACGAGCATTCGCGAACGGGAAGCTTGATCTCGTTCAGGCCGAGGGAATCGCCGACCTGGTTGCGGCAGAGACACGCTTCCAACGGATGCAGGCGGTTCGCCAGGTGAAGGGCGAACCCAGCGAGCTGTATGAATCGTGGCGGTCTCGGGCAATTGCCTCGCTGGCGGAAGTCGAGGCGTCCTTGGATTTCATCGACGAAGCCGACGTGGGATCAGTCCCGCTTGATCCTGAAGGCCCGGAGGTTCTGGCGGCAGAGATCCTGGCACATCTTGAAGACGGACGCAGAGGTGAACGGCTTCGCGAGGGCTTTCGGATCGCTGTAATTGGCCCCCCAAACTCTGGCAAATCGAGTTTGGTGAATCTACTTGCACAGCGGGATGCGGCGATAGTGTCCTCCACTGCGGGTACGACAAGGGATGTCATCGAGGTTCAACTGGACCTCGGAGGGTGGCCGGTAACGATTGCCGACACCGCGGGGATCAGAGATGCCACTGACGCCATCGAGCAGGAAGGGATTCGCCGAGCCATAAACTGGGCGGAATCTGCAGCATTCACCATAGTGCTGGCGGACCTAACAGACAGCCAGGAACCTGTATTCTCCGTTGACGCTACACCGAGCCTGCGGGTATGGAACAAGGCGGATCTTGCGCCGGCGAGGGGCCAAGCCCGGGCTACGGAGGGAGAGCCCGTTATTTCGTGCCAGACGGGAAAGGGAATCGAAGTGCTTCTCGAGATGGTGATGGCGGAACTCGCAAAAGCCGGCAGGCCGTCCGATGCTGGATTGGCGCTAACACGCGCCCGGCATCGGGAAGCCTTGAGCCGCGCCGCCGAGGCCCTGCAAAAGGTCTCGAAGACCCGTTCGCCAGAACTTGCAGCTGAGGACCTGCGCGTCGCGGCAAACGCGCTCGGCCGGATTACTGGGCGAGTCGACGTCGAGGACGTCCTCGACACGATTTTCTCCACTTTCTGTATTGGCAAATGATGCCTAGGCAATCGAGACCGGCCGCTAGCCTGATGCGTCCAAGACTCCTTCCGGGTATGGTTCGCTGCTCTGTTGAGTAAATCGTGTCAGGTGATCGAGGAGAAGGCCATGGCCATCATGAAATGGGTCCGAGTGTTCTGGGTTGCTCTACCAGTGATCCTGTTGGCATTCTCCGCTCGCAGTGCCGAAACCGTGAAGCTTGGCCTGATTGAACCCTTCTCGGGCCCGATTGCTGCTGTCGGTCGCGACACGCTGGAAATGTTTGAATTCTTCGCGAACGAGGTGAATGAGCGCGGCGGTGTGCTTGGTGGTCGGCATATCGAAATCGTGCCCCTTGACAACGCCATGAACGCGGAAAAGACTACCCAGCAACTGCGAAAGGTGATCGACGACGGCATCCGGTTTGTCAGCCAGGGCGTCGGCTCGAATCACGCCCTCAACATCATCAAATTCCTGGGCCGGCACAATCGCCGGAACCCTGACGAGGCCATCCTTTTCCTCAACCACTCGGCTGTAACAACGTCGTTTACCAACGAGTTGTGTACGTTCTGGCACTTCCGCTTTGACGCCAATGTGGACATGAAGGTTGCGGCACTCGTGACCCAAATCAGCCGGGACCCAACGATCCGCAATCTGTACATGCTCAATCAGAACTACGCATATGGGCAAGCATTTCAGGCTGCAGCACAGACCATGTTGGCAGAGCGAGCTCCGGACGTGGCCTTGGTCGGCGATGAGTTGATTGTTCCGTTCGGCAAGGTTTTGGATTTCACACCGTATATCGCCAAGATCAAGGCCTCGGGGGCGGACACAGTGCTGACAGGTAACTGGGGGCCTGATCTCGTACGTTTTGTAAAGGCTGCTGCTGAGGCCAATCTTGGTACATCATTCTACACCATTTATGCCGGAATACCGAGTTCGGTCGCGGGTATTGGTGCGAAGGATGGTATCGCTACGCGTCTGCGACAGCTCACGGAGATGCATGAGAACGACACCCTGTACGACCAACAGCCAGCCGAACTGCGTGATACCTATGAGCGTTGGAGGAAGCAGACCGGAAAGAGCCTTTATTCGGAGCGGATGCGTTGGACGATCGAGTTCTTTGCTGCCGCTCTTGACAAGGCAGGCAGTGACGATCCCGCACTGGTTGCCGCTGCAATGGAGGGTATGGCCTTGGAGGGTCCGGCCGGTCCGCTGGTGATGCGTCCTGAAGACCATCAGATCATCTTCCCGATGGTGATCAGCTCAATGACAACGGAGGAAGTCCCGCGCCCGTTTATTTATGACGGGAAAGACTATGGCGTGGCGTTTGCGACGGAGGGATGGATCACTGCGGCCGACACCGAACTCCCAACCACCTGCGAGATGAAGCGGCCGTGATGGATTGACGAGCTGCCGCCGTCTGCCGCGCCGGCTCTTGAACGGAGCGTTTCGGGCGGTCTTGCGTGGAAAGCTTTATCTTCGCGACGTTCAACGGCGTGCTGTACGGCATGCTGTTGTTTCTATTGGCGAGCGGCCTCACGCTGATCTTCAGCATGATGGGCGTCCTAAATTTCGCCCACGCAAGCTTCTTCATGCTCGGGGCGTATTTTGCCTATCAGATCACTGAAGGGCTCAATTTCTGGACGGCGCTGATCGTTGCGCCACTGCTCGTGGGCATCGTGGGCGCGGGAGTCGAGCGATGGGGCCTGCGGCCGGTGCATCGATACGGCCATGTCGCAGAGTTGTTGTTCACATTTGGTATCGCATATGTAATTGAAGAGTTGGTCCAGATGGTGTGGGGACGGGTGCCCGTCCAGTATGAGATTCCGGAGGTGATGGCGGCTCCGCTGTTTACATGGCAGGGGTTTGACTATTCGATTTATCGAGTGTTCATGCTCGGGGTGTCGGTGGTGATCTTTGTCGCCCTGTTCGCGGTGCTCACCCACACGCGCATCGGCTTGATAATTCGCGCGGCGGTGTCGGATCCGACTCACGTCGCCACACTTGGCCACGATATCCCCCGGATTTTCATGTGGACGTTCGGGTTCGGGTGTGCGTTGGCCGGCGTGGCTGGCGTCGTGGGCGGCAATGTTCTCGGGACCGAACCCGCGATGGCGATACAGTTGGGCCCCATTGTCTTCGTGGTCATCGTAATTGGCGGGCTGGGCTCTCTATCGGGCGCATTGGTTGCCGCCCTGATCATTGGTGTCGTTACCAGGCTTGCCATCTTCTACGACTACGGAGCCGGCAGCCTGCTTCTTGCGCTCGGAGTTGAGATCGATACCGCCGGGCTCTTGCGGGATTTCACGCGCATCACCACGGCGCAGGTCGCTCCGGTGCTCCCGTACCTGATGCTGGTCCTGATGTTGATCTTCAAACCACGCGGGCTATTCGGGACTCGCGACGTATGAACCGTTTGGTTGGCAGGCTGATTCCCTGGGCCGCCGGCGCGGCGCTCCTTCTCGTCCTCCCGCAGGTTTTCTCCTCGGGCTTTGCACTGACGGTGATGAGCCAGATCGGCCTGCTGGTCGTGTTCGCGCTGGCATACAACATGCTGTTGGGCCAGGGCGGGATGCTGTCATTCGGCCATGCGGTGTACTTCGGTCTCGCCGGCTACTTCACCGTCCACTACCTGAATTTCATTTACGAGGAACAGGTTCCGTATATCCCCGTTACCTTGATCCCTCTCTTGGGCGGGTTGGTTGGCCTCTTGTTCGGCGTCCTCATCGGATACGTTTCGACTCGGCGCGCCGGAACCACCTTCGCCATGATATCGCTCGGTTTCGGCGAAATGGTGACAGCGTTGACGCTGGTACTGGTCGCAATTTTCAACGGGGAGGATGGCATCCAGGCAGACCGTGTGGTCGGAGAGGAGTTGTTCGGCGTCACCTACGGTCCGAGCATCGAGGTCTACTATCTGATCGCAGGTTGGTGCTTGGTCTGCACACTGGCCATGTTCCTGTTGACACGGACTCCATTCGGGCGAATTTCCAATGCGGTCCGCGACAACCCGGAGCGCGTGGAGTTCATCGGGTACTCGAGCCAACGTATCCGATGGCTCGCGTTTTCGCTGTCTTCGTTTTTTGCCGGGATTGCCGGCGCGCTGCATGCAGTGAACATCGAGCACGTCGGCTTCGAGCAGGTCAGCGTTTTGCAGTCAGGACTTGTGCTGTTCATGGTCTATATCGGCGGAAGCGGAAACTTTGTCGGGCCAATCATTGGTGCAACGTTGCTGTACTTCCTCCAAAGCACCCTGACTGGCGTGACCGAAGCATGGGTTTTGTATCTCGGCGTGATGTTCGTTGCCGTGATCATGTTCTTCCCTGGAGGGCTCGCTGGGCTGATCTCGATGCACCAGCCAATTTGGAACGCCCGGGCCCGGCTGCTCGTACCGCTGGTAGGCCCGTACTCCCGGTTTCTTGTATCGCTGGTCGCTTGCGTGCTCGGATGCATCGGATTGATCGAGATGCTGTATTTCCGTAGTTCCCGCCTGAGTACGGATTCGGAACTGATCATTTTTGGCGTCGAAAGTGACCCGTTTAGCGTGGCGCCTTGGATTGTCTTTATCGTTGTTGCTGCCGGCGGAGCCTTCGCTGTTCGCAAGACCTTTCCTTCTGCCGTCTCTGCCTGGAATACGGCGATCGCTAATGCTCGCGGGAACCCCGGAGCATGACCCCGGCCCTCACGCTGAGCGCGGTGCACAAGAGCTTCGGGGCAACCGAGATCATTCGCGGAGTGGATCTCGAGATCGACAACGGGGAGCGTCATGCCATCATCGGTCCCAACGGCGCTGGTAAGTCGACGCTTTACAATCTGATTAGTGGCCTCTTTCCTACTTCCTCCGGACGGATCCATTTGTACGATACGGATATTACCGACAAGAAGGCATTTAACATCAACCGGTTAGGGCTAACCCGATCGTTTCAGGTCACCAATATTTTCGCTCGTATGAGCGTGCTGGACAATATTCGTTGCGGCTGCCTATGGGCCCTCGGGCACCGATACGCTTGGTGGAAGCTGGTAGGTCGCTTGGAGGACGTGTCGGAGCAGACCGAGACGATTCTGCAAGAGATCGGACTCTGGAAAAAGAGGGAATTGCCGGCTGGGTTGTTGTCTTATGCGGATCAACGCGCATTGGAACTCGGAATCGCCGTGGCGGGCGGGGCCAAGGTGATCCTGCTGGACGAACCCACCGCCGGGATGAATCATTCGGAGATAGAGCAGGCCGTAACCCTGATTCGCCGCATCTCTCAAGGGAAGACACTCGTTATCGTGGAACATGACATGGGTGTCGTGTTCGATTTGGCCGATCGCATATCGGTGTTGGTTTACGGAAAGATTATCGCTACAGGGAAGCCGGAGGACATTCGCGCGTCAATGGCGGTTCAGCAGGCCTATCTGGGGACTGGGGCTGGGTGATGCTGGAAGTCCGGAATCTGCACGCCTACTACGGGAAAAGCCACATCCTTCAAGGTGTCAGCTTCAACGTTGGCGCGGGAGAGATTGTCAGCCTGCTTGGCCGAAACGGCGTGGGCAGGTCTACAACCCTGAAGGCCATTACCGGCGAGGTGGAGCCGGTAGGAACCGTCAATTTCATGAATGAGCCCATCGCGGGCCGTAAGATGCACGAAATTGCCCGGCGGGGGATCGGCTACGTTCCTGAAAACAGAAATATTTTCCCGACCTTGACTGTCCGCCAGAATCTGATTCTGGGGATCAAGAATATGCGCGCCCAAGGGCGTTGGTCGCTCGACGATATGTTTGAAATGTTTCCCAATCTGGAGGCTCGCGCGGACGCAATGGGAGCTGTAATTTCCGGTGGCGAGCAGCAAATGTTGACAATCTGCCGCACGCTTATGGGTGATCCGGACCTGATCATGATTGACGAGCCGACCGAAGGACTGGCACCCAAACTGGTCGAGCAGGTTTCCAATCTTCTTGCGGAAATTGCGAAGAGAGGCATTGCCATCTTGCTTGTCGAGCAGAAGCTTGACATCGCGCTTGATATCTCCCATCGGGTCCACGTCATGGGACACGGAAGAATCGTCTTTGAAGGAACCGTTGAAGAATTTCGTGCCGACGAGCAAGTGCGTCGGGAATGGCTTGAGGTTTGATACCGAGGGACGGTTCCCGCCCGCATGGCAGGACTTGGCTGGTTACGGGCGGCGCCCGAACATGCCGGTGCCGACCATGGTCAGTACGACGGTCCCGTCTTGGTTGCGCATTTCATAGGCTGAGCGCACGAACCCCCGGTCGGGCTTGCTTCGCGACAGAGAAACTGTCTCAATGACCGCCCGTCCATGTAGCACGTCGCCAGGTCGAACCGGATGAAGCCAACGAATCTCGTCCATGCCAGGTGATCCTAGGCTGGCGGCGTCCCGAAGCAGACCGTCCACAAGTAGGCGCATGAAGAGCGAGATGGTGTGCCAGCCGCTTGCGATGAGCCCTCCGTACATCGTATTCATGGCTGCGGATTCGTCGACATGAAAGGACTGTGGATCGAATTCGCGCGCAAAAGCAACCATTTGGTTTCGTGTGACAATGCACTGTCCCAACTCGAACACCTGTCCTGGAGCAAAGTCTTCAAGATAGCGCATGAAGAGAACTTCCTGCGGGTGGGGCGGTTGGACCTAGTCTGGCGCAGGGAGATCTGGAGAGGGGGCGCCCGACGAGACGCCCCAAACAGTCAATCGATGCGGTGACGGGAGACAAAAGCCTCGTTAACCGTGACCCCGAGGCCATCCCGCTCAGGAATTTCGATCATACCGTTGACTACAGGCAAATTTTCTAATGCGAGTTCGTGCAGCAAAGGATTGGCTCCCAGCGAATATTTCAGCATGAAACCGCTGCTAGCAGATGCCGCCACATGCATGCCGGCGGCAAAAGTGAGCGCACCTCCCCACATGTGTGGCGCAAACCGGATCTGATGTGCGCTCGCCAAGGCCTCTATTCGCACTGACTCAGTGATTCCGCCGGCGATCGATGGGTCCGGCTGAAAAATGTCCGCAGCCCGCAGCTGTGCGAGGTCGCGAAACGCGAACCGGGTGAACTCGGATTCTCCGGTTGCGATCGGAATGTCAGTGTCGGCACGTACTTCCGCGAGCCCTGGCTTGTCATCGGCGGTGACGGGCTCCTCGAGCCAGTCGATGTGGCAGTCGGCAACGGCCCTGCAAAACCGCTTAGCTTCCGCGACTGTCCAGGTTCCATGGGCGTCACACATGATCCCTGTGGCCGACCCCAAGCCTTCCCTGGCGGCTCGGACGCGTGCAACCGAGTGGGCGAGTGTCCCGTCTCCCGATCCCACACGCATCTTCACGGCGCTAAAGTTTCCGCGATCAATAAACCCTTGAAGTTCTGCAACTATTTGATCTGTTGGCGCCCAGCCTCCGGATGCGTAAGCCGGCATACGGGCTTGACGACGCCCGCCAAGCAACTGCCAGACAGGCACCCCAAGCGACTTCCCGAGGATGTCCCACAACGCGATGTCAATTCCGCTGATCGCGGCCATCGTGAGGCCGCGGCGTCCCATCACAGGGAACACGTGCCCCCTCTCAATGGCGTAATGCGCTCGCGCGCCGTTGTACATGACATCCCACAGACGCGAGATATCACGTGCGTCTTCACCGATCAGCGATGGGCCTAATTCTTCAGTTATCAGCGTACTGAGGGCTCGGCAGTTGGCTACGCTTCCCACCTGCGCCTTGGCTTCACCAAATCCTGTGATTCCGCCTTCGGTCTCGATTCGAACCAAGGCGGAGTCGAACGAATCCACGCTGCCAAAATCGGATCGATGGCGGCGATCCTGGGCGATGGGAACATGAAGCCAATCAGCCGAAACACTCATGATCCTCATGATGGGGGCCTCACGCTTCGCATTTGGGATTTGCAGACTAGAAACTCAGGAGCGACTCTGCCACGCTGATTGCGACTACAGGATCCTGGGGAGCAGGCCATGCCACCAGTTCGATGGGGCGTGCTTGGCGTTGCGCGAATCGCGACGGAGAAGGTTATTCCCGCAATGCAGGCCGGAGAACGCTGCTGCATCAGCGCCATAGCCTCACGGGACGTGAAGCGGGCCGAGGCTGCCGCGTCTCAACTGAACATTCCACGCTACTACGGAAGCTATCAGGCACTGCTGGATGACCCCGATATCGACGCAATTTACAACCCCTTACCCAACCACCTGCACGTCCCTTGGACGATCAGGGCTCTTGAGGCAGGGAAGGATGTTCTGTGCGAAAAGCCGATAGCTCTGACAGCCGCCGAAGCAGCAACACTGTTGGCTGCACGTGACCGCACCGGACGGCAGGTGCAGGAAGCATTTATGGTGCGCCACCACCCGCAGTGGCACAAAGTTCGCCAACTCCTTCAGTCGGGGCGTCTTGGTCGCGTACGCGCCGTGCAGGGAATCTTTGCCTATAGCAATCATGACCCGAGCGACATTCGAAACCAACGCGAGACAGGTGGCGGCGGCGTGTACGATATTGGATGCTATCCGACTGTTATTTCAAGATTTGTGTTCGGTTCCGAACCGGCTCGTGTGTGTGCTCTCATGGAAAAAGATCCGGTCTTTGGTACCGACCGGATCGCTAGCGCCCTTCTCGAATTTTCTGGCGGCCAAGCCAGCTTTATCTGCTCAACCCAAGTAGCCCGACACCAGAGCCTCATCATCCTCGGTTCAGAAGCATGGCTGCGTGCCGAGTTTCCGTTCGTCATGGAGCCTAGTCGCTCATGCCGGCTGTTTGTCGGCGGCGGCGGCTATCCCGGCCCTGTTCCGGATGAAGTGATTGAAATTCCGCCGGCCGACCACTACACGAGGCAAGGCGACGCAGTGTCCGCCTGCCTGCAGGAAGGTCGGGCAGTTCCCTATCCGATCGAGGACGCCGTCGCAAATATGTGCGTTTTGGATGCCCTGTTCGAGTCTGCCAGAATGGGGTCGTGGCAGGCTGTCCGGACAGAAACCGGTTGATTCGAAAAAAGGTTTCGCGATCTTGCTCCTGTGTTCCATGCTGTCCATTAACCGGCAGGCTGTCATTCCAGGAATGGCTCGTGGAGCGGACCGAGCAGCCCGTTGGACACGGTTGCCTGCATTGTTGGTGGACTGCGAGTCCGGTTCAGGTCCGGATGAATGTTTCACGTGAAACATTGGGTTGGCCTTGACTCATGGAACCTCCGACGGAACGGTTACCCGGAATAATGAAGTCCCGAGGAATTCAAGCGTGAAGCACTCCGCGTCAGCGTATGCGTACGACGTAATCGTGGTCGGTGGTGGCCACGCGGGCTGCGAGGCCGCGGCCGCGGCCGCTCGGATGGGCGCCCGGACAGCTCTGGTTACACACGCGCTTTCGACGATCGGGGCGATGTCATGCAACCCTGCCTTCGGGGGCGTTGGAAAAGGACATCTCATGCGTGAGGTGGATGCGCTAGATGGACTGATCGCACGCGCTGCAGATATGGCGGGGATACAATTTCGGGTACTGAATCGTAGTCGCGGGCCCGCAGTTCATGGCCCTCGCTGCCAGGCAGACCGGGCGCTTTATCGTATTGCAATGCAGAAGCTGATCCGCGACCAAGAGAACCTCGTGGTTGTAGAAGGGGAAGCAGAAGATCTGCTGCAGGGAAACGATCGAAGCGCCGAGGGAATCGTCTTGGGAAATGGTGACGAGCTTCGCGCTGGTGCCGTAGTTATTGCAACGGGAACATTCTTGCGGGGCGTGATTCACGTAGGTCAGGAGCAGACACCAGCAGGGCGCGTCGGTGAGGCTCCGAGCACCGGACTGGCCAAGCGCCTTGAGTTAGCGGGGTTTCGGATGGGGCGCCTGAAGACCGGAACTCCGCCACGGCTTGACGGCACCACGATCCGCTGGGACGGGTTGGAGGTTCAGCACGGCGACCCTGTTCCGGAACCGCTCTCCTTGATGACGCAACGAATCGAGCGGCCTCAGGTTCCTTGCCACATTACTTGGACCAACAGCAAGGTACATGAGGCCGTTCGGAACAACCTCCATCTCACTCCTATGCACTCCGGGCGGATTCAGGGGAGTGGGCCAAGATATTGCCCATCCATTGAGGACAAGGTCGTACGGTTTGCATCAAGAACTCGTCACCAAATTTTTCTGGAACCTGAGGGATACCAAGATACAACGGTTTATCCGAATGGACTTTCGACATCCCTGCCGGTGTCCGTACAAGAGCAGATGCTGTCTTTCATCGACGGGCTCGAGACAGTACGCATCTTGCGGCCGGGATACGCGATTGAGTACGACTACGTCGACCCGCGGGAACTGTCACCGGCCCTAGAAACCCGACGCGTCGACGGATTGTTCTTTGCGGGCCAGCTCAATGGGACTACAGGCTACGAAGAAGCAGCAGCGCAGGGCCTGATGGCGGGAATCAACGCAGCCCGGAGGTCAGCTCGAGGCGATCCGATCGTTCTTGACCGAACGGAGGCATACATCGGTGTAATGATTGATGATCTCACGACCCGCGGTGCGCCGGAGCCATACCGCATGCTTACCTCTCGCTCGGAATACCGTCTGCGCCTGCGTGCGGACAATGCTGATGAGCGGTTGACCGCGAAGGGAGCGGCTATCGGCGTGGTTGGACACGAACGTTCGAGCACATCAGCAATCAAGGTCGCAAAGCTTGCGGCTGCTCGGCGAGTGCTGCAGGAAACCCAGGTGAACGCTGCGACCGCGCGCCGGTGCGGCTATTCGATTTCGGACGATGGTAGGCGCCGGTCGGCCATGGAGCTCTTGGGATACCCGGACGTAACGATCAGGGGGCTTGCAACTGTTTCCGGGGAACTCGATGCGATTGAGGAATCGTTGCATGGCATCCTTGAGGCAGACGCGCTGTACGCCCCTTACAGGGCTCGCCAGAATGAAGACGTTCGCGCTTACCAACGGGATGCATCTGTCCGACTTCCCGATAGTCTCGATTACGCTGTGATTGGCGGGTTGTCGGCAGAGTCCACCAATGCGCTCGAGGCCGGAAGGCCGGCGACACTTGCGTCAGCGGCGCGTTTGCCTGGCGTAACCCCAGCGGCACTGACTGCGGTAGTTGCACACTTGAGAAAGCAGTCTGCACGAACCTGACGGAAAACCAGAAACGCACAGAGTGTTTCACGTGAAACATTCGGGAATTATACGCCTAACTAGCCATCGTCTGGAATTGGTGGATGGGGCGAGCCGGCTGCCTTGAGGCACCTCGCCAGCTTGTAGAACAGGTTACGCTGTTCGCCCTTGAGCAGGCCCGGGCCGCGGTGGCCCGCAAGCGGGCTCGATGGCAGGCGCTCCGGCGCCGGCTGGAACCGCGCCGACTGGTGTTCGTGGACGAGACCTGGATCAAGGATTCCCGCGTTTACTCTCCTTATCGGCGTCAACCGAAGAAATGGACGCGTTTTCGCCTCCAACCCTGATGCCAATGCACTCTCGATCCTCTTTCCACCAAATGCTCACGTTGTCCAAGTAGACGCCCCCCCCGTTCACTTCTTCGCACGATGATTCCCCTTGATTTATAAGGAAAATCAGCGCGCCTTTGGTGGCGCGTCTAGGCGCGCAACGATTCCTTCCAAACCTTCGCTTTGAGCCGGATAGATCTTGGCTACCAATGGATCGTGACCGGGGATGATGTGGTCCGGGCTCTCAGCCAGGTCCACCATGCGGTCATGTCCCGCCAGCATGTCGGCAACAGAAAAAACGATTGGGAACGGCGCCGAACGCTCCACGTTTTCGTAGAAGTGCGCCCCATCAGAAGCAAGCACCACCCATCCCCGGCGTGTTCGTACGCGGACACACTGCAGGCCCATGGTGTGCCCGCCTAGCAGATGCACCGAAACACCCGGCGCGATTACACGGTCTCCATCGTGAAAGACGACTTTTCCGTGAAAAACTTTCCGAATTAAATCACAAACATGATCGGGAGTGTACGGGGTCGCGAATGCCCTGCGTGCCATGTGAGGACCCGTCGCAAAACGCATCTCCTGTTCCTGTACGTGGAAGCGAGCTTCGGGAAAATGGCCGACCGTGCCAGCGTGGTCGTAATGCAAGTGGGTGATGATCACGTCCTGCACCTTAGCGGCATCAATTCCCAGCATTCCGAGCCCTTCCCTGGGGGCCCTCTCGATTGCCCGGTTGCGTCGTCTGCCTTCAGCTTCATCGAAGCCAGTGTCCACGACAATCGTTTGTTCTTCGTTACGCAACGCCCAAATGAAGTAGTCCAGCGGCATGAATCCGTCGTGAGGATCTGCGTCGATAAAGTTCTCGTGGCGCTTCCGGTCGGCCTTGGTGCCGTAGCGGATCGCTGACACCTCCCACGTTTCGGTCATGTGCGGTTTCTCTCGACTAAGGCTGGGATGTCTGTTGACTGCACTAGAACGGTACCCCGACAGCTTGGGCAAGAAACCTTACGAAATCGGAACCCTTGCGTGCAATGTCAGTGAAATGTCCCAAGAAATCGGGCTGAAGTACGTCGCTCTCAGAAAATGTGGCGATTATGACGAAATCCTTCCGCCTGAGATGGTCGATTAGCGGATGCGACGGGTCGTATCCTCGAGGGGGGCGCCTGAGCGAACTACCTCCCAGCGAGAAGGTTTCAAGGACAGTCTTGGATGCTGTAATTCGCTTCCATTCGTCCGGTCGGGCGACGATCGATTCGCGGATGCTACCGAGGACGTGGCCGTCGGGGTGCCAAATTCCGCAGCCAGCAAAGCAGTCTCCGGGCTCAAGGTGGAGATAGTAGCCGGGCGCGTGGATTTCCTTGCTGGCGACGTGGCGGAAGCGTGCGCCGACGTTGGTCTTGTAAGGAGTCTTGTCCTTGGAGAAGCGTGTATCGCGGTATATCCGAAACAAGGAACCTCCGTTCGGTCGCGTGTCGGCCAGGAAATGGGGACTGATTCCTGCAAGCGGTTGCGCGAACGCACCGACGAATTCAAGCATGGGGTCTCGGACCAGGGCGAGGTAGCGCCCCTTGTTCTCTTCAAACCAGCCCCGGTTGTTGTTCGCCTTCAAATCGCGCAGGAAGTCGAAGACCAAAGGCGAGATCTGTGGTGCCATGCCGTTACCTTTTCGAGGTTCAGAGGTGTGCCAGGGCCGCGTGCTGCCCGCTTATGGCTGCGGATACGGGAAGGCGGCAATGACGCTTGCTTCTCAGCTGTAGACGATATTATTAGATCAAACTGAGGACAAACGGAGTATTTCAGGGCTCGGGCTGATGGGAAACCCGGCGCCGTACCCGTCGAACCAGCCACCATACAACCGCGATGACTGGGATCGCGGCAGTTGCAAGCACATGAGTTCCGTCAATTCCAACCCGCTGAGCAATTGGCGCAAGCATGTAGCCGGCAAGACTCACCGCGTAATAGCTGATGGCCACGACCGATAGGCCTTCAACCATTTGTTGAAGCCGCAGCTGCAGTTCCGCCCGGCGGTCCATGCTTTCAAGGAGGGCTCGATTTTGCGCCGCAATGTTCACCTCCACTCGCGTCCGCAGGAGCGTTGCCGCCCGGCTGGCGCACTGTGACAGCTCATCAAGCCGACTTTTGGCCGACCGACAGGTACGCATGGCGGGATCAAACCGTCGGAGCATGAACTCTGCGAGGGTTTGGCGTCCCATGACCCGTTCTTCCCGGAGAGCAGTGATACGCGCGTGAACGATTGCCTCGTAGGCTTCTGTTGCTCCAAACCGGAAGGCTGACGAGGACGAAAGGGCCTCGATCTCGGCTGACATTTCCAGCAAGCGGTCAAGTGTCCGCGATTCTCCGCCGCCCAAGGCCGCCATCGTTCCGATAAGCGACGACATCTCGCTGTCGAGTTCTGCCACTCTTTCGGACACCTGCTGAGCGACAGGGAGCGTCAACATTGCCATCGACTTATAGGTTTCGATCTCGACCAGCCTTTGCACAATCCGCCCAAGGCGACGTTGGCCGATCTCGGTCTTTACCAGAAGCGCAAATCGGACATGGCCTGCAGGATCGATTCGGAAATCACTAGCCGCCACCGCCTGTCCGTCCACAACCGTGGACATCGCAAGACTCTCCGGGACAAACCAGTCCTGCAGCCGGGTGTAGTCGGCCGGATCCAGGGACGGGACCGTGTCGACCGCTTCAACCCTCACCAATACCGACGTGAGAATCGTGCCCGGTGCGCGGTCCAGCCAGTCCCGTGGAAATGCCGACCACACCGATCCCGTAAAGGGTTCGCTAGTCACCCCGTCGGCATAGATCGTGTAGGTCACGAACTCCGTGTGCCGCTCCCACTTCAGGAGATGTCGGCCTAGGCGCCCCGAAAAATGATTGCCGCCCGGAGGAGGATGGCCAGTTCCATGCCGATCAAGCAGGTCACGAAGGTGGGCCCGGTCTGCTTCCGGATCGCGCTTCTCAGCGTTTTCCAGTGGGTGGATCGCGAGTACTACGGCCCGGCACGGCGCGGAGAGTTCCGGGAAGGGCCGTGCGTGTAACTCGTTGGACAGCGCGTACCGCTGCGGGTGGTCCTTGAGTCGGGTTTTGGTCATCTGTTGCACCCGATGAAAGTTTGACCAAGAACTATATGCCGGGCCTGGAATCCGCGCGGCCGCGTGATCACATGATCACCCGGAAGAAACGACCTCTACCCGGCAGAGCATGCTTCATGCTAGCGCGGAGTCGGCGTACCGATAGGAAGAGCAACAGTTTCCGAAAGACACAAATACGCTGAATGAAACTAGTGCTTTAGGGAAAACACGCCGGCAGTCTAGAGGATGAAGCGGCTGAGGTCGCTCTTGTCGATCTCGTCGCTAAGCGTTTCCAGCACGAAACCTTCGTCCACCATTACCACTTCGTTCGGCCGATCGGTGGCGGAAAAGCTCACGTCTTCCAGGAGGCGCTCACAGATTGTATGGAGGCGGCGGGCCCCAATGTTTTCCACCGTGTGGTTGGCCTCTGCCGCCAGCCGCGCCAGAGCTCTGATGCCATCGTCCTTGAATTCGAGTTGGACCCCGTCGGTCCCGAGAAGGGCCTCGTACTGCCGTGTCAGGCTGTTCTCCGGCTCGGTCAGGATGCGGACCAGATCGGCTTCGGAGAGAGGATCAAGGCTGACCCGGATTGGGAGACGTCCCTGGAGTTCGGGCAGAAGATCGGAAGGCTTTGCGAGGTGAAATGCGCCCGAGGCGATGAACAAAATATGGCCGGTACGCACTTGGCCGTGCTTGGTCGCCACGACAGTACCCTCGATCAGCGGTAGAAGGTCGCGCTGCACGCCCTCGCGACTGACGTCGGCGCCAACTCGGTCTTCTGCGCGCGTGATCTTGTCGATCTCATCGAGAAACACGATGCCGTTCTGCTCCACAGCTTCGATAGCACTGCGGTGCAGTTCGTCGTCGTCAATCAGGCGGTTGCTTTCCTCTTCGATGAGGACGTGATGGCTTTCGGCCACCGTCATGCGACGCTTTTGGGTGACGTTTCCGAAGGTCTTGCCGATCAACTCGCCAAGATTGACCATGCCGACATGCGTGCCGGGAACCCCCGGCAGTTCAAACGAGGGCATTCCGCTCGGGCTTTCCGTTACGTCAATCTCGATTTCCTGATCGTTGAGTTCACCCGACCGAAGCCTGTCGCGCATTTTCTGGCGCGTCTCGCGCGATGCCGAGGCTCCCGCCAGAACATCAACGACCCGTTTTTCGGCTGCTGCCTCGGCACGAGTGGCCACTTCCTGCTGCAGACGGGTCCGCGTGATCATGATCGCGCTTTCCAGCAGGTCCCTGATGATCGACTCGACGTCCCGTCCGACGTACCCCACTTCCGTGAATTTCGTCGCTTCGACCTTGATGAAAGGGGCCTGGGCGAGTTTTGCGAGGCGCCGCGCAATTTCGGTTTTCCCGACACCCGTCGGTCCCATCATCAGGATGTTCTTGGGCAGAATCTCGTCCCGAATCGGTGCCTCCAGCTGCTGACGACGCCAGCGGTTGCGGAGTGCAATCGCCACAGACCGCTTGGCGGCTCTTTGACCGACAATGAAACGGTCCAGTTCGGCCACGATTTCTCGCGGCGTGAAGGCAGTCACTTCCGGATGACCTCCACAGAAATCTGATCATTGGTGTAGATGCAGAGTTCCGCGGCAACCGCCAGAGATCGACGCGCGATGTCCTCCGCTTCCAATCCTTCGATCTCACACAAGGCCCGGGCGGCCGCAAGCGCAAAGCCTCCGCCTGATCCTATGCCGATCAGTCCGTCAGCGGGTTCGACCACATCGCCCACGCCGGATACGAGCAGGGACACCTCACGGTCTGCCACAGCCATTACAGCCTCAAGGCGACGGAGGTACCTGTCGGTGCGCCAGTCGCGGGCCAGTTCGACACACGCCCTCATCAGCTGGCCGGGATGCCGCTCAAGCTTCGCCCCTAGCCGATCAAACAGCGTGAATGCATCGGCGGTAGCGCCGGCAAAGCCGGCAAGGACAGCGCCGTCCGCCAAGCGGCGAACCTTGCGGGCGTTGGCCTTGATGACCGTATCCCCCTGGGTGACCTGCCCGTCGCCGGCGATCACCACGGTGCCGCCGCGCCTTACAGAAAGCACCGTCGTGCCGTGCAGCAGTGATTGGGTTTGAGGCATCGAGCGCATGAACATCAGATGGGGCAGAAGGAGGCCGTGGTCACGACGAACAGAAGTTAGATTTGGCGCCGCTGCAGCGCTCGGCCCATGTTGTCCACAGTTTTCTGGATCAGCGCGCGCTGCATCTCGGCACTGACGTGTTCCTGAAGGAGTCGGATGGAAGCCCTCAGAACGAGGTCGGCAACGCGTTCGCGGTAGGTCTGCCTAGCGGCCTCTTCTGCGCGTGCGATTTCCTCTGCAGCGCGTGTGCGCATGCGTTCAAGGTGTGCTTCCAAACGCAGCTGAGCATCCTGGGCGATTTGTGCCGCAGTTTCCTCAGCGCGCGCCAGGATGACCGCAGATGTCTGCTCGGCCTCCGCCGCTTCGTCCGTGTATCGATCCCGGAGGGTCTGCGCTTCGGCGTGCAGGGCTGTGGCACTGTCCAGTTCGTTCCGCACCGATTCCCGGTGGGCGTCCAGCACGCCCGCAAGCTTGCGGAACAGCAGACGCCCGAAGGCAACGACGAACAGGACAAAGGAGACCGCTACCCAGAAGGACGGGTCGTGCATGAGCACCGACCAACTCATGGAACAGGCTCCTCTCTGGCAGCCTGCGATACCGCGGTGGACAGCGTCTTGCCGTCGATGTTCAGCGTTGTCAGAGAAGCGGTGAGGGAGCGCACGAGGTCTGCAGCGACACCCTCTGCATCGCGAAGGGCATTGGCTCGGCTCGCTGCAATGCGAGCTTCCGCCGCAGCTCCTTCCGTATCGAGTGCTTCCTGTAGGCGCTGGCTTTCGGTACGAGAGGCCTCCACTGCCCGTTCGTGCGCCTCACGAAGCACCCGGTCGCTGTCGGCCCGGGCTGCCGCCAAGGCCTCACCGGCCCGATGATGGGCCGCTTCGGCCTCCTTTCGGAGTTTGTCCGCCTGGTCTCGGTCGGCCCCGATTCGCTTCTCTCTGGCCCCCAGGGTCGTACGCACCTGCGGGAGAACGATCCGGCCCACCACCAAGTAGAGGGCGGAAAACGTCGCCAAGAGCCAAAAGATCTGGGAGGGAAACGTCTCGAAACGCAACTGCGGCATGCTGCCTTCTGCCCACGCCAAGGCGGGAGCCAAGGCTGGCACGAAGGCAAGGACGCCCGACATGATGCGCTGGGCCATTGGGCGATGGCCGAACTAGACCGCGAAGAGGATCAGGAACGCGATCAGAAGCGCGAAGAGCGCGATGGCTTCGGTCAGCGCAAACCCGAGCAGCACGTTGCCGAAGACCTTTGGAGCGGCCGACGGGTTGCGGATGGCTGCTGAGACGTAGTTGCCGAAGATGTTGCCTATGCCGACGCCAGCCCCGGCTAGGGCAATGGTTGCGAGTCCGGCGCCGATCAGCCGGGCAGCTTCAATTTCCACAGTTGAATCCTTTCAGGAAAAAGAGTTGAAAATATGGGGAAACGACGGGTCTAGTGATGGAGGTCCAGCGCGTCGCTGAGATACAGGCAACTCAGGACCGCGAACACGTAGGCTTGGATAGCGGCCACTAGCAGTTCGAATCCGGTCAGGGCCACGATCAGGACGATGGAGGCCGGGGCCAAGAAACCCAGCCCTCCGGAGATCAGAAGGCCCACGAAACCTCCGAACACCTTAAGCATGGTGTGTCCGGCCATCATGTTGGCGAACAATCGCAGCGAGAGGCTGACTGGTCGGACGAAGTAGCTGATGATTTCGATCGGGACCATCATGGGGATGAGAACCGCTGGTACTCCCGAGGGGACGAAGAGGGAGAGAAAGCGGAAGCCGTGGCGGGCGAACCCGATCACGGTCACGCCGACGAACACCACCGCCGCCATCGTGAAGGTCACGGCAATGTGACTAGTGTACGTGAAGCTATAGGGAATCATGCCCAGCAGATTGCCGAACAGCACGAATAGGAAAAGCGTAAAGATGAAGGGAAAGTAGCGGGCACCGTGTGGCCCAACATTGTCTTGCAGCATATTGGCAACGAACCGGTAAGTGAGCTCGACCGCTGCCTGCCAGCGCCCCGGGACAATGGCGCGCGGGCGCATGCCGCCGCCCAATACGACCGCAATCGTGGCAACAGCGATCAGCATCCAAAGGGCCGAATTGGTGAACGACAGATCAAGCCCGCCGAACTGTATGGGTTCGAGGGGTACGATCTCGAACTGCTCAAGCGGCCCGTGGGGCGCGTCGCCGGCGTTATTGCTCGATGCCATGAAGTTCAGGTCCTGGAGGACGGCCCGTCAGGGGGATGGGAACGGTCGCGGTCAGGCTCGCTGACGCCGAAGCGATGGGCGGCCCGAAGGACGTTACGTAGGCCGGCCGCGAAACCGAGACCGACGCAGATCATCAACAACGCCGGCGAAGTGTCCAGCCAGTCGTCAAGAAGCCAGCCGGCGCCTCCGCCAACGGCAATGCCCGCAATCATTTCGGAAGATACCTTAAGGGCCCCGCCAAGGGCCGTCCCGTGAGCACGTCCGCGAGATCGCGACTTTCCGGCCGATGATAAGCCCTCATCGGCCAAGCGATCCGCAAGACGAGAAAGATCGGGCGGAATCTTGCGTTCGCTAGGCGTTTCTTCCGCCACGATCTGCCGATTCCCACACCAGCGCCCGCACCAGCGAGCAAATCTGACGCTAGTGGCCCAATGCAGAATCGTCAAGCCATGCACGCGGCAAATGCCGGTCACAGAGACGGTTCCGGGCGCTTGGCTAGACGGTAACGCTGGCCGTTTGGCGACAGCCGCACTGGGCCACATACGGCGATGGCCTTGCGGTCCATCAACACGGACGAACGAGGGGGCCCCGGAGGATTCTGGCGAACGACGCCTGATACGGCCAAGCAGGTACAGCCGACAGGGTTCCTGGCTGCAGAGGGCGCCACCCTGCCGACTTGCCTTCACCAATAGAATGGCATGCGGCCCAGTCGCAGGCATGAGTGCCTGTCGGGTCCATGATTGCATCCTGATCGAGATTCCCATGCGCGACATTCAACGGCCCGGCCGGTCGGCGGTACGCAGCACAAGCGCAGCCGCCGCCACATCTCATCCGCTGGCAACATTGACTGCCATCGACACGATGCGTGCGGGCGGGAATGCCGTCGACGCTGCGGTAGCCGCTGCGGCCGTTCTGGCAGTGGTGGAGCCCCAATCAACGGGGATCGGCGGCGACGTGTTCTGCTTGTACGCGCCCGCAAACGGCAGCGAAATTATCGCCCTGAACGGGTCGGGTCGGGCGCCAGCTGCGGCTTCCGCGACGGAGCTCCGGGACACGGGTCTGGAGGCCATCCCATACACCAGCCCGCATGCCGTGAGCGTCCCCTGCGCAGTACGTGCCTGGGAGCGCCTGATCACGGACTATGGTCGGCTGGATCTGGCGCGGGTGCTGGCCCCTGCAGCCAGCATTGCCGAGGACGGCTATCCGGTTGCCGACGTGATTGCCGACGCCTGGGGAAGGGAAGAACAGAAGCTGAAGGGCGATGCTGACGCAGTCGCCGTATTCCTTCCCCAGGGGAGGCCACCCCGCCCCGGGCAAGTGCATCGTCAGCCGCGTCTTGCCGAAACGCTGCACGCCATCGCCAGCCACGGGGCCAAGGCCTTCTACGAAGGCCCGGTGGCCGAAGACATCGTTACAAAACTCCGTAGTGTCGGCGGACGGCATACTGAGGACGACTTCGCTCGCGCCTCAGTCGACTATGTCACGCCTATCCGGGCCCGGTACAGGGGGGTGGACGTGTACGAATGCCCTCCGAACGGGCAAGGGATTATCGCGCTCCTGATGCTGAACATTCTTGAAGGATTCGAACTTCGTGGCTTGGATCCTCTCGGCCCGGAGCGATTTCACCTGGAGGCGGAAGCCACCCGCCTCGCCTTCTGCGAACGCGCAGCGCGGCTTGCCGACCCCGAACATGCTGACGTGCCTGTCGAGGCCCTGCTGAGCGAGGCGCACGCGGAGACGATGCGTGCGCGGATCCACCCGGATCGCATGACGGCCGGCCTCGAGCCGCCAGCGTTGCCTGAGCATCGGGACACCGTATATCTGTCCGTGGTGGACGCGGAGCGGAACGCGATTTCGTTCATCAACTCGCTATTCCATTCTTTTGGCAGCGGAATCTTTGCTCCGCGGTCGGGGGTAATGCTCCACAACCGGGGAGCTGGGTTCGTTCTGGAACGTGGACATCCGAACGAGCTGATGCCGGGCAAGCGCCCGATGCACACGATCATTCCCGCGATGGCAGTGCGTAACGGTCGCGCGTGGATGCCGTTTGGTGTGATGGGCGGACATTTTCAGCCGGTTGGCCAGGCACACTTCTTGACCAACGTCGTCGATTTCGGCATGGATGTGCAGGCGGCGCTGGACTGTCCGCGGGCATTCCACTTCGAGGGCGTGTTGAATTGTGAACGGGGTGTGCCCGAATCGACCCGGAACACACTCGAGGGTTTCGGGCATCAGGTCAGCGTGACCGAACTTCCGCATGGGGGCGGACAGGCTATCATGATTGATTCCGAAACAGGTGTGCTGTCCGCCGGTTCCGATCCCCGCAAAGATGGCGCAGCTATCGGCACCTAGGAGGGACCATGGGAACCGCTGCCGTTCCAGAGGTTATCGTCTACACGCAGATTCTCTGCGGTTTCTGTTATCGGGCCAAGCACCTGCTGAACCAGCGAGAGATCCCGTTTAGGGAAATCGACGTGACCGGAAATCCCGGTCTGCGGGCGGAAATGACCGCAGCGGCCGGTGGCGCTCATACCGTTCCACAAATCTTTATCAACGGCGGTCATATCGGTGGCTCGGACGAACTGGCGTCAGTCGCAGCGTCGGGCGCGTTGGACCGGTTGCTCCGGGGAGCCTGACTGGATGCGGCCCCTCAGGTTGGCTTGTGCTCAGATCACGAGCACCCCGGATCTTGACGCCAATCTCGCGGATTTGGCCAGGCACATTCGTGCGGCCAGCGATGCAGGGGCGGACTTAGTGGCCTTTCCGGAAAACGCGCCCATGCTCGCGCCCGCCAGTGTCATGCAGGCAGCTGCGGCACCGGAAACGCGCCATCCGGGAGCCCGGGCGGTCTGTGCTGCAGCGCGGGAGGCCGGAATTTGGGTGTTGCTCGGTTCCCTCGCAGTCGAGCCGGAGGATTCGGACGGAAGACTCGCCAACCGGTCGCTTTTGATTGACGCGTCAGGAGCGGTGGTCCAGCGCTACGACAAGATTCATATGTTCGATGCCGATCCCGCTTCCGGCGAAAGCTACAGGGAATCGGAGCGCTACCGCCCCGGATCTCGCGCGGCTACAGCCGATACCCCGTGGGGCCTGCTTGGCATGACGGTCTGTTATGACATTCGGTTTCCCGAACTCTTCCGGACCCTTGCATTGGCCGGTGCATGGTTCCTGTCGATACCTTCGGCATTTACGCGACCCACCGGAAAGGCGCATTGGAAAATCCTGCTGCGCGCTAGGGCGATCGAGACCGGATGCTGGGTCTTTGCGCCGGCGCAGTGCGGCACGCACTACGGTAGCCGCCGAACGTGGGGGCACACGATGGTGGTGGACCCCTGGGGCAGGGTGGTCGCCGAGGCCGACGAGGAACCGGCCCTGGTATTCGCTGACCTAGACCCCTCTGCCGTGTCGGAAGCCCGCCAGATGGTTCCCAGCCTAGCCGCTGACCGGAACTGGTCTCGGCCGCCGCCGGCACGTGAGGCCGCGGCGTAGGGAGTTAGACACTCCGACACTCACCCGCACGCGGGCCGGGAGCTTTCGCTCTTAGGCGCTCTCTGCCGGTGTGGAGCCCGACGCTAGGGTCAAGGCCCCCTGACCGCCGCAATGCGTTGCACTCTGGCCGGTCTCGGCGTTTCGAGATCCTCGTAGGCGAGGACGCGAAACCGCGCGGCAGCGAGATCGAGGAGTTCGCCGCGTCGCAAGAGAAACCTTGGGTTGCCGGGCCTCCCATAGCGTTCGTTTCCATCGGCGAATGTCTCGTAAATCAGCAGGCCCCCGGTGGCGACGGCGGCGGCCAGAATAGGCATCAGGGGCCTGTGGAGATAGTTGGTCACGATCACCGCGTCGAAGGTGCGCGTATCAAATGGCCACGGGCTGCCATCCTCGAGATCGCACCGCACAAGTTCGAGGCGGCCGCAGTCCTTGCCGGACAGTGGACGGGGATCTCGGTCGACTCCGGTGACGCGGCAGCCCTGCTGGAGGAAGTGCCGGAGATGCCGTCCACCTCCGCACGCGACATCGAGTACCTGGTGGGCAGGTCCAAGACCGGCGCCGTATTTAACGACCCATGGAGACGGGAGGCTTGCCGGTCGAGCGGGCTGGTTTGGATGATCGTATGCCATGCGCTTCGTGGCCCGGATAACGCCGAATAGTCTAGAATGCAGGAGTCTTTCAACAGGGTTGAACCCGTCTAGTGATTCTCTTTGACCTCGAATGCGAAGGCGGTCACGTCTTCGAGGGTTGGTTCCCCAGCGGCGCTGAGTATGAGCAGCAAGCGGACCGCGGCCAGATCCGTTGCCCTGTATGTGATTCGGCGAAGGTGAAGAAGGCTCCGATGGCACAGCGGCCCCAACGCGGACAGGCGCCGGAACCGGACCGCAAAGTCGAGCAGGGGGCGTTGCTGCAGGCCTTGCGTAAGTTGCGCCAATCCGTGGAGGAGAACAGCACCTATGTTGGCAAACGGTTTCCCGCTGAAGCGCGGGCCATGTTTGCCGGAGATCGGGAGGGGCGGAGCATCTACGGTGAAGCGACCTGCGAAGAGGCAGAGGAATTGCGCGAAGAGGGTGTCCCGGTCTGCCCGCTTCCCTGGATCGACCGGGCGGATCACTGAACGGCGGCTCGGACAGTCATCCGGCGCCAGTATGCTGCCGGGACAAGTACCGTGCGAGCGCTCGTGAGCAGTCATCAATGAGTGACCGTTTTCCACTTCCCGACCTGGCTGCGTGGGCCGAGCGCGCTCGCAGCGAGTACGGCGGCGATCCCGACGTACACGAGCACGTGACGCCGGAAGGGATTGCCGTCAAGCCGCTCTATACCTGTGCCGATGTCCAGGACGCGGAACTCGTCCAGGGACTGCCGGGGTTTGCCCCGTTCCTGCGCGGCCCCCGGGCCACGATGTACACGGGCCGACCCTGGACGATCCGGCAATATGCGGGTTTTTCGACTGCCGAGGAATCGAACGCGTTCTATCGACAGAACCTGGCTGCGGGCCAGAAAGGTCTTTCTGTCGCGTTCGATCTTGCGACCCATCGCGGGTACGACTCGGACCATCCCCGCGTGCAAGGCGATGTAGGCAAGGCGGGAGTGGCCGTCGATTCTGTCGAGGACATGAAGATCCTGTTTGACGGAATTCCACTCGACCAGATCAGCGTCTCCATGACGATGAACGGCGCGGTGCTCCCGGTCATGGCGTCCTACATCGTCGCTGCCGAAGAACAAGGAGTTCTTGAGGCCGCCCTGACGGGCACCATTCAGAACGACATCCTCAAGGAATTCATGGTCCGGAACACGTACATCTATCCGCCCGGACCGTCGATGCGCATTGTGGCCGACATCATCGCGCACACAGCGACCCACATGCCGCGGTTCAATTCCATATCAATCTCGGGCTACCACATGCACGAGGCCGGGGCGACCGCCGTGCAGGAACTGGCCTTCACGCTTGCCGATGGCCTCGAATACGTGCGTACGGCGGTTGGACGCGGTCTGGAGGTCGACCGATTCGCACCGCGCCTCTCGTTCTTTTTCGGCATCGGTATGAATTTCTTTATGGAGGCGGCCAAGCTTCGTGCTGCCCGTGTGCTGTGGGCCGAGCGAATGGCGCGGATGTTCGAGCCGAGCGATCCCCGCTCCCTCATGCTTCGCACGCACTGCCAAACATCCGGCGTGTCCCTTGCGGAGCAAGATCCGCTGAACAACGTCGTCCGCACGACCGTCGAGGCTTTGGCAGCTGTTCTCGGCGGGACGCAGTCCCTGCACACGAACGCCTTCGACGAGGCCATCGCGCTCCCGACCGAAACGTCGGCCCGAATCGCCCGCAATACGCAGCTAATCTTGCAGGCGGAAGCAGGGGTGTTGCACACGATCGACCCCTTGGCTGGTTCGTACTACGTGGAAAACCTCACCGGGCGCCTGATCGAGGAGGCGGGAGCGCTGATCGACGAGGTCGAGGCACTAGGAGGAATGACGCGGGCTGTCGAGAGCGGGATGCCGAAACTCCGCATTGAGACTGCCGCCGCCGGACGTCAGGCTCGTCTCGACGAAGGCCGGGACGTGTTCGTCGGCGTAAACCGATACCGGGTCGACCAAGAGGACACGGTGGAGGTGCGGTCCATTGACACGGAAGAAGTGTGTCTCCGCCAGGTCGAGCGCCTGAACGCAATCCGTGCGGAACGCGATACGGAGACCTGTCAGCGGGCGCTCGACGCACTGACGTCCGGCGCCGCGACTGACGACGCCAACCTTCTGGCCCTCAGCATCGCTGCTGCCCGGGCTCGGGCCACTGTCGGCGAGATATCGATGGCGCTGGAAAAGGTGTTCGGTCGCCATACCGCTCGCGTGGAAGTAGCCGGAGGCGCGTATTCCGGAGCCAGAACCAGCGACGATGAACTGGCGGCGTTAAGGCTTCGGACGGCGCAATTTGCCGGCAAGCATGGCCGCCGACCGCGAATCTTGGTCGCGAAACTCGGGCAGGACGGACACGACCGGGGAGCCAAGGTCATCGCCACGTCCTTTGCCGATGTAGGTTTCGACGTGGATGTAGGCGGTTTGTTCGGTACTCCCGATGAGGTAGCCCGCCAGGCGGTCGAAAACGACGTCCATGTTGTCGGAGTTTCGACCCTCGCGGCCGGGCACCTGACCTTGGTCCCGGAATTGACCGCTGCCCTGAAGCGCCAAGGCGCCGCCGATATTCACGTGATTTGCGGTGGCGTGATCCCGGCCAATGACTACGACGCGCTGAAGGAGGCCGGTGTCGGCGCCATCTTTGGGCCCGGAACGCCGGTTCCGGAAGCGGCGGCCCGCGTCCTGACTCTGATCGAAGCCGAAACCCAGCGCTGAGAGGCGGGCGCCAATGCCTCACGACCTCTATCTCGCCGGCGCCCTCTTCGCTCCGCTTGTGCTGGCCGTGCTGGTGGGCTGGACTGTCCACTCGAGACGCGCGGCGGCTCGTGAGGCTGACGGGCACGCGTCCTCGACTCCCCCGGAGCCAGGTGGACCGGATGCCGCCGGGGAAACGTTGCCCGCACCGGAGGCCCCCTTGCCGGAAGCGCCCGGGCCCGACGCTCAGGTCGTCGGGGAGCCGGCGCAGTTCAAGGAACTGGCCGACGCGATCGCGGATGGCAATCGACGCGCGCTTTCGCGAGGCATCACCTTGGTTGAATCCCGGAGTCTGGATGACCGGCAGGCTGCCGCCGATCTTGTGCAGGCGTTGTATTCGAAGTCCGGAGATTCGATCCGTATCGGAATCTCGGGCCCGCCAGGGGTGGGCAAGTCGACGTTTTCTGAGGCCTTCGGATTGCATGCCATTGCGCAGGGAAGGCGCGTAGCAGTGCTTGCGGTCGACCCCTCCAGCACAATTTCCGGGGGGTCGATACTGGGCGACAAGACGCGGATGGAGGAACTTGGGCGTTCGGACTCGGCCTTCATCAGGCCTAGTCCGTCGGGTGGCGTGCACGGGGGTATCGCGCGGGGGGTGCGCGAGTCCATCACGCTCTGCGAGGCCGCTGGTTTCAACGTGATACTGATCGAGACGATGGGGGTCGGCCAAGCCGAACTCGCGGTGCGCGATGTCGTCGATCTCGTGGCCCTGCTGGTTCAGCCCGGCGCCGGGGACAGTCTGCAGGGCATTAAGCGCGGGATCATCGAGATCGCTGATTTCATCCTGGTCAACAAGGCGGACGGCGACTTGAAGCAGCCGGCCGCACTGACGGCCGGAGAATACAAGCGAGCGCTACGCCTCATGAGCCCGTCGTCCGAGGCTTGGAGGCCCGAGGTGTTGGCATGTTCGGCGCTTGCCGGGACCGGCATCGACGAGGTGTGGGAACGCACGGCCGCATTTGCCGCCGCCACGATTGAGGCCGGGGCTTGGGACCACCGGCGGTCCCTCCAGGCGACGTCAGCGGTCTGGAACTACCTGAACCTCGCGATTCGTGAATCGGTCCAGGACATTCGTGCGAATCCCGAAGCAGACGTGGAGCACTGGGAGGAGGAAGTCCGATCCGGTCAAACCGCCCCCGCCAAGGCGGCAATAGCCTTGATCGACATCGTGTATGGCGGAAGCATCGTCACCCGCCCGCCGGGCTGACGGATTCCACGACTTCGGATTCTTGGCATCCCATGTCCGCAATCGGACTAGACAGGCGACGCTCTTGCCTTGCCCGGGACGCAATGACTGAGCCCTCTAGCTTTCCGCGCACGGGAGGGGATCCTGAGCCGGTGCGCCATATACCCTTCCTCAGAGTGCCGCCTCTCCGGATTTACTCATTGGTGTCCCGCCGCATTGCCCGCCTGTTCAGTCCGTTGCTGGTGGCCTCCTGTTTAGCTGCCGGCGGAACCGGTGATGCGCAGGCCCAAATGCTTCCTCTGGTCCGAGACGCCGAAATCGAGTTCCATCTTCGTGCCTGGTCCGAGCCGGTATTCGACGCGGCCTCGCTGGAACCGGATTCGGTCGAGATCTACCTGGTGAATTCACCCGCCATCAACGCGTTTGTCATGGGCGGACAGAACATTTTTCTCAATACTGGCCTCATCGTGCGTGCCGGCTCCGCCGATGCCCTGGTTGGCGTCATTGCCCATGAAACGGGACACATTGCCGCGGGCCATCTGGTACGTAGCCGCGAAGCGGCCGAGAAGGCCGCAATCGTGGGGTTGGCCACCACGCTGATTGCGATCGGCGCAAGTGCGCTCGGCGGTGGGGACGATGCGGTTTCGATTGGCGCCGCAGGCATTTCTTTGGGCAACAATGTTGCTACCAAGATGTTTCTTCAGCATTCGCGGACCGCGGAACACGCTGCGGATGCGGCGGCACTCCAGTACCTGGCAACCGTCGGACGTCCGGCCCGACCCATGGTCCAGCTCTTGTCGGCCCTGCTGGCAAAGGAGCAGACGCTGGAGAATCTGGATCGCTACGCCCGCACCCACCCGCTCACTCAGGAACGGATCCAGCAAATTCTCGATTGGACGCGTGCCGAGGCCTCCCGTTCGGAGCAGGGGAGTTCGTCCGAAGAGGTCACGTACGATCGGCTTGTCGCCAAGATCGTCGCGTTCACCGATCAGCCTGACAAGGTGCTGCAGCGCTACCGGGCCACAAACGGTCTCGCCGCCCGCTATGCGCGCGCCATTGCCCACTACCGTCGGTTTGATTTGATCGAGGCCTTGTTCTGGATCGACGGTCTGCTGGCCGATCATCCGGACGACCACTACTTTCACGAACTGCGTGGTCAGATATTGCTGGAGAACGGCCGGGTGGAGGAAGCCGCCAGCAGTTACCGGAAAGCGGCCGATTTGGCACCGGATTCTCCGCTGATCTTGGTCGGCTTTGCCCAGGCTGAACTGGAGACCGAGGCCGGCACCGACCTGGATGAGATTACGGCGGTACTGGAGCACGTACTGGATCTGGAACCGGCGAATGCAAGAGCCTGGCGCCTGCTCGCCGTTGCGCACGGACGGAGCGACAGAGACGCTTTCGCCTTGCTCGCCTCCGCCGAACTAGCTCTGCTCCGTGGCCGGACGTTAGAAGCCCAGCGGTTTGCAGAGCGCGCCCTGCGGGATCTGCCGAAGGGCTCGCCCGCGTCGCAGCGTGCCGAAGACATCGGCCTACTGCTGCAGGGAGCCGGCAGCCCGTCTGGACGCTAATGTGTCCGTCTCAATGTTGTCGGGAGATCACCCATGTCGAGAACCCTTGTAGCCGCATGCGCATGGGCGCTTCTTGCATTCACTGGTGGTTCCGCCGCTGCCGCCGAACTGAACCGTGCGGAAGTGGAAACTATCGTCCGCGAATATCTGATGGAGAATCCCAACGTCATCTACGAAGCGGTCGAGAAGCACCAGCAGGAGGTCGCACGACAGGCAGAGGAGGAGCAGCGCTCCGCCTTGGCGGCCAACTATACGACTCTCGTCGCAGGCGCTCCGGCAGTTGGCTCCGGGGACCCGGAAGCCATCACTATCGTGGAGTTCTTCGACTACAACTGCGGCTACTGCAAGCGATCCATGAATGCGATCGTGAATGTTCTGGATTCCGCGACCGACGTACGTTTTGTCTTCATTGAGTATCCGATCCTTGCACCGAGCTCGAAGACCGCGGCGCAAGCTGCGCTCGCTGCCTCTCGCCAAGACCGTTACTTCGAACTGCATAGGGCTCTGATGTCGCACCGCGGCGCGCTAACCGATTCCCGGGTGATGGAGATTGCTGCTGAGCTCAGCCTGGACTTGGATCAACTGAAGCGTGACATGCAGGACGAGGCAATCCAGGCGGCGCTCGAGCGCAATGCGACGGTCGGCGAAGCTATGGGTGTCCAGGGGACACCGTTCTTCCTGGTCGACCGAAAGGCCTATCCGGGCTGGCTGGATGAAGAGACCCTCCGAGCTGCCATTACGGAAGCGCGCGCCGGCTGACGCCGCCCGCGCGGGAAGGTGGGGCTGGCCAATCGGTGACCGGCCCCGCATAGGTTGAAACACTGATTGTGGGTCCGCTGCAGCCCGGGTCACCCGCTTCCGGTGCTATGTCCTGACTTCCTTTGGCGATCAGCGGCTCTCGGCTTGCGTTCTCCCTTACGTGGGGGGCAGACTCCAGATTTGAGGTTCGTCGGGCGGTACGTGGCAACCAGGAACACGTGCGTCCCGCGGTACGTGGTCCGGACGGGCGGGGTCACCCGCCGTTCAGGCAATGGTCAGCAAAATCTTGCCCACGTAGGTACCTGCTTCCATTTCGCGATGGGCGGACGCGGCGTCCTGAAGCGCAAAGGAACGAGCCGTGACCGGGCGGATCCGGCCGGTTTCAAACAGCGGCCACACCCGATTCATCAAGGCGTCGCGGAGACGGCCTTTTTCGGCCACGCTTCTGGGGCGGAGCGTGGAAGCCGTGATCGTGAGCCGTTTCTGCAGGATCGGCAAAAGGCTTGCCTCAACCTGGAAGCCGCCCAAAAAGGCAATGATCGCGAGCCTGCCTTCGACCTTGAGAGCCTGCAGATTCCGGGTGAAGTAGGCAGCCCCCACCATGTCGAGGATCAAGTCGACGCCACTGTTCCCAGTGAAATCTTGCACGAGAGCGACGAAGTCCTCGGACCGGTAGTTGATTCCACGCTCCGCCCCCAGCTCTTCACAGGCTCGCGCGCGCGCGTCACTGCCGGCCGTGGCGAATACGCGCGCCCCCAGCGCAGCGGCAAGCTGAATGGCCGTGGTGCCGATGCCTGAGGCGCCGCCGTGGACCAGAAAGGTCTCGCCGGCGCGTAACCGCCCCCGCTCAAAGACGTTCCCCCATACCGTAAAGAATGTCTCGGGCAGGCCGGCAGCGTCCTCGACCGAGACGCCCTTGGGAATCGGAAGCACCTGCGCGTCGGGCGCGACGCAGTACTCGGCGTAACCGCCACCGGCGATGAGGGCCGCCACAGACTGCCCCACCGCAAATCGGTCGACACCCCCTCCTATGGCTACGATCTCGCCCGAGACCTCAAGGCCGGGGAGGTCGCTGGCCCCCGGCGGCGGCGGATACTGCCCCAGACGCTGCATGACGTCGGGACGGTTGACCCCGGCGGCGCGCACATGAATCAGAACTTCGTCATGCGCAGGTTCCGGCACCGGCCTGCGGCAGGGGACGAGCGCCTCGGGTTCGCCAGGCGAGGCGATCTCAATCGCGTCCATTCGGACAGGAATCGACATGGAAACCGTCCAGCTAGAGCAGTGTGGGGGTGGCAGTATGCCAGAGCTACTGGATCTGGCGACCGGTTCTTGGCAGTCGGTGAGGGGGGCGGGTAAAGTAAGCGCATGGCAATCGAAGACGAAGTTCGCGTACCCAAGCCGCCCGAGAACTTCCCGCGCAACCTGGAGCCACTCTCGGTGGATGCGCTTCAACAGTACCTGGTCGAATTGGACCGGGAACAGGTGCGTGCGCGCCAAGAACTTGAGCGAAAACAGCTGGCAGCGTCTGCAGCCGAGCGCGTGTTTCGATCCTGAACCCGGGCTCGTCCGCCCGTCCCCGTTGACTCGACAGGCAAGAGATCCTCGATGGCCCGATCCGGCGACTACCACCTCGATACGCTGGCGGTGCATGCCGGACAGCGCCCGGACCCGGTCCACGGGGCTCGCGCCCAGCCGATTTACCAGACCACCAGCTACGTCTTCGATGATGCCGACCATGCGGCTTCGCTATTCAATCTGGAGCGGGCGGGCCACATCTACAGCCGCATCTCGAATCCGACGGTATCCGCACTCGAGGAGCGACTAGCGGCCCTTGAAGGCGGTGTGGCCGCAATTTGCACGGCCAGCGGGCAGGCGTCGCTGCATCTCGCGGTTGCAACCCTCCTCTCGGCGGGCGACCACATCGTCTCGTCGGGCGCGCTTTACGGCGGTAGCCGCAATCTGCTGGACCTGACGCTTCCGCGCTTCGGAATTTCAACCACGTTTGTCGACCCGCGCGATCACGCGGCGATCCGGGCCGCGGTTCGGCCGGAGACCCGGCTGGTCTTTGCCGAAACGATCGGCAACCCGGGTCTTGAGGTCTTGGATCTCCAAGCGGTCTCCAGGATCGCCCATGAGGCGGGTCTGCCGCTCCTCGTCGACAACACGTTCGCAACGCCCCACTTGCTCCGCCCGATCGAGCACGGCGCTGATCTGGTGATGCATTCGGCGACCAAGTTCCTCGGCGGTCACGGGATCGCGATCGGCGGCGCGCTGATTGATGGCGGTACCTTCGACTGGACAGTCGGCGGGAGGTTTCCCACCCTGACGGAGCCGTACGCCGGATATCACGGAATCCGGTTCGCCGAGGAGTTTGGCCCGGCGGCATTCGCGGCTCGCGCCCGCGCCGAAGGACTTCGTGACTTCGGAGCGTGCATGAGTCCTCAGCATGCGTTCTACATCATGCTCGGGGTCGAGACGCTCGGACCGCGGATGGACCGGCATGTCGCCAATGCCAGGGCGGTGGCGGAAATGCTCGAGTCCCGGGATGACGTCCCGTGGGTGGCGTGGCCTGGCCTCGAATCGCACCCCGACCATGCCCTTGCCGAAAAGATCCTCCCCCACGGATCAGGGGCCATCATCTCATTTGGTGCACCGGGTGGTCGGGAAGGCGGACGCGCGTTGATCGCGAAGCTGTCCGTGTTTTCCCACCTCGCGAATGTAGGTGACGCCAAGTCGCTTGTGATCCATCCGGCCAGTACCACCCACGCCCAACTCGATGAAGCGGGACTCAGGGAGGCGGGTGTGGACGAGGGGCTGGTGCGGTTGTCGGTCGGTCTTGAACACACGGACGATCTCCTGGCAGACCTCAAGCGCGGGTTGGATGCCGCAGCACGCATATGAACGTTCGTGTCGCAGGGAACGTGGTGCATGCGACGGACGGCGGCCGCCCGTTCGAGTCGGGTAAGCCCACCGTCATCCTGTTGCATGGCGCGGGCATGGACCACACGGTATGGAGCCTTCCGGCGCGATGGTTTGCACACCACGGTTTTGGCGTGTGCGTCCCGGATTTCCCAGGGCACGGAAGAAGCGAAGGCCCACCGATTGGAACTGTCTCCGACCTGGCGGATTGGACGATTGCCCTGCTGACGGAATTGGGAGCCGGCCCGGCCCGGGTGGCCGGACACAGCATGGGCGCCTTGGTCGCGCTGGAATGCGCCCGTCGACACCCGAAGCGTGTCAGTGCGTTGGCCCTATTCGGTGCAGCGCCCTCCATGCCCGTGCACCCGCAGTTGTTGGAGGCTGCGGCCGAACAACCGGCACTCGCGGCGGCGATGATGACCGAATGGGGACATGCCGCGGCGGCGAGATTGGGCGGCGGTCGGAATCCCGGGGCATGGATGACGGGTGGCGCCCGCCGACTTCTGGTCCGGGCCCCTGAGGGGACGCTGCACGCGGCGCTCCGGCTCTGCAACGCCTACGCGGATGGCCTCGACGCGGCCACTGCTGTAGCTGCTCCGACCCGAGTTGTCAGTGGATCCGAAGACCGCATGACACCGGCTCGGGCAGGCCGACGGCTGAGTGCCGCCATTTCTGGAGCGGAATTTGAGGTGATTCCCGATTGCGGACACATGATGATGGCCGAGGCGCCCGAGCAGACGTTGCGGGCAATCCGGGCCGCATTTGAAGGGCGGGCATGACGACCGGCCAGCCCGAACCGCAGGCGCAGCGCGCTCACTATCCATACTGGCGCGAGTTGCAGACCCGGTGGGGCGACAACGACATCTACGGACACATGAACAACGTGGTGCACTACCAACTCTTCGACACGGTCGTGAACCGCTTCTACACCGAGTGCACGGGCTGGGACCCGGGGACGTCAGCGGCGATCGGCATCACTCCGGAGACACGTTGCAGGTATTTCAAGCAGTTGCGCTATCCGGACCCGGTGGAGGCGGGGGTACGAGCGGCGCGTGTGGGCCGTTCAAGCCTCGTTTTCGATATCGGGTTGTTTCGCCACGGCGAAGACGAGCCTGCCGCGATCGGCTACTTCGTCCATGTCTTCGTGGCGCGGAATTCCCAGGACCAGACCGTGCCTGTCCCCGATTCAATACGGGATGCGGTGCTTCGTCTGATGACCGGGGATGTGGGAGAGGGGTGAAGCCGTGCCGCTGGGCCTTACAGCTTCAGTCCGGCAAACCGCTTGTTGAACCGTGCCACCTGCCCGCCGGACTCCCGTAGCTGAACGGGGCCACCCGTCCACGCGGGATGCGTCAGGGGATCGACATCAAGCTTGAGAGTGTCCCCTGGTTTGCCCCAGGTGGACCGGGTTGTGAACGCCGTTCCGTCGGTCATCACAACCTTGATCTCATGATAGTCGGGATGGATGTGTTTCTTCATTGCTCAAACCGGGGCACGAGTGTCAGTTCCGGGCGCCTAAATACCCAATTCACGGCAACGTTACAACTACACTCCGCAGAGCGGCCTTTGGCGTAGGGTGAGGCGGTGGACAGCGATTTCAGCCAGCAGACGGAGCTTCCGGTCGGCGCGGGACACGTCCTGCACGTGCGGGCGTACGGCAACGAGCGCGGCACGCCGGCCGTTTATCTGCACGGCGGGCCGGGAAGCGGATGCCAGCCGGCACATGCACGTCTCTTCGACACCACCCGCTTTCGGGTCATCCTCTTTGACCAGCGGGGCGCGGGCCGCTCCCGGCCGAAGCGAGGCCTGACGGCCAACACGACGGCAGATCTCGTGGCCGATTTGGAACGGATCCGCATCCATTTCGGCTTTGACCGATGGCTGGTCGTGGGCGGCTCGTGGGGGAGCACGCTGGCTCTCGCTTATGCGGAGGCCTACCCGGAGCGGGTCAGTGGAATCGTGATCCGGGCCGTCTTCCTGGGAACGCGTCGGGAATGCGAGTGGGCTTTCCGAGGCGCCGCCGAGACGTTCCGGCCAGATTTGTGGGAGGCTTTTCGGGATCTTTTGCCGGAACATGAACGTGACGACCCGATTCGTGCGTACGGCCGTCGTCTAGAGAATCCGGACCCGCGGATCCATCTGTCCGCCGCTACCGCGTGGGCTGTCTACGAAGGGACGTTGTCGACGATAGCGCCGCCGGAGCCGGCGCTGCCGGCTCGCCTCGATCGCGGCCCGCGCCGGGACGACGGAACGGGACCCAATACCCCGTACGTGGAATGGCACTACATCAAGAACGATTTCTTTCTGGCGCCCGACCAGCTTGTCGACAACGCTGGCCGGCTCCACGGAATCCCTGGCCGCATCGTCCAAGGTCGCTACGATCTGCTTTGCCCTCCGGCCGCGGCTGCCACCATTGCCCGCGCCTGGCCAGATGCTCAACTTACGGTCGTTGCGGGAACCGGACACGCAGGAACGGAGCCACCCATTCGGAACGCGCTGACCGTCGCGATCCGAGAGCTCGGAATGGCATTTGGACACACGTCATGAATGAACCTCAGAGCAGCGTCTGGACCTCCCACGACGCGTCGATCGGTGAAATCACGATCCATTACCTGCGCGGGCGACGGCATGGGGCCTCCCCGGTAATGCTCCTCCATGGCTGGCCGGAGTTCAGCGGTACCTGGTGGAAGAATTTTCCTGCTTTGTCGCGCGACTACGACGTCGTTGCCCCGGATCTGCGAGGCTTCGGACGCAGTTCCAAGCCCGCGGAAGTATGCGTACCTGAAGTCTACGCCGACGACCTCATTTCCTTGGCAGACGAACTCGCTGGCCAGCCGGCCGGCCTTCGGTGGGCGGGGAACTTCATCGTGGTGGGGCACGACGTTGGTGCATTTGTCGCGCAGTACATGGCGCGCCGCCGTCCCGAGCGGATCCGCGCGCTCTTTTTCTTCAATTGTCCCTACGACGGCATCGGCGCCCGCTGGGTCCAGCACGGCCAGTTCCGGGAAATCTGGTACCAGACCTTCCACCAGATGGAATGGGCGCCCCGGCTGGTCGGAAAAAGCCGGGATACCTGCCGCATTTACCTGTCGCACTTCCTCCGCCACTGGAGCCATGACCCGCACGCCTTTGACGACGATGTGGAAAACTGGGTGACCAACTTCATGCAGCCGGGAGCCTTGCAAGGCGGCTTCAACTGGTATCGTTCAATCGCCGATGCGCGGCGCCGGGCCATTGCCGGTCGTGCCCCTGACGTGCCGGTGATCGAGGCGCCCACCCATGTCCTGTGGGGACGTCATGATCCTGTGCTCCGTTGCGAATGGACTGATGGTCTTGAGAAATTCTTCTCCGATTTGACGATCGAGATTGCCGAAGCGGCAGGGCATTTCGTCCATTACGAGCAACCGGAGCTTGCCAACGAGCGGATGCTGGAGTTTCTTCGGCGCGTGCATGGGGACGGACCTGTACCGGAAAACACCGCCGACGCGAATTTCCCGCATAGCCCGACAAAGATATCGCAATAAGCGTTACTTAGCGCTGCATTGCGCTGGACTGGAGCCGTATCGACGCCTGGTGGCTGCCTCTGGAGCGAGTCTGGCCGCCGGTAAAATGCGCCCCCTCGGAGGCGATCCGGCCGCGTTGACACGAAGCGTTCTTGTTAGCATGATTTAGATGGGGACGTAGACCGCATTACCGGGGGCTTCCCGGGGCCGGTTCGTGCACCCGTGTATTCGTCTGCGCCCGGGTTCCGCATGCGGCTCAACGTACTGCTGACAGTCGCGATCGTCCTCGTCCCGGCACTGGGCACGACGACGGCCTCGGCGCGTGCGCCTCTGACCAGCATCGATGGCATGACGGTCCAGGAGGACCACCTCGCGCGGGGCGAAACCCTGTCGCGCTTGTTCGCGCGTCGGGGAATCACCCGGATCGAGGGGGAACTCTTTGTCCGCACGCTACGGCGGCATCTGAACCTGCGTCGAATGCAGGCTGGCCAAGCGGTCATGCTGTACCAGTCCGTGCCGGTTGTTGGCGGAAACGCGCTGCGGGCGGTGGCCATCCCACTGCCGCGAGGCCGTTCCGTGGTCGCGGTACGCGAGGGCAGCAGCAACCGTGTCCGTGGCGGTGTCTATTCCGACGAGGAGGCCGCTGACTGGATCGAAGCGGCGGTCGGCATCCGCAACGGAGCGCCGGCACCGGGATCACGGCGCTACAAGCTCCTGAGGGGCGACAATCTCGTCAAGGTCCTGCTGCGGGCCGGAGCCAGCCGCGACGACGCGCATCGTGCGGCCTTGGGCCTGCGCCGGCACGTGAACCTCCGCCGACTTGCGATTGGTGAGCCGATTGACGTGGAGTTTACCGTGGCGGAAGGCACGGCTGTGTTGGTGGCTGTGGCCCTGCCCGACCGCGGCCGCAACGCCAACATGCGCCGGGATGCGTTCGGCGTGTTCCGTCCGGCGATCGATGTTGCGGCCCCGGCCCCGGAGCCGATCGAACCTCCGGTCTCGGATGACGTTGCCTTTGAGCCCTCCGCTAGCCAGGCAGACGAGTTTGCGAGCGTCAGCGACCGGTTGGTCTCCAAGGGCGCAGCGAAGCGATACGACGATGTCTTCAAACGCGGCGACACCCTCGGTCTCCGCTTGCAGCGGGCCGGGATGTCGCTCACCGAAATCCGTGAAGCGGTCCGCGCCTTTTCGACCGAGATGCGACCTACGTCCATCATTGCCGGACAGCGATTTTCCTTCGGCCTGGACGGGGGCTCGGTCTCCTTCTTCGCGGTTACCGAGCGACATCGCAAGGCAGTACTGGTAGCGCGCGCTGCGAGCGGCGAGTGGACGGCGCAACGGGTCGACTGGACGGACGTTGGTATTGCGGCTGAGCGCATTGCCAGTCGGGCGTGGCCGGGAACTAGTGAGGATGTGCACGCGGCGCTTCAGGAGGAGCAGCTTCGAACGTCTCTAGACCGGCTTCGGATCCGCTCTGGAGACGTGCTGCTTTCTGTTCTGACGGGGATAGGTGAGAGCTATGCGCACGCGCATGCCGCCGCCAAGGCCTACGGAAAAGTGGCGCGCCTCGATCGGATTCAGCCAGGCCGGAAACTGATCTACCCGCGAACCGTTACCGACGGCCCGGTGTCCGGCTTCTTCTTGGAGACCCAGCCGCAGCGGCAGCAAGGGGTCTTGGTACAGCGGGACGCCGAGGGGCGGTACGCGGCCAAGCGGACGGCCACAGCGCAAGCCGAAATGCAGTTGGCGGCAAAGGCCCCGGTCCGCCTAGCGGCCCCGACGGTCGCCCCGGCAGCGCCCCCGGTGACGGAAGCCGATCAGTGGCAAACGCAATCTAGCCTGCCGGAAGGCCGCGACATCCTACGTCTCGAAGTTGCAGCCAAGGCGGGTGACACTTTGGCAAAGATCTTGGTCCGGGCTGGTGCGAGCCGGGAACAGGTCGAAAGGGCCGTGCGAGCCATCAGCGTGGAATTTGATCCTCGCACCCTCGATATCGGACAGGTTCTGCGCATCGCGTTGGGAGAAGGGGCGGCGCAGTCGCCGAAGCTGCAGGGGTTCTCCGTCGAGCTGGATCCGTTGCGAAGCGTGGAGACGGTGCTTCGGGAGGGCGCGTACGTAACCCACCGGGTAGAGCGCACCTTCGATGTCGTGCTAAACCGCACCGTTGGAACGATTGAGACCAGCCTTTACCAAGCTGCGGATGACATTGATTTGCCGGTGCCGGTCCTGGAGCAGCTCGTCCGAATTTTCAGTTTTGATATCGACTTTCAGCGTGAACTGCAGCCCGGTGACGAGTTCGAAGTCATGTACGAAGGCCAGGTGGTCGATGGCCGAATGGTTGACCTCGGGCGAATTGTGTATGCCGCGATGGCGGTCCGCGGTGAGAAACGCTCTCTCTACTACTTTGAGCCGACCGAGGCTCCCCCCGGGTACTTTGACGGCGAAGGCGTGAGCGCGGCCAAGGCCCTCATGCGCACGCCGGTGGACGGTGCCCGAGTGTCATCGCAGTTCGGTATGCGGCGGCATCCGATCCTCGGATACAACCGCATGCACCGGGGCATGGATTTCGCTGCGCCGCCGGGAACTCCGATCTATGCGGCCGGCGACGGCGTGATCGAACGGATCGGTCGATACGGGGCCTACGGGAAGTACATCCGTATCCGGCACAACAGCGACTACAAGACGGCGTATGCTCACCTGTCGAATTACGTGAAGGGCTTAAGGCGCGGGTCTCGGGTTACGCAAGGGCAGGTAATAGGACGGGTCGGATCGACGGGGCGTTCCACCGGCCCACACCTCCATTACGAAGTGCTCTACCGGAACAAGCAGGTTGACCCGCGTTCCATCGACCTGCCCAGCCCGGTATTGCTGCAAGAAACCGACCTCGCGTCATTCCTGGAAGTACGGAATCGCATTGGTACTGCATGGAATGACTTTGGTCCTAATATTTCCCGAATTGCAGTCAGGCCGTCGGCCAAAGATTCGTCGTTCAACTGATCCGGGCGACCGCCCTCTCACGTTTTCAGATCCGAAGAGCATTGCCTGACCGGCAAGCTATTCGATCCTGAGCGCGTCGCCTGTGCACGATACCCGCACCGGCTGGCCCTCCTGGACATCCCCGGCAAGGAGCAGGGAGGCGAGCGGGTTTTCCACCTCCCGCTGGATCACCCGCTTGAGTGGCCGGGCTCCGTAGCTCGGGTCATAGCCTTGCTTAGCGAGCCAGGCCCGTGCGTCCTTGGTGACGTCGATGGCAAGTTCCTGTCGGGACGCCCGCCGGAACAGTCGTTCCAGCTGGATGTCCACGACCCGGTCCATGTGCTCCGGGCCAAGGCTTCGGAACACGATCATCTCATCGAGCCGATTGAGGAATTCGGGCCGAAAATGGGACCGTACTGCCTTCATGACGGCTGTCCGCTTTGCGTCTGGGTCTATCGACGTGTTTCCTAAGACCTCGCTCCCTAGGTTTGACGTCAGGAGCACCAGCGTGTTGCGGAAATTGACGATGTGGCCTTGGCCGTCGGTCAGGCAGCCGTCATCCAGGACCTGGAGCAGGACGTTGAAGACATCCGGGTGTGCTTTTTCAATCTCGTCGAACAGGATGACTTGGTAAGGACGCCGCCGTACCGCTTCCGTCAGTGAGCCGCCGTCCTCGTACCCGACGTAGCCCGGCGGAGCCCCGAGCATTCTCGCGACGGAATGCTTTTCCATGTACTCCGACATATCGAAGCGGAGGAGCGCTCTCTCGCTGCTGAACAGGAATTCGGCCAGGGCTTTGGCCAGTTCCGTCTTGCCCACGCCGGTTGGCCCGAGAAAGAGGAACGAGCCCAAGGGCCGGTGGGGGTCCTGGATGCCGGCTTTGGCTCGCCGGACGGCATTGGCCACGGCACGAAGGGCCTCTCCTTGCCCGACCACGCGGGACTCGAGTACCTCCTCCAGACGCACTAGGCGTTCGGCCTCGCTCGCGAGCAGGTTGTCGACGGGAACGCCCGTCCATCGTGCGACGACCGAGGCGACATCGGAGTCCAGGACAACTGTTCCCGCCAGCCCGCCCGATCCATTTTGGTCGGATTCCGCCAGTCGGGCTTCGAGCTCCGGAATCATGCCATGAGCCAGCTCGCCCGCGCGAGCAAGGTCACCGGCCCGCTGCGCGAGCACTAGGTCAGAGCGAGCATGGTCGAGCTTTTCCTTGAGCTTGTGGTTGTCGGCCATGACCCGTTTGGCGGCCAGCCATTCTGCCTCGTGTTCCGAAGCCCGCTCCTCCAAGTCCGCAAGCTCGTCCTCAAGTTTGGCAAGACGTTTTCCCGCGCGCGCCTCGGTTTCCCGACGAAGGGCCTCCCGCTCGATCTTCAGTTGCACGATTCGCCGGTCAAGCTCGTCCAGGACCTCCGGCTTGCTATCGACTTCCATGCGCTTGCGCGAAGCGGCCTCATCGATCAGGTCAATTGCCTTGTCGGGCAGGAAACGATCACTGATGTAGCGATCGGAAAGCGCGGCCGCGGACACCAGCGCAGCGTCAGAAATCGTTAGCCCATGATGCAGATCGTACTTCTCCTTGATGCCCCGCAGGATGGAAACGGTATCTTCCACGGAGGGGGCGGCAACGAACACGGGCTGAAAGCGACGGGCAAGTGCAGCGTCCTTCTCGACATGTTTGCGATATTCATCGAGCGTGGTCGCTCCGACGCAGTGAAGAGCACCCCGCGCGAGCGCTGGCTTCAGCAGGTTGGAAGCATCCGTGGAGCCGGACGGTGCGCCGGCGCCGATCAAAGTGTGCATCTCATCGATAAACAGGACGATGCCGGACTCGTTCTCGACCTCGGCGAGCACGGCCTTCAGCCGTTCCTCGAACTCGCCCTGGTATTTCGCGCCGGCGACCAAGGCTCCGAGATCGAGCGAAAAAATGCGCGCATCACGCAGGGATTCCGGAACGTCACCATTGACGACCCGCATGGCAAGGCCTTCGACGATTGCGGTTTTTCCGACACCCGCTTCACCAATCAAGACAGGGTTGTTCTTGGTGCGCCGCGAAAGAATTTGCATGACGCGGCGAATTTCCTCGTCGCGCCCGATCACAGCGTCCACACGGCCTCCTCGTGCCTCGTCCGTGAGGTCCCGTGTGTACCTGCGGAGCGCTTCGTACGTGTTTTCCGCTTGCGGGCTGTCAGCGGCACGTCCTTTTCGAAGCTGCGTGATCGCGGCCTCAAGCCGGGAGAGGTTTAGGCCGGCCCCGTGGAGAATCCTGGCTGTCGACGAGTTCTTGACGCTGGCTGCAGCGGCGAGCAGCCGCTCGGCCGTAACGAAACGATCGCCCGCCGCTGTTGCTGACTTGCGAGCCTGTTCGAACAAGCGTGCCGTTTCGGGGTGCGGCGCGAGGTGGCCGGCACCAGGTCCTTCGATGCTCGGGAGTGCGGCAATCGTGTCTTCACAAGCTGCCAGCGCCTGCTCTGGCGACGCCCCGGCACTTCGCATGATGTTCGAGGCAAGGCCGGACGGGTCTGCCAGCAACTCGCGAAGGACATGTTCCGGAATGAACGACTGATGGCCTGCTGAACGAGTCCGGGACAACGCCGACTGCACGTGACCCTGACAACGTTCGCTGAGCGACTCGAGATCCATTCGATAGCTCCCTCAAGTGCCGCTACCCGGCACGCGCCGCGGCCCGCGCTGGCCACACTGTTCATATGGGGAGATTTGGTGGGTTCGCAACGCGAACGCATTCAGAACCGTGTGGGCTGCAGGGAGCGCGCACCGTTTCTGTCCGGCGGTATCGAGCGCTTAAGGGGAGACGCTTTCGAGGCCCGCGAGTCTGGACTCGGGATGATCCGCAGGCCCGGTTCCGGTGGCAGGAAGCGGGCCTGCGAAAAAATTCGTTTTTCGGCCCGTCAGATCAGCGGAATGGGCCCTCAGGCGGCCGAGGATCGTCGGTGTGAGGCCGAACTTCGCCTTCGTGACGTCGGTCGGCGCGTCCATTGGAGCGTGCCGGGTTGGTCACTACCGGCGCGGTCAGAGTGGCTTGGATACGCTGGTAGTGCTCAGCGTGCTGCAGGAAGTTCTCGGCCGCCACACGGTCCCCTGAAGAGAGAGCGTCGCGGGCCAGTCCGTGGTAGCGCTCTGCAACCTGCCGGGCAGTCCCGCGTACCTTGATGCCGGGACCGCCACTGCTTTCGAAGGTTTGGTTGGGGCCGCTGCCACGACGTGCCTGAGGTCGGCTGCGGTGGCGACGCGGACCCGGAGGAGGTTTCGGTCGGTCGTACATGAGGTGTGATGCTTCTCCAGATAGCGCCTGCTAATGATGTCGGGAGATGTGGCCCATGCCTAGCGCACGTGGCACCGAGAAAGCAAGCTGGTCAGAAAAACGCAGGGCCGTCCCGGTCAACGGCAACCAGCTTCGGTTCGGGGACCAACGGCCAGCATTATACATCAAGATGGGAATTCCGGCTGGAATGGAAGCGTGCTTATCCCGAAGCATTTGGAAACCGTGCGAGCACTCCCCGGCTTCGTCCCGCCATATCGCGAATGCAGAAGAGGCTGTGGCCCCCCGCCCGTTCAACCAGCGTGGCCAGATCCCCCCACAGCGACGGGTCGGTTTCGAAGACAATGCGGGCGTCGGGCGCCAAGACGCGGATCAGGCCGGGCAGGAGCGAACGAACGGGGACCAGCCCGTCCGGCCCTCCATCCAGGGCGAGAAGGGGCTCGAACTCGCGCACCTCAGGCTCGAGGGTGCGCAGATCGCTGCTGCGCACGTAGGGTGGATTGCAGACTGCGAGGTCAAAGTCCGCGGCTCCCCCGAGCGCGCTGCACCAGTCAGACGCAACAAATGCAACTCGGGTGCCCAGCGTCAGGGACTCCGCGTTACGTCTGGAAAGTTCCAAGGCGGGGAGGGAGCAGTCGACTCCGACCCCCTGAGCCTCCGGCCATCGGCTCAGAAGCGACAGCAGGATGGCGCCGGTTCCAGTGCCGAGGTCCAGAATGCGCCGTGCCGGCGCGGCTTCGAGCAGGGCTTCGACCAGACACTCGGTGTCCGGCCGCGGGACGAGTGCGGCTGCCGATACGGAAAAGTTATGCCCCATGAATTCCCGCACGCCCGCCAGGTGCGCGTAGGGTTCACGGTTAGCACGGCGGGCGATCAGCCTGTCAATTGTTGCTTGAACGCCCGCTGGGATGCAGACGTCGGTAGCCAGGGTTGGTGCTCGGCCGAGCGCCAGCGCGACCAGCAGGCGGGCTTCGCGCCGCGGCGCTTCAACCCCTACTGCCCGGAGCGTGCTCTGGGCTTCCCGAATCGCCGTCTCCGCGGTGACGCTCAAGGCTGCCGTTCAGACGCCATCGGCAAGCCGTTGCCGCTTCTCCTCCGCCACGAGTCCCTCGATCAGCGTGTCTAGGGTCTCCCCGCTCAGAACCTGCTCAACGCGGTGCATGGTGAGGTTGATCCGGTGGTCGGTAATGCGGTCCTGGGGAAAATTGTAGGTACGCACGCGTTCGGAGCGATCTCCGGTCCCCACCTGGATCCGGCGGGCATCGGCCCGCTGCTGCTCTTGGGCTCGCCGTTCCCGTTCATAGAGCCGGGCACGGAGTACGCTCATGGCCTTTTCGCGATTGCGGTGCTGAGACTTTTCGTCCTGACATACCACCGCCGTATTGGTCGGCAGATGTGTGATCCTGACCGCACTGTCGGTTTTGTTGACGTGCTGACCGCCGGCGCCCTGAGCCCGAAACGTGTCCACTCGCAGGTCTGCCTGCGCAATCACCAGATCCACTTCCTCGGCCCTCGGCAGGACGGCGACGGTGGCCGCGGAAGTGTGGATGCGCCCGGACGTTTCGGTAACCGGCACCCGCTGCACGCGGTGAACGCCAGATTCATGCCGGAGCCGCCCGTAGGCACCACGTCCGACCACTTCCGCCATGGCCTCCCGGGTACCGCCGAGCGCGTTCTCGCTGAGCGACAGAATCTTGAATTTCCAGTTGCGCGTTTCGCAATAGCGTTCGTACATGCGGAACAGATCACGCGCGAACAAGGCTGCCTCGTCTCCGCCGGTACCGGCCCGGACCTCCAGCAGGACATCGCGAAGGTTGTCCTCGTCGGCCGGCAGCAGGAGATCACGGATGACCTTCCCGCACTCTTCGATGCTCGTCCGTATGCGCGCCTTGTCTTCTTCGGCCAGAGCGCGCAGGGCCGAGTCAGTGTCCGGGTCCGCAAGGATTTCCGAGAGACCAGCCTCCTCCTCCTGAAGGCTCACGTACTGATCGATTTTCTCCGCGATGGGCTGGAGTTGGGCGTGTTCGCGTGCGATCCGTATGCGCCGCTCGTGATCAAGTGACGGATCTCCCAGTTCGGCTTCAAGTTGCTTTCGCCGCTCCAGGATTCCTCCGAAGGAATCCTGAAAGCCGAACTCAGCCACCGGAAGCAATCCGCAGGATTGCGGCCGGTAGGTTGTCGAAGGCGACCTGGGTCTGCATCCCGGAATCCAGATCCCGGACCAAGGCAGCCCCCGAGTCCAGCTCCCGGTCCCCAAGGAGCACTGCCGCACGGGCGCCGATCCGGTCTGCGTGTCGCAGCTGGCGTTTGAGGCCTCCCTGCAAGGCAAGTTCCGTGCTGACTCCGGAATCCCGAAGCGCTTCGGCGCATCGTAGTGCTGTCTGGGCCGCGGCGTGGGAGACGCAAGCAACAAGAACCGGCCGCTCCGCAGCGGGTAAGGCATCGCCGGCCAGCAGGGCGAGACGCTCGACCCCCGCCGCCCAACCGGTTCCAGCCAGCGGCGGGCCTCCCATCCGTTCGGTGAGGCCGTCATACCGGCCGCCGGCAAGTACTGCCCCCTGCGCCCCCAGACAGTCGGTCACAAATTCGAACGTTGTGTGCTGGTAGTAGTCGAGTCCCCGGACCAGGAGCGGGTCGACCTGATAGGCGATGCACAGCGTGTCGAGGCCTTGTCGAACCTCAGCGAAAAATTTGGCCGAGGCCTCGTCGAGGTAGTCGATCAGGCGTGGCGCGTCAGCCGCCAATTGGCGGTCTTCCGGAGCCTTGGAATCAAGCACCCGGAGAGGGTTTCGGTCGAGGCGGGCACGGGAATCGGTCGAAAGCCGGTCCCGATGCCGTCCGAGATAGTTGACCAGTGCCGCACGATAGTGATCACGGCTCGCCGTGTTGCCGAGGGTATGGAGACGCAGAACCGTGCTGTCGGCAACGCCCAGCGCGCCGAGCAGGCGTGCGCCAGCCGCGATCACCTCGACATCACCGGCTGGGGAAGGCTCCCCCACCAGCTCGATACCCACCTGGTGAAACTGACGCATCCGGCCCTTTTGCGGCCGTTCTCGCCGAAACATGGGCCCGTCGTAGAAAAGCCGGGCGGGAAGCACCTGCAGGCGTCCACTCGACACGAGAGCCCGCGCCACCGGAGCGGTGCCTTCAGGACGCAGGGTGACTTCTTCCCCTGTGCCCGATGCGAAGGTGTACATCTCCTTGGTGACGATGTCGGACGTTTCGCCCAGCGTCCTGCGGAACACCTCGGTGAATTCGAAGGCTGGCGTTGCCATCGGCATGTAGCCGTAGGCGGCGGCAGCGGTTCGTGCGGTCGCTACGATGTAATCAAATCGCCGCTTGTCGTCCCCGAACAGGTCATGGGTACCGCGCACCGGCTGCAGTTTGTCAGCCATGGCGCAATCTCACGTGTGGGCAGAATCGTCTTTGAGGATCCGGGCCCGTTCCTCCACGAGGTTTGCGACATGTTCGACGAAGTCGTCCCCTTGGAACCGACTCTGCGTTTCGCCCCCCACGTAGATCTGGTGCACGCCCCGGCCGCCACCTGTGACGCCCACGTCAGAACTGCGCGCTTCGCCAGGGCCGTTCACCACGCACCCGATAATGGAAACGGTGATCGGCTCGGCGATGTGTTGGAGGCGCTCCTCAATTCGGCGAACCGTTTCGATGACGGGGAATTGCTGACGGGCGCAACTCGGACACGCGATCACGGTGAGGCCACGGTGCCGGAGGCCAAGTGACTTGAGAATCTCGTTGCCGACCCGAACCTCCTCGACCGGGTCTGCGGACAGCGAGACCCGGATGGTGTCACCGATTCCGTCGGCCAGCAGCATGCCGAGGCCGACGGCCGAGCGCACGGCGCCTGCGTCGCGGCCTCCCGCTTCGGTGATTCCAAGATGCAGCGGTGCGTCCGTAGCAGCCGCCAGGGCACGGTAGGCCTCGACGGAGAGCCGGACGCTGGATGCCTTCGCGCTGATCTTGTAGTCGGTGAATCCGTGATCCTCGAGGATGGCGACGTGCCGTAGGGCGCTCTCGACCATGGCCGGCGCTGTGGGCTCCTTGTAGCGCTCCAGAAGGTCGCGCTCCAGCGATCCGGCGTTGACCCCAATCCGGATCGAACACCCATGGTCACGGGCGGCCCGGACAACTTCGGACACCCGCTCCCGGCCACCGATGTTGCCCGGATTGACGCGCAGACACGCGGCGCCCGCCTCGGCCGCCTCAATGGCGCGCCGATAGTGGAAGTGGATGTCGGCCACAATCGGGACGGGGGAGTCACGGACGATCGCACTGAGCGCGCTGGTCGATGCTTTATCGGGACAGGACACCCGGACAATGTCCGCGCCGGCTTCCGCAAGCGCCTTCACCTGCGCGAGCGTGGCGTCGGAATCCGCTGTCGGCGTGTTGGTCATCGACTGCACCGAAATCGGTGCCTCTCCGCCCACCGAGACTGGGCCGACCTGTATGGTGCGGGAGCGACGTCGAGTCGGTGGCGCGCTGGACTGACCCGGCGAAATCACTCCGTAATGCCGCCTTGAGTCTCAATGCGCATCAGTGAGCTTGAAGGCACGGTTGCGGACGGAGATTCAAGTCCGGCGGCTTCCACGCCGTCGGCGGGCAGGTAGGCCTCCACCGACGACAACCGATCCCAGGCCATGATCAGGAGCACGAGAATGGCGAGGGATACTCCCATCATCACGTAGGCCAGCGGGTTCCGGCGCGCCGGCGGCGGATAGAGTGGTTCATGCTCGGCCGCGCCGTCGTCAAGAGTCTGACGGTGCACCGCATCCATGATGGGCTGCAGTTCGAGACCCAAGTAGAGCGTGTAGGTACGGATGTGGCCGTCACGGAGTGCCGGGACCACCGAAATCTTCTCAAACTTCCCCGCTTCCATGAATGTGAGCTGGGTTCTGGAAATCCGTAGATCCCGATTGATCTCGGCCAGTGACAGGCCCATGCGCTCCCGTGTGGTTCGGAGCAGTTCGCCCGCGTCGGACAGCGCTTGTGCGGGTTTTTTCGCCGGAGCCTTGGGCAGCCCTAATTGCAGCTGCTTAGACACGATAGCGGGGTGGTTTACCGCCATAACTACCGAGCGAAGCCCGTTGACCCGTGTCCGCACCTTACTATCGCCGGGACAAGTCGCACACGCTGCCTTGTACCTTGGCCGACGCTAGACGCGCGAGTTCCCCCAAGCATATAGCAGGAGGCCTTCAGATGCGAACGCCGTGATCGCGCACAAAATTCAGAAACTGCGGCCGGAATGTCCCGGGGGTCGTCGTGGCCAGACGTTCCAAATACGACTCTGCGCGGCCCATTCGGAAGCTTCGTACCGCCGTCTTGACGACACCAATCGCCGCTGGACTCATGGAGAGATTCCGAACGCCGATGGCGATCAGGGCGAGCGCGGCCAGCGGTTGGCCGGCGACCTCGCCGCAGACCGACAGTTCGACGTTGCCGTCGCGCGCCAGCCTGACCAGAGTCCGGAGGGCGCTCAGCGGCGGGCCCGAGAGGAACGGGTAGCGCAGGGCAAGATCCTGGTCGCCGCGGTCTCGGGCATACAGAAAGGCGGTGAAGTCATTGGTGCCCACGGAGACGAAATCGACTTTGCGCAGCACCATTTCCGCTTGCCACACGAGCGCCGGGACCTCGATCATGACGCCGACCTGCAGGCGTTCGGGCGGGATTCCGCCGGTGGCCTGATGCGCTGCCGCCGCCTGCTTCAGAAGGATACGGGCGCGGTCAAGGTCAGTTCCATTTGCCACCATCGGGAACATCACGCGCATCGGACGTCCCGCGTGCGCGCGGAAGAGCGCCCGGAGTTGCTCCTTCAGCAGTTGCGGTTGATCGAATGCCGTGCGGATTCCCCGCCAGCCGAGCGCTGGATTTCGGGCCCCCTGCCGATAAGTCTCCATGGAGTCAATGCGCTTGTCGCCGCCGAGATCCAGCGTGCGGAAGGTGATTGGGCGCCCACCGGCCCTGTCGAGCACTTCGCTGTAGAGGGCTTCCTGCTGATCTTCGTCGAGGTGGGTCCGGTGCAGCAGAAACGGAAGTTCGGTCCGGAACAGCCCGATCCCATCGGCTCCGGTCGCCCCAACCTGATCGGCGTCGGCGGCAAATCCGGCATTGATCAGGAGCGAGACTGAGACACCGTCGAGCGTGACCGCCGGGAATTGCCTGATGCGTTCGTGCCACTCGGCATCCGCAGTGCCGGCGCGCAGCAGCGAGCGAAACTGCTCGAGGACGTCTTCCGGCGGATCAATGAACACTTCGCCGGTATCGCCGTTGAGGGCAAGCAAGGTTGCCTCTTCGAAATGGAGCGTCGCCTCGCGGACCTGTCCGACAACGGGGATGCCCAGGCTCCGGGCAAGGATCGACACGTGCATCGAGGGGGATCCGCCTTCAAGCACCAGTCCCCGGATGCGCTCGATGCCATATTCCAGGAGCGCGGCCGGCCCGATTTCGCGCGCAACCACCACCACGTCGTCCGGGTACGTTTCGCGCTCGTCGGCCTCGGTGAGAAGCGAACGCAGCCGGTTGGCGAGATCGTCGAAGTCGGCAAGCCGTTCACGCAGGTAGGCATCGGGCAGGTGCAGCATTCGAGCACGGGTGTCCTCCTGGACCCGCATGACCGCACCATCGGCGGTCAGGCCCGATTCGACATGCTCATACATGCGTCGGATCCATCCGGAGCTGTCCACGAACAGCCGGAAGGCGTCGAGAATTTCCCGTTCGACCCGCCCTCCACTGGATTCAACAGTTGCCGCCATGCGGTCGAGATCGGCTGTCAGGTCGGCGATCGCCTTGCGCAACCGAGCGCGTTCGAGATTGGGGTCTTCCGCGACCGGTGCCCGTAAGACCGTTGCCCGTCCGTGGTGGACCACTTGACCCAGGCCCACCCCACCGGCCAGCGCTGCGCCTTGGAACCGGCGTGGCAGGGTCACATTTCCGCTGGCCTCGGCGAGTTCGACCGGATCGACCAGACGAGCACTGGCGACCAGGTCGGCAAGCACGGTGGCCACGGTCTGCAGGACCTCGACCTCGGCCTCGCTGTAGGTGCGGGTCTCGGGACTCTGGACCACGAGGACACCGACCGAGCGTCCGCCACGAAGCAGGGGGACGCCCAGGAACGCGCGGAACGCCTCCTCGCTGGTTTCCGGACGGAACGCGAATCGCGGATGGGCGGGCGCATCCGCGATCATGAGCGGCTCTCCGCTGGCAGCGACGGCACCCACAAGCCCTTCGCCGAAGCGCAGCCGCGTGCGGTGAACCGCCCGTCGGTTAAGGCCGTGCGTGGCAAACAGCTCCAACAGGTTGCCGGCGCGGCGGAGGTAGCAGGAGCACACGTCCGAGCGCATTGCCCTGGCAACTTCGCGCACGACCTGCCTGAGGCGTGTGTCCGCCGTTCTCCGCCCTTCCATGAACTTCTGCACGCGCGCCAGCAGGGGGCGCGGTGCTGTCGACACGGTCGTCTTCGGCATGGCAGGTCTCCCTGGCGTGGCAGGGCGGTCGTTGCCGGCTATGGCCAGCGATCCATTGTGCCCGTCATCTGCCGATCATGCGTCCGGCCGGGCTGACTCACGGCGAATCGAGGCCGTACGCCGCGTGTAGAGCGCGCACCGCTTCCTCGGTCGCGGCCTCGTCGATGAGCACACTGATCTTCAATTCCGAAGTCGAGATGACCTGGAGATTGATATCGCGTTCCGCCAGCGTGGCAAACATGGTCTGTGCCACGCCCGGTCGCGTGCGCATCCCCAGCCCAACAATCGAGACCTTTGCGACATCCGGATCCGCCACGATTGAATCAAAGCCGATGTCGTCGCGTGCGTTCTCGATCGCCTGTACGGCGCGGTCCATGTCCCGCTGGACCACCGTGAACGTGTAGTTGATCCGCTCGCCGGCGTGCGAGCCGGACTGGACGATCATGTCGACGTTCACGCCCTCCGACGCCAGCGGACCGAAAATACTTGCCGAGACGCCAGGCTTGTCATGGACACCTGTCAGGGTGAGCTTGGCCTCGTCACGGCTGTAGGTAACTCCGGTGACCACGTCCTGTTCCATGATGTCGTCCTCGTCCACGAGCAGGGTTCCGGGGGTGTCATGGAAGCTTGAGCGTACTTGCACGCTGATCCCGTTGCGCATAGCCATCTCGACCGCCCGCGTTTCCAGCACCTTGGCGCCGAGGGATGCGAGCTCGACCATTTCCTCGTACGCAATGCGCTCGATCCGGCGCGCCGACGGGACAATGCGCGGGTCGGCAGTGAAAACCCCTTCCACGTCAGTGTAGATGTCACACCGGTCGGCGTTGAGTGCGGCGGCGATCGCGACGGCCGACGTATCGGACCCGCCGCGCCCCAGAGTGGTAATGCGGCCATTGGACGCTACGCCCTGGAAGCCGGCGAGAACCGGGATTTCTCTGCGGGCGAGCCGTTCCTCGATTTCCGCCGAGTGAATGCGCCGAATCCGCGCGCGGGCATGCGCGTCGTCGGTCTCGATCGGCAACTGCCAGCCGAGCCACGAACGAGCCATAAGGCCCTCTGCCTGGAGCGCGAGAGCCATGAGCCCGGCGGTGATCTGCTCACCGGCAGCAACCACGGTATCGTACTCGCCGGCATCCATCATCGTGCCGATCTCGCGGGTCCAGTGGTCCAGCTGATCCGTCGTTCCAGCCATGGCCGAGACCACGACTGCCGTCTCGTCGCCGGATCGGAACGCCGCGGCAACGCGTGCCGCTGCACGCTGCACGTGGGCCACGTTCGAGACCGAGGTCCCGCCGAACTTGAAAACAGTGCGAGCCATGGGCGCTGAACCCGCCGGTTGCCGCGGATGTGCGGTCCGAATCAACTAGTCACCGGGACGGCCGTATCCGCACGCGGGGCCGCGCCGAGAGAAAAATGGCATAGTTCAGAGGCGGATTCGAATCCGACCGGCGCGATTGCCTGCCGAAAGCCGTCGGTCGCCTGCGAGAGGTACCCGCCATGGCGCCAGCAGCTTCACCACACGCTGAGACCGACCCGGAAGAGGTGGCCCGCTTCGAGCGCCTTGCTGCCGAGTGGTGGGATCCGCAGGGACCGATGGCGCCCCTTCACGCCATGAATCCTGCGCGGCTCGCTTTCATCCGCGACCAGGTCGGAGCGGGTGCCGGCGCACCCACACGGGAGCCCCTGCAAGGACTTCAGGCTCTCGACATCGGCTGCGGCGCTGGCCTGCTCGCGGAACCCCTGGCCCGCATGGGAGCACGAGTGACCGCAATCGACGCGGCCGCGGGCCAGATCGCCGCTGCACGTCGCCACGCCGCCGCGGAAGGGCTCCGGATCGATTACCGGACAGCTACCGTTGCCGAACTCGCAGCCGGCCGCCGCCGCTTCGATCTCGTCACGGCGCTTGAAGTCGTAGAACATGTCCCGGATCCTGCGGAATTTCTCCGCCAAGCCGCCGGGTGCCTCGCAGCCGCCGGCGTCTTCGTCGGATCCACGCTGAACCGCACGTTGCCGTCGCTGGCCAAGGCGATCATTGGAGCCGAATACGTCCTGGGCCTGCTCCCGCGCGGCACGCACCAGTTCTCAAGGTTTGTCCGCCCGTCTGAGATGGCGGCACCGCTGGAGGCTTCCGGTCTACGGGTGATGGCGATCCGGGGAATGACGTACCGGGTCCTCCACGACCAGTGGGAGCTCAACGACGATGTGTCGGTGAATTACATTCTGGCAGCGCGGCGCCCGACCTAGTTCCGTCCGTGGCAGTGCTTGTACTTCCTGCCCGACCCGCACGGGCAGGGGTCGTTTCGCCCGACCCGGCGGCGGGTGCGGGGCGTCCCACCCCCCGTGGATGCCTGTCCTCCGGCTGTCGGCACAGCCGCTTGCGGCGGCGGCTCGGGCACGGCTCGCTCCTGGATTTGTTCCACCGGAAACGACAATAGGATCCGGGTGAGCGTGTGGCGCATGGCGTTCAACATCCGGTCAAACAGCTCAAAGGCCTCACGCTTGTATTCGTTGAGGGGGTCGCGCTGGCCGTAGGCGCGGAGCCCGATGCCTTGGCGGAGATGCTCCAGCGCCTGAAGGTGCTCTTTCCAGAGGCCGTCGAGGATCTGCAGCAGCAGTTGCTTTTCCATGGTGCGGAGGATCTCCGCGCCCAGACGCTCTTCCTTTGATGCCATGTGCGCGTCGAGTGCCCCGTTGATGCGGGTGCGCAGATCGTCCTCGTCCGCCCCTTCGGCGGCAGACCACTCTCCAATGGGCAGCGTCAGCCCCGAAAGCGTCCGGAGAGTATGGGTGAGGGGCTCGATCTCCCATTGCTCGGGGTACGCCTTGGGCGGCACATGCCGCTCGAGCAGTTCTTCGACGATGTCTCCGCGCATCGCGAGAACCGTGTCGGAGACATCGCCGCCCTCCATGAGTTCGCGCCGCTGTTCGTAGATCACTTTGCGCTGATCGTTCATCACGTCGTCGAACTTCAACAGGTTCTTCCGGATCTCGAAGTTGCGCTGCTCGACCTTGACCTGCGCTTTCTCGATGGCGCGGTTCACCCACGGGTGCACGATCGCTTCGCCATCCTGCAGGCCCAGGCGTGAAAGCATGGCGTCCAGTCGCTCGCCGCCGAAGATCCGCATCAGGTCATCTTCGAGCGAGAGAAAGAACTTCGACATTCCGGGATCACCCTGGCGACCCGAGCGTCCCCGCAACTGGTTGTCGATCCGCCGGCTCTCGTGCCGTTCCGTGCCGAGCACGTACAGGCCGCCCGCGGCCAGCGCCTGATTTCTTGCTGCCCGGATTTGGCTCGTAATTTCCCGGACCCGCGCTTCGTCAGCCGAACTCTCGTCGTCGGTCAGCTCCTCCAGACGCATTTCCAGGTTGCCGCCAAGCTGGATGTCAGTGCCCCGTCCTGCCATGTTGGTGGCAATCGTGACCGTACCCGGGACTCCCGCTTGCGCGATGATCGCCGCTTCCCGTTCGTGGTAGCGCGCGTTCAGCACTTGGTGGGGAATCTTGGCCTTCTTCAGACGTTTCGCCAGATCCTCGGACTTCTCGATGCTTGTGGTCCCGACCAGGACCGGCTGCTTCCGTAAGCGAGCAGCCCGGATTTCTTCGGTAATCGCCTTCCACTTCTCCGCCGCCGTTCGGTAGACCTCGTCGTCGCAGTCATCGCGCACCATGGTCATGTGCGTGGGCACTTCCACGACGTCGACCCCGTAGATCTGGCCGAATTCACTCGCCTCGGTGACGGCCGTTCCAGTCATGCCGGCGAGCTTGGGATACAGGCGGAAATAGTTCTGGAAGGTGACCGACGCGAAGGTCTGGTTTTCGCGTTTGACCTCGACCCCTTCCTTGGCCTCGATCGCCTGGTGGAGGCCGTCGGAGTACCGCCTTCCGGCCATCATGCGCCCGGTGAACTCGTCAATGATCACGACTTCCCCGTTCCGGACGATGTAGTCGCGGTCCCGCTGGTACAGCACATGCGCCCGGAGAGCCTGGTGCAGGTGGTGCAGGACACTCACATTGTCAGGGTCGTAGAGTCCGCCTTCCTTTATCAGCCCAGCTTCTCGGGCCAGCTCCTCCACGTGCTCACTCCCCACCTCCGTGAATGACGCGGACCTCGATTTCTCGTCGACGTCGTAATCGTCTTTCACGAGCTTGGGGATGACCTGTTCGACGCCGCGATAGAGTTCGGAGGTGTCCTCCGCAGGGCCTGAAATGATGAGCGGCGTTCGGGCCTCGTCGATGAGAATGCTGTCGACCTCGTCCACGATCACGAACCGGAACTCCGGCTGGACCATGTCGGCTAGCCGGAGCTTCATGTTGTCCCGGAGATAGTCGAACCCGAACTCATTGTTGGTGCCGTAGGTGATGTCCCGGCGATAGGCTTCCCGCCGTTCTTCATCATTGAGGCCTGGGACGATGCAGCCGACGCTCAGGCCGAGGAACTCGTAGATGGCCCCCATCCAGCCCGCGTCCCGGCGTGCCAGATAGTCGTTCACGGTCACGATGTGCACGCCGCCGGCGAGTGCGTTGAGATACGCTGGCAGAGTCGCCACCAGGGTCTTGCCCTCACCGGTCTTCATCTCGGCGATGCTTCCCTGGTGGAGCACGATGCCGCCCATGAGCTGTACATCGAAGGGCCGTTGCCCAAGAGTTCGCCGCGCGGCCTCCCTGATGGTGGCGAAGGCCTCGGGCAAGAGATCGTCAAGCGTTTCGCCGCCCGCCAGGCGTTCGCGGTACGCGTCGGTCCTGTGGCGAAGGGCCTCGTCGGTACAAGCCCCGGCTTCACCCTCGAACGCATTGATGTGCTCGACGGTTTGACGGTATTTGCGAATGGTGCGCTCGTTCGGTGTCCCGAAGAAGCGCTGTGCGACAGCACTTAGCATGGCGGCCTTTTCCGGGGGAAGCGCGAGCCCCGGCAACAGCCTACAATACGTTCCGGCTCGGACTGAGTCGACCGCGCCCGGGGTTCCCTCGGTGCGCACGCCCGTTGCCGCGCCGGAATCAGGGCTCCGGCTCCCGCCCCGTTGAATCGATGTCTGACCGCGCTCCTCTTGCGCCGCCCCGGTTTCCGGACATGCCGGATCTGATCGGCGTCACTCTCGCATCCGGGCACTGCGGCATTCGCACCCCGGGCCGCCGCGACCTGCTGATCGCGTCATTTCCCGAGAACACGAGCGCGGCGGCGCGCCTGACGCGCTCGCGCACGGCCTCCCCTGCCGTGCGTTGGTGCAAGCGAATCCGTCGGTACCGCTCGGCCCGGGCCCTGGTGGTGAATTCCGGGAATGCAAACGCGTTCACTGGCCAGGAAGGTCGGACCGCGGTGCGCGCGACGGCCGCTGCCGTCGCCGCTGCGGTCGGATGTCGCCCCCACGAGGTCTACGTCGCGTCGACGGGGGTCATCGGGGAACGCCTGCCGCTACAGGAGATCCTCAAGGCGACACCCGTAATCGCCTCGGGTGCGGGCGATGCGGGATGGGAGCCGGCGGCGGAAGCGATCATGACGACGGACACGTTCCCGAAAGGAGCGTGTGCCGAGGCCCGCATCGGCGACCGCACGGTGCGCATCAACGGCGTTGCCAAGGGATCCGGCATGATCGCTCCGGACATGGGAACCATGCTGGCGTTCGTGTTCACCGACGCGGATCTGCCGGGCGAAGTACTTGACGGGCTGCTCGGCCCCGTGACGGATCGCACGTTCAACGCCATTACGGTGGACAGCGACACGTCCACCAGCGACACCTGCGCGCTGTTTGCGACCCGCGCGGTACCGCTGCACGTCCCGGTCGAATCGGTAAACGATCCGCGGCTCGCGTCCTTCCGAACGGCGCTTGAGGAAGTGATGGCCGATCTCGCGCGCCAGATCGTCCGCGACGGTGAGGGGGCAACCAAACTGATCACGGTTACGGTGAGCGGCGCGGCCCGCGAGTCGCACGCGCGGGCGGTCGCCTTTTCGATCGCGAATTCACCGTTGGTCAAGACAGCGGTTGCCGGCGAGGACGCCAATTGGGGCCGAATCGTGATGGCCGTCGGAAAAGCCGGGGTCCCGGTCGATGCCGACCGGGTTGGCATCAGCATCGGCAGCATCCCGGTAGCGCAGGGCGGCAGCGTCGTGCCCGGCTACGACGAGACACCGGTCGCGCGCCACATGCAAGGTCCAGAGATTTCCCTCGCCGTCTCTCTCGGTGCCGGGACGGTGGAAGCCACGGTCTGGACCTGCGACCTCACGCACGGCTACATCGCCATCAATGCCGACTACCGGAGTTGACCGACCGCTGGTGCTGGTCGCCGCGGGGGTGCTGATCGACCGAAACGCGCGGCTGCTCCTCACGCGGCGTCCGGCCGGGAAGCCGATGGCCGGGTTGTGGGAGTTGCCGGGCGGCAAGATTGAGCCCGGGGAGACGCCGGAAGCCGCGCTGGTCCGCGAGCTCGATGAGGAGCTTGGGCTGGAGGCGTTGCCAGCGGACCTCGAGCCGCTCACTTTCGCGAGTCACAGTTACGAAACTCTGCATCTCCTGATGCCAGTGTTCGTCCTCCGCCGGTGGGTGGGCGCGCTGCATCCCCGCGAGGCGCAGGACCTTGCTTGGGTGTCGGCGGACCAACTCGACTCCATGGCGATGCCGGCCGCTGACAGACCGCTTGTTCCGCGAATCAAGCCCCTGCTGTTCGCCTGACCCGTTCGCGGACGCGGGCTGGAACCGGTCGGGCCATCCTGCGTGTCCACCGGCAGCCGTGCCTGTTTACGGACCGCACCCGCTCAGGTGTCCTCCGGCGGGGTCCGAGCGGTTAGCGTCACGAGGTCGAACGAAACCGCGATGCCGCCAGCAGAATGCGGATACCGTGCTTCGTAGAGCCGGCATGCACGCGTGAACGTGCCGCGTGACAGGCGGCGGGCGGCGGCAGGCTGGAGGCCGCCGCGCTCGCCCGCCTGGGCAAGTTCTCGCAGGAGAGCGGGAAGGTCACGGAACGCGAGCAGGCGTCGGTCGATATCGGCTACGGGCATGCCAAACCCTGCCCGCGGAAGGAGATTGCCGAGCGTGTGCACGTCCGCGAACGGCGGGACGCGGAGCCCCGCCCCGCCGGTCTCCTGTTCCTCGGCCTCCAGGAGGACCTCCCGCAGTTCCTGAAGGGTGCCCTCGGCCGGCAATGAAGCGAGAAACAGGCCGGCGGGCCGCAGGACGCGGCGGATCTGGGCAAACGTGCCGGGCAGGTCATTGACGGTATGCAGCACCACGGGTGCCAGCACGGCATCGAACACGCCGGGAGCAAAGGGGATCCATTCCTCATCGCCGACCACCGCGTCTGATCGGGATGTGGGGAGGCAGGCCCGGGCCGGCGCTAGCGCGGTCACCTGGCCAAGCCCCGCGTGCCGGTGCACGGCTTCCAGCACGGCATGCCGTCGGGTTCCCAGGAAGAGACATGACGGCGAGATGTCCCGCACTTCGTCGTGGCGCTGAAGGAGTTCCGTGACCAGCTGGAGAGTTAGCGCGTGCGGGCCCGGACCGAGCGCGGCGCGGGCCAAGCGCCGCCGGACCGCCCGACGATCGAAGACCTCGGGCACATTTGGCGGGGCCGCCGGCTGGCGGCCGGGCGGGTTCACGCCGGCATGCATCCGAGCGTGACCGCCCGCTGGCGGACCAGGGCATACACGAGGTCGATGGTTGGGGTCTCGATTCCTACGAGGCGGCCCACCTCCGAAATTGCCAGGGTCAACGCGTCGACCTCCAGGGGGCGGCCCTGCTCAAGGTCCTGTAGCGTCGACGACTTGTGTGCGCCCACGGCCCCCGCACCGTTGATCCGGGTTTCGGCATCCAGTGCGAAGCGAATCCCGAGCGCGTTCGCGACCCGCTCCCCCTCGTCCATCATGGCGCGGATGACCCGGCGCACTGGCGGGTCGCTGGCCAGCTCCTCGAGCGTCCCGCCGGTCAGCGCACTAACGGGGTTGAACGCAAGATTACCCCAGAGCTTCATCCACACGTCGGCACGCAGGTTCTTGCGCACGGGAGCGCGGAAGCCCGCGCCGGTCAGCATTCGTCCGATGGCGCGGGCGCGATCGCTGACGGTGCCGTCGGGCTCACCGACCAGCATTCGAGTTCCCTCGGTATGGCGCACATGGCCGGGTGCAGGGAGATCTGCAGCCGGATAGACCACGCAGCCCACCACGCGCTCGGGCCCCAGCGTGCGCCACTGGCTTCCATCGGGATCAACGGACCGCACCTGATGCCCCTCGTGCGGCCCGCCAATGCGGTGGAAATACCACCACGGGAATCCGTTGACCGCCGGCACCACGACGGTTTCAGGCCCCAGGAGAGGTGCCATGGATCCGGCGGCTTCAGCAGCCGAATGCGCCTTCAGGCCCACGAAGACGATGTCCTGGACGCCGAGGTCGGCGGGAGTGTCGGTTGTCGGCAGTCGAACGGTGAACTCGTCGTCCGGCTCAATCCCTGTGCAGCGAAGTCCGTGCTTGCGCATCGCCGCGAGATGGGGGCCGCGTGCGATCAGTGAGACATCGATTCCGGTTTGTGCGAGCCGGGCTCCGACGAGCCCGCCGATGGCCCCGGCTCCGAACACACAGACCTTCACGAAGCCAGCCCGAGTTGCTTGGCTAGCCCAATGCGCTGGAGCTTGCCTGTCGGCCCCTTGGGGATCGCGTCGATGATGAGCACTTTCCGGGGAACTTTGAACGCGGCAACCCGCTCGGCGACGAACCGCCGGAGCTCGTCGGGAGTCGGACTGGTCCCATCGGCGGCGACCACGGCGGCAGCGAGATCCTCGCCGAGTTTCGGGTGCGGAACCGCGAATGCGACGGCCTGCGCCACATCCGGGTGCGCCAGCAGGGCCTCATCGACTTCGCGCGGGCTGATCTTCTCCCCCCCACGATTGATAATTTCCTTGATCCTTCCCGCCAGAAACAAATAGCCGTCGGAATCAAAGCGCCCGAGGTCGCCGGTCCGGAACCATCCTCCGGTAAACGCCTCGGCGTTGGCCTCCGGACGATCGAGATACCCGGATGTTACGTTCGGTCCCCGAATCACCACTTCACCGACCTCCTCCGGTCCCAACAGGGCTCCGTCCTGATCCATGATCGCGACCTCGGGACCCGCCGAAAGCCCAACCGATCCGGGCTTCCGGGCTGCTGGAGGCAGCGGGTTCGACGCCATCTGATGGGCAGCCTCGGTCATGCCGTAGCTCTCGATCACCGGCACGCCAAACGTCGTTTCGAGCTCGGCCATGACGCTCGGCGGCAGGGAGGCGCTGCTGGAGCGGATGAAGCGCAGCCGAGCGGCGGCAACGGCCTCCCGGTTACGGGCGGCACGCGTCAGGATGGCCTGATGCATGGTGGGCACGGCCGAATACCAGGTGGGGCTGGCTTCCTGGAGCCAGCGGAAGAACGAGAAGGCGTCAAACCCCGGTGGAACGGCGACCGAACCGCCGGCCTCGAGGGGTGCAGCGAGCCCTGCCAGCAGTCCGTGAATGTGGAAGAGCGGCATGACATTCAGACAACGGTCCGCCGGCCCGAGATTCAGCGAGGCCGCGATGTTGCGAGCCGACGCCAGGAGGTTGGCGTGGGTCAGCGGAACCAGTTTGGGACGGGCAGTGGTTCCCGAGGTATGGAGCACGAGCGCAACGTCGTGCTCCCCAGCCGGCCCGGTGTCACTGGGACGGGGCCGGCTGGGCCCCTGCACGCTGAAGCCGCCCGCCGTCCCAGGGTCTTCGTGCAAGCGGACCACCGCGATGCCGCGGGCCTTGGCAGCCGCCACGGCAGGCCCGTCCGCGTCGGCTGTCGTCACGAGAGCAACCGCCCGAGTATCCGCCAGGTGGAAGTCGCACTCGTTCCGACGGAGCGCAGGATTCATGGGGGCCGCAGTCCCCGTGGCGCTGGCCGCCAAGAACGCGGCCGCCATGACGGGCCCGTTGGCGATGTGCAGTGCGATTCGCGTGCTCCGCCCCGCCCCGGAGGCGTGCAGTTCCGTTCGCACGCGGGCGATCAGATGCCGCAGGGCGTCGTATGTCAGTGGTTCGCGGCCGGGCGACACAAGCGCCGGGGCGACGCCGTTTCCGCCCGCCAAAAGGGCCTCGAGTGCGCATCCTGTGTCCATGGGCCAAGCATACTGTTCGCGAGGCGTGTCGGGAGGCGGCGCAGGCCCAGCGCGGGTTTGCTAATGGTTAGGGAGACGGCCTCCTGCCCGGAGGCCCACGGGACAACATTGAGAGCATGATCTCGGACAGGCTGGCGTGCCTCACGGTCCGGACAACCCCGCCGGGAGCGAAGCGAAGGAGAAGCGAGATGATGGAACTGGGACTTGAGGGTCGCGTGGCGATCATTACCGGCGGCAGTGACGGACTGGGGCGTGCGACTGCGGAGAGACTGGCGGCAGAAGGCTGCAAGGTCGCGATCTGTGCGCGGCGCGAGGCCCATCTCCGTGCAACGGCCGACGCGATCCGGTCCGCAACCGGCGGTGACGTGCTGGCCGTCCCTGCCGATGTCTCGCAGGCGCCGGACATCAAGAGGGTGGTCGGGACCACACTCGAGCGGTTCGGCGGCGTGGACATAGCGATCAACAACGCGGGCAAGTCGGCCGCCGGCTCGCTCGAGGAAGTCGATGACGACGCGTGGCAGGAGGACTTCGATCTCAAGCTCATGGCCGCCGTCCGCCTGTGCCGCCTCGTGGTTCCGGTGATGCGAGAGCGCGGCGGCGGGAGCATCGTGAATGCCACGATCGTCGGCGGGAAGGCTCCGCCAGCGCGGGCGTTGCCAACCAGCGTGTCGCGGGCCGCCGGGATCAATCTGACGAAGTCGCTGGCGAACGAATATGCGACCGACGGGATCAGGGTGAACACCATTTGCATCGGATTGCTGAAAAGCAAACAGTGGGTTCGACGCGCAGGCGACCGGCCGGTGGACGAGCTGTACCAGGAACTGTCAGCGACGGTGCCGCTCGGGCGAATCGGGGACGAAGCCGAGTTTGCCGATCTGGTCGCGTTTCTGGTGTCCGCCCGCGCCGCGTACATCACGGGCACTGCGATCAACCTTGATGGCGGCATGTCCGCTGTGGTCTGAAGCCCCGCGGATCTACACGCTGCTCACGTGCCGTGCAATTCCGGGAAACCGGGCGAGCACTGCGCGGGCGGGCCCACGCGGGACCGGGCTTGAGCCGTGCTCGCCCTCCTGGGCGGCACACGCAGGCCGAGAGCCGTAAGTCGGCTTGGGGGCGCGGCAATCCTCGCGTGTGTTTCCCGAGGGCCGGAGCGCCTAAGATGAGGGGGTCACAGTCACGAGGTCAGCCATGAGTAGTGTTACCCAGTTCGCGGAGACCGTTTCCGACACCTCCATCCCGGAAGCCGCCATCCCGAACGACTTGGAGGCCTATTGGCTTCCGTTCACTGCCAACCGACAGTTCAAGCGCGCCCCCCGCCTGCTGCAGTCAGCCAAGGGGATGTACTACCGGACTGCCGACGGACGGCGGCTGCTCGATGGCTCGGCCGGCCTGTGGGCCGTGAACGCTGGTCATTGCCGCCGCGAGATCGTTGAAGCGGTCCAGCAACAGGTCGCGGAGATGGACTACGCGACCGCGTTCCAGATGAGCCACCCCAAGGCGTTCCTTGTCGCGAGTCGCCTGCGGGAACTGCTTCCCGGCGACATCGACCATGTGTTCTTCGGGAATTCCGGTTCGGAAGCGGTGGACACCGCCCTCAAGATTTCCCTGGCTTATCACCAGGCTCGCGGCGAAACCGAGCGCACGATTCTGGTCGGACGCCGCCGCGCCTACCACGGTGTCGGCTTTGGGGGGCTTTCGGTGGGCGGGATCAACGTAAATCAGCGTCAGTTCCCCAATCTCCTGACCCAGGTGGATCATCTGCCCGACACCCATCTTCCCGATCGCAATGCGTTCAGCCGGGGCCAGCCTGCCCACGGAGCCGACCGGGCCGATGGGCTCCTTGAAATCGTCGAGCGTCATGGAGCCGAGCGGATTGCTGCGGTCATTGTTGAGCCCGTCGCCGGCTCGACTGGCGTGCTGGTGCCGCCGGTCGGGTACCTGGAACGGCTCCGGGCTCATTGCGACGATCACGGAATCCTGCTGATCTTCGACGAAGTGATCTGCGCATTTGGACGGCTGGGAGCTGCCACCGCCTCCGAACGGTTCGGCGTTCTTCCGGACCTGATCACGATGGCGAAGGGAATCACCAACGCGACGGTTCCGATGGGGGCCGTGGGGGTCCGCAAGTCCATCCATGACGCGCTGATGACCGGCCCGGAGAACACGATCGAACTCTTCCACGGGTACACCTATTCGGGGCACCCGCTGGCGTGCGCGGCGGCGCTGGCGACGCTCAATCTGTACCGGGACGAGCAGATCTTTGAAGGAGCGGCCGCCAAGGCGCCCATGTTCGAGGAAGCGGCGCACAAGCTCGATTCGCTCGAGCATGTCATCGACGTCCGGAATTTCGGCTTCATGGCCGGTGTGGAACTGCGGCCCAGAGATGGGGCGCCGGGCGAGCGGGCTCGCGAGGTGTTCATGCGCTGTTACGAAGCCGGCGTCCTGGTGCGATACACGAATGACACCATTGCGGTCTCGCCGCCACTCATCATCTCCAGCGACGAGATCGAGCACCTGTTCACGACCCTGCGGGACGCCATCGTGGCGACGGACTGAGACGGGGGCGTCCCGGGGCGAGGAAAGAGGCGATGGGGACTGTTCCGCTGATCGAATACGAGGACGCGTCGGCCGAGGTGCGCGCGATTTTCGACGACATCATGGAGACCCGCAATCTCAAGCAGGTCAACAATTTCTGGAAAGCGCTCGCGAACCATCCGCCTACCCTCAAGCGCACATGGGAGTCGCTGAAGGAGGTCATGGGAAAGGGGGCGCTGGACCCGCTCGTCAAGGAACTCGTTTACCTCGCGGTTAGCGCGACCAATGGATGCGGGTATTGCATCCATTCGCACACTGCCGCAGCCCGAAAGCTGGGTGCGGACGACGCGATGATCGGGGAGCTGCTGGCAGTGGCCGGAATGGCCAACGAAACGAACGCGCTGGCCAACGGGTACCAGGTTCCTGTCGACAAAGGGTTCAAGACTCCTCGCTGAGAGCGTGTCGGGCCAGCCGGTGTCGTCTGCGTCGGCGGCGCGGTACTACCGTACGGCCCAGGGGGCCCGGGTCGCCCGCCTGCTGGCGGCTGCCGTAGAGGCCTGTTGGGGTGACTATCGCGGACTTCGGGTCGCCATACTCAGCCCGGCGAGCCCGCCGCTTGGGTCGTTTGCGAAAGATGCTGAGCGGCTGGTCGAGTTGCGCACCGCCAAACTCGGTCGGGAATTCCCCCCAGCGCTGCTGCGGGTCAACGTCGAAGCCGCAGCACTGCCGGTGGCCGACAGTATTTTTGATCGGGTTCTCCTGCTGCATGCTCTTGAAGCCACGCCGGGCGACGCGGCCGTCTTGCGGGAAGTCTGGCGGGTGATCGCGCCCGAGGGTCGGGTCCTGGTGATTGCCCCGAATCGTCTGGGACCGTGGGCATGGTTCGGCAGAAGCCCCTTTCGGCGGGGTCGCGCACTGACTCGCGCCGGCCTTCGGCAACAACTTGCGGCCTCCGCCTTTGAGACCCTCGCTGTTCGAAGCGCGCTCCACGCGCCACCGTTGCCGGCGTCGATCTACCTGCGGATAGCGGATTTTTGGGAACGGTTGGCACCGCCGTTCAGCGGTGCGTTGCTCGCGGACGGGGTCAAACGGATGCATCTGCCGACCGCCGTGCCCGGAGGCAGACTGGCCCGACGCTGGCGGCCGGCACTCATCTCGGGGCGGGTGAGCCGACCGCCGTCGGCCCAGTCCTTCCCACCGTTGCCGGGCGATCTACCTGCGGATAGCCGGTTGGCACCGCCGTTCAGCGGTGCGTTGCTCGCGGACGCAAACGGATGCATCTGCCGTGCCCGGCTGGCCCGACGCTGGCGGCCGGCACTCAACCCCCGCTAGGCGGCCTGTCGGGGCGGGTGAGCACGAACACCGCCTGGTCGGTCCACAGTCCTTCCCACCCGGCGCCTGCGCCGAGCTTCCGCAGGGTGCCGTCCCGGCTGACGGCATGCCCGTCCTCGACCGTAATCCCAAGTGTTTCGCACATGAGCAGAAAGTCGCGGATCGTGCAGAGATGGATGTTGGGGGTGTCATACCAGGACTGCGGTGTTCCGTTGGCAGCCACGATCGGCATCCGGCCCCGCCAGAGCAGCGTGAGCCGAGCCCGCCAATGGCCGAGATTGGGAAACGACACGATCGCGCGCCGCCCGATCCGAAGCAATTGATCAAGAACCTCCCGGGGGCGGTGCATGTTTTGCAGGGTCTGGCTGAGAATCACGTAGTCGAACGACCGGTCGGGGAAGTCGGGGAGATCCGCATCGGCGTCGCCCTGAATGACGGACAGGCCCTTGCGCATGCAGGCTTCGACCCGTTTGCTGCGGATCTCGATCCCGTGTCCGTCTACCTGCTTTTCCGTCTCCAGCGTTTGCAGCAGGCTTCCGTCACCACAGCCGACGTCGAGCACGCGTCCGCCAGGGGTCACGAGCTCCGCGATCAGGCAAAGGTCGGCGCGGCGGGGGACGGGCTTCGTCACCGGCTCAGCCCTCGGCGCCGCGCGGAGCCGTCGAGGAACCCTTCCAGCACGTCATGGAAGTGTGTGGCGTTCTCGATCAGGAAGCTGTCGTGGCCGTAGTCGGCCGGGATCTCGATAAAGCTGACATCAGCAGCGTTGGCATTGAGCGCGCGGACGATGGAGCGTGCCTCGGCCGTCGGAAACAGCCAGTCGCTCGTGAACGAGATCATGAGAAAGCGGGTCCTCACGCCCTGAAAGACTGCCGCCAGATTCCCGTCATGGTGGGCCGCCAGGTCGAAGTAGTCCATGGCGCGCGTGAGATATATGTAGCTCGCGGCATCGAAGCGCTTGACAAAGGTCTTGCCCTGATGGTCCAGGTAGCGCTCTACCTCAAATTCGGGATCGAGCACGAACGAAAGCTTGCTGTCTCGCGGTAGTTCGCGGCCGAACTTTTCCTGGAACGCTCCTTCCGACAGGTAGGTGATGTGGGCCACCATACGGGCCGCGGCCAGCCCTTTCTCCGGCTTGACCCCTCGCTCGCGGTACGCGCCGTCATGCCAGTTGGCGTCGGCAGCGATGGCGCGCCGCCCGACTTCGTGGAAGGCGATGTTCTGGGCGGTATGTCGCCACGAAGTTGCGATCGGAACCGAAGCGAAGACCCGTTCCGAATGACGCACGCCCCAATCGAGCGCCAACATCCCGCCCATCGAGGCGCCGATCACGGCAAACAGCCGGTCGATCCCGAGCAAATCGACCAGGTGGACCTGCAGATCGACCATGTCGGCCACCGTGAAGACCGGGAAGTCCATGTTCCATGCCCGTCCCGTCTCAGGATTGATCGCTGACGGTCCCGTCGTCCCCAAGCAGCTGCCGAGCACGTTGGCGCAGATCACGTAGTAACGATCGGTGTCGAGCACCAGTCCCGGACCGACGACGTGGTCCCACCAACCCGCCCGCCCTGTGAGCGGGTTGGTACCGGCGACGTACTGATCGCCGGTCAGTCCATGGCAGATCATGATCGCGTTGGAACGGTCGGCGTTCAGTGTGCCGTAGGTCTGGTAGGCGCACTGCGCGCCGTCGAGTTCGATCTGCGACTGTAGCTTCAGTTTTCTGTCCAGCGCGAAGATTGGCGCAAAATCCACGCCAGCGGCTTCAGTCTGCATGACACCAAACCCCCGGCCTGGCCATGCTGGCCGCACTTCTACAAGCTGACGCAGCCATCCATTCCCACACGACTTCATCCAACATACAGTGAACCCTGCAACTGTGACGAGGCGGGTGCTTGCGGGCGGGAGCCTAGGATAGGGTATGGGCGATTCGCTCCCGGTGCGGGTTCTGTTCGGAACGCACAAGAAGCGGCACCGGCCGCACGGCACAATGGGGAGTCTCGGGGGGCCTGGAATTAGCGTGCAATCGGCCTGCTTTCGTCCACGACAGCGCTGCCCCGATCAGCCCGTCGTCCTGGGTTCCGACGCCAACGTGAGCATGGAACCTGGTCGGCGAGCACCGTCAGCCCCACAGCCACTCGACGATCGTGTTCGGTTGCCGCCCTGCGGAGGGTGTGGCACGTTTCCGGCCGTTACCGACGTGCCGCGGGGCAGGAATGTCTGTGTTTGAACACGACGTGGCTCGGCGCACGGACCACTATTTCAAGCTCACACGCGGGATCGTCCGTGAATACGGAGATCTCCCGGTGACGTACGCGGTGTTCATGCGTCGGCCGGTGCTGTTCTGCCCGCGCCTCGCGGTGGAGTGGCTGCAGCACGCTGCAGCCGAGCGCCGGGTCGAATTCAGCATCGAACTCTGCCACGAGGAAGGTGCGTGGGTTGGGGCGGGAGAGCCCCTCCTCTATCTGGAAGGCCCCTTTTCGGCCCTGGTGGACCTCGAGACCATCTACCTGCAGAAGCTGGGCCCGCCATCGGTTGCCGCGTACAACGCCTACACCATGTGCAGCGACCTTCCCAAGGTGGCTTTTCTTGCCATGGATGCGCGACATTGTGCCGGTGCCGAGATGCAGGAACTGATGGTCTACGGTGCGTCTGTGGGGTCGGAACGCGCCAAGCGCGAGGCCAATGCCGTCGGATTCGTGGGTACTGCGAACGACGTCACTGCACCGCTACTGGCTACCGACCGGGGCCGAGGCACGATGCCCCACGCGCTGATTGGCTACGCCGGGTCGACTGTTCGGGCGGCGCAAATGTTTGCAGCGCAGTATCCGGCGGAACCCCTGACAGTTCTGGTGGATTATTTTGGCAAAGAGATCACGGATGGTCTCGCGGTCTGCGAGGCGTTTCCGGAGCTGGCCAGAAGCGGACAACTTTCGCTTCGGATCGATACCCACGGGGGTCGATTCGTCGAGGGGCTCGATACCGCCCGCTCCTACGACATCCTGGATCGCCATGCGCCGCCGGCCATCCGTACCTACCGAACCGAACAGGAAATGCGGTGGCTGGTCGGCACCGGCGTGAGTGCTGCGGCTCTCTGGCATTTCCGCCTGGTACTCAATGCATCCGGCTGGGAGCGCGTCCGCATTGTGGCTAGTTCGGGTTTCAGTGCGACAAAGTGCAAGGTCATGGCGAGTGCTTCGGTTCCGGTCGACATGATCGGCACGGGCTCCTATCTGCCGGATGACTGGTCCGAGACGTACGCGACTGCCGACATCGTTCAGTACGGGGACGTGGAGCGGGTCAAGGTCGGACGCGAATTCCTCCTTCGTAGACCGACCACTCCCACCTAGAACGCGGACCCGTGACGACGTTTTCGATCGCGATGGCCCAGGTCAATCCGACCGTTGGCGACTTTGCACATAATTCCAGCCTCATTCTGGATGCCTGGCGGGGCGGGAAGGCGGCTGGAGCCGATCTGGTGGTGCTGCCGGAGCTCGTGCTGTCGGGGTATCCGCCGGAGGATCTCATCACCCGTCCGGCATTCGTGGAAGCCGCTGCCGAGGCGGTGCAGGCATTGGCCGGCAAGATCGATAGTTCTGGCCCGGCGATGGTGCTGGGCGCACCGGTCGCGGTCGAGGACGGAAAGGTGAGCAACGCGGCGCTCATGCTGCACGGTGGCGGTGTGCGGGCGCAGCGCATGAAGCATCACCTGCCCAACTACGGCGTCTTCGATGAGGCGCGGGTGTTCTCCGCGGGCCCGCCATCAGGTCCCGTGGCCTTTCGGGGGGTCCGCCTCGGGCTGATGGTGTGCGAAGACATGTGGTTCCCCGACATTGCGGAAACGCACGAGGAATCAGGTGCGGATGTTCTCGTCGTGATCAACGGCTCCCCGTTCGACGCCCGCAAGGGCGACCAGCGCCTGACCAACGCCGTTGCCCGTGTCACGGAGACCGGCTTGCCGCTGGTCTATGTCAACCAGGTGGGTGGCCAGGACGAGCTTGCTTTCGACGGGGCGTCGTTCGTGCTGGCGGGGAACGCCAGGTTGGTTGCGCAAGCGCCGTCGTGGCGCACGGCTCTGACGGTTACGCGTTGGCGCGAGAGCGCTGATGGCTGGGAGCCCGAGCCCGGGGAGCTGCATCCCGTGTCGGAAGGCACCGAGGCGATTTGGCAGGCGCTGGTGACGGGGCTCCGCGACTACGTGGAGAAGAACGGCTTTCCCGGTGTCGTCCTTGGCCTGTCGGGCGGAATCGACTCGGCGCTGTCGGCTGCAGTGGCGGTTGACGCCCTCGGGCCTGACCGGGTTCTCGGCGTGCGGATGCCGTCGGAGTACTCCTCGTCGGGGAGCCTGGACGATGCGGCCGCGAGCGCTGATCTGCTCCGCATGCGCTTCGAGACCGTTCCGATCGCAGGGGTTGTGGCCGCCTTGGGGGACCTGCTTCAGGAGCCTTTTGCCGGTCGGGCGCGCGACACCACCGAGGAAAACCTCCAGGCGCGTCTCCGGGGAACGATTCTGATGGCATTTTCGAACAAGCTGGGGCACATGCTGCTCACGACCGGCAACAAGAGTGAAATGTCGGTCGGGTATGCCACCCTCTACGGGGATATGAATGGCGGCTTCTCCGTATTGAAGGATGTCTACAAGTCGACCGCCTACGCCCTTGCACGTTGGCGCAATGCCAACACTGCACCCGGCCTGTTGGGTCCGAAGGGGCGCGCGATCCCCGAAGCCAGCATCACCAAACCGCCGTCGGCCGAACTCCGCCCCGACCAGACCGACCAGGACTCCCTTCCTCCCTACGACATCCTGGATGCGGTGCTTGAGCGGCTGGTCGAGGACGAGGAATCGGTAGCCGAGGTGGCAGCCGCCGGGTTCGAGCTGGCACTCGTCAAGCGCATCCGGGGCATGCTGCTGCGGGCCGAATACAAGCGTCGCCAGTCGCCGCCTGGCGTGCGGATCACTACGCGAGCGTTCGGACGCGACCGGCGTTACCCGATCACCAACCGGTTCGCCGACTGACCCAGGAAGCCCGATGCCGCTGGCCGTCTACAACACGCTCAACCGGGGCCGCGAACTCTTCATCCCCCGCAACCCGGCCCACGTCCGGGTTTATGTCTGCGGACCCACCGTCTACGACGATCCCCACATCGGCAATGCCCGCCCCGTGGTCGTCTTCGACCTACTGGTCCGGCTGCTTCGCATGCATTACCCGCGCGTGACCTACGTCCGCAATGTCACCGACGTCGACGACAAGATCAATGATCGTGCAGCCGCAGAAAACATCTCGATCCGCGAGCTTACGGAACGGACGCTGGCACGATTCCGCGAGGATGTGGCGGCGTTGAACGCCCTCCCGCCGGATGTCGAGCCGCGAGCAACCGACCATGTTCCGCAGATGATCAAGATGATCGAACAGCTGGTGGAGCGTGGGCACGCCTACGTGGCTGACGGACATGTGGTGTTTCATGTGCCGTCCATCTCCGAATACGGTCGCCTGGCCGGTCGCGACCCCACGGAGCAACGTGCCGGGGCTCGGGTAGAGGTCGAGGCTTACAAGCGCGATCCGGCCGATTTCGTACTCTGGAAGCCTTCGGATGAATCGCTTCCCGGCTGGGACAGTCCGTGGGGCCGAGGGCGGCCGGGATGGCACATTGAGTGCTCGGCGATGAGCCGTGAGTACCTGGGTTCGGAGTTCGACATCCACGGAGGCGGGATTGACCTTGCCTTTCCGCACCATGAGAACGAGATCGCCCAGTCGTGCTCAGCCGAACCGGGGACCGGCTTCGCTCGGTATTGGATGCACAACGGCTATCTGCTCTCCGAAGGCGAGAAGATGGCTAAGTCAGCCGGCAACTTTCACACCGTGCGCGATTTGCTGGATAACCACCCGGGCGAAGCCATGCGGCTTCTGCTGCTTTCCACGCACTACCGCCAGCCGATCGACTTCACGGAGGAAGGACTGCGGCGCGCCCGCCGTCAGCTTGACCGCTGGCGCCGTGCCGTGGCCGGGACCACTCCGGCTGCCACGCCTTCCCCGTCACTCATCGAGGCCCTATGCGATGACCTCAACACACCACGGGCTATTGCGGTTCTCCACGAGCTTTCAGGACCCGACCTCCATGCGGGTCTTCGGATGCTGGGCCTCCTGGAGGTATCCGACGACGCTTGGTTCCGGGGTGCTCCAGCCGTCGGGCCCTCGGACAGCGAGATCGAGGAGCGCATTGCCGCCCGCGCGGTGGCGCGGAAGCAGCGCGATTTCGAGGAAGCGGACCGGATCCGTGATGCGCTCACAGTCGCCGGCGTGGTGCTGGAGGACTCGGCGGCGGGCACCACCTGGCGGCGTCGATGACTGAAGTTGTTCCGCCAGCCGTAGTGCTGGTCCGTTCGCAGTTACCGGAGAATGTAGGCATGGTCGTGCGTGCCATGGCCAACTTCGGGCTCTCGGATCTTCGGTTGGCGAGCCCGCGCCACGCCTGGCCGGACCCCGCTGCCGCCGCGGCTGCATCCGGGGCGCTGGAACGATCCGACATGAGGGTGATCGTCCATGCCAACCTTGCGTCGGCGACCAAGGATCTCCAGACCGTGCACGCACTCACCGCGAGGCCGCGGGCGCTGACCCGCGAGGCACTGGATCCGGCAGGATCAGCCGAGCGTTTACGGGGCGCTGCGGCACGGGGGGAACGGACGGGACTGGTCTTCGGCCCGGAGAACGCAGGGCTGGCCAACGACGAGGTGGGAGTGGCCGAGGCCGTCGTGTCCATCCCTGCCGCCAGTTTCCGGTCGCTGAACCTTGCGATGTCGGTACTTCTGATGGGATACGAATGGTTCCGCAGCGGAGCGTTGGGCAGTGCAGTTGCAGCGCCGCCCATGGCGCCGCCGGCTTCGCGGGAGAATCTGGCCTTCTTTCTCGACCGGCTGCTCGGGATGCTAGAGGAGACGGGGTTCTTGTACCCGTCGGAGAAGGCACCGCGCATGGCGGCGAGCGTCCAGGCGATCTTCACCCGCAATCGGCTCAGCGAGCAGGAATTGCGCACACTGCACGGAATCCTGAGCTCCTTTCGGCAGCCGTCGAGGGATCCGGTTTGACAGTTTCGCGTCGGCGCGTATGGTGCGCGCTGCGTACGATTCCCGGCAAACGTGCGCGCTGGCGCATTTTTTGGAGGCCGGGCCCCGGTGGCCCCGGCTCAGCATGAGTAAGCGCAACCATCCGCATCACAAGATCGACCGCCGCCTTCGCTGCAACTTGTGGGGGCGCCCCAAGAGTCCGTTTAACAAGAGGGATTACGGCCCCGGCGAGCACGGCCGGCGGCGGAAGAGCAAGCCGTCCAACTTCGCCGAGCAATTGATGGCGAAACAGCAACTCAAGGGCTACTACGGCAATATTTCCGAGCGACAGTTCCGACGCTATTACCTTAAGGCCACGCAGATGCGCGGAGACACCGGCCAGCAGTTAGTCGGGCTTCTGGAGAGCCGTCTTGATGCGATCGTCTATCGGCTCAACTTCGTCCCGACCGTGTTCGCCGCGCGCCAGGTGATCAGCCACGGCCACATCTCGGTCAATGGCAAGCGGGTGACGATTCCAAGCTATGCGTGCCGGGAAGGCGATGTGGTGTCGGTCCGGGAGCACTCGCGCAACCACCCGGTGATGCAGGAGGCGATCCAGGATCAGGAGCGCGACCTGCCCGAGTACATCGGGTTTGACGAGAAGAACTTGTCCGGAACCTACACGCGGGTGCCGAAACTCGATGATGTACCGTATCCCGTGCGCATGAATCCTCAATTGGTGATCGAGTACTACTCCCGCTGAACGACGCCCTCGGTCGATAGATCGGGGTAGACGCTGTTTGCACTCCTCTGGGGCTTTCGACCGGAGGAACCGAATTCATGTGGTGATGCCTCGGGCACGGCATCGCTCGACACGCTCTGGGGAACTACGTGGCGCGTGGTCGGCAATCCGTGCCCGGTGGAAACCTGTAAGGTCCGTGGGAAGTTCCAGGCAGGCCATCCGGAACTCCGGTTCGGAGGCGGGGTCCTTTAGGCGGAAGCCCGCGAACTTACGGAGAGAAGCGATCACGCGAACCGCTCACGCTCTGGCCAAAAGCGCGGCAATCCTGGTATTCGTGTTGGCGGGAACGGCGTCGCAGCAGGTCGATGCCGAGGATGGTGTGGAACGCCGCGCCGTCGACATCTGGAGCGATGGCACGCGAATGGCTGGTGACCTCTGGCTTCCAGGGGAATATGGGCAGGGTAAACCCGTGCCGGCGATTCTCCTGACGCATGGCTGGGGAGGCGTGCGCGCCCATCTGAACGACACCTACGCGCCGAAATTCGCGGCTGCCGGCTTCGCGGTGCTGACGTTTGACTATCGAGGTTGGGCCGACAGCGACAGCCGCCTAGTGATTGTGGGGGCGGAACCGTCGGCAGACGCCGACGGTGAAGTCCAAGTACGTGCCCGCAGGATCCGCGAGGTGGTCGATCCCCAGGATCAAGTTCGCGATATCGTGAGTGCAATCGACTTTCTGAGCGGCGAGCCGGGCATCAATCTTGACCGCATCGGGATCTGGGGAACGAGCTATTCAGGCGGTCACGTGATTCACGTCGGGGCTCGCGATGACCGGATAGCGGCCATCGTCAGCCAAGTGGGTTATCAGGGCGTTGGCTGGGGCCCCGGTCAGGTGCGGTTGGCCCGACAACGCGCGATCGACAAGGCACGCGGCAGGATCGATCCAATCCCTCAGGGAATTGATCGCGTACCGAACCTGAGGGGGACACCGGACCTCGCGAAAATGCTCGACCATCGGCCGATCGATTGGGCCCATAAGGTGCGGGTCCCCACTCTGATTATCGATGTTACCGAGGAAGAACTCTTTGACCGCATGGCCAACGGCCACGCTGTTTACGAAATTGTGAGAGAACACACCGAAGCCGCGTATCAGACTTATCCCGGGACGCACTACAGCATCTACAACCGCCATTATTCGACCGCGTCTACGCTGGCGCTGGAGTGGTTCAGCCGCCACCTCATGGATTGATCAGGTCGCGAAGCGGGATTGGCTAGCCTGTCGGGTGCGGCGCGGAGAGCGGTTCGTTCTGGTGATGCGGCGCTGGTGTCGAAATCGGGACGTACGCTGCTCCCTTACCCTTCGTCAGAAATGCTTCCGGGGCCGCCGGGACAAACCGTCCCTCGGCTCGGCAGGCGGTCACTTCCCCCCTGTGCCCGCTGTCGCTGGATCAGGCGGGGCCGGCGACAATTGGGCCAATTGCACGCACGCAACTAGCTGTTCAGCGCGACGCCCTTGCTGGTCACGTGTTCCTGCAGCTCATTCTTCTCGTACATCTCGCGGATGATGTCACAACCGCCGACGAACTCGCCCTTCACGTAGAGCTGCGGAATCGTCGGCCAGTTTGCGAATTCCTTGATTCCTTCCCGGAGAGCGGGATCCGCTAGGACGTCGATACCTTTGAATGGGACACTAAGGTGATTGAGGATTTGGACGACCGTGGCCGAAAATCCGCATTGCGGAAACACGGGCGTCCCCTTCATGAATACAACGACGTCGTTGGCGTCGATTTCGGACTGGATTTTCCCGTGGATCGGGTTTGCGATGTCGGTGTCCATTAGCTTTTCCTCAAGCGGTTCGGTTAGACGTCATCAGGCGGGGCGGTCTGCAACGCCAGCGCGTGCAGCACGCCCCCCATCCGGCCCTGGAGCGCACCATAAACCATCTGATGCTGCTCGACTCGCGACTTGCCACGAAAGGCTTCCGAGATCACGTGGGCGGCGTAGTGGTCGCCGTCGCCACGGAGATCCTCAATCGTGATCCGGGCGTCCGGCAGGGCAGCTCGGATCAGCAATTCAATTTCCTGAGCATCCATCGCCATCAGCTGGTCCTCCCGGCACTTCCATCCATATAGGCTGGGAACCATCCTGCGTGCCGATGGCGAAGCGTGTCAACAGGCACTGTGCCGAGCGGTGCCAGCGTGAGTGTACGTCCCCCGAACCGGCCGAGGACCTGGGCCCTGATTCCGGCCTCGTCCGCTTGGTCGCATAGCCGGTTCGCTGAATCGGGCCCGATGGCCAGCAGATAGCGTGCCTGGTCCTCCCCGAAGTAGAACCCGGCAGCTGACGGCGCCTGGGCCGGCGGTTCCACGGAGGCGCCGATGCCGGCAGCGATGCACATTTCGGCGAGCGCCACAGCTAGGCCGCCATCCGATACATCGTGGCAGGCATCGACGACGCCGGCCGCGATCTGACGCCGGATCCATTCGCCGTGACGGCGCTCAATTTCGAGATCGACCTCAGGCGGCGGCCCGGTCCGCAGCCCGTATCGGTGGCGGGCGTAGATCGAGCAGGACAGATGGCCCGAAGTCTCGCCGATGAGGATGATCGTGGTTCCGGGCGAGGGCCCGATGCGCCCCCTGCGGTCGATCTCTTCGATAAGCCCGACGGTTCCGACCTGCGGCGTTGGCGGGATCGGTCGTCCGTCGGTCTCGTTGTAGAAGGAGACGTTGCCTGACACGACCGGTAGGTCCAGCGCAGCGCACGCTTCGCTGAGGCCCTGGACAGCGGCTTTGAACGAGCCCATGACGGCCGGGTCCTCGGGATTGCCGAAATTGAGGCAGTCAGTGATGGCGAGCGGGCGTGCGCCCGAGGCCGAGAGATTGCGGAACGATTCGGCGACTGCCTGGACAGCGCCGAGCCGGGGGTCAGCCTCGCAGTAGCGTGGAGTACAGTCAGCGGTGAGCGCGAGTGCACGATCCGTGCCGTGAATTCGTACGATGGCCGCGTCCGAGCCCGGTGGCGTGATTGTGTCCCCCATCACGCCATAGTCGTACTGTTCCCAGATCCATCGGCGCGACGCCAGATCCGGCGAACCGACGAGGTCAACGAGCGCCTGGATGTCGATGTGTTCGTCGTCCGGAAACGGAGCCGCTCTCGGCGGCGCTGGATCGGTGGCCGGGCGCTCGTAGACGACCCCCTCTGCCAGAGGCTGGATCGGAAGATCCGCGACGATCGGGCCGTCCATGCCGAGTTCGAGGCGCCCGGTGTCGGTCACGCTACCGATGATGACTGCATCGAGCCCCCATTTCGCGAAGACTTCGGCTGCCGTGGACTCGGCGCCGGGCCGGAGCGTCACGAGCATTCGCTCCTGGCTTTCGGACAACATCAGCTCCAGCGGCGTCATGCCGGTGTCGCGCACAGGCACGCGCTCCAGGTCGAGGCGGATTCCAACCCCGGCGCGGGCCGCCATTTCCACCGACGAGGAGGTCAGGCCGGCTGCACCCATGTCCTGAATGCCGATGACGGCGTCCGTGGTCATCAGCTCGAGGCATGCCTCAAGGAGGAGTTTTTCCATGAACGGGTCACCGATCTGCACGGTTGGTCGGCGCGCTTCCGCGGCATCCGAGAAACCCGCCGAGGCCATGCTGGCCCCGTGGATCCCGTCGCGCCCCGTCTTTGCCCCCACGTACAGCACAGGGTTTCCGGGCCGCCCCGCGTGGGCTAGGAAAATTCGGTCCTGACGGACCAGTCCGACGGCCATCGCATTTACCAGGATGTTGCCGTCGTAGCCGGCGTCGAAGCCGCACTCGCCGCCGACGGTCGGGATGCCCATGCAGTTTCCGTAGCCGCCGATTCCGCCGACGACGCCGCCCACCAGGTGGCGGGTCTTCGGGTGGTCGGGCGAACCGAACCGAAGACAGTTGAGGATCGCGACGGGGCGTGCCCCCATCGTGAACACGTCACGCAGGATTCCGCCGACCCCGGTGGCCGCTCCCTGGTAGGGCTCGATGTACGAGGGATGATTGTGGCTTTCCATCTTGAAGACGGCGGCCCACCCGTCGCCCACGTCGACCACGCCAGCATTTTCGCCCGGGCCATGGATCACGTGCTGGCCCGTGGACGGAAGCAGGCGAAGCCATCGTCGCGAGGACTTGTAGGAGCAGTGTTCGTTCCACATCGCCGAAAACACCCCGAGTTCGATCGGGTTTGGCGCGCGGCCGAGATGCTGCTGGATTCGCCCGTACTCTTCGACAGTGAGCCCGAGTGCGACGGCGTCATCCGCGGTACCGATTGCTTCGCTCATGCGAGCGCGTCCGCCAGACCCGCAAAGAACCGGTGTCCGTCTGAACCGCCGAGTTCCCGCCCGACAACCCGTTCGGGATGCGGCATGAGCCCGAAGATCCGCCGAGTGGAGTCGGTTACGCCCGCAATGCTTGCGACGGATCCGTTCGGGTTGGCCCCCTCGGTTGCATGCCCGGTGTCGTCGACGTAGCGCAGCACGATGTGCCCCTCCCCTTCCAGGCGTTCCAAGGTGTCGGGGTCGGTCTGGTAGTTGCCCTCCATGTGGGCCACGGGAAAGCGGACTCGCTCGCGCAGCGCGAAGGCCGCCATGAATGGGGATTCGCCGTCCACCCGGAGATCGACCTGCCGGCAGACGAACCGGAGCCCGGCGTTCCGGACCAGAGCGCCCGACAGTAGCCCGGTCTCGGTGAGAATCTGGAACCCGTTGCAGATGCCGAGGATCGCGATTCCGCGCGCGGCTGCATCCCGCAAGGAATGCATGATCGGCGCGTGCGCCGCGATGGCACCGGCACGGAGGTAGTCTCCGTAGGAGAAGCCGCCGGGCAGGACTACCAAGTCACAGACCGGAAGCTCGGTGTCTGCGTGCCAAATTCTGATGGGGGCACGGCCGGTGCAACGACGCAGCGCGACGTCGACGTCGCGGTCGCAGTTCGAACCGGGAAACACGACTACGACGGCTTTCATGCGTCGCAAATCGTGACGCGATAGTCCTCAATCACGGGGTTGGCGAGCAGTTCCGAGCACATCCGATCGAGGCGCGCTCGTGCGTCGTTGCGCTCGCCGTCGAGCGTAATCTCGAAGAATTTGCCCTGTCGGACTTCCTCGATCTCGCCGAATCCGAGGGTGCGAAGTGCCGATTCGACCGCCTTGCCCTGAGGGTCGAGCACGCCCGGCTTCAGGACGACGTGGACGACGGCCTTCAAGGGCGTGTTGTCACTTGGCATCGGCACGGCCGTTCTCGGGCAGCACGCCTAGACGCCTCGCGACTTCCTGATACGCCTCTTCGATTTTCCCCAGGTCGCGCCGGAACCGGTCCTTGTCGAGCTTGTCGTCTGTGGTCAGGTCCCAGAGCCGGGAGGTGTCCGGGCTGATCTCGTCCGCAAGCAGAATGCGCATCCCTTCGTCGGTGAAATGACGCCCGAACTCGAGCTTGGTGTCGACGAGGCGAATGTTGACCCCGAGAAAGAGGCCAGAGAGGTAGTCGTTGATCCGGAGTGCGTAACCGAACATCTCATCTAGTTCGTCCTCCGCGGCCCAGCCAAACGCGAGGATGTGCTCGTCCAGGACCAGCGGATCATTGAGTTCGTCGTTCTTGAAGTACCACTCGATCAGGGGCCGCGGGAGAGGGGTTCCCTCCTTGATGTCCAGACGCTTGCTCAGACTGCCGGCAGCGACGTTGCGGACCACCACTTCGATTGGAATGATCTCGACTTCACGCACCAGCTGCTCGCGCATGTTGAGCGGGCGCAGGAAGTGAGTGGGAATGTCCATTTCCCCGAGCCGCATCATGAGATGGGCCGAAATCCGATTGTTGATGACCCCTTTGCCGCTGATGGTACCGCGCTTCTGGTTATTGAAGGCAGTGGCATCGTCCTTGAAATGCTGGACGAGCGTGCCGGGCTCTGGGCCTTCGAAAAGTGCTTTGGCCTTGCCCTCGTAGACCAGACGACGCCGCTGTCTGGGCATGGATAAGGGCCCCCGAGACGTGGCCGGCCTGGTGCGTGCCTAACCCCCGATTATGATGATGTCTATAGCTTCCTCGTCACGCGGGAGCAAGCATAATTGGGCGCCGCCCGAGGCGCCGAAGGTAGCCGGAATGTCGTGAAGCGCGATGAACGGTGCTACACGTCAGTCTGTCCTTCGGCTGAATGCGGACCCGCCTGGTGGGTGTTTCAGCCCGCTGTGCCGCTGACGTTGACGGCCAGTCGTTTGACTCGCTGGCTATGGCCAGCGCGGCTAGCGACTACGTCCGGAAGGCCGTGCGCGGGAATATCGGTGCGGCCGTCCGGGCGGAGTCGTGCAAGGTTCGCCGGCGGCCCGGGACCGTCTGGCTACAGCAGGCCGGCATCGCGGACGAGTTTCCGTAGATCCGCCTCCGGCCGCGCGCCGTAGTGCCCGATGACCTCGGCGGCGCATGCAGCGCCAATGCGTGCCGCGCGCTGCGGTTCGAGGCCGCGGCCGAGGCCGTAGAGAGCGCCGGCTGCGAAGAGGTCGCCTGCACCGGTCAGGTCTCGGATGCCGCCAGGCACAGGAACTGCGGAGAGCACGTCGAAGCGGCCGCCGTGGGCCACGACCGCGCCGGCCTCTCCGCGGGTCAGGAACGCAACGTCGACATCGGCCGCGGCAGCCGCGGCAGCTGCCTGGAAGTCGCCGGTACGGTAGAGGGCCGTGATTTCGTCCTGGTTGGCAAACAGCAGGTTGGCCCGCGTGCGGACGAGCTGGAGCAAAGCCTCCCGGTTCACGTCGACACAGATCGGATCGGACAGGGACACCGCCACCGAGCGTCCGTGCGCGGCCGCGTGGCGCGCTGAGGATTCCGCTGCCCGGGCCGACGACGCTGCATAGAATAAGTAGCCCTCAAGGTACAAGATGGCTCCGCCCGTGACATCGGCAGGGTCAAGATGGTGCTCCGAAAGCGTTGCCCCGGCCCCGGGAAACGCCATCATGGAGCGCTCGTGGTCAGGGGTGACCAGCACGAAGACACGTCCCGTCGGCGGTTCCGAGGGACCGAACGGCGTCGGATGCGCCACGCCAGCGGCTTCGAGGCTGGTGCGGAATCCCAGCCCGAGCGCGTCATTCGCGCAACGACCAAGAAAGGCAGCCCGGCCACCTAGCGCGGCCACGCCGACGGCCGTGTTGGCTGCGGATCCACCGGCGCACTCTCGGGTCGCGGGAAGATCCGCTGTCACTGCAAGCGCAGACGCACGGTCGCCAAGAACAACCCGCCCGCGCTCGAAACCATGGCGGTTGAGAAATCGGTCATCCACGTTTGCGACGAGGTCCGTCATGGCGTTGCCAAGGGCGACCACGTCCCAGACGGGTGCCTCCGCGGCGATTCCGCCGGGGTCGGGGGAGGCGGCGGGAATCAGTGCAGTGTTACGCCGTCCGGAACCGCGTCCAGCGCAGCGTTCCGGACCACATCGAGACCATACTCGGCCAGGGTCTCACCGTTGACCAGCAACTCGAACCGGTAGGTCCCGGTTTCCGGCAGGTGAATCTCGTTGAGATTGGAGGTGCTTTCCACGACACCGCCAGGCGACGCGTTGTAGGTGTGGGTTTCGGTGGTTGCCCGTTTCCCGGAAGGGGTCACGATCGCGAGTCCCATCTCGACGCCTCGCATCCGCTCCGGGAGCACCAACCGCACGTACACGGTCGCGTGCCGATGCACGGCGGGCAGGTCTGTGACCGCAATGTGATCGAACACGCCCTTAATCTGAACCTTACCGCTCGCCTTGTCGCGGAGTGCGTCATCACAGATCAGGAACGCCTGCAGGCGCGGTAACTCCATGGTGGTCTCCCTGCTCGCTTGCGCGTTTTGCCACATTCGCCCGGCGCTTGCAAAGCCAAGCTCTTACGGTCGACCGCTGTGTGCGTGCGCCGCTAGCATGAGTCCGGTGCTGCACGCATGCCGGACCGGCCCCCACAACTGAGCGACGATCGAGGACAAGACGCCATGCACGAACTTGCAAGGATGAGCGCCCGGGGCGTCGTGACGGCGCTCAGGAAGGGCGACGTCAGCCCTGGGATGGCAATCGACGCCGCGCTCGAACGGATACGCGAAACCCATCCTGACATCAATGCGGTCCCCACCGTGTGCGAGGATCGCGCCCGGTCCCGCGCCCGATCCCTGCCGGCAGAGCGAGCGGACGATCCCGGGTACCTTCACGGGCTTCCGGTTCTCATCAAGGACCTGACGGACGTCGAGGGGGTCCGCACCACCTACGGGTCGCCCGTGTTCGCGGACCATGTGCCGGACCACTCCGACATCGTCGTCGAGCGCATCGAACGCATGGGCGGCGTCGTGCTCGGCAAGACCAATACGCCGGAATTCGGGGCCGGATCCCAGACATTCAACACGGTCTTCGGCACCACGCGCAATCCGTGGGACCGATCGAAAACTGTCGGCGGTTCATCCGGGGGCGCCGCCGCGGCGTTGGCCGTGGGAGCCGCCTGGCTGGCCACCGGATCCGATCTTGGCGGGAGCCTCCGCAACCCGGCGTCCTACTGCTCGGTCACGGGTCTCCGCTGCAGTTCCGGCACCGTGCCTCACGGTCCACGGGAACTTGCTTGGGATTCCCTGATGATTGACGGGCCAATGGCAAGGGATATCGCCGACTTGGCACTGTTTCTGGACACCATGTCGGGATACGACCCCCGCGATCCCTTGTCGCGCCCGCGCACGCCGGATCCGGCAGGGGGCCCGGCGAGCTACAGTGCAGCCCTTGATCCCGGTGCGTGGCCCGCTCCGCCCCGCATCCGCCGCGTTGCCTGGACCACCGGATTCGGGTATCTGCCGTGCGACCCGGAAGTGGCGTCGACGATCGAGCGCGCGGCCGGACTTTTCGCCGACTTGGGTGCTGAGGTGATTCCGGCGACACTCGATCTCCGCCAGGCTGAGGACATCTTCCAGACACTGCGTGCCGACCTCCTGGCCACCGACAAGGGTGCGCTCTACGCCGCCCACCGGGACGCGCTCAAGGAGGATCTGCGCTGGAACATCGAGCGGGGGCTCGGGCTCACGCTCGGGGAAGCCGGCCAGGCAGCGCAGGCACGCGGCCGGATGCTGGCCGAGGTGCAGGAATTCTTCACCGAGCATGACCTGCTCCTGGCCCCGGCTGCCATGGTGCCGCCATTCTCGGCCGACCTTGCGTGGCCGCGATCGGTCCAGGGGGTCGAGTTCGAGAACTACGTGAGCTGGCTGATGACAGCAGCCACGATCTCGCTGACCGACTGTCCGGCGCTTTCCGTCCCGTGCGGCTTCACGGCGGCCGGGCTTCCGGTCGGCCTTCAGATGGTCGCGCCCGCCCGCCACGAGGGCCGCCTCTTGTACTGGGCGCACCGGTTCGAGAGCGCGGCCGGAATCGCCGATCGAGTCCCGATGAATCCCGCCTCCCAGTGACATTTGCCGAGGCGGTCATCGCGGCCGCCGGGGACCTCGTCCGAAAGCAAGTGCTCATCTGGGTGCTTGCGACGGCACTCGTGGCGGCGGCCGTGCTCGTGGCGTTCTGGTCGGCGCTCGCATACTGGCTGTTGCCGCTTTCCACCGGTTTCGCCTGGCTCGACGACTTCCTGGTGGACTACGTGCTGCTGGGGGTGGGAGCGGCTGTCGCCGTAACCGTCACGGCGTTGCTGTTCCCGGCCCTGGTCACGACCTGCGCTGGCCTGTTCACGGATCGGATCGCGGCGGTGGTCGAGCAGGTGCACTATCCGGACGTCACGGCTCACGATCTCGGAGCTCTTGCCGGTATCGCTGCCGGACTCCGGCTGGTCGTTGCGACCGTGATGGTGATGGTGAGTGTCGTCGCCCCGCTATGGCTGCTGTTCGCGGGCACTCCGGTATGGCTACCTCTTTGGTTCGTGATTTTCGGGTATCTCCTCGGGCGGGAGTATTTCGATTCCGCGGCCGGCCGGCGGTGTCCTGCCGACCAGGTCCCGAAGCTTCGTCGGGCGCGATTTCTCGAAATGTGGGCGGCCGGAACCCTCATCGCGTGTGCCTTCGCGATTCCATTCTTGGCCCTGTTCGCGTGGAGCTTCGGCACCGCACTGATGGTTCATGTGGTACAACGCGGGATGTCGAGTGATGGTGGTTGAGTCCTGCGGGCAGCGTCGCCGCCCCTGCCCGCCCGCGCGGAAGTAACGGGGCATCCGTTGGCTGCAGTCCTGCAATTCCCGAGGAATCCGCTGGGCCGCGATTTCGTCGTGGGGGACATCCACGGCACATTTCGCGCCTTGGAGACGGCGCTGGATCGGGTCGGTTTCGACGAATCCCAGGACCGTCTCTTTTCCGTCGGGGACCTCATTGACCGTGGTCCCGCTTCGGAGGATGCGCTCTCGTGGCTGAAGCGTCCGTGGTTCCATGCGTGCCGCGGCAACCACGAACAGATGCTTCTTGATGCGGTCCGTGACCCCGGGCAACAGCCACTCTGGATGATGAATGGCGGCACGTGGTGGCTCGACACGCCCCCGGCGCGGCGCGACGATTTCGTTGCGGCATGTAGGGCGCTGCCGTTTGCGCTCGAGATCGACACCGCGCGGGGCCCGGTCGGCATCGTCCACGCTGACCTGCCGCGAGGCCATACGTGGGACGATCTCGTTGTCGCGCTGGCCCGGAGCGACCGGAACGCGAAGACGGCGGCGTTGTGGTCCCGGACCCACATTCGCGAGGGCGCGCCGGTTCCGGACGCGGGCGAACGAATCCGCGAAATCTACTGCGGACACACGGTCATTGATCGGCCAAGGACCCGCGGAAAAATCACCTGGATCGACACGGGCGCCTGCTACGTGGGCCGCCTGCCCTCCGCGCGTTTCTCGCTACTCCAGTTCCATCCCGACCGAAGTGAACAGGTCTGACCGAACGGATTCGGGCTCGGTTGCCGCCGGGGTCAGGGGTTCACGCGGTTCGGTCGGGGTACCGGCAGAGGTCCGGAATCAAGCAGACGGCGCACTTCGGCTTGCGGGCCGTGCACGTGTAGCGACCGTGTAGGATCAGCCAGTGGTGGGCGCGCAGCAGGCGCTCCCTCGGGACCCGTCGGAGGAGCGCCTTCTCCACTGCGAGCGGATCCTTCCCGGGGGCGAGCCCGGTCCGATTGGAGACCCGGAAGATGTGCGTGTCCACGGCCATTGTCGGTTGGCCGAAGGCCACGTTGAGAACGACATTGGCAGTCTTCCGGCCAACGCCCGGCAGGCTTTCCAGGAGCGCCCGATCATCTGGCACCTGTCCGTTGAAGTCGTCGACGAGGCGCTTCGAGAGCGCGATCACGTTCTTCGCTTTCGTGCGGTAGAGGCCGATGGTCCGGATGACATCGCGCAGCCGCTCTTCTCCGAGCGCAAGCATGTCTGCCGGATGGTCCACTGACCGGAAGAGCGACGCAGTTGCCCGGTTCACGCCGGCGTCCGTCGCTTGGGCCGAAAGAACGACGGCGACCAGCAGTGTGTAGGTGTTGGTGTACTCGAGGTCGCTCCGCGGCGATGGATTGGCATGCGCGAAGCGCTCGAAGGCCTCGGCAACGTCCCGAAGAGGCATGGGACGGTGTGGCCCCCCGGCTGCCACGACGGTTCTCCTTCAGGCTCGCCAGGTTGCGGAGAGGCTGTTGATTACCAGTGCTCCTTGTAGGGCCGCATTTCCACCTGGAATGACCAGGCAGAGCGGTCCTGATGGGCGACCCGATAGATCTCTTCCGCAATGGCGGACGGCTTGGCGAAGTCTTCGTCCGGCCTGTCAGGAGCCAGGATGGGCCGGGTGCGCGGCGTGTCGATCATGGCGTCGATAATGAAGTAGGCGACGTGGATACCCTGGGGCCCGAACTCCCGCGCCAGCGATTCCGAGAGGATTCGCTGAGCTGCCTTGGTCGAGGCGAAGAAGCCCCACTGAGCCTTGCCGCGCGTAGCTGACGTGTTCCCCGTCACCATGATCGATCCGTGTCCCGCCTCCAGCATGGCGGGGATCGTTGCGCGTGCGAGCACGAACAGGGCTGTGGCGTTCACCCGGAAGTTGCGTTCCAGGTCCGCCGGATCCTGTTCCAGGATGGGCCCCCGGGTAGACCGGAGAGCATTGTGCACCACGACGCTAGGCGCACTGAGGTCGGATCGGACGCGCCCGACTGTGTCCTCCAGAGTGTCCAAATCCGCGACGTCGCACGGGTAGGCCTTCGCGTGCTCGTAGGTCTGCTCAAGCTGCCCGAGACGTTCGCCGTCCCGCGCGAGCATGGCGACGCTGTAGCCGCCGTCGGCAAAGCGCCGGGTGATCTCGGCTCCGGTTCCGTGCTCGGGCCCGACGCCGGTGACTAGGCAAACAGGACGAGTCATGCAGTGGCTCCATTCACGTACTCGGCGAGGTCGGCGGCAATGGCCGGCTGGGCCAGGAGGCGGTTGAAGTGGGCGAGCGCGTGCGGGTAGTCGCCCGGTGCGGTGACCGGTTGGAGTCCCTGCTCCTCCAGCCATGCGTGATAGTGGCGTTCGCGTTGGAACTGCGCGAGATCGCAGACGAACGCGATGTCGGCGATCGAGATTCTGCTGCCGACGAGACCCGGCGTGGGCTGAACTGCCGCCGCGTCGATACCAGCCATGTAGAAGGAATACGATTCCCGCATGCGTTCGGAGAGTTCCACACTCACGTCCCGGGCGCGGAGCGCCAGCAGATAGACCTGTGCTTCCCGCGCAAAGACCAGGCCGGAATCCAAGAAGCTGTCAATGCGCGATGCCTCGAGGCCGTCGCGGCCGTAGAGACCTGCATCGCCGGCGCGGGCGACCGCGCGGAGAATGCTGTTGGACTCAAAGATGCCAACGGTCCCGCTCGCACCGAATGCGGCCGGCACCGTGCCGAACGGATTGGCCGCGAGAAAGGCGTCGGTCTTGTAGAGCGTGCTGCCGAATCCGCGTTTGGCAATGCGGGCGTGCGGACTATCGGGGCGGCGCTCGTTTTCCGCCAGCGGGCGTGCGTCGAAGTCCCAGAGCCAGTCGGCAAGGCGCGCGGGCTTATCGCCCACGAGTTCGACCTCCACGCCTCCCATGCGGCCGGCGATCGTCGCCTTCCAGACTCGAGGATTGGGGAGGTACGAAAAGATTCGGAAGCTGGACATCGTACGTTGGGCGGCTCGCCGCCGCGGGAGTTCGGCCTGTGAAACGAAACACCATACACGCCAACCACAGGTCCGCCTGCTCGTCAGTACGCATCGCAGGCCAGCCGACTAAGATCGGCCCCGGAAAACCCGTTGGGAGGGGACCATGGACATTACGGTAGTGGGTGCTGGAGCCATGGGCGGTTCCTACGGAGGGCTACTTGCGGCTGCGGGCAATCGGGTGCGCGTGATCGACACTTGGCAAGAGCATGTCGATGCGATCAACCGTGACGGGCTACGTGTTGATGGGGTGTACGGCGAGCAGCGGATTCAAGTCGAGGCCGCGGTGCGCCCAGAGCGCGCGGAGACCGCCGATGTCGTGCTGCTGTTCGCCGACACGAACAACACGGAGGCAGCGGCCCGTACGATCGCCGAGATCCTCACTCCCGACGGCTATGTGGTGACCTCGCAGAACGGGATCGGCAACGTGGAAACCTTGCAGGAGGTGCTCGGCGAGGAGCGCGTGGTCGGCGGGTCGAGCATGTGCAGTGCGGCGACCATCGGTCCCGGGCACGTATCGCTGACCCATCTCGGCCCGACGACGATCGGCGAGATCGGCGGAAGCTCGAGCAACCGTGTCGCCGCCTTCATGGCGGCGCTTGAGGAAGCTGGATTCCCGTCGAAGCCGGCGACGGACATCATGGCGGAGATCTGGCAGAAGTTCGTTGTCAACTGTTCCGGGAACGCCGTGGCCGCGGTCACCGGGCTCCGCTCCGGTGAGTTTGTCGACGTGCCGGATCTGACCCCCTATCGCGTGAAGCTAGTCAACGAGGTGATGGCGGTGCTGGACGCCAAGGGCATCACCATCCCGGATCCGGAACTGATCAGGCGCATCGCTTCCGGCGGCGGCCGGCGGATGAACCGTCCGTCAATGCTGCAGCACGTTCTGATGGGCAGGAAAACTGAAATCGACACGCTCAATGGTGCTCTGGTCCGGGAGGCCGAGAAGCTCGGCATTCCGGTTCCCTACAACGAATCGCTGGTTGCCCTTCTGCGCGGCCGCGAACTGGCCCAGACCCGTGCCGTGCATGAGCCTGACCTCGATTACGACGCGTGGGAAGGCCGCCTCACTTCCGAAAAGGGATGAGCGGCAGCGCCTTTACCGTCTGGGGAATTGGCTCGGGCCGCACTTTCCGCGTCCACTGGACGGTGGCGGAGCTTGGCCTGCGCTGCGACGTGCGGCCGATCCGGTCCCGTACCGGCGAGACCCGAACCGAGGACTACGTCCGGATCAACCCGAAACGGAAGATCCCCAGTCTTCAGCACGGAGAGTTCGTGCTTTCGGAAAGCGGGGCGATCATGTCCTACCTTACGCGAGTGTGCCCTCTACCTTCCGGATTTCTGGTACCGAAGGACCCGCACACGCAGGCCCGGCTCGACGAGTGGATGTCGTTCGTCAGCATGGAGCTAGATGCGCACTCGCTGTATCTGCTGCGCCGGCACCGCTACCTTCCGGAGATTTACGGCAAGGCGCCGGAAGCGTGCGAGTCCGCGATCGAGTACTTCCAGACGCAGGTCAATGCCGTCGCGCACCGGGTTCCGGCCGGAGACGACTATCTGCTCGGCGAGTTCAGCATCGCTGACATCGCGCTGACCTCGGTCGTGGACTGGGCAGTGGCCTACAACGTCGTGCTTCCGGACCGGTTGCTGGCGTACAGGGAATTCACGACGCGCCGACCGGCTTATCAACACGCGCTCCGGGTGAACCACCCGGAGCGGTGTGTGGAGGGGAGTTGATCATGGCCGGACCGCTCGAAGGGTTTCGGGTCCTGGATCTGACCAGCATGGTGTCGGGCCCGGTGGCCACGATGATGCTGGCCGACCAGGGCGCCGACGTCATCAAGATCGAACCTCCCGCCGGAGAGCTGATGCGGCGGGTCGGCATCAACCACCGCGGCATGACGTCCTCGTTCCTGTCCTGTAACCGGAGCAAACGTTCGCTCGCCGTGAATCTCAAGGCTCCCGAAGGGCTTGCGCTCGTCCGGAAGCTGGTGAGTACCGCCGACGTGCTGGTGCAGAATTTCCGCCCGGGCGCGATCGAGCGCATGGGGCTGGGCGAGGAGGAGGTGCGCTCAATCCGGCCGGATATCGTGTACGTCTCGATCAGCGGCTTCGGAGAATCCGGTCCCTACTCCGGGCAGCGGGTCTACGATCCGGTGATTCAGGCATTGTGCGGACTCGCCGAAATCCAGTCTGACCGCAAGACCGGCACACCCCGCATGGTGCGCACCATCGTCCCGGACAAGACGACTGCGGTCACGGCGGCGCAGGCAATCACTGCCGCCCTGCTGGCCCGCCAGCGCACGGGAACGGCCCAGCACGTGCGCCTCTCGATGCTCGACACGATGGTGGCGTATCTGTGGCCTGAGAGCATGTCCAGTCTCAATTTCGTCGGCCGCGAGGCCGACCCCACTCGCGGGCAGATGGGCCTCGACCTGATCTACTCGACCCAGGACGGCTACATCACGGCAGGAGCCGTGACGGACGACGAATGGGCCGGAATGTGCGAGGCCCTTGGACGGCCGGAATTGATCGAAGACGAACGGTTTCGCACGCCAGGAGCCCGTTTCCAGAATGTGGCCGCACGCCGGGAGATCACGGCGCAGGAGATCGCCAAGTACACGTCGGAGGACCTGATCGCCCGGTTTCGGGCCCGGCAGGTTCCATGCGCACCCGTACTCAGCCGCCTGGATCTTCTCGAGAACGATCAGGTGGAGGAGAACCGGATCATTGAGGTCCACGAGGACCCCGTGCTGGGCCGGGTTCGCCAGCCGCGTCCTGCCGCCCGTTTCGGGGAAACCCCCGCGGTCATCCGGCACATGGCTCCGTTCTTGGGTGCGGACAACGCCGACATTCTCGACGAGTTGGGGTATGCCGATGACGAGGTCCGGCGGCTGACTGACGCCGGGGTGCTGGCCCATCGCCCGCCGGAGACCGTGGACGCCCCGGCCACCCCCCAATAGCCAATCGGCGAATGGCGGGCAGTTCGAGCTGACGCTCCTCGGGGAATGTGGCCGCCCGGCGGTGGGGCCCGGCGAGACGTCCTACGCCCTGCGGGCCTTTTCTTCGGCCACCAATTCCTTTTTCGACAGTTTGCCGATCATGGTCTTCGGGAGTTCGTCCCGAAACTCGACGTGCTTCGGCATCTCGTGCCTGCCGAGCTTGTCGGCAAGGAAGGTCCGAAGCTCGTCAGCGCCGAGGCTGTGGTCGGCCTTGAGCTTGATGAAGGCCTTGACTGCCTCTCCGGTGTAGTCGTCCGGGATTCCGATCACCGTGACCTCGTCCACGGCCAGGTGACGATAGATCCCCTCCTCGACGTTTCGCGGAAAGACGTTGAACCCGCTGACGAGGATCAGATCCTTCATCCGGTCGATGATGAACAGGTAGCCGTCTTCGTCGAGGTAGCCGACGTCGCCCGTCCGGAGGCGTCCGTCGACGATGGTTTCGGCGGTGGCTTGCTCGCGGCCCCAGTAACCCTTCATGACCTGTGGACCGGAGATGCAGATTTCTCCCGTCTCGCCTTGAGGCAGTACCTTCATGGGATTTTCTTTGTCCACGATGGTGATGGTCGTCCCGGGAATCGGCATGCCGACCGATCCGTCCTTGCCTGGGGCTCCGATCGGGTTCACTGTGGCCATCGGGGAACACTCGGTCAGTCCATAGCCTTCAACCAGTGTGCAGCCTGACAACTTCTCGAAGCGCTGCTTGATTTCGAGGGGGAGTGGCGCGCCTCCGGCCATGCAGGTCTTGATCGAGGTGAGATCGAAACTCCCGATCTTCGGGTGGCTGATGATCGCCATGTACATGGTCGGCACGCCCGGGAACAAGGTGGGTTTCTTCTTGGTGATGTCCTTGAGCACGGCATCGAGTTCGAATCGTGGATGCATGATGATCGAGCCGCCGACCGCGAGCGTGAGGCCCATTACGACAGCCATGGCGAAGACGTGGAAGAAGGGCAGCACCCCCATCATTCGCTCCTGCCCGAGCTGCACGTCCTGGTTCCAGAGGAGTGCCTGCTGGATGTTGATGTAGATGTTGGCGTGCGTGAGCATTGCGCCCTTGGAGACTCCGGTGGTACCGCCGGTGTACTGGAGGACCGCAACGTCCTCCTCCGGATTAATGACGGGATCGGGACAGGGGTCCCCGGTGGCTAGCAGATCGCTGAAGGCGATGTGCTGGTCGTCGTCGGGGATCGCGACGACGTCACCGCGCTTGAAGAGCGAGAACAGCAGGCTTTTTGGGAACGGGAGTGCATCCTGCAACGCCCCCACCACGAGTTGCGCGATCGCACCTTTCTGGAGCGCGGCTGCCATCTTGGGGTACAGCGCCTTCAGGCTCAGCGTCACCATGATCGTGGTTCCCGAGTCCTCGATTTGGTGCAGCAACTCTTCCTCGGAATAGAGCGGGCTGTAGTTCACAACCGTGCCGCCGGCCTTAAGCACTCCGAAGTACGCGATCACGAACTGAGGGCAGTTCGGCAAGAAGAGACCGACCCGCACGCCCTTGTCCACTCCGAGCTTTCGGAAGCCGGCGGCCGCCCGCGCGACCAGGGTTCCCAGTTCGCCGTACGTGTAGGTCTTCCCGAGGAAGTCCATGCTTTGGTGCGACGGAAACTTGGCGACGGAGTCATCGAGCAGTGCGAATACCGGGCGCCCAGAGAACTTGGTGTCCCAGGGTGCGTGGTCCGGGTAGCTGCTCAGCCACGGTTGTTGTGCTGTCACGGTAGTTATCCCATCGAAAAACGCGTCCACGAAGACTACCGTCAATCGGCTGTCAAAATCGAGGCACTGGTGAGGCTCGTGCAGATGCAAAGCAGAGTCTGCAGCCTCCGGCAACCGGGCCGGTGAATGCTGTCCCACGGGTTGAGCGTCTTTGTGGCGCCGGCCGCAGCACGCCCCTGCCCGCGCGCGGTCACATGCTCATTCCGCGGGAAGCGCGCGCCGCTCCCGATGGCAAGCGCCTGTCCCGATCGGCAGTGCAGGTTCGGGACTACCTGACAGCGACGAAAACTTGCGCATGTGGACGAGATTGCGCCGCTCATTTCGGTGTGTGTCTTCACGTTGCCGCATCGCCGGGAGGCTCGAGTGTTCGCACCAGGGACGGAGTTGGTGTAGGGACAGGTCTCGTGAAGGCCCGGTCTACGGGCCTGTAGTTCTGCAAATTCCAGCAGCTTTTGCGATGAACGCGTATTGCCGGAGGTTGCGAGGTTTGGTTCCAGAGCCGCGCTACGGATAATGTGCGGTGTCTGCACAACCGCCGCAGGTGCCGCGAGTCAACTGTTCCCCGAACGAAATGCGAATCCGGCGTGGTGTCCCCTGTGCCGGTCGGAACGACCCTCGGGCGTGATCGTTGCAAGGGATCGTGCTTCCGGTACCTCAGGTCGTTGTCGTGCAGTCCGCAATCCCTCTTCGTTGGAATCTTGGGCTAGACCTCACGAATCCGCCGACTTGTGTCGCCGCATGGATCAGCCTTCCAGATCGAGGGTCATGAACACACTGTTGGGATCGAGGACATAGTCGCCAAAGGGTTCACACTCGACAAAGCCGTGCTTTCGATAGAGGGCACGTGCAGGATGGAAATATTTCCACGCGCCTGTTTCCAGACTGAGCCGCTTTGCGCCAAGCCCGCGGGCGATCCTTACGATGTGGCGCAGCATCGCGCTTCCGATCCCGGACCTGCGCCTTTCGGCAACCGTGTGCATCGACTTCACCTCGAAGTGATCGTCCAAAACTCGTTGCATGGCCCCGACTGCGAGAAGTTTCCCATCCTCCCACATGGACCAAAACTAAATGTCGGGCGGTTTCAGCCTGTCAATGTCGAACGCGTGCGCACTGCCCCGTCCTGTTTCGGCTCGAGCACTAAGGACGTGTCTCTCGAGCAGGTCGAGGACTTCCGGGTGCTCAAGACCTCCGGGCCGAACTTCCGGCAAACCCTTGTCCCCTCCGGTGACGCTGCAGATTTCGCTAGTGCTCGGGCCATGCGTGGCGCCTGGCAAGCGTGTTTGGGAGTTCCAGCTTACCGACGGTTCAGGAGAATCCCGATCGGGGTGGCCAACGGTGAAGGCCATCCACCTGCTGGCTTGCGGGAGGGCGCTCGGTTTCTGTGTCCCTGACCTGCCTATCCAAACACCGAATTGGGCCGACGTCCTTTCAGGCTTCGGGAGGCGCCAGAACGCCGGGTCGTGCGACGAACTTCACCGTGAGCCAAGTGCCTCCCCCACGGCCGGTGTGTTCGGACGGCACAGACCCGGTATGGCATGCTTCAGCCACTGAGCCGGCTTTGGCGGCAACAATGCTCCGGACGCAGCCTCTAGAGTTCACGAGCCCAGGATGACCGCCTCCGACATGATTGCGCTCCCGACCTGGTTGGTGGTCCTAGGTGCGTGTCTCGCGCTGTGGTCGGTGTTCGACAGGATGCTGGTGCCGAGCGTCCGGTGGTTCGTCCGACGACGGCTCAACCGCGTCATCGATGACCTGAACACGCGGCTGCAGTTCCAGATTCCCCGGTTCGCCCGAACCAAGCGGCAAGTTCTCATCGACCGCCTGACGTATGACCCGGAGGTGCTCGAGGCGATCGAGACCGAGGCATCCGAGTCCGGGACGCCGCGTGATGTCCTAGCCGCGGAGGCCGCCCGATACGCGCGCGAGATCGTGCCCTCGTTCAACGCCTATGCGTATTTCCGGATCGGGCACTACCTGGCCAGGCGGCTCCTTGGGCTGCTCTACCGGGTGCGGTTGGGCTCGGCCAACGCGCAGGCGCTTGCCGCCATCGATCCCAGGTCCAGCATCGTGTTCGTGATCAACCATCGCTCCAACATGGACTACCTGATCCTCGCTTACATGGTGGCCAACCGCTCCGCACTGAGTTACGCCGTCGGTGAATGGGCCCGGGTTTGGCCGTTGCAAGCCTTGATCCGAACGCTTGGCGCCTACTTCGTCCGCCGCGGTTCGGGAAACGCCCTCTACCGGAAGGTGCTCGCCCGCTACGTCCAGTTTGCTACCGCGGAGGGAATGGCCCAAGCGGTGTTTCCGGAAGGCGGATTGAGTCGCGACGGGCGCATCCGCGCGCCCAAGTTGGGCTTGCTGAAGTACATGGTGTCGGAGTTCGACCCTGATGGGGAGCGTGATCTGGTGTTCGTGCCGGTCGGGATCAACTACGACCGGGTCCTCGAAGACCGGTCTCTCGTCCGCGCACTCGACCCGGACGCGCCTCGACGCAGCAAAGGCTTCGTCATCAGGACAATCTTGCGGTGGGTGCTCCACAACGTCTCGCTAATGCTGCATCGCCGGTGGCATCGCTTCGGCTACGCATGCCTGAATTTTGGGGCGCCGGTATCGATGCGGTCCTACGCACGCGCTCACGATGTCGATTTCCGAGCGATGGATCCCGATTCCCGTCAGGCGGCCGTGAAAGCACTGGGGCAATCTCTGTTCGGCGCCGTCGCCCAGTCCGTACCCGTGACCCCGGTTGCGGTGGTTGCGGCGGTGTTCGAGGAGAACCCCACGGAGGCCATGAGCGAGCTCGAAATCAAGGCACGTTCGCAGCGATTGATCGAGGCGCTTGAGCAAGAACATGCCTATGTCCACATTCCGCGCGCCGATCGCGACTACGCAGTGACGGTTGGATTGCGCATGCTCACGCTCCGGCATCTCGTCACCAGCGCGGAGCGGATGTACTGCGCCCGAGAGGACGCCCGTGAACTGCTCGCCTACTACGCCAACTCGATCGCGCATTTCCGACCGGGCTGAGTCACTGGCTGGTCACTGACTAAGGATTGAGCGGGGCCGCTGGTCCGCGAGCGAGCGCAGGCCGGAGCCCGCGTACCGGGTGGGAATCATGCCGGGTGACGGTTCGTCGGACCCCGCCCGCCAGGTGCCGTGCTGTGCCGTGCTGCCGGCACCATGCGGAAGGAATATCGACACAACCAGTCCTCCCCCTTGACGGTTGGACATCACGATGTCGCCACCAAGGCGGCGCATCACCGACCGTGCGACCGCCAGCCCCAGCCCGGACCCCCCTCCATCCCGGCTGTGCGCGGTGTCGAGACGGTGAAACGGCCGGAATGCGTCCTCGCGCCGGTGCGGCGGGATTCCCGGGCCCCGGTCGGCGACCGTCACCGTTACACCCTGGTCTCCCGTGGAAATCCCGACGTCCGCCTCGCGGCCGTACCGGAGCGCGTTGTTCAGAACGTTGCCAACCGACCGCCTAATCGCGCGCGGCGCGCACGTCACCGGGACCCGGTCCGGACCGTCGCAGATCACCTGCTCACCGACGTCGGAAAATTCGTCGCACAGACTCCGGACGAGGGCGGCTAAATCGATCGTCACCCGCGCATCGTCCGCCGCGTCATCACGCGCGAAGGTGAGGGTCGAATCGAGCATCGACTGCATGTCGTCCAGATCGGCGATCGCTTTGCCGCGCTGTTCCTCGTCGGCGATGAACTCGCTGCGGAGTCGCAAGCGTGTCAGCACGGTGCGGAGGTCATGGCTGATGGCGGCCAGCATCATTGTGCGATCGTCAACTAGATGACGGAGCCGTTCCTGCATTCGGTTGAACGCGCGCGCGGCATTGCGCAGTTCACGTGAACCGGCCTCGTCGAGTGGCGGTGACCGCACGTCCATGCCGATGCGTTCGGCGGCATCCGCAAAGCGGCGGAGTGGTCGCGTCATCCGGAACGACGCCCAAAACACGATGGCCAGCACGACGACCGTCCCGGCAGCCATCCAAAAGGCCTTGCTGAGTGCCCAGCGGAAAGAGAGCGCCGGGGCGGCGGCCACGAAATGAATCCACCCCCCATCTTGCAGGGCAACCGAAACGCGTACCTTGGCTCGGCTGTGCAGGAGATCGTGTGCCGGGGTTTCCGAGCTTTCCTGCGCACGTGGCAGCGGCGGTCCGCGCCAGTGCCCGAAAGTAAGGACCTCAACCGTGCGGCCGCCAAGGTCGGGAAGGCGACGGCGCAGATCCTGCGCTAGCAGCCTGTCGGACTTAGCGGGCACTGTTTTCGTAAAGTGTTGAAAGATAAAGATATTCGTGAATCGACGCATTCCAAGGTTGAAAAGATAAACACAGAATAATCAAAGACTTACCATAATCTGAGGTTCTAAGTCCGACAGGCTGCTAGGCTACCCGGCTCGGGCGGAAGCTCTGGTCGTCGGTCCGACCAGGCCCGATCCGTAGTTCGGATATGGAGCGTGGGGCTGTTGAGCCCCCGGAGAAGCGTTTCGCGCTCCTGGTGCGGTGTCCGTTCAACGAGCGGGACGATCACGGCGATTCGCTGGGCCACCGATTCTTTGAAGAGTTGAACGGCGGTCTCTGCACGGTTGCTGACGTAAACCAGCGAGCATCAGGAAGACGACCAGGAGGAGCGTCAGCTGACCGGCCATGCCCCCCGGCCAGAGCCAGCGTCTGAGGTCGAGCTTCACGACTTCCCCACGTCCGCAGTGAAGATGTACCCGCCGTTTCGGACCGTCTTGATCAAGGCTGGATTCCTGGAATCCGCTTCGATTTTGCGTCAAAGTCGACTGAGCTGGACGTCAACTGAGCGATCGTAGGGGCTGGCATCGCGGCCGCGTGTCAGGTCGAGCAGCTGCTCGCGGCTCAATACTCGGTGCGGGCGCGCCGCCAGGGCTGCCAACAACTCGAACTCACCGGACGTCAGCGTAACGAGGGTGCCTGCCGGGTCATGCAGCTCGCGCGAGGTCAGGGAGAGCGTCCACCCGGCAAAGGTGAGCGCTCGACTGGGCGGGGTGTCCGCGGCATTTGCGGCCGTGGCTTGCGCGCGCCGGAGTACAGCCTTGATCCGTGCCACCAGCTCACGAGGGTTGAACGGCTTGGCGAGGTAGTCGTCGGCTCCGAGTTCTAGGCCGACGATCCGGTCGGCCTCTTCACCAAGTGCGGTGAGCATGATGATCGGCAGTGCGCCTTGCGCCCGGAGCCGTCGGCAAATGGAAAGTCCGTCCTCTCCGGGCAGCATCAGATCGAGGACAACAAGGTCAAACCGTCCTCTTGTGAGGACTGCATCCATCTCCTTGCCGTTGGCTGCGACCGAGGCGCGGATCCCATGGCCGCGTAGAAACTGGGCGGTCAAGTCGTGGATTTCGCGATCGTCGTCAACGATGAGCACATGGGGCGCAGTTTTGGGTACGCGGTTACTGTACGTTCTCCGCGCCCAAGGTCGTCAGGAATTTTGTAACGAACTGTTGCTCCGGAGCCGGCTGCAACGGGCTGTTACCAAATGACCGGATTGGTGAAATTCGACAGTTACACCCGTGGTTCACGTTGCGGGTTCACCGCGTCACCTGACAGAAAGGAACATTCCATGCGGAAACACATGAAGGTGCTGCTTGGCATCACAGCAGCCACTGGGCTCACGGTCGCTTTGGCGGCGTCGTTGCCGTCCGTGTCGCGGACGGACGGGGACGCCAGCAGCAGCTGGATTGGGGTCGCGCTCGCCGCTCAACATGGCGACCACCAGGCGTTCCGGGGGCGCGGCATTCGGCATGTCTGCAGTGGGGCGCGTGCTGAAAAGATCGAGGACGTGATCGGTTTTGTGGATGCGTTTTTTGAGTTCACTCCCGCGCAGGGCACCGCTTGGCAGGATCTAGTGGCGGCAGTGCGCCGCGGCAACAATCTGGTCGACACCCACTGCGAGACTCTCTTGGATGCGGGCAAGCCAGCCACCGCCCCCGAACGACTGGCACGCATGCATACGATGCTGGCCGCGGGAATCGAGTTGATCGAAACCGTTCAGCCCCCGTTCAGTCGGTTCTATTCGTCCCTTGTTGCGAAGCAGCAAGAGGCTATCGACCGACTGGTGACGTGGCGTGGTTCGTGGAGTCAGGGTGGCTCCCACAGCCGTTAGGCAGTATCGGGCAGGAATTCCACCGCCCGCCGACCGCGCGGATCGTGCGTGGTCGGCGGGTGAGCGTGCCTGGACTGGTATCCGAGGCCTTCATATCTTTTCCCCGAACGCATCGCGTGGAATTCGAATGGTTGCATTCGGCCTCGGAGGCGGTTGATGACGTTAGACGATTTTCGGAAATCCCTGCCGTATGGCGTCCCGCCGCCGGGTCTTTCCCGGGCGCTTGAGGCGCTCTGGCATACCGCTAACGGCGCATGGGATGCCGCGCATAGTCTCGTGCAGTCAGGCTCCGGTCAGGACAAGGCATGGGTTCATGCCCACCTGCACCGGATTGAGGGCGATCTTCCCAACGCGGCCTATTGGTACCGGCGTGCCGACCGGCCGAACTGCGATGACCCACTCGAACAGGAATGGACAGACATCACCGAAAATTTGCTGTCGGACCAGCAGTAGGACGACGCCCGCCGCATCGATCCCACCGGTGAGGTTGCACCGGCTCCTCATCCACTGTGCTGCCGTGCTTCGCGGCTTCGAAGAGGTAGGAAATCCGGGACGGGCACCTGTCGTCGCCCTGCTTCGCGGCCAGCTGCCCAGGCGTCACCCGCTTCCCGGTCGCGTGCGGCCTGCGGGAAACTCCGCCTGACTGCGCTCCCAGGTCTCCTGCAGCTTCATCCACAGTTGAGGCGTCGTCCCCCCGAAGTAGCGCGGCTGTCGCGGTGCGGTGTCCATGCTGATGGCCTGCTGGTCGTTAAGAATCCTCGTGATCCGATTCGCTGACACGTCCAGTTCTCCAAAAAAGGCCATGGGTCAACAGCCCGAGTACGGCGAGTTCTTCCCGCAATTTCTTGCCGGGATGCACTGGCGTCGTCCCGTCCCTCGAAGTACCGTCGCGTGCCCTTGTCCTTGAAGCCTCGAATCACACGAAATAGGCGGGCTCTTGTGACAATAGTTGCATATGCGTCTTTGCGGCCGATACCGGTCGCCTAGACCAGTTCTGCCTCGCGCGACCTGCCGTACTGATTAGCCGCCGCGCGACAGGACGGTGAGCGTCCTGGTAAGTGCGCCGCGCCGTCGTCCCGTCGTGACAGTACTCCGGGGCGATCTGGCAGGTCGCGTTCAGCTGGCCTCCCGCAGGCCTTCCGCATGGGCGAGGTCGACGGAGACGAGTGTCGAGACCCCGGGTTCCCGCATGGTCACGCCGTAGAGCCGATCCATCTGGCTCATCGTGAAGGGATGGTGGGTCACCACTAGGAGACGTGTGTCTGACGCCTTCGCGATATCCCCGAGAAGGGTGCAGAAGCGTTCAACGTTGCTGTCATCGAGGGCTGCGTCGACCTCGTCGAGCACGCACAGGGGCGCGGGGCGGGTCAGGAACATCGCGAAAATGAGGGACAGGGCTGCCAGCGTCTTTTCGCCGCCCGACAGCAAGGAAATCTTCTGGAGCCGTTTGCCCGGTGGACTAGCGATAATCTCGAGTCCCGCCTCCAGGGGGTCATCGGAATCGACCAGTTCGAGGCGGGCTTTGCCGCCATCAAAAAGCGTCTTGAATACGTTCTGGAATTGCTCGTCGATCGTCGCAAAGGTGCTGTGCAGGCGCGCGCGTGCTTCCCGGTTGAGCCGATTGATGGCGTTCCGCAGCTTTCCCACGGCCGACACGAGTTCGCTTCGGTTGTCCGCGAGCCGGTCGATTTCGGCTGCCGCTTCCTCCGCTTCTGCCTCGGCCCGGAGGTTGACGGGACCCACATTGTCGCGTTCGCGCGTCAGACGCTCCAGAGTCCGCTCCAGGTGCTCCCGCGAGGCCAGGACCTCGCCTTCCTTGAGGTCCGCAAGCTTGGGCAATTGTTCGGGGGTGGCATGGAGACGGTCCCGAATGCGCTCATGCTCACTGGCCAGACGTTCCGCCACCTGCTCGCAGGTTCCTTCGGCTCGAGCCAAGGCTTCCCGCGCCTCGGTGAGCCGCTCCGTCGCCGCGGCCACCGCCCGGTTTGCTTCTCGGAGGGCGGATTCTCCCGCCGCCCGCTTGTCGCCGGCGGTGCGCTGGCGAGCTTCTGCCACCTCCAGGCTTTCCGACAGCGCGCCGAGTTTCTGCTTGATGACCTGAGGCTTCCGGTCGAGTTCGGCAAGGCGTGCATCAAGTTCGCTGAGACGGCGGCGCAACTCCTCGACCTGCTGGTCCGCGGCTTCCCGCCGCCGGTCCCAGTTCTGCCATTGATGGCCGATCGCCTCGAGGCGCTGGCGGCGATGCGTGTCCGCTTCGTTCAAGCGGGTGTGGGCTTCAAGGGCCTGATCCAGTGTTGCGCGTGCTGTCTCAGTTGCCTGCCGCCGTTCCTCGGCGAGACGCGCGAGCGGTGCGATGTCCGAATGCTCGCGGGCCGCGGTGCGGGCCTTTGCGACCGCCTGCTCCTGGAGTACGAGTTCTTCGGCGAGACGCGCGTGCTCCTCGCGCAACGACGCCTGCCTTGCCCGGATTTCGATACTGGCGGCCAGGGCTTCGGCATGCCGGTCGCGGGTGGACTTCCGGGCCTGCTCCGCGGCCTGGCGGGCCTCAATGGCTGCCTCCGCTGCGACCCTCGCTTCCGCCACGCCGGAATCACACTCCCGAAGGACGGTTTCGGCAGCCGTGACCCGGTCGTGGATCGCTGAGCGGTCCCGCTCCGTCGCGGCGGTCGCGCCGCCGAGCTCGTCAAGCCGATTGCGCTGCTGGAAGCGTCGGGAGACCGGGGTCGCCTCTCCGGAGGAATGGGTGTAGCCATCCCAGCGCCAGAGCGCGCCGGTACGGCCGACCAGCCGCTGTCCGGGCACGAGTTGGCGCTGGAGCACGTCGCCGGCATCGTCGTCGACAACTCCGGTGTAAGCGAGGCGGCGACGAAGTGCGGACGGGCCGCTCACGAACTGCGAGAGTGGAACAGTTCTGGCCGGGAGAGATGCCGGCTCCAGCGATCCCAGGTCGTGCCAGGCGACAGGCCCGCCTTCCGGATCAGCATCCAGATCCTCGCCGAGGGCAGCAGCGGCAGCCCGCTCGTAGCCGGGGGCGATGCGTACCTCCTGCGCCACAGTGTTCGTGCCGCCGCCGTCGAGCTGGGTGGCGAGCGCGTCCCGTTCGGCGCGGAGGGGGTCCAGACGACGGTCAATCGCGCGCAGGTCCTCCCGGGCTGATTCCAGTGCCACGGCAGCGGTCTTGGCGGTTTCCTCGGCATCCACAAGGCGCTTCCGCGCAAGTGATTCTGCGGCTTCGGCTGCGTCTGCGCGGACGTCGGCGGCACCGACGGCAGATTCGAGCTGTTCCAGATCGGCGATCGGAGCGCCATTTCCCGCCAACAGGTTGTCGAGGTCGGTTGATGTGGCCGCGCAGCGCTCGCGCAATCGGTCAAGCGCCTGCGTTTGCTGCTCCACGTCCTCAGTCAACGCCGTTGCCCGTGATTCCGCCAGAGTGAGTGATCGGTCGGCCTCGCCCTGGGCCGCAAGGGCGCCGTCCAGGAAAACCCGCACAGCGGACAATTCCGATTCGGCGCGGTCGCGGGCCTTGGCCTCTTCCTCGCGCTCTTCCTCGATCGCGTCACGTTCGCCCTGCAGTGCGTATTGCTCGCGACTGATGTCGCCTTGGTTCTCCCGTTCCCGGGTGAGGTCGGCGCGCGACTGGCTGCGCTCAGTCTGCAGCTGCTCCCGGCGCATGCCCAGGTCTTCGATCTCGCGGGTGACAATCGCGCGCTCGTGGGTCAGCCTCTGAACCGCCGCCCCCGCTTCGGCCTCCGCTTCCTGAAGGGAGGGGAGCTGTTGCTGGAGGGCGGCCTGTGTCGCGCTGGTCGCTGTCGCTGCGTCCGTGAAGCCCGCAACCTGCTGCTTGGCTTCGGCAAGTACGGTCTTAGCCGCCTCGCCGTCTTCCTCGGCCGCACGCCAACGATGGAGGGAGAGTCTGGCGTCGGCCGAACGAAGCCGATCAGATACCGAACGGTACCGAGCGGCTTGGCGCGCTTGGCGCCGAAGTACGGCGAGGCGGGCCTGCTGGGTGCCCAGCAAGTCGTCGATGCGGGTCAGGTTGTCTTCGGTGGAGCGCAGCCGGAGTTCCGCTTCATGGCGACGGGAATGCACGCCAAGTATGCCGGCGGCTTCCTCAAGGAGCCGTCTCCGCTCGGCCGGTTTGGCATTGATGATTGCGTCCACCTGGCCTTGGGCCACGAGCGCGTGCGAGCGGGCGCCGAGGGCACTGTCGGCGAACAGAAGCTGCACGTCGCGGGCGCGCACCTCGCGCCCGTTGATCCGGTAGGAGGAACCCTGTTCCCGCCGGATACGGCGGCACACCTCGATGGTGGCGGAATCGTTGAAGGCGGCGGGAGCACTCCGGTCTTCGTTGTCGAGGTGAATCCGGATCTCGGCCAAGTTCCGTGCCGGCCGCGCCGCCGTACCGTCAAAGATGACGTCGTCCATCTCGGCGGCACGCACGCTCCGGGGCGTGTGCTCGCCCATGGCCCAGCGTAGGGCCTCGACAAGATTGGACTTGCCACAGCCGTTCGGACCGACCACGCCGGTCATTCCGGGGCCGACATCGAACCCGGTTTCTTCGACGAACGACTTGAAGCCTGTCAGCGTCACGCGCGTCAGCCGCACTGGAGACCCTCCACCAACTCTTCCACAATTATACCGATTCGGCCATCGGTACACATTATATTGTGGTTTGGCACGTGATCGGGACGATATGGCGTGGCGGACACGACAGTCCCGTTGCCTCGGAATGCGGGCAAACGAATCAGTTGACCGGTTTGGTGCGATTGGCGATCCTCGCACCATGCACGTTCAGCCCCTCCTTCCCTCCATCGAGTTTGGCGCGCGGATTACTGGCGTTGATCTCGGTTCCATGGACGATGAGACCTTCGCCGAGTTCGAAGCCGCAGCGAACCGCTACGCGGTGCTCGTTGTGCCTGACCAGCTCATGGACGATTCGGTACAGCTGGCGTTCAGCCGCCGTTTCGGTCTACTGGAGACGGGGATCCTCGAAGACAGCGTGGCGCACGGGTTTTCACCTGAAATCTCGCATCTCGGAAATCTGGATGCCAGCGGCAGCCGCCATACGGTCGACAGCAAGAAGGTCGTCTACGACCGCGGCAACCAGTCGTGGCATACAGACAGTTCGTTCAAGACGGTGCCGGCCAAGTTTTCCATTCTTTCGGCGCGCATCCTTCCCGACGCGGGAGGCGGAACGGAGTTCGCGGACACGCGGGCCGGATACGACACCTGGACCGGCGGCGCGGAAGGCATCGACAAGGAAGGGCTCACGGACGAGGTGTGCGCACACAGCATCATCTACTCGCGCATGCGCAACACCGGCGACATCTTCGATGAATCAGAGAAAGACTCGCTTCCGGGATCGCGCCAGCGCCTTGTGCGCCGTCACCCAGCGACGGGTCGGCGGAACTTCTACGTGGGCTCACATGCGGCGTACATCGAAGGCTGGGAGGGCCAGCGCAGCCGGGCTCTGTTGGACGAGCTCATCGATTGCTGCGTCCGGCCGGAGCAGGTCCACGCGCACACTTGGGCCGAGGGAGACGTGGTTCTCTGGGACAACCGGAGAGTGTTGCATCGCGGTCGCAAGTGGCCGGAGGGCGAAAGCATCCGTGTCATGCATCGGAGCACGGTTGCCGGCGACGCCCCGTCGATCGACGAACCGAACTAGCCACCGGCCGTCTCGCTCGGAAACGGCTTGCGTCGCCGATCCCGGCTGTGCGGGGTGGGACTGCGGGCAGCCTCCAGGGGCGCGGGCTCCGAGCGCCACCGAGAAAGCAACCTTCGGCGGGGTCGCTTGGGGGTATGGGTACCGCCAATCTGGCAACCCACCCCCGGTGCGCCGGGTTTACGACTGCGCCCGGCGTTGTGGCGCAGATGCGGCAGCCGCGCATGTATACTCCCTATCCCGTCGCCCACGCCGTGAAGCACCCGCTGGATACTGGTGTCGCGGTGCCACACGGTTACTCCTCTCATACGCAAGTTTGGCGCTTTCGTGGTTGCGGAAAGCTGCACGAGTTGCGACCTCACAACCGGAGCTATGCATGTCTCTTCGTATCGGCGATCTCGCCCCTGATTTCGTTGCAGAAACCACGGTGGGACGAATCAACTTCCACGAATGGATGGGTGACTCGTGGTGCATCCTGTTTTCGCACCCAAAGGATTTCACCCCGGTTTGCACGACGGAACTCGGCTATATGGCGCGTCTGCAGCCCGACTTTGCAAGCCGGAACGTCAAGGTCATTGGCCTCAGTGTGGACCCGGCGGACCGGCACTTGGCATGGTCGAACGACATTGCCGAAGTCACCGGCCACGCCCCGAACTATCCGATGATCGGGGACACGGACCTCGCGGTCTCGAAACTCTACGGAATGCTTCCCGCCAACACCGCTGGCGACTCGGAGGGCCGGACCCCCGTCGACAATGCAACGGTACGGACGGTGTTCGCAATCGGGCCGGACAAGATTATCAAGCTGATGCTCGCCTATCCGATGAGTACCGGCCGGAATTTCGATGAGATTCTCCGGGTCATCGATTCCCTCCAGCTCACGGCGAAGCACAAGGTGGCAACGCCGGTCAACTGGAAGAACGGGGAGGACGTCATCATCGTGCCCGCAGTCCCGGATGAGGAAGCGCGGAAGCAGTTCCCCGAATGGAAGGCGCCGAAGCCGTACCTTCGGATCGTGCCGCAGCCCCACTAGGCGGTTTCCGGGCCCGATGTCGGGCCCGGAGCCCTCCGGCTTTTCGGGCCGACGTTTCCGGTTGGCCGGCGACCCGCATGGTCCTCCGATAACTTGGCTGTCCTGCTTGGCAACGCGGCGGTTGCGCCGGACGCTCCGTCGCGGAAGGACTTCAGGAGACGTGCGGGGAGATGCCCCAGCTCTTGTGGCCCCTTCCATCCCGAACGATCGGGCTCCCGCTACCTGTCAGAAGCGAGGCCCGTTCTGCCACAAGCGACGCCCTGCCACGTAGGTTGCCCGCACCGCCCGGTCATCACCGAGAATCCCCAGGGCAAAGAGCACATCTTCAAGGTTCTCGGAAAGCGCGTGTCGCGTGCGGAGCACCGGCGTCGCTTCGGGATCGAGCACGACCACGTCCGCCCATCGGCCGGGATCCAGGGTCCCGATCTCCTGGTCCAGGCCGAGATGCGTCGCATTGCCTCGGGTTGCGAGGTGGAACAGTTCGTGCGCGGTCAGCGTTCGTCCCCGCAGCATGGCGACCTTGTACGCCTCGCCAAGTGTTTGGAGCATGGAGTAGCTCGTTCCGGCGCCGATGTCGGTTGCCAGCCCGGTCCGCACGGGACGCTCCGGTCGGCCGAGATGACCGATATCGAAGAGCCCGGAACCGAGAAAGGAATTGGAGGTTGGGCAGTGGACGATCGTGGTTCCAGTCTCGGAAAGCCGCCTGCATTCCCGTTCCGACAGATGGATCCCGTGCGCGTAGAGGCTCCGAGGGCCGAGGAGACCAAAGTGGTCATAGACGTCGGTGTAGTCCTGGGCCCAGGGAAAAAGCTGCCGCACGGCCTTGACTTCGCCCTGGCTCTCCGCGAGGTGGCTGTGGACGTGACACTCGGGATAGCGGACGGCCAGCGCGCCGGCGACCCGCAGCTGTTCTTCGGTTGATGTGACGGCGAAACGAACCGTGATGGCGTAGCGGAGTCGTCCGTGCCGGTGCCACCGTTCGATCAGGGCTTCACAGTCCCGTTCGGCGGTTTCGGGGCTGTCGCAGAGGGTAGCCGGAGCATTGCGATCCATCATCGTCTTGCCGCTGATGATCGCCTGGCGACGCCGCTCCGCGGCCGCGAAGAGGGACTCGGTTGCGGAGCGATGCACGGTGGAGAAGACGGCTGCGGCGGTCGTCCCGTGTTGCACCAGACGGTCCAGGAACGTGTTCGCCGCGGCGCGGGACCGGGCGGCAACGGCGAAGCGCTGTTCTTCCGGGTAGGTTGAACCGGTTCAGCCAGTCGAGCAGGTCCGTGCCGGGGGCAGCCAACATCCGGTACTGCGGGAAGTGGACGTGGGCGTCGACGAAGCCGGGAAGTACGAGTGCGCTTCCGTAGTCGTCGACCGGGAGCGCGCGGAATCGTTCCGGGAGACGCGCTGCATGGCCGCGCCAGGCGATGCGACCATCCGCGGCAACCGCCAACGCCCCCCGACGGTAGTGGCGCACTGCCCGTCTCGCCCCGACCTTGGAGGGGTCAGCTACGAAGGTCACGATGGCGCCCCCGGATGACCCGCTCTCCCGGTGGTGCACTCATCGCGCGGCCGTCTCCCTGGTCGTGGTGGCGCTGGTCGTTCCGGGCCTTCGCGGCCCCTCAGGCTTGCGCGTCAGTTTCTGCAGGGCCGCTTCGGCGGTTGAGCGGGAGCCTTGCTCCGGTTTCAGGTCATGAACCCGGGCGACTGCGGTCCGGCGAGAATACGCGGCCGGGCTGTCGGAGGCCGGTCCAATGTCCAGCGGGAACCAGCGCCTGCATTCCCAGTCGCTTCACTCTCCTCGAATGGTGTGGGGCAACCACAGTGCGAGTTCGGGCCAGAACAGGACCGCTGCGAGGCCGATGACCTGGAGAGCGATGAATGGCCACATGGCCTGATAGATGTGTCCGAGGTGGATTCCTTCCGGCGCCACACTCTTGAGATAGAAGGCTGCCGGCCCGAATGGCGGTGTGAGATAGCTCGTCTGCATGTTCATGCAGAACAGAATCCCGAACCAGATCGGGCTGTAGCCGAGCGAAGCCACCACCGGCACGAAGATGGGCATGGTCAGCAGACAGATGCCGATCCAATCCATGAAGAGCCCGAGCACCAGCAGGATCCCCATCATCACGACGACGATCCCGAGCGGGGGAAGCGGAAGGCCGGTAATCAGCTCCTCGATGAATGTGTTGCCGCCCATCAGGTTGTAGGTGCCGATCAGCGCGGTGGCGCCGAATGTGATCCACAGCAGCGTGCCGCAGGTGTTCATGGTCTGGTACAAGGCGTCACGGAGCATCGTCCATGACAGTTCGCGACGCACCCACGCCGAGGCGATCGCGCCGAGTGCGCCCATCCCCGCCGCCTCGCTCACCGATGCGATTCCCAGGTAGATCGAGCCCAGGACGCCGCCGCCAACCGCGATTGGCAGTAGGAGGCCGCGCAGCAGCCTGAGCTTTTCCTCGCGCGGCAAGGTTCGCTCTTCAATGGGAGCAACGGGTCCGAGTTCGGGGTTCAGATGGCACCGGACCGAGATGTAGGTGACGTAGAGCGTGGCCAGCAGCAGGCCGGGGACGATCGTGGCGATGAACAGCTCACCGATATCCACGCCGGCCGTCAGTCCGTAGATGATCAGCACGATACTCGGAGGGATCATCGTCCCCAGCGAGCCGCCGGCACAGATTGTCCCGATGGCGAGGCTGCGGTCGTAGTGCAGCCGCAGCATCTGGGGGAGCGCCACGAGCCCGAGCAGGATGATCTCACCGCCGATGATCCCGGTCATCGCGGCCATGAGAACCGCGACCGCCATGGTCTGGATCGCAAGTCCGCCGCGCAGTCCACCCGCCCAGATATGCATCGCGCGGTAGAGGTCCCGGGCAACGCCCGAGCGTTCCAAGACGGATGCCATCAGGATGAACATGGGCACGGCCACGAGCACGAACTCGCGGGCAAAGCTGAAGATTCTGCTTTCGATCAGAAAGATCCCGGGAAGTCCGAAGTACCCAAGAGCGAACGAAAGTGCGACAAATCCAGTGACAAACGCGAGCGGAAGGCCAAGAACCAGCAGAATTCCCATCGCGCCGACGAGCACGATGGTGGCGAGTTCAATCCCCATGGGGCCGGGATCTCAGTCGCGCGCGCGAATGGCGCGGAACAGGTGTACGGCGCCCAGAACAAACATGATGAAACACGAGACCGCGAGCGACGTCTTCACGATCGGCGGCAGCGGCAGCCGGGACGCGGTTCCCGCAGTCTCCATGATCAGGATCGAATGCCATGCGTCGACAGCGGTCTGGGCACCGAGCAGACCGACAAAGGTCAACACGATGATCCCGTTCAGAATGTCGATCCCGCGGCGAACCACGGCCGGCAGGCGCTCGTAGACCAGCGTGACGCGGATGTGGGCCCGCCGCTCCATCGTGTAGAAACCGCTCATCATGAAGCCTACTGCGGCAATGATCGTGATGACGTCGTGGGCCCAGACGGTGGGTGCGCCGAAACCGTAACGGGCCACCACCTCAAAAGCGATAATCAACATGCAGGCGAAGAAGAGGTAGCTGAAGACTTCTCCCGCCCGACGGCAGGCCCGCTCCAGCGCCGAGTTGCCGGATTCCATACTGGTGGAGGGCTATTCGGAGAGCAGACCGAGTTCTTTCAGGAACGCGATCTGCGCGGCGTAGGCGACCCCCGCCTCTGGGCTGCGGGTACTCCAGTCGGCCCAGATCCCGGTCGCAATTTCGCGCAGGCGGGCTCGCTCCTCGATGGGCCAGTCGATGATCTCGACCCCATCAGCGCGCGCAGCGGCGACATCGTCGAGGTCGCGAAGTTCCAGCCGGTACGTGATGTCGCGGCTGAAATCCCAGACGGCGGCCTTGACGATGGCCTGGAGGTCCGCGGGGAGCGCGTTCCACTGCTCCTGGCCAACAGCAACGTCGATCACGGGGAGCGAGTGGATGCCTGGATAGACGGGGTAGCGCGCGATCCGGTGGAACCCGAGTTGGTGGTTCATCGAGAACACGGCCCAGTCGGCCGCGTCCACGACGCCGCGTTCGATCGCTGTGAAGACTTCGGCGGCCGGCAGGTTGACTGGCGCCGCACCAACCTTGCTGAAAATGTCCTGGGCCATGCCTTCGGGCGCCCGGATCTTGATGCCATTCAGGTCGTCCACACCCCGGATGGGAATGGTGGAGACCAGTGCCTCCTTGCCGGTCGCGGCGCCACCGATGTAGTGCACGCCGTGCTCCGCGTAGAGCGCACGCAGAAGCTCGTCGCCGCCGCCCCGGCGCAGGAAGAGAAACATCTCGTCCGTATGGTTGTAGGCGGCAATGAGGTCGCCAAGGAGAGCGAAGGCCGGATTCTTCCCGGAGAAGTAGACGGGCGCGGTCACTTGGCCGTCGAGAATGCCCGCGCCGATGGCGTCCAGCGTCTCGCTGTACTGGACGACTGAACCCACGGGAAGCAGCTCCACCTCCAGCCTGCCGCCGGTGAGCGGACCAATGCTGTCCGTGAATTCCTTCATGATGGCAAATGCGATCTCGCCGGCCTGGGTTGCCGCCTGCATCTTCCAGTGCACCGTTTCCGAGCGGGCGGAGGTCGAACCGGCCGCAACGGCGAGCGTGCCAGCGAGCGCCAGCACGGCAACGGGATGGCGTGTGCGCGTCATTGTTCCAGCAGTCCAATCTGCCCGAGGAAGGCGAGGTGTGATTCATAAATTCGGCCCGCCATCTCGCTGCGCGCGCCGTACTCGGACCAGACTTTCTTCGCTGCCGCCCGGAAAGCCCGACGGTCGGCGTCCGACCAGCGAATGAGCTCGATGCCTTTGGCGTCGGCGTCGCGGATGACCTTTGCATCCTGCATCGCAATCGTCTCCACCATGTCTAGGGCGAATGTCCGGACGGCGAGCTTCACGATCCGCTGCAGGTCGTCAGGCAACTCGTCCCAGCGGTCCAGCCGCACGGAGACATCGGTCATGGGAAGGGAATGGAAGCCCGGGAAGAGCGGATACGGGGCGATCTCGTGGAAACCGAGCTCATCATTCATGCCGATCGAACCCCAGTCGGCGGCATCGACGACGCCGCGTTCGAGGGCGGTGTAGACCTCGGCTCCCGGCAGGTTTACCGGAGCCGCGCCGATGGATGCGAAAATCTCCTGCCCCATGCCCTCGGGCGTGCGGATCTTGACGCCTCGGAAGTCCTCGATGGTGCGGATCGGGGCCTTGGCCGGGATGGATTCCGCCGCCCATGGCACTCCGCCGATGTAGTAGAGGCCGTAATGTTCAAAGAGTTCACGCGCGAGTTCCATCCCGCCGCCGTACTCCAGCCACATCAGAATTTGACGCGGCGTCTCGTAGGCACCGTTGAGGTCGGCGAGGAGCGCGAACGCCGCGTCCTTGCCCGAGAAGTAGCCGGTCCCACCGTTCTGACCGTCGAGGAGTCCGGCGCTGACGGCGTCGAGAGTTTCGTGGTAGGCGACCACGGCTCCGACCGGTAGCGGCTCGATCACGAGGCGCCCGCCGCTCATGGCGGCGACGCGGTCGCAGAAGCGGACGAAGACCGCTTGGTTGATACTGCCCGCTTGCCAAGGCGACTGCATTTTCCAACGGATTGCCGTCTCCGACGGGGACGGTTCGGCCTCGGGTTCCGGGGATGTGGTCTCGGGCGCCGGAGACCGGAGGACCAGGGCGCCGATCAGGATGCCGGCACCGATGGCGAGGGCAGCGATTAGCAAATTGCGGCGGGACGAGCTCATGATTCGTCTCTGCCCGGCACGGTGCCGAGGTGCCCTTCGGTACCTCGGTAGAGAATCTTGCTGTGGACCTCAAGGAGATCACGATGCCGATTCAGGGCAGCCGGATCGAGGTCGCACGTGGGCCGTGGCTCGAGGGCGAAATGCCCGAAACGATCTTCGCCGCGAACGAGCGTGGCCGAGTCCTCGTCGCTGTAGACTTGGTGGAGATGCGGGGCGGCGTAGCGGATCGCGTAACCGATACGCCGATCATTCGAGTTGTTGGGGCGCGATCCGTGGATCAGCTGGACGTGGTGCAGGGACATCTCACCCGGCTCCAGCACGACGTCGACCGCCGCTTCATCGTCCACTTCCGCCTGGACCACCTGACCCCGTGAAAGCATGTTGTCTTCGGCCCGGGTGTCCGTGTGTGCAATCTGGTCGGTGTGGGTGCCGGGAACGACCCGCATGCAGCCACTCGCTACGGTACTCCGAGTGAGAGCTACCCATGCGGTGCATACGTCCGGGCCCGAGAGCCCCCAGTACGTGGAATCCTGATGCCAGGACACGTACGCCGGATCGTTTGCTTCCTTGGTGAAGAAGTTGGAGGCCCAGCAAAGGACGTCGTCGCCCAGCACGGCCGACACCGGCCCGGTGATCCGGGGGTCGCCAACCAGGTCGTAGAGCCATGGGTAGAGCAGGTGGGGCTTGAATCGGAGCCCCCCCTCCAGCTTGCCTCCGGCTGCCGCTTCGGCAGCCTCCAGCCGCTGGCGGAGCGCCTCGGCTTCCTCGGCCGCCATTACCCGGACCGGATGGAGGGCGCCGTCTCGCCGGTAGACTTCGACAGCGTCGTCCTGCAGCGTCTCGGACATCACGATGACTCCTCTGCGTACTGGCCCAGCGAAGACTACCACGGCCCGTTCCCGAGGCAGGACAGCAGGAGGTACAATGGGTTCATGAGTTTTATCGACCGTGTTGAAATCCACGTATTCAGCTTCCCGATTCCGAATCTCGGGGTCGGGCAGGCTCGCGGTCCCGGCGTAGGCAACGTTGTCTACGAACCCGGGGCGACCCTCACCCCGACCCGGTTCGCCGTTCGGATCTGCACGAACGACGGGGCCCAGGGATCCTATGTCACCCACTGGGTTGGGACTCGAGCATCGCTCGGGCAAGCGGAAATGCTGGCACCGTTGTTGGTCGGCCGCGATCCCGCTCACAGGGAAGCCCTGCACGACGACATGAAGCGCGAGCTTCGTGCCTATGACCACATGGGGCAGGGGCCACTCGACATTGCGCTTTGGGATCTTGCCGGGAAACAGCACGGGATGTCGGTCGCGACCATGCTTGGTGCATTCCGCGAACGCCTGCCGACCTACGCGAGCACCTACCACGGCCAGACGACCCCGGGAGGTCTCGACACCACGGACGCCTTCGCGGACTACGCGGAAGCCTGCAAGGCACGCGGCTTCCACGGGTTCAAGATCCACGGCTGGAACGACGGCAACGTCGCCCGCGAATCGGAGAACCTGCGCCGCGTGCGCGCCCGGATCGGCGATGACATGCCCCTGATGCTGGACGCCGCCTGCGAACTCCGCACCTGGATGGATGCCCTGGCGGTCGGCCGTGTCTGTGACGAGGTTGGCTGTTTCTGGTACGAGGATCCCTACCGCGACAGCGGGGTCTCGATCACCGGGCATCGCCGCCTGCGCGAGCGCCTCAAGACGCCGGTGCTGGTCAGCGAGCACATCCGGAGTGTCGAGGAGAAAGCGGAATTCCTGATCCGCGGCGGGTGCGACATGCTTCATGTCGACCCGGAGTACGATCTCGGGATCACCGGTGCGATGAAGATCGTGCACGTGGCCGAGGCGTTCGGGCTCGACATTCAGGTGCACGCGTGCGGGCCCGCGCATCGGGCAGTGTCGGCGACCGCGCGCAACACCCATTTCTACGAGATGGCGCTGATCGGGCCGGACATGCCGAACTGCGTGCCTCCGGTCTACGACGCGAGTTACTCTGACCAGCAGGAGGATTTGCCCGCGGACGGCTGCGTCCCGGTACCGAACGGCCCAGGACTCGGTGTCGACTACGACTGGGACTTCATCGAGCGCAACCGGACGGATCTGCTCGTCTGGTCATGACTGCAGGGCGTGCCGCGGGCTTCGTGGCACTCTCCGTCCTGGTCCTCGCCGGCTGGGTCACCCCGGTTGTCGTCCATGCGTGTGCAGGTCAGGAAGACTCCGCGCGCGACAGTTTCTCGAGGCCGCTCCCCGGCCTTGCTGAAGATGAATTGCAGCAGTTCGCACGCGGCCGGGCGCAGTTCCGGACCATCCGGCTCTCGGGGGAGCGCGCGGACGGCAGGGGTGGCCTGGGGCCCGTGTTCAACCGGACTTCGTGTTCCGGGTGCCACGTGCGGAACGGCCGTGGACGCCCACCGGAGACGGGTACGGCACCGCTCACCAGCATGGTCGTCCGTTTCGGCGCCGGGTCCAGTTACGGGAACCAGCTCAACGACAAGGCGCTCCCAGGCCTGCCACCGGAAGGCCGGGCGAGCCTGGGGCCGGGTCCGGAGGTCACCCGCGAGGTCGTCGGTACGGTCTGGACCCTAAATGCGGCGCGCGTCGTGATCCGCCAGGCGAATCTCGGTCCGCTCGCTCCGGAAGTGGAGCTGTCCCCGCGGGTGGCCCCGCATATCGCGGGCGTGGGGCTGTTGGAGCAGATTCCGGAAGCCAGCCTCAGGGCTCGGGCCGATCCCGAAGACCGCGATGGCGACGGTGTCTCCGGCCGGGCGGGCAGGTCCCTGACGGGTGGCTTCGGCCGCTTCGGATGGCGGGCGGAATTGGCGAGCGTGGAGGAGCAGGTCGCGCAGGCGCTCCACGAAGACATGGGGGTGACCAGCGCCCTCCGGCCCTGGCCCAACTGCGCTTCCGCGCACGCCGCGTGCCTTGCCCAGGCCGGAGACGCGATCGAAGTGGGGCCCGCCGCATTCGAGGCGCTGGTGTCCTACGTTCGCAACCTGGCGCCGCCTGCGGCGCGCAGCACACCTGCGGCCGCCGCCGGAGCGTTGGCCTTCTCCAGGATTGGTTGCGCAGCCTGCCATGTCCCGGAATGGCGTTTGTCTGGGGGGCGAGTTCAGGTCATCCACCCATACACGGATCTCCTCCTCCATGACCTCGGGCCCGGTCTTGCGGATCGGCAGGTCGACGGGGGGGTGGGATCCGCCGAATGGCGCACGGCCCCTCTATGGGGCGTGGGCCGGATTCCCGAAGTGAACGACCATTGGCGGCTTCTGCACGATGGCCGGGCGCAGGGATTGGTTGAGGCGATCCTCTGGCACGGGGGAGAGGCCGAATTTGCCCGCGAGGGCTTTCAGGCGCTTGGCACCGTGGATCGGGAAGCGCTGCTCGCGTTTCTGGAATCGCTCTAGGCTGCGACCTCAATACCACGGCCCGGATTTGGCGAATCGGTGCTGCCCTTTGGACGGCAGGCCAACGACTCGTTCCGCCCTTCAACGTAAGGCCGCGGTGGGGAGCGCACCGCTTTCCGCCGGCGGGTCCCGCCGAAACGGCCATCGGATTGATCGGAAACGTTGATCACATGGGCCGGTTCCGGCATCGTGCTTGTGCGGGGAATGGTCGGTAGGACAGCCCGACTGCAATCTGTATCGCCAACGGCGGGCGGCCCGCGCCCCCCCTCTCGGTCTTCAACTAGGCGGCTTCGATGACCATGCCAAGTTCCGGCGCAGCGTCTGCAGAAGTGGCGCGCGCTGCCCCCGGCGGGGCGTTGTCGGGACGACTGCGCGTACCGGGCGACAAGTCGATATCGCACAGGGCATTTCTGATTGCTGCCCTGGCGGTGGGAGAATCCCGCGCGGACGGATGTCTGGAGTCGGAAGACGTGGCCGCGACGCGTTCGTGTCTCCGGGCGCTTGGCGTCGATCTCCGCCGGGAGGCTCCTGGCAACTATCGAATCCACGGCGTGGGAATTCATGGGCTGGCCCCGCCTGACGGTGTTCTCGACTGCGGCAACAGCGGTACGTCGGCCCGCCTGCTGGCGGGCATGCTCGCCGGGCACCGGTTTCCCGCTGTCCTGACCGGAGACGCTTCGCTCCGGCGACGACCCATGCAGCGAATCGCCGAGCCGCTCACAGCCATGGGCGCGGAGTTCATTGCGGCCGACGGCGGCCGACTGCCGATGACCGTCACCGGCACGGACGATCTGGTTCCGCTTACTTGGACCACCAGCGTGGCGTCGGCACAGATCAAGACGGGTGTCCTGTTGGCGGGCCTGCATGCGCCGGGCAGGACGACGGTGGTGGAGCCTCGTCAGAGTCGGGACCATGGCGAGCGCATGCTCCGGGAGTTCGGGGCTGCTGTCACGGTGACGCCGGCGGCCGGTGCCGGTTTCGCGGTTTCGGTGGAAGGCAGCGCACGGCTTCGACCCACGGCCGTCGCCGTCCCAGGGGATATCTCCTCGGCAGCGTTTCCGCTGGTGGCGGCTCTGCTCGCAGATGGATCGGACGTGGAACTCGAGTCCGTCGGTATGAATCCCACCCGCACCGGCGTGATCGACGCGCTGCGTGCCATGGGAGCCGACATCGAAGAGGAGACGCTGACGGAGGCCGGCGCGCTGGAGCCGGTTGCGAATCTGCGGGTGCGCGGGCGGGCCCGGGGCCTCCGGGCCGTCGACCTCGGACCCGCATACGCTCCCCGGACGATCGATGAATACCCCGCCCTCGCTGTAGCCGCTGCCTGTGCCGAGGGCGTCAGCCGGTTCCGCGGTCTGGCCGAGCTCCGCGTGAAAGAAAGCGACCGACTTGAAGCGCTTCGGGCGGGATTGGTGGCAGTCGGAGTGAACGCGCGCATCGAGAGTGATGACCTTCTCATCGAGGGAACGGCACGGCCCCGCGGCGGCACGTGTGTCGATTGCGCCCTTGATCACCGGATCGCCATGGCGTTCCTCGTGCTGGGGACAGCTAGCAAGGAACCCGTGGAAGTCCGGGGAGTCGAGGCGATCCGCACAAGTTGGCCCGATTTCGGTGCTGCCATGCAGGGTCTCGGCGCAACGGTCGAGACGGGTCGCATGGTTTCATGATCGTCGCGATCGACGGGTCGGCTGCGGTCGGGACCGGCACGCTGGCGCGCGGTTTGGCGGCACGATTCAACTTGGCGCATCTTGACAGCGGACTGCTCTACCGGGCGGTTGCCGCCAGGCTTCTCGCAAGTGGGAGTGATGGCAGCGATCCCGGGGTGGCTCAGGAGGCCGCTGCGGCAGTCACGAGGGAAGATCTCGCCCGGTCTGACCTCCGTGGCGAGGCTGTGGCTCGGATGGCCTCCTTGGCGGCCGTGCATCCGGGGGTACGCCGTGCCCTGCTCGACTGCCAGCGCCAATTTGCACGCTGTCCTCCCGGCGATGCCGCGGGCGCTGTGCTGGATGGCCGTGACATCGGAACCGTCGTGTTGCCCGACGCGGATGTGAAGTTTTTCCTGACCGGCTCGCTCGAAGTTCGATTGACTCGGCGGGTCAAAGAGTTGCGGGCGCGAGGGGAGGCGTTTATACAAGCCCGCGTTGAGCAGGACATGCGCGAGCGTGACCAGCGCGACCGGTCACGCGCTATAGCACCGCTAGCGGCCGCTTCCGACGCGCATGTGATCGACACTACGCAACTGGATGCCGACGCCGTTCTCGAGGCGGCGTGTCGGCTGATGAGGCCGAGTCCGACGGCCTCGGCTAAAGTGGTTCAACGCCCGTCCGTCGAACCATCGGACTCCGCCACGAAGGTGCGGAGCCAGGAGAGCCCATGAGCAACACAGTGCCGTCCAACGAGACGCACCCCGCTTTCGAGGAGAACTTCGACGAGCTTTTTGCGGCGTCGATCGCCGCCACCGAGAAACGAGAAGGCACCGTCGTGACCGGCAGGGTCATCGCCCTAGAGAACGACATGGCGGTCATCGATGTCGGCCTCAAGGCAGAGGGCCGCATTCCATTCAAGGAGTTCGTCGCCCACGGACACGGCTCGGAGCCTGCCGTCGGGGATGAGGTCGAAGTCTTTCTGGACCGGATCGAAAACCGCAGCGGCGAAGCGGTTCTGTCGCGCGACCGGGCACGACGCGAGCAGGCGTGGTCCGATCTTGAAGAAGCGTTCGAGGCCAAGCAACAGGTCGGGGGGATTATCTGGGGACGGGTGAAGGGCGGATACACGGTGGACCTGCAGGGAGCCAGTGCATTCCTCCCCCGGAGCCAGGTCGATCTCCGGCCCGTCCGCGATGCACAGCACCTGTTCGGTACCGAGCAGCCCTTCTACATCCTGAAAATGGACCGCCGGCGCGGAAACATCGTGATCTCTCGTCGTGCGGTGCTTGAGGAGACCCGGGCTGAGGCGCGCGCCGAGCTGGTCGCAACCCTCAAGGAGGGACAGATTCTTGACGGTGTGGTCAAGAACATCACGGAGTACGGCGCCTTCGTCGACCTTGGTGAAGTCGATGGCCTGCTGCACGTTGCCGACATGAGCTGGCGGCGGGTCCACCATCCGAGCGAGGTGGTGAGCGTCGGCCAGAAGCTCCGTGTGCAGGTCGTGCGATTTAATCCCTCCACGCAGCGGATCAGCCTTGGAATCAAGCAGCTAGAGGCTGACCCGTGGGAAGGGGTTGTCGAAAAGTACCCGAAGGCTGCCAAGTTCCATGGCCGTGTGACGAACATCACCGAGTACGGCGCCTTCGTCGAACTTGAGCCCGGGATCGAGGGCCTGGTGCACGTCTCCGAGATGAGCTGGACCCGCAAGAATGTGCCGCCGTCCAAGCTGGTGTCGACCAGCGAAGAAGTCGAGGTCATGATTCTCGGAGTCGACCCGAACCGTCGCCGGGTTAGTCTTGGCATGCGCCAGTGTGCCGGGAACCCGTGGGAGAAGTTCGCAGAGGACCACCCGATCGGCAGCGTGATCGAGGGCGAAGTCCGGAACATTACCGAATTCGGTGTATTCCTCGGCATGCCCGGCGACATCGACGGGCTCATCCACCTTAGCGATCTGGACGCCACGCGGCCTGGTGAGGAAGCGATCAAGGAGTTCCGAAAGGGCGACCGAGTTCGCGCCAAGGTCCTCGAAATCGACATCGAGAAAGAGCGGGTCAACCTCAGCACCCGGCAAATCGAAGAAGAGAAGGCGGCCGGTGCGCTGGCGCCTTACTCGCGCGGTCAGGTCGTGACGAGCGTGGTGACCGAGGTGACCGACAGTGGGCTCCGCGTCAAGGTGGACGAGGTGAATGGCTTTATCCGCCGGGGCGACCTCTCGAAGCTCCGGACCGACCAGAACCCGCACCGGTTTGCCGTGGCGGAGAGGGTCGACGCCAAGGTCGTGTCGATCGACAACAAGGCGGCGCGGCTGGTACTGTCGATCAAATCGCTCGAGATCGAGGAGGAGCAACGCGCCCTTCGCGAGTATGGATCGAGCGAGTCAGGGGCGTCGCTTGGCGACATCCTGAGCGAGGCGCTGAAGCCGAAAGACGACTGACGTTCAGGCGTCTGGATTGTCGGCGATTTGACCGCTCCGCCGTGATTTGGCAGGAATCACGGTGGAGTCGTCTCTGGAGGGCAGTCACCGTGAACCGGTCTGACTTGGTCAAGCGGATCCAGAAGGCATATCCGGACCTACATGGTGTGGAAGCCGACCGGGTCGTTCGTATCGTCTTTAATGAAATCGAGGAGGCACTGGCCCGGGGCGACCGCGCGGAATTCCGCGGGTTCGGAAGCTTCTCGGTGCGTCGGCGCCCCGCCCACATTGGTCGGAATCCGAAGACGGGCGCGGCGGTTCATGTGCCCGAGAAAAGCGTGCCCTACTTCCGTGCCGGCAAGGAACTCAGGAAACGGGTCGATATCCACGAGTAACCGACTGAACCACCTCGAGAAAACGTGATGCTGCGCTTGGCGCGGCGCACGATCGTACTCGCCGTCGCGATTCTCTTCATTCCGTTCGCACTGTCCAACCGGCAGCCCGTCGCACTCGCCTTCTGGCCATTTGAGGGAGTTATCGAGGTGCCGCTTTATCTGCTGCTCGTGGCCGTTCTCGCGCTGGGGATCGTGCTGGGCGGGCTGGTCCGGCTGGCTGAGCAGCTGGGAGCCCGCCTGCGCCCGCGCCGCACTCCCACGTCATGACCCGTCGCGGCTCGCGGATTGTCGTCGCCGTCGACACGCCGGACCTGGGCGTGGCGCTCGGGCTCGCAGGCAGTTGCAAGGCCGCAGCGGCCATCAAGCTGGGACTGGAGTTCTTTTCAGCGCAGGGCCCGTCGGGTGTGCAGAAAGTCAGGGATACCGGCGCATCGCTGTTCCTCGACCTCAAGCTGCACGACATTCCCAATACCGTCGTGGGTGCGCTGCGGTCGCTCCGCCTGTTGGCTCCGGCCATGCTGACAATTCACGCTGCGGGCGGAAGGGCAATGCTGGAAGCGGCGCAGGCGGCGGCGGAAACCTATCCGGAACCGCCGGCGCTGCTCGGTGTTACGGCACTCACCAGCCTGGATGCCGACGATCTGGCGTCAGCCGGGATCAGCGGAACCATGTCCGACCAAGTGGTGCGCTTGGCCCTCCTTGCCCGGGCCAGCGGCTTGGCCGGGGTCGTCTGCGCGCCCACCGAGGCCGGGCGTGTGCGCCGGGAGGCCGGGCCCGGGTTCCTGATCGTAACCCCCGGGATTCGTCCGGCTTCCTCCGCCGCACAGGACCAGAAACGGATTGCCACCCCGGCCAACGCGGTCGCGGCGGGCGCCGACCTTCTGGTCATCGGCCGTCCGGTTACGGGCAGCGAAGATCCGGCCAGGGCGCTTGATGCCATCGATGCTGAAATCGGCGGTGTCGCCGGATGAGCGTGCAAGCCAAGATCTGCGGCCTCCGCGAACCCCTGCACGCGGAGTTGGCCGCCGCGCACGGGGCCAGATGGGTGGGAGTCGTCTTCTTTCCACCGTCACCACGGCATGTTGAGCCCGATCTGGCCCGGGCCGTTGTCCGAGCGCTCCCCTCGACCGTCGAGGCGGTCGGTGTGCTCGTGGACCCGGATGACGACGCAGTCCGAATCGCAGCATCGACGGGACTTCGGGCGCTCCAGCTGCACGGGCGGGAGTCCCCGGAGCGAATTGCCGCGGTGAAGCGCATCACGGGAATGCAAGTGATCAAGGCCATGGGCATTGCGACGCGGGACGACGCCGAGCGGGCGGTCGCTTATCGTGGGGCTGCGGACATGGTCCTCTTCGATGCCCGCCCGCCCGCGGGCGCCGACCGCCCAGGCGGCAATGCGCAAAGCTTCAACTGGGACGTTCTCCGCGGACTGGACCTGCCGCTGCCGTGGATTCTATCGGGTGGCCTGACCGCCGCGAACGTGGGATTGGCCGTTGCTCGCTCCGGGGCGCAGGCGGTTGACGTATCGTCTGGAATCGAGACCGGGCCCGGCGTGAAGGATCCGGACCTCATCGTCGAGTTTCTGGAAGCCACACGAGCGCCTGACGTCGGCGCTGCACGGGTTTTGCAGTAAGGTCTCGACAGCGTCTTCGCGTACGGATTCATCTCATGGACCAGTCCAACAGCTTCCGCAGCGGACCCGACGAAGACGGGCACTTCGGGCCATACGGCGGCAGATTTGTCGCCGAGACATTGATGCCACTGATCCTGGAGCTTGAAGAGAGCTACACCCAGGCGGCGGAGGACGATTCGTTCTGGGCGGAGTTCAATGACTTACTGAAGCACTACGTCGGACGTCCGAGCCCGCTCACGTTCGCGCCGCGCCTCACGGAGCGCTTCGGGGGTGCCAAGATCTATTTCAAACGCGACGAGTTGAACCACACCGGCGCCCATAAGATCAACAACTGCATTGGCCAGATTCTTCTAGCGCGACGCATGGGCAAGACCCGGATCATCGCGGAGACCGGTGCCGGGCAGCACGGAGTGGCGACCGCCACCGTTTGTGCGCGCTTCGGGGTACCGTGCACGGTCTACATGGGCGAAACCGATATCGAGCGTCAGCGGCCCAACGTGTTCCGAATGCGGTTGCTCGGCGCCGAGGTGCGTCCGGTCAGTTCGGGAACCCGCACGCTGAAGGACGCCATGAACGAGGCGCTCCGCGACTGGGTCGCCAACGTGCATGACACTTTCTACATCATCGGCACGGTCGCCGGACCGCATCCGTATCCGGCAATGGTGCGCGACTTTCAGGCGGTGATCGGCAACGAGACCAGGGAGCAGATCATGGCTGCCGAGGGTCGGCTGCCGGATACTCTGGTCGCCTGCATCGGCGGCGGCTCCAACGCTATGGGCCTTTTCCACCCGTTCCTCGACGAGGCGGGCGTACGCTTGATCGGCGTCGAGGCTGGAGGTGAGGGCGTTGAGACAGGACGGCATGCCGCATCACTCACTGCCGGCAGTCCCGGCGTGCTCCACGGAAACCGGACCTACCTGCTGCAGAACGACGACGGGCAGATCATTGATGCCCATTCGATCTCGGCAGGTCTCGATTACCCTGGAATCGGTCCCGAACACGCATGGCTGCATGATGCCGGGCGGGTGGAATATGTGTCGGTTACGGACGCCGAGGCCCTGGAGGCATTCCAGCTCTGCGCCGAACTCGAGGGCATTTTGCCTGCGCTTGAGCCGAGCCACGCCTTGGCCCACGTAGCGAAAGTGGCGCCGCCTCTCGCGTCAGACCATCTTCTGGTCATGAACCTTTGCGGCCGCGGCGACAAGGATGTCTTTTCGGTGGCGGACGTACTCGGGGTCCAGCTGTGAGCGGGCGGATCGAGACACGGTTTCGCACGCTGGCTGAAGCGAACCGGGCGGGCCTAGTCACATTTGTCACCGCGGGCGACCCGAATCCCGAAGAAAGCATGAGGATTCTGACGAAACTGCCGGGTGCAGGGGCCGACGTGATCGAACTCGGGATGCCGTTCAGCGATCCGATGGCCGATGGGCCGGCGATCCAGAAGAGTTCGCGGAGGGCCCTCGATGCCGGTCAGACACTTGTCGCGACACTGGCGATGGTGCGGGAGTTTCGTGCCGAAGACCATACAACTCCGCTGGTACTGATGGGGTACTACAACCCGATCTTTGTTTACGGAAACGAGCGGTTTCTGGAGGACGCGAAGGATGCTGGGGTTGACGGACTGATCGTCGTGGACCTGCCACCGGAGGCCGATACTGAACTCTGTCTTCCTGCCCGGGCCCAGAACATCGACTTCATTCGCCTCGCCACGCCGACGACCGATGCCAAGCGCCTGCCCAGCGTATTGCGGAACGCGTCCGGCTTCCTCTACTACGTGTCCATCGCCGGAATTACGGGCACCCGGGTGGGGGCAACGGAGGCAGTTGCAGGAGCGCTCGCGCGAATTCGCTCGCATACCGACCTCCCGATTGCCGTGGGGTTTGGCATCAGGACGCCCGAACAGGCATCCCAAATTGCGGAGACGGCCGACGCGGTGGTGGTGGGATCGGCTCTGGTTGAAGCCGTGGAACGTTCGCCGGAGGGCGCGTCGGACATCGTGTCGGCACGGGTTCACGAGTTGAAGGCCGGCGTGCTGTCGGCACGGAGGGCCTAAGGGGGAGTTCGGTCGATGAGCTGGCTGACGGACTTCATTCGCCCCAAACTGCAGGCGGTCGTACGGCGCCCGACCGTGCCCGACCTCTGGACAAAGTGTCCGTCGTGCGATCGGATGCTGTTTCACAAAGAACTTGAGGCGCAACTGCGCGTCTGCACCGCGTGCGGCCACCATCTTCAAATGCCGGTGGACGAACGCCTCCGGCTCCTGTTTGACGACGAGGCATTCGACCTGATGGAGTTACCGGAGGTCGAGGAAGACCCGCTTCGGTTCCGCGACCGCAAACGCTACTCGGATCGGCTGCGCCAGATGCGTGCGGAGACTGGTGCCAAGGATGCAATCGCTGTGGCGACCGGACCCATTGGTGCTCATCCCTGCGTGGTCGCCGTACTGGATTTCGCATTCATGGGTGGCTCGATGGGCATGGCGGTTGGAGAGGGGCTGGTGCGTGCTGCAGAGTTCGCGAGGAAGCGTCGGCAGCCGTTGATTGCGGTGACCGCCTCGGGGGGCGCGCGGATGCAAGAAGGAATCCTGTCGCTGATGCAGTTGCCGCGGACGGTGGCCGCGATCGAGGATGCTCGCGAAGCCGGTTGCCCGTACATCGTGATCCTGACACATCCGACGACCGGCGGTGTTACGGCATCGTTTGCGATGCTTGGGGACGTCGCCTTGGCGGAGCCCGGGGCCCTGATCGGGTTTGCCGGGCCGCGGGTCATCGAAAGCACGGTCGGTGAAACGCTCCCGGAGAATTTCCAGCGGGCCGAGAAGGTGTCCGAACTGGGAATGATTGACGCTGTGGTTCCGCGACCAAACATGAAGGTGACGCTGGTGCGCATTCTCGGCCACCTCACGGATGGACCGAGTCCTGCCACGAAGGGCTCAACCAGCGTTGCGGTCGTTGCTTGACGCACAACTCGCTCGCGTCGCCGAGCTTCATCCGCGTTCCATTGATCTTTCGCTGGGACGAATTCGCAGGCTCTTGCAGCGGCTCGGCGATCCCGAGCGGGAGCTCGGCACAGTCGTGCACGTGGCGGGTACCAACGGCAAGGGATCCGTCATCGCGATGCTGGCGGCCGTGCTGCGTGAAGGCGGCGTCAGTGCGAATGCCTACGTCTCTCCTCATCTGTTGCGTTTCAATGAACGGATCCTGATCAACGGGTACCCGATCGAGGACGCCCAGCTTGGAGAGGCCTTGGCCATGGCAGAGCATGTCAATGCCGGGGCGCCCATCACGTTTTTCGAAATTACCACCGCTGCCGCTCTACTCGCGTTCCGTGCGCGGCCCGCGGATGTGACGCTCCTTGAGACCGGGTTGGGGGGCCGCTTGGATGCCACCAATGTGGTGAGCCAGCCTGCGCTCACAGTGATCACGCCCGTAGGACTGGACCACTGTGACCGGCTGGGTTCGAAGTTGTCGCAGATCGCAGCCGAAAAGGCCGGCATCCTGAAGGAAGGCGTGCCGGTCGTGGTGGGCCGCCAAGAGCCCGAAGCCCAGAGGGTGATTTCGCGCCGGGCGCGGGAAATGCGTGCACCACTTTTGCGTCAGGGAGTCGAATGGCACCTGGAGCGGCATGGGGGACGTGCATTCTACGTCGACCCGTCTGGTGAACGGAGAAGTCTCTCGCCTGCCCTTCTCGGAGATCATCAGCAGGACAACGCCGGGACCGTCATGGCATGTCTTGCGGCCATGCCCGGTTTCGCGATTTCCCACGCAACGGCGGCTCGCGCCATGGCAAATGTCCGTTGGCCGGGACGGCTTCAGAGGCTGTGGAAGGGACGACTCGCGAGACTCGCCGCACCTTCAGAACTCTGGGTTGATGCCGGTCACAACCCGGATGCTGCACAGGTGCTCGCGGCTTGGGGAGGCGCGGGCGCACCTTTTCGGTTGGTCGTGGGATTGCACCAAAGCAAGGACGCTGCACGGTTTTTCGCGGCGTTTCGAGATGTCGCAGAGTACGTGGCAACAGTGCCGCTCGGATCGAGCGAAGCTGGGTGGAGTCCTGACAACTTGACTGAGGAGGCTCACGGTGCGGGCCTGCGGGTCAGGCCGTACGGATCCTTGGAAGAGGCGGTGCGGGGGATCAGCAAATTGACGCCGCCGGGAAAGATTCTCATTGCCGGCTCATTCCTGTTGGCCGGTCGAGCATTCGAACTTTCCGAGGCCCGGGAATCTCAGATTCGGCTTTAGTCGGTGCTGGAGCGGGTGGTCGCACGTCCCTCCCCCGAACGTGCGCTTGCCGTTACCGGATTGATCAGGTGTTACTTTCGGTGGAGTCCAGAGAATCATCAATCCAGTTGTAGAGGGCCTGTTTCGAGACTGATCCGACCAGGCTGTCAATGCGGTTGCCGTCCTTGAACAGCATCATCGTGGGAATGCCGCGTACGCCGTATTGCGTGGGCGTTCCGGGGTTGGCATCGATGTCAACTTTCGCGATCTGGAGCTTGCCGTAGTATTCCTCACTGGCTTCCTCGAGGATCGGAGCGATTTGCTTGCAGGGTCCGCACCACTCTGCCCAGAAGTCGACCAGAACAGGTACCTCGGACTTCAGGACATCGGTGGCAAACGACTCGTCGGTAACGGCCTTGGTGCTCATGATGGTATTTCTCCCTCCGGCGCATCAGCGTGGCGCATTAGGCGAGCGATTCTAGCGTTCGTGAATGCTGCGCGCCTCCCGATGCAACCGCTGTGCGCGGTTGAGCGAACCTTGGGTTTGCGACCCTCGTGTCCATCGTGCCGTTGCGGGATTTCTTGAAGTCGCCGGTGGTAGCGGGCCATTGTGATAGCGGTTGGATTCCTGGGTTTGGAAGCAATCAAACCTGAGGAATCTGCTGCCGAGAAGCGGGACGGAATACCTCTATCAAGGGGGCTCATGAACGGTCCGGTCCGGGCGCATGCGTGGGGGCCTCGGCTTGGACTAAAGCCTGGGGAATCCGTCGGAAGGCTGGCCGCTAACCCCATAACTCCGCATACACCTTGTGAATCCCTTTGACCTCGGCATCAAGGCCAAACTGATTGAGGGCCCGCTTTCGCGCATCCGCACTTTTGCGACCCATGGCGGCTGGATTGTCAATCAGTGCACGGGCGGCCGAAGCTATTTGTGCTGGGTCTAGGTCCCTAACCAGTGTCCCGGCTTCGTTCTCGCCGATAAAGGCGGAAAAGAAGCCGGTATCTGTGGCCACAACAGGTACACTGCTGGCCATCGCTTCCAGTGGAGTGATTCCATAGCCTTCGTAGCGAGGCGACGCGATGAGCAGCGACAAGCTCCGAACTAGTTTTGGCAATTGCTCAGAATTCACCTCACCTGTGAACAGGATTCGTTCAGATAGACCGGCCGCGTCAATTCGCTGTTGGAGCCTGGCCCGGAATCCGCGTTGGCGAGGAGTAGCCAAGCCGACAATCAGCGCGGCGGCATTGGGAAAGAGCGGCAGCAGCTGGATCATCGCCTCGACGAAGATGTCAGTTCCCTTCTCCGGACGAATTCTGCCAATTGTCGCGATGCCGAAATTTCCGGGATACTTGCCTTGCTCCCAGGCAGTGCTGCGGTTTGCAGCTGGGCAGAACTTGTCTGTGTCGACACCGTGGTGGACGACGGCATGTACGTTTGGGACGAACGATGCTGCTGCCTCGGTTGTGGCGATGACCGCATCCATGCGGGCAATTAACCAACGCGGGAGCGCGGAGTGACGGCGCCGCGCAGCAGAAGTGAACACGATGCGTACGGGTAACTTCAGGATATCGCGCGCAAAGAGAGCAGCGCGCATCTCATTGTTTCTTCGAACGTGCCACAGGACGTACTGGTGACCTGCTGCGGGTTTGCTTGAGCGCCTGAAGGCCTCACGGAGTGAAACCGGCTTCATGCAGCCCGGCAAGGCGCGACCAGTAAGCAGCATGCGATAACGCGTGGCCTGTTTTCGGAAGACGGCGGCGGCCGTAGCCGAAACGCCGGTAAAGCCCCGATGCATATTGGTGACAGCTAAGTCGATTCTGTCCGACACGGTCTATCGGCTTTCAGTGCATGCGCCGGCTGACAGGTGAACGTTAAGCGCGTGGAGCGCCTCTGGCGGCGTGAGGGGCTCAAAGTCCTGCAGAAGCAAGCGAAGAAGCGGAGGCTGTGGCCCCACGACGGATAGTGCGTGCGTGTGCGGACAGCACATCGGGACCACGTCTGGTCGTACGATTTCGTGCGCCTTCGCACCGACGACGGCCGAGCCCTCCAAATCCTGAACATCCTGAACGAGTTGACCCGGGAGTGTCTAGTGATCCATGTCAAGCGGAAGCTTGCCTCCTGGGAAGTGCTGGAGGCATTGTCCGAGTTGTTCCTGCTCCGTGGCGTGCCACGCTTCATCTGGTCGGACAACGGCCGGAGTTCGTGGCCAAGCATGTCCGAACCTGGAGCGACGGTTGGAGCGAAGACTGCCTGTATCAATCCTAGCTCCCCTTGGGAGAACAGCTATGTCGAGAACTTAGACGCCAAGATCCGTGACGAGGTGCTCAACCGCGAGATCTTTACCTCACTACGCGAGGCCCAAATCCTGATCGAAGTATGGTGTCGGCACTAGAACACCGCACGGCCCCACAGCGCCCTAGGCTACCGTCCACCCGCACCGGACACGATTGTGTCGCCAAGCCGGGCGGGCGGCGCAGCGTGGCGGAGCCGGACGACCGGCTTGGCCGCAGACTCCCCCGCCTTGCAACAACATTCCGGTTGGACCAATCGATCGGGGCTGACTAGGAACCCGCCGGAGGCTGGTCAAGCATGCCTTTGTTCGACTTCAAGCGGTAGGCGGAACGTGCCCACACGTTCGCCACTAGGTTGTCGCCGGCTTCCATCGTCCGCAGCATCACCTGGACCCCTCCATTTACCTGGCGGATCGTACTAAGGTGCGGGCCGGTTGCCGAAGCAGCGAGGGGTACGAGCGATGCGACCCACGGGATTGTTTGATTTGCCGGATCATCTTGCGCAGCTGTCGAAGACGGGAGATCCGCTGGAGGTCTTGAACCGGGTCGTCGATTTTGAGCAGTTCCGGGAGCCCCTGGAGCGCGCACTGGGCTATGCGGACAGATCGAAGGGCGGCCGTCCGCCGTATGACCCGGTGGTGATGTTCAAGATCCTGATCCTGGCGGCGCGGCATACGGTGGGCGACGAGCGGATGGAGTTTCTGATCCGCGACCGCTTGAGCTGGCTGCGATTTCTCGGCTTGGAGCTGGGTGCCCCGACGCTGGAGCGCAACACGATCTGGACATTCCGTGAGCGGCTCACCAGGGCCGGCGTGATCGATGCGCTGTTCCTTGCCTTCGATCGGGCGCTGCGCGGGGCAGGCTATCTGGCGATGGGGGGCCAGATCGTGGATGCGACGCTGGTGGCAGCGTCGCGGCAGCGGCTGACGCGTCCGGAGAAGGAGGCGGCGAAGTCCGGGCAGCCTGCGGACGTGATCTGGCCGGGGCAGCCGGCGAAGGCAGCCCAGAAGGATCTTGACGCCCGTTGGACGGTGAAAACCGGGCGGCAGCGTCCGCCCGGCGGCGCCCGGCAGCAGCAGCCGACGATTGCGATCCCGGTGTTCGGATACAAGAACCACGTGGCGATCGACCGCCGGTTCGGGTTTATCCGGCGCGCGGCGGTGACCGACGCAGCCTGCCATGACGGATCGATGCTGTCCGAGCTGGTGACGAGTGACAACCTGGCGGCGAGTGTCTAGGCAGATACGGCCTACCGCTCGGCGGCCAACGAGGCGTGGCTGGCGAGCCTGGGGCGGGTGTCGCAGATCCATCGGAAGAAGTCGCCGGGCCGGCCGTTGCCGCGCCACATCGCTCGCGGTAACGCGCGGAAATCGGCGGTGCGCGCGAAGGTCGAGCATGTCTTCGCCCACCAGAAAGAGCGGATGGGGTTGCGCGTGCGAACGATCGGTCTCGCGCGGGCTCGCACGAAGATCGGTCTGGCGAACCTCGCCTACAACTTCCAGCGGCTGGTCTTCCACGAACGCCGAGCGGCCACAGCCTGAGTCTGCCCCGAGGCCGCCATCCGGCGACTTCCGCACTCGGAATCACGCTCCTGACGAAGTCGGTGCCAGCATCCGCCGATTCTTGGAGGCGTTCACCTAGTCTTGGCAGATCGCGCAGCGATGGCCGAGCGCCGGATGAAACCGTACGTGCGGTCGATGGAGACGTGGCGCTTGTACCGGAATACTGGGTCGGCGATCATCGGCAACTGCCATGGCGTATCGCCTGGAGTGCCGCTCGCCCGAGACCTTGCGCAAAACTGGGTGACGCGGACGCCGTGTAGATCAAATAGTCCCGCGTTGGTCTCCCGCGTTGGTCGCATTGAACACCTCCTTGAGCGTACTTCCCCCCCCTCCGAGCATCCTCACAATCTCCCCCTGTCCTGCCCAGAACATGGAAGGGCTCAGCGGCTCCAGAAGCCGAAAGAGCACCTGCGCAAGGCCGCTGCCCGATGCCCGCACCGTCAGCACGCTGTGAACGACGAACAGGGCGCGGCTTGGACAGCTTTCGACCCCGACGAGTGCCCAACTACTTCCGCCATGCTGGCGACAAATCGGATTGAACGGAGCCCGCTTGTGGGTGCGAGGTAGTTCCTAGCATCCTCACAGTTTAGATGTTTCGCCAGCGTCCCCACTCGCAGCAACAATCGACACGGGCGGTGACCCCATACAACCAGAACGGCAAGGGACGCCCAAATTCGGCCAGTCTTGTGAAACAGCAACATGTCGCCAAACTCCCCTCCTAATATTACGCAAATATCGAATACCCATTCGAAGTTGTGCGCAAAGGCGCCGCAATCGGTAGAGCGCCCGGCCGAAAGATGAATCCTGATTGCAAGGCACCGCAGCGTATGGACTGTTTGTGGAATCGAACATCAGCGGCGGTGTACCAACCTGGTATTGATACTGGTCTAGTTGAACAGCGAGTGCCGGGTCTGCCTGAAAGGTTTGAAGATCATAGGCGGAACACAAGACAGCGTCTGCCAAGCCTGGGCGGGAAACGCAACGCGCCAATAACTTTCGTGCGCCTGCAGGCCACAAGACGTATGCAGCCGCTCCCGTCCGATCCTGATAGAGTTGTCGTACCGACCAAAACGATTCACTTTGAATGGCGACCAGCTTTTTCCTTCCGCGTACTTCCAGCGTAATCCGATCCACACCGGTCATATCGATGATCCGGTCGAGAAACACAGGAACGTCGGCAGAGAGGCAAACGTCGTCTTCGAGAAGTAAGGCTGGACCATCGCGGGCAGCTATTATTTCCCAGGCACGTCTGTGGCTCGCGAAGATAGCCTTTTCAGTGTCCGTCATTGGGCGCTCCCAGCGGGTCCAGTATTGGTCGTGGCCTGCCGGCCTAAGTGTCTTTGGAGTAACCGCGTCAACTCGCTGAAATCGGAGCCCAAGCGCAGCAAGTTGTTGGCGCTGGAACACTATGCGCCTTATATCGGCCGATCGGTTTAGAATGAGTACATCCATAGTGTCGGGCTAGTGCTTGGGAATGCTGGAATTTCCAGAAAAGATCTCAAGATACCTATTGGTAATGGCACTCTTTGAAAAGAATGAAGAAAGGTATGTTCGGCCACCAGCTACCAAGTGCTCTCTAAGGACAGGGTTTTCTCGTATTCGCTCGACCGCTGAACACATAGCTTCCACATCATCGATATCAGTCAGTACGCCGTTTTCTCCGTTCTCCATGTACCAGCATGGGCCTTCGGTTCGCGTGGCCACTACAGGGACTCCTGCCATCCAAGCTTCGAGAACCACGTTGCCTAACGGTTCATGCCGTGACGGCATCAGAAAAATGTCTGATGCGGAAATATAGTGAATTGGCTCGTCGACCCAGCCGGTGAAGCGTGTTCGGTCAATAATGCCCGCGGCCTTTGCCGATCTTTCCAGAGCGTTGCGTTCTGGACCATCGCCGATGAGCCAAAGATAGGAGTTCGGTGTATGTGCTGCGATGCGGATTAGCAAATCTAAGCCTTTACGTTTAACGAAACGTCCGGCACCACATATTACAAATGCATCTTCCGGTGTGTTGAGGTTACTTTTCGCTACTGGAGATGGCACCACATCCCGCGGGAAATTGGTGATAGTGACAATGGGCCGATTCCAACCAAGGTCGCGGCAATGCAAGCCGATACCTGGAATATTACCAATCAAGAGATCACAGCGTTCAAAATGCTTAAGGTGCTGAGGAAAATCGCCTAATCTAACCAGTCTTACGGCTCCGGGATAGGCGGGGATTAGACGCGCCGCTCGAGGCATCCACGCCATGATCGCATTCGGGCGCCACTCATTGGACATGCGCATCACCCGCCATTTTAGCCAGACAGCGGAGATCGACAGTCGACGGTAGTGGTTCTCAATGATTGGGCCAAGATGCTCTATCTCCGGACGCCAGACACGGTTTGGACGGATGACGAACCGTTGCCTTACACCCAACTCCCCAAACGAGCTTGCTAAATTCACAAAGAAGCGCTCTGCACCACCGTTCGTTCCAAAATGAAGGTGGAGAATCTTCAGCACAGCTTTGCTCACCTTAGTACTCCGTTTCGATACAACAGCCTCAGGTATCGGAATTGATGGAAAACATCACGCAATATGTGTCTGACACTATGAACAGCGGCCGACCGACGCTTCTCTCCTACGGCCCCAGCCTTTGTTTGTTCGTTTCCTATCAGAATTGGCGAGGGCAACACCAGAGCTACTCGGAGCCCCGCTTCGCAGAAGTGCTTTTGATCCTCATCTGCAAGCCGAAAGAATGGGAGCGCGTTCTGAACGAAGTGACAGGTCACTTCGCGCGTGAGACCACAATCGATCACGCAATTGGGAATGCGAAATGCGATTACGAATCGAACTCGCTGACCAAATGGGCGCCGAGGTGCTGTCTTTAGTTTCTGTTTGAGGGAAACCAATTTAACCGCGTCCCAATAGCGTTCATCCTCGCTCGGATGGTACAACACTTCGGAAAGATGTGCCCTCGAAAGACAACCATCCTCGAAAACACATCCTCTCGGGCATTGTCCGCTAGCTATCCAGCGCCAGGCCAATATCTGGCTGAGATAGGCGCGAGCGCCTACCGCACTTCAAGCGAGTACATACGACAACTGATCCAAAGGGCACAGGACTGTCCGCGATTGCGCGGCCTGCTGCTCCAAGGCGGCGGCCGCCCCGCGGGCGGTCACGGTCGACGCGGACTACCTCGACCGGCTCTGCGGCCGGGTTCACAAACCCAGCGGGTGGTGAGCGGCAAGCCAGTTGTCCTGCGTGAGCAGGCACAACGTGACATCGACATTGCCGCCTAGTTGCCGCTAATCTGTTTCGTGCCGACAAAGAGAATCACGGCAGTGAAACTTTGCGGGCCGTTCCCTTACTATGTTTGGGTAAATGCTACCTCCCTTCATTTTGCGTAACGTATTGCCCAAGAGTGATTTGGGCGACACGGCCTTTGCCTGGTTTCGTCACTGTTCACGCCACTGGCGAATTCCGAAGTCGCGCGACCCCCAACTATTCAACGATCACCTATACCGGATCAAGGTAGATGGAACCTTGCTGGACCCGTTTCGCCAGTTCGTGAGCGACAAAGAGTACGTGAAGATCTATATTGGGAAAATTGTGGGGGAACAATTCACTTGCGAGTCTCTAGATGTTTTGAGGAACTGTTCGGACATAGATGGGTTTGTTCCGAACCGACTTCCCTGCATCTTAAAGCCCACGCATGCCAGCGGCCCTGCAATGATCTGCACGAGAGAATCCCCCCAACCGAACCGCGCGCTCCTCCAGAAGTGGCTCAAAATAGACTACTATGCAAAGACGAGAGAACAGAATTACAAGAATCTAACCCCCAAAATCATTGTAGAGAAATTTTTTTCTGCCGATGGAACTACCCCCCCTTTGGATTACAAGGTGTTTTGCTTCGGCGGGTTTCCCAGACTTGTGCAAGTTGATTCTAATCGTTTCTCGAACCATACTCGGAATTTATATGACACCGAGTGGAATTTGCAGCCCTTCTGTATATCTAAGGTAAATGGTTCCGTCTCCGATGAACGACCAGTAGCACTTGATCAGATGTTGGACATCGCGTCTAGGTTAGCCGCCCCGTTCCCATTTATGCGAGTAGATATGTATGCGATAGGCGACGAGATCAAAGTCGGTGAGCTAACAAATTGTCCGGAAGGAGGCACAGGAAGGATTACTCCGTCGGCGGCGGAGCGCACTCTGGGAACATTTTTCGCGAAGGAGACTTAAGTAACCTTATGTTGCAAAGTGGGTTGTAACTCAAAAAGCCTCGTGCCCAGGTTAGTAACTTTAACACTTCGCTTTTAATCTGAGGGATGCAGCCTCAACAGGCTCTCTTCCACGAGGCACAGAAAGTCTTCTTTACAGTGGCATGCAGTCAGGTATTTAGTGCTACCAATAGTGGTTTTTATTTGTCTTCCTCCCTCAGGGATGTCGGCGTGTGCGGTACGTTGACATAGTTTCTCCGCCGCTCTCCAGAGGAAATAACGCGGTTAGGTCCGAGAGCTGCTGGATACTTGCGGGCAGACGTCACCCGCCGAAGGATCAGGTGATCGCGTCTGCCTCCAGCAAGACCGGCCCTTCAATGTAGAACAACATTCCCTGTATGCGTCGTTCCGGATAGGCCTTTGCCACCAGGGCGGCGTAGTCGGCCATCTGTTCCCTGTAACCCCAGGGCGATTCATTCCAGGAAAGGGGCGGATCGCCGGTCTTGAAATCGATCACCGTGACCTCTTCGTCGGTCACGATCAGACGGTCAATTTGCCCCAGCACCATATGGCCATCGATGTCTCCGGCGATCCTGACTTCGGCTCGGCTGTTCTCAGCGAACATGAACGCGAATTCCGGCCGCGCAAGAACAGCGAGCGCTGTTGCACAGAGATCCAGACGCATACGCTCCGGGAGGTTAGGTGCGAGGTGCGAGGCAAGGGCTGGAGCACGGTCCGCTCGGTCTTCCGCGGGGAGTTCGGCGAGGAACTCGAGCAGTTGATGCGCCAATGTGCCTCGAGCCAGCGCGACTGCCTTGCCCTCATCGATGACATCCGTACTGGGTCGCCGGGCGGGAAGAATCGGAAACTCCAGAACGGAGGGGGCAAGCAGCCAGGGCGGGAGAGCTTCTGGTTCCTGTGGAGTCGCCGACTCAAGCGCTTCTGTCGGCGGAGGTGGTCCATCCGAGGCGTTCTCCTCCAGGACATATGCGGGGCTTGCGGCGGAATCGAGCGCAGAGGAAAAGTCGCCAATCGTTGCCCTGACAGCTGGGTCTTCTGCGAACGTCTTCCGGACCATGTTCGACCACCAGGGTCCCGGCTCCTTCGGGGCTTTTCTCTGCCAGGATGTGACGATAACCCGATCACGGGCCCGGGTCATGGCGACATAGAGCAGACGCTCATATTCGCGTTGTTCTTCCTCGACGAAGTCCTGATATAGCTGGCCGACGATGGCGGGCTGCTCGCGTTCCCGGAGCCGGAACATCGCGGTTCCGTCAGCATGCCAAAGAATGGGGGCTTGGAGACGTGGCCTTCCTTCACGTTCGGCCAGGAACACCACCGGCGCCTCGAGCCCTTTCGCAGCATGTACGGTCATAACGCGCACGTTGCCGCCCGCAGCTTCCAGGTCCCGCTTGACCTCGATGTTTTCACCCTCAATCCAGGCCGTGAACCGCTCGAGGGAAGGAATATCGCGATGGCCAAATTCAAGCGCCTGGAAGAGGAATTCCTCGATGGCGTCAAACGCGTCTGGGCCCAAACGCGCCAGCAGCGCCGAGCGCGACCCTTGCGTCCCATCCAGCACGTCGGAGAAGAGGTCGAACGGCGTGAGGTGACCAGCCTTGACGATGAGTTGGGAGAGATGGTCGTAGACGGTTCGGAACGCATCGTGGTCATCTGCCCTGTCGCGCACTGTGGCCCACAAACTTTGGCGCTCACGTCCATGTGCCAGCGCGAACATCTGCTCCTCATCAAGGCCATGGTCAACGCCGGCGAGCGGGCCCCTGAGGACGTTGGCAAGCACCAGATCGTCACGTGGATGGAGCAGAAATCGGGCCAAGTGCATGAGATCGATCACTGGGGGCTGGTCGATCAGCCGCATCCGGTCGACCCCTGCCACCGGGATGCCTGCCTCGCGCAAGGCGCGGACCATGAATGGCATGAACGGCAGTCGTTTGCGCACCAGCACCATGATGTCGCCAGGCCCGTAGAGGGCCTTTTGCCCGGATCGAGGCTTCGTCAGGTCGCCGATGCGTGCAGCCATGAGCCGGGCTAGGCGTCGAACGTGCGCATTGGAACGCTCGTCACCTTCTATCGGCTCGACCGGTGGCCAGAGTTCAACTCGACCGTAATCTCTGCCCCGGTGGGCGACGTGGACTGTCTGCTTGTCTCCGCGCGACGCGTCCTGCGACTGGTTCCAAACCTGGTCGACGGCCCTAAGAACAGCGGATGTGGACCGGAAGGAGAGTTCAAGCCGCACTGTCTTCCAAGGGAGGCCTGCAGAAGCAATCCGTTGTTCGAAGTCTCTGCCTTTTGCAGCAAAGGCGTCAGGATCTGCACCCTGAAAGCGGTAGATCGACTGTTTCGGATCTCCGACGGCAAAGATTGTGCGGCGCGGGTCTTCGGAAGCACTTTCGCCGGAAAAGAACTCCTCCGCGAGGGCCGCGATCACGCGCCATTGTGAGGGGGCAGTGTCTTGGGCTTCGTCAACCAGGATGTGGCTCACTCCGCCGTCCAGCTTGTACAGGATCCAGTCGCTCGCCTCCTGCCGGCTTAGTAGCTCGCCAGCCCGCTCAAGGAGATCTTCGTAGTCAACCGCGACGCGTTCCCGCTTGAGGGTTTCGTACCTCCGGCGCTCTTCTTCCGCCAGGCGTGCCAAGGCGGCGGAAACCCGAAACGTGCGTACCAGAGCGAGCGTCTCGATATCCCGCTGAACGTCCCGGTTTTCGGACTCCAGGAAGCTAACGGTTTCCGGTTTCACCGGCGACCCTGCGTTGCGAGCACTTCCTGTTGACCAAGGGTGGCGCTTGCGGAGGGCGCCGTCTTGCCTGAAGAAGACGTGACGCCACCGGTTCCATGGCTCGTGCCGTGCCGCATGATCGTCGGCAACGTCGATCCAGGACTGTAGCGCTTCCCCCGTTTGGATCAGACTGACCTTTGCGTGCGCACCGGAGAGGAGATCACCGGCGGCATCGCGTGCTTGGTGGGCGCGCTCGCCAAGCGCTACGCGTTCCCATGCGCGTCGGATTACCGCCGTTTCAGTATCGTCTGGAGCACACCCGAGCAATTCAGCGATGTGCAATACGTAAGCGTCGATTCCCTCCGCGGCGCGGATCGCGCTCAGGAACGCTTCACGCTTCGTGAGGTAGGCATCCAGAGCAACGCCAATCTGGTCCACACTGAGAGTCCCGGCGAGGGTCCGAAATGCCTCCGTCAAGGGTCCCGCCCCGCTCATGGACGCCCGCAGCACGCCGGTTCGGGCCTCGGCCCGGAATGCTTCTGACTCGGCTTCATCGATCGCGCGAAAATGTGGCGCCAAGCCCGCTTCGAGCGGAAAATTGGCCAGAAGGGACTGACAGAATGCGTGAATCGTCTGGATCCTGACGCCGCCTGGACACTCCTGCGCCTTGACCAACAGCCTGCGAGCAGTCGCTGCGGCAGCGCTCGGATTCTCCGGTCGGTGCCCAACGAGTTTCTCGAGTTCGTTCGCGAGCGATGAATCATCCAGCGCAGCCCACTTGACCAATTCACCAAACAGGCGGTTTTCCATCTCCGCTGCGGCTGCGCGTGTGAAGGTAATGGCGATCACACGCTCTGGAGGGACACCGCTTAAAAGCAGCCGGAGCAGCCGGTCGGTCAAGACCTTGGTCTTCCCTGTTCCGGCGTTGGCCGAAACCCAGGCGGAGATGTCCGGGTCCGATGCCTCCCGCTGACGTCGAACTGCGTCCGATAGTGCGTGGGTTACGTCGGCGGTCATTCGTCGGAATCCCGAAGACCGGCCAACGTCCATTCGTGGGTGCGGGCGAGCGCCGCATAATCGGAATATGGCTCAGGCTCGTGGACGGCCTCGTAGGGAACGCCAGGATTGTCGTACCGTGTGATGAGCGTCTGCAGCCGCTCCAGCGACGTAGTCAGCGCCTCCTTGGCCCGGCCAGGGCTGAGCATGGGGATGTATTCGCCGCCTTCACCACGTCCTGTAAGCCGCCAGTAGACCAACTGGTGCACGGTGGCATCGCCCGGAACTTCCGGGAAGCCACCCGCTTCGGCGATCACGCCCGCCAGCGGGAGTTGCGGCTCAAGCCCGGCCAGTACCGCTTTCTTCGACGGAATGGAGCCTGTCTTGTAGTCGGCGATGGTGAGCGCCATGTCGGCTCTGCTGACTTCGATTCTGTCGGCCCGCGCGGTTAGCGTGAACGCAGGATCCCCAAATTCGTACGTCCCGCTCGTCTCCGCCCAGACAGCCCCCACTTCCCCCTGACGAAGCTGTTCCTGGTGAAGGAACCAGTCCGCAATGGCGGCGAAGCGATGGGACCAGGCGAATCGTTCCCACCAGCGGTCGCCTTGCAGGTCGGGAGTCTGGAATCGCGCAAACTCCTCCGCACCGAGCACTAGCAGCTGCGCTCGGGCATCCAACGGAAGGTCGCCTGCGGCAGTTTCCTGTGTGAATCTCTCCAGGGCTTGGTGTACGGCGCTGCCGAATTCGGCGGGGCCTGGCTGTTGCCCCGGTCGGTTCAGCGCCCGGAGACCCAGCACGTGCCGGGCATAGATGGCGTACGGCTCTTCCATCAGCGTCCGCACCTGCGTGACGGACAGTTTGCGCGGCCTGACCGCAAGCGGCGGCGCGAACGTCGGCGCCGGGCCCGGTGCGTAGGCGGGCGGCGCGGTGAGATTCCGCCACAGTGCGAGGGCCGGTGATTGTGGTAGGGCGTGCCCCCCAGCAAGCAGCACGGTATTCAGGCGGGTGAGCCAGCGCGAGCGGACGGTCGGATTGCCCTTGGTCTTGTGCGCAAACGAGAGGCAGACTTCGGGCACGCTTGCGGCGTCGACAAAGTCGTGGGCGCCCATACCGGCACGGTGGGCGTCGGTCAGGAGCCCAAGCGCGGTTTGCATCGAGCGGCTGAGCCACGGATTTGGCGAGGCGCGGCGTGGCCAGGTTCCTTCGACGAGCCCACCGGCAATCACCCGATCGGCACTGATTAGGCGGGCTTCCAGTGCACTCAGGATGCTGAGACGCGGGTGAGCCGGTGTCCGAGGGTAGATCGCGATCCCCGCCAATGCCTCGTCAAACAGGTCCGGGTAGTCACGGCCCGGAATGGTTCCAAGGGATAGGGCGGCCGTTTCGAATTCTGCGAAGAACCTCTTGATCTGCTCGCCGGGGTGATCGGCATAGAGCTGCCCATTGTCGGTGGTACCCGCCGCGAGCCACTCCACAAACTCGCGATGGTTCCGCGCGATCTCGCCGGCATCCGTGGTTTTGCCGAGCGATGATCGTAGCGGGGTGATCCGCTGCTCAAGCGTCAGGAACCACTTCTCGAGGCCGGCCAGAGCCGGCCTTCGCTGGACCTGATTTCGAAGCTCGGCGCGAAAATCCGGGAACCCGTGCCACGCGAACAGCCGACGTGCCGTACGGTGCTCGAGGTCGCGAACACGGCTAAGGAACGTGTGCCGCTCCTCTCCGCCTGTTGCCAGTGGATGCTTGAGGAGGGCCAGGAGGTCAACAGGTCTTCCGTTACCCGCAGCAGCTCGAACGGCCAGCCGGAACAGGACAGAGGGATTGGTCTCGGCGAGTCGCTCACCGCCGGAATCGTCGACCTCCAGCTTCCATCGTCGGAGAGTGGTCCGAACGCGGCGCGCGAGGTCGCGATCGTTCGTCACGAGTGCCGCCGTCTTTCCGGGAGTCTCGATGGCTTCACGCATCAGTACCGCGATGGCGCCGGCCTCCTCGACGGAATCCCGCGCCTCGACAATGTGCATTCCTGCCAAGGCACTGGCGATGTCGATGGAAGGTGCGGTTTCGGGCCAACGGTGCGACGTTGCGGCTGGCCGCATGGTTTCCGATAGGAGCCGGGTTCGCGCAATCGCATGCGGTGATGTTTCGGTTCCGGGCCAATCACGTACATGCTGGCGTTCGGTACCCAGAGTCTCGAGCAGCTTCTTCAGCCCGAATTGCGGGTGGGATTCTTCAATTGCTTCCCAGGAGGCCGCATCGACCGTGCCATCGAGCCCCGCGACGACCACCTCTCCGCGGGGAAGCCCGGACACGACCTTGATGAGTTCTCGGGCGGCGGGAATCGAGCCGGTTGATCCCGCCGCGATGACCGGGACTTGGGGAGGCGTACGAGTCCACGCGGCAGCTTGGAGCTGCAGAAGCCTGCTGCGCCGGGCGGTGGGATCCATGAAACCCTCACCCGCGAGAAGCCGTGGCCAGTGCTCGCGGAGAATCTCAAGAAACTGCAGAGTTTCCTGCCAGTGCTCGGCAAGATCCTCTTCCACCAGGGTTTCGAGGTCGTCGAGGCTGACATTCTGGTTTTGCAGCGAATCCAGCAAGCCGCCGAGTTCCTTGGCGAGGCGTGCCGCCTCGGCAAGTCCGCCCCCTGCCCGCTCGCGGCGCATGGACGCGACTAGCCGGGTGAGCAGCAGTTGACGGTGAACCGGGCCAATGGCCGGCCTCAGCTCAGCCGCGAGGCCGTTCCGTTCCTCCCCCAGAGCTTCGTCCCACCCCAGCCGGAATTCCTCTTCGCCGAGCTCTCCGAGCGGAAGGATTCGAGGGAGCAGGACAGCCTGCGGATGCGCTTCCCGGACAAAGGCCCGTCCAAGGGTGCGCGCGGACCGGTTCGTGGGAACGAGAACGATCGTGTCGGCGAGATCCTTGGACGGCCGCGCTCGCGCCAGCAACTCGCGTACGAAGCGTTTTGCAAACGGCTGGCCCGCCGGGATTGTCCAAACCCGAGGGTGGGTCATGAGGCAGAAGCTCCGTCAGAAAGTACTCGCTCTGTCTCTCGCAGCGCCTGGACCCTCCGGACGTGAAACCGCGCATCCCTGAACATCTTGCGCAGCACGCTGTCCGCTTCCACCCGGTTGACCACCAACGTCATGAACAAACTCTTCGCGAACTCTCCCATGCCGGCATTCCAGCCAGTCCTCAGCGAATCACGTCGCAACGTCCACCGCAAAGCTCTTTGTGCCATTGCGCAACACTCTTGGTGCACGAATGGACGCCCGACAGGCCCGCGTCGTCGCCGGTCAGCAGGAATGGGTGAGAAAGTCCCTATGGGCGCAGACGGGGAAGGTTGATGAGGTGGGCGGGATCAGGCGGTGCGGAACAGGCACCGCTGAGGTCATCCGGCGCAAGCAGCGTCCAATCGCGCCGGTGCGCATGGCCCAAAGCCACGCCGCTGTCACGGACAAAGCACTCACCGCGGTGCTCTACGGGCATCAGCAGCCTTCGTGAGCCGTCTTCGGAAAGCCATGCCGCCGCCTGCTCGATTTCTTCGTGCGACCCGGCCCCGAGGGCTTGAAAATGGACCGTAGGGCGATCGAGATGAAGTACCTGCTGTGCTCGCCACGCTACAAGACCTAGGGGTGCAGCGCTCGGCATATTCTTGAGTGCCCGGGCCGCAATGCGGCCACCTGATCGGATGTCATTGATTTGCGGTTGCAATGCCCAGCCCCAGAGCTGCCAGCCGAAGACAATGAGCAGCGCGAATGTTGCGCATCGGGCTCGCATTATAAGAGTCAACGCACATCCGGAGAGTCCAATGGCAAGAAGTGTCCAGACAGGCGCGGTACTTGTCTCGTAGACCGCCATCAAGGACGCCAACCGCTCGGGATCGCCCCACAACAGCCAGGCTGACACTCCGCTCACGACCAGACACGCGACCAGCGCTGCTGCCCACAGGGCGCGACGACAGGAAGCCTGCTTCAACAGCTCATGTAGGTGCGGAGCGGAAAGCAGTGCGAGCGCAGGCACAAGCGGCAGCAGGTACACGTCGCGTTTGCCTGGGCTCACCGTGAAGAACAACAGGACGAGTGCCACCCACAGGAGCAGGAGTCCGGTATAGGGGTCGCGTGCCCTCCAGCGTCGCAACCATCGCACTGCCAGCCAGGGCACGAGCACCACCACCGGGAACCATGCCCATGGAATCACCTCCAGGATGTAGTACCAAAACGGCTGGATGTGACCCCAAGGATCAGAGTACCGCGTAACAGTCTGACGAAACAGGAGATCGTTGAGGTACGTGGCAATCCTCGGATCTCCCACAGCCCTGAGCGCAAGAGGCGTGATCCAGCATGCGAGGGGCGCACCGAAGGCCAGGGGCCCGACGAGCCATCGAATTCCTCCGTCGAACCGGGGGAGCGGCCAGCTATTCCAACGCATGATCGCCCACGGCAGTAGAATGAGTAGCGGTAGGAACCCGACCCCCTTGGTCATCACGCCGATTCCGGCGGCCAGACAACCCCAAGTGAACCAACGCCAATCAGGGCCCAGCAAAAGGTGACGTAGCAGTCCATACAGGCTGAGCGTCGTGAAGAAGCACAACACGGCGTCGATCTGCGCGGTTCGCGCCTGCAACGTAAACTGCACACAGGCCAAGAGGGCCAAGGGCGCATAAAGCGCCGTTTCCCGACCCCATAGCCGCCGGGCAAGATCCCAAGTTAATGCCAAGGTGCCGAGCCCTGCGGCCAGAGCGGGAAGCAGGAAGCCCATTCGCAAGCCACCAAGCCAGAGTGAGGCCGCGAGCGCCCAGAAGTAGAACGGCGGCTTCTCCGAATAGATGACACCGCCATGGCGGGTAACCGTCCAGTCACCCGAATGCAACATCTCAGCGGCGATGAGGACATAGCGTGGCTCGTCCGGCGCCCAGGGATCCCGGAGGCCCAGTCCCGCCGTCAGCATCAGCAGCGCGGCCACGGCAAGCCACGCTTCGGCTGGAAATCGTGGGGCGCGCATCAGGCGGAGTCGAGTTGATCGCTACGGTGGATAAGAACCAGATTGCGCGTGTAGATCGCCGCCCCGGTGAGCTGACCCACAATGAACACTGGGTCGCCGCGATGTATGGCGTAGACAAGCAACGTAATGCCGCCGCCCAAGCTCAGATACCAGAAAGCGCGTGGAATGTAGCTCCGACCGGCCCGTTCGCTGGCGATCCATTGGTACAGGAACCTCGAAGCAAATATCGCCTGCCCGCCGAAGCCTATCGCGAGCCACACGAGCTCGATAGGTGGCAATGTCGTTAAGGTCTGAAGGTAATCACCCATCCAACTCCTCCGTCCGGATTGAACGAAACCGCCGTCGGCCGAGCCACCAGACGCCCAGCAGGTCCACGATTCCAACCCAGAGCCTGTTTCTCAGCCCGTACTTCGAGTTTCCTGCGCCGCGCGGATAGTGCGCCACGGGACGCGACACAGTACGCAACCCTTGGTGCAGGAGAAGCGCAGGCAGGAACCGATGCATGTGGTCAAACTGCGGAAGAGTGAGAAAGTCGCGGCGGGCTAGCACCTTGATTCCGCATCCCGTATCCGGCGTACCGTCGAGCAGGACTGCTGCCCGTAGACGATTGGCTACGCTCGATGAGACTCTGCGCACCCAGTTGTCTTGCCGCCGCCGCCGGTGCCCGATAATCATGCCCGGCGCATCGTCTCCCGCATCGAGCATCTCTCGGTACAGGCGCGCCAAGTCTGCAGGATCGTTCTGTCCATCTGCGTCGAGGAAACCAAGCCAGGGATAGCGCGCCGCGTCCGCGCCGCTACACATCGCCTTGCTTTGACCGCCCCGTTCGGTATGCCGCACCACCCGCAAATTCTTCAATCGGTTCTTCAGGTCAGCGAGCACCGAGCAGGTGTTGTCGCTGCTACCGTCATCCACGACAATCAGCTCCCAACGCTGGCACGCAGCAAATGCAGCGTCTACCTGTTGGGACAGCGCCGAAAGATTTCCGGCTTCCTCATATGCGGGCGTAACGATGGAGATCCCTTCATCGTCTGAATGCATCGGTATCTCCGACAAAGAGCATATATGGGGAATGGTTGACCACGTGCCCCGTGATGACTACTGCGGTTCGTATGGCGCCGCCGGCACGGTCCCGGCGCATCGAGGCAACCAGCTTGGTGAGGAGCAGCTGGCGATGAATGGTGCGGCTGGCCGGTAGCGACTCGCCAATCGCCTCGTCCGCTCCCCCATCCGTCCCATCCCAACCTGGCTTGAACTCTTCCTCGCCGACTTCCCCGAGTGGCGTGGTTCGGGGAAACAGAAAGGCCCGCGAGTGCGCCCGCCGGGCAAACACGCGCAGGTTGGTGCGGGCCGAGCGGTTGTTGGGAATGAGCACTGTGGTATTGGCAAGGCTGGTTGACGGATGCGCGCGCCGTAGCAATTCGCGTGCGAACAGGCGTGCGCACGGCTGGCCTGCAGGGTTCATCGATACCCGGAGGTACGTCATGTTGGGGTTCCATCGATCGCGAGCAACCGTTCGGTATTCCCCACTGCCTGAACAGTGCCGACGTGGAACCAAGCGCCCTTGTGCACGATTCCAAACAGGCGATGCCTGAGACGGGCGCGCCGATAAAGGAGCCCTAGCGGAAATGGTCCGTCTGGGGTGTCCTTGAACAGGCTGTGTGCGAGCACCTGTATTCCTGTAAACACGTAGGGATGCGGGCCCTCGCCGGCGCGGGTCAGCGGCGCGGCTCCCGTGTGAGAGGAACGGAGAGCGAAGTCGCCGCTCCCGGTGTACCCTGTCGCACGGCCCCGAGGGATCACCAGCAGCAGAGCATCCATCGCCTGAGGGTCCCAATGCTGCTCCAGCACCCGGAACGCGCGGTCCGCTCGAGGCAGCACGAGGTCGGCGTTGGTGACGAAGAACGCGTCGTGACCAAGATAGGGAAGGGCCCGCCGCACGCCGCCGCCTGTTTCCAGTCGTTCTGATTCCAGGCTGATACGGGCGGCGGGATGTACCCGTTGTTCCACCAGGCCTTGGATCTGCCCGGCTAGGTGATAGGCGTTGACCACGGTGCGCGACACGCCGAACCGGTCGAGCGCATCAAGGATGCGGTCGAGCATGGATCGGCCGGCAATCTGTACTAGTGGCTTTGGGACCCGGTCTGTGAGAGGGCGCATGCGCTCCCCTCGGCCGGCCGCGAGCACCATGGCTGTGCGGATTGCTCTCACGGGCCGGCAGGGGCGAATGGCATCAGCCGCACGTGATCACGGGTTGCCGGTGTGGTCGAACGCGTCCGGCTGTCGGAGTGGGAACGGCACGTATCGGTCGAACCATCTCCGGACTGCACCCAGACTGTCGTGTTTGATCCGGAGTTCAAGTAGGTGCCACGCAGCAGGAAGCCAGGCGAGGTAACGGGGCTTTCCGTCTCTACGGGCGAGTCGGGTGAAAATACCGAGAATCTTGGTAGAGCGCTGAGCGGAAAGGGCTGCAAAGGCAGCATGAAACGTTAGCGGGTTCAGCGCTGTCTCCGCAAGGAATCGTCCCATCAATCCCGCAACAAGACTTGACGGCAACGGATTTCGGACATCATCGAGTAACGACGCAAGATCGTACGCAGGATGCCCTGCCAATGCGTCTTGAAAATCGAGAAGACCGACACTCTCCGGTCGCGGTCGGTCGCGCAGCCAGATGAGGTTGTCCACGTGGCAATCACGGAGCACGACGACGGGCGCGGCACCGAGGTGAGGTGCCAACGCCTCGGTCCAGGCGGCATGCCAGGAGTCACGGCGCCCTTGATCCGGCACGACCCCCACGGCCGGTAGATACCAGTCGAGAAACAGGTCGGCTTCTGCATGCAAGAGCCTCAGATCATACGGGTCGAGCCACGGCGGCGGAGGGTGTTGCGAAAGGACAACCAGAACATTGACCGCCAATTCGTACAAAGGTTCGGCCGCTGCTCCGTCAGCCAGCACACGGGAAAACAGCGCGTCCCCGAGGTCCTCCAGCAGGAGCCAGCCGTCGTCCGGGTCTTGAGCCAGCACCGTTGGTGCGGACAGCCCGAGACCCTGCAGGTGCCGTGCCATGCGGACGAACGGTCGTATGTCCTCAAGGTCCGGGGGAGCGTCCATGAGCACCCCTCCCGCTGTGCGAAAGTACCTGCGGTGTGAGGCATCGCCGGCCAGCATGGTCGCTGTGGCTGGGTCGATTCCCTGGCGTCTCAGAAACGTGTCTTGCCGAGCACGGCGCTCAAGCACATTCGGCCACCGTAACGAGGCGCGCGCTCCACGTGGCTCCCGGAACAAGCGTCACCACCCTGCCAGAAGACGCATGCTCCAGCCGCAGGGTCAGGCGCGCGGCCGGGAGCAAATGGTCCACGATTTCCGGCCATTCGATAAGGGAAATCCCGTCAGTGAGCGCATCTTCAAGTCCGAGTTCCCACACTTCTTCGGCCCGCCCGAGCCGGTGCAGGTCGAAATGCCAGATGTCTCCCACGTCCGTCGCGTGACATTGAACCAGGGACCAGGTGGGACTAGCCACCATTTCGCCACCACCGAGGGCTCCGATAAAGGCGCGGGCAAACGTCGTCTTCCCGGCACCAAGAGGGCCGGTCATTCCAATGACATCGCCACAGCGGGTCAGCGGGGCCAAGCTGGCGGCGAGTGCCGCGGTTGCAGCGATGTCGGGGAGCAGCAGTTTGCCGGCGCCGGCGATTGAGTCAGGGATGCAGCCCACGTCAGTAGCGGTACGCCGCCGGTTTGAAGGGCCCGTCGCGGTCGACTCCGATGTACTCGGCCTGGGTATCGGTCAAACAGGTGAGTTGGGCGCCAAGACGCTCGAGATGAAGACCGGCGACCTTTTCGTCAAGGTGCTTGGGCAGTACGTGCACGGCCCGGCTGTACTGGTCGCTCCGGGTCCAGAGCTCAATTTGTGCCAGTACCTGGTTGGTGAACGATGCGCTCATAACGAAGCTGGGGTGTCCGGTTGCACAGCCAAGATTCACCAGGCGACCGCGAGCCAGGAGGATAATCCTGTGGCCGTCTGGAAAGCGGATCTGGTCGACTTGGGGCTTCACTTCCTCCCAAGCCAGGTTCGAGAGACTGTCGACTTGGATTTCGTTGTCGAAATGGCCAATGTTGCAGACGATGGCCCGATCCTTCATCGCGCGCATGTGGTCCAGTGTGATGACGTCGGTGTTGCCTGTGGCAGTGACAAAAACATCGCCCTTCGGCGCAGCTGCATCCATCGTGGTCACTTCGTAGCCTTCCATCGCTGCCTGCAGCGCGCAGATGGGATCGATTTCAGTCACGAGTACCCGGGCTCCGGCATTTCGCAGCGAAGCCGCCGACCCTTTGCCGACATCACCGAAGCCGGCGACGACGGCTACCTTGCCTGAGAGCATCACGTCGGTCGCACGGCGAATGCCGTCCACTAGGCTTTCGCGACATCCGTAGAGGTTGTCGAATTTCGATTTAGTTACCGAATCGTTCACATTGATGGCGGGCACGAGCAGGCTGCCTTTCGCCGCCATCTGGGCAAGGCGGCGTACGCCCGTGGTGGTTTCCTCAGAGACGCCTCGGACCTGTCTGCGCATCAGATCTCCGTGCTGCTCATGCATGACTTTTGTGAGGTCGCCGCCGTCATCAAGAATGAGATTCGGTGTCCAGTTGTTCGGCCCGTGAATGGTTTGGTCAATGCACCACCAGAACTCTTCCTCGGATTCATCCTTCCATGCGAATACCGGTATCCCCCGCGCAGCTATGGCGGCTGCCGCCTGATCTTGCGTCGAAAAAATATTACAGGAACTCCAGCGCACTTCGGCGCCGAGTTGAAGCAAGGTCTCGATCAGAACGGCCGTCTGAATGGTCATGTGCAAGCATCCCGCAATGCGAGCGCCATCCAGGGGTTTTTGACCAGCGTACTCGTCGCGGAGCGCCATGAGGCCCGGCATTTCTGTCTCCGCGATCTCGATTTCCCTGCGGCCCCATTCCGCAAGTTCCAGGTCGGCAACCTTGTAGTCAAGATGTTTAGAAGTCATGGCGGCGATGATCCATACACGCGGGGGACGCAGTATATCGGGCCTCCGTTTGTGGAGTTGCGACTGGGGGCGTTAAAGGCCAGTGTCGGCGCTCGCTCCATCAGCCGTACTACAGCAAATCGCAAATTATCCGATGGAAAGCGTTTGACCCATCGTAGAATAGGACAAGTTGAGGGGGATCCCATCTGTTTGTAGTTTTAGAGGCATCGAAAGATTCGCGAAGTTGGTATTCATGGCGCAGTTACTTCCAGCGACGAAGGGACGCATATCCGGTTTTGTAGGCATTTGCGCATTGCTAGTTCTTGCCTCGCTACCCATTCTTGAAACTGTTAATTCATACGATGCGGCGCCTGGCTACCAAGCGGGGCGTTCCGGAACCGGAGCGGACACAACTGACTTGACACACGATCCCAATGCTGAACCTGCTTGGGAAGAGTATGCGATTGACCCTCAGGGGCGCGCCACGGTCCACAGCGCCGCCCTAACCACGCTTCCCGATGGAGGAATCCGGGCGTTCTGGTACGGCGGCAGCAGAGAAGGGGCCCGCGATGTGGGGATATATACGGCACAGTTTCAGCAGGCTGAACGAAAATGGAGTCTTGCACGCGAAATCATGAACAGAGATAAGCTCTCCGAAGAGTTAGGTAGATACGTCAAGAAACTCGGCAACCCCGTTGGATTTCTCGATGCAAGCGGACAGGTGTGGATGTTTTTCGTCAGCGTCTCTTTCGGCGGATGGTCCGGCAGTGCAATCAACGCGATGGTGTCCCAGGACGGTGGCGAGACGTTTGGTCCGGTGAAGCGGCTGGTAACCAGCCCGTCATTTAATGTGAGCACCCTGGTAAGAGGCCGACCAATCCAAATGCAAGACGGGAGCATTACACTTCCCGTCTACCACGAATTCCTGGGTAAGTTCGCTGAACTATTGCACTTGGATGCGAATGGAATGGTACTGGGAAAGAAACGACTAACCGCTGGACGGAGTCATATTCAGCCGACGCTGGTTCCCGCGGATGCAGAAACTGCGAATGTCTTCCTGCGTGATGCCGGCGGTGCCGACAAGAGAATTCACTATGTCAGCACTGCTGACGGGGGGCTGACATTTACTTTGCCAAAACGCTCGAACTTGCCGAACCCGGACAGTGCAATTGACGCTATCCGTTTGCCCAGCGATGAATTGCTACTGGTCTACAATCATTCCGAGACTGCAAGAAATATTCTATCGTTGGCAGTTTCTGTGCGTGATCAGGCGAAATGGACGCGCATCTATGACCTTGAACATTCAGAAGACGGCAAGGAATATATGTTTTCCTACCCATCAATTTTGCGGGACAATGGTGGCTGGACGCACATAGTTTACACGTATAACCGCAAGTACATTAAGCACGTCATGTTCAACGATGCTTGGCTTTCAAAGGCAAGGCGTGGTCAAGTTATGGGGCAGTGACTGTATACGGATATTTTGGCTGGGCATGCGTGTTGGCTTCGCTTGGGGTTTGCTGCGCAGCCAGCTTTACTGACAACTGGAGGATTAAGCTGGGAATTGCCGCGGCGCTCTTGATGCTAACCTTTTCGATCCAATTTAACGGCATTCGGCTAGTCGGGTTTGTTGCTTCAATCCAAAGTGAACCTAGTGTGGCAATGTTAATCATTTTGGGGAATTATGGTGCAAGGAGCATCGGGTCACATGGGATGGCGCAGGAGAATTTGGGGCTGCTGCGCATTTGTGCTTTGTTGCTTGGTCTAGTGATGTATCCGTCGGCATTGGGCATCGGCTACCTTGATCTGTACGCGGTCGGGTACCATCCATACACAGAGATTGGTCTGTTGATCTTTGCCTTGCTATCGTCTTTGTCTGTTGCCACCCGGCCTCTGGCTGTCTGGGCAACGCTGGCGTTATTGGCGAGTGCCTATGGTGCGGGGGAAAGCGACAACGTGTTAGATTATTTGATTGATCCGATAATTTTCCTCTATTTGATTTCTCAAGCTGTCGTGCGGGTCGGGAGGTGGTCTTACTATGCCCGTTGAGAAGACCGAAAAACTCGTCCTGACCAATGCGGTAATTTTGTTTGCTTTGGGGGTGTTTCTTGGTGTCGCGAATGAAGATTATTTTCACAACGTCTATACCGCGGAGGACGGCCTACTGGAGTGGCTAACCGTACTAGCATTGGGTTCAGTGGTAGTTGTTTTGGGTGGCCGCCTTTGGAAATACAAACATTTTCTCAACTGGAGACAACGGTCGGTTCTTGCTGCGCTAGTAGTGCTGGCGGCTTTTGGCGCCGGGGAAGAGATCTCTTGGGGGCAAAGGCTTCTGGGCATCGAAAGCACAGAATTCTTTCAGAACTATAACAAACAACAGGAGATCAATCTACACAATCTGGATATCGGGAATGTATCGATTAACAAAGACTTCCTTTCAAAGGGAATATTGTTGGCGTTCCTTTTGTACCTGGCTGTGATCACGCCACTCTATCATAGATCTATTCACGCAGGACGACTGTTCGACAGCTGGGGCATACCGATTCCGAAGCGATACCAGTATCTAGGCTATGTGCTCGCCATTGTTATGGTGGAGGGATTGGTGAACGCTGCTACTGGTGCCCCGAGGCGAGGGGAACTCACAGAATTCATTGTCACGATTCTCGCGGCACTAAATCTAATTTATCCACTAAACCAGTTTGGACGCGGGAGTTTCAAATCGTGATGCTCAGCGCAGACCAAGGCAAGGCGAATGCGCATCGGTACATTTGATTCCAAGACGTGATGAACACTAAGGGTCTGCGTAGGCACAAGTTCGAGGCCGGGGCGTGTGCGGCACACAGTGCCGAGGACGGAGTGGCTTACGTAGTCTGTTTCCACGAAGCGAGTTGATCCGGTGTGTGGATGCCGGCTCATAGAGCGAAAGCGAATGCTCCTCCCAACAGGGCTGTGTACGGTGGGCCTGACGGCGATCAGTGCTCTTCGCCGAACCGGTCGTCGACAAGCTGTACAAGGGCAGCCACCGCCAACTTTGCCTCCGGACCAGTGGCTTCAATCAAAACGGTGGTTCCAAGCGATGCGGACAACGCCATTAGGCCTAGAATTGACTTGCCGTCCGCAGCCAGGTTGTGCTTGCGAACGGTGACGTCGGCTTGGAACTGGGTGGCACGCTTTACAAACCGCGCCGCTGCGCGCGCATGCAAGCCGCGAAGGTTGCGGATCTCCGCCGTTCGGGAAGCAGTGGGTTCTGCCGGGTTCACTCGGTGGCGTCCCGTCCGCCCCGCAGCGCTTCCTCGAGTTCGAGCATGTTCTTGCGACCGGCCGAGCGCGCAATATCCAGGAGATCGTACAGCGGCATGTCCCGTCCCCGGGCCTCGGCGAGTTTGTACATGACCGCCAAATTGGGATTGGCCAGCATCATGGCCTGCCCTTCCGGTTCCGATTCCTGCACGACGGAGCGGGTGAGATTGGCCGGCGTACTGCCGAATACATCGACGATGTAGATAACACCACGTCCGGAATTGACGGCTTCACCCGCTTGTCGAATGGCTTGGCGCCGCTCCTCAATGTCATCTGTTGGTCCGACTTCCAGGATTCGGACAGCCGGCATGGTGCCCACGGCATGCTCGGTTGCCGCGACTAGTTCGGCCCCAAATCGCCCGTGGGTGACGACGACGATGCCGACGCCGTCGAACCGTTCGCCTGACTGCCCTGCCGGTTCGCTCACGCGGCGTCTCCCATGGTGCCGGCTATGGGCTCCGCCGTGCCCAGGGCAAGGCGGATGCGGGCTGCCGCCGACACGGAGGTTGAGCGCAAACGGATGAGCGGCAGAGCCTGCCCGAGAATCCAGGACTCGCTGGGTCCAGGAAGCCGTTCGATCGCCTCGTCCGTCAGGTCCACCACTAGCGCCAACGCAACGCACGCCCGGAAAGGAAGGCGGAAAATGCCGAGTTCGCGCACCTCGAGCAACCCCCGGAGCGGAGGTGCGGCACTCGCGGTCAGGGTGTTGGCACTACTGGGGACCAGTACGACGCGGTCATCGGCCACCAGTTCCGCGCCGTCGTCAATGAGACGCAGGGCCAAGTCGGATTTCCCGGATCCGCTCGGTCCCCGCAGCAGAACTCCCCGACCCTGCAGGGCGACGCAGGTTCCGCGATAACTCAAGCGGCCTCGGGCTGACCGTGCTCGTGTCCCGTCAGCAGGGCATGGATCGCGTCCACCTCATTGGCTCCCCTGAGGACCCGACGCAGGCTGGAACGACTGAGCCGACGGGATATTCCCGCAAGTGCGGCCAGATGCAGAGCGTCATTGTGTTCAGGGCTCAACAGACAGAAAACCAATTCGACCGGCCGTCCGTCTGGCGCGTCGAAATCGAGCGCGGGGCTGAGGCGGGCAAACACTCCCGTCACCTGCTTGAGCCCCGTCAGGCGTGCATGCGGCATTGCTACGCCATTGCCGAAGCCGGTCGAGCCGCGCTGTTCACGGGCAAGCAGCGCTTGGAAAATGGTCCGCTCTCCGAGTCCCGTCCCGCGTGCCGCAACTTTGGCCAGCGTATGCAACAGTTGTCTCGTGCTGTTAACGGTCAGGCTCGGCAGGATGGCGGAGGGGGTCAGGAAACTCGCGAGTTGCATGCGGACGTGTTCCACACAAGGGTCTGGGCGGGCATAACCATCGGGTGCCATGCATCGGCACACCGGGCATCGGCAGCAGCCATCGGGAATGATCAAATTGGGCTTCAGCTGACGCGGTGTCAAGGCGCTCGGGAAAGCGCCAGTCAGATGGCGGGAGACTCTGGGGTTCGAGTGGGCCGCCCTACGGTTTGCCGGCGCCGGGAGGACGACGGGATTTGCATGATGTGCCGGTACTTGGCGACGGTGCGCCGAGCCACGCGAATCCCGGAGTCAGCGAGCACGCTGACGATCTGCTGATCCGACAGGGGTGGTTTGTCCGGTTCCTCGGCGGCGATCAGGCTCTGGATTCGTGCCCGCACGGCCCCTGAGGAGTGCCCGGTGTTTCCTTCGATACTGCCGAGCCTGCGGTCGAAGAACGAGCGTAGAGGGAGGGCTCCGCGAGGGGTAGCCATCGCCTTGTTGGCAACAACCCGACTGACCGTGCTCTCGTGAAGGTCCACGAGCCCGGCGACAGTACGGAGGGACAGTGGTCGGCGCTTGCTGACGCCCTCACGAACGTAGTCTTCCTGCAACCTCACGAGAACGCTGGCTACCCGGTACACCGACTGGGCACGCTGCCGGAGGGCACGAACCAACCAGGCGGCTTCTTGCCAGTGCCTTGCCAGTGCCTCGCCATTCCCTGCCCCTCGCATCTGGCCCCGAGCTTCGCGGTAGCCTTCTCGATCCGCAAAGATTCGCGGAAAGCACGCGGGATTGAGTTCGATTCGCCAACCGTCCTCGCCGGGTGTTGCGATGATGTCGGGAGCGCCGACAAACTCCCGTCGTCCACCGTAAGCTTGTCCGGGCCGCGGGTTGAGAGACCGCAGTTGGGCCAGCAACTCCCCGAGTTCGTGTGCCGAGACGTTCAGGGCCGCAAGAAGTTCCTCGTTGTCCCCGGCCCCGACCAGATCCAGGCGCTCGATGAGGAGTCCCAACTTAGGCGAGAGGGAGTCCCGCGTCGCAAGCTGCAGCTGCAGGCATTCGGCGAGCGACTGCGCACACACTCCGGGGGGATCAAACGACTGGATGCGGGTGAGGACTCGCTCAACGTGTTCGACCGTGGTTCGTGCTAGTTCCGCAATCTCGAGTGGGTTGAAACCAGACAGGTAGCCATTCGTGTCGACCAAATCGATCAGAAGCTCTGCCACAGGGCGGTCGGCTGCCGGCAGGTCGATGTTGGCCTGCTCCACGAGATGGGTTCTCAGGTCCGGCTGATCGGCCGCGATTTCGTCCACAAATGAATCGTTGCCAGTTTGCGGCCGCGCCCAGGGCACGCCGGTATCCGACCAGGAATCGAGAGGAGCCGATTTCGGATCGCGATGCCCCGGGGCCGTGCGGTCAAGGAGCGGATTGGACGCTAGTTGCTCATCGACATAACGGTTGAGATCCGCACCGGCATGCTGGAGCAGCCGCACTGACTCCAGCAATTCCGGCGTCATCGTGAGACGCTGGCTTACTCCAATCCGAAGACCGGTACTCGCACCCATGGCGCGCTCTACATGTGAAAGCGGTCGCCGAGGTAGACCCTGCGGACATCATCATTCGCGACGATGTCCGCGGGCGAACCCTGGCACAGGACCCGGCCATCGTGGAGGACATAGGCGCGGTCCACGATGGCCAGCGCTTCGCGCACGTTGTGATCGGTAATCAGAACGCCGATGCCCCTGTCCCGGATATGCATGATGAGTGTCCGCATCTCGCCAACAAAAATTGGATCGATGCCAGCTAGCGGCTCATCAAGAAGGAGATAGCTCGGGCGACACGCGAGGGCGCGCGCGATTTCCACCCGACGCCGTTCACCGCCCGACAGGACCAGTGCCGAAGCCTTCCGGATGTGGAGAAGCGAGAAATCCGTAAGCAGTTCGTCGAGCGTCTGCTCGCGGCGAACAGCCACGGTTTCCACGGTTTCCAGCGCCGCCCGGATGTTGCCCTCAACCGTCATGCTCCGGAAGATCGACGGCTGTTGGGCGAGGTAGCCGATCCCGTGCCGCGCGCGCCGATAGAGGGGCCAGCGCGTAATGTCGTGACCGTCGAGCCGAATGGATCCTGCGTCGACCGATCGCAGCCCGGCAAGCAGATGGAACGTCGTGGTCTTGCCCGCCCCGTTTGGTCCAAGCAGCGCAACGGCCTCGCCACGCATGAGGCGGACCGAGACGTTGTTGACAATCAGGCGTTTGCGAATGCGGTGCGTCAGTGCCTCCGCAACCAGACCCTCACCGCCCTCGATGATCTCGAATCCACGGGTCGGTTGGGGTGTCATTGCGACTTCTCTTGATCGCCCGAATTGCTGAACTCGATGGTCGGCCGATCACCTTCTCCGCCGGTGACTCGGCTGGTACCTGCAGCCAGGTCGATGGTCAGGGTTTCCCCCCGGAGCACACTCCCGTCGCGCTCAAGCTCCACGTTGCCGGTGAGGGTGATCACGCCCCCCGTTATGTCGTACCGGCCCCGATCACCCCGAGCGGTCTCAGCCGCGGTCGCGTACTCAACACCTCCCGAGGCTTCGATCAGACCAATTCCTCCGACCGACCCGTCCTCTGCGCGGACGGCGTACGCGACGAAACGTCCGGCACGAAGAGTTCGGCCAGCCTGGTGCGCCACGGCGTTTCCCTCGGCCGTCGCGGTGGCGGCCGCATCGTTCCACTCCAGCGAGTCCGCAGTAATTTCGGTTGGACCAAGATCGAGCGCGGCTTCTTGGGCCTGGACCGCCAAGCCGTCAGCTGCCATGAATCCGGCAGCTGCAAAGACGGTCACGACGATCAGGGTAAGGCGGGCCAGCATGGTCAGGACCTGTCTCCCGGTCTCAACCGGAGTTGCGGCCGGCCGGTGAACTTCAGGATGCCGGATGCGGTTTCGTACCGGAATCCGCCTGCCTGGATGACTCCCCACGGCCCCTCGACGCGCACGGGCACGGTCCCTTCGACGAGGCCCCGGCTCGGAAAATACGCTGCAGATTCCGTTTCCAGCACCGTTCCTGTCCGCGTATCCATCCGCACTCCACCCGACATGGCCATCCGGCGCGTGGGAGCATCATAATGGCCCGCCGCTGCTGTCAGGGACACCTCGGTCTCACCGGAGAACAAACGGGCATGAAGGTCGTCAAGGTGGACCGCGTGCGTTTCGTCCGTCTCCTCGTAGACCTGCTTGGCCGTAACGGTATAGCGCCGGTTCTCGATGTCGGTTCCGACTAGTCGGGCGCCGGACATGACGTGGCTGGGAGTCGACACCGACACGCCGGGTTCCTCCGTCACCTCAGGGGGGCGGCCCCGGTCCCAGAGCACGACGGTAGCCAGCGACCCGAACCCGCCGACCAGCAATAGCAGCTTGATCGCCTGGAGAATGTGGGGGCGGGACCGCGCCGGCGGCTTCTGGCGGCGTCGGTGCTGGCCGTCCCAGCTCCGCGGCAGCACGGCGGGCGGGACGGGAGTAGCCATCAGGCGATTCCCGCACGAACGCAGTCGTGCATGTGGATGACGCCCTTGGGGACCCCGTCTTCAGTGACGAACAGGCTGGTGATTCCGCGCTCGTTCATCTGCGCGAGTGCCTCGCCTCCGAGTGCCTCGGCAGCGATGGTGGCGGGCCTCCGCGTCATTACGTCACGGGTGGTGCGCTCTAGGAGTTCCGGCGCCATGTTGCGCCGAAGATCCCCGTCGGTGACGGCACCGATCAGCCGTCCCTCGGCATCGGTGACGCCGGCGCATCCGAGACCTTTCGCGGTCATCACGAGAATGGTCTCGCGCATTGGTGCTCCCTCATCAATCAGGGGCACCGCGGTCCCAATGTGCATGAGATCGGCAACCCGGATCAGGTGTGCGCCGAGCCGGCCGCCGGGATGCAGCCCCCGAAAATCGTCGGCAGTGAACCCGTTCCGCTGCAGAAGCACAGCGGCCAGCGCGTCCCCCGCGGCGATAGCGAGGGTCGTCGAAACCGTGGGTGCGAGTCCGATCGGACAAGCCTCCGGAACGTCAGGAAGGACGATAGCGGCGTCGGCTGTGGCGGCCAGAGTGCTGGTCGCGACGCTGGTCACGGCAACCAGCGGAATCCCGAAACGCCGTACATGGGCCAGGAGGTCCGAGAGCTCGGCGGTCTCGCCGGAGTTGGAAAATGCGAGCACCGTGTCGTTGCGCGCGATCATTCCGAGGTCTCCGTGGCTGGCCTCGGCCGCATGAACGAAATGTGCCGGTGTCCCCGTTGACGCCAGGGTCGAGGCCACTTTGCGGGCGATGTGGCCTGACTTGCCCATGCCGGTGACGATGACCCGGCCTGCGGTACCCGCGAGCACGTCTGCCGCAGCCTGAAACTCCGATCCGATGGCGGCTGCGAGGACCGCCAGTCCTTGGGCCTCGGCCTGGACGACCCGCCGCGCAACGACGAGGTCGGTGACGTCGTCGAGGCTCGGGCCGGGAGCCGCCGCAGTCGGTGCCGAACTCACGTCAGGGCCGATTCGGATACATGTCGTGGGAAAAAGGGTCTGCGCCGGCCCATCCCGAGAGGTCTAGTGCGACCCGTGCGGGAAGGAAGTCGAAACAATGCCCGGCAAGTTCCTGCCGACCCTCGCGCGCCAGCATGCTGTCCAGAATGGTGCGCAGGCGGTGCAGGTGCAACACGTCGGTCGCGGCGTACCGCTGCTGCTGGGGGCTGAGCGTCTCGGCGCCCCAGTCGGTTTGCTGCTGCTGCTTTGAGAGATCGATCCCGAGGAGCTCCTTGCAGAGATCTTTCAGACCGTGCCGATCCGTGTAGGTGCGGGCGAAACGCGATGCGATCTTGGTGCAGTAGTTGGGCTGCGACCGGGCACCTAGGTGGTACTCGAGCGTCGCCATGTCGGCTCTGGCGAAGTGATAGAGCTTCACAATGCCGGGATCTTCAAGAAGCGCCTTGAGGAGGGGCGCCCGATAGTTTCCCCTCCGGAAGCGGACCAGGTGAACGGTTTGGTCGCCGGCCGAGACCTGCGCAAGGCATAGCCGGTCCCGGGAGACGGCCAGGCCCATCGATTCGGTGTCAACGGCAACGCCGTCGGGGAACACGAGACCTTCGGGAAGGTCACCTTCGTGGAATTGGATGTCCATTGGGTCCGGATTCGAGGTGGCCACGGGAAGCGAAGTGTAATGGCGGCTCGGCGACCGGCCGCAAGGAGCCGATGGTCGACGCCCGGGTGGGCCCGAAGGAGCCCCGGCCCCTGATCTGCTGGAAGGGGGCCAGCAACGCCGCGCGCGTTGTGGGCGGCGCGGCGGCGATCGGTGCTTGGCAGCGGCTCAGGCGGCTACCGCGGGCAGGCCTGACAGGGCCATCGCGAGTTCGCTTTCGTCATACTGTTGGTCTGTCAGGTTGCCGGCGAAATAGTCGCTGTAGGCCTGCATGTCGAAATGGCCGTGGCCACACATGTTGAAGAGGATCGTTCGGCCCGCACCGGCAGCCCGACACTTCATGGCCTCGTCGATCGCACCCTTGATCGCGTGGTTGGCTTCCGGAGCCGGGATGATCCCTTCGGCCCGGGCGAACTGGATGCCGGCGGCAAAGCATTCCTTCTGATGGTACGCGCGGGCCTCGATTAGGCCCAGTTGATGCAGATGGCTCACGAGAGGAGACATCCCGTGATAGCGCAGCCCGCCCGCATGGAACCCTGGCGGCACGAAGGTCGAGCCGAGCGTGTACATCTTGACCAGCGGCGTGAGATGTCCGGTGTCGCCGAAATCGTAGGCGTACTTGCCCCGCGTCAGCGAGGGGCATGCAGCGGGTTCGACCGCAACCACCCGAACTTTAGGGCCGCCGCGCAGCTGCCGGCCCAGGAAAGGGTTCACGAGGCCGGCAAAATTGCTGCCTCCGCCGGTGCATCCGACTAGGATGTCGGGGTAGTTGCCGGCCATGTGCATCTGTTCGACTGCCTCCTGCCCGACGACGGTCTGGTGCAGGAGCACATGGTTCAGGACACTGCCCAGCGAATACTTCGTGTCATCGTTCTGGGCGGCCACCTCAACTGCTTCGGAGATCGCGATGCCGAGACTGCCGGTCGAGTCAGGATTCTGTTCCAGAATCGCCCTGCCGGCCTGGGTTTCACTCGATGGACTGGCGATACAGCGAGCCCCGAAGCTCTCCATCATCGCCTTGCGATAGGGCTTCTGTTCGAGGCTGACCCGGACCATGTACACGTCGATTTCGAGCCCGAACAGGTTTCCGGCAAAAGCTAGGGATGAACCCCACTGCCCGGCGCCCGTTTCGGTGGTGATCCGCTTGGTGCCGGCCTCTTTGTTGTAGAAGGCCTGGGCCACGGCCGTGTTGGGCTTGTGGCTGCCAGCCGGGCTGACGCCTTCGTACTTGTAGTAGATCTTGGCGGGCGTATCGAGCGCCGCTTCCAGGCGTCTCGCGCGATAGAGTGGGCTTGGCCGCCACTGGCGATAGATGTCGCGGACCGGATCGGGAATCTCAATTTCGCGTTCCGTGGAGACCTCCTGGCCGATGAGAGACATCGGGAACAGCGGCGCAAGGTCATCCGGGCCGATGGGGTCGCCGGTGCCGGGATGCAGGACCGGAGGCAAAGGCTCGGGCAGATCAGCCTGAATGTTGTACCAGGACCGCGGAATCCGGTCCTCGCTCAGGACGTACTTCACAATGTCGCTCATGCTGACCCAACTCTCCACGATGGTGTCCGACCGCCAGGGAGGCGCGGCAACGCAATGGTCCGGCGGGATGGCGCGGGGCGACGGAAGCCGGCACCGGCGCGTGCGCACGAACCGTTGCAGTTTTCCAAGTTACGGTTCTTCGGCTCGCAAGACTGCCAGCATAGCCGATTGCGGAATCTCGACGTTCCCGATCTGCCGCATGCGTTTCTTGCCCGCCTTCTGCTTCTCGAGGAGCTTCCGCTTTCGGGAGACATCACCCCCGTAGCATTTTGCGGTGACGTCCTTGCGCAGCGCGGCGATATTTTCGCGGGCGACGATCTTCCCTCCGATCGCGGCCTGCAGCGACACTCGGTAGAGTTGGCGTGGGATCAGCTTCTTGAGCTTGCTGCAGAGAACTCGGCCACGGCCTTCCGAACGGCTGCGATGGGCGATGAAGGACAGGCTGTCCACCGGTTGCCCGTCGACGAGAATCGCGACTCGGACCAAATCTCCGCCGCGGTAACCGTCCAGTTCATAGTCGAATGACGCATAGCCGCTGGTCGCAGACTTCAGCCGATCGTAGAAGTCGAACACAACCTCGTTGAGGGGCAGGGCGTAGACTGCCATGGCGCGGTTTCCGACATAGGTGAGTTCAGTTTGCTCGCCGCGCTTCTCCGTGCAGAGTTTCAGGACATTGCCGATGAATTGGTCGGGAACCATGATCGTCGCCCGGATCCACGGCTCCTCGACGGACGTGATGCGGCTCTGGTCCGGCCAATCAACCGGATTGTGAAGTTCGATTTCTTCCCCATTGGTGAGGCTCAGCCGGTAGACCACGCTTGGGGCAGTGGTCACGAGATCGAGATCGAACTCCCGCTCGAGGCGCTCCTGGATGATCTCGAGATGCAGAAGGCCGAGGCAGCCGCAGCGGAAGCCAAGGCCGAGCGCGGCGCTCGATTCCGGTTCATAGTGGAGCGAGGCGTCGTTGAGGTGGAGCTTCGCGAGCGAGTCGCGAAGATGCCGATAGTCGCTTGCATCTGACGGATACAGGCCGCAAAACACGACGGGCACGGATTTCCGGAACCCGGGCAAAGCGGCGCTTGTAGGCCGACGTGCGTCGGTAACGGTATCGCCGACCTGCGTGTCCGACACCTGCCGGATGGAGGCGGTGAAGAAACCCACTTCGCCGGCGACGAGCTCTTCCACCGATCGCGGCGCCGGTTCGAACACGCCGACCCGGTCGACCTGATAATCGGCAGCGCCGGCCATCATGCGAATCTTCTGCCCAACACGGAGCGAGCCGTCCACCACCCGAACGAGGACCATGACGCCCAGGTAGGTGTCGTACCAACTGTCGACGAGCAATGCGGCAAGGGACGCGCGAGGATTCGTATCGGGAGGCGGAATTCTCTCGACGATGGCATCGAGGAGGGCGTTGATTCCTTCTCCCGTCTTGGCCGATACGCAGAGTGCCGTTTCTCCGTCCAGCCCAATGGTGTCCTCGACTTGAGCGCGCACACGGTCCACATCCGCCGCCGCCAAGTCGATCTTGTTCAATACAGGAATGATTGTGTGGTCGTTGTCGACGGCGAGATACGCATTGGCAATGGTCTGAGCTTCGACTCCCTGTGTCGCGTCCACCACCAGGACTGATCCCTCGCTGGCGGCCAGACTGCGGCTGACCTCGTACGTGAAGTCCACGTGCCCGGGAGTGTCGATCAGGTTGATGAGGTACAAGGTTCCGGCCACCTCGTGCTCCAGTCGCACGGTCTGCGCCTTGATCGTGATTCCGCGTTCCCGCTCGAGGTCCATCGAATCGAGCACCTGGGCCCGCATCGCGCGGACGTCGAGAACCCCGGCGCGCTCGATGAGCCGGTCGGCGAGCGTCGACTTGCCGTGGTCTATGTGCGCGATCACCGAGACGTTGCGGATATGGGCGACCGGCTGTGTGCGCCCGATGTTAGGCATGCCCTCCCCGTAACTGTCCACCCACAGCCTTGGCGACCGCGCTTGTGATGGCGTCGGCGATGCGTTGGATCCCTGCTTCATCGAGAGGTCGGTCCTGCGGCTGAAGCACGACCTCGATCGCAACCGACTTCATTCCGTCAGGGAGGTCATCGCCCTCCCAGACGTCGAAGACGTCGACACGGCTCACGAGTTTCGGCTCAGCGCGTTCAGCGGCGCGAACCAACGCAACTGCCGGTGTGCCCCGTTCGACCAGAAACGCGAAGTCGCGGCTGAGCGGCATCAGGGTGTGCCGGGCTAGCGGCCCCCGATTACCCGACTTGTTCCGCCGCACCGGTACGGAATCGAGATGTATTTCGGTCGCTGCCACGGGCACGTCGAGGCCGACGTCCTGAAGCAGTCGTGGGTGCAGCTCTCCGAACACCGCGAGGACGGTCGGGCCGAGCGCGAGCACGCCCGAGCGTCCAGGGTGGAACCATGCGGGGGCCTCCGCACGCGCTGCGAGGCTCTCTACCGGTGCGCCGATTGCACCGAGGGCAGCCTCGGCGTCCGCCTTGGCGTCGAAGAGATCGACGCCGCGAGGGGTTTCCGCCCAGTGGCGCGGGGCGGCGTTGCCGAAGCGCAGGCATGCGGCGGCCCGACGTTCCCCTTCCGGAGTGGAATCGCGGTACGCGGCTCCCACCTCGAACAATCCCGCGTCCCGGATTCCCCGCGCTGCGTTGGCCGCAGCGGCCGTTAGCAGCGACGGCAGGACCGAAGGACGCATGGTGTCGAGTTCGGGTGAGATCGGATTGTCGAGTTGAAGCGACCCGTCCTCGCTGCCGAATGCGCGCCCGAGCTCCGCGCTGACAAACGAGAACGTCACCGTCTCGAGGAGTCCCCGGCTCGCGAGCGCAGATCGAACCCGGGCGGTCTGAACCACGGCCGGCCCCACCGTGCGTTCGGGCAGCACGCCGATTCGCTTCACTGGCGTCTCGGGGATCGAGTCGAAACCGTGAATCCGGAGCACTTCCTCCACGAGATCAGCCTCTCCGTCGATATCCGGCCTCCAGGGGGGAGGTGCCACGTGCCAGGGAGCCGATCCGGTCTCAACCACAAACCCTAGCTCGCCGAGGATGTTGGCCTGTCTGGAGTCGGGAATTTCGACGCCTCCGAGGGATGCGACCCGACTCGGCCGAAAGGACACGGGCGGGGGCGGCGACGGCAATTCACCCGCCCGAACGATTTCACTCGCCTCGCCGCCGCTAAGGTCGAGAATCAGGCGAGTCGCTTCGTCGACACCCCATTCGCCAGAGATCGGATCGACGCCGCGTTCGAAGCGGTAGCGCGCGTCCGAGAGGATGCCCAGTCGGCGGCCCGACCGTGCCGTCCGAACCGGGTCGAAGAGCGCGACTTCCAGAAAGACATTGCGGGTATCTTCGGAACAGCCCGTCTCCTCGCCGCCCATGACCCCGCCGATGGCGCGGACCCGACGGTCGTCCGCGATCACGGTGACGTCCGGATCCAGTGCGTAGCAGTTACCGTCAAGCGCCTGCAGCGTCTCGTCCGGGAGGGCCATGCGCATGACGAGGTCACCCTCCAGCTTGTCGGCGTCGAAGACATGCAGAGGGCGCCCGAGGTCAAGGGTCACGTAGTTCGTGATGTCGACCAGGGCCGAGATCGGCCGCAGGCCGACGGCCTTGAGGCGACGCTGCATCCAGTCAGGGCTGGAGCCGTTCGTGACGTTGCGGAAATGACGCCCCGCTACAAATGGACAGGCGTCCCCGATCGCGCCGAGGTCGCGTTTCCAGGTGAGCGGGCTCGCGTAGGTGCCAGCACGTGGCGTCGGGACCCGGTCCTTCAGCGTGCCGACGCCGGCAGCAGCCAGATCGCGCGCAATGCCCCGAACACTGGCGCAGTCACTCCGGTTGGGGGTCAGCGCGATTTCAAACACCGGATCATCGACCCCAGCCCAAGGAGCGTATGCGGTTCCAATTGGGGCGTCCTGCGGCAGTTCGATGATGCCGTCGTGATCGTCGCCCAGCGCCAATTCGTAGGCTGAGCACAGCATTCCCTGTCCGGTCACACCGCGAATCGTCTTTTCGGTCAGCTTGAGACCGCTGGCCGGTATACGGGTACCGAGGGGCGCGAACACGGCTTTCATGCCCGTGCGGGCATTGGGTGCCCCGCAGACGACAGGCAGGGTTGCGCTGCCGGTATCGACGACACACACCCGGAGCCGGTCCGCATTCGGATGTGGCTTTGCCTCGACCACGTGGGCCACAACGAAGGGGGCGAGGTCCGCGCCCCGGTCCTCCACAGTTTCGATCTCAAGTCCGATGCAGGTCAGGCGACCGGCAATTTCGGACACACCGACATCGGTGTCGAGGTGGTCCCGAAGCCAGGAAAGCGTGAACCTCATGGTTCCAGGCCATCAAGGAGACTGGGGCGGGCGAGAGCGTCGAAACCATAGTGGCGGAGCCACCGCACGTCGGACTCGAAGAACGTGCGTAGGTCGGGAATGCCGTACTTCAGCATGGCGAACCGCTCGACGCCGAGCCCCCAGGCAAAGCCCTGCCAATGGTCGCGATCGATACCGCAGTTGTCGAGCACGCGAGGGTGTACCATGCCGCACCCCATCACCTCGAGCCACTCGCCTCCCGCGCCAATCTCTAAGCCGCGCTCGGTTCGGCGGTAGCTGATGTCGACTTCGGCCGACGGCTCGGTGAATGGGAAGTACGAGGGTCGGAACCGCACGTTGACATCGTCCGTACCGAAAAACGCCCGCACGAAACTGGCGATCGTTCCCTTGAGGTGTCCCATCGTCAGGTCGCGGTCGACGGCCAGTCCCTCAATCTGGTGAAACATGGGAGCGTGGGTGGCGTCGCGGTCGCACCGGAACGTGCGGCCAGGCGCGATGATTCGAACTGGCGGCTCGCCCGTCATGAGGGAGCGAATCTGGACCGGTGAGGTGTGCGTGCGCAGCACCTTCCGCTCACCGCTGGAGTCGGGTTTCAGGTAGAAGGTATCGACGTCCTGGCGGGCCGGGTGTTCAGGGGGAATGTTGAGCGCGGTGAAATTGTGGAAGTCGTCCTCGATGTGCGGCCCCTCGACGACTTGAAAGCCGAGTTCACCAAGGATGGTGATCATTTCGTCCATCGTGCGTGAGATCGGATGACCGCAACCCGGTAGCGGACGTCGTGAAGGCAGAGTGATGTCGGCACGCTCGGCGGTGAGGCGCGCCTCGAGCGCCAAGTCCTCGAGCACCGTCTGGCGCTCGCCGAGAGCAGTGGCGAGGAGTTGTTTGACGGCGTTCAACCGCTGCCCGGCAGCGCGGCGCTCGTCGCCGGCCAGTTCAGCGACCGACCGGAGCATGCCGTTGAGTTCGCTCTTGCGGCCCAGTGCCCGGATTCGCACGGCCTCAAGGTCTTCCAGCTTGGCCGCGGCCTCGACGGCAGCGAGCATCTGGTTCTCAAGTTCAGCTGCTTTCTTGAGGAACGGGCTCATCGCGACTCTCCGGAGTCTGGCCCGGTTTCGATGCGGGGGGGGCCGCTCAGCGCGCCTCGAGGGCGGCCTGCGCCTGTTGGACAACGAGGGCGAATCCATCGGGGTCGCGCACCGCGAGATCGGCCAGAACTTTGCGGTCGAGTTCGATGCCTGCACGGTCGAGACCGTGGATCAACTGGCTGTAACGTAGCCCGTGGCCGCGGGAGGCCGCATTGATGCGCTGGATCCAGAGTCCGCGGAAATCGCGTTTCCGTGTGCGTCGGTCACGGTAGGCGTACTGGAGATTCTTCTCGACGCGTTGAATCGCTGCGCGAAAGGTGTTCTTCTGGCGGCCGCGGGTGCCTTTGGCGGCCTTGATGACCCTGCGGTGACGTCGGCGGGTCGTGACGCCGCTGGTTACGCGTGTCATGAGGGCAGTTCCAGCTCAAGAATTCCGAAGCAGGTGGCGCTTGATGTAGCGGGCATCGGGCGCCGACGCGGTAGTGGTCCCGCGCGCATTCCGGATAAATTTGTTGGTTCGTTTGATCATGCCGTGCCGCTTGCCGGCGAAATTACGGCGCACCTTGCCGGTCCCGGTCAGCCGGAACCGCTTCATAGCAGAACGCTTGCTCTTGATCTTGGGCACGGGCCGAGTTCCCACGGCGCGGCTCGCTAGCCGCTGCCGCACGATTCCTGCATTGGAAGAAACCGCAAGGTACAGGCGCAATCCGGCTTCTGCAACCGCATTTCCGGTGCCGGCGCACCCCTGCATTCGGGTATGCTTCACTCCGGCCAGCCGCCCCCTTGGAGAACGATGCATGGCGAAACCACTTCCAAACTATGTCGCAGGCCGCTGGCGCGACGCGGCGGTGACGTTGCCCAACGTCAACCCCTCAAACACCAACGATGTGATCGGTGAGCACTGCTTCGCGACTGCCGACGACACGCGGGCGGCAATCGAGGCGGCACGGGCTGCGTTTCCGGCCTGGGCCCGGACTACGCCGCAGGTGCGCCATGATGTCCTGCGCAAGGCCTCTGACGAGATATTTGCGCGCCAGGACGAACTTGGCCGGCTATTGGCGCGGGAAGAGGGGAAGACGCTGCCCGAAGCCAAGGGCGAGGTGGGCCGCGCGGGCCAGATTTTTGACTTTTTTGCCGGTGAGACACTTCGTCTGGCGGGCGAAAAAATTCCCTCGGTCCGGCCGGGCGTGGACGTGGAAATCACGCGCGAGCCGATGGGAGCGGTCGGCGTCATTACTCCTTGGAATTTCCCGATAGCCATCCCGGCGTGGAAGATCGCTCCAGCACTCTGTTACGGCAACTCTGTGGTGTTCAAGCCGGCATCCCTGGTTCCGGGCTGCGCTTGGGAACTGACCGATATTCTGGTCAGGGCAGGCCTGCCGGAGGGGGTCCTCAATCTGGTCGTCGGGCGCGGGTCCGATGTCGGAGAGACCATTCTGTCCGACAGCGGGGTGGACGCCGTGACGTTCACGGGCTCCGTGGATACCGGCGGCCGTGTTGCGACGGCGTGCGCCGCGCGCCGCGCCAAATTCCAATTGGAGATGGGTGGCAAGAACCCGCTGGTGGTGCTTGACGACGCGGATCTGGATACGGCAGTGGAGTGCGCGATCAACGGCGCGTTCTTCTCAACCGGCCAACGCTGCACCGCATCTTCGCGCCTGGTGGTCACGGCAGGAATCCACGACCGGTTTGTCAAGGCGGTCACGAGCCGCCTTGAAACATTGGTGGTGGACGATGCCCTGAAGGAGGGGACCCATATCGGACCCGTCGTGGATGAGACGCAACTCAAGCAAGATCTTGAATATCTTCGGATCGGTGCTGAGGAGGGAGCGAACCTCCACTTTGGCGGTGAACAGCTGAGCCGGGCGACTCCGGGCCACTATCTGCAGCCTGCCCTGTTCACCGAGACCACGCCCGGGATGCGGATCAACCGCGAGGAGATTTTTGGTCCAATTGCCTCGGTAATCCAGGTCACGGACTATGACGAGGCCCTCGATGTCGCGAACGACACGTCGTTTGGCCTCTCTTCTGGGATTTGCACGACCAGCCTCAAGCACGCCAACCACTACCGCCGGAACGCCGAGGCTGGCATGGTGATGGTCAACCTCCCCACGGCAGGAGTCGACTATCACGTGCCGTTCGGAGGCCGAAAGGGGTCCTCGTATGGCTCGCGTGAACAGGGACGCTATGCGGCCGAGTTCTACACCACGGTCAAGACAGCCTACATCGCGTAGGGCGTTCCGACCGACCATCTTTGCCGCGGCCCTCGTAGCCGCTGCCCTCGGGGGTTTTGCAGCCGGGGCTGACCAGTCCGCACCGGAACTGGATGGCCTGTTCGCCGCGTTGAAGGCGAGTACCGACCCGCACGAGGCGGTAGGGATCGAGATCCGCGTCTGGGATCTCTGGCTGACTCATTCCGAAACGGAAGTGCGGACCCTGTTGCAAAGGGGGATCCGTTCCATGAATGCGCGGGATTTCATACAGGCCCTGGAGGCATTCGATGCACTGGTCGAGCGGAATCCCCATTTTGCGGAGGCGTGGAACAAGCGCGCTACCGTGCATTACCTTCTCGGCAACGACGAAGCCTCCGTTGAGGACATCATCGAAACACTGAAGCTCGAACCCCGGCACTTCGGCGCACTTTCGGGGCTGGCACTCATTTACGAGCGGAATGGCCAGCCGACTGCAGCGGCAGGCGCACTGCGACGGGCGCTCGCGGTGCATCCGCAGATGGGAGGGGGCGAACGCCGGCTCAAGCTGCTGGAAGATCAGGCCGGCCCCTCCATCTAACTTCAGTACTTGGCTCGCGGACGGCGGCGGCCCAAAGGCGATAGCCGAGGAAATCCGGCTTGGCCGGGTCCGTGGCGCGACCGGACGTCCGTGGACCGGACCCCGACGGCCGATGCGCTGAGGGCGCGGTCATCCGTGCGACCCCGATCCGCGCGAATGCGGGGCCAGATGCTTTCTTCGTGCCGCTAGCCCGCTTCGCTCACCACCGGACCTGCCGCCGCCGGCTCAAGGCGTCGGCGGGCGGTGTCGGGGGTTTCGAAGCCGTTGGCGGCGTGCCCGGCGGCCCGGGGCCGCCGGAATCGGGCGCGACAGAGCCCGGCAATGCGGATTCCGGGCGCGGGTCACGCTGGATGGCGGGCGCCGGGCAGACGGCCTCCGTGGCGCCGGTCGCGGCGCGTGCGGCAGGAGGAGGCTGGACCGTCGCGGGCGGGGTCAGCCGGGCTCCGCGCGGGCCGGCGGCGCGCGCAGGGCGGCGAGCACGTGCGCGAACAGCTCCTGCAGCGGGTAGCCCGACGGGAAGGCGACCCGGACCCTGCGGACGGTGACGGTGATGCGTGCGGCGACCTTCAGCAACCGGGCGCGGATGGTGTCGGCGCGGGCGCGGGCCAGCGCCGTGCCCTGCAGCCCGACCTGGCGCAGGAGGGTGAACAGGGCGCCGGCGAACGCGGAGAAGGTCAGCCGCAGCTGGTTGGCGCGCATCGTCGCGCTCGAGGTGCGGTCGGCGAACAGCCACAGCTGCTGTTCCTTGATCCGGTTCTCCATGTCGCCGCGGGCGCAGTACAGGTCCTCGTAGAGGGCCTGCGCCCCGAGGGTGCGGGCGGGATGTTGGTGACCACGAAGCGCGGGTTGGCGCCGCGCAGCCCCGGCAGCCACTCGGCCTTGCCGATCACCCGGCGGGCCCGGCTCCAGGACGTCAACGTGCGGTAGCGGCATTCCCGGAACCGCCGCGAGGCCCGGCCGGTGGCGGCGCCCCGGCGCCGGGACTTGTGCAGCGCCTTCGCGAGCCACGGTTCCAGGCGGGCGTTGCGCGCGAGCCCGAACACGTACTCGAGGCCGGCGTCCTCGCACCAGCGCAGGATGTCCTCGCGGCAGAACCCGGCATCGCCGCGCACCCGGATCCGGGTCCCGGGCCAGCGCCGGCGGATCTGCGGCACGATCCGCGCCAGTTCGTCCACCGCGCCCGCCGCCGCATCGATATCGGCCGGGCGCAGCCGGGCGCACAGCACGTGCTCGCCGCAGGTCACGTACAGCGGGAGATAGCAGTAGTGCCCGTAGTAGCCGTGGAAGAACCGCCCCTCCTGGCGGCCGTGCAGCGGATCGTCGGTGGCGTCGAGATCGAGCACGATCTCCGCCGGCGGGGCGGCATGGGCCTCCAGGAACAGGTCCACCAGCAGCCGGTCGATCGCTTCCCGGTCGGCGGCAATCCGCTGGTAGCGGTCCCGCGCCCGCCGCCGCCGTTCCCCGGTCACGTCCGCACACCCGCTCGCCAGCGCGAAGGCGCTGTCGGCGCGCAGCCGGTCATGGTCGTTGAGGTCCTCGTAGCCCGCCGCCAGGGCCAACACCCGCTGCGCCACCAGCGTCTCCAGGCGATGCTCGATCCGCCGCGGGTCGCGGTGGTCGCGGAAGCACGCCGCCAGCCGCGCCGTCACCCGGAAGCGCCGGTCGACTTCCCGGAGCAGCAGCACGCCGCCATCGGTCGTCAGCCGGCCGCCGTCGAACGCGCCCACCACCGCCGGCGGCCAAGCCCTTCAAACGTCAGTTGCGTCGAGGTACAGTCTGTGTGCATGGGGTGGCTCCGTCATGGCCAGTAAGGGGTTGACTTTCTTACCTGTACCACGCGTTTCCGCTCCATGCACCCCCCGCTGGTGAGATATTCGGGCTAGCTGGCAGCCGGAATCAGAAACGCTCGGAAGTCATTGACATTGGTCCGGGTTGGACCGGTTACCACCATATCGCCCAACGTGTTGAAGAAGCGGCCTGATTCGTGGGTGTCGAGAAGGCTTCGCGCATCCAGCCCGTGCTCTGCCGCACGCTTGAGAGTGCCCGGATCGATGTGGGCGCCGGCGTGCGTTCCGCGGCCGTCAATTCCGTCGGTATCGCAGGCGAGTCCGTGAATGTTGATCCCGTCGAGGGCAATCGCGGCGGCGAGGATAAACTCGGTGTTCCGCCCGCCACTTCCGCTTCCCTGCAGGGTGACCGTCGTTTCGCCGCCGGAAATCAGGGCGAGCGGCGGGCGTGCCGGATGGCCGGTCTCGAGCGCGTGCCGGGCGATCGCCGCGTGCATCATGCCAATATCTTTGGCTTCACCTTCGATTCGATCCGAAAGAATCAGCGGTCGGTAGCCCGCTGCGCGCGCAGATTTGGCTGCGGCGCGGAGCGCATCGCGGGGTCTGACCAGAATGCGGTATGTCGTCCGGGCCAGGCGCGAATCATCGCCCGTCGGGGTCTCCGCGGCCGGACTCTCCAAGGCTTTCTGGATCTCTGGGGGGACCTCGATGCCATACCGGGCAAGGATCGCCTGCGCATCGTCCCGCGTCGTCGGGTCTCCGAACGTCGGGCCCGATCCGATGACTGCCGGGTCGTCTCCAGGAACGTCCGAGATCAGCAGGGTCACAACCCGGGCCGGCGCCGCGCACAACGCCAGCCGCCCTCCCTTCACTGCCGACAGGTGTTTCCGCACGCAGTTCATTTCGTGGATGGTCGCCCCCGAGCTCAGCAAGGCCGAAGTCACTTGCTGCTTGTGGGCAAGCGTGATCCCCGGGACGGGGCCGGCCAGCAACGCGCTTGCGCCACCGGACATTAAGCAGAGCAGGAGATCGTCAGGCCCGAGCGCCTGTGCTTCCGCAAGGAACCGCGCGGTGACTTGCTGCCCGGCTCGATCCGGCACCGGATGGGCTGCCTCGACGACCTCGATGCGCGGACAGATAACGCCGTGACCGTATGGCGTGACTGCCAAGCCGTTAAGCGGCGCATCCCACGCTCCGTCCGCGGCACGGGCCATGACCGCCGCCGCCTTGCCCGCACTCAGAATGAGCGCGCGCCCGCGAGGGCGGCGCGGAAGGTTCCGCACGACGAGGCGCTCCGCGCGTGCGGCATCCACGGCTGCGTCGAACATCCGACGAAGCGTGGCCCGATACTGGAGCTGGCCGTTCACGCTCATGGCGTGACCTGGACGGCAGGAGCGGCAAACCGGGTGCCGATCCCCGGCGGATCCATCCCGGGGGTGCCGGTGACAATCGGCCTGCCGCGTACTCCGCTCCCGCCAATCATGATCATGTATGTGCTGCCATTGGGAACGCGGGCATAGCTGTGGGAGTCATGTTGTGGCAACCGAGAGCGACAGCGGTCGGGTAACCGAAGCGAGGAGAAGGGTAAGCTTATAGGGGCAACAGCAGATTCGAATTCCGCCTGCGGTGATTCGGCTGCGGGAGCTTGCCCGCTCGTCCAGTTGTCCCGCGTCAAATTGCACCTAAGCTTGCACGGTGCGGCTGGGGTCCTGGCTCCCATCCTGGTCGGTCGAGCGGCCCCGGTCACTGGCCTGCGGGCTATACTGACTTAGATTAAACAATAACGATGTAAAGGGATTCTTGCGACGATGCAGCTTGCGACTGTCTCTCTTGACGACAAGTACGAACTTAGTAGCGGACGGGCTTTCCTTAGCGGCACCCAGACGCTGGTGCGCCTCCCCCTGGTCCAGCGACGACTTGACCAGCAGGCGGGTCTTGACACCCGCGGGTACATTTCGGGTTACCGCGGGTCGCCGCTTGGCGTCTATGACAAGGCACTGTGGAATGCGCGGAAATTTCTTGAACGGGGCGGTATCCACTTCAATGCTGGTCTCAACGAGGATCTCGCGGCCACGGCCATCTGGGGCACGCAACAGATTGGCTTGGTCACCAAGCCAAAGCACGATGGCGTATTCGGCACTTGGTACGGAAAAGGGCCCGGAGTGGACCGTACCGGCGACGCTTTCCGGCATGCGAACTCGGCCGGCACCTCCCGCCACGGGGGCGTGCTCGCATTGCTCGGTGACGATCACGTCGCGAGTTCGTCAACCATTGCGCATCACAGCGAACTCGCCATGGTGCACGCGCAAATCCCGATACTGAATCCCGCCAACGTCCAGGATCTCTTGGACTTCGGATTGCGCGGGTGGGCGATGTCGCGATTCAGCGGGCTCTGGGTGTCCATGAAATGCATCACTGCGACCATCGACAGCTCGGCGTCCGTGTACGTGGACCCGGAGCGGGCAGCCGCGGAGCTTCCCGACGATTTTGAGATGCCGGAGGGCGGTCTTTCGATCCGGTGGCCGGACGACATCCATGAGCAGGAACGGCGGATCATCCAATACCGTCTGCCCGCAGCTCGGGCGTTCGCGAGGGCAAATGGGCTCAACAACCTCGTCTGGCGTGGTCCCCAAGACCGCATTGGCATAGCGGCAACCGGTAAGGGTTACGCGGAGGTACGTGAGGCCCTCGACCTTCTGGGCATCGATGCGGCCCGGGCCCGGTCGCTCGGGCTGCGTTTGTGGAAAGTCGGGATGAGCTGGCCCCTGGAGGAGGAAGGAGCGCGGGCATTCCTCGACGGGCTGGACGAAGTCATTGTGATCGAAGAGAAGCGGAGTCTCGTCGAGACACAACTCAAGGAAATCGCCTTCCATCTTGCCAATCGTCCGCGGAGGATCGTTGGCAAGACCGATGATGAGGGCTTCGCACTCGTTCCGTCGACCGGAGAGCTCACGCCGGTGACCGTTGCCCGCGCCGTGAGCGCCCGTCTCGCGCGTTTGGGTGCGACTGACGCCGTCGACGCTCTGGCCCGCTACGAGGGCAACACGCCTCCACCGGGCGCGCCCGCTCCGATCGAGCGCACTCCCTATTTCTGTTCCGGCTGCCCGCACAACAGTTCGACCAAGCTTCCCGACGGCTCCTTGGCGATGGCGGGGATCGGATGCCACTACATGGCGGTCTGGGCGGATCGCAATACGCACCTCACGACCCACATGGGCGCCGAGGGAGCGAATTGGATCGGCATGGAGGCATTTGTCGAAGAGCCGCACATTTTCCAGAATCTGGGGGACGGGACTTACCAGCATTCCGGATTGCTCGCCATCCGCGCCGCGCTCGCCGCCGGCGCGAGCATGACCTACAAGGTGCTCTACAACGATGCCGTCGCCATGACAGGTGGCCAGCCCCATGATGGTGCCTTGACCCCGGAGGCGATCACACTCCAGCTGCGTGCCGAGGGAGTGCGGCGGATAGCGGTCGTGACTGATGAACCCGAGAAATACGGGATCACCCGCACTTTCGCCGAGGGCACAACGATTCACCACCGAAACGAACTGGAATCGGTACAGAAAGAACTTCGCAGTTGGCCCGGTGTCACGGTTCTGGTCTATGACCAGACTTGCGCGGCCGAAAAACGCCGCCGCCGAAAGCGCGGACTTCTCGATGACCCTGACCGCCGCGCGTTCATCAACGAACTCGTCTGCGAAGGCTGCGGCGACTGTTCCAAGGCATCGAACTGCATTTCCGTCGAACCGCTGGAAACCGAGTTCGGACGCAAGCGCCAGATCAATCAGTCGGGCTGCAACAAGGATTTCTCGTGCGTTCAGGGTTTCTGCCCAAGCTTTGTAACGGTGTCGGGAGTCGAGGTGAGCAAGGCGGCACCTGCGCACGACGGATTGGTTCTGTCGGATCTTGCAGCCCAGTTGCCGCCGCCCGCCCAGCCCGCCCTCGATCACCCGCGCAACGTCGTCGTTACGGGGATCGGCGGTACCGGCGTGGTTACCGTCGGCGCTGTGCTCGGTATGGCCGCCCACCTCGAGGGGAAGGGCGTAAGCGTGCTCGATCAGGTGGGCCTTTCGCAGAAAGGCGGTGCCGTACTCTCCGAGGTGCGGCTTGCAGCCCGCCCGGAGGATCTCCATTCGGTGTCAGTGGGTCGCGGCCAGGCGGATTTGCTGCTGGGCTGCGACATGGTTGTTGCAGCCCACGCCGAGGTGCGGGGAAGACTTGATCCCGCCGTTAGTGCTGCTGTGGTCAACGCCCATCGGGCCCCGGTCGCAGAGTTCGTCTTGAACCCGGACCTGTCGTTCGGAACCCGTCGCATGATGGATCTGATCGCCGAATCCAGCCGCGAGGATGCTGCGGATTTCGTGGATGCCACGCGTCTGGCTTCGACGCTGTTTGGCGACAGCATTGCCGGGAATCTGATGCTGCTCGGCTATGCTGTCCAGCGCGGCCACGTTCCAGTAGGAGTAGAGGCACTGGAGCGGGCGATCGAGCTCAACGGAGTGTCGGTCCAGATGAACCTGGATGCGTTCCGGTGGGGTCGTGTCGCCGCGGGCAATGATCGGGCGATCCGGGAAGTCCTTGGCACGCACGATGCTTCCGACGACCGAGGCGAGGAAACGATTGATGACTTGGTCGAGCGGCGGGTCCGGTTCCTGACGGACTATCAGGACCGGTCTTTGGCTGAAGGGTACCGTGAGGCCGTCGCGTCCGTGCGGGCCACCGAGGCGGCACGTGTCCCCGGTGAGGAAGGCGTGGCCAAGGCGGCGGCGCGGTATCTGTTTAAGCTGATGGCGTACAAGGACGAATACGAGGTGGCGCGCCTGTATACTGAAGGCACGTTCGCACGCCGGCTGAAGGAGACTTTCGCTGGTCGCCCGCGCCTCACGTTCCACTTGGCGCCGCCGCTATTTGCACCCCGGGACCCCAAGACCGGGGAGCTTCGCAAGCTCACGTTCGGTCCCTGGATGCTCCCAGTGTTCGGTCTTCTCGCCCGATTCAAGTTCCTGCGGGGGACTCCGTTCGATCCGTTTGGGTGGACACATGAGCGCCGAGCCGAACGCGAAGAGATCCGGCGGTACAAGCGCCTTCTCGGTACCATTGGCGAAGGCCTGACCCCAGCCAACCACGCCACTGCCGTTGCCCTCGCCTCGGTTCCCGGAGCACATTCGCGGCTTCGGTCACGTCAAGGCCGAGCACGTTGAACGGGCCCGAGTTTTGGAAAAGGAGCTCTTGGCAGCGCTCGAGTCTAAGGGCCATCCGCCGAAGGACGTGGTTGCCAAGAGCGAGGCAGCGTAGTTCGTTGATTCTGGCGCTCCGGGAAGCCTGACAGCTAGAGTCCGACCCGTGGCCCCCCTAAGTCGTGCCCGGTTATGCGTCTTCGGCGACCGCGATCGCGGCCTCGTACCCCGAATGGATCGCGCCTTCGATGGTTGCCGGCAGGCCGGTATCTGTCCAGTCGCCCGCCAGGAACAGATTGTGGAAAGCGCTGCGGGTCTTCGGGCGCCGCTGCACTTCCTCAGGTGTTTGCGTGAAGGTCGCACGCCTCTCCTTGATCACACGGTACGGTGGCAGTGCACTCTCACTTCGATCCAGCGCCACAATGACGTCGTTCCAGGTTCTGCGGGCGATCTCATCGGCGGGAGCGTCAGCAATGGAAGCGGCCGCGCTGATCGTGATGGAGGCCACCTGACCGCGCACGAAAAGCCACTGGGCTGTGCCTCCGATCAACCCGAGAAATGGTGAGCTTGAGGCCAATTCGGCTGGCTCCGACAGCCGAAAATGGGCGTTGACGATGACTTGGCTGGTCTGCGGTACGGTTAGTTCAGGAACCAGACTTGCGGCCTCGGAAGGCGGCAGGGCCAGCACCACGTTCTCGTCGTCGCGGAGCGCGATCGTCTCGCTGCCGAAATCCAATCGGTGCGCCCGGCGGCCCGCATAGTCAATTCCGCTCAGGCGGTGCCCGAAGTGAATGCCGGTACCCAGTTGGCGAAGCAGTTGAAGAGCGGGTGCCACGAAAGCGTCCGAAAGCCCCGTCTTGGCGACCCGCGGTCGGCATGCGGCCTCTCCCTTTGCCAATGTCTCCCGAAAGATCGGCCACAGCAAGCACGCTGCACCCGTATGTGCCGGCGTGTTCAATGCCGCGACAGCGAGTGGCTCCCAGAACCTCTTGAAGAGCAAGCTGCTGTCGCCAACGCAATCCGTTACCGTGTGCCGCGGTTTGGCTGCGGCGAATTGAAGGGCGGAAAGATAGTCCCAAACCGTGGTGCCTGGCACGCGGCGCCGAGCGTTCAGGAGCCACCAGGGCAGCCGCCCGGAGTTGGGCCGCAGACACCATCGTTCGCCAGTTGGAATATCGAGGAACGGAAAGCTTGCGGTCGCGGGGCCGGTCAGTTCGCCGGAGGCACCGATGTCGGCAAGATAGCGCATGGCGGCTTGATTGCCGCTCAGCAGAAGATGGTTGCCATTATCGATGGTGCACTTGAGCCTGGTGTCGGTATAGGACCGACAACGTCCGCCTGCTTGGCTGCTCGCTTCGTGGACGACGACCGAGCTGCCGGCGCGCGCAAGTGAGACTGCAGTTGCCAGCCCGGCCAGACCGGCACCGACGATGTGGGTTCGCGGCATCAACGGGATCCGTCAGAACACGCCGTAGCGAAGCGCCAAGCCTAGTTTTCGTGTCCGCGATAGTCGGATAGGGCCCCCAATGTGTGTCCAGCCTCGGTCTTCCAAACGCCGAAGGGTCTCTCTGTAGATCGCCAACACGACTACGACCGGCCGCATCTTCCGCCACCCGAGTTCGGCCAGGAGCCTCTCTGCCTCGGCATAGTATTTCCGCGCGAGGTCGGCGAGTTCGCTACAGACGTCGGCAAAGCGCGGTTCAACAAAGATTGCGCTTATGGGGCCAGCGTCGACTCCGTGCTTGCACAGCATGTCCAGTGGTACGTAGAGCCGCTGAAGTGATGCATCTTCCCGAAGGTCGCGGAGAATATTGGTGAGTTGAAGTGCGTTCCCGAGAACTTCCGCGATTTGTGGTCCAGGCCTGTGGGGTACACCGAGGCAGTGGACGGACAGCATGCCGACAGCGCCGGCGACCTTGCGGCAATAGGCAAGCAAGTCGTCGAGACTCTGCATCTGAACCGTAGAGGCCGCATCGATTTCCATGCCGTCTATGACGGCCAGGAATTCCCTCTGCGGTAGCTCGAAGCGATGAACCGGACGTACTAACTCTCGTGTTGTCGGCCACGTCGGTCGTCCGTCGTAAAGCCGGGCAATCTCTTCTCTCCATGCGCCCAGAGCCCGTGCTTTGTCCACGATCTCGCCGGGGTCGTCAGCAATATCGTCAACTTCTCGGCAAAACGCGTAGATCGCGTGCATTGCGCGGCGGCTTTCTGCCGGCAAGACCCGCAAACCCCAGAGAAAGGAAGTATTGGATCGAGCGACAACTCGGTTGACGTGTGCCCTGGAGTCAATTTCGTCAAGCAGAGAGCCACCTTGGCCGGTCGGATAGCGGTGCTCGGTGTTCATGCGCGTACCCGCCACATCCTCGACAGGGGGAGACCCGTGGGGAACCCGAATCTCGTCGAAGCTCGGAGTAGTGCGGAGAAGGCGAGGCTGTCCGCCGTCACCGCCGGCGGGATTTGGGGTGCAGAGGGTGCGCGGGATGCGGTAAGCGCAGCGCCGTACCGAGAAAATTCGGCTCGGGAGCGCGGGTGCTCGGGGCAGGTGTGCCAGTCGCTTTCCATGCCTGCTGCCGCCTGTGTTGCTACTTCCTTTGCGAGGAGTGCGCTACGGCACCCGGGAGCATTCGGAAAACCCGATGGTACAAGGCGCAGCCCACTCCCCGGATCGCGCAAATCGCGTATTGGGGCTTGGTTAGCACTACCCTTTCTGCCAGCGGATCACGCTGTCGCAATTCAGCAATCAGCTTTCGTGCGATGCGCACGATCACTGCTGCCTCCATGGCGACGCGGAGGTTTCGAAATTGCGCGGGCAGTTGACTGGCCACGACTAACAACCTCTCAGTGGAGTCGAGGCATTGATCCAACACCCGTCGCAGTGAAACGGTGGAGCGGTTGCCGGCGAGGGCACGCACTTCGACGCCCGCAGCAGCCATCCAGTTCTGTGGGAGGTAGACGCGGTTCAAGCTTTCGTAGTCGATCTTGCAGTCTTGCAGATGGTTGATCACCTGCAAGGCGTTGCAAAGGGCGTCGGAAGCCGGGTAAGTGCTGCTTGATTCTCCGTGCAGATCGATCAAATAGCGTCCAACTGGTGCTGCCGAGAAAGCGCAATATCCGATGAGGTCGTCCCAGTCGTCGTAGCGCAGCTTGATTGCGTCCTGTTTGAATGCGCGTGTCAGGTCTACGCAGTGCCGGTGCGAGACGTTCGTTGCTGCCAGGCTGCGACGAATGTCGTGCGCCTTCTCCAGTCCCGGATTGGTGGTGTTGATGCCGCTGACGGCCTGAGCAAACCCCTCAAGGCGTCGGACCTTTTCCTCAGGTCCCAGTTGCGGGTTGTCGGCAATGTCATCAATTGCCCGCGCATAGGCGTAGAACGTCGCAATATGTGGCCGCAATGACCGGGGCAACAGCCAGGAGCCGACCGGAAAGTTCTCGTCCGCCGCGTTCTTGCCGGAAGGGGTTTCCATTGCTGCAGGCTGGTGCACGGTGCGTGTGTCCATTTGGCGAGCTTACTGCTGAACCCTGCAAAATCTCAGGTGAAACTGCCACGCGAGACGAGGTGTCCTGCACAACTCTTGGTACAGGAGTACCGGGCACGAACGGGAGGGATTCAAGAAGTTGCTCTCATCCGGCATTTGAACAAGGGAAGCGCTTAGCCCGCGTGTGGTGCTACCGACGGCGCGGCGGTGCGCTTCGGGCTACGGCCTCCGCCCCGTTTCGACGCCAGAGAACCTGGCCCGCTACTTCGACGATGTGGGGAGCACTGAGTCCGGTCTGCTCAACTTGGCGTGCAGGTGTCCTGATCCAGGAACACGTCCGGCACGACCATGGTTCAATACTTGAGGCCTGTAGCGAAGCAGCCCTTGGTAGCCAAGGTTTGGGCGACCTGAGCGGCGAAGCCTCCGATCGATTCCTCCTCGACCGTTACCAGCACTTCCTGCTCGGACGCGAGCCGGGTGATGAGTACACCGTCGAGCGGTTTGGCGAAACGGGCATCGGCCATAGTCGCCGACACCCCCTGCAACTCCAATTGCTTTGCAGCATCCATGCATGCCTGCAACCGGGAGCCGTATGACAGCAACGCAAACCCCCTGCCATCGCGGACGATGCGCCCCTTGCCGGTTGGCAACACTTCACCTTGTTGGGACGTCGTCACTCCCGTTACCGGTCTCGGGTCAGTACGAATTCGGCCAGTGAGCGCAGCTGGTTGGCGCGGGCACCGAAACAATCCAGATGTGCCAGCGCAGAATCTGAAACCCTCCGCGCCTCACGGCGTGCCGCGTCCACTCCGAGAAGCGAAACCAATGTTGCCTTGCCGGCTTCGGCATCCTTGAAAACCCGCTTCCCGAGACGCGTTTCGTCTCCTTCCACATCCAAGAGATCGTCCTTCATCTGGAAGGCAAGGCCGAGATCAGAACCGAAGGCCCGCAGGGACTCGCGTGCCCGCCTTTCCGCCTGTCCCAGGATCGCTCCGGACATCGCAGAGAACGTGAGAAGCGCTCCCGTCTTTAGCCGCATGATGTCCATTATCGCGTCCACTCCGACGGGCGCGTGTTCGCTCTCAAGGTCGACCATTTGCCCGCCCACCATTCCGCACCCTCCCGCGCAACTGGCCAGGGAGATCACAAGGTCTGTACGTACGCAGGCTTCGTCATGAGTCTCCGGCGCTGCCAACGTCTCGAATGCAAGAGCCAGCAAGGCGTCGCCGGCAAGAATCGCCGTCGCCTCATCAAACGCTCGGTGACAGGTCGGCCGGCCTCGCCGCAGATCATCATCGTCCATCGCCGGGAGGTCGTCGTGCACCAGCGAAAAGGCATGGATCATTTCGACTGCGGCTCCGGTTCGCAGGCTGCAGATGTGCGAAACTTCAAAGATGCTTGCTGAAGCCTCCACAATGTACGGACGGATATATTTCCCTCCGCCGAACATTGCATAGCGCATAGCCTGGTAAAGCCGCGAGGCACTACCCGTGGCTGGCAGCAAATCTTCAAGGACGGGCTCCAGGCGCTGGCCGAAAGAAGCAAGTACCGTCCGCATCGGCGATACATCTGTCGTCATCGGCGGTCGTCCTTCATTGATCGATCTATTCTTTGGGCCCGAGCCCACTCCCAAGCAACCGAACGCGAATTCAAGCAAGATGACACATCAATTCACATTGTCAAGGATCAACAGTCGAGCACTTGCAGTGGCCGATAGGATGTTATCTAACAGTCTGATAAAACTGTGCTCACGGATAGATTGTCGACGAGATCGATTGTCGACAGCAAAAGAAATACCGGTTCGGCCTTTATTCAGTTCATTATGAACGCGATACTTAGGTCTAGATCCACACCGCAAAATACTGCAAATCATCATGCGTCCCTGCGTAACAATCAGAGTGTCAACGTACCGAGCCGCCTTCAACCGGAGGTTCACGAACAAGGACTGAATTAATACTTGAATCCAGCAAAAAATCAATCGCCGTACAATGCTTTGGCGATCTCTCGATTGAACATACGGGCGCAACAGTGCAGGACCGAACCTAAGCTAGATAGCATTGTGCAATTGTTTGAAATTTCCTGAGCTTCGTCAGGATGGTAGTCCCGTGCTCAACTTGCGACGATATCTGTTGCTTGGCATCAAACTGAGCCAATGGCAGGGGGGTCACGTATGGATTCCACGAAAGTGGGCCGACGATCAAAATCTGTGCGAACAGTGACCGCCCAGGCGGAGTCGGGCAGATAGGTATCGCATCGATAGCCGTTCTTTGCCGGAACCCTTAAATCAGAGGGACGTCTCTTTACGCGACTTTCATTTGATGTGCTGCCAAGTTTCGGTACCCAGAGAGTCGTGCAGATCGCTACGCCAGAGCTCGTGCAATTCTGCTGGTGATATCAGTAGTTATAACTCAAGTTCAGGCCGACAAAGGTATCCTGTCTTGTGCCAGCATAAAGAACATCCATTTGATCCACATCAAGAAAGGCGGTTGCTTCCAAATTGAGCGCCCATTGATCGGAAAGTCTGCGATAGAACTCTAGGCTCAGAACCCTTGTTTCGTAGTCGATGTCTTCGAAGACTCCCATCGTGAACTCAGTGCCCTGAACGTCATTCAGCGCAAGCCGAGCCGCAAGGAATACGTCGTTCTGAAATACGTTGGTGGCATATTGGCCCCTTCCGTCATAATTCCATTCAGCGAGGACGCTGACATCGAACGGGGTTTCCCATACGGAGTAGAAAGAGTATTCGCTGCCGATCACGAAAGCGCCGTAGTCCTCTTCGCGACAAGACAAGAAATTCTTCGCACCAGTCCGATGAATAGCCTCGAGCTTCAGAAGCCACCCCTCGATGATGATCTGGGAATCGAGGCCGAGTTGACGAATTTGCTCGTAATGCTGCTCAGGCGACTCGCGAGGCGCGCCCAACGGGCAAAATGTTGGCTCCCGACTCGTGCCGTCAAATGCACTGATCCCAATGTCAAATGGTCCGAAGCTCCGGCTGTACCGGACAGCTATATCGAGATTCCATTCAGCTGCGGAACTCTCGTAAGTGACATCCTCTTCGCTGACCGCGCGAATTCCGCGCAGACGCCCACGGGGACCGGGAAACGTCCGCGGCCGGTGGTACGTTATAGCCCGAAGAGTTCCGCTGTACCCCATTCACTTGACCACGTGGCGTGAATCATGGGCTGCCCTAGCTTGGTCTCCTCGTTCGGATGATCCACGAGGTCCACCTGATTGATGATGTCCACCAAGTGGCGAGACTCAGCGACACCCCAGAACACCTGGTCAACACCGACGCGTAGCTCCCATTGACCATCGCCCGCCTCACCGAACAAGAGGACGTAGGCTTCACGCAAATCCGCGTGAGAACGCTCTGGATCCGCGCTGTCGTAACGCAGAAACGGAGTCAGAGTGACGCTTCGGCCCTCGTCGTCCTCCAGGTAGAATTGAGGTTGCAGAACCAAACTGTTTGTGGACGACTTTTGGCCGCGATAAGCAGCAGTGTCGGGGTACCATCGGCTCTCGATACCAATGCGGCCTGATACCTCTTGGTAGGCGAAACCGGTATCGGCGAATCCGTCTGATGTTGGGATACCAGCGAACGCGGCGGTCGCCGCCAGAAAGATACAAGCGTGCGCAGTGCGAAGCTGCATCTAACGCGCCCGCCAGAGTCCGGTCTGGGTCAAATCGCAATCGTCGAGGTCAGCGCCGAATTGATAGTCTGTCCGCGTCGATACTGTGCTCTCCCCCGTGAGGTGCTTGACCATGGTCATCTCACTGGCATACCGGCCGCGAACCAGACAGAGTTCATAGTTGGTCAATATAAGTGTCTTCAGGTGCTCGTTCTTGCGGTTGTAATACTCGAGTTTCCAGGCCCGCAACTCGTCCTTGTCCTGCCCGACAACTTGGCGGCTGTATCCGGGCTTCTTGTCCATCGGGATACGGTCGGTGACCGTGCGGGTGAGCTTGCCGCCATGCTCGTGGCCCAAATACCGATAGGTGTACTTCTCCGCCTCGGGAACGCTCATGTCTTCGTAAGGGATCGTGTGTGGAGCATGATTCCCCCCGCTCGAAAGCTGTTCAGCAGCCGTATCGCCAGCAAGAAATCACCGACGGGCGCATGAACAACGGCGGAGGCGATCATGCTAGGCGCCCCGCAGATATCGTGATCCAGCGAAGCACGTACCAGAACACCGGCTGACTAGAACGCAGCAGTGATACATGAGGCAACGGAGGCAGCTTCCCTCGTTGGCACAGTCAGCAGAAAATGCTATCGAATTCGCCCATGAACGTCTAGCAGCCCGCCTCTCGGAGGCGTTACACCGGCTGCCATGTTCTGTTTCGAAGCCTTCGCGGAACGTCGAGCAATGACCTGATCCCGGGTTTGGCTGGCGCACGCGCCGCGACGGATTTGCTCCATTCGAGCAAACTGCTTCCGGTCGGTGTGGGGACCGTCAGATAGCGATTGTCTGTACGTGTGTCGGTGCTGCAGCGACATCGCAGTGATCGCGTCCGAATCCATTCTGCGCGCCCCTGGGGCCGACTTGGCGAAATGCCGGGCGACAGGTGCGATTTAGTAGCGAGACGACGATGACCCAGGTACTCGTCGGGCAGGAAGGGGGAGACGTGATCGACGGGAACCCCCAGAACTTGGATAGCGCTTGCGCGCCTCTTGGCTTTCCAGTTCCTAGGCTGTTCGCTGGGTAACGAACCGGCCAAGAGCCGTCCAGCGGCCGCCTGGTTCCCCTCGCCTGCGTCCCGCGAAGGAGCTCTGCTCGGTGGATGGAGGAGGACCTAATGACCGTTTCACTCGTCCTCGTCGTCTCCAAACCAGTCAAAGATGTCGAGCCAATCCAAGAGCCCTCCACCTCCGCCGCTCTCAGCATCTGCCTCATCCGCCGGCTCGATCTTTTCAGCTGTCGCCACGGTCGCCTCCCCGTCTTCGTCACCGAACCAATCAAAGACGTCAAACATGTCGAGGAAGCCCAGCAGACCGCCACTGTCTTCAGCTTCTTCAGCGACACGAAGTTCGCGGTCCCGCTCGAGGAGTTGCCGAATCTCCGGATCGACGTCATGTACGGCAGCAGCACGCAGGATCGCCGTCTCGCCCTTGGACGCGGGAGCGCCGTCCTCACTGGAGGCCAAGGTTTCCCCCGATTCGAGTTCAGTCCGTGCAACGGACAGGGGTGGACGCAGTTCGAGGTTCGGGGGTACTGCAAGCGGGTCCTGTCTAATGACCCGAAGGGGGTTCGGAGAAATCTTGCCGAGCCCAAAAACGTTCTGGACTCGTTCGCAACCAGCCAGCGCGAGCAGGCATGCAAGGACAAGCGAGATGGCGAATTTCGAGTGCATTGGCGGTTTTAGGGGCCTCGGCGGCGCGAGCGGAGCCTACCAATGGCTGCTTTCAGCGGCAATGTGTGAATAACTACGCCTGCCGCCCCAACGGTGATCGCGATGTCGGCAACGTTGAACGCGGGCCAGTGGTAGTCGGAGACATGGAAGTCGATAAAGTCGACCACGCTTCCACGCCCGAGCCGGCAGATGGCATTGCCGACTGCCCCGCTGGCGATCAGTGTCAATCCGGTCGCGTAGAGTCTTTGAGGGGTGCGAGCCTGCATGACAAGGAGCGCTAGGCCCACTGCCAGCGCGAAGACGGCCAAGCCCCATTGTTGCCAAGACCCGCCCGTACCCAGCAGGCCGAAGCCGATCCCGTAATTCCGCACGTGGACCAGATTGAGCAGCACCCCGATTTCCACGAGGCCGGTCCCCTCCGAGAAGTAGGCGACGGTCAGTGCCTTCGTGAACTGATCGACCGCAACGATGGTTGCGAAGAGCAGCAGCCGGGAAATGCTCGGGTTCACACAGCGTCTCGACAACGGTGGCAAAGTTGCTGCGGTGTCTCGTCCACCTCGGCCAGCACGCGCCAGCATCGAGCGCACTTCGTGCCCTCTGCTGCTGCCGCATCGACCGCGACCCCAGGGACTGCCGGGTCGTGATGTGCCGTGTCGGGCGCCGCTTCGGAACTCGTCGTCACATGCGATGCGATGGCGAGTTCCGCCAGGTCATGGTGCACAATCGCCTTCAGGAGGTCGGCGTCGGCGTACACGCGTGCACGTGCCTCCAGACTCGAACCGATCTTCCGGTCACGCCGCATGATCTCGAGGGCGCTGGTGATGACGTTCCGTACTCTGCGGACGTCCGCAAACGACGCGGCAAGTGCCTCGTTGCGCCAGCTCTCGGGGACTCGCGGAAATCTCCGGAGATGCACGCTCTCATCGTCGCCACCATGGCGCTCCAGCCATGCTTCCTCTGCCGTGAAGCACAGGACCGGTGCGAGCCATGCGGTCAGGAATTCATGGAGGGCCAGAAGAGTGGTGCGCGCCGCGCGCCGTCGTTTGGAGTCAGCACGATCGCAGTAGAGGGAATCCTTGCGGATATCGAAATAGAACGACGAAAGGTCAATTGCGCAGAAATTGTGTAGTGCCCGGTAGAACGCTTGGAAATCATATGCGGCAAAGGCCTTGGTGCGGATCCCATCGAGTTCGTAGAGCTGGTGGAGGACCCAGCGCTCCAATTCCGGCATTGCGTCTTCGTCGAGTCGCTCGGCATCACTGAAATCTGCAAGATTGCCCAGCACGAAGCGCAGGGTGTTGCGGAAGCGTCGGTAGGCGTCTGAAATACCATCGAGCACTTGGTCTCCAATGCGTAGGTCCCCAGTGCTGTCGCTCATGGCGACCCAGAGCCGGAGGATGTCAGCTCCCTTGGTGTCGTTGATCTCCTGCGGTCGGATAACATTGCCAGCGCTCTTGGACATTTTCCGGCCATCGCCGTCAAGGACGAAGCCGTGGGTCAGGACGCTTCGGTAGGGCGCTTGTCCTCGGGTGCCGCAACTGGTGAGCAATGAACTGTGGAACCAGCCCCGATGCTGGTCGGTACCTTCCAGGTATAGGTCGGCTGGCCAGTGTTGTTGCGGGTTGTTTTCCAGCACGAACGCGTGCGTGCAGCCCGAGTCAAACCATACGTCGAGGATGTCACTGGTGCGTTCGTAGTTGTCGGGATCGCGGTCAGGTCCGAGGAACGCAGAAGGCGGTCGCGTGAACCACGCATCGGCGCCCTCCGCCGCAACAGCTTCGACAACGCGTTCGAGAACGGCCGCGTCACGGAGCGGCTCGCACGTCTCGCGATCGACGAAAACCGGGATCGGAACCCCCCAGGCCCGCTGGCGGGAGACGCACCAGTCCGGCCGGTGTTCGACCATGCCGCGGATTCGGTTTCGCGCGCTGCCGGGGACCCACTCGGTTGCGTCGACAGCTTCCAGGGCCTTGGCCCGGAGGCCATGCGAATCCATGCTGATGAACCATTGCTGCGTTGCCCTGTAGATCACTGGCTGCTTCGAGCGCCAGGAATGCGGATAGCTGTGGACGTGCTCCTCGGTGGCGAGCGATTTCCGGTCTGCAGCGAGAGCGTCCAGCACCGGTGTGGCGGCCTTGAAGACATGGATTCCGGCGAACTGCGGGACGATGTCTGCGTAGCGCCCGTCGTCCTCAACGTATTCGGTGATCTCGAGCCCCACGCGCTGTCCGAGCTCAAAGTCGTCATCTCCGTGCGCGGGGGCCACATGCACGAGTCCCGTGCCCTGATCGGTCCCGACGAAGTCGGCTTCGTGGAGTGGTACCGCACCGTCGTATCCGGCGATAGGATGACGGCAGACAGTCCCCGTCAGCTCGGATCCGGGGAACGCCGCGACAGTCGTGAACTCCTCGATACCGGACGCGCGCGTGACGGTGGGAATGCGGGCGCTCGCGACCACCAGGCGGTCGCCCGGTTTCACCGTGGCTTCCGGCGCGCTGCGCGTCACGCTGATGACCGTGTATTCGATGGCGGACCCGAACGCGATGGCCCGGTTCGCGGGAAGCGTCCAGGGTGTGGTCGTCCAGATGACCACATCCGCCTGGTGGAGAGCGGGGACTGCGGCTTGTGTGATCGGGAACCGGGCGTAGACGGCGGTTGAGGTGACATCTCGGTACTCAACCTCGGCTTCGGCCAGCGCGGTGCGTTCGACCGGGGACCACATAACCGGCTTGAGGCCGCGGTACAGGCTCCCTTCCAGCAGAAACTTCCCGATCTCTCGGACAATCTGCGCTTCCGCGCCGTAGTCCATGGTGAGGTAGCGGTTGTCCCAGTCACCGGCGACGAACAATCGCCGAAAATCATCCATTTGGACGCCGATCCACTTCTCGGCAAATGCCCGGCATTCGCGGCGGAACTGCGCGATGGGAACATCTTCCCGTGACCGCTTCCGCTTCCGGTACTCCTGCTCGATCTGCCACTCAATCGGCAGGCCATGGCAGTCCCATCCAGGAATGTAGTGGGCATCGAAGCCGTCCATCTGCCGGGAGCGGTTCACCAGATCCTTGAGAATCTTGTTGAGCGCAGTGCCGATGTGGATCGGACCATTCGCATAGGGTGGTCCATCGTGAAGGATATATTTCGGCAGGCCCTTGGCGGCGTTGCGGAGTCGGCTCCAGAGGCCCATCTGTTCCCAGCGCGCGATCATTTCCGGCTCGCGGGCCGCCAAGCCGGCCCGCATCGGGAATTCCGTGCGCGGCAGGAACAACGTGGAACGGTAGTCCTGCGGTTTCGTCATAGTGAAGAGTCCGGAGGTGGTCCGGTATCCGCGGTCGCGTCCCGAACCTGGCTTACGTCCCGAGCCATGGCTGCAATTAAGGCGTTGGCGTTGGCGAACTTTCGTTCAGCCCGAATTCTGCCCGTGAAGGCCACCCGAAGGCGGCGCCCGTAGAGGTTGCCGCCAAAACCGATGATGTGGGCCTCGAGGACGCGTGCGGTCCCGTCGAAGTGCGGACGGGTGCCCGTACTGATCGCCGTCGGCTGCCAGCCTGCATCCTCCTCGCCATCTACCCGGGCCCAACCAGCGTAGACGCCGTCGAGCGGAGCCAGCTGGGCACCATAGTGAAGGTTGGCCGTGGGAAATCCAAGGCGTCGCCCTCTCGCTTCGCCGCGCCGGACCCTGCCTTCGACCTCATACGGCGCCCCAAGGGCCCGCGCGGCCTCGTCCACATGGCCCGCGGCAACAGCTCCGCGGATTGCAGTGGATCCATAGGCCGAGCCATCATCATTGAGCACCGGATCGACTACGGTGAGGCCGAATTTGCAGCTGGAAGCGGCGCGCGCCAGCGTGCCGGCGTTGCCTGCGCGCCCTGCTCCGAACCGGAAATCATGTCCCACCACGATGTGCCGCGCGCCAATAGCGCGTACCAAGACCTCTTCGATGAATGTCTCGGCGGTAAGAGCGGCGAACGTCTTCGAGAAGCGCTGGATGTAGAGCGTACCGACATCGGCTCGCGCGAGCTTTCGCACCTTGGCCCGCAGCGTGGTCAGGCGCCCCGGCGCCGAATCGGGACGGAGGACCGCGGCGGGATGGGGCTCGAACGTGAGTACTCCGCAGGGCTCGTCCGAGGCAGAGTCGCCAGCCTGGGCGGCAACAGCCAGCAGTTCCTGGTGCCCGAGGTGAACACCATCGAAATTGCCAAGGGCGACGACCTGGCCCTGGCGTGAGGCGGGACGTCCCGGCAGCACGCGCGCGAGTTCCATGATTCTCTCACGGTCCAGAACCTAACGGGAAACGGCACTATACCGGCTGGAACTTGCAAACAACGGGTTCGTAAACATTCTCTCCTGTCATGCGTTCGATCGTGATCATTCCTGTCCGTATGGCCGCGCGCCGCTTGCCTGGGAAGCCTCTCGCCGATATCGGGGGGATCCCGATGGTGGTCAGGGTCCTGCTGCAGGCGCAGGCAGCCGAAGTCGGGGATGTCGCAGTCGCGTGCTGCGATCAGGAGGTGGCTGATGCCGTGACGGCGGCAGGCGGGCGAATCGTGATGACCTCCGCCGAGCACGTCTCCGGCTCTGACCGGGTGTGGGAGGCGCTCGGTGAACTCGATCCTGGCGGACGGTGTGACGTGGCAATCAATCTGCAGGGAGACTTGCCGGACATCTCACCCGCTGTGGTACGCCAGGTTCTCGCACCGCTGGATGAGGACGCGGTCGACATCGGGACGCTGGTAGCACCGCTCGGCCCGGGCGAGTTGGAGAATCGGGCGGTCGTCAAGGCGCACCTGGCGACTCCCGAGCCGGGCCCGACGGCAACAATCGTCACGTTCTCGCGCACCGTAGCAGGACCGGATCCGCGCCTTCGCCATCACGTCGGTATTTACGCATGGCGGCGCCGGTCGCTCGGTCGGTTCGTATCGCTGCCGCCAAGCGAGCGCGAGCAGTCGCTCAGGCTCGAACAGATGCGGGCGCTGGACAACGGCATGCGCATCGATTGCGGCTTGGTTGACGCGGCCCCTGCAGGCGTCGACACTCCCGCCGACCTTGACTTCGCACGCCGACGCATCGGCGCCTAACATTTCGCGAACCGATGCGCTTTCCCCACTTTGCCTTTTATCGGTACTGTCCATGAACCGGCCTCTTCGGATTGCCTTTCAAGGCGAACTCGGCGCGCATTCGCACATGGCGTGTGTTGACGTGTTTCCGAATGCGGAGGTAGTCCCATGCTCGGCGTTCGAGGACTGTTTCCAGGAGGTCCGTGACGGCCGCGCGGGGCGGGCGTTCCTCCCCGTGGACAATTCGGCTGCGGGCAGGGTGGCGGACATCCACCGGTTACTGCCGGAATCAGGCCTCCACATCATTGGCGAGCACTTCGCAAGCATCAGCCACCATCTCATGGTCCGGCCCGGGACGCCCCTGGAGAGCGTTCGTCAGGCCGCAAGCCACTTTCACGCCCTCAGTCAGTGCCGGAAATTTCTGCAGGGCCATGGGATCGAGCCATTCCTGTTCGAGGATACGGCGGGAGCCGCAAGGCATGTCGCCGAGGAGCACAACTCGGTGCGCGGGGCGATCGCATCGGAACTCGCGGCCGAACTCTACGGGCTCGAGATTCTGGCCCGCAAGATCGAGGACGATCCGGGCAACACGACCCGGTTTCTCGTTCTCGGGCCCGAATCAATCGAACCCGATGCAGATGCTGATCGCACGCTCACGTCGCTCGTGTTCCGCGTGCGCAACATCCCGGCCGCTTTGTACAAGGCGCTCGGCGGGTTTGCCACGAACCGCGTAAATATCATCAAGCTTGAGAGCTTCATGGTTGACCGGACCTTCGCTTCGGCGGAGTTCTATGCCGACGTCGAGGGGCATCCGGCGCACGCGAACGTCGGCTTGGCACTCGAAGAGCTTGGTTTTTTCTCGCGTAGCGTGCGGGTTCTCGGCGTCTATCCGGCGTCCGAATTCCGCCAAGATGAAGCAACCCCGGCTCCTGACCCAATGGCAGCGGAAGGCGCCGAATAATCTCCGGGAGTCGGACCTAGCGTCCATTTCCGGCTGCCGGTTTGGATGGGCGGGTTCGCCTTGGCGGATACCTCGCTCACCTGCAATGGCTGGGCGCGGCCCAGAAGGAAGTCGGGCCGCGCTCGCAGGTTAGCGAGCTAGCCCGGCGGTCAGGGGTGCGCGGGCTTCAGGGCGGGTGGCCGGCGGCCTCGCAATTCGGTCAGGGAACCAGGCGTCACCCTTCCGCTAGCCATTCTTCGATCAGCCGACGTGCGATCGAAACCTTGCCCGGCAACCTGAAGGTCTCGTTCTCCGGGCTCGCGCGAAGCTCGGTGCGCGAGAACCAGTGCGCCCGCTCGAGTTCGTCAGTGTCGATCGTGAGCCGGTCATCGGCTGCTTCGGCTCGGAACCCCAGCATCAACGATGACGGGAAGGGCCACGGTTGGGAGTGACGGTACTCGGGGCGCCCGATCACCAGTACCCCGGTTTCCTCGGCAACTTCACGGATGACCGTTTCCTCGAGGCTCTCGCCGATTTCTACAAAGCCTGCAAGTGTGGAATGCATGCCGGGCGGCCAGGTGGCCTGACGCCCCAGCAGGCACCGATCCCCGTAGGTTACGAGCATGATGACAGCGGGATCCACGCGCGGGAACCAGCGTTCGTCGCAGGTGGCGCGGGTGCAGCGGCGGGCGTGCCCGGCATCGATGGAAGAGGTCTTCGCACCGCATTTCCCACACCAGCGCGCGCGTCGGTGCCAGTAAAGCAGCCCTCGTGCCGCTGCCATGATGGCTCCGTCCTCACGGGCTACCAGCGGAGCCAGGGACCGCAGGTCGGCGAAGATTCCGCCGGAGCCAGATAGTATCTCTGCAAGCGGTTCGCTCGCGGCCGAGATGTCGCAGGCGTAATGCGGCACAGCATCACGTTCGCCCAGAAACACAGTGTCGTCGGCCTTCTCGACAAGGCGACGTGCTACAGCGCCGTTCTGCCACAGCGGCACGGGAATGGCCTCGTCCTGAACGTGGTGGCGATTGCGCCAGAGTGCTAGCACGCGCGCGTTTCTGCGGTCGAGATCGGCTTCTAGGCGGTCCGCGTCCGTGCGATGGGTCTGCACCCGGTCAAGGGGATATCCGCTGTAGAAGTTGGTTGCTGGCATGGTTCAAATGTAGCCGCTTGGAGGCCGCTCGGGTGTTCTAGTCTGGGCCCGCTGCAGATTCCGGCACAAAACATGTCAGAGACTGACGCATTTCGTGAGGTGAAATGACGAATTGGTCCCGTCCGGTATAGTCGAATCTGGCCTGACGCGGGCCGGAATGCGAGGTTCGCGTGACCGAAACGGGCAGCTTGCTGGATGAACGTAGTCCCGGCCGGCCGGAGGCTGCGGACCAGCCGCCGGAGGCGACGGGAGCCCACGGGGAATCGGCCCGCTCTGCCTACCTGGTGCTCGCGCGGAAGTACCGTCCATCCACGTTTGACGATTTGCTCGGTCAGGACGTCCTGGTCCGTACCCTCACCAACGCCTTTGCGCAGGGTCGGATTGCGCACGCCTTCCTGTTTGTCGGCGTGCGAGGTGTCGGCAAGACCACCGCAGCGCGCATCATTGCCCGCGGCCTCAACTGCCAGAGCGACTCCCGACCAACTGTGCGACCCTGCGGCCAATGCGCCTCGTGCACTGAAGCACTGGCCGAGCGCCACCTCGACATCTTGGAAATTGACGGCGCAAGTCACACCGGTGTCGATGATGTGCGCAGCCTGACCGATGCTGCGCATTATCGTCCGACCACCGGTCGCTACAAGGTCTACATCGTGGACGAGGTCCACATGCTGTCGCAGGCTGCATTCAACGCCCTCCTCAAGACCTTGGAGGAGCCGCCGCCGCACGTAGTCTTCATTTTTTGCACCACCGAGGTCCGGCGCCTACCAGTGACGGTGTTGTCACGCTGCCAGCGCTTTGACCTGCTTCGGATTCCGCAGGACGTTCTGGCCCAGCATTTCCGCCGGATCGTGGAACTGGAGGGAGCCCAGGTCGACGATGAAGCGCTTCGGATCATTGCCCGTGCGGCCGACGGATCCGTGCGCGACGGGCTGTCGATCCTTGATCAGGCCATGAGCCATCAGGGTGCAGCGATCGAAGGTGCGGCGACCCGGGACATGCTTGGAGTAACGGACCGCGCGCTGGTCTTTGATCTCTTCGAGCAGATCATGGCCGGCGAAACCGCTGCTGCACTCGAGCAGATTGCGCGGTTGTACGGCGCGGGCGCCGACCCTCGGGCGGTCCTCGAGGACCTTCTGGGTCTGACCCACTGGCTGTCGCGCATTCGGGCCGCCCCCGAGACCGCGGATGCGGCTGAGGTCCCAGAGACGGAGCGGGTACGAGGCCGAGATCTGGCGGCACGGCTGACCGTGCCAATTCTCGCACGCACCTGGCAGATGACTCTCCGCTCCCTCGAGGAAGCCGCCGCGGCACCAGACGCAAGAAGCGTCGTCGACATGGCAGTGATTCGGCTCTGCTATGTGGCGGATCTGCCCGATCCGGGAACGCTGATACGGCGTCTTGAGGCAAAGGGAGGGACGCCTGGTGCCGAGCCCGGCCGCCCGTCGACCAAGTCGGCCGGACCCGCTAGTACGCCATCTGGGAGAGGAGGAGCGGCTGTGGCCGTGGCCGGGGGGCATCAGGCGTTCGCAATGCCTTCCGGCACGCCGGCTGATGCGCCGACCGCGGCTGCTACACCGTCCTCGTTTGAAGAACTCATTGAACTCCTGCGTGACGGCAAGCACGCACGTCTGGTGTACAACCTCGAAAACTATGTTCACTTGGTTCGGTTTGATGCTCGGCAGCGGCAGCTTGAATACCGCGCATCTCCGAAGGCGCCGTCGGGATTTGTCGAAACCCTCGCCATGGAACTGGAACGGACGACCGGGTCACGCTGGCTGCTGGCGCTTGTGCAGGCCGGCGGGCAGGAGACGGTGCGGGAGCGGCGCGTCGCTCTGCGGGCGCAGCGGTGGCGCCTCGCCGAGGCACAGTCGATCGTAGCCACTGCGCGGAAACGCGTTCGGAACCTCCCTGACGGGATGAGGGTGGGTGAGCCGACCGTCAACGAAGTATGGGAGCGGTCAGTGACCGGTGACAACGGAACATGAATTTTGCGGAACTCGTCGAAAGCATGGGGAGTCTCAAGAGCGGGCTTTCTGAACTCCAGGGAAAGCTCCGCACCATGGAATTCACCGGCGACGGTGGAGCAGGGATGGTGCGGGTTACGGTCAACGGCGTCGGAGAGTGTCTCCGCGTCGAAATTGATCCTTCACTCGCCTCCGATCTTCCGATGCTTCAGGATCTCGTGGTTGCCGCGCAAAACGAAGCTCACCGACGGATGGAGGAGCAGGCGAAGGAGGAAGTGAAGAAGACCATGGGCTCAATGTTGCCCATTCCGCCTTGGCTGCTGTCGCGGCTCTAGCGGACGCGGATGTCTGATCACTCCGAACCGATTCAGGCCCTGGTCGACCGGCTTGCCCGGTTGCCCGGGCTTGGGCCGCGCTCGGCCCGCAGAGCGGCCCTCTACCTTCTGAAACGCCGTAACTCGGCCATGGGCGAGTTGATCGAAGCGCTCCGAGTGGCTGCCGAAGAAACCCGTCCGTGCCGGCACTGCGGAGGGCTCGATGCGATCGACCCTTGCCGAATCTGCAGGGATCCTCGCCGGGACCCGACCGCACTATGCGTGGTGGAGGATGTCGCCGACGTTTGGGCGCTCGAGCGGGCCAAGGCATTTTCCGGGCGCTACCACGTGCTCGGTGGCACTCTGAATGCACTCGATGGGGTGGGACCCGAGGATCTCAAGATGGAGACCCTAGTCGAGCGTGCGCGTACGAGCGGTATGCGGGAGGTAATTCTCGCGCTGTCCTCTACGGTCGAGGGGCAGGTCACTGCGCATTACGTGGCTGAGCGACTAAGCGGCATTGACGTGCGAGTGACCCGGCTTGCGCAGGGAGTACCGGTCGGCGGCGAATTGGACTATCTGGACGAGGGCACGCTCGGTGCTGCGTTGGCGGCCCGGCGTGTGTTTGGCGCGGCGGATTCTCCGTAGGTGCCTCGGCGCCTCGTTCAGCCGCCGCCGGATCGCACCGCCGAAAGCTTGGCCGTTTTATCGACGGATTCAGCGCTTTCGTCGACCTCGACCTCCCGGATCCTTTCGGCCCGACTCATGATCTTCCCGGCAGAGATGCCGATATCTCGGACATCCTTTTCCGCCTGCGCAAAGTGCTGCTGCAGGTTGGTCGCGCGTGTATCCAGCCGACGGAGATCATTCATCAAATGGCCAAGTTCGACCTGGATCAGGCTCGCATTGGCCCGAAAGTCCGCATCTCTCAGCACGCCTCGGATCGTATTCAGGAGCGCCATGGCGGTCGAAGGCGAAACGATTCCGACTCGGGCGCCGAAGGCGTACTCGACAACTTGTGGAAAGCCGGCGTGGAGTTCGGCGAACAGCGTTTCGCTCGGAAGAAACATCACCGCCCAGTCGGAGGTCTCGCCCGGAAGGATGTAGCGCTCGTGGATGTCCGACACATGCTTCTTCATGGCTTTTTCCAGGTTCTTGCGTGCCTCAGGTTCGTCGGCTCCGCCGCGTGAATCGAGAAACGCTCGATCGCTCGCGATCGGGAATTTGGAGTCGATCGCAATAGGGCCCGGCGGATGCGGCAGGGTGACGAGGCAGTCGATCCGGGTTCGGTTGGACAGCGTTTTCTGGAACGCGTAGGCCTTTGGCGGGAGGGATTGTCGGACCAGGTTCTCAAGCTGGATCTCGCCGAAGGCACCTGCGGCCTGCTTGTTGGCCAGGAGGTTCTGTAGGTCAACGACGTGCGAATCAAGCTTCTCGAGGCGTCGGTGAGCCTCGCTGATCTCCCCGATCCGCTCGCGCAGGCCCGCAAGGGTCCGGTTGGTTTCACTTGCCTTCCGGTCGGTCGCCTCGTCGAATGTTTTCCATCGGCGTTCCAGGCTCTCCGCGAACGTCTGAATCTTGCCCTCCGTTCGGCTCAACGAATCGCGGAGAGCGGAGAGGTCGGCATCCCCCCGTTTAGGCCTGAGTAGCAGGCCGGCCAGCAGACAAAGGACGGCTACAAGACCCACGACCAAGAGCTCCAACCACGTCATCGGTCTAGGTGCCGCCGCCGGTTCAGATGTAGTTGCGGACGATGCCGCCGTCGACCCGCCGCGACGCACCGTTGGTACCGACCGATGCGGGACTGCAGACATAACAGATGAGATTTGCGCCCTCCTCAGGGGTCGTATAGCGGCGCGACAGGGAAGAGGTCTTGCGAACGGTGAACGTCTCGTTCCTGAGCTCTGCCACAGGGCGCCCCTCAGCGACCGCCAGGCGCGCCAGTCGATTCGACCGGGTCCGGACCCATGTCGGCCCGGGGAGCACCGAATTCACCGTCACGCCTGTGCCCCCATGGTTTCCGCGAGGCCCCGCCCGATGGTCAGCCGGGCAGCCTTGCTGAACCCGTACGGAATCATGTCGGGGGGAATGTGAACTCCGGATTCGCTCGATATGAAGACGGTGCGACCCCAGTCTCGTTTCTGCATCCCGGGTAGGTCGTGGCGGGAAAGGCGGACACTGCTCATGACATTGACGTCAAAGTACTGCTGCCACTCGGAATCATCGAGTTCCGTGAAGGGGAGAATATGGTAAATATCTATTTGGTTGACAAGAATCCCAACTTCGGGAATAGCATTGACAAGCGTTTCACAGTCGGCGGCAGAGGCGAGGCCGCCTGCGCATACATCATTGGATGCATCCGGCCGCTCGGACCTGAATTTCTCCAGGGCCCGCTCCACGGTTCCGGCCGTCCGGCCATGCAGGACGACGCGGGCGCGGAGATCGGCGAGACCGCGAAGCACGGCGTACCTGATGTCACTGGTCGAGCCTGTAACCAAGGTGGTTCGGCCGGAGAGGGCAGAGGACTTCAGATTAGCCCTTGGAATGCGCGATATCTTTATCTTTCACCACTTTACGAAAGCAGTGGGACAGGCTGCTAGCCCGGATATCTCACCAGCGGGGGGTGCATGGAGCGAAAACGTATGGTACAGGTAAGAAAGACAACCCCTTACCGTCCATGACGGAGCCACCCCATGCACACAGACTGTACCTCGACGCAACTGGCGTTTGAAGGCCTTGGCCGGCGTGCGGTGGTAGGCCGGTTCGACGGCGGCCGGCTGACGACCGATGGCGGCGTGTTGCTGCTGCGGGAGGTTGACCGGCGCTTCCGGGTGACGTCGCGGCTGGCGGCGTGCTTCCGGGACCACCGCGACCCGCGGCGGATCGAGCATCGCCTGGAGACGCTGGTGGCGCAGCGGGTGTTGGCCCTGGCGGCGGGCTACGAGGACCTCAACGACCATGACCGGCTGCGCGCCGACAGCGCCTTCGCGCTGGCGAGCGGGTGTGCGGACGTGACCGGGGAACGGCGGCGGCGGGCGCGGGACCGGGGGCATGCGCTGGCGGGATCGAGCACGCTGAACCGCCTGGAGCTCGGCGTACCGGAGGCGGCGGCGCAGGACCGCTACCAGCGGATTGCCGCCGACCGGGAAGCGATCGAGCGGCTGCTGGTGGACCTGTTCCTGGAGGCCCATGCCGCCCCGCCGGCGGAGATCGTACTCGATCTCGACGCCACCGACGATCCGCTGCACGGCCGCCAGGAGGGCCGGTTCTTCCACGGCTACTACGGGCACTACTGCTATCTCCCGCTGTACGTGACCTGCGGCGAGCACGTGCTGTGCGCCCGGCTGCGCCCGGCCGATATCGATGCGGCGGCGGGCGCGGTGGACGAACTGGCGCGGATCGTGCCGCAGATCCGCCGGCGCTGGCCCGGGACCCGGATCCGGGTGCGCGGCGATGCCGGGTTCTGCCGCGAGGACATCCTGCGCTGGTGCGAGGACGCCGGCCTCGAGTACGTGTTCGGGCTCGCGCGCAACGCCCGCCTGGAACCGTGGCTCGCGAAGGCGCTGCACAAGTCCCGGCGCCGGGGCGCCGCCACCGGCCGGGCCGCGCGGCGGTTCCGGGAATGCCGCTACCGCACGTTGACGTCCTGGAGCCGGGCCCGCCGGGTGATCGGCAAGGCCGAGTGGCTGCCGGGGCTGCGCGGCGCCAACCCGCGCTTCGTGGTCACCAACATCCCGCGCCGCACCCTCGGGGCGCAGGCCCTCTACGAGGACCTGTACTGCGCCCGCGGCGACATGGAGAACCGGATCAGGGAACAGCAGCTGTGGCGGTTCGCCGACCGCACCTCGAGCGCGACGATGCGCGCCAACCAGCTGCGGCTGACCTTCTCCGCGTTCGCCGGCGCCCTGTTCACCCTCCTGCGCCAGGTCGGGCTGCAGGGCACGGCGCTGGCCCGCGCCCGCGCCGACACCATCCGCGCCCGGTTGCTGAAGGTCGCCGCCCGCATCACCGTCACCGTCCGCAGGATCCGGGTCGCGTTCCCGTCCGGCTACCCGCTGCAGGAGCTGTTCGCGCACGTGCTCGCCGCCCTGCGCGCCCCGCCGGCCCGCGCGGAGCCCGGCTGACCCCGCCCGCAGCGGTCCTGCCCCTTCCTGCCACACGCGCCGCGACCGGCGCCACGGAGGCCGTCTGCCCGGCGCCCGCCATCCAGCGTGACCCGCGCCCGGAATCCGCATTGCCGGGCTCTGTCGCGCCCGATTCCGGCGACCCCGGGCGGCCGGGCACCGCGTCAGGGGCGTCGAAACCGACGGCACCGCCGCCAAGCGCCTCGAGCGGGCGGCGTCAGGTCCGCTGGTGAGCGAAGCGGGCTAGATCCATGGAAGACTCCTCCGTGCACGTGAGCATACCGGTAGGCTCGGGTGCCCATACGGCCAGTTGATGCTCTGTCAACGGGGCATGGCAGGGTAGAGTGTGCGCCCCGATCCCTTCCGGAAACAGGAACCATGTCCTCCAACCCTGCTTCTTCTTCCCAGCTACCGACACTGGCCGCACAGTTGCTTCCGGCGCCGGCACTTCCCCGGTTGCTGCGTGATGTGCTGTTGGCAATTGCTGGGTCCGCTGTCGTGGCGGCCTCGGCGCGCCTGACGATTCCACTCGAGCCCGTACCGGTGACTGGTCAGACGTTTGGTGTGTTGGTTGTCGCCATGGCGCTTGGATCGCGGCTCGGGACGTTGGCCTTGGCGGCCTACCTCCTCGAGGGTCTTGCAGGACTTCCCGTATTTGCAGGTGGTGCATCCGGACCGGCGGCGATAGCTGGGCCGAGCGGCGGTTACCTGATCGGCTATCTGCCGGCGGCGTGGCTGATCGGACGGCTGGCCGAATTGGGCTGGGACCGTACGGTGACACGTACAGCCTTGGCGATGTTCGCCGGCAATATCGCGCTCTATGTGCCGGGTTTGCTATGGCTGGGCTGGCACGTGGCTGCGTTGCCGCCGGAGGACCTCGGCGGCCAGTCGTCGGCAATGGTCGTGCTGTGGGCCGGCTTGATCCCGTTTATCCCGGGCGATGCAATCAAGCTGGCGCTCGCGGCGGTGGTGATGCCGCTCGCGTGGAAATGGGCAGCCCGCACCGGAGGCGGCGCGATCTAGTGAGCGGAAAGTCCCAGTCCGGCGGACGCGAGCTTCCCCACCCGTCCGCCGGAGCACTCAGGTTGAGAGATTGATCGCTTTCGCGTCGGATCGCTCTGCCGAGTGCACGGCAAGTCCCTCGGCTTCGCGAATCGCGGCCTCAATCCGCTCGGCAACTTCGGGGCGGTCAACAAAGTAGATCTTGGCGTTTTCCCGTCCTTGGCCGATCCGTTCGCTGTCGTACGAGTACCACGACCCGGCTTTCTCGATCACCCCGTGCTTGACGCCTAGGTCGAGCATCTCACCCGTTTTCGAGATGCCCACCCCGTACATGATGTCGAACTCGACCGTCTTGAATGGTGGTGCCATCTTGTTCTTGACCACCCGGACCCGGGTCTGGTTCCCGACCACGTCCGTCCCGTTCTTGATCTGCCCGATCCGCCGGATGTCCAGCCGTACCGAGGCATAGAACTTCAGAGCGTTCCCGCCGGACGTTGTCTCCGGGCTTCCGTACATCACGCCGACCTTCATCCGAATTTGGTTAATGAAGATCACGATCGTACGGGACTTCGAGATCGACCCGGTCAGCTTCCGAAGCGCCTGACTCATGAGGCGGGCCTGCAGGCCGACGTGGGTGTCGCCCATTTCCCCCTCGAGTTCGGCTCGGGGCACCAAAGCCGCAACGCTATCAATCACCAGCACATCGAGGGCGCCTGAGCGAACCAGACTGTCGGCAATCTCCAAGGCCTGTTCGCCGGAGTCAGGTTGCGAAAGCAGCAGATCCTCTACGCACACGCCAAGCTGCTGCGCGTACATCGGATCGAGAGCGTGCTCGGCGTCAATAAATGCGCAGATGCCGCCAGACTTCTGGGCTTCTGCAATCGTATGCAGGGCGAGGGTCGTTTTACCCGAACTTTCGGGACCGTAGATCTCGACGACGCGGCCGCGTGGCAGTCCTCCGATGCCCAGCGCCACGTCGAGGCCGATCGAGCCTGTAGATACGGCTTCGACTCCCAGCGCCCGGTCGGTGCCGAGGCGCATGATCGAGCCGGCACCAAAATTTCGCTCGATATCTTTGAGGGCAGCGTCGAGATTGCGTTGCCGATCATCGGATTGAGAACTCACATCAATCACCCTGAGATGGTTTCCTGCCATTCTAATGGTCCTTCGTCTGACACAGAGGGTTCACTTCGAACCAAGTTTGTCGTTCAGCAAGAATGAGAATACAACAGGAACAAAAAGGTGACAAGAAGTGAGGCGCGAGGCGCCAAACGGTCGTTTTCGAGATTTGCGGACCGCAGGGTGGTGCAGTGTGGGCACCATTGTCTACCGTATGGAACGGACGTCGCCCGTAGCTCCGGAAGAACTCCCGAAATCCCCTGTGTGCCGAAGGAAACTCCATGAATGGCAATGTGATCAATGCGGTCAAGGCTCTCTGCTTCGACGTTTTTGGCACGGTTGTGGATTGGCGCGGTTCAATCATCCGCGAGTGCGAAGCGCTGGGAGCGAGAAAGCGGCTGAATGCCGACTGGGCGGAGTTTGCCGATGCTTGGCGGGCTGGCTACCAACCGGCGATGGAGCGCGTCCGGAACGGGACCCGAGAGTATGTGCAGCTGGATGTTCTCCATCGCGAGATCCTGGATGGCATCCTCCCGCGTTTCGGCATCAGCGACTTGGATGAAGCCGAGCTGAGTCACCTCAACAAGGTTTGGCACCGGTTGGCCGGCTGGCCGGACACTCGGGCAGGCATGGCGCGGTTGCGCAAACGCTTCATCCTGGCTGCTCTTTCCAACGGCCATGTGGGGTTAATTGTCAATATGGCCCGCCACGCTGGATTGGTTTGGGACGCGCCGCTTGGGGCGGAAATGGCCCGCCAGTACAAGCCCTGCGCCGTTGTCTACGACACCACTATTGCCATGCTGGGGCTGAAGCCCGAGGAGACCATGATGGTCGCTGCCCACAACGGCGATCTGCACGCAGCCCGTGCCCAGGGGATGCGTACTGCGTTTGTGGGGAGGCCAACCGAGTACGGACCGGGACAAACGTCGGATCTGGGTCCCGACGATGCCTGGGATGTCGTGGCAGGCGACTTCAAGGAACTCGCAACCCGGTTGGGGTGCTGAACGCAAGCCATCCGCCGGCTTCGTCCGCGGTTTAGCGGGTCGGCGACGGGTCCGGTCGCGCTTGGTGCAGCGCCCCGGTTTCTGGCTTGTGCGGGCCGCTTTTCCGGGCGAAGAAGCTGAGCATGGCCGCGACAAGTTCCTCGGGCTTTTCCTCGGGAACCAAATGCCCACTTCCGGCGATCACCACTTCCGTGACATCATCCGCGACGGTCCGGAGAGAAATCGCGGGCTCGTCAACACGCCCTCGGGCCTCCGTGCAGCCGCCTCCGACTCCGAGCGCCGGCATCGGAAGGCGGTAACCCTTGTCGACTAGCGCGCGGTTGGCAGCGATGCACTCCGGAATGCTGCGGTAGTATGCAAAGCTCGAACTGAGGGCTCCCGGCTGGGTGTAGTAACGCAGGTATTCGGCCATATCAGCAGCGCCGACGGCGTCAGTCTGTCGGGAGAACGTGCGGTAAAACCAGCCCAGATAAATGTGCTCCCGCCCTTCGGTGAGGGCCTCGGGAAGCTCAGGGGTCATGTGGAATCCGTGATGCCAGCGCCTTCCCCCCTGGGACAGGTCTGGCCCAAGGCCTGGGAGCGTGACGTCCACAATCGCCAGCGTACGGACGGCGGCGGGACTGATGGTCGCGAGCGCGAAAGCGGCCGGCCCGCCCCAGTCGTGCCCAACGAGATGAAACCGGCGAATGTCGAGATGGTCCGCCATCAGTTCCGCGATGTCCCCGGCGACGGAGACGCTGTTGCAACCGCCAGCCGGACGGCTGGTACCCCCGATGCCGCGGAGGTCGGGAGCCACGACCCGGTAGCCGGCGTCCACGAGGAGCGGGATGACGTGACGCCACGCGTACCAGGTTTGGGGCCAGCCGTGCAGCAGGACGATCGTCTCCTCAGCCGTCCCGGAGGTGACGTAATGCATCTTGACGTGCTGCAGTGTTGCTGTGTGATGCTCCACTGAATAAATCCTTGGAGGGGCGTGTACGTAACCGATGTGGCTGCCTGGCGATCCGCTCTGCAGGCGGGCAGTCCGGTGCACTGCCGCGAGGACGTCCGCGCCGCCCGCTGGAACCGGCAACGCGAATGGTCCGCCCTCTTGTCCCATGCGAATGGATCGAGGATCGCGGGTCCGTGCGTCACCGGTCTTCGCCCGAGCTTCGCAGGCAGCATCCGGCAGAAACCCCGCCTCCGCTGGGGGAGGCGTGACGGCCTACACTGGCACCTTGGCCGCGACAGCCTAGAGCCAGTGTTCGCAGAAGTCGCGGCGGCTAAGGAGGCGGGGCCGCGGCGACCACTTGCAGCGCGCGGCCGGGTCCGTGATGCATGGGTCCACCAGCGACTTCGTGAACATCGGCGATCGGGGCCATGTTGACGCCTGTCCGCAAGGACCGGTCGCCGGGAAGTTCTGAAGTCCAGGCACCTAGCTTGCATCGGCTTGGACTCCGGTTGAATCCGCGCTCGGTCGACCAGTAGGCTTCCCAACGAGGACGCGTGCCGCTTTCCGATATGAGCCCGTCGTCCTTCGCGTTCCCGAACTTGCGATTGTGGGCTTCGCAGGGACTAAGATGATTGGCGGCGGGCGTTCCCATCTTCCGCATGCCTGAACCCCGGCGAGGGGTGGCGGCATGGCCGCCGAGCCCGTTGCAGCGCCACGAGGGAACGCCAATCAATCGACCAGCCGCCCCGGCGCCCTTGGTGCGTTGCCGGTGGGCAATTGCGGGAGTGCCATGCCATGACTCGTGAACCGCGGCTCGACGCTCTTCGCGATGAGATCGACGACGTGGATGACCGCATTCACGACTTGCTGATGCGGCGTGCCGAGATTGCCGACCTGGTTGGTGCATCGAAACGGCGGCAGGCGCTCAACGGCACGCCGCAGCTGTTCCGGCCGGCCCGGGAGGCCCGTGTGCTGCGCCGCTTGCTTGCCCGTCACCGAGGACCTCTGCCGCGCCGGGTCGTGCAGGACGTTTGGCGCTCGATCATTGCCGGCAACCTGCTCCTGCAGGGACGCATGTCCGTTGCCGTGATGCCGGGTGCGAGCAGGGCATTCGCCCGCGACCACTTCGGGCCGTTCATCGACCTGCACGAGGAATCAAGTCCGTCCGGCGCCCTCGCGGCGGTTGACGGCGGGAAGGCCAGCGTCGCGGTGCTGCCGTTTCCGGACAGCGCCGACCAAAGTTCTCAGTGGTGGCCGGCCCTCCTCCGGCTCCCCACGCTCTACATCGCCGGACAGATCCCGGTTCTGCGATCCGCCTCCGCACCGACCGCAGCACTGGTCGCCGGGCAGGTTCCCGAAGCATCGGACGTGGACCTGACCTTGCTACTCGTGCGTTCAGCCGCTATCCCGGCTGGTCCCGACGCGCCCCGAATTGTGGCCACCGCCGATGGCGACGATACGCCCTGCCAATTGGCGGCTCTTGCCGGCTACTTCGCCGCCCCGCCGTATTGGGCGGGGCAGGACGCACGCATCGCCGGCGTGATCGCGGCGGGTATCGAATAGGAGAATGAGAGCTTTGTTTTCCCAGGTGGCCTATATCGGTTGCGGCCTGATCAACGGCTCGCTTGCCCGCGCACTGACCGCAGCGGGGTTGGCGGAACGGCAGGTGGCCTACTCTCGGTCGGAAGCGACGCGAGTTCGTGTCCGCGCGCTCGGGATTGTCGACCAAGTGGTCGACACCCCGGAGGCTGCAGCCGCCGGTTCCGACCTCGTAGTCATCGGGACGCCAGTGGCGGCCTATGGCCGCATGGCCGCCGCCATTGCCCCAACCCTTCGTCGTGGTGACATCGTCACCGATGTTGGGTCGGTCAAAGAGTCGGTGATCCGGGCGGTCGCCCCGTTGCTTCCGGACGGGGTCCACTTCGTTCCCGGCCATCCGATCGCCGGGACCGAGAATTCAGGCCCGGACGCGGGGTTCGCCGACCTGTTTCGGAATCGCTGGTGTGTCCTGACCCCGACAACCGACACGGATGAGTCTGCAGTTGCGCGTGTCCGCTGCATGTGGGAGCAGATCGGCATGCAAGTGGACGTGATGGACGCCGAGCATCACGACCGGGTGCTCGCGATCACGTCGCACGTGCCGCACCTGATTGCTTTCTCAATTGTCGGAACCGTGACCATGCTGGAGGAGCACCTCCAGGCTGAGGTGATGAAGTACGCAGCCGGAGGATTTCGCGATTTCACGCGAATCGCCGCGAGCGACCCGCGCATGTGGCGGGACATCTTTCTGAGCAACAAGAACGCGGTTCTCGAAATGGTGGCACGCGCCACGGAGGACCTTGCGGCCCTTCAGCGGATGATCCGCCACGAGGAAGGAGATGCCCTGATTGATCTCATCACCCGAACCCGCGAGATCCGCCGGAGAGTCATCGCGTTCGAGCAGGACTGATTCGCGAGCCGGGGGTGAGGGACGGGATCCGAACAAGCGGCACCCCGGCGACTCCAAGAAAGCCCTCTTGGGCGGTCACGGGAATCCCTAGCACGTGCGCGATATTCGCGAGGGCTTCTTCGGCCGCACGGGTCGTGGCGGGCGACGTCCACCCCTGATCCTCTAGGAACCGAAGCGCTGTCGGGGCGCTGTCTACCCGGAGCGCGAAGGCCCCGAGCGGGCGACCTTCGGCGTCAAGCGTCACGGCACCATCCGCTTCACCGCTAAGTGCTCCCCACGCGAAGGAGAGCCGCGAAATTTCCAGAACTCCGCCGTCAAGGGCCCAGCCTGTAGGGCCGGCGAGTACCGCAAGGCCGGGGTGAGGTGTCATCTGGGCCTCGAGCAGCACGTGCTTGAGGACCGGACGCCCTTGGCCGCCGCTGCCCGTCCAGCGGACTCCTTCCAGCCTTCCGGCGACGTCCAGTTCACTTGCCGTCCGGCGGAGGTGCAGTTCGAGTCGGTCCAACGCCCCTTGCTCGGTTGTCACCTCCACTGCCTCGACCGACGCGCGGACTAACGCCCCGTCGCGGTCCCGGACCACGCTTGCGCGCACTACTTCGGCCGTGAGCGCGGTCGCGGCCTGCCCGACCCGGTGTTCGGTTCCGGCCAGTACCACGATGTGCCGGAGGTTCCAGGGCTGCACAAAGAGTCGGACCCGCCTCGGCGCCCACCGCCAACCCCGGGTGGAGACAACCGGGTCGGTCAATGCGACCTCCACGCGGTACGGGAAGCCGCCGATCTGCACCTCTCCGGGGTTCACTGCGATTCCGGCGACGGCGGCGGCGGCGAGCACCTCGGGAATGTGGTTCTCGACCCTGTTCGCCACCCCTCGCCACCAGAGCGTGTAGCCGCCGGCAGCAATCATCAGGGCGGCCGCCGCCAGCAGGATGCGCCGATCGGGGCGTAGCGCCTTCATCCCGGCGCGACCGGGGTCAGTAGTCGACGTAATCCCTGATGTACGTTCGGATGATGTCGTCGACGCTGTCGTCCTTCGGAAGGCCCAGCTGCGCAGAGCGGCGATTGTCAGTCTCACGCGGCCAGCCTGTGGTGACCTTGGCCACTTGCGGGTTCGCGTCAATCGCGACTCTGCCGAGCGAGCGATCGCCGGCGACCCGTTGCAGCGCATCCAGCATTTCCGTGACGCTCGCCGAGAGCCCGGGCACGTTCACGGTCCGGTCCGGTCCGATCCGATCGCCATCGAGCTCGGCGAGCGCGATCAGGCAGCCCACACAAGTCTCGTACCCGATCATCGGCATGTTGGTTTCGGCCGGCACCGGACAGACGTAGTCAATGCCCGCGAGCGGCTCGCGGATGATCGCACTGGCGTAGCTGGACAGCGCAAGGTTGGGTTTGCCGGCCCTGACAATCACGGTCGCAAGCCGGGCCGCCCGGGCATCCACGTACCCCTTGCGAGCGTAATCGTTGACCAGCAGCTCGCCGATCGATTTGGACACTCCGTACGTGGTCTGCGGGCTCTGCTTCGTGAAGTCCCCGACGGGCTCCAGGACGTAGTCGCCGCCAAATGCACCCATGGTGGACGTGAAGACCAGTCGGGGCGTCGATCCCAGGGCGCGGGCCGCCTCGAGCACATTGCGAGTCCCTTCGACGTTTACCCGCCATGCGCCATCGAAGTCCTCTTCGCAGCCGCCGCTCACCATGGCGCCAAGGTGAAAGATCCCGATATCAGGTTGGTCGATGACGCTCGCCACGGAAGCCGGGTCGGCGAGATCGCCCTCGACGACGGTCGCGTCCGCCGCCTCCGGCAATGGCCCGTCGGGCACCACCGCATCGAACAGCACGACTTCATCGATGGTGTGGGGCTCGCCATCGGGCCCTGCCAGCGTTCCGCGCGCGGCCAGCGCATGGGCAAGGCGGCGACCGACAAAGCCGGTGCCGCCGGTGATTACGACCTTCATGGGTGACCTCCTGGAGTTCTCTGTGTCCAATTGTACAGAGCCCTCTACAATCGACCTGATCCCACCCCGGAGATCGACGATGCGTTATCTCCTGCTCGCCTGGGATGGTGACGATGCCGAAGCCCCCGCCCGCCGCCAGAAGGCACGTCCGGCCCACATCGCGTGTGCCTCCCTACTCCAGGCTGAGGGGCACCTTCTGATCGGTGGTGCACTGTTGGACGGTGCCGGCAACATGATCGGCACCGCCGCGGTTGCGGATTTTGCGACCCGTGAGGAGTTGGACCGGTGGCTCGCCACCGACCCATACACCACGGAGGGAGTATGGAAGAAGGTCTCCGTAACGCCCTATCGCGTGGCTGAGCACTACAAGCACTTGTTCCAACCTGACTGATACTCGCTCCGGCGCGGCGGAGGTGCGCGACCTCCCCTGGGCATCGCGGGGATCCCCGAAGGGGGCAGAGCCGATGGACATGTATTCCGACGGAGCCCGGCTCCGTGTTGTGCTGGGGCCTACGAACACCGGCAAGACGCACCTGGCGGTCGAACGGATGCTGGGGCACGAGAGCGGGCTCATCGGCTGTCCTCTCCGGCTACTGGCCCGTGAGATCTACGACCGGATCGTCCGAGTGCGAGGCCGCCAGGCAGCCGCGCTCATTACCGGCGAAGAGCGAATCGTGCCCCGAGGAGCGCGGTACTACGCCGCGACCACCGAGGCGATTCCAAGCGATCTCGAAGTCGAGTTCCTGGCGATTGACGAAGTGCAGCTGGCAGCCGACTCTGAGCGGGGCCACGTCTTCACCGACCGCTTGCTTCACGCGCGGGGACTGGCGGAGACCATGTTTCTGGGATCTCCCACGGTTCGTCCGATCCTCCGGCGCCTCCTGCCTGGTGCCGAAATCGAAGAGCGTCCCCGATTCTCGACGCTCCGCTGGAGCGGCGAGCGCAAGCTGACGCGCTTGCCGCGGCGCACGGCGGCGGTGGCCTTCTCCGCCTACGACGTCTACGGGCTTGCTGAACAGATGCGCCGCCGTCACGGTGGGGCGGCAGTGGTCCTGGGTGCCCTCAGCCCGCGCACCCGCAACGCGCAGGTCGCGCTTTACGAAGCGGGCGAGGTAGATCACCTGGTTGCGACCGATGCCATCGGAATGGGGCTCAACATGGACATCGCCCATGTCGCCTTCGCTGCCCGGCGGAAGTTCGACGGCCGCGAGCACCGCGATTTGCGGCCGGCCGAACTCGCGCAGATTGCAGGTCGTGCAGGCAGGCACGTGCAGGATGGAACCTTCGGCACGACTGCGGGATGCCCCGCCCTTGACCCTGCTGTCATCGAGGCGCTGGAGGAGCACCGATTCGATCCCGTGCGACGGCTCACGTGGAGGAGCCGAGACCTCGATTTCTCCTCGGTTGCCGCGTTGCAGCGGAGCCTCGAGGCGCCGCCGCCGAATCCCCTCTTCGTGCGGGTGCGGGAACCCGACGACGAACGGTCGCTAAAGGTGCTGGCCCACAACCGGGCCGTGGCGGCCCGGGCCACCGCATCCGCCCGCATCCGCACCCTGTGGGATGTCGCGTCGATACCCGATTTCCGGAAGAACCTCGACGACAGTCATACCACGCTCCTGACTGACATCTATCTCCATCTGACTGACGGCCACGGCACGCTGCCGGCGACATGGATCTATCCGCAGCTGGCGGCCCTCGATCGCGTCGACGGCAGTCTCGACCTGCTGGTCGCGCGGCTCGACCATGTCCGGGTTTGGCGCTTTGTGGCGCACCGCGAACACTGGGTAGAGGACGCCGCTCGCCTCCGGGGCCGTACCTGTGAGATCGAGGACCGGCTGTCCGACGCCCTGCACGAAGCGCTGACCCGGCGCTTTGTCGACCGGCGCATGGCGTCGCTGATGCGGCGCCTGCAGGACGCGGGAGAACTTGTCGGCGGCGTCCGCCGGGACGGCGAGGTGGTGGTCGAGGGACAGTATGTGGGCACCCTTGCGGGTTTCCGATTCACACCCGATTCGTCCCGGGAGGAATGGGAGAACCGTGCGGTCCGGAGCGCCGCCAGACGAGCCTTGGCGCTTGAGGTGCAGAGTCGGGGCGAGCAACTGTCTGCCGCCGCCGACAGCGCATTCGGCTTGGACGCCGCCGGCTACGTCTGCTGGGACGGAGCGCCGGTCGCCAAGCTCGACCGGAGCGAGTCCTGGCTGCGGCCGCGGCTGAAACTGGAGGCTGACGACCTGCTGGATGGGTCGATGCGCAAGGGAGTCGACCGGCGGCTCCGGGACTGGCTCCGGAATCACATCGACCAGGTTCTTGCTCCGCTGGCAGCCCTTTCGGATCGGACCCTGCCGCCGCACGTGCGAGGGCTCGCCTGGCGACTTCGGGAGGGGTCGGGTCTCCTGCGCCGCCGCGAGGTGCACGCAGAGCTTGCGGCCCTGTCCGGGCCGGAGCGGTCGAGGCTTCGAAATCTCGGGGTCCGGATCGGCCGCGAGTGCCTGTACCTTCCTGCCCTGCGCACAACCCGGCGCGCATCGCTCCTGTGGACGCTGCGGACGCTCGATGCCCCGGAGGTCACTCCGCCTCCCGATGCGGCGCGGTGGTGCGAGTCGGCGCAACGGCCGGCAGAGCTGTGGGCGGCTGCCGGGTACGTGTTGGTCGGTCCCGTCGCTGCACGGGCGGATGCACTGGAGCGGCTCTCCGGGCGGCTTGCGATGCGAGCACGGAGCGGCTCCTTCGCCTTTGATCCGGCGGCGGAGACCGGACTCCCAGCAGGACTGGCCAAGACGCTGATGGCGCGCCTCAGCTACCAGCAGGCCGGGGTGCAGGAAGGGCAGACGCTCTGGACTCGGCGCCGTAGCGGGCAGCGCGGCAGAAAGCAGCGCGATCGTCGCGTGTCGGACCATGAGCCGTTCGCGGCTCTCGCCCAGATCAAGGTGCCGGCGCGCTAGGCTGGGCGGCGAATCTCCGCCCCGGCCGGCGCCTCAGTTCGCTAGGAAGCCGCGCTCGGCGAGATTTGCCATCAGCGCCCGAGCCCCGAACGTCCATGGCGGGCACTGGTCAGTCGGGCGAACCCGGTTGATCAACCCACCGAATTTGGACGAGCGGATGCGGACCACGTCGTCCACATGGTGGGTGAAGCCCGAACCCGGCGTGCCGCGGTCCTGGGTCGGTGCGAACATGGTCCCGAGGAACAGTACGGCGCCATCAGGGAACGGATGGTGGCGATTGACGAGCTGGCCGGCGAGATCGGCCGGCGTGCGGGAGATCTGCGCCATGGAAATGGTGTCGTCGAGCCGGAAACCGTCCGTGCCGTCGACCTCGAGCCGGACCTCAACAGCGCCGGCGTCGTCAAGTCCGAAGCCTTCGTCGAAGAGCCGGATGAACGGTCCGACGGCGCAACTTGCGTTGTTGTCCTTGGCGCGCCCGAGGAGCAGCGCGGAACGGCCTTCGAAGTCCCGGAGGTTGACGTCGTTCCCCAGGGCTGCTCCCCGGACCTCCCCGCCGGAGGCGATCGCCAGCACCACTTCCGGTTCCGGGTTGTTCCACGCGGAGTCGGGGTGGACTCCGATGTCCGCGCCGGTGCCGACGGCAGCCATGGGCTGCACCTTGGTGAACAGTTCGGCGTCCGGGCCCAGACCGACCTCGAGGTAGGCAGACCACAGGTTCCGCGCCGCGAGGTGCTCCTTCAGGCTGGCCGCCTCAGGGCTGCCCGGCTGCACTTCGGCGATGCTGGAACCAAGGACCTCGGTCATTTCCGCACGGACGGATTCGGCCCGCGTGGGGTCGCCCTGCGCCTGCTCCTCGATCACGCGCTCAAGCATGCTCCGAACAAACGTCACGCCCGAGGCCTTCACCGCCTGGAGATCGATGGGCGCCAGCAGCCTCGGCTGGCCGGCATCACTGCGGGCGGTTGCGTCTAGGCACTCTTCAAGACCCGCGATCCGCTCTCCGGCCGCCTCGCGAAGAGCGGCCGCAGGCTCTGGCTCCTCGATCAGGTCACGCATCGTGGCCCAGCGGGAGGTGACATCGGTCACGCCGTCGGAATCGAGGCGGACCACGCTCGGACCATTGACGTCCGGCCGCCAGACCCGGCCCGCGAAGGTCCCATCGGTGAAGTCCTCGGGCAGTACGTCTCGGGGTGCAAACAAAGTCATCGTGTTCCGAACCCGCGTTTTTCCTCGTACTCCTGGTGATAGTCCTCGGCCAGCCAGAACTGGCCGGCGTCCGCGATCTCGGTGGTTACCGGCCGGGGGAAGCGCTCCTCGCGCTGGACCCGTTCGCGCGAGGCGCTCGCCAGCATCTTCTGGCCGAAGTCGACCGGAAAGATGGCCGAGCGGTACTGGCTGCCGATGTCCGGTCCCTGCTGGTCGCCCTGGGTCGGATCGTGCATGCGCCAGAACACCTCGAGCAGGCCGTCGTAGCCGATCGTCGCGGGATCGAACTCGACCCGGACCGTCTCGGCGTGTTTGGTGTTGCCGGTGCAGACCTCTTCATAGGTCGGGTTGTCCTTGGTCCCGCCCATATATCCCACGGACGTCGAGCGCACGCCCTCGATCGCCCGGAATGCCGATTCGACCCCCCAAAAACACCCTGCTGCGAAGTAAGCAACAGCCATATCAGCCTCCTTGGCTGCAATCCTTGAGCCCGTCCTGTCGCCCGTCGATCGGCGAATTCGGCCGAGACTCGAAGGGGCGCAGTTTGCGGCAGTCTACTGGTTATGAAAGAGTCCGGCTGATCTGAAACGAGATCGCACCACGGGGGCGTAACCATGGACTCCATCGCAGAAGCGCTGGCAAGCCCGAAAATGATCTGGCTTGCCGTCTTTGTCATCCTGTATTGGGGATACTGCATCTTTTGGGGGATCAAGGGCGCTATCGCGTCTCGTACTGCCTCGGATTACTTCATCGCCGGCCGCCGCATCAGCGTCATCGTGTTCGTGCTGGCTGCCACCGCCACGTCATTTTCTGGCTGGACGTTCATGGGGCATCCCGGCCTCATCTACCGGGACGGTTTCCCGTACGCGTACGCGTCGTTCTACGCGATCACGATTCCCTTTACCGGGGTGCTGTTCCTGAAACGCCAATGGATGCTTGGCAAGCGCTTCGGGTTCGTGACGCCAGGCGAGATGCTGTCGAACTATTTCCGTTCGAATGCGATCCGCGTCCTGGTGGTCATCGTCGCGCTGGTGTTTTCGGTCCCCTACCTCGGTGTGCAACTTCGCGCATCGGGCTTCTTGTTCAACGTGCTGACCGACGGCCTGCTCGACGTGGAGGTCGGGATGTGGCTGCTGTCCCTCGTGGTGCTGATCTACGTGGCGTCCGGAGGACTGCGCGCGGTCGCCTATGTCGACACCCTTCAGTGCATCCTGCTTGCTGGCGGGATCACAATTATCGGCATCGTGACGCTCGGTTATGTCGGCGGTCTCGGCAACTTGATCGAAGGCATTCAGGTCCTTGCGGCGAATGACACCAGGCTGACACCCGACGGCTACAGCCACTACGTCGCGATTCCGGGTGTGATTCAGTTCGTGGAGGCAGGTCCATCCGCGGTGGGCGGAGCCTGGACCGGCATCATGGTCCTCACCTACATGTTTGCGCTCATGGGGATCCAGTCGGCACCTGCGTTCACGATGTGGGCGTACTCCAACCGTGATCCTTCGCCGTTTGCACCTCAGCAGGTGTGGGCATCGTCGTTCGGTATCGGATTTATCCTGTTCACGTTCACGGCCATTCAGGGCATGGGCGGGCACCTCCTCGGAGCGGACGCAGCCCTGCTGGCGGCTGCACCCGAGGCAGTGTCCAACGTCATCGGCCCGGCGCTCAGCACCGGCGACCTCATGACCGAAGCCGGCAAGCAGGGGATGCTGGTGCCACAGCTCATCAACCTGCTAGAAGCGACCGCGCCGTGGCTGCTGGCGCTCCTATCCGTCTGCGCGCTGGCGGCGATGCAGTCCACCGGAGCTGCCTACATGTCCACGGCCAGCGGCATGCTGACCCGCGACATCATCAAGCACTACCTGATTCCGGACGCCAGTCACAGCTTGCAGAAGCTGTTTGGACGGCTTGGTGTGGCGGGGATCGTGACCGCGGCCCTGGTCGTGGCCACGATATCGAGCGACGCCCTCGTTCTCCTCGGCGGCCTCGCGGTTGCCTACGGGTTCCAGATGTGGCCGTCCCTGATCGCGGTGTGCTGGTGGCCGTGGCTGACCCGGTCAGGCGTGGTCTTCGGGCTGATTGCCGGACTGATCGCAGTCACTCTGACCGAGAACCTCGGGCGGGACTGGTTCGGAATTGAAGCGTGGGGCCGCTGGCCACTGACCATCCATTCGGCCGGCTGGGGCATGATCTTCAACCTCGGCGTCGCGCTGGTCGTCTCGTATTTCACGCAGGACGAGACGGAGACGCGGCATCGCATGACCTACCACAATTTCCTGCGCGAGCATGCAGCATTGCCGGCCGAAAAGCGTCCGCTGGTGCCGGTCGCGTGGATCATCACGCTGGCCTGGTTCTTCTTCGGGATCGGTCCGGGCGCGGTGATCGGAAACTGGATCTTCGGTGACCCGAACACGCCGACAGCGTGGGTATTCGGTATCCCGTCCATCTGGGCATGGCAGATCCTGTTCTGGGCGATCGGCGTCTACATGATGTGGATGCTGGCCTACCGGATGGAGCTTTCGACTCCGCCTAGGACCGAGGTGCAGGCGATCACCGACGATATCGGTGACCGGCCACCAGCCACCCAACCGGTGGCGTAGCAGTGCGGCGGGGGCGCGCCTGCAGGCGCGCCCCCGCCTCCCAGGAGGAGCGGAGTGGCGTGGTTCCTGCTGACGAGCGGAGTGCTGGCAACCTTGCTGTGGATTCCGGTTTCCCGGTTGGTCTGGACCCTGAGTGTCCGGCGCCTGGAGCGTCGCACCGCGCGCCAGTTGGATGCAACGGAACTCGCCGGTCAGAAGCGCCGCGCCAGCGTCATCGCTTTCGTCGTCGTGATCCCGTTTGCATTACTATTCAACTACTGGCTCTTGTCGCCACATGCATGAGCACCGGTACCGGATTCTGTCCTACATCGCCACCGGGATGGCAGTGTTCACGGTCGGCTGGATCGTGGCCGACTACATCGACATCGCCGGCCGCTATCCCGGCCGGATCGATTACCGGGAGGGGAACCGGGCATTTCTTGACGGACGGTATGGGGAGGCGCTGGAGAACTACCGGGCCGCCCGCACAGCCGACGAGGCCAACGTCTACGCGGCGGAGGGAATCGCTCGCAGCCTGCAGCGGGTCGGGCGGCATGACGAGGCTCTGACCGCCTTCGATTCGGCACTGGCCGTTGATCCCGAGTTTGCGGCCGGCCTTGCGAATCGCGGAATCCTGCTCGACACGATGGGTCGCCACCAGGAGGCGCTGGAAGCCTACCGGGCCGCCCTGGCACTCGACCCGGATCTGTCCGACGGAATGCACTGGATCGACCGGCTTCTCTACAACGTCCAGATCCGGCCTCCGACCATCCACGACCGGATGCGCTACTTGGAGGAGCAGTTGGCCCTACCTGAGGATGTTCGGGTACTCATCCTGCCCCAGGAAGATCTGCTCCAGCGCCCGTACGAGCGCTGAGCCGGCGACTGCGCGGAGTCAACGGAACACGGGAAGGCCGAGAATGTCTACGGCCAGCACGCGGAGCGCGAAGATCAGCGCGATGCAGCCGAATAGAAGGCGCACCCAGTCTCGCTCGCCTTCAGCGTCCCGGTAGCTGATTCCGTGCCAGGCGATCGCGCCGGTCACGGTGAGAAAGAGCCAGTCGAGCAGCGAGCTGATCGCGGATCCTTGGTCGTCCATGTCTCAGTAACAGGGAGGAAAGAAGCAACCCTCAGGCGGACTTCCGGCTGCAGCTAGGCAGATTACGAGCGCGACCGATGCGAGCACCAGTCCGGCGGCCATCAGGCCCTGCGATCGCGCCGGTGCGGGTGGGCGGGTTTCGCGTCGAAGGGCGGTCGCAAGCGAACCCGTCGTGAGGATCTGCCGGACATAGTGGCGGACCCAGACAGGAGTCACGCCCCGAAACATGTACACGGCGAAAGCTCGGTCCACGGCGGCGGAGTCCATCGCGTCGAACCAGTTCCGGTACGCGTGTAGGAACAGGTTGTATTCTGCGGTGTCGAGCTGTGCCGCGGCACCGAGCACTAGATCAAGATCTTGCCGGACGGCAGGCTTGGTCCTCACTGTTGACTTCCTGTGCATCCGGATGGTTCCGCGACGGTGTATCGGGCCCAAGGATACCGGTGTTCACCCTTGAGGGAGGCGGCGCATCGCCGACACGGGAACGCTAGAGTATCCGATCGCCATTCTGGGAGCGGCCTCCCGCCGGAAGGGGACGTGGCTTGATCCCAACCGGAGGCATGTTCGCGCCGGCCTGCGAGCGCCTTCACCGGAGCACAGGCAGACCATGGGAAGCGAATGCGAAGCGTCCAGAGTGCGGCAATGATGGCCCCGTAGCTTGCTGGCGGACATCGGCACAGCTAATTCACTGAGGCGGCGGGTGCCTGTCTGTCTGCTGCATTCCGGCTGATCGCACACTGCAGGACGGGCGGGCGGCGCCCACTGCCACTATCGTAGTACGGGGATGCCCAAGGATCACGAAAGCCCCGCCCAAGGGTCGGGAGACGTACGGGTTGGCGGACAAGTCCGACGGCACGCGCGCCTCGGTCTGGAGGCGGGCCGGGTGGCCGTACGGTACGTTGGGAGACGCGCGAGCGGCCACCAGAACAATGGGGCCGCGGGGGCCTTAGACCTCGTTCGGGCGCTGGGCGGCCTCAAGGGGCCGGTCATGAAGGTCGCACAGCTGCTGGCCGCCGTGCCAGATCTGCTGCCGCCGGAATACGCCAATCAGCTGTCCACTCTTCAGGCCGACGCACCCCCGATGGGGTGGCTGTTCGTGCGCCGCCGGATGGCTGCCGAGCTTGGCTCCCACTGGCAGGACCGGTTCGAATCGTTCGAGCGCAAGGCGGCCCATGCGGCATCGCTGGGCCAGGTGCATCGTGTCCGCGCGGAAGGGCGCGAGCTCGCGCTCAAGCTGCAGTATCCGGACATGGCATCGACGGTGCGGGCGGATCTCAAGCAGCTGAAGTTCCTGCTTGCTCTCTATGGCCGCTATGACCGCGCAATCCATACCGGGGGAATCTACGCTGAAATCGCAGCGAGGCTGCAGGAGGAGCTCGATTACACCCGCGAACGCCGTACCATGCGGATGTTTGGAGAGATTCTGTCTGCGACCGAAGGAGTAGCGGTTCCCGAGCCAGTGGAGAACCTTTCCACCGATCGCCTGCTTGCGATGACGTGGCTACAAGGCAGGCAACTCCGAGAGTTGGGTGGCGCGCCGCAACAGGTTCGGGACGAGGCTGCGCTTCGACTCTTCCACGCATGGTATCGCCCGTTCTACGGATACGGTGTCATCCATGGAGACCCGCACCCGGGCAATTACTCGCTCGCTCCGGATGGAACCCTCAATCTGCTGGATTTCGGATGTGTCCGAATATTCAGGCCGTCGTTCGTCGAGGGCGTTATCAACCTCTATCGGGCCAAACGTGACCAGGATGAGGATCTGGCCGTCAATGCCTACGAGAGCTGGGGCTTTACCGGCCTCTCCCGGGAGCTCCTGGCAGTGCTCGATCTGTGGGCCGACTATCTCTACGCGCCCCTGCTCGACGATCAGACCCGCCTGATCCAGGACGGCACCCGTGAAGGACGGCGGATCATCGGACAGGTGCATCAAGAACTGCGACGGCTGGGCGGAGTACAGCCGCCGAGGGAATTCGTCCTGGTCGATCGGGCGGCGATTGGACTGGGTTCGGTGTTCACCACACTCGGTGCCCAGCTCAATTGGCATCAGCTGATCGAGGAAGTCATCGACGGATTCTCGACCGAGGTGCTTGCGGGCAATCAGTTCCGCGTCCTTCAGGAGGCGGGATTGCCGTCCGACAACCCTTCCCCGTAATCCGTTCGGACGTGGATGACACTGCCGATGGATAGCAGCCTGTGCTCTCAGTGGGCAGTCGAGTGCCGCGCTGATGCAAGGAGGGCTTGGGGCGGGGCAGGAGCGGGCAGTTGGCTGAGAGAGGGTGCGCCCGTATAGTCGGATTGTGCATGCAGCGGGCGCGTAGCTCAGCGGGAGAGCACTACGTTGACATCGTAGGGGTCGCTGGTTCAATCCCAGCCGCGCCCACCACCGCGACGGTTTCAGCCATGTCCCCGCCCGGCGGGCGTACTGATGGTTCTTCGCCGACCACCGCCTGGAATCCGTGGGCTGCATGTCTGTTCCGGCTTCAACACAGTATGGTGATAGCGTGTCTGCCCGACCGCGCCTTGCTCCTTCACTGCTAGCGGCCGACTTCGCGTCTCTCGGGAGCGAAGCGCAGGCCATGGAGCGAGCTGGGGCCGACCTCATCCATCTTGACGTCATGGACGGACATTTCGTCCCGGAACTCACGTTCGGTCCCGCCGTGGTGCGGGCCCTGCGTCCGCACACCAGTTTGCCGCTTGATGTCCACCTGATGGTGAAACCCGCCGAACCCGCAGTGGAAGCGTTTGCCGCGGCGGGTGCGGACTTCATCACCGTGCACATCGAGGCCTGCCCCCATCTCGACCGCACATTGCGCCGGATCCGCGAACTGGGGAAAAAGGCCGGGGTCGCCCTGAATCCGGGAACGTCCGAGATCCTGCTCGAACCGGCCTTGGGAATCTGTGACTTGGTCCTAGTCATGACCGTCAACCCGGGATATGGGGGGCAGAAGTTTCTCTCCGACCAGGTCCGGAAGATCGAGGCCATCCGGGCGCGTATCGATGCGCTTTCCCTATCCGTGGCAATCAGCGTCGACGGCGGCGTGAACACGGAAACGGCACCGATTGCCGTCGAGGCAGGCGCCGACATCCTGGTTGCCGGGGCAGCCGCATTCCGCGGCGGAGCCGAGCGCTATCACGAAAACCTGATGGGTTTGCGACCACGCGGCTTGGCCGCGTGAAGACCGGGAGCGACCGCGGGGGCTTCTGGCGACCCGGCCAGTTCCTGCGCGAGAAGACTTACGGGACTGCGCTCTGGCGGGTGATCCTGCGGCGCGGCGGGCCTGAGGCGGTTGCCCGCCAGGCCGAGGACCGAATTCCGGGCGATGCCAGGATCGGCGACGCCTTGTTCACTGGGAGTTACACCTTCCAGGGTGAGACGCTGGTCGCCCGCGCCCAGCCTATGTGGGAGCCGGACGGGCTCAGCCTTGCCTGGATGGAAGAATTCCACGGCTTCCTCTGGATCCGGCACCTTCGGGCCGCTGGTGACGAACTTGCCTCGCTGCATGCTCGCAAGCTCATCGACTCTTGGCTCGAGAGTTACGGCCGGTGGCATCCCCTGTTCTGGCGCGCGGACGTTCTCGGCAACCGCGTAGCCGCTTGGCTCCTGCATGAGGATTTTCTCCTGAAGCGAGCCGACGACAATTTCCGACAGCGCTTCCGGATGGCGCTCACCATGCAGGTGCGCCATCTCGCACATCTTGCGACCCCTTCCCGCTTGGCGTTCCGTCCGGTGGCCGCGCTCCGCGGCCTCTTCCTGTCAGGGCTGCTGCTGAATCATGGTACGGGGCGCCTCCGGCAGGCGCGCGCGCTGCTACCGCTTGTGCTGGCTGGCACTCCTGGCCGGGATCCCGCGGTTTCACCGGCGCCGTCGGAGTGTGTCGGGCTCCTTGAGCAACTGATCACACTTCGCGGGGTGCTGCTGGAGTGTGGCGAAGATCCGGCGGCCGCCATGGTGGCGATGGCCGTACGAGAGACGGCGTCCTGTCTCGGCGATTGCGTGCTGGGCGATCATCAGTTGGCCCGCTTCCACGGGGGCACGGCAGGAGAGGCCGAGCAGATCCGCCGACTCCTCAATGCCAGCAAAGATGCTGGTAGCGGATCTATCGACGCCACGGGATACCGGCGGATTTCCGACGGCGGGACGATCGTGCTGGCGGACTTCGGCCTTCCCCCTCCCGGCGGAAGCAACGGACCGCTCGCCTTCGAGATGAGCGATGCTGACCAGCGCGTGGTCGTGAACTGCGGTCCCCTTGATGCCCTCAGACAGGCCTCAGGCGTAGCGCCCAGCGGGACGGCTGCGCACTCGACGCTGGTAGTTGCCGGTGCCGACGCGCGTCTCCGGCATCGGCGGAAGAAACCCATGGTCACGGCCGAGCGCGCCGCGGTCGACGATGACAACGAGATCACGGGAATACATCGTGGTTACCAGGCGCGGTTTGGAATTGCCCACGTCCGGAGGCTCGCCCTTACCGACGGCGGCCGTACGCTCGCAGGGACCGACACGCTAACCGGCCGACACGAGCACCCGTTTGCCATCCGGTTTCATCTTCACCCGAAGATGCATCCAGTCGGCGGCGATGATTCGCATTCGGCGCGCCTCAACCGGAGCGGCCGCATGTGGGAGTTCCGGTTCGAAGGCGAAGCAACGCTCTCAATCGAGCCATCTCGATACGTGAACAATAGCGGCGAGGTCACGGACACTTGGCAATTGGTCCTCAAGGGCCGCTACAGCGGACCCGTCACCGCCGTCAGCTGGCGGTTGTCGCGGTTGGGCAACTAGCCGACCCAGCAGAAAATCTCAGGTGCGGACAATGCAGCCGGCGAGCGACAGACCTACGCCGAATCCCATGAGGAGGACGGTCATGTCCGAGGTAAGCTGGCCGTCTTCCCGCGCCTGTCGAAGCGCAATCGGTATGGTCGCAGAAACAGTATTGCCCACGCCATCGAGTTGCTGGAACCACTTCTCCGGCGCCACTCCCAATTCGTCCCGGAGCCGGTCGAGTACCACCGCACTCGCCTGATGGAACACGAATAGGTCAATGTCGTCGAGGGTCAGGTCTGCACGCCCCAACAATTCCTCGACGGCCTTCGGTACGGCCCGAAGCGTGAAGGCAAGGACCTTGGGGCCGTCCATGAAGAGCACCTGCCCGGGCACATCGCTCACCCCTACGTTGGGGGTCAGCGTCAGGTGCGGCGCGCCGGCTCCCTCCGTTCGAAATACGAATGGCCCGATCGTCCCCGGACCTTGCCGCTCCACGATGCAGGCCGCAGCCCCGTCTCCGAAAATGGGCCTCGAGGTACGGTCGTGGCGCGAGATGTAGCGCGTGTATTGATCGGTGCAGATCAGCATGATGCGGGCCGGGTGGGCATTGGCGATCAACGATGTCGCGACCGATAATCCATAGACGAAGCCGGAGCATCCCTGAATGAGATCGAAGGCGAGGAGGGTTCCCGGCAAACCGAGCCGCTCCTGGAGCAGGCACGCGGTTGTGGGGAGCGTCGACTCGGGCGACTGGGTGACATGAATCAGCCCCTCTACGCTGTCCGGATCCACCCGTTCAAGGAGCTGGCGCGCAGCTGCCTCCGCGAGTACGGTCGCGTTCTCGTCCGGCGCCGCGACCCGGCGCGTGCGAATGCCCGTCTTGGCGAACAAACGTTCTGTCCGCCAATTCGGGTTCAACTTGCCGAGGTCGTCCAGAGTCTCTGTCCGAGAACCCAGCCTGTACTCGATTTCAGCAATCTGCAAGGTGGCGTCCGCGGGCAGTCCTCGTGCCGCCCAACCTATCGGGCGCCCGCAAATCCGTCAAAATTTCCTGTCCAATCGTTTATGTACGAGCCTGAGCGTTGAGAATTTTGCGCGAAGAGAAAGTGGCCGAACTGGAGCGCGCGATGCGCGCGGCAGGTCGCGAGATTCTCGCCGTTCGCGCTGCCGGTTCCGTCAATTCCGATGTCAAAGTGGATGGATCGCCCGTGACCGAGGCCGACCGGCGGGCGGACACGGTATTGGTCCGCGCGCTGGACACGATCGATCCTAAGACACCGGTCGTGAGCGAGGAGCGGCCGACGCCTGCCAGCGCCGACGGCGGTGTACGCCATTGGCTGATCGATCCGCTGGACGGCACTCGCGGTTTTCTGGCAGGCAGGGACGACTTCACCGTCAACGTCGGCCTTGTTGTCGACGGCGCACCCGTTTTCGGATGCATGTTGGAACCCGTCGGCGGGCGGTTCTACTGCGGCGGCATCGGCGTCAAGGCACGCATGGTGGATGCCACCGGCCGCGCACGCGCCCTCCGGGTCCGTCGCTGTCCGGCAGAGGGACCGACTGTCCTCACAAGTCACTGGCACGAGGCTGCATTCGAGCAAATCATGGGGCGAATCGAGGGAGGTCAGCGCGAGTCAATGAGCAGCGCGCTCAAGTTCTGTCGCGTGGCGGAGGGCACCGCCGACGTGTATCCCCGACCGGGCCGAACCATGGAGTGGGACACCGCGGCTGGCCATGCCATCGTGGTGGCAGCCGGCGGATCGGTGTCCCAGTTCACGGGGGGGGACCTCCGCTACGGGAAGCCAGGTCGCGAGAATCCATCGTTTCTTGTGGAAGGCTCTCCGGACTGGCGCCGTTTCCTCCAGCCTCCATCGTTCCGGAGCGTGACGTCGTGAGTTCACAGTCCGCACCCCATATCCGGGTACGCCGCGCCCTGCTCTCGATGTCGGACAAGACGGGACTGGTGGAATTTGCGAGAGCTCTGGCGACTGCAGGCGTCGAGATCCTGTCGACGGGCGGTACGGCGCAAACGCTCCGGAACGCTGGCATCGCGGTAGTCGAGGTCGCCGACCACACCGGGTTTCCGGAGATTCTCGACGGCAGGGTCAAGACCTTGCACCCGACCATCCACGGAGGCCTGCTCGGACGTCGCGATCTCGATGATCACGTGCATGCGATGAACGCGCACCGGATCAGCCCGATCGATTTGGTGGCGGTCAGCCTTTATCCCTTCGAGGCGACGGTGCGGAGCGATGCCGCTCCGGATGATTGCATCGAGAACATCGATATCGGCGGGCCAGCAATGATCCGCTCGGCGGCCAAGAACCATGCCGCCGTCACCGTGGTCGTGGATCCAGCCGACTACGACGTCATCGCGTCTGCCATTGTGGAGTCGGGCGGCGTTCCGCTCGAGATCCGTCGCCGGCTCGCGGCTAAGGCGTTCACTCGCACGGCCGCCTACGATTCGGTGGTGGCGGGATGGCTCACCGGTGAAGCCGGTGCGGGTACTGGGGCGTTTCCATGGTTCAGCATCGGTGGCCCCCGCCGGAGCGCGTTGCGGTACGGAGAGAATCCGCACCAGCAGGCGGGCCTCTTCGCGACGGGAGCCACGGAGCCCAGCGTGGCGTCGGCGCGCCAGCTGCAGGGCAAGGAGCTCTCGTTCAACAACCTGAACGACGCCGACGCGGCGTTCAGGCTGGTGGCTGAGTTCGAAACGCCGGCAGTGGCGATCATCAAGCATGCGAATCCGTCCGGCGTGGCGACCGCAGCCGTAACGGCCGACGCCTTCCGGCTGGCCTTGCGGTGCGATCCCGTGTCCGCGTTCGGTGGAATCGTGGCGCTAAACCGGAGACTCGACACGGAGACCGCCCGCGCCTTGCTGGAGCTATTCATCGAAGTGGTGGTCGCGCCGGAGATCACGTCGGCGGCGCAAGCCGTGTTCACAGATGCCGGCAAGCAGAACCTGCGATTGCTCGAGACGGGCGGCGTACCGGATCCGGTCGGGGCGGCCCCGGACGTCCGGACCATTGCGGGCGGTCTGCTGGTGCAGGAGCGCGACTGCGGTCAGATCGATGAGGCCAGCCTCGAGGTGGTCAGCCAGCGGCGGCCGTCCGAATCGGAAATCCGCGACCTGGTGTTTGCGTTCAAGGTCTGCAAGCACGTCAAGTCGAACGCGATCGTCTATGCGAGGGACGGGGCGACCGTCGGCGTTGGGGCCGGTCAGATGAGTCGTGTTGACTCGGTTCGCTTGGCGGCCCGCAAGGCGGCCGAGGCAGCGCATGCTGCTGGCCTGGAAACGTCGCTAGCAAACGGTTCGGTGGTTGCATCGGACGCGTTCTTCCCCTTCCCCGACGGGCTGTTGGCGGCCGTCGATGCGGGGGCGACGGCGGTCATCCAGCCTGGGGGCTCGATGCGCGACAACGAGGTGATCCAGGCTGCTGACGAGCGCGGGATAGCCATGGCGTTTACGGGCATGCGGCACTTCCGCCACTGATCCCAAGCGTCAGTGGTCTAGCGCGCCTTCAATTGCGGCTGCAACTCGCAACAGCGCACGGTCTTGCCCGGCGGGCCGCGCTACCTGGAGGCCGACCGGCATTGAAGCGGACGACGGCAGCGTGATCGCAGCGAGTTTGAGAACGTTGCCCAGCCGCGTGTTGCGAAGCGCGAGACCGTTCGCGCGGGCGTAGGCGTCGCGGTCGCCCGCCAGCTCTGCGATGGGCGGCGGCAGAATCGGCAGGGTCGGGTGGATGAGCCCGTCCCAGGGAGCGAGGCGGGCAGCGAGCGCAGTGGACAACCGGTCGGCCGTATCGCGGACCTTGAGGAAGTCGGGGGCGGTCATGCCACGACCTTCGTCCATCCGCGCCATCACGTCTGGATCGATCTCGGCCTCGCGGCCGTCGATGAGATGTCGTTGCGAGGCGTAGCCTTCCGCAGTCACGATTCCTCCGTGGCGCTGCAGCACGTCATGGATTTCCGTGAACTCCCGAATGGGCGCCTCTGTCACCGTGGCCCCTGCCCGGCGCAGTGCCTCGATGGCCGTTCTCATGCCCTCGAGGACGGCGGAGTCGGCGTCCTCGGAGACCAGGTTGGTGGCAGCCAGCAGCTGCAGTCCGGCGCATCGGTTGCCGGCAAGGTCGACCGCCGTGTCGTTGGTCAGGACTGCGAACAGATGGGCTGCATCCGGCACCGAGCGGCAGAGCGGTCCGACGGTGTCTAGGGAGGGGGAGAGCGGCAGAATGCCGTCTCTGGGAACGGCCCCGATCCCGGTCTTGAAGCCGACGAGCCGGTTCCACGTGGCGGGAATCCGCACCGAACCGCCGGTATCGCTGCCGATCGCGAGGGGAACGTATCCGCCTGCGACAGAAACCGCGGCCCCTGCCGACGATCCGCCGGGAACGCGCGGGACATCGGTCATGGCTGCGTTGGCCGGCGTGCCGAAGTGCGGATTGGTACCGATGCCACCGAGAGCGAATTCGACAGTCAGCGTCTTTCCGATACAGACCAGACCGGCTTCGCGGGCCCGACGCAGGACTTCCGCATCCCTCTCCGGGGTGCGCCCGGCAAGCAGCGGCGACCCGCCTTCGGTCGGAATCCTGGCGGTATCGACTAAATCCTTCCAGGAGATGGGAACTCCGTCGAGCGGACTGCGGCGCAGCCCTGCGGCGGCCCGGCCTGCCGCAGCTGCAGCCTCGGCGCGCGCTCTCTCGGGCGTGAGTCGGATGAAACCGGCAGCAGTGAGCCCAGCGGCCTCAATCCGCGAAAGACACGATTCAACCACGTCAAGAGGGTTCAGCTTCCCCGTCTCGATGGCGGCTCCCAAGGAAAGCGCAGTGGGTTGGTGTGAGGGTGCGGGCATGAGCAGGCAGAGGATATAGACAGTTGCAGGCCGCGGCAGCCGGACGACGGTTGCAGTTCGCGCGTCGGCAGGGCATATGCTCGTTGCCGATTCAAGGAGACCGGAGGACACCGGTTAGCGATGCTGGAGACACCGGTTTGCACCGAAGTACTGATCGCCGGAGCGGGACTCTCCGGACTGACGCTGGCTGCAAGCTTGGCGTCGGCCGGCGTGAACTGCAGGATCGTTGACCCTGCGGCGGCCAGCGACCGGCGCGACGCCCGAACTACCGCCATCGCGTGCGGGTCGAGACGCCTTTACGAGACACTTGAGGTCTGGCCTCATGTCCGGGCGCAGGCGCAGCCAATTCGCCGCATTCGGGTCGCCGAAGACGACTTGCCGCTGTTTCTGCATTTCGAGAGTGACGATGTCGGAGCCGGGCCGCTCGGGCACATCGTGCCGAATGACAAATTCGCGGCCGCCCTCAGAACGCAGCTTGCTGACGCTGGCGTGGAGCCGGACCCCTGTGCCGTCAAGGCATTCGAGGAGCGCACCGGGTCGGTTCGCGTCTGGCTCGATGACGGGCGTAGCGTCGACGCCAAGATGCTGGTCGGGGCCGACGGCCGGAAATCCGCCATTCGTGACCTCGCCGGCATTGGATGGCGCACGCATGCGTACCGGCAAACCGCACTTGTGTGCACTGTGCGGCATACTGCGCCTCACAATGACACGGCCGTAGAGCGGTTTCTGCCTTCCGGGCCGTTTGCCGTCTTGCCAATGCGGGGGCGACGAAGCGCGATCGTGTGGACGGAACCGCACGCCCGCGCGCGCAGGCTGCTGAGCCTATCGCGCTCCGCGTTTCAGGCAGAACTCGACGAGCGGTTCGGAGGCATGTTTGGAGACCCTACGGTGGTGGGTGCAGTGAAGGCGTTTCGGCTTTCCCTAGTGTTGGCCCGGCGACACGTAAGCGGCCGGGTTGCCTTGGTGGGCGACGCCGCACACGCCATTCATCCGATTGCCGGCCAAGGCTTCAATCTTGGCGTACGAGGGATCGCGCTGTTGGCGGAAATGGCTGCGGACCAGGTCCGTCTCGGTCTGGACCCCGGCGATCCGCGGGTTCTGCGGTCCTATGAGAAGCGGCGGCGGTTGGACACCGCCGCACTTGTCGCCGTCACCGATGGTGTCAATCGGTTGTTCTCAAATGATGTTCCGGGACTTAGCCTCATGCGTGCCCTTGGTCTCGGAACCGTGAACGCGATGCCGGCGCTGAAGCAGGCGCTCATGCGCAACGCCATGGGAATTGCAGCAGGGATCGCGGGCCCGCTCCCTCGGCTAATTCGGGGTTGTCCGCTCTGAGCGAAACGGGTCCTTACGAGTGGCTGCCACTTGGGTTTACGACTTGCCTGCCGGGGTTCGTGCAGGCGCCCCCCTCATCAACCAGTGGCCGCAGGGTTCCGGCTTGGCAGCCGCCTGACGCAAAAGACCTGATTGGCGCCCCGCTGGAATCCGAATGGCACCGGCTTCAGCACCACAGAGTGGCCTCGCTCTCGCAGGAACTTCTGCGCCGGATCCACGAATGGAGATGGTGCTCCGTCCAGATTGATCGGTGGAAACACGCGCACTTCGTGTGCTACCCGGGTCAGCTCAGCCAGCGCATCGAGGTGGAACAGAAGGCCTAGTTCGTCGCTGTAGAGGAACAGGAGGTGTGAACATAGGGCGAGGCGGAAGCTGCCGGAAGCAAAATTCAGCTCGGGTAGTTGCCCGCATATGTACCGGTCCTGGGCCAACCCCTTCGGGGAAGTCGGCTAGGAACAGCTCGGCCGCCTCGCGCCGCACCCTGAGGAGGCCGTCAATATCGCCATAGAAATCCCAGATGAACCGCTGCTGCTCGGCGGCAAGCGCCGGTGCGATGCGCCCTTCCGCGAGGGCGAAAATGCGCTGGAGCTCGAATTCCTTGAGGCGGTAGATCGGGGCCATCGCGACAACCCTGGATCCTGCCCTGGTCATTTCCGCGGTGAACGAGGACGGTCCTGCGCCGCGGTCTAGAATTGGTCCAGGCAGCTGGTCGTCGGTCAGACCGAAGAAGGCGCGGTACTCGAACGCACGCCGCCCCCAAGGTGTGACGCCGGCAAGTCCGAGTTTCGCGGTTGGGCAGTCGGTCACCGATCCCGCGTGGCACCAGCTTGCTGCAATGCCCGTAGGTATTCTTGCCAGAGTTCGTTCTGCGCTTCGGACAACTCCCGGAGGTAGCCCCACGAGTAAATGCCGCTGTCGTGACCGTCGTCAAAGCTGATCCGGATCGCGTAGTGGCCCACGGGCTCCACGGCCGCAATCCCGACATAGCGTTTGCCGGAAACCAGCTGCTTAGGGCCGCCGTGACCCTGAACCTCGGCGGACGGGCTTTCCACGCGGAGCAATTCGGCGGGTAGCTGGTACGACACATGATCGTCGAAGGTGATGTCGACCAGTCGTTCTGCCCGGCGCACCCGGATGCTTACGGGTCGCGGGCTGGAGCCGGTCATGGGACGTCGTCAGCCTCCAGGGGCCGCGCCTCGTCCACCAGCATGATTGGGATGCCGTCCTTGATCGGGAACGCGAGGCCCGCCGCCCGGCTCACGAGCTCATTGCGCTCGCGGTCGTAGGTCAGACTGGCCTTGGTCACCGGACAGACGAGGATTTCCAGCAGGCGCGGGTCAACCGCCGGGCTAGGTGTGGCTTCAGTCAATTGATGCTCCCCGAGCCGGAACCCGTTCGTTCCGCCTCCTTCATTGCCAGCGACGCGAGCAACATGCGGGTCCGCTCGCCGGGACCTTCTGCTTCCAGCATTCCTTGCTTCTCACGGTTGTCTAGCTGGCAAGTCCGGATTCCAAAGTGCAGTAGGGTTTCTGTGCCGTCGTCAGCCAGATTGTCCCAGTTGACCTTGAGCTCATGGTTGCGGGCATGGCGCTGGAGCGCATCCAGAAGATCCTGCCGGTTGATGCCGCTGCAGTCGCCCTCGCGGAAATCGGACTGGTACTCTTCCCAATCCACAACAGCGCGCCGGTAGCCGGATGGTACGAGGCTATCGCTCGTGATCCGAAACCGCGATACCCCGGTCAGCTGCAGCAGGTATCGTTCATCCTCGGTTTCGTGAAATGCCTGGACGTACGCGGCGCCACCCACCGCATAGAGGGAGCAGTCGTCCGGAAGCGGATGCGGGTAGGGATTGCCCTGATCGCGAGGTTGCACGATCCCGAATAACCGCGGGCCGCCGAGGACGTCGTTCACCATCCGTAGGTAGCGCGGCTCGAATGCCTGAATGACCATGCGGTCGCGCGGGAACATGATGGCTCCTGGCAAGGGAAACAGCGGCAGGTGTGTCGGCAGGTCCCCGGGCGCGGGTGGAGGCACGGGACGGCTCAGGCGAAGAGGATCGTGGACAGCCGCATGCGAGCTTTGGCGGTAAGGGGATCCCCTTCACCAAAGACCTCGAAGAGCTTTAGCAGGTGCTTGCGCGCAGCCGCATCATTCCACTTGCGGTCGCGCTGGACGCTCTCCAGCAGCTGGTCGACCGCTTCTTCGCGGGCGTCGTTGGCAAGCAGCGCGTTCGCGAGGTCAATCCTGGCTTGGTGGTCGTCGGGGTCGGTCTCGACTTTGGCCCGCAGCGTGGACACATCACCCGCTCTGCTGGTTTCAGCGGCGAGCGCGATCGCCGAACGCAGCGATTCGATGGCAGGGTCTTTAGAGAGTTCTTCGGACACGTTCTCCAGGATTTCCCGAGCGTCGGCGGTTCGGCCGGCCTTGAGCAACGCTTTGCCCAACCCGGCGATCGCCCGAGGGTTGACACCATCACGTTCCAGAACCGACGTGTAAAGATCCGCAGCCTTCTTGGCGTCATTAGCCAATGCCGCGTCCGCCGCCTCGAGCGTTTGGTCGATTTCCTCTTGGACGGCGCCGACCGACTGGCCGGCAACACGATCGACAAAGGCGCGCACCTCGCTTGCCGGAAGCGCACCGGCAAAGCCGTCGACGGGCTGGCCGTCCACGAACGCATACACCATGGGGAGCGATTGCACGCGCAGCTGGGCGGCCAATGTCTGGTTCTGATCCACGTTGACGCGCGCGAGCGTTACCTTGCCGCCGGCGGCAGTGACGGCCGCCTCCAGCATCGGAGTGAGCTGCTTGCATGGGCCGCACCATTCTGCCCAGAAGTCGACCAGAACAGGGCGTTTCCGTGACGCCACCAGCACGTCCTCGGCAAAGCGCGAGGTGTCGGTGTCGAAGATGAGAGCCGCCGGCGCGTTATCCGCAATCAGGGAGTCGGAATCGTGCATGGATCTTCCGGTGGAGCGAGGGCTGCCGCCGCACTGCAGGTTGCGCGGAAAGGCCCTTACTCTATCATGCCGGGCTCCGTTGAGCGGGCGTAGCTCAGGGGTAGAGCGTTACCTTGCCAAGGTAGATGTCGTGAGTTCGAATCTCATCGCCCGCTCCATCAGGATCCGCGCAATGCTCCCTTCAGCGACCTGAGCCAACGGCTTGACCGAGCGAGAAACAGGCGCGATTTCGGCCGTGATCCGTTGTGCTCTTCTCGCGGTATCTCCCGGAACAGAGGCTTCCCCGACCTAGCAGCCTGTCGGACTTAGCGGGCACTGTTTTCGTAAAGTGTTGAAAGATAAAGATATTCGTGAATCGACGCATTCCAAGGTTGAAAAGATAAACACAGAATAATCAAAGACTTACCATAATCTGAGGTCCTAAGTCCGACAGGCTGCTAGCCGGGAATTCAGTTCGAACCGCTGGTCGGTTTCGTCACGCCGGGTCGTTGACGCCTGCGAGCACCAGAGAGAAATAGTCGTCGGCCGGCGTGTAGTGCCGGTGTAACCTAAGGCCGCTGTTTTCGATCAGTCGCTCGAGCGATTCCGGGCTGAACTTCCGGCTGACCTCGGTGAGGATGGCCTCGCCCCGCGCGAACCGGATCTGCTCATCCAGGCACCGGATGGTCACGGTTTGTGGCGCTGCTGCGACCAGCCGCATCTCGATCTGGGCGTGTTCCTCGGAATAGCAGGCGCTGTGGCGGAACGCTTCGGGCTCGAAGTCTGCTCCCAGCCGCGCGTTCAGTACACGAAGAACATTCTGGTTGAATGCGGCGGTCAAACCCTCGGCGTCGTTGTAAGCGTCATGGAGGACGCGACGATCCTTGATCCGATCGGCGCCCAGTAGCAAAAAGTCTCCCGGCTCCATTTTGCCGACCAGGTCCTGCAGGAACCGGATGCCCTCCGCCTCCGAGAAATTCCCGATGGTCCCGCCCAAAAACAGGAAAAGGCGCGGGCCTTCCGGCACCGGCAGGGCATCAAGTCCCGCCGTGTAGTCACCAACGAACAGCTGGACGGCTATTTCCGGGTGGCCATCTTGGAGTGCTCTGCCGGCCATCTGGAGCGCATCCGGGGAGATGTCGAACGCGGCATAGGTTGCGAGAGATCCGTCCCGGCTGCACGCGTCGATGATCTGCGGCGTTTTTCGCGACATTCCGCTGCCGAACTCGAAGACGGTTGCCGCCTGTACGGTCGCTGCGACGTCTCCTGCGACTTCGGTGAGCAGCGCGTCCTCGGTACGAGTGACGTAGTAGTCGTCCGTTTGGCAGATCTGATCAAAGAGATCCGAACCGATCTGGTCGTACAGGTACTTCGGTGGAAGGGAGCGCGGCGAGGAGAGGAGCAGCGCGCGGACATCTTCCGCTAGCGTCGGCACGTGCCGGGATGGGGGGACGGGCCGAGTCAATGGCTCGGCCACGAGAGGCGAGATGTCCATGCGTACGAATCCGGCGCGAATGCAGGTCGGCTCCTGCTAAGGTCCGGCACTAAGACCGGCGTTCATACGAACCTTGGTGGTTGGACGCTACAGGACTTCCAGACGCCAGACAACTTGCGCCCGCTTCAGGGCGCGGGGGCCGGTCTCGTTCCGCACGGTGCAGTTTAGCCAGTGCGTGCCAGGGCTTGGGATTCCAGAAAGTCTGGGCTCGGCCCGACGTCGACGGTAGGACCCACAACCGGGTTTCACCAACAACCTGAGGCTGTAAACCATATCCCTCCGGCCCTGTGGGAAGTGTTGCTCCGAACTGATCCCTGAAAAACGCTCGAGCGGGCGTCTTGGCCGTAAACGCCAGGAACCGTGGCTGGAACCGCACGATCTTTTTGCGCAGTGCACTCGCGCGATAGGCGTTCCGAGACAGGTCGGAATCGTTGCCGTACTCGCGTTTCGCAAGATCCGTCAGACCGAGGCCGTAGCTCAGGACTTGCGGGTACTCTTCCGGAGAGAGGCGCCGATCGGTAAAACCGGCCTCCTGCAGGATGTCCCAGAAGCGGTTGCCTGTTCGCGCGTAGTACGCTCCGACCTTGGCAGACGTAAAGCCGACCGCTGAGCCGCAAAAGACAGTGATCAGACCTTGTCGCAGCACATCCGGCAGCACGTCAGTGCGGTTCACGGATCCTCGTTCCTCCGGTGGTCAAGCGTGCCGCTGCCTGGTGCTGGCGATCGGCGCGATCAAGCTCAAGCCCTCGATCGCTACAGCTGCCGCTGGCCGCAAGCCCATGCTGATGCGCGGCCATGGGAGTCGTGCGGACGGATCGTGTGGGCACGATGAAGTGCACGTTCGGAAACAGGCTGCGTGGCTTGGGGCCAACACTAGGAATCTCACGGCCCGGCGGCCATGGCAGCGGGAGTCTCCGTCGGGGACTTGAACCTGAGCTCATATTTCGATATTTCGCGAAGTATGGAAAATAAAAAGGCGCTGGCGGCGCTGGCGGCACTTTCGCATGAAACCCGCCTTTCGGTGTTTCGACTTCTCGTCGCGATCGGTCCGTCAGGACTGTCGGCAGGTGCCATCGCGGATGAACTTGATGTCCTGCCGAATACCCTGTCCACCCACTTGGGGAACCTGTCGCGAGCCGGGCTCGTGGTGCCGACGCGAGTCGGCCGCACGATTCTCTATGCCGCCGACTACGAGGGCATGCGTGAACTAATGGCATTTCTTCTGCGCGATTGGTGCGGCGGAAAACCGGAGATCTGCGCACCCCTCTTCACCGTTGCCGCGCACGGTGCTGCCCGAGGCGACCCAGCGCCGCTCGATTGAGAAGAGAGTCATGAGCCGTATCTTCAGCGTGCTGTTTCTTTGCACGGGGAGCTCTGCCCGATCCATCTTGGCCGAGGCCATTCTGAGACGGGAAGGTATGGGCAGATTCCAGGCGCACTCCGGGGGTTCGTACCCCAAGGGCGAGGTCCATCTCTACGCGTTTGAGTTCCTTGAGGGCCTGAACTACGACATGGAGTTCGCTCGCTCGAAGAGCTGGGACGAGTTTGCCAAGCTCGGAGCCCCCGACCTCGACTTCGTGTTTACCGTGTGTGATCGGGCCGCCGCCGAGCAATGTCCCGTGTGGCCGGGACAGCCGATGTCGGCGCACTGGGGGGTGCCGGATCCTGCCGACGTAACCGGTTCCGAAGCGGAACGGCGATTCGCTTTCGCGGACGTGTACCGCATGCTTTTCAACCGGATTTCGATCTTCGTCAATATGCCATTGACCTCGCTGGACGAGTTGGCGCTGCAGAAGCAGCTCGACGACATCGGTCAGGTGCGTGACGACACTCCGGACGAGTCACGGAACTAGCCCGATCGTGCACTTCGATCGTCCCCGGCGGCTTGTCGCCGAGGGTGCAGGTACGGCCATGCTCGTGGCCACCGTTGTGGGTTCCGGCATCATGGCCGAGACCCTGACCAACGACACCGCGGTGGCCTTGTTGGGGAATACCGCGGCGACGGGGGCTATTCTGGTCGTCCTGATCACAGCGTTGGGCCCGGTGTCAGGAGCACACTTCAACCCGGCCGTCACTCTCGCGTTCGCGTTCCGGCGCGACATTCTTCCCCTCGAAGCCTTGATGTACGCGGCCGTCCAGATTTCCGGCGGCGTGCTCGGGACCGTGGTCGCCCATCTCATGTTCGAGCAGTCCGCCCTTCAGGTCTCAGAGACCGCGCGGACCGGCCCCGCGCAATGGTTGGCGGAAGCCGTGGCGACCTTCGGGCTCGTTGCCACCATTTTTGCGGGTCTCCGGTTTCGCGCCGCGGCGGTGCCATCGCTCGTTGGTCTCTACATCTCCGCGGCCTACTGGTTTACCGCGTCGACGTCTTTCGCCAATCCGGCAGTCACGATTGCTCGAAGTCTGACGGACACGTTCTCCGGCGTGAGGCCGGTCGATGTTCCCGCCTTCATCGGCGCGCAGGCTGCAGGTGCCCTGCTGGCCGCGATCGCTCTGGGTTGGCTCTTCCGGGATTCTTCCAGGGGGGCGAAACCCGCCGGGGAGGCGAAGGCTCGTCTGGACTAACTGCCACCGCGGGCCCGGAGTTTGCCGATCACGGTCGTTGAGCCGGACCGGGTGACACGGGGAGCGGACGGGACTCGCCTCGGCCTGCCGACGTGTCCTATATTTTGCATCAATCCGATATCTGTTGTTCCTCTGGAGGGCTGATCGCCGTGTTCCGTTTCATTGTCGCTTGCGTTCTGTTGCTTGCTGCAGTTGCTACCGCCGTACCCGCTTCCGCCAAGCTGATCTGTGTCCGCAATACCGGCGATGACCGGCTGGGTGTCCGATCGGGTGGGGCCATGTTCTGGCTCGATGCGAATGTCATCCGCTGTTTCCGAACCGATGAGGAGACAGCCATCCTGCAGAACTGGGATGTGAAGCACTGCGAAGAACGCGACCTTTCGGTGGATCTCCGCGAACACGCCTGCCTGATTGCAGCCGGGACCGACAGCGTCTGCGTGCCGGGACTGGAGACGCGCCCGCTTGCGGACGCCTGCCGCGACTAGGGCGAAATCATCCGGCCGCGGCTTCGATCCGCTCCATGTCATCATCGCTCAACCCGAAATGGTGTCCGAGTTCGTGGATCAGGACATGGCGCACGATGCCCTCGAACGCGTCGTCAGAGTCTGCCCAGTAGTCGATGAGCGCCCGCCGGTACAGGAACACCATATCCGGCCCCTCCGGGACTACGTGCGAGTCCTTCTGGCCGATGTCGACGCCGTGATAGAGCCCCATCAGCTCGAACGGGCTGTCGAGCCCCATGTCTCCGAGTACCTCGTCGTCGCAGAACTCTTCCACCCGGAATGTAATCCCGGCGAGATGGGAGCGAAACGGATCTGGGAGCCGGGCAAGCTCGGCCGCAGCGATGGCGGCGATCTCTTCGAGTGAGGGAGCCGGGCCGAATTGGCGCGGCGGATTCCCGCTTGCGGCACTCGTCATCGTCGTGCACCGTGTCGTGGCTCCTCGTGCGGAGGAGATACGGCCCAACCGTACTGAGCTGCCATGCTTGAGCCTCTGACCCAACAGGAACTGGCCGCCGCGCTCGGCCGCCTAGCGAACTGGGAGCGGGTCCCAAACCGGGCCGCCATCCGGAAGACATACCAATTCGCCGACTTCCGGACCGCATTCGCGTGGATGACGGATATCGCCGCAGTAGCCGAGAGCATGGATCACCACCCGGAGTGGAGCAACGTGTACAGCCGGGTTGAAGTGGTCCTCGCAACCCATGACGCAGGTGCCGTCACGCAGCGCGACGTGAAGCTTGCCATGGCCATGGATGCCGCGTGGCGCCGCCACGCCCCCTAAACCGGCCACCGCCCGGAGCCTGGCTTGCCGCGGCATGCGGCTCCGCCCCCTTCGTTGGCACCGCAGCGGGCCTCTGGCTGATTGACGGCCCCTGGCGCGGCTACCTGTTTCTGAGCGGACTCAATTACGCGCTCGCCTCGCTGGCGTTTCTCTGCGCCCTGCATCTCGGGCTCGCTCTTGCCGCTTCCGCCCGCGGGGTGCGTCGGCACGTCCTGTGGTGGCTGTTCCCGTTCCTGCCGCCCCTCGCCGGGCTGGCGGCGCTCGGGGGCCTAGTGGATTACTCCTCGCTGGTGGCCGTGTTCGTGGCGGCGTTCCTCGCCTCGCATGTGGCCGATGTCCGCGCCGTTCGGGATGGTCTCGCTCCGCCTTGGTACGGCCCGGTACGGAAATGCGTCACCGCGGGAGTCCTGGTTTGGGGTGGGACGTTCCTTGTGCATGCGCCCGTTAACGGCGCTTGATGAGGCCCAGCCGGGTGGTCTCCACGCGTTCGCCCCGCTGGGCGATGTAGAGAGTGGCCACCACGATGACTCCGGCGCCGGCAATCGTGGCGGCTCCGGGGAGATGGCCGAACAGCAGGAAGCCGTAGAACGTGGCGAAGATCAGGCGGGTGTAGTCGACCGGCATCACAACGCTGGCCTGTACCCCCCGAAGTCCCAGGACGGTGAACACCTGGCCGAGCGTCCCGGCCGCGCCGATCGCGAGCAGCAAGAGGAATTCGTGCGGCTCCGGCCATCGCCAGACGTACAGCGCGGGCACGAAGGTCGCGAGGGTTGAGAAACCCGCAAACCACAGCTGGATGGTGAGCGTCCCCTCGGTTTCAGTCAGCGCCTTCACCGTGAGTTTGACGCCGGCGATGATGAGGGCCGAACCCAGTGAGAGCGCCACACCGGCAGCCGGGAGGTCGGTCGTCGACGGATTGACCATCAGGACAATCCCGCCGAAACCGACGATGGTCGCGATCCAGCGCGGCAGGTCGACCCGGTCGCCAAGAATGAGGACGGCCAGCGGGATCAGGAACAGGACCCGCGTGAACCCCAAGGTGACGGCCTCGGCCAGCGGGAGTAAGGCGAGGGCCGTGAACCCGGTCCACATGGAGATGACGCCGAGGATCCCACGGAACAGGTGGATGCCGCGCCGCGAGGTCATGATGGCCGTCGGACGGCGCACGAAGAACGGAATGAGCACGACACCACCGAACAGGCAGCGGAAAAACGCCAGTTCCAGAGGGTGGAAGTCGTTCGACAGGAATTTGACGAGCGCTCCCATAACCGGAAAGGTCGCGGCGCTGCACAGGATGAAAAGCGAACCGCGGGTGTTGGTGGAGACCGGGAGACGGAAGGGCTGCATCATTGTCGGCGCCGGTGCGCTCGACTTTCCCGGTGCGCCATGTAGACCGAACTCCCAAGAATGACCGTTGCACCGATCCAGGTCCACAGGTCCGGGAGTTCCGCATACAGCGCATACCCGGCCAGGGCCATCATGGGCAAGCGCACGAAATCGTAGGGCAGTACGGCGGTTGCCTCCGTCACGGCGAACGCGCGCACCCAGCAGTGGTGGGCCAGCGTGCCCACCAGGCCGAGCAGAGTCATCACGGCGAGGTCCGGCCCGGTCGGAGGAGTCCAGTTCAGAAGGGCGGGAATGAACGCGAACACGGACAGGAATAGCGGTACGTAGAGAACGACGGAATTCGGATGATCGGTGCGAGCCACGAGTTTGACCACCATGGCCCCGACCGCCATCAGCATGGAGGCGCAGAGCGCAGCACCGGTGGCGGGAGAGAACTCGGCCAGCCCCGGGCGGAGTACGATCAGCATGCCGACGAAGCCCAGCGCAGTGGCCGTCCATCGTCGGGCGCGCATGCGCTCTCCGAGAAACACGGCGATCAAGACGGCAGCGAACACTGGTGCCGAGAAATTGATTGCGGTGGCCTCTGCCAGCGGCATGTTGGTGACGGCGAAGAACCAGAAGTACATGGCGGTGAAGCCGAGCATGCCCCGGACCACCTGCAGGGATGGACGGGTCGTCTTGAGCGAGCGGATCCCCGCGGGCCAGACCATCAGCAGTACGAACACCAACCCAAACAGCGAGCGGACAAAGAGCAGCTGGAATATTCCGTAGTCTGCTGAGAGCTCCCGGATCAACGTGTTCATCATTGTGAAGAACACGTTGGCCAGGATCATCCACGCCGCCCCCCGGGCAGGTGGGGGAATTGCGGCCCACAGGATCCGGACGGTGTGAACGCTCATAGCCGGGCCTTGCGTGGCGCTAGCCGGCAAGCACTACCGGAGATCAGCTGCGATGCTCGTTAAGCCGCGGCATGAGCTCGACGAGGTTGCAGGGGCGAAATCGGATGTCGAGCTGATGGACTAGGATGTCATTCCAGCCGTCGCGGCAGGCCCCGGGGGATCCCGGAAGGGCGAACAGGTAGGTGCCGCCGGCGACACCTCCCAGCGCCCGTGACTGCATGGTGGACGTGCCGATTTTCGCGAAGCTCAGCATCCGGAAGAGCTCCCCAAATCCCTGGATCTCTTTCTCCATGACCCGTTCGAAGGCCTCGGGCGTCACGTCCCGTCCCGTGATGCCCGTCCCCCCGGTTGCGACGATGGCGTCGACCTCGGCGTCCGCAATCCAGGTGCGGAGCTGCCGCTCGATCTGATCAGCGTCATCCGGAATCAGCGCGCGGGCCTGGAGAACATGCCCGGCGGCCGCGATGCGCTCAGCCAGCAGGTCGCCCGAGCGATCGGTCGATGCCGTGCGGGAATCCGATACGGTCATCACCGCTATTTGGACCGGCAGGAACTGCCGCGACTGGTCAAGACCCGACATAGAACGACGAGTCTGGGTCAGCTGCATCGGAGTCTTGGCGAACATACTGCGGCCAATGGCCCCGGCTGAGGTCTTCGCGGCTAGGCTTTTCTTGCATAAAGCGATCCCGATACATCCAGAGGCTGGCGAGCACGCGTTTCACGAACCACCGCGTTTCAAGCAACGGGATGCTTTCGATAAACAGTAGCGGATCCTTCGTTTCGAAACTGCCGCTCCAGTTGAGCCAGTTGCTCAGTCCCGCGTTGTAGGCTACTAGCGCGCCGATCAGGTTTCCGTCCACGCTCGGGTGGCTCAACGCGTCAGCGAGGATCCGTTGCCCGAGCAACAGGTTGTAGACGGGTTCGTAGAGATGGTCGGCGCCTGGCCCCCGAAGGCGCTTGTCGTCCGTAATGTTCCGGGCGATGACCGGCAGGACCTGCATCAGTCCCCGCGCTCCCCGTGAGCTCTTGGCCCGGATGTAGAACCCCGACTCCTTGCGAACGATGGCGTGCACGAGCGCCTGGTCGATCTTCGTGCTGGCTCTTCCCACCCAGCCGGATGCCGGGTAGAGCGCCGAGAGGTTGGAGGGTCCTGAGCGTGCAAGCCGGCTCCCGATCCGGATTTGGACGTCGGGGAGGTCGAGCGCTTGGGTGAGCGCGAGGAGTTCGGTGTCCGATGCCGGGTTCTCCCCGCCCGCGAGCCTCCGGAACTCGCCGTCAGCTTCATAGATCCGCCCGGCCTGAACCAGGGCGATCGCCCGCCGAGCCGCAGGCAACGCAAAGACCGGGGAATCGGGTGCGAACGTCACGTACTGGCGGTCGGTCCAGTCGATGCTCTCCTCCAGCCCGAGCCGTTGCATAGCCAGCTGTCCGTAAAGCGTACGCGAGTGCTCGGCTGCCAGGCGCAGCATTGCTACCGCGTCGGCATCGTTGTCCTTGGACGCGTAGATCTGCGCTGCCCAATAGGCTCCACTGGCGGTTTCCCAGGAATTTCCCGGCGTGATCGCGGAATGGCCGAAGTGTTCGAGCGCGGAATAGGTCAGGTCAAGCTGCAGCGCGGCCAGCCCTGCCCTGAGGTGGATCCAGGAAAACCCGGGCTCAACCGAGGTGCTGGCCGCGGCAGCGAGCGTGAACGCGCGCCAGAAGTCGCCGGCAGCGTAGTAGGCGACGGCGATGCGGCCTTCAAGCTGGGCGATATCGGCCAGCTCCAGGTCGATCGACCCGTCGTGCAGGCGGGCCAGAGCTGCGTCATGCTGGCCCGTGGAGACCAACTGGAGAATCTCGCGGACGAACTTGCGCTGGGAGGGCGTCTCACCGATGTGAAGGGCCATGCTAGGCCAGTCGGGACCGTGTCCTCCAAGTATGCCCATCGTCACCGGGCTACGCGGCCGTTCGTCGTCGGGTTCTTGGCGCCGCAAAGCGAGACGGTGGATGCGCCGCGCCCCCGGTTGCTCGGCGTACTGCTCCAGCCATCCGGCCAGATCGTCGAACGACGACCGGTACTCGGTCGGGTGCATCAGTTTTTGGAACCGGACGTAACCCAGCAGAATGCGGTTTTCGAGCCGGTCGATTTCGGCGTCGGCCCGCTGCCAGTTGCCGCGATCCTGCAGTGCAAAAATCCGCCGGTAGCGGGCAGCGTCGTCGAGCGACAGCACTAGGGGGACCCCGGCCTTCCGCAGTTCATGAAAGACTGTCTGAAGCGGTTTGGCCGCCCGTCCCGACTCCAACGGAGTGGCGGCGGCGGCAACCACGATCCCGAGTGCGACGGCGCCGGCAATCAGCCCAGCAGAGATTCGAAACATGGGATGCCAAGGACTCCTTGCGAGGTGAGGTTACCGCAGCGCCATTCCGGTTCGTTAAGTGTCCGGCGCAGGGACGCCGTGAACCGCGGTCCCGGGGTTGCCAGGCAGTCGCCGGTAACCCTGACCGGCCCCCCGCGCTCGGCAAAGCCGGGGCGAGCGACTTCGTGGCTACGGGCGCGATGGATTCAGTGCGGCACTGCCACTGGGCGGCGTTGCCGCCCGGCGATGTCTCTCCTACTCTTCCGGCGGCCACGAGGGCCAACAACCGGGATCATCGCGACATGGACAAGGTATACCCTGACGCGGCCGTGGCCCTGGAAGGAGTGGTGGTCGACGGCATGACCGTGATGTGCGGCGGTTTCGGCCTCTGTGGAATTCCGGAAAACCTCATCCTAGCGCTGAAGGACACGGGTGTCCGGGACCTGACGGTGGTCAGCAACAATGCCGGCGTCGACGGCGCCGGGCTGGGGCTCCTGCTTGAGACTCGACAGGTGCGCAAGATGATCTCCAGCTATGTCGGGGAGAACAAGATCTTCGCCCAGCAGTACCTTGACGGGATCCTCGAGCTCGAATTCAATCCGCAGGGCACGCTTGCGGAGCGTATTCGGGCCGGCGGGGCCGGCATTCCCGCCTTCTTCACTGCGACCGGCGCCGGGACGGTGGTGGCGGAAGGCAAGGAAACCCGCACGTTCAATGGCCGCGGGTACGTGATGGAGATGGGACTCGTGTCCGAGCTTGCGCTCGTCAAGGCGTGGAAGGGCGACACCAAGGGAAACCTGATCTATCGCAAGACAGCGAGAAACTTCAATCCCGTCATGGCGACCGCCGGCCGGGTGACGGTTGCCGAAGTCGAACACCTGGTCGAGCCGGGCGAACTGAACGGGGACCAGATCCACACACCGGGGATCTACGTCGATCGGATCATTCAGGGATCCGAGTACAGCCGAATCGTCGAACATCGCACCACCCGTCCCCGTCCCTGACCCGAGCCAACGGAGGCCCCCAATGCCCTGGACCCGAACTGATGTCTGCTCGCGAGCCGCTCGCGAACTCAAGGATGGGTTTTACGTCAACCTGGGAATCGGCATGCCGACCGAGGTGGCGAATTTCGTGCCGGAGGGAATCGATATCACGCTCCAGAGTGAGAACGGCCTGTTGGGGATGGGGCCGTTTCCGTACGAGGACGAGGTCGACGCGGACCTGATCAACGCCGGCAAGCAGACGGTCTCCGAGCTTCCCGATTCCAGTTACTTCTCGAGCGCCGAGAGCTTCGCGATGATTCGGGGCGGGCACGTCGATCTCTCGATCCTCGGCGCCATGCAGGTTGCCGCCAACGGGGACCTCGCCAACTGGACCATTCCTGGCAAGATGGTCAAGGGGATGGGCGGCGCGATGGATCTGGTCGCGGGCGTGCGCCGCGTGATCGTCGTCATGGAGCACGTCGCGCGCGACGGCAGTCCCAAGCTCGTCGAGAGCTGCACCCTGCCGCTGACGGGCCAGGCATGCGTCGACCTCGTCATCACCGATCTCGGCGTGTTTGCGCCGAAGGACGGCGTCGTGCAGGTCCTTGAACTTGCCCCGGGAGTCCAGGTGTCGGAGGTTGAGGCAAAAACGGGGGCGCCGATCGCGCAGGCCTTGGCCGCGGCCTGACCAGCTGGCGCGCCCTGCAGGATTCGAACCTGCGACCTGCGGTTTAGAAGACCGCCGCTCTATCCGACTGAGCTAAGGGCGCACACGCAAACACTACCGGTTGCAGGCGCGCGGTGCATGACGGGCAGCGGCCTGCCTAGTCGCCGAACACGCCGACCTCGCCTTCGGGGAGCGGCACCTCAAACGCGTTGAGGACGAACGAGACGAGGGTGTAGTACCCCACCAGGGTCACGAGCTCGACGAGCCTGGCATCGCCGAGCCGTTCGCGGGTGGAATTATAGACGGCCTGATCCACCTTGCCGTTGTTCACCAGTTCCGAGGCGAAGACGCATATCGTCTGTTCGACAGGGTCGGAGAGCTCGGGGCATTCGCCCTTGAGCAGGGTCGAGAGGGTGTCTTCGGCCACTCCTTCCCGCCGCGCAATTCTCGCATGCGCCCACCACTCGAATTCCGCCATCCACTTTGCTCCGACGGTAAGGATGGCGAGTTCGCGTGCCGCGGCGGGCAGTGACCCGCGGAAACGCAACTGCTCGCCGAGGCTGAGGATGTGCTCTCCAAGGTCAGGCCGGTGGGCCCAGGCGTTGAACGGGCCGGCTAGGCCCCCGCGTGCATCGATGAAGGTGCCGGGTGTGTGATGGCGGGCGCGCTCGCCGCCGGTCACGGCGTCGAAGATGGCCTGTTGGTGGGCTGTGGCCCCCTCGGGCTTGATGGCTGGAAGACGGCTCATGATTGGAGCTCCGGTTCGCGCGTGGCGGCGGGGTTTGCAGGATTTGGGAACGTCATCCAGTCAAGGAGGACTGTCTCCCGGTGCACAGGCGGCAAGGGACATGGTGTGTCGGGCTGGCCGGCGGCGGCAAGCGCGTCACCGACCACGTTCCGCAGGGGGCCTCAGGACTGGCGGTTGGGGCGAAAGTTGTCGGCGTACGTTTGCTGGCCGAACTGTGGTTCGGCTGGGTCGGCCACCTCGTACTGCAGCCCGTGCCGCTCGGCGAACTCGATTGCGGAATCGCGATCCGGAAACGCGAGCGTGACCTGCTCCGAGGTGTCGTTCGATGCCGTCCAGCCCATGAGCGCCTCGATGCTCTGGGGAACCCGGGCCATGAACTCGAGGCGCCATCGGCGGTTCTTCCGCTGACCGGACTGCATGGCTGAGCGGGCGGGACGGTAGATCCGGACCTCGGCCATGCGGACGTCTCCGTGGTCGGGGCGGCGTGATTCGAACACGCGACCCCCTGCTCCCAAAGCAGGTGCGCTACCAGGCTGCGCCACGCCCCGTACACGCAGGCTACCCGAAATCCGTGCTACCTGCCGATTTCGAAGGCCAGCCGAACTCCCGTCACAATATGGCGGGTGTCTGGCGTGTAGTAGTTGCGGAACGAAGCGCGCTTCACTTCCGGTTCGCTCAGGCAGCTCCCGCCCTTCAGGACGTGGTGCCGCCCGTCAAACCAGGGGAGCGAGTATTCGCGATAGGGAAACGGCCGAAATCCGGGATAGGGATGAAACAGGTTCGCGCACCATTCCCAGACTCTGCCGGTATCCCACAGGAGGCCGGCCGCATGCGCAGTCTCCCATTCGTGTTCATGCGGAAGGCGGCCGCCACGGAATCGCGCATAAGCCCCCGCTTCGTGCCGGCTGACCCCGACGACTGGACCGTCTGGGTCGGCGTCGTGGGCGGGATTGGCTGCCCGTGGCCCCGTTATCCGGTCGGTATTCCGCCGTCGCCATCCTTCCGGCGTCCACCATCGCCGGTCCCGATAGCCTCCGGCGGCAATGAATTCGCCCCAGTCCCGGTTGGTCGCAGGGTGCTCGGCGAGGCGGACGGGTCGAAGCTGAACCCAGCGACGCGGTAGCTCGTTGTCGTGGACGCGGGCCGGGTCGGTTCCGCCGACCTCGGCGGTCCCGCCCGGTAACCGGGCACTGCACGGGGCGGATGGCCGACGACGGGCTGCGGCCTTGGCGGATGGCGTCAGGGCACCGGCGTTGAACTGCCAGAGCGCAGTGCGGAGGGTTTCCAGATGCTGCGCATGGTGGGAGACGAGGAAGTGCAGGATGCGGTCTTCGCCGCGGAGCGGGTCGGCCGCGTTCGGGTCCCGGATGTCGCTGAAGAGGGCCCGGTTTCGTTGCATGGTTTCCTCGGACCACGCGAGGAGTTCCGTGCGCGGCGGAAGTCGGTGCCCCCGGTCGGGCTTGGCCGCCAGTTCAGGGAGGCAGCGCTCGGCGAGGCGATTGGCGATGCGGTGGTCCGAGAGCAGCGCCGAGCGAATCCACTGGCATTCGACGAACACGCAGTGCTCGAGGTGCCACCCGATGGGGCTGAGTTCCGGATGCGCCTGGGTACGGAGTTCCCGTTCGGACTGGGAGGTGGCCACCGCGAGGAGGGTCAGCTGCAGGTTCCGCCAGCGGGCCATCGGTGCCGATGCCGGCTTCACAGGGGCTGGACCTTGACGCCAGCCTCGGTGACTTCGATCAGGCTTCCGTCGGGCACGGGTTCCCAGGAGGGGTCCGGGTCCAGTGGTTCCGAGGCCACGAGCCGCGCGCCTGGGAACGCGGCATGCCCGGAAGTGACGTGGAGGCTCGGGCTTCGGCGGCGGCCGATCGCGTGCCGGGTGGCGATGATCCGGTCCGGCGTGGCAGCAATCACGTTAAGGAGTGCGTCAGCATCGGCAGGGAGCATTTCGGCGAGCGTCGCGAGCGCCCGTCGGACAGCGGCGGCGAGGTCGCCGTCGCCAATGTCTCGTTCGTGGCGCACCAGCGCGAACAACTGCTCGGAGTCGGTGGATCCGTGGATGGTTGCATCGATAGCAGGAGAGACAACGCCGCGGACTCGCGGGCGCACCGAATCGCGCATCCGCTCGATGTACCCATTGTGGGAAAACAGCAGATCACCGTCCAGAAACGGATGCGTGTTCTCATGACTGACGGGCAGCGGAGGGGTTGCACTCCGGACATTGGCCACCCAGACGGACCGGGACAGCGCTTCGCCCAGATATTGCAAATTGGGATCCTGCCAGACGGGAAGTGTCGACCGGTAGCGCGCGCCACTGCCGTCCGGGTTGAACCAGCCGAAGCCGTATCCGTCGGCACATATCAGGGCCCGCTCCAGTTCACGGGCGGAATGGCTCTGGACCACCAGCGAGTGGGAGGGCGCGGTCAGGAACGCATCCAGGCGGCAGGGAGGGCCCAGGTAGGCAGCGTGACGGCACATGCATGATCCAGCGGGGAAAGGGCGGTGTGGCCGGCGTGGCTCGGTTGGGACCCGGTCGCTACGGGAGGGGATCATCGTCCGGCACGCGACGCCCCGGGACTATAGGGAGGCTGACCGGCTGCGTCTGCGGAGTGCAGTGGATTCCTCGCGTCACCGACGACGAGACCGGAGTCGCGAGGTTCCAAAAGCATCCGGTTCGGAAGGCACGACTCCGTTCGACCACCAAAGGGCCTGCAAGGTCCGCTTCATCCCTCTCCTCCGGCGCATCGGCCAAGCCCTGCAATCTCGTGTTTGTGGGTAGGTTTTGGGAGGTTTTCGCCTGTTGAGACAACATGTTCCCGTGTTTTGGCATCCCCGGGCGATCTGGTAGGCTGAGCGCGGGAAATCGGCGGGAAGAATTTCTCCGGCGCGCCGGACTTGGGGCCTCAGACTAGGAGCGCGCGCATGGGATTACCGAAAATCGCTCTGGTGGGCGGCGGCCAGATTGGCGGCACGCTTGCCCATCTCGCCAACCTGCGCAATCTCGGCGAGGTTGTGCTGTTTGATATCCAACAAGGGATGGCGGCTGGCAAGGCATTGGATCTCGCGCAGTCCACGCCGGTGTCCGGTACGGACGGCGCACTGGACGGCGGGGGTTCGTACACACTGCTCCGAGGTGCGGACGTCGTGATCGTGACGGCGGGAGTTCCCCGGAAGCCCGGTATGAGCCGGGATGATCTTCTCGGGATCAATGCTCGCGTCATGCAGGATGTGGGGCAGGGAATCCGGACGCATTGCCCCAATGCTTTCGTGATCTGCGTCACTAATCCGCTGGACGCCATGGTCTTCGAGTTGCGCCGCGCAAGCGGACTGCCGCATCGCAAGGTGGTCGGAATGGCGGGGGTCCTGGACAGCGCGCGGTTCCGGTACTTTCTTGCCCAGGATCTGAAGGTATCGGCACGCGATGTCTCGGCGTTCGTGCTAGGGGGCCACGGCGACACAATGGTGCCGCTGGTCCGCTATTCCACCGTTGCCGGCATCCCGCTTCCCGAGCTTGTCCGAATGAAGTGGACGACGCAGGAACGCGTCGATGACATTGTGGAGCGAACCCGCAATGGCGGGGCCGAGATCGTGCACCTGTTGAAGACCGGTTCGGCGTTTTATGCGCCGGCGCACTCCGCCCTGGAGATGGCGGAGGCCTACCTCCATGGCTCGCGGCGGGTCCTCCCGTGCGCCGCGTGGCTGCGCGGTGAGTACGGGGTGCGTGGCCTGTACGTAGGCGTGCCGGCGGTGATTGGTGCAAAGGGAGTCGAAAAGGTGGTAGAGGTCGAACTCGATACCGAGGAAGCCGCGCAGTTTGCAGAGTCCGTAAGCGCGGTGAAGGGACTGTTGGCAGCACTCCGCAAGGTCACGCGCGCGAAGTGAACGTCCACGAATACCAAGCGAAGGACATCCTGGCCGGATTCGGAGTCCCGGTGCTCCGCGGGCGCGTAGCGTACACCGCACGCGAGGCGCGTGAGGCAGCCGAGGCGCTGGGAGGCACGGTCTGGGCGGTCAAGGCGCAGATCCATGCGGGCGGGCGCGGGAAGGGGGGCGGCATCAAGGTTGCCCGATCTTTGGACGACGTGACCGCAGCAGCCGAAGAACTGATCGGGAAGCGGCTCGTCACGCCGCAGACGGGTACCGAGGGAACGGAAGTCGGGCGAGTCTACGTCGAGGAGGGTGCCGCGATTCTGTCCGAGCGATACCTCGGCATGACACTCGACCGGAAACAGGGGCGCTTCGTCGTCATGGCGTCGACCGAAGGCGGGGTCGAGATTGAGGAGGTGGCGTCCGCCACTCCCGAGAAGATCCGGACGGTAGCGATCGACCCCGCGGTCGGCATGCGTCCCTATCAGGCCCGTGAACTTGCGTTCGCGCTGGACCTCGACACCGAGGCGCGCCGCGCGGCCGAGCGGACGATCCTGGCGCTCACGGACGCGTTCATGGCAACCGACGCCAGCCTGGTCGAGATCAATCCCCTCGCAATTCTGGAGGACGGTGCGGTAGTGGCGCTCGACGCCAAGATGAACTTCGACGACAACGCGCTGTTCCGTCACTCGGACATCAACGATCTGCGAGACGAGACGGAGGAGGACCCTCGGGAAATCGAAGCGACCAACTACGGTCTGAGCTATATCAAGCTGGACGGCAACATTGGCTGCATGGTCAACGGGGCCGGCCTCGCGATGGCCACGCTTGATCTGATCACGTTCGAAGGCGGTCAGCCGGCCAACTTTCTGGATGTCGGTGGCGGCGCGACGGAGGAGCGGGTTTCGCAGGCGTTCAAGATCATCCTGTCGGATCCGGACGTGGAGGCGGTGCTCGTGAACATCTTCGGCGGCATCATGCGTTGCGACACGATCGCCGAGGGAATCGTGGGCGCGGTGCGGGAAGTGAGTCTCCACGTGCCTCTGGTCGTTCGGCTGGAGGGCACCAACGTCGAGATCGGTACACGCATCCTTGCGGACTCGGGACTGGCCATCACGACTGCCGGCGACTTGGGGGACGCAGCCCGGAAGATCGTGGCTGCGACCCGAGAGCAGGGCTGATGGCGATCTTTGTCGATGCGACGAGTCGCGTGATCTGCCAGGGATTTACGGGTGCCCAGGGAACCTTCCATTCCGAACAGGCCATTGCTTACGGGACACGCATGGTGGGTGGAGTCACCCCAGGCAAGGGGGGCGCGACCCATCTTGGGCTCCCGGTGTTCGACACGGTGCGCGAGGCGGTGGCAGCGACCGGCGCCGACGCTTCCGTCATCTATGTCCCGCCTCCCTTCGCGGCGGACGCGATTCTTGAGGCCGCCGATGCCGGAATCGGGCTCGTGGTCTGCATCACGGAGGGCATCCCGGTTCTCGACATGGTGCGGGTCCGGCGGGTTCTCGCAGGGTCGAACACGCGGCTGGTTGGACCCAACTGCCCTGGCGTGATCACACCAGGCGCATGCAAGATCGGCATCATGCCCGGCCACATCCACCGGCCCGGGACTGTCGGCATCGTCTCCCGTTCCGGAACGCTGACCTATGAGGCCGTGGCGCAGACCACAGCAGTCGAACTTGGGCAGTCGACCTGCGTCGGCATTGGTGGCGACCCGGTACCCGGTACGACCTTCGTTGACGTGCTCGAGGCATTTGTTGCGGACCAGTCGACCGCCTCGATTGTCCTGATCGGGGAAATTGGCGGCACCGCCGAGGAAGAGGCCGCGGAGTTCCTGCGGAGCGCTGGGAGCGCTAAGCCGGTGGTCGCGTTCATCGCCGGCCGCGCGGCTCCGCCGGGGCGGCGCATGGGCCATGCCGGCGCCATCATTGCCGGCGGGTCGGGTGGAGCGGACCCGAAGATCGAGGCGCTCCGCGGAGCGGGCGTCACGGTCGTGGATTCGCCAGCCGAAATCGGTGCAACCATGGCACGTGTGGCGGCTGGATAGCCCGCTCGTGACAGCAGCGTTCGCCAAGAGGAGGATGTGGGCGTGGCTGTAGCCAGCACTTCCACTGCGCGCCGGCACGAGCTTCGGCGTCTCTACGCAGCGTTTACGGCCGATCCGTCGACGGTCGATCCCGCGTGGCAGGAATTTTTTGTGTCCCTCACGCTTTCGGCCCGGGAGTTTCTCATCGAGCCGGCGCCCCAGGGCGCCGAATCGACGCTTCCGGCTGGAGCTCCGCCCGAGGCGCTGCTCGACGGCACGCGGGATTCCATCCGGGCCCTCATGCTGATCCGCGCGTTTCGGGTGCGTGGCAACCTGCAGGCGAATCTCGATCCGCTCGGACTCACGCCGATGCGCCCGCATCCGGAACTCGATCCGGCGACCTACGGTTTCACGGCAGCGGACTACGACCGACCGATCTTCATCGACTACGTGCTGGGCCTCGAGTGGGCCACGCTGAGCGAGATCATGGGGATTCTGCAGGAGACTTACGCCGGGACGATCGGCGTGCAGTTCATGCACATCCAGGATCCCGAACGAAAGGCGTGGATCCAGCGGCGGATCGAGAACAAGTACGCTGGCCCCGACTTCACCGATCTGGGCAAACGCACAATCCTCGAGCGGCTGACCGACGCGGAGACCTTCGAGCGTTACCTGGCGCGCCGGTTCACGGGGACCAAGCGCTTCGGCCTGGAAGGCGGCGAATCGATGGTTCCGGCAATCGAACAGATCATCAAGCGAGGCGGAGCCCTCGGGCTCAAGGAAATCGTCCTGGGCATGGCGCACCGTGGGCGGCTCAATATGCTCGCGAACGTGCTCAACAAGCCGTTGCAAGCGATCTTCGCTGAATTCCGGGGGGCACCGGCGCTGCCGCCGGGGCTCGATGCGTCGGGCGACGTGAAGTACCACCTCGGTACCTCCGCTGACCGCACCATGGGCGAAGTGACGATGCACCTCTCCCTGACGTCGAACCCGTCGCATCTTGAAGCGGTGAACCCGGTTGTCGTGGGAAAGGTGCGGGCCAAGCAGTCGAGTTTGCCGCCGCACGTCGCCCGCCGGCAGGTGGCAGGGGTCACGTTGCACGGCGACGCCGCGTTTGCCGGGCAGGGGCTGGTGTCGGAAACCCTCGGACTGTCGCAGCTCGAGGGCTACAACACCGGCGGGACGATCCATTTCATCATCAACAACCAGATCGGGTTCACCACGAATCCCGTGCACTATCGGTCCGGTCCCTGGTGCTCCGATGTGGCCCTGATGGTCCAGACTCCCATTTTCCACGTGAACGGCGACGATCCCGAGGCCGTGGTCTATGCCGCGCGTGTTGCGACGGAGTACCGGCAGGAGTTCCAGTCGGACGTGGTGATCGACATGATCTGCTACCGCCGATTCGGCCACAACGAAGGGGACGAGCCGGCGTTCACCCAGCCGCTGATGTACAAGCGGATCGCCGAACATCCGACGACCCGCGAAATCTATGCAAAGAAGATGATCGAGGAGGGCGTGGTCACAAAGGCCGAGGCCGATGGCCTCGTGAGCGCGTGCCAGGAGCGGCTTGAGCAGGCGTTCACGACGAGCGATTCGTACGTTCCGAACAAGGCCGACTGGCTGGAAGGCGCCTGGGAGGGCTTCGTCGGGAAGGCTGGCCCGGGTTCACGGCGCGGCAAGACGGGGGTTGACCTGGACCGCCTCCAGGACATCGGCCGGCGCGCTTCGACGCCTCCAGACGGATTGACGGTCCACAGCAAGATCGGCCGACAACTGCGCCGTCGCATCCAGTTGCTCGAGGAGGGGCGGGCAATCGACTGGGCGACAGGCGAGATGCTGGCGATCGGATCTCTTTTGTCGGAGGGGGTGCCGGTCCGGATGGCGGGCCAGGACTGTGGGCGTGGGACCTTTTCGCAGCGGCATGCCGTACTGGTGGACCAGCGGGACGAGACCAGGGTCGTGCCGCTGAACGCCATCGCCCCCACCCAGGCCGAGTTCGAAATCATCGACAGCCCCCTTGCCGAGGCAAGCGTGCTGGGCTTCGAGTACGGCTATTCGCTGGCTGCTCCGAAGGCGCTGGTCATCTGGGAGGCGCAGTTTGGCGACTTCGCCAACGGCGCGCAGGTCATCATCGACCAGTTTATTTCTTCCGGGCAGGCCAAATGGCTGCGCATGTCAGGCCTGGTGTTGATGCTGCCGCACGGGTACGAGGGACAGGGGCCGGAGCACTCGTCGGCCAGGGTTGAACGGTTCCTGCAGCTCGCGGCCGATGACAACATGCAGATCGTGAACTGCACCACGCCCGCCAATCTGTTCCATGTGCTGCGCCGGCAAATGCATCGCCGCTTCCGTCGCTCGCTCGTGATCTTCACGCCGAAGTCGCTTCTCCGGCACAAGCGCGCCGTATCGGCTCTCACCGCGTTCGGACCCGACTCCAGCTTCCATCGGGTCCTCAGCCACAACAACGGTCCGGACCCTGCCGATGTCCGGCGGACCGTGTTCTGCTCAGGCAAGATCTACTACGACCTGCTGGAGGCCTGGGATGAGCGTGGCGAGGCCGTGCGGAATGCTGTCCAGCTCGTTCGCATCGAGCAGTACTATCCGTTCCCTGTCGAGTCCGTCATGGAGGTCCTCTGGGCATCCCCGCAGGCGGACGTGGTCTGGTGCCAGGAAGAGCCCGCCAACATGGGAGCTTGGTCCTACATCCGTCCCCTCCTGGAGGATGCGGTGGAACGGGCTGAAATGAGCGGGGGTCTGGCCTACGTCGGCCGGGCGGCGGCAGCCTCGCCGGCCACTGGCCTCTACGAATCGCACCTGTCAGAGCAGAGAGGTCTGGTGACTCGCGCCCTGACTCTCCCCTCCGTGTCCGCCTAGCAGAGGTCCGCCATGGCCGTCGAAATCGTTGTCCCCACCTTGGGCGAATCGATCCGTGAGGCCACGGTGCTGAACTGGCGGAAAAGTCCGGGCGACCCCGTTGCGCGGAACGAGATCATCGTCGAACTGGAGACCGACAAGGTCACGATCGAGGTGGAAGCGCCCGAGGATGGCGTGCTCCAGGAAATTGCCGCCGGCGACGGCGAAGACGTCGAGGTCGGAGCAGTAATTGCCCGGATCAGCACGGCCGGACCGGTGTCTGCCGAGCCGGTGACGGATGCCGATGCCGCAGGGCCGCCCGACGAGGCCCCCGATCCGGAGGGAGCAGAGGTCACGCCTTTTTCCGAGCCCCCTGCTCTCACGCCGGAGCCGACCGAACCAGGGGATGCCGGACCTGGGCCCGCTACGGAACCGGCTTCCGTCGCGCTGCCCGCCGAGTCCCCGGCTCCGGGAGGAACAGAAATCCCGCCTTTCTCCGAGCCCCAGGCTCCCGCGCCGGAGCCGGCCGAACCGGAGGGTGCCGGGCCTGAACCCGCTTCCGGGTCCGCTTCCGTTGCGCCACCCGACGCAATCCCGGAAGGCTCCATTCCGGAGGTGGAGCCCGATCCCGGCCTGCCGAACCCTACCGGGGTCCGCCGGAGTGGCAGGGGTGACCGCATTACTGTCGACGATCTCCGGGAATTTCTCGGCGGTTCGGAGCAACCGCTCTCGCCGGCCGCGCGCCGGGTCGCGCGCGAGCTTGCCGTCGATCCCGCGGCCGCGACACCCACCGGACCGAGCGGGCGGCTTCTCAAGGAGGATCTTCTCGCGGCAGCTCACGAAAACAGGGATTCTTCGTCTGCGCCTTCCGGTCCTATTGCCGCGCCTGAAGCGCCGATGCCGGCGGCGCTGTCAGACGACGACCTGCCTGCGGGCGGGCTCGCAGCAGCAACCCCGCCCGGCCGAACCGAGACGGCCGATCCTGGCGCCCCGCCCCAGCCGCCGCTCCCCCAGTCGGAGCCATCCGGGGATTTGCCGGCGCGCGTACGGCGGGTCCCGATGTCGAGGCTGCGTCGGCGAATTGCGGAACGGCTGAAGCAGGCACAGAACACCGCTGCAATGCTCACGACTTACAACGAAGTGGACATGAGCACGGTGATGGAATTGCGGAAGACCAGCGGGGAGACGTTCGAAGCTCGACACGGTGTCCGCCTCGGACTCATGTCGTTCTTCGTGAAGGCCAGCGTGTCGGCTCTGCGCGTCGTTCCGGAAGTGAATGCCGAGATCGAAGGCACCGACATCGTCTACAAGGATTTTTACGATATTGGTGTCGCGGTGGGTGGCGACCGCGGGCTGGTGGTCCCGGTCCTGCGCGGAGCGGACCGCAAGAGCTTTGCCGACATTGAGCGTGAGATCCGCAGCTTCAGCGAGCGCGCGAATTCGGGCGGATTGTCGGCCGACGAACTCAAGGGCGGCACCTTCACGATATCGAACGGCGGCGTCTACGGATCCCTCATGTCCGCCCCGATCCTGAACCCGCCGCAGTCAGGCATCCTCGGGCTGCACCGCATCCAGGAACGGCCGGTCGCCCGAAACGGGCACGTGGTTATTCGGTCGATGATGTACCTCGCGCTCTCGTACGACCATCGAATCGTCGACGGGCAGGGCGCGGTCACCTTCCTGGTGCATCTCCGGGACCTGCTCGAGCAGGCGGCAAGCCTGGCCCTCGATACCTGAGGTGGCTCACCACGACGTCATCGTGATCGGGGGTGGCCCCGGCGGCTACGTCGCCGCAATTCGCGCCGCGCAGCTCGGGCTTGATGCTGCCTGCGTGGAACTCCGGCGCGCGCTTGGCGGCACATGCCTGAACGTGGGTTGCATCCCCTCGAAGACGCTGCTTCACAACTCGCACCTGTATGCAGAGGCGAGCACGCTGGGTGCCCGAGGCATTCGGACGGGGACGGTCGAGCTCGACCTTCCGGCGATGATGGCCGACAAGGATTCGGCGGTCAGTGCCCTTACCGGCGGCATCAACCAGCTGTTCCGGAAATACGGCGTGAAGCGCTACGTCGGGACGGGCCGCCTGGCCGGCACGGGCTGTGTCGTGGTCGAGGGGGAGGACGTCGGCGAGCATTCGGCGGACCACATCGTGATCGCGACCGGCTCCGAACCCGGATTGTTGGCTGGTGCAGGGGTTGATGAGGACCGGATCGTCTCGTCCACCGGGGCGCTGTCCTTTCCTTCCGTTCCGGAAACCCTGATCGTGGTCGGTGCAGGTTACATCGGACTGGAGTTGGGATCGGTCTGGCGACGGCTGGGTTCAAAGGTCATGGTGGTCGAATTCCTCGACCGGATCGTCCCCACTATGGACCGGGAGGTGGCCCGTCGCTTTCACCGGGCCTTGGCGGGACAGGGGATCGAGTTTCGCCTTGGCTCCAAGATCACGTCAGCCCAAGTCTCCGACCAGCACGTCACGCTGGACGTGGAGCCTGCGGCAGGTGGACCTGCCGATACGCTGCAGGCAGAGCGGGTCCTGGTCGCGGTGGGCCGCGTTCCTCGGAGCGATGGCCTCGGTCTGGAGTCGGCGGGCGTTGAAGTGGATACGGACGGCCGCGTCCAGGTTGATGAGCACTTCCGGACATCCGCCGAAGGGGTTTACGCAATCGGTGACGTGACTGCGGGGCCGATGCTCGCCCACAAGGCGAGTCAGGAGGGGCACGTCCTCGCCGAACTGCTGGCCGGCCGCAGCGCGGCGGTCAACTACGCCGTGATTCCGTCCGTCGTCTACACAGACCCCGAGGTGGCGTGGGTTGGGGTGACGGAAGAAAAGCTCAAGGGAGATGGAACCCCTTATGGGAAGGGAAGGTTTCCGTTTACCGCCAATGCCAGAGGACGTACGACCCACCAGACCGAGGGCATGGTGAAAATCCTGTGCCATGCGGAAACCGACCGGATTCTCGGCGTGCACATAATCGGCGCATCGGCTGGTGAGCTGATTGGAGAGGCTGCAGTGGCACTGGAGTTTGGGGCCACCGCGGAAGATCTCGCTCTGACCTGCCACGCGCATCCAACGCTGTCCGAGTCGATGCGCGAAGCTGCGGCGGCAGCGGCCTTCGGGACAGCGCTTCACGCCTAAACTGAGGCGATCGCCCCCCGGCGAGCAGACTCGACGGGGCCACCGCCGGGCACTGGTGTTGGGTCGCGGCGTTCTCTGCTGTCTTCCGTGTTCCTGAACCACCCATGTCGACTTCGGCAAAGGCACGACGTCCTGCCGCAATTGACTCGCTGTTTGCAGGGAACCTACTCCCCATGCTGACGCATACGCGAACAGCTCCTGCAGGGTGTCCCGGCCTGTGCGGCGACCTTCAGCAATACTCGGCCTTGCCTGCTCCAGGACGTCAACGTGCGGTAGCGGCATTCCCGGAACCGCCGCGCGGCCCGGCCGGTGGCGGCGCCCCGGCGCCGGGACTTGTGCAGCGCCTTCGCGAGCCACGGTTCCAGGCGGGCGTTGCGCGCGAGCCCGAACACGTACTCGAGGCCGGCATCCTCGCACCAGCGCAGGATGTCCTCGCGGCAGAACCCGGCATCGCCGCGCACCCGGATCCGGGTCCCGGGCCAGCGCCGGCGGATCTGCGGCACGATCCGCGCCAGTTCGTCCACCGCGCCCGCCGCCGCATCGATATCGGCCGGGCGCAGCCGGGGCACAGCACGTGCTCGCCGCAGGTCACGTACAGCGGGAGATAGCAGTAGTGCCCGTAGTAGCCGTGGAAGAACCGGCCCTCCTGGCGGCCGTGCAGCGGGTCGTCGGTGGCGTCGAGATCGAGCACGATCTCCGCCGGCGGGGCGGCATGGGCCTCCAGGAACAGGTCCACCAGCACTCCCCGGCCGCCGCTTCCGGCACGCCGAGCTCCAGGCGGTTCAGCGTGCTGATCCCGCCAGCGCATGCCCCCGGTCCCGCGCCCGCCGCCGCCGTTCCCCGGTCACGTCCGTGCCCCTAGCAATGCCGAGATGGAGCCATGGTGCGGACAAATGAACACGGCCAGCCAATTGGAGAGCCTCTGCCCGAAGGGTGGAAGCCACCGCCTGTGCCTTCGCCGATGACCGTGGATGGAGCATTCGTTCGAGTTGAACCACTCGATCCAGTGGTACATGCGCGCGATCTCTTTGAAGCCGATGAGCTTGACGGCAGTGGCGCTGGCTGGACCTATCTGGCTGACGGCCCGTTTGCGAACTTCGATTCCTTTGCCGCATGGTTGTCGGAGACCTCGCGGGGCGAAGATCGGATGCGCCTCGCGTTTATCGACAGGAATTTGGGCAAGGCTTGTGGGTTTGGGTCTTATCTGCGAATGCTACCGACGCAGGGCAGTATCGAAGTCGGCTATATCTGGCATTCGCCCCACTTGCAGCGCTCGTCGATGTCGACCGAAGCCATGCACTTGATGATGACTCGTGCCTTCGAGCTCGGATACCGCCGTTATGAGTGGAAATGCGATGCCCTGAACGCGCGCTCGTGCCGTGCGGCGGAACGACTGGGTTTTACGTTTGAAGGAGTCTTTCGCAAAGCGACTCACTACAAGGGCCGCAACCGTGACTCCGCTTGGTATTCGATAACCGATGACGAGTGGCCCGCCGTATGCAGGGCGCACCGAGCCTGGCTTGAACCGGGCAACTTCGACTCGAGGGGCCGGCAGCGCCAGCGTTTGCACGAATTCCTGGCTCGAGGACCGGGATGAGCGCCTGCCTACCCGGGTGCGTGGTCAACCTTTGCTTCCCGGCACTGCTGGCAGTGGCGCACGGTCGCTCCGTTCGTGGGAACCGGCTGCCAGCGGTCCGTATCGGATTGACCGCCGCCGGCTAGCCCCAGACAGAAATCCGGGCAGGGGACAGTTTCATGGGACGACTGGACGAGAAAGTGGCTGTGATTACTGGCGCAGGCCATGGGATCGGTGCCGCGATCGCGCGCGCGTTTGCGACGGAGGGCGCTGCGGTTCAGTGCCTGGACATTGATGCGGCCGCAGCTGCCTCCATCGTTGCCGAACTCATCGCCACGGGCGCCCGGGCCCAGGCCATGGCCTGTGACGTCCGCTGCTCGGAAGAGGTGCGCCGCGGCGTTGAAGCTGCGATCGAGAAGTTTGGCCGGATCGACATCGTGGTCGCGGATGCGGCGACGGAGACTCCTCGGGTCCCGATCGACGCACTGAGCGAAACCGACTGGCGCGATGCTCTCGACGTCAACCTGACCGGCGCGTTCCTGCTCTGCAAACACTCCCTGCCGCATCTCCGGTCGCAGCAGGCGGGATCGATCATCCTCGTGGCGTCGCAGATGGGCCGAGTCGCCTATCACGGGCAAGCAGCGTACTGCGCCACGAAGGGGGCTCTCATCCAGCTTGCAAAGGCCATGGCGCTTGACCACGCCAGGGAGGGAATTCGGGCAAACACCCTGTCTCCCGGGGGAACCGCGACAGTGCGACTGGAACGTCGGTTCGGAACCCTGGAGCGGGCCGAGACCGAGTGGGGCCCGACCCATCCCATCGGCCGACTGGGGCGTCCGGAGGAGATGGCGGCCGGCGCCGTCTTTCTCGCGAGCGACGAGTCGTCGTTCGTGACCGGGACAGATCTCCTGATCGATGGCGGCTATAGCGCCCAGTAACTGCGCTGATCACCGCTGGGCACCGCCCGGACCGCCCCACTCAGGCTTTGGCCGCTGTGGTGAGAGGGATCAACGGATTCCTCAGGACGGGCCGTGGTTACCCCGCCTGGCCCGCGGATGTGTGCGCTCGAACGTCTCGCGAAGATGGGGGTCGGCGACTTCCGTGTAGCGCTGCGTCGTGGATAGTCTCGCGTGCCCCAGCAATTCCTGGAGAACCCGCAGGTCGCTTCCGCCCTCCAGGAGATGTGTGGCGAAGGAATGTCGGAGCGCGTGCGGGGTGGCAGTATCCGGGAGCGCAAGCCGAGTCCGGAGTTCCTGCATACGCCGCTGGACGACCCGTGCACCCAGACGACCGCCGCGCTTTCCGACGAACAAGGGGTCGTGAGGGTGACCCTTCGGCGCTGCTCTCAGATACTGGTCGATGCCGTCCCGCACCGGGACCAGCAGCGGCACCATGCGCTCCTTGTTGCCCTTGCCATGTACGCGAAGCACGTCGCGGTGATGGGTGACGTCGGCCCGGTTGAGCGAGAGTGCCTCGTTGATCCGGAGCCCGGCACCGTACAGGAGCAGGAGGATCGCCTGGTCGCGGAGGCCTTCCCACCCGGCCTCTACGGGTGCGCAGGCGTCGATGACCGCCTGCACCTGACTCACGCCGAGCGGTTTGGGAGCCCGCTTGGGCACACGCGCGGGCCGCAGCTTTCCGAGGCTTGTCCCCCGGAGCCCATGATGCCGGGAGAGGTGGAGGAGAAAACCCTGCACGCCGGAGCGTGCCCGGGCGATGCTGGCCGGCGCCATCGGCTTCGGCGCGCGCATCAGTTGTGCCAACCAGGCCCGATAGTCGGCCGGCGTTAGCGATTCCAGGGTTGCGAGACTGACGGTCTCGCCGGTGTGTTCGGCAACAAAGCGAAGAAATCGGGTGATGTCGTGGCGGTAGGCCGTGAGCGTGTGGCGCGAGAGCCTGCGTTCCCGGTCGAGGTGCTCAAGGTAACCGGATAGGCCGTCCACGACGCTGGCGGCCTGCCCGTCCCTCGTGATCTCCGTGGTCAGGATGCAGGCCCTGGGGGAAGCCTCTATCCGCCCCTGGTCGCCGTCTGGGCCTTCTCCCAGTCGGCGAGGAATGCGGCAAGGCCCTTGTCGGTGAGCGGATGGACAGCCAGCTGGCGGATGACGGCCGGCGGCAACGTTGCGGCGTCCGCCCCCAGTTTTGCGGCCTCGAGAACATGGGCCGGACCACGTACCGACGCCACCAGGACTTCGGTCTTGAGCGTGTTCGGATAGGATCGGAAGATGTCCACGATGTCCCGGATCAGATTCATCCCGTTCTGCCCGATGTCGTCGAGCCTGCCGACGAACGGCGAGACGAACCGGGCGCCGGCCTTGGCGGCAAGCAGCGCCTGTGAGGCCGAGAAACAGAGAGTTACGTTGACATCGATCGGATCGCCTTGACCGGCCATGATGTGGCAAGCTCGGAGGCCGTCCCAGGTCAGCGGGACCTTCACCACGACGTTGGGGGCGATGTCCGCAAGCTCGCGGCCTTGTGCGACCATGCCGTCGCAGGACGTCTCGGTGACTTCGGCAGACACCGGGCCCGGAATCAGCCCGGTAATCTCGCTGATAACTTGCTTGAAATCCCGCCCGGTCTTCGCGACCAGGGATGGGTTGGTGGTGACCCCGTCCACCAGACCGGTTGCGGCTAACTGGGCGATCTGGCGTGTATCAGCGGTATCGACGAACAACTGCATGCAGGAGCTCCTGTCCAGATTCCGATTGGCGGCCGGCGTTGGCGTTCCCCGGTAAGTGTAGCCAGTCGGGACGGCCAAATCCGTTGCCGCTTGCTCCGGAAAACGCGTTCCGGTGAAGCCGCGGCGTTCCGGGACGGCGTCCGTCCTGGTGACACGGCCGTTCTCCCGGACTTTTGACTACCGGGTCGGGCCGGGCGCGTCCGAGGGTACCTATGTCCTCGTGCCGTTCGGGAACCGGATGGAGGCGGGAGTCGTATGGGGGCCGGCCGAGGGCGGGATTGCGGACGAGCGGCTCAAGGACGTTCTCCAGGTGTCCGACCTCCCGCCGATGGCGTTGCGCTTGCGGAAGTTCCTCGGTTGGGTGGCGTCGTATGCAGTGGCTCCCGCCGGGAGCGTTCTGCGGATGGCAATCCCGGTATCCGGGGCATTGACGCCACCGCGCCCGGCGCCGGGCTACGTGCCGGGAGCTTCCAGCCCCGAGGGCGTCAGGATGACCGCGCCCCGCCGGCGCGTGCTGGAGGTGCTGGCCGACGCTACGACTCCTCTTCCCGCGGCCGCGCTAGAGCGGGAAGCCCGCGTCAGCCGGGCCACGATCCGTCTCATGCTGCGCGCGGGGCTGCTCGCGACCGCCCCGCTTCCGCCGCCTGTCCGCACGGTGTCGGGCGGCCCTGCCTTGGCGCCGGACCTGACGCCGGAGCAGCGCCAAGCGGCCTCCGAGCTCATCGGTCTGGTGGAGTCCCAGGCTTCGCATCCCGTACTCCTCACCGGCGTCACGGGTTCCGGCAAGACCGAGGTCTATTTCGAGGCCATTGCGAGGTGCATGGCCATTGGCCGCCAGGCGCTCGTGCTGCTGCCGGAAATTGCGCTCGGCCAGCAATGGTTCGTGCGCTTCGAGCAACGGTTCGGCGTGCCGCCGGCGCGCTGGCACTCGGCCGTGGCCCCGGGTGAGCGCCGCGACACTTGGCGGGCCGTGGTCAGTGGAAACACTCCGGTCGTGGTGGGGGCCCGATCGGCCCTCTTCCTCCCGTTTTCGGATCTCGGCCTGATCGTCGTCGATGAGGAACACGATCCCTCGTACAAGCAGGAGGAGGGGGTCTCCTACCACGCGCGCGACATGGCCGTGGTGCGGGCTGCCAGGGAACGGGCCGCCGTGGTGCTGGTGTCCGCAACGCCGTCTCTTGAGACCCACGTGAACGTGCGCGAGGGGCGGTACCGCGAGTTGACGCTGCCATCGCGTTACGGGGACGCTGTGCTCCCCGACATCGAAACGATCGACTTGCGCCGCCATTCGACGGGACCGGGAGCCTGGCTGGCCGAACCGCTCGCCGCCGCTGCCAGCGAGGTACTCAGGCGGGGTGAGCAGGTCCTCTTCTTCCTGAACCGGCGGGGATACGCGCCGCTCACCGTGTGTCGTGCCTGCGGTGAGCGGATCGGCTGCACGCAGTGCTCGACATGGATGGTCGACCACCGGGATGCGGGCAGTCTCCGCTGCCATCGTTGCGGTCACGGGATCCCGCCTCCCGATGTCTGCCCGAGTTGTGGCGTTGCGGATTCGCTGACTCCCTGTGGCCCGGGTGTTGAGCGGATCGCGGAGGAGGTGCGCCGACGATTCCCGGACATCGAACCGGTCGTCATGACCAGTGACACGATTCGTGGTCCGGGGGATGTCGAACAGCTCATTCAGGGAATGGAATCGGGCGCCACCCGAATCCTGATCGGCACCCAGATGGTGGCGAAGGGCCATCATTTCCCGAGCCTGACCCTGGTCGGCGTGGTGGACGCGGATCTGGGACTGGGCGGAGCGGACCTCCGTGCCGGCGAGCGCACCTACCAGCTTCTTACCCAGGTGGCCGGGCGGGCGGGCCGCGCCGGACTCCGCGGTCGCGTGCTCATGCAGACCTGGGATCCGGAGCACCCCGTCATGCGGGCGCTGCTTCAGGGGGACGGGGTTGCGTTTCGCGAGATGGAGGCTGCCGGTCGCGCGGAGGCGCGGATGCCGCCGTTTGGAAGGCTCGTGGCCGTGGTGCTGGCAGCCAGGGATGCGCGGGCCGTCGAGCAGTACGGCCGCCGGCTGGCCCGCGCAGTTCCGCGCGAATCCGGCATCGAGGTTCTGGGACCAGCTCCGGCACCGCTGGCCCGCATCCGGGGCCGTTACCGCCTGCGCTTCATGGTTCGCAGCGGGCGGAGGCGGCTCCTTCAGGAATATGTGCGTGGCTGGCTGGCTAGTGTTCGCGTGCCCCCTGGCATCCACGTGAGAGTGGATGTCGATCCCTACAGCTTCCAGTAAGGGGCGGCCATCTGCTGGCCCGTCGATGGGGACCAGGCCCGGCGCCGTGACGTCGCCGGACCTCCGTCACGGCATCATGCGGCCTGGTAGCGCGCGAGCAGCTCGGGGTCCGGGTCGCAGCCCAGCCCCGGGCCATCGGGCAGCTTCAGCATTCCGCGGCTGTCGGGCACCGTCCGCCCGCCGAAAAGGTCGGATTCAAGCTTGACGTACAGGCGCTCGACGTAGGCTTCCGGCGCCTTGGTCGCGATCAGGTGCAAACTCGCAAGGAACCCCGGGCCGAAATACGGGGAATGAGGGGCGACCTGGGTTTCCGCCTCGTGGGTGGCGTCGCACACGGCGGCGAACTCCGACACGCCGCCGACCTTCGTGACGCTGGGCTGCGTGTAGTCGACTGCGTCCGCCTCCAGCATGTGGCGAAACTGCCAGATCGTGCAGAGATTCTCACCGGATGCGAGCGGCAGTCGGCTGTTGCGCGTCTCCGCGAGGAGAGGGAAGTTCTCGGGCGGCCAGACGGGCTCCTCCAGCCAGAGCAGACGGGCATCCTGCAGGGGTCCGACCAGCGCGGGGAGGTCGTTCTCGCGCCAGCTGCAGTTGACGTCGACCATCAGGGGCGTATCCGCTCCGATCGCGTCCCTGGCCGCAAGAATCGGGGGCAGGGTGTTCTCGTGGAGCTTGATCCGCTCGTATCCGTCCTCCTGAGCAGCGGCCGACACGCTCGCCGTGACCGCCGCATCGTCGTACTTGAACAGGCTCGCGTAACAGGGAAGGGCATCGGCGCGGGCTTGGCCAAGCAGTTCGTGGAGCGGCTTGCCGGCTTTCTTGCCGGCGATATCCCAGAGTGCAATCTCGAAGCCCGACAGCGCGAAGAGGGTCACTCCGTAGCGCCCGAACAGATGGAAGATCATCTCAAGGCGATTCACCAGGCCCGGGATGTCATCGGCTGACTGCCCCACCGCATGCGGTGCAACCATAGTTTCGATCGCGGTGCGGGTGGCCGGAATGCAGTTGTACCCGAACGACTCGCCCCACCCGACGAGACCCTCGTCGGTCTCGACCCTGACCAGCAGACAGGCGAGCGTGTTCCAGGTCTCGCCGCCGAAACCGCTCGGCGGTCCCGACTGGGCAAACGGAATGTTGACCGGAATGGCTTTGACCGATGTGATTTTCATGGTGTGCCCTTGAGTTCGCGAACCACCTTGTCGACGAACAGCCGGAGGTGGACGAGTTCCGTCGCGACGGAGACCATCGAGAAGCCCATGTCCAGGAATTCACGAGATTCCTCGATGCTGCCCGCCATCACACCGGCGGGTTTTCCCGCCGCGGTGATCTTGGCCAGCGCCCGCTCCAGGGCCTGGCGCACCGATGCGTGCTGGCGATTGTGGATGACGCCGAGGTCGGCCGCGAGATCACCGGGCCCGACGAACACAACGTCGACGCCGTCGACCGCGGCAATGTCACTCGCGGCCTCGATCGCGGCCGCGGTCTCGACCTGCACGACTAGGCAGATGCGTTCGTCTGCCTGTTCCCAGTAATCGGCATCCCGCCCGAACGCGTTCGCGCGGGTGGCGCCGGCTGCGCCGCGCGCTCCGACAGGGGGATAACGGACCGAGGCAACGGCTTCCCGCGCCTCGTCGGGGTTCTGGACGTAGGGGACCACGACAGTCTCGGCACCGCAGTCGAGAATCCGCTTGATCGCAACGCGGTCGTTCCACCAGGCGCGGACGGCGGCGGGGGTGCTGCCGCCCGCCGCGCAGGCCTGGAGCTGCGCAATGATCTCGGATGCATCGTTCGGCGCGTGCTCGGAATCGATGACGATGAAGTCGAGGCCTGCGCCGGCCAGCACTTCCGTGGCCAGCGGGCTGGCCAGGCTTGCCCACATTCCGACTTGCGGCTTGCCGGCCTGCAGGCCGGCCTTGAAACGGTTCTTCTGGGTCATGCGCCAGTTCCTTGCCGTGCAGGCTCGATCTTGACGCCCCCGGCGGCCTGCTCGGTGGGCAGGATCTCGATGGTGGCGATATTGGCTCGCCACGGGGCGTTGACAGCGTGGACGACGCAGTCGGCGATGTCGGCGGCCTCTAGGAGGGTGAAGCCCGTCGTATACTTTCGCTTGGACTCCTCGTCATCGAGCGCCACGTCGAAAAACTCCGTTAGCACGCGGCCCGGACAGATTTCGGTCACGCGCACGCCGCTCCCCGAAAGGTCTACGCGCAGATCCTGGCTGAGGATGTGGACGGCACCCTTGCTTGCACCGTAGATCACGGGAGCCACGCCGTGCAGCCCCGCGATTGATCCGATGTTGACGATGTGTCCGCGCGCCCGCTCGACCATTCCCGGGACGGTTGCTCGCAGCACATGGAGGACGCCGGTGACGTTTAGGCCGATGGTGGTCTCGATATCCGCGGGGTTCGCCTTCACGATGCTGGTAAATCCGCGCCCCACGCCGGCGTTGTTGACCACGACATCGATCTCGAGATCCTGGAAGGAATCGTAGACGGCGTCCCGGTCCGAGACGTCGCAGACGATGGCGCGAGCCCCGATTTCGTCCGCCAGCGCCTTCAGGCGGTCTTCACGCCGAGCGCAGATGATCAGGTCAAGGCCCTGCTTTCGGAGCGCTCGTGCGGTGGCCGCCCCGATCCCGCTGGACGCGCCCGTGACTAGGGCCGTTCGATAATTGGCATCAGCCATGCGGAAGAACTCCTCCACCTACTCGCAATTTCAGGAGAGATGCCTTTCCCGTGCCGGACGCTGAGGGCACCCTTGACTGGCGGCGACCTGGACAGCGCCGTCCGCAGAGTTGGCATGTTTGGCTGCAGTCTACACCCCGCAAAGCGGCTCCGGGAGGCGCACAGGAAGGGGTTCCAAGCAGGGAGACAGATCGGCCACTCGCGGCCGGGACGAACTGGTGCGCAGGGTCATCGCGGGCGCCGGATCGAGGAGGTTGCTCTTCGTGTGCTGTACGTAGGCGCCCGCGTTCAGCGCGTGCTTTTCTTTGCAGCGGCCGCGCGGAGTTGCCGGATGGTGGCACGAGTCGTGATCTGGTCGGCATCCACCACTAGTTCGATGACGGCGGCGGTGCCGCATGCGCGCGCCCGCTCGAGGGCAGCGGGAAACTGATCCGTGCGGGTGACCCGCTCGCCGTGCGCGCCGTAGGCGTTCGCCAGTGCGGGAAAGTCCGGGTTCCGAAGATCGGTGCCGATGGGCCGCCCCGGGTAGTCCCGTTCCTGGTGCATCCGGATGGTTCCGAACATTGCGTTGTTGATCACGAGCACGATGGGTCTGGCCCCGTGCTGGACCGCGGTGGCAAGTTCGTGCCCGGCCATCATGAACCCGCCATCGCCCACGAAGCTCAGGACGTCGCGCTGCGGTGCCATCAGGCTGGCGGCCACGCCGGCAGGAACGCTGTAGCCCATGGCGCCGCTGGTGGGGCCGAGTTGGGAGCGGGGCCGCCGGAAGCGCCAGAATCGCTGCGCCCAGCCGCTGAAGTTGCCAGCGTCCACGGTGATGACGGTGTCGGCGGGCATGGCGTTGCGGAGGTGCAGCATCACCTGCCCCATGTCGAGCTCCGCCGCATACGGCTCCGGCGTCGAGGCGGCTAGGTAGTCGCCATGGGCTGTCTCCCGCCAGTCGCGCCGTTCTGCATGGCCTGAAAACTCGCATTTGGACAGGGCTCCTGCGAACGCACCGGGGTCAGCCGCGATGGCAAAGTCTGGGATGAAGACGCGTCCCAGTTCGAACGGGTCGGCATGGACGTGCGTCAGCGACGCCCGCTGGCGCCCCGGACGGATCGTGCTGTAGCCCCCGGTGGTCATCTCTCCCAGTCGCGCGCCGAGCACGAGCAGGTGGCTGGCCTCCTGCACCCGCCGGACGAGCCGGGGGTCGACGCTGGTCGACAGGTCGCCCGCGTAGCAGGAGTGCTCGTTGTCGATGAGATCTTGCCGCCGGAAGGAGACGGCAACCGGGATCTCCGCCCGTTCGGCGAGCGCCGTTAGGTGGCTTCGTCCGGAATCGGTCCATCCACTGCCGCCCGCGATGATCAGGGGTCGCGGCGCGTCACTGAACAGACGGCACGTGCGTTCCACGTCCGCTGCGACGGGATGGGCGGGTGCCGGTGTCCACGGTTTGGCGTCGTCGACTTCAACCGATTCCTGCAGCATGTCCTCGGGCAGCCCCACCACCACGGGTCCTGGCCGGCCGGTAGTCGCGGTCCGAAACGCGACATGTAGGAGTTCAGGCAAGCGGCTGGTGTCCTCGATTTCGACCGCCCATTTGGCCATGGGTGTCCGAAACATGTCCTGGACATTGATTTCCTGGAATGCTTCGCGCCCCCTGGTCGGGCGGGCGACCTGGCCCACCAGCAGCAGCATGGGGGTGGAATCCTGATGCGCGGTATGCACCCCGATGCTGGCGTGGCAGGCGCCCGGCCCCCGCGTGACCAGGCAGATGCCCGGCCGGCCGGTCAGCTTGCCGGCGGCCTCAGCCATGTTGGCTGCTCCTGCCTCATGGCGGCAGGTGACAAGGCGCAACGCATCGCGCCGGTCGTAGAGGGCATCCAGCACCGGAAGGTAGCTCTCGCCGGGGACCGCGAAGATCGTGTCGACCCCATGGATAAGCAACTGGTCGGCGAGGATCTCTCCACCGCTGCGGCGGGAAGGCATCATCAGAGGGCAACCTGGGGGAAGGCAGGCTTGCGGCGGGTCGGCGCAAACCGGCTGGCGGCCTGCGAGAGCGCGTGGTGTACGGCGAACGTCACCGCCCGCCGGGCGGGGCGGTGAGGACTCGTCGCTGTATGGGCGGTTGCCGCCAAGTGTAGTTGGAGGTCCGCCTCCGCATCCTGCCGGTGCGGATGGAAACGGCCATCCGAGGGGGCACGCCGCATACCACCGTCGATGCGGGCAGCGCGGGTACAGGAAGTCGTCGCAGGAGCCGCGGCGCAGGAGGCCGTGGCAGGGGACAGGAGCCCCTCGCCGTCAGCCGGTTCGGCCACCAGCCCCCCTCGTCTGAAGGGGACCGGGACCGAAGCTAATCCGAGGAAGGTCAGGCAGACAGCTAGCCGCCGGAAATTTCGCCAGGAGAGAGTCATGGCATCCCGCGGTCGCTGGCACCGGGCAAGTATTATATACGACAGAATATATTCCATTGCAAACCCCGGTGGCCCACTACTCCGGTTCGTCGGCGACCACCGGGCCCGGGTCTGGGGCGATCAGCCGCTCCAGTGCGGCGAGCGGCTTACCCGCGGCCTGCGCGGCGTCGTCCTCGACGGCGTGATAGGCCGTGAGGACCTGCCGTCCAAGATCCGTGATGTGCGCTCCGCCCACTCCCCGGCCCCCGGGTGTCGCAGTCACGAGCGGTCCGATGAAGTTCCGGTTCATCGCGTCGACCAGCAGCCATGCCCGCCGGTATGACATCCCGAGCGAGCGGGCGGCGCCAGCGATGGACCCGATGTCGGAGATGGCCGTGAGTAGCGCGGCTTTTCCCGGGCCGAACAGCGGCTGGTCACCGACCTGTACCCGGATGCGGATCTTGGGTGCGGCAGTCACTGGCCTGACGGGGGGGTAGCTTGAAAATGCGGGTGCTGCACGCGGTCACCGGGCCGAAATCCCAGCCGCTCGGCCGTGCCCGCGGGGACTTCAAGGACTCCGTTGATGTGCACGTCGGGACCGATCGGGGTCAGGGAGAGCGGGATGGTGTTCTCGGCGACAGCAGCAATGGTGCCGTCTGGACGGATGAACAGCATATCGAGCGGGATGTAGGTGTTCTTCATCCACATGCGGATGCGCCGGGGCGGCGTGTAGAGGAACAGCATCCCTTCGTCCTCCTCCAATGTAAGCCGATGCATCAGGCCCTGGCTGTGCTGGGCGTCGGTGACCGCGAGTTCGACGTCGAAGCGATGCAGTTCGCCGCCCGACAGGATGTCGACGGTGCCTGCCTGAAAGACCTCCGTACCCGATGCCGGTACCGCCGCCAGCACGAGGACTGCGAGGCCTGCCTGCCCCAGGGCCCGCACCCGCTTCATCCCCCGACCGTCCCGAGACAATCGAAGCCTGCCTCCAGATCGGCCTGGAGATCCGCCACGTCCTCCAACCCCGCATGCAGGCGGAAGGTGCGCTCCGGCGCATACCATGGGGTCACGGCGCGCCCGCCCGCTAGGGCCGCGGGGACGACCAGGCTCTCGAAGCCGCCCCAGCTGTAGCCCAGCCCGAAGAGTTCCAGCTGGTCCAGAAAGGCATCGTAGGCTGCGGCCGGGGCAGGGCGAAGGACGATGCCGAAGAGGCCGGAGGCCCCCAGGAAGTCGCGCTTCCAGAGCGCGTGGCCGGGATCCGATTCGAGACCCGGGTGGAGCACGCGCTCGACCTCCGGCCGCGTTGCCAGCCAGCGGGCGAGAGCAAGACCGGACTCCATGTGGCGACGGAGCCGGACTTCCAAGGTGCGGAGGCCGCGGAGGCCCAGAAACAGATCGTCCGGGCCGACCGTGGCTCCGAGCGACTGTGCGGCCTTCCGGACGCTGGTGTGGGTCTCTGCTGTGGCGGTGACGGCGCCGATCATCGCGTCGGAATGTCCGGAGACGTACTTGGTCACCGCCTGCACGGAGACGTCGACCCCGTGCTCGAACGGGCGAAAGTAGAGCGGACTCGCCCACGTATTGTCGAGGATCACCGTGCAGTCGCGCTGGTGAGCTGCCGCCGCGATGCCCGCCACGTCCTGGACCTCGAAGGTGAGCGATCCTGGGGATTCAAGAAACACGACACGGGTGTTGTCGCGGATCAGGTTGGCGATGCCGGCGCCGATGCAGGGATCGTAGAATGTTGTTTCGACGCCGAAGCGGTTCAGCATCCCGAGAGCGACCCCGCGGCTCGGTCCGTACGCGGAGTCCACCATCAGGAGGTGATCACCGGCGGCGAGGAATCCGGTCAGTGCGGCGACGACCGCCGCCTTGCCGGAGCCGACGGCGACGCTCCGGGCTCCGCCCTCGGCGATCGCCATCGCCTCCTCAAATGCGAACGTCGTTGGCGTCCCGAAGCGCCCGTAGACCACATCGTCAAGCCGGTTGGGCCCTCGCTTGCGGAGGTCTTCGGTGTCTTTGAAAAGGATCGTCGATGCGTGGTAGACGGGCGGGTTCACGACCCCGCGATGGTCATGGGGACTGCGTCCGGCGCGGCCCAGAATGGTGGCTTGCCGATGGCCGGATCCGTCAGGTTTCGACCGGGACATCGGGGCGCCCTCCCCATTCCGTCCACGATCCGTCATAGACCGCCCAGTCGTCGTGACCGGCGAGGGTCAGGCCGAGGGCGAGCGTGCAGGCGGTTACACCCGATCCGCAGGTGAACACGGACCGTCGGTCACCAGTGACCCCGGCTGCCTCGAATCGCTCCCGCAGGGCGTCGGCGGGAAGCATTCGCGGACCGTCGAACAGGCTTTGGTACGGAACGTTCATGCTTCCGGGGACATGCCCGCTCCGGAGTCCGGGTCGGGGTTCGGGTTCGGTGCCGGCAAACCGGCCGGCGCTTCGAGCGTCGACGACCAGCTCGGCCTGTGAATCGACATTGGCGCGCACCGCCGCGAGGTCGCGGAGCCGCCCCGCGTCGAGGCGAGCCTCGAACGTGCGGGGAGCGGGCGCCGCGGGGCCGCGGTCAAGGCTTCCTCCCGCCTCGGTCCAGGCCGGAAGACCACCGTCGAGCACCGACACCCGCTCGTGGCCGAACAGCCGAAACGTCCACCATGCCCGCGGGGCGGTGCCGATGCCGTCAGTCGCATAGCAGACGACATGGTCGCCGGCCCCCACGCCGAGCAGGCCGACGGCCTCGGCGAACGCTTCGGCGGAGGGCACCATGTGGGGCAGCGGGGACTCCGGATCGGCGACGGCATCGATGGAAAAGAACGTGGCGCCGGGAATGTGACCGAGCTCAAACTCGGCGGCACCGTCCCGCTGCGTCGCCGGCATGTGCCAGGACGCGTCGAGCACGACAACATCCGGTCGTCCCGACGCTTCGCGCAGCCAGCTCGCGGTGACCAGCGGGGGGATGGAAGCGGGGTTAGGCATGTCAGGTGGCTCCTTCGAGCCAAGGTGGAACCGGGAGGTCGCGTTCGGCGAGGAATTCCGGGTTGAAGAGCTTGGAGGCATAGCGTGTGCCGTGGTCACACAGCATGGTCACGACCACATGGCCGCGTCCGAGGTCGCGCGCGACCCGCTCGGCGCCGGCAATGTTGATGCCGCTTGATCCGCCGAGGAGGAGTCCTTCCTCCGCCGCGAGCGCGAAGATTGCCCGGAGAGCCTCGTCGTCCGTGACACGCATTGAGTGATCGATGCGGGCGCCTTCGAGGTTGGCGGTCACGCGGGCCTGCCCGATGCCCTCAGTGATCGAGGTGCCCTCCGCCTTCGGCGTGCCCGTCTGGACCCAGGCATGCATCCCCGAACCAGGAGGATCGGCGAGCACGGCCTGCACCTTGGGATTCCGGTCCTTGAGGCCGTCGGCGACACCGGCAATCGTGCCGCCGGTGCCGATCGCGCTCACGAATGCATTCACCTTTCCACCAGTTTGCTCCCAGATTTCGGGCGCCGTGGATTCCCGGTGTGCCTGGCGGTTGACAGGGTTGTCGAACTGATTCGCCCAGACGGCGCCGTTCGGAAGGGTTTCGGCAAGTTCTTCGGCTAGCCGCCCCGAGTACCGGATGTAGTTGCCCGGGTCCGAATACGGGACTGCCGGCACCAGCCGGAGACTGGCGCCGATGGTTCGTAGAGCGCTCTTTTTCTCGTCGCTCTGGGTCTCGGGCATCACGACCACGGTCCGGTAGCCCAAGGCGCTCCCGATCACGGTCAGGCCGATACCGGTATTGCCCGCAGTTCCCTCGACGATGGTGCCGCCCGGGCGCAGCACACCACGTTGCTCGGCGTCTCGGATGATCCAGAGTGCCGCCCGGTCCTTGATGGACTGGCCCGGATTCAGGAACTCGGCCTTGCCGAGGATCTCGCAACCGGTTTCGTCCGACAGGCGGCGCAAGCGGATGAGCGGCGTGTTGCCGACGAGGGCTGCAACGCTGGCCGCTGGCGACCCGGAAGCCACCGGACTCATCCTCCCGCCGGCGGGCCACCCCCGCCGGGGCGTCGGCGCAGCATCCCCCGTTGCGGATCGTAGCCGAGGACGGCTGCGGCCAGGAACAAGATCGTGCAGCCTACGGTCACGAAGAGGCTGGTCCAGTGGATTTGCCCCTGGCTCGCCCAGCGCACCAGTTCGACCCCGTAGGTGAAGGGGTTGATCTGGGCCAGCCACCAGACCACTTCGGCGCCGTTCTCCAGCAGGCGCCATAGCGGGTAGAGCGCGCTGGAGATGAAAAACATCGGGAAGATGACGAAGTTCATGGTACCCGCAAAGTTCTCAAGCTGACGGATATGGACCGACAATGCGAGTCCGGCAGCTCCCAACAGCAGCCCGAACAGCACGGCCGCGGGAAACATCCAGACCCAGCCCAGCAGCGGAGTGTTGAGGCTGATCTGCAGGCCAATGAGCGGCAAGCAGACGATCAGGAACACGTACACCTGGAGGATTGAGAGCATGGTGCCCGCGAAGAGCTTGGCAGTCAGCAGATACCAGCGGGGCAGCGGAGCGGTGAGCAGCAGCCGCATCACGCCCATTTCCCGGTCGTAGACCATTGAGAGCGACGATTGCATTCCGCTGAACAGGAGCACCATCCCGGCCAGTCCGGGCACGATGTACTCGAAGTAGTTGACGCTCTGTACCGGGTAGGGGCTCACGATGCCGGGGTCGATACCCCTAGTTGATCCGATTCCGGCAGCGAACACGAACAGCCAGAGGGCTGGCCGGACGAACGCCGACAGGAGGCGTCCGCGCTGCTGAAAGAACTTCACCATCTCACGGGCGGTAAGACCGACGAGGGCGCGAAACGCGTGACTGGCAGTCATGACGGCTACTCCGGCGCTTCGAACTTGCGACAGCCGCTGGTGCGCCTGTCGCGGCCCAGCGTATCGAGATCGTTGGTCTGGTGGACGAAACCGGCCAGCGGCGCTACGGCCGTCACCCAGTCTTCCGTGGCCAGCATGATCGGTTGGCGGAGCTGTCCGTTCCATGGGCGAAAGGACAACGCCGGACCTTTCGAGCCGTCGAGGCGGAATTCCGGCCCGAGCAGGTAGGCCCGGATGTCTCCGTGCGCCGTAGAGCCGGATCGCACGATCGCCTCGCCGATCGCCCGGACGGCCACCCAGGCCGCCCAGTCGGCGGCCTCCATCCGGCGCCCGGCCTGGCGCTCGAAGCGGCCATGGACCTGTGGCGCACCGTGCCGGAGGTAGCTCCAGTGCCAGGGGGTCGGACGCAGGCCGGCAGCTCCGGCGACCCCTGCCGGATCCTGTGTCGAGTAGGGGACGGAACGGGCAAACTCCCGGTCGATATCGGCGACGAAAACCGCCTCGTAATCGGCGCGCGCGGTCAGCAGGTTGAGATCGTTGCGGTCGCGCATGCGTGGGTCGTTTGACAGGACGAACGTGCGTTCCTCGTCGATGATCAGGCCGTAGGTTCTTGCGGATTGCCGGAAGGCTTCCACCATCCGCGCGTCTTGTTCCAGCGGCCCCTGCAGCACCAGTACATCGTTCCAGTCGCGCCCCACGAGGTACTGCGCCACAGCGTCCGTAAGCATCTGGCGGCTGGGCGCGGTGTGCAGGAGGTGAGCCTCGCAGGATTCACCGCGCAGGCTGTCCTCGACGTCGGAGACATTGATCAGGATCACATCTTCTCCGGCGGTGGCTTCTGCCAGCTCCTGAAGCGCGGGCGCGGGCGCGTCGACGAGGAAGATAAAGGCCCCGGTCTCCGCACGAATGCTTGCCAGAGACGCCGCCAGGTCGGCCGCCTCGGCAAGCCGTTCCGCCCGCAGCACGAAGCTGACGCCTGCCCGCCTGCCGAAGGACCGGATGTCGCTTACACCCATCTCGGCCCCGTCCCGCGGCCGGCGGTCCACGCGGTTGGTTTCCGAGCGGATATCGACCGGGTGGACGCCCCATTGCGTGTACCGGATGTCATCGGCGAGATCGAGATAGCCGAAGGTAAACGCCGGCCGCTCCTGGGCTGTCGCCGCCGAACAAAGCAGGGAGGTCGCCAGGACGCGGGCGGCGACGCGGGCTGGTACTGTCACGATGGCGTCAGTCCCGGATTCGAACCGTGTGCGGCGTTCGGCCCACGGCAACCGAGCGGGTCGCGCGGTTCGCCTCGGTATCGATGATGGAAATGTCGTCGCTGGCCCCGTTTGTGACCACGAGCACCGCGTCGTTGGCTGTGAGGGCCGCTCCCCAGACCCGGCTCCCGGCCAGGATGTAGGTCTCCACCTCGCGCGAGGCGACATCGACACGCGCCACGTGCCAAGCCCGCCCGAGCGTGACGAAGGCGGTCTTTCCATCCTTGGTCATGACGAGGTCGACCGGCGTGATGTCGGCCTCTCGCAGCCCTTTTTTCTCGAAGCGAATCGTGTCGGTGACCTCGAGAGTCGCGGCGTCGATGATGCTGACCGAGCCGCCGAGCTCGTTGGTCACCCAGTACTCGCTTCCGTCCGGCGTGAACGCGCCGCGCCGCGGACGGTTGCCGACCAGGACATCGGCCAGGATAACGCCGGCCCAGGGGTCGATGACCGTGACCGTGTTGTTCGCCTCTGCCGTGACAAACACGCGCTTGCCGTCCGGAGTGAAGGTCACCCCTTCGGGTTCGATCCCGACACCTTCGATGACGGTACGGATCGACCCGCTCGCGATGTCGATCACCGTGGCTTGGGCATCGTCTTCGTTGGAGACCACGAGGATTTCGCCGGTGGGGTCGATATCGAAGATCTCGGGGTCGTCGCCGGTGTCGATGTGGCCGATAATTGTCTTAGTCTCGAGGTCGAGAACCTCGATGCGGTCGTCCTCGCTGGCGGCGATGAAAAGCTTGCTGCCGTCCGGACTGAAGCGCATGTCACGCGGGCGTCCACCGGTCGCGATCACGTGCTGGATTTCAAGGGACTCCGAGTCGAGCACCACCACGGTGTCATTGCCTTCGTTGCTCACGTAGATCTCGCCGCCAATAGCCGGAAGCACCAGTCCAAGCGCAAACAGCAGCGCTGCCGGTCCGGCCAGGCACCATCGAGGCATCACGAAGTCTCCTTTCCTTGACTGTTCGTCGTGAAATGTACCAGCGTGTCGTGAAGGTTGGAAAGACCAGCCTCCTGCACGAGTTCCGCCGGTTTGCCGGCCTGTCGGATCGTGCCTTTGTGGAGCATGATCACGTGGTCTGCCACCTCGGCCTCGTCGACAAGGTGGGTCGCCCAGAGCACGGCCATGGAGCGTTCACGCTTCAGTTCGAGCACGTACTCTAGAAGGTCGCTGCGGCTGGGCGGATCGAGCCCGACGGTCGGTTCATCCATGAGTAGGATGCTGGGTTCGTGAAGTAGCGAGCGGGCGAGCTCGACGCGGCGCCGCTGGCCGCCAGAAAGACTGCGGGCCCGGTCGTCGATGCGGTCCTCCAGGTCGACTTGCCGGAGTTCATGCTCGGAGCGGCGGCGGATTTCGGAGTGGCTCAGCCCGTGCAGCCGTCCGTGGAACGCGAGGTTCTCGCGCACGGTCAGGTCGAGATCGAGGGTTGCCTGCTGAAATACGAAGCCGATCGAGGAGAGCGCCTTAACCGCGTCACGCCGCATGTCGAAACCCTGCACGCGCACTGTGCCGGAGTCTGGCACGAACAGGCCCGCAAGCAGCTGGAAGAGCGTGGTCTTGCCAGCACCGTTCGGCCCGAGCAGCGAGATGTACTGGCCGGGCTCGATCGCAAACGAGACGCCCTTGAGGGCCGGCCGGCTGCCGTAGCTCTTGGCGACGTTGTCGATCACTAGGAGCGGTGCGTTGCCCGTGGCGGGTTCGGATGCGGTCATGGGGTCGGATGTCCGGGATCGGTCGTGGGCCCGGCCGTGCCGGCGAGCAGGTCGCCGTGCTGGTCCAGCAGACCGGTACGAAAGGTGTTGATGGCGGCGCTATCGACTGCTCGCGGTCGGGGCAGATCCACCGCCGCATCATGCACGATGCTGGCGGGCGGTTTCGAGAGGAACAGGATGCGGTCACCGAGGAAGATGGCCTCATTCAGGTCATGGGTCACAAAGAGCACGGTCGTTGGCTGCGCTTGCCAAAGATCGAGGAGGATCTCGCGAAGCCGGTTGCCGACCGGTTGGTCGAGCGAGACGAACGGCTCGTCCAGCAGCAGCAGCGCCGGACGGATGGCGAACGCCCGAGCGAGCGCTACCCGTCGCCGCTGGCCGCCGGACAGGCGGGTCGGGTAGGCATCGAGATAGCTCCCGAGCTCCATCCGTTCCAGCAGCCTGACGCCGTGCCTGTCGGCGCGCGCGCGTGGGTCGAGCACGACATCCACGTTGTCGCGGACGCTCATCCAGGGAAGCAGGCGCGGTGTCTGGAACATGTAGCTGACCGCCGGGCGCGACCCGGAGCCCTCGCTGTGGACATTGACCTCGCCGTCGACTTGGTCGTCGAGCCCCGCGGCGATGTTGAGCAGGGTGGTTTTGCCGCAGCCGGATGGCCCCAGCAGGCAGCAGAACTGTCCGACCGGGACCGTGAAATGCAGGCCCTCGAT
>OZ244069.1:1247500-3199477 GCA_965215575.1 Alphaproteobacteria bacterium
AAAGGCCAATCAAACCCGGAGATAGCTGGTTCTCCGCGAAAACTATTTAGGTAGTGCGTCGCGTCTCACCGCCGGGGGTAGAGCACTGGATGGGCTAGGGGGGAGCTAATCCCTACCAAACCTAACCAAACTCCGAATACCGGCGAGTGCAATCGCGGCAGACAGACATCGGGTGCTAAGGTCCGGTGTCGAAAGGGAAACAGCCCAGACCGCCAGTTAAGGTCCCTAAGTCATGGCTAAGTGGGAAAGGATGTGGGACGGCCAAAACAGCCAGGAGGTTGGCTTAGAAGCAGCCATCCTTTAAAGAAAGCGTAATAGCTCACTGGTCTAAATAAGCCATCCTGCGCCGAAGATGTACCGGGGCTCAAGCCATGCACCGAAACTGCGGGCGCGACTTAGGTCGCGCGGTAGCGGAGCGTTCCGTAGGCCTGTGAAGGGCTGTCGTGAGGCAGCCTGGAGGTATCGGAAGTGAGAATGCTGACACGAGTAGCGACAAACAGGGCGAGAAACCCTGTCGCCGAAAGTCCAAGGGTTCCTGCGCAAGGTTAATCCGCGCAGGGTGAGCCGGCCCCTAAGGCGAGGCCGAAAGGCGTAGTCGATGGGAACCAGGTTAATATTCCTGGGCCTGCTGGAGGTGACGAATGCCGTAAGTTGTCCGGGCTAATCGGATTGTTCCGGGCGGCGAAGGCGTTCCAGGAAACAACCCCGGCGTACAGACCGTACCCAAACCGACACAGGTGGACTGGTAGAGAATACCAAGGCGCTTGAGAGAACGATGGTGAAGGAACTCGGCAAATTGCCCCCGTAACTTCGGGAGAAGGGGGCCCCGCATCCGGGCAACCGGGCGCGGGGGGCACAGACACAGGGGTGGCGACTGTTTACTAAAAACACAGGGCTCTGCTAACTCGAAAGAGGACGTATAGGGCCTGACGCCTGCCCGGTGCCGGAAGGTTAAGAGGACGGGTGAGAGCTCCGAATCGAAGCCCCGGTAAACGGCGGCCGTAACTATAACGGTCCTAAGGTAGCGAAATTCATTGTCGGGTAAGTTCCGACCTGCACGAATGGCGCAACGACTTCCCCACTGTCTCCATCATCGACTCAGCGAAACTGAATTCTCCGTGAAGATGCGGAGTACCCGCGGTCAGACGGAAAGACCCCGTGCACCTTTACTACAGCTTTGCAGTGGTATTAGGGATCGGTTGTGTAGGATAGGCGGGAGTCTTTGAAGCGTCGGCGCCAGCTGACGTGGAGACACCCTTGAAATACCGCCCTTTCGATTTCTGATATCTAACCGTGGCCCGTTATCCGGGTCCGGGACCCTGCATGGTGGGTAGTTTGACTGGGGCGGTCGCCTCCCAAAGAGTAACGGAGGCGCGCAAAGATAGGCTCAGGCTGGTCGGAAATCAGCTGTGGAGTGCAATGGCACAAGCCTGTCTGACTGCGAGAGCGACAGTTCGAGCAGAGACGAAAGTCGGTCATAGTGATCCGGTGGTCCCGCATGGAAGGGCCATCGCTCAACGGATAAAAGGTACGCCGGGGATAACAGGCTGATACTCCCCAAGAGTCCCTATCGACGGGAGTGTTTGGCACCTCGATGTCGGCTCATCACATCCTGGGGCTGAAGCAGGTCCCAAGGGTTCGGCTGTTCGCCGATTAAAGTGGTACGTGAGCTGGGTTTAGAACGTCGTGAGACAGTTCGGTCCCTATCTGCCGTGGGTGAAGGAAACTTGAAAGGAGCTGTCCCTAGTACGAGAGGACCGGGATGGACGCACCTCTGGTGTACCAGTTGTCGCGCCAGCGGCATCGCTGGGTAGCTATGTGCGGAAGGGATAACCGCTGAAAGCATCTAAGCGGGAAGCCTGCCTTGAAACGAGGTTTCCCTGAGAGCCGTGGCAGATTACCACGTTGATAGGCCGGATGTGGAAGCGCAGCAATGCGTGAAGCTGACCGGTACTAATCGCTCGATCGGCTTGCGTTTCTCCGTGTGCAGGAGCAAATCCGTACACCGGCAAACTTTTGCAAAGAGCTGAACACCCCGGGGCGTCTCGATGGCCTGGTGGTTATGGCGGGGAGTCAACACCCGATCCCTTTCCGAACTCGGTCGTGAAAACCCCCAGCGCCGATGGCACTGCGTCTTAAGGCGTGGGAGAGTAGGTCGCTGCCAGGCCATCCAGACGCCCTCGGAAACGGGTCCGGTATCCGGAATTGGATTATTCACTGGCGCGGGGTGGAGCAGTCCGGTAGCTCGTCAGGCTCATAACCTGAAGGTCGTAGGTTCAAATCCTACCCCCGCAACCACCGAAAAACCCTTGAAAACAGCGATGTGTTCGAGGGTTTTTTTGTGCCTCGGGAAATGCCGATTCAGCCGCCTGGCAAACCAGTAGCAAACATCCGGGATCTAACATCTGGCCACGAATGGCATGGTCTACGGGCGTAGTCGGGCAATTGCGCGCTTTGGCGGGGCAATGACGGGCGCTCAATCGTCAATCCTGTGAGTGCCCCGCGGCGCGCACAGTTTGCTCCAAATCGCTCGGCGGTCAGTGGAAGCCTTGGGCTCCGTCATAGTTTCGCGTTTGCGCCTCGCTCCAGACCGGGGGAGGTGACACAGAACCGGCCGATGCATGCCGACTGGGCGACCTCGATCGTCAGGCAATTCGGAAGAGGGTCGATCTGGCCTGCTTGGTATGCGCGAAAATGCCTGTTGATCTCCGGGCGGGTCCTGTGGGTTTTCCGCGCCTGATTCGGTACTGGAACCGCAGAAGGAGGGCCTTGCTGTTGATCCGCGTCGGTGTTTGACAGTTCCGAATTCAATGCCACCAATATGCTGTCACACTGGCCGGAGTCAAAGCACTACGCTGAACAGCTTTCCTGACGAGCCGAGCGGAGCCGCCCCGGGATGACGCCTGAAGTCGCCTTCGTTCCGAACGGCTTCTCCCAGTTGGTTTGGGCATCCCTGGTGATGTGGATGTGCGCCGGGTTCACGATGCTCGAAGCAGGGTCGGTCCGCACCAAGAACGCGTCGGTCATTTGCCTGAAGAACATCGGCGCTTATGGGACGACCGCGATCGCCTTCTATGTCGTCGGCTACAACCTCATGCACGTCGGTGTCGAAGAAGGCGACTGGATTGGATCCCTGACCCTTTTCTACGGCGCTTCAGTCGCCGAGCGGGCGTTGCTCGACGGAGATAGCGCGGCGGTAACGGCGGTTGTGGCGAACGACCGGCCTGTCATGGCCGACTGGCTGTTTCAGATGGTGTTTGCGGGTTCGGTGGCGTCGTTCGTGTCGGGTACGCTCGCCGAGCGGGTGAAGCTGCGGTCGTTCCTGCTGTTCATCGCCATTCTGGCGGCGTTCATCTATCCCGTGATCGGGTCCTGGACCTGGGGCGGGGGCTGGCTGGCGACATTGGGCTTGAAGGATCTCGCGGGATCGACTGTCGTCCACTCGACGGGCGGCTGGGCCGCTCTTGCCGCCGTGCTGGTTGTCGGACCCCGGTGGGGCAAGTTTCGGGCCCGATGGTACGGTCAAGGTCACGCCTCCGAACAACGTGCCCATGGTCACTCTCGGCGCGTTCATCGTCGGGATGGGATTTCTTGCTTTCAACGCTGGCTCGCACGGCTCGATCGGCGGGATCTCGGACGTGCTGGCGGTCAGCAACATCATTGTCAATTCGAATCTTGCAGGCGCGGCCGGGATGATTGCGGCCATCTGCCTGTCTCGCTGGGTCCTGGGCAGGATCGATCTGATCGCTTCATTGAACGGCGGGATAGCCGGACTGGTCGCCATCGCGGCCGGTCCGGATATCGTCGCACACCATTGGGCAGTGGCGATCGGGGGCGTCGGCGGGGCCGTGTGCCTGCTCGGGATGAAGCTCCTGGAACGCCTCAAGATCGACGACGAGGTCGGTGCAATTCCCGCCCATTTGGGCGCAGGGGTGTGGGGTACGCTTGCCGTATGTATCGAAGCCGGCGGCGATCCGGTCATCCAGCTCATCGGCATGGCCGCTGTCGGCGTGTCCGTGTTTGGCGCCTCTCTTCTGGTCTGGTGGTCGATCGAATGCGTCTGGGGATGCCGGGTATCGACGACGGTCGAACGCCTGGGACAGGATGCTGCGCTTGGCGCCGGGACCCTTCCGGAATTCGTTCAGTACGTCGAGGACGAATGAGCCTGAGGTGCCCTTGTAAAATCCGACAGATCGCTATCGGACAGATCGCTAAGGTGCATTCCACCGTCTGACAGAGGAATGCGGATCAGCAGCAAGCGACGCGGGTTTTCGGCGGAGTTGAAGGCGAGGGCGGTGCTGAAGGCGCTTCGGGGCGACCGGAAGCTTCAGCAGACCGCCTCGCAGCTACGGATCCATCCGAACTAGGTGGGCGCCAAGAAGCGCCATGCGATCGAGGGGCCTGGTCGAGGCATTCTCGAAGGACGTCGAGGGGTGGGTCTTGGACCATGAGAGCGAGCTCAGCGATCTTCACGTTAAGATCTTGGAGCCGATCGTGGAGCGGGATGTTTGTCGAGTGGCTGCGGTCGATGAGTCGTTCGGAGTGGCGGAAGATGGTTGTGCGCGACCACCAGCTCTGAGGCGGCACCGGCCTTCGCGGCGGTCAAGGCACTCAGGGACATGATGAATACGGGAAACGCGTCGTGATCCCGAAGACAGGCGCGATCCCGACCGACCCGCACCGCTTCCCCGACAGCATCGAATATGACGCGACCGCCTGTCGATTGCGGTTCGGCGACGGATGCGTCGACAACGTGCCGCGCGCGGTGTGGGCCTCCGAAGGAGCCAATGCGGGCCTAGCCTCCCGCCTGCATTCGCCTCGCCCGCTGCGGGCGGATCTTCTAGGGTACCTGTGCGCCGATGGGGGTTGATGCGGGTGTGAGCGACTGATTCGAGGGCGGAAATTGGCTCGTCGGGACAAGAGAAGACGATAGCCCACCGGCGGATTGGTCAGGAAGCGTTGTTCGCGACGGGGTCGCCCCGCTCGTCATTGGATGCGATTGCCGACCTCATCGACTGGTCGCTGAGCGAGGCCCGGTTGTCGGTGGTGTATGCGGCGCCGCGTGGCGAAGCGATCGGGTCGCCGTTGTTTCGGGCGCTGTTGTTGGCGGCCTGGCACGCCTGTCGGACGTCAAGCCGGCGGAAGCGCTGGAGGATCGAACGTCGTTCCGGAGGTTCCGCGGCTTTGCCCGTACGGAAGCGACACCGGAGCGCACGGCCTTCGTCAGTCCTCCTCAAGGGCTCGAAACACCCCCGTTCGCAGCTGGGATCTCCTTCCGCCCGGTCACTTCCCCTCACGTACTGGGGGATGGACACGCACACCGAAGCCGACAAGCTTGTCGTCCCAGGCGATCCAGGCCGTGTCGGCCGGCTGTAGCGCATCGATGACCCGCTTGGTCAGCGTGGTGGGCACCCCGGCCGTGCGCTTTCCGGTAATCGTCGGCATGCCAACCCATCGACGTTGCACTAGACCGGGGTGTCAACGGCTCGCGCCGAATAACACAACAAAAGGGCCCGACCAACGGCGAAAACCGATGGAAAAACCGGTCGGCCGAAGCTGCGACACTCCGGGAGATAAATCATGCTGTATTATCCGCCTTTTATACAGAAAAATTGCCATTAAGTGGTATTTGTATATATTTCATGTTGATATATCCGCATAAAATGCCGATAATGGGACGTGTTTCATGATCAACGATCCGCCTTGTCAAGCTATGTCAGCGGTCTGTTCTCGTCGGGCCGGACGGTCTTCACCGCAGAGGAGGCCGAGCAGGCGCTCGGCGTCCGGCACGGCGCGTTTCTTGATGCCGCTGAGCGGCTGCAACGCCGCGCGGCGCTACTGAACCTGCGGCAAGGCTTCTATGTCGTCATCCCACCGCAATATGCGTCCTGGGGCGCGCCGCCACCGGCTTGGTACATCGACCCGCTCATGCGACGTGAGGGCGAGGCCTATTACGTGGGGCTCCTGAAGGCGGCGGAGCTACACGGTGCGACGCATCAGGCTGTCCTGGAATTTCAGGTCGTCACAGCGAAGCGCCTTCCGAGAATCCGCGCCGGCCGCAACCTGATCGTCTTCTACTTCCGCAAGGAAATGGAAGCGGTGACGGCCGGAATCGAGGACCGCAAGACCGATATCGGCACGATGAAGATTTCGTCGGCCGCGCTGACGGCCCTCGACCTGCTGCGCTATCCGCAGGCGTCGGGCGGCATCGACAATGTCGCCACGGTCCTCTCGGACCTCGGGCAGAAGATCGATCCTGAGCAGCTCGCTTCCCTTTCCGCGCTGGTAGAACGGCCGGTCGTGCAGCGTCTTGGTTATCTGCTGGAACATCTCGGCCATGACGCCCTGACGGAGCCGATGCTGGAGGCGCTCCGTGCGCGAGGATCGCTTCCCTGGACCGAGCTCGATCGGCAGGAGGCACGGGATCCGGATTTCGCGCCTGAACCACGGCAGCGCGACCTGCGATGGCGTGTCATCGTGCGGCGCGTGCCGCAGTGCGATGCATGATTCCGGCGCAGAACATCGTTGCCTGGGGCAATGTCGTTCCCTGGGCCGACCAGCGACAGGTCGAGCAGGATCTCATCATTAGCCGTGCTCTGGTCGAGATCTTCTCGGACGCCATGCTGTGCGACGCGCTGCGGATTCGCGGTGGAACAGCCCTTAACAAGCTGCACTTCCAGGCGCCGCTGCGCTACCCGGAGGACATCGACCTGGTACGCACTTCGGCCGGGCCGATCGGTCCGATCCTCGATCGATTGCGTGTAGCCCTGGAACCGTGGCTGGGGTGGGCGCAGTACAATCAGAGCCCTGTCGCGCCGAAGTTTCGCTTCCGGGTCGAGGCCGAGGACGCCGGCGGCGTGCCGATCCGGCTGAAGATCGAGATCAATACCCGGGAGACCGAAGCGTTCGATGGGCTGGCGGCATTGCCGCTAGTGATCGAGAATCCCTGGTTCTCGGGAGAGGCGGCCATTCCGACATTCTCTCGCGAGGAGATGCTGGCGACCAAGCTGAGCGCGCTGCTGCAGCGCGACAAGGGTCGCGATCTCTACGACCTCGCGCACGCTCTGGAGGTCTTCGAGAACCTCAATGCCGACCGCACTGTCATTTTGTTCGGACGCTATCTCGGCCTTTCCGGCCAGGCCATCTCGCTAGCACAGGCCCAGGAGCGCATGTTCGCCAAGCTGGCCAATCCTCGCTTCTTGCTCGACCTGCGCCCGCTGCTGCCAGCTGCTCAGGCGGAAGCCCTGACGAAAGAGTCGACAGCGGCCTCGTTTCGCCGCGTGTTCACGCTTCTTGTCGATCGGCTGCCCGGCGAGCCATGGGGGAGGGCGCCTGGCATGAAAGAGCGCTTCGGAATTTCATGGTGACAAAAGCGCCGCCATCCATTCTCTTCCGTTCGGACCCGTTATGACGCGTCGACTTCATTCCGGGCTTTACGAAGAATTGCTGACCTCTGCCCTGGAGGCGGAAATCGATGCCCGGACGGCAGAAGGCTGGTGGGTGGATGTCCGCTCGGCCGACGCATCCGTCCGTCCCGAGTTTCTGGCCCGTCACGTTTATCAGCTCCTTCGCCGCGCGCTCGAAGGAATTTCCGAAGAAGATGGAACTCAGTCAGCCAATCAGATCGCTCTCGGGAACCGGCTGGTGGAGGTGCTTGTCGAACATGGCGCGATGTCCGACGACTGGGTCGCAGACGCTGCGCTCCTGCTTCTGGAGGCTGTCGAACGCCGTGTTTTGGGCAGCACACCATCGCCAGTCCCTCGCCCGACGCTCTCGCTCCGTCGGACCGGGCTTCTCGTCAATGGACGGCGCGATGTCCAGATCGCAAGCGAGATTGCGCGGGAGATCCCAAGCGCCGATCGGATCGATCTCCTGTGCGCGTTCGTGCGTCACTCGGGGTTGCGTCTTTTCCGCTCCGAACTTGAAGAACGGGTACGCGAGGGTGCACAGGTGCGAGTGATCGCAAGCGTCTATACCGGGTCGACCGAACGTCGTGCATTGGACGCACTTGTCGACCTCGGCGCGCGAGTGAAGGTTTCCTACGAGGTCGCGCGGACCCGGCTTCATGCCAAGGCGTGGCTATTCCTCCGCCAAAGTGGACTGCACACCGCCTACATCGGCTCATCCAATCTCACCCACACGGCACAGATGGAGGGCCTCGAATGGAACGTGCGTGTGAGCGCGGCCGAGAACCCCGAGGTCATCGAGCGATTCGACGCGACCTTCGAGCAATACTGGCAGGAACCCGAGTTCGAGGACTACGCGCCCGTGCGTGACGCCAGGCGACTTGACCACGCGCTCTCGAGACAGCGCGGCGACGGTGCATCCGAGGACATCACCGAGCTATCCCTGTTGGTCGACGTCTCGCCGAAGCCTCACCAGGCTGTCGCGCTCGAGGCGCTCGAAGCGGAGCGCCTGCGCGGGCACCACCGCAATCTCGTGGTTGCAGCAACCGGCAACCGGCAAGACCTCGATTGCGGCATTCGATTTCAAGCGGCTGCGCGACCAAAATTTCGGGCGTTCCCTGCTCTTCGTCGCGCACCGCGATGAGATCCTGCGTCAGAGCCAACAGGTCTTCCAACTCGTCCTGCGCGAGCCGGGGTTCGGCGAGCGGCTGGTTGGCGGCGAGCGCCCACACTCAGGTCGGCACGTCTTTGCCTCGGTGCAGTCTCTTGCCAACCGGGTCGACGACATCGAGCCCGACGGCTTCGATGTGGTCATCGTGGACGAGTTTCATCACGCAGCAGCTGCGAGCTACGAGCGCCTGCTGTCGCGTTTGAAACCGAAAGTCTTGCTCGGTCTCACCGCCACGCCCGAGCGCGCGGATGGCAAGTCGGTGCTCGAGTGGTTCGACGGCCGCATCGCCTCGGAGTCCCGGCTTTGGGATGCCCTCGACCAAGGACTGCTCTGTCCGTTTCATTATTTCGGAGTGAACGACGCAACGGATCTTTCGACGGTACGTTTCGAGCGCGGACGATATGTACCGGGCGAACTCGACAACGTGCTCACCGGCGATCATGTTCGAGCCGTTCGAATCCGCCAGGCTGTCGAGGAATTCGTGACGGACCCGCATCAGATGCGAGCGCTGGGATTCTGTGCGGGCGTCGGTCATGCCCACTTCATGGCGAGGGAGTTCACCCGTTTCGGCTATCGGGCGGTGGCGCTCGATGCCAGCACTCCGCGCGTTGATCGTCGTGCGGCGCTCACGAAACTGCGCCGAGGAGAGCTTCGCGCCGTCTTCGCCGTCGATCTCTTCAACGAAGGTGTCGACCTGCCTGAGGTCGACACCGTGCTCATGCTTCGACCGACCGAGAGCGCCACGGTATTTCTCCAGCAGCTGGGAAGAGGGTTGCGGTGGGCAGAGCGAAAGCGGGTCCTCACCGTCATGGACTTCGTGGGCCAGGTTCGGCGCGAGTACCGCTACGACGTGCGCTATCGGGCGCTGCTAGGGGGGACCCGCCATCAGGTCCGGCGCGCCGTCGAGGCCGACTTCCCGCTCTTGCCACCAGGATGCGCGCTCAAGCTGGACCGCATTGCCAAGGAGACGGTGCTGCGCAACCTCAAGGAGGCCGTGCACAACGCCCGCGCCCGCCTTGCCGATGATTTGCGCGCCCTCGGCCCCGATACACGACTCGGTTGTTTCATGCGTGACGCCGGCGTCGAACTCGACGATATCTACGCACGGCCCGGATTAGGGCATTGTTTTGCCGAGATCCGTCGGCGGGCCGGCTTCGAGCAGAGCACCATCCTTGCCGCTGCGGATGACTCTCTCCTCAAGGCCATCGGCCGACTGATCCACGTGGATGATCATGAGCGGCTGAAAGCGTGGCGAGACATCCTGGAAGCGGATCATTCCGACGGGATGTCGGGGCTCCAGGGCCGCAAGCATCGTCTGGGCCTCATGTTGTTTGCCGTTCTGGGTCGCCGTCGCCAGTCGATCGACGAGGCCGATCAGATCTTGGAAAGGGTCCGCGAATCTGCAGAGTGGCGTCGCGAGATCAGCGATCTCCTGGAAATCCTGGCCGATCGCATTCGCACGGTCTCTCGACCGCTCGATCCCACTGGCGAGGTTCCCCTGGCAAGCCATGCCACCTATACCCTCGGAGAGATCGTGGCGGCACACAGGCGCACCGATAAGCATGGCGCGCTGGTCTTTCCGCCGAGTGGAGTCCTCTGGAACGAGGCGACGCAGACGGATCTCTTGTTCGTCACGCTGGAGAAGTCGAACCGGGACTACTCGCCCTCGACACGCTACGCCGACTACCCGATCTCGCCGACACTGTTTCACTGGGAGTCGCAGAACTCCGCCTCACTAGATACCCCCACCGGGCGCCGGTACGTGGAGCAAGCGACCCGGGGCACGAAGGTCATCATCTTCGTGCGCGAACGCAAAAGGGATGGCCGGGGCGAGACGCTTCCTTACCACTGTCTCGGCTATGCCCGGTACCGAAGTCATGAATCGGAAAGGCCCATGAAAATACTGTGGGAGCTCGAGCGCCCAATGCCCGGGTGGCTCTATCAGGCGGGAAAGGTGGTCGCGGGTTGAAACAATGGAGGAGGCCGCCGAATTGAGTCACAAGAGGGTTACCGGGACATACAGTGATACTTGTTCCCTCAAGCACACATCTTCATGGAACATGTCGCCGTCAAGTGTCGACGATGCGTATGGGCGTAAGTAAAGGTCGTATCTGCAGTCGTAATCGCTTTACTGTGGTTCAAGGAAAACGGGATTGCATGGTGGTCAACAATAATGAGGAAGCCGAAGATGGTGGAAGAATCGGTGCCGTCCAAGGCACTGAACCTCTATCCCGGAAAAGATCAAAATAACGTCAGAGCATGACTAGGTTGAAGACAGCACGCTGAGAGCAAGACAAGTTCCTTGTCTGGTTTTTTCTCCATCCGTTCCGGATTGTAGATGCCCCCGACTCTCCCAAGCGAACCGTTTCTTTAGAGAAATTGAACAGGGGTACTTGGGACTATGTTGCTTTACACGAAATTGTCGGTGGAATAGACGTGGGGCTTGAGTCCCCATACCATATGGTCGTGTGCCGGGACGGCGGTCTTGCACTGCCGCCAGTGCTCGACTTGCGAAAAGATCAAGCTGCAGTTGAGTTCTTCAATAGGTGTTTGGCGGCTATTCTCCTTGGACGAGTCTACTGTGGAACAATTACATTGGACGGCCTGGATTTAGAATTCGTGTTCTCTATCGTCAATGGTCACTGGGATGAAAGACGCTTCGACAACGAATTTCTACCCGCTAGCAACGGCTTACGCTACACGCCCGCCACCTCAAAAATCAGATCCGCCGTGAGTAGTCTGGGCTAACTGTGTATCCCGCTGGCCTTCGGAAGGTGAGCCAGCGTCGTCTACTTACGGGCATCAGGGACGATCTCCGGGGGGTCGCTCCATTGACTGCGCTTATGCGCTGTGTGACCATGGTTGCTAGTGTCGAACGGAGAAGCAAGAAGAATAACTTGATCGTTCAGGCACGCAGAACAAGGAGAAAAAGAATGCGCTACATAAGATCCATTTCTCGCCGCTCGCTGCTGAGAGGTATGGCTGCTGTTGGCGCGTTAACTACAGTCCCTGTAGTAGGAACTAGAAAAGTATGGGCCGAAGACGATCTAGTTGTTGGCGCGGTCTACGTTGGAGCAAAAGATGACTATGGCTGGAATCAGGGGCACGCTGTTGGCGTAGCCGCGCTGAAAAACCTGAGCGGAGTCAAAGTCGTAGAAGAGGAAAACGTTCCCGAAACCATCGAAGTTCAAAAGTCTATGGAGAGCATGATAAACTTCGATGGTGCCCGGTTGATTTTTGCGACATCGTTCGGGTACTGGGACCACATGCTGAAGGTCGCCGCGAAATACCCCGGTGTTCAGTTCCTGCATGCCGCTCCGTCGGTCTGGGAGGAAGGAATGCCCGTAAACGCGGGCAGCTACAACGGGTATATCGATCAGTCACAATACATTGCCGGCGTCCTCGCGGGACATGCAACCAAGAGCGGAAAACTCGGCTTCGTTGCGGCCAAGCCCTACCCTGCCTCCATCCGTAACGTGAACTCCTTCACCCTTGGTGCACGCTCCGTCAATCCGGATGCGACGATGCAGGTCGTAGTAACGGGAGACTGGGTATTGCCCGTCAAGGAAGCGGAGGCGGTCAACAGTCTCGCTGACCAGGGTATTGACGTGGTCACATGCCATGTCGACGCGCCAAAGGTGGTGATTGAGACCGCGGAAAAGCGCGGCATCTATTCGTCCGGCTACCATACGGATCAGTCCGTTCTGGCTCCCAAGGGGTATCTCACCGGCGCTATCTGGAATTGGGAGAAGGTCTACACCGACTATGTCACTTGGCTTCGCGAAGGTACGTCGTGGCCCCACATTCTTCGCGGCGGTTTGAGAGAAGGCATTGTGACGAACGTTCCGTACGGCAGCGCCGTATCGGACGACGCCCGGAGTGACGCCGATGGCGCCCTCGCCGGTTTCATGGATGGAAGTTTCCAGATCTATTCGGGGCCGATGACCACCAACGACGGTCGAACCATAATTCCAGAAGGTACGTCTTACGCCGCGAGTGATTTGTGGCTTGAGACCATGGACTGGTTCGTTGAGGGCGTGGTTGGGACGACCGGCGCGTGACGATTCCAAGCCGATTGAGGGGATAGACAGCGGCCATCTTGCACCACGATGCCGTCACTCCGGGAGAGGGTGATCCCGGAATGGCGAATACCGTTTGTTCGCATTCCAGGTTCAGCACCCGCATCAACGATAGAGGCGCTCGCCATACCGGTGGGCGCCCTCATCGTTTCGATGATGCTGTTAGGCCTTTTTTTTCTTGCCATCGGCCAGAACCCGTTCGAGGTTTACCAGTCAATCTATAAGGGCGCGTTCGGCAGCTGGTTTTCCTGGCAGAATACGCTGCAGCGCGCTTCCCCACTGATGTTGGTCGCCCTGTGTACGGCCTTGCCGGCAAGGCTTGGATTGATCGTGATTGGAGGCGAAGGAGCGCTTGTCATCGGCGCCGTGGCGACCGTGGCTGCTGCGGCTGCACTCGATGGCGCTCCCTCCGCCGCCGTCACGACGATTATGCTCTTGGCTGGCGCAGTTGCCGGCGGCTTGTGGATCGCGTTCGTCGGCGGCCTTCGCCATTACCGGGGAGTCAACGAAACGATCAGTAGCCTGCTCCTGAATTACATCGCAATAGCGATAATGAGTCACTTGGTGCTCGGTCTGATACGTGATCCGGAAGTTCTTCACAGACCGTCGAGTTGGCACGTCGGCGAAGACAACATGTTGGGTCTCATCCCCGGCATGGACGTCCATTGGGGACTGATCATCGGCGCGATCGTGTGCTTGGTGACATTCTTGCTTGTACGGTGGACGACGTTCGGGTTCGCCGGCGACATTGTCGGCGGCAACCCGCGCGCTGCCCGCATGGCCGGGATTGCCGTCGGCCCCCTCATCGTCACAACCTGCTTTGTCGGTGGCGTCGCGGCCGGTCTGGCGGGCGCCATCGAAATCGCGGCGGTGCAGGGGCGCGCGAGCAGCTCCATCGTCGTGGGCTACGGCTACACGGGCATCCTTATCGCGTTCATCGCCCGACAAAATCCGCTTGCGGTGATACCGGTGGCCATATTGTTGGGCGGTATCCGGGCTAGCGGCGGTTTGTTGCAGCGATGGCATGATCTGCCTGATGCCACGGTACTGGTCATGCAAGGCATCATCTTCGTGGTGATATTGGCGAGCGAAGCCCTTTATGGGAGGGCGACCGTCTTCCAAGCGAAGAGGGCCTGATATGGAAGAAGCAACCGCGCTGGGCTGGTGGGGCGTTCCGCTGGGTGTTCTGGCAGGGGTATTGCGGGTCAGTACGCCCTTCCTGTTTGTGAGCCTCGGCGAATGTCTCACTGAAAAGAGCGGACGCATTAATCTGGGCCTTGAGGGCAACTTGGTCATGGGTGCCATGGCCGGCTACGGGGTATCGTTCGTCACCGGTTCACCGTGGCTTGGTGTTGTCGCAGCCGGCGTGATGGGCATGGTGCTCGGCGCCATGCATGCTTGGGCCTGCTCTCAACCTCGTGTGAACGATATTGCCGTTGGCATATCGTTGATGCTCTTCGGCATCGGTTTGGCATTTTTCTTCGGCAAGCCGCTGATCCAGCCCACAGCACCGCGCCTGCCGACGATCGATTTCGGCTGGTGGAGCGACATACCGCAGCTTCGTTTTGCGCTCGAAGTCAATATTCTCTTTCTCATCGGCGTCGCCTTGGCTCCGATCATGGCGTGGTCGTTCAAGAACACCCGATGGGGACTTGTCGTGCGCACGGTGGGCGATAGCGCCGATGCCGCGCGCGCCATGGGCTATCACGTCAATCGGGTGCGCATGCTCAGCACCGTTGCAGGCGGCTGCTTCGCGGGTGTGGGAGGATCGTTCCTGTCTCTGTTCTATCCTGGGAGCTGGAACGAAGGTCTTTCCAGCGGCCAGGGCCTGATGGCCGTAGCGCTTGTCATCTTCGCCAGGTGGGACCCGATCAAGTGCTTGTACGCCGCTCTCCTGTTTGGCGGAGCGAGTTCGTTGGGTCCGGCACTTCAGTCGGTTGGATTCTCGGAGGGATACTACCTGTTCAATGCCGCGCCCTATTTGCTCACTCTTGCGATCATGATCATCAGCAGCTCGCCACGGCGCAGCCTCGTCGGCGCTCCTGGAGAGCTCAGCGTCACCAAGTGACGCGCCACCGAGAGGAGACATCTTCATGAATGGTCTTGGCGGACTTAACAAGTCGCCCGACGGCGTTGTCGTCGGCGTCGTACAGCTTCAACTGCCGACTGTCGGCACCAAGGAGGACCTGGCGGATCAGACGGAGAAGATCTGCGGGATGGTCCGGAAGGCCAAGGAGGGCATGCCGACTCTCGATCTCGTCGTGTTTCCGGAATACGCCCTCCATGGCCTTTCCATGGACATGAATGCAGAAATCATGTGCCGCCTCGATGGGCCGGAGGTTGCCGCCTTCGAGCAAGCCTGCGTCGATAACGATGTGTGGGGCTGCTTCTCCATCATGGAGTACAATCCGGACGGCAACCCCTACAACAGCGGCATCATCGTGGATGCGCGAGGGACGCTGCAACTCTACTACCGAAAGATGCACCCCTGGGTGCCAGTCGAACCTTGGGAGCCCGGCAACATCGGGATTCCAGTGTGCGACGGCCCCAACGGTAGCAAGCTGGGCCTCATCATCTGCCATGACGGTATGTTTCCCGAGATGGCGCGGGAGTGCGCTTACAAGGGCGCCAACATCATGCTGCGCACTGCGGGTTACACCGCACCGATCCGTCATGCCTGGCAGATCAGCAATCAGGCCAACGCGTTTTCCAACCTCATGTACACGGTCAGCGTGTGTATGGCCGGCACCGACGGCACGTTCAATTCCATGGGCGAAGGCATGATTTGCGACTTCGACGGCACGCCGATCGTTATTGGAAACGGTGCGGCGAACGAGATCATCACCGCGGAGGTGCGCCCCAGGCTGGCCGATGAGGCTCGGCGCGAATGGGGCGTTGAGAACAACATCTATCAGTTCGGTCACCGCGGGTTCGTTGCGGTCGCGGGCGGTGCCCAAGATTGCCCCTATACGTACATGAGCGATCTCGCGGGCGGCCAGTATCGGCTGCCTTGGGAAAACGAGGTCAAGGTGACGGACGGGACGAGCTGCGGATTTCCGGCGCCGGACCGAAGCTTTCAGGGATAGCTCACCGGGCTGATGCGCCTGAACATTAGTCTGGCCGATGGCTGACAGCCGCAGCGATAGCGTGGCCCTCGCTCCCCCACGCCTCGAAGCGTTGGCCGTGACAAAGCGTTTCGGTCCTGTTTTGGCGATCGATGACGTCTCTCTGGCCGTGGAGCCCGGTTCCTTCCACGCACTGCTTGGAGAGAACGGTGCAGGCAAGAGCACGCTTGTCAAATGCATCATGGGCTACTACCGCGCGGACGCGGGACGCTTTCTGCTGGATGGAAAGACGCGTCGCGTGACCTCGCCGCGCGACGCCCACGACCTTGGAATCGGCATGGTCTACCAGCATTTCACGCTGGTACCGAACATGTCGGTGGCCGAGAACCTGCTCCTGTCGAGGAGTCATCTGCCGGGTGTGGTCAAGTGGAGGGCGGAACAACAAGCCATGGAGGCGTTTCTCGAGACGATGCCCTTCTCGGTGGATCTCTCCGCACCCGTCGCTTCTCTCTCGGCCGGCGAGAGGCAGAAGCTCGAGATTCTCAAGCAACTCTATCTCGACAGTCGCATCCTCATCTTGGACGAGCCGACATCGGTCCTCACCCCGGGGGAAGCCGACGACATCCTGGGATTGCTCAGGCGCATGACGCAAGCCAACAAGCTGAGCGTTTTGATGATCACCCACAAGCTGCGCGAGGTAAGCGCTTATGCCGAGGAGGTCACGGTGCTGCGGCAAGGGAGGATCTCCGGCACCGGGCGCACCGCAGAGCTGTCCGCCACCGAACTCACACGGATGATGGTTGGCACGATGACGCTTCCGAAGCAGACGGAACGCAAACAGCGCCCTGACCGACCCGTCCGCCTCATGATCTCCGAGCTTTCCGCCCACGATGACAAGGGGCATCGGGCGCTCGCCAGCGTCTCACTGGAGGTGTGTGGCGGCGAGATCGTCGGGATCGCCGGTGTATCCGGCAATGGTCAACGAGAGATGACAGAAGCCCTGGCCGGTCAGCGCGAACCGGCAGGGGGGGCAGTCGCGGTTCATGGTACACCCTATCACGCGTCGCGGGCGGAGATGCGCCGCCACAAGGTCTATTGCCTGCCGGAGGAGCCGCTACGCAACGCCTGCGTGGCGCGCATGACGATTTCGGAGAATCTGGCGTTTCGCTCGTTCGATGTGCCGCCGTTCTCCGTCGCTGGTTTTCTGATCAACCGTGCGGCCATCAGAGCGGCAGCGATCGCATTGATCGACCAGTTCAGAATCAGGACGTCGTCGCCCGATGCTCGTGTCGAAACACTCTCCGGCGGCAACGTGCAACGTATGGTCTTGGCTAGGGAGCTCTCGCAAGAGGTAGATGTCCTGATAGTAGTAAACCCTTGTTTTGGACTGGATATTGGGGCCATAAACGAGATTCGTTCTCGGATAACGGAGGTGCGCAACCGAGGCGCGGCCGTGTTGCTCGTGTCGGAAGACTTGGACGAGCTATTCGAGCTGTCAGACCGGATTCTGGTCATGTTTGGTGGCGCGATAAACTATGAGACGAAGACCAGCGAAGCGGACCGCGCAATGATCGGCCGCTATATGGCTGGTCACACCGGGGTGACGGCGAACGACTAGCCCGATCTATTCATCGAGGGTTGACTTCGGCGCTTGAGATGGCGTGCCGCGAGCGCAATAGACATCTTCGTAGAGATCGCGGGCCTCGTCGGCGAGCGAGGTGACGACGTAGCCGATGTCGAAGCCACGCGTGGTGGCCTCCGGCCGAGCGACGACCCGGCGTTCGAAGCGCCAAGAGCGGGTGGCGAAGCTCCGCATCCTGTCGGCCTCGGCCCGGCGCACCTTGAGGTCATCGGTCATCACGCTGGTTGTCGAACGCCTTCTGTTCGGGATCTCCGGGAAGCGCATAAATCTGCGCGTAGGCGACTATTCCGAACGGCATCGTACTAAGGGATTCTCATAACTTGTAGGCCGCAGGTTCAAATCGTGCCCCCGCAACCATCGAGACCGACATGTGCGGTGAAGGAGCGTTCGCCCGGCGCCGTTTGTCCCCGGCGCTGGCCCATTCGAGGATGGTGCCGAGGTCGCCGACGAGCTTCGCGTCCATCTCGCCCCAGGCAACGCCGGGGGTGAGCACGATGCGCTCGATCAGGCCCCGGATCGCCACCGCGGCCTCGTCGCGCTCGCCGGGGTTGTCCAGCGCCGCGGCCAGGCGCTCCACCTTGTCGCGATAGATGCCGGCAACGTTCGGGTGGATGTCCGGAAGCGTGGCGGGCGCGTCGGCGAGCCGGGTCTCCAACTCGTCCTGTCGCGCCTTGAGCTCGCGCGGCCGGTCGATCATGCCCTGGACGTAACTCCCGTCCTCGATCACGTCGATCATCGCCGTGATCTTCTTCTTCACCGCCTCCATTTCCGGGCGATCGGTCTCAGTCGATGCCCGTCGTGCGCGGTTGAGCCGGTTGGTTTCCTCGGTCCAGGCCCGCATCGCTTCGGCCGCCGCCTCCGGAGCCACCAGCTTCTCCTTCAGCCCTGGCAGCACGCGCTCCTCAATGACCGTTCGGCGGATGCCGCACCCGTTGGCGCAGCTCCCGTTCATGACATGGTTCGAGCGGCCGTATCCTTGCTCTCGGCATGGCCAAGGAGGGCTTTGACTGGATTTGGCGCGAACATGCGCTGACGGTCGGCTACCGGTCGAGTCTGACCGAAATTGTGCAGACCATCAGGCGCGCGACGCGTGACGCGCCCGGCAAGGCCCGCGCCCGCTTCACCAACTTGACTGCCGAACCGGACGCTTCGGAAGAGGCCGTAGCCGAGGCCGTGAACGACACACTGAAGGCCATCGCGGCAAGCCTGCTGATGGAGCAGGTGCTCGCACCCCGCTTCAACTTCACGCCGAAGACGCAGGACAGCGGCCCCCTCGAAGGGGTCAACTACGGGGAAGACGGCTACGACCCGAACAAGTGTAATGCGGGCTTCAACGCGGAAACCGGTGAGCTCGACATCGAGATCAAGGGGCTGGCCGCGCCAACGAGCAAAGAGGCTGAGCGCGTTTGCCGGGAAGACCTGAACGAGGTGATTGCGGCATTCGCGCAGGCCCGGACCGCCGTCGAGCGCGGGATCTTCGACGAGGAACTCGTGCCTGAGGAGCTGACCCAGGTACGGATGGGCAAGATCATCACGGACAGGTATCCCGAACTCAGCGAGGAAGACCGCGAGGCGGTGCGCCAGCACGCCATCGCCGCCCTGAACCCGACCCGGAAGGCGAAAGAGGCTGCGTTTGAGGACGGGGATGCGGATGGCAGTGGCAGCACGGCACTGATCGACGGCGTGCGCAAATTCACGATGGACGTGCGCGCCATCGACCTGATCGACAGAATCAAGTCGTTTGGCGATGCTTACGCCATCCTGGCCAAGGCGATGAGCGAGGAGAGCCTGAAGCAGGTTGCCGCCGTCATTACCGCAAAGAAGGTCCAGCTCACCCCCGAGGAGGCGCGAGACCTGGCGCGGCGCGCCCAGAGATTCAAGCGGGAGCGCGGCCGGCTGCCGTCGACTACATCACCGGATGCCTGGGAGAGGCGCATGGCGGACGGGGTTGCCTTCCTTGCTCGCATGAAGGCCGAGGCCGCAGATGGATAGGAAGTTCACCGAAGAGGACGCCACACTCCTCACCGAACTCGGCGTCGAGGCCGAGCCGAAGAAGGCGACCAGCCGCACGCCACGCGAGGATTGGATCGTTGCTGGCTTCGAGGGGACATTCAGCGGTTCGTCGAGACGCACGGACGCGACCCGCGCCATGGCGAAGGGCGAGACATCCTCGAGCGGCTTCATGCGCTGCGGCCGGATCGTATCCGAGCACTGGAAGAGTGCTGCGCGATCCTCACCCCTTTGGACCGTCAGGGTCTGCTGGCCAACGGGTCCGAAACCGCATCGTCGGCACCAGAAGACCTTGATGATGGCGCCTTGCTGGCCGCACTCGGTGTCGAGGCGGGCGCGCCGGATCTCGCCGAGCTTCGGCATGCCCGGTCGAGCGCCGAAAAGCGCGTGGAGGAGGAAATCGCCAGCCGGTGGCAGTGTGAGGACTTCGAGACCTTCCGGCCCCCGTTCGAGCAGGTTCAGAACGATCTGGACGCCGGTATCCGGAGGACCGGTACCGTGAGACAAATTGCAGACATCAAGGCCGGACGATTCTTTCTCGTCGGCGGGCAGAAGGCCTGTGTGGCGGAAGTGGGCGAGGAGTTTGCTCAGCCCTATGGCGACAAGGACGCGCGATTGCGCGTGTTTTTCGACAACGGAACCGAGAAAACATGCAGAGGCGATCGCTCCAGTGTGCGCTGCACAAGGACGAGGCGGGAAGGCTGATCAGCGAACCCACCGCAGGGCCGCTCTTTGCCGACCGGAACGCCGATGGAGACGAGGCCAGCGGTACGATCTATTTGCTGCGGAGCAAGGCGGACATTCCCTCCGTTGCCGAGAATCGAAACCTCGTCCACAAGATCGGCGTGACCAACGGGGTGGTCGAAGCGCGCACCGCCCGTGCGCGACTCGATCCGACGTTCTTGATGGCAGATGTCGAAATCGTTGCCACCTCCCGGCTCTACAACATCGATCGTGGCAAGCTCGAAAAGCTGATCCACTGGATCTTCGGCCCGGCGCGTCTGGAGATCGAGATTGAGGACCGCTTCGGCAATCCTGTCATGCCGCGCGAGTGGTTCCTGGTGCCTCTCAGCGTGATCGATGACGCGGTCGAAAAAATCCGGGACGGAACCATCGCGCGCTACGCATACGATCCCGACTCGGCGTCGCTCGCTGAGCGTTCGTGATGGCCGAACCGCTCCCGATGCGCGTCTTCGTTCCCGCCACGGTCCTGACGGCGCGTTACCATCCAGGAAGCTGCAGCCTTCCGCCGATGGAAATTGAGGTAGGCATTCAGCCTGGGAGAGCAAGATGACCGATACGCTGATTGACCGGAACCCGGACATCCTCGGTGGGACGCCGGTGTTTGCTGGAACCAGGGTTCCGGTGCGGATCCTGCTGGAACACCTCGAGGCCGGCGACCCGCTTGACGATTTCTTGGCCGACTACCCAACGGTGTCGCGGCGTCAGGCCGTCGCACTGCTGGAGCGCGCGACGACAATGCTGGTGTCCAGCGATGAAGCTGCTGCTTGACGAATCGGTGCCGCGGCGTCTTGCCGCGTCCTTTCCCGCACCGTACACCACGCGCACGGTTCAGGAGATGGGTTGGGCAGGCACCGGGAACGGCCTGCTGCTGGCGCTGGCCGTCCGCCATGGCTTCGATGCCCTTGTCACCGTCGATCGAGGCATCGAGTATCAGCAGAGCGCGAACAAGCTGTCGATTCCGATTGTCATCATGCTTGCCGCGCGCAATCGGCTGGCGGAATTGCAGCCGCTGGTTCCCCAAGTTGTGGACGTGCTGTCGGGTGATCTGCAAGCTCGTGTCTATCGCGGCCCGGAATGAGCCACGCCAGGCTTGGCGTGGCTCGCTCTTGTCCACGTCGCGCTTGCTGGCCCGCGTCATCAAGGTGGCGCGCGCCGCGAGGTGGGGATTGTCGGCCGGCACACCGAGGCCACGCTCGGCCATCGCCGCCTCGATCTCTGCGTGCCGCGTCGAGAACGCTTCGATCGCGTCGCGCGAAACGCCCGCGATCTCGAAGCGCCCGTCCGGGTGCGTCTTCTCGATGCCGTAGCCGAGGTCCTTCAGCCCTACGGCCAGCTCTGCCCGGTAGATCGCGCCGATTGCCATCTTGTTGCGGTAGAGCCCGTCGTTGACCATCGTCCGCCACTTGCCGTCGGCGCTCTGGACCATGTTGGCGATCACGCAATGCGTGTGGAGCTGGGGATCGAGGTTGCGCGAGGTGCCGTGGCGGAAGGTCGCGGCCACCATCGTCTGACCGCCCACCCGGATCATGGTGCCGGTCGCCTTGTCCTGCATCCTCGTCTGGACGGCGTGTTCCTCGATCCAGGCGAGCGTCTTGCCCACCGCCTGGTCGTGCGCCTCGACGATACGCCCGTCGCCGCCCACCATCGCCAGGAGCGAGACCGACTTCGGGGCGGAGAGCGTGACGTCGCGCCCGGGCCGGTGCTGGATCTCGCCGTCCTGGCCCCGCTTGCCGAGCTGGGGCCCGTCCGGGACCTTGCCTTCGAGAATCTTGCGGAAAGCGTCCGGATCGACCGGCCCCGCGAGTCCCAAGGCTTCGGCGCCCTTGCCGGTCCAGCGGCTTGCTTCCTCGTGGGCGGGGTCGTCCTTCGCGTAGTAGCCGTCGCGCTCGTAGTAGCTCGCGCCCTGCGACGGCGAGGCGATGACGCCAATCGAGGCTACCATCGCGAGGCTGCCGCAAATCTGCATTGAAGGCCGCGAAGATCCGGCCTAGAGTCAGCAGCATGCAGAGGCAGACAGCGCCACCACCAGACGCTCCCGGCCGTCCGAAGGATTGGCGCGAACAGATCAAGGCGGATCTCGCCGCACAGCTCGCGGCTGGAGCGACGCTGTACGGCGTCCGATCGGACGGCGCGTACATCGCACGGACCAAAGACGGAGACCGGGTCATTCGGCGACCCTCGCACAAGTCCGCCTGACCAGGCCGGCCGACTCTTTTCGCCATGCCGACGCTGTACGTGGTTGCGGGCCCGAACGGTTGCGGCAAGTCCACCCGGACGCGCACAGCGTGGCTCCGCGACCTTGACATCATCGACCCCGATGCCATTGCACGCGCTACCGCATCCGGCAACCCCGCGCAGGCGCCGCCCGGACGCACCTGCTGGAAACCACGCTCTCCGGTGCCGGCGTTTTGCGTCACATGGAAGCAGCGCGGGTGGCCGGCTACCGGATCGAGCTGCACTACGTATGCCTGGAATCGCCTGAACTGGCGCTCCGCCGCATCCGGACCCGTGTCGCCTCGGGTGGCCACGGTGTCCCGGAGGCGGACGTGCGGCGGCGATTCGTCCGGTCGCAGGCCAACCTGCCCGTCGCAATTGCACAGTCCGACGCGGCACGCCTCTACGACAACACCAACCCCGACCGGCCCCATCGCGAAGTCGCAGTCATCGTCGGCACGCGATGGTGGCCTGCTGCGCCTCTTCCGGGCTGGGCGGAGGCAGCGATCAATCGCATGTCGTCGGCGGGCCGGTGATTCAGGACCACGCTTCCCGGAGACTTCTGGTAAACAATCCGGCGTCACCGCGCCGAACCTCCCGCGAAATCAGAAGGCTGCAATGGATCAGATCGAGATTGTCAGAAAATGTCGCTCTCGGCGGTTGCGGGCCCCCGCAACCAAGAGTGCCCCGCTATCTCAACGAGATTGCGGGGCTTTCCGTTTAGTGTGCGATGTCGCATTCCAAAACCGTAAGCGGATTCAATCTAGAATCTGGCTGGGAGGTGGAGACCGGTGGGGACAGATCCCTCCGCTGATGTGCCAAAACCATCGCCTGTCGTGCAGCAAGGCAACCTGCGGGGGCGCCAGCAACTGGGAGCGATTCCGCGAAACGAATGACGGGCAAGGGCCTCGGCAAGTGCGCGGCGGGGTTGGCGAGATGGGAACGAATTGGAAATCACGAGAATTCTAGATTGTGGTTCCCGGTAGTTGCCTTGAGGCGAAACCGACACCGGTACGCTGCAAACTGGTCGGCCGGAGGCCGGCCCTCCCGCCCAAAACGAAACGCATGCCCCGATCTCTATCGGCCGCAAGTCCGGGTCTCTGGACGCTTCTTGGAACGCCGCAACCCTCAGTTCGCGACGGTTCTTGGATTCGCGCGTACGTGCGCCTGACGACCGGAGCGTTGGTGGCGACACTCGTCGGAGAGCTGCAATACATGGGCGCCAAACTAACTCGCACGCCCTAGAGCGGGGGTGCGATTCAGAAGGGCCCGGGCACAATCGGACCTCCGTCGGCGAAGCGCCCGAAGCGGAAGCGTGTCAGATCGAATCCGGTCGGGCGGCCCAGTACGAGGTCAGCGAGGACTCGGCCCACGCCCGGCCCGATTCCGAAACCGTGACCGCTCGTGCCGGTGCCGATGAAGAAGCCTTCCGGCGCCGGCGCCTCGCAGATGTAGGGCACCGCGTCCGGTGTCACGTCGATCATTCCCGCCCAGACCTCCGCGATACCGGCCTCGTGCAGCCATGGCGCCCGCCGCGGCAACCGTTCGATCAGGCGCCGGCGAACCTCCTCCGACGGCGGCGGATTGAGCACCCGCATCCGCTCGAACGGCGTCGTCTCGTCGCCGGACCAGCGCGACTTCGACCCCCACGCTCCCGGGTAGCCGGCCGGCGGCTTGGGTCTTATCCGCAGATCCTTGGCGGAGAGCTTCATCAGCGGTAGGAATTTCGTGAGATATTTGAACGAGCGCGGGCACACGTAGTGCTCCGCCACGTCTCCGGTGGAGACGCTGTAGCCACCGTCGGCACGACGACGGAACGAGAATCCCGGGGCGGAGACGTTCGGAAGCCCGCGGTCGGACGCAGCATGGGTCCGGGCCACGGTGGAACGCACCACGAGCTGCGGCAGGTCGAGCCCCGCATTTCCCGCGAAGTACGTGGACCAGCCGCCACCGGCAAGCACGACGCGCTCGGCCCGCACCAGCCCTCGCTCGGTCTGCACGCCCCGGACCCGCCCGCCCTCCGTGTCGAGGGTGCGGACAGCGCAGTTCTCCGTGACCGATACCCCGCGCCGATGTGCGGCGCGGGCCAGCGCCGGCACCGCGACGGACGGCTCCGCCCGCCCGTCGCTCGGGGTCAGCATCCCGCCGACCCATTGTCCTTCCACGCCAGGAACCGCCTCGCGCGCTTCGTCCGGCGACAGCATACGGGTCTCGAGTTGGTGTTCCCGGGCGACGTCGCGCCATTCCTCGAACTTTGCCAGCTTCCGCTCGTCTTCCGCCAGATACACGCAGCCTGCGGCGGTGAACTCGAGGTCCTTCTCGCCCGTCTCCTCGGCGAGACCCAGCCAGATCCGGTTCGACTCCATCATGATGGGCAACTCATGCCGATCGCGACCCTGCTGGCGTACCCAGCCCCAGTTACGGCTCGACTGCTCGCCGGCGATCCGTCCCTTCTCGATCAGGGCAACCTTCGTCCCTTGCTTCGCGAGGAACCAGGCGGTCGACGTGCCGATGACTCCCGCGCCGATCACCACGACGTCGACGGCATCCGGAAGCGGATCGGAGAACGCAATCGGGGTGGATTCGGAGATCATCGGTAGGAGGAGCTCTCCGCAGCATCCGACAGCACTTGCGACGACCCGAAGCATCGCAGAATTTGTACCCAGGACGATAGACCAACTGAATCGGTCGGTGATGCAAGTCCCGGCGCCTCGATACAGTCCGTTACGCTGGTTCCGCTAAACCCCATTCAGATGCACGCAGTTCATCGAGCGGTGCCGGCGGCGGCGGCTTCATCGGTCTCTTCGGCACGAATTACAAACAAGGACAAATGCTTGCATGGGTAGCGCTGTTGCGGACGGTAGTGGAAGGCGACTGCGCGCCGGGCGGGAAACACGCAATGGAAGCCTCTCTGAGCAGTCTGTACTCCTGTGCGCGACTGACACTGACCGACTGGCAGATAATGTGGGACGCTCGAGGCGGCGGGGGCGGTGGCCGGACTCTGACCGACGGCATCGGCCCTAAGGGGCTGTGACCGCGCTGGTGCTGCGGCATTGCAATGTCAATGGTGGCTCCGCGGGAGCAGGCGGCGCCCAGTGGACGCCGAAAGAGAGGGACGGCCTCGCGCTCTCGGTTAAGTCTGATGCTTAGGCTGATGCAATTGACGTTGGAAGCGGCGTCTGGGGTGTGCTCCCCCTGCCGCAACCGTTATTCCTAACTCGATGTCAGCAAAGACACACCACACCACTCAATTCATCCGTTTACCACTTTCGACCCTGGCTCTGCTCGCGCATGCCGCGGGCGAACACGATCTGGCAACTTTGGTACCGTTGACGTGACACGACTCACAAGGGAGAGGCGCCATGGCGAGCCACGCGACCGGAGATGGAGGCATTCCGCCGAGAGATGCGGCGGAGCGCGGGCTGAAGCGGATCATGACCTTGGGCGGAGCGTACGGAACCCGCAACTACACCGTGAAGGATCTCCGGGACCAGAAGGGAAAGCGCGTGCTCGTGGAGACGCTGCCATTCTCCCCGGAGGAAGCGGTGGCTGCGGAACAGGCAGGCGTCGACACCATGAAGGTCCGCTTCGACCCGCGGCAACCCGACCTTGCGGCGGCTATCCGGCGGGCCGCCCCCGACACGTTCATGGCTTTTTCCGTCCCACTGGTTGCCGCCGCAAGCCAGGTGGAGGCGGTACGCATCGGCTACGACGCGATGGCAGTCGGGGCCGATGCGATCATGTGCCAATGGAGCCCCCGTTTCGTGGCGGCGGCGGCTGACGCCGGTATCCCGATCCAGGGGCACGCGGGTCTGATCCCGCGGAAGAGCACGTGGACGGGGGGGCTCCGCGCAGTCGGCAAAACCCTCGACGAGGCGATGTGGATCTACCGGGAAATCAAGACCCTTGAGAACGCCGGCGCCTACGCAGTCGAGGTCGAGGTCATTCCCGCCGACCTTCTCGTCGAGATCAGCAAGCGCACGCGGCTCCTCACGTCGTCGATCGGTGCGGGCAGCGGCGGCGACATCCAGTTCCTGTTTGCCGAGGATGTCCTCGGCAACAACCCCCCGCCTTATCCACGGCACTCGAAGCAGTACCGCCTCCTCTACAAGATGAAGGAGCAGATGCAGGCCGAGCGCGTGGCTGGATTTCAGGAGTTCGTCGCCGATGTGCGCGAAGGCCGCTTCCCCGGTCCCGAGCACATCATCAACGCTCCGGACAACCTCATAGGCGCATTCGTCGAGGCCGTGGAGGACGGTGGAGATTAGCCCAGCCGGGCTCCGTGCCTTCAGGAAGTCCGAATTCGCCGCGGCTTTCCGTCGCGAACGCTGTCGCCGGCGGCGCGCGTGCAGACTTTAATCGCGCACCCGATAGTCACCGTGGGGCAACCCTGTTCGCCGGGCAGACGCCGTCAATACAGGTGGTGTCGGCCAAGCCGAACCAGATCTAACCCACGACAGGGTAAAAGGGCCGTCCCGATTGCTCGTCAGGATTGTCCATCATGACGTCGACGAACACCGGCATGAGAAACTCCAGGATTGCGGTACCGTCCCGTACCTGCTCTCGGTTGACACTGCTGTTCCAGGTTGAGCCTCCATGCACGATCTGGTTGCGGAGCCCATAGAGCCGGTCAAAGACGAGGCTCAGGACGCGCGCGGTGTCTTGCGTTCGGAGCGCTTGCAAGAAGCGCCGCTCGGAGGCTCTGGACTGTTCTTCCCAGTTGTCGAATCCGCTGATTCCGTTGTGATACTGCCAGAACGCATGGAATACGTACTTGTTGTGCATCAGGATCCGTATAGGGCCGCAAAAAATGTCCCATATGGCGTTGAAGACCCGTTGCTCGCCATCAAGGGCAATCACCTTCTGAAAGAAGGTGGCAAAGGCGGAGCGCTCGATCTCCCGGAGCTGCGTCAGCGACACCACGCCAGGTTTGTCCACCATGACGTCCTTGCCGTTCCGCATGGCCTGGATCGCGATGCGGGACCGCTCATCAGGGATCGCTGCCGAGACAATGAGGTCGATGCTGGGATCCTCCATCAGGCTGCCAGGATCATCGACACGCCTCAGGTCTGGGAAACGCTTAAGGAAGCCGCTGAACGGTTGCGGCGCACCCTCCGTCCAGTAGCCCGCGTACTCGCAGCCTAGCTCCAGTAGCCGACCCGCCTGATGGTAGATGTGGCGATGGTCAAGGCCGATTGCCGCGAATCGAAATGGAGCTTTCGCCATGTTGTCCCCGCGCGAGAATTCCGTGCGATTTCGACCCCCGAAACAGCAGGCCCAAGGTTCTACGACGTGGAATGGGACCGGGTTCAATGAGAAATGCCCAAGAGCTAGATTACTGGCAACGCAGGGCCCTACTTGTGGGGAGGAAGACGCGTACACGCCACGAGGCCGATGGGTTCTTGTCTCGGTTCCGAAGTTAGGTGAAATTGCGTGTTCGTCAGCGCCCTTGTCGGACGTGCAGGATTACAGTTCAACGCGCGCAATTGCGACACAGGTCAGGGCTATGCCAACAATCCTCCGCTCACGGCGGGCATGAGTTCAGTGGGCTGCGACGTTCCGACGCTGACACTGCTTGGGCCGTAAGCGTTCGGTCGAGGGCCCGCGATGACAGGTCGATGCGCGGGCTTGACCACCAGCAAGGATGGTTCGACGCTGTCCCGGTCCGCGACCGTGATGCTTCCCGTAGCGCCCAATCCGTTGTGTCCAGGCTTAGCTCAATGAACTCTCGACCGATCTCCCCATCGCTGGGTGCGCCAACAATCCGGTAACCGGCGAGCAGGAGCTCTCGCTGATCTCGACCGAAGCGGAAATCTCGGCCGGTGAAGAGCACTACCTTCCGATGCAGCAGATTTCGGGTGGGCTCTACACGGTAGATCCGGCGCTCACGGCATATGTGACTGAAGTCGGCAAGCGCCTGACGACTGTCAGTGACCGACACCTTCCCTATGAATTCGTCGTCCTGAACACGAGTACGCCCAACGCCTGGGCACTGCCCGGCGGCAAGATCGCGATCACCCGTGGACTTCTCGTGGAACTGGACAACGAGGCTGAGCTCGCGGCCGTACTTGGGCATGAGGTGGTCCACGCCGCCGCCCGGCACGGCGCCCACTCCATGCAGCGGGGGCTTCTCAGCCAACTGGTCATGCTCGGGGCTGCGGCCGCGCTCATGGACTCGGACTCCGCCAACTACGTCCTCGGAGCCGGCAGCGTTGGGCTGCAACTCATCAACCAGTCCTACGGCCGCGAGGCCGAGCGCGAAGCCGACTACTACGGCATGAGGTACATGCAGGCCGTAGGGTATGACCCGGCGGCGGCCGTAACACTTCAAGAAAAGTTCGTCGCACTTGCCGCTGGCCGCGAGGCCGGCTGGCTTGAGGGGCTGTTCGCGAGCCATCCCGCCTCGGCCGAGCGGGTGGAAAGCAACCGCGGGGCACTGGCGGAGTTTCCCGCCGGAGGCACGTTGGGCCGCTCTGACTACGAGGAACGTGTGGCCAACCTGCGGGACCGCATGGGCGCCTATGAAGAGGCCGACCGCGCGCGGCAGTCGCTTCGCCAGAATCACGAGGAGGCATTGCAAGCTATCGACAACGCCATCCAGGAGGAGTCGAGGGAACCCCTGTTCCACGGCATCAGGGGGCAGATACTCGCCAGCCGGGGTCACTACGAGGAAGCCCTACAGGCATACGATGCAGCGATCGAACGCGACGCCGGATATTTCGGACACCACCTCGGGCGGGGTCTGGCCCATGACAACCTCGGGCACCGGGTGCTGGCCCGGCGCGACCTGGAGCGCAGCAACAGCCTGTTACCTACGGCGGCCGCGTCGTACGCCTTGGGCGGTATTGCACTGGCGGATGGCAAGCGTTCGGAGGCCAAGCGTTTGTTTCGCACAGCAAGTGGGGCCGGTGGTGCGATCGGTAGGAATGCCCGTGAGGCTTACATCAAGCTCGACATAGTGGACACACCCGGAAAATATGTGACGACAGAAGCGTTCGTTGCCATCGGACAAGTCGTCGTCAGGGTCCAGAATTCCACCGCGTATGAACTACGCGACGTCGTGGTCCGCATCGACGTTGCGATCAATGGAATCTCCGCATATTCCCGGCTGCACCAGATCGCCCAGTTCCCGGCGAACGCGTCCAGGGTCGTGCAAACCGGAATTCGTTATCGGGAGCAGGACACCGTGGACGTCGAGGCACACATTCAGCAGGCGACGCCTGCCCTATGACCCCCAGATTCGGTCCGATCCGTCGCAAGTTGCTCTTGCGGTGACACGAACACGCCAACCGCATCACATTTCACACGCATCCCCGTTGCATCCCTGCACGTGTTTTCCGGTCAGTTGTCGTACGGGAGGCAGATGGATCACCGGTCCGTACAAGTAGAACAAGGGGCCGTGCAGGCACACTTACCGAGTACCGCCAATGCGGGTGAAGGTCCTGCCGCCCTGCAGTTCGGCCACGACGATCTCGCCTACCGGGACCGTCCCCAATGGTGACTCATCCATCCGCAATGCGGGCAGCCCGGGTTTCGGTACAGATGTATTCCCGTCCCCGTCCTTTTCTCTTCTGGCTGGCGTTCGCCGCCGGGGGAGAAGCAGAATTCAGGGAACACGGCGGACACTCGACCGGCGGCCGACCCGGAATCCATATCGCCGCGGGAGTGGCTCGGGGGCGGGGCTCCGGCCTCCCGATGGCTGTTCCGGTTGCCTTGGTGGCGGGCGTCGGGTACGGCTAGCGCGTTCGCGGAGCCGCTGGCGCGCGAGGCCGGATCCTTGGATTACCTGAATTACGTTATGGCGTTCGTCGGCGACGTGTTCCTACAGCCCGCCTGGGTCCAGGTCTGGCTCGTGTGGATGGTTGTCGTCATCATCGTTGCACCGCTCCCCCTGTTGCGCGGAAGCGTGACCCGGCGCGATGGCCAGGTCGCTGCCGCCTCCGCCTTGTTCCTCGCCGTGGTGATGCCCTTCTGGCATGCGGAGGTTGGCTACACCCGCCTTCTCGGTCTTCCGCATTTTGTTGCCTGGGTGCCTCTTCTGGCGTGGCTGTATCGGCGGCGCGCACATTTCGCCACGCCGCCACGAGTACGATGGGCTGTCCTGATTCTGGCGGCCACGACCATCGTCTCCCTCGCATTCGACGGCACCGACGTGATCCGCTACGCCCTCGGCCAACGCGCACCGCTCGGCGGCGCGGCGGGGTAGCCGGAGCCTGCTGACACCCAAACGCGGCGAACCTTGACACCCAAACGCGGCGAACCTTCCGGCACCTCGGGCGGGGTACCAGGGTCGTTGACGGAACTCGACCGCGCGGGCCATCGCATTCCAGCCGAGCGTGAGCGACGCTTGCGGCTGCTGCTCGGTATCAGGCAGTGGACGTACGAGCTTTCGGCGCAATCGAAGCCGTTGGGCCGGCTACAGTCCTCAACTCGTGGGTGGATCATTCGAGCGCGCCATACGATGGTCGCTCCCGCTTCACGTACATCCCCGTGAATCCGCCGCGGCCCTGGCCTGTCGCGATGGGCGAGGGAGCGACTGTTCCCGTGGCCAGAGGGGACTCGCCGTCCGCCTCCGCCGCAACGCATGAGCTCATGCGCGCGTGCAATCCTGGCCGCGGGATGGTAAGCGACTGCCTGCGGCGCGCGCGGCCATGTAGATGCCCGGCGCCGCAGTTTTTTCCGACGCCCGAAGAGGACCAAGTAATGGCCGATACCCTTGCCTACGAACCGCCCAAAGTTTGGACCTGGGAGCGCGAGAGCGGGGGCCGGTTCGCCTCGATCAACCGTCCGATTTCCGGTTTCACGCACGAAGCCGAGTTGCCGCGCGGACGGCACCCGCTCCAACTCTACTCGCTTGCGACGCCGAACGGTGTCAAGGTCACGGTCATGCTTGAGGAGCTGCTGGCCGCGGGCTTCAGCGGGGCCGAATACGACGCCTATGTCATCAATATTGGCGAGGGAGACCAGTTCGGATCGGGGTTCGTCGCGATCAATCCGAACTCCAAGATTCCGGCACTGATGGACCACTCGCAGCCTACGCCGACGCGCGTGTTTGAATCGGGTGCAATCCTGCTGTACCTCGCGGAGAAATTCGGTGCCTTCATTCCGGAAGATCCGTCAGAGCGGGCGGAGTGCCTGTCGTGGCTGTTCTGGCAGATGGGCTCGGCACCGTATCTCGGCGGCGGTTTCGGGCACTTCTATGCCTATGCGCCCTCCAAACTGGAGTATCCGATCGATCGCTACACGATGGAGGTCAAGCGCCAGCTCGACGTTCTCGACAAGCGGTTGGCCGAGACCCGGTATATCGCTGGCGACACGTACACCATTGCGGACATCGCGATCTGGCCGTGGTACGGCGTACTGACGACCGGCAGGCTCTATGACGCTGCGGAATTCCTGGCCGCCGAGACGTACACGAACCTTGTGCGCTGGCAGGACGAGATCGCAGCGCGCGGTCCGGTGATCCGCGGTCGCAAGGTGAACCGGATCAGCGGGCGGCCCGACAACCAGCTCCACGAGCGTCACGACGCGTCGGATTTCGAGCTCCGCACGCAGGACAAGCTCGAGGCCGCGACTTAGCGGAAGCGGTACCGGCCGGGCGGCGCAGGTGACAGCGCGTCAGAGCTCTCCACGCGGGCCGGCCAGTACCACCACGTAACCGTCTGGATCGCGCAGCCAGCACTCTCGGTGGCCGGCGTTAGGGTTGACGTGCGGTTCCTCGAAAATCGCGGCGCCGCGCGCGCCCGCCCGCGCGACGGCGGCATCAAGCGCGTCCGTTCGGTACCAGAGCAGCACGCCGTTTCCGTGCGGCTTGGATTCAGGATCACCCAGATGCTGATGCCCGTGGGAGTCCCAGCGGTGCAGCTGGAGAATGACGCAGCCATCCAGTATCAGTTGCTCGTAGTCCGGGCCACCGTGGCCGCTCCGACATCCGAGCAGAGCCCGGTACCAGCGGCTGCTTGCCTCGACATCGGCGACGGCGACGAGCGGTTGGGGATCCATGGTTTCAGCTGCGGCCGATGGCATGCTCGTCTGAAGGCCGGACTTGGCACGGCCCCTGCGAACGGCGTCTCCCAGTCAGGGACCCTCCAGATGACTCCCCGGTCCAGGACATTGGGCCCAGTGGCGGCGATCCGCGACCAAGATCTTACTGGTCACCCGTGAGCGAACACGCCGGGATGGCTCGGGACCGGCTCCGAGCCCGACGTTGCGGGCAGCGCGGACCGAATCGGGCGCGCGTGTGGGCCGTTCTCCTCGGATGCGGGAAACGGGACGGCTGATCCGTGAGGGCGGGTCGGATGCTGCAGGTCGGGCTCAGGCTGCGTGCGGGACGGCCGAGGCCAACAGGCAATCGTCATCCAGCGCCTGAATCGGTCGGAAATCCCGGTTGGCGACCCATTCGGGGCGCTTAAAGCGACGGATGTGGTTGTCCACGTGACAGAGCGACAGGTAGACGATATTGCGGCTTAGCGGGCTGATGTTGGGTGGACTTGCGTGGACCATCAGAGACGAGAACAGCAGGACGCTTCCGCCCGGGCCGGTGGGAGCGACGCAGCCGCCCTGGTCGGCGAGTTCCTTGACCTTTTCCTTGCTCAGTGTCCACAGCGGGTAGCTGGTCGTCTCGACATCATGGTCCGCCTTGACCACGCCATGCGTGTGGCTGCGCGGAATGAGGAGGAGAGGGCCGTTGGCCGCGGTTACGTCGTCAATGAAGACGGCGATGTTCATCGCGCGCGGCTCCGGCATCTGGTCGTCGCGGTACCACGTGCCGAAGTCCTGGTGCCACTGCCAAACCTCGCCAGTGAAGGCGGCTTTCGCGTTGACCTTGAACTGGTGCATGTACACCGGTCCGTCCAGGAGCTGGTTCACCGGATCGATCAGGCGGGGGTGGCAACCGAGCTTCCTGAAGGCCTCGTGATAGAGGTGCGCGGCAAACGCGGTCCTGGCGACGCCGCTGGATTCCCGCCAGACCTCGGTGCGCTCCATGGCGAGCACCTCGCTGGCGGCTGTGCGCATCAGATCGGCTTCCGCTGGGCTGAACGCCTCCGGCAGGAACAGATAGCCTTCGGTCTCAAAGTGGGCGAGCTGCTGACTGGAGAGCTTCACGCGTGCCTCCCTCGCTGATAAGAAATGCCGGTTCCGGCGGAACAGGCAGTAGCAGAGATTGTCCCAACGCGGGCCGTTTCGCAAGCGGATCGCGACCCGATGGAGATCGTTCCACCGTCCCGGTCAGGTCTCACCACCCGCCCCGCGCCGCAGCGGCGGACCATCCGCCTGAGCGGTCTACACTTCGTCGAACCTGGCAGCCCCTTTGGCTGCGGCAACCGGCAGTGCGGGTTTGCCGGTTGGTCGGAGGCGCCGGTACCTCCCGATCCTGACCCGAGGAGGCTTCGCGCAAACCGATCAACGCGGGCCGGATTTGTTTGCCAATGTGCCGCTCGGCCGGATATCGTGGATTCGACGGTTGCCAGCTCAACGGTGGGGTCGCGTCGGGCATGTGCGGAATCGTAGGACTTTTCCTGAAAAACCCGGCGCTTCGCGGCAGCCTCGGGCGGCACTTCGCAACGATGCTGACGGGGATGGGCGAGCGCGGCCCCGACAGCGCCGGATTTGCGGTCTACCAGGATGATGACCGCCCGCCCGCCTGCAGGCTGACCGGGTTCCACCCCGACGCTGCGTTCCCCTGGCGGGACGTCGCCGACGGACTTGCCGGGCGGCTCAAGGCCGACGTCGCCATGACGATTAAGGCAAACCATGCGGTCTTTGAAGCAGACGTGGATGTGTCCACGATGACCGCCGAACTGGTCGACGCCTATCCCGACGTCCATGTCATGGGTTACGGTCGGGCGATTCTTGTCTTCAAGGACAAGGGAACGGCGCGTGAGATCGCGGATCGGTACGGTGTTGCGGGCATGCGCGGGACGCACGCCATCGGGCATACCCGGATGGCGACCGAGAGTGACGTGACCACCGGGCATGCCCATCCGTTCATCGCCGATGATGATGTCTGCCTCGTTCACAACGGATCCCTCAGCAACCACAACCGCCTGCGCGGCTGGCTCATCCGTCAGGGGATGCAGTTCGAATCCGACAACGACACGGAGGTCGCGGCCAGGTACTTCGCTTTCCGGCTGAAGAAGGGCGACAAGTTGCAGGACGCTATGGCGGCGGGCCTCCGCGACCTTGACGGATTCTTCACCTTTGCCGTGGGCACCCGCACGGGATTTGCCGTGCTCCGCGACGGCTTCGCCTGCAAGCCCGCGGTTCTGGCTGAGACCGGTGACTGGGTTGCGATGGCGTCCGAGTTTCGGTCGCTCGCTGATCTCCCCGGCGTCGATCAGGCCGAGATTTGGGAGCCTGAACCCGAGGTTGTGTACAACTGGAACTTGGGGCACGCCGCATGAATACGGTCGATCTGTCGCAGGTCAGTGTCCGCGAACTGAATACGCGCCTGCACGGAACGGCGGGCGACCTGGCGTGGCGTGTCACCAATCCCAGGGGAGCGCATGCCATCGCCGCCGGCCTGACCCGGACGCTCGACGTCCGGATCGATGGGCACGTCGGCTACTACTGTGCCGGAATGAACCAGGAGGCGACGGTCACTGTCGATGGACACTGCGGTACCGGGGTCGCCGAGAACATCATGTCGGGTCTCGTGCGCGTCCAGGGCAATGCGTCGCAAAGTGCTGGCGCATCCGGGCATGGAGGCATGGTGGTCATTGAGGGAAATGCGGGCCCGCGCTGCGGAATTTCGATGAAGGGCGTCGATATCGTCGTCGGCGGGAAGATTGGCCACATGAGCGGCTTCATGGCCCAGTCCGGAAACCTTGTGGTCTGCGGCGACGCGGGACACGACCTCGGTGATTCGATCTACGAGGCCGTGATCTATGTCGGAGGGGCGCCGGCGAGCCTCGGCGCCGACTGTGTCGAGAAAGAGATGACGCCGGACCACCGGTCACGGCTGCGAGGGATCTTGGCTGCGGCCGGGATCGAAGCCGAGATCGACCGCTTCCGCCGCTTCGGCTCGGCCCGGCAGCTTTATCATTTCCGCGTCGACCACGCCGATGCCTACTAGGAACCGCCTTGGCGAGCATTGATCCGCGTCAGTTGCGGCCTTCGCACACGTTTCCGGCCCATGTGCTGGCCGAGATTCACCGCGCTGCCGATCAGGGCGTCTACGAAATCCGCGGCTTCGGCACGAAACGGGCGCTTCCCGGCTTCGACGATCTGCTTTTCCTGGGGGCATCGATGTCGCGCTATCCCCTGGAGGGGTACCGGGAGCGCTGTGAGACCGGCGTGACGCTGGGGACGCGTTTCGCTTCCAAGCCGATCGAACTCAAGATCCCGATCACCATCGCGGGCATGAGCTTCGGCGCTCTCGGTGCCCACGCGAAGGAAGCGATCGGGCGGGCCTGCACCGAGATGGGAACCAGTTCGACGACCGGCGACGGCGGCATGACCGAGGAGGAGCGGCGGTCGTCCAAGACACTGGTCTATCAGCTGCTCCCATCCCGCTACGGAATGAACCCCGACGATCTCCGGCGCGCCGATGCCATCGAGATCGTGGTCGGACAAGGCGCAAAGCCCGGCGGTGGCGGGGTTCTCCTCGGGCAGAAGATTACGGAACGCGTCGCCGGGATGCGCGACCTGCCCGAGGGCATCGACCAGCGGAGCGCCTGCCGGCATCCGGACTGGACGGGCCCGGACGATCTCGCCATCAAGATCCAGGAACTCCGCGAGATCACGCGGTGGGAGAAGCCCGTTTACGTCAAGATCGGTGCGTCCCGCCCGACCTACGACGTGGCCCTCGCGGTCAAGGCGGGAGCCGACGTGATCGTGCTGGACGGTATGCAGGGCGGGACCGCCGCGACTCAGGACGTGTTTATCGAGCATGTCGGAATCCCCACCCTGCCCGCAGTGCGCCAGGCAGTGGCGGCGCTGCAGGACCTCGACATGCATCGAAAGGTCCAGCTGGTCGTCTCGGGAGGGATCCGGTCAGGGGCGGATGTTGCCAAGGCCTTGGCGCTGGGGGCGGACGCGGTCTCGATCGGCTCGGCGGCGATGGTCGCCCTGGGCTGCAACAAGCCGGTCTACCTGGAAGACTACCGGGCGATCGGCACGGAACCCGGGTACTGCCACCACTGCCACACCGGCAGGTGCCCCGTCGGCGTGACCACGCAGGATCCGGACCTTGAGGCCCGGCTCGATCCGGAACAGGGCGGTCGGTGGCTAAGGAACTACCTGACGGCGATGGTGTTGGAACTGCAGACCATCGCCCGTGCGAACGGCAAGAGCCATGTCCTCAACCTCGAGCCCGAGGACTTGGTGGCCCTGACGGTCGAGGCCGCAGCCATGGCGGGCGTCCCGCTCGCCGGTACGGACTGGATTCCGGGCCGGAACTGACTTTGGAAAGGCTCGACACGCAACGGCACGCCCTGCGCCCTTCGTAGGCCGCGCGCAGGAGACGATAGGGGAAGCACATGGCAATCGATCTGGCAAAGAAAGCGCGGGAAAACGGGATCCGGTATTTCCTCGTCAGTTTCGTCGATCTGTTTGGCGGACTCCGCGCGAAACTGGTCCCGGCGCACGCAATCGGCGAGATGCAGTCGGGCGGCGCTGGATTCGCTGGATTCGCCGCATGGCTCGATATGACTCCGGCGGACCCCGACATGTTCGCGATCCCGGATCCGACGAGCCTGATCCAGCTGCCGTGGAACCGGGAGGTCGCCTGGGTTGCGGCTGATCTCTGGATGGACGGCAAGGCGGTCGAGGCCTCGCCTCGGGCCGTGCTCAAGCGTCAGATCGCGCGCGCCGCGGACCGTGGGTATCGGATGAAGACCGGCGTCGAGTGTGAATACTTCCTTCTGGGATCGGACTCCCACTCGATTTCGGATCCGCGCGACATCCAGCAGAAGCCCTGTTACGACCAGACGGCGCTGATGCGCCGTTACGCGGTGATCAGCGAGATCTGCGACGCCATGATCGAACTCGGGTGGAACCCGTATCAGAACGATCACGAGGACGCCAATGGTCAGTTCGAGATGAACTGGGAGTACGCGGACAGTCTCATCACCGCCGACCGGCATGCATTCTTCAAGTACATGGTGAAGTCGGTGGCGGAAAAGCACGGGTACCGGGCGACCTTCATGCCCAAGCCGTTTCCCAACCTGACCGGGAACGGCTGCCACTGCCACGTATCGCTCTGGGATGCGGACGGAAACACCAACCTGTTCCACGACGAGGATGGCGAGTTGGGCCTGTCTGCACTGGCGTACAGTTTCCTCGGCGGCATCATCCATTCCGCCGATGCAATGTGCGCGCTGTTCAATCCGACGGTCAACAGCTACAAGCGGATCGACGCTCCGGTCACGCAGTCCGGCGCCACGTGGTCTCCCAGCGCGATCAGCTACTCCGGCAACAACCGAACCCACATGGTTCGCATCCCGGAACCCGGACGGTTCGAGCTCCGACTCATGGACGGATCGGCCAATCCCTACCTGCTGCAAGCGGGCGTGCTTGCTGCAGGCCTCGACGGAATTGCTAACGAGCGGGATCCCGGGAAGCGGCTGGACGTCAACATGTACACCGAAGGAGGGCGCCAGCGGCGCCTGCGGAAGCTTCCGCTCAACCTTCTCGATGCACTGCGGCTCTTCGAGAAGAACCGGGTCGTCCGCGAGGCCATGGGGGATGCCTTCGTCAAGAGCTTCGTGAAGCTCAAGAACGAGGAATGGCGGAGTTACGCCACCACGCTTTCGGCTTGGGAACTCGAGCACACCCTGGACTGCTGAGCCCCCGGCGCAGGGTAAGGAGAACCGCTCGCGCTGCTTCGCCATGGCCTACCCTGTCAACCGCCCGCCGGGTCGACGACTGGTGCCTCTGGGTGTCCTTCAATGCCCCGGATCAGGCCGGTTGGGTGCCGCAAATGTCAGGCCGGCTGCCCCCCCGGTCCGACTTCTTTCGATCGATCACGAGCAGAAGCGCTGGAAGACGCAGGAACTCTGCGAGCACGGCAAAGAGGATCGCGACCATCAGTCCGAGCGTCCAGCTGACCTGGAATCCGGAAGTCGCAAAGATCAGGAAGCCGGCCGACAGCACAGGGGTTGTGGTCCACAACGCCTTACCCACTGTCCGGAACGTCGTGTGCACAGCTTCGGCACCCGATTGGCCCTCGCGACGGGCCCCTCGGCACCCGGTCAAGAAGTGGATCGTGTCGACGACGACGAAGCCGAAGGCGATGGAAGCCATGGATGGCAGCCATGATGGACGCTGCCTATCCCGCTTGGCCTACTAGGTACTCCCACAGACCGGACGTCACGATTGCCGGGATGAAGATTGGAATCAGGCTGATCAGACCCAACCGCATGCTTCTGAAGGCCATGACCAGGATCAGCCAGGTTGTGGGCATCGCGATAATCGTTCCGCGCAATATGCTGTGGATGTTGCACTGGGACAAATTCGAAGAGACGATGCCGAATCCGGTCGCTTCCATTGCGAGGTCAGGCGCGTTGGCGCCGAGCCAGGCCATCGCCTGCTCATTCAGATCCCGGATAGAACACGGTCAGCGAAGTGCACGGCGATGATGATCTGACGGACTGCGGTGTTAAGTGCCGCACGTGCCTGGAACTCTTCATTCATTCCATTTTGTCGGCACTCAAGCGATTTAACCTATGAGATAAAGAGGGCGAATGGTAGTCGGGGATCTTTTTCAATACTATCGTTAAATCCTTGATAGGGGCGAATTGCACCACGACCGGGACTACTTTTTCAGACCAATTGAAGTCATGCGCGATTGTCTCGACTTGGTTCTGCTGTACGTGAGAAATGTGATTCAACATAGCTTGAAATTGCCAAAGCAGGGCTTTGGGTCTGGTTGGCTCGCACAATCGATGCCCGGCCTTTCCCGCAAGTGGCCGACCGACGATCCGTGAACGCGACAATTTCCGCTTCGCGGAGCAAGACCAGTGCGACGATGCCGTTGCACTACCCGGGTCACTTCAGCATCCAGCGCCGGTAAGTGATCTTGGGACAATTTGCGGTGGGCTGCGGCGCGGAACTACGCCGAAGACACCTTCGGGCGCTCGTTCCGCGGTCGTGGAAATTGGACACGGCTCGGCAAGGACCCCCCCTTGGGGAATTCCGATACGGCCTCATGGGGAACGCCGCTGCGGCGGTCGGCGCATCGTGTCAATGCTCTATGGCCGTGATTCAGAATGCTTGCGTGTTGCAAAACCAGGGCCAAGTGATATCAAACGCTGGGCTCAATCCGATTCTTGTGCATTGGAAAGCAACAGGATAAGCTTCCGGCGCTATATCGAGTGGGTCCTCCCAGACTTTGGCGGGATCTGTCCTGTTGATAACCGAGACGCGCAATGTGTGCGCGTGCTGCCAGCTACCCCAGGTCCGTGATTCTTCATTCTGGCACGGCGAACGCATGGCGAGACTCTCGAAGACGACAATCCCGCCGATCTTCGTTCTCAATTCGGGACGATGTGGATCGACCATGGTGTCGAACATCCTCAACCTGTACCCAGGTGTTCTCAGCTTGTCGGAGTGCTTCAGCTATCTGGGCATCCGTTCGTTCCGTCCCAGACAACCGTCCGGCGACTGGATGTGGGAGCGGTTGAGTCGGCAGCAGAACCGGACTCGGCTCATGCTGCGCGGCCGCTATGAAGAGTTGGCCTATCCGTTCGACGAACCGGGCGCCCGTTTCACGGTGGAAAACGTACCGCCGATCCTGTGCGCGACGCTCCCTAACCTCACCGAGCAGTATCAGGAACTGTTCGATGAACTCGAGCCCGTCGTCCGCGGGCAGCGGAAGCAACCGCCGGGTGAGCATTTCCGGAATCTCTTCGAATGGCTGTGCAAGCGGTACGACTGCAGGGTATGGGTTGAACGTTCGGGCGGGTCCTTGACGTTCGGGGCGCGGCTTCTCCGTGCTTTCCCGGAGGCGCGAGTGATTCACGTGTACCGCGACGGCAGGGAAACCGCGATTTCAATGAGTCGGCACTACCTTTTCCGGATGATCACCGGAACCATGCTGAAGATGAAGTCCGTCGGGTATGACGCAATGGAATCGCTTGCCAGGGGGAGGTATTGGGACACGATCAGCTTCCGGCTGGAACCCCTATCCGGTTTGTTCCTCGACCCCTCCAAACTTGCACACGGCGACTTGCCCCTCGCTGAGTTCGGAAGGCTCTGGAACAGCATGATCGAACGGGCCGATCGCATGCTCGGGGATTTTCCGCCTGACCGTCTGATGAACGTCAAGTTCGAGGATGTCCAGGCCGATCCGGAGCCCGAACTTCGGCGGCTAATTCGGTTCATTGATCCAGGGCTGGAAGACGATGCTTGGCTCCGTCAGGCGAGCGCGGTTCCGCACCAATCAAGGTCTAAATTCGCGGACCTCAATGCGAGGGATCAGGCGGCGCTGAACGACGCGTGCCGCTCGGGTCTCGAGCGGCTCGGTTACCCTCTCTAGCAAAACCGGGCGGGGAGTTCGCTTCGTCGCGTGGACATCGATGCCGTCTCAGAGGTTCCGAACCCGAATCGGGAAAAAACCAAGAGGGTCCTTCTCGGGCAGGCTCTGCCCGCGCTCCGGCCGCCTTGGATGGCGGGTAATGAACTAAGCGACCTGCCCCCGTTCGTCCTGAGACGGGCGGCATCGAGTTGACCGTTCAGTGCAGCAGGTCGCCGCGCACCAAGTGCTCTGCGATCTGCACGGCGTTCAGTGCGGCACCTTTGCCGACGTTGTCCGCGACGATCCACAGTTGCAGCCCGTGATCGATGGTCGGGTCGGTTCGGATCCGCGAGACGAACACAGAATCCTCGTGCACGCAGTCGAGCGGTGTGGCGTACTTGTCCATGTTGCCCGCGTCCGTGACTTCTACCCCGGGGGCGGCCATGAGCGCTGCCGTCGCATCATTGGGCGAGATCGGGCCAGCAAACTCGACGTTGACCGCCTCCGCGTGGCTGATGAATACCGGCACCCGGACGCAGGTGGCCGCTACTGCGATGTCCGGATCCAAGATCTTCTGCGTCTCGTGGACCATCTTCCACTCTTCGCGGGTCGAACCATCGTCCTCGAACACGTCAATGTGCGGGACCACGTTGAACGCGATGCGTCGCGGCAGCCGCCCTACGGCAACCTGTTCATTGAAGAGTTCACCGCGAACCTGAGCTTCCAGTTCTTGCATCGCTGAAAGCCCGGCCCCTGAGACCGACTGGTACGTCGACACCACCACACGCTTGATCGGCACAATGTCATGCAGCGGCTTGAGCGCCACCACCAATTGAATCGTTGAGCAATTGGGGTTGGCGACAATGTTTCGCTGCCGGGCGAACTCCAGTGCCTCTGGATTGACCTCGGGGACCACTAGCGGGATATCCGCATCCATGCGGAAATAGGAGGAATTGTCGACCACCATCGTGCCGGCCGCTGCTGCCCGGGGCGCGTGTTCGGCAGAAACACTGCTGCCGGCGGAGAACAACGCCAGATCGGTCTCCGCAAAGTCGAAGTTCTCAAGCGACTGCACGGTGAGAATGCGACCCTCGCCGAAGGAAACCTCGCGGCCCCGCGAGCGCGCTGATGCCAGGGCAACCACGGAGGATGCCTGGAAATTCCGCGCATCCAGCGTCCGTAGCATCCTTCGACCGACCGCGCCGGTGGCTCCAACCACGGCGATGCGAAGACTCATCGGCGAGCCCTACCGATCGGCGCACTTCGGCAGGGCACTTGACTCGGAGCAGTGCCCGCCAATATCGCCGACGGAACGAAGGGCTTGGACACGGCCTGGGCTCCTGGCGACTCAGGCAGCCAACCGGTCGAGTTCGGTGCAGATCGCCTGCCCCATGCCCTTGGTCGACACTTCGGTCTGCCCAGGGTGGAGGATGTCGGCGGTCCGGAGGCCGCGTTCGAGGACATTGCCTACCGCAGTTTCGATGAGGTCGGCGTCCTCGTCCTGGTCCAGGGAGTACCGGAGGAGCATTGCCAGCGAAAGCACCATCGCGATAGGGTTGGCCTTGCCCTGACCGGCGATGTCTGGCGCACTCCCGTGTACGGGCTCGTAGAGCGCCGAGCGGGAACCGCCGGGGCCGGGGGTGCCGAGCGCGGCTGACGGGAGCATGCCGAGCGACCCCGTCAGCTGTGCCGATATGTCTGAGAGGAGATCGCCGAACAGATTGCTGGTCACCACTACGTCGAACTGGTGCGGATCGCGCACCAGCTGCATCGCGCAGTTGTCGGCGTACATGTGGTGGAGTTCGACGTCGGTGTAGTCCGAATCATGGAGATCCTGGACCTCCTCGCGCCATAGACCACCCGATTCCATCACGTTGGCCTTGTCCACCGAATGGACCTTCCCGCCGCGCTGGCGTGCGAGTTCGAATGCCACTGCGCCGACGCGGCGGATTTCCGGCGTGGTGTAGACCTCGGTGTTGATTCCGCGCCGGGTCCCGTCAGGGAGAGTTTCGACCCCACGTGGTTCGCCGAAATAAATCCCGCCCGTCAGCTCGCGAATGATCATCAGGTCGAGGCCGCGGACGATTTCGGGCTTCAGGCTCGAAGCGTCGCTCAGCGCGTCAAAGACCTTGGCCGGTCGGAGGTTGGCGAACAGATCGAGGTCCTTGCGAAGGGCGAGAATGGCGCGTTCGGGCCGGAGCGAGAAATCCAGCCCTTCCCACTGCGGGCCGCCGACTGCACCCAGCAGTACGGCATCGGCTTCCCTGGCAGCCGACAGGGTCCGGTCGGGCAGTGGGTGTCCGGTTGCGTCATAGGCGGCACCGCCCACCAGTGCCTCAGATACGTCGAATCCGACCGAGCGGCGGTGATCGATCCAGTCCACGATCCTCCGCGCCTCCACGGCAACCTCAGGGCCGATCCCATCACCCGGGAGCAGCAGCACGCGACGATTGCTTGCCATGGTCAGGCTCCCGGCGCAAGCCACGACCGCGCTGCGGCCGCCGTTGCCTCGTAAGCATCGATCGCGGCCGCGCGCTCCAGGGTCAGGCCGATGTCATCGAGGCCATGCAGCAGGCAGTGTCTTCGGTGTTCGTCGATGTCGAAGGCGATTTCCGTCCCCTTGGCTCGGGTGATGGTGCATCGCTCAAGGTCGACCGTCATCCGGGCGGTCTCGGGCGTGCCGGCGTCGTGCATCAGGATTTTCACGTCCGCCTCCGGCAGGGAGACGAGCAGGATTCCGTTCTTTGCGCTGTTATTGAAGAAGATGTCCGCAAACGACGGTGCGATCACGCACCGGATGCCGAAGTCCGCCAGCGCCCACGGTGCGTGTTCGCGCGATGAACCACATCCGAAGTTGGTGCCGGCGACCAGAATCTCCGCATTTCGCCAAGGATTGCGGTTCAGGACGAACGATCCGATTTCCTCACCGTCCGGTGTGCGCCGACGCTCGTGGAACAGGTGGATGCCCAGACCGGTCCGATGGATGGTTTTTAGGAACTGTTTCGGAATGATCATGTCGGTGTCGACATTGGCCATCGGGAGTGCGGCCGCGACTCCCTCCAACCGTACAAAGGCTTCCATCAGACGGTCTCTCTCGCCAGCGATCGGTGATCAGCGATTGTCCCCACAATGGCGCTTGCCGCGGCGGTGGCGGGGCTCGCGAGGTGAGTCCGCCCTCCGCGGCCCTGGCGGCCCTCGAAGTTGCGGTTCGAGGTCGACACGCATCGCTCGCCCGGCTCAAGCTGATCCGGGTTCATGCCTAGGCACATCGAGCAGCCGGGTTCGCGCCAGTCGAAGCCGGCTTCGATCAAAACCTGGTCAAGGCCTTCAGCTTCGGCCTGTTCCTTCACGAGGCCCGATCCCGGGACCACCATCGCTTGTACGTGGCCGGACACGGCTCGGCCGCGGGCGATTGCGGCTGCGGCGCGGATGTCCTCGATCCGTGCGTTGGTGCAGGAACCGATAAACACGCGGTCGACGGGCACCTCCGCGAGCGGCGTGCCGGGAGCAAGGTCCATGTAGGCGAGGCCGCGCTCCATGATCTCGCGCCGGTTGGGGTCGGATTCCGCTGCCGGATCGGGCACCACGTCGTCGATCGACACCGCATCCTGAGGGCTGGTTCCCCAAGTCACGTGCGGCTTGAGTTCCTCGACGCCGAGTTCGACTTCACGGTCGAAAGTCGCGTCGGGGTCGGTTGACAGGGTCCGCCAGTTGGCACATGCGGCCTCCCACGCATCGCCTGCTGGCGCCATTGGCCGGCCCTTGAGATAGGCGAACGTGGTCTCGTCGGGCGCGATCAGCCCGGCCCGGGCCCCGGCCTCGATCGACATGTTGCACACGGTCATCCGACCTTCCATCGACAGGGCCCGGATCGCGGCGCCGGCGTACTCGATGACGTGTCCGGTGCCGCCGGCCGCGCCGATCCGTCCGACTATGCTCAGAATCAGATCCTTGGCGTCAACTCCGACCGGCGCGTCGCCCGTAATCGTGACCCGCATGGTCTTGGGCTTTCTCTGGAGAAGCGTCTGGGTGGCGAGAACGTGCTCGACCTCACTCGTGCCGATGCCGACGGCTAGGGCTCCGAAGGCACCGTGCGTTGCTGTGTGACTGTCGCCGCAGACCACTGTGGTCCCGGGTAGCGTAAATCCCTGTTCGGGTCCGATGACGTGCACGATTCCCTGACGCGAATCGAGCAGTGGCAGGTACGGGATACCGAATTCTTTGACGTTCTCTTCCAGCGTGGCGACTTGGAGCCGCGCGGTTTCATCGGCTATTCCGTGAACCCGGCCTTCGGTCGGCACATTGTGGTCGGCGACCGCCAATGCGAGTTCTGGTCGGCGGACCCGTCGGCCGGTTGCGCGGAGTCCTTCGAAGGCCTGTGGGCTGGTTACTTCATGGACGAGATGGCGGTCGATGTAGAGGAGGGTCACCCCGTCGTCGCGTGTTTCGACGGCGTGAAGATCCCAAAGCTTCGCGAAAAGGGTTCGCGGACCGGCGGCGGGCACAGCGGGTCTCAGTTCCCGTCGGCCCGGGCCGGGCCGGTGGGCCGGCTTGGAGCAGTGCGGCGGCGTTCCTGGATGCGGGCCGACTTGCCCGAACGCTCCCGCAGGTAGTAGAGCTTCGCACGCCGTACGCGTCCTTGGCGTACTACCTCGATGCTCTCGATGATGGGGGCGTACAGAGGGAAGACACGCTCGACTCCCTCACCGTAACTCACTTTACGGACCGTGAACGTGGTACCCATGCCGCGGTTGGTCCGGCCGATACAGACCCCCTCGAATGCCTGTACACGCGTGCGCGAGCCCTCGGTCACGCGGACATTGACCCGCACCGTATCTCCCGGCCGGAACTCTGGTGCAGTGTGCCGCGCCTTGGCCTCGGCTATCTGCTCCTGCTCAATCGCGTCGATGACATTCATCGCTCGTTCTCCTGGCCGTCGTTGGGGCCGGTTGGATGGCGAGCCCGCAGGTGGTCCCGCCAGAGATCCGGACGCCGAGCCCGGGTGCTGCGCTCCGATTCGGCGCGCCGCCAGCGCGCGATCGCGGCGTGGTCCCCTGAGACCAGCACCGGCGGCGGCGTGCGGCCCTCGAAGTCGCGCGGACGTGTGTACTGCGGATGCTCAAGCAGCCCGTCCTCGAACGATTCATGCACGAGCCGTTCGACAGTTCCCGTCACGCCGGGGAGCAGACGCACCACCGCGTCGATCAAGACCAGTGCCGCCGGCTCTCCACCGGACAGCACGTAGTCGCCGACCGAAACCTCCTCCACGTCGCGCGCTTCAATGAAGCGCTCATCGATTCCCTCGTAGCGACCGCACACTATGCGCATGCCCGGGCCTTCGGCAAGTGCCCGAACCCGCGCCTGTGTGAGTGGCTGGCCCCGCGCCGACAGCACCAACGCGGGCCCCCGCCCGATGCTCTGCGCGTCAAGTGCGGCAGCGAGTACGTCCGGACGCATGACCATGCCTCCGCCGTCCCCGAAGGCCGGCCCGTCTACAGAAGCGTGTTTATCGCTCGCATAACGCCGAATGTCCACTGTCTCGAGCGACCACAGGCCAGTTGCAAGGGCGCGGCCGGCCAGGGAATGTCCCAAGGGTCCCGGAAACATCTCCGGGAAGATCGTGAAGACCGTGGCCCGCCAGGGCGCTTCACGCTCGGTCGTCATCGGTCGAATCCGCTGCTGCAGCCGGGCCGGGCGAGACCGGTGTCTCGAACCAGACGGCGTCCGTCGTGAGGATGCCGCCGGCCACGTCGATCTCGGGAACCGCTTCCGTGGTAAACGGGACATACACGGATGCCCCCGCCGCCGGCCGGACCTCCAGGAGGTCACCGGCGCCGAAGTTGTGGACGGCGATCACCACGCCGCGGTGGTTCGCCGTTGCATCACGCACGGCAAGTCCGATCAGGTCCGTGTGGTAGTAGCTGTCGGCATCGGGAGCCGGAAGCGCGCTCCGGGCGACGGCGAATTCCGTGCCGACAAGAGCTTCGGCGCTCTCCCGGTCCGTCACTCCCTCCAGCCGGCAGAGGGCGTGCCCGCAGGCTGACGAGAGGACCTGCACGCGGGTCGTGTGGCCGTCGGACAGGAAGACTGTGCGGGCGTTGGCCAGACTGTCGGCCGATTCGGTGAACAGCCGGCAGCGGACCACCCCGCGTACGCCGTGTGCGCGGACCACGCGTGCAAGGGTGATTCGCCCTTCAGTGGGGGCTTGGGCGGGCGTTTCGCTCGGGACCGACCGGCGCATGACGCGGTGACTCGCCTCCCGTCTATAGGAGATTTCCGTACGCCAGGGCGTGAACCCACGCGATGCCGACCGCAACGAGGAGCGACACCGAAACGCCGAGAAGATCGAAATGGAAGGGAACCGTGCGGGTCGATCGCGGCCGCTTCGCCCACGCCAGGCAGGTCCACGCGGTGGCCCAAAGGCCGAGCCCTCCGAACAGGATGAGGCTATGCAGAGCGGCGCCATGGAGGAGATGCCCTGCGCTCCAGAGTATGACCCCGAAAAACTGCGGATGGCCGATCCAGCGCCGCAGGCGTGACGGGTAGACGCTTGACAGGAACACCACGACTCCGGCGAACGCAAGGCCGGTGCCGACGTGTCCCAGCTGCGCGGGAGTGGCATAGACGGTTTGAACCGGGGCAATCCGCCAGCCCCAGACCATGAGCACCACGGCTCCGAGGGTGATCAGCGCGAACAGCGCCTTGTAGGGGAGTTCGCCGAGGGTCTTCACTAGGGCGTCGCGTCCAAAGCCTGACACCATCGGAAGAAGGTGGAGGGCGATGAACAGGGCGACCCCAGCCGCCAGCGCGAGCATGGGTCAGGCCGACGCGGCCGGCGCTTCCTCGGGTTCGTTCGCCGGAGCGGGACCGAGCTTGGCGGGGCGTGGTAGCACGCCCGCGTCCGCGAGCAACCGCTGGATTCGTTCCGTCGGACGCGCTCCGCGCGCGAGCCAGTGCCGGATACGTTCGATGTCGAGACTGACCCGGTTCTCGTCATCCTTCGGCAGCAGCGGGTGGTAAGCACCCACGCGCTCAATGAAACGGCCGTCGCGGGGGCTTCGCGAGTCGGCTACGACTATCCGGTAGTGGGGGTTCTTCTTGGCCCCGCCACGACTCAAGCGAATCTTCAGCGCCATGCGGTCAGCTCTGCAGGATTGAGAGGGAAGGGTGGACGCCGCGTCACGGTCGTGACGGATCAAATGGGAGGCGCGATCGCGCCAGCCAGCGGGCACAAAGCACTGTGTATGCCAGCATCGGGCCGGAGTCAATTGCTCGGTCGGCGGCGTCCGGCGGATGGAGCGGTCGCCCGCAGCCGGCCCGGACTCCCTTTCGTCCCGGTGGATCAGATCTGGAACGAGAACCAGCCCAGGACAGCGGCCAGCGCGAAACGGTAGATCACGAACGGCAGAAACGTCCGGTACTGGACCCAGCGCACAAGCAGGAGGATTGCCCCGAGCGCAGCCACGAAGGCGACCACCATGACCATGGCGGCAGCGGCCACCAGCACTTGGTCGCCCGTCCCGATCAGGCGCCAGGTTTCGACAGCCGCCGCGCCTCCGATCGCCGGAAGGCCCAGCAGAAACGCCACTTCGACGGAGGCCGCCCGGCTGAATCCTGCAAGCCGGGCGGCGGTCACGACGCATCCGGCTCGGCTCGCGCCGGGGATGAGTGCCAGCACTTGCACCGCGCCGATGAACCAGTAGGCGGCAAGGCTGTCCGCTCGGACCCGGGGAAGGCGTACCCACCCGTGGTCCGCAATGAGCAGCACGAGCGCACCGATCGCGGTCGCAGCCGCGATGACCGGCAACAGTGCGAGGTAGGCGGACGGAACATAGAGGGCGACCACCAGGCCAGTGACAAAGATCGGCCCGCTCGCGACCAGAATCCGTGCGGTCTCCAGGCTTTCCTCCCGGTCACGGCGCCCTTGCCCCAGCAGCAGGGCGCCTTGCGCCAGCCGGACGACCTCGCGGCGGTAGACGGCCATCACCGCAAGCAATGTTCCGGCGTGGCCCGCGACGGCGAGAGCACGGCCGGCATCGGGCCAGGCGAAGAGACGTTCCATGGCATAGAGATGCGCGGATGAACTTACCGGCAGGAATTCCGTCGCCCCCTGCACGAGCCCGTAGAGTGCGAGTTCCAGGCTGGTCATCGCGCGTTCGAGGTGGCGCGGGCTGCCGGGAGCACCCGGGCGCCCGAAGGAGAGCCGATTGCTCGCTTCCAAGACGCCTGCTTGGCGGATCCGAACGTCATGGATCTGCGTTCTCCACGGAGGGCAGGGTCCGTCGCGAGCGCGGGCTGCCGTTGCCGTGGTGACGCGTGCATTCGGTAGAACTTGCCGCCGTCCATCCGCTGAACCGAAGCCGAGCCAGGATGGGCCGGAATGCCGAGCGAATTCAGCCGGTTTCCCCGTCGGCGCGCAACGGCCGGGCCAGGAGTGCCGCCGCTGCTGCACGAACATCCGCGCCTTCGTCGAGAACTTGCACCACGGCCTCGGTGACGGGCATTTCGACAGTGAGGCGCCGCGCAAGTCCCCAGATGGCCCCGGCGCTAGCCACGCCTTCGACCACGAAACGGTTGGGATGGGCTGACAGGGTGGTCCCCGGGCCGCTCCCAAGCCTGTAGCCGAATGCGTAGTTTCTGGACGATGAGCTCGTGCAGGTCAGGACGATGTCGCCGACCCCGGCGAGTCCGGCGAGCGTTTCCGCCTGCCCGCCGCATGCCAGCCCGAGCCGCCGGATCTCTGCGATCCCGCGTGCGATCAGTGCTGCCCGGGCGTTCTCGCCGAAGCCCGCTCCCATCGCCATGCCGCAAGCGAGCGCCAGTACGTTCTTCGCCGCTCCCGCGACCTGGGTGCCGATCAGGTCGCTGCTGCCGTACAGGCGGAGCGGCGATCCGGTGAACAGGTCCGTCACCTCGTCGGCCAGCCAGGAATCGGTTGTCGCAAGCGTCAGCGCCGTGGGTAGTCCCCGGGCGACCTCGCCCGCGAACGACGGGCCCGACAGTACGGCCACCCGGGCTTCAGGCAGGATGTCCGCGACCACTTCGCTCATGAAGTAGCCGGTGCCGCGCTCGATGCCCTTGGCGCAGAGCACGAGAGCGCAGTTGGGCGGAACGTGCCTGCCGAGCAGGGACATCACGGTACGAAGGTGCTGGGCTGGCACGGCGAGCACCATGAGGTCGGCCACGGCCTCACGCAGGGACGCCGTCGCCTGCAGCGCCGTCGCCAACTCGATGCCCGGAAGCAGTTCGGGATTGCGGTGGGTACGGTTGATGGCGTCAGCCACTTCCTGCCGTCGTGCCCACAGGGCGACGCCCTGAGTGCCGCCGCGGGTCAGGACCGTGCCGAGTGCGGTCCCCCAGGCGCCGGCACCGATGACGGATACGGAGGTCAAGTCGTTAATCCCATCAGCGGCCAACGCGCCCGCGATGGTTCCTCAAGCGGTGAAACAGCACCGTTCCCGAGGCGTTCCAGGCCTGCCCAGGCGACCATCGCAGCGTTGTCGGTGCAGAGGTCAGCCGGGGGGGCCACGAGGCGCATCCCGTTTGCATTCGCGACCGTACCCAAGCGATCCCGCAAGTGCTGGTTGGCTGCGACCCCACCCGCAACCACGACGACATCGCCTTCCGGATGCAGCGCCCGGAAGGCCTCCACCGCATGTTCGAGACGGTCCGCCAGGGTATCGGTGACCGCCGCCTGGAAGGATGCTGCGAGATCGGAGCGGGCCTGCGGATCGAGCCGGTCGTTGCCATGCCGGGCGACGGCGTGCACCAACGCGGTCTTCAGACCGCTGAAGGACAGATCGGAGCCAGGCCTGCCCGCCAGCGGCCGCGGAAGGGCGAACCGGTTTGGATCCCCGTCGCGTGCCTCTTGTTCGATGGCCGGCCCCCCCGGGAATCCGAGGCCGAGCAGGCGGGCTGCCTTGTCGAACGCCTCGCCCGCAGCATCGTCAAGGGTCGTGCCGAGGAGGACATGCTGGCCGACGCCGGCGACGGCGACGAACTGGCTGTGTCCGCCGGAGACGAGGAGGGCAAGGTAGGGGAACCTGATCCCATCGGTCAGTCGGGGGGTCAGGGCGTGCGCCTCAAGGTGGTTCACGGCGATATAGGGAAGGTCGTGCACCAGAGCGATGCACTTGGCGGTGACGGAGCCCACCAGAATCCCGCCGAGGAGGCCGGGACCTGCCGTGGCTGCCACCCCGTCCAGATCCTTGAACCCGCACCCCGCCGTGCGCAGGGCCTCGGCGATCACCAGGTCCAGACGGTCGACGTGGCTGCGCGCGGCCAGTTCGGGCACCACACCTCGGAACGGAGTGTGCTGGGCGTGCTGCGAGAGAACCACGTTCGCATGGATCCGTCGCCGGGAGTCCACGACTGCCGCTGCTGTCTCGTCGCAGCTGCTTTCGATACCCAGCACCGTGGCGTCGGAGCCCAAGGTTTCCGTCTCCAGGACCGTTCGGGGCAAGGACTTAAGCAGCTACGGGTCTCCTGACCAAAGGAGCACCCGCGGCGGGATCCCTGCTATCGCACGCGAGTGGCTACGCCGCGAGAGAGCGGACGGCGTCCTCATCCCATTCGATGCCCGTTCCCGGTGCGGTGGTCGCCTGCGCGTAGCCATCCTGCACGACCGGGGGCTCCGCAAGGAAGGGCGCGGCCCAGTCCACATACTCAAGCCAGTGGGCGCCCGGCGTGACCCGCATCAGGTGCGACGAAACTTCGGGGAAGAGGTGGGTCGACACCGGCAGGTTGGCGCCGTGGGCGATCGCTGCCGCACGCATCCATCCGGTAACGCCGCCGATTCGTTGCGCGTCCGGCATGACGAAATCCGCCGCCTCCGCGTCCACGGCAGCCTGTAAGTCGGCGGGACCGTAGAAGTTCTCGCCGATCTGGATCGGGGTGGTCACGGTTTCCCGGAGTTCCCGGCAGCCGTCCAGGTCGGCATAGGGGATGGGCTCCTCGAACCAGACCAGTCCCAGGTCGTCCAGCATCGGTAGACGCCGGAGCGCCTCACGCCGCGAAAGGCCTTGGTTGAAGTCCGACATCAAGAGGCAGTCGTCGGGAATCGCCTCCCGCACCGCCTCGAATGCCGCGAGATCATCGTCCGCACGGTCGCGGCCGAACCGGATTTTCATTGCCCGGAAACCGCCTTCGAGCAACTCCACCGCCTGTTCGGCGACGGCCGCGGGCTCCAAGAGGCCGAGCCCGTTGGAGTTGTAGGCGCGCACCGGGCCAGGGGTGCCGCCAAGAAGGGCGGCAAGCGGAAGACCGGCCGCCCGGGCGCAGGCGTCCCACGCGGCCATGTCGAACCCCGAAATGGCCTTCATGGCGATGCCCTGCGGGCCGTAGAGCGAGAGCCCCTGCACCAGTTCGTCATAGAGAGTCGCAGGGGTGCACGGCCGCCCCCTGACCATGTCGTCGATCTCCTCCAGCACGGTCGCCTGCAGCCGTGCTCCGTTCGGCCGGTACCCGAAGGTGTAGCTCCGACCTGTGACGCCCTCTTCGGTCAGCAGGTCGATCAGAAGGAACGGGGTCTTGTTGAATGACCCGATGCGGGTGGCGAGCGGACGCCGGAAGGGAACCTCGACGACGCGCGTCGAGACGGAACGGATGGTGAGTGGGTGCATGCTGGCTCCAGGGCCTGAATTTGCGAGGGGAGGGGTTGGGGCCTCGGCGCGGTCAGTACGTCGTGCGTCCGCCCGAGAGATCGAAGGCTGCGGCGGTCGAGAAGGAGCATTCTTCTGAGCAGAGCCAAGCGATCAGGGCGGCGACTTCCTCTGGCTTGCCCATGCGCCCGAGCGGAATGCGTTCGACCATGTACTGGATCTGCGCGTCGGTGACCTGGCCGAGCATCGCGGTCTCGATCACCGCCGGGGTGATGCAGTTGACCAGCACGCCCTTGCTCGCGACTTCCTTACCCAAGGCCCGGGTAAACGTGATAACGCCCCCCTTCGAGGCGCTGTAGTGCGCGGCGTTGGGATTGCCCTCCTTGCCGGCGACCGACGCAATGTTGACGACACGGCCGTAGCCGGCCTTGAGCATGTGGGGCAGGACAGCCCGGCAGCAGAGGAAGGTCCCGGTGAGATTGACCTCGATCACGCGGCGCCATTCGGCCGGATCAGCTTCCACGACCGGGGCGATGTCGCCGGCGACGCCAGCGCAGTTGACCAGGATGTCCACACGGCCGTGGCGTGCAGCCGCCGCGTCGGCGGCCGCTGCGACCGCGTCATCGTCCGCGACGCTCAGAACAGTTGGGTTCCCGCCGGCAGTGGCGGCGGTCTGCGCGAGGCCTTCGGCAGAGGCATCCCAGAGTTCGAGGGCCGCTCCGTCGGCACCCAGACGCCCGGCGGTGGCCCGGCCGATACCGCTTGCGGCTCCCGTCACCACGGCGACGCGGCCCTTGAGATCAATCTGGTTCATGGAGAACTCCCTGTCTTGGTGGTCGTGCAGCTGGCCCGCGCGGGCGGCTGGAGGGTACCGGCGATTTGAATGGCTCGGGGCGGGTGCGCAGCTCGCGCATCGCGCCGCAGCACGGCACTCCACGATGCCCATGCGCCCGAAGTTTGGCACGCTTGGGCCGCCAGCGCACCCGCTGGGGCGAAGGGCTCGTCGAGGTGTGTTTCCCGGGCCTGGCGTGATGTGCGGGTCGGAGCTTTCCGGTCCGCTTTCGCGTCTGCCGTTTCAGGCAGTTGGGGGGAACCGGCGACGGGGCGGGCTCCGCGCTCCCCTGGGACAGCTAGTCGACCCCCGGCAGGACGTCGAGGCCTCGCACGTTCTGGCCCCCGTAGCGGCGCAGGCGGATGTCGGCCTGCTCCTTGTGCCCGGCAAAATGTTCGAGGGCGCAGAGTCGCGAGCAGTATTCACCGACCTTGACCGACGCCTCCTCAGTGATGCGCTGGTACGTGCACGTCTTGATGAACTTGCCCACCCAGAGGCCGCCCGTGTAGCGCGCCGCCCGCCGGGTCGGGAGCGTGTGGTTGGTGCCGATCACCTTGTCGCCGTAGGAGACGTTGGTCTCGGGTCCCAGGAACAGTGCACCGTAGTTGGTCAGCCGGTCGAGAAAATACTGCGGGTCGCGGGTCATCACTTGGACGTGCTCCGCAGCGAGACTGTCAGCGACTGCCACCATCTCGTCATAACTGTCGCAGACGATGACCTGCCCGTAGTCGCGCCATGCCTGCCCGGCGGTCTCGGCGGTCGCGAGCGACTCGAGTTGCCGGTCGACTTCCGTGATCGTGTCGCGGGCCAGCGGTTCGGAGTTGGTAAGGAGGATGGCGGGAGAGGTTGGCCCGTGCTCGGCCTGCCCGAGCAGGTCGGCGGCACAGAGCTCACCGTCGACGGATTCGTCAGCGATCACAAGCGTCTCGGTCGGACCCGCGAAGAGATCGATCCCGACGCGCCCGAACAACTGCCGTTTGGCTTCCGCGACGAACATGTTCCCGGGCCCCACCAGCATGTCGACGGGGGCGATCGATTCGGTACCGAGCGCCATTGCGCCCACGGCCTGAACCCCACCCAGGCAGTAAATCTCGTCGGCTCCCCCGAGATCCTGGGCTACCACGATCGCGGGGTTTGGTTCGCCCTCGTATGGCGGTGCGCATGTGATGATGCGCTTGACGCCGGCGACCTTGGCTGTGACCACGCTCATGTGGGCCGACGCGACCATCGGGTATTTACCGCCCGGCACGTAGGAGCCCACGCTGTTGACGGGAATGTTCCGGTGACCGAGTACGACTCCCGGCATCGTCTCGTGCTCGACGTCCCGGAGCGCCTCCTTCTGGAGGGTGGCGAACTTGCGGATCTGCGACTGCGCGAATTCGATGTCCGCGCGCTCCCGGGCGCTGACGCGGGCGTAGCAGGCGTCAATGATGGCGCGGTTCAGCCGGAAGGACTCAGGAGACCAGCGGTCGAAGCGTTCGGAGTACTCGCGCACCGCCGCGTCACCGCGTGTGTCGATCGCGGCCAGAATGTCCTCGACGGCCTGCCGCACCTTGGCGTCGGCCTCCGCCTTGGCGTCGTCGCTGATTCCGGTTTTGAGGTGACGGGCCATGATAGGTATCCGAAAACGCAGCCGGCGGGCGATCGTAGCATGGCGGATTGGCCCCGAACCCGGAGAACGCAATGACTGAAACGGTACGGAAACGGCAGGAGCTGCCTGCCTGGGCGCGCGGCATCGAGGGGCAGGTTGCACTGGTCACGGGAGCCGGCCGCGGGCTTGGCCGGGCCTGCGCCATGGCCCTCGCGGAAGCCGGTGCCGCTGTAGTGGCGGTGGCGCGGACGGAGGGGGATCTCGACGACTTGGCGAGCGAGGCGCCTGGGCAGGTCGAGGTCTGGGTGGAGGACGTGACCGGCGAGGCGGTGCTAGAGCGCATCGAACGCCTGGATCGTCTGGACGTGCTGGTCAACAATGCCGGCACGAACCGGCCGCAGCCGTTTCCCGAGGTCACGGATGCGGACCTCGATCACGTGCTGGATCTCAACATCCGGTCGGCGTTCCGTGTCGCCCGCAGTGCCGCCCGCGTGATGCTGCGTCGAGGCACAGGCTCCATCATCAACATGAGCTCCCAAATGGGTCACGTGGGCTCGCCCGGCCGTTCGGTCTACTGCATGACGAAGCACGCGATCGAAGGCCTGACCAAGGCGATGGCGGTCGAACTCGGGCCGCATGGGGTCCGGGTGAACGCCGTCGCGCCCACCTTCATCGACACGCCGCTCGCACGTCCCTTCCTGCAGGATCCGGACTTCGCCGAGTTCGTGCACGGCATGATCGTCATGAAGCGCCTGGGCACCGTCGATGAGGTGGCGGCCGCCGTCCTCTACCTTGCCTCGCCCGCGTCCGGCATCGTGACGGGCACCAGTCTCCGGGTCGACGGCGGCTGGACGGCCCACTAGCCCGGATATCTCACCAGCGGGGGGTGCATGGAGCGGAAACGCGTGGTACAGGTAAGAAAGACAAACCCTTACCGGCCATGACGGAGCCACCCCATGCACACAGACTGTACCTCGACGCAACTGGCGTTTGAAGGCCTTGGCCGGCGTGCGGTGGTAGGCCGGTTCGACGGCGGCCGGCTGACGACCGATGGCGGCGTGTTGCTGCTGCGGGAGGTTGACCGGCGCTTCCGGGTGACGGCGCGGCTGGCGGCGTGCTTCCGCGACCACCGCGACCCACGACGCATCGAGCATCGCCTGGAGACGCTGGTGGCGCAGCGGGTGTTGGCCCTGGCGGCGGGCTACGAGGACCTCAACGACCATGACCGGCTGCGCGCCGACAGCGCCTTCGCGCTGGCGAGCGGGTGTGCGGACGTGACCGGGGAACGGCGGCGGCGGGCGCGGGACCGGGGGCATGCGCTGGCGGGGTCGAGCACGCTGAACCGCCTGGAGCTCGGCGTACCGGAGGCGGCGGCCGGGGACCGCTACCAGCGGATTGCCGCCGACCGGGAAGCGATCGAGCGGCTGCTGGTGGACCTGTTCCTGGAGGCCCATGCCGCCCCGCCGGCGGAGATCGTACTCGATCTCGACGCCACCGACGATCCGCTGCACGGCCGCCAGGAGGGCCGGTTCTTCCACGGCTACTACGGGCACTACTGCTATCTCCCGCTGTACGTGACCTGCGGCGAGCACGTGCTGTGCGCCCGGCTGCGCCCGGCCGATATCGATGCGGCGGCGGGCGCGGTGGACGAACCGGCGCGGATCGTGCCGCAGATCCGCCGGCGCTGGCCCGGGACCCGGATCCGGGTGCGCGGCGATGCCGGGTTCTGCCGCGAGGACATCCTGCGCTGGTGCGAGGACGCCGGCCTCGAGTACGTGTTCGGGCTCGCGCGCAACGCCCGCCTGGAACCGTGGCTCGCGAAGGCGCTGCACAAGTCCCGGCGCCGGGGCGCCGCCACCGGCCGGGCCGCGCGGCGGTTCCGGGAATGCCGCTACCGCACGTTGACGTCCTGGAGCCGGGCCCGCCGGGTGATCGGCAAGGCCGAGTGGCTGCCGGGGCTGCGCGGCGCCAACCCGCGCTTCGTGGTCACCAACATCCCGCGCCGCACCCTCGGGGCGCAGGCCCTCTACGAGGACCTGTACTGCGCCCGCGGCGACATGGAGAACCGGATCAGGGAACAGCAGCTGTGGCGGTTCGCCGACCGCACCTCGAGCGCGACGATGCGCGCCAACCAGCTGCGGCTGACCTTCTCCGCGTTCGCCGGCGCCCTGCTCACCCTCCTGCGCCAGGTCGGGCTGCAGGGCACGGCGCTGGCCCGCGCCCGCGCCGACACCATCCGCGCCCGGTTGCTGAAGGTCGCCGCCCGCATCACCGTCACCGTCCGCAAGGTCTGGATCGCCTTCCCGTCGGGCTACCCGCTGCAGGAACTGTTCGCGCACGTGCTCGCCGCCCTGCGCGCCCCGCCGGTACGCGCGGGGCCCGCCTGACCCCGCCCGCGACGGTCCAGCCTCCTCCCTGCCGCACGCGCCGCGACCGGCGCCACGGAGGCCGTCTGCCCGGCGCCCGCCATCCAGCGTGACCCGCGCCCGGAATCCGCATTGCCGGGCTCTGTCGCGCCCGATTCCGGCGGCCCCGGGCCGCCGGGCACGCCGCCAACGGCTTCGAAACCCCCGACACCGCCGCCAAGCGCCTCGAGCGGGCGGCGTCAGGTCCGCTGGTGAGCGAAGCGGGCTAGGCGAAGCAGGCCGGGCCGGAGCGGCTTCCCGGCGGAGGTGCCAGTACACGGCTGGACGGCAGGAGTGCTGGCGCGAAGCGCTCGGAGGTATCCGCCGGCCAGCCGACGAGCGCGCCGCGCTCCCCGGAGTGTGGAAATCCCTGCGTCCGGCCGGTCCGGGCGCCGTGATCAGGATGCGGCCGATGCGTCGACTAGGCGCCTCGCATAGGCAAGAGTCGCGAGCAGGTTGTCGGGTTTGGCTACACCCTTCCAGGCAATATCAAAGGCCGTTCCATGGTCGACCGAAACCCGCAGGATCGGCAGGCCCAGGGTCACGTTTACCGCCGAGTCGAAGGCGTTGAGCTTCACCGGAATGTGTCCCTGGTCGTGGTACTGCGCGACGACCAGGTCGGCGTCTCCCGCAGCTGCGAGCCGAAACACGGTATCCGGGGGGTGCGGTCCCGAGGCATCCAGGCCCTCCGCCCGGGCCTGTTCGACCGCCGGGGCGATTTCGTCGTCGTCTTCGGTGCCCAGGATGCCGCTCTCGCCGGCGTGCGGATTGAGGCCGGCGACCCGGACCCTGGGGCGGGGGATCCCGAGACACTGCAGATGGCGCGCGCCGGTGCGGATAGCGTCCAGTACGCGGTCCGTGCGGACCTGGTCGATTGCCACCCGCAACGGCACGTGCGCCGAGACGTGAATCACGGAGAAGACGGGGGCGGCCAGCAGCATGAAAGGGTTCGACACGCCGCACAGATGTGCCAGGAGCCCCGTATGGCCGTCGTAGCGGCGTCCGGCGAGATGCAGCGCTTTCTTGGAAAGCGGAGCGGTCACGATCACGTCGATCGCCCCGGAACGGGCAAGGTCCACAGCGCGTACCACGGCCGCGTAGCTTGCGGCTCCGCCCGCCGCAGAGGGGACTCCACCGGGCACGGGGTTTCCGGAACTGCCGCCCGGTTCGAGTGCGCACGTCGCGACGAGCCCGCAGCCGAAGGTCTCGTCCGCCCGCTGCAGCGCGGCGGGATCACCGATCAGGACGATCCGCTCGCGGTCGGCGGGTGCCAGGGCCGCAAGGGCCTTCACCACGATCTCGGGGCCGATTCCTGCCGGGTCCCCGAGGGTGATTCCAAGGCGGCGGGACGGTATCTTTCCGGGGGCGTCGGTCATGAGGTTTCGGACCGCAAGTGCCGGGGATTTTTTGCGTGACGTAGGCCGACACTATGAAGCAGGTTCGGATGGCGGGCTAGGCTTCCCGCCGTCAGCCAGGGCTGCCCCGCGTGCGCTGCACGGGCCGAGGTTCCAGCCCTGTGCCGGCCGCCCCGCATGCTCCGAGCGAGCTCGCCCACGCGGGGTGAGGCGCGCCACGACAGGTAGCGTGCTTCCGGCCGCATGGCGAAATGACTTGCCGGAGGAATCCGAATAGAATCCGAAAAGCCAAGCCACGATCTCCTGATGACTGCGCCGGGTCGGGTTCTGTTGCGGGGTAGAATTGTCTTCTCCCTGCGGAAACCAGCCCCAGCGTTGACGCGTCCCCTTCGTCTAGCGGTCTAGGACGCCGCCCTTTCACGGCGGAAACACGGGTTCGATTCCCGTAGGGGGCACCAACGGCGACGATCCGGTGGAGGTGCCGCGGGAGCCGGAAACTGCCATCGGCGTCGTTCGGCCGGTCGCGGTCTGCCATTCCGAGCGGCCGTCGCGACCGGCGGGCGCAGAGTGCCGGCAGGACAGTGGGCCCGGTCCGACGGGCCGGAAGCCTCGAACCTCATTTGCGTTGCGTTTTGCGTCGAACAGGGGTGCGCTATGGTGTTCGGGTCACCAGAGGGCCGTGACCGTGTTTCCCCAAACTCCATCGTGATCGGCGATCCGCTCACCCACCGGATTGGTGTGCAAGAAGGGCGCACCAAACCAACGCAGGTTGCAGCGTTGGTCGCCGCGCTGACCAGCTCCCTGGCTGTCGTCCAGCAGGGATGGAACTGCACGGACGCGTTGATCCGGCCGCCTACCTCGGGTATGCGGTCCGCATGAGTTGCCGTGACGGCGGGGCGGTGGTCCCGCGCGTCTGCACCGAGCGAGTGATCAAGACCTTCGCCGACGTGCAGGCCAAGGAGGGCGCCACCGAGGCGTGGGTCGCGCGCGGCCAAATCACCAGACTCTCGGGACGATCACGCCACGCCGAGCGCGGCGGCAAAGAGGTGTAGGGAGCATCACCATGGCAAATCAGCGCAAGGTCATGTTGGTCCAGGGCATGCCCGCGGCAGGACGCATTCTCTTGGAGGCCCGTGACGATGTCCTCGTGGAGGACTGCTCGAATGACGAGGTGGATATGCTCCTCGATCGCATGGGTGACATCTCGGCCGTGACGCTCCGCACCACGCCATGTGATCGGGCGTTCATCGAGGCATCACCCAACCTCGAGGTGGTGGCGCGCTTCGGGGTCGGGTTCGATTCGGTCGACGTGGAGACGCTTACCGAGCGCGGAATCCCGCTCCTGATCGCTGGCGAAGCCAATTCGCGGTCGGTCGCCGAACATGCCGTCTACCTGATGATGGCTCTCGCCAAGCGCTCACTGTATTTCCACGGCACGGTCCACGAACGCCGTTTCAAGGACCGGTTCGGAACCGACCGGGACAACGTCGAGCTCTTCGGCAAGCGGCTCCTCGTGATCGGGTTCGGCCGGATTGGGACACGAACGACGGCGATCTGCCGAGGAATGGGCATGAACGTGGACGTGTATGACCCCTACGTCTCGAGCGCTTTCATCGAGAAGGCGGGGGCCAGTCCCGTCACGAGCCTCGAGGAAGGTCTCGCGCGCGCGGATTTTGTGACCGTGCACTGCCCACGCAATGCCGAAACCGAAGGCCTGATTGACCGAGCGGCGCTCGACTGCATGAAACCGTCAGCGATTCTTGTGAACACAGCTCGTGGTGGCATCATCGACGAAGAAGCGCTGGCCGCCGTGCTCCGCACGGGCGGTATCCGGGCGGCGGGGCTCGATGTGTTCGACCTCGAGCCGCCGCCGGACGATCACCCGCTCCTTGACCTCGAGAATGTCCTCTTCTCGCCGCACGTGGCCGGCATCACCAACGAATCCATGCGATCCATGGCGGAAGTGACCTGCCAAAACGTCCTCGACGCCTTCGACGGCCGGATTCGGCCGGGGCATATCGTCAACCCAGAAGTACTGGAGTAGGAACCATGCGTCCGAATGGGGTTCAAGAAATCTGGCGGAAAGGCGGCGCCGTTGTAAACGGCTGGCTCGCAATCCCCAACAGCTTCTCCGCGGAGGCCATGGGAAGGTGCGGATGGGACTCCGTGACTATCGACCTGCAGCATGGCCTGAACGATTTTTCCTCGACCGTGCCCATGTTGCAGGCACTGACGACGACTCCGGTTACCCCGCTCACCCGCGTTCCGATTCTGGAGGCGGGGATCATCGGCAAGCTCTTGGACGCCGGCAGCTACGGCATTATCTGCCCAATGATCAACACGGCGGAACAGTGTGCTCAGCTGGTTTCCTACTGCCGGTACGCCCCCGACGGAGTCAGGAGCTTCGGGCCCATCCGGGCCGGGATGGTCGGCGGCCCCGAATATCTCGACAAGGCGAACGAGACCCTTCTTGCTATCGCCATGGTTGAGACTGCCGAAGCGGTGGAGAACGTGGATGCGATCGTTGCAACGCCCGGCTTGGACGGAATCTACGTGGGGCCGTCCGACCTCGCACTGTCCCTCGGCCGCCGACCCAAGATGGACACGGACGATCCGGTGGTGAACGAGGCGATGGGGACCATCCTGGCGGCCGCCAAGCGTGCCGGGGTACCGGCAGGGCTCCACTGCCTGAGTCCCGAGTACGCACTGAAGATGATTGGGGAAGGGTTCCAGTTCGTGTCGATCGCGAACGAGGTCCGGCTCATGACCGCTACTGCCGAGGAGGCGGTTCAGACCATCAGGCGGAGCCTCGCCGGCTGAAAACGGGCCCTTGTGTCCGGAGACGCCGCCCTGGTCGCTTCCGCGCTTAGTGGCTGATTGGTCGTGCACGCGCCCATGACCGGCGGAGATCCGTTGCGGGACCTCCGCCGACACGTTCAGGAGGCGATCCGGGAGTCTGCCGAGGCAGCGGAAGCGCCTCCGGTACATGACTGGGAAGCGCTGCTCGAGCGCTCGGTTACGCTGTCCCCCCCGCGGGATCCCGCCCACGGCGATTTGGCCACCAACGCCAGTCTGGTTTTAGCGAAGCACCTGAAGATGGCGCCGCGCGATCTGGCGGCACGGATTGCTCGGCAATTGCCAGGGGTGGCCGGGATTGAATCCGCAGAGCCTGCTGGTCCCGGCTTCATCAATTTCCGTATCGCTCCGACCGCTTGGGTCCCGGCCCTCCGCAATGCCGTTGCAGCGGGGGCGGACTACGGTAGGTCTGACCTTGGGGAGGGTAAACGCATCAACGTTGAGTACGTTTCCGCGAACCCTACCGGGCCACTCCACGTTGGACACGGTCGCGGCGCCGTGCTGGGAGACGCCTTGGCGGCGCTGCTGGCGTTCGCAGGCTTCGACGTGGCGCGCGAGTACTACGTGAACGATGCGGGTGGTCAGGTCGACCAACTCGCGCGATCAATCCATCACCGCTATCGCATGGCGGCTGGCTTGGAGGGTGGCCCGCCGGGCGAAGGCCTCTATCCCGGTGAATATCTCGTCCCCGTCGCCGAGAAGCTGTTCGCGAACGACGAGGGGCAATCATCAGTCGCCGACGAGGCCGCTTGGCTCGCGCAGTTCCGGGAGGCCGGCATCCGCGCGATGATGGAGCTCATTGAGGGTGATCTCGACCGGCTCGGGATTCGGTACGACACCTTCGTCTCGGAGCGCAGCCTGCGGGATGCCGGCCGGGTCGACGAGGCGGTCAAGACCCTCGCGAAGCGCGATCTCGTCTACACCGGGGTTCCTCCCCGCCCGAAAGGGGACGGCGCGGAGAACTGGGAGCCGCGGCCGCAGTTGCTGTTTCGGTCCACCCGGTTCGACGACGACGCCGATCGACCGCTCCGTCGTGCGAACGGCGAGTGGACCTATTTCGCGGGCGACATCGCCTACCATTTCGACAAGTTCCGACGCGGTTTTCGCGAACAGGTCAACGTCTGGGGCGCCGACCACGGGGGGTACGCGAAGCGTGTGTCCGCGGGCCTCGCCGCCCTCAGCGAGGAGGCCGCGAATCTCGACATCCGCTTCTGTCAGCTGGTGCGCGTCACGCGGGGCGGGCAGCCGGTACGGATGTCCAAGCGGGATGGCAACATCGTGACTCTTTCATCGGTAATCGACGAGGTGGGCCCCGATGTCTTTCGATTCCTGATGCTGACCCGGCGTCCCGATGCACCGCTCGACTTTGATCTAGTCGAGGCGGTCCGTCAGTCGAAGGACAACCCCGTTTACTATGTCCAGTACGCACATGCGCGGATTTGTTCGGTGTTTCGGAGAGTCGATGAACATGCAAACTTGCAGGGGCTTAACGTCGCCGCTGAAGCCGACCCCGCGCTTCTGAAGGACCCCCGAGAGGTCGGCCTGATGCGGGAGGTGGCGCTGTGGCCCGGCCAGGTCGAGGCGGCTGCCCGGGCCCGCGAACCGCACCGGATCGCGTTTCAGCTGTCGGAGGTGGCTGCCCGGTACCACGCGCTGTGGACGGCGGGCGCCCGAGGCGAGCCTTTCCTTCGAACGCTGGTCCCTGACGACCGCCCCCGGACGGCCGCCCGGCTTCTACTGGCGGATGCGGTGCGGGCCGTACTGCAGGCTGGCCTGTCAATTCTCGGCGTGACTCCTGCGGAGGAAATGCGATGAATCGCGTCATGGGCGTGGCAATTGCCGCGGTGTTGTTTGGCGGTTTCGGGATTGGAGCCTGGCTGTACTTCGAGGGATATTTGGGGAAGCATGAGGAGGCGCCCGGCACAGTGCCGGTGGTGGAGCCGCTTGCGGAGCCGATTCGCGAACGGCCGGATGACCCCGGCGGCTATCAGGTGGATCATCACGACAACCCCTTGTTGGAAGGCACCGATACGACCACGCAGGCCGGCCCCGAGCGGCTGCTGCCGAGTCACGAGGAGCCAGTTCCCCGCCCGCGTTCGGAGTCGTCCGCCCCGCCGCCCGACGGCCCGACAGCGACGGTGCTGTTAGCCGGAGAAGGTTCGGAGCCGGAGCAAGGGGCAGAAGCCACTCTCGTCGAGCCTTCGGAACTGCCCAAGCCGCGCCATCCCCGCAGTGCCTGGAAGGCAGCGATTCAGATGTTGGCGGTCCGTTCCCCGGACCGTGCCGTCGTGGAGGCGCAGCGTTTGCTTGCGGCCCACCCGGATGTGTTCGGCACACTCGATTTCCGTGTTCGAGTCTTCAGTGTCTCCGAACAGGAACGGGTGCACCGTCTTCAGGCCGGCCCGTTCGAGTCTCGGAAAGATGCCGGTGCTATCTGCAATGTGCTGGAAGAGCGCGGGGTCGCCTGTTTCGTCGCAAAGGGGCAGTGATCCTTCCGGTCATCTTCGGTATTGCCGGTACTGAGCTGCGGCCCGACGAGCGCGCGCTGTTCGCCGAGGCCAATCCTCTTGGTTTCATTCTTTTTGCCCGTAACCTGGAATCGCCAGCCCAGACCGGCGCCCTGGTCCGTGGCCTGCGGGAAACCGCCGGGCGCCACGTTCCGGTCCTGATTGACCAGGAGGGCGGCCGCGTGCAGCGCTTGGGGCCCCCGCATGTGCCGGCCTATCCGCCGGCCTCCGTGTTCGGGCAGCTGGCAGCGCGCGACCTGGCAGAAGCATCCGCGGTCGCGCGGACCGGCTACGCGTTGATCGGTCGCGATCTCGCCACGTTGGGGATCGACGTGAATTGCGCACCCGTCCTTGATCTCCTGGTGGACGGTGCGGACGCGGTGATCGGGGATCGTGCCTTTGCCGACGACCCTAGCGTCGTGGCCCGTCTGGGCCGTGCTGCGGCCGAGGGGCTCGGTCTCGCCGGCGTGCTTCCAATCGTCAAGCACATACCCGGCCATGGCCGTGCGGAGACAGACAGCCATGCGGAATTGCCGGTGGTGGAGACGAACGCGGAAGCGCTGGACACAACCGACTTCGAACCGTTCCGTGCGTTGCGCGACGCCCCGATCGCGATGACAGCGCACGTGGTGTACACGGCCTACGATCCCGGCGCTCCACTTACGGTGTCACGGCGGGCGATCCAGGAGGTCGTGCGCGAACGGATCGGGTTTGAGGGATTGCTGCTCTCCGACGATCTCGGGATGAAGGCGCTCGCGGGCTCGGTGGCAGACAATGCGGTTCGCGCCCTCGCAGCCGGGTGCGATGTCGTGCTGCACTGCAATGGAATCCTCAGCGAAATGGCTGCCCTTGCACGGCGGGTGCCGCCGCTGAGCGAAGCAGCAATGGAACGCTGGGAGGCGTCCCTGGCGTGGCTGGCCGCCCGCCGCGACCCACGTGAGACAAGCGCCCTCGATTTCGATGCGTTCCGCAAGGCGGTCGCGCGTGTTTGAGAACGCCGGTCACCTTGTGTACGCGGTGTCCGTTTGGGCGCTGCCCGTGCTGCTGGCGATCACACTGCACGAGGCGGCGCACGGATATGCTGCGGAGCGATTTGGAGATGACACAGCCCGGCGTGCGGGCAGGATCAGCCTCAACCCGCTGCGCCATGTCGATCCTGTCGGAACGGTGCTCCTGCCGGCCGTTCTGTTGCTGGTCTCCCCTCTGGTGTTCGGCTACGCCAAGCCGGTCCCGGTACAGTTCTTCCGGCTGAAACCGCGTCGGTTCGGGATTGCCGTCGTGGCGCTGGCAGGCCCGGCCATGAATATTGGACTGGCACTCCTCGCCGCGCTGCTTCTCCACTTGGTTCCTGCCATCCCCGTGGGTGGGGAGTGGGTGGGCGACAATCTGGTGAACGCTCTCTGGATCAACGTGCTGTTGGCCCTCCTCAATCTCCTGCCGTTGCTGCCCTTGGACGGTGGGCGCGTGGTGTACGCCGGGCTGCCGCCGGCCTGGGCCAGGGTTTGGAGCCGGACGGAGCGCTACGGATTTTCTGTACTGCTGCTGGGCCTCATCGTGATCCCGCTCGCGGTTTCGGCATTCGGGAGGGAATTCCCCATATTTCGGTGGATTCTTGGCGAACCGGCCCAATATGTGGTATCCATAATCGTTCGGTTTGTGGGGCTGTCGTGAGCGAACTCGCAGTAGCCTTCGAAGAGGATCCCCCCCCAACCCGGTTACAGCCGGAGGGGCTCGTGCTTTCGCTTGGCGCGTTCGAGGGTCCCATTGACCTCCTCCTCACCTTGGCCCGCCGCCAGAAGGTGGACCTGGCCGAGATCTCGATCTTGGAGTTGGCCGAACAATATCTCGCGTTTGTCGAGGGAGCGCGACGCCTCAATTTGGAGCTTGCCGCCGGGTATCTGGTGACGGCCGCGTGGCTCGCCTTCATGAAGTCGCGTCTGCTGCTTCCGGATTCCGATGACGACGAGCAGACCGGCGAGGAACTCGCCGAGGCCCTCCGGTTTCGGATCGCTCGCCTGGACGCAATGCGACAGCACGGCGAGCTGTTGTTCCAGCGTCCGCTGCTCGGGCGAGACCGACATGCACGTGGCGAGGTGCAGCCACGTGGAGAGCGTGTCTCCGCTGTGGTCGACGCAACGTTCCAGGAACTTCTGGTTGCCTACGCCGGCGTCTGTCGTCGGCGCCAGCCCTCGACATACATGGTTCCTTCCAAGCGGCTGTATTCGGTGAAAACGGCGACCGTCTGGATCCGGGACCGGCTGGACGACCTGCAGGAATGGGCGACGCTCGTGGGGTTCCTGCCTCGGCACGATCCATCGGTGGTGCGGCGTTCGGCATACGCTTCGGTGTTTGTCGCAAGTCTGGAACTCGTCCGCGGGGGTGAACTAGACATGCGGCAGACGCAGCCGTTTGGCCCCGTTCTCGTACGGGCGCGCGCCCGCGCCGGAGATCAGTCCCATGTCGCATGAGCCCCTGGACGCGCTGGCACCGCCGGATTCCCCGGACTCCAGGACAGGCGGTGCGCCGCCTGCTCACTCGGTGCGCACCGGTACTGATCGTGCGGCAAATGCCGGTGGAAAAGCAACCGGGAACGCCAATACGGAATTGCTCGAGGCGAGTCGGATCGTGGAGGCGCTGCTGTTCGCCAGCGCGTCACCGGTGCGGGCGGCGGAAATCACCCGGGTACTTCCCGAGGGTGTGGAACTCGCAGCGGTCATGGCTTCGCTGCACGTGCATTACCGAGGGCGTGGTGTCGAACTCTCCAAGGTCGGGAATGCGTGGGCGTTCCGCACGGCGAGCGACGTTGCGGACCGGCTGACGGTTGAAAGGGTCAGGCGCAGGAAGCTGTCTCGCGCCGGGCTGGAGACGCTGGCCATCGTAGCCTACCACGCTCCGGTCACCCGTGCCGAGATTGAGGAGATCCGTGGCGTGACGGTCAGTCCCGGCACGCTCGACATCCTGTTCGAGGAGGGCTGGATTGAACCGCGTGGCCACAAACAGGTGCCTGGCCGTCCGACGACTTGGCAGACGACGGCGGCTTTCCTGGATCATTTCGGCCTCGAATCACGCAACGATTTGCCCGGCCTCAGGGATCTCAAGAAAGCGGGTCTTCTCACGACGGCCGTTGCGCCCGCCGCACCGCCGATGGGCGACGAGTTGGCGGAAGGATCGCAAGCGCTGTCCAAATCGGCCTGACCGCCTCCGCAATTCGGCGCCTGCCCTGGCGGCGCCCCGGTGACGCGACGACGTTCAGGCGTCCGGCTGTTGAGCCCGGCGCCGGAGTTCTGCCAGACAGCTCTCCCTTCCGTGCGCGAAGTCACGGTCTGCCCACCATGCTTCGACTGCACGCAGCAATGCCTGGCGCTCGGGGCCTGGTGGCACGCCCAGCTGGATCACGTCATCCCCGCCCAGGGGGTATTGCGGCGGGGTCCAGGTCGCCATGAACCGGATGAGTTGGCCGACGACCGCCCGTGCGGGCCTCCCGGTGCGGGCCGCGCCGAGCAGCAGTCGGTCAACTGCAAGGCCGCGGTCCTCCGCCTCCCAGATTTGGCGCCGCGCCTGCGTTCGTGTGGTGGGCGGCGGCCCGGCCGCGGCCGCGGCGCGGAGCCGCTGCCCTTCGGTCCTGGAAAGACGGAGGCAGTTCGTTGCTTGCGCGGCACCGAACGCGGAATCGACGAGCGCGCAGAGCCGGCGATAGGGATCGGCAAGGCTAAGCAGGGTTTCCATTCGCACCAATCGACCGAGTGCCCGCAGACGGCGCTGGGCGCCGGCTGACGCCGGATTGCTCCAGCCCCCGAGGATTCGCTGGAGGGTGCCGGTGACGGCCATGGCGTGCACGGCCGGGACCGGACTGTCAGCCTCGAGCAGACGGATCAACTCAGCCTTCAGCCGTTCGCCGGATACCTGTTGGAGGCCCGGGAGTGCCTTGGCGATGGCATTCAAATTGACGCGGTCGTGCTTTTGGCCGCCGAACCAGGCGAACATGCGGAAATAGCGGAGAATCCGGAGGTAGTCCTCATGGATCCGGTGCGCCGCGGTGCCCATGAATCGCACGCGGCCGCGTGCGAGGTCCTGCAGACCGAGATCGTTAACGGCGAAGATGCGAAGGTCTGGCCCCGCATAGAGCGCATTGAACGTGAAATCACGGCGTTCTGCGTCTGCCACCCAATCGTCCGAAAACTCCACCTCTGCTCTCCTTCCGAACGTTCTGACGTCGCGACGGAGCGTGGTGATTTCGACCGATCCAGTGTGTCCGGGCGATGGAAGCGCGGTGACCGTGCCATGGTCGATACCTGGGGCGATCGTCCGGATGCCTGCCTCGCCCAGCCGCCGCTGTACCTCGAGCGGCGGATGCACCGTGGCTACATCGATGTCGACGGTGTCCCTGGGGCGGGAAAGCAGGGAGTCGCGCACGCATCCGCCGACGAACAGTGCCCCGGGTTTAGGTCCTACGACGTCCAGGGCTCCCATCACCGCCGTGACCAGCGAACGTTCCATCCAGGGTGGCGGTGCGTTGATCCTGCCGACCACCCGCAGAGTGCGTTCTGTCACGGCTCCACGTGACCGGGAATTATCCGCCCGTCCTCGAATCTCGGGGGTATGTAATTCCCCTCCGGCGAAGCGCCGGTCGAAAACCGGAAGAAGGCGAGTCCCAGCGCCATCACCAGCAGCCCGGAAAACACGATCCACCCCCATGGGGCCTCCCGCCAGCTCGGTGGCGCTTCACCCGCCCTGCTGGCCCGGCGACGGGCCAGCTGGTACCAGGCGAAGAAAAGGATGAGGGGTACCAGAAACGGAAGGATTCGGACCAGGAGCGTGCGGATCATGGGAGGCGTGTCCGTTCAAACAGGTTCACCAGCATGCGGGCTGTTGCGCCCCAAATCCGGTGTTCTTGCCACTGGATGTCGTAGAAGCGGAACGTCCCTTGAGAAGTCACGCGCTTCCCTTCGGTGTGGTTGCCCGGGTCAAGCATGAACTTCAGGGGCACCTCGAACGCTGCTGCGACCTCGCGCGTCGCGAGCGTAAGCCGGAAGCCCGGGGCGATGCGGCCCACGACCGGTGCAACTGCGTAGCCAGTGCCGGTGATGCACGTATCAAGCCGACCGATGACCTCGACATAGTGACGGTCTAGCCCGATCTCCTCTTCCGTTTCTCGAAGCGCACAGGCTACTTCGTCCACGTCATGGGATTCGACTACGCCGCCGGAGAAACTCACTTGCGAAGGATGCCGGGGGAGGTCGTCCGCCCGCCGGGTCAGTAGGACCGTAGGTCCGGCCGGCCGGTCGACAAGCCCTACCAATACGGCGGCGGGTACAAGGCCCTCAAGCAGGGACTCGGGGAGCCGCACATCGCCGATCACGGCCGTGATCACACCTGCCGGCGATGCGCGCTGCAGGCGGGTCCCGATCTCGTCGATGGCCAGGGCAGGTGCGAGGGTGAAGCTTGGTTCCACAGAATCCGGCGGTGTCGGGAGGGACGGGTAGAGGCCCGCGAACCAACCCCACATTCTGGGTTGCGGGGGCCTCTCGATCAATCCTCGGCGGGCATTGCATCGCGCAGCCCGGCCGGGTCCGATAGATTCCAGGCAACGACATACGGCGGAGCGTCGCCGAGTCGACGGGAGGCCGTAACCATGCATCGTCTCTTCGGCCGGATAATACTCGCCCTCGGATTCGCAGCCCTTGGTTTGGCGTTGTTTGGTGTTGGGCCCTCGATCGCACGACTTTGGGTGCAATTGCATTCGAACAGTTTGGTGGGATTGCAGGGCTTCGTGGACCAGAATCTCGATCCTGATCCTGGTGACCCGACCGTGTGGTTTGACACGGTGTTGCCTGTCTTGACCAGCAGCATCTTCTACCCGGTGGCCGTGATTTTCTGCGTAATTGGCCTGGTGTCGCTCCTGAGCAACCGCTCCTCCCGGTAGGCAGCGCGTGCTGGTACTGGCTGCCAGGCAGGCCCGCGCGAAGTGCATCGAAGGTGTGCGGGATCCACTTGATCTGGTTCTGCTCGGCGATGGACCGAGAGGGGAAAATTCCGTCGCGGGGAGCCCGACCGGGCGAGTTCCGAACCGCGCTGACAATGATGTCCGTGGCGTTGTCCGGGGCAAGCTGACAAGCCTACCCAAGATCGCTTTCATCCGGGAGCCGAGTGGTGTTGAGCCCGGAAGCAACCAAGGTTCGGGCGCAAGGGCCTGATTGCGCGGCGACTCGTTAACTCGGATTGCAATACCGGCAAGTTTGCCGGGCGGGTGCCCCCGGAAAGCTTGGCATTCCGGTGCTAGTGCGCAGCCACATGAGTCGGCATGACGAACGGGTGGGCCCGCTCGTAAGCGCAACAGGCGCGCAGAATGCGTTCATCGTTGAATTTCCAAGCTACGATTTGCACGGCGACCGGCATGCCGTTAGAGGCGAATCCGCACGGCAGTGAGGAAGCCGGCTGCTGGGTCAGGTTGAACGGAAAGGTAAACGGCGACCACTCCCACCAGCGAGTCATGCCACTGCCCTGCGGGACTTCATGTCCCGCCTCGAAGGCGGTCAGGGGGAGCTGAGGCGTCATCAGAAGGTCGTAGTGTTCATGAAAGACCCGCATGCTCCTGGCGAGCGCCTCGCGAGCCTGCTCGGCTTGGCGGTAGGTCACGGCAGAGACGGTCTTCCCCCGTTCCGCGAGTTCCAGGATCGGAGGGTCGACGAGTTCGCGCTGAGCCGGCGAAAGCCCCTCCGTGGCCAGCGCCAGAGCTACCGTCCAGAGCGTCACCATGACATCGATCGGGTCGTCGAAGCCCGGATCCCGCTCCTCGACGATCGCTCCCGCGTCGGCGAACCAGCCGACCGCGTCCTCCACCAGGGCCGCGATCTCCGGGTCGACACTCGCGTAGCCCAGGGATCGGCTGTAGGCGATGCGCAATCCGGCGATGTCAAACCTGTTTTCCCTGGGAGGAGTGAGTGGCTGGGTAAGCGGTACCGCCTGCCAGTCACGAGAGTCTGGTTGTGCAATAACGTCGAGCATGACGCATGCGTCGTCGACCGTTCGGGTGATGGGCCCCTGATGCCACAGGGTCCCTGCCGGCGAATGCGGATGGACCGGCACGGCGCCAAAGGTCGGCTTGTGGCCAAAGAGACCGCAGAATCCCGCCGGCATGCGGATTGAGCCTCCGCCGTCGGTTGCAAGGTGGAGTGTGCCCATTCCCAGCGCTGCAGCCGCCGCGGCGCCGCCGCTGGATCCGCCGGGTGTCCGCTTCGGGTCCCATGGGTTGACGGTGACGCCCGTCAACGGGCTGTCCGTGACTCCCTTCCATCCGAACTCGGGAGTCGTCGTCTTGCCCAGGAGCACAGCGCCCGCTTCCCGCAGCCGCGCGACCGGAGGCCCGTCGACGTCCCAGCGCTGGTCGGGGTCGATGGTGCGCGACCCACGGCGCGTAGGCCATCCCTTCGCAAGGATCAGGTCCTTCACGGTGGTGGGGATTCCGTCGAGCCGGCTTAGTGGCTGGCCCGCCCGCCATCGCTGTTCGGATCGGCGGGCAGCCTCCAATGCTCCTTCGGTGTCGACGACGCAGAAAGCGTTGTAGATGTCGTCGAGGGAGTGGATCCGGTCAAGCGCAGCTTGGGTTACCTCGACGGGCGAGCAACTGCCCTCACGAAACCCATGGGCGAGTTCGGAAGCCGACATCATGTGGAGGGAGTTGGACATCGCGTTGCTCACCAACAAAGCGGGATCGGGCTCGCATCATGCGGCAAAGGAGCTGCGCGAACAGGTCGCGCAGCTCCAGACCGGGGTTACCGGTTCAGCTTGCCTTGAGGGCAGCCTTCACCGCGTCCGCCGTAATCGGCATGTGCCGCATGCGCACACCAACCGCATTGAACACGGCGTTCGCCACCGCGGGGGCGACGACCGTCGACGACGGTTCTCCAACACCGCTCGGGTGGTGCCCGGATTCGACGATTTCGACGTCGATTTCGGGGACCTGGCTCAAGCGAATCGGGAGATAGGTGTCAAAGTTCTGCTGCTCGAACGCGCCATCCTTCACGGTAAGGCGTTCGCTCAGCACCTGGCTTGCACCCCAGAGTGCCGCGCCCTTGATCTGGGCCCGGGCGTTGTCCGGGTTGACCGCGATTCCCATGTCCATGGCGATCGTGAGCTTCTGCAGGTCGATCTCGCCGCTATTGGGATCGACGGCGACCTCGGCGATGCCCGCCACCCAGGTGGGACTCTGCCGTTCTTCCGCAGCCGATACCGCAATGCCCATGCCGTGGTTCTGCGGCATGCGCTTGCCGTAACCCGCTTTGCCTGCGGCAACGCGGAGCACGTTGGCCAAGCGCTGGGCGCCTCCGACTGTTGCGGATTCGTAAGGAATCCAGCTGTTTTCGGTAGGCCATGGGAGCGAGATCCACAACTGGTCCATGTAGTAGTCCGAACCGGTGCCGGGTTCGTAGCCGGCGTTGGGAATACCCCGACGCGATCCCTCTCCTGACAGCATGGCGAGCCGGAACTCCAACGGGTCCGCCCCGATCCGATGGGCCACCTCGTCAAGGAAGGATTCGACGACGAAGTAGTTGTACGAATTGGACACGGTCCGAAGTGCAGATGCCTGCACCGCCCATGTGGTGGGGTCGTGGTTGATTCCGCGCACCCGGTGATTGGCGAGCGTGTACCAGTGATCACTGCCTCCGATCGACCACTGGTCGATGTCGCGGCCTGATCCGTCATCCGCATCCTGCTGCAACCAGTCGCTTCCGTAGGCCTTGCCGACCGAGAAGCGCGGCCCCATGTAGCCGCACACGATGTCGTGCTCCATGGCCGTGAAGGCACCACCCTTGATAGCCCCACGCAGTTTGTGGAGGGTCGGGGTGCGCGGGAAGCTGGTCGCGAAATTGGTTTCGCGGGTCTGGATCAGCTTGACGGGGCGGCCGGCCTGCATGGCGCAATAGGCGGCGGCCAGGATTTCGTCGTAGTCCTGCTTGCCGCCGAATCCACCACCCAGCACGAGCTGGTGCACCACCACCTTGATCTCCTCGGCCGGCCGGCCAAGAACATGGGCGAGGTAGCCGGTGAGAGTCATGCGGGCAAAGGATGTGCTCTGCGTGCCCACATGGACATGCCACGTGTCGCCGACCTGCTGCACAGTGGCGTTGAGGGGCTCCATCGTGGCGTGAACAACCATGTCGGTGGTGTATTCCACCTCCACCACATCGTCGGCGGCGGCGAGACTGCCGTCCACGTTGCCCTGATCCACCCAGGGGGCTCCGGCTTCAGGGTCCGCCTGAAGGTTCCGGTATTCCTCGAGCAAGGTCTCGTTGCTCACATTGGCGTGCGGTCCTGCATCCCATTCGACCTCTAGGACCTGGGCTGCCTTGACGGCCGCAGGAAACGATTCTGCAAGGGCGACGACCCATCCGGTGCACTTGCCGAAGCTATCGTCCACCGTGACGGCTTGGAGATAGCCTGGAATCGTTTGCGCCTGCGTGTCGTCTACGGAAAGGGCCTTGGACCCGTACCGCGCGCGGGGCGTGACGAGTGCGCCGTAGGCCATGCCCGGAATGAACACGTCGATTCCGTAGCGGGCGCTCCCATTGGTCTTCCCGGGAATGTCATGGGCGGGCATGGACTGGCCAATGATCTTGTAGTCCTCGCGCCGCTTGCGTGGCAGTTCACGGAAGTCGTCGGGATACGTGAAGCGCCGTTCGATGGTCGTCTGCGAGAGAATCTCGCGGTAGCTGAGGGACCGTCCGGAGACGCTGTCGGTCACCCGGCTGTTCTCGGCGACGGCGTCTTCGACCCGGGTCCCGAGGAGCCCGGCACCCGCCTCGACGAGTGCGATCCGCCCGGCTGCGCCGGAGCGCGAAAGGCGATCGAACTCGGTCGTCACGCTTCCGCTGTTCACCGTGTACGAGAGACCGTAGACCGCGAAGTTTTCGCTGCTCCCTTCCGGATAGTCGATGGTGACGTCGTTCCAGTTGACTTCGAGTTCATCCGCGACGATCTGGGACAAGGCAGTGCCGATGTGCTGGCCCATCTCGGCCTTCACGACGTGGATGGTCGTCTTGCCGTTGGGCTGCATCGTGAACCAGATCGAGGGGGTGAATGCCTCGGCGGCTGCGTGAGCCTTTGGAAGCCCGCCGGTGGTGAACCCGATACCGAGTGCGAGACCCGATCCGGTCGCCATCGATCGGACCAGGAAGTCCCGCCGTGACAGCTGTGATTCGTGGCTGGTCATGTCAGACCTCGCTTTCTGCGATCGCGGCGGCCCGTTCGACGGCGCCTACGATGCTCGAGTAGCTCGCACACCGACAGAGATTTCCGTCCATCGCCTCGACGATCTCATTACGACTCGGCTGGGGATTGGCAGCAAGCAGCGCAGCTGCCTGCATGATCTGACCGGACTGGCAATAGCCGCACTGCGGCACCTGCATCTCAATCCAGGCTTGCTGGACCGGATGGTCGTCCCCGTAATGCAGGCCTTCGATGGTGGTGATCGAGGTGCCCTCGACGTCTCCTGTCTCGACCTGACATGAGCGTACGGCCTCACCGTTCACGTGCACCGTGCACGCGCCGCAAAGGCCGATACCGCAGCCATACTTGGTCCCGGCGAGACGTAGTTCCTCCCGGATCACCCAAAGCAGCGGTGTGTCCGGTGGGGCGTCAACGAGATAGCTGTATCCGTTGATGGTCAAAGCAACCATCGGCAATTCTCCTCCTTCGGGCTCATTCGGCGCGCCCGACGGCACAATACGCGTGCCAGTGCGCGTCACGTGCCCACCCCTCCACCCAAGCCTTGGGCAGGTGCAAGTGCAATCCGGATCGCGCCAACAATGTCCGGATTCCGCCATGCGCCGCCACGGAGTCCGAGCCGTGCGCGTCTTGTCGCCCTCCATGACCGTCCATATGCTGGTTTCGGATAGACCGATGGGTACCAACACGCCAAATCGCCCGGTACGACCGCTTTCGCGCTACAAAGTTGCCGCCACGTCGCGCGCAGACGAAGCCGCGTCCTTCATTTCGAGCACCTACTGCGGACACCAGATCCGCTTTCCGGAGCGTGCAGCGAGCCTCCGGTTCCGGTTGTGCGAGGCACCCCTCGGGCGGATTTCGGTAGGGGCGCTCTCCTTTGGTTCCGACATCGGCTACGACCTCGGAGAGACCGAGATCTTCTACTTGGTCCAGATCGCTGCTTCCGGGACGATCAAGTACCTGAACGGAAACGAAAAATGCATCGTCACACAGCGTCAGGGCATGGTGACCTCTCCGACGCGCCCACTGTCGATTACCTATGGGCCGAGCTCGTGCGGCCTGATCGTGAAGATCCGGCGGTGCGCACTCGAACGACATATTCGCGCCGTGACGGGCGAGCCGATCTCTGATCCGCTGATCTTCGCTCCCCGCTTTGGTCGGACGTTCCGCGATCGTTATCTCAGGCTTCTCCGGTTTCTGTTGGACGACCTTGAAGCCGATAACTCTCTCAAGGACCACCCGGTCCTAGTGGCGAATATCGAGGACACCCTGATGACGGCGCTGCTGGTCGGTCAGTCCCACAACTATTCCGCACGCTTTGAGGGGACGGTGCCGGATGTTGCTCCCCGTCAGGTGCGGGACGTCGAAGACTACATCCGGGAACATGCCTCGGAACCGCTGTCGATCGGTGATTTGGTCCGGCACTCCGGGATCAGCGGCCGTTCCTTGTTCAGAGCGTTCCGGAGTCACCGGCGAACGTCGCCGATGGCGTTTCTGCGCTCCGTGCGGCTGGACGATGCGCGAGCGAAGCTTCTTGCGGCCGCTCCGTGCGATTCGGTCACGGACATTGCGCTTGACTGCGGGTTCGAACACCTCGGGAGGTTCAGTGCGGAGTACGCGCGCCGCTTTTCCGAATCCCCGTCCGCGACCCTGCGACGGGTTAGGTGGATGCGCGGAGCCTGAAGGAACTACCGCCGCGCGCCGGCTTTCCGGCCGGCGGCGTCAACCCATGCGGAGGCCGGTGATCAGGCGCTGATCGCGGCCTTTTGCCACGGACCACCGCGGGCTCCATCCCCTTGTAACCTGCGGCAGGACCGGGGACCAGGCGGCAGCGGCCCGTGCGCCGCATCACCGGCCCGTTCGGCAAACACAGCGCAGACCAGTCCAGGGAGACGTTCGATGGATCTTGATCTACAGGGGAAGACCGTGCTCGTAACCGGCGCGTCGAAGGGCATTGGACTGGGCTGTGCCGAGTTATTCGCGGCCGAAGGAGCGAATCTGCATCTGGCTGCACGGAGCGGGGATTTGCTGGAAACTCATCGCGGCGCGATTCGATCGGCCCACCAGGTGAACGTTGAAGTCCATCCCATCGACCTTGCCGAACGCGGCTCGGCTGAACGCCTCGTTGAGCGCTGTGGCGACATCGATGTTCTGGTCAATAACGCAGGTGCAATTCCCGGAGGCACCATCGACCAGGTCGACGAGGCCCGATGGCGCGAGGCCTGGGACCTGAAGGTCTTCGGCTACATCAACATCACTCGGCAGTTCTACCGCCGCATGCGGGAGCGGGGCCGGGGAGTCATCGTCAACGTCATCGGGATGGCAGGCGAACGTTTCGACGCTGCCTATATCGCGGGGAGTGCCGGCAACGCGTCACTGATGGCGTTTACGCGTGGGGTCGGCAGCACCAGCATCGATCAAGGAGTCCGCATCCTTGGCGTGAATCCGGGCGCGGTGGAGACCGACCGGATTCGCTCACTGCTCGTTACCAAGGCCGAGACGCAGTTCGGTGACGGTTCTCGGTGGCGGGAATACTTCTCGCGGTTGCCACTTGGGCGGGCCGCCGCTGTCGAGGAAGTTGCCAACGTAGTCGTCTTTCTAGCGTCCGAGCGGGCGAGCTATCTGAGCGGGATCATCGTCACGATCGATGGGGGCTTTGCGGCAAGCGGCGGGGCCATCTGAAAGCGTCTGGGTGATCGGAATCGATTCTCCCGGCGAACAGCTGGGATGGTGGAGCCGCTACAGGGACACCGTGCAACGATGGGCGATCGGCGGAGGGCGCCTGGAGGAGGTAGCGTGGGTCATGACCCGCCCTCGATGACGTAGGGAGTTCGGCCCCCGTTGCGGTTGCCTGGCCTCTTCTCGACCACGAACCGCGGCATTACGGGGCGTTGATTCTCTTGGAGTCGTCCGTCGAGTTCCTTCGCCGGCTTGAGGGATACTTCTAGACGCAACTTGATGGCGGCTTTTTGGAGAGCCCGGCGCGCGTCCGATGCCGGCTACGGCGCCTTGGCTTGCTGCCACGTGTCCAGCTTGGCGCGCGCAAGGGTGGGATCGAAATGGCTGTCGTGGCCTGGGCGCTTGGCACAGAGTTCAATGACGTAGCCGTTGGGGTCCCGGAAGTAGATCGACTCCAGCATGCCGTGATCCGACGGGCCGCGCGTGTCGATGCCCGCTTCCTTTCCCTTGGCAAGCATCATGTGCAGATCATCGGGTGTGATCTCAAGTGCAATATGCAGATCAAAGTCGCGCTGCTTCTTGAACTCGAAGGGTTCATCAGGCGCTTCGAAGAAGGCCAGGAAGGAGCCGTCATCGAGCCGAAAGAACGTGTGAAGTACCTGGGCGGGGCGGCCCGTCTTCGTCGTGCCGATTGCCAGCGCCTCAGCGAGAGGCAGGCCGAGGAAGTCTTCGTAAAATGCGCGGGTTTCTTCCGAGTCGCGACATCGATACGCATTGTGATGCAGTTGCTTGATCATGATCCGACCTTCTTTACGAAAGCGAGGCTGCAACAGCTGTAGGGCCCGTGGCTAAGCCTGTTGTTGGCTGGAGCTGGGAGTTTAGGGGTATTTTTGCGCCGCCGCCCGTGGCCGGGCGCTTCACTCATGCGATGCGGCGAAAGCCCTATCCCGCAACTGGCCATCGGCTAGTTGCGTCCGGGCGGCTTCCAAGGACCTGTGCCCCAGTGTCCGGGGCAATCCGTCCCAACAACGCCTCGGGGCTTCGACTGCACAGAGCCATCCGCCATCCGCCATCCGCTGTCGAACGCACTCGTTCCCAGGTACTGCAGAGTTTGCTAGTCGTCAGGACTCCTTCAACGGACCCGCTCCCCCCCTGACACCCGAGCCCTGAAGCCTCGCTAGGCTTTCCCGTGGCATGGGGGCGGCGGTCAAGTGTCGTGTCGGGGTGGCCGACGACGAACGTCCAGGTGCGGCACGAACCATTCGGCAGGAATCCTGCCGGCCGGGGTGAGTTTTGGCGACTCCCGCTTGTCCCCAGGCCGAACACGAGTGTCCGGCTACGGCGGCCAGTGCCGCCGGGCTTGAACGGGCTGATCGGTTGTCTGGCGGCAGCCATCGCGGCTTTCATTTCGTTATCGTCCTCCCTTCAATCTGCGGGCATCTGCCCGAACCTGTGCGGAGGGTCCAGTTGCAGTTCCGCGGGATGCTGAGTGCGTGCCGTTGGGGGACAGCGCCCGCCCAACTCCACCGCAACTGAACCGCGTCACAGGACCCGGAGACTTCACAAGGGGAAGCATGAATGTCATGGAGCAGAGCCTCATGACAGGCCCGGTTTGCCGAGCCCCCGCCGGGCGGCGAACCTACGTCGGGGACGGTAGTAAAGACCCTGAAATCCGAGCAGGGATTCAGTGCCTGAAAGCCCTCGTCCGCCCAGGAACAGCTTCCCGGCCGGTGTTGACCGTCGATTGCTCCAGAACTGCCGTCACTCATTACGCAGAGTGCATGGGCCGGATGATGCACGGTCAAGAGGAAACTGAACAGAACAAATGCTGAAGTAAGGACAAAGACGTTTATCTTGACCATTTCCCTGCTGCTACTCCTTGAATATCCTCTCACTCTCGATATAGGGAATCCGACATGTAAGTTCCAGTTAATTTCGGGCTAATTGTGCATGAGAGGCATGCAATTTTCGCAGACCTAAGCGTTCCTATGAGCCTTCGCCTGCAATATGTCTTATAGGGGAGAGTTCTCTATCTCAATTGAAGATGAAGTATTGCGGTCCTGGAATGGTTGGGGAGGTTAACACCTCGCGCACATGTTCAGTGGACGGTTTCTCGCCCAACTAGACTGACAAGTTTGCCGGATTGGCCCCCAAGCTAACCACCGTTCTGGCCAGTCTGCGAGGGTCATGGCGGCGCAGCCATGGGGGGACCTTCGCTAGAGGAAGATCGACGGCGATTGACGCGAGACTGGCACCAGACTGGAAACTTCCGGCACACAGTCATGTCACGAACCAGCGCAGGCTGGCTAGCGATGCGTCGGGATCACAAACTCGGCGCGGCTTTCTCCTCCGGTGGGCCAGCGAGCGGTGATGGTCTTGATCCGGGTGTAGAACCGGACGCCTTCCATGCCGTGCGTATTGGAGGCTCCGAAGAACGAGTTCTTCCATCCGCCGAATGTGTGGTAGGCCACCGGCACCGGGATCGGAATGTTGATCCCCACCATGCCGATGTTGCTCCGCTCGGCGAAATCCCGGGCGGCGGCGCCATCGCGCGTGAATACCGAGACCCCGTTGCCGTAGGGATTTGCCCGCACGAGGTCCAGGGCGTCCGCGTAGGATTCGACCCGCACCGTCGAGAGCACCGGTCCGAAGATTTCCTCCTGATAGATGGTCATCTCCGGAGAGACGCGGTCGAAGAGACAGCCACCCATGTAGAAGCCATCCTCGTAGCCTTGGAGCTTAAGTCCACGGCCGTCGACAACCAGTTCGGCGCCTTCATCCACGCCCTTGGCTACAAGGCCCTCGATCCGCTCAAGCGCCGCACGTGTCACCAGGGGGCCCATCTCGGCCCCCGGGTCGTTGTACGGCCCGATCTTGAGGGCGCGCACGCGTTCCGCCAAACGATCGCGAAGGGGATCTGCCACGTCCCCCACCGGCACGGCAACAGATACCGCCATGCATCGTTCGCCCGCCGAGCCGTAGGCGGCGCCAAGTAGCGCATCTGCCGCGTTGTCGAGGTCCGCGTCGGGCATGATGACGAGATGATTCTTCGCGCCGCCCAGGGCTTGGACGCGTTTCCCGTGCTCGCCGGCACCCGCATACACTGCTCGGGCGACGGGCGTGGAGCCCACAAAGCTCACGGCTTGTATGTCGGGATGCGCAAGAACCGCGTGCACCGCTTCCTTATCGCCGTGGACGACGTTGACGACGCCCGGCGGTCCACCTGCTTGCTCGAAGAGCTCCACAAGGCGAACCGGGCATGACGGATCCCGTTCGGACGGCTTCAGGACGAAGGTGTTGCCGCAGGCAACGGCCAGCGGGAACATCCAGAGCGGAATCATTGCGGGAAAGTTGAACGGAGTGATTCCGGCACAGACGCCGAGCGGCTGCATCAGGGACCAGCTGTCGATCCCGGTACCCACGTCGCGGCTGTGCTCGCCCTTGAGGAGATGCGGTATGCCGCAGGCAAATTCCACAACCTCCCAGCCGCGGATCAGCGAGCCTCGGGCATCATCCAGAGTCTTGCCGTGTTCGCGCGAGATGAGTTCGGCGATCTCGGCGGCATGCTCTTCCAGCAGCGCACGGTAGCGGAACATGATCCGCGCCCGCGCCGCGGGCGGGGTTGCCTGCCAGTCCGGAAACGCCGCCTTGGCGGCCCGGACAGCGGCGTCCACATCCTCCGCTCCGCCAAGGCGGACGTGCCGGGCGACTTCGCCGGTAGAGGGGTTGAAGACTTCGCCGGTGCGGCCGGAGGCGCCGGGAACCGGACGCCCCCCGATGTGATGGTCGAGTGTCTCCGTCATCAGTCGAGGTACCCGAGGTTCCGCCAGACAGCGAAGCGTTCCCGGAACTCATTGAGCGACGCCAGGGCCTTCGCGAAGTCGGGATCTTTTTCCGATTCTTCAACCGCGACCTGCTCCCATGCCTCCCGGTAGGCAGTCAGGAACTCGTCGTTCCACCGCCGGAACTGGACACCCTGGCCGGCGAAATATTCGAGCGCCGGGATCTGCAGGGCTTCGCCCTGCGCGAGACTGCTGCTCACAAGATCTCCGCAGGCCATCGTCAACAAGGCCTGTTGACTGAGGGACAACTCGTTCCAGCGGTCAAGGTTGTAGATCACGTCGGCCCACGTCGACTGCTGGTGCCAGCCGGGGAAGTAGTAGAACTTCGCGATTTGCTCGAAGCCGAAGTTCCGGTCGACAGCCGGACTGGAGAATTCGGTAGCATCGATCGTGCCGAGTTCAAGCGCTGGATAGATGTCCCCTCCGGCTAGCAGCTGGGTCGAGACATCCATCTTCTCCATGACCTTCGCGCCGAGGGCGAAGAAGCGCATCTTCAGGCCACGAAGATCCTCCAGGGTGCGGATCTCCTGTCGAAACCAGCCTGAGGCTTCCGGCGGCAGGATCATGCAGAGCGTGCTCTTGATGTTGTGCTTGAGGTAGAGCTCATCGAGCAGTTCCTGCCCGCCTCCGTAGTACATCCACGCCATGTATTCCGGGGCCGCAGGGCCGAACGGAATCGACGCGAAGAGCTGAAGTGCGGGGACCTTGCCGGCCCAGAAGCCGGGTGTCGCCCAGCCGGCATCCACGCCGCCCGACGCCACCGCATCGAAGATTTCCAGGGGAGGGACGAGCGCCCCGGGCTCGAAGAACCGGATGTCGACGCTGCCGTCCGAGACGGTGCGGATCCGCTCCAGCATGTCCTTCATGGAGGGGCCGAGAATCGGCGTCGTGCCGGCGTAGGCACTAGCCAATTTCCAGCGTACCTGGGGCGCTGAATCCTGTTCGTCCGAAGTGGTTGAGGGCGTGCCGGCGGTCATCTCCGATTCGCCGAAGAGAGCTGGTCGTACCGCAAGACCAATGACGATTCCAACAACCAATACGACCAGGATGGCCAGTTTACTTCGATCCATCACGCCCTCCCCATGCCGCACCCATGCGACGTCTACAAAGCGGCCGATTGTATCAGCCCGAGACAGCGTACATCGCTGCTAGATAGGCTGATTGCGTAAGCAGCAACAGAACCCCGACGGTGCGGCCGAGGGTGCGGCCGAACATGAGAAATGTGGTCAGGAAAACGGTCGTCGCCAGCAAAATGACCAGATCGAGGGATGTGAGTACGTCGCGCATGGCCAATGGCTGCGTGAGAGCAGCCGCGCCGGTCACCCCCAGCAGATTGAAAAGGTTGCTGCCGAGGATTCCGCCGACTGCCAGTCCGCCTTGGCGGCGCAGGGAGGCAAGCGCGGTCACAGTAACCTCGGGCAGCGATGTGCCAATCGCGACCACTGACAGGCCAATCACCGCCTCCTTGACGCCGAACGTGCGGGCGAGCCCGCTCGCTCCGTCCACGAGTGCCTCCGCGCCGCCCCCGATCATGGTGAGACTCACAACGGTGAGAACCGCACTCCGGGCCAGCGACTGCTCGGTCGCTGTGCCTGCTGCCTGGGCGGCTTCGGGGTCACCACGCCGTAAGGATTGGATTGTCAGCGCCGCCAAGGCCAGGACCAGCAGGAATCCGCCCCAGCGGGGCAGGATGTCCATCCACAGGCTGAGACCGACAAAGACCAAGGTCGCCAGCAGCATGACTCCCGCATCCCGGCGGAGTGCGGATGTCGCGGAGGAGGTCAACGGCATGCACGCGGCGGCCACACCGACTGCAAGTAGGACGTTGGCAATGTTGGAGCCAGCCACGTTTCCCAGAACCAGACCCGCATGATCCCCGAGCGCCGCCCGGATCGCGACCACGAGTTCCGGGAAAGACGTGCCAAACGCAACGACGCTCGCCCCGATGACGAACGGGGCGACCTTGAGGCGCGTGGCAGTGGCCACCGATGCCCGGACCAGCAACTCGCCCCCCCCAACCAGCAAGGCGACCCCGCCGGCCACCATCGCCAGATGTAGGAGGAGCACGGGCGCGTCAGCGCCGTTGCTGGATGCGGCGTTTGATGTCGCTAATCGCGCGCGCGGGATTAAGTCCCTTGGGGCAGGTGCTGGTGCAGTTCATGATCGTGTGGCAGCGGTACAGCCGAAACGGATCTTCGAGGGCGTCAAGGCGTTCTCCGGTCGCCTCGTCGCGGCTGTCCTGGAGCCAGCGGGCTGCCTGAAGGAGCGTGGCGGGACCGAGATAGCGGTCGCCGTTCCACCAGTAGCTGGGACAACTCGTGCTGCAGCAGAAACACAGGATGCATTCGTACAGCCCGTCGAGTTTCCGGCGATCCTCCTCGGTCTGGAGCCGTTCCCGCGCCGGCGGCGGCGAATCGGCCTTGAGCCAGGGCTCTACCGAAGCGTACTGCGCGTACGCGTGGGTCAGATCGGTCACCAAGTCCTTCAGGACATCCATGTGCGGCAGCGGATAGATCTTGACCGGGCCCCGGATGTCATCGATGGCCTTCGTACAGGCCAGCGTGTTAGTCCCGTCGATGTTCATGGCGCAGGAACCACAGACTCCCTCCCGGCAGGAGCGGCGGAATGCCAACGTGGAATCCATGGTGTTCTTGATCTCGAACAGGGCATCAAGGACCATCGGCCCGCTCCTGTCGAGGTCAACCTCGAAGGTGTCAAGTTGCGGCGGCCCGTCGTTGTCGGGCGAGTACCGGTAGACGCGGAACTCCCGGACGTCGCGGGCTCCTTCTGGAGCGGGAATGCGCCGCCCCGGCTTCACCTCCGAGCCTTTGGGCAATCTTAGCGCGACCATGGCAGGATCCTCCTCCTAGTACACGCGCTGCTTCGGTGGAATGGTTTCCATCTCCGGCGTGTCCGTCTGCAGGTGTACCGGCCGCGCCGCGCATGCTGCCCGGCCGTCGCGGAACCACGCCAGCGTATGGCTCAGCCAGCGCTCGTCATCCCGGTCCGGATGGTCCTCGCGCGCGTGTGCGCCACGGCTCTCCGTCCGGTGAAGCGCCGAGCCGATCGTCACGACCGCCTGCTGCAGCAGGTTTTCGAGTTCCAGGGTCTCGATGAGGTCGGTGTTCCAGATCAGCGAGCGGTCGCCGACCCGCACATCAGAGAGCCCGCTCCACGCTTCGGCAATCCTGTCCATGCCCTCCGCGAGACTGTCGCCGGTCCGGAAGACCGCGCAATGGTCCTGCATGGTGCGCTGCATCCGCAGCCGGAGATCGGCCGTCGGGGTTCCCCCGTCGGCATGGCGAAACCCGTCGAAACGAGCGAGGATCGCGTCCTCCGCGTCCTTCAGCGGTGCCCGCTGCGGTGCGTTCGGCGTTTGCGTTGCGCCGATCCGGTGCGCACAAGCTCGGCCGAAGATGACCAGGTCGAGAAGCGAATTGGAACCGAGCCGATTGGCGCCGTGGACAGAGACGCAGGCCGCTTCGCCGGCGCTCATGAGCCCGGGGACGGCTGCGTCGGGATCGTCGTCGGCGCCGGTCACGGCCTCACCGGTGTGCAGGACCGGGACGCCCCCCATGTTGTAGTGACACGTCGGGAGTACCGGAATGGGTTCGCGGGTGACATCCACGCCGGCGAAGATCCGCGCCGATTCAGCGATTCCGGGCAGACGTTCCGCAATCACGCTCGGGTCCAGATGCTCGATGTGAAGATGCACGTGATCGTGGTGATCGCCGACGCCCCGGCCGTCCCGAAGTTCCAGTGTGATCGACCTGCTCACCACGTCCCTTGACGCGAGATCCTTCGTGCTGGGTGCATACCGCTCCATGAAGCGCTCGCCCTCGGAGTTGGTGAGGTAGCCGCCCTCGCCGCGCACTCCCTCGCTGATGAGGCAGCCGGCTCCGTAGATGCCGGTGGGGTGGAACTGCACGAATTCCATGTCCTGGAGCGGAAGCCCGGCCCGCAGCACCATGCCATTGCCGTCGCCGGTGCAGATATGGGCGGAGGTGCACGAGAAATAGACGCGCCCGTAACCGCCGGTCGCAAGAATGACGGTGTGGGACCGGAACCGGTGCAGGGTGCCGTCGTCCAGCTTCCAGGCCAGCACTCCTTGACAGGTTCCGTCCTCGCCCATCAGGAGGTCGAGCACGAAGTACTCGATGAAGAACTCGGCGGCGTTGCGAAGCGACTGCTGGTAAAGCGTGTGCAGGATGGCGTGTCCGGTTCGGTCGGCTGCAGCGCAGGTGCGTTGAGCGGGCGGACCCTCACCGAATTCCGTCGTCATGCCACCGAATGCACGCTGATAGATCCGACCGTCGGGATTGCGGGAAAACGGCACGCCGTAGTGCTCAAGCTCGATGACCGCGTCCGTGGCCTCACGACACATATATGCAATTGCGTCCTGATCACCCAACCAGTCCGACCCCTTCACGGTGTCGTACATGTGCCAGCGCCAGTCGTCGTCGCCCATGTTGCCGAGCGCGGCACTGATCCCGCCCTGTGCAGCCACGGTGTGGCTGCGCGTTGGGAAGACCTTTGTCAGGCAGGCGGTGCGAAACCCCCGCTCGGCCAGGCCGAGCGTTGCGCGCAGGCCGGCGCCTCCGGCGCCCACCACCACAACGTCGTAGGCGTGGTCCATGATCTCGTAGCTTTTGGCCATCAGGCACCCCCGAGGGCGGCCCGCAGGATCGCGAAGCCGGCCACCGCAGCGGCGAGCCAGACGACGCCTGCGCCAAGGGCCAAACCGACAGTGCGCGCACCGCCGCCTTGGACATAGTCCTCGATCACCACTCGGTATCCAAGCCAGCCGTGATAGAAGCCGGCCATCACCAGGAGGAAGAGCAGCACAGAGTTCATTGGGTGCGCCACCCAGGCGACGAATTCAGCGTGCCTGGAGCCGACCACGCCGCGCACCGACCAGGCAAACCAGACCCCGAGCGGAACCAGCGCTGCTGCAGTGATGCGCTGCATCCACCAGTGGTGGGCCCCCTCGTGCGCGGATCCTAGGCCCCGAACCCGGGCAAGGGGTGAACGCAGGCTCACGTGACCGCGACTCCGAACCAGAAGGCCGATGTGAAGACCACTGTGAAGGCCACCACGAACCAGCCTGACCCGCGGACGTTCCGGAGCTCGAACCCGAATCCGGCGTCCCAGAAGAGATGCCGGACGCCGTTGGCCAAGTGGTAGAAGAACGCAGCCGATACTGCGGCGAGAAAGACGTACCCGGGGACGGTGCTGAACAATGTGACGGTCGCGGCAAACGCTTCGGGTCCTGCCGCTGCCGCTGCCAGGAAGGCGGCGAGGGCAACCATCGCGAGCCCCAGGATCAGGCCGGCGAAGCGGTGCAGGATCGAGAGGACCGAAGTGATCTCCGGCCGGTAGACCGACAGGTGCGGCGAGAGCGGGTGACGGACAGGGTCCGGCATGCGGGACTCCATGGGGGATCCGGCGGCACGCCGGAATGTGGTGGCCGGGAAGATACCAGAGGCCGCAGGGCTGTCGGTGGAGGGTCAGTCGATTGTCGCGTCCTCGAGTTCCCGAACCGCTTCCGCCAACGCCACGATCCGCTGTGCGTTCTCCACGTGCAGGTTCTCGATCAGCTTGCCGTCCAGCAGGACGACGCCTTTGCCTTCGGTCTCGGCATTTCGATGGGCCTCGATCACGCGCCGCGCGTGCCCGACGTCGTCGTCGGTGGGCCCGAACACCGCGTTGGCCGTGGCCAGCGTTTTCGGATGGATCAAGGTCTTGCCGTCGAACCCGAGTTCGGCTCCCTGCTGGCACTGGCACCGAAAACCGGCGTCATCAGCCAGGTCGAGGTGCACGCCGTCCAGGGCCACCAACCCGTTGGCCCGGGCCGCGATCAAGCAGGCGGAGAGAGCGAACAGCATGGGAAGGCGGTCTTGCGTGTGACGGGCCGCGAGGTCCTTCGTGAGGTCCGATGTGCCCATGATCAGGCCGCCCAGCCGGTCGCTCGCCGCTGCAATGGCATTGATGTTCTGAATGCCTCGTGGTGTCTCGATCATGCACCAGAGGGTGGTCTCGGCCGGTGCGCCGCCGGCTTCAAGCTGCCGGACGGCGTCCGCCACCATGGCGGCGGATTCAACCTTGGGGATCACCAGACCGTCCGGCCCTGCCGGGGCGATCGCCGCAATGTCGTCTTCTCCCCATAGCGTGTCCAGACCGTTAGCCCGTGCCATCACATAGCGGCGGCCGTAGGACCGACTGCCCACGGCGTTCCGGACGCGGACTCGGCTCTTTTCCTTGGCATCCGGGGCCACTGCGTCCTCGAGGTCGAAGATGAGCGCATCAGCATGCAGGGACTTGGCTTTTTCGATTGCACGGGCATTCGCTCCCGGCATGTACAGGGCGCTTCGGAACGGGCGGGCGGATACGGACACGGCAGTTCCCTGGTGACCCGATAGGAAGGTCCGGCCGCAGTGCGGTGCACGTGCGAAAACCGGCGCACGCAACTCCGTCGCGGCAGGTGCCACTCGCAGATGATTGAGGAAAATCAACGCTAACGGACACCTTCTGGCTCCGCAAGATGAAGCCCGGCCGAAGGGGGTGTCCACGGGCGTCGTGCCCTGATGCGCACGCGGCGCCACTTGGCTAACTTGAGGCAGTTGTTGGGGCCGGGAACCTGCACCTCCCAGCGGAGGGGCAGATCTCGGCTGATTCCGCATGTGTTCTCATGGGATTTTGCCCTTGTCCTCCTCAGACGACCCTCTCCTGCACGCGATCCTGCCGGAAAGCTTTGCCGGCGACGCGCTTGCTCCGGCCGCAAGCCACTTCGAGGCGGCCATTCTGGCTGCGATCGGCTACCAGGCCGTTGACATCGAGACAGATGACAACGGGTATGACAGTGGAGGCCTGATTCGCGCCGTCAGCCTCGACCATGCGCTCTTGATCCTTGGGCTCCCGGCCTGCTGTTACCCCCTCGAACAGCCGGCCCGCCTGAAGGCGTTCGTGGAAAAGCAGCAGATCTACGTGTTCGAGCAGTTCGAATCCATGCTGGGAAACATGACTCTCGCCGCCTGGCGGACGGCAGTCGTCGACGGGAACCGGTGGCATCTCCACTACACGGCGCGGGCTGCAGGTTCCTTCTCGTTCCACGCCCACCCGGCCTACTACCCAGCTCTCCTGCCCATGAAGCCGGCGGCCATCCGGTATTTCCTGCGCCGGCACGTCTTCCAGCTTGGGCAATGATCCCGGGCCCGCTGCCCCTCCCGTGATCGCGGATCTGCAACCCACCGGCCGCCCGATTGTTCCTGCCCTGGAAGCCATTCTTGGGCACGAGTATCCGGTGCTGGATCACGGTTTCGTTCGAGTGGTCGACTACATGGGTGACGACGCAGCGGTCGTGCAGGCGGCCCGAGTCTCGTACGGAAAGCGCACCCGCCAGGTGCGTCACGAACGTGGCCTGATCCGTTACCTCATGCGGCACCAGCACACGACGCCGTTCGAGATGTGCTCCATCAAGTTCCACGTGAAGCTGCCGATCTTCGTCGCGCGTCAGTGGATCCGGCACCGCACCGCCTCTGTCAACGAATATTCCGCCCGCTATTCGATCTTGGACCGGGAGTTTTATGTGCCGGAGCCCGAAGACCTCGCAGTGCAGTCCAAGACCAATGCACAGGGGCGGGAGCAGGTGGTGTCGACCGCAGCCGCAGAGACTATCCGGAATGCCCTCGAGGAGGACGCGCGCGCGGCGTATGTGCGCTACGAATGGCTCCTCAATGAACAGCCGGACGGAACGCCCGTCGATCCGTCCCGTCCCGGCCTCGCCCGCGAACTTGCCCGGATCAACCTGCCCCTATCCACGTACACCCAGTGGTACTGGAAGGTGAATCTCCACAACCTTTTGCATTTCCTTCAGCTTCGGGCTGACCCGCATGCTCAGAAAGAAATCCGGGTGTATGCGGAGGCCATGCTGGGCGTTGTGCAGCGCTGGGTGCCGCTGGCGGCCGAGGCGTTCGAGGACTACCGCCTGAGCGCCGCCGAGCTTTCGGGCCCGATGGTAAAAGTGGTGCAGGCTTGGTTGAACGGCGAGGAAATGGATCAGGAGTCAAGTGGGCTCGGGATCCGGGAGTGGCGCGAACTCCACGAGATGCTGGGCCGCGAACCTCCCAAGGCCTGACAGGCTGCGTTCAGTCGAAACTGATTTGCGGAGCCTCGGCGGCTGCTGAACCCTCGAGTTCAACCAGCAGCCGGTCCGCCACGGCGACGAAGGCGCGGGCCTCGGCGCTTTCCGGTGACGAGGCGACGATCGGCAGCCCCTGGTCCGACGTCTCACGGATGGAGACATGGAGTGGGATTCCTCCCAGGAACGGGACCTGCATGGCTGCAGCGGCTTCCTCGGCCCCACCGTGGGCGAAGATTTCGGTCCGTTCACCGCAGTTTGGGCACGTGAACCAGCTCATGTTCTCGATGAAGCCCAGGACGGGCACGTCGACGCGGCGAAACATGTTGAGTCCCTTGCGCGCATCGATGAGCGCGATGTCCTGCGGCGTGGACACGATCACGGCTCCCCGGAGCGGGACCCGCTGCGACATGGTGAGCTGGGCATCTCCGGTGCCCGGCGGCATATCCACTAGGAGCACATCGAGTTCACCCCATTCCACGTCGCGCAGCAACTGCTCCAGTGCCCCCTGCACCATGGGGCCTCGCCAGATCATCGGGCGTTCCTCGTCCACCACGAAACCAATCGACATGACTTTGATTCCGTAGCCCGTCATCGGCCGGATGCGCTTCCCGTCGATCGACTGCGGGCGCCCGGAAATGCCCATGAGCCGCGGTTGCGACGGCCCGTAGATATCGGCATCGAGAATGCCAACCTGCAGGCCCTGCCGGCGGAGAGCCAGCGCGAGGTTGGAGGTCACCGTCGACTTGCCGACGCCGCCCTTGCCGCTGGCGATGGCGATGATCGACTGGACGCCGGGCAGAGCGATCGCACGGGGGTTGGTGGCCGGGCCTCCGGGCGCCTGGGGTGGCCGTTCGGCTGTCAGGACAGCGCTGACCGAGGCGACTCCGGGGAGGGAAAGAACAGCCTGCTCGCAGGCCCGTCGCACGATCTCCAACGCCTCCGCGCGCGCCGGGTCAGCTTCCAGGGCGAAGGCCACATTTCCTTCCCGGATCGCGATCTCCTGCAGCATTCCAAGACTGACAACGTCCTGGTTGCGGGCGGGGTCCCGGACGCCAGAAAGGGCGGAACGCACGTCGGCTTCTGTGACAGCAGGCAAGGGCACCTTCGGTTTGGCCGCTCCGGAGATGGCACTCCGGGTAGCCACGACAGCGAGGATACGGACGGGAGAAGCCCACTATACCGCGCGGCCGGACGCGGGAAAGGGCAGTTCCGCTTGGTGTGCCTATGGCATGGGTGTGCGCCCCCTTAAGGGCCGCGCTTCCCGATCGGTGATCTGCAATGTCTTCGGGGAGGTCCCGCAGCGACCAGCCTACTGGCAGGCGAGGCATTCCTCGTAGTCGACGGGCTCTTCTTCCCGGGTTGTGGCCGCGGTGGGCTCGGGCAGCGCATCCTGATCGGAACGCTGAAGCGACATCGAGCGCAGGTAGTAGAGGCTCTTGACGCCGCGTTTCCACGCCTCGAAATGCAGCTTGTGGAGGTCTCGCTTGTGGACGTTCGCGGGAAGGAACAGGTTCAGCGACTGCGACTGGCAGATGTAGGGCGCCCGGTCGGCGGCGAGATCCACGACCCAGCGCTGATCGATCTCGAATGCAGTACGGAATACCGCCTTTTCGTCGTCACTCAGGAAATCCAGGTGCTGCACGGAGCCTTGGCAGGTGGTGATCGACGACCATACGTCGTCCGTGTCGCGACCCTTACTGTCCAGCAACGTCTGCAGATACGTGTTCCGTACCGGGAACGCGCCCGAGAGGGTCTTGTGGAGGAAAGCGTTCGCGGCATACGGTTCGACACCCGGTGACGTGCCGCCGCAGATAATCGAGATGGAAGCCGTCGGCGCAACCGCCAGCTTGTTCGAAAACCGTTCCGTGGCACCGGCGTCGAGAGCGTCGGGACACGGGCCGCGTCCCTCTTCCTGCGCCAGTACGCGTGACGCAGCGTCGGCACGAGCCCTAAGCTCCTTGAAAATCTTCCGGTTCCACGCCTTGGCGGTTGCGGATTCGAACGGAAGCCCGTGCGCCTGCAGGAACGAATGGAAGCCCATGACGCCAAGGCCGACACTACGCTCCCGCTGGGATGCATACCGTGCGCTGGCCATGGAGTCCGGTGCGTTCTGGATGAAGCCCTCAAGCACGTTGTCAAGGAACCGCATCACATCCTCGATGAAGAGGCTGTCGTCTTTCCAAGCGTCATACCGTTCCAGATTGACCGAAGACAGACAGCACGTTGCAGTCCGCTCCCGGCCGTGGTGGTCCGGGCCGGTCGGCAGCGTGATCTCCGAACACAGGTTCGAAGTGCGGACATTGAGGCCGAGGAACCGATGGTGCTCCGGGACGGCCCGATTCACGTGATCAATGAACAGCAGGTAAGGCTCGCCGGTCTCCACGCGGGCTGTGAGGATCCGAATCCAGAGCGCACGCGCCGAAACCGTCCGGCGCACCTTCTCGTCACGGGGGCTGATCAACGGCCATTCACCGTCCGTCTCCACAGCCCGCATGAAGACATCGGGGATCACGATCCCGTGATGCAAATTCGGCGCCTTGCGGTGTGGATCGCCGCCGGTCGGACGCCTGATCTCGATGAATTCCTCAATCTCCGGATGGCTGACCGGCAGGTAGACGGCGGCGCTTCCGCGGCGCAAGCTTCCCTGGCTGATTGCGAGCGTGAGGGAATCCATCACCCGAATGAACGGGATGATGCCGGACGTCTGCCCGTTCTGGCCGACCTGCTCACCGATGGAGCGGAGGTTGCCCCAGTAGCTTCCGATGCCGCCGCCCCGGGCGGCTAGCCAGACGTTTTCGTTCCAGAGATTGACAATGCCCTCAAGGCTGTCGCTGGCCTCGTTCAGGAAGCACGAAATCGGGAGCCCGCGGGACGTGCCACCGTTGGACAGCACCGGAGTTGATGGCATGAACCACAGGTTCGACATGTAGTCGTACAGACGCTGGGCGTGCCCGTCGTCATCCGCGAAAGTGCTTGCGACGCGGGCAAACATGGTCTGGATCGATTCGTTTGGCAGCGTGTACCGGTCACGGAGAACGGAGATTCCGAAATCGGTGAGAAGGGCGTCACGATCTTCGCGAGGAGAAACCCGTCTTCCGCCAGGAACCTGAATCGCATCTTGGTCTCGACCGAAAAGCTTGTCCGGCAACACCGCTGTGGAGCGGATGTAATCTTCGATCATCCCGTCCATGTTGCCGTTTTTCCCCAATCGTTGCTGTCAGATTTGCCGGGCCTAATTCATCGACAAAGAATCAATATCTTGACCTCCAATTCCAAATGAGCCGAACATGCAGTGGCATTGGCTCTCTGAGAAGTGAAGGTTTGACGTCTCTCCCGGTTCGCCGATACTCGCTAATCCGAACAAATGATCACAGCACGGTAACACATTTCGTTTTCCCTGAAAACAATCGACTAGGGCCACGTTTTTCGGCGCGAGATAACGCCTTGTTTCCCTACGACGAGTGCTTCGGTCAGCCGATTGGGCACGTGAATGCGGTCCGCCTGTGACCGACTACACGTGCTGATCGCATGTGCGTCGCGCGACCAACCTGCCGGCAGGTGATGCCGGCGGCCCGGACGGGACCATGGCGTCGCTTTCGCCGGCAATTGGCCTGCCGAAGTTTTCTGGCGAAGGGGCCCGCGTCCGACGTTCAGCGCGGCAGACAAAGATCCAGGAAACACTCGAACACCGCTTCGGTGATCGCGCAGCCGTTGTCGAGCATCTGTGTCGGGCTGCTGCGGCCGTAGCGGCAGCCAATCGCCGCGTGTTCTGGGACCAGGTGTTTGCACGCGAGTCAAGCAAGGCCTTGCGTCGCGGGAATTTGGAGGAGGCAGCCCGGCTCCTCAAGTGAGCCATTGCCGCCGCCGGGCCGATGACCTCTGTTCTGCCTGGTCGGTGGGGGCCCAGGACGGTCGAACTCATCACCCTGCGCGGGATGCGCCACCTCCAGGAAGCCGACATCATCAGGAAGCCGACATCATTTTTCATAACCGATTCGTTGGGGCCGGAGGTATTCGAACTTGCGCGAGGGGATACGGAACGGGTCTATGTCGGCGCGATGCACGGGGCCATGGCGTGGCCGCAGGAACGCATCAGCGGCGTGATCATTGCCGCGGCACGGCGGAGCCCCCATGGTCCGACCAAAATGCGGCGCTCCAGGGATCTTCGGGTATGCGGCCGAACAGGTGGTAGTGCTGCGGGAGGTCGGCGTCGACTGGGAGATCGTTCCCGGATTCACTGATTCACTGCGGCCGTACCCCTGCGGCCACAGGGAGTGACTTTCTGATCGAGCCGAGCAGCACCAGCGCCGTCGTCCATGCAACGGGCCAAACCGGGCGAGGAGACTCTGCCCCGGATGAGGGGGCGTGGTCCTGACGTTGCCGAAGCGCCCGCTGGCGCGCCGCGTCTGTCGTCGAGGCTCAAGTGGGCCCGCTGCGCAACGCCGACCGGCGTCACGAACCCGGGGGCGCGATTTGACAAGCATGGTCACACCCATACGCCTGTTGGTCGCGGCAGGTCTTGCGGTAGCGCTGATGTCCGTGAGCGACGCGCGTGCCGAAAGCCCTTGGTCTGATGCTTTCACCGACGGCCAGACCAGTTTTGGCCTCCGCTACCAACACGAGTGGGTCAGTCAGGACGGAAATCCCGAGGACGCGACTGCGCATACGCTCCGTACGCGACTGGGTTACACGACCGCTGCATCGCTTCCACTTCAGGCGACGGTCGAACATGAACACGTGACTCGCCTTGGGAGCGGCAGATTCAACGACACCGTCAACGGGCGCACCGCCTCTCCGGTTGTCGCGGACCCCGACAGCACCGAGATCAATCGAGCGTGGATCAACCTGGCGTTCGCGCCAGGCACCAGTGCGCGATTCGGCCGCCACCGGATCAAGTACGATAGCGACCGGTTCGTTGGCAATGTCGGCTGGCGACAGAACGGGCTGACGTTCGATGGGCTGCGGTTAACGGTGACCGCCATTCCCGGTTTGGAGGCCGAATACGCTTTCATCTCCCGAGTCAACCGGATCTTCGGGAAAGACTCGGCCATGGGCACCTTTGACACCCGGAACCACTTCATCCACCTCGACTACCCAGTGTCAGCGTTGGGTAGGCTGGTCGGCTACGGCTATCTCCTGAATTTCGAGGATGCACCGGCCCTCTCATCGAGGACCTTCGGCTTGCGTCTGGCCGGCGCGTTTGACGCTGGTTCCAGCTTCACGTTCCTTTACACGTTGGAGGCTGCTCGACAGAGCGACCATGCTGACAATCCGAACACGTTCGATCTCGGCTACTGGGTGGTCGAACCCGGTCTCCGCTTTGGAGACGTGACCCTCAAACTGGGCTACGAAAGCCTTCGCGGGGACGGGACGGTGGCATTTCAAACTCCACTGGCGACACTTCACGCCTTCCAGGGATTTGCAAACAAGTTCCTGACGACGCCACCCGACGGAATCGACGATTACTACGCGACTCTCCTGAACGCGCCGAAGGGGCCCGGACTCCTTACCGGTACTCGGTTTGCCGGCGTCTATCGCCGCTTTGACACTGCCGTCGGCGGCGAGACATACGGCTCGGAACTCGATCTGGTGACCGCACGAAAGTTCGCAGAGAAATTCAATGCATTGCTGAAGGTTGCCCGGTACCAAGCCAAAGCCCGCGGTTCCGATACGACCAAGGTGTGGCTTTCGCTCGGCTACACCCACTGAGGGCCAGGCTGGTGGGATGCTCGCGCATCGCGGGCGTCCCGCTTCGCTGCACGAACAGATGGGGCTGGCCCGCGAGCATCTTTTCGGCACCGTCGATCGCGGTCTCAAGGCCACGTGAATGATTGACACCCAGAGGTGTTCGCAAGTGGTACTACTCCGGATGGCTCGCATCGCGTTCGGTGGTGCCCCGCGGCGCGGCGCGGTGAACGCTCTGAAGCACGGACCCCTTGCAAAATGGTGGGCCTTGGCTACAAACAGGGTTGGCCCGCTCGATTCGTCAGTGGCCTAGGACTCCTCGAATCATATGTCGCATCCTGCTGCTCCCGCGGCTGCTTCGAGCCGCCGCGACTTCCTCAACGTTGCCTCCGGCGCATTCGGCGCCGTCGCCGCCGGATGTGCGGCGTGGCCGCTTATTGACCAGATGAACCCGTCTGCTGATGTGCAAGCCCTGGCAACCGTCGACATCGATCTCACGGGGCTGGAACCGGGCAATAGCCGAACGGTTCTGTGGCGCGGGGCGCCAGTGTTCGTGCGCCACCGGACGTCGGAGGAGATCGAACAGGCAGTGGCGGACGATTCCGCCGATCTACCCGACCCCGCGACGGACGCGAGCAGGGTGACGGATTCACGTTTTCTCGTGCTCGTGGGCGTGTGTACCCACCTCGGATGCATCCCGATTGGAGATGGTCAGGGCGAGTACCACGGATGGTTCTGCCCGTGCCACGGCTCGCACTACGACACGTCCGGCCGTATACGGAAAGGCCCGGCACCCAGGAATCTCGCTGTTCCCCCATACCAGTTCGTCGACGACACTACCATTCGGGTGGGTTAGGGACGATGCAGGGTCCAGGCCCCTTGGCGCGGATCGCGCGCTGGATCGACTACCGCCTGCCGGTGTTCTCGACCCTGCGTCACTCGCTGATCGAGTACCGCACGCCGCGTAACCTCAATGCATTCTGGAACTTCGGATCGCTCGCCGGCTTCTTCCTCGTGGTGCAGATCATCACCGGCGTCGTGCTGGCGATGCACTATACCCCGCATGTCGATCACGCGTTTGAAAGCGTGCAGCACATCATGCGGGACGTGAACTACGGGTGGCTGATCCATTCGATCCACGCGAACGGCGCATCGTTCTTCTTTATCTGCGTCTACATCCACGTTTTCCGGGGGCTCTACTACGGGTCCTACAAGGAACCCCGGGAACTGCTCTGGTGGCTCGGGATTCTGATTCTGATCGTGATGATGATGAGTGCCTTCATGGGATACGTGCTCCCCTGGGGGCAGATGAGCTTCTGGGGCGCCACCGTCATCACCAATCTGTTCTCGGCCATTCCCGGCGTCGGGCCGGCGATCGTTGAATGGCTGTGGGGCGGCTTCGCCGTCGACAACCCCACGCTCAACCGTTTCTTCGCGCTGCACTACCTGCTGCCGTTTGTCATCGTGGCAATCGTGTTTCTCCATGTCGTCGCCCTGCATCGCCACGGCTCGAACAATCCGCTCGGAGTCAGCACTGGCGCCCCACGGGACACCATCCCGTTTCACCCCTACTACACGGTGAAGGATCTGGTCGGGCTTGGCATGGCGTTGGTTTTCTTCGCCGGCATCGTGTTTTACGCCCCGGACAGTTTGGGGCATCCCGACAACTACATTCCCGCTGATCCGCTGAAGACCCCGGCGCATATCGTGCCCGAGTGGTACTTCCTGCCGTTCTATGCCATTCTCCGCGCGGTGCCGTACAAGCTGGCGGGCGTGATCGCGATGTTCGGTGCGATCTTGGTTCTGTTCCTGCTGCCTTGGCTGGACAGCTCAAAGGTCCGGAGCGCTGCGTTCCGGCCCGTGTACCGCTGGCTGTTCTGGCTGTTCGTAGCGGACACGCTGCTCCTAGGCTGGATCGGTGCCAACCCCCCGGACGGGATCTTCATCACGCTTGGGCGGATCGGTACGATCTACTACTTCGCGCATTTCCTGGTCCTCATGCCGGTGATCGGCAGGATCGAGCGCTCCCGACAGTTGCCGGAGAGCATTTACGCCCATCAGCATGCGGGGCGCGATCCATGACCCGTCACGGATTGTTTCTCGCGGCCTCACTTGTCGCTGCTGCGCTGTTGCCGGGGCCGGCCGGGGCGGCCACCGATGCACCCCCTCTGCCCGAAATCGAGTTCTCGTTCGATGGACCGCTGGGCCACCTCAACCGTGCCGCCGCGATTCGTGGCTTCGAGGTGTACCGAAATGTATGCGCGACCTGCCATGGCCTCCGGTTCATGGCGTGGCGAAACCTCGCGGGCCTCGGCTTCGGCGAGGAAGACGTCCGCGGGATGGCGGCAGAAACTCTTGTTCTGGACGGGCCTGACGACAACGGGGACATGCTCGAACGGCCGGGTCGACCCTCCGACCCGCTGATCCAGGAACCGTTCCCGAATGCGAAGGCTGCTGCTGCCGCGAACAACGGCGTGGCCCCTCCGGACCTTTCGCTCAAAGTGCTCGAGCGCGGCGCCCCCTACGTCTACGGCATTCTTGTGGGCTACGAGGATCCGCCGGAGGACGTTGACGCGGGCGCGTCGTACTACAACCGGTACTTCGCCGGATCCGTGATCGCTATGCCGCAACCGCTGTGGGGGGACGACGTCACCTACGTGGACGGGACCGAGCCCACGCTTGAGCAGGAAGCCCACGATGTGGCGACGTTCCTCGCTTGGGTGTCCGATCCCAGCGCCGATTCCCGCAAGCGGATGGGCCTGCGGGTGGTCCTGTTCCTGCTGGTGATGACCGGCGTGTTCTACGCGACGTATCGCCGCACTTGGGCTCCCGTCAAGCGCGGCGACACCGATCTCTGAGCCCGAGGGGCTTCAACTGCCGAGTACGCGCCCGGCCACGGTATCGAGCCTGGCCGCCAGTGCAGGGTCCCGCGCGTCCGGCGGCGTGATGATCGCCGTATCGAGAGCGCTGTAGGCGGGATCGGAACCATCCCATTCGGCAGCCGCTGCTTCCTGTGCAAACGCCTCGACCAGGGTTCGCGCCCGTGCCGCGTTGTCCAGCAGTACGCTGATCACCTGGTCCACGGTCACGGCGTCGTGATCCGGATGCCAGCAGTCGTAGTCGGTCATCATGGCCACGCTGGCGTAGGCCATCTCGGCTTCGCGTGCGAGCTTCGCCTCCGGCATGTTGGTCATGCCGATGACATCGCATCCCCAGGACCGGTACAGGGCGGACTCGGCGCGGGTTGAGAACTGCGGGCCCTCCATCGCGAGGTAGGTACCGCCGTCCACGGTGTTGATTCCGACCGCCTTCGAGGCGGCGGCGAGCAGGCGTCGAAGGCGTCCGGATACCGGGTCCGCCATCGAGACATGGGCCACGAGGCCTGGCCCGAAGAAGCTCTTGACGCGCGCGAACGTCCGATCGATGAACTGGTCCACCAAGACAAATGTGCCGGGCGGCAGGTCCTCCCGGAGGCTGCCCGCCGCCGAGAGCGAAATGATGTCGGTGACGCCGCTTCGCTTCAGCGCGTCGATGTTTGCCCGGAAATTGAGACTGGTTGGTGGAATCCGGTGACCGCGCCCGTGACGCGGCAGGAACCGGAACTCGAGTCCGTGCAGGCGACCATGGAGAATGGCGTCGGACGGCGCGCCAAACGGTGAGCCGACGGTCTGCCAACTCGGCTCCTCCAGGTCGTCAAGCTCGTAGATGCCGCTTCCACCCAGGACCCCGATGACAGGCCTGTCCACGGCTAGAACTCGGTAACTGAGAGAAGTTCCACCTCGAAGATAAGGGTGGCATTGGGCGGGATCGATCCCCGTCCCGCCCCGCGTTCCCCGTAGGCCATGTTGGGCGGGATCACCAGGCAGCGCTGACCCGCGACCCGCATTCCAACGATGCCGGAATCCCAGCCCGGAATCACGTAGCCTTCGCTGAGCAGGAAGTTGAACGTACGAAGGCGGGGCCGGGAGCTGTCGAACTGCTTGCCGCGTGCGAGACAGGGGTCATCCGACTCTGCGCTTGGGTCGAAGAGCCAGCCCGTGTAGTGCACGCTGATGCCGCTCCCGGGTTCCGCGGTCACTCCGTCGCCGATCTTCAGGTCGACGACGACGAGTTCCGCCGGCGGCTCGATGGCGCTGGCCGTCCAGGGCAACAAGCTGACTGCCGCCGCGAGAATCAGGGTCCGCATCAGGAAGTTCCTTCCTTGGCTACGTGTTCGGCGAAGAAGGCGAGAGTGCGCTCGTTGGCGATCTCGGCCGACTCGGGGTGGTAACTGCCGCGCATCGAGCAGGCAAACCCATGATCGCCCTCATAGACGTGAATGTCCGCGTCGGTGGCGAATGCCCGGATCTTATCGACGTCCTCTGGAGGGATGCTCGCATCCTGGCCACCAAAATGCATTTGCACCGGGACGTTGGCAGGTTGATCAAGGAATGCTGCAATCTGTCCGCCGTAGTAGCAGACGGCTGCTTCCATCCCGTAGCCGCGACTGGCAATGAGCCAGGACAGCGAGCCGCCGTAGCAGAACCCGACCACGCCGACCCTGTGGTCGATCAGGAGCGTCGCGACGCAACTCTGTATATCCATGACCGGCAGGTCCCATCCCACCTGGCCCTTGAGGTCGCGGCCTCGTTCGACGTCGGCTGCCTCGTATCCAAGTTCGATGCCCGGCTCGATGCGGTGGTATAGGTCGGGCGCATAACAGACGTATCCGGCATCAGCGAACTGGTCCGCGACGCTCCGGACGTAGTGGTTGACGCCGAAGATCTCCTGGATGACCACTAGCGACCCTCGTCGGATTCCCGACGGTTCCGCAAGATAGACGGGAAGGTTGGTGTCATCCGCTGCACGAAGCGTGATCATTGATCCCATGGAGACTGAATCCGTTTCCAACAAAGAGCTGCGAGTGGTCCCACCAGGCAGGAAGCCGCGCGCTTTGTAGCCCGGCCCGGGCGTTGATGCCAGAGACTCAGGGGCACGGCATACCTCCGGATCCCCCGGCGGTCACTCCAGACCAGGACACCAACCCCTGCGACGGCACTCGACCAATCAATTGAATGTTTTTTGTGCATTAGATGAATTTCCCCGCCTAAGATACGCCCACATCAGCGGACGGCCCGATTGCCCGATCGGCGTCCTGTCAGCGGAAAATACACAGCGAACACGGCCACGACGCCTCTTTGGCACGAGGCTTGCTTGCACCGTGACGTGGTGCAGTCCGCTTAGCGGCCCCGGATGTATGTGGGTGCGCACCGAATTTCACGGAGAAGTCCCATGTTCCGAATACAGCGTCACCTGGTCCTCGCGGGCGTCTTCGCCGCGTCGACCACAATGATCGGCGCGGCGCAAGCCGAAACCATCAAGGTCGGAATCCTGCATTCCCTGTCCGGCACGATGGCCATCAGCGAAACCACGCTGAAAGACACCATGCTCATGCTCATCGATCAGCAGAACAGCCAGGGCGGCCTCCTCGGCATGACGCTCGAGCCCGTGGTCGTCGACCCTGCTTCCAACTGGCCGCTGTTTGCCGAGAAAGCTCGCGAGCTGATCGAGCAGCATGAGGTTGCAGTGATCTTCGGCAACTGGACGTCGGTTTCCCGGAAGTCCGTGCTGCCGGTCATCGAAGAGCTCAACGGGCTCCTGTTCTACCCGGTGCAGTACGAAGGGGAGGAAAGCTCGCGTAACGTGTTCTACACGGGTGCGGCACCCAACCAGCAGGCGATCCCCGCAGTCGACTACCTCCTCAGCGAGGAAGGCGGCGGAGCCGAGCGGATCGCGCTCCTCGGCACCGACTATGTCTACCCGCGGACGACCAACAAGATCCTCCGGGCCTACCTCCACACGAAGGGTATCTCGGACGAGGACATCCTCGAGAATTACACGCCATTCGGGCACTCCGACTGGCAGACGATCGTGGCTGACGTTCGGAAATTTGCGTCCGAGGGCAAGAAGACGGCGGTTGTGTCGACCATCAACGGCGACGCTAACGTGCCGTTCTACAAGGAGCTCGGCAATCAGGGCATCCTGGCCGAGGACATTCCGGTGGTTGCCTTCTCAGTCGGTGAAGAGGAACTGGCCGGTCTCGACACCGGACCCCTCGTCGGTCACCTTGCCGCATGGAACTACTTCATGAGTGTGGAGAGCGACGAGAACGACACGTTCATCGAGAAGTGGCACGCGTTCATCGGCGACGAGGACCGAGTGACCAACGACCCGATGGAAGCGCACTACATCGGCTTCAACATGTGGATACAGGCCGTTCAGCAGGCCGGGACCGTGGATGTCGACGCGGTGCGGCAGGCGATGTACGGGCAGACCTTCAAGAACCTGAGCGGCGGGGTCGCGGTGATGAACACGAACCACCACCTGTCGAAGCCGGTCCTAATCGGCGAGATCCAGGATGACGGACAGTTCGAGACCGTCTGGTCCACCGACGACGTGGTTAAGGGCGACGCCTGGTCTGACTTCATTCCGGAAAGCTCAAGATTGATCGCCGACTGGACCTTCCCGTGGGTCTGCGGCAACTGCGAAGAGCCGAAGTTCGCTGACTCTGTAGACATGTAGGCCATGCATTCCGGTTCGGGTCGGCACCTGTTGCCGCCCCGGACCGGAATTCCTATTAGGGTTCCGTCAGCTCCCGCCGGCCTCTGGCCGGCCTTCTTCGTTCGGATGCGCCGCCATGCCGAAGTACGGTTTCCCGTCACCGTTCCGTGCTGCCCTGCAGGCGCCGGTGATGCTCGTCGCACTCTTGGTTGCGGGCGTGTCCGCCAGCCAAGCGGCTAGCTTTGAGGAAGCAGTACTCGGTCTCACTGCCAAGAGCTTCGAGGACCGGGCCGCCGGGGTGGAAGTCCTGGCTGCTACTGGGCACCCGAGGACAATCCCTATCCTGGAGGCAATGACGAAGGGCAAGCTCTTCGTACGCAAGGCCGACGGCGTAGTGGTCGTTGGTGAAAAGACGGGCAAGGTCTACGCGCTGACCAACGCCCTCGACGGTTTGGCTCTGGAAGACGCGAAGAAGAAAGAACTCAGGAAGGTCAAGGTCAACAATCGGCTCCGAGGCATCATCAAGGCGGCTCTTGGCGGTCTCACCCTGCTGTCCGACGATCCCGACCAACGGGCGCAGGCAGCCGAGGCAGTTTTTGCGGCCCGCGATGCCGGGGCGCTGGAGACCGTGCAGCAGGCCATAGCCCGGGAAGAAGACTCGGATTTGCTCGATCAGCTGACCTTGGCCAAGGCGGCAATCGAGAGCAGTCCGGACTTTCCCCTTGAGGTTCGGATGGCTGCGGTGGACCGACTCTCGGAATCCGCGCTCCCCGAGGTCCGATCGTTGCTCGCCAATCTCAGTCAGGAGGCGGAGCCCGACGCGGAAGTCCGGGAGGCCGCGGCCCGCGCACTGGCCGCGGTGAAGCGCGACCTCGCCATCTGGAATCTCCTCGGGGCGATCTTCCAGGGCCTCAGTCTGGGCTCGGTTCTCCTCCTCGCGGCGGTTGGCCTCGCGATCACCTTCGGGGTCATGGGGGTCATCAATATGGCCCACGGCGAACTGGTGATGCTCGGGGCCTACACGACATTTGTTGTCCAGCAGGTCTTCCGCGAACTGGCGCCGGGCAGCCTCGACTATTCCCTGATCGTTGCGGTGCCCGCCGCGTTTCTCGTCGCCGGTGCGGCGGGAGTCGCGATTGAGCGCGGGGTCATCCGCTGGCTTTACGGCCGACCCTTTGAAACGCTGCTGGCGACCTGGGGCCTCAGCCTAGTCCTGCAGCAGTTGGTCCGGACCGTCTTTGGACCGACTAACCGGGAGGTCACGAGTCCATCGTGGCTGAGTGGGGCGTTCGAGACCGCAACCGGACTGGTCCTGCCCTACAACCGGGTCGCCATCATCATCTTCAGCTTGCTGGTGGTCGGTGCCATCGCGCTGGTGCTGCGCCGTACCGCACTCGGCCTCCATATGCGGGCGGTGACGCAGAACCGGTCGATGGCCTCGTCGATGGGTATCCGCACCGGATGGGTCGATGCCTGCACCTTCGGGCTCGGCGCCGGGATCGCTGGCGTCGCCGGCGTCGCTCTCAGCCAGATCGACAACGTGAGCCCCAATCTCGGCCAAGCCTACATCGTGGACAGCTTCATGGTCGTGGTGTTCGGTGGTGTCGGAAACCTGTGGGGAACCTTGGTCGGCGCCATGAGCCTCGGTGTCGTGAACAAGTTCCTCGAACCCTTCGCCGGTGCGGTCCTGGCCAAGATTATCGTGCTGGTCGCCATCATCCTGTTCATTCAGAAGCGGCCGCGCGGGTTATTCGCGCTCAAGGGCCGCGCGGCGGAGAACTGAGCGATGCAGGTGCGCTCCGTACTCGTGGATCTGCTGGTCGGCAACCGCGGCGGCCAGATCCTTCTGGCGGTGATGCTGGCGGCGGCAGTGCTGGTCCCGATCTCCAACCTGCTGCTCCCGGCGGACTCGGCGCTGCATGTCCCGACCTACATCGTGAGTCTGGTCGGGAAGTACCTCACGTTCGCGCTACTCGCCCTGAGCGTCGACCTGATTTGGGGGTACGCGGGCGTACTCAGCCTCGGGCACGGCGCGTTTTTTGCGCTGGGCGGCTACGCCATGGGTATGTACATGATGCGCCAGATCGGCGAACGAGGCGTCTACGGGCACCCGGGTCTGCCCGACTTCATGGTGTTCCTCGATTGGAAGGAGCTTCCTTGGTACTGGCACGGATTTGACTGGTTCCCGTTCGCGCTTGTGATGGCGCTACTGGTGCCCGGGGCACTGGCTCTGGTATTCGGCTGGTTTGCCTTCCGCTCGCGGGTGACCGGCGTGTACCTCTCCATCATCACACAGGCCATGACGTTCGCTCTCATGCTGGCGTTCTTCCGCAACGACATGGGCTTTGGCGGCAACAACGGCCTGACCGACTTCAAGGACCTCCTCGGCTTCAGTCTGCAGTCCGACGGGACCCGCGTGGCGCTCTTTTCGGCCAGCGCGCTGGCCGTTGCGGCCGGATATCTGTTGTGCCGCTTCATCGTGCGGAGCCGGGCCGGCCGGGTTCTGGTCGCCGTTCGTGATGCCGAGACGCGGGTGCGTTTCCTCGGCTACCGGGTCGAGCACTACAAGCTCTTCGTCTTCGTGCTCTCGGCCATGCTCGCGGGGCTCGCGGGAGCCCTCTATGTGCCGCAGGTCGGCATCATCAATCCGTCCGAATTCGCTCCCGCGGCGTCTATCGAAATCGTCGTCTGGGTCGCGGTTGGCGGGCGCGGCTCTCTCTACGGCGCGGTTCTGGGAGCCATTCTGGTCAACTACGCCAAGACGGTCTTCACCGGGGTCCTGCCGGATGTTTGGCTCTTCGTGCTGGGAGCGCTGTTCATCGCCGTGACCCTGTTTCTTCCGAAAGGCATCGTCGGGACCATTCCCGTCTTCAATCGGCCCGCGCGGAGGTTGGGCCCGAAGACGCCGGGCGCCCGGATTCAGGAGCCGGCCCCGTGAGCACCGCCACGGTTCAGGCCCGGCCCGAACTCCACGACACCATCCTCTATCTGGACGGAGTGTCAGTGTCCTTCGACGGCTTCAAGGCCCTCAATGACCTCAGCTTCTACGTCGAGGTGGGCGAATTGCGGGCGGTGATCGGTCCCAACGGGGCCGGCAAGACGACCATGATGGACGTCGTGACGGGTAAGACCCGCCCCGACCGCGGTCGCGTGGAGTTCAATGGCGGGACCGACCTGACGCAGATGGACGAGGCGGCGATCGCGAATCTCGGGATCGGCCGGAAGTTCCAGAAACCGACGGTGTTCGAGGAACACACCGTCTTCGACAACCTCGAACTTGCGCTCGCGGGCAACCGGGGGGTGCTGAGGAGCCTCTTCGCCGGGCTGGATGCGGCCTCCCGCGACCGGATCGAGAGTGTTCTGGAGACCACGGCTCTCGCGCCGCACGGCCGGCGCCGGGCCGGCGATCTGTCGCACGGCCAGAAGCAATGGCTCGAGATCGGCATGCTGCTCATGCAGGATCCGGAACTGCTGCTGGTCGACGAGCCGGCCGCGGGGATGACCGACGAGGAAACCGAGCAGACCGCTGCCCTCCTCGCGCGCATTGCCGGCTCCCGGTCGGTGGTCGTGGTTGAGCACGACATGGCCTTCGTCCGAAACCTGGACTGCCGTGTCACTGTGCTGCACGAGGGAGCGGTGCTGGCAGAGGGATCGGTCGACGCCGTGCACGAGGATGCGCGGGTCGTCGAGGTTTACTTGGGGCGCTAGGTGCTGAAGGTAGAGTCGATCGACCTCCACTATGGAGCCAGCCAAGCGCTGCGCGGGGTCAGCTTGCGCGCGGAACCTGGCCGGGTCACGTGCGTGATGGGACGCAATGGGGTCGGGAAGACCACGCTACTCCGGGCCATCGTGGGTCAGCAGGCCGTCAGTGCCGGGCGCGTCCTCTGGGAGGATGCCGACATTACGTCCCTCGCGGCGTACCAGCGTGCAGCCCGCGGCATCGCCTATGTCCCGCAAGGACGGGAAATCTTTCCGCTGCTGAGCGTTCGCGAGAACCTGTGCACAGGCTACGCGCCGCTGCCCCGTGCAACGCGGACGCTGCCGGAAGAGATCTTCCAGCTGTTCCCGGTCCTCCGTGACATGCTTGGCCGGCGCGGCGGCGATTTGTCAGGCGGCCAGCAGCAGCAGTTGGCGATCGCCCGGGCACTCGTGATGCGGCCCCGGCTGCTTGTGCTCGACGAGCCGACCGAGGGGATCCAGCCGTCGATCATCAAGGACATCGAGCGGGTGATCCGGACACTTGCTGCGCGCGGGGACATGGGGATCCTGCTGGTCGAGCAGTACTTCGAATTCGCCCGCGACCTGGCCGATGACTTCATCGTCATGGATCGCGGCGAAGTAGTCCTATCGGGCACGGCCGAAGACATGGTGGAGGATGATGTCCGCCGTCGCCTTACCGTCTGAATCCCCACGTGCCGCTTTTGGTGTCCACGGGGTCGCCGAAGTGGGGTTCGCGGGTTCCGGCGCGGCTCCGCTCCGTCACCTGTACCAGCGCGATCCAATGCGCGTCCTGTTTCCGGCCCAGCCCGCGGGTGAGCCGACCTTGGCGGCCCTGGTCACGACGTCGGGCGGCCTCGTCGGAGGCGACCGGATCGATGTCACTGTGTCCGTTGAGGATCAGGCCTCCGCAGTCGTGACCCCGCAGGCGGCGGAGAAGGTCTATCGCTCAACCGGGGCCGACAGTCGAATCGAGGTCAACCTGCAGGCTGCGGCAGACACCTGGCTCGAGTGGCTTCCGCAGGAGACGATCCTCTTCGACCAGGCTCGGCTGCGCCGCAGGATCCGGATCGACCGTGCGGCCGGCGGCCGAGTTCTGGCGGGTGAGTTTCTCGTCTTCGGCAGGATCGCGGCCGGCGAGCGGATGACCGGCGGGCTGGTTCGCGAGGCGTGGGAGGTGCGCCGGGACGGCGCGCTCACCTGGGCCGACGCGCTGCACGTCGAAGATGATCTGCCTGCCGTGCTGACCCATCCGGCGGGCTTCGGCGGTGCGCGCGCGGTTGCGTGTGCGGTCTACGCCGCCGATGACGCCCCTATGCAACTGCCCGGAGCCCGGCGGCTTCTCGGAGACATGCCGGCGGGGGTTCGCGCCGGTGCCACGGTCGTAAACGGGGTGCTGGTCGTACGCTGGTTCGCCGAGCGGGCGGCGGCGGTCCGGGCGGCGTTCGGCGCTTTCTGGACAGGGTTTCGCGCCCAGGCGGGCGGGCTGGGCGCGCTCCTTCCACGGCTCTGGTACGTCTGATCCAGGAGAACACGCATGAATCTCTCACCGCGGGAAAAGGACAAGTTGCTGGTGGCCATGGCCGCTCTGGTGGCGCGCCGCCGGTTCGAGCGCGGCGTCCGGCTGAACTACCCGGAGGCGGTTGCCCTGATCACAGACTTCATCGTGGAAGGGGCCCGGGACGGGACGTCGGTGGCAGACCTGATGCGGGACGGCACAGGGGTTCTCCGACGCGATCAGGTCATGGACGGCGTGGCCGAGATGATCCCCGAGATCCAGGTAGAGGCCACCTTTCCCGATGGCACCAAGCTGGTGACCGTGCATCAGCCGATTCGTTGAACAGGAGGGACGGGCGATGATTCCCGGAGAGATCATTACGGCGCCAGGGTCGCTGCTGCTCAACGCGGATGCAGAGGCCACCACGATTACCGTCGCCAACACCGGCGACCGGCCGATCCAGGTCGGGTCGCACTACCACTTCTTCGAGGTCAATTCCGCGCTCCGCTTCGAGCGCGATGCGGCCCGCGGGCGGCGCCTCGATATCCCTGCCGGAACCGCGACCCGGTTTGAACCCGGCCTGGAGCGCGAGGTTCGCCTGATCCCCTATGCCGGCGCGCGTGTGGTGCGCGGGTTCAATGCCCGAATTCAGGGCCCGTTGGAGGACTGAGCCGTGCCATTTCCCATTGATCGCGCGGCCTATGCCGCGATGTTCGGACCGACGGTGGGCGACCGGGTTCGGCTGGCGGACACCGAACTGTTCATCGAGGTTGAGGCTGACCGGACCGTCTACGGAGAAGAGGTCAAGTTCGGAGGCGGCAAGGTCATTCGCGATGGCATGGGCCAGTCGTCCGTCGCCCGCGCGGATGGCGCGGTGGACACCGTGATCACCAACGCCCTCATCGTCGACCACTGGGGCATCGTCAAGGCGGACGTGGGCCTCCGCGACGGGCGGATAGCCGTAATCGGCAAAGCCGGCAACCCGGACACCCAGCCTGGAGTGGACATCGTTATCGGCCCGGGCACCGAAGCCATCGCGGGGGAGGGCCGCATTCTGACCGCTGGCGGAATCGACGCGCACATCCACTGGATTTGCCCACAACAGGTCGACGACGCCCTGTACTCGGGCATCACCACGATGCTGGGAGGCGGAACCGGACCTGCGGAAGGCACGAACGCAACGACGTGTACGCCGGGACCGTGGCATCTCGCACGCATGCTGGAGGCGGCGGAGGAACTGCCGGTCAATCTCGGATTCTACGGCAAGGGCAACGCCTCCGAGCCGAAGGCCTTGGTTGAACAGGTCCGTGCGGGGGCCTGCGGGCTCAAGTTGCACGAAGACTGGGGGACAACGCCATCCGCAATCGACACGTGCCTGTCGGTTGCTGATGAGTGGGATGTTGGAGTCGCGATTCACACCGACACGCTGAACGAATCGGGCTACCTAGAGACGACCAGGGCCGCATTCCGGAACCGCACGATCCATGCGTTCCATACCGAGGGAGCTGGCGGCGGGCATGCGCCCGACATCATTCGGCTCTGCGGCGAGCCCAATGTGCTTCCATCCAGCACCAATCCCACTCGGCCCTTCACCGTGAACACCGTCGATGAGCATCTGGACATGCTGATGGTGTGCCACCACCTCGACCCGAACATCCCGGAGGACGTGGCGTTTGCCGAGAGCCGCATCCGACGCGAGACAATCGCTGCCGAGGACATCCTTCACGACCTCGGGGCGTTCTCCATGATTGCTTCCGACAGCCAGGCCATGGGCCGCGTGGGAGAGGTAATCATCCGGACATGGCAGACAGCCGACAAGATGAAGCGCCAGCGGGGACCGCTGCCGGAAGAACGCGGGGACAATGACAATTTCCGCGTCCGCCGGTACGTCGCGAAGTACACGATCAATCCGGCCCGCACGCACGGGATCGACAACGAGGTGGGCTCGGTTGAGCAGGGCAAGCTGGCCGACCTTGTCCTGTGGAAACCCATGTTCTTTGGTGTGAAGCCTGATCTCGTTCTCAAGGGAGGCGCGATCGTGGCTGCTGCGATGGGCGACCCCAATGCCTCGATCCCGACGCCGCAGCCCGTCCACTACCGGCCCATGTTCGCTGCGCTGGGCCAGGCGCGGGCTGCGTGCTCGGTGACCTTCGTTTCGAGGGGCGGCCTGGAGGCCGGCCTAGGCGATCGCGGCCTCGCGAAGCGGCTGGTGGCGGTGGGCGGTACGCGGTCGCTCACCAAGAAGGACATGGTGCTGAACGACCTGTGTCCGACGATCGAAGTCGATCCGGAGACCTACGAGGTGCGCGCGGACGGAGCGCTGTTGACCTGCGAGCCGGCCACTCGACTGCCCATGGCCCAGCGCTACTTCCTGTTCTGAGCGCGCGAACGGCGATGCGGCGGGCGACATCGGTGCTGCGCTGCGGCAACTGGACGCCCGCGCCCGACGGGCCGACGGTGACGCTCACCCACGACGCGCGGCAGCGCCGTCGGATGCGGTTGCTCGACGACGCGGGCGAACCCCTGCTCCTTGATCTCGAGAGCGTTCCTCGGCTGGAGGACGGCGACGGGCTCGCGCTCGCCGGCGGCGGGACAGTGCTCGTGCGCGCGGCCAGCGAGCCGGTCATCGACATCGCCTGCGACAGTCCGCGCCACGCCGCGCGGGTTGCCTGGCACATCGGTAACCGGCACACGCCGCTTCAGGTCCTGCCGGACGGCACACTCCGGATCCGGGACGATCATGTGCTGGCCGCTATGGTCGAGGGGCTCGGGGCACGCACGACCCGCCGGCTGGCTCCGTTTTCAGCCGAGCCTGGGGCCTACTACCATACCGGGGCCGGGAGCTGACGGAGGTCCGAGGCCATGGAAGTCGACCGCAGGATGGTCCGCCTGATGGCGTGGCTCAGCCCGTCCTTCCCGGTCGGTGCCTACGCGTACTCGCACGGCCTGGAGTACGCCGTCGAGGGCGGTCTGGTGCGGGACCGGGATTCTCTCGCGGAGTGGGTGACCGGTATTCTCCGGTTCGGTGCGGGCCGTGTCGATGCCGATCTCTTCCGGGAAACCTGGCAGGCGGTCCGAAGTGGAGACAGCGAGCACTTGGACAGGATTGCGAATCTCGGGCGCGCGATGCGCGGCACCCTGGAGATCGCATCGGAGAGCACGGCGCAGGGAAAGGCGTTCAGCGATGCGGTCGCATCCGCATGGACTGCCACCGGCGACGCGCATGCGGCACCGGGCGCCGTGTACCCCGTGAGTGTTGCAGCCGCGGTCGCCCGGGAGGACATCCCGCTGCGGGAGGGGCTGGCCGCCTATCTTCACGCACTAGCGGCCAATCAGGTGTCGGCTGGTGTCCGTCTCATTCCCCTGGGACAGACTGAGGGGCAGCGCGCACTTGCGGATCTCGAGGACGAAGTTCTCGCGGCGGCGGCGGCCGCACTTGACCGTCCACTTGATGACATCGGCGCGGCAGCGCTGATCGTCGACTGGGCGTCCATGCAGCACGAAACCCAGTACACGAGGTTGTTCCGATCATGACCACTCCCTTTCGCGTTGGCATTGGCGGGCCTGTCGGTTCCGGCAAGACCGCACTGCTTGACGGTCTCTGCAAGGCGATGCGCGGCACTTACGAAGTCGCCGCGATCACCAATGACATCTACACGCGCGAGGACGCCCAATTCCTGACCCGCTCCGGCGCACTGGAACCCGAGCGGATCCAGGGCGTGGAGACCGGCGGCTGCCCCCATACGGCCATCCGCGAAGATGCTTCGATGAACCTTGCAGCGATCGCAGAGATGGAAGCGGCGTTCCCGGGACTCGATACGGTGTTCGTGGAGTCGGGCGGGGACAACCTTGCCGCGACGTTCTCACCGGAGCTCGTCGACCTCACCATCTATGTGATCGATGTCTCCGCCGGGGACAAGATTCCGCGCAAAGGCGGTCCCGGGATCACCCGGTCCGATCTCCTAGTCATCAACAAGACCGATCTTGCGCCGCTGGTCGGTGCCGACCTGGACGTGATGGACCGGGATACCAGGAGGATGCGCGGAGCGCGGCCGTTCCTGTTCGCCCAGGTGAAGCACGGCCAAGGCGTGCAGGACGTTGTGGATTTCATCGTGGAATCAGGCGGCCTGGGCCTCAAGGGCCAAGCCGCCAACGATCACCAGGGAAGCGGGTCGCCCTTCCAGTCGACGTAGGAGCCGTTCTGCGAGGGCTTGGCGTCGGCAATGACCCGGGCGATCCCGTTCGCGGACGTCTCCGTGTCGATATCTGCGGATTCGCCCCCCATGGCCGTACGGACCCAGCCCGGGTGCACGGCAAGCACGGTCACACCTTGCGGCCCGAGTTCCGCGGCGAGGGTGCGTGTGATGCTGTTGAGGGCCGCCTTGCTGGCACGGTAAATCGCCATGCCGCCGGAGGTGTTGCGGGCGTTCGAGCCCATGATGGATGAGATGTTGACAACAAGGGCGCCGTCGGCGAGCCGGTTGGTCAGGAGCCGGGTCAGCAGCAAAGGGGCGACCGAATTGACCCGGAACACGTCGTCGGCCATCCGGAAGTCGGCGTCGGAAAGGTTGTCCCGGAGTTTTCCGCCGGCAATGCCGGCGTTGTTAACGAGGACATCGATCGTGCCGTCGAAGTCCGTCGCGAAGGAATGGAGTGCAACGGGGCTGACGACATCGAGCCCGTGAACCGTGACATTCTCGAGTTCTGCCAGCCTGGCCCCGTCCACTGGTCTGCGGCAGAGCGCGAGGACATCGTGGCCGTCTAAAGCAAGCTTCGTCGCAAGAGCGTGTCCGATGCCGCGGCTAGCGCCGGTGATCACGGTTCGGGGCATGGGGGAGTCTCCTGATTTCGACCGACGTGGCGGCAGTTGCGCACTTGGCCCGGGGCTTGCACGTGGTCCAGCGTCGGAATTTCCGGCCAGAAGGGCGCGGGAGCGTTGCAGACCGGCTGAACAGAGAATAGCGTTGACCCATGTCGCCGACACCGCCTGAGAAGCCGGACCACGACTTTCTCGCCGGACAGTTGCTGGTCGCCATGCCGTCGCTGACGGACCTGTTCTTCGAGCGGGCAGTTGTTTTTCTCTGCTCTCACGCGGCCGAAGGTGCGGTTGGCCTGGTGGTCAACCGGCCAGCTGATTCGCCTCGATTCGGCAAGATCCTGAATGATTTGGCTATCGACTCCACCGAGGCGGCGGAGCGCGTGCAGATTCACATGGGCGGACCGGTGGAACTAAACCGCGGCTACGTGCTTCACACGGACGACATCGAGTACGAGAATTCCCAGCGGGTCGGCAATTCGATCCTGCTGACGTCAAGCGTGGACGTACTCAAGGAGATGGCAATCGGGGGGGGGCCACGGCGCTCCCTGGTACTGTTCGGATACGCTGGCTGGGGCCCCGGCCAACTGGACCAGGAGATCATGCAGAACTCCTGGCTCAACGTGCAGGCGAACGAGGATCTGGTCTTTTCGCCGGATCACTCTGGGAAATGGGAGCGTGCAATCGGCGGTATCGGCGATACTGCCACGGGCCATCCCGTGGACCCGTACCGGATATCTCCCACTGCCGGGAATGCCTGAGTACGGCCTGTGGTCGACTGCTTCGGCCTCTAGCCGTCGCTGATCCCGCCGCCAGAATCTTGTCGCCGAACCCGTCTCACATCCGGTTCGGGGCACCTGCAGTGTCCGTCCGCATATCGCACTGTGACGCTGTCCGCCCTGGCCGCTTGTAGATCGGAATGCCTTCCTCCTCGACCAGCCCTCGCGCAGAAACCGTCGGGCGCGACGGCGCCCGGCGCTATGGGGCTTTGTTCAGTTACGGCTTCCGGCCGTTCTTTCTGTTCGGATCACTCTACGCGGCGGCCATGATCGGCATCTGGGTGCCGTGGTTCTTGGGTTTTCTGAGTCTTCCGACGGCGTATCCGCCCGTCCCGTGGCATGTCCATGAGTTGCTGTTCGGCTATGTGGCCGCTGCCATGACCGGTTTCCTGCTGACAGCGGTACCGAACTGGACCGGACGTGATCCGGTTGCAGGCTGGCCGCTGGTCATCCTGTTCGGCTTGTGGCTGACAGCCCGCGCGGCGGTCAACCTCTCGTCCACCGCAGGCCTTCCGTTCGCAGCTGGTCTTTCCCTCGCGTTCCTAGTGGCCGTAGTGGCAGTGGTCGGACGGGAGATCGTGGCGAGCGGGAACCGGCGGAACATGAAGGTGCTAGTTCTGGTGGGCGCGTTCGCGGCGTCGGAGGCCGTCTTCTCGTGGGAAATCTGGCGGTACGGCCAGACCGAGTTTGGCGATCGCCTGGCGATCGCTTCGGCGCTGTCGCTCCTGATCCTGGTCGGCGGGCGGATTGTGCCGAGCTTTACTGGCAACTGGCTCCGCTCGCACGGCGAAGTGGTGGTACCTCCGTCATTCTCGCGTTACGATCTTGTCGCCGTTGTGGTAGGAGCGGTGGGGCTTGTTCTGTGGGCGGCGGGTACCCGAATCGTCCCGGCCGAACTGACCGGATCGGTGCTGCTCACGTGCGCGGCGCTGCAGCTGGGGCGCCAGTTTCGGTGGCGGCCCCATCGGATCTTGGCCGACCCGCTGGTTGCGGTCCTCCACTGTGCATACCTGTTCGTGCCGATCGGATTTGCGCTTGCGGGCCTCGCCGCCGTCGCTGGCTTGGAAAACGGCGATCGAGCCGCGATCCACGCCTGGACCGTCGGGGCCATCGGCACCATGACCCTCGCGGTTATGACGCGGGCCACTCTCGGGCACACGGGGCGCGCACTCCGTGCGTCACTCGTCACCGTGGTGATCTACGTGTCGGTCATTGTGTCGGCGGTGGCGCGGATCATCGTGGCCCTCGCGCCGGAGTGGACGATGGCGCTCACCCCGCTGGCCGGCCTCGCTTGGATTGTGGCATTTCTCGGCTTCGCCGCCGCCTATGGACCGATGCTCCTCGCGCCCCGCCGGCCCGGGTAGCGGTCGGCAATTCGACGGGTCCTCCGACCCGCCCGACGTGTGGGCGAAGGACGGGTTTCCTTGACGGCAAACCCGAGAGATTCGTCCAGATGCCCTAACCCCCTGCCGCCATGCACTGCCGGTTAAGAGGCTTTGCCGACCGGCGGTAGACTGCCCGCCGGGCCTACATGGACCCCTCGCATCGGGAAACTGGACGTATGCACGCGAAGAACGCCGAATGGCTTGCTCTGGTGAAGGAAGATGCGCTGGAGCCGGAACTCAAGATCTGCGATCCGCACCATCATTTCTGGGATCAGCGCCACGCGTTCTTCCAGCCCCGATATCTCCTCGATGACCTGCTCGCGGACCTCTCCGGGGGCCACAACGTGGCGAGCACCGTCTACGTGGAGTGCGGCGCGATGTATCGCGAGGGAGGCCTCGAGCACACGCGTGTGGTGGGCGAGACCGAATTCGTCAACGGCATTGCGGCCATGGCGGCTTCCGGGCTCTACGGGGAGACGCGGGTTGCAGCTGCCATCGTCCGGGGGACGGCACGAAGCCCCGCTCGACCAGGGCGATCAGGTTGCAGCGACTCTCGACGCCCAGATCGAGGCCAGTCCGGGGCGCTTCCGGGGCATTCGCCACGTGGTCGCCTGGCACGAGAGCCCCGAACTACCCGTTGCCCGTGCCGCCCCGCCGCCGGGCCTGATGGCGAGCAGCGGGTTTCGTGCCGGGTTCCGGCACCTCGCACCGCGGGGCCTGACCTTCGATCTCTGGTGCTACCACCCGCAGCTGCACGAAGCGGTGGACTTAGCGCGCACCTTCCCCGAGCAAGCGATAATCCTTGATCACTTCGGCGGGCCCTTGGGTGTGGGGCCGCACGCGGACCAGGCGGACGAGACATTCCGCGTCTGGCGCGGCAGGGTGACCGAATTGGCGAAGTGCCCCAACGTGGTGGCAAAGCTCGGTGGAATCGCGATGGAGGTCAACGGATTTGGCTGGCATAGGCGGTCGCGTCCTCCGGGCAGCCAGGAACTGATGGAAGCGACCCGGCGCTACTACGAGACCACGATCGAATTGTTCGGGGTCGAGCGCTGCATGTTCGAATCGAACTTCCCGGTCGACAAGGTCAGCTGCAGTTACACCGTGCTCTGGAATTCCTTCAAGCGCCTTGCTGCGGACTTCTCCGTGGACGAGAAGAATGCGCTATTCCACGGTACTGCGGCGCGGGTTTATCGAATCGACGCGTGACCCTAGACGTCTCTGGCGCGTGCATTCCCGTCGGCGACACGCTTGGCCGCCGAAGCGAGCGACGACCGCGTCCTGTTCCTGGACAAATTCCTAAGTTTGCTGCCTAGGACACCACTTCTAGCTCGGCAGTATCCCCAGGGACGCGTTGCCCGCCCAGCATTCACTTCAACCTGCGCCGCCAAGTCCGAAGACGTGATTCAAGCTTCTTCGTTCGGTCTTCCGAACGCTGTCTCCATCTCCCGCCGCACGCGAACCGCCTCCTCGTTGTCCTGAACGGTCACATCCGACCAGCGAAGAAGCCCCCCTTCGGCGATGTCCCGGTTCAGTGGGACGCCGCTTGCAAGGCCGATCGGGAGGCCGCCCAGCTTCAGCGACTCGGCTGCTCCCGACTGGCGGCCCCACACCATGTACCCGCCTTCTCCGTCGAGCATCTCACCCTTCCTTAGTGGGCGCTTGGCACAGGCGATGACATCGGAGCGGAAGCCGGTTGGCGAACCTGTCGGTTCGCCGCGGAGTGCGGCGGAGGCCACCGAGATTCCGAGTTCAAGACCGATCATGTGGGTGGGGCGGTAGAGCGCCGCGTAGCGGTAGGAGCTGTCGGGGAGCATCTGGTATTCCTCGAAGCAGTTCCGGACGTAGTCGCTTTCGCCCTCGATCACCACGTAGGTTCCCATCATCAGGTGATCGTTGACCGGGGTCATGTCGCGGTGGAGTGACGACACGACTTCCGTGGTTCCGACGTGCTGGGTACTGCCGCCGGCACTCGCCGGCTTGAGCACTTCTGCAAGGTCGTACCGTGAACACGGCGGGAAGGTGAGGCCGCCGGTCTGTGGCGTCAGGCCGGTCGCGTTGCACACGGCGGTCATCTCGATCCCCGACTTGGTTCCGTCAATGAAGGAATTGAACATCTTGGGGTTCATGCCGCCCCGCTCGGCTGCCTCCCGGTCGAGGTGGTAGTTGTCCCACACGGTATCGGGAGTGGAACGATGGAAATCGGGGTGGTAACGGGTTCCCTTCCCCGCGCACACGACCCGGAAACCGCAGGCTCGAGCCCAGTCGACGTGTTCGGCGATCAGCGCCGGTTGATCACCCCATGCCAGGCTGTACACGACGCCGGATTCCTCGGCGCGCCGTGCAAGAAGCGGCCCGGCAAGCACATCCGCCTCGACGTTGACCATGATCACGTGCTTGCCTTGCCGGATGGCCGCGAGGCAGTGGTGAATTCCGACCTTGGGGTCACCGGTCGCTTCGATCACGACGTCTAGTGCAGGATGCAGGATCAGTGGACTCGCATCGTCGTCGATTCGGGTCGCTCCGCTTTTCACAGCGTGGTCTAGATCTGTGGCCTGAATCTCTTCGTCGGTCCAGCCGGTACGTCGGCAGTTTGCCCGCGCCTTCGCCACATCCAGGTCGGCAATGCCGATCACATGCAGGCCGCGCGTGCGGCGAGCCTGGGCGAGGAACATGGTGCCGAACTTGCCGGCTCCGATCATGCCGACGCGGACGGGCTTTCCGGCTTCGGCACGGGCTTCCAGAAGACGGGACAAATTCATGGAGTTGCTCCGGAGAGGGAGTGGGTGTGCGTCTCGGCGGCCTGCCGGGAGACTGACGCTTGCGATGCCGCCGGCTGCGGAAACGGATCCGTGACCAGCAGGGCATAGAGCACGTGGTCCCGCCACCGGCCGTCGATCTTAAGGTAGTCGCGGGCCATGCCTTCATAGCGGAAGCCCAGGCTCTCGAGCAGTGCCCGGCTGGGGCGATTGCATGTGACCGCAGCAGCCTCCAGGCGGTGGAGGTGGAGTTGCTCGAAGAGGGCAGGAACCAGCGTGGCGAGTGCCTGGCGCATGTAACCCTGACGGGCGTACCGAGCCCCAATCCAGTAGCCAAGCGATCCGGAATGGGCGACACCTCTCTGCACATTGGCCAGCGTGACCGCGCCGAGCAGGGCCCGGTCGGAATTGCGGAAGATGTGGAAGGCATAGCCGCGGTCATCGCGCGCAGCGAAGATTTGAGTGCGGTACTGGCGCAGATAGAACGCGCGCGTGCAGTTGTTCGGCAACCAGGCGGGCTCCCACGGTTTGAGGAAGGCGTAGCTTTCCCGGCGCAAGTTGACCCAGGCTTGCCAGTCAGATCGTCGGGGAGGCCGCAGGCACACACGCGTCCCCTGAATGGTTCGGGACTCGAACAGCCCCCGCATGGACTGGAACCAGCGGATCATGCGGCTCCGGCGACCGAGGTGCCGAATAGAGAACGCAGCGTGGCTTCGGTGGGCAGACCCCCGAGCGGACCGGTCGCCGCGAGCGTCGGCGCGCTTGCGAGAACCCGCTGGGCAACGCGGCTGACAGCCGCGCGGTCGACCGCGGTCAGCCGTTGCAGGTGCTCGTCGACAGAAATGGGGCGGCCGTGGATACGGAGCTGGTGGGCAAGCGCTTCGGCCTGTCCGGCGCAGCTTTCCAGCCCCATCAGCATGCCGCTCCGGGCTTGCGCCATAGCTCGCCCGAGTTCTTCCGGCCGGACCCTGCTCGCGACTCCCTGCATCTCTGCGGCGGTTCGGGCAATCACCTCTCCGGCGTCCTGTTCAGCGGTTCCCGCGTAGATTCCGAAGATGCCGCTGTCACGAAATGAGCTGCTGAAGCTATGGATGTCGTAGGCGAGGCCGCGCTTCTCGCGCACTTCCTGGAATAGGCGCGACGACAAACCGCCTCCGAGGATCGCGGAGAACATGGCGGTGGCGTGGAAGTCGGGATCGCTAAAGGAGACTCCCTCGAAGCCTAGGACCAGGTGGGTCTGTTCCAGATTGCGGGCGGTATGGCCGATCCCGCCGTGGTAGCGGGCGGGTGCCAGCGGCTGGGGCGTCGCGGCACCGAGGTCCCCGAACGCGGCGGCGACCAGTTCCACGAGGGTCTCGTGCTCGACATCGCCCGCAGCGGCGAGGACCATGCCCCCTCCGCGATAATGCTGATCCATGTAGGCGAGCAGCGTATCCCGCCCAATTCCGGAGACAATCTCCGGGGTTCCGAGAATGGGTCGGCCGAGTGGCTGGTCCGGAAACGCGGATCTCTGGAACTGGTCGAAGACAATATCCGCCGGGTTGTCGCGGGCCTCGCCGATCTCCTGGATGACCACCGACTGTTCTCGTGCCAGTTCCTCGGCGGCAAACGTCGGGCGCAGCAGGATGTCCGAGAGAACATCGATGGCGAGGGGAAGGGTCGGGGGCAGAATGCGGAGGTGGTAGGCAGTTTCCTCGCGGCTGGTGTAGGCGTTCATGTAGGCGCCGGCCGATTCCACCTCTTCGGCGATTTGACGCGCGGTGCGGTTGGTCGTCCCCTTGAACGCCATGTGCTCCAGCAGATGGGAGATGCCGTTCCGCTCCGCCGGTTCATTGCGGGCACCGGCGTGCACCCAGACCCCGACGGCAGCGGTCCGGAAGCCGGGCACGTTCAGGCTTACCACCCGTAGTCCGGAAGGCAGCGTGCTTACCGTTGGTGGCGGCAGGGCCAAGCCGCTGCTCATGGCGCGGTTGCGGCCGCCGCCCGGCGCAGATACTCAGCGAGCCGGTCGTAGTCGGGCGGCAGGGTGGCCAGACGTTCGGGCGCCTCCAAGCATCGTGCCAGCGGCTCTGGCATCGTGGGGTCTTCACCCAGGGCCTGACGGACGGCGTCAGGGAACTTCGCGGGATGGGCTGTAGCGAAGGCGACAACCGGCGCTGCCGTCGCCTGGTAGCTCTCGTCCAGAGCGTCCGTCTGGCGGGCGGCGGCGATGCCGACCGCGGTGTGCGGGTCGATCTGGACGCCATAGGCGTCCCGAACTGCCCGCATGGTGTTGAGGGTTTGTTGTTCGGTCACCATGTTTCCCCTGAAACGTTCCCCTATCTCCGAAAGATGCCGGTCCGCCACCCGGATCGGCTCGCCCCGCGCGAGTCCGGCCATGTCGCGTCGCACCGCGTCGCCATCGCCGCTGCGGATCTCGTAGAGCAGCCGCTCGAAATTGGATGCGACCTGGATGTCCATTGCTGGCGACAGCGTACGGCGCACCTCACCGGGACGATAGCGGCCGGTTTCGAAAAACCGGGCGAGAATGTCATTGCAGTTGGTTGCGACCACAAGACCGGCAACGTCAAGCCCCATGCACGCGGCGGCGTGGCCAGCGTAGCAGTCACCGAAGTTGCCCGACGGTACGGCGAAGATCGGTGCCACGCTGCCGAGCCGATTGGCCGCGTGCACATAGTAGGCGGCCTGCGCGGCAATCCTGCTCCAGTTGATCGAGTTGACCGCGAGCAAGCCGCAGTCGCGGCGAAGTTGCTCGTCGGCGAACGCCCGCTTCACCAGCGACTGGCAGGAATCAAAGGTGCCCTGGATGGCGACGTTGTAGACCGCGGGATCGTCGACCGTGGTCATCAGGCGCCGTTGCAGTGGCGCGATCCTGCCCTCCGGGTGGAGAACGACGATTGCCATCGCCCGCCGTCCCCGACAGGCCTCGATCACGGCCGCCCCGGTGTCGCCGGAAGTCGCGCACAGCACCAGCGCGCGTCGGCCCGCCAACCCGAGGAACCGGTCGAACAGGCGCGCGAGGACCTGAAGTGCAAAGTCCTTGAAGGCGAACGTCGGTCCGTGGAACAACTCCAGGAGATAGAGACCGTGCCCCAGTTCCCGGACCGGAGCGATGTCCGCGTGGGTAAAGCCCGCGTAGGCATCGGCCGCAAGTTCCATGGACTCGTCCAGCGTCAGGGAATTCCCGGCCACACTGGCGAGGACATGGGCTGCCGTCTCGGCGTAGGGGGCGTCGGCCAGACGCCGGAACAAGGCCCGCGAATCGGGCCATTGGGCGGGCAAGTACAGCCCGCCGTCCGGTGCGAGGCCGGAGAGCGTCGCAGTCCGGAAATCGACCGGTTCCGCACCACGCGTGCCGACATACTGAACGGGTGGCAGATCTTCAGTCATCGTTCACGGGATATGTACCAACTGAGTGCGGCGTAAGAAACCACCAGCAGTGCCCCGACCAACTGGTGCGACAGTGCCAGCCACAGTCCCGTCTCAGAGAATGCCGTCATCAGGCCTAGGGCAGCCTGCAGCGCAAAGACCGCTGGAATTGCAGCTGCCCAACTGTAGGCAATCGGCGCCTCCTGGTAGGCAAGCCACCACAGGAGGACCAAGGCCGGAAGCGCCGTGGCGGTCGCCAGGAGCCGATGCACGATGTGGAGCAGGACAGCCGGATCCGTGTAGTGGGTCAGGGTCCAAGGGGCGCCGCAAAGTAGCCAATCGGGGCACGCGTGGGTAGCGCCCCATTTGGCGAGGAATGCACCACCGCCGGACGTTGCGACAGCGAAAGCCGTCCCGGTCCAGGCTAGTTCCTTGCAACCGGTTGGCAGGACCGGCGCATGTACGCGCGCTCTTCGGGGACCGGTTGCCGAGCCTACCACCGCAACCAGCAGCACCAGCGCCATCACGAGATGGGCGGTGACGGACCAGGGGCTGTTCCGGTCGATGACGGTGAATGCTCCCATCAGGGCCTGCCCCACGACGAGTGTCACCGCGGCCGCGGCGAGTAGCTGGCGCTTCGGGGTCTGGGCGGTCACCAGGACCAGGAGCACGAGAGGTGCGACAAAGACCGCTGCGTTGACCCGGTGGATCCATTCAAGCCAAACCTGCCAGTGCTCGTAGGCAAGGTTGGGAATGGTGTCGAGCGCTTCCGGCGTGGGGAACCAGAGACCGTGACATAGGGGCCAGTCGGGACAGCTGAGACCGGACCCGGTCAGCCGCACGGCACCGCCCAGTACCACTTGCAGCAGCACAAAGACGATGGCGAGGTAGCTGAACAGTCTCATTCAGATGGTTTTCTGCGGCCGTACGGCAGGGGTTCCACGATGGCGGCCGCGGAGGTTCGTGGCCGGGGCGTTCCGGCAAGCGTAGCTTGGGCAGGGATCCTCCGCCCACGTCACGCGCTGCTCCCGTGCTTGGGCCGACCGGGACCCGTCCATTCCCGTCTTGCGAGCACGGACATGCACACAGCGAGCACGGCCGCGAGCCCGTACCAGGTCAGTGCGTACTCCAGATGCGTGTTCCGGATGGACACGATCGTCTGACCGCCCTCTGGCCAACCTCCTGGATTGGCATCCAGACCAACCTCAAGGACGTACCCAGCGAGTTCGAGCCCCGTTGCCGCAGCCATTGCGGCGAGATCGATCGAGTACCAGACCCCGGTGGCAGGGTGATTGTCGGGGACGAATGGTCCCGGCGGATGCTCGATGCGCAGGAGCCCCTCGATGCGGACGGTGCCGGTGGGATTGGAAATCCTTCGGGTTACGGTTGGTTCGAATTCAGCTGGAACGAACCCGCGATTCACCAGTACCGCCGGTGCGCCGGCGCGCTCCAGCGGCGTCAGCACGTGCGCTCCGGGAACTCCTGCCCGGGTGCGCGGGATCAGCAGCATCTCGAGGTCGTGGCGGAACACACCGTCCGCAAAGATGTGCGTGTATTCGGGCAAGTTGGACGCGGACAGCGGCACCTCGACCGCTTCCTCACCGGCCCGCGCAGCGATGTCGGCGAGCAGCCCTTCCTTCCAGCGAAGCCGCTCCATCTGCCAGGTACCGAGGCTCAGGAGAAACAGGAACGACCCGGCTAGAGCGATGCCTTGCACAACCCGGTTGTCTCGCGGTCGCCCCGGCTCACGGGTCATCGGAGTTCCGTTCGCGGGGCATCAGGTCGTGCCGCACGTGACTGGCCAGCAGCAGCGCCCGGACCGGGCGGAGAAGGCCGATCGTGGCCCCGAGCACTACCGGGGTCCAGAACAGCGCATGGACCCAGACGGGCGGCTTCAGCCACATATCGAGCGCGAAGGCACCACCGGTGGCGAGCGCGCCGACCACGAGCACGATGAACCAGGAAGCCCCGTCACCGACGTCGGCATTGCCGAGCGGGATGCCGCAAACGGCACACACGTCCTCGAATTCGGTGAAGCTTCGAAAGCAACGCCCTTGGCCGCAGGCAGGACATCGTCCGCGCAGTGCCCTGCCCTCAGCGGAACGGGCCACCATCGGGGACCGGTGGCCCGGACTGGGAGTTAGTGGATGACTCCTCCGGACCCGCCCCACCAGTAGACGGCGAAGAACAGGAACAGCCATACGACATCGACGAAGTGCCAGTACCAGGCGGCTGCCTCGAAGCCGAAGTGCTGCTCGGGCTTGAAGTGTCCCACTACTGAGCGCGCCAGACAGACGATCAGGAAGATCGATCCGATCAGGACGTGTGCGCCGTGGAAGCCCGTGGCCATGAAGAATGTCGAGCTGTAGATGCCGTCCTGGAAGGCGAACGGGGCGTGTGCGTACTCGTAGGCCTGTACAGCGGTGAACGTAATTCCGAGAGCGACAGTGACAACTAACCCCTGAATGAGTCCCGACCGCTTGCCTTCGCGAAGGGCATGGTGGGCCCAGGTTACGGTGGCTCCCGACGTGAGCAGGATGATGGTGTTGAGCAGCGGCAGGTGGAAGGGATCAAAGATTTCAACGCTCGTGGGCGGCCAGGTCCCGCCGGTAAACGTCACGCGAGCCACCTGCTGCGCCTCACCAGCGAACAGGCTGGCGTCAAAGAACGCCCAGAACCATGCGACGAAGAACATCACTTCTGAGGCGATGAACAGGACCATCCCGTACCGCAGCCCGAGCTGAACCGTCGGGGTGTGATGCCCCTCGTGTTCCGCCTCGCGCACCACGTCGCGCCACCAGACGAACATAATGAACGCCACCAGCAGGGCGCCGATCGCGAGCACGGCGCGGCCGTAGTCCAGCTCGTGCATGTACATGATCGCGCCGACCGCCAGCGTGAGTGCGCTGATGGCCCCCACCACCGGCCAGGGGCTGGGGGAGACGAGGTGGTAGGGGTGTGCCTGCTGGCTCATGGTTGGCTCCCGCGAAGTAATGCTTCAGGGCTACGAACGGCAACCGCCGGCACCGGGGCGGCGAGTGCGACAGATACGTCCGAATCCGACCCGCCTGCCTCGAAAAACGTATAGGACAGGGTGACGGTCGTCACCTCCCGCGTGGTCGGATCGGTGGCAATTTCAGGGTCGACATAGAACGTGAGCGGCATGTCCATGGTCTGGCCGGGCTCGAGCCGCTGTTCCTCGAAGCAGAAGCAGTCGATCTTCTGCACGTACCGACCGACCTTGAGCGGCGTGACGTTGAAGGTGGCCGTACCGGTGACTGGTTCGGTGCCGTCGTTGGTTGCCCGATAGAACGCGAGCACGGACTCACCGGCCTCGACGGTCAGCTGTCGGCTCACGGGCTCGAAGCGCCAGGGCAGATCCCGCGCGACGTCGGCATTGAACCGCACTGTCATCGTGTGGCCGCTCGCCCCGGGAGCCGTCGTGGAGACACCCGGGGTTCCAGCGAAACCGGTCACCCTGCAGAAGAGATCGTAGAGGGGGACTGCGGCGAAACTCAGCCCGGCCATGGCCACAACCCCCAGGACGACGAGCCCGCCGACGGTATGATTGCGCGTCATGACCCGGAACTCATCCGAATGAGCGAGACTGCATAGAACACCGCAATCAGCGCGATGATGATGCCCGCCAGGGCGAGGTTCTTGCGCCGGGTCTTGGGATCCTGCTTGGGCACGTCAGATACCGCCCAGCAGGCCGTCGAGGGGCATGATCAGGAACAGCACGAACAGGTACACGATCGAGTACCAGAACATGCGCATCTCGCTCCCCTGTCTCCGGCGGAGGACAGCGGCCGCATGGGACAGCAGACCGGCTCCGAGGAGAGCGGCAATAATCCCGTAGGGCAGGCCGAAGTCGCCGATCAGGCACGGCAGCAGCGACACGGCCGCCGTGGCTACGCTGTAGAACACAATGCCGCGTCGGGTCGCGGCGGCTCCCCGGGTCACCGGGAGCATGGGAACGCCGGCCCGGGAGTAGTCGTCCGCCCGCACGAGTGCAAGCGCCCAGAAGTGCGCTGGCGTCCACAGGAACACAATCCCGAACAGGATCAGCGGCAGCGTGGCGAACTCGCCGGTCGCCGCGACCCATCCGATGACTGGTGGCAGCGCGCCGGCCGCGCCGCCAATCACGATGTTCTGTGCGGTCCAGCGCTTGAGCCAAGCGGTGTACACGAAGACGTAGAACAGGTTGCTTGCCAGCAGCAGCGCCGCGGCCAACCAGTTGGCAGCCAGCCCCATCAGGAGAACGCCGAAGATCGACAGGGTGACCCCGAACGCAAGCGCCTCGGCTGCCGGGACGCGCCCGGCCGGCACTGGTCGGGATTTCGTGCGTTCCATGACCGCGTCGATGTCGCGGTCAAACCACATATTGATGGCTCCGGCTCCGCCGGCCCCGAGCGCGAGCGCGAGCAGCGCCGTCCCTGCAAGCACGGGATGCAACGTGACCGGCGCGAGTGCCATGCCCACGATCCCGGTAAACACGACCAGCGACATGACCCGCGGCTTGGCCAGCGCGAAGAAGTCGCCGAGGTCGCTGCCCGCCCGGAGTTCAACCGGGCGGGACATATCCTGCAAGGGACGGGTTCCTAGCGGATCGTCGGCAGCGTCTCGTAGGTGTGGAACGGCGGCGGCGAAGCCGTGCGCCATTCCAGCGTGTCCGCGCCCCTGCCCCACGGGTTCTCCGGACATTCCTGCCCGGCCTGGAAGGTCCGGACGATGGTCGCGATGAACCAGACGATGGAGGCAGCGGAGATCCATGCACCTACGGTGGCCACCATGTTCCATCCGGCAAACGCGTCCGGATAGTCGGCGATCCGGCGCGGCATCCCCTGCAGCCCGAGGAAGTGCATGGGGAAGAACGTCAGGTTGACGCCGATGAACAGCAGCCAGAAGTGGATCTTGCCCATCCACTCGGGGTACTGGCGGCCCGATATCTTGCCGATCCAGTAGTAGAAGCCCGCGAACAGCGCGAAGACGGCGCCCAGCGACAGCACGTAGTGGAAGTGTGCCACCACGTAATACGTGTCGTGCAGTACGGTGTCGATGCCCGCGTTGGCGAGGACCACGCCTGTCACGCCGCCGACCGTGAACAAGAAGATGAAGCCGATTGCGAACAGCATCGGTGTTCGGAGTTCGATCGAGCCTCCCCACATTGTTGCGATCCAGCTGAAGATCTTGATACCTGTCGGCACTGCAATGACCATTGTGGCCGCGGTGAAATAGGCCTTGGTGTTGACGTCGAGACCGACCGTGTACATGTGGTGCGCCCACACCAGGAAGCCGATGAAGCCGATCGCCACCATGGCGTACGCCATGCCGAGATAGCCGAATACAGGCTTTCGGGAGAAGGTGGCCACGACCTGGCTGATAATCCCGAAGCCCGGCAGGATGAGGATGTAGACCTCCGGGTGCCCGAAGAACCAGAACAGGTGCTGGAAGAGGATCGGGTCACCACCGGCATCCGGCTGGAAGAAGGCCGTGCCGAAGTTCCGGTCGGTCAGCAGCATCGTGATGGCGCCGGCGAGGACCGGAAGTGCCAGAACGAGCAGGAAGGTCGTCACCAGGATCGACCACACGAAGAGTGGCATCCGGTGGAGCGTCATGCCCGGCGCCCGCATGTTGAAGATCGTCGTGATGAAATTGATGGCACCCAGGATCGACGACGCGCCTGCCAAGTGGAGCGAGAGGATTGCCATGTCTACGGCCGGCCCGGAATGCGCGGGGTTCCCTGACAACGGCGGATAGATGGTCCATCCGGTGCCGGCCCCTCCGCCGACAAACGGACTGGCCATCAGCAGGATGAAGGCGGGGACCAGCAGCCAGAAGCTGATGTTGTTCATGCGCGGGAACGCCATGTCCGGCGCCCCGATCATGATGGGAACGAACCAGTTCCCGAACCCGCCGATCATGGCCGGCATGATCATGAAGAAGATCATGATCAGGCCGTGCGCAGTCGTCAGGACGTTGTAAAGCTTGTAGTCGCCCCCGAGAATTCCGTCTCCCGGCGCGGCCAGTTCGCTACGCATCAGCATCGACATCACGCCGCCGATCACGCCGGCGATGATCGCGAACACCAGGTACATGGTCCCGATGTCCTTGTGGTTGGTGGAGTAGACCCACCGGCGCCAGCCGGTCGGGTCGCTGTGGGCGTGTGCCTCTGCAGCCATCGTCATCCGTAATTCCCCCGAGTCAGGTGTGCGCTTCTAGTGGGTGGACTGGGTGAGCAGCATGGGCGCGGACGGTACCGTCTTCAGCGCGAATTTCTCCTGCGCTTCGGCAACCCATGCATCGAAGGCCTCTTGCGAGACCACGTGAAGCTCGATGGGCATCCGGCCATGGAAATCGCCGCACAGTTCCGAGCACTGCCCGTAGTAGACGCCTTCCCGCTCGGCGTGGAACCAGGTCTCGTTCAGCCGGCCCGGGACGGCGTCGACCTTGGCCCCCAGCGCGGGAATCGTCCAGCTGTGCAGCACGTCGGCCGCCGTGACCTGGACCCGGACCGTCGTGTTGACCGGCACCACCACGGGCACGTCGGTGGAGAGCAGCCTGACGAACGGTCTCGGCTCCTCGAATTCCTCCTCGCTCTCGACCACGAACGCGTCAAAGTAGAAGTCGCCGTAGTCCGGGTACTCGTAGCTCCAGTACCACTGGTAGCCGGTCGCCTTGATGGTCATGTCGGCCGCGGGAACCGTGTCAGCCGCGTACAGGAGCCGGAAGGACGGGACGGCAATCACAACCAGAATGATCACCGGAATCGCAGTCCACAACACCTCCACTACCGTGTTGTGGGTACGGTTTCCCGGGTTCGGATTGGCGGACGCGTTGAAGCGCACCATGACCCAGACTAGGAGCGCGAGCACGAACAGCGAGATGGCGAAAATGAGCCACAGCAGCGCGTCGTGGAACGCGTGGATCTCGGCCATGAGCTGCGAGCCGGCCGTCTGAAAATTGAGGCCCCAGTTAACTGGTTGGCCAACGATCTCATCTGCCTTGGCTCCGGTCGCGCCGAATGCAAGCATCAGCGCGGCTCCCGTTAGTCTGCCTATGCGCATGCAGAATCCCCGTTGGCCTCCCGGCCTGCGCCGATATGGCTTCAAACTGGCAGTCTAGCCGTGGTTGGACATGGCGCAACGCGCCACGCGTCCTTTGTACACGCGCAATCGCCTCTTGGCCTTCATGGAACCGCCGGCCCGCTCGGAGCCGGGTGCAGGGCGGAGGTGGAGGCCGCAGCCGGGCGGTGCCGACGGAGTCCCGGAGAGTGTGGGCAGCGGCGCTCCCGAGCCAGGGGGCCAGGGAGGCCGCGACGCGAAGCGTCCGCCGCCGCGGACCGCGGTCTGGCTAGGCGAGCGAGGTCGCGATCCCGGACCGGTCCGCAGCCAGGACATCCGGACCGATGCCCTCGGCCGAGAGCTCCGCCGGCCAAGAATCGCCATTGACCAGGGCCGCGCAGGCCGCTGCCGCTGCCGGGGAGGTCATGATTCCGTAGCCCCCCTGGCCGGCGAGCCAGAAGAAGCCGGGCTGCGCCGGATCCTCGCCGATCACCAGCGTCCGGTCCGCAACGAAGCTCCGCAGGCCGGCCCACTGGCTCTGGATCCGCCCGACAGAGAGCGTGGTCGCGCGCTGGATGCGTTCGGCCGCGAGCGCGATGTCCAGTTCCTCCGGCTGCGCGTCGCAGGGCGGCGAATCGGTTTCGTCGGCCGGGCTCGCCAGGACCCGGCCGGCATCGGGACGGAAGTAAAAGCGTTCGTCGATGTCCAGCGTGACGGGCCAGTGCGAGAGATCGAGTCCGTCCGGTGCAGCGAACACGATGACGGTGCGCCGCTTGGGGACGAGCCCGATGGGACGACATCCCGCCATGCGGCCGACCACGTCGCACCAAGCCCCCGCCGCATTGACCACGACCGACGCCTTGAAGTCGCCCTGCGGCGTCTCCGCCTGCCACACCCCGTCGATTCGTTTCAGCGAGCGCACCTCGGCATTGCAGATGACTTCGCCACCCCGCCCGCGGAGCATCCGCAGCCAGCCCTGGTGGATGCGGTCGACGTCCATTTCCCGCCCGGCAGGCTCGTGAAACGCCCGTGCCACGTATCCCTCGCGGAGGATCGGCACCAGTTCTGCGGCTTGTTGGGGAGTGAGTTCGACCACGGTAGGGTCGGTCGCCGCAGCGACCTCGAACTCGCGGCGGAAAGCCTCCTCCTGATCAGCACGAGCAATGAAGAGCGCGCCTCCGTTTCCAAGGAGGAGGGGAGCCTCGAACGGCTCGACCGGATCCTCGAAGAACGAGCGGCTGGCGCGGGTGAGGGCTCGGATGACGGTGTTGCCATAGCTCTCGGTGAAGAATGCCGCGGACCGGCTCGTCGTGTGGTAGCCCGGCAAGTGCTCCCGCTCGAGCACGGCAACGCTCCGGTGAGCCGCGAGACGGGCGGCGGCTGAGGCGCCGGCGATGCCGCCGCCGATCACGAGCACGTCGAACGACCGTGACATCGAGGTTCTCCTTTGGCCGGGCCGATTTTCCAAGGGCTCCAAGTACTGGATCTAGTGGCAATCGGTCCCTCCCACCAGTGGCTGATGCCTGCCATGAAGTTTGCGCACCCCTGCACCATGCGGCAGTATTCTGGCGGGCGGTAACGATCGGGGAATGTCCGCGGCACGCCCGGGACCAGGGAACATCACGCCATGAATAAATTCTTGCTCGTGGTCGTACTCGTACTCGGCTTGGTAGTCGGCTACTTGGGCGCCGGTTATATCGCACCGGACACCCAGCAGGAGGCCGGTGACGCTACCACCACGGCAGCAACCGATGCTGGTGAGGCGGTGGACGCGGGATCGGGCGGCAGCGCGACGGTACGGTGGAAGATGCCCAGCACGTTCCCGGGCAATCTCATCATTCTCGGGACCGGCGGAAAGGACTTCGTCAAACGTGTCGCGGAGGTGTCCGGCGGCACGATCCAGATCCAGTTCTTTGAACCCGGCGCCCTCGTGCCAGCCCTCGAGATCTTTGACGCGGTGTCGACCGGGGCTGTGGATGCGGGCTGGTCCACGCCCGGCTATTGGGCAGGCAAAATTCCGGCGCTGCAGTTCTTCACGGCGATCCCGTTTGGCCCGCTGCCCGGCGAGGCGATCGCTTGGCTGCGCCACGGCGGTGGCAACGAGCTATTCGCCGAACTCTATGCCGAGCACAACATCCACCCCATGCACTGCATGATGATTTCGCCCGAGGCGTCGGGCTGGTTCCGGACTCCCATCGAGAGCGTGAGCGACCTGGAGGGACTCAAGATGCGGTTCTTCGGGCTGGGCGCCAAGGTCATGGAGAAGCTCGGGGTCTCGACGCAGCTGCTTGCCGGCGGCGACATCTACCCGGCCCTCGACCTCGGCACGATTGACGCCACGGAGTTTGCGCAGCCGGTCATCGACTACGAACTCGGCTTCTACCAGGTTGCCAAGCACTACTACCTGCCCGGCTGGCACCAGCCCACAAGCTTCTCCGAACTCATCGTCAACACGGAGAATTGGCAGGCCCTCAGCCTGGCACAGCAGGCGCAGCTCGAGGCGACCTGCGCGGAAAGCGTCCTGCGCACGTACGGCTTGGCGGAATCACTCCAGCCGGACGCGTTGGTGCAGCTTGAGGAACGCGGCGTGACCGTGCACCAGTGGGAACCGGAGTTCCTCGAAGTCTTCGAGAACGCCTGGAACGAGGTGGTCGAGGAAGAGGCGGCCAAGAACGCCGACTTCGCACGGGTCTGGGCTTCGCTGTCCGATTTCCGCGAGAAGTACAAGACGTGGGGTGACCGGGGTTACTTGCCCTAATCGCACCTCGAGTCGCCCATGGAGCGGTCGCCGAACGTCGCGCGCGCGGTCGGCAACGTCGACCGGGTCCTGGAACGCATCAAGGCCGACCTCGACGCGATCGAGGTCGGCCTTGACCAGGCGCGCGACTCTGTGGAGGCACATGCCGCCGGCGAGGCCCGCCGCAGCCGCGCCGTGGCCCGCGTCAATGCGGCGCTCGGGTTGTTGAACGAAATGCTGGGCGAGTCCGATGAAGACGCTTGAGGTCACGGTCGGGAACCGCCCCTACCAGATTTCGTGCGCGCCGGAAGACATGGAGCGGGTTCGAGCGCTGGCCGCGGAGATCAATGAGCAGGTCGCCGTATTCCAGCAGCGGAATCCCGGCGCCGGGCAGAGCCAGCTGATCCTGCTGGCGGCATTGACCGTGCTGGACGGGGCGCGGAGCGCCGTCGAGACCGCGACCTCCCGGGTCGCCGCGCTCGAGACACGCGTGGCCGCGATCCGCTCCAGGGCGGGACTTTGATGCCTGGGATTTCGGACTGCGGCGGCTCGCCGTGCGGGCTGCTCTGCCTTTGCTAGAATTGGGTCGGGATGGACACTGCCCGATTCGCGCTGCACGAAAACCCCTTGGGCCTGAAGTACCACTGGGGAGTTGTCCCTGTCCGGACCGTGGTCCGGTTATACAGCGCCCACTTGAACCATTTGCGTCACAGTGGTTTCCGATGCGAACGGTCGGCGCGGTGCCTCCCATATTTCCATGATCACTGATGTCGCTGCTGAGAAGCGGTCGATGCGTCGCGAGTTCCGGGCGCTCCGCTGCCGGTTACACGGAACCCGCCACGATGCCGGGCACGCGCTGGCCCGTCAGGTCCTGCTGGAGGTCGTGCCGGCCCCTGGCAGCGTGGTCGCCGGCTACTGGCCGGACGATGGCGAGATCGACCCCCGACCGTTGATGGCGGCGTTTGCCGAGCGGGGCGCGGTCCTCGCCCTGCCTGCGATCGAGCGACCCGGGTCGGCTCCGGCATTCCGGCGCTGGAACCCGGGCGAGTCGCTCCAGTCGGATCAGGTCGGCATGCTGGCTCCGCTGGCCTCCGCCCCGCATGTCGATCCTGATTTACTGCTGTGTCCGTTGGTGGCATTTGACGCGGACTGCAGGCGTCTTGGACGCGGCGGCGGATATATGGACCGCGCCCTCGCCGGGCTCGCGCCGCATGCGCGTGCGATCGGCCTCGCGTGGGACGGACAACACGTGGCCAGGGTGCCGACCGCCGCGCACGACCGCATGCTCGATGCCGTGGCGACGGAGCGGCAGGTGTTCCGACGCACCGAGCGCCTTTTGCCGGTGCGGTCATGAGGCTCCTGTTCTGCGGCGACGTGGTGGGTGCATCGGGCGTCCGAGCGCTTCGACGGTACCTCCCGGGCCTGACGCGGGATCTTGAGCTCGATTTCGTGGTGGCCAACGGCGAGAACGCCGCCGACGGTTACGGCCCGTCCCCGGACACCTGTGAACAGCTGTTCAGTGTCGGCATCGACGTCGTCACGTCGGGCAACCACATCTGGGACAGCGCTGCCATCATCCCGTTCTCCGCCCGCGAACGGCGGCTCCTGCGGCCCCACAACTATCCCGACCGGGTGCCGGGGACGGGAGTGGGGGTGTACGGCACAGCGTCCGGACACCGCGTCTGCGTCATCAACCTCATGGCCCGCACGTTCATGGAACCGCTCGACGACCCGTTCGCGGCCGCCGACCGTCTGCTGGAGGAGCACCGGCTGGGTGAGACGGCCGACGCCCTGCTCATCGATCTCCACGGCGAGACAACGTCCGAAAAGATGGCGTTCGGACACGCGTTCGACGGGCAGGCAAGCCTGATCGTCGGAACCCATACGCACGTACCGACTGCGGATACGCGCATCCTTCCGGGCGGTACCGCCTTCCAGGCCGATGCCGGGATGTGCGGTGACTACCAGTCGGTCATTGGATACCAGTCCGAGCCCTGGATCGCCCGCTTCCGCACCAAGATGCGTACCGGCCGGATCCGCGCGGCGACCGGCGAGGGGTCGCTTGCGGGCGTGTTTGTGGAGATTGCCGACGGGACCGGCCTGGCGATCCGCGCCGAACCGGTCCGGGTCGGGGGCCACCTGCGGGAAGCGATCCCCCGCCTCTAGGAGCCTAGAGGCGGACGTGCGATGTGCGTGCGATCCGCCCAACGATCGGCATCATGAGCAGGGCTATCGCCAAGAAGCCCGCGGCGCCGATCAGGACATCGTTGAACGCCATGATCAGCGCTTCGCGCTGCGCGATCTGGGTGAGATAGCCGATGGCATCGGCATGAACTTCCGGCGACATGTTTCCAGCTATCAGCCCGGACACGAGGCCCAGGATTTGCCAGCCGCCGCCCGGCGGGAGGGCCATCGATTCGGCGATCCGGGCGTAGTGCAGGTCGGCCCGGGCGGCGAGCAGCGTGTTGGAGGTGGCGAGACCGACTGCGGCGCCGAGCCGCATGATGAGATTGAAGAGAGCGCTTCCGTGCTTGACCTCCGAGACCGGCAGGGCACTCATGGATAGATCCAGCATCGTGAAGTAGGCAAGCGGGGCGCCCATGCCCCGCAGGACCTGTGGCAGGGCCCACTCGGCGAACCCGCTGTCGATCGTGAGCCCGGCGTGCAGGATCGTGCCGGCAGCGAGCAGGGCAAACCCGAGGGCAGCGGTCCAGCCGAGACCGATGTATCGGACAAGATGTCCGGCAAAGATGCCCGATAGGACCATCGACACACCGAGAACTGCCGTGATGCTGCCGATGGTGGCGGTGTCGAACCCCCGGACTTGCCCGAGGTAGAGCGGAAGCAGGTAGATAGGGATGTAGAGGCCGCCACCGAAGATCCCGATCAGGAGGACGCCGACCAGGAAGTGGGAGCGGCGGAAATTTCCGAAGCGCACAAGCGGTTCCCGGGCCGTGAGTTCGCGGGCCATGAACACGAGCAGCGCGAGGCCCGCAACGACCGTGCATCCGAAGATCAGGTTCGATTCGAACCAGTCTCGGCGCTGCCCTTCCTGCAGTACGAAGAGCGTGGAGCTCAGCAGCAGGAACGCCAGAACGATTCCGGCGAAGTCGGTCTGCCAGATCAGCCGGGGAGCTGGCCGGTCGAAATCCACGAACAGGCCCACCACGATGAGCACCAGGACGCCAATTGGTACGTTCACGAGGAACAGCCATTCCCACGACAGCACCTCGGTGATCCAGCCCCCAACCACGGGCCCGATCGCGACCGCGCTGGTCCCTAGCATCCCGAAGATCATGGCGAAGGTGACCTGCAGGCGGCGTGGGATGGCGGTGTAGAGGCTTGCCACCACCATCGGCATCATGCCGCCGCCGAAGAAGCCCTGGGTGGCGCGGAACGCGATCATCGACGGCACGTCCCACGCCTGGGCGCAGCCGATGCTGGCCAGCGTGAAGCCGCCCGCGCAGACGCAGAAGAAGATCCGGGTTGAGAAGACCTGGCTCAGCCGTGCGGACAGCGGGATCATGATGACCTCGGCAATGAGGGCCGCGGTCAGCACCCAGCTGATCTCGTCCGGCGCCGCGCCAAGCGCCGCCTGGATCTCCTTGAACGACGATCCGACGATCTGGACCGACAGCACCGCCATGAACATCCCGACAATCATCGCGATGAATGCGACGAAGCGGCGGATGTCGATGGATTCGGGCGGACTGGCCGCCACGATGACGTCGGACATGCGAGGTTCCAGGCTGGGAAAGAGAGTCCGCGCCGTCGCTAGCCGGCGCGCGGGACGCAAAAGGGGTGGCGGGCGCTTACAGGGCGAACGCGCCCAGCTGCTCGCGGTCGAACACGATGCCGTGTCCGGGGCGGTCGGGTGCCACCACCTTCCCGTCGCGGACCGTGAGCGGCTCCTCGATGAACCGCTCAAGCCCGAAGCCGTGAATCTCGAGGTAGGACGCGTTGGGCGCTGCCGCGAGGACGTGGACGTGCAGGTCATGCACGCCGTGTGAGGTGACGGGCAGCCCGTGCGCTTCGGCGAGCGCCGCGACCTTGCGCCATACCGTGATGCCGCCGCAGGTGGCGAGGTCGGGCTCCGGGAAGTCCGCGCCGCCCGCTGCCAGGAGCTGCTGGAATTCCGCGAGGGTGTGCAGGTTCTCGCCGGCGGCGATGGGAATGCCGACATCCCGGACGCGCCGGTGCGCCGGGAAGTCTTCCGGCGCGACCGGTTCCTCGAGCCACACCAGGCCATACGGCCGCAGCAGGCGTGCCGCCTTCACTGCTTCGCCGGCGCTCCAGCCCATGTTGGCATCGACCATGAGGGGGAAATCGTCGCCGAGGAGCTTGCGCATTGCCTCCACCCGGGCCACGTCCTCCTGCACGTTATCGCGGCCGACCTTCATCTTGATCGCACGGTACCCGTCTTCGAGCCGCTGCTTGGTGCGAGCGAGGAGATCCTCGATGGGATCCTGCAGGTCGATCCCTCCGGCGTAGCAGGCCACCGCCGGATCGTGGCCGCCGAGCAGGCGCCAAAGCGGCAGGTTGGCCCGCCGGGCCTTGAGGTCCCAGAGCGCTACGTCCACCGCGGCCAGCGCGAAACTGACGGGACCGCCCCGACCGACATAGTGGAGCGCGTGCCAGAGCTGCTTCCACAGGCCCTCGATCCGACCGGCGTCGGCGCCGGTCAGGAGCGGGGCGAAGTCATCTGCGATCAGGCTGCGCACCGCACCGCTCGCGCGCCCCGCCGTGTAGGTGTAGCCGGTGCCCGTCGCGCCGTCGTCCGTGCGGATGTCGACCACCGTGACGTCGAAGACGGTCATGGCGCCGTGCGTGGCGTCGGTCATGGGCGGGTCCAGCGGCAGCCGGAACTGGCTGACATCGACGGAAGCAATGGTCATGGGGGTTCTCCTGGCTGGTCGCGCGGCGCGCGCCGACGCGTGGAATCGTGTCGACAAGAGTTGCAGGGGGTCGTGGGTCCAGTTCGGCGATCGGCGCGGTCGGGCTCTCCGGGGTAGGGAGCGGCAGCGAGGCCTCAGGTCCGGGCTCTGGCCAAGGCGTGGTCTCCACCGGCGTTCGGGGCCATGCCCGCCGTACCAACCCAAGCGTGTCCACGCCTTCCGGGCCAAGGCGACCACCTGGCCGTCCGGTGGCAGAGCCGGCGTCCCCTGGAAGACAATGGCTTGGGGTGATGGCATCGCGTCCCTTCCGGCCGCCGGCCCGATGTCCGGCGACGGGCATGGTAGTCGGCGTCGGCAGGCGTCAGCCTCGCCGCCACGCGTGGAGCCGCTCCAGCAGCCAGAGAGCGCCGTGTGCCAGCACGCCACTGACAGCCGCCCACGTCAGGAGGCCGGCCCAGCTGCGGACGGGAGCGCCGATCCATCCTCGCCGCTGCAGCTCAAGCAGGACGCCGATGCCCAGAAGAGCAAGGGCGAGCCGGATCAGCGTGCCAAGAAGGCGGCGAAGTTCCGGCGCCTGCCAACGGAGGACGAGGACTGCCAGTACGGCAACGAGGCCACCCGCGAACCAAAGCGTCGGGTCCAGCAGCGGGATCAGGGAGGCGGGCACGAACGACCGCGGCATCATGGCCCGAACTCCAGCGGATTGACATTACCGCACATGATTTTGATAGTGCTCCAACTTCCCACCGCATTCTGTTCCGCTCGCGCGGGCGAAGGTCGAGCCGTGAAGATTGTGAACTCGCTCAAGAGTACCAAAAAGCGTGACCGCGACTGTCGGGTGATCCGGCGGAAGGGTCGCGTCTACGTGATCAACAAGAAGAACCCGCGCCTGAAGGCACGCCAGGGATGATCCTGCTGCCGCCCGGCTCCGTGCCGGGCTGAGCCCGACCGGAGACGGCGGAATGCAGATGCCCGAGCCGGATGCGGCAGTCATTGCCGCCCGGTCGGATCTGATCCAGGCACTACGCGCGATCGTGCCCGGCGAGGGCGTGATCGAGGAAGAGCGCGAGCTTCTTGCCTACGAGACTGACGGTCTGACCGCCTATCGGGAACTCCCCATGCTGGTCGTGCTGCCGGAGACGACTGAACAGGTCTCCGCAGTGCTCAAGCTTTGCCATGGGCGTGGCGTCAAGATCGTGCCGCGCGGTGCCGGCACTGGACTCTCCGGCGGAGCGCTCCCCCTGCGTGACGGCGTCACGCTCGGTCTTGGCCGGTTCAACCGGATTCTGGAAATTGACTACGACAATTTGTGCGTGATCACGCAGCCGGGCGTCACCAATCTCGCAATTACGCAGGCGGTCGAGGGACAGGGCTTCTACTACGCGCCCGACCCGTCGAGCCAGATCGCCTGCTCGATCGGGGGTAACGTCGCCGAGAACTCGGGCGGCGTGCACTGCCTGAAGTACGGAGTGACCACCAATAACATCACCGGGGTCGAACTCGTGACCATGGCCGGAGACGTGCTCCGGATCGGCGGCCGGCACCCGGACCCCGGCGGCTACGATCTCCTCGGCGTAATCACTGGCTCCGAGGGTTTGCTCGGCGTCATCACCGAAGTGACCGTGAAGATCCGCCCCAAGCCGGAATGCACGCGCGCCGCCCTGCTCGGATTCCCGACGATCCGCTGGGGTGCCACGTGCGTCAGCCGGGTGATCTCGGAAGGCATCATCCCCGCCGGGATGGAGATGATGGACAAGTTCGCGACCGAGGCGGCGGAGGCGTTCGCGCATGCGGGGTACCCCCTCGACGCCGAATCGCTCCTGATCGTGGAGCTTGATGGAACCGCCTCGGAGGTGGCCGACGGCATGGCCAGGGTGATCGCCATTGCCGGGGAATGTGAGGCGACCCATGTCCGCGAGAACGCGGACGAGGCCGAGCGGGAACGCTTCTGGTCCGGGCGCAAGTCAGCATTTCCGGCGATGGGACGTCTCGCGCCGGACTACATCTGCATGGACGGCACGATCCCGCGTGGCCGGCTTCCGGACGTGCTCGACGGCATCACGGACCTGTCCCGCAAGCACGACCTGCGGGTAGCCAACGTCTTTCACGCCGGCGACGGGAATCTTCACCCGCTCATCCTGTACGACGCCAACGATTCCGATCAACTGGCGCGGGCGGAGGCCTTCGGGGCCGACATCCTCAAGCTGTGTGTCGCCGAGGGCGGGGTGCTGTCCGGAGAGCACGGGATCGGCGTGGAGAAGCGCGACCTGATGCCGACGATGTTCGATGACACCGACCTCAAGCATCAGCAGCGCCTGAAATGCGCGTTCGATCCCGACGGCCTTCTCAATCCGGGCAAGGTCTTTCCGGAACTCCACCGCTGCGCCGAGCTCGGGAAGATGCACATCCACCACGGCAAGCTCCCGTTTCCCCATCTGCCGCGTTTCTGAGGCGCTGCCAATAGTGGATGCGCAGGTCCGCCCGGCGGACGAATCGGAACTCGTCGAAGCAATTCGGGGCCTGGTGGCCACCGGGACTCCAGCCCAGATCACGGGTGCAGGGACCAAGCAGGGATTTGGACGCCCGGTGAATGCGGCCGTCACGGTCCAGCTGGACGGCCTCTCCGGAATTCAGGCCTACGCCCCGGACGAGCTCACGGTGACCTGTGGCGCCGGAACCCCCCTCGCGGCGATCGAAGCGGCTCTCCAGGAACAGGGCCAGGAACTCGCGTTTGAGCCGCCCGATCTTGGCCCGCTCTACGGGGTGCCTCCCGGCGGGGCCACGATCGGCGGCGTGCTCGGCTGCAATCTGGCCGGCTCCCGCCGGGTCCGTGCGGGCAGCGCCCGGGACCACTTCCTGGGCTTTCGCGCGGTGAGCGGGCGGGGCGAGGCCTTCAAGGCCGGAGGGCACGTCGTCAAGAACGTCACGGGTTACGACCTTTGCAAGCTGCTGGCCGGTTCGTTCGGCACCCTGGCGGTGCTCTCGGAAGTCACGGTCAAGGTACTGCCGAGCGCGGAACACGTAGCCACCCTGCTGCTCCCGGGCCGGACGGTCGGGGACGCGGTTCGCCTGCTGATCACCGCCCTGCAGAGTCGCCTCGAGCCAAGCGGGCTCTGTCTCTTTCCGGCTGAGCTCGTCCCCCTGCTGCCCCCGGGTCCGCCGCGCGACGCCGGCCCAGTGGCCGCCGTCCGCTTCGAGGGCCCGGAGGGGTCCGTGCTCGATCGGATGGGACGCATGGGCGAGGGCTTGGGAGGGACTGCGACGCGCCTAGGAGATGCCGAATCACGTGTCTTCTGGAAGGCGGTGACCGATGTGTCACCGTTCGCCGATCCCGTCTCTGTCCGGACTGCCCGGCCACTCTGGCGGCTGTCGATGCCGCCGGCCGCGGCGGCCGCGACGATCCAACGGCTCGCCGCCCTCCCCGGAGGAAACTGGCTCCTGGACGGAAGCATGCTCTGGTTCGCGCCGGATGAGGCGACGAGCGCGCCGGACGTCGTCCGTTCGGAGGCCGTTCGGGCCGGAGGTACCGCGACGCTCGTCCGGGCCCCTGCCGCGGTGCGTGCCGCTGAGGGTCTCTTCGCACCCCGCGATGCCGGAATCGAGCGCATCGCGGCTGCGATCCGCTCCGGGTTCGATCCCGCCGGGATCCTCAACCGCGGCCGCATGGGCGCCTGAGAACGTGCGTACCAACTTTACGTCCGCCCAGCTGGAGGATCCGGCCATCCAGACGGCGAACGAGATTCTCCGCGCCTGTGTGCATTGCGGTTTCTGTACGGCGACCTGCCCCACCTATGTGCTGCTCGGGGATGAACTCGACAGTCCGAGAGGGCGGATCTACCTGATCAAGGACATGCTCGAGAATGACCGTCCGGCCGACGCGAAGACCGTGCTGCATGTCGACCGTTGCCTGTCCTGCCTTTCGTGCATGACGACGTGTCCGTCCGGCGTCCATTACATGCACCTGGTGGATCACGCGCGCGCCTGGATCGAGGAGACGTTCCGGCGCCCGCCGTTCGAACGGATGATCCGGACCCTGTTCAGCCTGCTGCTGCCGTATCCCGCGCGCTTCAAGTGGGCACTCCGCCTGGGCCGGCTCGCCCGTCCCTTCGGACGGCTGCTGCCGGATCCTGCACCGACCATGCTCGGGATGATCCCGTCCGCCCCGATCCCGAAGGGATTCGTCCGAGCGGGGTCCGTGTACCCCGCGGTCGGCAACCGCAAGCTTCGTGTTGCGCTTCTGGCGGGCTGTGTTCAGCAGGCGCTGGACCCGCGCATCAACGACGCGACGGTGCGCCTGCTGACCAGGCTCGGCGCCGAAGTCGTCGTCGCGTCCAACGCCGGCTGCTGCGGGGCATTGGTGCATCACATGGGACGTGAGGGCGCGGCGCAGACAGCGGCCCGGCGGAACATCGGCGCGTGGCGGCGGCTCGACGCCGAGGCACCGCTGGATGCCATCGTGGTCAACGCGTCGGGCTGCGGAACCATGCTCAAGGATTACGGCCACCTGCTGCGGACCAAGGCGTGCAGCGACGACGCGGCCTGGGTGGCGGATCGGGCGGCCGACGTGACGGAGGTCGTGGACCGGCTGACGTTGCCTGACGTGTCCGGACCGCATGAAGGCCTGGAGGTCGCATATCATGCGGCCTGTTCCCTTCAGCATGGTCAGCAGATCAAGCGCGTCCCGGCGTCCCTGCTCGCTCAGGTCGGCTTTGAAGTCAAGCCAGTGGCCGAGGGGCACCTGTGCTGCGGTTCTGCAGGTACCTACAACCTCCTCCAACCCGAGATTGCGAATCGACTGCGCGACCGGAAGGTCGCAAACCTGAAGCGGACTGGGGCGACCGTCGTGGCGGCGGGTAACATCGGCTGCATGGTGCAGATCGCTGGAACCTGCACCCTCCCTGTGGTGCACACCGTGGAACTCCTGGATTGGGCAACGGGCGGGCCGCAGCCGGCTGCGCTTCGCTAAGGGCTGGACAGCCAGCCCACAGCAAACGCCACGTCGGGAGTCTTCGCTTCCCGGCTGGAAGCGGCGGTTGCGCTTGCCCGGCCAATGCCGGCGGGGGTGGTTCCCGAATCAAGGCGTTGGCCCTGCACGCATGCGCAGGGCCTCCCGTGTGCAGCGGTCACGGTCTCTCGCCGTCGAGAACCTTCTCCATGTGGATCACTTCGTCGAGCGGATTGCTATTGTACGGCTTGATCTTGAAGAAACCCATCGAGCGGTACAGCGCCATCGCTGGATCGAGATATGGGAACGTGTCGAGGCGCATGCGGGCGTACCCGGCCGTACGACTTGCCTCCACGATGGCTTCCGCCAAGCGTCGCCCGAGGCCAAGGCTGCGCCAGGCCGGGCGCACATAGAGGCGCTTCATTTCGCATATGCCGGGCGCCAAGGGCCGCATCCCGACACCCGCAGCGAACATGCCGTCAGAGTGACGAGCCAGCAGCAGCCGTCCGCCCGGCGGCGCGTAGGCACCGGGGAGCGTCTGCAGCTCATCCGAAAAGTTCTGAAAACACAGGTCGATACCGAGCCACTGTTGGTACTCGACGAACAGCGTCCGCATGTCGTCCACATCGGCGTGCGAAGTTGCCTCCGCAATCGTGATGTCACTACTGGCGCCTGGCCGCATTTCCCGAGCCCGTGACGAGTGATCTGCTTTGGACGCGGGTCTGAACTTCCGACGAGAGGGTTCTGAACGCCCAGCGGTCGGACGGAGCGCTACCCGTTGGAGCCTGTTCGGCACCCGTCAAGTTCACATTGTACTCCGGCCTTCACGCCGGCTGGGGTTGGCATCCGGGCCAACCGTTCACAACGTCGTTCACACGTTACGCTTGGCCTGTGACCGACCTTGACCGCTGCATACGAAGGGCTCGCGGAAGAGGACGCGGAGCCTCTGCGGCGCCTCCATCGACGTGCCTATGCGAAGTACGTGGGGCGGATCCATGGCAAACCCGAACCCATGGCAGCCGATTGGAGCCGAGTCGTAGGTGACGATTCGGTTTGGCTGTTGGAAATCAGTGGGAGACTGGCTGCGGCGCTCGTTTTGCGCGACGCCCGACCATCTGCTGATCTGGAGCGTGGCCGTCGATCCCGCATCGCAGGGGCGCGGCTTCGGCCGTCAACTGCTGAACTTTGCGGAGCAGGAAGCACACCGGCTAGGCTTCAACGACATCCGCCTGTACACAAATGAGAAATTCACGGAAAATATCAGGCTCTATCAGGCGATCGGATACGTCATCACGCACTCTGAATCGATCGGAGAGCGAAACTTGGTTCACATGCAGAAATCGATTGCTGGTCGGCACCGGACTTAGCGGTTTGCGGCACTGCCCACGGCTTCAACAGGCCCTCCAACTCAGCAAGCTTCTCCGGCGTCTATTCGATGGGCGGAGCTACGAAGGATTGTGCAACTCCTCCACACACAGAAGACGCGGCAGACCGACCGCTAGAGCGAGCGGACGTAGTAGATCAGGTCCAGTTCCGGCGGCTCGGCCCCTGTCTGGCTAAGCATGTCGTGGACTTGACCACGATGGTGAGTCTGATGGTTGAACAAATGCGTGAATACCAACCGCATGGGCGTACGAAACGCCATACCTGCAAGGTTGCGATAGACGAGGTTGCCCGCCATCCGTTCGGCGTCCATCTCCGCGAGAACGCGATCAATACGTTCATCCTCGTCGGCGCGCGCGTTACACAGTTCGCCAAAATCGTCGAACAGCACAGTGTCGAGCGGCAGCGCTTCAGTGTCGATCCCTTCGATGCGCCCGAGCCAAGCGCGGTCGCCGACAAGAATGTGGTTCAACGTGTTGTGGATCGAGCCGAAGAAAGCCTGGCGGTCCTTCTTCCGGCTGGCTTCCGTCAAGCTTGCGCAGGAGTCGTACAGGCGTGAATTAGCCCAGCGGTTGTAGGCGGCCATGGTCTTGAAGTGGCCTAGCAACACGTGGAGCTTCCTGCTGCCCAGGCTGGATTATGCACGTCGAGCCCACCTGCATCATCAGGGCGCAGCTGCAATTGAAAAGCCGGATCGCAAGTGTTGCTGACACAGGGAATGGAGTTGCGCCAAGTACCCGGTGTGACCGTGCGGAAGGCGTCGCGTGGCGGTTCGCCCACCGCGATACCGTTGGGGTCCACCAATTTTCGCAGGCTGGGCCGGCGGCAGATCCGTGACTAAACATGATTGTTTGGCCGCCTGGTCAAGTTTGCATATTTAGTTCCGCATGAACCCGCTGTCCGAACGCCAGGCAATTGATCGGACCGTTGATCGCCTCGCCGAGCTAATCGGCACCGACTGCCATGTAATCCGCCTGGAAGAAGGACGTTCGACCTAGCGACCCGATGCTGTATTGAGAGCCGGTGCCTCCAATTTCGTGCTGGAATGGAAAAGCGTTGCGACCGCCGCCTCTGTTGGCGCCGTGGTAAGGGATGTTCGCCGCTACGCCGAAGACGTCCAGCAAACTCGAAGGGTTGATGGGCCGGCAATCCCCCTGACCGCTGTCCCCTTCATGGGGAATATCGGTCAAGAGCGTTGCACGGAATACGGCGTCGCTTGGTTGGACCTGTCCGGCAATGCACGGATCGTCGCCCCCGGTTTGCGAATCCTGGTCGAAGGTAAGCCGAACCGGTTCAACCGGCGCCGGCGTCCGTCTACGGCCTTTGCCCCCAAAGGTTCCCGCATCGCGCGTTGGCTGCTCATGCATCCGGGCGAGCCAGTTGCCCAGCGGGAACTCGCCACGGCGATCGGTATGGATGAAGGCTATACGAGCCGGGTGACCGGCAGGCTCTTGGCGGACGGCCTCATCATCCGGAATGAGGCTGGCGCCGTCCTGCCCCGAGACCCCGATCTAGTGCTCGATGCTTAGCAGGAAGCCTACGACTTCACGAGACATCACAAAGTGCGTGGCCACATCGCAGCGCGTTCTGGCAACGCACTGTTGCGGGATCTGGTCGCAGGATTGGACAGCGCATCCGTCCAGTATGCGGCCACGGGCCACGCTGCGGCGTGGAGTCTCGGCCGCTACGCCGGATTCAGGCTCACGAGTCTGTATCTCCGACAAGCGCCGTCACCCAACACGGCTGCGACACTATCGTTTAGGGAAGATGCCCGCGGCGCCAATGTTAGGTTCGTCGTCCTGAACGACGAGGGAGTGTTTCATGGCGCGAAGGCGACCCCCGACGGCATTGTCTGCGTTCACCCCGTCCAGGCGCATCTCGACCTCCACGCGCATCCGGAACGGGCAAGTGTGATCGCGCGGGAGTTAAGAGCCGAGCATTTGCAATGGCGAAGCGGTGCCTGACAAGCCGATCACGGCCGCCGGTTGCGAACGAGAGCAAACCAGGCTCGTGCGCGCGACCTGCCTATACGCAACCACCAAGCTCGGCGACATCATGGAAGAGTTGGTCGTGATCGGCGGCCTGGTACCGTCTCTGCTCATTGTGCAGGAGGACTGCCGGTCGGGACCGAGCCCCATGCTGGGACTATGGACCTTGACCTAGGGCTCACCCTTACGCTGCTCGGTGGCGGTCGCAGCCACACTTTGACCGAATGGTTGCGCCGTGCAGGGCTTGAACAGGACCTGAGCGACCGGGGTAATCCGACCCGCCAACGCTGGAAGACACAAGGACCGAAGAACATCTCGGTCGACTTTCTGATCCCACCGAGCCTTCCTGACGCTCGCGGCGGCGTGCTGCGAGACATCGAGCGGGATTTTGCAGCCATCATCGCCCCCGGATTGCAACTCGCTTTCTAGGACCGCGAATGGGTCTCGATGTCAGGTAGGACAATTGCCGGAGAACAGGCGACGAGGGCAGTTTGGGTGTGTGGACCCGGGGCCTATGTCGTGCTCAAGTCCCTGGCCTTTCGGTCTCGCGGCGAGAACAAGGATGCGCACGACTTGTACTACCTGGTGCGCAACTACGGGACCGGCATAGAGGATGTTGCATCCCGCTTGTGACTGTTGCTCGACGATCCATCAGCCAAGGAAGCCATCGGGATCCTGGAGGAGGACTTCAGGGCGCACGAGGGTGTTGGCCCGCGCCGGGTGGCCGAGTTCCTCACCGGCACGCCTGCGGACGATATCCAGGCCGACGTTGTGGGTTTCTTGGGACAGCTGCTCGATCGCTGTGGCTGAAGTCATGAGGGTTCGGCTGGCGTCAGGTGGAGTTGGTCAGACTTCGCGGACTTCTGGACACCGTGGAGAAGAGATCTGCTCAGGGCAAACACGCATCGTCCAATGCGCCACAGGGCAGACGCTGCTGGCTGGCACGGCCAAGTTCCGCGCAAGCCGACGTTCAACTTCGACGCGGAAAGTCGGCAGAAGTGGTACCCGAGCGGGGCACCGTCAGCGACTCTCTCGGCTTGAGTAGCCCTCACCGTGGAGTCCACCTGGCCGGGTCGCGCAGGTGCATTCTGACGAACGGTGAATCTTGCCGGGACACGATCGTTGCCAGAATCACACCGGCCCTCACCTGCGGACGAACTCAAAGAACAGCAGGTCCGCCGCTCCACGCGCTCCTCGGGTTTCATAGCGCGTACCGTGCCAGTCAGCAGGAGGTTCGAGGAAATCCGGCGGACGGCGGGCGGTCCATTCGAACTCCGGGTGATCGAGTAGCAGGCGCAACGCCCATTGCTGGCAAACCGGGTGGTCGCTCGCGAAGCGGAGACGAGCGTCGGGCTGCATTACACATGCAAGCTGATCAAGCGTCTCGGCTTGCGCGAAGCGGCGCTTCGCATGCCGTCGCTTCGGCCAGGGGTCTGGAAACAGCAGGAACACCTGTCCGATCGAGGCCGGTGTCAGGGCGTCCAGCAGAAGCCGTGCATCGTCCGCGAGGATGCGCGTGCGGGAACGGTCCTCCACCGGCAGCCGGGCGAGAAATGCTGCTACTCCGTCGATAAACGGTTCACACCCGAGGAGTCCCACGTTCGGGTGGGCTTCCGCCTGCGCGGCCAGGTGTTCGCCGCTCCCGAACCCGATTTCGAGCCAAGTGTCGGTGACAGCGACGGTAAAGAGGGAAGGCGGGTCGAGAGATCCGGGTGCGCAATCGATGTCGATCGCGAGCTGAGGCAAGACGTGTTCGATCAGGGCCTTCCGGCCGGGGCGCAATTGCCCGCGGGTCCGGCGTCCGTAGCAGCGGTAGCGGGGCGTTTCAGCCGATGGCAGCACGAAGGTCGTCGACGCGGTCGGTCCGTTCCCAACTGAACCCGCCGTCAGGTTCGGGCGGGCGCCCAAAGTGTCCGTAGGCGGCTGTGCGGCGGTAGATCGGTCGGTGCAGTCCGAGTTGCTCGCGGATATCACCGGGGCGCAGCGAGAACAGGGAGCCCTCGACAAGTAAGCGGGTGAGGGCGATATCGCGCTCCGACCCGCGGTCGGTCCTCACCATTACCGAGACGGGTTCGGCGACACCGATCGCATAGGCGACTTGAATGGTGCAGGTGTCGGCAAGGCCCGCGGCAACGATGTTCTTCGCCAGGTAGCGGGCGGCGTACGCAGCCGAGCGATCAACCTTGGTCGAGTCCTTCCCGGAGAAGGCGCCGCCGCCGTGCGGGCAGGCGCCGCCGTAGGTATCGACGATGATCTTGCGTCCGGTCAGGCCGGCATCGGCGTTGGGACCGCCGGCGACAAACTTGCCGGTGGGGTTCACGAGCACGGCACTCGCCGCAGGCATCCAGCCTTTCGGTAGCACGGCCTCGATGGAGGGAATGATCCGGTCCCGGACGGCGGGCAGCGAGAGGCTCTCGTCGTGCTGGCTCGACACCACGACCTTCTCGACTCCGACCGGCCGGTCGTCCTCGTAGCGCAGCGTGACCTGTGACTTGGCGTCGGGACCCAGCCCGTCGACCTTGCCGGCCTGTCGCGAATCACGGAGATGAAGGAGAATCTGGTGGCTGTAGTGCAGCGCCGCCGGCATGAGCGCCCCATCCGTTTCCCGGCAGGCATAGCCAAACATCAGCCCCTGGTCACCGGCTCCCTCCTGCGCGCGTGCCGCAGCGTCGACTCCCCGGGCTATGTCGGACGACTGCTCATGGAGCCGGCAGTCGAACTCGAAGTGCTTCCAGTGAAACTTTTCCTGTTCGTAACCGATGTCGCGAACCGTGGCCCGCACGGCCGTCTCGATTTCCGCGACCGAGAGCTCGGGTCCGCGCCGTTCGCCGGCGACAATTACGAGGTTGGTGGTGGTCAGTGCTTCGCACGCTACGCGCGCCGCCCGCGGGTCCGGCGCCTTCTCGAGAATCAGGTCAACGATGGTGTCCGATATCTGGTCGCAGATCTTGTCCGGATGTCCCTCGGAGACGGATTCGCTGGTAAAGAGATGATTGGGCACGGCGTGACTCGTGACGGCGCGAAAGCGCTGCGGCACAGACCGCGGGCGCGATTGACGGGAGCGTCGACGGGGGTGTCTGAACCTAGCGGAGGAGCAGGGACCTGTCCACGAATCCCCGGCTGGAAATCGCACCGAACGCGTGCGCATGCCGCACGTTGCCTAGGCGTCTCAAGCTACCAGACGTAGCCGCGAGCGACGATCGGCCAAAGCGCTTCCACGCGTTGATCGCGCACGCATACGTACCAGTCGTGCAGGTTGACGGTCGGGTCACAGTGGGACGGAATCAACCGCACCTTGTCGCCAAGGGCGGGACGGCGGTTGGACGTGGAAAGGTCCACGGTCGTGTGCTCGTCGGACACGCCGGCCACGGTGGCCCCTTCGAGGTCGGCGACCTCCGGCGCTCCCGACTCCGCCGAGTATGCCTTCAGTCCGGCATCAAGTACGGCCCGGTCCGCTGTCGGTCGGCTCATCGCCGTCGTAAGGATGAAGAGCGCGTGCGAGAAGACAGTACCGGCAGCCCCGGTCGCATCCTGATTCCGGGCATAGTCCGCGTCCATGAAGACATACGAGCCTGCCTGCAGTTCGTTGTGGACCCCGATTGCGGCCTCGAATTCCCACGTTCCGGTTCCCGCACCCGACACCAGGTCACAGGCGATACCGTCGCGCTCGAGAAGCTCTACGGTCTGGCGGGCCAGCGCAGCCGCGGCCTCAGCGGCTTCCCGCCTTTCCGTGTGATCGCGAATGTGCTGCGCGAGACCGTGATACGCCTGGAGACCAGCAAATCTCAGCCCGTCGGTGGTCATCACGTGCCCGGCGAGGGAGACGGCCTCCGGGCCCGGCCCAACGCCACAACGCTTCATCCCGACATCAATTTCGACCAGGACGTCGAGGCACGCACCGATGGCCATTGCCGCGGCCCCGATGGCCGTCACGTTCTCGGCGTTGTCGACGCAAACCCCAACCTTCGCTTGTCGCGCCAGCGCCACGAGCCGTTCGATCTTGCGTTGACCGACGACCTGGTTGCTTACCAGGACATCCGGGATACCGGCATGCACCAGTGCTTCTGCCTCGCTGACCTTCTGGCAGCAGATTCCCACGGCGCCTCGGGCCATTTGCTGGCGGGCGATCGGGGCGCACTTGTGAGTCTTCGCGTGAGGCCGGAGTCGCGCGCCCGCGTCCGCAACCCCGCGGGCCATGGCGTCGAGGTTGCGCTCGAAGGCGTCGAGGTCGATCAGCAGGGCTGGGGTGTCGACATCGGCGAGCGGCGATCCGATCACGGCGGGAGGTGGAGTTGTCATCGTTGCACCTCAGGCAAGGGCCCGCGATCGAACACCGCTTTTGGCGGGCGGCGCCCACAATGTATAGGGGGCGTGCATCGCCTTGTCGTGCCGGGCGGGCGAGTTTTCTGGCGCAGATCCAGGCTGGACGGGTCGGGAGCCGCCGCGAGTTCTGTGATCGGCGGCGTCGAGAGGTGGGTCGATTGTCGTGCGGGCTGTCAGGCGACCGCTTCCAGTCGTTCCTGGATCTGGGGCAGCGTGTCGGTGCCCCAAAAGAGTTCACCATCGATCACGAAGCTCGGGACGCCGAAGACGCCGTAGGACTCGGCCTGGCGTTGCAAGGCCTCCAGTTCAGCGGGCCCGTTCTCGAGACGGCGCTCATAGGCTTCGAGGTCTCCTCCTAACCGGACCAATGCCGCCCGGACATGATCGGGCGTATCAGGGTCGAACTCCCGGCAGAACACGCCTTCGAACGCGAGGTCGAGGAAGGGACGGAGAATCCCGTCGTCCTTTGCCTGAAGTAGCCCCACGTGCGCCGGGGTCGGGTCGAAAATCCTCTTGGTGCCTCGGATCGTCAGTCCTTGCTTGGCCCCGACCCGACGGGCGTTGCGATAGAGGTACTTCACCTTGCGCAGCTGGCGCGGGGTCCGCCCTTCGGCTGGCCCGTGGGCTTCCTCGATCGGGATCTGGTAGGGAAGCCACTCGACGTCGGCTCCGAGATCGTCCTCCCAGCGGTAGACCTCGGCCTTGGCGAGAAATGCGTACGGGCTGCGCACGTCGGTGAATGCGGTAATGGTCAACGTCATGGCAACCCCATGCAGTTCGTGGGCGGGCGGGCGTCCTCCGCCGCTCGGTCGAGCGCCAATACCCGGGATATCGCGACGGCGATGCCGGGGGTGACGGCCGCTCTATCTCGCCGGCAGGATACTTCGCACCCCGGTCGAAGGGGGCGCTCGCGGGCGTGATATGGTCCGCTTCAGCCGTCGCCGCTGGGTGGGGAGAACTGTGCGATGAAGACCAGAGCAGCTGTGGCCGTCGAGGCCGGTAAGCCCCTCGTGATCGAGGAAGTCGACTTGGAGGGGCCCAAGGACAACGAGGTATTGGTGGAGATCAAAGCCACGGGAATCTGCCACACCGACGCCTTCACGCTCTCCGGCGACGACCCCGAAGGCATGTTCCCCGCGATCCTCGGCCATGAAGGCGCAGGAGTGGTGGCCGAGGTCGGCAGCGGCGTGACCTCGGTCAAGCCGGGAGACCATGTGATCCCGCTCTACACGCCCGAATGCCGCCAGTGCGAGTACTGTACCTCGGGCAAGACCAATCTGTGCCAGGCGATCCGCGTCACCCAGGGGCGGGGTTTGATGCCCGACGGTACCAGTCGCTTCTCGCTCGGAGGCGAGCGGGTCCTTCACTACATGGGCACGTCGACGTTTGCCAACCACACCGTTCTGCCCGAGATCGCGGTGGCGAAGGTCCGGGAGGACGCCCCGTTCGACAAGATCTGTTACATCGGGTGCGGCGTGACCACCGGGATCGGTGCGGTGATCAATACCGCGAAGGTCGAGCCCGGCGCGAACTGCGTGGTCTTCGGCCTTGGCGGGATCGGCCTCAATGTCATCCAGGGACTGCGGATGGTCGGCGCCGACATGATCGTCGGCGTGGACATCAACCCGGCCCGTGAGGCGACCGCCCGCAAGTTCGGAATGACCGACTTCGTCAATCCCAAGGATCTGGACGACGACATCGTCGGCCATTTGGTCGAGCTGACGCGTGGCGGGGCGGACTACAGCTTCGAATGCATTGGCAACGTGAACACAATGCGCCAGGCCCTCGAGTGCTGCCACAAGGGGTGGGGCGAATCGGTGATCATCGGCGTGGCGCCGGCCGGTGCCGAGATCGCGACCCGTCCGTTCCAGCTGGTCACGGGCCGGGTCTGGCGCGGCACCGCGTTCGGTGGCGCCAAGGGCCGGACCCAGGTACCGCGGATCGTCGACTGGTACATGGACGGCAAGATCGCGATCGATGACATGATCACGCACACGATGCCGCTGGATCAGATCAACGATGCCTTCGACCTGATGCACCGGGGCGAATCGATCCGGAGCGTGGTTATCTACTGATTCCGGGCCCACACTGCAGACCAGCCCGCCGCCATTCCGGTTGGCGGCGGGCCTCCGCCGGCTGTGCCGGCATCACCTGTGGCGAGACCCTCCGGTCTGCCGTCCAGCCGAGGCGTTTACGCAACGATGCCCCGTCGTCCCTCCCCGCCACGACCCCGCCAACGGGCGCGCCGACGCGCGGGCCCGCGCATGCGGGGCCGTACGGTCTCCGAGCAGCGCTGGCTGCGCCGCCAGCTGACCGACCCGTTTGTCCGCGCCGCGGCCCGGGACGGATTCCGTTCACGTTCCGCGTACAAACTGACAGCCATCGATGATCGCCACGAATTCCTGCGGCACTCCCGGCGCATCGTCGATCTCGGCTCGGCGCCGGGCGGTTGGCTCCAGGTTGTGGTGGCCCGGGCGCCGACGGCGCGGATCGTGGCGCTTGACCTGCTGCCAGTGGTGCCCGTCGGCGACGCGGTGATCCTGGAAGGGGACGCCTTTGCCACGGATGCACCGGAGCGGCTCCGGACGGCGCTCGGCGGCGGCGCCGATACAGTGCTCTCTGACATGGCGCCGCCCTCGACCGGCCACCGGGCCACGGACCAGCTTCGCTCCATGGCGCTTGCGGAGGCGGCCGTCGACTGTGCCGCCGAGTTGCTCGCGCCGGGAGGCACGCTACTGGTCAAGCTCATCCGCGGGCAGGGTGAGGACGCGCTGGTTCGGTCGCTCGGGCGTGCCTTTGCGACCGTCCGTCGTGAGAAGCCGCCGGCGTCACGGCCCAATTCCAGCGAAGTGTTCCTGCTGGCGATGGGATTCCAGACGCCTCCGGCAGGAAACGGGGGTGCCGGCATTGACTTTCGCAAGGCCAGCGGCACGTCTATACCTAGATAAGTGGTGATGCTGCCGCGCGAGAGATTGGGTCCGCACCATGCGTGAAGCGTTCACGTTCGATGACGTTCTGATCCGGCCGGCCGCCTCGGAAGTCTTGCCGGCCGAGGTGGAGACCGCCACTCAGTTCGCGCGCGACTTCCCCCTCGCGATCCCGCTGGTGTCGTCCGCGATGGACACCGTCACCGAAGCTGATCTTGCCATTGCCATGGCGCAGGCCGGTGGTATCGGGGTGATCCACAAGAACCTGTCGATCGACGAGCAGGCGCGCCAGGTGATGCGGGTCAAAAAGTACGAATCGGGGATGGTGGCGGATCCGGTGACTGTAAGTCCGGACGCCACCTTGGGCGAGGTGCGCCGACTCAAGCGCCAGTACAGCATCTCGGGTTTTCCCGTCGTCGATTCCAACGGCGTCGTGGTCGGGATCATCACCAACCGTGACGTGCGCTTCTCCCGGGACGAATCCCAACCTGTTCACGAATTGATGACCTCCGAGAACCTCGCGATCGCCAAGGAGGGCATCAATCCGCGCGACGCCCGGACTATTCTGCACGAGCGCCGCATCGAGAAGTTGCTGGTCGTCGACAGTGAACGGCGCTGCGTCGGCCTGATCACGCTCACCGACATCGAGAAGTCGGAGCGCCACCCCGACGCCTCCAAGGATGCTCGCGGCCGTCTGCGCGTAGCGGCGGCGGTCGGTGTCGGGTCCACCGAATTCGAGCGGGCGGAGGCGCTGATCGCCACCGGTGTCGACGCGATTGTCGTGGACACGGCCCACGGCCACTCGAGGAGCGTCCTCCAGGCTGTGGCGACCATCCGGACGCTTTCGAACGAAGCGCGCATCATCGGCGGCAACGTCGCGACGGCCGAGGGCGTCCAGGCACTGGCCGAGGCGGGCGTCGACGCGGTCAAGGTCGGAATCGGGCCGGGATCCATCTGCACGACCCGGGTGGTCGCGGGGGTCGGGATGCCGCAGTTCAGCGCCATCCTCGAGGCGTCGGCCGCGGCGCGGGAGGCCGACATCCCTTGTATCGCAGACGGCGGCATCCGGTATTCCGGCGACCTCGCCAAGGCCATTGCCGCGGGTGCCGACTGCATCATGGTGGGCTCGCTCCTCGCAGGAACCTCGGAGACGCCGGGTGAGGTGTTCCTGTACGGTGGCCGTTCCTACAAGTCGTACCGTGGCATGGGCTCGGTCGGAGCCCTCGCCCGTGGGTCGGCCGACCGCTATTTTCAGGAAGAACTCGGGGCGGGCATGGCGTTCGTGCCCGAAGGTGTCGAGGGACAGGTGCCCTACAAGGGGCCGGCCGCAGCCGTGATCCACCAGCTGGTGGGCGGGCTCCGGGCCGCCATGGGGTACACTGGCTGCGGCTCGATCGCGGCGATGCAGACCGATTGCGAGTTCGTGCGTGTGACCTCGGCGAGCATCAGCGAAGGACACATCCACGACATTGCCGTAACGCGGGAGGCCCCTAATTACAGGACGGGATCGTGACCCCCCGCCTTCCCATCGCATTCATGATCGCGCAGGAGGTACACGATGATTAAGTGGGTTGGACCGACGTGGTGGCATGGCTTCGCCGCGTTGGTATCCCTGTGGCTGGTGGCCGCCGGAGGCCCAGCCGCGCTCGCCAATATGGACGGACCACCTGACTGGCTCGCGACGGACAGCGGGGACGAGACCACTTCGCTCCTTGCCGAGGCCACCGAACTAATTGAAGCTGGCCGCTATGAGGAGGCCCGGCTGGCGCTGGGCGCCATCCTCGCCGAGGAGCCGGAGACTGCCGAGGCCTGGAACCAGCTGGGGTATCTGGACCGCCGGCTCCAGAACTTCGACGCGGCGCTCACGCACTACGCCAAGGCGCTCACGCTGGCGCCCGACCATACAGGGGCGCTGCACTACCAGGGGGAGACCTTCCTCGCCCTCGGGCGGGTCGAAGAGGCGGAAGCCAACCTCGCCCGCATCGAGGACGTCTGTGACTTCCCTTGTCCCGACGGGGACGACCTGGCGGAGCAGATCGCGCTCTACCGGAAGAATTTGGACGGGTGAGCGAGCGTGTCCTCGTTGTCGACTTTGGGAGCCAGGTCACCCAGCTGATTGCGCGGCGCGTGCGCGAGCACAGCGTCTTCTGTGAAATCGTCCCGTGGCACCGCGCGGGCGAGCGCCTCGATCCTCCGCCGGCGGCCATCATCTTGTCCGGCGGTCCCGATTCCGCCGCCGCCGAATCCGCGCCCTCCGTGCCGCCGGAGGTTTTCCAGGTTGGCGTGCCGGTACTCGGGATCTGCTACGGACAGCAGGCGATGGTCGAGGCGTTAGGCGGCCGGGTCAGCGCGGCCGAGACCCGCGAATTCGGCCGTGCGAATATCACGATCACAGATACGTCGCCGCTCTTCGACGGCATGTGGAAGCCCGGCGAGACCCATCCCGTCTGGATGAGTCACGGCGATCGCGTGGACACGATTCCCGCTGGATTCAGGGTTGTCGCCCGTACTCCGGCCGCTCCGTATGCAGCCATCGCCGACGACCGGCGCAGCTACTACGGCGTGCAGTTCCATCCCGAGGTGGTTCACACGCCCGACGGATCTGCGCTCCTCCGCCGCTTCGTGCGCGATGTGGCCGGACTGGCCGGCACGTGGTCGGTGGGACGGATCCGCGCTGACGCGGTGGAGCGCATCCGGGCGCAGGTCGGTGACGGGCGGGTGATCTGCGGCCTTTCCGGGGGGGTCGACAGTGCGGTTGCGGCCCGCCTGGTCCACGAGGCGGTGGGCGATCGGCTGACCTGCGTGTTCGTCGATCACGGTCTGCTCCGTGCCCACGAGGTGGACGAGGTCGAGGAGGCCTTCCGCGGACGCTTCAACATCGAGCTCCGCACCGTCGACGCCGGGGATGCGTTCCTCGCCGCACTCGCCGGTGTCGAGGAACCAGAGATCAAGCGCAAGACGATCGGCCGGGTCTTCGTGGAGGAATTCGAAAAGGTTGCACAAACCATCGGCGCCGACTTCCTGGCACAGGGAACCCTGTACCCGGACGTAATCGAATCGGTTGCGCCATCCGGCGGTCCCAGCGTCACCATCAAGTCGCACCACAATGTCGGCGGATTGCCCGAACACATGAAGATGCGTGTGGTCGAACCGCTGCGCGAACTCTTCAAGGACGAGGTGCGGAGACTCGGCCGCGAACTCGGGCTGCCGGCAAGCCTGGTCGGACGCCATCCGTTCCCCGGCCCGGGCCTTGCGATCCGGGTTCCCGGCGCCGTCACCCGTGCGAAGGTGGAACTCCTCCGCGAGGCCGACCGGATTTACCTGGACGCCATTCGCCAAGCTGGGCTGTACGACGAGATCTGGCAGGCCTTCGCGGTTCTGCTGCCCGTCCGGAGCGTCGGCGTGATGGGCGACCGGCGCTCGTACGACTACGCGCTGGCCCTGCGCGCGGTCACGTCGGTCGACGGCATGACAGCGAGCGCGTACCCGTTTGCGCCCGAGTTTCTCACCGAAGTCGCCACCACGATCGTGAACCGTCTCCCCGGCATCAACCGGGTGCTCTACGACGTGACTTCAAAGCCGCCCGGGACCATCGAGTGGGAGTGAGGTGCGGCCACCCGAACGCCTGAAAGAAGGCGGTCATCATGGCCGCGACGGCGACCTGCAGTCCGGGTTCCTCGCTTTCCCGGGGACCTCCGACATTCAGGTAAGCGACCCGGTGCCGTATGCAAAAGCGGACGGCTTCCCGAACAGACTGGGCGGACAATGGATCGAGGACACGGCGCGGACAGGCGACTCCGGCCGTGCGCGGGAGGACAGCGCTGCCGCCGCGGAGGCGCCGCCGCGCGAGGATCAGTACCCCGTCAGCTAGATGCAGGTTGCGGAGCGTCCGCTCGATGGGGCGTCGCGTCGAAGTTGGCACGAGTGGCCAGCAGGAGGCCAGCGGTCCGGTCTCGGTCCAGCGTCCTCCCGGGCACCAGCCGATGATGGGCACCCTGCAGGCGCGCGCTGCCTCAAGCGCTCCCCGATCGGCGCCTGTTTGCCCACCGGACACGAGCACCAGGGGGCGCTGGGACGCCCGACACGGGCGCCGACGGGCGGAACCGCGATTGGAGGGTGCGGGGCACGGAACTGAGCGGTGAGGGCGGCAAGCCGTCGCTTTGCGGCTCATCCGTCGGCGGGCGCGTCCAGGTGATGCGCGAAATGGCGGCGCAATTCGTCCGGAATGGGCGCGGAACGCATGGTGCCCTGATCCGCATGGACCCAGACGACGCTGCCGCGTGAGAGGACCTCGTCACCGTCAGCCGGGTGCAGGGTCGGAGCAAAAGTCACGCTCGTATTCCCCAGCCGCGAAATCCTGACCGCGACATCTAGCTCGTCGTCGAGCCGGACGGGACGAGTGAAATCGATCTCGGCATGGACGATGTTAAAGTCGAAGCCCGAGGCACGCGCGTAGCCAAAGAGATCAAACGGCAGCCAGCGGAAGAATTCGGTGATCGCGTTGTCGTAGTAGGTTAGATGCTGCGCGAAATAAACGAGTGCCTGTGCGTCGATTTCGTTGTAGCGGACCCGCATGCGCCAACGGAACGGCTGGGTCACATGCCTGTCTCAGCCGAGTCGGACGCGATAAGCGTGGGCCTCGAGCCAGGTCAGCAGCAACTGGAGGCTGGCCGAGTGCTTGAGGGCCTGCCCACGCCGGAAGACTTGCCAGTCCGCGATCCGCCCAGCCGCATTGTTGCGCACCAGATGGTATTCAGGCGCCTCGCGGGCGTACCGGTACACGCAAAAGACCGCGTAGCTCTCGGAATGATCGATCGAGTAGTCGTGCCACACGCCAGCCTTGAGCATGCGGGAGAATAAGCCCATCAGGAGGCCGATTTCGCCGTCCCGAAAGACGGTTTTCGGGCTTGCTACCCTCCGGCCCGGACGGGAAACCACCCGGGCCGGCAATACACTGGGGGTGGTTTTGGCCTGCCCTTCCATGACTCCTGAGTATGGTTGCGGAGGGGGTTCAATGCAACCGAGGAAACGCCCGATCCGACCGGTGCCCCACCCCGGTGAGCGCGGGGCGGGCAACCGTTCCCGGGCGCGGACTTGCGAAATTTCAGCCGGTACAGTTGAGTCTGAGCTGGCGCTGCGGGTGTGGCGGAATTGGTAGACGCGCCGGACTCAAAATCCGGTTCTGGTGACAGAGTGTCGGTTCGAGTCCGACCACCCGTACCAGCAACAGCGAGTTGAGAGGGCGGCAGTGGCCAGCCTGGCGCGGGCGTCGGTGCCCGTCGGCGCGACGCGCCCCCCCGGACGTGCCGGCTTCCCCCTTTCGTCCTGAACCTTTTTCGGAGCCGTCGTGGTGGCCCGGGTGGTCTTGGAGATCGACCGGCGGTTCCCGCACGGCGCAGCGAGCGCTAGCGAAACCGGGCCCTCGAACCAGAGCGATGCGACGCCATGTGGTTGAACCCACCTTCGTAATCTGTATGGTTGGGGGCGCAGGCCTTTCGTGGTCGTCCCCTTAGAATTGCAAGCGTGGCGTCGCGAAAGCCGGCAGCCGCCGTCTGCACCGTTCCGGTGGGACGGCCGGGGGTCGGCCTCCTCCGTCCGCGAATTGTGCGCGGGTACCGAAGGCCGGGCCAACTCGGGCTTGTTGTGCGCGCTCGGCCGTTAGGGCCGAGTGGACATGTCCGGTACGAGACTAATGGTTGCTTCGGTCGTTTCATCCTCACGGGAAGCGAAACGCAACGCCGGTAGCGAGGTTCTTTGACACAGAACGTGAACGCGATTCCCGAACTGGGCCGTCCGGAACTGCTCGAGTTCGCCCAGTCCATCGCAAACGAGCGCCTGATCGACCCCGAAGTGGTCTTGGGCGCCATGGAAGAGGCAATCCAGGCGGCTGCACTGCGGAAGTACGGACAGGATCTCGAAGTCAAGGCGAGCATCGACCGGAACTCGGGCGAGATCACGCTTCGGCGAGTTCTGGTAGTGGCCGATCCGGTTGATGACTGGCACCGGCAGGTCAGCCTTGAGGAAGGCCAGAAACGCGACGAGGACGCCAAAATCGGCGACTTGCTGTACGAACCGCTGCCGCCCATCGATCTCGGGCGCCTCTCCGCACAGACGGCGAAGCAGGTCGTCTACCGCATGGTCCGCGAGGCCGAGCGCAAGCGCCAGTACGAAGAATTCAAGGAACGCATCGGCGAGATTATCAACGGGATCGTGAAACGGTTCGAGTACGGCAACGTGATCGTCGACCTCGGGCGCGCCGAAGGCTTCATGCGCCGCGACCAGACCCTGGCCAAGGAGGCCTACCGCACGGGGGATCGAATCCGTGCCTACATCATGGAGGTCCGCGAGGAAACCCGCGGGCCGCAGATCCTGCTGTCACGGGCCTGCAACGAGTTCTTGGTGAAGCTCTTTGCACAGGAAGTGCCGGAAATCTACGACGGGATCGTGGAGATCGTTGCCGCTGCGCGCGACCCAGGCAGTCGGGCGAAGATCGCGGTGATCTCGAGCGATCCGGGGATCGACCCCGTCGGAGCGTGCGTCGGAATGCGGGGCAGCCGCGTGCAGGCCGTGGTGGGCGAACTCCAGGGCGAGCGGGTCGACATCATCCAGTGGTCCCCTGATACCGCGACGTTCATCGTGAATGCGCTGGTCCCCGCCGAGGTCACGAAGGTCATCCTCGACGACGAGGCGACCCGGGTCGAAGTGGTGGTACCCGAGAGCCAGCAAAGCTATGCGATCGGTCGGCGCGGCCAGAACGTCCGCCTGGCCAGCAAACTGACCGGTTGGGAGATCAAAATCCTGACCGAAAAAATGGAATCGGACCGTCGGCAGGAAGAGCTTCGGCAGCTGATCCAGATGCTCGTCAAGACGCTTGACGTGGACGAGGTGGTGGCCCACCTGCTGGTCACGGAAGGGTTCGATTCGCTGGAAGCGATCGCGTTCGTCCCCTTCGAGGAGCTCGCCGAGATAGAGGGCCTGCGCGAGGAGGTCGCCGAGGAACTGCGCGAGCGCGCCACCACGGTCATTGAGGCGCGCAACGAGGAACTCCTCCGAATCCGGACCAAGCTTGGCGTGACCGATGAGGTTGCGGCGCTGGAGGCGCTTACCCCGGCGATGCTGGTGGTGCTTGGCCTCAACGGGATCCGCACGCTGGACAATGTCGCGGACCTCTCGAACGATGAGCTGGTCGAGATTCTGGCGGACAAGGTTGCCTTGGACAAGCTGCGGGTGTTCTATCAGGCGAACGACGACGTCATGGGAGCAGGCATCCAGCTTCCCGACATCGAACTGGAGCAGGAGGAGGCGGGCCAGGTGGTTATGGCGGCACGCGCCCGCTGGTTTGCCGACGAGAATGGAAATTCCACCCCCGCCGTTTCGCCCGCCGTTTCGCCCGCCGTTTCGCCCGCCGTTTCGCCCGCCGTTTCGCCCGCCGTTTCGCCCGCCGTTTCGCCCGCCGTTTCGCCCGCTGTGTCGAATGCGGAGACCTCCGCATGATGACGGCCCAGTCTTCCGGCGGTGCTGGCGAACGGCGCTGCATCGTGGCCCGAACGGCCGAGGCCCGGACCGGATTGGTACGGTTTGTTGCCCATGGCGCCGAGGTGGTCCCTGATCTCGCAGAACGCCTGCCGGGACGCGGTGCCTGGGTCGGGGCGGAGCGCAGCCGGATTGACGAGGCGGTTCGACGTAATCTCTTCTCGCGCGCCTTCCAGCGGCCGGTCGCTGCACCGGAAGACCTCGCGGGACGCGTCGAGGGACTGGTCGCACGCCGGATCATCGACACGGTGGGGCTGGCGCGGCGCGCCGGTCAGGCCGTGCACGGACGGGACCGGTGCCTTGAGGCCATGGACGCGAACCCGGTCGGACTGCTGGTGATCGCCGAAGACGCGGGGTCCGGTACCGGGCGCGTACAGCGCGAGGCTGATACCCGCAATATTCCGACCGGAGTGGGTCCGGACAAGCACGCGCTCGGCAGCCCGTTTGGGGTCGACCGGGCCGCCTATGTGGCGATTTGGGCCGGTATGCTTTGCCAACGTCTCGATCGCGATCTCCAACGCTTTGCCGGTCTCCGCCCGGCCACACACGGAAACCAGGCATGACCGACAAACCTGCTGGTCTCGATTCCGATTCCAAGGGCGCCCGACCCGAGAGCCTTGCGCTGAGCCGCACGGTCAGCGGCGGTACCGTTCGCCAGAATTTCTCCCGCGGCCGGAGCAAGCCGGTCGAAGTGGAACGACGCAAGAAACGGGTCTTCAAGAAAGGTGCCGGCGGTCGCATGGAGGAGGACAAGGCTCAACGGGCTGTGTCCGGCCTGACGGAGGCACCGGGGTTGACGCTGCCGACGGGCGGAACCGCCACCGCGCCGCCCACGCCGCCTCTCCCGCCGCAAAGGCGTGCCCCGAGCGGCTTGTCGGAAGGCGAACGCCGAGCCCGGCGCGTGGCCCTTGAAGAGCGCGCCCGCCGGATGGCGGAGCCGCTGCCCCCGATGGGCGAACAGGTCACCATCGTGCCCTCGCCCGAGCAGGAACTGGAAACCTCGCACCCGCCGCAGGCGCGCCGCCGTCCTGCCCACGAGATGTCAGCACCGCCCTCCACCACGATTGACGCTGGCCCGCCGCCGATGGAAGAAGGCGACCCCGGTGTGACCGTGGATCCCTCGAGTGCAGGCAGCCCGGACGTTCGCGTCGTTGCGCGTGCCCCCCGACCGCCGGGGCGGAGTGCTCCGCATTCGGATGCGCAAGCGCGCGGTCCGCGCCCGGCACGGTCCCCGCGCGACCATGCGGCAGGGCGAGCTCCTGGTTCGGGTCCTGCGGGCCCCCGTCCGCCCGGCCCGCGGGCCGGGGAGTCGCACACCGGATCGCCCGGTGCGCGCAGCGTGGGGTCAAGGCCTTCGGGGCCGAGGCCCGCAGGACAGCGTCCGTCAAGTCCCCGGCCCGCCGGCCCGCGTTCCGCTCCGCCGGGGCCCGCGGCACAGCGGCCTCCCGAGTCGACCGAGCGATCGCGAAAGCCACGCAACCGACCCCGTCGGGAAGTGCGCAAGCAGGCCAACCGCACTGAGCAGTCGGAGCGACGCCGTTCAGGAAAGATCACGGTCCAGCAGGCCCTGGACGACACTGAGCGGCAGCGTTCGCTCGCGTCGGTCCGCCGGGCCCGCGAGCGCGAGCGGCAGGCGCAGCGCAGAGCGCAGGGCGGCGCGGCGCTGAAGATTGTGCGCGAGGTCGTGATTCCGGAAGCGATTACCGTCCAGGAACTGGCCAACCGTATGGCGGTCCGAAGTGCCGAGGTGGTGAAGACCCTGATGGGGCTCGGCGTCATGGCCACGGTCACGCAGACCATCGACGCCGACACGGCGGAGCTGGTTGTGAGCGAACTGGGGCACCGGGTCAAGCGGGTGTCTGCTGCAGACGTGGAGATCGGGCTCAAGGCAGAGCCCGACAGTGCGGTGGACCTGGAGACGCGGAGCCCGGTGGTGACCGTGATGGGGCACGTCGATCACGGAAAGACGTCGATTCTCGACGCGCTCCGCTCGACCGATGTTGCTGCCAAGGAGGCCGGCGGGATCACCCAGCACGTCGGCGCGTACCAGGTTACGACTCACAGCGGTCAGAAGATCACGTTCATTGACACGCCGGGTCACGCAGCGTTCACGGCCATGCGCGCCCGCGGCGCCGACGTCACCGACATCGTCGTCCTGGTGGTGGCCGCCGACGACGGGGTCATGGCGCAGACTGTGGAGGCTGCCCAACATGCCCGGGCCGCCGGCAAGCCCATCGTGCTGGCAATCAACAAGATCGACATGCCGGGTGCCGATCCCACGCGGGTCAAAAACCAGCTGCTCCAGCACGAGATTGTCACCGAGGACCACGGCGGCGACGTGATTCCTGTCGAGGTGTCGGCTACCAAGAAGATCAACCTCGACGGACTGATCACTGCGATCCTCCTCCAGGCCGAGATTGCGGACTTGCAGGCCAACCCGGACCGCTCGGCCGAAGGCGTGGTGATCGAATCGCGCCTTGACCGCGGCCGGGGCGTGGTGGCCACGCTGCTGGTCCAGCGGGGCACCCTTCGGGTCGGCGACATCGTGGTAGCGGGATCCAAGTGGGGGCGGGTGCGAGCCCTCTCCGACGAACGCAGCCAGAAGGTCGACGGAGCGGCGCCGTCGGTCCCGGTCGAGATGCTGGGCCTTAGCGAGGTACCGGAAGCTGGTGATGAGTTCGTCGTCGTCCGTAGCGACGCGCGCGCCCGCGAGGTCAGCGAGTACCGGGTGCAGATGGAGAAACAGAAGCGGGTCGCGGCGCTGGCGAAGGGCACGTCCGTTGAGGAAATGCTCAAGAGCTTGGGCTCGGCACAGCAGCAAACGATCGCCATCATCATCAAGGCGGACGCCCATGGATCGCTCCAGGCGATCGCCCAGGCGCTGACCGGCCTGGCAACGGAGGAGGTGAGCTGCCAGATCCTCTTCCAGGGGGTCGGCGCCATTACCGAATCCGACGTGACGCTTGCTGCGGCGACGCCCGCGCTCGTGATCGGGTTCAACGTGCGGGCCGATGCGGTGTCGCGTCAGTTGGCGCGCCGGCAGGGCGTCGACATTCGCTACTTCGGACTGATCCACGAACTGATCGACGATGTCCGCTCGATGCTGTCGGACCTGCTGGCGCCGGAGATCCGGGAGGACTTCCTCGGCTACGCCCGCGTCAAGCAGGTGTTCCAGGTGAGCAAGATGGGCAACGTCGCTGGATGCGAGGTGACCGAAGGCGTGGTACGCCGCGGAGCCAGGGTCCGTCTTCTGCGCGACAACGTCGTCATTCACACAGGTATGTTGGCCACACTCAAGCGGTTCAAGGACGATGTCGACGAGGTGCGTTCCGGTACCGAATGCGGCATGTCATTCGAGAACTACGAGGACATTCGGGACGACGATGTGATCGAGTGCTTCACCGCGCGCGAGGAACGTCGCACTCTCGGAGGCTGAGCACCTTGGCTGCAGGCGCGTGGGAGAGCAGCCGGAAGTACCGGGTCGGGCGCGCTGTCCAGGAGGCGCTCGCCCGGGTCCTGGGCGGGGATACGCTCAGGGACCCCGCGCTCCGCAACTGCCGGGTGACGATTCTCGAGGTCCGGATGAGCGCCGATCTCCGGCACGCGGATGTCTTTGTCGTCCCCTTCGGTCTGGAGGAATCCGGCCCGGCGTCCGACCTCCTGGACCGGCTTGGCAAGGCCGCACCGTTTCTCGGAGGCGAAGTCGCAAGGCAGGCCCGACTCCGTTACGCGCCCAAGCTCCATTTCCGGCTGGATCAGCAGCTTGACCAGGCGGCTGTCATGGACCGTCTCTTTGGCCCCGAGCCGGCAACCGATGCGGCCTGAGCCGTCGGGCTGGCTGATCCTCGACAAGGCTGCCGACGTGTCGTCGGCGCGGTCTGTTGCCCAGGTGAAGCGGATGCTTGGGGCATCGAAGGCCGGCCACGCCGGGACCTTGGACCCGTTCGCGACGGGCGTGCTGCCGATCGCCGTGGGGGAAGCCACGAAGACCGTGCAGTGGGTCATGGAAGGGACGAAGACGTATCGGTTTCGAATCCGCTGGGGCGAGGCACGCGATACGCTGGACGCTACGGGAACGGTAACGGCGCGGAGCGATGCGCGGCCCGCGCCAAAGGCCACCCGGGGGACACTGTCCGCATTCACTGGCACGATCACGCAGCGGCCGCCGGCGTATTCGGCGGTCCACGTGGGGGGACGGAGGGCGTACGCCTTGGCCCGCGCAGGCACCCCTGTGGAGCCAGCCCCCCGCCAGGTCACCGTGCACGCGCTCGAGTTGGTTGACATGCCGGACCGTGATCATGCGGACTTCCAGGTGGTCTGCGGGAAGGGCACTTACGTGCGCAGTCTTGCTCGCGACTTGGCCGAAATGCTTGGAACCGTGGGATATGTGCGCGCACTTCGCCGGACCCGAGCGGGCCGATTCAGCGAGGCGGACGCAGTAACAGTTGCAGAACTCGCTGAAATCGCGGATAAAGGAGACATTGGTGCGGAACTTCTGCCCCTCGACGTAGCGCTGGCCGACATCCCGGTGCTGGAACTGACCGAGGGGGAAGCGGCTCGCGCTCGGCAGGGCTGCAGAGTCCGTCCCACGCATCTTCCCTGCAGAATCATCGGGGAGGGAGCGGTCGTAGCCGCGTGCAGCGGCCGGGCGGTGGCAGTAGGCCAGTGGAACAATCGGGAGTTTTCTCCCCGGCGGGTCTTCCGGGCGGACTGGGAGACCGGCAATCGGTCCGAAGGGAGCACGTGATGTCGATTACAGCCGAACGCAAAACGACACTCATCACCGAATACAGTCGGGACAGGGCTGACACGGGCTCGCCCGAGGTTCAAGTCGCGATCCTGACCGAACGGATTAACAACCTCACCGAGCACTGCAAAGCGAACCACAAGGATGCCGATTCCCGGCGTGGACTCGTCGGCATGGTCAATTCGCGCCGCAGGCTTCTTGATTACCTCCATAGAACCAACGAGGCCAAGTACCAGGACATTCTGCGTCGTCTCAACCTTAGGAAGTAAATGCCAGAGAGGGACCGGACTGGCCGCGGCCGGTACGCGTCGTTCCTGACGCCGGCGCATCGGGCGCCGGCGCCAACAACACATGGTGGGCGTGCCCGGTGAAGGCACCCGGAACGCATACCCACCCAGCCGGACGCGGATGGTCTGGATCAGAAAACCGAAGAGGAGCGTTTTCGCCCATGTTCACAATACATCGCAAGGAAATCGATTGGGGCGGACGCCCATTGGCAATCGAGACCGGGCAGCTTGCCCGGCAGGCCGACGGAGCGGTACTGGTCACGTACGGGGAAACCCAGGTGCTGTGCACGGCTGTCGCGCGGAGAGAGGTTCGCGAGGGAGCGGACTTCTTCCCGCTCACCATCAACTATCAGGAGAAGATGTCAGCCGCCGGCCGGATTCCCGGCGGGTTCTTCAAACGGGAGGGCCGCCCCTCGGAAAAGGAGACCCTGACGTCACGGCTGATCGACCGGCCGATCCGCCCGCTCTTCCCGGGCAGCTTCCGGAATGAGACCCAGATCATCTGCACCGTGCTGAGCGCCGACCTGGAAAACGATCCCGACATTCCCGCGATGGTGGGAGCGTCCGCAGCCCTGGCACTTTCGGGTGCGCCCTTCCTCGGTCCGATTGCCGGAGCGCGGGTCGGATTTGTGGGCGGGGCCTACATCCTCAACCCGCGGATCGACGAGCTCGCTGACAGCCATCTCAACCTGGTCGTGGCCGGAACGCGCGACGGCGTGCTCATGGTGGAATCGGAAGCCAACGAACTGTCCGAGGAAACCATGCTTGGCGCGGTGATGTTCGGTCACAAACGAATGCAGCCGGTCATCGATGCGATCGTCGAACTCGCCGAGGAGGCGGCACGCGAGCCGTGGGGCTCGACCGAGACCGACGACCACAGTGCTGTCGAGGCCCTCGTCGCCGATGTTGGGGGCGAGGGATTGCGCGCGGCCTACCAGGTGCAGGAAAAGCAGCAGCGGGTTGAGCAGGTCGCGGCGGTGCGGACCGAGGTCGCGAAACGGGCGGGTGAGGACCACGACCCCACTGCGGTTGCCGCCGCGCTGAAGCACCTCGAAAAGGACATCGTACGCTCTGCCATCCTCGATACCGGAACTCGAATCGACGGCCGCGACGTGCGGACCGTCCGTCCGATCGAATGCCAGGCCGGACTGCTAACCCGCACCCACGGGTCAGCGCTGTTCACGCGTGGCGAGACCCAAGCGCTGGTGAGCGTCACACTGGGCACCGTGCCGGACGAGCAGGTTGTCGAATCCCTCGACGGGGTCGCCCGCGAGCGCTTCATGCTGCACTACAATTTCCCGCCGTACTCGGTGGGCGAGACCGGCCGCATGTTCGGGCCGGGCCGTCGCGAGATCGGCCACGGCAAGCTCGCGTGGCGCGCGGTGCGTCCGCTGCTGCCGGATGCCGAGGCCTTCCCCTATACGATCCGGGTGATCTCCGAGATTACGGAGTCGAACGGATCGTCGTCCATGGCCACGGTCTGCGGGACATCGCTCGCCCTGATGGATGCCGGCGTCGCGCTGGTGCGGCCGGTGGCAGGGATTGCCATGGGGCTCATCAAGGAGGACGACCGGCACGCGGTGCTCTCCGACATCCTCGGGGACGAGGATCACCTCGGCGACATGGACTTCAAGGTGGCCGGAACAAGGGACGGAATCACGTCCCTGCAGATGGACATCAAGATCACCGGCATCACCGAGGACATCATGGATTCGGCACTCGGGCAGGCTCGCGATGGCAGGATGCACATCCTCGACGCGATGGAGGATGCGCTCGGGAGCGCCCGCACGCAGATGAGCGCCCACGCGCCGAAAATCGTCGGCATCAAGATTCCGGTCGACCGGATCCGCGAGATCATCGGCCCGGGCGGCAAGATTATCCGGGAGATCTGTGCGACCTCCGGCGCCACGGTCGACGTGAGTGACGACGGCTCGGTGCAGATCGCTTCCAGCAGCCAGGACTCGATCGATATCGCGCTCAAGGAGATCAACAGCATCGTGGCGGAACCCGAGATCGGCACCATCTACGACGGCACGGTCGTGAAGGTGGTCGACTTCGGCGCGTTCGTGAACTTCTTCGGCAAGCGCGATGGCCTGGTTCACATCAGCGAGCTGGTACCGCGGCGGGTGCGTTCGGTGACGGACGTGGTCCAGGAGGGCGACGAGGTCAAGGTGAAGGTCATCGAAGTCGACGACCGCGGCCGGGTGCGTCTGTCAATGAAGGCGGTCGACCAGGAGAGTGGGGAGGACCTGGGGAACCGCGCCCAGCAGGCTCCCCCGCCGCCCCCCGCTCCCACGCGGCGCATGCGGCCGCCTGCTTGGGAGTAAACTGGTAGGCTAGCGCACGGGAAATCTACGGATGAAGCCGCTCAACGCGATCCGCATGGCCGGTCGGGAAATCCTCCCCCTCGTGGAGGGAGGCAAGGGGATTTCCATCTCGAACGGTGTGAGCGCGGGTGCATGGGCGCTTGCCGGCGGGGTGGGCACGTTTTCCGGGGTGAACGCGGATACGTTCGATTCCAAGGGCCGCCCCATCCCGCAGGACTACTCCGGGCGAACCCGGGTCGAGCGCCACGAGGAACTGGTGCGGTACTCGATCGACGGAGGGGTGACTCAGGCGCGGATTGCCCATGAGGAGCGGCGCGGCGGAGGCCGGTTGCACGTCAACATCCTTTGGGAGATGGGGGGCGCGCGACGCATCCTCGAAGGCATTCTGACGCGCGCCAAGGGCCTGATCCACGGCGTCACGTGCGGCGCCGGCATGCCATACCGACTCAGTGAAATCGCCGCCCGCTTCGGCGTCTACTACTACCCGATCGTAAGTTCCGCGCGGGCGTTCCGCGTGCTCTTCAAGCGTGCGTACCACCGCAATCCGGAATGGCTGGGCGGCGTTGTCTACGAGGATCCGTGGCTTGCCGGTGGGCACAACGGGCTATCGAACGCTGAGGATCCGAAGTTCCCCCAGCCGCCGTATCCGCGGGTGAGCGCGCTCCGCGACGAGATGCGGGCGGTGGGGCTCGACGATACGCCGATCATCATCGCGGGCGGGGTCTGGTACCTCCGGGACTGGGAGGACTGGATTGACAACTCCGAGCTTGGGCCGGTTGCGTTTCAGTTTGGCACGAGGCCCCTGCTGACGACCGAAAGCCCGATTTCGCCCCAGTGGAAGAAGCGGCTTCTGACCCTCCGGGCCGGTGACGTGAATCTCCACCGCCACAGTCCGACCGGCTTCTATTCGTCTGCGGTCCGGAACGAGTTCCTGCTGGAACTCGAAGAGCGGAGCGGACGACAAGCGCCCTTCGCTCACGAGCCGGAAGGCGAGTTGACCGAAGGGGTCGAGATCGGTGCCCGGAAGCGCAGGGTCTGGATGGCGCCGGCGGATGCAGCCCGGGCCCGGGAGTGGATGGCGGCCGGGTTCACCGAAGGCCTCCGAACCCCGGAGCAGACGATGATCTTCGTCGATGCGGAACGGGCGCAGTCCATCCGTCAGGACCAGATTGACTGCAAGGGCTGCCTGTCCCATTGCCTGTTCTCCAACTGGGCCGACAACGAACAGCACCGGACCGGCCGAAAGGCGGACCCCAGGAGTTTTTGCATCCAGAAAACGCTCCAGGAAATCGCCCACAATGCGGACGTGGACAAGGAACTGATGTTCGCCGGGCACAACGCTTGGCGGTTTGCCGAAGATCCCTTCTATCGTGGCGGCTTCATCCCGTCGGTCCGCCAGCTCGTCTCGCGCCTGCAGACCGGCGATTAGCCCCGGTCGGCCCCGCCGCTTTGCGGAGACCCCCTATAGTTTCCCCGGCCGCACGCGCGCCCGCTGGCGCATACTGTGTGCGGGGGCCAGACTGTGACGGGGGAGGACACGGATCATGCCCGACGACGTAATCACGCCGGCCCTGTCGGATCAGGACGCCGATTTCGACGCCGTCATCGTGGGTGCCGGCGTGGCGGGGTTGTACGCGATCCACCGACTCCGGAAGATCGGGCTCCGGGTGCGGGCCTACGAGGCCGGTGACGGGGTTGGCGGAACCTGGTTCTGGAACCGCTATCCAGGTTGTCGCTGCGACGTCGAAAGTATGGAGTACTCGTATTCCTTCGACGAGGATTTGCAGCAGGAGTGGGTGTGGCCTGAGCGGTACGGAACCCAGCCAGAGATCCTCAAATACGTCCAACACGTGGTCGAACGGTTCGACCTGATGCGCGACGTGCAGCTGAACACGCGGATCATCACCGCCGAGTTCGACGAGGAGACGCTGCTCTGGACCCTCACGACCGAGGTCGGCGAGCAGGTGACGGCACCGATCTGCGTGATGGCCGCAGGCAACCTGTCGACTCCCCGCCGGCCGGGCGTTCCGGGGATCGATGACTTCGCGGGCGAGACGTACCACACAGGGCTGTGGCCCAAGGAGGGCGTGGACTTCACCGGCCTCCGGGTGGCAGTGGTCGGCACCGGGTCGTCTGGCGTGCAGTCAATTCCTCACATTGCCAAGCAGGCTTCAGAACTGACCGTATTCCAGCGGACCGCGAACTTCATTTTGCCCGCCCGCAACTGCCCCCTGGACCCCGAGCAGGCTCGCGAGCACAAGGCGACGTACCGGGAGCGCCGGCAAGCCGCCTACGACACCCCGTTCGGCATTGCGGGTTACCCGCCGCCCGTGAAGGGGGCGCTCGAGGCGACGCTTGAAGAGCGGCGGGCGCAGTATGAGGAGAAGTGGCAGGAGGGAGGAAGCATCAGCTACCTCTTCTCGTACAACGACCTGCTTCTGGACAGCGCGTCCAACGAGACGGCCGCGGAATTTGTGCGGGAGAAGATCCGGCAGACGGTGAAGGATCCCGTGACGGCGGAGCGCCTGTGCCCGGACAACCATCCGATCGGTACCAAGCGCCTGATCCTCGACACGGACTACTACGAAACCTTCAACGAGCCGCATGTGTCGCTGATCGATCTCAGAAGTACGCCAATCGAGACGGTCACGCCAGGTGGAGTCCGGACCAGGGAGAAGGAGTTCCCGCTCGACGCGATCGTGTTTGCGACAGGGTTCGACGCGATGACCGGCGCCATGCGGGCGATCGATATTCGCGTGAAGGACGGCATCACGCTGGAGGAGCAGTGGGTCGGCGGCCCGCGCACCTACCTCGGTCTGATGGTGGCCGACCTCCCGAACATGTTCATGGTGACCGGACCGCAGAGTCCCGGCGTGAAGAGCCAGATGATCCTGTCCATCGAGATGCACGTCGACTGGATTAAGGAGTGCCTCGTGCGTATGCGGAGCGAGGGCGTGAACCGGATGGCGGCGACGGCGAAGGCGCAGGACGACTGGGTGAACCACGTCCGGGAAGTTGCCGAAACTACCCTGTACCCGCAGGCCAATTCCTGGTACATGGGTGCGAACATCCCCGGCAAGCCGCGCGTGTTCATGCCGTACGTTGGCGGTGTGCACACCTACAAGAAGAAGTGCGACGAGGTCGTGGCCAGCGGGTACGAAGGCTTCGTGATGACCGGTGCAAAGGTGAGCGCCTGACCGGCGGGCATGGAGGCGCGGGCAGCCGGAGCGAGGTTCGCGCTAATCGCAGCCCCTCGTAGGGGCATTGGGGGCAGGCGTTCGCCGTCCGTTGGCGGATCCTGCGTAGTGCCGGAACTCTAGACCGGGACAGGGTTGACCGGCTCTACTCCGCGGGAGACCCGGACGACGTTGTCCAGGGCGACCTGGAAATTCCGACGCTTGGATTGGAAGGTCTGACCGCCAACGTGAGGCGTAAGCAGCAGGCGCGTGCGGGCCGAATCGGACAGCTGTAGGAACGGGTGGTCCGGAGCCAGCGGCTCCGATTCAAAGACGTCGAACGCAGCCGCTCTCAAGCGACCCTCCTCCAGCGCTTCCGCGACAGCCTCGTCGTCGACCACGCCACCGCGCCCCACGTGGATCAACGTTGCGCCCGGCTTGATGCACTGGATTTTGCTCCGATCCAGGAAGTGCCGGGTATCGTCCCGCCCGGGCAGCGACACTGAGATGAGGTCGGAGCTGGCCAGAAGTTCCTTGATTGGAAGTGCCGGTACCGCGGGATCGTCCTGTCCGGAACGTTCCGCACGCACGACTTCGAGTCCGAATCCGGCAAACATGCGCGCGACCTGTTTGCCGATGTGACCATAGCCGATCACGCCGACACGGCCGGACAGCTCGCGCGCGGTTTCCGCATGCCGTCGGCGGGCGACCAGCCATTCAGGCTCGCCTCCGCCCGACAGCATCGTGAGCGGCCTCGCGAGGCGAAAAGCGAGCTGCACCACCAGCTGCGCCACCGATGGCGCGTTCAGGCCCGGAACATGGCAGACCGGAATCCCGCGACGCCTGCAGGCAGCGTGATCGACGTTGTCGTACCCTGCGCCGGTCAGCTGCACTAGCCGGACCTTGGGTGCGAGGTCGAGCAGGGCGTTGTCTACGAATCCAAATCCGGACCCGATCGCAATGTAGTCGGCATCCTTGGAGACAGCTTCGGCCTCCTCTCGCACCCCCGCACGCCCGAACCGGATCGCGAAGCCCTCGGGGACGGGGAGTCCGGTCGACCGGAATTCTGCCTCGGGCCAGAGGAAGGCGATTCGTTCTTGAGTCATGATTTGGTTTCCCTGGACTGGCAACGAGCCGCCGTGCCGTCGGGACCTCGGCTGGCCGGAGGCTGGGCCTGCGGATCGGCGGTTTCCGCAGGTCGTGCTATGTCAGGCTGATTACCGCTCGAGGATCGTCACGTTCGAAATCCATCGCTCCTTCCGCCGGTCCAGTCGCACCGAGATGTCCTCGGCTTCGTAGTCGGCAGTGGGCACCCAACTCTTGTCGACGGCCAGCGGCGGAGACAGAACATTTGCGTTGAGAACCGCGTAGAGATGCGCATCGATCTCGGAGATCGCGGTCACCATGACGCCGCACCGACTGCAGACGAGGAAGTTCGCGGTCTTGTGGCCGAACTCGTACCGGTTCACTTCGCGAGAATCCAGGGTGACCGAGAGGACTCCGGACGGCGTAGAGACGTAGAGGGCCCCGTGCTGCTGACAAAAACTGCACCCGCAGTGGCGTGGCGAAAGCGGGGCCTCGGAATCCATCTTGAGCTCAACTTCAATCGCGCCGCAGTGGCAGTGACCCTTCAGTGTTTGCATTGCCCGTAAACTCCGTGCTGCTCTCAGCGTGTCTGTCTTGGGGAGGTCGTTGCCGCGAAGCTGCGACCGTGCGCCCTTACCGCTCGACGGGCGTGATGTGAATACCGCCGAACGCCTGCTCGGTGGGAACGATCTCGATGGTGGAGACGTTGACCCGCCAGGGCGCATTGACCGCATACATGATGGCCTCGGCAATGTCCTCGGGTTGCAGTTCCGCGAAAGTACCGTATGTCCGGCGCGCTGCCTCCTCGCCGGCCGCACCCGCGAGGAATTCCGTCACGACCCGACCCGGACAGATTTCGGTCACGCGCACACCGCTTCCGGCAAGATCGATGCGCAGGTTTTGCGAGGCGAGCCGGACGGCGCCTTTCGACGCACCGTAGATCGGAGACTGAAGCGGGTAGAGCCCGGCAACCGAGCCGATGCAGACGGCATGGCCGCGTTTCCGGTCGCGCATGCCAGGGAGCACGGCTCGCAGCGTATGCAGGAACGCAGACACGTTGGTATCGATGGTCAGATCGATATCACTCTTCTTGGCCGCGAGAAAGTCGGACATCCCGCGCCCAAGACCGGCGTTGTTGACGAGTACATCGATTTCGAGCGGACTGAGCGCCGCATAGAGTGCGTCCGTATCGCAGAGATCCAGCACCAGCGGAACGGCGCCGGTCTCGTCGGCAAGAGCCTCCAGCCGGTCGGTGCGCCGCGCCACGGCCGTGACCTGGAATCCGGCGTCGCAGAATGCACGCACTGCCGCCTGTCCGATCCCTGCCGATGCGCCCGTGACCAGGGCCGTCTTGTAGTCGTTGAGCGCCATCGTGTTCTCCGGTGTCGTCGTGGCTTCGCCGCGCATCATAGCGGCGTGGATCCGTGCAACCTCGGCATCTAGATTGGCACTCCGCGCGCTGCTCCCGGCGGAGAAGTCCTTCCAGGACCAACCCGGCTTTCGGACCGTGTCAGGGATTCGGACGCGGTGACAGCGGCGAGCACATCTTCGGCTACTGCAACTCCTTGAGGCTTCCCAAGACCACGGCTTTCTCTGCGCAACGGGGTGGCGGAGCCTGTGTCCGGCCGGGAGTACATGGGCCCCCGTCCCGTCCGGGAGACCATCTAGAGCGGGGCGGTGGACGGTTCGGTTAAACTCCTTCGCGTCGGGGTCAGTTGGCGTTCAACTGACACTGTGAGGGAGAAACACACATGAAACGATTGCTTTTCGCGTTCCTGATCGCCTGGGTCGGCACCGCGCAAGCCGCCGAAGACGGGTGCACTTGGAAGCAGGACGACCCCAATGACCAGATCGGCGCGACCCGGACGCAGACTCCTGCGAAACTCCTTGACTCCATCAAGCTGATCCGCACCGGCGAGGTCTACCGTCTCGGCCACGTCTATGACGAGGTCACCCTGGGGATTCCTCCGTTCGGGCGCGTGTTCGACACGACGGTCGCCGGGTTCAGCTTCCCTGACGAAGCAGAGGAGAACTCGCAGTCCTTCTATTCAGGCGGCGTCGAGGCCTCCATCGGTCAGATTGCCACCCAGTTCGACGCGCTCAGTCATGCCGGGCATGACCTTGGCTACTACAACTGCTTCACGCACGAAGACATCGGCCCCGATGAACTCGGTCGAGTCAAAATACTCGGCGTCGAGAACGTGAGGCCGTTTTTCACCCGGGCCATCCTGCTGGACTTCGTCAACAATTCGGACGTGCCGAAGGTTGACTTCAACGGCCAGCAGATCGTTGCGGATTCGTACACGATTACGGTGGCCGACGTGGAAGCGGTGCTCGCTGCCCAGGGCGTCGACGGGCCGGGCGAAGGTGACGTCGTGCTGTTCTACACCGGTTGGGACGCCCTCTTCGGCATCGACAACGAGCGGCACTTCAACTCACCGGGCGGCGGCAGCGAAGTCGCCACCTGGTTGGCTGAGCGCAAGATCGCGATGCTGGGTTCGGACACCCAGCACACCGAAGCTGCGGTAGGCGGACGGAGCGCCGAGTTGATCGATAACCCCCACCTCTTGGGAGAAGAACACGGATACATCTTCAACAGCTTGCATTTCATCCTGATCACGCAGAACGGGATCCATCTGTTGGAATGGATGCGGCTTGGGGAACTCGCTGCGGCGCTCAAGGCCGACATGGGGAGTGACCCGAATCCGTATGAATTCGTCCTTGTCTTCTCGCCGTTGCCGATCAAGGGTCTCGCTGGCGCTCCCGGCAGCAGCGCGATTGCCATTCGCTAAGCATCTGCGTTACCGGCCGGCCTGACACGGCCGGCCGGTAATCCGCCGGTGCCGTGTGCGCCGCTTTCGCCTTGACGACGGCGATTCGCCGGAGTGGGCCCCGCGCGCGGCAGAATCCGGATCCGAGGTCAGTCGGCTAGAGCGGCGTCACGAATCCGGTGGAAATTCTGGAGGCCGATTTCGTTCCGGCCAAACATGACTTCTCGCTGGACGCCGGACGCGAGGTTGGCTTGCACGCCCTCCATCATCAGAAAATCCTCGTGGTCCAGCACTCCGAGCGCGAGGCGTAGCGCCTCGTCCCAGTCCCGATCCGATTCGTCATCGGCCGGTGAAGCGAACGTGAGCCGGCAGACCGAGGTGTCGGGACGGTCGCGGTCGGGAAAGAAGCGGTAGAACTCCACGTGCGGGCCTTGGCTGACCAGCACGGCGTTGGGGAATAGCCGGTAAATGATCGTGGCGTGCGGCACGAGCCTCCAGGTGTCCGGGTCGCCGCTTCGCTGCTCCTCGATGGTCCGGCGCGGCGCGACGAGACGGGCGTGCCGGCCGAAGTCCTCGTACAGGAAGGCGTGTTTGAGAATGGTCCGGGCGATCGTGCGCCGGTGCAGGACGTGCACGTGGTGAAGTTCCAGGAAGGTGTCGACGCCGAGCTTCCAGTTCATGCGCTTGGTCCAGGTGTGACTGCCGCGGTTTCGATAGTCCGCCAGGCGATAGCTCGCGAGTTCGGGACCGAGGGCGCCGAGCTCCGGTTCGGGTAGGTCTCTGGCGGCGGGGTCCAGCAGCAGCCAGACCAGCCCATCCTGTTCTCTTGTTGGAAACCGCAGGAGGCGGGTGTCGTCGACATCGACTTCGGGGAAGTGCTCGCTCCCCGGTAGGGCCCGCAACACTCCGCATCGGTCGTAGGCCCAACCGTGGTAGGGGCATGCAAACGCCTTGCCGACGCTTCCTTCGCCGTTCAGCAGACGGGCACCACGATGCCGGCAGGTATTGAGAAGCCCCTGGACCGAGCCGTCGTCGTGTCGGACCAAAAGAACCGGGACACCGGCGATGTCGAACGTGAGGTAGTCGCCAGGTTCGGCCACCTCGCACCCGAGCGCGACCAGCAGCGGCTGCCGCCGGAACAGCGCGGTGTTCTCCGCCTCGAGTGCGGCTGGGCTGGTGTAGCGGGTGCCGTCGACCACCATCGTGCTCTCGGCCCGCGGGATGGCCCGGCGATGGATCCGATCGAGCGCTTCGGCGGCGAGTCGCTGTTCGGTCTGGCGCTGCACTAGCCTGCTTCCGTGGTGATTGTCGCATTCATTGTAGTTGGGCCAGAATGAGTCGGCGTCAACCGCCTGCCATGCGAAGCCCGATCAGGATTCTCCTTAACCGTGATGGGCCGGGATCTGCGGAGGGGGGATCACTCAGACCCGATTTCTGTGTTCGAAGCTTGGGTGTGCCACGCGGCTGACCACGGATCTCAAGCACGCCGAGGACAGTGCCGCCGTCTACGATGGCGTCGGCATCAGCCTCTGGAGTGATCAAATCGTGTTCTTCGCGCTGACGGGCGGCACTGCTCCGCCCGTGTGGCAGCGCTGAGAACGTCCAATGCGTCGGGGTGACCCACAAGTGGGCTGGCAACAATTACCAGGCATGAAGTGTCAGCACTGACGAGAGCGTTCCGGAAGCTTGCCCTCGCTCCGGCGCCAAGTAGGTCCGGTCGGTGCAGTACGACGCGATCGGCGGAGTACATCCAGGATATTGACCCGCGCCGCACGCCGGGCTCGACATTCGTCCCGAAGAAAAGCTAGAGGAGCTTGACGCTCAGCGCGATGAATCCGTAGCGGCCGAGGGCGTCATAGAGGCCGGGGAAAACGTTGCCGTTACCGAAGATGGACGGCCCGGCCGTGTCCCCCGCAACCGGCGGTTCCTTGTCGAACAGGTTGTTGATGCCAACGCGCAGGCTGATGGATTCGTCGTAGTCCCAAATCGCGGACAGGTCGAAGTAGTTCCTGGCTCCGAGATCGATCTCGTCGGAATTGAGGTCATCAACCGCGCTGATGTGGCGCCACATCAGGCTGGGCCGTACCCGCCAAGGAGTCAGCCAGGTAAGCCGCAGGCTGTTCCGCAAGTCCGGAGTTGGCGACCCACATGTGGCGCCCCAGCGACCGGCACAATCCACCTTTGGCGCCCCGAGCAATTCCTGCCGGTCCCACGTGGACGTGACGGACAGCACGTCGGTGAAGTTCAGCTGTCCCCAGTCCCCGGCGTCGAGATCGTAGCTCGCGGTGATGTCGTACCCCTGCACTTGTTCAATGGCAAGGTTGTCCAGCAGGGATACGATATGGCCGCTCTGCTCGATGTCGGACCCCAACCACAGGTCCCCGCCTCGCCCGCGTTTGACCTTCGCGCACTGTGACGTGTTGCCGTCCAGGCACTGGTTCAGGATGAACTCTGGCTTCACCGCGCTGATGCCCTTCCTGATCTCGATCGAGTAGTAGTCCAGGCTGAAGGTGAAGCCTTCGATGAAGGGCGGAGTCCACACGACGCCGTAGGCATGGGTGTCGGATGCTTCCGGCTCCAGATCCGCGTTGCCGCCTTGCAGGAAGTTGTACTGGCTGGCAGGTGAGTGCTCGATGCTGCCGAACCGGTTGGCCGTAACGCCGCTGCGGGCACACTCCTCGAAGGAGCGGCCCTCGGTGGTCTTGCCGTCCGTGACCGGGCCGCCGCACGGGTCCTTGCTCATCTCGAACAGGTTGAAGCCCTGTGGCAAGAATCGTTCGCGCACGTTCGGCCCGCGAATTGCCCTCTGGACGCTGGCCCGCAGGCGGATGCCGGAATCAATGGCCCAGGAGGCGCGGATCCCGAACGTATCGGTCTGCTTGCCGTAATCGTAGTCGGAATAGCGGTAACCCCCGTCCAGCCCCAGTTCCTCCACGAAAGGCGCGTCCTGCACCAATGGGACCCCGGCCTCGAGGAAGAATTCCGTGACTTCTGTGCCCCCGCTGACCGGCTGAGTGGCGCCTCCCTGTCCCGCGCCATCTCCGCTGCGGTACGACTCGTCGGGGTCGTACCCGAGGTGCTCGCTCCGGTATTCGCCGCCGATCACCACGTCGACCCCCGTGGACGCGAACGGGGATCTCACGCCGTACTCGCCGAGATTCCCGGCGACATGGCCGGACACCATTGTCTGGTCGGTGGACCCCTGGGCGTACAGGGGCAACGTCAGGTAGTCGATCATCTGCTGTGTCACTGCCCCCTCCCGAAAAATGTTCCAGGGCACACAACCGGGATCGGACCCGTCCACCACGGAACGGCATACGACCCGTCCCGTTCCCGGATCCCGCACGGCGTCAAGCGCCCGCTCGATTCGGGAAATGGAGAAATCGTTTTCGTAAGTGTTCTCCATGCGGACTTTGGCGTACTGGTAGTGCAGGTCGTAGCGCCACCGGTCCGTGAGGTCGCCGCGGAGGCCGAACACCCCGCGATAGGCCGTGTGGTGGAGGCTGTTCCGCCGCGGCTCTCCCTCGACGTTCCGGCGCCCGATTCGGACAATCTGGTCATCGCCTGGGGACAACCCGTATTCGCCGCAAAGGACCTCGAACTGCTGCTGGGACAGGAACGGATTGCCGCAGCCCAGTGTTTCCGTCACGAAAAACGCTCCGGAAGGAGCAATCTGGGCCACGGAGCGATTGTCCATGAACATGAGCTCGGTGTAGACTTCGGCGTTGTCACGGAGGTCGTAGCGCGCCAGCACGCCGGCGGTCCAGCGCTCGTCGGGGCGCTGGAAATAGTTGAGCGGGCCGTAGTTGTAGAGGGTGCCTTCCCGGGGCACGAACCGGTCGCCCTCCACCTTGTAGTCAAAGCCATCCAGACCTTGCTCCGTCAGCAGGCCAAAGTCGGAAAAGGTGCCCTGCGGCTGGGTCGCCGAGCCGAAACACTCGGTGAGGTCATTGCTCAGCGCGCACGAGCTGTAGTCACGGTCTCCCTGGAGTACCGGCTCGATCTCGCGGTAGGTCGCGTAGACCGTAACGTTGCCGCGGCCTCCTCCCAGGCTTTTCCCCACGATCAGGGAGGCATTCGAGATGTCGCCGTCCCGGACCGGACCGTCCGCAGCCTCGTAACCGGCTTCCCGGACGATGCGCTGCCACTTGGCGTTGTCGTTGTCGTGGTAGTAGTGGCTGAACTGGTAGTCCAGCTTGACGCCTTCGAAGTCGTCCATGAGCCGGAAATTGACAACGCCGGCCACGGCATCGGAGCCGTAGGTTGCCGAGGCGCCGCCGGTCAGCACGTCGACGCTCTGGATCAGCGCGCCCGGAATCTGGTTGATGTCGGCGCCGACGCCCCCCAGGAGTGGCGAGCCGGCGGGCAGACGCCGGCCGTTGACCAACACGAGGGTCCGTTCAGTGCCTAGGGAGCGCAGATTCAGGGTTGCAGTGCCGGTGGCGCTATTCGAATGGCCGGCGTTCTGGCCAACGTACACCTGCGGCAGGGTTTTCAGCATGTCCTCCACCCGGACGGTGCCTTGAAGGGCCAGATCTTCCGCCGCGGCCCGCACGAGCGGACTGGAACTGACCAGATCAGGCCTCCGGATGCGAGTGCCGGTCACGATCAGTTGTTCCAGCTTCTCAAGGTTTGGGTCGGCTTCCGGATTGTCCGCGTCCTGCGCAAGGGCGGGCGTTGCCGCAGCCATCAGTAACAGGGACATCGCCACCCATGGTCCAGTGCCCCGAAAGGTTCTCGACACCGTGTTCACTCCTTGATGGTCAGTGGTGTCCCGATGCAACGCCAGGCACGGTCCGACAGTGCGTTCATTGTCGGGACAGGGGTCCAAGGCGGGTCAGGGTCGGTAGTAGGGCACGACGTATGGCCCCTCCGGCACGAACGCGACCCGAGGGTCTCCGGTCTCGGTCACACTCTGGGCCACCGCCTGCTCGACGGAGGCGATCAGTTCCACGCCGGTCAGTCCGCGTTCTTCCTCGTCGAGGCCCTTGGTGTAGAGCGATACGGTGCCGGCCCGCATGGGCTTGAGCTGCTTTTCCGTCTGCCACTCGTCGACGTCGGCGTGCCGCTTGTCGAGCAGGCTCTCGAGGAACCGGTCGGGCCCGAGCGCGACCAGGCGCCGCTGGGAGTCCACGTATTCGGCAGATCCCATTCCTTCGGAACAGGCCGAGACCACGATCAGGTTCCCGTCCGGCGCCAGAATATCGAGCGGCCCAACCATTCCCTTGACCGTCTGGTAGTAGGTCTTGTCCAGCGGGTACCCGGCCGAGGACGTCACGACAGTCGAGAAGCGCTCGCCCACGGGGAGCTCCGTGAATTCCCGCGTGAAGGCCACTGTCCGCAGGTGGCTCTCGATGACCTCCCCGTAGTTGACGAAGGACATCCGGCGTTCCTCGTCCACCACGGTGTTGATCGCGAACGCCCCGCCGATCATCTCGACGACCTCCAGCTGGTCCTGATGCAGAGGGTTGCCGTCGAGCACGCAGTTGGCGGCGCACGGATCCTCCATGTACCGGGCACTGTGGAACGTGGTGATGGTGTGGGCGTGCGCCACTCCGGGAGCGATCACCTTGCGTCCCCCGGAATAGCCCGCCATGAAGTGCGGTTCCACAAGGCCGGTGGCGAGACGCAGGTCCGCCTCGACGAACCGCCGGTCCAGCTTGATGACGTTGCCTCGGCGGGTGGTTCCGACCTCGACATGGTCCTCGTCGTTCCGGGCGAAATGGTTGACCACGCGGACGGTATCGAGCACCCAGGCATCGCCGACCAGTTCGCGGAGCTCGTCGCCTTCGTTGGGCCGGTGCAGGCCCGTAGCCACAAGGACGGTGATGGAGTCGGCAGACATCCCCGCCTCAAGGAGTGTGCGAACAACCGGAGGCAGGATGTCGCCGTTCGGGACCGGGCGCGTGATATCGCAGATGAGGATGCAGGCCGTTCTGCTGGTGGCCGCAGCCTCGCGGAGGGTCGGCGCGTCCACCGGAGAGGCCAGGGCATTCCAGACCGCCGCGGACGGGTCCGCCAGCACCGGCATGGCCGGTTTCCGCAGGATCGTCGGCCGCCAGGCCTCGTCCAGCTCGACGGCCAGGGATCCGCGGTCGTACTTGAGGTCAACTTGCATGGCTCTCTCCCGCAAGTTCGGACCGGCGTGCGTGCGCATGCCCGCCCGCGCGCAACGCAGCGCAGGCGGCGCCGAAGCCATTATCGATGTTGACGACCACAACTCCAGGGCTGCAACTCGCGAGGGCACTGTACATCGCCGTCTCTCCGCCTCGGGCGGCGCCGTATCCGACCGACGTCGGCACGGCGATGATGAGCCCGGGGACAAGACCGCCGAGGACACTCACCAGGGCACCGTCCATGCCGGCGACGGCGATCACCACGTCCATATCGGCGAGCCGATCCACGTGATCGAGCAGGCGCCAGAGGCCTGCGACCCCGACGTCGCAGATCATTTCGCTCGCGACCCCTGCGTAGGCGAGCGTCCGCACCGCCTCGTGTGCGACGCCGGCATCCGAGGTGCCGGCTGTGACGACAGCGATCCGGGCTGCAGCGTCCGGCGGGGCGACGGGGCCGAAGAACCCGGTCCGGGATGCACTGTGGTAATCGAGCGCATCCCGATGTCCGTCGCGGAGCGCACGGAACTGCTGCTCCTCCAGTCGGGTCAGCAGCATGCTGTGGTCAGCTGCCGCGGCCTCGTCCAGGATGTGGGACAGCTGGGCCACGGTCTTCGTGCTGCAGAGGACGGCCTCATCGATCCCGACGCGGGATGTTCGCCGGAAGTCGAGCACCACCTCGCGGGCCGTTTCATTCATGACGGAGGCCGCCTGAGGAAGGCACTTCCCCGGCGGTAGGGTCCGAACCCAACGGGGCCGTCAAGGCCGGTGGAACGGAAGATCGTCGCAATCCGGCCTGCCAGGCTGTCCCGGCCATGCGGGTCCAGGCGGGCCAGGGCGCTCTCGTCCAACTCCACCCGGACGCCGCCGGCACGCACCCGGCAGCGGACCGTCTCGGACCTCAGCTCGCCACGCAGCAGGCGCTCGGCGGCATCAATTGCGCCCAGCACCTCGCGCTCGATGGCGATTCCCGTCTCGACGCGGCTCGACAGGCAGGGAGAAGCCGGAAGATCGGCAAAGGCCACGAGTCCATGGGCAGCCGCAAGCTGCCGGATTCCGGCCTTGCCGATCCGTGCCTCGATCCACGGGTGGCGGACCGCGTGGTTTGCTGCGGCCTTGAGTCCAGGGCGGAAGTCGTCGAGATCGTCGAGGTTCGCCCCGGACAGCACGATCGAGTCGGTGTGCTTGCGAACGGTCCCGTAGAGATTGGTTTTGCAGTAGAAGCAGCGATTGACGGGATTGCGCATGTAGTTCGGATCGTCGAATTCGCCGGCGTCGATGATGGAGAGAGGCCAGCCCTCGCGCTGGGCGTGGACGTAGAGCCGTTCGGTCGCTTCGGCAGGTACTGCCGGCGAGACGGCATGAAAGAGACGGGTCTCCGAGGGCTTGCGGGCGACCGCAAGGGCCCCGAGCGTGGTGCTATCGACGCCGCCGCTCACGGCAACTGCGACCGGTCCCAGGGCGTCGAGCACGGCGTGCAGGGCGCCAGTCAGTTCAGTCGTTCCGGCCTGTCCGTTCATCTTCAGCACGCCCTCCAGCGGATCGGGCGAGGGTCTTGCGTTCGGCGCTCTGGCGGAGTTCCGCGCGCGCCGACTGGTCCCCCCCGCCGAGATCGGCGATATCCGCCTTCGCGGTGCGCAATCCCCCCGGCCGTTCGGCAACCTTAACCCGGACCGAACCTTCCGGGCCATCCAGTGCCACCATCTCACGCGCGAGGACGTGGCGGTGGGCGAGCGCCCAGCGGAGGCCAAGGGTCGTCGTCTCGAGAAAACACTGCGCTGCCACAGTGTCCAGCCGCTCCGGTGCGGCCAAGACCTGGACACGGGCCGCGAGGCGACCGCGCTTGCCGGTTACACCGTGCTGCGTGATGTCGAGGACGCCGTCGAGCCCGCGCAGCCGCTCGAGGCCGAGGGCGAGATCCTCAGGCGTCTGGTCGTCCACCTCGAACGTCAGCACGGCAACCTGATCGGTGTGCATGGCCTCGCCGGGAGGGTCGTAAAACTGTGTACGGAGGATGTTGCTCCGGCCGGGGAAGGTGCTGGTGCCAAACCCGTGGCCGATGGCGCTGAGGCGCCGCGGCACGGGATCCGCGGCCTGGTCCGGGGCGAGATGACGCAGGATGGCCGCCCCGGTCGGCGTGATCCGCTCGCCTTCGATCCCGTCGTCGACCAGCACCATCCCCTTGAGCAACCAGGCTGTTGCCGGAGCTGGCACTGGCAGCATGCCGTGCTCCGTTCTGACCTCTCCACGCCCGCGCGGCAGGGGGCCGCAGGACCAGGTCGGCGAGCCGGCCGCCTCGATCAGGGTCGCCGCTGCGACCAGGTCCACCGGCGTATCCAGGCCGCCCAGCTCATGAAAGGCAATCTCTGCCGCCGGGAGTCCGTGCACGTTGGCCTCGGCATCGATCAGCAATGCGAGGATGGCCAGGGCCCGCTCCCGCACGGCCTTGCTGAGCGGCGCGCGGCCGATCCATTCCCGCACGGTATCCGCGGGCGTCGCGTGCGGAGGGGCAGGACAGGTGACCCGGAAGCGACGGCCCTGGAGCACGCCGTCGCTGTGTGATTCGAAGGCGACGGATACCTGGTCTTTAAGTCCAAGGGCCCGTACCGACGCTTCCACGGCTTCCGCAAAGTCAGGACGCGCATCGACCATCGCGGCCGCGAACATGTCGCCGGCCGCACCTCCCACGGCGTCGAGATGAACGTGCATCGACAGGTCCTTCCGGGCTGGGGAGGGCGCTCGCGGTCGCAATCAGCAAACACCGTGCCGTGGCCAGATTGCACCGGGGCATCGGTGCAATCTGGGGATTGTGCAGCATTCTCTTGCCCGGATGCGGGCGCTGCCGCGTGCTGTAAGGTGCGGCCGATAAGTGTACCACCTGCATCAGGCAAGTTGGACGGCTTGGACCCCCAGAACACGTCGCCGGGCGCTTGGCCCGCAGTGTCGAAGGTTCTCCCATCCATGCATCCAAGGGGAGCTGTAGTTCCATGCAACCAGTTTGTCTCGTCATCGGTGCCGGCGCTGGAATCGGCACCAATGTCGCCAAGCGATTTGCCCGGGAGGGATATCACGCGGTTCTGTGTCGACGTACGGACGAAGAGGGTTTGAGCCGGTCGGTCGCAAGCATTGCGGGAGACGGCGGGAGCGCGTCGGGCTTCCTGCTCAACGCCGTCGAGCCGGACACCATCGAGGAACGGGTGGCGGACGTGGAAGCGAACATTGGTCCGATTGAGGTCGTGGTCTACAACCTGGGAGCCCAAATCGGCAATCGAACCCTTACGGATACGAGCTACAAGGCCTTTGAACGCGGCTGGCGCATGGCGACCTTTGGTCTGTTCCGCACCGCCACCAGTGTCTGTCCATCGATGGCCCAGCGCGGGAAGGGAACGATCCTGGTGACGTCGTCCACCGCGGCGATGCGAGGCAACCAGCAACAACACTCGCACGCGGCCGCCATGGCCGGTCGTCGCATGCTATGCCAGACACTCAATGCCGAATTCAGCCCCAAGGGCATTCACGTTGTTCACATCATCATCGACGGCTCGGTGGATGCGCCGGACACTCTGGGCAAGATGCTCGGGCCAGAGGCCTTTCAGAAGCTACGTGAAGAACGGGGACTGGAGCATGATGGATTGCTCCTTCCCGCGGAGATCGCGGAGACATATTTCCATCTCGCGAACCAGCATCGATCGGCCTGGACGCACGAGCTCGATTTGCGAGCGTTTTCCGATCTTCCCTGGTGGAACCACTGATCGCGGGAAGGCGGGATTGTGGGAGCTTCAGCAGTCCGTCACCGGATCCTCGCATGCGGGCCCGTTCGGCCGCGCCGAGCGGTCAGCCACCACGAGACATTCAGTTGATTGTCGCCGGGAACGGTCCCGGCGGTTGGTCGTGTTCTTCCGGCCGATAGCAGTGCCTGTGTAGGCAACACCGCTTCAGCGAGGCCGCGTGACTACAGCAACGCCTTGTCGAGGAAGAAAAGTCCCGTCAGATAGGAGCGGACTGAGATCAGGCCGTTGGCGTTGTCGACGACTTCGGACGTGATCTGATCGCGCGCCAGCATCGTGCGGAGGACCGACCTCACGATCGCGGAATCGGCCTTTAGCGCGGCGAGCACGGCTGCGGCCTCTCCCCCGGCGCCGGGAAGGGAATGAAGTTCCCCGACGATGGCGATCGCAGCCGTGTCGAACTGGGTCAGGAATATCCGGATATGCGCTCCGTCGGGCCCGGCGCCTTCATCGCTCCGACCCTGGGCGGCATAGGCCAGCATGAACTCGTAGGCTTCCTCGATTCTCTCAATATGTGCCCGGATGGCGTCCGCGCCGCTCATGCGCCGTGCTCCGGTGCCCGGCCCGGCCCGCCGGTCTCCCGACCCAGCACCATGGCCGCGAGCAGGCGCCGATGCTCCGGCAGGAACGCGAAATAGACATGCAGGATGAAGAAGAAGATCAGCAGCATCGACGCCGCGCCGTGACCGACATAGACGAGCCCCCAGCCTCGTTCCGAAATGATCGACGGGTCGCGGCGCCACAAGGGGGTATCGATCTTGAGCAGCATGACGCATCCGGTGATCACGAGAACCAAGACCACTGCCGCGACCGACCAGTGGTAGAGCTTCTGGTAGAGATCGTACTTGGGCAAACCGCCTTCTGATGCCTTCCTGATGGCCGATCGCAGATCGTTGCCGGTCGGCGTCATCGCCTGTATGCCGTGCACCCAGAAAACCCTGTAAAGGTGGAAAACAATCGCGAAGGTCAGCAACACCCCCGAAACCCAGTGGGTCGGGACCCAATCGAAGCGAAGCCCGAGGATCGGTAGGAACGCGGTCCCCATCAGGACGATCACGAGAACCGCCATCGTCCAGTGGAACAAGCGGTCCGGCCACGGGTGCCGAATATCGTTAGGAGCGCTTCCCGGCATGTCGGCGGCGCTGTCTCAGCTCCGCCGGGAGGCCAGCCGAAGGAGTTGATGCACTACGATCCAGCCGATTGCTGCTGCCATCGGGACCCAGAGCAGGTCCCAGGACATCCCGAGTAGGACTTCCTGGCCCCACGCATCCGTCGAGAAGCGGAAGACCTCCATTTCCCTAGGCGAGCGATCGGACGGCGCGCGCCGCGAGGTTTTCCATCAGGGGGATCTTGAAGTGGTTGTAGTTGAGAGCCTTTGCGCCGCGCGCGGCGACGCGCCGCGCCAGTGCCTCCAGCTCCGGACCCGCCGTTTCGCTCTTCACCAGATCCTCCAACTCGGTCAGCCGCCTCGGTGTGCATTGCACCCCGCCGCAGGCGACACGTACGTCGGTCACGTGGGAGCCCTCGGTTTTGGCCACCATGGCGATACTGACCAGGGCGAAGTCCCAGGTCTCGCGATCGGCAATCTTTTCGAAATAGGATCGAGCGCCGGCCCATGCCTTGGGAATACGGATCTCGGTCAGGATGTCGCCTTTCTGAAGGACCGTCATCCGCGTGATGTCGACGTCGGGCCCGATGAAGTACTCCTCGCTCGGCACGGTCCGCAGCCTGCCGTGGCGGGAGATCACCATCTCCGCCGCCAGTGCGACCAGCGCCGGCGCCGTGTCCGAAGGCGTCACGGCGACGCAGCGGGAGGCTTCAAACAGCGCATGTTCGCGGTTCATCGCCGTTGGCGTGTTGGCATAGCAGGTATTGCCGCCGGCCCGGTAGCAGGGGAAGCCGTCGCGGTAATACGTGCAGCGGGTGTCCTGGGAGACGTTGCCGCCGATGGTGCCGGCGTTGCGAATCTGCGGGCTCGCGACCTTCGCAGCGGCTTGGGTGAGAACCGGGAAATGGTTGCGCAGTAGCGCGCTCTCCTCGATTTCGGTCAGGGTGGTCGTCGCCCCGACCGAAACGTGATCGCCGTGATCCCGTATTCCGTGAAGCTCCTTGAGTTCGCTGATGTCGATCACCGCCTGCGGCTGCTTGTGCCGGTCCTTGAACCAGTCGAAGCTGTCCTTGCCGCCCGCGACGATCCAGGCGTCCTTGCCGTGCTCTTCCATCAGCCGCGCCGCGTCCTCCAGGCTGACAGGTGCGTAGAGATCGAACGCGTGCATGTAGTCGGTCATCAGTCTGCCTCCGTTCCGCCCGTCACTGACAATTCGTCTGCAACGGCTTGTGAGACTGCGGCTGTTTGGCGACCGCGTTGACGATCATGTCCGCGACCACAGGGACCCGATTGAACGTGTGGCCGCCCAGCGCATCCGAAACCGCGCTCAGATAGGCAGACGATGCCGCACCCTGAACCGGCTCACCGATTCCCTTGGCGCCGACCGGGTTCTGCGGATCCTTCGCCCCTTCGACGGCAAGCGCTGCGAGCTGCGCTGGCACGTCCAGGTAGGTCGGCGGTTTCGCCTGGTAGTAGCCCTTGGCGTTGGGCCGGGCATAGGCCGGGTCATAGATGTAGCGCTCGGTTGCTGCGAGGCCGAATCCCATGACCGCCCCGCCTCGAATTTGGGCGTCGAGCCCTTGCGGATGCAGGACCTGCCCGACATCGGCGATGCCGATGTAGTCGATGATCACGACCTTGCCGGTTTCGGGATCGAGTTCGATCTCGATGAACGCCGCAACCAGGGCGGGGACGATTCCGGTCTTGGGAAGCTTGTCCTTGGCGACACCGATCAGCCCGGTGCCCGCAATCATGCGGGCGGCTGCTTTGGTCAGCTCTTTCAGCTCGGGGTCGACCTCGTGGCCGGCGTACTTGCCGCCAAGTTCGAGCGCCTTCGCTGCTGCCTGCGCGAAGGTGATCGACGCCGCGCCATCCTTGGCCACCACTTGCTCGTTCTGCAGCTTGTAGTCGTTCGCCTTGCCGCCCAGTATCACGGCGCCGATCTCCAGCAGCTTCTGCTTGGCGTCCATGGCTGCGGCGTAGTTTGTCCGGGTCATGGTGAACGAGGTGTTGGACCCGAACTGGCCGATATTGAACGGCATCGCCTTCAGCGAGCCACCGCGTTCGATGATCGTGTTGTTCCAGTCGTAACCCAGCACCTCGGCCGCGACCCGCGAGGTGGCAGCGTAGGAATAGGTGCCGAGGTTGCCGACGCCGGTATGGATGTGGAGCTTGCCGTCCGGCGTGATGCGCACCATCCCGTCCCAGCCGTTGTAGCCGGCAGCGTGATAGGCTTGGCCGATCCCGATCGACCTGATCTTGCCGTCGGCCTGCTTGCCGGTCCGCTTGATCCGCTTGTCGTAGCCGAACTTGGCCGCGCCCTGCTCCAGCCCCTCGCGCAAGAACGCGCTGGTCAGCGGGATGCGATCCGGCCCGATTGTGCCGTTTGGCCCGCCACCCGGCGCGTTGGCAAGACGCAAGGCGAGCCTGTCGATACCGAGTTCGCGCGCTCCCTTGTCCAGCAGCGGCTCCAGGATATTGGCGGTCTGGTTCTCGCCCGGGCCCCGCTGCGCCCCTTTCGGCGGGGTGTTGGTCAGTACGGGGATGCCGCGAAACCGCATCGCCTCGGGCTGCAGGATCACCGACGCGGCCATGCCGAAGTTCTGGAAATCCCAGAAGCCGGCGGTGGAGCCGTTGTCCTGCACGATGTAGCAGTCGAGTGCAAGGACCCGGCCGTCAGCTGCGAAGCCGATCTTGACCCAGCCCTGGAACCCAGCCCGCGCCGATCCGTTATAGAACTCGTCGTCGCGGCTGACCCGCATCAGTACGGGGCGGCCGTTGAGCTTCTTGGACATCAGGGGCGCCAGGGCCATCAACGGATACGAGTAAGCCTTGCCGCCGAAGCCGCCGCCGCAGAACTCGCTGACCAGGTTGAGGTCCGCCGGCTCTATTCCGATGTATTTCGCCAGGCTTGGCACCGCGAACGACGACGACTGGGTTGAGCCCCAGACATGGCATTTGCCGTTTTCCCAGTAGGCGGCGGCCGAGCGCGGCTCCATCGCGTGATGCGCATTCGCGGCGCTCACGAAGGACTCCTCCAGGACGACCGCGGCCTTGGCGAAGCCGGCTTGGAGGTCGCCGTAGGACCATTCCCTCGCGGGCTTGCCCATCGGCAGCGTGTCCTCACCCGCCTTGGCGAAGTCCTTGCCGGTCCATTTGATCTCTTGCAGCTCGACGTCCTGTCGATTGGCCACGTTGCCGCCGACGAGGGCGTTCGGGCCGTCGGGACGCAGGCTCTCCAGCGGATCGATGCAGAAGGGAAGCGGCTCAATCTTCACCTTCGCCTTTTGGATCGCATCTTCGGCCTGCTGCTCCGTCAGCGCGGCGACTGCGAAGATCGGCTGACCGACGAAGACCGGGTAGCTGGTCAGGATCGCGTGCCCGGCGTCCTTCGGCTGCTTGATTTCGTCGGGCAGCAGGACGCCCACGACTCCGGGCATCTGCTTGATGGCTTCGACATCGATCAACGTGACCCTGCCGTGCGGCATGGGGGAGGGGAACGTCTTGAGGAACAACATGCCGTCGGCACGGAAGTCCTCGGCATATTTGGCGGCTCCGGTGACCTTAGCGTGAAGGTCGGGCGGGGTGAAGTTCTTGCCGAGCAGTGTGTAGGCCATGACCTATGCCCTCCCTGCCGCCCGCATGACACCTGCGAGGTAGTGGTCGTAGGCGCCGCATCGGCAGAGGTTGCCGGACATCGCGCGACGCGCCTCGTCGACCGTCGGATTCGAATTCTTCTTCAGAAGGCCCACAGCCGCCATCACCTGGCCCGGCGTGCAGAATCCGCATTGCGGCCCGAGTTCGTCGATGAAGGCCTGCTGCACGGGGTGAAGCGTGCCGTCGGTTGCGGTCACGCCTTCGACGGTCGTGATCGTCTTGCCGCGGACCTGATGGGTCAGCGTCGAGCAGGAATAAATTGGGACATCGTCCGCCAAAACGGTGCAGGCGCCGCATTCGGCCCGGTTGCAGCCAATCTTGGTTCCCGTCAAGCCGAGCCGGTAACGGATGGTCTGGGCGAGCGTCTCGCTGGGAGGAACATCGACGCGGCGCGTTCTTCCGTTGATGTTCAGCGTGATCAGGCGTTCAACGCCGCGCGCCGCCGCGCGCGCCTCGCCAGGCCGCACGGTAAACATGTAGGCGGACGCCGACACCGCGACGCCCGAACAGACGACACCGCGAAGGAAGGAGCGCCGGCTGGTGCTCGTGGTGCGCCAATCGATCAGCGGTGGTTCGGCGAGATTGCCGGCAACTTGGCGGGTGGCCGGAACCCACTCGAAATCGTCCGCCGGGTCAGGGGGAAATTCGGGAACTCTGAGCTCTGCCGCCCGGTTCTGAGCGTCCTGGGACATGATGTCTCCCCCATCCATGAGCCGCTCCCAAGCGTAACGGATCAAGCGGCCCGGCGAATAGTACCGCACCGCGAATTGGGAGTGGTACTGCAGCGATTGTAGATCGGAGCCGGGCTACCCCGGATATCTCACCAGCGGGGGGTGCATGGAGCGGAAACGCGTGGTACAGGTAAGAAAGACAACCCCTTACCGGCCATGACGGAGCCACCCCATGCACACAGACTGTACCTCGACGCAACTGGCGTTTGAAGGCCTTGGCCGGCGTGCGGTGGTAGGCCGGTTCGACGGCGGCCGGCTGACGACCGATGGCGGCGTGTTGCTGCTGCGGGAGGTTGACCGGCGCTTCCGGGTGACGTCGCGGCTGGCGGCGTGCTTCCGCGACCACCGCGACCCGCGGCGGATCGAGCATCGCCTGGAGACGCTGGTGGCGCAGCGGGTGTTGGCCCTGGCGGCGGGCTACGAGGACCTCAACGACCATGACCGGCTGCGCGCCGACAGCGCCTTCGCGCTGGCGAGCGGGTGTGCGGACGTGACCGGGGAGGGGCGGCGGCGGGCGCGGGACCGGGGGCATGCGCTGGCGGGGTCGAGCACGCTGAACCGCCTGGAGCTCGGCGTACCGGAGGCGGCGGCGCAGGACCGCTACCAGCGGATTGCCGCCGACCGGGAAGCGATCGAGCGGCTGCTGGTGGACCTGTTCCTGGAGGCCCATGCCGCCCCGCCGGCGGAGATCGTACTCGATCTCGACGCCACCGACGATCCGCTGCACGGCCGCCAGGAGGGCCGGTTCTTCCACGGCTACTACGGGCACTACTGCTATCTCCCGCTGTACGTGACCTGCGGCGAGCACGTGCTGTGCGCCCGGCTGCGCCCGGCCGATATCGATGCGGCGGCGGGCGCGGTGGACGAACTGGCGCGGATCGTGCCGCAGATCCGCCGGCGCTGGCCCGGGACCCGGATCCGGGTGCGCGGCGATGCCGGGTTCTGCCGCGAGGACATCCTGCGCTGGTGCGAGGACGCCGGCCTCGAGTACGTGTTCGGGCTCGCGCGCAACGCCCGCCTGGAACCGTGGCTCGCGAAGGCGCTGCACAAGTCCCGGCGGCGATGCGCCGCCACCGGCCGGGCCTCGCGGCGGTTCCGGGAATGCCGCTACCGCACGTTGACGTCCTGGAGCCGGGCCCGCCGGGTGGTCGGCAAGGCCGAGTGGCTGCCGGGGCTGCGCGGCGCCAACCCGCGCTTCGTGGTCACCAACATCCCGCGCCGCACCCTCGGGGCGCAGGCCCTCTACGAGGACCTGTACTGCGCCCGCGGCGACATGGAGAACCGGATCAAGGAACAGCAGCTGTGGCGGTTCGCCGACCGCACCTCGAGCGCGACGATGCGCGCCAACCAGCTGCGGCTGACCTTCTCCGCGTTCGCCGGCGCCCTGCTCACCCTCCTGCGCCAGGTCGGGCTGCAGGGCACGGCGCTGGCCCGCGCCCGCGCCGACACCATCCGCGCCCGGCTGCTGAAGGTCGCCGCACGCATCACCGTCACCGTCCGCAGGATCCGGGTCGCGTTCCCGTCCGGCTACCCGCTGCAGGAGCTGTTCGCGCACGTGCTCGCCGCCCTGCGCGCGCCGCCGGTACGCGCGGGGCCCGCCTGACCCCGCCTGCAGCGGTCCTGCCCCCTCCTGCCGCACGCGCCGCGACCGGCGCCACGGAGGCCGTCTGCCCGGCGCCCGCCATCCAGCGTGACCCGCGCCCGGAATCCGCATTGCCGGGCTCTGTCGCGCCCGATTCCGGCGGCCCCGGGCCGCCGGGCACGCCGCCAACGGCTTCGAAACCCCCGACACCGCCCGCCGACGCCTTGAGCCGGCGGCGGCAGGTCCGGTGGTGAGCGAAGCGGGCTAGGCCTTGCCCATGCAGCGGGGCAAGCGGCACAGGGCAGAACTCCTGGATGGCCAATACCCCGCGCGTTGGGCGGCAGGGCCGTTGGCCGTTGCCGGGATGCAGTGCCGTGCATGGAGACGGCGAAGGACCCTCAAGCTGCCATGCCTCGCGTGCCCAATCCTGTCGCTCCCAGATCGTTGGGAAAGCTGTCCGGGACGGCATTCCCCGCGCGTGGAGTTATTCGGGAAACTGGAACGGAAATCCTCGGCTGCGTCTTGCGACTGTCAGCGTGGGGGACATCCGTGAAGAGCGGGTGCTTCATCTCGGCGTGCTCTCGACGGGTCCAGGTGCCGAAGGGCGCTTGGGCGATGGTGTTAGCCTGCCCGTCGAGCTGCAGCGACCGGGGGGTACCCATGTGCGACGAGAGAACACTCCGTGACGCCGAGAACTACCTGCGTGAATCGGGGAACCTGACCCGGCGCAAGTTCGGGGCGCTGTCGCTCGGGACGGGACTTGCCACGCTCCTGCCGCGGCCGGCGGCCGCGCTTCAGGTGACGGCAGCGCATGTTGAGGTGCCGACACCCGACGGCGTTGCGGACTGTCACTTCGTGCATCCCTCGACCGGCGCTCATCCGGGCGTGCTGATCTGGCCCGACGCGCTCGGCCTGCGGCCCGCCTTCGAGCTGATGGGGAGGCGGCTTGCGGAATCGGGGTATGCGGTGCTGGTTGTCAATTCGTACTACCGCAACGTGCGTTCTCCCGTCATGCCGGAGGGCGCCTCGTTTCGGGACCAAGCGACGCGAGAGAAGATCTTTCCTCTGATGCGCTCCCTGAGCCCGGAGACCAATGTGACGGATGCGAGAGCCTTCATCGCGTTCCTGGACAGCCAGGATGCGGTGGCCAGCGACCGCAAGATGGGGACCACGGGATACTGCATGGGCGGCGCCATGACCATGCGCACCGCAGCGGCATTCCCCGACCGGATTGGTGCCGGCGCATCGTTTCACGGCGGCAGGCTCGTGACCGATGGCCCCGACAGTCCGCATCTACTCGTCGACAAGATGCGCGCACACTATCTCCTCGCGATCGCCGAGAACGACGACGCGAAGGATCCCGAGGCCAAGACCGTGCTCCGGGAGGCGTTTGCCGCCGCTGGACTGCCCGCGGAGATCGAGGTCTACGCCGGTACCCTTCACGGCTGGTGCTCTCTGGATTCCACTGTGTACAACGAATCGCAGGCGGAGCGGGCGTGGAGCCGGCTGCTGGTCCTGCTCGAGGCCGCCCTGGCGTGAGGCAAGAGGCGCGCCGGGGGGAAAGCGCCCTGCAAAGCCAAGCTTGGTCACGGTAGCCACGTCATGCCTTGCGCGGAGGGGGTCCGTGCACCAGGTCGATGGAAACGGTTGCCTGCCACGAGATGCAGTGCACGGCCTCGGTCATGCAGAGGATGCCCGGTTGCGACACGGAACACTTGTGCGGAGAAACGCCGGCTGCAGCGCTCGCATCGCTCGCTGGCGCAGGCGGGTTTCGTGACCGGCCGCCTGAGTTTCTGAAGCTTCCGCGACGCGGCAGCGTCTAGAGAGCCGCATCTGGCACCGAGTGACAGCTGCTTTCGGTTTGCTAGCAGCGTCCTAACAGGGATCCCTGGCGTCCATCCAGTCCGCCACGGGGTAAGTAATCGATTCGCATTTCAACCAGTGGTCCACAATCCATACGCCATCGCGGAGGCCGTGGACGTAAAGCCCTTCTTCCCGGCTAATTCCACGGTCGGTTGGTCTGGTCTCAACCCATTGTCCGTGTTTTTTTCCCTTTAGCAGGTTTCCTGCGTGCGCAACCGACGTTCTGTAGTTCCGATTCGACGTCCCCGTCAATACGCCCTCTCCGTCAGCTAAGCCGCCCCGGCAAGATCCGGACCAACTTGCGCTCTCGTGGGTTGGGTAGCCTATCCAGCGGGTCGCATCCAAGTACCAGAAATAGCATCCTGGCTGGTTCGATAATTCAGTCCAACAATTGAACCAGAGTGGCTGGCCGAGTTCGTTCTGTCCCGGGCATTTCACGTCCAGCATTACCGTGGCGGGCCCCTCCTCGCCCGCTGTCGGCACCGAGACACCCGCATCTTGGGCACGCCCCGCACCGCCTGCCTGTGGCGGCTGCGAGCAGCGCACGAACTCGACTCTGCACCTGACGTCGTCGGCGCGGCACTCTGTGAGAGCGTCCCGCACTGCCATGGCTCGCATCGCGCCCCACCCGATGCTGTAGTTGTTCTCGTTGCCGATTACGAGCGCTCCGCAGGCCTCGCGGAACTGACCTATCTCTTGGCAGTCGCGGCCGCCATACGCTTGGCATTGGTTGAGCGACTCCGCCATTGCCTCTTGGGCGCTGTCAACGCGCCACGCGATACCCCAGGCATAGTGGCCGCCAGCTTCCTGCGACAGGGCAATCGAGCCATAGGGCTCTTCGGCATGCAGCGGAGTGGAAACCCCGACGATCACGGCGGCGAGCGCACAAATCCGAAACTTCTTCATGGGGGCCATCGATTACGTGGGTCTTCGGCAGGAAGGCGAACAACGGAAGCCTGAAGGCAGCAGGATAGCCAGCGAGTGGTCGCGCCGCGGGCTTGAAGGACAGCCAGTGGTCGGACATGGCTTCAAGATAGGGACCTGCTCGGCTGCGACGGAGGAGCGGTTAACGGCGGGCCATTACCAGATGATCTTGCCCGGGTCGCCCTTGTAGAGCGATCGGATGTAGGCGATCACTTTCCAGGTCTCCTCGTCGCTCAGACTGCTCGACCAGCCCACCATCGTGGTGCCCTTACGTCCCTTGGAAATCGCCTTGAAAATGGTCTTGTCGGTCGGTCGGTACACCCACTGGTCGTCCGTCAAATCCGGACCGACTGCGCCTCCCGCTTCCTTCCCGTGACAGGCGTAGCAGCCCGTCTTTGCCCACAATTGTTTTCCTTCAGCAATCGCCTCGGGATCACCCGTGAAGGGATTCGTGTCGCCGGCAGCATCGGCTGGTGACGCACTGCAGACGATCGCGGCCACACTGGCGCAGAGCAGGACTTTGAGAACAGGCTTGAAACGCATGCTGCGAGGTTCCTGGCGAAGGGTATGAGGCGTAGACCTCGGGGGGCAGTGCTCCCCCCGAGGTCCTCTGGAGACAGCGATTCAGCTTGGGCTGACGCTGTCCCGCATTATCGGTCGAACAGGCCGAACACCATCAGGTAACCGCCCTTGCGGCTGTCCTTCAGCTGCGGGGCGCCGCCTTTTCCGAAGATCGCCCAGCCGGTCCAGCCTCCGAACCCAGCCGGGACGGCAACGTACTGCCGACCGTCAATGGCGTAGGTCATGGGGCTGCCGAAAATGCCGGTGCCGATGTTGTAGGAAAAGACCTCTTCGCCGGTGTCCTGCTTGTACGCCTTGAACTGGCCCTCAGGCGTGCCCGCGAACACCAAGCCGCCGCCCGTGGTGAGCAGTCCGCTGGTGTAGGGCGAGGGTGCCTTGACGGTCCAGGCCTTGTCACCGGTTCGTCCATCGAATGCCACCAACTGCCCGTAGCCTGGGTTCCAGCCGATCGTGCCGATACCCCAGTAGGGCTTGCCGACGGTGCGTACTGGCGGGTTCAACCCCTCGCCGAGCGGAGCGCTCTTGATGTCCACGCAGATCTCACGGCTGGGTACGAAGATCATCTTGGTGTGGGGGTTGACCGACATCGGGTTCCACCACTTACCGCCCTCGGACGCCGGACAGATGTCCTTCGCCTCGTAGTCGTAGCGTGGCGTCTTTTCAGGGTTGACGATGGGTCGTCCTTCCGGCGTAAACCCGGTCATCCAGTTCACCTTGGAAATCGGGACACCCCAGACGAAGCTGCTATCCGTCCGGTCGATCGCGTACAGAAGGCCGTTGCGGTCGCCGTGGAAGTAGAGCTTCCGGCCGTCGACATCCATCAGGACCGGCTCATTGTTGCCGTCGTAGTCCCAGACGTCGTGCGGCGTGTACTGGTACCAGTGCTTGATCTCTCCGGTGGCGGGATCAAGGGCCAGGGTGGTGTTGGAGTAAAGGTTGTCCCCTGGACGGTTGGTGCCGTCCCAGTCGGGGTTCGGGTTACCGGTGCCCCAGTAGAGGGTATCGAGCTCGGGGTCATAGGAACCGGTGATCCATGCGGATGCACCACCGTAAGCCGCGGACTCGGCACTGCCCCAGCTGTCATGGTTCGGCTCACCCGGTGCCGGGGTGGTGTACCGGCGCCACGCCTGCTCACCGGTTTCCGCGTCAAGTGCTTCGATGTAGAGCCGCGTCGGATATTCTGCTCCGGAAAGCCCCACGATCACGTTGCCTTTCACGACCAGGGGGGCAACGGTCATCGTGTAGGCCTCTTCCCAGTTCCCGATGTTCTGGTGCCAGACGACCTCCCCGGTCTTGGCGTCAAGGGCCACCACGTCGGCGTCCGGCGTCGCCACGTAGACCTTGTCGTGGTACAGCGCAACGCCCCGGTTGCCGATGTCGCAGCACATGTTGCCGGCAACCCCTTCCGGAATCTCGTCGTAGTAGCGCCAGATTTCATCACCGGTACGGGCATCGATCGCAAATGTCCGGCCATGCGATGCGGTTGCGTACATCACGCCATTGTTGACGAGCGGGGTCGTGTTCTGGGCGTCAAGCACGCCGAACGAGAACGTCCACTTTGGTACCAGGCGTTTGATCGTATGGGAATTGATCTGGCTAAGTGGGCTGTACCGCGTGCCGGAGTAGTCCCGCGGCGCCATGAGCCAGTTGTTGGGATCCTGGGCCGCTTCGAGCAGCATCTCGTCGGTTACGTAGTCCTGCGCGTACGCCGGGCTTGTAACCAATGCCACCGTGCCGGCGACGAGAGCTCCCAAAATGAGAGAGCCGGTCGTCCGAACGGTCTGAGTAATCATTGTCTGTTCCTCCTGTCGAGGATGTTGGTTCATCCTCATTGGGCGGCAGCATAGGACGCAGGGCCTCGCGACGGAATTAGTGCTGCGTCGCGCCGACAAGGTTGTGTCGGGGTTATGCCTCCTTCGACGCCCTGATCCGCTCCGCGATGACCGTCCCTCTGACAGGGCGCCTACGTAGACGCCAAAGCGATGAAGGGATTTCGTATCACTACCGTGCCGTACATCCGCTCGTGCTGGAAGTCTTCGGACAGCAATTCTTCGATACCGTGCACTTCTGCGTAGGCCCAAATGTGCGCATCAAACCATGACAGGCCATAGGCGGCCGCACCGCGGAGCGCCGCTCGCAGCACAGCGTCGTCGGGATAGATGATCGGAAACTCCGCCATGAATTCTTCCGCTTCCCGACATGCGTCGGCGGCATCCAGCAATTGGCTTTGAGGCCCGCCCCGGGTTGTTGCGGCGACGAACTCCACGATCGCCTGATGAGGAATTCGCGCTCTGCCGCTCGCGATGCCCTCGCGAAGAACTTCGACCGCAATCGCCTGTTTGTCCGGGAACCGGTTGTCGTGGCGATACACCAAGACGTTGGTGTCAATCAGCGTCTTGGCGGCCACGCTCGTAGAGTTCCTCCCTGGTCCAGCCGCGAGAGCCCACGCGACGAGCCTGCTGACCCGCCTCACGTGCCCGTTGCCGGGCAGTCGCCGCGTCGAACAGCCGCAGGCGTGCATCGATGTCGAGTGCACTGGTTTCCGGGGTGACTTTGGCGGGCACAACGCGAATGATTTCGCCGGCCCCCTCGAAACGGATGTCATCGCCGGGTTGGATTCCGTACCGCTCTGCGAGCGCCTTCGGTACGGTTACTTGGAGTTTGCTGGTGACTTTGCTCATATCCTTACTCTAGTAAGGACAATATCCTTGTCAAGGAGACGGCCAACCGCGGGCGCCTTGGTGGTGCGGTTGAACGCCGAAGCTCGGATAGGATGACTCGGCAACAAAGCCACCACCCATGGGCAATACCGGTGCCGATGAACAGTCCGACGCGCCGAGCGCGCAACGGGCGGTTACCCTGCGCGCGGCACTGCCACCCCGATGAAACTGTCGCGGGTGACTAGGCCCGCCAGTTCGTCCTCGTTCATGCCGTCGGTGCCAGCCGGGCGCATCGGAAGGATCATGTACCGCATGTCGGCGGTACTGTCGTGGACCCGGATGTCGACGTTGGAGTCGATTTCAGTCCCAAACTCGGCCAGCACCCGGCGCGGCTCGCGCACCGCACGGCGGCGGTAGTTGCGCGATTTGTACCAGTCGGGCGGGATGCCGATCAGGAACTTCGGGTAGCACGAGCAGAGGGTGCATACCACGAGGTTGTGGGTCTCGGGCGTGTTTTCCATCACGAGGATCGGGATGGGTCCGATGTCGATGCCGAGTTCTGCCGCCGCGGCCTTCGAGTCGTCCAGGAGACGCTGGCGAAAGCCGCCGTCGACCCATGCTCGCGCCACGAGCTGTGCACCGCGACTAGAGTCAATGCTGTCCATGCGCTCGACCTGAGCGCGCATGTCATCGGCGCTGAAGACCCCCTTCTCGATCAGGAGCGAGGTCACCGCCATCTGCATCACCTGGTGGTGGGCGAGCGGGGTGTCCTCCAGGTCCGGCTGCGGGGGATGGTGGTGTGTCGGATCCACGTCATAGTCGTGGTGCTCGTGCTCGTGCGTGTGTCCGCCAGCCGGATCGTTCATGCTGCATCTCCCGGTACCGGCTCCAGCCAGTGCTCGTAGATTTCGATTTCTACGCGGTCGCGCGCGCCTTCCCGGGAATCGGGCCACAGCGAGCCGCTGGCGAAACCGACCCTGTAAAGCGTCTGCAGGGTGGCCTCCCGGGTCCCATAGGCGAGTTGCTCGGGATTGCGGAAACGTCCGCAGACCCGCTCCACTTCGCCGGTCTTTCCGCGGCAGTACCAGGGAGTGCGGACGTGTCCCGGAGGGAACCGTTCGCGGACCCGGACCCGCGCGCCCCGGGCGTACCTCGGCGACGGACGGCTCACGGAAGCGCCTCCCGGCGGCCGGATTCGATCTCGGCCATGCGTTCACCGAGTTCTTCGACGTCGATGATCCTCTTTTCGAGGAGGAGGTTCGTCATGGACGCCATCCACCGCTCGTAATAGCTGTAGCGGTCGTAGGCATCGGCTCCGAGCTCCTCGATCCCACGGCGAAGCTCGTCCACTGTGAGGATTCCCTGTCGTCCCAGAAGCACCATGAGGGCATCAACGCGCTTCTCCCACGGCGCATGGTCATGCTCACTCCGGTCGACCGGCCCGGCCTCGAGTCCGCCCATGTCGTGGTGACGGCGTTCTCGGGTCATGGCGTTCTCCTCCACAGTCCCCGCTCTCAAGCCCGTTCACTGGGGGCATCCTGCCGCCGGACGACGGACAGGATACGGGAATTGACTGGAATGGTACCGGGAATGCGCAACCGCGGGCGCCCGACGCAACGACAAGGCTTCTCTGCGAGGGACTGGCATCAGCCGTCGGTTCTATCGGGTCGTCCATGGTGGTTGGGGTAACTACGGAGAGACATGCCTGTGACCGCGGCATCCCTCGCGATTTCCGATCCTGGGTAAGCCGCGGACGATTAGTAAGTTTGCTACCTGAAGCCGCGGTGCACGTTGGGCCAGGTTCCGTTCGAGTCCCGAAGATTGGTCAAGCAATTCATAATGTTGGCGTTGTGGTCTTTAGCCCCCTTGTAAACAATCTGTTGGGTGGCGAGCTGTCAGCCGGCGACATCCTCGTAGTAGACCAATGCCGGCAGATTTCGGCGCCGATGAACAATTCGCAGGACTACAGGCTCATTGCCCGCCGCACTGATCTTTCCGAAGAATATGACGTGCTGCTTGTAATTCACCGAGCGCAATCCCGGTGCGAACAGGCTTCGGTCGCGTCCGATATCGGGATCGGCTGCGATTCGTTCTAGAGCCTGCGCCAGGCCCCGGTAGTAGGTCAGCCACTGGATACGGTTCCACGTCTCGATCGCGTACCGCCGGATTTCGTCCAAGTCCCGTCGCGCCCGCCGGGACAGTTTAATCGTCACGTGGTCCCGGTTATCTCGTGTCGACGCCGGGCTCATAGGCGGCGGGATCAAATTCCTCGAATCCGCCAGCCTCCGCCTCTCGTACAGCCTCTTCCAATTCGGCCCTTAGTGCATAGAACTGGCGTGCGCCGTCCCGTTCCATAAGCAATCGGATTCCTGCGCGTACTACCTCGCTCAGATTGGCAAACGCGCCAGATCTGATCTGCCCTTGGATATAGGTCTCCATCTGCTCGGTTAGGTGTACGTTTGGCATCGGGGCATCTCGATATGTCCAATAATGGCAGATACTGACATATAAGGCCAGAATGCGCTGGCCTGACGGCTTCGTCTGTCGGTCCTGCGGCCATCGCGGGCATCGGGATCTCGAAATGGTTGGGACATATCCCGCTTTAGGCATTCGAAATTCGACTGTCGCAAAAGCCATGACTTCCACGCGACCAAGCTGCCGCTGACACTCTGGTTCGCCGCCATCCACCTGATCGTGACGGCGAAGAACGGCATCTCGTCGGTGGAACTCGGCCGCCGTCTCGGGGTCAAGCAGCCGACGGCCTGGGCCGTGAAGCACAAGATCATGGCGGTGATGGCGCGGCGCAAACTCGTCCAAGAAGGCGTGTATGAGCCCTCGGAGCCAGCGGGCGATCCGTACCGTCGGGCCGACAGGCGGCCCGCATGGCTCAAATGGGTGAACACGACGCTCGGCAACATCAAGAGCGCGATCACCGGGACTTATCCAAGCTCGGCCCCGTGCCGGACGCTATCTCGCCAGCTTCGCCTGGCGCTACAACCGGCGCTATCAACTCCAGACCATGAAGCGTTTCGTCCACAGCGCCGCACGCACCCAGCCCATGCCCTATCGCCTCCTCATCGCCGGATGACTTTCAGGGATAAGCAGGAATCAGAATGGTTGGGACATATCCCGCTTTAGGCATTCGAAATTCGACTGTCGCAAAAGCCATGACTCACGTCAGGCGCCAAACTCGTCCAAGAAGGCGTGTATGAGCCCTCGGAGGCGCTCTCCGTCCAAGCTCGGGAAGTGGCCGCCGTGTACGATGCGAACCGGTAACGTGAGTAGGCGCTCCATGCTGCGAACGTAGTCGTCGATGCTTGCATTCCATGTGTCCGTGACGAGCGGCCCGTCGTAGACGGTATCGCCGGAAAAAAGGGTCCCGGTTTCTGCCTCCCACAATGCAATTGATCCTGGTGAATGCCCTGGGGTGTGGATGACTTCCAAGTGACGGTCACCGAGGTCCACGACGTCGCCGTCCGCAAGGAGCCGGGTGGCTGGCGCGGGGACGATTTCGTACGTTCTTTGGTCGTATCCGCCTGGGGGAAGCGCACTGAACATCTCGATGGTGGCGTAGGGCTCGATCAGAATCGCTTCGCGGTTTGGCGTCGCCAGATACTGCGCCTCGCTTGTATGCACGGCGCGCTCGGCGAACTCGTGGTGCGAGCCGATATGGTCGAAATGGCAATGCGTGGCGACCGCGAGCACGGGGTGATCACTCAGACAGGCGACCTGCTCGGAGAGGCTGACCAAGCCTGAACCCGAGTCGATCAGGAGGTTCCACTCCCGCCCGCGAACGAGCCAGATGTTGCAGCGATAGAAGGGCAGAATGTGCGGCTCCTGGACGTGGGTGATCCCGTCATCGAGCGTTCGCACCTCGTACCAGTTTTTCGCAGTCTCGATGCGCATGGTCCCCAAACGTGTACTGGCCGCGTTCCTCGCTTGGTCTCGGTCCCGCCTCGGCTCAACTCCCTGGCCTGGGGCAGAAGCGCCTGCGAGCGATCATGCGGCTTCTATATCGGTCCGGGCGAAATCAACACCCTTGTTGAGTAAGGGTTCGCCGCTCGATTCTGCAAGCGCGTAGGCAAGGCAATCGCGAAGTTCAACCCAGCCGGGTGATTGCCCTTACCGAAACGCCGCCGGGCTCGACGCGCAATTTCAACGTGTTCGGACGTGACGGGCACCAGTTCAATGGCCGCTCGATGCACTAGCGCGTCAAGTTCGAGTCCCGCCTTAGTTCCGCCCCTGCTCCCCACGACCATTGCCGCCTGGAGAACCCCGACAGCCGACATGCGACGGGGCCACGTTGTCGCGATGGCTTCTTCGTAGCGGGCCGCATCCGGCTCGCCGCGTAGGATGGCAAGGACGGCGGAGCTATCCACAATCACTTGGGCAGGCCACGTTCGTGGTAGAGAAGGTCACCATGCTCAACGTCGGACGGCCCAGGCTCCAACAGCGCAAAGCGCAGCGCTGTCCGACGGCGTGCAACTCCCGGGCAAGGGCCTTCGCGCCCCGCCGTTGCCTTTCATTCTCCAAGCGTTCGCGCAATGGAACGGTAATTGCGCCAGTCTTCGTCTCGTCGGTCATTTGTGCCAGTTCACTCACTAGTCGGCAGGTCTCATCGTTCTTGATGTTGAGGCCCATCGCCATTGTCCGGTAGAAGAGTAAAGACCTTTCTACCCTAGACGTCTCACGACGATAGTGGGCACCGGCGACCATCCTTGCTGGAGGCCGAGTTGGATACCGGCCTACGACGAGTCCTGGAGCCTGCGCTCGATGGCCCGCGCCTCGGGCTATGCGCCTTCGACCATCCACCGGATTTGGCAGGCCTCTGCGAAGCCCTCCGGAACGGGCGCTGGTGCTGTGCGTCGACGAGAAGAGCCAGATCCAGGCGCTGGACCGCTCCCGGCCGCTTCTTCATCCCACGCGAGGTGCGGAGGCAATTGAATGCTGCCTGCAGAGCATTGCTGCCCCATTTTTAGGCCTGCGATGGTCCTTGAATCACGCCGACCGGCGCGGTTAACGAGGTTTGCGTCGGGAGAGCCGCCCAAAATCGTCGATCACTACCAGCCTTGCTGGTCGGCTGGGGCTCCACTTCCACACAACAAGATTGATGTCCCGGGGGCCGGTCCCGATGGCAAAGCTTTGGACCCGCATTCCTACATAGCCCGCTGTGATCAATCGGTCAGCGAGAGCCTGCGAGGCGGGTATGGAGCCGGCAAGCATTTCTGCTTCCCAGCGGTGACACGCTAGGTCGGATTCTTCTACGCCCAATGCAAAGCGCCGCTCCCTGTCCAATGCGTCGAAGACAGGTTCGGCGTCAACCTCGTACGCGCAAAGAGTGAGCGGCTGTATCGGCCGGCCTACAGGCTGCGCTTCACGTATGGCAGTCGACAGCGTTAGCGAGGTATAGAGCGCCGGGATACCGCGCCGGTTGAACCGTCCGCCGTGACGACGCGCACCCTCGCCGGACAGGGGTGTCCATGACCACTCCGGATTGTGCGCTCGGTAAACCAGCTGCCTGAAGCGCATAAGACAGTTGCGTATTCAGGCGTAGCCGCCTGCCATGACACGGTCCAGATAAGCGTGTACGTGATCGATTCTGCCGTCGCGCACCAACTGGTCTGGTGTCATGCCTCCGAAGCCGGGCAAAGGCTCTGCGCGGAACCAGGCGTAGGCTGCGATAGGTGATCCGGTTTCAGCTTCAACCCGGTTGAGGATTTCCAACATTTGGCGCAAACGGGTTTGAGTTTTTCGCGCTCGGACACGCGTTGCACGAGAGAATGCATCCTTTCCGAGCCCTAGTGTTCCCGCAATTTCGGACTTGGTGGTCCGCAGCGCATCTGCGACGAGGGTCGGCGAGAACACTTGGTCCTCGATGAATTCTCGGAACTGCATGCTAAAACCTCATTGTCTGTGACGAAATATAGCGTGATTTTTTGTGTTAATCGAGTGATTCGAACATGCTGGTTGAGCGATACCATCCGGGGGTTTTGCTGGCAGGGTTTGCCCTAGTGACGTGTGACCATCGGTTCCGAGGGCGAACGAACCGAGACAAGGTACTTCCGTTGCCCCGCGCTGGCGGCTTGGCCTCCTCGTTGGCGATAGTCGAGTAACCGAGCCGCCACGGAATAAACGTTGCGATTCGAGCTCCCAACTTTGCGGTGCGGACCCCATTGTCTACCGCGAGCTCCAGCGCGGCGCGTTCGATTAGGTTCGCCAGCCGATCATCGTGACGCACTTGGGATGTTTTGGCCTGTTTCGTCGAATTGCTTGATGAGGTGTTGAGGTCCAACACGACAGTCCAGCAACCTAGTTTTCATGAATTGTGTCGTGGGCGCATGCGGTACCTGAGAATATGTTCCCCATATGTGATACAAATTCATGCACCAAGGAGACGCCCGATGACCAAGACAGCGATGATCCGCGCCCGTGTCGAGCCAGAGCTCAAACGCGAAGCCGAGACGGTGTTCTCACAGCTGGGGTTATCGGCAACCGAAGCGGTCAGGCTGTTCTACAAGCAGGTCATATTGCAGCACGGGTTGCCGTTCGCAGTGAAGGTTCCCAATGCCGAGACGGGCGAGGCGTTACGGCAAGCCCATGATCGCCAGGATCTAACCGAATATGAAAGTCTGGACGCGCTCAAGGCCGCGCACGACTGAACCATGCGGCTGATCATCACGAGCTGGTTCAGCAAAGATCTCCGGCGCTCCAAGAGGCGCGGTAAGGATTTGGGCAAACTTTGGGCTGTCGTTGACCGGTTACTCGCTGGGCACCCATTGAGTCCACGCCTTCGGGCCCATCGCCTGCCGGGTCAATGGGCTCGCGCTTGGGAGTGCTATATCGAACCCGACTGGCTGCTCGTCTGGCACATTGATGACGATGCGCTGGTGCTGACACGAACCGGCACCCATGCTGAGTTGTTCGGATGAAACCCCACGCTGATGGTGCGTCAAGCCCGCGACCTTGTCTCGCCAATCGCCACCTCTTCGAATCGATCTCGTCGACGCATCGATGATGGCGCCCCCATTTCTTGCTGCGCGCATCAGGGGGCCTTGCAGGCGGCCCCTGGACAACGCCAGCTACAAGGTCGCTTCGGTCACGGCTTACCGATCACGGTTCAGGCCCCCTTGCCGCGCGGATTGCGTCCGCTTCCGGGACGTGAGCATTGGGTCGGGCCGGCGCTTTCCACCGTGGGTGGTCTTGTCGACCGCTGATCGAAGCCGCCGGCTACAGGGTGGACTCGGTGCCGAGGACCAACGTGACCTGACTCGAGAACAGGCCGCCGTTGCCGTGCGCGAGCACGATCTCCGGGTTCGACTGCTGGCGCGCGCCAGCGTCGCCCCGCAATTGCCGCACCGCCTCGATCAGCGGGAAGATCCCGTACATGCCGGGATGGCGGCACGACAGCCCGCTGCCGTTGGTGTCGACGCCAAGCCTCGCCAGCCACTTTGCAGCCGTTGCAGATTCCGTGGCGGGGTTCTTCCATCCGCTCCGTTATTGTAGCTACAATAGAGCTACAGAGCGGGAGAGAAGTTAATGCGTGCGGATGTTGTCGTGCGAGCCCGGATTGATCACGATACCAAGGCGCGGGCCACGAAGGCGCTTCGGGCGATGGGGCTGTCGATGTCTGACGCCATCCGTCTGTTGCTGTTGCGGATCGCGGACGAAAAGCGGCTCCCGTTCCCGATCGAAGTGCCAAACGCGACGACTATTCGGGCAATCGAAGAGCTGGACAACGGCGAAGGCAAGCGTTTCGCCAGCGCTGAGGAATTGTTCGAGAACATTGACGTCTGAGGTGCTGGCGCCGGTTCGCTCCACCCAGTTCAAGCGAGACGTGAAGAGGGCGGGCAAGCAAGGCAAGGATCTGGCAAAGCTGCGAGATCTGCTCACAGCTCTGATCCGACGTGATCCCTTGCCGGCAAGTTGCCGGGGCCATCCGCTACGGAGCCCTTGGGCCAGCTATCGGGATATTCATATCGAACCCGATTGGATCCTGATCTACCGGGTCCGCGGAGATGAACTGCTTTTGGTCCGGACCGGTTCGCATGCAGATTTATTCAAGGAATAACCGAGCCGGCACGGAATAGTTATCGCGGTTCAGGCCCCCAACCTTGCCGCGCGGATTGCGTCGGTTTCCGGGACGCGAGCGTTGGGCCGGCCCTGTGCTTTCCGCCGTGATTGCTCTTGGCAACCGCTGGTTGAAGCCGCCGATTACAGGGTGGCTTCGGTGCCGAGGACCAACGTCACCTGACTCGAGAACAGGCCGCCGTTGCCGTGCGCTAGCGCGATCTCCGAATTCGGCTGCTGGCGCTCGCCGCTGTCGCCCCGCAATTGCCGCACCGCTTCGATCAGTGGGAAGATCCCGTACATGCCGGGGTGACAGCACGACAGCCCGCCGCCGTTGGTATTGACGGCAAGGCTGCCGCCAGGGGCTATCGCACCGTTCTCCACGAAGGCTCCGCCCTCGCCCTTGGAGCAGAAGCCGAGGTCTTCGAGAAACACGACGGTGTTGATGGTGAACGCGTCGTACACCTCGACGATGTCGATGTCTGATGCTGACACACCGGCCATTGCGTAGGCGCGCGGCCCCGATTCACTTGCGGCCGTTACCGTCAGGTCCGGCATGTTGGTGATTGCGCGGTGCCAGTGGGCCATGGCGGCACCGAGTACCGGCACGGGTGGACGCCTGAGGTCGCGAGCGCGCTCCGGCGACGTCAGAACCACGGCGCCACCCCCGTCCGTGACGAGGCAGCAGTCGCGTACCGTGAAGGGATCGCTGATGGGGCGCGCCGTCAGCACGTCCTCGATCGAGAGGGGGTCGCGCAGGAAGGCGTCCGGGTTCAGGGCTGCCCAGGCGCGTGCCGCCGTCGCTACCGCAGCCAATTGTTCGCGTGTGGTGCCGTACTCGTGCATGTGGCGCGAGGCGGCGAGCGCGTAGGAGGTGATCGGCTGGCGGGGTTCGTACGGGCTTTCGTACGGATCGGGCCGCGACGTGGACATCAGGCGCCCGGACACCGAGCGCTGGTTGCTGCCGTAGGCGACGAGGGCAACGTCACACTGGCCCGTGGCGATCACCATCATCGCGGTCAGCAGATGCGCCAAGTTCGAGGAGCCGCCGATCATCGACGAGTCCGAGAACCTGGGCGCAATGCCGAGGTACTCGCAGAGGGTCAGTGACCCCATGTTGTAGGTCATCGAGGCGCAGAAGACGCCGTCGACATCGGCCGGCCGGAGGCCCGCGTCGTCGAGGGCGGCCTTGGCCGCGCCGGTGGTGATCTCGAGTTCACTCAGCCCCGGTGCCTCGCCGAGACCGAACGTGCCGGCGCCCGCGATCGACGCCGCTCCTCGCAGCCCGCTCACGTGCCGGGATCCGCCGGGTGGAACACAACGACCGGATCCTCCCCCGAACGGTCGATCATCGCCGTAACCGGCATCCCGATGCGCACGTCCTCCGGCGCAATAGTCTCGACCCGGCTCATCATGCGAGGCCCTTCGGCGAGATCGATTAGTGCCACGTTGTAGGGGGGCCCCTGCTCGGGGCGCCGGCGCACCACGCTGGTCGCATGCACGGTCCCACGGCCCGACGCCTCCCGCCAGTTAAGTTCAGTCGTGCCGCAGTGTGGGCACAGCGCGCGGGGGTAGAACACACTGCGGTCGCAGGCGCCGCAGTGCTGCAGCATGAAGCGCCCGGCGGCCAGAGCGTCAAAGTAGGCCTGCTCCGGGCCCGGTGCGGCGGTGTCGGCTGGCATGCAGGGGTCCTTCCGTGGTTTGCGGTCGATCGGCGCGGCGGCCGGCGAGTGTACCCGGATTACGTCGGCTCGCCGTCGTCCGCGTGGGGCATGGCCACGAACCGGCCGCCTTGGTACTTGACCAGCGGGTCGTCGGGGGCGACCGGCGGGGTCGCGGCTTCGACTTCGGCCCGGTAGGCCTCGGCGTTGTCCCCGGGACGGAAGCCGAGCGCAGAGGCGGCGCGGTTGTCCCAGAATGACTCCGCGTTGGCTGACACGCCGAACACCACCGTGTGTCCGACCGCGGGCGCCACGAGCGATCGCTCGACGAGATGCACCAGGTCCGGATACGAGAGCCACGTCGCGAGCATCCGTCGGTCGGTGGGCTTCGCGAAGCAGGAGCCGATGCGCAGGGACACCGCCTCGATACGGTACTTGTCGTTATAGTACTGCGCGAGATCCTCGCCGAACGCTTTGGTAAGCCCGTAGGCGGTGTCCGGCCGCTGCGGCACGGTGGCGTCGATCGTCCGGGTACGCGGGTAGAAGCCGATCGCATGGTTTGAGCTGGCCCAGACGATGCGCCGGACGCCGTTCTTCCGGCATCCCTCGAACAAGTTGTACAGCCCGATGATGTTGCCCTGGTGGAGGTCGGCGAAGGGGGCTTCGCCGGAGACGCCTCCCATGTGGACGACGGCGTCGACGTCGCGGGTGAGGTCGAGCATGCCGGCGGCGTCGCCGAGGTCGCAGGGCACGACCTCTTCACGTTCCCGCGCTTCCCCGAGCGGCTCGCGGTCCGACACCCGGAGGATGTCGGTAAGGGCGGGGAGGTGTTGGCGGAGTACCGTCCCGAGCCCGCCCGCGGCGCCGGTCAGGAGGAGACGTTGATGGTGCCGAGGTTCGGCCGCATTCACTGATTGGCGCCCGGGACCCAGAGCACGTCGCCGCCGACCCCCGCTGCTTCGGTGCGCGCCAGGACGAAGAGATGGTCGGACAGGCGGTTCACGTAGGCGAGGATTTCATTCCGCACCACCGCACGCGCGGCAAGACTGCTGAGCTCGACCTCGGCCCGGCGGACGATGGCGCGCGCAACATGGAGATGGGCGGCCGCGCTGGTGCCCCCGGGCAGAATGAACGACGTCAGCGGCGCCAGCCGGGCGTTGAGTTCGTCGATCTCGCCCTCGAGCCGCTGCACTTGGACCGTCGAGATCCGGAGAGTCCCGGAGCGCCGGCCCCGCCGTGCGGGCATTGTCAGGTCGGCGCCGGCGTCGAAGAGGTCGTTCTGGATGCGGGCCAGCATGGCGTCGCTGACGCGGGAGACGTGGAGACGGGCCACGCCGATAAAGGCGTTGGCTTCGTCGATCGTGCCGCCCGCTCGGATCCTGAGAGCATGCTTCGCGACCCTCAGCCCGTTGCCGAGCGAAGTCCTGCCCTGGTCGCCGCCCCGGGTGTAGATACGGTCGAGCCGCACCACGGTTGACGGGGGTCGAGCCATCCGGCCTCCGTATACCGTTGGGGTTGCTGGTCGGTCAGCTTACACCGTATACCGATTGGAAAATTCATGCGGCTGATGGGGGCTTCCATTGACTTCGGATTCACGGCGGTCGGGCTCGGATATGGTACCTTTGCGCCAAACAGGAGGTCCCATGCCGGTCATCAACCGAATCGCGGGCATTAGCGATGCCATGGTCGAGTGGCGGCGGGATATTCACCGCCATCCCGAACTCGCCTACAAGGAACACAGGACCGCCGGGAAGGTGGCCGAACTGCTCCGGTCCTTCGGCGTGGACGAGGTAGTCGAGGGCGTCGGCGGCACCGGCGTGGTCGGCCGAATCCGGAACGGCGAAGGCCCGTCCGTGGGGCTCAGGGCCGACATGGATGCCCTCCCGATCCGCGAGCAGAACACCTGCGAGCACGCGTCGTCGTCGGACGGCGTGATGCACGCCTGCGGCCACGACGGGCATACGGCCATGCTGCTGGGCGCGGCCCGGTACCTCTCGGAGACCCGCAATTTCCACGGCGACGTCGTCCTGGTCTTCCAGCCGGCGGAAGAGGGCTTCGCAGGCGCGAAGGCGATGCTCGACGACGGCCTCTTCGAGCGGTTTCCGGTGCGCAACATTTTCGGCATGCACAACATGCCGGGCGTGGAGCAGGGGAAGCTCCGCGTGTCGTCCGGTCCGATCATGGCCGCGGCGGACAACTTCACGGTCACGGTGCAGGGGAAGGGGGCGCACGGCGCCATGCCCCACCAGTCGGTCGACCCGATCATCGCCGGGGCCGCGATCGTGCAGGCGGTGCAGACGCTGGTCTCGCGGACCAGCGATCCCAAGAACACGCTCGTGATCTCGGTGACCCAGTTCCACGCGGGCGACGCGTACAACGTGATCCCTGACAGCGCCGAGCTCTGCGGAACGATCCGGTACTTCTCGCCCGAGACCGGCGAGATGGTCCGGAAACGCTTCCCCGAGATGTGCGAGGCCGTGGCCCGGGGGCTGGGTGCGACGGCCGAGGTCGACTACCAGCGGGGCTATCCGCCCACCGTGAACCACGCCGATGCAAGTGCCTTTGCCGGCCGGATCGCCTCCGAGATCACCGGCGAGGCCGCGACCACGGAGCAGATGCAAGTGATGGGCTCGGAGGACTTCTCGTTCTTCCTCCTGGAGCGCCCGGGCGCCTACGCCTGGATCGGGAACGGCGATTCGGCCTCGCTCCATAACCCGGGCTACGACTTCAACGACGACAATCTGGCGATCGGCGCGAGCTTCCTCGCCCGGATCGCCGAGGATGCCCTCAGTGCGACGGATTAGCGCCGCCTTAGTACTGCTAGCCGCCTGTGCGCTGGCGCTCCCGGCCGCCGCCGAGAGCGTGCTCCGGGCGGTGGTACATGCCGACCTCAAGAACATCGACCCGATCTGGACGACCGCCTACATCACCCGCAACCACGGGTACATGGTCTACGACACGCTGTTCGCGGTCGATTCCGAGTTCAGCGTGCAGCCGCAGATGGTGGACACCTGGGAGATGTCGGACGACGGGCTGACCTGGACGTTCCGGCTCCGGGAGGGGCTTGCGTGGCACGACGGGGCGCCGGTGACGGCCGCCGACTGTGTCGCCTCGATTCGCCGCTGGGGCGCGCGCGACGGCATGGGCCAGAAGCTCATGGACGTCACCGCCGCCCTCGAGGCGGTCGATGAGGCGACCTTTCGCCTGACGCTGACGCAGCCCTACGGGCTCGTGATGGAATCGCTCGCCAAGGCGAGTTCCAATGTGCTCTTCATCATGCCGGAGCGCCACGCGCTGACCGACCCGTTCGAGCAGATCCCGGAGGTGGTCGGATCCGGCCCGTTCCGGTTCGTGGCCAAGGAATGGGTGCCGGGGGCGAAGGTCGTCTACGTCCGGAACGAGGCGTACGTGCCGCGCGCCGAGCCGCCGATCTGGGGTTCGGGCGGCAAGGTCGCGCGCGTCGATCGCGTGGAATGGCTCTACGTCCCGGACACCGCAACGGCCATGAATGCGCTCCTCGCCGGGGAAGTCGACTACTTCGAGCTGCCGCCCCACGATCTTCTGCCGATCATGGAGGCATCGCCCGACGTGACGGTGAAGCGCCTGGACCCGGTCGGCGTGCAGGGGCACATCCGCCTGAACCATCTCTATCCGCCCTTCGACCACCCGAAGGCCCGCGAGGCCATGCTGTGGCTGGTCGAGCAGCCGCGGTTCTTGCGCGCCGTGGTGGGCGACGAGAAGCATTGGCGGACGTGTCCGGCGTACTTCGGCTGCGGGAGCCCCTACGCGACCGAAGCCGGTGCGGAGGCGTTGGTGGCCTCGGATCCGGAGCACGCGCGCGCGCTCCTGGAGGAGGCGGGCTACGACGGCGAGCCCGTGGTCCTGATGCAGCCGACCGATGTCGCGATCCTGAGCGGCGCGGCCCTGATGCTGGCCGGCGTGCTGCGGGACGCCGGGGTGAACGTGGAGCTGCAGGCAATGGACTGGAGCACGCTCACCAGTCGGCGCGCGCTCGACGCGCCGCCCGACGAGAACGGCTGGAACATCTTCCCGACGTGGTTCATCGGCATGGACGTCGTGCACCCGCTTGCGAGCGTGGTGACGAGCGGAGGGTGCCGGGAGCGGGCGTGGTTCGGCTGGCCGTGCGATCCGGTCATGGAGGAACTCCGCGAGGCGTTCGCGTTCGAGAACGATGTGGACATGCGTTTCGCGCGGGCCGAGGCCGTCCAGAAGCAGGCGTTTGCGCTGGTGCCGTACGTGAACTTCGGGGAATGGTTCAATCCCGTCGCGTACCGCTCCAACCTCGAGGGCGTCCTCGAATCGCCGATTCCGCTGTTCTGGAACATCGCGAAGCGTTGAACGGACGCGCCGCCCGGTGACCGGCTTCCTGCTGCAGCGGCTGCTGGCCACCATCCCGGTCATGGCGGTGGTGGCCGTTGTCGTGTTTCTGCTGCTGCACCTGGGTCCCGGAGACCCGGCGGCGGTGATCGCGGGTGACTACGCGACGCCTGAGGACATCGAGCGGATCCGCGAACGGTTGGGGCTGAACCAGCCGCTCCACGTGCAGTTCCTGACCTGGATCGGACAGCTGCTCACGGGTGACCTCGGGATTTCGATCTTCTCGAACCTGCCGGTGGCGCACCTGATCGCGCAGCGGGTGGAGCCGACCCTGGTGCTGTCGATCTGCACCCTGATCGTGACGGTCGTGGTGGCAGTGCCGCTCGGGGTCGCCGCCGCCTGGCGGGCGGGCGGCTGGCTCGACCGCTGTCTCATGGGCGGGGCGGCACTTGCGTTCGCGGTGCCGGTGTTCGTGATCGGCTACATCCTGATCTACATCTTCTCGATCAAGCTCGGGTGGCTGCCGGTCCAGGGGTACAGCCCCCTCGCGGACGGGGCAGTTCCCTTCCTCCGCCACTTGGTGCTGCCGGTGGTGGCGCTCTCGTTCGTCTTCATTGCGCTGATCGCGCGCGTAACGCGCGCAAGCGTGCTCGAGGTGCTGGGCGAGGACTACATCCGAACGGCTCGCGCCAAGGGGGTGACCACGTTCCGGTTGCTCCGCCGGCACGCGTTACGACCAGCGCTGGTGCCGGTGGTGACGGTGATCGGGATCGCGTTTGCGCTTCTCGTGGGCGGAGTCGTGGTGACGGAGAGCGTCTTCAACATCCCGGGTCTCGGCCGGCTCACGGTCGATTCGGTACTCCGGCGCGACTACCCGGTGATCCAGGGGCTGATCCTCGTCTTCAGTGCGGCGTACGTGATCACCAACCTGATCGTGGATCTCCTCTACAGCGTGCTCGATCCGAGGATCCGCGGATGAACGAGATCCGCCGGAACCGCTCGGTCCAGATCGGATTGGCGCTGCTGGCGCTGATGGCGGCGACGGCGGTGCTGGTGCCCCCGCTCGCGGGCATGGATCCGCTCCGGATGACGCCCGAGGACCGCCTCATCAGCCCCGTGGTGGCACACCCCTTCGGGACCGACATGTTCGGGCGCGACATCCTGGCCCGGACGCTTCACGGCGGGCGCGTCTCGCTCAGCGTCGGGCTCGCGGTGGCGGCCGTCGCCCTCGCCATCGGTCTCGGGATCGGCCTCGTCGCGGGCTACGTCCGGGCGGTCGACCGGATCGTGATGCGGGTCATGGACGGCATCATGGCGATTCCCGGGATCCTGCTCGCGATCGCGTTGATCGCCCTCTCCGGGGCGACGCTCACGACAGTGGTGGTGGCGATCGCGGTGCCGGAGGTGCCCCGCGTGGTGCGCCTGGTACGGAGCGTCGTGCTCGCGGTGCGCGAGGAGCCCTATGTCGAGGCGGCGGTCGCAGCCGGGGCGAGGCTGCCCCGGCTTCTGGTGCGGCACGTGCTGCCCAACACGCTTGCACCGCTGATCGTGCAGGGAAGCTATGTCTGCGCCTCCGCGATGATCGTCGAGTCGATCCTCGGATTCCTTGGCGCCGGGATGCCGCCCGAGGTGCCGAGCTGGGGGAACGTGATGGCCGAGGGGCGGACCTTCTTCCAGATCGCGCCCTGGATCCTCTTCTTTCCGGGCGTGTTCCTCGCCGTGACGGTGCTCTCGGTCAACATGCTGGGCGACGGGCTCCGGGACACGCTCGATCCCAAGCTCCGGGGGCGGTTCCAGTGACGGACGCGACCAAGCGCCCGGTGCTCTCGATCCGGGACCTCACCGTGGCGCTCCCGCTGGATGCCGAGCGCGCGCATGCCGTCGAGGGCGTGTCGTTCGACGTGCAGGCGGGCGAGATCGTGTGCCTGGTGGGCGAATCGGGATCGGGGAAGTCGGTGACGGCGCAGGCCGTGCTGGGCCTCCTGCCGCCGGGACAGCTCCGGGTCACGGGCGGTGCGATCGAGCTCAAGGGCGAGGATTTGCGCTCGGCCCCGGCGGCGCGACTTCGCTCGCTCCGAGGCCGCGCGATGGCGATGATCTTCCAGGAGCCGATGACTGCACTCAATCCGGTGCTCACGGTGGGCGAGCAGGTCCGCGAGGTGTTCGAGACGCACGGCGTGCTCGCGCCGTCCGAGCGGCGGGCGCGGGTGATCGATCTCTTCCGATCGGTCCAGCTTCCGGATCCCGAACGCCTCGTGAACACGTACCCCCATCAGCTTTCGGGTGGGCAGCGCCAGCGGGTGATGATCGCCATGGCATTCGCTCTGGAGCCGGCACTCCTGGTGGCGGACGAACCCACGACCGCGCTCGACGTCACGACCCAGGCGCGGATCCTTGAGATCATGCGGACGATCCAGCGGGCGCGCGGGAGTGCGGTACTCTTCATCACGCATGACTTCGGGGTGGTGGCCGACATCGCGGACCGCGTCGTGGTGATGCGGACGGGGAGGGTGGTCGAGCAGGGGCCGCGCGATGCGATCCTCAAGAGTCCGTCGCATCCCTACACGCGCATGCTGCTGGCGGCGGTGCCAGGGCTCGAACCGGAGGTACGCGGCGAGGCGTCCGCAAGCGCGGCCGCGCTCGAAGTGCGGAACCTCTCCAAGACGTTTGTGGGCGGCGGCTGGTTCCGCCGCGGCCGAACGGTCGAGGCGGTGCGCAACGTCTCGCTCGTGGTGCGGAAGGGTGAGACCCTGGCGGTCGTGGGCGAGTCCGGGTCGGGGAAATCGACGCTCGCGCGCTGCACGGTGCGACTCACGCGGGCAAGCGAAGGCGAGGTGCTGCTCGCCGGAAAGGACATTGCCCAGCTCGAGCCCCGTGCGCTCCGCCCTTACCGGAGGCGGATCCAGATGGTGTTCCAGGATCCCTTCCGTTCACTCAATCCGCGCCGCACGGTCGCGGCCGCGTTGGTCGAGGGGCCGGTGAACTACGGGGTGTCGAAGGACGAGGCGCTGGAGCGTGCGAAGCGACTGCTGAGCCTCGTGGGGCTCGGCGAAGATGCGCTCGGGCGCTACCCGCACCAGTTTTCAGGTGGCCAGCGCCAGCGCATCTGCATTGCCCGGGCGCTGGCGCTCGAGCCCGACGTGTTGATCGCCGATGAACCGGTGTCGGCGCTCGATGTCTCGGTGCAGGCCCAGGTGCTCGATTTGCTGGCGAGCGTGCGGGAGCAGTTCCAACTCGCGATGCTCTTCATCACGCACGATCTCCGCGTGGCGGCGCAGGTTGCCGACCGGGTCGCGGTGATGTCCAAGGGGGAGATCGTCGAGACTGGGCCCGTGGCGGACGTGTTCGGGAGCCCACAGCACCCGTACTCCAAGGCGCTTCTTGCCGCGGCGCCGGGGCGCGGGCGGCTCTGACGGTGGTCGAAGGCCTTTCCGCTGCCCTTGGGCGCCTCTACGCGTGGGTACTCAAGCTCGCGGGGCATCGTCATGCGGGGCCTGCCCTTGCAGCGGTGGCATTCGCCGAGAGCTCGTTCTTCCCAGTGCCGCCCGACGCCATGATCGTGCCGATGGTGCTCGCGCGCCGCGAGCGCTGGATCCAGATCGCGCTGATCGCGTTGGCGGGATCGGTGGCCGGCGGCTTTCTGGGCTACGCCATTGGAAACCTGCTCTGGGATGCGGTCGGGGAAACCATCCTCGGGTTCTACCGCCTGGGCAATGCATTTGCGGAGTTCCAGGACTGGTATGCGGATGGGGGGGCACTGATCGTGTTTCTCGCCGCGTTCACGCCGCTGCCCTACAAGGCAATTACGATCGCGAGTGGGGTGGTGGGCATGGACCTCTGGGCGTTCGGGCTGGCATCGATCGCGGGCCGCGGGTTGCGGTTCTTCGTGGTGGCAGCCTTACCGGCGCTGCTTGGGGCGCGGGCCGAGACCCTGATCCGCCGGCATGCGCGCTTGGCCACTTGGGCCGGCTTGGCGCTGCTGGCCGCCGTCGCATTCGCTGTGGTGCTGGCGGCCTAGGAGCGGGGCGTGCGAACGGACATCGTGGCATCGGTCTGGCGATGGGGCGTCGGGATGCCGCGCGGGTACTTCGTGCTGGCGGCAGTCGCATCGATCGTGGCGTTGGTGTCAGCGCTGGTCATGCAGTATGGCTTCGGGCTTCCGCCGTGTGATCTCTGTATCGAGCAGCGCTGGGGGTTTGCTGGAGCTGGAGCGCTCGCGGCGAGTGGGCTGCTTGTGCATAGGATCGGAATTTCACAGCGAGCGATGGTGCTCGCGGTCGGCGCGGCGTTTCTGGTCACGACAGGCCTTGCCCTCCGGCATGTCGGTGTGGAGCAGAAATGGTGGCCGGGGCCGGAGACCTGCACGGCTACCGGTGCGGATGCGCAGACCACGGACGAGCTCCTGGAGGCCATCATGAACGCCCCGCTGGTCCGGTGCGACGAGGTGCCGGCGAGCTTGCTCGGCCTGTCGATCGCGGGCTGGGTGGTGGTGAGTGCGTCGGTGCTGGCAGCACTTGCCGCCGTGGTGTTCGCTCGGAGCAGGGAAGCAGGGCGGTGACGGAGCGTCATCGTCGACAACCAAGGAAGGCTCCGCGCCTTCCAGGCGATCCGACGCCGGAGCAGCGGGTCGCGCGCATTCTCAGGGTGGATCACGCTGGCGAATACGGAGCAAAGCGCATCTACGAAGGCCAGCTAGCTGTCTTGGGCGAGACGTCCGCGGGACCGGTGATTCAGGAGATGGCTGACGGCGAACAGCGTCATCTCGCTTCATTTGCGGATGACTTGGCGGAACGCGGTATCAGACCAACAGTGCTGATGCCTGTGTGGCACGTAGCGGGGTACGGATTGGGTGTTGCGACTGCGGTGTTGGGGCCGGAGGGGGCCATGGCGTGTACGGAGGCTGTCGAGGAAGTGATTGACGGCCATTACGCACGGCAGGAGCAGACGCTTGGCGATGCTGAGCCCGAACTCCGGGGGAGAATTCGTGAATTCCGTACGGACGAACTCGGACACCGGGACACCGCCCGCGCGGAAGGTGCGGCGTCTGCTCCGGGATATCGAGTGCTGCGACGGTCCGTTCGAGCGTCAACGCGGCTAGCCATCTGGCTGTCCGAGCGAATATGAGTTCTTGTTGGCAAAGGCCCGCACCCAGCCCCTGCACGTGGCGCTCACGTCATCTGCGTAGTCGCCGCGACGGGACTCAAGGCCATGTACAAATTATTCCAGAGTCGTTTCGAATTCGTGCTTCTTGCCCCGGAGCCACTGGTTAAGCGCCAGCGCTGTGCCATTCGCCCGCGCGCCTCGCACTGCGCATTCCCAGACGATCGCCACCCGCCACCCTGCTCCCACCAATGCCTTCCTGGTTCGTAGATCTCGTTCAACGTTGGCCTTGAACTTCTCTTGCCAAAAGTCAGATCGAGTTGACGGGTCACAAGTGCGAATTCTGGTGGATTTAATCCCATTGTTTCAAGATTTCCCCGATCCTTGCGTAATCGGCGCAGCTTGGTCTTCCCGCCGGTGCCTCCATGCCGTGGCGCCAGACCCAGCGAAGCCGCGAACTGCCGGCCGCTCCGGAACTGGGAGCCGTCGCCGAGGGCCGCGGTCAAGGCCATTGCCGTGAGCAAGCCGACCGACCCCGAAGAATCTCCGAGACGCCGGCTCACCGGATAGTGCCGGTGCCAAGCCTTGAGCTGCGTCTCCGGCACCGTGGCCTGCTGGCCGATCTGCTCCAACATCGTCGTATAGACACTCAGTGCGGCGCGAGCCAACGTCGGTAACCGGTCGTCCTCAGGATCCGCGACGACCGCAATCAGCATCGTCACCCCGGCCCGGTTCTGCGGGGCTGGTCGCCGGAACTTGTCGAACACGTAAAGGTTCAAGACTGGGGTCACGATGTAGTTCAGCACGTCGACGACCTGCCCGAACCGGAGGTCGATGGCGACACTTGCCAGGATGTATGTCCGCTCGCGCGTCATCCCGTGCTTGGACTGGATGCAGTCGAGCATCCCCATGAGTGCGTGCCGCGCGACGAGGGTGAGATCCTTGCTCAGGTTCTCGAGTGCTCCGATTTTCTGCGATTCGAGGTAGGGCACGTGGATCGGGACCTCGTCGACTGACTTGAGCGGGAGCTCGATCGCCTGGTGGATTCAAGTCGGTTCGATGTCCCGGATCTTGCCGTTGCCCGAGACGTGCGGCGCCACCATCCCGGCACCGCCACCCTCAAGGATGCGAGTCCGCGCGCCACCACGGCGCCGATCTCGATCGCCGTGCCGGAGACCTCGCCGTCGCCCTAGGCGTAGTGCACGTCGTCCGCGAAGCAGGGGAAGGTGCTCTTAGTGCCAACCTGCGTCTGCTGCACGTCCGTGTTGCCGCCGTTCTCACGGAGCGGGATCGTGCGCAAGCAGTCCGCGCTGTGGGCTTCTTTCTGGTTCGTATATCGCGTGCCGGGGCGGTCTGGAGCACTGCCTGTGTGCGTTTGCTGATAATCGCGGACTCGAACTCCGCCAGCACCCCGAAGATGCGGAAGGTCAATTGGCCGGCAATGAAATCACTGTCAGTCGCCTACTCGAGGATCGGTTGGCCCACGCCCCGAGTGCGGAGCGGTTTCGCATGGGCAGTCGGGTCCTTAAACGTGCGTCGCAGCCGGTCGAGACGCCAATCCACGAGCGAATCGCCTGCAGGGAGATTAGGTGAAGCGTTGCGGAGGCCCGGATGCTCGCCCGCACCGCTAGCATGGTGCTCTAAATTCGGCTCGCAGCCGACATCCCAGAGGGCATCGCGCAGGAGATCGAGCATCTGGTTGTCGTTCGAGACACGGGCGCCGCCGATCAGCACAGGCGCATTGGCTTAACCCATAATTCGCCATCTATCGATATTCGACACACCGCGAACCCCTTGGCAGGCTCAGCAGCATGAAGTTTCAATTGGCCATCAATATGGAGCGCCTGACGCCCGACCTGAACATGACTGATGTAGAGCGCCACACGCTCGAGATGGTGCAGATGGCGGATGAAGGCGGGTTCGCAATCGCATGGGCTGCCGAGCACCATGCGCTGGAGATGACGATTGCGCCCAATCCATTCCAGATCCTGACCTGGTGGGCCGCTCACACGTCCCGCATCCGGCTCGGCTCAGCGGTGGTCGTGGCAGCCTACTGGCACCCGATCAAGGCCGCGGGCGAGGCCGCTTTGCTGGATCTCTATAGCGGCGGGCGTCTCGAGTTCGGCATCGGCTCCGGCGCCTACCAGCGCGAGTTCGACCGCATGCATCCCGGCCTGCAGCGCACGGACGGATTCCGGTACATGAACGAGATGCTGCCGGCGGTGAAGGCCCTGTGGCAGGGCGACTACGAGCACAAGGGCGAGTTCTGGTCCTTTCCAGCCGCAACCTCGGTGCCGAAGCCGTTGCAGAAACCTCATCCACCGATCTGGATCGCGGCGCGATCGCCTGACACCTACGACTTCGCGGTGAAGCACGACTGCAACATTCTCTCCTGGCCCCTGACCCGCCCGATGTCGGAGGTCGAGCTCTACAAGGAGCGCCTGGAAACCGCCCTGGCCGACAACCCCGGCAAGTCGCGGCCGATATTCGCCACCATGCGTCACACGGTGGTGTACGACCGCAAGGAGGAGTGGGAGGTTCCGGTGAAGGCCGCGATGCGCCAGCTCGGCCAGTTCGAGAACCTGTTCAAAAACCTCGGAGACGTTGTCGACGGATTTCCCCGGACGGTCGATTTCTCGGAGCTGGAGAACCGGGACGAGTACGACCCGCACATGCTCCATCGCAACTTGATGTGGGGACGGAGCTGGATACGATATCCAGAGTTTTTCACCCGAGGGCCAAACCCGTCTGATCGAGGTGAAGACCACGAACGGCTGGGAGCGGACCCCGTTTTACATTACGCGGAACGAACTCGCTGTCGCGGAAGCCCGGCCCGCCGAGTGGTGTATGCTTCGGTTGTGGAATTTCGCTCGCCAACCGAGGGCCTTCGAACTCCGCCCGCCCCTTGACGCACACGTAATGCTCATTGCGACCAGCTACGAGGCTCGACTTCGCTGATCGAGTTTCATCTTGGTTTCCTCACTTGGGTGATGCCAGCCTCCCTCCCGCTGTTTTCGCATACAGCACCACCGCTGCCCGTCTCGCGAGGGTAGTCCTCTTCGCACGCGGCCCAGGTTACGCGGCCTGCGAGCTCCGGTCCTGTCCCTGCCGTGCCGAACTCCGGCACCCAATGCGAACATGGGTACCAGTCCATGCTATTGCGGGGGCGGCATATTCCCTCGTCATTCCAGATGACGAAAATGCCGACACCGCAGCGGTTATGGAAGGTGCCGGTTTCCTTCCCTGCCATTTCGAGTTTCAAACAGCCGCCGGGGTCAGCTTCCGTGGAATGCGGAACCAAAATGGCGCTGAAGGCTAAGACGGCAAAAGACAGAGCGGCGAAGACAGGAGGCGCCTTGAACGTCATGAGTTCTCTCCGGGCCAGCATGCGAATGCGCATAGTGTGGCTGGTGGCGGGGGCTACTGGCAACCCCGATTCCGGAGGCAGCTTCGGCCCGGGTGCGGCGCCTCCGTGCTGCTGTCCAACTGCGGTTCGGTGCAGATCCTGTCGCGCGGCGCTGACACCTGAGGTTTGCTCGGAAGGCGTCTCGTGAAGACGACCTTCGCCGATCTCGATTGCGAAGGCGTCCGTTTGCGGGCTCACGACCTCACAGCCGGCCCACCCGATCAGGCGTACTTCCGATCGTGGAGCGTGCCGATGACGATCCCCAGGATCTCGAAGCCGTCGCCATCGACAGGGATCGCGTCGAAGTCGGGGTTCTCCGGCACCAGGGCGACATGTTCGTTGATGGCACCGCTGATCGTAAGGGCGAACAGGATCCACTCGAACACGGCGATGTTCCGGTTGGCTCGGTTCAGACAGGAGGCGACGCCTCGGCACTTGGTCAGCTCATCGTTAGCGTGTAAGCGAGTGATCCTGAGGTTTTGGTGAAATGCCTGAAATCGCGACCGAACAAAGTACCACCGGTGCTGTGCGCCGCATAAGCGCCACAGCACTCGTCGTCGACCAGCGTCTCGCACGATTTGGATGTTTTACTCGTACTGTGTGCTTGGCGCCTCGCTCCAAGTCTACAGTTCGGATTCATCGACGTTCGCCAGTTTCATGAGGTGCCGCTGCAGGCCGCGCTTGAGTAACGCATTGCCGTGGACCGGTACCGAGATGCGGAAATTCGATTCTGTTTTCGCTTAGATGTGGTGGCCGCCTCGCGTGCGCCTCCGCGTCCATGCCCGCGCTTTCAGCACCCGCCAAAGGCGCTTCCCGCTGACCGGTCTCACACGGCGATATCGATGACCCTGCGGGAACCGGATGTGTCGACCTCGGCGATGTCCACAGCGAGGCACCCCTCGACCGCCTCGTAGAGGTTGTTCAGCAACTCCTCAAACGAGTCTCCCTGCGTCGCACATCCGGGGATGGCTGGAACCTCGGCCCAATAGCCGCCTTCTTCCGCTTCGTGAACGAGCACCTTTAGCTTCATTGCGTCCTTTCTGGTTCGGGTGTGCAGCACCGAAGGCTGACCTACTCCGGTCGAGAGCAGTGTCGGCGCCTCCGAGTGCGGCGCTGTGAGATGGAGGCGCCGGGAAGCATGGTCGATGTCGAACCTGATCGGTTTGCAGGAGGCGTCAAGAACGACGTTCAGCCCGTTTGCAACCACGAGTATTTCCCCGCGGTACCGCAACCTGTTCACCGGCATGGAAGCCGCTCCCGAAGTCTTATCGGCGGGATGCCTAATGATGCTTGACGATCCGGATGCGCTCACCTTGGGGACCCCGGGGTCGACTTCGTTTGGCTCGCGATCGACGGTCCCGACCGCACCACGAAGCGCCGCGGATTCGCCCTTGTCGGCCGGGAGACCGGCGAGTGCCTGTCACCCGACCGAGCCGACATCCTCAGAAGATTGGCAACGATCACCCACCGGCACCGATCGCCGAATGGGATCGATTGCCAGGGGGTGCCGGACGCGTCAACGGGATCATGCCTTCGTCACAGGCCTTGATTTGAAGCGCCAGATATTTTGAGTAAATCCGGCATTGGGCGAAGCTGCCCGCAATGAACCAGAGTCCGGGCTGTCCGGTCCGGGTCCATAGGTTGCGGAGTTCCTGTTGCTCGGGGTCGAACCCCCAGATTGGGCCGACGCGATCGGCGACGTCATTGCCGAACAGTTTTCGGACGAGATAGTCCTGACCCTTGAAGCCAGTGGCCAGAACGATCAGATCGGCTGGCCGCACATCGCCATTTCGCATGCGCGCGCCGTCGGCGACAAACCTGTTGATATCGGAGAACTGGACCAGCCCGATCTTGCCATCGGCGATTAGATCCGAGCAGCCAACATTGAAATAGTAGCCGCCACCGCGCTCCAGATACTTGAATTGCCAGCCTGTATTGTCGGTACCGAAGTCGATCTTGAATCCCACGCGCGCAAGGCCGTCGAGAAGATCCCGGTCGAGCGCCTTGGCTTGCTCCGTGATCTGCTGGTGCGTCTTCCTTAGCACCTTCAATGGCATCGACGCGGTGATGAGATCGCAGTCTGCCAGAGGGGGCCCTTCGTCGTACAGGGCGTAGGGAAGCTGAGCGCTTGGCTCGATATTGACGATCAGGGTCGGGTTCCGCTGGACCAGCGTGACATTTGCGCCGTGCGAATACAGGTCCTGCGCAATGTCATGGCCGCTGTTGCCCGTCCCGACGACCAGCACGTTGCGGTCTGCCCAATCGGTGCTTTCCCCGAATTCACTGGAATGCAGAACCCGGCCACCAAAGTCCGTCAAGCTTGGAATATGTGGCAGATTGGGAATGCCACTGACACCGGTCGCCATGACGACATGGCGCGGATGAATCTCCCGAGTCTTGCCGTCCGGCGAACGCAGCAGCACCGACCATCTTTCGTCTTGCTCGTCGTAGGTGCCGCCAGCGAACTCGGTGCCCGTCCAGAAATTGAGCTCCATGATTTCGACATAGGCCTCGAACCAGCCGGCGATCTTGTCCTTGGGGATGTAGGTCGGCCAGCTCGGCGGGAAGGGAAGATAGGGTAAGTGATTGACGTGAACCTGATTGTGCAGGGTCAACGCATGGTAGCGGTTGCGCCAGTTGTCCCCGATGCGGTCTTCGCGATCGACGATGAGCGTGTCGACATTCAATTGCGTCAGGCGCGCAGCGATGGACAGCCCCGCGTGCCCTCCGCCGACCACAAGGACAGCCGGATCCCGGTCGGCATAGGCGACGGAGGATTGCCTCTGGTCGAACCAGTTCGGTCCCCGGAAATCCCTTGAATAGGACTGACCTGTCGGCCTGGCATGGCCGACTGCTGCCTCAAACCCTTCGATCTCGCTGAGCGCTGTTAGCAGCGTCCACGCCTTGACAGCTCCATCATCGCCGTCGCGGATCAGACGAAGGACTCCCTCGGCTGGGCCGAATGCGGTCGCGAACTTGAATATGGCTTCGATCCCCTCCGTTCCCGCCCGGGTGACGAGGCGGGGCGGCGTGCGGCACCGGTCCGTTTCGAAACGGAGGGGTTTGGCGCTTGGCCCATACTGCTTCAACGCTTCGACGATGTTCGTCGGGCCACTGATGGTCTGAACGTGCCAGGTGAAGGCGAGGAGATCGCGCCAGTGGCCGTTGCGGAGAAATAACGATTCGAGGGCCGCCGAACTGGAATCGGAAATAGCCGTCTCGAAATCTGCAAGCCAGCGGTCAACAATCCGCGATGGGGAGTCCTCTAACCCAGCCAGCATGCTTTGTTCCTTGTCCTTGCCGCCAATCTATCGGTCATCGGGACCCTATCGTCATGGACGCGCGGGGGATGTCCCGCACACTGTTGACATTCGTTCAGCAGGCACTGCTGGTCGGGCAGTTTAGGCAGCTGACCAGCCCCGATCGATGGGTCCAGGCGGAATGTTAGTGCACGGCGGGTTTCGTGGCCAAGCCGGCCTGGCGGCGGAGCGTAGCGGAGCCGGATGGCCGGCCTGGCGACAGGATGGTGTCCGGCGCCGGTGGGCGGTAGCCCAAGGCGCTGGGATGGCGCGCCGTATTGTCATGGTGACGCCAAGCCGCGATCCGGAGTTGGGCCTCCTGCCGATCGTCTGCGAAATGCCGAACTGGAGGTCGGCGTTGTGGATGATGGAGCGCTGGGCGTGAACGCCGCGTTCGAGGGTAAGACGGAGGCCAAAGTTTCAGGAGACGACCAAACTGTGATCTCTGGTTCAGACGGCTGTCAATCGATCTTGGCTCTCGGAACAGCCGTCGCCAATCATGACGCTCGTGTCGGCGGCCTGTCCGATAGCCGACGCCACACAGCTAAGTTGAATACATGCATATTATTTAGTCTTAAGATCATCACGCATGATAATAAGAAAGGCATCAAATAGGGGTTTCCGGGTCTCGTCCGGCGCGTGGGGTGCGTGGCAGCAAAATTGCCTGGATCCTAACTAGCCAAGGTCAAACGCACTTGCGGTGGGGGAATCCATGCGAAACATGTTCCGGTCTTTCTTTCTGAGTTTCGTTGTCGTCGCGCTCCTTGGGGCGCTGCCGGTGACTCCCGGCGAAGCGGCCGAGCGAACCGACTTTCGGGTAGCTTGGTCGATCTATGTCGGCTGGATGCCCTGGGATTACGCCGAAAGGTCTGGAATCCTGCAGAAGTGGGCCGACAAGTACGAAATCGAGATCGAGCTGACCCAAGTCAACGACTACGTCGAATCGATCAATCAGTACACAGCCGGTACGTTTGATGGCGTTGTGCTGACGAATATGGACGCGTTGAGCATTCCTGCCGGCAGCGGGGTCGATACGACCGCCTTGATTGTCGGCGACTTTTCCAATGGCAATGACGGGTTGGTCGGGAAGGGCGATTTGTCGCTGTCCGGACTTGCGCGCCGGTCAGTCAATCTCGTGGAGTTGTCCGTCTCGCACTACCTGCTGGCCCGAGCCCTCGAATCCGTCTCGTTCCAGGAAAGGGATCTCACCGTCGTGAATACGTCGGATGCGGACATAGTGGCCGCGTTCGTGACCGACGATGTCGAGGCGGCCGTGACCTGGAATCCGTTATTGAGCACGATTCTGGAGAGACCGGATGCGACCCTCTTGTACGACTCCTCAAGGATTCCGGGCGAGATCATCGACATGTTGGCGGTGAATACCGAAACCCTCGCGGATAATCCGAAGCTGGGGAAGGCGCTCACAGGGGCCTGGTACGAAACCCTGGCGGTGATGATGCGGGACGACGCGCAAGGGCGCGAGGCCCGTACCATGATGGGAGAGGCGTCCGGCACGGACTTGGCTGGCTACGATGCACAGCTGGCAACAACCAAGATGTTTTTCGAGCCTGCGGGCGCCGTTGCCTTCGTAACCAGTCCCGAGCTGGCTGGCACGATGGACGTGGTCCGCAATTTCCTGTTCCGGCACGGGATCCTCGGGGTCGGGGCAGCATCCCCGGACGCCATCGGAATCGCCTTCCCGGACGGTGCGATTCTTGGTGACGCGTCCAACGTCAAGCTGCGCTTCGATTCGACCTTCATGCGGATGGCTGCCGACCGCGAAATCTGACCGCGTGTTGGCACGTCCGCCGAACCATGGCTGGGTGGACCACCGGGGGGCGACGGTTCTTGAATCGTCGCCCGCGTCGGCCGGAGAGCGTGGTGCTCGCCGCACTTCCGTTCGTTCTGGTGGTCATCGCGTATCTGGTCGGATCGGATCTCCGTCTGGCGGAAAACCCGAATGACAAGCTCATGCCGTCGGCAAGCACCCTTGTGGACTCCATTGAACGGCTCGCGTTCACTAGGGATCCCCGCTCGGGCCACATCCTCTTGTGGGCGGACACGGCAGCGAGCGGGCTCCGTCGCCTTGCCGGCATTGCCATCGCAGCCACTGCCGGCCTTGTGGTTGGCGTGGCCACCGGCCTGATCCCGTATGTCCGTGTCGGCTGGTCATCGTTTCTGACTGTTGTTTCGGCCATCCCGCCGCTTGCCGTGTTGCCCATCCTGTTCATTGTCGTCGGTCTGGGGGAGACCGCCAAGATCACTCTGATCGTGATCGGGATCGCTCCGTTTATCGCCCGCGATATCGCGTTGAAGGTAGAGGCAATCCCGCACGAGCAAATGATCAAAGTGCAGACACTGGGGGCGTCGACCTGGACTGTCATCACGCGTGTGGTGGTACCCCAGATGCTTCCCCACCTTGTCAATGCGGTGCGCCTGTCGCTGGGGTCCGCCTGGCTGTTCCTGATCGCGAGCGAGGCCATCGCCTCTACCGAGGGCCTTGGCTATCGCATTTTCCTTGTACGCCGATACCTCGCCATGGAGGTGATCCTCCCCTACGTGGCATGGATCACGTTGCTGGCGTTCGTGCTGGACGCTGTCCTCAAGCGTGGCTCGGCGCGCCTCTTCCGGTGGGCGCACCCGTGAGCGCGCCCCCGGAAGGCGCCCTCGCGGTACGGAATCTCTGGCACGGCTATGGCCCCAAACGGGTCTTGGAAAACATTAACCTCGACATCGCGCCAGGAAGCTTCTGCTCGATTATTGGCGCCAGCGGCTGCGGCAAGAGCACCTTCTTGCGTCTGCTGCTTTCCCAGGAACGTCCCGAGCAGGGCCGGATCACCCTTGATGGAGCCCCTCTGCCAGCCGAGCCAGGTCCCGACCGCGGCGTAGTGTTCCAGCGCTTTACGGTTCTGCCCCATCTCACCGTTCTGGCCAACACCATGCTTGGGCCAGCGTTCGCCGAGGCTCCCTGGTCCGGCGTCCTGTTCGGCTCCAAACGGATGCAAGCTCGCGAAAAGGCTCTCGCGCTGCTCGAACGCGTCGGGCTCGTCCATGTGCGAGACGCTTACCCAAAGGAGTTGTCCGGGGGCATGCAGTAACGGTAGGCGCTGGCACAGGCGTTGATGACCAACCCGCGGATTCTTCTGCTTGACGAGCCGTTCGGAGCTCTTGACCTCGGGACCCGCTCCGCCATGCACGAACTCCTCGTCTCCCTCTGGGAGCGCACCTGCATGACTGTCCTGATGGTGACCCACGACCTGGAGGAAGGCTTCCGCCTCGCAAAGCGGGTCATTGTGCTCAGCAAGACCCGATGGGACCCGCAGGAGCCAGACGCGTTCGGCGCGACGGTTGCCGAAGACCTGGTCCTCGAGGGAGCCGACTCGCGGATCGGGGGTATCCAGAGGGTTTCGGCAATTCTGCGACGTACATCGCCCATCACAGGAGAGGTACCATCTTGATGACTCCGTCCTTGGATTTCACTCGCCCGCAGCGACAAGTCCGCCAAGCGCCCGAACCTGCAGCCGTGCATGGTCGGCGTCCTCTTCCGGGTGCACAACGCCAGCACCACCCCGATTTCGACAAGCTCCGCCTCAAGGGCTGGCAGGCCGCTCGCAAGGAGGAGTCATTGCCCGGACGAGCAATGGAAAGCGGAGCAGGCCTGGGCACTGCGGGTCGGCCTGACAGGCGCCGATTCGCTCGACGATCGGAGCATTCCGACGTTTGCGCGCGGCGAACTTCCGCATTACGCCGGAATCAACACGTTTCTGAAGGCTCCATACCTCGAGGACGTTCGCGATGTCGAGCGGTACGACGCCGCGGTGCTCGGCGTGCCTTTCGACGGCGGCACCACGTACCGGCCGGGAACCCGCTTTGGCCCCCAGGGTATTCGGCGAATCTCGGCCCTTTACACGCCGTACAACTACGAAATGGGCGTGGATCTGCGCGAGCAGATGACCCTCTGCGATGTGGGGGACGTGTTCACGATTCCGGCGAATCTCGAAAAAACCTTCGATCAGATCAGCCGGGCCGTGGCCCACGTGTTTTCGAGTGGTGCGCTGCCGATCATCGTGGGAGGCGATCATTCGATTGGCTTCCCGACCGTGCGCGGGATTGCCCAGTGCACCTCCAAGCGTATCGGGATCGTGCATTTCGACAGGCACGCCGACATCCAGGAGAAAGATCTGGATGAGCGGATGCACACAACGCCCTGGTTTCACGCAACCAACCTGCCGAACGTCCCGGCGACGAACCTCGTGCAGATCGGAATCGGCGGCTGGCAGGTGCCGAGGGAGGCCGTGGCGGAGGCGCGCAAACGGAACACCACCATCATTTCGATGCGCGATGTCGAAGAACTGGGTGTGGACCGGATCAGCGAGATCGCCCTGGAGATCGCCTGGAAGGATGCCGACGCCGTGTACATGAGTTTCGACATCGATTCCATCGACTGTGGCTTCGTACCCGGAACGGGCTGGCCCGAGCCGGGCGGTTTCCTGCCTCGGGAAGCGCTCGCGCTGGTCGGAAAGGTCGCTGCCGAAGGATTGTGCGGAATGGAAGTCGTGGAGGTCTCACCACCTTATGACACTTCTGACATCACCTCCCTGATGGCTACCCGGCTGATCGTCGACGTGCTCGGAACGCTCGTGTCACACCACAAGCTCGGCAACCACAAGCCGTTGATCGACAACCCTGTACGATATGTGCCGCAAGTTCCGGGAAAACAGCCATGAGTCACCATCGAGTGCTCCCGCCCGGCCATAACGACCCGTTCGACGCCAAGGGCACCCATCTGCACTCGCATCCGCGCGGCCGGGTCGAAGCCGAGTCGCAGGACGAGGTAGACCTTCTTGCGGAGACGTTCGTCGCGGGGTACGAGAAGGCCGATGACAAGATCGGGTTTCTCAGGCTTTCCGGAATCCCGTTTGAACCCCCGGATGCAGACGGAGGACCTGTTCTCAAGCTGGTGGAGGTCCGGCGACTGGATTGTGATCAGGTTGGCTCTGCATCGCCCGGATTCGGCAGCCGGGAGCTTGTGTATCACCCGTTCACGAAAGACATGGTCGGACGGCGGACCGAGATTTCTCTCGTGTTCGTTTCTCTGGAACAGCGTCGCGTCGTCTCACTTCGAGCCCTCCTTGCAGGAGGCTAGCAGCCTGTCGGACTTAGGACCTCAGATTATGGTAAGTCTTTGATTATTCTGTGTTTATCTTTTCAACCTTGGAATGCGTCGATTCACGAATATCTTTATCTTTCAACACTTTACGAAAACAGTGCCCGCTAAGTCCGACAGGCTGCTAGCCCGCCCGAACGGATCATTCACACGGGTTCAATTAGTGCTGGTGAGGGACCTCGACTTCCGCCGAGGCATCAACCTCCAGGTCCTCTGGGAATTCCGGCATCGGCTCTCCCGCCAGGGCCAACTGGACGCCTTGGTGCACCGGGACGGGCAGGCCCGCCGGTTCGCTGGCTTGATCGTACTCCGTAAACGTCTGCGTCAGGATCCAGGCATGCGCGTCCGGAAAGGAACTGCGTACGCACAGCACATGATCGCCAAATTGGGCGAGCGCCTGGAGTTCGGGGACGGCCAGCGCAAACGGAGGGTCGCCGCGCATCAGCGCTTCGGCATCCGCAAGCGACAGTAAAACGACCTTCAGCTGGTCGGTGGCCACCAGATCCGCGAGCCGTTGAAGCGTTCGCGCTCGAGCCACCTGCGCACTGGCCTCGGGCAGTTCCTCGTTGAGGAACGCCTGGATCGCCTTGGCCTTGGGATAGCTTTCGGAGTCCTCGCGCGACGCGCCGATCACGAGATGGCGCTGGCGGTAGATCTTCCACTGTCGGTAGGGCGTGTGAGCCCAAGCTGGAACGACTCCGAGGACTCCGGCGAGAAAGGCTCCGAGGAGCGCGCGCCGGGTGGCGCGTGCTCCTCGGGAGCAATGAATCTCAGTTCCGGAACTTGTCGAACACGTCAAGGTTCAAGACCGCGCTGACGATGTAGTTCGGCACGTCGACGACCTGCCCGACCCGGAGGTCGACGGCAACGCTGGCCAGGATGTAGGCCTGCTCGCGCGTCATCCCGTGCTCGGACTGGATGTAGTCGAGCATCTGGATGAGTGCGTGCCGCGCGGCGAGGGTGAGGTCCTCGCTCAGGTTCTCGAGCGCCCCGATCTTCTGCGATTCGAGGTAGGTCACGTAGATCGGGACCTCGCCCGCCGACTTGAGTGGAAGCCCGATCGTTTGGTGGAACCGGGTCGGCTCGATGTCACGAATCTCGTCGTTGCCCGAGACGTGGGGCGCCACCATCCGGGCGGCGCCGCCCTCGACGATGCGGGTCCGCACCGTCACCACGGCGCCGATCTCGATCGCCGTGCCGGAGACCTCGCCGTCGCCCTGGGCATAGTGCACGTCGCCAGCGAACAGGCCGCAGCCGTCCACGAAGCAGGGGAAGGTGATCTTGGTGCCGACCTGCATCTGCTGCACGTCCATGTTGCCGCCGTTCTCGCGGGGCGGGATCGTGCGCAGGCAGTCCGCGCTGTGGCTTCCCTCCGGTCCGCAGACCGCGGCCGGCTGGGCGCCGACCGGCTGGGGAGTGAGTGCGATGCCGCCGGCCTCTGCCAGCGCTGCTTCACGCGCCTTCCAGGCCTGCACCTCGGACTCACCGGGCAGCACGCCGATCGAGCCGGGGAACGCCTCGTAGGGCACCGTCACTCCTGGCATCTGGTCCGACACGGCGCCGCGCGGCGTGTTCTTCCAGTTCACGATGTAGGGCTCGGTGTAGAGGTCGCGCAGGAACCCGAACCCCGGCACGATCAGCGTGTACCCGTACTGGTCGGGCGCGATCGCGAGGAGTTCCACTTCCAGCGCATCCCCGCGCTTTGCCCCGTTGATGTGTACGGGTCCGGTCATCGGATGCACGAGGTTGAGGTCGACCGCTGCGAGGTCGTCGGCAATCGAGTCGACCGTAAGGTCGGAGTCGAGGGCGTCGCGCGTGTGCAACACGATAAATTGGCCCGGGTCCGCATGCGCCACCGCCGGAATGGCCGGGTGGTAGCGGTTCATGCAGTTCGGGTCATCGGCGCAGTGGTCGCCCGCCTTGGTGACGACGACCTCCGTCGCCCATTTGGAATCGGTGGTATCGGCTCGGGCCGTAAACGCGGCGGCGAGCGCGGCGGTGAGAAGCAACGGGAGCAAGGCCCGCATGTACATGGGCAATTCAGCCTCCTCGACGCCGCCTTCCTGGCGGCGTATTCAGGGTCCCGCAACGCTCGCGGTGAGAGGGGGCCGAACCTTCGCGCCCGCATCGGGCGGGACTGACATGCACCTGCCGAGTAACGCAGCGGCGGACTCGGCATACTCGCACCCGACCGTTGCAATGCCAGACCTTAGCACACGCCGGCTCGCAATAGTTGACTTAATTGGTCTTGATTACTAAGTGTGTGGTGTCGACCCACTGGAGGGGGAGGAAGATCCCATGCTCCGTGTCAGTCGGCTCGCGGACTACGCAGTTCTGCTAGCAGAGCGAATGGCCCGCGAGCCAGCACGTACATTTACAGCTGCAGCCTTGGCCCGGGACACGCATCTTCCCGCGCCGACCGTCACGAAAGTGCTGGCCGCCCTGACCCGCGCCGGACTCGTCGTGTCGCAACGCGGACCGGGAGGTGGCTACCGGAGCGAGCGTACCGCCGCCGAGATCTCGGTCGGCGCCGTGATCTCCGCCATCGACGGACCCATTGCGCTCACCGTCTGCTCCGAGGGAAACGACGCCTGCGACCTGATGGAGATTTGCCCGTCGGCGGCAAACTGGCAGCGCATCAACGACGCCGTGCGGTCCACCCTCGAGGGAATCTCGCTCGAAGAGCTGACCGGCGACCATGTCGACTTCCGGCTGCCCACGCTTCACGTTGCGGCAACGCCGGAGATGGTCCAGTGAGCCCGCTTCGCGAGACCGTCGAGACGGTCGAGCGCGCCTCCAGCGAGTACCGCTACGGCTTCGTCACCGACATCGAGACGGAACGGGCCCCGACCGGCCTCAACGAGGACACTGTCCGCTTCATCTCGGCCAAGAAGGACGAGCCGGACTGGCTTCTCGACTGGCGTCTCAAGGCATACCGCATGTGGCTGGGGCTCGAGGACCGCGAACCCCAATGGGCCAACGTCCATTTCCCCAAGATCGACTTCCAGGACGCCTGCTACTACGCCGCCCCGAAGCAGGAGGGCGACGGCCCGGCCAGCCTCGACGAGGTCGACCCGGAACTCCTCCGCACCTACGAGAAGCTCGGCATTCCCCTCAGGGAGCAGGAAGTCCTGGCCGGGGTCGCGGGCGCCGGCAACGTCGCCGTTGACGCGGTATTCGACAGCGTCTCGGTCGCGACCACCTTCCAGGACAAGCTTGCCGAGATCGGCGTCATCTTCTGCCCGATCTCGGAAGCCGTCCGCGAGCACCCTGATCTGGTCCGGAAGTACCTCGGGAGCGTGGTCCCGCAGGGCGACAACTTCTACGCGGCACTCAACTCCGCCGTCTTCAGCGACGGCTCGTTCGTCTACATCCCGAAGGGCGTGCAGTGCCCGATGGAGCTGAGCACCTACTTCCGGATCAACGCCCGCGGCACCGGCCAGTTCGAGCGCACACTCATCATTGCCGACGAGGGCAGCCGGGTGTCGTACCTGGAAGGGTGCACGGCCCCGCAACGCGACGAGAACCAGCTGCACGCGGCTGTCGTTGAACTCGTGGCACTGGAAGGCGCCGAGATCAAGTACTCGACCGTCCAGAACTGGTACCCCGGCGATGCTGAGGGCAAGGGCGGCATCTACAACTTCGTCACCAAGCGGGGCGCCTGCCGCGGTGCCGATTCGAAGATCTCGTGGACCCAGGTCGAGACCGGTTCGGCCATCACCTGGAAGTACCCGAGCGTGCTCCTGCAGGGCGACCGGTCGGTGGGCGAGTTCTACTCGGTCGCCATCTCGAACCTCCGCCAGCAGGCCGATACCGGCACCAAGATGATCCACCTTGGCCGCGACACGCGGAGTACGATCATCTCGAAGGGAATCTCGGCCGGTCGCGGCCAGCAGACTTACCGTGGCTTGGTGCGCGTACAGCCGAAGGCTGACGGTGCGCGCAACTTCACGCAGTGCGACTCGCTCCTGATCGGTGATACCTGCGGCGGCCACACCGTGCCCTACATCGACGTGCGGAATCCCGGCGCCGAGGTGGCGCACGAGGCCACGACCACGCGAATCAGCGACGCGCAGCTCTTCTACTGCCGCCAGCGCGGGTTGGATCCCGAGGAAGCGGTCTCCCTCATTGTGAACGGCTTCTGCCGCGAGGTGCTCCAGAAGCTTCCCATGGAGTTTGCGGTCGAAGCCCAGAAATTGCTCGGCATCAGCCTGGAAGGTGCAGTCGGATGAGCGAACCCCTTCTCGAAATCCGCAACCTCCGGGCGAGCATCGCCGGGCAGGAAGTGCTGAAGGGGATCGACCTCTCGGTCGCTGCCGGCGAAGTCGCCGCCATCATGGGCCCCAACGGATCCGGCAAATCCACCCTGTCCAACGTGCTTGCCGGCCGTGAGGGTTACGACGTCACCGACGGAGAGGTCCGGTACGGCGGGCAGGACCTCCTCGCGATGGAACCCGAGGAGCGTGCGTCGGCCGGCGTCTTCATGGCGTTCCAGTATCCGGTCGAAATCCCCGGCGTGGTGAACGCCACCTTCACCCGGACCGCGCTCAACGCCCAGCGCAAGGTGCGGGGCGAGGCCCCCATGGACGCGATCGATTTCCTGAAGCGCGCCCGCGAGACTCTGGGCCAGCTCGAGATGGACGAAGCGTTCCTCCGGCGCGACCTCAATGCCGGTTTTTCGGGCGGCGAGAAGAAGCGGAACGAAATTTTCCAGATGGCCATGCTGGAACCGCGGCTCGCGATTCTGGACGAGACCGATTCCGGTCTCGACATCGATGCGCTCCGGGTCGTGGCCGGAGGCGTCGACGCGATGCGCGACGGCAAGCGGGCCCTGGTCGTGATCACCCACTACCAGCGACTGCTCGAGTACGTGGTGCCGGACACGGTGCACGTGCTCGCCGACGGGCGCATCGCCCGCTCGGGCGATCGCGGTTTGGCTTTGGAACTGGAACGAGACGGCTATGCGGCTTTCCAGCCGGCCTGACACCATGACGGAGACTTGGTTGGCGGGACAGCGAACGGCGTTCGCTGCCTGCCGGGACGCCTTGCCCGGCGCTGGGACGCCCTGGGTCGACGCGCTCCGCGCACAGGCCTTCCGCCAGTTCGAGGAAGACGGCCCTCCGAGCCAGAAAGTCGAGGAATGGCGGTCCGGCCCGACCGCAGCGCTCACCGACCAGATCTTTGCACCGGGGTCGGCCGACGCAGCAGCGCCGGTCACCGCCCCGGCTCCGTACCTCAGCGGGCCGCGTCACCGGCTGGTCTTCGTGGACGGCCGCTTCGATCCTGTGCATTCCGATCCTGGTGACCTGCCCGCCGGCGTGCGTCTCACTACGCTCGCCGCGCTGCTGGCCGAGGACCCGGCCGCGGCTCGCGACCTCATCGGTGATCCGGACGCGTTTGCCGAAGAGCGGCTGTCCCTGACCACCGACCGCCGGCCCCAGTCCCTGGTCGCGCTGAATGCCGCACTCGCGTCGGACGGTGCTGTCCTGGTGGTTGCGGACGGTGCAGCACTTCCGCACCCGCTCGAAGTGGTGTATGTCGCGCGCGGGGCGGCGAGTCCGTGCGCCCATCATCTCCGTACCCTGATCGCGCTCGGAAATGAGGCCCAGGCCGAGGTGGTCGAGGTGTACGCGGGCGGCAGCGCCAGCGTCTGGACGAATCACGTGACCGATATCGCACTTGGCGCCCAAGCGTGCCTGGAGCACGTCCGGGCCGACGCCGGGTCCGACACCGCCGTTCACGTCGACGTCGCCCACGCCCGCCTTCAGGCTGGAGCCTCCTATACCGGGTTCGTCTCGGCAGGCAATGCCGGTGCCGTCCGGACGGAAACGCGCCTCGCACTCGAGGATGCCGGGGCCGACGGCGAGATCAACGGTCTCTGCCTCGCACGGGACTCCGCCCACATCGATGTGCTGACCCGCCTCGATCACCGCGCCCGCGAAGGGACCAGCCGGCAACTCTGGCGGGGAGTATTCGGCGACGATGCCCGTGGGGCCTTCCAGGGAAAGATCCGGGTGCTGCCCGGGGCTTCGGGGACCAACGCAGCCCTCGACAACCGCAACCTGCTGCTGGGTGCCGGGGCGCGGACTGAAAGCAAGCCCGAGCTCGAGATCCTTACCGACGACGTTGCCTGCAGCCACGCGTCTGCTACCGGCGAGCTTGATGCAGATGCGCTCTTCTATCTCCGCTCCCGCGGCCTCACGGAACAGATGGCGACGGCCGTGCTGATGGAGGCCTTTACCGGTGCAGTGGCCGATCGAATCAGGCACGACGATGTGCGCTCGTTCGTCCGCCGGTTGCTCGCCCGGCGACTCGCGGCCCTTGGAACGCCGGCATCATGAACGCGCCCGCCGGCCAGAATCCGGAAGTCCTCGCGGCGCGGGCCGACTTCCCGATCCTTGCCCGCCCGATGCACGGCCGCCCGCTCGCGTTCCTCGACAGTGCCGCCAGCGCCCAGAAGCCCCGGTTGGTGCTGGATACGCTCCGGAACTTCTACGAATCGGAATACGCCAACGTGCACCGCGGCGTCTACCTGCTCTCGGCTCAGGCGACGGACCGGTACGAGGCCGCGCGGACCACCGTGCAGCGCTTCCTCAACGCCCGCCGGTGCGAGGAGATCGTGTTCACCCGCGGCGCCACCGAGGCCATCAACCTGGTGACGGAGAGCCTCGGCCGGAGCGGCCGCTTCCAGCCCGACGACGAGATCGTGCTCACGGTGCTGGAACACCACTCCAACATCGTTCCCTGGCAATTCCTGCGCGACGCCACCGGCATCCGGATTCGCGCCGCTGGGGCGGACGCGGACGGCAATGTCGACGTCGACGCCATATTCCGGGAGGTCAGCGACCGGACCCGGCTGATCGCGTTCGCGCACGTCACCAACACCACGGGCACTGTGCTTCCGGCCCGGGAGATCTGCCACCGGGCGCGCGAACAGGGGATCCTTACCCTGGTCGACGGCTGCCAGGCCGTCCCGCATGCAGGGGTCGACGTGCAGGACCTCGGCTGCGACTTCTACGCATTCTCCGGGCACAAGATGTATGGGCCTTCGGGAATCGGCGCGCTCTACGCCCGGCACGACCTGCTTGCGTCACTCCCGCCCTGGCAGGGCGGCGGTTCCATGATCGAGGAGGTCACGTTCGAGCGGACGACCTATGCGCCAGTGCCCGCACGGTTCGAGGCCGGTACGCCGAACATCGCGGGCGCCCTGGGGTTCGCTGCGGCCGTCGACTACCTGGAGCACTTCGGCAGCGACGCGATCCAGGCCCACGAAGACGCCGTGCTTCGGTTCGGGGTCGAGCGGCTCCAGGCGGTCGAGGGCGTGCGCCTCATCGGTACGCCGCGGAAGCGCACCGGCTCCATCTCCTTCGTGGTCGACGGCGTGCATCCGCACGACGTCGGCACGGTGCTCGACCGGGAAGGTGTCGCCGTTCGCGTCGGGCACCACTGCGCACAGCCCGCAATGCGCCATTTCGACGTACCCGCGACGGTTCGCGCTTCCCTCGGTATCTATACGCACGCGAGTGATTTCGACGCTCTGGCCGACGGCCTGGCGCAGGTCCGGGAGCTTTTTCAGCAATGAACGACCTGCGCGACCTCTACCAGGAAGTCATCCTGGACCACAGCCGGAATCCACGGAACGCCGGGCGCCTGGAAGAGCCCAGCGGCACCGCCAAGGGACACAACCCGCTGTGCGGCGACATGATCACGTTGGACGTCCTGGTCGAGGACGGAACCATTTGCGACGTGTCGTTCGACGCCAGGGGCTGCGCGATCTCGGTGGCGTCCGCGTCGATCATGTCCGACATGCTGAAGGGACGGAGCGTCGCCGACACGCAGGCGCTGTTCCACCGGTTCCAGGACATGCTGACCGGTCCGGACGCGACGGCCGAGGGACTCGATAAGCTCGAGGTACTGGCAGGCGTGCGCGAATTCCCCATGCGGGTGAAATGCGCCACTCTGCCGTTCCACACGCTGCGCGCCGCGCTTGACAGCGAATCAGGCACCGTCCGGACGGAATGACCATGACCATGACCTACGACCCACCGCCCGCGCCGGGCGAGATCACAGCGGAGGAACGTGCGGAAGCGCTTCGGCCTGCCGTCGTTGACGCCCTAGGTACGGTCTACGACCCTGAAATCCCGGTTAGCGTCTGGGAACTCGGGCTCATCTACGACATCGCCATCCGCGATGGCTGCGACGTGGACGTGATCATGACGCTCACCACGCCGAACTGTCCGGAGGCCCAGTACATTCCGGGCCGGGTCGAGGAGGCTGTCCGGGGAGTCGCCGGGGTCGGCGACGTGAGCGTGGACATCGTCTGGGAGCCGCCCTGGACGCCAGATCGCATGAGCGAGGCCGCCCGCCTCGAACTTGGTTACTTCTAGAGGGACTCTGATGACCACCATGCCCAAGCTCCTGACCTTGACCGATGCCGCTGCCGAGCGCGCCCGGGCCATGATTGCCGCCCGTAGTGAGGCCACGCAGGGCCTCCGCATCGCGCTCAAGACCGGCGGATGTTCTGGCATGGCCTACGACGTCGAGTACGCCGACGAGGTCCGTCCTACTGACGAGATGATCGAAGACCAGGGGGTCAAGGTATTCATCGATCCGGCCGCCATCCTGTTTCTCGCGGGCAGCCAGATCGACTGGGAAGAGGACATCCTGCACGCGCGGTTCACGTTCCAGAACCCGAACGAGGTTGCCCGGTGCGGATGCGGCGAGTCCGTTTCGTTCGGGGGCGCGGGACCTAGCGCCCGGAGCTGACACCGCCGACCGCAACTCCGATTCTCTCTTATGCCGCCCACGCGCCCTGGTACTTGGTCCGCGCGCCAGTAGAGCGTACGCTCAGGCGTGCATCGCCGCATCGCACTTTCCGCAGGATGTGCCCTTCCAACTGCGGGGTGGGGGCATTCCAATCGCAAAATTATTGTTCAGTCGTCCAAGTCAACCGAACCTTCAGGCTGTTCAGATGCGACCAAGGAATAAATCTTTTGTGTTGAAGCATGCCGACCACGATGCCAGGAGCAATCCCAAGGTCTTCGGCAAACATCTGAATTGCATGCTGGCTACGTGGTCGTGCGGCAACAAGTCGTTCCCACGCTGGCTGCGGGATCAAAGTATTCGACGCCCACTCGTTAGCCTCTGCCTCTAGCTCCGTGTCAATACTGTTAAATTCGTCAACAAAAATGCCTTTCTTGCTGTGAAGCAGGATGTGAGCTGCTTCATGGAAGAAACTGAACCAGAGATGGTCATCGGACTTGTGGCGTGCACTGAGTTGAATCACGGCTTTCTTCGGCAAGAGCCACCAAGCCGCACCGCTGAGCGCTGTCTTTGGTAGTGGCGGTACCAACGCCAGCGCAACGCCGGCGGTATTGCACAACTGCGCGGCCTGCGGCAGAGCGTCCTCAATCGGTTTGCGTGTCAAGCCGCGAACTGTGCGGAGTACACGTCTGAACCTGCTCGCATTGTAATCCGCACAATCCTGACGTTCGGCCTCAAGTTCGCCCAGTCGTAGCCACGTGGCCAAGGTAGCCTCGTTGCTCTGGAATCTCGTAGAGTGCCGGTAGGCCACATTCGCGCGCCCGTAATGGAAAATCCAGGCTTCGATTGAACCGACGCGAAAGAACGCCAGCAATTTTGATATTGCATCGACATCTGATCCCGGCTTCCCGAAACAACCCCGTTTCACCAACTCCTGGACCGGAAAAGCTGCGAGCCACTCCGCAAAGGCAGCAGCAGCGCTGGCTTCTTCCTTGCGGGCATTGTGAAGCTGATATTCGGACTCGATCCCAAGCCAAATGCTGGCATCAACATCTAGGACCTTCTCGAACTGCAGCGCTGTTTCCGGTTCGAGGGATGCCTTGCCAGCGATGATTTCGCTGATCAACTTGGGCGACCGCCCGCATCTGCGGGCAAACTCCGCGTGCGAGATTCCTCGAACCGCTAAGCGTTCCTCAAGAACCCATCCCGGTGGGACTGCGTAGTCCGGATTGTATTGGCTGGGTGTCGTTAGCATCGATCTCTCCTACATCAGTGATAGTCGGCCACGTCCAAAATCGTGATCGCCGTCACCTGTTCCGTGTCGGTCCCGCCATCGTCTTTGCGCGGGATGGGCCTGCTATCGGGTTTAAAAACAAGCCGGTAAGGGTGAACGAGATCGACCGCAAATTGTTCGTATCGATTGCCACCGAGTTGATGCCGCCTGTCCGGCGTCGTCGTCGGCACTTGCGCCAGATTTCGAGCTGCTCTAAGGACCGCCATCCGCATCATGATGGCTCGCGCCATTCTCGCCCCATAGGTCTTTTGAAGGGCGGTCATCGTGTTGAAGCCCTTTTGGAGGCTGCGGGCGCGAAAGGCGATATTCACTGAACGGATTTATTTTCGTTACGCATTAGGTAACGTTAAAATCTCCGATCGTCAAGGAGACAACTTTGCCTTTAGCACCCCTAGTGCGCGGTATGCGTTTTCAACCGAGTTCTCAAGGTCAGCAAAGGCACTTCGCTGTCGTGCGCCAGCTCTCTGATCGAGTTCAGCCAACAGTGCGTCGTCTATGGTCAGGTGAATTCGCATGTGCCCATCATTGCGCACGCAATGGCACATTATCGAGGGACCGGGACTCTTGTGATCTGGTCAAGTGGGTGGCGAATGGGCGGCAACCGGCCCTTCGTGGCTGCCGCCGAAACCCCGGTAAGCATCCGGTTCACAGTGTCAGGGCGGTTGTAGCCGAGCGGTGGGTGCGATCGTGCTCCCGGGCGCAGTTCCTTTCCGCCTAATGGTGGGGGCCTTGCGCGGTGCGGGGAGTGATCGCGTCGCCGACTTCGCCAGCGCTCGTAGCCGGACAAGGGGGCAGCTATCATCGGGCATCGCCCAGGAAGTAGGGAAGGCGGTGGTGGCCTCACCGATGCGAAACCCGATCGCGCCCTTGCTCGTCTGTCTCGTGCTCCTGCCGGCCGTAGCGCCCGCGCAGGAGGTTGGAACCGGAGGAGCCGATCCCCTGAGCGAAAAGCTCATTCCGGCTCCCGCGTTGTCGCCCGAAGAGGTGGTCCGCATTCAGCTCGAAGCGCTGCGCAACAACGACGCGCGCAATCGCGGCATCGAGGTCGCATTTCGTTTCGCTTCTCCTGCCAACCGCGCCCAGACCGGGCCGCTGCCGCGCTTCATCGGCATGATTCGCAACGGCCCCTATGCCCTCATGCTGGACTTTCACGCGGCGAGCTACGGCCCGGTTGAATCGAGTGGAACGCAGGCTCGGCAACAGGTGATCCTGGCGGGCGCGACGACCAGCGTCACTTACTGGTTCTATCTCTCCCGGCAGTCCGAAACCCCCTATGTGGACTGCTGGATGACCGATGCGGTGTTCATCGAACCCGTCGAAGGGCAGTCGGCCTGAACGCGCTTCAATCTCTACCCGTAGATCTCCGCCTGGCGGAGGATCAGCGAGAGAACTCGTGCTGAACAGTCGGCGGCGGACGCGAGGGACGTCGTGGGGCGGCGCGCTTCGCATGCCTCCCCGTTCGGCCGAGGAGCCGGCTGGCATTTCTCGACGCGGGCGTCGAGTGCGTTCGTTCCGGGAACTTGGAGAGACCGACAGGTCAGATCGGCGCTGACGCAACCATGCGTCAATTGGCCGATCAGGACGCCATTTAGCCGACCCAAACCAGCGGGTGCTGGGGGCTTCCCGCCTGAGCCTGATGCGCGCCGATGCTAGAGACGAAGTTGGAAGTCGTTCTTGCCGGACTCGTCGATACCCCGAACGAGGAAAACCGTACGCTCCGTATGGTCCATGATCCCCTTCTCGTCAGCCAGGCGGCGCGCGAAGTCACGGTCGAAGACCGTACTAGTGGGCATGTATCGAAGCGTCATGCCCCGGCGCGGCCGTTCCGACCGGTTGGCGAGCGAGCCATGGGTCAGATAGACGTCGTGCAGCGAGATCTGGCCAACTTCCAGCGCCAGATCCACGGCTTCGCCAAGGTCAAGCTCGTCGTCATCGATCTCCTGGTGCAGGGTCAGTTCGGAGCTGGCATTCGTGTGATGTGAGCGGAGCTTGCTGGCCTTGTGACTGCCCTTGATCACCCGCAGACAGCCGTTTTCGGAGTTCGAAGCATCGACGGCGATCCATACCGAGCAGGTCGCGAGCGGTCTGAGCGGCCAGTACTCACCGTCCTGGTGCCAAGGTGTCTCGTAGCCGTCGCGCGCCGGCTTGGCGAAGAAACTGGAGTTCCACAGCGCGATATTTGGCCCCAGTACCTGCTCGACCATGTCGAGGATTTCGGGCTTCCTCGCGTAGTTCAGGAAGGCGAGATCAAACGCCAGAATCGATGGGCAGTAGTTCCGGAACTCAGGGTGGCGGGCAATCAGACGATCGTGATGACTGCGGATGTCGGCGAGTTCGGTTTCGGACAGGCGATAGTCCGGGATCACGTAACCATCTTCGCGATATTGCGCGATTTGCTCAGCAGTCAACATGGCGCGACATCGTCCAATGCGGTCAGGGCAGAGGGAAAAATATTCTCATGCGCTGGCTTCCGATGCAATCGCCGCCTTTTCCTTGCGGGTTGTCGCCGAGGGGCTTGATCCGCGGGTCCAGACTGAACGGCGATCGGTGAACCTGCAATTTCGCTTAGTCATTGGTTGCCTACCCACGCGTCAAGTGTTTTCACTCGTGACCGTGGCCGTCGGCCCGACGTTGAGGCGGAACCAGCTGCTCCCGCAGGTTCGACGGGGCCCGGATGTAGGCGTGCAGGCGCGACGCCACGGACTTCGAAGGCGGCCGAGCACACGATCCCCGCCGACTGGGCGGACAAGGGCATCGCGTGATCAGCAGTGTCCGTGGCAAGGCGTGGCGTGGGGCACGCCAATGGACCGGGTTCCGTAAGCCGCCTGCCGTAATCGCATCCACACCTTGGTACGACGTGCGTTGCAACGGCCGTGCGCCTGTGGCGCCGCGCGGCTTGACTGGCCTCGTCGCTTCGCCCGAAACTCTGCCCATGCGGCAGCCCCGCTTGCGGCGCATGGGTTCGCATTGGACATTGGTGTCCTCTGTGTCGAGAATTCGGCCCCGACGGAGTAGCTGCAGCCTTCGAGTCATGCCGAACCTCGCCGCGGCGCGTGCGGTCGGCACGCCGGTCGCGCCCTTGGTTTGGCCATTGCCCCCGTTCGTGCCACTCTGTTGACGCTTGGATGGAGGCGCACCGCACACGCTGGCGGTGTTGCAGTCAAGTTGCCGCTCCCCGGACACGACGGGCACCTGCTGGAGAGCCAGTTATGCGGTTAAAGCGATACAGCGACTATTCGCTGCGGGCCCTCGTCTATCTCGGGCTACATGCCGACCGGCGGTGCACGGTTGGTGAAATCGCCGCTGCGTACGGCATTTCCGAAAACCATCTCAAGAAGCTGACGCATCGCCTGGGCCAGCAGGGTTTTATCGCGACCACCCGGGGGCGCAACGGCGGTCTACAGCTGGCGATGCCGGCGAGCGAAATCAACCTTGGAGACGTCTTCAGGGCGACCGAAGGCGACGTGCATCTCGTGGAGTGCTTTCGGACCGAGGGAGGCAACACGTGTCCGATCGCGGGGCCCTGCGTGTTGACCAACGTGCTGGGATCGGCGCTTGGAGCATTTCTCAATGTGCTGGACCGGCACACCCTCGCGGACCTGCTGGCGCCATCGCAGGCCTTGAAGGCCATCTTTGCCGCACGACAGCACGCCGAGCCTCGCCCGGCCGACCCGAGCGAGACCGACGGGAACGGGGGTCAGCTGACGAAGGCCGGGCGTGCGTCCGGACGCGCCGCAGCTCCGCAACCAGCTGCGAGCTAAGCGAACGGCCCCCGCCCCCAGGGGCGGTCTACGATTCCAGGAGTACGCGAAACCCGAAATTGCCCGGCATGGGCTTGATGGAGCAACCGCCGGAGCCGATCTCACGGAGAAAGGTCGGCATGAAGCTCTTGTGGTCTCCCTGCAGAATCCGGATGCCGCAGTTCTCCCTGAACAGCTGGCCGCCTTCCTGCGCATAGGTCCGGTGCCAGCAGGAATCCGTCCACTCCCACACGTTCCCCTTGGTTCCGAACACGCCGAATTCGTTGGCATCATCGGAGCCGACTGGGTTGGTCTTGCGGGTCGGCCTGGGAACCAGGGCGTAATCCGCCGCCCACGCTAGCCGCTTGTCAGTGAACAGCAGTGGCTGTTCCACCGGCTCATCCGATCCCGCTCGCGCCGCGTACTCCCACTCGTCTTCGCTGGGCAGCCGGTACTGTTCGCCGGTGACCTCCGACAACCACTGCAGGTACTGGGTGATGTCGTCCCAGCTCACATCGATGACTGGCCTGTCGGCGCGCCCCCATCCCCTGTCATCGGGGTGATGGACGCAACCGCCGGCACGGTGACAGTAGTCCCATTGCGCGAACGTGACCTCGAACCTGCCGATGTAGAACGGGCGCTCGAACCCGATGCGGCGACCGCTGTCGCTCCCGTCCGGCGCGCTCGCGGTATCGGCATCGAAGACGGCGATGTCGCCCGCTGGAATCCGGACGAGTTCGGGAAGGAACTCCTCCGGAACCGACGGCTGGCCCGCGCGAAGGTCGGCGAGAACGCCGACCGACACCAGTAGCAACGCTGTTGCTGCTACCGCGATGCCAACGCCGATCCGGTTAGTACGCAGTCTGAAGATCCTGCTGGTCATCGAGCCTCCGTAGCCTGTTCCTCCCCAGGTGTGGGGTTGCCGGTCGGCCGCTCCCGGAAGGACCGGGAGCGGCTCCGATGCCGCGGTCGGACTACGCGGTGATCGGGCCCGGCGCCTGGACTTGCGTCATCAGGTCGTCGTTCCACTCACCGTCGACAACCACTGTCGCCAGCGCGCCCAACTCCACCGCCTCGATCAGGTTGTGCGAGAGGTAGACGTATACGCCCGGCTGGCGGAACGTGTAGAGCGCGGCGCCGGCCGAGCCGCCGCGGATGAACCACGTTTGCAGGCCTTCCGCCGGCGGGTCCGCGAACGAGCCCTGTTCCCAGACGTAGTCACCGTGTCCGCCGATCAGGTGCGGCCGTGAATCACGGTTGGCCTGGGAGTGCACGAAGAGGACGGTTTCGCCGACGTTGGAGGTCATCGTGTTGTCGCCGGTGAGCCCGCCCACCCTGCCGTTCATCACTACATGGGATGGGAGCAGTGTGCGCATGACCTCAAGGGTCTCACCCATCGCGTCGGCGTGCGAATCGAATTGTTTGAAATTGCCATCGGCATCCCGGGGCACATAGAAGTCCTGCTCGCCGACGTAGTAGGCCTTGTCGTAGCGGAGCGGGTTTCCAGCCCGGTCCTTGAGGCCATCCCTCGGTAGAACCAAGACGGCGCCGTTCATGCCGGACACGACGTGGAAGGGGATCATCTGCCCGCCCGGCGCGCAGTGGTAGATGAAGGTACCGGGTTTGGTCGCTTTCCAGCGGAGCACCACCTGTTCGCCCGGACTAACGAGCGTGAGGGCGCCCCCGCCAAGCGCCCCGGTTGACGCATGGAAATCGATGTTGTGCTGAAAGACGTTCCCTTCCGGGTTTTTCAGCGTGAGCTCGATGTAGTCGCCCACGTGGCAGACCATTAAGGGGCCCGGAATCGAGCCGTTGAACGAGAGAGCGTTGATGACGGTTCCGTTATCGTCGATCTCCCGCTGGTCCTCGGTGGCAGTGAGTTCCACCTCGATGATCTTGGGGCCGTCCATTGCCACTTGTTCATGGGCCGGAGCAGCTGGCGGAGTGAGAAGTTCTTGCTTCACCCGCGGCAGGTCGTTCATCTCCGCAGCGTGCGCCTCGGTTGCGGCGGTCAGAATCATTGGGTTCGCAACTTGCATGGCGCCCAACGCGCCGCCGCCAGCCCAGAGAAGCTGACGTCTATTCATGTCGAGCATGGCTGATTTCTCCTCTTGGTTGTTGCCTCAACGCCAGGATTCGAAGCGGCCCAAACGCGGATCAGCCGTGTGACCAGTGGTATCGATTCCTCGCAGAGACAATCAACGAGCACATTAAGTGGTATTTTAGATACATGTTTAGGTACAGCAAGCGCGGGGAACGCTGAGCGCTCAAGGCGCGAGCGCCAAATTTCGTCAGCGGCCTGCAAGTGTTCACCGTGGAGCCGCCCCGTGCCTCAGGCTCCGAATTTCAGTCTGTTCCTTGAGCGGTGGACGCGCCTGACCGGTAGGGCCGTCCGTGCAGCCTCCCGCGCGAACTGGCGGCATAGGAGCCAAGCAGCGTGAAGGATTCCTCCGGACAAACGGCAGATGCGACCAAATACATGGGTCGGGCGCGAATTGACTCCTTGTATCGCGTCGGTAACGCCGGCAATGCGCTGTTCATCAGTTCTGCAATCCGGTGCGCAGCCAATTGGCGAGTTGGCTCTCGCCGATGCGGCCGGCGCCGACCCCTTCCATTGCTTGGATGGCATCGAGTGAAGTGAAACTTAGGGTCCGTCCATTGTCAGCCAGGAACCCCCGCGCCGTCACCCGTGCCGTACCCTTGTTGCTGTCGATGAAGGGGTGATTCTTGGCTAATCCGAAGATGTCGGCTGCCGCCAAGTCGGCCGCGTCGGGATTGCCGTACGCAGCGAGATCCATCGGACGCGCCAAGGTGGAGCCAATAGCCGCCTTATCGCGAATACCGTCTGCCCCGCCGTGCTGGCGAACTGGCGGTCATGGATGGCCAGCTCGACATTGTCATCCACCCAGCGCCAGTCAGATGCCTTTGCCGCACTCACTTCGCCAGCGCGCGAAGCACTTCCCGATCGTCATGCATGATGTCTTCGGCGAGCTGCGTCTGGCGGGCAAACTCTGGATCGTACGGAGTCAGCCGATAACCGCCATCAGGCGCCTCCGTCAGGTACAGCCTGTCACCCTTCTTGACTCGCAGCCGCGCTAGCGCCTCCTTGGTGAGAATGACGCCCGATGACGCACCGACCGTAGTTACCTTGAACGCGATCATTCTGTTCCTCCGGACATATAAGCAACGTTATATGGAAGGGAAGATCCGTGAGTGACGAGGATCACCGACGGCGGGACATGCAGGAGAGGGTTATTGGCTTAGCATCGCAGCAGCTCTTGGACGTCTGGCGAGCGCGATTCTCTGCCGGCCGGTAGTCGTTGCCCCGCCCACCCTTCTGCGGCGAGCCCCACATTGTTTAAAACCTCTTCTCGTCTGTGGGCTGCCCCACGGGGCCGGCGCAAGGGGCGGTAGGGTAAACCGAAGCACAGGGCTCATGGCGATGTGAACACCTATCGATCTCTGGTCCCATGCCGGACCAGGCGGCTGCCCGGAGCAGCCCTGATAGGGATTGGCACTCCAGCCCCGCGCGCTGGCGCCAGCCTTCAGGCTGGGTGGGCTCCGACAAGGCGAGGAGGCCTGATTCAGGGGCTGCTGCACTCGATTGCCGGACCTCTCGGCCCGGCCGTGGGCGTCCGGAGATGTAGCGGGGGGGCCTGTCGGCCCGGGATGGTTCCGGGGTCCACGGGAAGCCATGCCGAGCACGGGCCCCGCCGCGCTCGAATCCGGCGCTCGCTGGAGATCGGGCACAAACCCCCTTTGATTTGCTGACGCCCCAGGGAAAGCGGCTGCGATGTTCCCGGATTCGGTGGCAGATCTGCGCGCACGCGATACCGCAGGGCGGGCGTTCAGGATGCGGGCAAGGTGATCGTATCGGCCAAGCGTCTGAGTACGGAACGCGCGTCGTAGGCGTCGGAACCGTCGGCCGGCTTGGCGCCTTTTCCCAGGACTATGTTGGCGTAGGCCTTGTAGCGGTCGGCGGGCCGGGCGACCGCCGTGGCGAAGTTGCCGAAGGGGCGGTCGTAGACGCCGTGCCAGCCGTATCCGAACGTGCTCCCTAGCCCAAAGGAGGTGGAGTAATAGGTGGTGTCGCGCTCGGTGTCCCAATCGGCGACGACGAAATGGTCGAAACCGCGCGCCAGGGTGACTTCAGCGGCGCGGTAAAGCAGGAAGTTCTCGACGGTCTCCCGGGGAGTCAGGCTGTTACCGCTGAACGTGATGCGGAAGCGGTCATCCTCGAGCAGTTGTTCGGCGTAGCCCTGGCCGTTGATGGCCGGCTGATAGGGGGTCGGTGTCCCGCAGGCAGCGAGACCGAGCGCCGCCGCGACGGCGAGAACTGATATGGCGTGTTTTCTACGAACGACCATCGCAGTTTCTTTGCTTGCGATCCTCTCATGTCATATGTGGCAAATGGGCTCGCGCTGCAATGACGCCCGACGCGGTTCGGCAAGTACGTCGGCGGACCGATGTATTACCTGCGCAACGGAGTCGGCGGTGGGCCCGGCGCATTCGCTCCCGAACTCGGCAAGTGGCTGGGGCTGGCCTTCGCGGTGTTCGGCGCGGTTGCGGACGTTTGGCATTGGACAGCGCGGGCAAGTACGTCGGCGGACCGATGTATTACCTGCGCAACGGAGTCGGCGCATTCGCTCCCGAACTCGGCAAGTGGCTGGGGCTGGCCTTCGCGGTGTTCGGCGCGGTTGCGGCGTTTGGCATTGGCAACGCGGTCCAAGTCAACTCCATGGCGGCCGCGCTGGTCAATAGCTTCGGGGTACCCACCTGGCTGACCGGCGCGGTGGTGGCGGTGCTCGTGGGCATTGTCGTCATCGGTGGCATTCGGCGGATCGGCGAGGTTGCGGGCAGGCTCGTGCCGGCGATGATCGTGCTCTATCTCGGGGCCGCGTTGTTGATCATTGCCATCAATATCACGAACGTGCCGCAAGCCATCGGCCTGATCTTCACCCACGCTTTCACGCCGGCCGCGGCGACCGGCGGCTTTGCCGGCGCGGCAGTGGCCGCAGCCGTTCGCTTCGGAGTGGCGCGCGGGGTGTTCTCCAACGAGTCCGGATTGGGCTCGGCCGCCATCGCGCACGCAGCGGCACAGACAAACAGCCCGGTGCGGCAGGGAATCATCGCCATGCTCGGCACCTTCATCGACACCCTCGTGGTGTGCACGCTGACGGCGCTGGTGATTCTCACCTCGGGGGCATGGACGATGACTGGTGCCGACGGCGGCGGCCTGATGGGCGTGGTGCTCACCTCGGCCGGCTTCCAGAGCTCGATTGCCGGCGGCCAGTACATCGTCACCATCGCCCTAGCGGTATTCGCGTTCACCACCATTCTCGGGTGGTCGTACTACGGCGAGCGGTGCTGGCAGTACCCGTTCAGTGCACGGAGCCTGATGGTCTACCGCGCTTTGTGGGTGCTGGCGGCGCTCACGTTCGCCAACGTGAAGGTCGATTTGGTTTGGAACTTGGCGGACACCCTCAACGGACTGATGGCGGTGCCCAACCTGATCGGGTTGCTGCTGCTGGCGCCCATGGTCTTCAAGGTGACACGCGAATACTTCGATTCCATCGGCAAGCCGCTTGCCTGATCGCGGTCGCCGGGCGCCGCAGGTGCGGCGTCCGCCCGGCCGACTTGGGGAACGGTCGGCGGCCTTTGGGCCGCCGGCTTGAACTTGGGGTCGGCCGGGGCGACCGCGTGACTGAGACGACCGGAGCATCTGTACCGGTCGATGCAGCGGAGGCCTGCGTGACAGTCTCAGCAAGCCTCCGCCGCACGTAGTGTGCGCCGTTAGTTTCCGAGCAACAGGTTCAGGTCGACGGAATTTGCCATCGCCTCATAGCCCGCGTCATTCGGATGCAAGTTGTCGCCGCAATCGTAGGCGTCGAGAACGTAGTTCGGCTTATCCGGGTCACGGACGGTCATATCGAAGTCGATCACGCCATCGAAGGCGCCGCTATTGCGGATCCACGCGTTGACCTCGGTACGCACCTGGTTCTTCGCCTCGCTGTAGTAGCCTTCGAGGATGGCGCCCTGAAAGGAATCGGCAAAAGGCGTCAGCGTGGCGCCGAGGATGCGCACACCTTGCATATGCGCACGGTCGATGATCATTTGGTACATCCGTGTGATCTCGGAACTGGACGGGACCGGATTCCACGGATCCAATCCCATCCCTGACCACCCAATATCATTGATGCCCAGCATGATCACCATCGTGGTAACACCGGGTTGAGCGAAGACCTCGCTATCCAGTCGTGCCAGTGCGCTTTCGCCCATGCCATCCTTGAACAAACGCGCCCCCGAAATGCCGGCGTTGACGATTGCGACATTGGTAATGCCCTCGGCATGCAGGCGTTCTGCAAGGAAATCCGGATAGCGATGGTTGGCGTCCACGGTCGAGCAATTGCCGTCGGTAATCGAGTCGCCGAAGAGGACGATCGCCTGAGCATCCGCGGGCGCGTCGACCATGATGCCGGTGAGGAACATGCGCGATGGATTGGTCATCATCGGATCGAACGCGGTGTCGGCGACAAAGTCGCCTGAACCGGAAATATAGGCCGTGTGCACGCCGTCCCAGTGATAGGTCTCGATCAGCGAATGGTTGGGCAGGTGGATGCTCACCGCCAAACTATCGAATGCGTTGACCGAGCGTTCGATGGGATCGCTAATGACTCGAGCGCCCTGCGGAATCCGGATTGCCTCGACTCCTGAAAACGTCAGCGCTTGACTTGACCCTTCAACGATCTGGCCGCCGTCGCTGGCCGCAGCTACCGAGGCCGCGCCGATGTCAAGCGGCAGACTGTTGTATTCGTTCGAAATCACTACGCGGACTTTGGTGCCGTCAAGATTGAGGCGTGCAACTTGACGGATGGTTTGATTGGTTAGCGACTTCGGTGGCCAATTGGGGAGAATGAAATCGGGCGCAAAGCGCGCATGTGGACTAACCGACCAGGCAGTAATCCAATTTTCCGCATGGCCTGCGCTGGGCAAGCCGAACGTCAAGATCAGCGCCCAGCCCAACAGGGGCACTAGTACCCCGCGCCGGAAGCCTCGTTCTCGGTCTATCCAACGCTCTCCATATTGTTGATGGCGTTGTACCATCGGTACCTCCTTTGATCTGTTGATCTTGCGGAGCCCTTCCGCTCCACGAAGGGTAGGTAGGAGAGGGGCAGGCCGTCAAATTGGTCTCGCCCCACAACTGGATCCGGCGGACCATCGACAATGTCCGAAATTGGATCTTGGGCAACCTAGTCTACAACCATTCATCTTCATTGTGACAGTCGGATATCGAGGTTTGTTGCGTCGCTGAGTTGGAAGGCTTCAAGATTCGAGACCAAGGCGAACACGGAATCCGCGGCTGCCAGACAGGCTGGAGTCAGGTACGTCCTGACGTTCCAGAGGAACGAGGTCGATCGTTGCATGGCCCTGGGAGGTTGGCGCGAGCTTGCCAAGATTGACAGCAGACTCATTGTGGGGCGCAGTGCCAGCACATTCGAGGGGAACGGCAGGGGGCCAAGCGAAGAGAGGCTAGCCCGCTTCGCTCACCAGCGGACCTGACGCCGCCCGCTCGGCGTTTGGGGGCGGTACCGGGGGTTTCGAAGCCGCTGGCGGCGTGCCCGGCGGCCCGGGGCCGCCGGGATCGGGCGCGACAGAGCCCGGCAATGCGGATTCCGGGCGCGGATCACGCTGGATGGCGGGCGCCGGGCAGACGTCGCCTGCGGCGCCGGTCGCGGCGCGTGCGGCAGGAGGGGGCAGGACCGCTGCAGGCGGGGTCAGGCGGGCCCCGCGCGTACCGGCGGTGCGCGCAGGGCGGCGAGCACGTGCGCGAACAGCTCCTGCAGCGGGTAGCCGGACGGGAACGCGACCCGGATCCTGCGGACGGTGACGGTGATGCGGGCGGCGACCTTCAGCAACCGGGCGCGGATGGTGTCGGCGCGGGCGCGGGCCAGCGCCGTGCCCTGCAGCCCGACCTGGCGCAGGAGGGTGAACAGGGCGCCGGCGAACGCGGAGAAGGTCAGCCGCAGCTGGTTGGCGCGCATCGTCGCGCTCGAGGTGCGGTCGGCGAACCGCCACAGCTGCTGTTCCCTGATCCGGTTCTCCATGTCGCCGCGGGCGCAGTACAGGTCCTCGTAGAGGGCCTGCGCCCCGAGGGTGCGGCGCGGGATGTTGGTGACCACGAAGCGCGGGTTGGCGCCGCGCAGCCCCGGCAGCCACTCGGCCTTGCCGACCACCCGGCGGGCCCGGCTCCAGGACGTCAACGTGCGGTAGCGGCATTCCCGGAACCGCCGCGCGGCCCGGCCGGTGGCGGCGCCCCGGCGCCGGGACTTGTGCAGCGCCTTCGCGAGCCACGGTTCCAGGCGGGCGTTGCGCGCGAGCCCGAACACGTACTCGAGGCCGGCGTCCTCGCACCAGCGCAGGATGTCCTCGCGGCAGAACCCGGCATCGCCGCGCACCCGGATCCGGGTCCCGGGCCAGCGCCGGCGGATCTGCGGCACGATCCGCGCCAGTTCGTCCACCGCGCCCGCCGCCGCATCGATATCGGCCGGGCGCAGCCGGGCGCACAGCACGTGCTCGCCGCAGGTCACGTACAGCGGGAGATAGCAGTAGTGCCCGTAGTAGCCGTGGAAGAACCGGCCCTCCTGGCGACCGTGCAGCGGATCGTCGGTGGCGTCGAGATCGAGTACGATCTCCGCCGGCGGGGCGGCATGGGCCTCCAGGAACAGGTCCACCAGCAGCCGGTCGATCGCTTCCCGGTCGGCGGCAATCCGCTGGTAGCGGTCCTGCGCCGCCGCCTCCGGTACGCCGAGCTCCAGGCGGTTCAGCGTGCTCGATCCCGCCAGCGCATGCCCCCGGTCCCGCGCCCGCCGCCGCCGTTCCCCGGTCACGTCCGCACACCCGCTCGCCAGCGCGAAGGCGCTGTCGGCGCGCAGCCGGTCATGGTCGTTGAGGTCCTCGTAGCCCGCCGCCAGGGCCAACACCCGCTGCGCCACCAGCGTCTCCAGGCGATGCTCGATCCGCCGTGGGTCGCGGTGGTCCCGGAAGCACGCCGCCAGCCGCGACGTCACCCGGAAGCGCCGGTCAACCTCCCGCAGCAGCAGCACGCCGCCATCGGTCGTCAGCCGGCCGCCGTCGAACCGGCCCACCACCGCACGCCGGCCAAGGCCTTCAAACGCCAGTTGCGTCGAGGTACAGTCTGTGTGCATGGGGTGGCTCCGTCATGGCCGGTAAGGGTTTGTCTTTCTTACCTGTACCACGCGTTTCCGCTCCATGCACCCCCCGCTGGTGAGATATCCGGGCTAGGCGGGCAAGTCAGGTGAGCTAAGTAGCCAGCAGGGACATTGGAGGCGGCCGATCATGGAAATGTTTGCTGCCCGCGGCATGCATACGGGCCTTCCAGAGTCGTGCCGGAGAAATCACGTCTGAGGAGCCACGCGCAACGTGAACGTCACCGGACCGTCGTTGGTAAGGGAGACCTGCATGTGCGCGCCGAATCGTCCGGTCTCAACCACCGGATGCAGCGCGCGCGCCCGGTTTACGACATGGTCGAAGAGACGCTTCCCGTCATTCGGCGGCGCAGCATTGGAAAGGCTCGGACGAGTGCCCTTGCGTGTGTCGGCGGGCAGAGTGAATTGAGGAACGAGCAGGAGTCCGGCGCCGATGTCGGCGGCGCTGAGATTCATCTTCCCGTCATCATCGGGAAACACGCGGTACCCAACGAGACGTTCGACGAGACGGTTACCCGTGCGCTCGGTGTCCCCGCGTTCCACGCCGATGAGAACCATCAGGCCGTGGCCGATGGCCCCGACGGTGTCCGGACCGATCTCGACCTTCGCCCTGGAGACGCGCTGGAGCAGCCCGATCACGGTTGGTGCACGTGCACCTGACGCTCGCGGCCGGGCCGACCCACGTGCACTAGACACGCGTGGCCCATTTCGCAGTCCATTCGGGGCGGATGGGGTGGGGGCAGCGCCTCTCCCACTCCAATCATTGCTGCGCAGCTTAGGCCGCGGCCTTGGTCGGAGCTTCGACGACCCGGGTTCCGAAATCGGCTGGCGAGACAATCTCCAGCACTTCGTAATCGTCCGAGCACGCAATCTCGCGGTGTCGGATCCCCGGTGGCTGCAGGATGCAGTCTCCCTTCTCGATCCGGTGGACACCCTGTCCTTCGTATTCGAACTCGGCCCAGCCGTTTAACACCAGCACGAACTGGAAGTCGCAATCGTGCGCGTGCCACTGCTGCACTTCATCCTGCATGCGTTTGCCGTTGGCCTTGATGATGTGCGCGACGTAGTCGCCGTTGGTGCTGTCCTTAACGCCGAGATCGCGGTAGTCGAAGATCTCGCGTAACCCGGGGGTCCAGGCGGCATCGCTCGCCTTCGCGTGGACGAATTCCGATTGCTTTGTCATGTCGTGTTCTCACTGTTCATCGGAGCACGGGATGCTGATGATGGCATGAAGAGCGGGCTCCGTCTCGCTGAACACGCGCTGGCAGGCGATGCCGGTCCATCAGGGCTCCAGCCGCCAGCAGGTGTCGGCTCGATACAGGCGTCCGCAGCCCGCCACGATCTTCCTGACGAACCCTTCCTCGATGGGCCTTGCGTTTTCCCTGCAACGGCTCCTGCCCCGGCGCACGTAGCGAAATGAACGGGACGACATCGCAGCCCACGACCGGTCTTCCGTGCCCACGGGCGACGTTACGGCGCATGCGGCTCCATTACGCCGACGTCGGTGTAACCGGGGCGTGCGTGAGGAATTACTCACCACCGACAATGCCTCGGGGAGGTGGAATCGCGAAATCTTCCGTATCGCTGGCCAGACGCGTCATTGCGAAAATGTTGGCGCTCCGGCGGCCAAGTAACGCTCTTCCTCCTCGGTGGATTCCCGACCGAGAATGCGATTGCGGTGCGGGAACCGGCCGAACCGTTCAACAATGTCACGGTGCTCGCGCGCGTAGCGCACGTTCTCGATGAAGCTGTCGCGCCAAGCATCGCCCGCTTCGGCCGCGAGCGCCTCGAACTGCTCAACTGACCGGCGTTGGAGATTGCGGTTCTCGGCATGCTGGAGAGGCATGTACAGAAAGATGCGCTCGACCGGGTGGAGTGAGCGGTCCTGTTTGGAATCGATTGCGTCGACGGAGTGAGCAGCCGCCTGCGCGTCGTACATGAACGCGGCAGACGATCCGCGACGGATGTTGCGTGGCATCTGATCGAGCAGGACCACGAGGGCCAGACGCCCGCGCGGCGATGGAGCCCATCCCCGCAGGCCGCCGCGGGCGGCCTCCGTGAGCGCAGTGGCGAAACGGGACGCGCAATCCTGATCAAACGTGGGATCGCTGCGGAACCAGACCGCAGTGCGACGCTGCAATGCCTCTGGGCTCGTGATTGCGTCCCCGAACCAGAAGGACAGCACATCCTGCGGCGTCATGGCTTCTCCCGATCGGTGGCTACTGGCACGACAGCAGGATATCGATCATCGCGAGAGCGCTTCATTGCGAAGGGAGAGTCCAACTCGGGTTCACCTGGTGAACTCCGTCTCGGAAAACGTGACGATCGGGGCTATAGATACTGGTTGACGAGTCGCGGCGCGGCACGCATGTTGCAGTCTCACCGGCGTCCGCCGGTTCTCTTTTTCCGACGCCCTGACTGCGCCCCCGGATACCGGCTTGTCCGAGACGTTTTCCCCTGCATCGCTCCGCGGCATGTCCAACGCGGTGCGCGCCCTCGCGATGGACGCGGTCGAGCAGGCCGCATCCGGACATCCGGGCATGCCCATGGGCATGGCGGACGTTGCCACCGTGCTGTTCGCCCGGCATCTCAAATTTGACTCCGGCTGCCCGGACTGGCCTGACCGCGACCGCTTCGTGCTCTCGGCCGGTCATGGTTCCATGCTGCTGTATTCCCTCTTGCACCTCACGGGTTACGCGGACTTCACGCTCGAGGAACTGAAGCGATTCCGGCAGCTCGGCAGCCGCACGGCCGGCCATCCCGAGTACGGTCACGGCAAGGGCATCGAGACCACCACCGGACCCCTCGGGCAGGGACTGGCCAACGCAGTCGGCATGGCGCTTGCGGAGCGCATGCTGAATGCGCGTTTTGGGGACGACCTGGTCAGCCATCGCACGTGGGTGATCGCCGGCGACGGTTGCATGATGGAGGGGATCAGCCACGAGGCGGCCAGTCTGGCCGGCCATTTGCGGCTGGGTCGTCTCACGGTCCTGCTCGACGACAACGGTATCTCGATCGACGGGCCGACCAGCCTCGCGATGTCGGATGACTATCTGGCCCGGTTTGCCGCACTCGGCTGGCACACCCAGTCGGTCGATGGTCACGACACGGTAGCGGTCGACCAGGCATTGTCGGCCGTCGTTGACGACCGGCGTCCCTCGCTGATCTGCTGCCGAACAACCATCGCCTTTGGCGCTCCGACGAAGGCCGGCACGGCGAGTGCGCACGGTGCCCCGTTGGGCGCGGACGAGATCGCAGGCGCGCGCGAGGCGCTGGACTGGCCCCATGCGCCGTTCGAGATCCCGGACGAGATCGGTGCACGCTGGTGTGCCGTAGGCGGGCGCGGGCAGACCGAACGCACGGCATGGGAAGCGCGGCAGGCGGCGGGCGGAACTCAGGCTGAAGCGTTAGCGGCGGCGCTGGCTGGAGAGCTCCCCAAGGATCTGGAGCCGGCGGTGGCGGATCTCGTTCAGAAGTTTTCGGAGAACTCACCCGGTTGGGCGACGCGGAAGGCCAGCCAGGTGGTGCTGGACGAATTGGCGCAGGTGGTTCCCAACCTGGTGGGCGGCTCGGCCGACCTCACCGGTTCCAACAATACCCGGGCTTCGACGCAGGAGGCGGTCACGCCCGGGGAGTTTGCCGGCCGGTACCTGTACTGGGGTGTGCGTGAACTCGGCATGGCGGCCAGCATGAACGGCATTGCCCTGCACGGCGGGCTGATCCCCTACGGCGGCACGTTCCTCGTGTTCTCGGACTACTCGCGCTCGGCGATCCGTCTTGCGGCGCTCATGGGAATCCGCGTGATCCACGTGGCAACGCACGATTCGATCGGTCTCGGTGAAGACGGCCCAACCCATCAGCCGGTCGAGCACCTCGCGTCGCTCCGCGCGATTCCCAACCTTATGGTCCTGCGTCCGGCCGACGCCGTGGAGACGGCGGAGTGCTGGCAGCTCGCCCTGGAGCACGCGACCGGCCCGTCGATCATCGCGCTCACCCGTCAGGGAGTGCCGACGGTGCGGACCACGACGAACCCGGACTGCACCGCCCGCCGCGGCGGCTATGTGCTGCGCGATGCCTCCGATGCGCGGGCCGTGCTAATCGCTTCGGGCTCGGAAGTCGCCGTAGCGATGGCCGCCTCGAACCTCCTCGCCGAGGAGGGAATCGCGTCGCGGGTGGTGTCCCTGCCCTGCTGGCAGCTGTTCGCATCTCAGGACGAGGCGTATCGCGAGCGGGTCCTCGGGAGTGATACGTTGCGAGTCGGCATCGAGGCCGCGACCCGGTTCGGCTGGACCCGCTGGCTTGGTTTGGACGGGGAATTTGTCGGCATGACCGGGTTCGGAGCGTCCGCGCCGGCGTCCGATCTGTTCCGGCATTTCGGCATTACTGCAGAGGCCGTCGCCGAGCGCGTTCGCACGCGGCTTGGCCGCAACTGAGGAGGCAGATTTCCATGGCCGCACGACTGGCCATTAACGGCTTCGGGCGAATTGGCCGGCTCGTGTTCCGGGCAATCCAAGAGTCGGGCCGGGATGACGTGGAGGTCGTCGCCGTGAACGACCTTGCCCCGCCCGAGACATCCGCCCACCTGTTGCAGTTCGATTCGGTCCACGGGCGGTTTCCGGGCACGGTTACCCTTGAGGACGGGCGTCTAAAGGTCGGAGGCGATGGCGTATCGGTGCTGGCTGAGCCTGATCCCGGCAAGCTCCCGTGGGGAGACATGAACGTCGATGTCGTGTTGGAATGCACGGGCCGGATCACCGACCGGGCCGGTGCCGTACAGCATCTCGATGCAGGGGCCGCCCGGGTGTTGGTATCGGCTCCGGCCAGGGACGTCGACCGGACGATCGTGTTCGGCGTCAACGACTCGACGCTTGCGCCAGGCGATCAAGTGGTGTCGAATGCGTCCTGCACGACGAATTGCCTCGCCCCCGTGGCCAAGGTGCTGCACGCGCTGGTGGGCCTGGAGCGGGGCTACATGACCACCGTGCATGCGTACACGGCTGACCAGCGCCTCCAGGACACGATGCACGGCGATCTCCGTCGCGCCCGCGCGGCCTCCCTGTCGCTCATTCCGACCTCGACCGGTGCGGCGCGGGCGATCGGACTGGTCTTGCCCGAACTCGCGGGACGGCTCGACGGCTGCGCCATCCGCGTGCCCACCGCGAATGTCTCGCTCGTGGACCTGGTATTCGATCCCGGCCGTCCGACCACGCCCAAAGAGATCAACGAGGCGATGGCGGCAGCGGCGGACGGGGAGCTCCGTGGTGTGCTGGACTACTCCGATGCCCCATTGGTGTCGTGTGACTTCAACCACATTCCGGCCAGCGCTACGTTCGACGCCACGCAGACCCAGGTGGTCGACGGGCGGCTGGTGCGGGTACTGGCTTGGTACGACAACGAGTGGGGATTCTCCAACCGGATGGCGGACACGGCCGCTCGAATGGCCGGATTCGGCGGACCGGGAGGGTGAAACTTCGATCTCTGGACTCGATCCCGTGGGAGGGACGGCGGGCGTTTGTTCGCTGTGACCTCAACATTGTCTTCTACCCGGACGGCACGCCGTCGGACATTTCGCGCATCGAGCGCCTGAAGCCCACCGTCGCGGAATTGGTCGCCCGTGGGGCCAAGGTCATCCTTGCCTCCCACCTCGGACGCCCGGGTGGCGAAGTGGACTTGGACCTCTCCCTTACGCAGCTGGTGGATCCCCTCGGCGAGACCTTGGGGGTGGAAGAGATCGCACTTCTCGGCGACTGCGTGGGAGAGACGATCGAGGCGATCACTCGGGACCTGCAACCCGGCGGGATCGCGCTCCTCGAGAACCTTCGGTTTCATCCCGGCGAGGAATCCAATGATCCGGAATTCGCCGCGGCGCTTGCGCGGCTGGGTGATGCGTACGTGAACGACGCGTTTTCCGTCGCGCACCGGGAGCACGCTTCGGTCGTCGGGGTCCCCCATCACCTGGAGGCCGTCGCGGGGCGGGCGCTCGAGACCGAGGTGGACATGCTGGGCCGGATCCTCGATTCCGGGGACGGTGCCGTGATGGCGATCGTCGGCGGCTCCAAGGTGTCCTCCAAGATCGTCGCCCTACGCAACCTCGTCTCGCGCGTGGACGCCCTGGCGGTGGGTGGCGCGATGGCCAACACTTTCTTGGCCGCGGGGGGGCTCGACCTTGGCGAGTCGCTGATGGAGCCCGAGATGTTCGATGAGGCGCGTGCGATCGCAGACGCTGCGTCCCGGTCGGGCTGCGACTTGCTGCTGCCGGTCGACGTGGTCGTGGCGGACGCAGCAGGGACGGAGGAGGAGCCCCAGGTCGTGGCCGTCGATCAGGTGCCAGCCGGGCAGCGGGTGCTGGACATCGGCCCGGAGACCTGCGACGTCTACGGCAACCGGCTGACGACTGTGCAAACGCTCCTCTGGAGCGGGCCACTCGGGCTGTACGAAGTCCCGCCGTTCGATCAGGGAACCGCGGTCGTCGCACGCACCGCAGCCATGCTGACCCGCGGCGGGGTCCTGACCTCGGTGGCGGGCGGCGGCGACACCGCGGCGGCCCTCAGCCACTTGTCGATGGGCGGAGGATTCAGCTACGTCTCGGTTGCCGGGAGTGCCTTCCTCCGATGGATCGAGGGGCGGAGCCTACCGGGACTCTCGCCACTCGTTGCCTGACCTCTTGTTCCACAAAAGGATTCATGCGCATGCATGCAACGCCTGAAGTCCGACGCATCCTCAGTAACTACGAGGGAGAGGCATCGGTACTGCTCGCCAACCTGGGTCGGATCCTCATGCACGGAGCGCTCGGCGGTACGGGCAGGGTCGTCATCCTACCGGTGGATCAGGGATTCGAGCACGGCCCCGGCCGATCCTTCGCACCCAATCCGGACGGATACGATCCGCACTATCACTACCAATTGGCGCTCGATGCGAGTCTGAGCGCGTTCGCAGCTCCGCTCGGGCTGCTGCAGGCGGGATTCGACACGTTTGCCGGCCGATTGCCGCTGATCCTGAAGCTGAACAGCGGCATGAGCTGGTCCACCGTGAAGGATCAGGCCGTGACCGCGTCCGTGAGCGATGCGGTGCGGCTCGGCTGCACGGCCGTGGGGTTCACGATGTACCCCGGTGCAGAGGCCCAGTACGGAATGATGGAGGAACTGCGCGAGATCATTCGCGAAGCTCGGGCGGCTGGACTTCCGACCGTCGTCTGGTCGTACCCGCGCGGCGGCGCTCTGGCCAAGGAAGACGAGACGGCACTTGATGTCACGGCCTACGCCGCGCACCTGGCGGCCCTGATTGGCGCGCATGTCATCAAGGTCAAACCGCCGTCAGCTCATCTTGCGCAAAAGGAGGCCGCAGCGGTGTATGGCAATCAGGGAGTGCCGGCCGAGACGCTGTCCGAGCGGATCCGCCATGTCATGCAGGCCGCCTTCGACGGTCGGCGGATCGTGGTGTTTTCCGGCGGCTCCGCAAAGGGACTGGAAGACATCCTGGCGGAGGTGGGGGAGATAGCCCGCGGTGGCGGGCACGGTTCGATCATTGGCCGCAACAGCTTTCAGCGGGCGAAGCCGGACGCGCTCGATCTCCTGGGCAAGGTCGTCGACATTTACCGGAGTGCATCCTGACGCGTCGCCAACGCGGGAGCAGTGCACCGCCCTGCCAGCTGTACCTGATTACGCCGTCGGTCTTCGATCTGCGTGAGTTCGTCCCCAGAATGGAGGACGCCTTGGCCGCCGGACCCGTGGGGTGCGTGCAGTTGCGAATGAAGGAAGCGGACGACGCTACAGTCGTTGCGGCGATGGCGGAGCTCCTGCCCCGGTGCCGCGAGCGGGGTATACCGCTAGTGATGAATGACCGAGCGCACCTCGTTGAGGCGACGGATGCTGACGGCCTGCACGTGGGGGTGGAGGATCTACCGGCGGAGGCGGCGCGGCAGCGGATCGGTCACGAACGGGTTCTTGGAGTCAGCTGCTACGACTCCAAGCACGCTGCAATGGAAGCCGCCTCGAAGGCGGATGCAGACTACGTGGCCTTTGGCGCGTTTTTCCCGACGACCACCAAGCGGGCGCGGGCACGGCCAAGGTTCTCGCTCCTTCAGGACTGGGACAGCGCTACCGTCGTGCCGGCCGTCGCGATCGGGGGGATCACGCCGGCGAATTGCGGGCAGCTAGCGGCGGCGGGGGCGGCCTTCGTGGCCGTGGTGTCGGCGGTCTGGAACCACCCCAAGGGGTCGGGCGCGGCGGTGGCCGCGTTTAACCGCGCGCTCAGCGATGCAGACAGCCGATCGACGAGCGATCCGCAGTAGCATCATCGAGGTGTGGGCACTCCGCGGGGAGTGACTGGATCGATCAGGCCTCGCGCGCGGCGCGCTTTCGCTGGAGTTTCCGCCAGCGGCGCACGGCTTCAGATTTTTCGCGGGCCCTTCGTTCGGAGGGTTTCTCGTAGGCCCTCCGCTTCTTCATCTCCCGGTACAAGCCCTCACGCTGAAGCTTCTTTTTCAGCGCCTTTAGGGCCTGGTCGACATTGTTGTCTCGTACGACGACCTGCAATGGATGTACTCTCTCGTGGGCACAAACGTGTATATCCCCGCCGAAGCGGTCGTTCTCTATACCACACGCGCGCCGTTGAAGGGAAGGAACGGCCACATAACGCTGCGGCATGATTTGCAGACCGGCACCTGTCTGGACCGGCGGGCCCGCGGATGACCGTCGTGGGTCGGGATCACCACGCGGACCAGGGCCCGGCACTGTGCTCCGGCGCTACCCGCGGTCCCTCGCCGGGTTGAAACTTGCCCGGCAAAGCCTTGATCGTCCTATACTTGATGCTTGATGCCTGACGCACTTGCTGTACCTCCGCTTCCTTCCAGCTGTTCCACGCTCCGTTCATCCGTTCAGGCATCTGCACACGCGCTTGAATTCCGCGCATCGGCCGCAGCAGCTCTTGGAGCAGGATCTGCCAGGCCTTAGGAAAGTCGTCCGCACGGTGCCGCTGGCGGTGGCCGGCTCCTGCATCTTTGCATGGGCGGTCGGATTGCATGGATTCGTGCAGTCGTTGCCGCGGGTAGCCGAGGTCGGCTCCGATGTGGAAGCGGTCATCGTTCTCACAGGCGGACAGGGGCGTCTCGATACGGGCTTCCGGCTGCTGCAGGAACTCCCCGAGGCGCGTCTGCTCGTGTCGGGAGTTGGGGCGGGTGTGCGTGCTGCCGACCTCGTGGTGCCGCCCGAGATCGTGTCCCGGGTCGATCTCGGGAGGATGGCAACCGATACCGTTGGCAATGCGGTCGAGAGTCGCCGCTGGGCCGTGGAACGGGAAATTCGGAGCGCTGCTCTCGTGACGAGCGCGCTCCACTTGCCGCGAAGCCTGCTGCTGTTCCAGCATCTCGCGCCGGACCTTGAAGTGGTGCCGTACCCGGTCAGCAACACTGTCGGGGAAAGGCGCTCGCTCACCTGGTACGCCGCGGCGGCGAACGAATTCACCAAAGGACTGGTCACACGGGCGGTCTTGGTCCTTGTAGGACCCGGCTACTTCGAAGCCAGGCACTGACTCGCGAGAACCTGTTGTCAGCCGTTGCAGAGGCAGCGGTCGGCCCGACTGACGAACTTCGGTGGAACGATAATTCGGGAGCCCTATATGTTTGACTTCGCACACATCATATGATGTCACGCGCCTACGTCGTGCGTGCCGCCAACGGGCTGTGGACCGAGGAGGTCCGATTTCGGGGTTGGAAGGCGCGACCAGCTACTGCGATACCATGACCGAGTCCACCGACGTCGACACCGAATCCGGACCTGTTGAGGAGAGCCCGGTAGCGATCGAGGAGAGCCCCGCCCCGCGCAAGCCGGGAAGGGCTCACCGCCAATTCTTCCGCGTACTCCGGCGAATTTGGCACGGGCTGCAGTTCCTTGGTGTCCTTGCTGCCGCCGCGGCGGTGTTCGTCGCGCTCGTCCGGGCGAAAGTTCCCCCCGGAGTCGCTGATTTCGGACCGTTTACCCTTCCGGTTGCGGTGGTCGCGGTGGAGCCGGGTGACCATGCGTCCACGCTCTTCGCCTACGGCGAGGTCATCGCCCGGCGCTCGGCTGACGTCCGTGCCCGGGTCGGCGGTCCCGTCATCCGTGTCTCGGACCAGTTCGCGAACGGTGCGCCGGTAACCGCCGGGGACATCCTCCTGGAACTCGACCCCTTCGACTACGAACGCCGGGTCGAGGAAACCGGAGCGGCCGTGCGCGAGGCCGAGGCTCGCCTGACTGAGACCCGCGAAACCAGTCGGCACCAGAATGAACTGGTCGTTCTCGCCGAGGAACGGCGCAATCTGACCCGCTCTGAGTACGAGCGCCAAGCCGACCTCGCTGAGCAGAATATCAGCGCCCGACGCACGCTCGAGGCGGCGCAGTCCAAGCTTTCGTCGGCCAAGGCCGACCTTACAACGCGGCGCCAGCAGGCAGCCGCAAGCGAAGCCCGGATCGACCAGCAGGAGGCCGTTCTCGAGCGCCTCCGAGCCTCCGAGGCGCGGAGCCGTCGGGCTCTGAGCGACACCCGTATCCGCGCCGCGTTCAACGGCCGTCTGGCCCAGGTATCGGCCGACCTTGGACAACAGGTCGCACCGGGCGAACGCATCGCCCGGCTGATCGACACCAACGCACTGGAAGTCCGTTTCTTCATTCCTGAGGGGCAGCTCGCCCGACTGGCCGATATCGCCGACGGCGGCATCGGTGCCATTTGTGTCGTTAGCTGGCGCACCGACGGGGGAGTGCGCACCTATACGGCGCGCGTGACTCGGATCGAGGGCGAGATCCAGGCCGGGCGTGCCGGCGTCCATGTGTACGCGCTGATTTCGGAGACCGGCCTCGACGCCGACCCCATCCGACCCGGAGCCTTTGTCGAGGTGGAGCTGTACGAGGAGTCGCATGTCGGGACCTTCCGGCTTCCCTACGAGGCGGTCCGCGCCGGACCGAGCGTCCTGGTCGTGGCCGACGGGGTTGCGGAGGCACGCGAGGTCGGGGTGGTGACCCGGGCGGGGAATCAGATTTTGGTGCGCGGGAACCTCGCCGATGAGCACGTGATCGTGACCCGGTCGGCGGAACTCACGCCGGGTGACTTGGTCCGGGTGGTCGCGGGCGGCGGGCAGGATGGAAACTAAGCCGGGCCCGGCTCCCCGCGCGGGACTGATCGCGAGGCTGGCCCGTCATCCGACGGCGCCCAACATCCTCATGATCATCATGCTGGCGCTGGGACTGGCATCGCTCGACCGTTTGAATCGGCAGTTCTTTCCTGACTACTCCATCGACATGGTCACGGTGACGGTGATCTGGCCGGGAGCAAGCGCGGAGGAAATCGAGCAGTCGGTGATTGGCGCGATCGAGCCCGAAGTTCGTTTTCTCGATTCGGTCGAGCTCGTGGAATCCACGGCCCAGGAGGGCTACTGCAACATCATCTTGGAGTTCCGGCACGGGACGGACATGCAGAAGGCGCTCTCGGACGTGGAGACCGCCGTCGCCGGTGTGACCACGCTTCCGGAGACGACAGAACGCCCCACTATTCGGCGTGTCATTCCGTTCGAGAAAGTTGCCAGCATCCGGGTTGCCGGCCCCTACGACGAAGCCCAGCTACGCGAGTACGCGAAGACACTCCGTAACGGCCTGCTCGCCAACGGGGCCGACCGGGTGACGATTTCGGACTTCCGGGCTCCCGAACTCGTCGTCGACCTTGAACCCGCTGCCCTGCTGGCCCTCGACCTCAGTCTGGACGACGTCGCACGTCGGATTGCCGCCCAGTCGCGCGACTTACCGGGCGGCGACACCCAAGGTGCAAACCAACTGCAGGTTCGGATGACGGGCGAGCGGACGACGGCCGCCGAACTCGGGTCACTGGAGATCGTCTCCGACGCAAGCGGGCGGACGTTCCGCGTCGCCGATCTTGGAACGGTTTCCGACACGTTCGCCGAGGGCATGGCGAAGGGCCGCGTGGCGGGACGCACGGCGCTTTCCCTGCATGTTACCCGTTCGCAGACCAGCGACATTCTGGAGATATGGAAGGACGTTCAGGCCTATCTTCAGGAAACGCCGGGGGGCCTGCCGGACGACCTCGAGCTCACGTTCTATCGGATCGAGGCGGACAGCGTTGTGAGCCGGCTGAGCATGCTGGTCCGGAACGGTCTGGGCGGTCTCGCGTTGGTGTTGGCGGTGCTGTTCATCTTTTTGAGCCCCGCGACGGCCTTCTGGGTCGCACTCGGAATTCCGACCGCATTCGCCGCGACCCTATTCGTCATGTTCCTGACCGGCCAGTCCATCAACATGGTCAGCATGTTCTCCATGATCATGATGCTCGGCATCGTGGTGGACGATGCGATCGTGGTTGCCGAGCACGGACAGATGCACTTGGAGCACGGCGATCCGCCCCTCAACGCGTCGGTCCTCGGAGCGCGGGCGATGCTCTGGCCAGTGCTGGCCGCCTCGGCCACGACCGTCTGCGCATTCATGCCAATATTCTTCGTGACGGGATTTATCGGCCAGATCGTCGGCGCGATCCCGCTGGTGGTGGTCGCGGTGCTCATCGCCAGTCTCATCGAATGCTTCTTTGTCCTGCCCGGACACATGCGACACGCATTTTCCCGGAGGAAGAGGGGTTCCGGGGAAGCCCGCGGCTTTCGTCGGTGGTTTGATCGAGGATTCGAGCGCCTGCGCGACGGCATCTACCGGAGATTCATCAGCTGGGCCCTGTCACGCCGCTATTTGATGACGGCGATCGTTGCGGCGCTATTCATCGTGGTCCTCGGGCTCCTTGCCGGCGGCAAGGTCAAATTCGTGTTCTTCCCTGGTCTTGAGGACAATGGGGCGGAGGCGAGCTTCTGGTTCCCCGCGGGCACGCCGCGGAGTACCTCGGAGGCCATGGTCGACGAGTTGGAGCGCGCCATCTACGCCCTGAACGAGGCCGGCATCGTGGAGACAACCTACGGCTTTGTCGGCCGCACGCCAACGGGTAGGAACAGTCGGTCGGGCGATCACGTGGGCGGTATGACGCTTCAGTTGGTCCCCAGCGAGCAGCGAACGATACAGCTCCAGCAGGTCATCGATGCCTGGCGCGCGGAGGTCCGGCCGCTCCCGGGCCTTGAGAACCTTGTCATCCGGCCGCCCGCGCGCGGCCCGCGAGGCACTGACATCGACGTTCGTCTTTCCGGGGCCGACGCCGCAGCTATGAAGTCGGCTGCCCTTGAGATCCGCGAGCTCCTCGCCGGTTACGTCGGCGTCACGGACATCCGTGACAATCTGCCCTACGGCAAGCGCGAACTCGAATTGACCCTGACCCAGCGTGGCCGGTCCCTCGGTTTCACGACAGCCGCAGTGGCGCAGGAGGTTCGCGGGGCATTTGAGGGCATCATCGCCCAGCGACTGGCTGTGGGTGACGAGGAACTGGTGGTCCGGGTACGCCTGCGCTCGGATGCCATGGAGGCCCACGCGCTCGGCACCTTGTTCATGCGGAGTCCCGCGGGCCAGGAAGTGCCCCTGTCGGAGGTCGTCGACATTTCCGAGAGCCAGGGGTTTTCCGTCTTCCGCCGCGAGGACGGGGTGCGCGAGATTGCCGTGACGGCCGACGTCGACCCCGGCCGGGCCAACGCCAACGAGGTGCTGGCGGAATTCGTGCAGGGGCCGATCAACGAGGTTGCGAAGCGGCACGGGGTCGAGTGGCGTCTGGCCGGCCGTAGCGAGCAGCAGGAGGAGACCCTTTCCGAGATGGTCGCCGGAGCCGCACTCGGTCTTCTCGCGATCTACCTCACGATCGCCCTGGTGTTCGGGTCTTACACCCGACCGATCATCGTGATGGCCGTCATTCCCTTTGCGGCGGTGGGGGCGATCTTCGGGCACTGGGTCATGGGGTACGATCTCACGATCATCTCGCTGATCGGCCTGCTTGGGTTGTCGGGCATCGTGGTCAACGGCTCGATCATCGTCGTGAACACCATCGATCGTCGGTTGAGCGCTGGGCTGGACTTGGTCGGATCGGTGATCAGTGGGAGCTGCGAGCGGCTGCGGGCGGTCATCCTGACCACGGTTTCGACGATCGGTGGACTGGCACCCCTACTGTTGGAGACGAGCTTCCAGGCGCAGTTCATCCAGCCGATGGTGACTACGATCATCTTCGGCCTGCTGGCAACGACCCCGCTGGTGCTGGTGATCGTGCCGAGCCTGTTTCTGATCCAGAGCGATGCCGGCAGGCTGCTCGCCTGGCTGTTCAGCGCCGCCAGAATCCGGGGGCGAACAGCACCAGCGCCGTGAGGAATTCGAGACGGCCGAGCAACATGCCGGCCGAAAGTGCCCACTTGGCTGCCTCGGGAAGCGGGGCGTAGGTGCCGCTGGGGCCGACGATCGGGCCGAGACCCGGCCCCACGATCGCGACTGCCGACGCGGCCGCCGACAGGGACGTCAGGCGGTCGAGTCCCAGGATCGAGAGGTAGCCGGCCAGCACCGTGACCGTCACCAGGAACAGGGCGGCGATGCTGAGCACCGGGCGGATGAAGTTTTCGCTGACCCGCCTGCCGGCAAAGCGCGGCACGCTCACCAGGCGCGGCTCTGGCACCTTGCGCAGCTGCGCCCGGACCAGAGTCAGCATCACCTGGATGCGGAAGATCCGGAGACCGCCGGTCGTGCTTCCGCTGCAACCGCCGACAAACATCAACAGGAACAGCAGCGCCGTGGGTGCGCCTCCCCAATGCGAGAAGTCCTCGGTCGCGTAGCCGGTGCCCGTCATCACGGAGATCACATTGAAGGCAGCGCGTCGCAGGGCGTCGAGCGGCCCCGCACCGTTCCCCAACCACAGCCACAGCGTGACCGCCCCGACCGCGGCTCCGACGACCGCGAAGAACGTCCCGACTTCAGGATGCCGCGCGAAGTGGCGCCAGCGGCCCTGTGCAATCTGGTGGTAGCCGATGAAGGGCACCGACGCGGCCAGCATGCCGAGGATCACCACCGCTTCGACGCCGGGGCTGTTCCAAGCCCCGACCGAGGCGTCGCGGGTCGAGTAGCCGCCGGTCGCAATCGTCGTCATCGCATGACAAAGGGCATCGAACCAGTCCATGCCCGCGATCCGAAGGAGGACGACCCACACCGCGGTCAGGATCGCGTAGATCCGCACGAGCACCAGGGCCAGACGCGCTTGGCTCAGCCGTGGTCCGCTGCCCAAATCGTCGTGATCCAGCCGGATGATCTGCATGCCGCCGATCTGCCGGAACGGAAGCATCACTAGGGCCATCACCACGATTCCGAGGCCGCCAAACCACTGAAGCATGGCCCGCCAGAGAAGGGTTCCAGGCGGCCGGGTGTCGAGGTTGGTCAACACCGAGGCGCCCGTCGTGGTCAGGCCCGAGGCGGCTTCAAAGAACGCGTTTGCGTAGCCCATCCGGGCATCCGCGAAGTACAGCGGCAGCGCGCCGAGGACGATCGCGAGGATCCAGCACAGTGTTGTGAGCGCCAATATCTGCCGCGGATCCGCGACTTCGCCAAAGCCCCCGAACAGCGTCCGCTGCCGGCAGGCGAGCGCCAGGGCCACGCCCACGAACGCGGTCGTTGCACCTGTCCCGGCAAAGGCTAGCCACGACCGGTGGCCCGCGAACAGGTCGGCCGTCATGGGTACCAGCATCGCCGCCCCAACCGGGAGCATCAGGATCCCGGTAAGGTGCAGGACCGGCTGGATTCGTAGCATCGGCGGCCCGGAGTCCTAGCTGGGTCCCCGGTCGATCAGGTGTAGGAACTCGCGACGGGTGGAGGGATCGTCGCGGAATGCGCCGGTCATGCGGCTGGTTACCATGATGGCGTTCCGCTTTTGCACACCGCGGGTCGCCACGCAGAAGTGTTCCGCCTCCACGACCACTCCGACACCTCTTGGACGCAGCTCTTGGGTAATCGTGTCGGCGATCTGCGCGGTCAATTTTTCTTGCAGCTGCAGGCGTTTCGCAAAGATGTCGACGAGCCGGGCGAGCTTGCTCAGGCCGACGACCCTGCGGTCCGGGAGATAGCCGATATGGGCCGTTCCGATGATCGGCGTCAGGTGATGCTCGCAGTGCGACTCAAACGGGATCGAGCGAAGGGCGACGATCTCGTCGTAGCCCTCGGTCTCCTCGAACGTACGGCGCAGGACGGCGCCCGGATCCTTGCTGTACCCGGCGAAATGCTCGTCGTAGGCACGAATGACCCGGCCCGGAGTGGCGGCAAGGCCCTCACGATCCGGGTCTTCGCCGATCCAGCGGATCAGCGTGCGGACCGCCGCTTCGGCTTCCGCCCGGGAGGGGCGCTCAGCGGTCACTAGTGGAGCGTGCGCTGTGACCAGGGGCTATCGAGCGGAAACGCTGGGATCTCGACGTCGAACCGACTACCGTCCTCGCCCTGCATCGAGTACGTGCCGCTCATGATGCCGGATGGCTGCGAGAGCGGCGTGCCGGACGCGTATTCGAACGTCTCGCCTGGTGCCAGTACCGGCTGTTCGCCGACCACGCCCTCGCCCTCCACCTCGATGGCCTGCCCCCGCCCGTCGACGATCCGCCAGTGGCGAGTCAGGAGCTGGACCTTGCCGGCTCCCCGGTTCTCGATGCGAACCTGGTAGGCCCAAAGGTAGCGCTCCTCGTGCGGGACCGACTGTTCCTCGAGGTAGAAGGGACGCACCCGGACGGTGATCCCGCAGCTCTCCTTCTGGTACCAGTGGCCTTCATCGTCATCGTCTTCGGCCTCGTGCATGTCGAAAGGGTCTTCACTCATAATCAGGTCGCCGAACAGCTGGCGCCTCCAAGGACACAGAACTGCGCACAAAACGGGTGGTTGAGTGGCACGTCTGGACGGGCGCCGGCGAGGTTGGTGCCGAGTTCCAGGCTTTCGTCATAGGGCAGGAGCGTGCACGGGACGATGGTGGCGTAGGGCGCCCCCTTCCGCCGTACCACCATCCGGGACGAGGCACACATCATCGAATCGGGATTAACGTCGAGAGTGCCCCAACAGGACTGCGTGATTTCGGGCACGTCGCGCTCCGCATCCATGACCGGGAACAGCACCAGCTCGGCGGGGTTCGACGCATCAAGGCTGAGGTCCAGTTCCTGGAACAGGTCGGCAAACCTCGCACGCGTCTTGTCTTCCATCTCGTCCTCGAACTGACGGCATGCGATCGTGATGTGGAAGCCGTGCCGGCGCAGCCAGCGCAGGCCCTGCATCGCGGGCTCCCACGATCGCGGGCCCCGGATGGCCTCGTGCCGGTCCTGGCGGTAGTGATCGAGCGAGACCCGGATGGTGAGGCCCTTGCGTCTCGCCAGCGCTGCGAGCGCGCTCGCCCGCTTCTCCATCGGCCGCATGGCGTTGGTCAGGACCAGCACGCGGAAACAGCGATCCAGGCTGCTCTCCAGCATCCGGACCAGGTCCGGATTCATGAATGGTTCGCCCCCGGTGAATCCGATCTCCTGGGTCGGGAATCCAGCGGCGGCAATCTCGTCGAGGTAGCCTTCCACTTCGGTCAGGGTCAGGTACTGCAACCGGTCATTGGTCGGACTGGATTCGATGTAGCAGCCCCGGCAGGAGAGGTTGCACAACGAGCCTGTATTGAACCACAGGGTGTTGAGAGAACGCAGGCTGACCGTGGCCCGTGGGCTCCCGTCGAGAGTGACCTCGGCATCCACGTATTTGGCCTGTTTTAGCGGCGCCGAACCAGACTCCGCAGGTACAAAGGCGTCCAAGGGCAGTCTCCAAGCAGGGATTGCCCCAGCAACGGGCACATGGTCAGAAGATATCGCAGGGGAGAGGCCCATTCTACCGCCCACGGCTCCGTATTTCCCATTCGCTCGGGAATCCCGGCGGGGCCTGCCATCAGGCGGCAGCATCTTTGACCGGGGACAGGGCTGCGGATACTTTCGGGGTCGGCATCGCCTTGATGCAGGGCGTCACGCGGGCGTAGTTCAGTGGTAGAACGTCAGCTTCCCAAGCTGAATGTCGCCGGTTCGATCCCGGCCGTCCGCTCCAGTGCACCCTGATCGCTTGCCCCCATTTCGGGTGACGGTGTCCGGTCTGCGCACGGTTCAGCGCTCACGCTACGGGCGGCCGGGCCATGTGGTCTCCATCCTTGATCCAGGCAATCCCGCACCTCTCCCACTCCGCCGTCGGAACGGCGGGCGGATCACGCGGCTGGCGTTCCACGATGTGGTGCGGCCGGTGCGGGGAAAGCGCCTGGCGACCGCGATCGACGTGCGCACGCTGGTTCGACTGGGCCGGCGTCTCGCCGTCGCGCACTGCCGGCACGTCCACGTCCACTGCTATCAGGGTGTCTCGCGGTCGGCGGCGGCGGCCCTCATCGTGATGGCGGCGGGAAGCGCCGGGGCGCCCGTGGAGGCACTGCTGGACGAACTGGACAGGATTCGACCAAAGAACTGGCCGAACAGCCGCATGGTCGCGCTGGCAGACCGGCAGATGGGGTACCGCGGCCGCCTGAAGGCCGCGCTACGGGCTCATCACCGGAGGAAGGCTGGCCAGGATCCCTTCCTTGCCCGTCTGATCCGCGCGCACTCGTTCGGACACCGGCGCCACGAAGTGCCGGAGGGGACGTGAAACCGGCGTCAGAGGTACGCTTCCAGTCTGCTGGACGCCCACGGTAGGGAGACGGCGATGCAAGATGACACGAGCGGTCTTACGAGCCCGCTGCGCGAACTTGACCAGCGTTCCCAGGAGATCTTCCGACTGATCGTGGAATCGTACCTGGTGGACGGGGTTCCGGTCGGGTCGCGAACGATAGCCAAGGGACTGAATGGTGCGCTGTCTCCAGCGTCCGTCAGGGCGGTGATGGCGGATCTCGAGGGACTGGGGTTCCTGTACGCGCCGCACGTCTCGGCGGGGCGCCTCCCGACCGAGCGCGGGCTGCGGCTGTTCATCGACGGGTTGCTCAAGCTCGGGGAGTTGCCGAAGGCCGACAGCAGCCGCATCGAGGCCCTTTGCACGGGCGCTGGCCGGAACCTTCGGGAAGTGCTGCGGGAGGTCGGCGAGGAACTGTCGGGCCTTGCACAGTGCGCATCCTTGGTCGTCGCGCCCACGCGCGGACAGCGCGCGGTCAAGCACATCGAGTTCGTCCGTCTCGATCCCTTACGTGCCTTGGTGGTCATCGTCGACACCCACGACCTTGTGGAAAACCGCCTGATCACACTGCCGCCGGGGCTCCCCGCGCACACATTGATCGAGGCTTCAAATTACCTCAACGACCGGTTCGTTGGCCGGTCGCTGGAGGAGGCGCGCCGCAAGGTTGAGGCCGAAATCGCGGCGGACCAGGCTGATCTCGATGTGGAAACGCAGAAGGTGATCGAGGCCGGGCTGGCGGTGCGCAGCGCCTCCGACGGCGATCCGTCGCTCATTCTGACCGGTCGCGCCCGAACCCTTGAGGGGGTTCAGGAGCATGCCGACATGGAGCGGGTGCGGCTGCTGTTCGAATCGCTGGAACGGGGCCGGACGGTCCGCCGCCTGCTCAATGCCACCCGGGATGGGTCCGGTGTCCACGTCTTCATCGGGGCCGAGACCGAACTGTTCGCGCTCTCCGGGTGTTCGATGATCGTGGCCCCACTGGCGCAAGGCGAGAGCAAGGATGGACCCCTTGGCGCGATCGGCGTGATCGGACCCACCCGGCTCAATTACGCGCGGATCATCCCGATGGTTGACTACACGGCCCGCGCGGTTGGGCGACTGCTGTCGTGATGCAGGCCTCCGAGTTGCGGCCCTGCTTTCCCGACAGGCTGGCGCCATCTCCGGGCAAGCGCGCCGGGAGCCGTCCCTCCATCCGCCTGCCAGGCGGCTGGAGGGCAAACGCCAGGCCATGACGGACGGGACACCCGTGGCAACCGATAGTGGAAGCGATGCGCCGGCACGGCTTCGGGCGGAATTGGAAGCGGCTGGTCGGATCCTGATCTTCACCGGCGCCGGGATCAGTACGGAATCGGGAATCCCCGATTTCCGGAGTCCCGGCGGCGTCTGGGACCGGTTCCAGCCGATCCGGTTCGAGGATTTCCTGCGCTCCGAGGAACTGCGGCGGGAGAGCTGGCGCCGGAAGCGCGAAACGGACCGCTCGATTGGGAAGGCGGATCCAAACCGCGGGCACCGGGCGGTTGCGGAGCTTGTCCGGCGTGGGCAAGCCGCCATGGTGGTCACGCAAAACATCGACGGCCTGCACCGGGCTGCCTGCGTGCCCGACGAACGGCTGGTGGAGATCCACGGCAACGCGACGTACGCCGCCTGCTGCGAATGCGGGCTGCGCCACGAACTCGATGAGATCTTCCGGGATTTTAACCGCGACGAGACGCTTCCCTTCTGCCGCGGGTGTGGAAGCCCCTACGTGAAGAGCGCAACCATCTCGTTCGGCCAGCCGATGCCGGAGGAGGCCATGCGGCGGGCCGAGGAGGCCGCGCGGACGAGCGATCTTGCAGTGGCGGTGGGATCATCGCTCATCGTGTACCCCGCCGCCGACGTACCACTCACGGCCAAGCGGCATGGTGCGCGCTACGCGATTCTCAACCGCGAGCCGACGCCCCATGACGGCTACGCTGATCTGGTGATTCACGGCGAGATTGGTGCCATCCTCGGGGATGCGGTGGGCATCGAATGACGGGCTCCGCGCCCGCGGGCCTGCGCCCTTGCATCGTGACCTTGCTGGCACCATTTGCAGCACCTGTTCGCACGGGGGATTGGCCTTGACCGAGAAGAACGAAGCCAAGCCAGAAGCGGCTGACAACCTGCCAGAAACCGACGTGGTACCCGCCCCGTCGAGCGACGATCCGCCGCCGCCCGAAGCGGGCGAGAAGGCAGCGCCGGAGCCGGAAGCCACCATCGAGCGTCTGGAAGCCAGGGTTGCCGAACTCGAGGAGCAGATGGCGGCCGAGCAGGATCGCGCGCTGCGCGCGCGGGCCGAGGCCGAGAACACGACCAAGCGCGCGGCCCGCGAGCGCGCGGACGCGCTGAAGTACGGCGCCTCCAACCTTGCCCGCGACCTGCTCGAGGTCGTCGACAATCTCGAACGAGCCCTCACCAGCATTCCTCCTGACGCCGATGCCAAGATCGAGGATGTCGCAACACTGCGTGAGGGGGTCCAGCTCACGCTCCAGGAGCTGAACGCGAAGTTCCGCCGCCACGACATCCAGCGCATCGCTCCTCTCGCCGGGGAACCATTTGACCCGACTCTCCATCAGGCGGTGACCCAGATCGAGCGACCGGATCTGCCGGGCGGGTCCGTGGCTGAACTCCTGCAGGCGGGCTACCGGCATCATGACCGGCTACTCCGCGCGGCCGTTGTGGCGACAACACCAAAGCGGTCCGAAACCCAGGTGGCCAACAGTACGGATGCCGACGACGGGGCAGCCGAAACGGCCGCCACAGAGACCGACGCGGAATCGAAGGACTCCGGGGCGGACGAACCGTTCTCCGAAACTCCAACCCCTGGGGAGTCGGCCGCCGAGGCGACCGATGCCGCGGCGGGGTCCACGGAAGACGAGGCCCAGGCCAGCGCATGACGGACGGGCAGCCGCTCGCGCTCGGTGACGGCGCGGCCCACCTGACCCTTCCCGCCGATTGGCGGCTCCGTGAGGTCGAGCGGGACCGCGCAAAGGTGAATTTTTCCTTCGGCGACTACCCGGTGCTTGGGATTAGCGTGGTGTCGGTGGAGGATCCGGAGGCCGTGATCCGCGGCGAGCCCGGCGCATATCTGCACGGAGGAAATGCCGGGCTGGTTGCCGCAGGGGATGCAGAGACCGGATGGAATCTCGCCTACCGGGCCGTGCTTGACGGTAACGAGGAAGTCCGGATTTGGCGGCGCGCGTCGGTCTTTGGGGCGCGGCACTTCCGAATCGTCACGTTGGCTCTCGCGCATCCGGTGACCGAAGAGGCCCGGGCCATCGTTGGCAGCGTGGTCGGGGCGATCGAGGCAGTGGCGTCGGGAGTGCGCTTCGGCGACGCCGAAACCGCCCTGGATCGGGAGGCCCGGGCCGAGCGGCGGGCCAGTGCGATGTCCCTCCGGCAGGCAACTCCCTGGGATGGTGTCGCGATCACCGTCCCGGCCGACTGGACAGTCCATCCTGAACCCGACACGCAGGCCGTGGTCTTTGAGATCCCCGAGCTTCCCGGCACATGCTTCGTCCTGGAAGGCAATACGCGGACTCTCACGAAGCCCCCGCCGGATTCGGAGGCAACGGTCCGGCTGATCCACTCGATCGCGGAATCCAAGCAGGCGGATGACATCCTGATCCGGAGCAGCGGCGAGGGCGAGTACATGCTCTCGTGTAGCAGGGTCAACCATGACCACAAGGAGTCCGGCCCCCTGCGGGAGCGGTTCTGGCACCGGTTCCTGTTCACGCAGGGCCGTCTGACCGCGCTGAACGCGTCGTTCGTGCACCCGGAGGACACCGACGAGCCCGAGTTCCACGCGGCGCTCGCACGGTTGCTGGCCCGCGCGATGACGGAAGCGGACGTCACAGTCCCCAATCCCGCCTGAAGAGAAATGTCGCCGTCTTGCACGATGTCCATGGGGTTCCCATATACCGTGCAATTTCCAACAAGTTTGTCCGCAGCCGCCGAGGGGCGCGGGTGTCAGAGGAGAATGCAATGGCCAAGGTGATCGGGATCGATCTCGGCACCACCAACTCGTGTGTCGCCGTCATGGACGGCAGCAATGCGCGTGTTATCGAAAATGCCGAAGGTAGCCGGACGACCCCGTCGGTGGTCGCGTTTGCCGACGACGGCCAGACCCTGGTCGGCCAGACCGCGAAACGTCAGGCGGTCACCAACCCAGAGAACACGTTCTTCGCGATCAAGCGGTTGATCGGACGCAGTTTCAGCGACGAGAAGGTGACCAAGGACCGCGAGATGGTCCCCTACGAGATCATCAAGGCGGACAACGGCGATGCCTGGGTCGAGGCCGGAGGCAAGACCTACGCTCCCAGCCAGATCAGCGCCTACACCCTCCAGAAAATGAAGGAAACCGCGGAATCACACTTCGGGAGCGAGATCAAGCAGGCGGTCATCACAGTTCCCGCCTACTTCAACGACTCCCAGCGCCAGGCAACGAAGGACGCCGGGCAGATCGCGGGGTTGGAGGTACTCAGGATCATCAACGAGCCGACGGCGGCGGCACTGGCGTACGGGCTTGACAAGCGCGAGAGCGGGCTTGTCGCGGTCTACGACTTGGGCGGCGGCACCTTCGACATCTCGATTCTCGAGATCGGGGACGGCGTGTTCGAAGTGAAATCGACCAACGGCGACACGTTCCTCGGCGGTGAGGACTTCGACATGCGCGTGGTCGAGTACTTGGCCGACGAATTCCAGAAGGACAACGGGATCGACCTGAGGGCCGACAAGCTCGCCCTGCAGCGCCTCAAGGAGGCCGCGGAGAAGGCGAAGGTCGAACTCTCGAGTACCGGCCAGACCGAGGTCAACCTGCCGTTCGTCACGGCCGACTCCAGCGGTCCCAAGCACCTCAACATGAAAATCACGCGCGCCCAGCTGGAGAAGTTGGTGGACGATCTGATCCAGCGCACGGTCGTACCCTGCCGGAAGGCGCTCGAGGACGCCGGTGTGAGTGCCGGGGAGATCGAGGAAGTGGTGCTCGTGGGCGGCATGACCCGGATGCCGAAGGTCATGGAGACCGTGAAGAATTTCTTCGGGCGCGATCCGCACAAGGGCGTGAACCCCGACGAGGTCGTCGCCATCGGGGCGGCGATTCAGGGCGCAGTGCTGTCCGGCGACGTCAAGGACGTGTTGCTCCTCGACGTCACGCCGCTGTCGCTCGGCATCGAGACTCTGGGTGGCGTATTCACGCGCCTGATTGACCGGAACACCACCATTCCGACCCGCAAGAGCCAGACGTTCTCGACGGCGGAAGACAACCAAACCGCCGTGACGATCCGGGTGTTTCAGGGTGAACGGGAGATGGCGGCCGACAACAAGGCCCTCGGCCAGTTCGACCTCGTGGGTATTCCGCCGGCACCGCGCGGCATGCCCCAGATTGAAGTCGGGTTCGACATCGACGCCAACGGCATCGTCAACGTGACGGCAAAGGACAAGGCCACCGGCAAGGAACAGCAGATCCAGATCAAGGCGTCCGGAGGGTTGGGCGACGATGAGATCCAGCGCATGGTGACGGAGGCCGAGCAGCACGCCACCGACGACAAGTCGCGGCGCGAGGCGGTTGAGGCGCGCAACCAGGCCGACAGTCTCGCCTACGCGACCGAGAAGAGCCTGAAGGAGCACGGCGACAAGCTGGGCGAGGACGACCGGAAGGCGATCGAAACGGCGCTCGCCGATCTGCAGGCCGAGCTTAAGAACGAGAACGCCGGTGCGGATTCCATCGCCGCCAAGACCGAGGCTCTCAACCAGGCGTCGATGAAGCTTGGCGAGGCGATGTACGCGCAAGCGACGGCCGCGGCCTCCGCAGCCGGACAGGATGGAGCCGCTGCATCGGGTGACTCCTCGACCAACCGCGACGACGCCGTCTACGATGCCGACTTCGAGGAAGTGCAGGACGACGACACCAAGGAGCAACCCCGTTCCTGAGGGGTTTCTCCGGCGGATTGCGGTAGGTTCCGCTCCGCCGGAGGCCAGCAGGGATCCGCATGCGTGACTTCTACGAAGTATTGGGTGTAGACCGGAACGCCGACGGGCCGGCCATCAAGAGCGCGTATCGGCGCCTTGCGAAGGAGCACCATCCGGACCGCAATCCCGGCAACGGCAAAGCCGAGCAGACGTTCAAGGACGTCAACCGTGCCTACGAGGTCCTGAAGGATCCCGAGCGCCGGAATGCCTATGACCAGATAGGGCACACCGCCTTCGAGGAAGGGTTGCAGTCCGGCGCCGCCGGTCCAGGAGGTTCCGGCGGTTTTGGCGACATCTTTGACAGCATTTTCCGCGACTTCATGGGCGGTGGTGGCCGACGCTCATCGCGATCGTCCCGTGGCGCTGATCTCCAGTATGCGCTCACCGTGACCCTCGAAGAGGCGTATCAGGGCACGACCAAGACCATCCGTTTCGCGGCCGAGGAAACCTGTGAGCGCTGCGGCGGCTCCGGTGCGGAAGGGAATCGCCTCGCGACCTGCACGACGTGCAATGGTACCGGCGAGATGTCGGCCCGGCGCGGGATGATGATCTTCCAGCAGACCTGCCCGTCCTGCCGCGGCCGGGGACAGATCATCGAGATGCCCTGCAATAGCTGCCGCGGGGGTGGGCGAATCAGGCGCAACCGCTCGGTGGATGTCAAGATCCCTCCTGGGGTCGACGACGGTACCCGTCTCCGGCTTTCCGGGAAGGGCGAGGCCGAAGCCCCGGGCGGGCGTCCGGGAGATCTCTACGTGTTTATGGAAATCGAGCCCCACCCGCTGTTCGAGCGCGACCGCGAGCATCTGCAGATGGCGGTACCGATCCCGTTCGAGACTGCGGCACTCGGTGCAGAGGTCGTCGTGCCGGCGTTGGATGGCGGACTTGTGAAGTTGGCGATTCCCGCCGGCGCGCAGAGCGGCCAGAAGTTCAGGCTCCGCGGCAAGGGCATGCCTCGCCTGCAGCACTCCGCTCATGGCGACCTCTACGTGCACGTGACGGTCGAAACCCCGTCCCGCCTCAGCCAGAGCCAGCGGAAGGCGCTCGAGGCGTTCGCGAAGGACACGACCGAGAAGAATTATCCGGACACGGCCGACTTCCAGGCTGCGGTCCGACGCCGCGAGGGTTCGTGACGGCCCCGATCCGCATCGGTGTTTCGGGTGCCGCTGGACGGATGGGCCGGGCCCTCGTCCGCGCAGCTGCCGAATCCGGAAACTGCACCCTTGTCGCAGCTCTGGAACATGCCGGACACACCGCGCTGGGCGAGGACGCCGGGCGACTTGCTGGTCTGGACGCGGCAGGAGTACCCGTCTCCGCCGCCGAGGACGCGTTTTTCGCCGCAGCCGATGTGGTGATCGAGTTTACGAGCCCCGAAGCCACGGCACGCCACGCGGCGATGGCCGCCGCGACCGGTACGGGAATCGTGATCGGCACAACGGGGCTTGATCGGGCACAGTCGGATGCCGTCGGTCGCGCCGGTCGCGCGGTGCCGGTGGTTTTGGCCGCCAACATGAGCCTCGGCGTGAACCTGCTGCTCCATCTGGTGAAGACGGCGGCGACAGCGCTCGGCCCGGACTGGGACATCGAGATCATGGAGATGCACCATGACGCCAAGCGCGACGCGCCGTCGGGGACGGCGCTCGCGCTCGGGAAGGCCGCTGCGGCAGGCCGCGGCATCGACCACGAGACGGCCGCGGTGCGGGCGCGCGACGGGGATACCGGTCCACGCGAACGCGGCACGATCGGCTACGGCGTGCTGCGCGGAGGCGACGTGGTGGGCGACCATACGGTGCTGTTCGCCGGAGCCGGCGAGCGTCTCGAACTTGGGCACCGCGCCCAGGACCGGGCAATCTTTGCGCGCGGAGCGGTCCATGCCGCCGTCTGGACAGCGAGCCGCGCACCGGGCTTCTACGGCATGCGGGAAGTTCTGGACCTTCCGAAGTGAGCAGCGGCGGCCCCCCCGTCCGGGTCGCGTTCAATGGGGTCATGGGCGAGCGCTTCGCGGAGCTGTTGCACGCGAGCCTTGCGCTCCCGCACACCCGGCACTGCACCGGCGCCGACCCCGATGCCTGGGCGGATGCGCTTGCAACCGCGGAGGTCGCCATCACGATGGACTGGGCCGCTTCGACCCCGCCAGCGCCGCGACTTCGTCTCCTGCACCTTCCGGGCGCCGGAACCGATTCGGTCGACCTCTCGGCCCTGCCGGAAGGTTGTGCAGCGTGCAACGTGTTCGAGCATGAGGTGCCGATTGCCGAGTACTGCATGCGTGCCATGCTGGAGCACGCCATCGATATGACGGCAACGGACCGCCGGTTCCGGTCCGGCGACTGGTCCGACAGCCTGGTTACCGGCGGCCAGACACACGGTGAGGTACAAGGCAGGGTGCTCGGGATTCTCGGGTATGGCCGAATCGGACGAGCACTCGCCCAACGGGCCGCCGCGTTCGGAATGGAGGTGCGGGCAGTGACTCCGCGCCCGGTTCTTGAGCCGCCGCTCACCGAAGCCCTGACCCCGGACCACTTGACCGAAGCGGCGGCGCACTACGATTACCTTGTGGTTGCCTGCCCGCTGACCGAAGCGACTCGCGGACTGGTTGACGCTCGCGTGCTGCACGCGATGAAGCCCGAAGCCGTGGTCATGAACGTGGGCCGAGGACTTGTCATCGACGAGGACGCGCTATTCCATGCCCTCAAGGAGGGCGTCATCAGTGGCGCGGTGATCGATGTCTGGTACCAGTACCCGGTTTCTGGCGGACCACCGGGCGTCTGGCCGTCCCGCCATGATTTCGCAAGCCTTCCGAACGTCTGGATGACACCGCACACCTCGGCTTGGAGCACCCCGATGCTGGAACGACGGTTCGCGGTGATCGCAGACAATATCGTTCGCATGCGCGATGGCCATCCACTTCTGAACCGATTCAACTGACCGTGGCGGGCCCGTTCAGCATGTGCGGAACGCGCATTGTATTGCGTGTGCGCTAGGGGCTGGCCTGGTGAGGATCGTGAGCTGGAACGTTAACGGGATCCGCGCGTGCACGCGGCGAGGGTTCGTGGATTTTCTCGGGGGTTCCCAAGCTGACATTATCGGCGTGCAGGAGGTTCGGGCGCTGCCGGAACAGATCCCGGATGCGGCCCGGATCCCGGCCGGTTGGCATGCCACCTTCGTCGCTGCGGAACGACGTGGCTACAGCGGTGTAGGGATCTACTCGAAGCTTGAACCCGAACGTGTCGAAACCTCGCTCGGCGACCGTCGCTTCGATGTGGAAGGGCGGTTTGTGGCCGCCCATTTCCGGAGCGCGCGCAGCCGCTTCGTCGTGGTGAACGGCTACTTCCCTAAGGGGAGCGGAAAGGACCGCGACAACAGCCGGGTTCCCTACAAGCTCGCCTTCTACGGCGCGGTCTTCGACCGGATCCAGCGCCTGCGACGCCGATGCCCGGTGTTCGTGCTCGGGGACTACAACACCGCCCACCGAGCAATTGACCTCGCACGCCCGAAAACCAACGTGAACAGCAGCGGGTTCCTCCCCGAAGAACGGGAAGAACTTGACCGCTGGCTGAACGCGGGTTGGGTGGACACGTTCCGTGCCCTGCACCCCGAGGAGCCCGGGCGCTACACGTGGTGGCGCCAGTGGGGTGGGGCACGCGAGCGGAACGTGGGATGGAGGATCGACTATGTGCTTGCCTCGCCCGCCGCCATGAAGCGGGTGCGCGGTGCGTTCATTTGGCCCGACCAGATCGGTTCGGATCACTGTCCCGTCGGCGTGGATTTCGACCTCTAGAGCGTGTCTGGCATTGAGGGAATCCTGAGGGGGGGGATTCCAATCGGGTTGGAAATGTGATTCAAAAGGGGTCATTGGTCCAGGAGGGCTTCCGACATGACCCAACCCTATTCGAATGACCTGCGCGAGCGGGTGGTGCGGGCGCACCTGGCGGGCGAGCCGATCCGCACGGTGGCAGCGCGTTTCGGCGTGAGCGTGTCGTCGGTGCCGAAATGGACGGCGCGCTACCGGGCCACCGGCAGCGTGGCGCCAGGCCGGATCGGCGGTCACCGTCCCTGGCTGCTGGAGCCCCACCGGGAGCGGGTGCATGCGCTGGTGGCGGAGACGCCGCATCTGACCATCGACCGGCTCCAGGAGCAGCTGGCGCCCGACGGCATCACGGTGTGCCGGGACACGATCCGGCGGTTTCTCCGGCGCGAGGGCTTGCGCTTTACAAAAAACGCTGTTCGCCCTTGAGCAGGCCCGGGCCGCGGTGGCCCGCAAGCGGGCTCGATGGCAGGCGCTCCGGCGCCGGCTGGAACCGCGCCGACTGGTGTTCGTGGACGAGACCTGGATCAAGACCAACATGACCCCGCTGCGGGGCTGGGCGCCGAAAGGCCGGCGTCTGAAGGGGTTTGCACCGCATGGGCGCTGGCGCACCCTGACCTTCCTGGCGGGGCTGCGCCACGACGGGCTGAGCGCGCCCTGCGTCTTCGACGGGCCGATCAACGGCCGCTCCTTCCACGCCTGGGTCGAGCAACATCGGGTCCCGACCCGGAAGCCCGGTGACATCGTCATTCTCGATAATCTCGCCAGCCACAAGGGCAAGGCCGTGCGCCAGGCCATCCGCACAGCCGGTGCGCGCCTGTGGTTCCTGCCCCCGTATTCGCCGGACCTCAACCCGATCGAGCAGACCTTCGCCAAGATCAAGCATTGGATGCGGGACGCCCAGAAGCGCACGGGCGAGGACACCTGGCGCCATCTCGGCGACCTCCTCGGCACCATCGAACCCCACGCATGCCAGAACTACATCCGCAACGCCGGGTACGGTTCCATGTAAAGCGGATACGCTCTAGGCCGGTTTTCCGGAGTATTGGGACATCATGTCCGGACCAGATGGCGGTGGTGGCAAGACTGCTCGCAAACAAATGAACCAAGAGTTCCGCTGAACGTAGTCTCCGTGATCCTTAGTGGACAAAGCGGAGTGATTCCTAACGCACCACCGTCGTGAACGACGGATCGCGTGACAGCGACGCCGGGCCGGCTGAATCCGTGTGCTGGTTTGCCAGCGGTTGCAATGGGGACCGGGGGAAGGAAAAAACGTCGGGTCCTTTGTCGTTAGGTCGACCGAAACGGATCCAGCAGGGACACCCCGAAGTCGCGAAAGTCTCGAACGTTGCGGGTGGCAACCGTGAGCCGGTGAACAATTGCGGTGGCCGCAATCATCGCGTCCTCGATCAGCGCGCCAGAGCGACGGTGCATGAGGCGGGCCCGTGTGCGAAAAGCTATCGCATCCATAGGCAGCACCCCGTAGCTTCCGACGACCTGGTCGAGCCAGACTTCAAGTTCCTCCGCCTTCATGCGTTCCTGTTCACGCGTGGCCTCAATGCCTGCCTGGACCTCACCAATGGTGACCGCCGACACGAATAGTTGGTCCGCGGGGATGGTTTCAATCCAATTCAGGACAGCACCATGCGGCTTCGTCCGTCGCAACTCCGATACAACATTGCTGTTAAGCAAAAACACTCGCCTATTCCAAGGTGGGGACGATGCGGCGACGCCTGGCCGCACGGTTGGGAGCGAGTGTCTCGCTACGGGAATCGGGCGCGAGCAGAAGATCCTTCAAGCTCGGCTTTGCCAACCTTTCCATTTGCCTCCACTGTTCGATTGGCACGAGTACAGCCGTTGCGACACCACGCTTGGTTAACACCTGCGGCCCGTCAGAAAGGCTGGCCTCGAGGAACTCGCTGAAGCGCGCCTTTGCACTATGAACTTGCCACGTCCGGTTCATGCGATGTTCCTTGTCCCACTTATGACTAGTTTTATGACCAATTATGCTGCAAGCGAGCGTGACTCCATCGATTTCGGAGAGCGGAAGTGGACCGTTTTGCAGCCTCAAGATCACTCTCGATGCTGTTGCCAAGCGCGACTTGTAGTATGAAGCGTCGCCACTGGACAGCCACGAGAGACTCGAAGCGACTCCCCAGGCGTCGCCAACGCGGCGAAGCGCAATCGGAGTACGATCGGTAGGTCGTGCTGCTTCGAACAAAGCGTTGTCGAAGAAGCAATAGCCGCATTCGGGTACACCCAGCAATTGCCAGCTGGCGCGGCGGCCTCGCGGGATCGGACGGCGCAACGAAACCCGACCGGATCCTGGAAGGTCTTGGTCACGAGAACCGCGGGAGGCTGCCCGCTGCTGCTGAACCTGGTGCTGCAGGACCTTCGGGACGGAGAAGACAGCTTTGGCACAATGGGAGCCGCCAGCCGGCCCGGATCGGACGTGCCGCGGGGGTGACGGGCACTGATGCACATGACCAGGCGCTGTCTCGCCGTCATCAGCTTCCTCATCATCATGGGAACAGGAATATCCGTGCAAGCCCGCATGGTTACCGATTCGGCGGGGCGCACTGTAGCCATCCCAGACAGCATTGAGCGCGTCTACGCGGCCGGTCCGCCTGCGTCCGTGCTGTTGTACGTGCTTGCCCCGGACCGGCTCGTGGGTTGGCCCAGAGCTCCTTCGGGCGCCGACGAACGCTTTATTCCCGAGGCCTACCGAGGACTTCCGGAGACCGGGCGCCTGACTGGCCGCGGAAGCACAGCGAATCTCGAAGTGGTCCTGAGGAACGAACCCGACCTGATTGTTGATTTCGGCGCGGTGAACAGCGCGCATGTTTCGCTTGCCGACCGTATGCAGGCCCATACGGGGATCCCGTATCTGCTGATTGACGGAACGTTTGAGAACACGGCGGCCGCCCTTCGGCAGATGGGAGATGTGCTGGGCGTTCGTGCGCGCGGTGAAGAACTCGCCAACTACGTCGACAACGTGTTCGGGGATCTGGATGCGGTGCTGGCCGGCATTGCGATGGAGCAGAGGCCCCGCGTCTATCTTGCCCGCACCCCGGCAGGCCTCGAAACCGGCCTCGCAGGCTCCATCAACACGGAAATCATCGAACGGGCGGGCGGGCGCAATGTGGCAAAATCCGGAATCACTGATCCGCCCCGCCGTAGTCTTGTGCAGATCTCGATCGAGCAGGTGCTTCTCGCTGATCCCGACACCGTCGTGACTTGGGACCGGAACTTTTACGCGCGTGTATGGACGGATCCGCTCTGGCAGGGCATTGACGCGGTCCGGCGCGGACGGGTGTTTCTGGCGCCAACCTCTCCCTTTGGCTGGATCGACCGCCCGCCCTCGATCAACCGTGTGATCGGGCTCCGGTGGATGAGTGGACTGTTTTTCCCCGAACGCATGCCGTTCGACCGGAACCGTGACACGCGCGAGTTCTATCGCCTGTTTTATCATGTCGATCTTTCCGACGAACAACTGAACCGGTTGGTTGATTGAGCCGCCACGGCATCTCGGAGCGAGGGCGCTCGCCACTGGTGACGGCCACCGTCATCGGAAGCCTGACGATCGCACTGGGGCTCCTTTCCCTGCTGGCCGTGACCGTCGGGCCGTATCCGGTGTCGCTCGGCGAAGTTGCTGCGGCGCTCCTCCGTTATGCAGGAGGGACGGCCGGCGAGGCGGGCGGGCAGATCGACACGGTCCTGTTTTCGGTCCGCATTCCGCGGATCGTGGCCGCCCTTCTGGTGGGCGCTGCCTTGGCAGCGGCCGGTACCGTGTACCAGGGACTGTTTCGGAACCCCCTGGTCTCTCCGGACATCTTGGGCGTTTCGACCGGTGCCGGCCTGGGTGCCGCCCTCGGCATCCTCTTGTCATTGCCGGTGGTGATGACGCAAGCCCTGGCATTTGCGGGAGGCCTCGGCACCGTCGCCCTCGTCTATGCGGTGGCAACGGCCGTACGCGGGCACGAGCCCATGCTGGTGCTGGTGCTCGCGGGCGTTGTCCTGGGCGCGCTTGCCGGTGCCAGCATCTCTCTCGTCAAGATCCTCGCCGATCCCTACGACCAGCTCCCGGCGATCACGTTCTGGCTACTGGGCTCGCTTGCCGCTATCCAGCCGAACGACGTGTGGTCCGCCTTTCCTTGGGTCGCGATCAGTCTTCTGCCGCTGATTCTCCTGCGCTGGCGGGTGAACCTGCTGACTCTAGGTGACGAGGAGGCCGCGGCGCTGGGGATCAATCCGCGTCGTTTGCGCATGGTCCTGGTAGCCGCCGCAACGCTCATGACAGCGAGCGTCGTGGCGATTTCCGGTGTGATCGGGTGGGTCGGGCTCGTAATGCCACACATCGCCCGCTTGGTCGTCGGTCCGAACTTCGATCGTCTGCTACCCACCGCGATGATTTTGGGAGCTGGTTACCTCCTGATCGTAGATACCATCGCACGCACGATGACGGAGACCGAGATCCCGCTCGGCATCCTGACCGCATTCGTGGGTGCTCCCGTCTTCCTCTGGCTTCTGGCGATGGGGCGGCGAAGCTGGTGACGGTTCTGCGGGCCGAAAATCTGGGGTTCGGTTATCCGAAGTTCCCGGTCGGCCGCGGCGTGGACCTGGATCTGAGTGCGGGAGAAATCGTTTGTCTCCTCGGCCCGAACGGTTGCGGCAAGACAACCCTCTTCAAGACCTTGCTCGGACTGCTTCCGCGGCAGGCGGGACGCGTCCTCCTCGATGACGAAGATCTCCTGTCACTCGATCGGCGCCAGGTTGCCCGCCTCCTCGCCTACGTCCCGCAGGCGCATACGACCGTCTTTCCGTACAGGGTCGGCGACATGGTCCTGATGGGGCGCTCCGCCCACCGCGGTGCGTTTTCCGGCCCTGATCGGGCCGACCGGGAACGCGCGATGGCCGCCCTGGCCCAACTGGGAATCGAGGATCTTTCCGGGCGCGACTACACGCGGATTTCCGGCGGGCAGCGGCAGCTCGTCCTGATTGCGCGTGCACTTGCACAGGACGCGCGGCTCATCGTCATGGACGAGCCGACTGCCAGCCTGGATTTCGGCAACCAGATCGTGGTCTTGAACGAAGTACGGCGACTGGCGGCGGTCGGGCTCGGCATCGTGCTCTCGACCCACAATCCCGATCACGCGTTCACCTACGCGACACACGTGCACCTGCTGGGTGACGGCACGACACAGGCGGCCGGCCTGCCGCGGGAGGTCTTGACGCCCGACATCCTGTCCAGCGTGTACGGGGCACCGATCACCGTCGAGCGGCTTCAGAGCGGCCACAGCGTTTGCGTGCCGACCAGCCTCCCGACGCATTCTTCCTGCTGATAGCGTGCCGGCTCCGCCGAGCTCGGCGCGATTTCGGCGGGTCGTGGTGCTGAAGCGCGCCCCTATATGCGGGTAACGTCCGATGCCACTGCTGGTCGGCCCGGTTCGGTTTACCCGTGCAGCTTGACGGCCACGGCTTCGACCTCGATCAGGAATTCCGGCTTCACCAGGCCATCGATAATCAGCAAGGTGTTGGGCGGATAGGCGGGTCCGGTGAACAGCTGCGGAAACAGGTCTTTACGAAGGTCCATGAACTGTGGAATTGATTGGGAGCCGACCAGGAAGGTGCGCATGACAATGATACTGTCGTAGGTCTCGCCCAAAGCCTTCAGCACGTTGCCCAGGTTTTCGTATGTCTGCTGCAATTGGGCTGCGAAGTCACCGACCCCAACGATTGCCCCATCCGTGCCGACCGCGACCTGTCCGGCAATGTGGTACGTGTCGACACCTCCTGGTGCCAAGGCGGCTTGGGAATAGAGCCCCTGTGCCGGGCCGAGGCCCGGCGGGTTCAGATACGTGATTCTTTTGGACATGACGGTTTCCAATCGTGGCGCACGCTCCGTGTCAGGAGCGGTCTGGATGTCTTACCCGCTAGAGAACCCCCTCGGCAACCTATGGCGAGGCCGTCTGCACGTGCATGGCCGGTCCGACCAAGGTTCGCCCCCCTGCCCAAGGCGCACGCACTTGGTTCTTGTCGGCGCGGTGTCGCGATCCGGTTCGCAGAGAGCGCTTTCGGGTGTCTCACGGTGAAAAGGGGCTGATCGGGATGCAGACCGCCAGTGCCACCGGCGCAACCTTTGAAGACCTGCCCGGGATGCCCCATCATCTAATGCAGGACTGACGGATGGAACGAAGGAACATGGGACGGCTCGAGGACTTTCGGTTCCTGACGGGTCAGGGTCACTTCGTTGATGATCTGCCACGCGAATCGGCGGCGGAAGCTGTCGTACTTCGCTCGCCCCATGCTCATGCTGCGATCCTCTCGATTGACACCTCGGCCGCCCGCGACATGCCAGGCGTTCTCGAGATTCTGGTTGGTGAAGACCTTGGTCTCGCGCCGATCCCGTGCATCACTCCGCTCGAAGCGGTGGAACCGCTCATTGTCCCGCCCCGCTACGCACTAGCCCGCGGGAGGGTGCGGCACGTCGGTGAACCGGTGGCGTTCGTGGTGGCCGAGACGCGCTTCCAGGCACTCGACGCAGCCGAGGAGATCGCAGTTGACTACGAGCCGCTTCCGGCCGTCACCGACGGGGCCATGGCCCTTGAGCCCGGTGCTCCGGAGCTATGGCAGGAAGCCCCCGGAAATCAGGCGTTCCGATTCGAAAAGGGCGACCGTGCCGGCGCCGAAGCTGCGATGGCCACGGCGTCCCACGTGGTAACGCTCAAGCTCATGAACCAGCGGGTTGCCCCACTTCCGCTGGAAGCCCGCGCAGGTCTCGCTGTGCACGACGCGGCTGCAGGCAAGTCCCTGCTCACCCTGACCGCCCAGGGCCTCCACCCGATTCGGAGCCAGCTGGCGACCGTGTTCGGCGAACCGGTCGCCAATTTCGATCTTGTGGCTCCGGATGTCGGCGGGGGATTCGGCAGCAAGAATTATCTGTACCCGGAATGGCCTCTACTCATTGTGGCGGCGCGCAGACTCCAGCGTCCGGTCCACTGGGCCGTGCAACGTTCAGAGGACTTGGCTGCTGGCGTGCACGGGCGGGATTTCCGGGCGCAAGCCCGTCTCGCCGTCGACAGCGACGGGAAGTTCCAAGCTCTCGAGGTTCACGCCGTCTCCAATCTTGGCGCCGCCCTGTCGCCGTCGGGACCGCACAGTTCGACCCTGGCGCCCGCTACTGCATTGGGCGGTGTCTACGCGTTCCCGACCGTTTACATGGAGACGCGTGGCGCCTTCACCAACTGTGCACCGATTGACGCCTATCGGGGTGCCGGCAAGCCGGAGGTGAACTACATCGTTGAACGCCTGGTCGACAAGGCCGCACGCGAGCTCGGCATGGATCCGGCCGAACTGCGCCGACGGAACGTCATACGGAGCTTTCCCTACCGGACGGCACTCGGACAGACAATCGACACCGGCGACTTCATCTCGAACATAGACGAGGCCATGCACCTGGCCGACCGGGACGGCTTTGCCGGGCGCCAAGCGCGATCGGCGCAGGCCGGCAAACTCCGGGGCTTGGGGATCGCCTGCTTCCTGGAGACCTCGCGGGGGCCGGCCGATGAGGGTGCTGAGGTCAGGGTCGGCGCAGACGGGACGATCGAGATCCGCCTGGGAACGGATTCCATCGGCCAGGGTCACGAGACGGTCTTCTCCCGACTCGCGGCCGAACGTCTGGAGGTCCCGATGGAATCGATTCGCTACATCCAGGCCGATACGCGCTTCACGCGGATGGGAGAGGGCCATGGCGGTGCCCGCTCCCTGCACATGGGCGGTACGGCCCTATGTCGGGCCATCGCGACCGTAATCGACAGGGCCCGTGATGAGGCCGCACGCCTGCTCCAGTCGAACACCTCCGATCTCGAATATGCGAGAGGCGTGTTTACGGTTCGCGGCACCGAACAGCGGATCGATCTGTTTGCCGTTGCCGGCGAGACGGAGATCGAATCCTTCGAACTGGTCAAGGACGCGGAGATCACGTTTCCTGCCGGGTGCCATGCAGCCGAAGTGGAAATCGATCGGGAGACCGGCGAGGTGACCTTGGCACGCTATTGCGGCGTCGACGACTACGGGCGCCGCCTCGATTCGCAGCTAACACTGGGCCAGGTGGTCGGCGGACTTGCGCAGGGCGCGGGCCAAGCCCTCTTCGAGGCGGTCATCTACGACGCCGTTTCGGGGCAGGTGCTATCTGGAAGCCTCATGGATTACACCATGCCACGGGCGGGGGACCTGCCGGATTTCGAGATCGGCTTCCGCGAGACCCCGACCCGTCGGAATCCTCTCGGCGTGAAAGGGGCTGGACAGGCTGGCGCAATCGCCGCACCCCCGACAATCATGAACGCCGTCGTTGATGCCTTGGCTCCGTTCGGGATAGAGGATGTCGCGATGCCAGCCACGGGCGAGCGGATCTGGCAAGCGATGGAGCAAGCCAAAGCCGAGCGGCAGATTGGCTAATTGCGACGGGTTGTTTGCGCCTGGCGGTGACCTGAAGCGGTTCGGTAGTCGCGGGTCCCAGGGTTTGTTCAGGCAGTCTCGTCCCGTCGTTCGACCCGAGCCCGACTGGCATCACGGGGCTGCTCCGCTCTGCGGCGCTCGGGCCTAGGTGATTTTCCCCACGATCTTCCGGCACGCGCGGACCCACGTCATGCCATCGTTCAGGTGCCCGCGCAACGCGCCGATGACGCCGTCCGTCGCACCGACCGCATCGACAACGTCGTAGCCGGCATTCGTGATTCTTGCTGTGGTCTGCGCTTGGGACGTCCATTCGGCATGGCCGGCTCCCACGAGAAACTCAACCAGGTCGCGCCGTTCGCGTTCCTCGGCCGTCATCACCGGATCCCAAGGACAATGCAGTTCCTCTGCCGGCGTCGTTGCCATCTCCTGCAGCACGGATACCAACTGTTCTGGATCAACCATTTCGAACGCCACCGCTGTTTTCGTAAACCAGAGGTAAGGACTTCGTCGGCACGGTTCAAGGTCCCGGTAGAAGGCCTGCTCGAATCTGTCGCCCCTGTTCGACAACGTATTCACCACCTAGGGAATGGTACTCGCTCCCGCCTTCGCGAGCTGCGACCGGGATGCCTTGGCAGGGGCGTGCCAGGGTCCCTGAACGACGGAAGGTGGTGGGCACTGGCCACAGACCTTGCCGGACCCGAGGGTGGAGAGGAACTGGGCCCGATCTCAATCGACGGAACGAGGCTTGGAGGTTTCCGCTTCGTCGATACCGCCAGTCGGTTATCGCAGTTGTGCACTCACCGCGGAACTGCAACCGACCCGGTGACGTGAATGGTCTGGACAGGTGGCGGGCAACCGTTCCGCCACCCTGTCCGCGCCTTCCGTGGCCTCACTGGAGTCGAGCCAGTTCCTTCCATTTGCCGCCCTCGATCACCGAGAACACGACCAGATCCGACCCCTGATGGTCGTCGGTAGAATAGTTCACGTGGTTGTCGAGAAGTGCGTCGTAGTAGTCGAGGTCCTCCATAGCCTGCAGGAACCTTTCGACCGTGAGGTCGCGGCCTGCCTTCTCCAAAGCTCGCGTGAATCCCTTCGCCGCGGAGTAGCCCAGCAGGGCGCCGGTGCCCGGGAACTGGCCGTGAGCCTCCGTATAGGCCGCGATGAATGCCGCGGGCTCCACCTGATCGGCCCGGGCGCCGAGGTCGGCCCATCCGGACGCGGCGAACATGCCCTCGGTCACGCTACCGGGAATGGCGGCGAGCAAGGTGTGGAACGTCCCGGAGGAACCCACGAACTTGAGGTCGGCGAAGCCCAGTTTCTTCGCCGTTCCGAGGACGGTAATCGTCTGGCGGACACCGAGGGCGAGCGCAACCATCTCGCAGCCCTCGGCATGGAGCTTCTGCAGGGACCCGGCGAAATCGGCGTCGTCGGGCTTGTGGGTAGTCTCGGTTACGTAGGCTACTCCTTCGCTGGCAGCCGCCTCATCGGAGACGGCTTCCTGGATCTCGATACCGAAATCGGACGGGATATACATGACGCAGACCTTCGAAACACCGTAGTTCTCGACCATGTAGCGCGTCGCGAGCCGGAGCTGGTCGTAGTACGAACTCGATCCCGAGAACCGCAGGCGAATGGGCTCGTCGAGCATCTGCCGGGCTGCCGATAGCGGCGAGATATTGGGGATGTTCTTCGGCGTCATCAGCTTGAAGCCGGCAATGTTCATCGGCGTCCCGAGCGACAGCAGCATCGCGAACACCTTGTCCCGGTTGATCAGTTTGTTGTAGCCCTGCATGGCCTTCGGCATCTGGTAGCCGCTGTCCTCCACGATGAACCGGATCGTGCGGCCGTGAATCCCGCCGCCGGCGTTCACCGCGTCGAAATGCATCTGCGCGGCGCTGACAGCAGGATCGCCGAAGGCGGCGAAGATGCCGGACAGGTCACTGACCGATCCGATCACGACTTCGTCATCGCTCACGCCCTGGTCGGCGAGGGCCGGGAGCGCCAGCCCCATGGCTGTGGCAAGGATTGCGAGGAATTTCATGCGGGGCCTCCCCTAGATCCGTCAGTACATTTCGCTGATCAGTGCCTGGTGTTTCCGCTCCACGAAGCCGCGCCGTAGCTTCATGGTGGGCGTCAGTTCGTCGTCTTCAGCGGTGAGTAGCGTATCGATCAGGCGGAAGTCCTTCACCTGCTCAACGCGTGCGAACCGGGCGTTCACCGATTCGACTTCCGCATGGATCAAGTCCTGCACCGGGCCGGCCGCACAAAGCGAGGCGAAATCGGAGAACGGAGTGCGTCGGTGCTGGGCGAACCGCTCGACGTTTTCCTGATCGATCATGATCAGCGCCGTGAGGTAGCTGCGCCGGTCACCGATCACGACGGCGTCCGCAATATAGGGTGAAAACTTGAGCTGATTCTCGATCTCGGCGGGAGTGATGTTCTTGCCACCGGCCGTGATGATGATGTCCTTGATGCGACCGGTGATCCAGAAGAACCCCTCGTTGTCCACGCGCCCGACGTCACCAGTGTGCAGCCAGCCGTCACGGATGGTCTCCACGGTTTTCTCCGGGTCGTTCCAGTATCCCCGAAACACCAGCGGGCCTCTGGCCAGGATCTCGCCGTTCGGGCCGATCTTCATCTCGATTCCGGGGACCGTTGTTCCGACCGAGCCGGTCTTGTTCCGGGCGGGAAGATTGACCGAAAGGATTCCCGAACTCTCGGTCTGGCCATAGAGCGTGTCTGGCATTGAGGGAATCCTGAGGGGGGGGATTCCAATCGGGTTGGAAATGTGATTCAAAAGGGGTCATTGGTCCAGGAGGGCTTCCGACATGACCCAACCCTATTCGAATGACCTGCGCGAGCGGGTGGTGCGGGCGCACCTGGCGGGCGAGCCGATCCGCACGGTGGCAGCGCGTTTCGGCGTGAGCGTGTCGTCGGTGCCGAAATGGACGGCGCGCTACCGGGCCACCGGCAGCGTGGCGCCAGGCCGGATCGGCGGTCACCGTCCCTGGCTGCTGGAGCCCCACCGGGAGCGGGTGCATGCGCTGGTGGCGGAGACGCCGCATCTGACCATCGACCGGCTCCAGGAGCAGCTGGCGCCCGACGGCATCACGGTGTGCCGGGACACGATCCGGCGGTTTCTCCGGCGCGAGGGCTTGCGCTTTACAAAAAACGCTGTTCGCCCTTGAGCAGGCCCGGGCCGCGGTGGCCCGCAAGCGGGCTCGATGGCAGGCGCTCCGGCGCCGGCTGGAACCGCGCCGACTGGTGTTCGTGGACGAGACCTGGATCAAGACCAACATGACCCCGCTGCGGGGCTGGGCGCCGAAAGGCCGGCGTCTGAAGGGGTTTGCACCGCATGGGCGCTGGCGCACCCTGACCTTCCTGGCGGGGCTGCGCCACGACGGGCTGAGCGCGCCCTGCGTCTTCGACGGGCCGATCAACGGCCGCTCCTTCCACGCCTGGGTCGAGCAACATCGGGTCCCGACCCTGAAGCCCGGTGACATCGTCATTCTCGATAATCTCGCCAGCCACAAGGGCAAGGCCGTGCGCCAGGCCATCCGCACAGCCGGTGCGCGCCTGTGGTTCCTGCCCCCGTATTCGCCGGACCTCAACCCGATCGAGCAGACCTTCGCCAAGATCAAGCATTGGATGCGGGACGCCCGGAAGCGCACGGGCGAGGACACCTGGCGCCATCTCGGCGACCTCCTCGGCACCATCGAACCCCACGCATGCCAGAACTACATCCGCAACGCCGGGTACGGTTCCATGTAAAGCGGACACGCTCTAGCCCTCCAGCATGACCAGTCCGATGCCCCAGTACCATTTCACCAAATCCGGAGAGATGGGTGCAGCCCCCGTGGTGATGTGGCGAGCGCGGTCCAGACCGATCATGCGGCGGACATTGGCGAGCACCAGCCAATCCCACAGCTTTAAACGCGCCTCGAGCCGGTCGGGGACCAGCCAGCCTGCCATCCTGTATTCGGCGCGTCGCATGCCGCAGGCCAGCGCCTGATTGAAGGCCCACCGACCGAAGGGAGTCGCCTCCTGTGTAAGCACCGCGATGCGGGAGTAGATCTTCTCCCACAGCCGCGGCACGGCCGTGAAGAACGCGGGCGAAACCTCGCGCAGGTTGTCGAAGACCGTCTCGGGGCTTTCCGCAAAGTTCACCACGGTCTTTGTCGCGATGGGAAGGAAGACGGACAGCAGGCGCTCCAGGACATGGCAGAGCGGTAGGAAGCAGAGCTGGTCCTCACCCTCGTGTGCCGGCAGCATGCGCAGTCCCGATGTCACCGAGAACACGATGTTCTCATGCGAGATCATCGCTCCCTTTGGGGGGCCGGTCGTGCCCGACGTGTAGATCAGGATCGCAACGTTATCCGGCGTGGATGCAGCGACCGCGCGGTCAAACCGTTCGGGGTCGTGGGCGTTGGTGGTACGGCCGAGCCCATACAGGTCTTCGAGGAACACGACCTGCTCGTCCGCGAAGTCGTCCAATCCGTCGGACTTGAGGACGACGCACTTCAGGACATCGGGGACCTGGTCGCGAATCTCAAGGAACTTGTCCAACTGTTCGTCGTTTTCGACGATCAGGAACCGGCTGCCTGAGTCCTTGAGCACGAATGCGACCTGCTCCGCGCTGTCCGTCGTGTAGATGCCGCTCGTGATTCCGCCAACGCACTGGACGGCGAGGTCGGCGTAGATCCATTCCTTGTTGTCCTCGGACAGGATCGAGACCACCTCGCCCCGCTTAAGCCCCAGCGCGGTAAGTCCTAGGCCGATGGCCCGGGCGGAGTCAAGGAACTCTGCCCAGCTGTAGCTTCGCGAGACGCCCAACTGCTTTTCACGATGCGCTGTGCGGGCGCCAAGGGTTTGGCAACGGTGCAGGAACAGCTTCGGCAACGTATCGCAGCCGTCGATCTGGCAGGAGCCTCCGGCGGGGACCTCAGGTGTCCCGGCAACGGGCGGGCCGGGTAGCTCTCCGCCGGGCGCCATCGTGCCTACCGCCAGGTCTTGCGGCGCTTCCATCGTCGTTCACCACGCGGGCCGTGCGATTGCCGGCCGAGATAGAACTCTTGGACGTCCCTGCTTTGCTTCAGCCGTTCGGCCGGACCATCCATCACGACCCGTCCTGTCTCCATCACATACCCAAAGTCGGCGATGTCGAGCGCCAGCTTCGCGTTCTGCTCCACCAGGAGCATGGTGACGCCGCGCTCGCGGTTGAGACGGCGTATGACGGTGAAGATATCGCGGACGAGCAGGGGAGAAAGGCCGAGGGACGGTTCGTCCAGCAACATGATGGCCGGTCGTGCCATGAGCCCGCGCGCGATGGCCAACATCTGCTGCTCTCCACCGGACAACGTGCCGGCCGGCTGGCCCAACCGGTCCCGCAGGGCCGGGAAGTAACCGAGCAGCATCTGCGCGTCGTCCGCGACCTCATTGTCGCTCCGGGTATAGGCGCCCATCGCCAGGTTGTTTGCCACGCTCAAGAGGGGAAACATCTCCCGTCCCTCCGGCACATGGACGATCCCCCGTCGGACGATCCAGGCCGGGTCGCGGCGCTCGATGGACTCCCCGGCAAGACTCACCGTTCCCTTTTCCGGATCCACAACGCCCGAGATTGTCTTGAGCAGCGTGGTCTTCCCGGCACCGTTGCCGCCGAGCACGGTGACGACGCTGCCCTCGGGCACGTCGATGCTGACGCCACGGATGGCCATGACGGGTCCATAGAAGCTCTCGACGTTCCGGACCTGAAGGAGCGCGGGGCTCACGCGGCGACGGCCGTGTCGGTACCCAGGTAGGCCTCGACGACTTTCGGGTGCGACTGAACCTCGGCCGCCGTTCCCAAGGCGACGGTCCGCCCGTCGGCGAGGGCCAGGACCCGGTCGGACACCGTCGAAACCAGGCTCATGTCGTGTTCGACCATCAGTACGGTTGCCCCGAGTTGCCTCCTGATGTCCTGGATCCGGAACCGCATATCGCGGGTTTCTTCCGGCGAAAGCCCGGACGCAGGCTCATCCAGGAGGACGAGCTTCGGCTCCATGGCAAGCGCCCGTCCGACTTCCACCACCTTCCGAACACCGTACGGGAGGCCTGCGATCGTGTGGTCCCGATAGGCTTGGAGTTCAAGGAAATCGATGACCCGCTCGACCGCGCCACGATGCGACATCTCTTCCCGCCGGACGGCCGGGCTGAAGACGATCTGGGCGGCAAGGCTGGTCCGGCAGCGCGTGTGGCGTCCGATCAGCAGGTTCTGCAGCACGGTGGAGTGTTCGAAGAGCTCGATGTTCTGGAATGTGCGGGCGATGCCGAGTTCCGCGATTTCCGAGGGCCGGCATTGCAGGAGGCTTTTTCCCTCGAACCGGACATCCCCCGACGCCGGCTCACAGATGCGCGAGATCAGGTTGAACAGCGTCGACTTGCCGGCCCCGTTGGGCCCGACAATGGCAAAGATCTCACCAGTCTCCACGCCGAAGGAGACGTCATCCAACGCCGTAACCCCGCCGAAGCGGACCGCGACGCTCCGCATGTCGAGCAAGGTCACCGCAGCCGCTCCGTCCTCAGGTAGCGCTTCTGCCGGCGGAACATGTCACGGCGGTAGAGCGGAAAGAGTTCGAAGTAGGCTTTCCACTTGATGAGGCGACCATGAATTCCGGTCGGTTCGAACAAGATGAAGGCGATCAGGATCAGACCAAAGATTCCGGTCTCCAATCCGGGGATCGCCACTCCGCCACCGCCGAGCGCGTTCGTCACCCAGTCCCGCGTGATGTTGATGGCCTGCGGAATGATCGCGACCACCACCGCGCCGTAGTACGCACCGTGGATCGATCCGAGGCCGCCGATCACGATCATCAGCAGAAGCTGGATCGAGATGACGATGGTGAAAACCTCATGGTTGAACGTATAGAAGAAGTGCCCCATCAACGCCCCGGCCCAGCCGGTCGCAAGGCACGAGAGTCCGAATGCAGCAGCCTTGGTCCGTCCCGGATTGACGCCCATGGCCTGTGCGGAGACTTCCGAATCGCGGATGGCGACCAGTGCCCTCCCCAAGGGAGCACGCAAGATGTTGCGGTATCCAAGCGTGACCAGTATGGCAACCGCAAGACAGAGCCAGTAGAACCGGTCCGGCGCCGCGAACCGGTCGACGTCCACGTCGCCGATCGTGATGGCCGGCGCCGTCAGCCCGATCACGCCGCCGGTCCAGGGCTCGGCCAGGACAATGACGTCCTCGGTCAGGACAGAGAGGGCGAGGGTTGCGATCGCGAGATAGAGGCCGTGGAGCCTGAGGACGGGGATGGCAATCAGTACGCCCACCAATCCCGTAACGATTCCTGCCAGGGTGAAGGAGGCGAGAAAGGGCAGCCCCAGACGTTCCATCATGATCGCGTGGGCGTAGCAGCCGATGGCAAGGAAGGTGGCGTGTCCCAGGCTCACCTGCCCGGCGTGGCCGGTTAGCAACATCAGTCCCATGCCTGCCGTCGCCCAAATGAGGACGCCCGTCATCTCCCCGATCAGGAAATCGTCGAGCAGCAGAGGAAGTGCGGCGGCGATTGCGGCCAGGGCTCCGTAGCGGAGGGCGTCCCGGGCATCTGCGAAGAATCGGATGTCGTGGTTGTAGCTGGTCTTGAAGTGGACCCGCATCGCCTAGAACTTCTTGCTCTGTACCTGCGCGAACAGGCCGCGGGGGCGCACGATCAGCACGAGGAGCAGCACCGCGTAGGGCGCGATCTGCGAGTAACCCGCTGCGATGTAGCGGGGCGGCGAAGGGTTCAACCAGGCCAACGACAAGCCCCCCTGCCAGGGCTCCCGGCAGGGATCCGAACCCGCCGATCACCGCGGCGGCAAAAGCCTTCATACCGAGCAGCCCCGCGTTGGGGTCAATCGTTCCCTTGACTGCAAACAGAATCCCCGCCACGGCGGCAATCCCGCCGGCAAGCGCCTAGGTCAGCCCATGAACCCGTCGGACCGGGATGCCCATGTAGTAGGCGGCAAGCTGGTTCTGGCTCGAGGCCTGCATGGCAATCCCGAGCTTGAAGCGTCGGAAAAAAAAAGCGTACAACAGGCCCGTGAGGATGACGGTCACCCCGATGACCGCGATCTCGTCGAGCCCGAGCACTAGTCCTTCGATGCGGACATTCGCTCCGGCGATCGGGCTTTCCAGCGCCAACGGGTCGTGCCCCCAGATTGCGCCGGCCGCGAAGCGCAGCACGAAGCCCAGTGCAATGGTCAGGATGACCACCGCGATCTGCGACTGTCCGAAGATCGGTCGCAGGAGAACCCGCTCCAGCAGGGCGCCGATGGCGGCCATGACGACCACCGCGCCAATGCATGCCAGCCAGAACGGCAGCCCCCCATGCGTTTCGTTGCCGAGGGCGAGGGCCACGAACGCGCCAAGCATCATCATGTCGCCCTGCGCGAAATTGACTTGCTCGGTGGCCTTGTAGATCAGGACGAAACCGAGAGCGATGAGCCCATAGACACAGCCATTGGCGAGGCCGCCGACAATGAGTTGAAGAATCTCCAAGTGCTTGCTCCGGCAGGTACCTCGCACGGGTGGGCACGATCGTGCGGGCGGCCTCTGCGTGCCCACCCGCACGGGATCGAACTTACGATTCCGTGAGCCGATCCCCGGACCCGTTCGCTGGACCACAGCAGTAGCGCGAACCACCGCCGCCTGTCCAGACAGCCGCGATCACCAGCCTTGGGGGCGGCATTGTCGCGGTTAGGCGAGGCCTGGCGGAAGCGCCCGCCAGCGCTGAATCCCCTCGCGGAGCAGTTGCGCACAGCGCGCTCGCTCGTCGGGTGCCAGGAACGCGCCGACGATCAGGCTGCGCCCGTGCGACGAGAGCCGCAGCTGGCTTCCGTGGCCCCCCTGGTCGTCAAAGTCGATCCGAAGCCAGTGTGGTTGGAACGACCAGGCCCGTGCACGCCCGTCGGCACCGGTGCGCACGACCTGGAGTTCATCCCCATCAAGACGAATGCGTTCCTGTTCACGTCCGCTCCGGTAACTCCAGCGGAATGCGACGAAGACCAGCAGTACATCGAGCCCGAGGAACGCGAACACCGGCCATGCTCCTAACGAGGCAAACACCAGCCCTACGGACAGGCAGAACACCGCTACCACGCACATCAGCAGCCGGAATCCGGACGGGCCAAGAGAGCGATTGGGCATGAGCACAGTGTCAAGCAGAACCGTGCGTTCCGGAACAGCGAGCGTAAGGACCGGTGCCATGGGCCAAGCATAGCCGGGGAGGCGACCGTCCGTAGGCTAGATTGTCGCCAGTATGTCCTCCAAGGTTGCGATGTTGACGGGCGCTTCGGCGGTCCTGTTCGTCAGCCGGCTGGCGTGGGCCGCGGCACGGCCGGTGCTGGGTACCGCCCTCCGCGCCCGCGCGCGGCGAGGGCGGGAGGATGCCGCCCGGCTGGACGAACGGTACGGGCGGCCTTCCTTGGATCGTCCGGCCGGGCCGCTGTGCTGGGTCCATGCGGCGAGTCTGGGCGAGGCACGGTCCGTCGATCCCCTGATCCGCCGTTTGGTCGACGAGGAGGGCCTGCAGGTCCTGGTGACAACCGTGACCGTTACCTCTGCCCAGGCCTTGGCCCGATCGCTCCCCCCGCGGGCCGTTCATCAGTACGCGCCCCTGGACCAAGGGGCGGCGCTGCGTTCGTTTCTCGACCACTGGAGACCCGATTGCGCTCTTCGCGTCGAGTCGGAGTTCTGGCCTGAAACCCTCTGCGCTCTGGCGCAGCGAGGGATTCCCCGAGCAATGGTGCAGGCCCGGCTGTCGGCCCGGTCCGCGGCACGTTGGCGATGGCTGGGAGGCACTCTCCGGCAGCTGCTGCACGGGTTTGATCCCGTGGTTGCGCAAACAACTGCGGACTGTGCGCGCCTGTCCGAACTGGGGGTCGCCCACGTGCAAGGCCCCCTCAATCTGAAGGCGGACGCTGACGCGCCAGCGTTCGACCCGCGGGCTCTGCTTGCGGTGCGGGCAGACCTCGCGGGCCGTCCATTTTGGCTGGCGGCGAGCACGCATCCCGGCGAAGAAGAGATTGCCCTGACCGCGCACGAGCGAGTCGCGGCACGATGGCCCGACCTGCTGACGATTCTGCTGCCCCGTCACCCGGACCGCGGGGACGCGATCGAGGTGCTGGCACGGAGGCGCGGATACCGAGTCCGCCGCCGCAGCGCCGGCCACCTGCCTGGAGACGGAGATGTTTACATTGCCGATACGCTCGGGGAGACCGGACTCTTTTACCGTTTGGCAGGGATCGTCCTGGTCGGTGGGACGCTGACTCCACGAGGGGGTCACAATCTGCTTGAACCTGCGCGGCTGGACTGCGCCATTCTTCGGGGACCGGATGTCGCCAATGTCGCCGACGTCGCGGCCGATCTTGATCGGGCCGGCGCCGCCGCCACGGTCGAGGATGCCGAAACCCTGGGAAATGCGCTCTTGGACCTCCTGCACGATTCCGAACGGACCCGGCGTATGGCGGCAGCGGCCGTGGACGTCGCGGTCCGCGCACAGGGCGTCACTGAGGAAGCGGTGGCGCTGCTGGCCCCGGTCGTGGAGGCAGCCAGGGCGAGGCATGCGCGCCCCTGAGTTCTGGGAGAGGTCTGACGGGTTTCTGGTCCGAGCTCTCACACCGTTCTCGGAGCTGTGGGCCTGGGGCGCCCGGGGTCGGCAGCGTCGAGGGCGGAGCCGGACCTGCGGGATTCCGGTGATCTGTGTCGGCAGCTTGGTGATCGGCGGAAGCGGCAAAACGCCAGTGGCGCTTGCCCTGACGGAGCGTCTCCGGAGTACGGGAATTAACGCGCACGTGCTGTCCCATGGGTACCGGGGACGGCTTGTCGGTCCGGAGCGGGTGGATCCGCAGAGGCATTCGGTCGGGGATGTCGGTGACGAGGCGCTGCTCGCTGCGCGGACGGCACCGACGTGGGTCGCCCGTGACCGGGTGGCAGGCGGCATGGCCGTGGCTGCCGCTGGTGGGCAATGCGTCATTCTGGACGACGGATTTCAGGATCCTGCGCTCGCCAAGGATCTCGCACTCTTGGTTTTTGACGGAGGCTTCGGTTTGGGCAACAGGCGTACGCTGCCGGCGGGCCCGCTCCGGGAATCGCCCGACGATGGGTTCCGCCGTGCTCACGCCGCTGTTCTGGTCGACAAGGACACAGCGGATGTGCGTCGCGCTCTGCCTCCAGCGCTGCCTTGCATCCGCGCCGCCATGCGGCCGGATCCGGAGCTCCGGACCCTGAACGGCCGGCGGGTGTTCGCGTTCGCCGGGATTGGCCGTCCGGAAAAATTCTTCGGTACCCTCCGCGCCTTGGGTGCCGACGTCGTGGATGCTCGGCCGTTTCCCGACCATCACGTGTACAACGCGCACGAGCTCGAGCGCCTGCTAGAGCAGGCGAGGGATGCGGAGGCAGTGCCCGTGACTACCACGAAAGATGGGGTACGCCTGCCAGCGGGGTTTCCAGCGCGGGTCGTAGTCGCAGATGTGCGCCTGCGGTTCGATGACGGGGGCGTACTGGATGATCTCCTCGCGGCCGTCATTCACCCGCAGCAACGCTAATGCCGCAGCGCTCTACTGCCCGCTGGATCCGACACGCTCTGGAGGCGTTGGGATTCCAGTCTGTGCTTGCAGCCTCGCGTGCGCTCGATATCGACCGAGCATCGGCAATGGGAGGCAGGGTCCTGCGCGCCCTCGGTCCCCGGTTCCCGATGCACCGCACAGCCGACCACAACCTGCGGCGGATTTTTCCGGAATTCGACCCGGACGACCGACGGCGGGTGCTGGACGGCATGTGGGACAATCTTGGCCGACTCGTGTTCGAGCTTCCGCATCTGCACAAGCTGGACCCCAACTGCGCGGAAGCGGCACCGCTGCCGGACGGGACGGGGCGATTCCAGATCGAGGGACTGGAGACCCTCGAGACGCTGCGTGCTCAGGGACAGAACGCGGTGTTTGCCAGTGCTCACCTCGCGAACTGGGAAGTCGGGGCCGTAGTCCTGACGCGCGCCGGATTGCCCATGACCTACGTCTATCGGCAGGCCAACAACCCCTGGGTCGACCAGAGGATCCAAGCGTTCCGGCCGCGAGGGGCGGAGTTTGTCCAGAAGCTGCGAGCCGGGCGCGTGCTGCTTGATGCGGTGCGGCAGGGCCGGTCGGTCGGCGTCGTCAACGATCAAAAACTTGCGGAAGGGCCGCTGGTCGAGTTCCTGGGAGTGCCGGCCGGCACGGCGCCTGTTGCCGCGTCGCTGGCGCTTCGGGCGGAGTTGCCGGTCTTTCCGCTCCGCGTGCAGAGGGTCCAGGGCGCGGGTTTCAAGGTTACCGTGGAGCCGGCTCTGCCCGTGCCCGATGCGGACCTGCCGCGACAAGAGCGTACGCTGGTGCTGCTACGGGCCCTCAATGACCGGTTCAGCGCCTGGATCCGGGCTCGTCCGGAAGAATGGCTGTGGGTTCACCGCCGCTGGCCGAGGGAACCCGGTCGACCGTAGGTCCACACAGCCCGGTGAGGGATGGAGGCCCATACTCGGTCGTCGCGGCTGCTCGGCCGCGCTCACGGATGGTCCGCGAGGTCCTCCCTGTCAAATGGCCCGAAGGAGGCGGCGTCGGCAGCCGTCGTGGTGCCCCGCCGCCAGTCCTCAAGCGCCCAGCGCACCGACGGGAACGCCAAGTGGTCCCAGGGCACTTTGTTCCAGGCAAACAGTCCGACTTCCAGGCTTTCGGGTCCCGGAGCGATCTCGGGGTGGACGAGCCGGGCTACAAAGATGAGTTGGACGAGTGAGATGCGCGGCAGCGAGTAGATCCCGAGCGGCCGATCGATGGCAATCCGGGCTCCGGCCTCCTCCTCCGCCTCCCGGCGGGCTCCGGCGGCAGCGGTTTCGCCGGTCTCCAAGTATCCGGCCGGCATCGTCCAATACCCCGTTCGGGGCGGAATCGCACGCCGGCAGAGAAGGATTCGGTTGTCGTGCTCCACGACGGCTCCCACCACGATGCGCGGATTCCGGTAGTGGATGAATCCGCAGTCGGTACAAACGTCGCGCTCGCGATTGTCCCCGTCCGGCACCATGCGAACCACTGGGCCGCGCGGTGCAGAACTCATCGCGAGGCCTGTGCCGGGTGGCGGAGCGCAGGGAGGGCACACGCCCAGACCAGCCCTTGGCGAGACGAATCCCGGTATTCCGTGAGGCCGATCTCCATCCCGCCATGCCCTGCGGCCGGTTGGGCCCGGAATGTGCCGAACAGCCGGTCCCACCACGTAATGCTGAACCCAAAATTCGAATCGGTCTCCGCCCGGATGACCGAGTGGTGAATCCGGTGTACGTCGGGCGTCACGATCACCACTCGCAGCGCCCGGTCGAGGGCGCGCGGAAGGGCGAAGTTGGCGTGATGGAAGAGCGAGGTCGCGTTCAGCAGCACCTCGAACGCGATCACTGCCGCGGCGGGCACACCAAGGGCGGCGATGGCGGCGAACTTGATCAGCATGGAAAGCACGATCTCGCCCGGGTGAAATCGGATGCCCGTGCTGGTGTCCACTTCCAGGTCAGAGTGGTGAACCCGGTGGAAGCGCCACAGGAAGGGGATGTAGTGGAAGGCTGCATGCTGGGCATAGATCACGAGATCAAGCAGTAGCATTCCGCCCACGAACGCCGCCCAGTAAGGCAGGGACAGGAAGTAGGCGAGCCCGACGCCCTGGTCGGACATCAGTCCCGCCCACCCGACTGCCAGGACGGGGAACAGGAGGCGGAGCACCAGCGTGTCGATAGCGGTCAGCGCGAGGTTGACTCCCCAGCGGGGCATCGTCCGCGTGCGCCGCGGCCGCCGGGGAAACAGGTTCTCAAGAAGGGTCATGACGGCCAGGACGCCGCCGAACGCCAGGATCCGTACCTGATCTTCGTGCAGGATCAGAAATTCCAATGCGTTGTATCCCCGGCTGTTCTCGTCCCAGTATAGGAAGGGACCTATACCGCTCACTAGCCAGCTGGCCAGTTTGTCCCGCCAGTGGGCACCGGCGAAAGACTAACGGCGGCCGCTTGGCGGGGGCCTGAAGCCGGTTGCACCGACTACGCGGCCCGCAGGATCCCGCGGTAGGGTATGACCCATCTGCGGGAGGGTCGGAATGCCGCTGCCTGCCGGGGCTGGTGTTCCCCGGGCGACGCCCACCTTTCCTGGCGTCGACCGGACACCAGCCTCGTCGGTCGCGAATCCGTATCGTGAACCGGCTGTCCAACGTTATAAGTCCCTTCACCACGCCATTCACCTGCGAGGGTCTCCGATGCGAAGAGTTGTGGCCACGGCATTTGGTGGGCCTGATGTCCTGTGCCTCGAGGAGGGGCCCGGGCCACGGCTTGAGCCCGGCTCGGTGCGGATCGAGGTTCATGCGGCTGGCATCAATTTCGCGGATTCGCTCCTGATCCGAGGGCGCTATCAGATCCGCCCGCGCCCGCCGTTTGCCCCTGGCCTTGAAATTGCCGGCGTCGTCGTGGAGACCGGCACTGGCTGCCGCACACGCACGTCGGGCGATCGGGTGTTGGGCGTCATGCGCTACGGGGGATATGCCGACGAGGTCGTGATGCCGGAGCAGAACACCTACCCCATGCCCGCCGGGATGGACTTTCCAACCGCGGCCGCATTTCCCGTTGCCTACGGAACCGCGCACGGAGCCCTCGCCTGGAAGGCGGGGCTTGCAGCGGGGGAAACCTGTCTCGTGCTTGGAGCCGCCGGCGGCGTGGGGCTTGCGGGCTTGGAGATTGCCGTTGCGATGGGTGCGCGCGTCATCGCCGCTGCGGGCAGCGATGTAAAGCTCGAGATCTGCCGGAAGCATGGTGCCAGTGCCTCGATCAACTACACGACGGAGCGTGTCCGCCATCGGCTGCCCAAACTGGTTCCCGAGGGGGTCGACGTGGTGTTGGACACGGTCGGTGGAGATGCAGGAGAAGATGCACTCCGGCGACTCGCTTGGGATGGGCGGTTGGTGAGCGTGGGGTTCACGGCTGGTCGCATCCCATCGTTTCCGGCAAACCGGCTGTTGCTGCAGAACGCGGCCGTCCATGGCCTCTACTGGGGAGAGGTCGCGGCACGTGAGCCCGGCCGCGTCGGCAGGTCGTTTGAGGAGCTGGCAAGCTGGTTCGAACACGGACGACTGCACCCGCGAGTGGCAGAAATTCTGCCGTTGGCAGACGCGGCCCGTGGGATTGAATTGCTGCTGTCCCGGGCGGTTATTGGCAAGTTGGTGCTTGACTGCCGTTGTTGAGCCTGCCGATCTGGTTGTTCCGACGATCCGCCCCTGAACCGATCGTCGTGGCCGGATTGCGGATGCTTGGCACGAAGGTTCGCCCATGACTTCCCACGCAAGACTTCGGGACGTTCCGATGTGGCGTCTGGCGCTGCCGATGACGCTGTCGAATTTGACCGTACCATTGGTCGGCATGGTCGACACGGCCGTCGTGGGGCGCATCAGTGTCGCCGACATCGGCGCAGTCGCGGTCGGGGCGACGGTGTTTTCGTTCCTCTTCTGGACGTTCGCGTTTGTCCGCATGGGGACGACCGGGTTTGCAGCGCAGGCGCACGGTGCCGGCGATTCGGAAGGGCTGTCCGGCGCCGCGGTAAGGGCCTTCGTGATGGCGGCCGTGATCGGCTGCGCCATGGTGGTGCTGTCCGTCCCGATCCGTTGGCTGGGACTCCTGATTATCGGTCCTTCCGAGACCGTGGCGCCGCTCGCTGACACTTACATCGCCATCCGTATCTGGTCGGCGCCGGCGACGCTGGTGAACTTCGCCGCGATGGGCTGGCTCCTAGGTGTCCAGCGGGCGGACCTCGTCCTGTGTCTCCAGGTCCTGATCAACGTTCTCAATGCGGCGCTGGACATCTGGCTTGGGGTGGTTTCCGGATGGGGGCTCGTCGGCGTTGCATGGGCGTCGGTGGCAGCGGATTGGTCCGGATGCGGTCTCAGTCTCGTGCTCACCGCCCGGATCGCTGCCCGGCGCGGCGTCCCTCTGCGGCTCCGGACGGCACGTGACCTCGACGCCTTTCGCCGGATAGCGTCAGTGAACAGGGACATCTTCCTGCGGACGCTGATCGCCGTCTGCTCGATCGGTTCGTTCACTGCTGTCGGGGCACGGATGGGGGAACTGGTGCTGGCGGCGAACGGCATTCTGTTCCTACTTCAGGCGTTCGTGGCGTACGGTCTGGATGGATTCGCACACGCCGCCGAGGCCTTGGTGGGAGGAGCGGTGGGGCGCCGGGATCGGCAGGCCTTTCGCGCGGCCGTCCTCGCGACGAGCCGTTGGGCCGTGATCGTCTCCGGTCTCTATGTGGCTGCCTACGCACTCTTTGGAAATGGGATTGTCGCGCTCCTCTCGGACATCCCGGAGGTGCGGCAGATGGCCAGCGTTTACCTCCCTTGGTCGATCATCCTGCCCGTGATCTCGGTCTGGGGCTTTCAACTGGACGGTATCTTCATCGGAGCGACGCGGACGCGGGCCATGCTTGTCGGCATGGCCATCAGCGGCGTGTCCTTTCTGGTGGCGATGGCCGTGCTGGTACCCTTGTTCGCCAACCACGGTTTGTGGGCGGCGTATCTGGTCTTCATGGTGGCGCGAGCCGTGACGCTCGGAGCGGCATATCCGGCGCTGGAGCGAAGCCTCAGGGGGTGATGGGGTCCGGCCCGCTCATCGTGTGTTGCTTGATGGCGGCGGGCAATGTCGAAATACGTGAGCGGTGGCTTGGTAGTGCTGTGGCGGCGCAACGCTAGGCGCGGCACTCGTTTAGGCAGTGCTTCCGAAGAGTCTCCATCTAGCCAATGTTCAGCAAGTGGAAGCTGCCTTGCCCCTTGCGGCGACGTGATCCGGCAGGGTGTTGCCGATCACGAGCGATCAGGGCGCGGGCGGCTCAGAGGCGGAGTACCGAACTCAGCAAAGCCGGAACCCGGAGGCACTGGTGCATCCAAGGGCAGGAATTCTTTCCCTTCACGCCGCGTCCGGCGTCGACGAGCTGCCGTCGTCCGACGTCGAGCGGCGACGCCGCGTGGACGCCCAGGCCTCGACATCGGAACGGAGGTAGCGTACCCGATTTCCGAACTTGTGGAACTGAGGGCCGTCACCGCTGACCCGGTATCGGTCCAAGGTTCGCGGAGAAAGGCCGAGCATGGTCGCTACTTCGCGAGTGCTCATGTACTGGTGAGTGTCACTGGTCATGCCGTGATCTCCCGTGAATGCGTCTCGTGATATCGGCCCGCCACCGGATACAACCGCGCGGACAGCTTCTCGTTCAGCTTCGCTCGCATTTTCGCTCATCCAGGCGCGTGCCGTGTCCACCGTCCCCAGGCGGGGTGACGCTCCTTGACGAAGTTGCGTCACGAAGGATGGGCTGCCGGTCACGCCTCGGCCGAACTCGGACGACTTCACCCCCGTAACCGCCAGAAAGGCTTCAACCTCACGTCGAAACGCAGGCCCGAATGGCGCCTCGCCCATGAACGCGAGTACCCTGTCGGCGGTGTTAAGTTGTGGTGAGCGACCAAGTTCTATGTCGGCGACGAATGACGGATCACCTATCGCAGCCTCCCCGAAAGCAGTACGGGTCATGCGGTGCCGTCTGATATATGCGTTGATGGCGAAGCGCAGTGTTGTCTCCCAGTTCATTACTTTGAGAACTAGCTTGAGCGTACACCTTTGACAATGACTTTTTATATTGATTTAACTATTTAGGACGACAGGTAATCCTAGTCTAGCGAAATGAAACGTTCTGGTACGACGGTTGGGCCCTTGTTGACGGGGGGGATAGAGGGGTTGGATTGGACGACCCTGTAGTAGCAGTCTCTGTTGATGTGGCGGTCGTGTGACCCAGGTCGTCCGTGACAGCGGTTCCTGTCGTTTTCGACTGTAGGTGCCGAGAGCGACAGAGACGGCACGCGCAGGGGACCGCGCCGGATGAGCAGGATTGCGTGAGGGCTCTCATCGTAACGAACCCTACGTTGTGATCGATCCGCCGCGTGGTACCACCCCTAGCTGGTCGCGCGGTCGATGGTTTAGTCGGTAGGCGCCGCGCGGTGGGGATCCGGGATACGCAGCAGCAACAGTCCGCCAACGATCAGAAGAGGACTGTTGCCAGTCCCCAGCGCTCGCTGCCCGTGGCCAGCGTGACCAAACCCACCAGCCAAGGACCGAGAAAGGCCGTCACCTTCCCGGACAACGCGTAAAGACCGAAGGCTCCAGCTTCTCCGCCCGCCGGTGCCAGGCGGGCCATGAGGGAGCGGCTTGCCGACTGCACTGGACCGAAGAACACGCCGAGCACCGCACCCAGGGCGACAAATGGGCCCTTGGTGGTGATGAGAAGCATGCCTGCACTGATCACCACGATTGCGGCAAGACCAATCAAAATGGTGGGCTTGGCGCCAATCCGGTCATCGAGCCGACCGAACGCGAATGCACCGATGCCGGCCGTAAGGTTGATGAGAATGGCGAACTGCACCACCTCGCTGACCGTCATCCCGATTGCGGCGGCAGCGTAGATTCCGCCGAACGCGAACACCGTGTTTATTCCGTCCGTGTAGATCATCCTGGCCACGAGGTATCGGCCGACGATCCGCCGTCCGGGGTCCCTGACCATGGCTACGACGTCTTCGAAGAGATTGCGGAGACCGGTGCGTACTGCTGTCGACGCTGCGACCCTCTGCGCGGGAATGTCGCGGGTCCAGAGGAACAGTGGCAACGAGAACAGTGCCATCCACGCAGCCACGAGCGGCCCGGTAATCCGCACGTGCTCGCTCTGGCTCGGGTCGAGTCCTAACGGCGGCGGGTCGGCAAGCACAATGCCGAACAACGCGAGCGCGAGGCAGGCCATGCCGCCCATGTAGCCCGTGGCCCATGCGGTCCCTGAGATCCTCCCCAAGCGGTTCCGCGGACCAAGGCTCGGCAGCAGCGCGTTATAGAAGACCAAACCGAGTTCGAAGGCGACCACGCCCAGTCCCGACCACCAGAGGATCCAGCCGGCCGATCCGGGTTCGGGTTTGGCCCACCAGAGGAGCCCGCTCGCCACGACCATGACGACCGCGCACGCACCGATCCAAATCTTCCGCCGGCCGGTGCGGTCCGCCATGGCGCCGAAAATGGGACTGAGGACGGCAACGACGAACGAGGCGGTCCCCACCATGAAGCCCCAGTCGGATTGGGCCGCCGCCGAGTCACTGAGGACCGCGTTGGCGAAGTACGCGGGGATGACAAACGTGATAATGATCGCCGCGAATGGCGAATTTGCCCAGTCGTAGAGGCACCATCCAGCGATGCTCCGACGCGAGGCAACAAATTGCACTGCAGACACGAAAGGAATCCGAGGGATTGATGTCTTGGATGCAGCAGTGTATCGGCGCTAGTTGATATCCTGACAGAACGTGTCTGACCAAGGGGGGCGGGGAGACGCCGACCGAAGCACGGGTGGGAGACCGCCATGTTGTCACCGACCACGGACGCTGAACTAAGCGCCCGACTGCGTAGGGCGGGAGTCCGCCTGACCCGTCAACGGCTCGCCTTGGCGCGTGTCCTGTTTGACGGAGCGGACCGCCACGTTACGGCGGATTCGCTTCGTCGCGAGGCGGCCCAGGCGGGGACACCGGTAGCGACCGGCACTGTCTACAACACTCTTCACTGCTTCGCCCGGGCTGGCCTGCTGCATGAGGTGGCTGTCGATTCCACGCGCAGCTGGTTCGATACGAACACCACGCCGCATCATCATTTCCTGCACCCTGAGACCAGAGAACTCGAGGACATACCGGTCGATGGTGTCTCGGTTGCCGGGATCCCGCGCCCGCCTGAAGGCACACGGATCGAGGCCGTGCACGTACTCGTTCGGCTAGAGAGGACGCCTGTCAAGGGCTGAGGCCGCCAATTCTTTTTTGTAATCGTTCCAAATGAATTGACAACGGCTCGACCGGTGCCTACATCCTCAACTGTCGGGCGGCCCATGCCCGCCAGCGAGGAGATGGCCATGTCATTGCGCAATTCAAAAACCAAGCAGAACCTTGCCGATGCGTTTGCCGGCGAGTCGCAGGCAAACCGCCGCTATCTGTTTTTTGCCAGCAAAGCTGATGTAGAGGGCTACAACGATGTGGCCGCGGTCTTTCGCTCGACGGCGGAAGGCGAGACCGGGCACGCATTCGGCCATCTCGAGTACCTGTCGGAGGTAGGCGACCCTGCCACTGGCGAGCCGATCGGTGGTACCGCCGCAAACCTCAAGTCGGCGATCGCTGGCGAGACCCACGAGTACACAGACATGTACCCGGGTATGGCGCGCACCGCGCGTGAAGAGGGATTCGACGAAATCGCCGACTGGTTTGAGACGCTTGCAAAGGCTGAGCGCAGCCACGCGGGCCGGTTCCAGAAGGCGCTCGTTACGCTCGACGACTGAACGGATTGCACGCCGGATGAGCGGGTCCGCCCGCTCTCCGGCGTATCCGGACTCGCGACGCCATGGAAGGCGGCCTACGGCGGCCCGAGCGGGAGCCGCTCGCGCTTGACGATCCCATGTTCTGGGACGAGGCAGCGCTCGATGCGGAGATGCGCCGACAATTTGACGTGTGTCACGGCTGTCGCCGCTGCTTCAACCTGTGCGACAGTTTTCCACGCCTCTTCGATCTGATCGACGAGTCGGAAACTTTTGAGCTCGATTCAGTTCCTTCCAGCAACTTCGGGGACGTGGTCGGCGCATGCACGCTGTGTGATATGTGCTTCATGGTGAGCTGTCCGTACGTCCCGCCCCACGAATTCCGCATCGATTTTTCGCGCCTGATGCTGCGGTCCCGAGCGGTGCTTTTCCGGAAGGGTCTCGTGCCCTGGCGTGACCGGCAGTTGGCCGAGACCGACCGGAATGGTCGCTTGGCATCGCTGGGCGCCGGCATCGTGAATTTTCTCCTTCAGCAGCGGGTTGTCCGGGTGGTGATGGAGTGGCTGGCGGGAATCCATCGCCTTGCAGACTTGCCCCGGTACGTCTGGCGCCCCTTGGTCCCGCGGTGGAGGCGGGCCGTGCGGACTGGTGGGACCGAGGTCAAACGCAAAGCGGTGGTCTACGCCACGTGCTTCGTGAACTACAACACTCCCTCCGTCGGCGAGGCCGCTCTCGCTGTGCTCGAGCGCAATGGAGTCGATGCCGAGCTTGTGTACCCGCGCTGCTGCGGCATGCCCCAGTACGAGCAGGGAGACGTCGAACGGGTTCGGCGCACGGCGCTACGGACGGCCCGCGAGTTCGCACCGTTGATCGACGAGGGTCGGACCGTGATTGCGTTGACGCCCAGTTGCGCCCTGATGCTGAAGAGCGAATGGCCGGCCTTGGCTCCGAACGACGAACATGTCAGAAAACTTGCTGCGCATACCCGTGACATCGACGAGTACGTGATGGAGATCGCTGACGCAGGCGGCCTGGCGCCCGGCCTGAGCGCAATCAAGGGAGGCGTCACCGTGCACCTCGCCTGCCACAGCAGGGCGCAGAACATCGGTCCGAAGTCTGCGCACATGCTGCGACTCATTCCGGATACCGAAGTCACGGTCGTGGAGCGGTGCTCCGGCCACGGCGGGATCTGGGGGATGAAGAAGCATTCATTTGAGACAGCGCTCAAGTACGGGCGCAATGCCACCAATGCGGCCGTCAGCGCCGACAGTCCGGTGCTGGCGTCAACCTGTCCGCTTGCCGGGCTTCACCTCGCGCAATCCATCCGAATGAAGGGATTACCGGCGCCGACCGCTCGCCATCCCATCGAACTGATTGCAGCTGCCTACGACCAGGGAACGGACCGATGACCACGAAGCTGACGTCAGCAGACATCATGGCGCTCGAAGACTATGCGAAGGTGCGCGCCGACGAGCGCCAGCGTGTCATGGAACTCAAGCGGAACCGACGTATTGAGATCGGGCCCGTGGCGACTGCGTATTTTGAATGCCTTGAAACCATTCGCTATCAAATCCACGAAATGCTGCGCATCGAGCACGGTGGGCCGGCGCAGATTCGCGAGGAAATCGACGCTTATGGACCACTGATCCCGAACGGCCGCGAACTGGTCGCCACGGTGATGGTGGAAATCGACGAGCCTGCTCGCCGTCAGCGGTTTCTCAGCCGTCTCGGCGGATTCGAGGAAACGATATGGATTGAGGTCGGTGGGCATACCGTCAAGGCTGTTCCCGAGACCGACGTCGATCGCACGACGGCGGACGGAAAGGCATCCTCCGTCCAGTTTCTGCACTTCCCGTTCACGGACGGGGCCATCGATGGTTTCTCACTTCCGAAAGCCCGCGTGACGATCGGAATCGAGCATCCGGAATACCGACATATGGCAGTGATGCCCGAAGCAATGCGTGCCTGCCTCAGTGAGGACTTTGTTCCGAATTCATAGGACCCCAAAGCGAGATCCTGGGCGCGTAGCCCTTCCATTTCTCAGCCTTCACCCGACACCAGGTCGGTCCGCACGTATCCAGGATCTGGACCACCGCCCCTGCTTTAAGTGTGGCCCGCACCTCGGATTCGGAATGGGGCTGCCGCCGGAGCTTTGAATCATTGGTAACGAGCGCCGTCAGACGTCGCGACAGGAGGCTGTGGTGCATCCACCCGGATACACCGTCTGGGGCGGTGATTTCCCGCCAGTTCCCGTAGCGGTCCGTGATGTACACCGGCAGGTTGGGTGCGGTGAATACCCATTCGATCGGAAATCGTGTCCCGGGTCCGGCTCGCAGATAGGCACGGTCAGCAGCAATGCTACCCCAAATCTGTGCCATCTCCTGCGCCGATGCAGCCAAGCCGAAGACTGCTGAGCTGAGGAACATGCAGAGGGCGAGGGTGCGGATCATGGGAGGGCGGTGAAACGTTCGCAGGAGAAACGCACGGTGCGGCCGACCCGAAACCCGAGGGGGTGCGCCGCGCGAACACGCTCTAGTGCTCTGCGCAAGTTTAGGGGCTTATATCCATGGCTTGACATGGACACGGTCATGCCACGAGCTGGGCCACCGCCCCGCTTGGTTCGGGCACGCGGCGCGCGTCCGCCGCCGGGGTGGTTGCCGCGATGCCGTAGCAGAGGTGAATCTCGGTCCGGATCGGCTTGCGGACAATCCGGATGCTCTTGAGCGCAGCGGGGTCCGGCAGCGGTCGCGAGATCCGGATCCGGATCGGCGGGAGGCCCTTGACGACGAGGACCGTGTGCCGGCCCCGGCGGCGAACCATTCCCGGCGATGCGTTGTGCAGTTCGGTCGAGCGCCGCCGGCTGGCGGGCCGGAACTGCGGGAAGCCCGGCGTTTCCCCGACCGTGCAGCGGCGGAAGAACCCCCGGAAAGCCCTGTCGACAGGCTGCAGGGGGGCGCACTGGATGCGGCGATCGAGGTCCCGGAGATCGGCGTACAGCGAGTCGCAGCGAAGCGTCGTCAGACTCTTGAACCGGTTCTGCCAGGTGATCGATTTGCGACACCGCCGCCATGCCTCGACGCGCTCCTCGAGCGACGCGTTGTAGAGCTGGCGCATAAGCGTGAGGACCTCGGCGATCCGGCGATGGTCGACCGGCGTGATCCGCGCACGGCAGACGAACGTGCGGTGCACGAAGGGCACGTCGACTGGCCGGCGTACCGTATCTGATGCGGGCATGATCTTCTAATATTCTTGTAATGCCCCTGTCTCGTGCACGTGTAAGTCGAGGTTCGGGCGGTGTCAGGCCTTGGACATAGGCCCCCAAGTTTACGTGCCGACGCGCGCCTGCGGCAAGGCGACGGATGCTCGATCGGGGGGACAGCCCGGTCTCGCAGCAAGTTGCCCGACTTCCACGGAATCCCCAAAAATCAGCCATGGAACGTGGGGCGCTTGCCTGTGAGCTCGAGGCCCACGTCGCCTTCGGGCGATCTCGATAAACGCTTGCCAGGGACCGCCCTCACGGCGGGCACGACTCGTCCAATTGTCAGGAACCCCCGGCCCGACATTCGGCGCATCAATGACACCCGATTCGAGAGTCACCGCGCTCCCGTACGGTCCGCGATGGCAAGGACGCGGTACATCTCCCGCAGCACCGGCTTTTCGATCAGCTTTCCGTCAAGCACAACAAGACCAGTGTCCGCTTCCTCGAACGTCCGGATGATTCGGCGGGCGCGGGCGACCTCCGTTTCCGTGGGGGTGAAGACGGCATTGAGGCTGCTGATCTGTTTTGGGTGGATTGCGCCCTTGCCGGAAAACCCGAGAGCCTTTGCCTTCCTGGCCTCAGCCACCATCCCGTCCGGATCCTGGAGATCCAGGTGAGGCACGTCGATGGCGTCGAGGCCTGCGGCCGAAGCGGCGTGCACCACCCGTGAACGCGCGTAGAGCAGCGGCTCCCAGGCGTTTTCGCAGCGCAGTTCTGCGGCCATGTCGACGCCACCGAAGAAGAGCGCGTCGATCCGCGGACTACACCCGGCGATCGCGAACGCGGCCTCCAACGCGGCGTTGGTTTCGATGATCACATGGAGACGGATCCCGTGACCCCGCTCTGTCAGGAGATCGTCTAGCCACACCACTTCATCGGGTGTGCGCACCTTCGGAAGCATCAGCGCCGGCGGTGGTGTGTCGGTCTTGAGGACGGCCCGAACATCCGCGAGGCCATGCGCCTCGCGCAGGCAGTTGATTCGCACAATCCGCTCGACTCCATCGTCTGCCTGTGGAGTGTCGAAGAGCTGCAACGCTGTGCGCCGCGCCTTGTCCTTGTCCTTGGGCGCGATCCCGTCCTCCAGTTCCACGCAAACCATATCGGCGCTTGAGGCAAGTGCTTTTGGAAACATCTCGGGCCTGAGGCCAGGCGCGAAGATGAAGCTGCGGCGTGGGCGGGGGAGACGTTCGGTCACGACGGGGCTGTCCTTAGTTTTTCGTTCGGACCCCGAGGGGGTGCGGCGGTGAATCGCGGTGTGCGATAGGGAAGCTCAGCGTCTGGGCGGATTCCCGCCGAAGCATAGGGTGGCCACGCAGCAACGGTGCTCCCGCGCGGCTGGTATCGGTGAATCGATAGGGAGCAGCCGTTTGTACCAGGCTTTCATCCGTCGCTCGGCTCATAAGCCACGTGCGTCACAGATTTTTTGGAAACGAAAATTTCGGGCCTATGGGTCCCCTGGGGGAGGCGGCCGCCTGCTCAGATCGGAACACTAGGTGCGCAAAGATCGACGGGTGCGGCGCCGCAATGCGTCGCACGCGGCTCCCGGATCGTCAGGCGCCTTGCCGGCGCACCCCGGTGCGCCTGAAGGCAACAGGTTCAGGGCTCGACCTTCTCGATGTTCCAGAAGAACTGGACTGGAGACTTGATCAGGCCCTCCAGCGAATCGCGATACGCGACCGGATTGGACCACTGGCCGTAGATCCCGTGCGTAACGATTTCCAGCGAGCGTCTCTGAATCTCCTCGGCGAGGACTTCCTGGCTGGCCGGGTCGGACGCTCGGGCGAAGGCTTCGCGCAGGCGCTCGATCTCAGCGTCACACGGCCAGCCGAACCAGGCCTGTTCACGGCACCCCCCCGAGATCGCGATGTTGGAGACGGGGTTGGCGACCTCCACGGCGAGCGACCACGTATGGAAGATATTCCAGCCGCCTTCCGACGGCGGCTCCATGATGGGCCGTCGCGAGGTCAGCGTGCTCCAGTCCATCGCCTGTAGATCGACGGCGAACCCGGCTTCGCGCAACAATTGCGCAGTGACCAGCGACGCGCTGTTGAGCACGGCAATATCGGTTGGCTGGAGGATGATCACGGGAGTGCCGTCATAGTCGGCCTGGGCAAGCAGGGCCTTGGCCTTCTCGACATCGCTGCCTTCCAGGGCTTCGCCGCCGACGGTCGATTCGTAGGGTGTGCCGCAGCCCAGCATCGCTGTGCACGTGCGGTAGTAGGCGGGATTGCCGACGGCGGCCCGCAGGTACAGCTCCTGGTCGATCAGCCAGAGCACCGCTTCCCGGACCCGTGCGTCGTCGAAGGGCGGGTGGAGGTGGTTCATGCGAAGCCACCCCTGCACGCCCAGGGGGTCCAGGTTCTCCACGATGACTCCCGGTGTCGCTTCCATAATGGGAAGGAGGTCGTGCGGAGGCAGTTCGAAGTAGTCGACTTCACCGGCCAGCAGCGCGTTCATGGCGGTCGCAAAATCCGGGATGTAGTGCCATTCGACCCGGTCGACCTTGGCAATCTTTCCACCAGCAGCGAAGCTCGGCGGTTCGGCGCGTGGGAGGTAGTTCGGGTTTCGGACGTACACGACCCTGGCGCCCGGAATCCACTCTTCCTTGACGAAGACGAACGGTCCGGAGCCGATGACTTCCGGCACCTGCTCGAACGCATCGGTTTGGGCGTGGCGCTCCGGCATCATGAACGGGACGTTGGAACTGATCTTGCCCAGGGATTGCAGCACGAGGCCGTACGGCTCCGAAAGCTCGAGCGTGAACGTGTTGGCGTTGACCGCTTTGAGCGCCTGGGTCACGTCCGCCAGCTTCTGGCCCATTCCGTCACGGACACTCCAGCGCCGAATCGAGGCCACGCAGTCGGCCGCCGTTACCGGGCTGTCGTCGTGCCAGCGAAGACCGTCGCGCAGGACGAACGTCCATGTCAGGCGATCCTCACTGACGGACCAGCTGTCCACCATCTGCGGCCTGACCTGCAGCTTCTCGTCCATGGCGAAGAGCGTGTCGTAGACCATGTAGCCGTGGTTGCGCGTGATGTACGCAGTGGTCCAGATCGGATCGATGTTCTTGAGGTCAGCGTGAGGCACGATCCGGAGAACCGACTCCGCCTGTGCGGGGGCGACCAGTCCGAGAATACCCGCCATGGCCATGGTCACCACGAACCGATGTAGGAATGGTTGGCCCACCGTCCGTGTCTAGTTCCTGGAGCGCATGGTCTACGCCGCAGGTTCCTGGTCGCGTCCCTTTGGGCCGAGGTCCTGAAGGCGCAGGACCCGGCCCGGCCGGGCCCCCGTGCTGGCCCCATCACGCCAAGTGACCCGGCCGTTCAGCATGACGAGGTCAATTCCGGCTGCTGGCAGGGTCGGCTCGTCCCAAGTTGACCGGTCGGCGACGGCGTCCGGATCGAAGATCACGAGGTCGGCGTAAGCGCCCGCCCGCAGCACCCCCCGGTCGGTCAGGCCGAACTGCGCCGCAGAAAGGCCGGTCATCCGTCGAACGGCTTCCTCGAGCGGGAACAGGCCTACGTCGCGGGAGTAGTGACCGAGAACGCGGGGAAAGGTGCCCCAGAGCCGCGGGTGGGGATGGCTGTCGTGGGGCAGGCCGTCGGATCCGATCATTGCGTGGGGGAAGGACAGCACACGACGAACGTCGGATTCGTCCATGATGAAATAGATGGCGCCGGCCGGGCGAAGCCGGTCCGCGGCTTCCTCTTGGCTGCAGCCCCAGGCGTCGGCGATCTCCGCCAGGTCCTGTCCGGCAACTTCGGGGTGCGCCTTCGACCACGTCACGATGACCCTGCTGGCATTCATCATCCGGTGGGGATTCAGGACCGTTGATCCAGCGACATAGGGATACACATCCAGCGCGATGCGTTGCTGGTCCCGGGCCGCCAGAATCCTGGGTAGGGTCTCTCGCGTGCGACCGTGATTCGGTGCCCCGGCGCACTTGTGGTGAGAGATGATCACCGGCACTTGCGCGGTTCGTCCGATTTCGAATGTCTCGTTGAGGGAGTCCAGGATCTGCTCGGTCTCGTCGCGCATATGCGTGGAATGGATGGCCCCGACAGGCGCGAGTGCAGCGGCCAGCTCGATCACTTCTTCCGTCGGAGCCGCATTCGCCGGCTGATAGAAGAGGCCCGTGCTCATTCCGACTGCGCCAGCCGCAAGTGATTCCTCCAGACGGGCCCGCATGGTGGCGATTTCAGCAGGCGCCGCGCCGCGGTCAAGCCCTTCCATCGCCCCCATCCGGAGTGTGGAATGGCCGACCTGGGCAACGACATTCACGGCTGGCGGATCGTTGTCCAGCGCGGAAAGGTAGCTCGCGAAACGTGGAAAGTAGTGTTCGGGCCGATCCCCGATCAGATCGGCTGGGGGAGGTGGGGGAGAGGACGGCGTAAGCGGCGCCAGGCTGATCCCGCAGTTGCCCGTGATCACTGTGGTCACGCCTTGGCTGACCTTGCAGGCCATCGTTGGATCACTGAGGACGGCACGATCATCGTGCGTGTGGACGTCGATGAAGCCCGGTGCCACTGCCCTCCTGCGAGCGTCAATCTCCGCTGCTCCACTCAGCTCAGCAAGGTGCCCGATCTCCGAAATGCGGTCACCAACAATCGCAATATCAGCGGTGCGTGCCGGGGCACCCGTCCCGTCGATGACGCTCGCATTGCGGATCACCAAGTCGGGCTTTGGCACTGCGTGCATCGGACGTGTCTAGCCTGCCCGGACGAACTTCTGAAAAGCGTGGCAGGTCAACGGCGCAAAGTGCTCGATTGCTCCCGACGCCTTGATGACTTCTCCGACGTAAAAGTCGCCCCGCGAATCGGCCCAGATTCCGTGTGGCACGATGAAATTCCCGGGCAACACCGGGTTTTCACCACCGACCTGGGCTTGGATATTGCCATCTAGGTCACAGATCGTGACTCGCGCAATCGGTGCGTGTCCGAGTGGAGGATGTTGCATGAACGGGAAATGCGGACGGGCGGGCACGGGCACGTTCCAGCCAAGCTCAGCGATGTAAAGGTTCTCCTGCTCGTCGAGAAACAGGTCATCGGGACGGTTTACCCAGTCCCAGCTGTCGAGAAACTCACCAGTTGGTGAGAAGATCTGAATCCGTGAGTTCTCCCGGTCCGCTACGAAGACCCGCCCGGACCGATCGACGGCGATGCCGTGCGGCAAGTTAAACTCTCCCTCCGCGCTCCCGGGCCCGCCCCACGATGCGACCAATTCGCCGTTTCCGGTAAAGTGGTGGACCCGCGCATTGCCGTATCCGTCGGCAATGAACAAGTCACCAGATTCGGTAACGGCCACATTCGTCACCATGTTGAAGGGGCCGCCAGCATGCTGGACGGGGGTCTCGCCGAGCACGAAACCTGTATTGGCCGGTTGGTTGGCCTCGCCGAGAGTCATGAGGAGATGGCCGTCCGTCGTGAACTTGCGCACCGTGTGGTCGAAATTGTCGGCGCACCACACGTGGTCATTGTGGTCGATGAAGACCCCGTGGGCGCTCGAGAAGACGCCCTCGCCCCACGCATCCAGGAACTTGCCATCCTTGTCGAAGACAATCATCGGATGCTGGCCGCGATTGAAGACGTAGACGCGGTCCCGTGAATCGACCGCAACGCCCGCTACTTCGACGAAGGACCAGTTCTCAGGTAGCTGCTCCCACCCCTCAAGTACTTCATATTCAAGCTTGTGTGCACCGACGGCCATGTGCTGTTCCTTGTTCCCCAGTTCTTTATCGGAGCATAGCCGACACACGGGATGGACGCCTTCGATGATGCCGAGTTGATTCGGAATAAAAGAGCAACACCCGTGCTGGTCGATCGACCCCGGGAACCTGCCGGTATCCTGTCAGGGATTCTTGGAGCAGCCGGCGGGAAGCGGCTTGTGCCGAATGCCGGAGCCTGACCCTCGGAAGTACAGAGGCATTTGTTCCTCAGCCAAGCGATTCTGGAACGGGACCCGAACGACGTTTCGTATCTCAAGCGTCGGCTAGGAACCAGTCGATGCCTGGGCGATAGGAGCGCGAACTCCACGACGCGCTGTTGCGTAACGACTTGATGGGCAGTGTCTACCCGCTCCATCAACCGATCTAAAGTGTTTCGGGGCGCATGGCCCCGATGCGCAAGGTCTTCTACGCATGTCTTCGTCGCCGGTCAGGCAGGTGCCGGTTAGCAGAACAGCAGTTGTGCGTCGGCTCCTTCACCCGACAGCAGCGAGAACAGACCGCCCGTCTCGATACCCAGATCCGGATCCAGCTGTTCCCTCGACAGGTCAGCCGCACGGAGCCCCATATCGCAGGCGATCAGCCGGACCCCAAGATCCTTGCAGGCGTCACGCAGTTCCTCGAAGCCAGCCACTCCCTTGGCGCATAGGTTTGTGTCTTCCGCGAGTGCGCTGCCATCCCGGACTTGGAGGCGATGCCAGCCGTCCTTCGGCAGCAATGCCGGGCACGCGCCCATCGTAAAGAACAGCGTGACCCGGCGGCTCGCCGCTGCGGCCGCCGCAGCGATCGCAAGCGCGAACCGCACGCGCTCGTAGTCGCCGGAATGGACAATGCAGACGAGGGCGCGTTCAGCCTGCTGCATGGGCGGCGAGATCGGTGATCGTGGGACGGGCTCCGCAGACCGAACAGTCAGGGTCCGGACGGACCCGCACCTTGCGGGTTTCGCCATCCAGCGCATCGATTAGGACCAGCCAACCGGCAAGACCGCTGCCGATCCCGAGTATCTCCTTGATCACCTCGATTGCCTGGAACGATCCCGCCTGGCCGGCCAGCGCTCCGAATACTCCGCCCTGTGCACACGTCGGCACCGTGCCAGGAGGGGGTGGCTCGGGGAAGAGGCACCGGTAGCAGGGATACTCGCGCAGGTATCCCTTCCAGGTGGAAAGCTGCGCCTCGAACCGCAGCAAGGCCGCGGAGACCAGCGGTTTCCCGGCCAGCATGCACGCATCGTTCACGAGGAACCGCGTCGCGAAGTTGTCGCTGCCGTCAGCGATCACGTCATAGCTGCTGACGAGCTCGGCAGCGTTTCCGGGATCGAGCCGGGCCTCATGCGGTTCCAGGGTGATGGTGGGATTGATCCTGCGAGCGGCGGCGGCGGCGCTGGTAGCCTTTGGCGATCCGAGATCATCCGTGCCATGCGCGATCTGACGCTGGAGGTTCGAGAGGTCGACGGCATCGTCGTCGACGATGCCGATCCGGCCGACGCCGGCCGCGGCCAGGTAGAGGGCAAGCGGCGAACCGAGTCCGCCGGCGCCGATCACCAGCACGCTTGCCTCCAGCAGGCGCTGTTGGCCGGTGCTGCCGACCTGCGGCAGGACGATGTGGCGGGCGTAGCGCTGGATCTGGTCTTCGGTGAATGCAGCGGCTGTCATACAACCGGACGCCCCTGGATCGTGCCGGTGGAACCGAACCCTCCCTTGCCACGAGCTGTGGAGGAGAGTTCCTCCGCTTCTTCGAAGCGCACCGTTGCCAGTCGCTGGATCACGATTTGCGCCACGCGCTCGCCACGCTCGATGACATGGGGCTCGGTGCCGTGGTTGATCAGGATGACGGCCACCTCGCCCCGATAGTCGGCGTCGATCGTGCCGGGTCCGTTGAGGACCGTAATGCCGTGTCGGAGGGCAAGGCCGGATCGGGGTCTGACCTGCCCCTCGTACCCTTCCGGAATCTCCAGAACCAGACCCGTCGGCACCACGACGGGCACGCCCGGCTTCACGGTGAGCGACTCCGGAACGGCGGCGGGGAGGTCGAAGCCGGCGCTCCCCTCAGTCATCCGCTCCGGCAGCCCGGAGACCGCGTGCGGCAGCCGGTGGACCCGGACTGTCAGGGGAGCGGGCGCATCAGTCATGCGCCAGGTGCGGCAGACGCCACTGCAGTAGCGATGCGTTCAGCGAGCCGATCGGCCACCTCGTCCTTGCTGAGGTGGGGCCAGGTTTCGGTTGCGCCGTCGGTGATGAGATGGACGGTGTTGGTATCACCACCGAACACGTTGGTCGCTGCCGAGACATCGTTGGCAACGATCCAGTCGCACTGCTTTCGGTCGCGCTTGGCACGGGCCCGGCCGACAACGTCCTCGGTCTCCGCCGCAAATCCGACGACGAGGCGTGGGCGTTCCGGCCCGGCCCGGGAAATGTGGGCCAGAATGTCCGGATTCTCCTCCATCTCGTAGCGGGGTGGTGGTCCATCGCTGCGCGAGAGCTTCTGGGATCGGATCGCCTTGATTCGCCAATCTGCGACCGCCGCCACGCACACCGCGATGTCCGCGGGCAGGGCGTTCTGGCAGGCCGCCAGCATCTCCTTTGCGGTTTCCACCTCGGCAATCTCGGCTACCGGCGGAAGCGGTTGCGCGCTGGGTCCGGTGACGAGGGTGACCCTTGCACCCCGCCGGGCGAGTGCATCGGCGATCGCATAGCCTTGCTTGCCGGACGAGCGGTTGCCGAAGTACCGGACCGGATCGATCGGCTCGATCGTCGGTCCGCTGGTCACCAGCGCCCGGACATCGTTGAGCGGTTTGGGGCGGTCCAGAACCTTCTCGATTGCGGCCAGGATTTCGGCGGGTTCTGCCATGCGGCCCGGCCCTTCTTCGCCGCAAGCGAGATCGCCGGCGCCGGGGCCGATCATCCGAATGCCGTCTTCCCGGAGACGGGCAAGGTTCCGCTGTGTGGCGGGGTGCGCCCACATCTGGACATTCATGGCCGGCGCGACCAACACCGGCGCTGTGGTGGCGAGCAGGACCGTGGTTGCGAGGTCTCCGGCAAGCCCACCGGCCATCTTGGCCAAGAAATCCGCCGTGGCCGGCGCGACCACCACGATGTCGGAATCGCGGGCTAGGCGGATATGCCCCATCTCGCTCTCGTCTGTGAGCGAGAAGAGGTCCCGGTAGACCTTGTCACCGGTAAGCGCGGCCAGCGAAAGGGGGGTGACCATCTCGCTCCCGCCACGGGTGAGGATGGCGCGTACCTGTGCGCCCTGATCGCGCAGACGCCGGACCAAATCAAGACTCTTATACGCGGCGATCCCGCCGGTCACGATCAGAAGGATGCGCGTCGATTCGGTCATGAGCACGGCGGGCGCATGTGGCCCGGCTCCGGAGTCGGAAAGACCTTGCAAGAAGCGCACGGTAGGAGCGGGTGCGAGCGCTTCATCTCTCCGCAAAGCATACGAGAATTGGTCAAGCTCGTACCCTGGAACACCGTCTCGCGATAGCAGCGCGGTACCGCGGTCAGGATTCCTCCAGCAGTAGCGGCAACTCAGCCGGCATGTCGTCGATGAGCTGGATGGGATAGTCGCCGGTGAAACAGGCGGCGCAGTACGGCATCCGGATTCCGTTGGGCCGCTGCCCGTGCACCGCTTCGAAGAGGCTTTCGAGTTTTACGAACCGGAGGCTGTCGGCGCCAATCTTGTCGGCGATCGCATCCTCGTCCATATGGGCCGCGATGAGCTCATCGCGTTCCGGCGTGTCCACTCCGTAGTAGCAGGGATGGGTGGTCGGCGGGCTCGCGATTCGCATGTGCACTTCCCGTGCGCCGTTGGACCGGAGCATCTCGACGATCTTCGTCGACGTGGTGCCGCGGACGATGCTGTCATCGACGAGGACAACCCGTTTACCATTGACCACGTCCGCGTTCACGTTGTGCTTGAGGCGTACACCGAGGTTGCGGATCTCGTCGGTGGGTTCGATGAAGGTACGCCCCACATAGTGGTTCCGAATGATTCCGAGCTCGAACGGGAGGCCAGCCTGAGCGGCGTAGCCGAGGCCGGCGGGCACTCCGGAGTCGGGGACCGGCACGACAATGTCCGCGTTGGCCGGCGCATCGCGCGCGAGCAGCCGGCCGATCTGCTGGCGGACGGCATAGACGTTCTTGTCCTCAACCACGCTGTCCGGGCGGGCGAAGTAAATGTATTCGAAGATGCAGAAGGTGCGCGGCGCGTTGCCTAGGGCGCGGGGCAGGCTCCGCACGCCCTTGCGACTCACGTGGACGATCTCGCCGGGTTCCACCGAGCGCACGAACTGCGCCCCGATGATGTCGAGGGCACAGGTCTCTGAGGCGAGGACGTGTTGGCCGTTGAGTTCGCCGAGCACCAGCGGTCGGACGCCGTTGGGGTCGCGCGCACCGATCACGCCACTTTCGGAGAGCGCGATCAGCGAATAGGCACCCTCGACCTGGTGCAGCGCCTCGATCAGCCGGTCAAGGAACGAGGGGCCGGTGGCCGTTGCAACCAGATGGACGATGACTTCGGTGTCCATCGTCGACTGGAAGATGCACCCGCGCTGTACCAGTTCGCGCCGCAGGGTCCTGGCATTGGTGAGGTTGCCGTTATGGGCGATGGCGACGCCGCCCTGCGCGACTTCGGCAAAGATTGGCTGAACATCGCGCAGCTGGGTCTTGCTGCCGCTGGTGGAGTAGCGGTTGTGCCCGATCGCGGTGTTGCCGGGCAGCATGCCAATGATCTTGTCGGAGCTGAACGTGTCGCCGACCCGGCCCTGGGCGCGGTGGGCGAAGAACTGGCTACCGTCGTAGCTGACGATGCCGGCCGCTTCCTGGCCCCGGTGCTGCAGCGCGTGGAGCCCGAGTGCGGTGATCGCCGCGGCGTTCTCGGTGCCGAAGACGCCGAATATTCCGCATTCGTCGTGGAAACCGTCGACGTCGGTCCCAAAACGGCGATGGGCGGTGGGGTTCACGGCTTGCCGCCCTCCTGCCCGCTGCCGGATTCGATGTTGATCAGCCGGTCGAACTCCTTGCGATCTTGGCCCGCGTAGCCGACCTCGCCCTCTTCGGCAGGCGGTGTCGCCGCTGGCTCGTCCATGCGCCGAAGCAACTCCTCGGCATCGGCGGCCCCCCGCGCGGAGCAGCCGTGGTTCGTCATCTGGATGGTTTCCGGAACCATCACGGCCAGCATATGGGCACCGTACAGGACCACCGGGAGAGTGCGCGCGTTCCGGACGTAATCGGGGCACTCGGTGAACACCAGGCCGGAGGCGAAGAGAAAGATGTAGAGCGCCGAGACGACGACGAGACCCCGAATGGCGCCGAAAATGAATCCAAGGGCCCGGTCGAGAGGAGCCAGCAGACTGGTGGCAATCGCGCTCGCGAGCGGGACGATCGCGAAGGTCAGGATCACGATCGACACCACGAAGACGCAAAGCGCCCCGACTCCGCGGGCGATCACCGAATCGCCGACCAGTGGCATGACTAGGCTCCCGGCCCAGTCCAACAGCCACAGTGACGCGAGACCGGACAGCACCCAGGCGGCGAGCGAGAGAGCGCTCTGGACAAAGCCCCGGGCATACGCCATCACGCCTGACAGGAGCACTGCGCCCACCACAGCGAGGTCCACGACGGTCATGGTGCGGAGCCGCTGGTGACCGGGCCGTCCGGACGGCCGTGCACGAATTGCTCGACATACCCCGAACCGCTTCGGTCGAGTTCATCGACCGGGCCCTCCCAAACGATCCTGCCGCCGTGAAGCATTGCCACGCGGTTCGCGATCTGCCGGGCGCTGGCGAGATCGTGGGTGATCGTGATGGTGGTGGCCCGCAAGCGGGTCACGCAGTTGACGATCAGCCGGTTGATCGTGGCTGCGGTAATGGGGTCGAGGCCTGACGTCGGCTCGTCGAAGAACAGGAATTCGGGATCGGTGGCGATCGCGCGGGCGATGGCGGTGCGTTTCTGCATGCCGCCCGAGAGTTCCGAGGGGTAGAGATTGGCGGCGCGTTCGTCGAGACCCACTTCGGCGAGCTTGGTGCAGGCGACTTCGTACGCGTCCCTACGCCGCATGGTCCCGGTGCGGTACAGCGCAAATGCGACGTTCTCCCAGACAGGGAGCGAATCGAACAGCGCGCTTCCTTGGAACAGCACCCCCGAGCGACGCATCAGTGATTGCGGACCGCTCGACGGAAGATCGTCGCGGGCAGTACCGGCAAACCAAACTTCCCCGGAGTCCATGGGCAGCAGCCCTAGGGCGCACTTGAAGCTCACGGACTTGCCGGTGCCCGAGGCACCGATGACCGCGACCGAATCACCGGCCGCTGCCGTGAGGTCCATGCCGTCCAGCACCGTCTTGCTGCCGAAGCGCTTGACCAGGCCGCGAAGCTCGATGGCCGGGCTTTCAGCTTCGGAGTTCATCGGGAAAAGAACGCTTCTGTAATGAGATAGTTTGCGATCAGGATCAGGGCCGAGGCGGACATCACGGCGTTGGTTGTGGCCCGGCCGACCCCACGCGCTCCACCCTCCGAATGGAAGCCGTGGTAGCTCCCCATCAGGACGATCAGGAAGCCGAACACGGCCGCTTTGACGAGCCCGGAGACCACGTCGAGGGTCTGGAGGCTCTCCAGGCAGCGGTTCAGGAAGATTCCGGGCTCGAAGCCGAGCTTTCCCACGCTGATCAGGAAGCCGCCCATCGTGCCGATCACGTCGGCGATCAGCACGAGCGGCGGAAGGGCCAGCACGCCCGCCAGGAGGCGGGGAGCGACCAGATACTGGAGGGGGTTTGCGGAGAGCGTCACCAGCGCGTCGAGCTGCTCGGTCACCCGCATGGTGCCGGTTTCTGCCGCGATCGAGGCGCTCACACGCCCCGCGACCATCAGGGCGGTCAGCACGGGCCCGAGTTCGCGGGTCAAAGAGACCACCAGCACGGAAGGAATGGCGCTTTCCGCCGCAAACCGACTGAATCCGGTGTAGCTCTGCAGCGCGAGGACCATGCCCGTGAAGATCGCGGTGAGACCGACGATCGGCAACGAGTAGTAGCCGATCTCAAGGACCTGGCGGCCAGCCTGGCCGAAGAAGTACGGCGGCCGGCTCGCAGCGAACAAGGCTTTCGCGGTGAAGAGGGCGACCCGCCCGGTGGTGCCGAGAAACTCGAGCACCACCCGGCCGACCGCTGCGAACGGATTGGCCCATACACGCATGCGGATCAGTTCACGTACACCCGGGGTACCCGGGACCCGATACGAGCGAGTATTTCGTAGCCAATGGTACCGGCGTCCAGCGCCACATCGTCCACCGGGACTCGGGGCCCGAGGAGATCAACAAGCGCACCGGGCCGCGCGACGTGTTCGGGGACGCCGGTAACGTCAACGGTGACCAAATCCATGGAGATTCGTCCCACGACCGGCGCGACATGGTCGCCGATAGCGACTCGACCGGCATTCCCGAGTTGCCTCGGGTACCCGTCGGCATAACCCGACGAGACGGTTGCGATGCGTCGCACATTCGGGGAAACCCACGTGTGACCGTACCCGACGCCCTCTCCACGGTCAATGGAACGAACCTGATGAATGCACCCGATGAGGCGGGCGACCGCCTGCACGGGGTTGGGACGTCCGGGGGTCGGATTGATCCCGAACAGCGATGCGCCGGCACGCGCCAGATCGAAATGGAAGTCCGGGGACAACCAGATTCCTGACGAGTTGGCGAGGCTCGCTCTTGGGGCGAACAGAGCTCGCCGGCGGACGGCCTGGAAGCGTGCGAGTTGGGCGGCGTTGCGCGGGTGGTCGGGGAGCTCGGCAACGGCGAGATGGCTCATCACTGTCTGGATCTCAAGTCCCGCCCGGAGGTCCCGGTCGGTGCTGAAACGATGCCAGTCGGCCGCGCTGTACCCGAGCCGATTCATTCCGGTGTCGACATGAATGGCGACCGGGAGCGACTGGCCTGCGCGCGCAGCGACGGCCTGGCAGCGGTCCGTGTCCCCGGGGTGGTTGAGCACTGGGATCAGGCGGGTGTCGGCGGAAAACCCGGCGCCTCCCGCAAGTACGTGGACCGCAGCTTCGGGAACTGCCGCTAGGAGGGCGTCGCCCTCGGCGGGTGTGGCTGTGAAGAATGTTCTGCACCCTGCGCCTGCGAGAGCGGCGGCAATACGCTGGGCGCCCAGTCCGTAGGCATCGGCCTTCAGTACCCCGGCAACCTCGCAGGTGGACCCGGTCCGCCGCCGCAGTATCCGGTAGTTGGCCTGGACGGCGGCGAGATCGACAACGGCCGCGGTGCCTGAGCGTTCCAGGGCAGCCCGCAGGACGGCGCCTCCCCCGGGTCGCTGCTCAGCTGACGGCTTCTGGGGGATCGCTGAACCGGGTGAACTGCGGCTCGAAGCGAACTTTGGCAACGCCCTGCGAACCGTGCCGCTGCTTGCTCACATAAATCTGGGCGGCGCTCGCCGTCTCGCCCAGGCGTTTTTTCCAATTCTCGTAGCGCTTCTTGTAGTCCGCGTCCGATTCGTCGTTTCTCTCCTTGGGTTCCTGCTGAAGCAGGTAGTAGTGTTCACGGAAGATGAACAGGACGACATCCGCGTCCTGTTCGATCGATCCGGAATCGCGAAGGTCCTGCAACTGCGGGCGTTTGTCCTCGCGCCCTTCGACCTGGCGGCTGAGCTGCGACAGGGCGACGACGGGGACGTTCAATTCCATGGCGATGGACTTCAGGCCCTGCGAAATCTCGCTGATCTCGTTGACCCGGGCGCTATGACTTCGGGCGGGGGTCATCAGCTGGAGATAGTCCACGACGATCAGCCTGAGACCCTGTTCGGTGCGCATCAGTCGGCGGGCGCGGGTGCGGAGCTGTGGAATGGTGATGGCGGCGGTGTCGTCGATGAAGAGGCGAAGTTCCTCGAGATCCTTCGACACGTCGATCAACTTGGTGAGGTCGCTTTCGCGAATCTTGCCACGGCGGATGTCTTCAGAGGAGATCTCGGTTTCGGACGAGAGGATCCGGTTGGCGAGCTGTGTCGCAGCCATCTCGAGCGAGAATACAGCCACGATTCCGGGCTTCTTGGCTCCGGAATGCTCCCACGGAACAAAGGTTTCCGGGCGGCTCGCGATCTGCGCGAAGTTGGTGGCAAGGGCCGTCTTTCCCATTCCGGGGCGACCAGCAAGGATGATGAGGTCCGATTGGTGGAACCCGCCAAGCAGGTTGTCGAGACTGTGTAGGCCCGAGGTCACGCCGGACAGACGCCCGCCCAGTTGGTACGCGGCTTCCGCGGCTTGGACTGCATCGGTGAGCCCGGTGGTGAACGGCTGGGGCCCGCCGGGCCCCTTGCCGTGCTCCGAAATTTCGAAGAGCTGCTGCTCCGCGTCCTCGATCTGCGCCGCTGCCGTGGTGTCGATCCGCACGTCGGAGGCGCGATAAGCGATACGCCCGCCGATGTCCATGAGGGATCTTCGTTGCGCAAGGTCGAGCACGATCTGGCCGTAGTGCCGGGCGGCTTCCGGCGGCATCGCGCCGTGCACTAGACGGCCGAGGTAGTCGTCGATGCCGACCAGCGCCTTGTCCTGCGCAAACTGCGGCTTCAGCGTGACCGCATCGGCGCGGCGCCCTCTCTGGATCAGCGTGCGAGCCGCCTCGAAGATCCGTCCGTGCACCGGGACGTAGAAATGCGAGCCTCTGAGGCTTTCGACGTGCTCGAAGGCTCGATCGTCGTGAAGCAGGGTTCCGAGAAGAGCCTCCTCAGCTTCTACATTCCGCGGAGCGGACTGGTCGCTGGTCCCGGCTTCTTCCGCGGGCGCGGGTTCAGGCGTAATCGGGTTCGGATCGTCGGGCATCCTCGACAGATTGGTGCATCACCTCAACCGCTGCAAGGCCGGCTCCGAGGCCCCGCATTTGTGGCCGTTTTCGAGTTCGGCAGGACGCCGGACCCCTGCGGTACCGTGCACCGGGCCGAATCCCGCGGACCGTGCGGGGGAGCGTTGCGAGCCGCCGACGGACCCCGTGCTCGAGCAGTGCGTGTCAGGATCGGTACGGCGCCGGGGACAGCCTGCGAACCCGTGTCGGGCGGAGCATAGTACGGGCCCAGAAGCGCTCCCGGTCGGATTGCCAGCACGCCTGCCGGCGGGGCATAGTCCTCTTGGGATTCTCACAACTAGACCTTCCGGGAACAAACACAAATGGCTTCAATCGCTAAATTCCTGATCGCCACACTGGCAACTCTGCTTCTGGTATCTGGCGCCCATGCTGCTGAAGGGCGGCCGATCCTAACCCTCGAGGTGGCTAAGGCCATTGCCGACGCATGCGAGGCAAAGGCGGCGGAGATGGGCTGGCGTCCGGTCATCATTGCCGTGTACGACCAGGGGGCCGACCTCAAGTACTTTAGCCGCGCCGACGACGCGCAACGGGGCAGCATCCAGGTCGCGATGCTCAAGGGGCAGACGTCAGCGAACTTTCCGCGTTCCACACGTTCATTCGGAGAATTCGTCTACAGCGGCGACCGGCCGCATGGTGCGCAGTTGGTACCAGGCATCGTGGTGTTCCCGGGCGGCCTTCCCATCATGACGGCCGACGGACAGCACGTCGGCGGTGTGGGGGTATCCGGCGCGACATCGGCGGAGGACGAAATCTGTGCGCAGGCCGGTTTGGATGCGGTGGCCGACATGCTGAAGTAGCGTCTGCGCCACGCTGGGAGCCGCTACGGCTCCAGGCAGTCCGGAATCCCGTTGCACTTGGCGGTTGCGCGACCGCGGACAGTGCCGTTTGCGGCGGGTTTCCACGTGTTTCCCGGTAGAGAGGGCGGATTGAGCCAGGCACTCCGCGAAGGGTCTTCGGCCCGCAGTTCCGCACTTGGTGCCTATACTGCCCGGGACGATCCCGTGTCGCGATTTGCGGCTGTCGCCGCTAGGCCCCGCAATCCACACCGGAGACGCCGCACACCGAGATAGTCTGCGACTCGCGGATTCCTTCCGCGGCGGCTGCAGTCGGTCTCGCTCGACCGAACAATCGCGCCCTTGGGAGGGCTCCCCATGAAGCTCTATTTCGACCCGATTACCGTCAATTGCCGAAAAGTGGTCGCTGGTCTGGACCTTATCGGTGCCGGCTACGACGAGGAAGTACTCGACTATTTCGGCGGTGAGCACAAGAAGCCGGAATACGCGGCGATCAATCCGAACGCCGAACTGCCAGCATTGGTGGATGGTGACCTGGTGCTCTGGGAATCCAATGCGATCTTGGTTTATGCGTCCGAAAAACTTGGCAACACGACCGTCTATCCAAATGACCCTAAGGTCCGGGCCGACATCACCCGCTGGCTGCTCTGGGAATCGAGTAAGTGGTTTGCCGGATGCTACGTCTTCCTGGTCGAGAACGTCGTCAAGCCGATCCTAGACGATCAACCGGACGCCAAGGTGCTCGCCGACCATGCCCCGACATTCCACGCCCTGGCGTCGATTCTCGAAGCCCGGGTCAAGGACCGGGAGTGGTTGTCCGCCGACCACGCGACCATCGCAGACATTGCAGTAGCCGCACCGATGCATTTGCATGGTGCGCAGAAATTGCCGCTGGAGAACTACCCGGGAATTCGGGCTTGGATGACTCGCGTGGAGGCGCTGCCATGCTGGCAGAAGTCGGACCCCATCCCGCACATTCCTGCGGAACTTCTGGCCAAGCTGGGATAGCCACTACTGCTGGTTGGTTCTTCGGTCACACGCCGGCCCGGTCTACGGGAGAGGCGCGTGGCCGAGGACCATGACGTGACGGCGAGTTCCCGGCTTGCCACCTGGACGAGGAGCCGGCTGGAGTCCCGTGGGAGAGGCCCGGCGCCAACGTTGTGACGCACGAGCCCGCTCCTGATCTGCGGACCGTCGCCGTCGATTGAGCCCCGACCGAGCCCTACCACCTAGGGCAGGGTCACGAACCCGCCCGACGTCACATAGGTCTGGCCGGTAACAAAGCTTGCGGCGTCGCTCAGCAGGAAATACGTCAATTCGGCCACGTCTTCGGGAGTTCCGGTGCGGCCGACGGGGGTCCCCTCCAGGATGCGTGTGCGCACCTCATCGCTCATGTCCTTTGTCATGTCGGTGTCGATCAGGCCCGGTGCAACACCATTCACGCGGATTTCCGGCCCGAACGCCACGCCACAGTTCCGGACGAAACCGATAACGGCTGATTTCGACGTGCCATAGGCGATCAGGCGGTCGCGGCGTATCCGGCTCGGACCCAACCCGTTGATCGAAGAAATGCACACGACCCGGCCGTACTTCCGGGCCCGCATCGAATCCTTGGCCCGCCAGAAGCAGTGAAAGGTGCCGTCCAGATTGACGGCCATGACCCGACGCCACAAGTCCGGACTCATGTCGGTGTGGTCCTCGAACGATGCGATGCCGGCGTTGGCCACCAGCAGATCGACGGGGCCACGTCCTGCCTCGATGGCAGCAAACATGGCGTTGGTCGCGTCGAGCGAGGCAACATCGGCCTGAAACAAGCCGCCTGAGCCACCTTCGGCGGTCACAAGATCGAGTGTTTCTGCCGCAGCATCGGCGCTCGTCGAATAGTTGATCGCCACCCAGGCACCGGCCCGCGCGAGCCGCACACAAATTGCCCGGCCGATGCCGCGTGAGCCGCCCGTCACCAGTGCCGTCCGTCCGGAAAGGTCTTGGTTTGTCACAGTCTGATTTCCCTCCATGCCGCTGTTGATGGTGCGGCCGATTTCCCGCCTCAGCAGGCGTCGGGAGCATATCGGCGGATAGTTGGTGCCGCCGTCACCCTGGGTGGCCGGTTCGTCAGTCGAACGTACCGCTGTCCCTCGGCCACCCCGGCTCCGGGAGCGTTTCCACGACCTCGAACGACAGCGAGTGGGTGAAGGTTCGCCCGTAACGATCGACGGTCGCGACCTCCAACGTGTGGACGCCGACCGGCAGTGACGCCGGCAGGTCCGCCAACCACAGGTGGCTGGACCTCCGGGTCAGCATCCAGGCAGGAAATGGCCCCGCAGCGCCGCTCCAGCGGTGGCCCCGCCAGGTTCGTGAATCCGGCCGTTGCGTCGCCGCCCTCGCTGCTCCGGAAGGTCAGCCTGCCCTGGGTCGCCTGTCTCGCTATCGCAAAGGGGTCCGCGTAGTTCGGACCGATGTGCGCCGCCTCGCCGGTTCCGCTCTGGCTGCGCTGTGCTTCGATCGCCGCCTCGCCGTCGATCGAGATCGACACTGTGCTGTCTCGCGAGCCGTTCCACACGTTGATGGCGACCCACGTTCCCTCGTTGAGGTCGTTCAGGGTCAGCATGTTCATGTCACCGAGGTCGGATACCGTGACCGGTGGTGTCGCGGCTGAGGGAGCCCCGTGGTGCTCAACGAACGTAAACAGGGTTTCGGCCCAGTGACGGAACCGCGGCGTATTGAATGAAGCGTGCATCTGCGCGTCCGGCGGTTCGCCAAACGTCCTGTAAGTGTCGACGTAGTTGTGCCCGTCGAAGGCTAACTCGTAGTAACCTCGCGGCGCCCCGAGCCGCTGGGTGGCGTGCGGGATCCCTCGGTTGTCGAGGTCGCCTGCCCACCACGAACCGGAGACGGCACCAGTCACGATCTGATGAAACGGGGCCGGCCCGGTGGCTGTTGCCTCCTGCCATCCGGCGAAATGCTCGCCCGGCATTATCTGCTCGGTGGTGTGGGTGTGCCCGGAAAGTCCAAGCGCCGGCCGGTCCCCGACGATGGCATAGAGTTTCGCAAGATTGTCGATCTGGTGCTTCCTCTGGGTTGCGTCGGTGTAGCTGACGAAGGGGATGTGCGCGTTCAGGACCAGCAGCTTGTCTTCGGGAACCTGCGCGAGGTCGTTGCGGAGCCAGGTCAACTGCCTCGCGTCGATAACGCCGTTGTAGGTAGGAGAGGCACCGGAGGCGCAGAAAGGGTGTGCGTCAATTCCGTTGCAGGGATAGCGGACATCGTCGAGCACGACGAAATGTACCTTGCCGATATCGAACGAGTAGTACTCGGGACCTCATTCGCGCCGGAACGTGTCGAACGAATCAGCATCTGAGGTCGCGTCGATATCGAGGTCGTGGTTTCCGGCGACGTAGTATTGGGGAACCTGGCCCTTCGCGATGATGCGCTTGAAGCGGTCAAAGAGCGACAGATCATCCCCCATCATGTCGCCCTCAAAGATGAAGCATTCGGTTGAGCTGTTGCCGCGGCCGGCGAGCATTGCGCCGACAGTATCGCGGACGTAGGAGACCTCCTGGTTGGTATAGGCCTGGGTATCTCCGAAGACCAGGCAGGTTAAACGCGCCCACGGGATCTTCGATCAGCGGGAAGTTGACGGCACCCGGCAGGGGTCCCGTCGGTTCGACGCCGCCGAACCGAAGATTCGGCGAACCAGCCACCTTTATGGACGTAATTGAACTGCGGCACCATGTCGGTATCCACGGGCACGGCATAGCCGGCGGGCTTGGTGATGAACAGATTCATGTCGGCATAGACGGGGAGTTCAAAGGTCCCCGTCGCACCGGTCCTAACGACCTCCCGTCCGTTGGAGACCAAACGCCCGCCAGACCGCGTTCGCCTGTGTCCAGGACAGAATTGCGGTTGCCGTCCAGAAACACCGTCCCCCGCGCAAGGTCGCCGCCCTCGCCCTGAACGAGTTGGACCGAGCCGATGTAATCCACTTGTTTCGCGTGGCCGGCGGGTGCTTGCGCTACGAGCACTGCTGCGACCAACAGCGTTCCGAATTTCTGCACATTTCGAGATCCTCGAGGGGGGTGTGGGTGCCGAACGGCATGCAGATTGCCGTACCGGCGTGCCATGTTTTCCTGGTGGCTAGAGCGTCAACGTGCGCGAGGCGCTCGCCGATGAAGTCTGCCAACGCAAATGGATTCGTGGCGATGGATGCCGTCGGGACAACCGCAGGGATTGTCTCGGAAGGAACGCGTACTACCTTCCGGTGCCAACAGGCCCAAATCCGGATCGGGCCGGGAGCCGCCGGCTTTCGCGACTAGGTCCGCGCCACTTCCCCGGACCGCTCTACCGGTAGTGACCGGACGCCAAGCAGGCCCGCTGCCTGAAGTTCCGGAATAAAGCCGAACATCTGGTGCTGCGTGATTCGGTCCGGATAGAGGATTCCATCCAAATGATCACATTCGTGCTGCACGACACGTGCGTGGAAGCCTTCGGCTTGGCGATCGATCAGCCGTCCGTCAGCACCCTGTCCGCAATAGCGAATCCGTGCGTGGCGGGGGACCAGTCCGCGCATTCCCGGCACGCTTAGGCAACCTTCCCAACCCTCGTCGACGGTTTCATCAAGGGGCGAGATTTCCGGGTTGATCAGGACTGTCTGGGGAATGGCCGGTGCATCGGGATAGCGCGGATTCGAGTCGACGCCGAAGATCACAACACGGACAGGGACCCCCATCTGGGGTGCGGCCAGCCCCGCGCCGTCGTAGGCCTTCATGGTGTCGAGCATGTCCCTCACCAGCGTTCGCATTGCCGAATCGCCGAAGCGGACGACCGGCTCCGCTTTCTCCCGGAGGCGCGGGTCACCCATCCGCAGGACTTCGTATACAGCCACCAGATTTCCTCACCCTGATGTTCGGGCACGCCTCGTGACCGCCACGTGGTCTCACCTTTGGAAGCGCCGAAGGGCCAACGCAGAATAGCGGTTCTTCGTAGCGACATGGTGGCATTGGTCGATGGGAGGGGTTATTTCGGTCGTTCCGACCGAGCAGTGCTATGCAGGCTTTTCGGCGAAGTTCCTGCGCGATCGAGGTGCACTATTCGAGCGACATTCGGCCCAGTCCTTTTGGAGGCCAGTGGTTCCTCTCCATAAGTTCACAAAAGCCCTATTTTTCTTTCCCTATTGGTCCATGTTGGTCCAAAAAGTCTCCTAAGTCGTGGCAGCAGGAACGCTAATGTTGGAAAGGTCCCTCGGAAGATCGCTGGAAGGGATGCCGGAAGCATTCGTATCCGACAAGTCGATCACGCGCGCGGTCTCTCGTGCTGCTTATGAAAACGCTAGTGCTGGCAAGCCGCGCACCCGGGCGCCGCGACCCTATACCTGCAACATGGCCGACGCGCCTGATGCGCATGCCGCGCGCAACCCGTGGACAGTTGGCGGCGATTACTTCGCAGGCGCGATCATCGCAAACCGGGTGGCGCCACCCAGAGTCTGTTCCAGAATCTGTGACGTCAGGCGGGGTTCGCAAAACCTTCACCACCATACGGGGTGCAATTGATGACGGGTCAGACCCTGCCGAGTAATGAGGCGCGCGAGGCAATTGTTGCCGGCACCGCTTCTTCCGAGCTCCGGGTGACCGGCAATCTCAACTTGGCGGGCTGCGTGGACCTTGCCGAGTTGCCGCCCGGCCTCCACGTCGAAGGCGGGCTGCATCTGAACAGTTGCGTACAACTGTCTGCGCTCCCCTCCAACCTCCGTGCCGAACGCTACTTGGATCTGACCGGCTGCACCGGATTGACCGAACTGCCGGCCGGACTCCACAGCAGGGGCAATATCAACCTGTCTTACTGCAGCGGCCTCCGGTCCTTGCCCGAATTGCTTCGTGTTGCTGCGACCCTCAATCTGGCTCACTGCACCGGACTGACCGCACTGCCAAAGGGCCTGAGTGTGAGTGGCAACTTGAATCTGACGCGTTGTACCGGAATCGCGTCCTTGCCCGTTGACCTCGACGTCGGAGGCAGCATCGACCTGACCCACTGCTCCGGTCTGATCTCGCTTCCCGAAGCACTCGATGTCGGGGGCGGGCTTTTTCTCAACAACTGCAGCCAACTGGCCCAGCTGCCCGGCCGACTGCGCGTGCGCCAGGACTTGGATCTCACCGGCTGCACCATGCTGTCGTCGCTGCCGGCCCGGTTGCGCGTCGGCCGCAACCTTGACCTCACCGGTTGCAGCCGGTTGACGCGCCTGCCGGAGAATCTTCAGGTGAGGGGAAGCGTCAATCTTTCGGGCTGCACCAGTTTGGCGACATCCTCGTCAGGCGCCGGCTGAGCGCCTTCCGGAAGGACCCGCGGACGATTTGGCACCGGCGGCGAGTCGCGCCCTGTTGGGCAGGTGGCGAATACGAGGCCGAGTTCGACCACGTTTGAACCATCCGCAAACTCCTGCGGTCGCGGGCGGTGCCGGTTTGCCACAGGGAGCTCAGTCCGTTCCGGCAGGGCCATAACCCGCAGGCCGGCTTCCACAAGAACGGAGGCCGCGTACCGCAAACCCCGGCGGACCTCCGGAGCGCACACGGCGCCTCAATTCAGATCTGGCGCACCCGACAGGTGCCGAACGATGACCTTAATACATTGTATGTAAACATATTATTTAGTGAAATTCTCGTTCTTTCCCACGTTCTAGCCCACGGCTCTGCGCCTCACTAGGTCGGCTCAGGTCCGCGCGGCTTTCAGGCTCCGGCCGAGTCCAACGGCCACGCGTGGCGTTTTATCGGACCTGGTCTTCCCGGACACGCCGCACGCCATCATGGAACTGGCGCTGGCGCATACGGTCGGATCGGCCGTGGAACGGGCCTACGCGCGTTCCGACCTGTGGGCCAAGCGCCGCGCCTGGATGCAGCGGTGGGCCGAGTACGTCACCGTGGACCGTGCGGGCGTTGTGAAGCGGCACGGATGATGCGCGCTGGGTAGCACGATTGCGTGCTACCCAGCGCGCTCGAATCAGGGACCGCGAATTTTGTATAATATATTGTTTTATAAACGAAAAATCGACCACCAGTGTCTTGGAACCGGATGGAATCTGGAGGATTGATCCCGTGTCGACTATTGACCGAATGCTGCGCCGTGAAGAGGTCCAACAGCGAACCGCCCTGAGCCGTTCGGCAATCTATCGGCTCATGCGCGAAGGCGACTTTCCGTTGCCACGCCGGGTCGGACAACGCGCCGTCCGCTGGCGCGAGAGCGAGCTGGAGGCGTGGTTGGCGTCGCGTCCGCTGGCGACGGGCCAGAAGGCGGCCGCCTGATTGCAGCGAATGCAGGGCGAAGCAGTGCCCGGGCGGCGGTGCAGAACCGCACAGGCGCCCATTGGAGACTCGGAAGCGTGCCGCAATGCACACCTTCGTAGAACGCCGAATGTTCGAGACTGCAGGAATTTGCGAGAAGGAATCGTCCGAGGGTCTACGCTAGCTGGGATCGGTTTCCAGAAGCGTGACGCTGGGCGCGGTTCAACGGTTCCTTGCAAATGGGAAGGGAGGGGCTGGCGCAGCACTGGTGCTACGCGCTTCGCTCGCTGCCGCTGTGCGGGAACAAAAGTGCAGCGAATCCAGAGGATACCGGATGTCCCGTGCTAAACCCCTAATGCAGATCGTTTTGCTGCCGTAGATGTGGCTGTGGTGACCACGACAAAAATAGTTGTGAATCGCAGCGCACACACAGGTCACGTGTACGAAACAAGCCGCCCGCCGGACGATCGAAGCTCGTTTCTGCGCCAAGCTCTGCACGCCAATTCCGAGATTTTAGGACGATTCGCAAGTACTTCTGCTCCTATTCGCAGTCATTTTTGTCAGCCCACAAACCCGCGTGTCACACATCTATCGGGGAACGGCCCCGGTGTTGCCCGTCGGCGAACGCGGGGATGCCTAAGGTCGTTCCCGGTCGATATCGCCCTCTCTCGAACCTGCTCGTGCATCGGCCCTCACCTTAGCCGGCAATGGCGTCGAGTTCGGCCTCAGCGATGGCCGCGAGTGTCCCGGCGCGCGCCGAACGCTCCGCGATGCTCCGTGCAGCCTCGATGGCGAGCCCAATCGGCTCCGTGGCCCCGACCGGATCGCCTGCTCTAACCTGGATCCTCGCGACATTGACCAACGCCGTACACCGGGTCCAGGCGGATTCGATGCGCCCGGCCGTAGCGAGCGCTTCGCCGACCTCGTTCTCCCAGATCTGGACCTCGCAGATTTCGTCGAGCAGCCCGTTGATCCCGGCTTCGTCCGCGATCCCCTGCGCTGTCGCGAACGCACCCCGCTGATCCCCAGCGGTGGCCTGCGCCAGCGCGATCTGGTGAAGAATCCCCTCGGGTTCCCATTCGCCCTCCAGCCACTCCGCGGCCCCCCGTGCCATCGCGATCGAGTGCAGCGCACCTGCCCGGTCGCCGGTCCGTGCCTGCGCCTCGGCAATCCAGCAAAGCGCGGATGCGCGGGTGCACCCGTCAGCGATCTGCCCGACGACTCTGAGCGCTTCGGCAAGGGTCCGTCGCGCACCCATAGGGTCGCCGAGCCTCGGTTGGTTGCGGGCGATGTGGGAAAGCGCGAAGACGCGGTCGTCCCCGTCTTCGATTCTCCCGGCGAGCGCAAGGGCTTCGGTCGTCGCGCGCTCGGCGCCGACAGTGTCCCCGGCCGCGGCCTCAATGCGACCGATTTCCACCAGCGTCAGGACGCGGTCCGCCTTGTCCTCGATCTCCCGGGCGGCTTCGCGAGCCTCCGCGACCGAGCTGGCTACGCCGTCGGCGTCGCCGGCGCCGTCCTGCCCCCTGGCGATCGAAGCTAGGCAGCGCACGCGCGATTCGCTCCGGTCGATTAGCCGAGCCACCCTCGCTGCCTCCCGGAATTCCCCCGCTGATGCCGCAATCCCGGCGATCTCGGTGAGCACGCGATCCCGGTGCCACGCGCTTTCAATTCGACTGGCGATCGCCAGGGCGCTTTCGCCGTCGCCAAGTGCAGCCTCGGTGCTCGCGATCGCGGCGATGGCACCGGTCAGGCCCTCACCGCCTGATGTTGCCCGTGCGGTCTCACCTGCCTCCGCGATGGTCCTCCGCGCCGTCGCACGGTCTCCGGTTTCGGCTTGGACACGGGCGATGCCGCCGAGCGCCGCCGAGCGCCGCCGAGCGCCGGTCGTGGTCGGCAATCCTCATCGCCGCAGCCAGCGCCGCGGATAGCGCGTTCGAGACGCCCGATCCGTCGCCGGCCCGGTGCAGCAACCTCGCAATGCGTACGCAGACCGTAGACCGCTCAGCAAAATCCCCAATGCCTTCCGCCGCACGCAAAGCCTCCGTCAACCTGGCGCGGGCTGCCCGCACCGACAGCATGCTGACTTCACTCGGGCTCACTCGGATTGCCCTGGAGTCAGATATTGACGCTTCGAGGCGGCGGCGCCGTCTCCGCCGACGATCCGAACCGTGCCGCCGATACCCTGTCCTTCACCCGCCATGACCGCTTCGGTCCGCATCGTGCGGCAACGCTCCTTGTCCATGGTATCGCTCACTCTCGTCTCCACGAATGACGTTTCGGAACCCCGATGGCTCCGCCTGGACGATAGCCGCTACCGTAATCGTTACAGGCGACTGACCGCGCTCAGCATCTTGGAATGTTCCGCATGACGCGCTCGATGAGTTCGACGAACACCGAGATGAGGCTGGTATGGAAGTACATTCGCATCGGCCGGGGGAGCCAGCTTCTCTTGTACAGTTGCCGGGTAGCTCAGCCGGAATCGGCATTTGTTTGTTGCGCTGTTGTCAACGCCACCTTCCCCCGTGCGGTTTGTTCCAGACGGATCCCGAGACGGGATTGGCTGCGTGGGACAGTGATCTCTCCAGTCAACGCAGAAGCCGCTCTTTTCTGCACGTGATCGGACCGGGACCCGACCATGGCGATTGACGTCGTCCCTCCGCCGGTCTATCTCTCAATTGAGATACGGGAGATGGACATGACTGAACGCAGTTCCATGCTTCATGTCCGGATAGACAATGACCTGAAGCAGAAAGCGACCGAGGCGCTTGCTGCCATGGGGTTGTCGGCCTCGGAGGCTGTGCGGCTGCTATTCCACCGCATCGCGGTCGATCAGGCATTTCCGCTGGAACTGAAGGTGCCGAATGCCGGGACACGGGCGGCTATGGCCGAAGCGGAAGAAATCCTGAAGAGCGGCACGCCGCGCTTTGCCACACCTGACGAGATGTTTGCGGAACTTGAGAAGACCGGTCGCGAGTAAACGAGCCAACCTGCCGCGCCGGGTCGATTTCACCAGGTCCTTCGTCAAGGATTGGGACCGGCTGTCGCGAACCGGGCGCTACGATATGGTGCGCCTGAAGAGTGTCATGCTCCTCCTGGTAGAAGATGACGCACCGCTCGGGCCCGAATGGAGAGACCATGCCCTGAAGGGCGATTGGTCGAAACACCGCGAATGCCATGTCGGGGGAGACTTCCTGCTCATCTACCGGCTTGACGAAACAATCGGCCCCAACGAGACCGTCGTTTTCGTCCGGGCAGGCACCCATAGCGAACTCTTCCAATAACCCCTGAGGGCCGGATCCGGTCTGTGCGGCTCCGTGAGGCGTCGACAAGCGTCGGACCGGCGGCTATGCCCTCCTCAAGCGCCTGCTACATGGTGTCGGCGGCCGCCTCGCGCCCGAGATCGGACAGTGCTCCGTGAGGCATCTCCGCGGGGTTATCCGGGACAGAAGCCGGAGCGGTGCCGCTCGTGCCGCTTGATGCTTGCCGACCGGCGAAGCCAAGCACCATGTCGCGTGAGCGCCTCGACGGGTTTGAACCTGCCAGTTCGGTGGTGGCAGTTGCATCAGCCCGTCCGCCATGCCTTCGCGGTCGTCGCAGTCGAAACAAAGCGATGCCCAGGTGGTGCAGGCGTCGGCGGCGTTGATGTAGGGATAGGCCCAAGCGTGTGAGGCAGGCACACGGCCGGACCAGAAGCCGTTGTTGGTCTTCCGGCCGACGTGCGGATAAGTGTGCACCGCCCGTAGGCCGTGATCGCGCACCGGAGCCGGGGCAAAGTCGAGAGCGAGCTGCATGATCAGTCTCGAAACTGTGCGCGCACACAGTTTCCGGCCGAATCAGCGAGGTCGGAATTTGGCCTAAATGTCTGTTTAGGCTTGGCGCACCCGGCAGGACTCGAACCTGCAACCTCTGCCTCCGGAGGGCAGCGCTCTATCCAATTGAGCTACGGGTGCTGCAGGCTCCCGCCACCATACCGGCGGGACGCCCCCATCGGGCCGGGTTTCCCGGAGGCAGCCTAGCCGCCTTCGGTGGGTCCCCCCGTGTTCACCCATGCGGTATAGCCGCCGACAAGATTGGAGACGTTGGCGTAGCCCATCTCCTGGAGCGTTGCCGCGGCGAGCGCCGAGCGCCCCCCGGCGGCGCAATAAATCACGAGCTCGGCGTTGGAAGCAAGTGCTGGGGGGTGGCTGGAGGAAGCCGGGTCGGCCATAAACTCAAGGTGCCCGCGCGGGACGTGAAGAGCGCCTGGAATGTGTCCGGCGGCTACTTCGTGGTTGTCGCGTACGTCGACGAATACGGCGCGGCCATGTCGGGCCTGCGCCTCCACAACATCGATCTGCGGCACTTGTGCCTGGGCAGCTGCCAGTATGGACTGCATGGTCTTGATCGGAGTTTGCACGGCTGCCATCAAAGGTTGGTTGAATGAGGGCCAGTCAGGTTCGGCGGTCTGCCGATGCGGACAGGAGAGTCAAGGATAACGCGTCCTCCGGCAGGTTGGGCGAGGCCGGCCAGTGATGTACTGCGTCCAACGCCCGTGGGCAGGCACCAAGCACCGACAGGCACCAAGATTGCGGGCGCTGTTCCCAGCTGATCGGCCTGATTCCTAGCCGTTGCCAATCCGCCGATAGGTGAATTCCGGAATCTCGCCTCCAGCCTCGCCAAGTGGCATCTCGAGGACGTCCCGTTGGGGTGCGAACTCGCACGCGGGATCGGTCGTGTCGGGGTCGCCGGTCAACGCGTAGGCCTGACAGCGGCATCCGCCCCAATCGATTTCCCGTCGGTCGCAACTGCGGCAGGGTTCGGGCATCCAGTCGGTCCCACGGAACCGGTTGAACGCCGCTGAATGTTCCCAAATCCAGGCGAGCGGTCGCTCGGTCACCCGATCGAACTCGAGGAAGTCGAGAGTTTCCGCTGCATGACAGGGGAGCACCTTGCCTGCCGGCGTGATGTTCAGGAACTGTCGGCCCCAGCCGCCCATGCAGGACTTGGGGCGCCGCGCGTAATAGTCGGGAACCACGTAGTCGATGGCGAGAATCCCCTTCAGCCGGACCCGTGCCTCTTCGACGATCCGGGTCGCTTCATCGAGCTGTTCGCGGGTCGGGAGGAACGCTTGCCGGTTCTTGAGGGCCCACCCATAGTACTGGACCTGGGCCACCTCGAGCCGCTCGGCGTCTAGCTCGACGGCCATGTTGATCATCGCTTCCAGATGATGGAGGTTCTGCCGGTGCATCACCGCATTGACCGTGAGCGGGAGGTTGGCAGCCCGGACCATGCGCGCCACTTCCTGCTTCTTGGCGTGCCCCCGGAACCCTGCGATCCGGTCGGCGTTTCCGGCTTCAGTGTCCTGGAACGAGACCTGGACGTGATCTAGGCCCGCGTCATAGAGCTTCTGCAGCCGGCGCTGGGTGAGCAGGACCCCAGACGTGATCAGGTTGGTGTAGAGGCCGGCATCGGAGGCATGCTTGACGAGATCCTCGAGGTCCTTGCGTACGGTCGGCTCACCACCCGAAAAGTGGGCCTGCAGTATTCCCATGTCCACGGCCTGCGAGAGCACGCTCTTCCAGGTGTCGGTATCGACCTCCCGCGACTTGCGCTCCAACTCGACTGGGTTGGAGCAGTACGGGCACTGGAGGGGACAGCGGTGCGTTAGTTCGCACAGCACTGCGTAGGGGATCAGGCGCTTGGCCGTCTTGGCTGGTTTGGCGGTGGCAGCGGCCTCTGCGGCCGGGGCATGGGCAGTCTTCGTACCGTTGGGGGCGGCAACATGGTCGGTCATGTGATCACAAATCCCTTGTCGGCCAGGTTCTGGAGCATCATCGTGACATCGCGCTCGATATCGGCGCGGAGCCCCTGGTCGTATTTGGCCGCGAGCTCGTCGACCACAACTCCCAGCGTGCGTGAACCGTCAACCATCTGGATGACCTCACCTGCTACGTCGTCAAGTTCGAAGACACGCTCCGGCGCATTGATAATCCAGCAGTTCCGCGCCCGATCGAAGCGAAGCTTCGCGTGCCGTGGAAGACGGGGTACGGATGCTGCATTGAGGAGGACGCGTTCGATCATGCGGCGTCCTTGTGGCTGGAGGTGCTGGGCACAAAGCAGCCCGGCGGCACGCGTCCGGGCTCAACGTACGCCGAGTACAGCGCGTCGAGCTGTGCCCACAGCACATCGGTCTTGAAGCGTACCGCGTCGAGCACGGCATCCTGCTCGGTGCGTGTCCGAGCGTGCTGCAGGACCCAGGTCCGGCCGAAGTCCACGTCGCGGCGGGCCTGGTTGATCCGCTTCCTGAAATAGGCGAGCGCGTAGTCGTCGGCCCAGTCGTAGTGGCGGCTGAGGCCGGCAATACGCTCCTTGTGGATTGCCGGCGCGTACAGCTCGGTCAGCGAGGACGCGATGGCTTCCAGCACCGAGCGTTCCCGCACGAATGCAATGTAGGCGTCGACGGCGAATCGCGTCCCAGGCAGGAGGCCGGCGCAGGAGCGCACGTAGTCGAGGTCGAGGTCGAGGCGTTCACACAGCTGTAGATAGCGCGCGAGTCCTCCGGAACCGTCCATGTCCCCTTCGTGGTCGATGACGCGCGAGCGCCATTCCAAGCGCAAGTCGACATCCTCGATTCGCGCCATCAGGGTGAGGTCTTTCCGGGGAATCGAGCACTGGTAGTAGTACCGGTTAAGGGCCCACGCCTGGACTTGCCCAATGTCGAGCTTCCCGTCATGCAGCAGGCGGTGGAACGGATGGAGACTGTGATAGCGCTCTTCGCCGATCTGGGCGAGCGCCTGCAGCATCTCGGTCTCGGAGCGCGCCGGCCCCGCTGCCTCCACCGGCGATCCGGGCACGAGCGGGGCCGGGGCGATCACAGGGTGATCTCCATGCCGTCGTACGACACTTCCCAGCCCGCCTCCTCAACCGCACGGCGCTCCGGCGTGTCGGCGGAGAGGACAGGGTTTGTCGTGTTGAGATGAATGTAAATCCGGCGGCCAATGTTGAGGCCGTCCAGCCCGTGCAGCGATCCGCCATTGCCGGAGATGCTCGTGTGGCCCATGCGTTTCCCCGTCTTCACACCGACCCCGTCGCGCACCATTTCGTCGTCGACCCAGAGCGTGCCGTCGAAAAAAACGAGCGGGGCATCGCTGACACGGTCACGCACGCCGTCGTTGATGGCGGCGCAGGCCGGCATGTACACGAAATGGGCATTGCTCGAGGAGGAGGAACGCACGTGGAGGGCGATGGTGTCCTCGGCGACCGACCCGAAATCCGGCCCCTTGGCCTCGTCCTCGAGCCAGAGGGCGACTTTGCCGGGGACCGCGAACGGAGTGATCTCAAGTCCCGCCGGATTGCCGGCAGCATCTTTGAGGGTTACCGGTCCGTCGAGCGCCAGCGTCCGTCGTTCAACGAAGGCAGGGTTCAGGACGTTGAAGATGGGATTGGCCTCGAGGACTCCGAGCACCCGCGGAGTCGCATACAGGCTGAGCGGCTGCGATTCCCGCAGATTGAGGAGTCCGGCGACATGGTCGACATCAGCGTTGGTCAACACCGCCCCGGTGATCGGGCTGTAGCGAAGGGGAGCGTCCGGTGACGGCTGTAGGGCTGAATTCTCGGCGATCTGCTGGCGCAGGTCGGGGGACGCGTTAAACAGGAACCAATGGGTGCCGTCGTCGCTGACCGCTATCGAGGACTGTGTACGAGAAGGGGTAGATGTATCGCCGGCCCGAGCGCGGCGACTATTCGGATGATTACAATTCCATTGGGGAAACCCCCCGCCGGCGGCTGCTCCCAGAACACGGATTTGCATAATACATCACCGTTTCCCCGGGTGCTCGTTCGGCGGGGGTCGAAGTCAGATCCAGACTCGGATCAGACCTCCGCGCAAGCGTAGCAGTTGATCTCAAGACCGACTGCGACTTCGCGAACCACAGGAGCTTTCCACATAGGGTTTCTCCGCTCAGGGTTCCTAGGGTGGACACACTTACGTGCGCCCTTCGATGAGGCGAAAGATAACCCTCCGGTCCGACAGTTCCATCTATACGTTGCATAGGAACTGCCTATTGCCGTCCGGTAGCCGGCCCTATGCTGCCGCCAGCATGCTTCGCCCTGCAGCGTATTTCCTGGCTGTCCTGGCCTGCGCGGCTCTCGCGCGGCCGGCTGTTGCCGCTCCCGCGCTGATCGACGTTGCCTGGGTGGCAGAGCGGACCTGCACCGAGGGCCTGCTCGTGCTCGATGTCAGGCGCTCCCGCACCGACCACGAGGTCGGCCATATCCCCTGCGCTGTCTTCACGAATTTCTACGAGGATGGCTGGCGAGAGACCCGGGAGGGAATTCCGCTCCGGATTCCGCCACCGGGGCGCGTCGCGGCCCTCCTGGGCCGCCTCGGGGTCGGGGCGGAAGACCATGTCGTCATATCCGCACCGGGAACTGGCCGCTACGACGCGGCCGAGGCCGCAGCGATCTTCGTCACGCTACGGACCGTGGGCCACGCCCGTCTTTCGATCCTCGATGGCGGCCTGGCTGCCTGGACCGCCGAATGGGAGAACGACGTCGACACCGGGTACCACCCCCGTCCGGCCCGGACCTACGAGCTTCGCCCGGGCCCGCCGATCGTGGTGGACCGGGGCGCGGTGGAGGATGCGATTGCTGCCCGGAATCCGCTGGTCGACCTGCGCACGAGCGACCAGTACCTCGGGATCAACCGTAACGAGACGGTGGTCCGGCATGGCACGCTGCCCGGTGCGCGCAATGTGCCCCTGTCCTGGTTCCTGGTCGACGGAAGCATGATCTTCCACCGGCCGGGGACGGTGGCGGCGGCGCTCGCGCACGCCGGTGTTCCGCCCGTCCCGGATCCCGTGGTGTTCTGCAATGCGGGTTTGGAGAGCGCGCTCGGGTGGTTTGTCCTCTACGAACTTCTCGGGCGCGATGGCACTCGGCTCTACGATGGTTCCCTCGCGGAATGGTCGCGTGACCCGGACCTGCCGCTCCACGTCACCGTTCAGCAGCGTTAGGCGGTTTGCGCGCGGGCCGCGGCGGTCCGTCGCCGGTGGCAACTGCTGCCCTCGGGCAAATTTTTGCCATACTTGCGAGGAAGCAGCGGTGCCAGCGCGCCGCCGTCCATTGCTGCGCCGGAGCCGGCGCGCGGAGTCCGCGTCCCTTGGCAATCCTACCGATTCTCAAAGCTCCCCATCCGCGGCTGACGCAGGTGAGCCTCCCCGTCGAACGCTTCGACCGGGAGCTGGCCGAGCTGGCGGACAACATGCTTGAGACTATGTACGCCGCCGATGGCATCGGCTTGGCGGCGCCGCAGGTGGATGTCCTGCGGCGGCTGATCGTGGTGGACCTCCACAACGAGGACGAACCTCGGAGCCCGCAGATCCTGGTGAATCCCGAGGTGCTGGCGGCGAGTGAGGAGACGGTGGTAGCGAGCGAGGGCTGCCTGTCGGTCCCCGAGGCCTACGAGGAAGTGGAACGTCCAGCCTGGGTGAAGGTGCGCTACCAGGATCTTGCCGGCACGACCCGCACGCATGAATGCCTCGGGCTGGAGGCGGTTTGCTGGCAGCACGAGATGGACCACCTCGAGGGGGTGCTGTTCGTGGACCACCTTGACCGGCTGAAACGTGACCTGATCATCCAGCGGCTGGTCAAGCAGAAACGGCTGGCGCGCCGGAACCGTAACCGGGCCGTCCGAACCGCCGCCTGAGCCTCGGCGTGGGCACCGCGCCGTTGCGGGCGGCCTTCTTCGGTACTCCCGACTTCGCATTGCCGGCACTCGACGCGCTGCATGCGAGCGGGCATTCCATCAACGCGGTCTACACGCAGCCGCCGCGGCGGGCCGGGCGTGGGCACCACCTGCGCCCCAGTCCGGTGGCGGAACGGGCTGCGGCCCTGGGGCTGCCGGTGCACACGCCGTCTTTGCTCCGCGGTCCGACCGAGACGGAGGCGCTTCGGGCCATGCGCCTCGATGTCGGAGTCGTCGTGGCGTATGGGTTGCTATTGCCCGGTTCGGTCCTCGATGCGTTCCGGCTGGGGTGCATCAACGTGCATGCCTCACTCCTGCCGCGCTGGCGCGGCGCCGCGCCGGTCGAGCGCGCCATCTTGGCTGGGGACCGGGTGACGGGGGTCTCGCTGATGCTGATGGATGAGGGCCTCGATACCGGACCAGTGCTCGACCGGTGCGAGGTCCTGATCGGTTTGGAGGAGACGGGTGGTACGCTTAGGGAGCGGCTGGCCGCGTGCGGTGCCGCAAGACTTCCGCCCGCCCTGGCCGGCCTTGCTGCCGGTACGTTGGCGCCCGTACCGCAGTCGGAGGGCGCTGTCTACGCGCCCAAGCTGGGTCCGGCCGACCGGATCATGGACTGGACGGCTCCGGCGGAGGAACTGGCCCGACGGGTCCGGGCCCTGGCTCCCGCGCCTGGGGCGCGTGCCCTGCTGCCCATCGGGGGACGGACCGAGATGGTGAAGGTATGGGGTGCCACGCCGATCTCCACGGATCCCGGACCCCCTGGGACGGTCCTCGATGATGTGCTGACGGTCGCCTGCGGTGCGGACGGGCTACGATTGCTCGAGGTCCAGCGGCCCGGTGGCCGCCGGCTGGGTGGGGCGGCCTTTCTCCGGGGTGCTCCGATCCCAGCCGGGACCCTGCTCCCCAATCCGCCGCGACCCGAAGGATGAACCGCATGTTGCAGCACGATCCGCGCAGCCCTGCTGCGCCGGTGCCGGTGCCCGCCATGGGGCGGGTGAACTGGCGGGGCCTTTGGGTCTTGTGCGGGCGGGAGACGCAGCGGTTCCTCAAGATCTCCCAGCAGACGATCGCGGGTCCCATGGTCACGACCCTGCTGTTCCTTGCGGTGTTCGCCCTGGCGCTCGGCGGCACGTTTCGGGAGATCGGAGGTCGGCCGTTCCTGGAATTCCTGGCGCCCGGGCTCATCGTAATGTCGGTGATGCAGAACGCGTTTGCGAATTCGTCGAGCTCGCTCCTCAGCGCGAAGATGACAGGCAACATCGTAGACCTGCTGATGCCGCCGCTGGCTCCGGGCGAACTCCTGGCGGGGTTCATCGTAGGGGGGCTCGCGCGGGGCCTCTGCGTCGGTCTCGCCGTCAGCTTGGCCATGTGGGCGTTTGTCCCAATTCGTATCGTGGACCCGCTGGTCCTCGGGTACTATGTGGTCTCGGCAGCACTCCTGATGTCCCTGCTCGGCATTCTCACCGGGGTCTGGGCCGAGAAGTTCGACCACACGTCGGCGATCACCAACTTCGTGGTGACGCCGCTCTCATTCCTCTCGGGCACCTTCTATTCGATCGAACGCCTGCCCGAGCCCTTCTATACCGCCATCCAGTTCAACCCGTTCTTCTATGTGATCGACGGGTTTCGCTTCAGTTTCATCGGCCATTCCGATGCCAACCTCGTGCTCGGAATGGCTGCGCTCGGGGGCATCAACTTGGCGCTTGCGCTCTGGGCACTCTGGATGTTTCAGACGGGGTATCGCATCAAGCACTGATTCCCCTCATTCGCGCCGGTTCTGCGCTACATTGCCGGCCCACGTCCCCGTTCTCGCTCCCGGCTACGGATCTTCCCCTCATGGACGCGTTGATGCCCACCTACGCCCGGCTCGATTTGGCGTTCGAGCGGGGTGAAGGACCCTATCTGTTCACAGCCGACGGCACGCAGTACCTCGACTTCGGCGGCGGCATCGCCGTGACCGCACTCGGCCATGCCCATCCGAAGCTGGTGGCGGCACTGACCGACCAGGCGGGCCGCCTATGGCACACCTCCAACCTGTACCGGATCCCGCCGCAGGAGCGGCTGGCATCACGGCTCGTAAAGCACACGTTCGCCGACCGCGTGTTCTTCTGCAACTCTGGAGCTGAAGCCTCCGAGGGTGTGATCAAGACCGTCCGCAGGTTCCATCACCAGGATGGACATCCCGAACGGGTCGAGGTCATCGTGACGGAAGGCGCGTTTCATGGGCGGACGCTGGCCGGTCTGGCCGCCGGCGGCAACGAGGCGCATCGGGCGGGCTTCGCCCCGCTGGCGACGGGCTTCGTGCGGGTTCCCTACGGCGATCTCGACGCTGTTCGCGCCGCCGTCTCCGAGCGCACTGCCGCGATCTTTGTTGAGCCGCTGCAGGGTGAGGCCGGTATCGTTACCGCTCCACAGGGGTATCTGGGCGGTCTGCGGGGCCTGTGCGACGAACATGGTGTTCTGCTTGCCCTCGACGAGGTCCAGACCGGCGTCGGGCGCACCGGACGGCTGCTGGCCTGCGAATGGGAGGATGTCGCTCCCGATGTTGCGGGCTTGGCCAAGGGGCTGGGGAGCGGTTTTCCGATCGGCGCCGTGTTGGCGACGGAGCGGGCGGCGGCCGGCATGGTGCCCGGCACCCACGGATCGACCTTTGGCGGCAACTTCCTCGCGAGCGCGGTTGCCGACGCCGTGGTCGAGGAGATCGTGAGCCCCGGGTTCCTGGACCACGTCGTGACCAGGGGCGAGCAGCTTCGCGCAGGGCTCGAACGTCTGCGGGAGCGGTACCCGGGCGCCATTTCGGAGGTGCGGGGCAGCGGCCTCATGCTCGGCATGACTGCAACAGTGCCTGCTGGCGATTTGTACGCCCGGTTTCGGGAGCACCGGTTGCTCACGGTGCCGGCGGGCGGCGAAACGGTGCGGATGCTCCCGCCACTCAACATCGGCGAAGCCCACGTGGATGAGGCGTTGGAGACGACGGAAGCCGTATTCCGGACGTTCCGGTGAACGGCGACGGGCCGACCCCATGAGTGCACCCAGGCATTTTCTCGACCTCGACCGGGTTGATGGCGCGGTCCTCCTGCACCTGCTGGAGCGGGCGGCCACGTACAAGCGGGACCGGGCGGTCCTCCGGGTCAGGCCCGGCGTGGGGCACGGGCGGACGCTCGCAATGGTGTTCGGCAAGCCGTCCACCCGGACCCGGGTGTCGTTCGACGTGGCCATGTCCGAGCTCGGCGGCCGGGCGCTTGCGCTGGACCCCCAAGCATCCCAGATTGGGCGGGGTGAGAGCCTCGCGGACACTGCACGGGTGCTCTCGCGCTATGCCGACATCGCGATGCTGCGGACCGGGGCCCACGCGGAGCTCGAGGAGTTCGCCTCGCACGCGAACATTCCGGTGATCAACGGCCTGACCGATCTCAGCCACCCCTGTCAGGTCATGGCTGACCTCCTGACCATCATTGACCGGTTCGGGACGCTGAAGGGCCGACGGATTGCCTGGATCGGTGACGGCAACAACGTCGCCAATTCCTGGATCCACGCTGCGATGCAGCTCGGGATCGAGCTGCGGCTCGCCTGCCCGCCGTCACGTCATCCGCCTGCGGAACTCGCAGCCCGGGCCGCCCGGTCGGATCATGTCCGCTTCGAGGAGGATGCGGGGGCCGCGGTACGTGGCGCCTCGGCCGTGCTCACCGACACTTGGAACTCAATGGCGGCCGAGCGGGCGATAGATGGCTCGGTCGACCGGAAGGAAGTATTTGGGGCGTTTCAGGTCAACCAGTCCCTGATGGCGCAGGCGGCTCCTGAGGCCGTCTTCATGCATTGCCTACCCGCGTACCGTGGCGAGGAGGTCACGGCGGACGTTATCGACGGACCGCATTCGGCGGTCTGGGATGAGGCAGAGAACCGCCTCCACGTGCAGAAGGCGATTCTTGAGTGGTGCTTGGCCGAGGGCTAACTGGGCTCTTCGGCCACGCGGAGGCCGTGGTGGGGGACCGGGTCACTACGGCCCGTGGGCACTAGGCACTGGGGGCGGCGCAGCCGGCTGCGGAATGCGCGGGGTGGCGCTGGCAGGACACTGACGACTGGGTCGGGAATCGCCGTCTAGGGGCTTCGGCCGACCCGCTATACTGCCGCGCCGGTGGCGCCCGGGCTGGCCCTGCCAATTGGGTTCGGGCTCGATATCAGATGACCGCGCAGGCCCGCACCACGCGGCACAGATTCTGCCGCGGCAACCCCTCGAAGGTCGACACCCGGCAAACTTTCTCAATCGAGTGGAGAGGCCGTTCGGACGTTGGCCCAGCTGCATAGACGGATCACGCCGGGAAGGGCGACGCGCATGAAGGCTTTGATGGCACTTGTGTTTGGGGGCGCCGTGCTGCTTGCGGTCTCCGGCGCCCCCCATGCCGAGGGCGATGGAGCCCACGGGCTCATGATTTCGCTCGATGAGGTTGAATGGCAGCCGATCCGGGAAGGGTCCGTGGTCGATGTTGCCGTACTGTCCGGGAACCCTGCCATCGGAGCCAATGTTCGCCTGATCCGCTTCCCGGCCGGATTCGTCGCGCCGGTGCACGCCCATACCGGTGACTACAACGGCGTTGTTGTGAAGGGGACGTGGAGACACTGGTTCGACGAAACTGGAGAGGAGCAGGAACTGCCGCCGGGTTCCTACGTCTTCCAGCCGGGCGGCGAAATGCACGGTGACGCCTGCGTGGGGCCCGAGAACTGCATCATGCTTCTGCAGCAGTCCGTCTTCGCGGATTTTATCCCGCAACAACAATAACTTGGCGTGGATCTTTCTGCGTCGCTCGGCCGAATGAAGTGTTCGGCGCCAGGAGAACCGCCGACTCGACCTCCTGCCCGGAACGCCGGTGCGATTCTCGGCGTGTGGCGGACTGAACCGATGGTGCGGGCGCTACTCCGTCCGGCGCTGATTCTGTGCGGCCGCAGCCGTGCGTGCGCCGAATGCTTGTGGTCCAGAGGCACACGACCTGCGGCCGGACGGGGTTCACAGCCCTGTCCACGATGCGCTGTACCGGTTCCGGTTCCGAGACCGTCGGCTGGGCGCGGTAGCCGAGCGATCGCTTCCCGCTGGCGGGAAACAGCGAGTCGGCCCGTGCGGAAGCCCCGCTGAATCGTGCGGTTGTATGAACCGGGCCGCTCTCCTAGCGCATTTCCCGCCTACCCCCGAAACAGCCACAAAACATGCGGCATGGACGGCGCCGGAGCCCGCTGCCACCGCCAGCCGTGCTCCTTGGCCACGTCATCGAGCAGCGCGTATTCGGCCGCCTGCGAACCCCCGATCAGGCACGGCAGCTTCGTCCTGTGGCTACTGTCGCGAGCGCCGCACTGACTACACGGGATCCCAGCTGAAAATGTCGGCGGTACGGTCGAGTGCGTAGAAGTCGGACTGCAGCGCGGGGAACGCATGGTCGATCACTGCTTCGGGGGTCCAGCCGGATCCGTCATGGAGGCCGCGGAGCGGCCGTGACTGGCTCAGCAGGAAGATCTCGTTGCTGCGTACTCCAAAGATCTGGCCGGTCACGTGGGCAGCCTGGTCCGAGCACAGTGCGACCACAACGGGCGCGATCTTGCCGGGCGTCATTCGCTTGAGCTTTTCGATCCGGGCCCGCTGCGCATCGTCCGCGGCGGGAATCGTGCCAATCATCCGACTCCAGGCAAACGGGGCGATGCAGTTCGAGCGCACGTTGAAGCGTGCGAGGTCAAGCGCAAGCGACTTCGAAAGACCGGCAATCCCGAGCTTTGCCGCCGCGTAGTTCGCCTGCCCGATGTTGCCAATGAGGCCCGACGTCGACGTCATATGGACGAAGCAGCCGGATTCCTGTGCCCGGAAGCGAGTCGCGGCTGCACGCGACACGTTGAAGCTTCCCTTGAGGTGGACGTCGATGACGGCGTCCCAGTCGTCCTCCGACATCTTGTGGAAGATGGCGTCCCGGAGGATCCCGGCGTTGTTCACCACGATGTCGATTCGCCCGAAGCTGTCGATTGCCTGCGCAACCATGCCCTCGGCGGCGTCGAATGCGGTGACGCTCGCGAAGTTTGCCTCGGCGGAGCCCCCGGACGTGCGGATGGCTTCGACCGTCGCGAGGGCTGGCGCCTGATCCTCGCCTTCTCCCGACGTGGCGCTCCCTGGGTCGTTGACGACAACCTTGGCTCCCCGCGCCGCCAGCAATTTTGCAGTTTCGGCACCGATACCACGCCCCGCGCCCGTCACAAGTGCGACTTTTCCGTCCAGAAGTGCAGCCATGGATGTCCGTCCCGCAGCGCTTGGGATTCTGGGATGATCCCTGAAGGGCCGGGATTGTGCAGCCTTTTCAGGAAAAGGGAATCCGTAACGGTCGGTCAGCGCTCTCTGCCGGAAGCCCTCAAGAGCAGACCTCAGCGTTAATCCAGGCCAGGGGCAAGAGCTGCAGCGGGGGCATGCTGGCGAGGGATCGGCGCTCTGGATTTCCGCGGTGTAAGCGTTTCCTGCGGGCAGCGATCCAAGGGGGAGCCCGGTATCCTACGGGTCGAGTCCGCGAAATTCGGGCCTTTCAAACGCCCTGATGCACGCCTAGCGCTTCGGCTGCAGCGCTGACGGCGCCAAGCATGGCCACGAGCCAGGCGGTGCGCAATTCGGTCCAGTGTTTTATCGGCGCGGCTTTCGCGCGGCGTGACTTGCTCGAGTAACGCGCATCCAATGCGCAGTGCTGGGCCTTATGGGTGAAATAAATCCGCACTACAGTTTGTGCGAGGGCATACGGGGGAGGCCAAAGATGCAGAGTTACCATCCCGTTCTCGTGGCGCTGCACTGGGTCATGGCAGTGATGGTCCTGATCGCGCTAGCTGCCGGCGCCCTGGTGCTGGAGAATCTGGCCAACGACGACCCTGACAAGATCATTGCCTTGACCGCTCATATGGGCGCCGGCATCGCGATTGGTGTTCTGCTGATCCTGCGTCTGATCACGCGTATCCGGACCCGGACGCCGCCGCGCGCCACCATTGGCAACGACCTTTTGGACCGAGTCGGTATCTGGACGCACCGAGTCTTCTACGCGCTTATTGCCGGCATGGTACTCACCGGTTTGGCCACTGCCTTTGGTGCGGGTCTTTTCCCCATCGTCCTTGGTGGGGTAGCTGAAACCTTGCCCGAAGAACTTTCCAGCCTGCCGCAACGCGCGGCCCACGGTTGGATCGCGGCGGTGCTAATGGCACTTATCGCGCTACATGTTGCGGCGACGCTGTACCACCACCTGGTGCTGAAGGACGGGCTGTTGCAGCGCATGTGGTTTGGGAAACGCAGCTGACCCGGCAAACCATTGCGCAACCGACCTCGTGACAACAAGGAGGAAATCACGACCGTCACCGCAACTGCGCGGCAAGGTTTCTCAGCTACCGATGCGAAAATCAGAAGCACTGGCGGTTGGCCACGCCTGTACGACCTCCTTTGATTATTCCGTGTTTATCTTTTCAACCTTGGAATGCGTCGGAATATCTTTATTTTTCAACACTTTACGAAAGCAGTGCCCGCTAAGTCCGACAGGCTGCAGCCCAGCGGGGGGTGCATGGGGCGGAAACGCGTGGTACAGGTAAGAAAGACAACCCCTTACCGGATGACGGAGCCACCCCATGCACACACTGTACCTCGACGCACCTGGCGGAAGGCCTTGGCCACTCGCCGGTTGCGACCGCTTCAATCAGGCACGCTGGTGGCGCACTGTCAACGACCATCTGCGGCCGATTCCACGTGACCGGGGAAGAGCAGCGAGCATAAACCGGAGCCCATCCTGGGCCCGCGGCTTTGGCCGAGTAGCGTCTCGTACAGGGATCGGACTGCACGGCCGCCAGGAGGGCCGGTTCTTCCACGGCTACTGACCAGGTCTTCGGCTCTTCGAAACCGTTGCTCCGCCCAACCTCATACACGGTTCCCTGAAGCGTTTCGCTGTCCACGCCCGGCGGAAGGTCGCGAAGGGCTGCACTCAGTGCAAGTAAAGCCTTCCGTTCGACATCCGTGGCAAGGCGGTATTTCTTGTGCGGGCGCACCCGCTCCTGGTAGTAGCGCACCGCGAGTCCGACCAGGTGGTCAAGCGCCGGTTCTGCCGTTGGCGTAGCGGCGGGTGCATACCGCTCAATGAAGCCCCAGAGAACGGACGTGTCCTCGGCATTACAGGCGCTGGCCAAGTTGAGGAGCATCCCGAATGTCAGCGGAATAGGCCGCGTGCGCTGCGGGCGGCCGGAGTGAATGTGCCACACGGGATTCTCGAGGAGTTCCGTCAAGCCCGTCTCTTCGTCCGAGCCTTCGAACCGAGCCAAGTGGCGCTCGTAGTCGTCGACGTAGCGGGGAATGACGTCGAAATAGAGGCGCTTGGCCCTGCCAGGCTGGTGGTACATGAAGAGGGACAGGCTCTCTTCGGTCCCGTAGGCCAGCCACTCGTCGAGGGCGAGACCGTTCCCGATCTTCTTCGAGATTTTCTCCCCGTCCTCGTCGAGAAATAGTTCGTAGGTCATGTTGGCCGGGGGCTTGGTCGCGAGAACCCGCGCAATGCGCGCACCAAGTTCGTAGGACGAGATCAGGTCTTTTCCGTTCATCTCGTAGTCGACATCGAGCGCAGCCCAGCGCATCGCCCAATCGGCCTTCCACTGCAGCTTGCACCGGCCCCCGGTGACCGGCGTTTCCGTCGGGTTTCCGTCGTCGTCTCGGTAGGTGACCGTTCCGGCGTCGGGGTCCCGCGCAAGCACCGGCACCTGCAGGACGCGACCGGTCTTGGGACAAACCGGGAGGAACGGGCTGTAGGTTGCGCGGCGCTCCCGGCCCAAGGTGGGTAGCACGATCGCAATGACGGCATCGTAGTTCCGGAGGACTTGCAGCAGAGCGCCGTCGAATGTGCCGCTCCGATAGCACTGCGCGGCACTGCGGAATTCGTAGTCGAATGCGAACCGGTCCAGAAAGGCGCAAAGTTGGGCGTTATTGTGGTGTGCGAAGCTCTCGTGGCAGCCAAACGGGTCCGGGACGTCGGTAAGGGGACGCCCGAGATGCTGCGCGAGCATGGCTTGCTTGGGCACGTTCGCAGGCACGCTCCGCAGACCATCCATGTCGTCGGAGAACGTGATCAGGCGTGTTGGCATCCCGGTCAGGGTCTCGAACGCGTGACGCACCATCGTCGTGCGCGCGACCTCGCCAAACGTGCCGATGTGCGGCAGGCCCGACGGTCCAAATCCGGTTTCGAACAGCACGTAGCCCTTGTCGGGCACGCGGCCGTCGAGCCGCGCCGTCAGCCGACGCGCCTCGGTGAACGGCCACGCCCGGGCTTCCGCTGCCGCGGCTTGAAGCGCCGTCACGGCCGGGCCATCTGGGCCTCGGGCATGCGGGTCAGGGCGCGGAAGAGATCCTCAAGATTTGGCTCCTTGGTCGTTAGTTCCCTGATCTGGAGGCCGGCATCGTGCGCGAGCACCACGAGATCGATCGTTCGCGTTCGGGTAGGTCGATAGCTGATCACCAGAGTACGGCTGCCCTGGAGCCTCGCTTCGTAATTCCGGAGCGCCGGAGGGATTTCCGAGCAGGGTTCGGCCAACTCCAGCACCAGATCCCTGCGATCCAGCTGCGCGAGCATGTCGTCCATCAACCCGTTCAGGATGACGGAGCCACGGTTGATGATCGCAATCCGATCACAGATCGCCTCCACTTCTTCGAAGTGGTGGGTGGTGAGCAGAATCGTGGCGCCGGCCTCGTTGATGCTACGGACTTCGTTCCACAGCAGTTCGCGGAGTTCGACGTCAACACCGGCAGTCGGTTCGTCAAGAATCACGATGGGCGGGCGATGCACCAGTGCCTTGGCCATCATCAGTCGCCGCCGCATCCCGCCGGAAAGCGTGCGTGAATAAACGTCTGCCTTGTCGCTGAGACCGACCATCTCCAGGAGCGCCTCGGTCTGGCGCCGGCCAGGTGCTACACCGTAGAGGCCAGCCTGCAACTCCAGGGTCTGGCGTGGCGTGAAGAACGGATCCATCACCAGCTCCTGCGGCATGACACCGATTGAAAGGCGCGCTTGCCGCCAGGCCGAATCCAGATCGTGACCGTTGATTTCCACCCATCCACTGGTCTTGACGACCAATCCAGCCAGGATATTGATCAGCGTGGACTTGCCGGCCCCGTTGGGCCCCAGCAGCCCGAAAATCGATCCCCGAGGGATCTCAAGGCTCACATCCTGAAGAGCCCGGAGGGGCGCCTGGCCCGCCTGAGCGCGGTACACCTTTTCGAGGCCGCCTACGCGGATTGCCGCCGCCGCCGACGCGCCGGGCACGGAATTAGAACCGGGATCGTCTAGCATGGCCGTGTCTCTTTCCTTATCATCAAGTCCCGTGCGTGGCAACGAAATTGGCCGCGCCGCGCTGCCGGGGCTACGGACGATGAAGCCTTCCGAGGCTGTCGAAGTGGATGAGGAACGCGTCGCCTGTGACGGGGGCGGCGCGGACGGTCACCCGCGGGTCTTTCTCTCGCTCCGCTCGGGCGAAGAGATCGCCTGCCCGTACTGCGGCCGGCGCTTCGTCCGTCGTACCCGCTGACCGGCCCCGGGGCCTCGGCAAGCGCTTGCGGTTCTCCAGGTGACACACACGGACGCTGGACGACCCCGGCTGATTTTGGTCGACGGCTCCGGTTACCTATTCCGCGCATTTCACGCGTTGCGGGAACTTACCCGCGCCGACGGAACGCCGGTGAACGCCGTCTACGGCTTCTGCAGCATGATCTGGAAGCTGTGCCAGCAGGAGGCGAGCGACGGCTTTGCCGTCATTTTCGATGCCGGATCGACCTCGTTCCGGAACGATATCTATCCCGAGTACAAGGCCCATCGCCCGCCACCACCCGAGGCGCTGATCCCGCAGTTTCCGCTGGTGCGCGAGGCGACCCGTGCATTCGGCCTCCCATCGATCGAAATGGCCGGCTTCGAGGCCGACGACCTGATTGCGACCTACGCTGTTCAGGCTCGGGATGCGGGATGGGACGTGGACATCGTCTCCTCTGACAAGGATCTGATGCAGATGGTGGGCCCGAACATCGGGATGCTGGCTGCAAGCGACCTGTCGCGGATCGGACTGCCGGAGGTCGAGGCCAAGTTCGGTGTGTCTCCGGAGCGCGTGGTCGACGTGCAGGCGCTAGCGGGTGACGCCACCGACAATGTTCCCGGAGTTCCCGGGATTGGTGTGAAGACAGCAGCCGAACTGGTGTCGAGGTTCGGTTCCCTTGAGGAAGTCCTTGCAGGTGCCTCCTCGGTAACCCAGCCGAAGCGCCGGGAGCGGCTCCTGCAGCATGCGGACGACGCGCGGGTCAGTTTGCAGCTCGTGACCCTGCGGCGCGACGTGCCGGTCGAGGTGGAAATCGATGCCATGCGCCGCCGGCCGCCCGACCCCGACGTACTCTTGGAGTTTCTCCGGGCCCAGGGTTTCCGGAGCCTGGTCCAGCGGATCGCTGGACAGCTTGATGCCCCGGTGCCGGTAGCGGAGGGCGCGGCGCCGAGTTCGATTAACCGCGAGTACGAATTGGTCACCGAACTCGGGCAGGTCGACTCCTGGGTCGCCATGGCGGGATCGGCAGGGGTCGTGGCAGTCGACACGGAGACCACCGGTCTGGAACTCGAGACGCTGGAACTGGTCGGAATCTCACTTGCGGTTGCTCCGGGACGCGCGTGCTACATCCCACTCGGGCACGTCGACCCTGGAGGCGACGAAAACGGCGGCGACCTCTTTGCGCGGCCGCCGCCGGTACAAGCCCCGAAGGACGAGACGCTGGAGCGGCTCCGTCCGCTGCTCGAGAGCCCGTATGTCCTCAAGGTCGGCCAGAACATCAAGTACGACGCCAACGTCCTGCACGGGGCGGCGGGCATCAAGGTGCGTCCCTTCGACGACACGATGCTCTTGTCGTACGTCGTGGACGCTGGCCGGGCAAAGCACGGACTCGACGCCCTGAGCGAACGGCATCTCGGCATCGAGCCGATTCCGTTCTCCGCAGTGTGCGGGTCGGGCCGGAACCAGATCATGTTTTCGCAGGTGCCGCTCGACAAGGCGTGCGAGTACGCCGCGGAGGATGCCGACCTCACGCTTCGTCTCCACCAGCACTTACGTCTGCGCGTTCTCCAAGAGCGCCGGACGACCGTGTACGAGACCCTCGAGAGACCGCTGGTGCCGGTGCTGGCGGCCATGGAGCGGGCCGGAGTCGCGGTTGATCGCGGCGTGCTGGAGGAACTCCGGTCCGACTTCGAGGCCCGCATGGCCTCGCTGGAAATGCGGATCCACGGCCTCGCGGGGAAGCCGTTCAACCTCTCCTCCCCGGCGCAACTCGGTCAGATCCTCTTCGACGAGCTCGGGCTCACGCCGGGCGGCCGGACGCGCGTGAAGAGGAGTGCCTCGACGTCCCACACCGTGCTCGAGGAACTTGCGGGCCAGGGTCACGAGATCGCGAGCAGCATGATCGCGTGGCGGCAGGTACAGAAACTGCTATCCACCTACGTGGAAACACTGCTTAAGCGAAGCGCCGCGACCGGTCGCGTCCACACGTCCTACCACATGACCGGCGCGTCGACCGGGCGGCTTTCCTCAAGCGACCCCAATCTGCAGAACATCCCGATCCGGACGGAGGAGGGCCGGCGAATCCGCCGTGCATTCGTGGCCCCGCCGGGAAGGGTGCTCCTGGCGGCGGACTACTCGCAGATCGAATTGCGCCTCTTGGCCGAGGTGGCAGGGATTGAGCCGCTGCGCGAGGCTTTTCGGGACGGCGCCGACATCCACACGCTGACGGCGTCGAGCGTGTTCGGTGTTGCACTGGCGGATGTCGACGGCGAGCAGCGCCGCCAGGCGAAGACCGTGAACTTCGGCCTGATTTACGGCCAGAGCGCATTCGGGCTCGCCCGCCAACTGGGAATCCCGCAGGGCGAGGCACAGACGATCATCGATTCGTACTTTCGCCAGTATCCCGGTATCGAGACCTACATGGAGACCACCAAACAGTTTGCCCGGGACCATGGCTTCATCGAGACGATTTTCGGGCGCCGCTGCCATCTCCCGAACATTCAGGTAAGGAATTTCAGCACCCGGAGCGGGTCGGAGCGGGCAGCCATCAATGCTCCGCTCCAGGGGGCTGCTGCGGACGTTATTAAGCGGGCCATGGTCCGTATGCCGGCCGCGCTCAAGGAGGCCGGGCTCAGGGCCGAGATGCTCCTGCAGGTGCACGACGAACTCGTGCTCGAGGTGCCGGAGGCGGAGGTGGAGGAGACGGCGGCCGTGGTGAAGCGGGTGATGGAAAGGGCGCCGCTTCCGGCCTATGCCATGTCGGTGCCGCTCGTGGTCGACGTGGGGACGGGACCGAACTGGGAGGCAGCCCACTGACCGGTTCGCCGGTGCGGCCGTTGGTCGCCAGGGCAGCTTTGCGGGAGCGGCGATAGGTTGCCGTGGGGTCGGCCTTCGCGCCCCGGCCCGACCCTCGGCCGGTATCGTTCGTGGACCGGACTGGCGCGGCCGCGCCACGCAAGCGAACGCGGCAACGCCTTGGAAGGAAAGTATCTTTGCCGGACTCCCGGCCCGCGCCGAAAGCCTGTCTAGACTTTGGAGCCCTATCTAGACACTCGGTTGCCTAGACGCGGACCGGTAGCTTATTGACCGGGTGGATCCCGGCGGGTCACGCGGAAGGGGTTGGCGGAGGTTTCTATGGCGGTTTCGCTCACTCATCTGCGGGCGTTCTGGGCGGTTGCGAACGCCGGGTCGTTTACCCGCGCCAGCAAGCAACTCGGCGTTGCCCAGGCCACGATTTCGCAGCACATTTCCAGGCTCGAGGATGAAATCGGCGCCCAGGTGCTGCTGCGCCGCGGCGGGACCGTCGAAATCACCGACGCGGGCCGTTTTCTCAGGCGGCGAGTCGAGCGCATTCTCAGCGAATACGACGAAGCCATGGATGGGATGGGGCAGTTCACGGAGGGAACGCGTGGAATGCTCAAGCTCGGCATCCTCAGTTCCGTGGCCCGGAATCTGCTGCCCGAGGCCATGCGGAGTTTTGCGCGTTCGTTTCCCAACGTAGAAATCGACATTCTCGAGACCGCGCCTGCGGAGACAATCGACCTGCTCTACGCCCGGCGCATTTCCGTAGGCGTTGTCGCGTCCGATTCGATCGCGTCCAGCAATCTTCCCTTTGCCCAGACCGAGCTGTTCGTGGACCCTTACGTGCTCGCAGTTCCCCAAGACATTGACCTGGGCGGGGTCCGTGATCCTGAGCAGGATCTCGACTCGGCCGCCGTGAAGATCCTGAACAGCACGATCCGGTTCGAGTTCGGCAACCAGCACAAACGCCGTATCGACGAGTGGTACAAGGGCGTGCTGCCAAAAGCCCGAGTGGCGGCAACGACCCGAACTTACGAGGTGGCGCTTTCCATGGTGCAGGCCGGCTTGGGTGTTGCGGTGGTGCCCGCGCTGACGGCTGAAATCGGGCCCGGCCACGGCTTCCGGGTCAACCTGTATCGCACGCAATTGGAAAACCGGCGGATGGCCGCGATGGTCCCGGACCAATACCTGAGGATCAATCCGCACCGAACCTTCATCAGCGCCCTCGCCGATGCCGGGAAGGCGCTGGAACTTCCTCCGATTCTCGAGGCACCGTTACTGGGCAAGCGAACGCGGCGACGCAGCCAGTCGGCCGCCTGAGGGGATGTTCCGGCGGAACGTGCTGGCGCCGGTGCTGCGCCTGGGGTGACACCGCCCCGGCCGCGACAATGAGCCCTCGCGTTGGCTCGGTCGGGGCTCAGCCGCCCGCTCTCAGGGCCTGCACATCCTGCGGGAGGACCTTGCGAAGCATTGCGGGCAGACCGACACACGTGATAGGTTGATCGGGCGTTTTTAGTCCTGATCCCGCCGGTTGCCTGCCTGCGACGACTCCCATAGGTTGAAGGCCGCGCTTGCGCGGACGTTTCAAGCCCATGCCACCAGCCCAACCTTCCCCCGTGGCGGCCATCGCCCAAGGCGATGATTTTGTCGCCCGCATCGAGACGGCCAACGACGCCGTTGCCCGCGCACGAGCCCACATGGCCGAACTGGTGTTTGGCCAGCCGGACGTGGTGGATCACGCGATCATCACATTGCTTGCCGGCGGCCACGCGCTGGTGATCGGGCTGCCGGGGCTCGCAAAGACTCGACTCGCCCGTTCCCTTGGGATCGTGTTTGGGCTGATCGACAAGCGTATCCAGTTCACCCCTGACCTCATGCCGTCCGACATCGTCGGTTCGGAGGTGCTTGAAGAGAGCGAGAGCGGCCAGCGCGCGTTCCGGTTCATTGAAGGGCCGGTGTTCTGTCAGCTTCTGCTTGCCGACGAGATCAACCGCGCATCACCTCGGACGCAGTCCGCGCTGCTCCAGGCCATGCAAGAGAACGAGGTGACCGTAGCCGGTCGGGCGCACGCTCTCCCGTCGCCATTCCATGTCTTGTCGACCCAGAACCCGATCGAGCAGGAAGGCACCTACCCGCTCCCTGAGGCCCAGCTCGACCGTTTTCTGATGCGGATTGATATCGGCTATCCGGACCGCGATTCCGAACGCACGATGCTGATTGCGACGACCGGTCCGACGGAGGTGCCGCCGCGACAGGTCGTCAGCGCTCAGGAACTGTTGTCGATGCAGGAGCTGGTCCGGTCGATTCCGGTTGGGGACAGCGTGGTCGAAGCCATCCTGACCCTGGTGCGCCGCGGCCGGCCCGACCTCACCGAGATCGAGATGGTTCGCGAGCACGTCTCCTGGGGGCCGGGCCCCCGCGCGTGCCAGGCTCTCATGCTCTCCGCACGGGCACGCGCGGTCCTGGATGGTCGCCTGGCCCCGTCCGTCGACGACGTTGTGGCATTGGCTCGACCTGTGCTCCGGCACCGGATGGATATCACGTTCGCAGCCCGGGCTGACGGCCTGAGTGTCTTGGATGTGATCGACCGTCTGACTGAAACGATTGCCTGAGGCACCTGGTCTCAGCTCTAGGACAAACGCCGACACCGGTTCGCTGGCTGGCGCGCTCGTTGCAAGATCCCTCTTGGTCGGTTGTCTTGCTGTCGTAGCTGTTTCAGTGTCGGGTGGTTAGTCGTCAACGTGTAGGGCGGCAGCCAGCACATCCCAGCGACGACTAACTCTGTCCGTTCCACGGTTGATCTGGACATAGGGGCTTCCTGGTCAAGCCCTTGCATGACGGTGTGACCCGACGAGGGTTTCCATGCTTCGACGCGCCGCCGGTGTCCGTTGCGGACCGACGGCATCATGGTGGGCCGTTGCCCCGGGAACCCACGCAAGACCGGACCTCGGCGGGACCCCGTTTTCCGGTAAACTGCCGCATTTCCTGCCAGGGCACGGTCATTGACTGCCAGCAATTGAAGGTGCACATCACCCTTACCTGCACCTCTCGCCGGAACCGGCGGTAATGTTGGCGGGGTTCCTCCCGGATTGTCGCGAACACGCTATGTGGAACAAACCCGTGTGGATCGATGATGGCGATACCTGATCCTGCACCGCGGGATCGAGCCGAACGCCTCGCCGCCAGCCTTCCCTCCTTCACCATCCGCGCTTTGCGTGTCGCTGCCGGGGTCGTCAACGGAGCCCACGGTCGCCGCCGCCGGGGACGTGGGGAAAGCTTCTGGCAGTTCCGGCATTTTCAGCCCGGCGACGCGGTGTCCGCCATCGATTGGCGCCGGACGGCGGCCTCCCAGGACGTGTTCATCCGCGAACGCGAATGGGAGGTGGCCCAGAAGGTGTGGCTGTGGTGCGACCGCTCTCCTTCGATGAACTACGCGTCTTCACCGGAACTCGAGCCAAAACGGACCCGGGCAGCCCTGATCACGCTTGCCCTGGCGGCCATGCTGCTGCAGGGCGGTGAAACGGTGGGCCTGCTGGGGTCAACGCGGCGGACTGGCCGGGGTCGCGCCATGCTCGGCCGGATCGCGGAGCATCTGGTGGCCGATGCGGGGCCGGGCACCGGCGTGCCCGCGGCGATCAGTGTGGAACGCCATGCGCAGACGGTGCTCGTGGGCGATTTCCTTGAGCCGCTGGAGACCATCGCGGCACGGGTGCGCGATCTTGCGAACCAGGAAGTGGCCGGCCACCTAGTACAGGTTCTGGACCCGGCCGAAGAACAACTTCCTTTCCGCGGCCGGATCCGGTTCATCGGCGTCGAAGAAGAAGGCGACCTCCTCATCGGCCGTGTCGAATCGGTTAGCCGGCGGTACGCGAAGCGCTTGGAGGAGCACCGCCAGGGGCTGGCGGAGATCGCGCGCAAGCATGGTTGGGGATACCTCACCCACCGAACCGACCGGGGGCCGGAGCCTACCCTGCTGGCCCTGCACGAAGCGCTCGCGGGCGCGTTTGAACGGTTCTAGCCGGTGCCGATTTCGTTTGCCGCCCCGTGGGCCCTCGCTGCTCTCGCCGGGCTGATCGCCGTCTGGTGGCTGCTGCGGATTCGTCCGCCGGCTCCCCGCCGGCTCCGGTTTCCTGCCATCCGCCTGCTGTTCGGCCTCAACGACCGTGAAGAACCGCCGCATACCACGCCGCTCTGGCTGCTGATCCTCCGGATGACGTTGTTCGCGCTGGTGGTGCTCGCCTTGGCCGGTCCGCGCTGGGATACCGACCCTGGATTGGATGCCGAGGGCGACGTGCTGGTCGTGGTCGACGACGGCTGGGCGGCCGCGCGTGGTTGGGAGAGCACGAGGCGGTCGTTGCTTGAGGTCATGGATACCTTGCGCAGGCAGGGCCGGTCCGTCGTGCTGGCGGGCACTGCACCCGGCACGGACAGGTTCTTGTCCCAAATGCCGGTCGATCCGGACGAAGCTGTCCGCCTCGTCCGCGTCCTGGAGCCGCAGCCTTGGCCTGTCGACCGGCGAGCATTTCTCGAATCGCTGGTGGGTGCGGATTTCTCGGCAGTCGGGGAGATCCTGTGGTTCTGGGACGGAACCGACGGAGGCGATTCGGAGGCGACTCACCTCCTGGTCCGGCAACTCTCCCGGATCGGCATGCTGCATCTGATGACAGGCCCTGAGCAGGAAGCGCCCCTGGTCCTGCTCCCGCCACACGAGGACGCAGAAGGACTGGCCCCGAGGTTGTGGCGGGCACGGCACACCGGCTCCGAACAGGCGTGGGTCCGAGCCGTGAGTCTGGACGGGCGGGTACTCACACGTGTGCTGGCTACCTTCGCGGACGGCGAAGACACTGTCGCCGCACCGCTCGGCCTGCCGCGCGAATTGCGCCGCGACGTGACGCGGCTCGAGATCGAGGGGCAACGCCATGCCGGAGCGGTCGTCTTGGTCGATGACCGTTGGCAGCGAAGGACGGTGGGCCTGGTCACCCAGGGGGACGACTATGCCGCGCGCCCGCTCCTGGCACCGACCTATTACCTCCGACGCGCAATCGAACCGTTTGCCGAAGTCCGTCAGGGGTCCCTCGGAATGCTCCTTGAAGACCCTCTGTCGGTCATCGTGCTGGCCGATGTGGGTCAGCTTCGGCCCGAAGGCAGCAGTGCGCTGGAAGTGTGGCTGGACAGCGGAGGCACGCTCGTGCGCTTTGCCGGAGAGCGGCTCGTGGATGTTAATGATCCACTGCTGCCGGTCCGGTTGCGGGCTGGCGAGACCCGGTCGCTCGGCGGCGCCTTCAGCTGGGAGCAACCGTTCACGCTCGGACCGTTCCCGATGAACTCACCGTTCGCGGGACTCGAGGTTCCGGATGATGTCTTGATCCGCCGTCAGATGATTGCGGAGCCCTCGTCCTCGCTGGATGACCAGACACTGGCCCGGCTGACCGACGGCACGCCGCTCGTGACCGCCGCCCGCCGGGGTCGCGGGGAGTTGGTCTTTTTTCATGTCACCGCCAACACCGACTGGTCCAATCTGCCGCTCTCGGGCCTGTTCGTCAGCATGCTGCAGCGCGTCGTCGAACGGGCCGAGGGAGGGGCCGGTGAACTCGGCGCGGAGGTACTTCCCCCGCTGGCGCTGCTGGACGGTTTCGGCCGCGAGGTCCCGCCGCACAGCGAGGCGCTGTCGGTGGGATCCGCCCAGTTGCTGGAGGGAATGCCCGGCCCCGGCCATCCGCCGGGTTACTACGGCAACGACCTGTTCCGCCGTTCGCTCAATCTGGGGACGAGCGTGGCCGGCGTGCGGCTGGTCCGGGAGGGGCTTCCGGAGGGGGTGGAGCCGGTGGCCCGGTTTGGAACGACGACGATGGATCTGGCCCCGTGGCTCTTCGCGCTCGCGCTCGGGCTGCTGCTGGTTGACATCGTGGCGGGTCTCGCGATGCGCGGACTGATCGGCGGGCGGGGTTGGGCGTCGGCCGCTGCAGTCCTTGCCGTGCTGAGCGTCGCTGACACCCGTGCCGAGGACACCATTCCTGTTGGTGCGCTGGCAATCCAATTTGGCTACGTGCAGACCGGCGACCCCGCGGTCGACCAGATCAGCCAGCTCGGTCTCGCGGCCCTCGGGCAGGTACTGGCAGACCGCACTTCGGTCGTGCCGGCGCCACCCAAGGCCGTGGACATCGAGCGTGATCCGCTTGAGTTCCATCCGTTCATCTATTGGCCGATGACCGACACGCAAGAAGCGGTGACGGAGACTACCGCCGCGCGGATCGATGCCTATCTCCAGGCGGGCGGTCTGATCGTCCTTGACACGCGGAGCGGTTCGCCGGTTGCGCAACTCACCTCCTCGCGCCAGGGGGACCCGCGGCTGGCGAAGGTACTGGGCTCGCTTGACCTGCCGCCGTTGGTTCCGGTTTCCGGATCGCACGTGCTCGGTCGCTCGTTCTATCTCCTGAGTAGCTTTCCCGGCCGCTGGGCGGGCAATCCTGTTTGGATCGAGAGCACGGCGGACCGGTCACGTGACGAGGTCGCCAGCGTGCTCATCGGAGCTGCTGGCTGGGCGGCGGCGTGGGCGGCCAGCCCAGACGGGAGGCCGCTCCTTCCAGTCACGCCGGGGGGTGAGCGGCAGCGCGAACTGGCGTACCGGTTCGGCGTTAACCTCGCCATGTATGCGATGACCGGCAACTACAAGTCGGATCAGGCCCACACACGGACGATCCTGCAGCGGCTGCAACGCGCTGCCGGGCGGCGCTGATAGCCATGGACGCCCTTGCCCTGACCTTCGCCCCTCTCGTGCCGTGGGGCCTGCTTGCTGTCCTGGCCGGGGTCTCGGCTGTCGTTCTGGCTCTGGGCATGCGGAGGCGCTCGGCAGGCATCGGGTTCCGGGCGCTCGCGGTCGTGGCGCTGCTGCTCGGGATCGCGCACCCGACAGTGACGTCCGAGCAGAGGGCCGATCTCTTCGACACGGTCCTGATTGTCGCGGACGCTAGCCCTAGTCAGCAGCTCGGGGATCGGCCCGCGGTGACGACGTCCGCCGTACGAGGGATCCAGGACACACTGGCCGCCGAGGACGGCTTTGACGTCCGGACCGTGACGGTGTCCGGTGGCGGGCCGGGCACCAACCTGTTTGCTGCCGTGCGGTCGGCGCTGACCGACGTTCCTCCCGACGGGGTAGCCGCCGTAGTTCTGGTGACCGACGGGCAAGTCCACGACGTGCCGGGCGATGCAACGGCACTGGGATTTGACGCCCCGGTGCACGCTCTGTTGACCGGCACTCCCGGCGAGCGCGACCGGCGCCTGGTCGTGGAAGGTGCGCCCCGGTACGGCATCGTCGGGGAGGCGGTGAAGTTCCGGGTGACCCTGCTCGACGAGGGTGCTACAGGCAGCGCGGAGCCGGTTCATATCACAATCCCGGGCGGCTTGGTCACGGAGCGAGTGCTGCAGGTCGGTGAGCCGGCCGAATTTGAACTCCCTCTGGAACGGGCTGGCCCCATTGCGGTTGCCCTAGAGGTGGCGGTCGTGCCCGATGAGCTGACGCCGGAAAACAACCGGGCAGTGGTTCACGTGAACGCTGTCCGCGACCGCTTGCGGGTCATGCTGGTGTCGGGCGGACCGAGCATGGGGTTGCGGCACTGGCGGAACCTGCTGCAGGCAGACCCTGCCGTGGACCTGGTGCATTTCACGATCCTGCGCCCGCCCACCAAGCAGGATGCAACGCCCGTCCATGAGCTCTCGCTGATCCCGTTTCCGGCCCGGGAACTCTTCGACGCGAACCTCGACAGCTTCCATCTGGTCATCTTCGACCGGTACCATCTGCGTGGCATCTTGCCTCCGCAGTACCTGTCGAACATCGCCGAATACGTAGTGCGGGGCGGTGCACTGCTCGACATCGCCGGTCCGAGCTACGCCGGTCCGTTCAGCCTGGTGAACACGCCGTTGCGGGAAATCCTCCCGACGCTGCCGGCCGGCGAGGTCATCGAGCGCCCCTTTGTGCCGACCTTGTCCGAGGTCGGCCGGAACCATCCGGTGACGGCCGATCTCGCCGGAGGAGCGGAGGAGTGGGGGCCGTGGTACCGGATGGTCCGAGGGATGCCAGTCAAGGGAGAGGCCTTGATGCGGGGAGCCGATGACTGGCCGCTGCTCCAGCTGAGCCGGGTGGGGGACGGACGGGTGGCGCAGCTTTTGTCCGATCAGTCATGGGTGTGGACCCAGCCCGGCGCCGGCGGCGGTCCGCGTGCGGAACTGCTGCGGCGTGTGGTGCACTGGCTCATGAAGGAGCCGGACCTGGAAGAACACCTCCTCAAGGTTTCGGTATCGAACCGGCGGGTCGACGTGGTCTACCGCAGCGTCGACACCCCGGTTCAGGAAGTTACTGCCGTCAGCCCGTCCGGAACCCCTCGGACGGTCACCTTGGGGCCGTTGGAAGCGGGCTTGGCATCGGGTTGGTTCGAGGCGGATGAGTCGGGCCTCTGGACGGTGGAGGGTGGAGGTCTCACTACCACCGCGCTGGTCGGTGTGGCGGATACGCTGGAACTCGCCGAAACGCGCGCGGATCCTGGACGGCTGGATGGCCTGGTGCGAGCCACCGGCGGTGGCTTGGTCTGGCTCGCGGATCTCGCTGAGCCGCCGACGTTCCGGACGGTATCAGCTGAGAACGCGGCTGCCGGCGAAGGGTGGCTCGGGCTGCGGCGCCATGGCCGCCACACCGTGACCGGCCTCGGGCAGTCTCCGCTGTTGCCGTGGCCGCTCCTGCTGGCGCTTGCGATCGGAGCGCTGTTCCTGGCCTGGCATCGGGAAGCGCAATAAGCGTGGCTCGAGTCCCGGGCCGCGGCACGGTGCCCGACTGGTGGGACCGGGCCACGCGGTCTCTGGCCCGGCGCGACCCCGTACTCCGGAACGTAATCCGGAACTCGCGGGGGATGGCCCTGAAATCGCGGGGCAATGCGTTTCAGTCGCTGGCGCGATCGATCGTGGGCCAGCAGATCTCGGTCAAGGCCGCGCACGCGGTTTGGATCCGGCTCGAAGAGACATTGGGACGCGTATCCCCCCGGCAGGCTGCCGCGGCGGATGTTGAGACGCTCCGTGGGGCTGGACTCTCCATGCGGAAGGCGGAATACGTCAGGGACCTGGCCCTCTGGTTCTCCGCGGGAGGCGGCCGGCGGATTCGGTGGTTGGAACTTACCGACGCAGAGGTGATAGACGTGCTGACCGAGCGCCGCGGAATCGGGCGCTGGACGGCGGAGATGTTCCTGATTTTCTGCCTCTTGCGTCCGGACGTCTTTCCGGTGGATGATCTCGGACTTCTGCGCGCGCTTGGCGATCTGTATGGTACGGACAAGTGCGAACGGCTCACGGCGCTGCAATTCGGCGAGCAGTGGGAACCTTGGCGTTCCTGCGCTACATGGCATTTGTGGCGCCACCTGGACCCTGTTCCGGTAGCCTATTGACCTTCGACGCTTGATTGAGCGGGGTGTGGGGCATCCGCTCCCCCAAGGCGGTTTTTTGCAGGGGTTTGCTCGAAATGCGTACTAACTGTGGCTTCGGCCGGCTTCGAATGATGCTTGTGACTCTGGCGGTGACGCTGGCGGCAGCACCTGCGCTGGCGCAAGGGCCGGCGATGGTAGCAACGGACAGGGTGACAGCGGAGGCGGTGGATCAGACCGCACCGACCATCGGGCGCTTTGTGACCCTGTTCGAATCAGTTGTGCCGGCCCTGGTGCCGGGCCATGTCACCGAGATTCAGGTCAATATCGGTGACCGTGTCTCCAAGGGTGACGTCATCGCGGTGCTTGATGTCGACCGGCTTCAATGGCAGGTCCGGCAGGCGAAGGCAAGCGTGGCCCGGAGCGAGGCCGGCCTGGCTGTCGCCCGCGCACGGGCCGACTTGGCCAAGCGGCGTCTCGAACGGGCCGAGGGCCTCCGTGAATCGACGGCGTTCAGCCAAGCACAGCGCGATGACGCGAGAGGCGAAGCCGAGATCGCTGCCGCGCAGGTGCAGGTAGCCGAGGCGGCCCTCGCCGAGGCCAAGGCCCGTCTTGACACCGTGCGGGACGACTTCCGGCGCGGTACGGTCGTTGCCCCGTTTGATGGTGTTGTGGAAGAACGGCACGCGAACCTCGGAGAGGCCGTCCAGCCCGGTGGCCCAGTGGTGACGCTGGTCAGTGACCAAGCCCTCGAAATCGAGGCTGATGTTCCGTCCCTCCGGGTACCCGCCCTCAGGCCCGGTACCGTCATTGGCGTGACAAGGGCCTCGGGTACGTCGGTCGCCACTGTGGTCAGGGCGGTCGGCACCGTCGAGAATCCGCGCACCCGGACCCGGCGTGTGCGGCTCGTGCCGCCGCTCGCCGACGTTGCCGACGTGCCGGCCATCGGCGAGGCTGTCACCGTGCACATTCCCGTCAGTGCCACGGCAGTGCTCCCCACCGTCCACAAGGATGCAATCTTGCAGCGGCGCGGAATTTCGGTGGTCTACGTGGTGGTGGACGGCAAGGCCGAAGTACGTCCGATACAGGTCGGGGAAGCCGTGGGCGAGCGTTTCGTGGTTTTGGCCGGCGTGCAGCCTGGTGACGTGACGGTTGTGCGTGGCAATGAACGACTGCTCCCTGGCCAAGAGGTCGCTGTGGTGCCGCCCTCCGACGGGGGGACGGAGGTCGACAGCGCCGACAAGGTCGCGAAGGCCGACTCCGGCGGCACGGAAGAAGCCAGCCAATGAACGTCATCCGCCTCGCCATCGAGAAACCGATCGCGGTCCTCGCTCTGGTCATCATGATCGTGGTGCTGGGCTTCCTGGCCCTCACCCGCATCCCCATTCAGCTCGCACCCGATGTGTTTACTCCGGTGATTTCGGTCACTACGTGGTGGTACGGCGCGAGTCCTTATGAAGTCGAGCGGGAGATCGTGAACCGGCAGGAAGATGTGCTCCGCGGAATCGAAGGCCTCGAACGCATGCACAGCACTTCCCGAGATGGGCAGGCGGAAGTCACGCTGGAATTCAACGTCGGCGTCAACATGGACCGGGCGCTCCTCCTCGTCTCCAACCGACTCAACCAGATCGACGATTATCCGGTGGATGCGGGCGAGCCGCAGCTGGATACGGCGGGCCTCGACGACAATCCGGTGGCCTGGTTCGTCATTACCCGGACGCACGGCAATGAGCGGACGATCTCCACCTACGGGGACTTTGTCGAGGACGTCATCCAGGACAGGCTTGAGCGGGTCCCTGGAGTCGCTCGGACCAACCTGTACGGCGGGACCCAGCGCGAACTCCAGGTCACAGTCCGTCCGGAGCATCTCGCGAATCACAATCTCACGGTGCCCGACGTGGCAGATTCCCTGCGATTGGCGAACGCTTCGGTTTCCGCTGGCGATGTAGACGAGGGGAAGCGTCGGTACGTTGTCCGCGCCGAGGGTGAACTGCAAACCCCGGAGCAGGTGCGGAACGTCGTGTTGCGTACCGACGAGACCGCATCGGGTCGCATCGGACGGACACGCGTCAGCGATATCGCTGACGTCGGCTTCGGTTACAAGACGGCGCGTGCGGACATCCGGTTTCTGGGTGAGTCGGCGCTTGCGGTAAACGCACTCCGCCAGAGCGGCGCCAACATCATTGACACCATGGATGGCGTCCGAGAGGCGATCGACGAACTCAACGAGTTCACCCTGCCGAGCGTCGGGCTCAAGATGCAGCAGGTGTACGACGAGACCATCTATATCGACTCCGCGATCGAACTGGTACAGCAGAACATCTGGATCGGCGGGATGCTCGCGATCGTGGTCCTGTTGCTGTTCCTTCGTTCGTGGCGTGCCACCGTGATTATTGGCTTGGCCATTCCGGTCTCGGTGGTGGCATCGTTTGTCGCGATGGCAGCGCTCGGACGTTCCGTCAACGTGATCTCCCTCGCAGGAATTGCCTTCGCAGTGGGCATGGTGGTCGATGCCGCGATCGTGGTCCTCGAGAACATCTACCGGTTGCGCGAGGGGGGACGCTCCGGGCCCGAGGCCGCATACCATGGCACACGGCAGGTGTGGTCGGCGGTGATGGTGTCCGCGCTGACGACGGTGCTGGTGTTCATTCCGATCCTGGTGATGCAACTGGAAGCGGGGCAGCTGTTCCGCGATATCGCGGTAGCGATATCGGTGGCTGTCCTGATGTCGCTGCTGGTCTCGGTGACCGTGATACCCGCGCTGGCGACCTCGCTACTTGGTCCCGGCCGCGGATACCGCCGGATCGGCCTCGGTCCCATCGACTGGATCCCGCGTCTGATCGCCCGCTTCTTCATCGGGTACGTGCAGCTGGTGATCCGCTCCCGGTTCGCCTCTGCCGGGATCGCACTGAGCGTGGCCGCTGTCGCGTTATTCATCAGTTGGCAGCTGCTGCCGAAACTCGAATACCTCCCCGAGGGCAACCGAAACCTGATCTTCGGGGTCATGCTGCCGCCACCGGGTTACAACCTCGAGACCCTGACGGAGATCGCGCAGCGCGTCGAGGTGCCCGTTCGTCCGCTCTGGGCCAGCGAGACGGGGCCTGAGTCCGAGCCTGGCCAGCCCCCCAAGATCAAGAACTATTTCTTTGTTGCGATTCGCGATGGCCGGACCTTCTTTGGGGCAAGCGCAATCCAGGAAACGCGGGTGCGGGAGCTCATTCCGGTACTGACCCGCTCGCTGTTCGGTGAGCCGGGAACGTTCGGTTTCTTCACCCAGCCAAGCCTGTTCCAGCGCGGATTTGGTGGCGGTCGCGCCATCGACATCGATATTGGAGGGCCGTCCCTTGAGGATGTGGTCGCCACCGCGCAGCAAGCTGCAGGCTTGATTGGAAAAGCGTTTCCCCGCGACCAGGGGAACCAAATGCGCCCCATTCCCGGACTGGATCTCGGGTCGCCCGAGGTGCAGGTGCGCCCGGACCGTGTGCGCCTCTCAGACAACGGCGTGACCGCACGTGAACTGGCGATGAGCGTTGACGCCTTCAATTCCGGACTTCGCGTCGCCGAGATCACGGTCAATTCGGAGCGCCTGGATCTCACATTGCAGGGGACGCAGGACGATATCCATCACACGCAGGGCATCGAGATGTTGCCTGTCGTGACGCAAAGCGGCGAAATCCTTCCGGTGAGTTCCCTGGCGGACGTGGTGGTCACCTCCGGGCCTACAGAGATCCGACACATCGAGCGGGAGCGCACAGTGACGCTGCAGCTTCGCCCATCCGATCTGATTCCTCTGGAAGCGGCCATCGAGAAGGTTACTGCCGAAGTCGTGGGCCCCTTGGAGGCGCAGGGCCTCCCGACGGGCATCAAGATCGAGATTTCCGGGACTGCTGACGAACTGACGCAGACGTGGAACGCGATGGTGGGGAATCTCATCGTGGCGGTCGCCATCGTTTACCTGCTCATGGCGGTGCTCTTCTCCAGCTTCCTGTACCCCTTCGTGATCATGCTGTCCGTGCCGCCGGCGACGGCAGGCGGGGTCATGGGCCTTGTGGTCCTCAACCTGTACGCCGTCCAACCGCTGGATATGCTGACAATTCTTGGCTTCGTCATCCTCATCGGCATCGTGGTGAACAACGCCATCCTGCTGGTGCATCAGTCGCTTCTCCACATTCGAGACGAGGGCATGGGGCCGCAGGCGGCGATCATCGAAGCAACGCGCAATCGGATTCGGCCAATCTTCATGTCCACCCTCACCACGGTGGCCGGCATGATGCCGCTGGTGTTGTTCCCGGGGGCGGGGTCAGAGCTCTATCGGGGACTCGGCTCGGTCGTAGTCGGTGGTCTGACACTGTCCGCCCTGATCACGTTAGTGATTGTTCCACCAATGCTGCGTATTTTTATCTCCGGCGAATCCAGCTCGGCCGCAGAGCGTTCGGTTGCGTCTTCGCATTCCGACATCCTGCCGTCGATGCCTGGGCCTCAACCTGCGGAGGTCTAGACGTCTCATGCCCATGCACTTGGATACAGAACTTGCGACGGGGCAGCCAACGCGCCGTCGCGTCATCACGATTCTCGGTATTGCGGCTGGTGGGCTCGCGGTGGGTGGAGGAGCTCTGCTGCTGCGTGCTGCCCGCACCATCGAGCCCGTCGAATGGTCCGGTGTGGCGCTCGGTTCGCCGGCGCGGATCATGCTCTACGACGAGGACCCGACGCGAGCCCGGCAGCTGCTGGCACGAGTTGCGGACGACATCAACTTTTTTGAGAACCAGTTCAGCCTGCACCGGTCAGAATCAGCAATTTCGCGCCTGAACCGCACGGCCCGGCTCGACCAGCCCGATCCATCGTTTGTTCATCTGCTGACGGAATCCGCCCGTGTGTCCGCTGCAAGCGGGGGGGCATTCGATCCAACCGTGCAGCCCATTTGGGAGGCAATAGCAGGAAGTTTCCGTGCCACTGGACTACCGCCGTCGCCCGAGGTGCTGGACCGGTTGCGTACGCTCGTCGACTGGCAACGCATGGACGTCACGGGGAATGCCGTTCGGTTCGCGGATACGGGAATGGCTCTTACCCTGAACGGGATAGCCCAGGGGTTCATTACTGATCGTGTAGCCGACCGTCTCCGCGCGGGTGGTCTTGAACACGTGCTGGTGGAACTCGGTGAGACACGGGCAATTGGGGAGCATCCCGATGGACGGCCTTGGCAGATCGGCATTCCGGATCCAGATAGGAAGACGCTGATCGAAACACTTCCGCTAACCAATGAAGCCATTGCCACTTCCGGCGGTTACGGGACGCAGTTTGATGTGGAAGGGGAGTGGCATCACATCTTTGACCCTGCCACGACACGGCCTGCTCATCGTCATCGGAGCGTGTCCGTAATTGCCCCCACAGCCACCGAGGCAGATGCACTAGCTACCGCCTTTGCCGTGATGCCGGAGCCAGCCGCCACGGAACTCGCAGCCAGCATGCCAATGGTACGGGTCCGTGTCGTGGACAACACCGGCATGGCGCGCGCGCTGGGCGGATGAGGGCGCACCTGACCGGCCCCGCATTTCGGTAGGGAATTCGACAACGCCTTGTGGCTGTCAGTCGGCCCCGTTCCGACTGAGCCACGCTGCTCCAATGCGGTGTTGTCCGGCGCCGTGAGGCTGGTGGACGGCGGCATCGCTACGCACAGTGACTATGCTGCAGGTTTCCATTGTGCGGCGACGACACTGCCGTCCTGTCGGCATTGCTCCAGGTTGCAAGCTCGGGTGCACCTAATCCCGCAGGGTTGGTGTTTGAGCGGTCGCGTGTGCCCGACGCTGGAATGCAGGGGCGCGTGCGGAAGGCGGCGCGATTGCGGAAAGGTACAGCCATGACTCTCAAGGAGATGACCCGGACCCGGTCGCTGAAGACGGGAACGTTCATTGTCGAATTCAACACACCTGGAATAGGCCACATCCTAAAGGCAGCTGGCTGCGACTACGCTTTCCTCGATACTGAGCACAGCGGTTTCGGAATGGATGCGCTGAAGGCGGCGCTGCGGTACTTGGAGGCCGCCGGGTTGCCCACGCTCGTTAGGGTTCCGTCGGGCGAGTCCCATCACATCAACCGGGCTCTCGACGCTGGGGCTGAAGGCGTCATGGTCCCGAAAGCCGAATCGATAGCCGACGTCCGAGACCTGGTGCAGGCTGCCAAATATCCGCCTGCCGGCGAGCGGGGAGTTGCGCTCAGCATTCAGCATGACCGCTTTACGGAAGGGTCGGTGGACGACAAATTTGCGGCAGCAAATGCTCGTACCGTCCTCGCAGTTTTGGTCGAGACGAAGGGTGCAGCAGATGACATTGACGCCATCGCTGCTCTTCCCGAAATCGACCTGCTTTGGATCGGGCACTTCGACCTGAGCGTCAGTCTGGGAATACCCGGCCAGTTCGAACATCCCGCATTCCGGGGAGCGGTGGCGCGAACGGAGGAGGCCGCACGCCAGCACGGCAAGTCCCTTGGACGACTGATCATGAATCCTGCAGTGGCGCCAGCCTTGTTCGCAGCGGGCGTCGATTTCTTTTGCTATTCCGGTGACGCTTGGCTGTTGCAGAAAGGCTTCCGCGACGGAGCCAAGACCATCAGGAAAGCCTGCACCGGGGAAGCGGGCGGCGGCTCCTGACCAGCGGCCGAGACGGACAGGTATGCTCCATGAGCGGGGGCCGCGCGCGGTCAACCGGTGATGCTGCGTACCGACGTGCGAGAGTGTTGGGGGGACTGACATGAGCGAGCAACAACACACTGGGCAGTCAGGCGGGGTGCACGTTTCGCGTATAGTCCTCGTGGGGCTTGGCTTGGCGATCCTTGCTGCCGTCGCAATGATGGCAGCGGCATTTGGCTACCGGCTCGGCCTTTGGTCCTACCGATTCGCACTATTGACGTTGACTGAATACGCGGCCTATGCAGCGTTCGCCGGGGGGGCGATCTCGCTGGTGGGGTTCGGGCGCAGCCTGCCTTCCGGGTGGGCGGGGATGGTCCTCTCAGTGATAGGGGTAATCGTTGGAGGCTATAGCGGCCACACGATTTACCAGCAGTGGGTGACCGTTAAATCCGTGCCGTTCATCCACGATATCACCACGGACACCGACAATCCGCCGAAGTTTGAAGCAGTGGTGGCAGAGCGTGTGGAAGAGGCAGCCAACCCCCACCATTACGCGGGGCCTGAACTGGCCTTCCAACAGCAATGCGGATACCCGGACTTGCGGCCGTATTTGACGGAGGCCAGTCCCGAGGCCGCCTTCGACAGTGCGCTTCAGACCGCTGATGAAATGGGCTGGGATATCGTCGAAGTTGATCGTGAACTTGGCAGAATTGAGGCGACCGACACATCCTTTTGGTACGGTTTCAGGGACGACGTTGTCGTCCGGATCGTGTCGGCTGCGGAGGGTGTCGGAACTCGCGTTGATATGCGGTCACTGAGCCGAAGCGGACGTAGTGACGTCGGGGTCAACGCTTCGCGCATCAAGGCCTATTTGGCCGCGCTCGACGAAATGTTGTAGCGCTACCGCTGTTGCAAAACGGGAGGGTGGCCAGCAACCATTTGCATGTACGCTGAAACATAGGCGCCGGCCAATGGGTGGCGAGATCTGCGCGTAGCGGCTGGACAGCGCTTTCAGCGCGAGTTGCAGATTGTATTCCACATGATCCCTTGCGAGAGGAGGCGAGCGCGACGCCCTCCGTCGGATCGACAGGGCCGCGCTGTTCTCGTTCGATCTCATGTGCTAGGAGACCTGTGCGCGGGTGGGGTTGACGTCGGCATGAGTGACTGATTCGATGCCGGAAATTGGCTCGTTGTGACAGGAGAAGACGATGGCCCACCGCCGGATTGGTCAGGAAGCATTGTTCGCAACGGAACCGCCCCGCTCGTCCCTGGATGCGATTGCCGACCTGATCGACTGGTCGCCGATCGAGGCCCGGTTGGGGGTGGTGTATGCAGCGCCGCGCGGTGAAGCGAGTTGGCCGCCGCTGGCGTTGTTTCGGGCGCTGTTGCTGGCAGTCTGGCACGACTTGTCGGACGTCAAGCTGGCGGAAGCGCTGGAGGATCGGGCGTCGTTTCGGCGGTTTTGCGGGTTTGCCCGCACGGAGGCGACACCAGAGCGGACGGCCTTTGTCCGGTTTCGCCGGGAACTCCTGCGGCATGGTCTGGATCAGGTGCTGTTCGACCTGATCGCGGACCAGATCCGGTACCGGGCGGTGCGTGTGAAGACGGGCACGCTGGTGGATGCGAGTGTGGTGGGTTCCGCCAGCCGGGCCGATGCGGAAGCCGGCTGGGCGGGTCACAGCCGCCGGAAGGCCGTGCATGGGTACAAGGTTCACGTGGGAGCGGACTCCGAGACGGCGCTGGTGGAGGAGCTGGCGGTCACGCCGGGCAATGTCCATGACGGCAACCATGGTGAAAGCGCCCTGCCGCCGGACCCCGGCGAGGTCTATGCCGACAGCGCGTACCGTGGTCCCCGTTTCGCGGAGGCAGTACGGGTGCGGGGCGGTACCCCGCGGATTGTGGCTATCGGGGTATGGGCCGCGTCGGATCCGGATTCGCAACGGGAAGCCGGGCGCCGACTGGCCGAACGGAACCGTGCGATCCACCGAATACGAGCCAGGGTCGAGAAAATCTTCGGGACCTGGAAACGCTCGTATGGCTTCCGGCGCATGCGCTGGCGAGGCCTCGCCAAGGCGCATCTCCAGGCCTGTCTCACCGCGACCGCCTACAACCTGACGCGTACCGCCAACCTCCTCGCTGTCGGGTAAACCTTCCGACGACGGGACCCGCGAGCGAACGCGGCCCAACCGATCGTGAGACCGCTGCGCAAGACCCGCGCCGGGTCGTACGGCAGGCAGGAATCCCCAAGTTCGAGATCGAACTACGACCGTAACCGGGCACCACGATCAGTCCACTCCAGTTCCTTGCATCTACACCTCAAATTGCCGGCCGCGCACAGGTCTCGCTAGAGCGTGTCTGGCCTTGAGGGAATCTGGGGGGGGGGGGGATTCAAATTGGGTTAGAAATGTGATTCAAAAGGGGTCATTGGTTCAGGAGGGCTTCTGGCATGACCTGTCCCTATTCGAATGATCTTCGCGAGCGTGTGGTGCGGGCGCACCTGGCGGGTGAGCCGATCCGCGCGGTGGCGGCCCGGTTCGGTGTGAGCGTGTCGTCGGTGCTGAAATGGGTGGCGCGCTACCGGGCGACCGGCAGTGTGGCGCCGGGCCGCATCGGCGGGCACCGCCCCTGGCTGCTGGAGTCGCACCGAGAGCGGGTGAACGCGCTGGTGGCGGAGACGCCGCATCTGACCATCGACCGGCTTCAGGAGCAGCTGGCGAGCGAGGGCATCACGGTGTGCCGGGACACGATCTGGCGGTTTCTCCGGCGCGAGGGCTCGCGCTTCAAAAAAAAAACGCAATTCGCCCTTGAGCAGGCTCGGGCGGCGGTGGCCCGCAAGCGGGCCCGGTGGCAGGCGCTCCGGTGCCGGCTGAAGCCGGGTCGGCAGGTGTTCGTGGACGAGGACCTGGATCAAGAGTAACATGGCCCCGCTGCGGCGCTGGGCGCCGAAAGGCCGGCGTCTGAAGGGGGTTTGCACCGCATGGGCGCTGGCGTACCCTGATCTTCCTGGCGGGGCTGCGCCACGACGGGCTAAGTGCGCCCTGCGTCTTCGACGGGCCGATCGACGGCCGTTCCTTCCAGGCCGGGGTCGAGCAGCATCTGGTCCCGTCCCCGCAGCCCGGCGACATCGTCATTCTCGACAATCTCGCCAGCCACAAGGGCAAGGCGGTGCGCCAGACAATCCGCACAGCCGGTGTGCGGCTGTGGTTTCCGCCTCTGTATCCGCCGGACCGCAACCCGATCAGGCAGACCTTTGCCCAAGATCAAGCATTGGATGCGGGACGCCCAGAAACGCACGGTGGAGGACGCCTACCCCCCATCTCGGCGACCCCCTCGGCACCATCGAACCCCGCCAAGCGCCAGAGCTACATCCGTAATGACGGGTAAGGTCCCATCTAAAAGGCGCGATCAAAGCCGGTACGGCACGGTTTGATGACCTCGCGGCCTATCCTATTGCTTGACAAAATAGCAATGGGATAGTAATTAACGCCAGCTTAGGTTTGCTCGGAAGAGGCCGTCGCTTCTTCTTGGTTGGCTTGTCGAGTTGCGGATGGTGTCTTCCACAAGGTGCAGGATGCCGCCCTTAGGAGGAGCATGACAATGCAACAGCCATTACGTATCGGAATCATCACCGCATTCCTAAGTTTCGCCATGTATGGCGTGGCGCATGCGGAATTCTCTGGCGGGCTGAAGCTAGCCTCCCACTATGCTTGGCAAGGGGGATCCGAGTCTGACCAGCAACCGGCGCTTCAAGGCAGCATGTACTACAATTTTGACGCGTGCTATGCGGGGTTTTGGGCATCAAGTGCTGACTATAGCGGGGGTATAGAGATCGATTACGAGGCGGGGTGCGGCGGCTCGCTGACGGACCGCATCGGGTACAGTGTCGATCTGATCTACTTGACGTACCCAGGGGCGAACTACGAAAACTTGTTGGAGGCGCGCTTCAAATTGAGTGCTGATCTCGGAATGGCGAACGTCTGGGCCAGAGTTCTTTTTCCAAAATGGAATGATAACGATGGCGCAACGAACACCAGCGGGCACAATCGTCCGCAGTTCGGAATCTCGGTGCCGTTAGGGGACGGCCCCGCTAGTGTCTCGGCGACGTACGGCCAGGACAACAAGCGTCGTGGTGGCGACGACTATGACTGGTATCACGTGTCGGTGAATAGCTCGATCAACGAGTTCGGTGTGAGCGCCTTCTATTCGAAACGCAGCGAGCGCGACGACGGCACGGCGGCCGGCGACGGAATCTTCGGGGTGTCGATCTCCCGAAGCTTCTAGCGCCTGCAACCCGGCCCCGCGGGTTGAAATCGTCCCGCGTGGCATTTGACGCCTCTGTCCAGACTGAGAAACTCTTCTCAGTCTGGCACGCCGAGCGGCGCACCGTGGAACTTGGCCTGAAGAAAGCTATTCCCGCCACGGTAGGCCGCTTCATCGCATATCCTGCCGGCGGTACGGCGTGTTACGCGGCCAGACCCGGGGGGAAGTTTTTGTCAGCCTTGCGGGCGCAGGGTGAGCGGAACCGAAAAACTCCGGTTTCTCCACGCGGGATCGACCCGAGGCGTTACGCAGTCGTTCCGCCGAGCAAACCGTGCGGGTGATTGTTTCTTGAAATCCGCGCTGTCGGGCTCTCGCAAATTGTAAGTGACGTTCGGACACTTCGCTACGGAGGGAAGGCCAGTACTGGTGCGTTGCTAGCGGATGCATTTGCGCAGGGGACGCAATGCCGGAGCTTCCGGCGCGGACCGCTGGCGGGCTCGCAGGGGTCCGGAGCTCCCAACCGCGTTGGGAGTTCCGGCAATATCGATTGGCGATGGAACGGTGTTGCGGTGGGAAGCCCTGTCGGGCAGAGAGCTTGTGGGCCTCAGCATAGGATTGTGGGCCTCAGCATAGGATTGTGCTTCCCTCATGGAGGTCTTGTCGCCGGAGTTTCTTCTCCGGGGTGGCCGCCGCGCGACCTCGCGGCGTAGGGCGGCGAGACATCCCCAGATGAGGAGGAAGAGTATGCGCTTTCGAAACGACCCCGATGGCACAAGGCTGCCGGTCAAAGTCGATCCAACTTCGAATGGTGAGTATGTGCCGGTGCCGTTGGACTCGGTTAATCGTGGCGCCAATTGCTTGGCTCACAAATGGGCGAATGAGAATGCTTAGCGTCTGGGATTATCCAGGCGGGCATTCTTGGTGTCCTCAGCCGGTTCGGCGACGGCGCTGCTCGCGTTCAATCGCGCCAATGCCGAGGCAGGACGAGCCGGAGGCTTCTTTGACATCCCGCAAGTCGCTGCACTCGACATGGAGACGGCAGCGGAAAGCCTAGAAGGCCGTGAATTCGTGTTCGATGTACAAGGCCATTTTGTCGGCCAAAACGGTTTGGGACGGGTTGGGCTTGGTGGATCGGAAGCGTTCATCAAGGACATCTTCTTGGATTCCGATACCGACATGATGGTGCTGTCCTTCATTCCTTCGCACCGGGAGCGCGAACTTCTAACCATCGAGGAAGCGGATGAAACCCGCCGCATCATTGACACGATGGAGGGAAGCCATCGACTGTTGATTCATGGCCGGGTTAACCCCAATCAGGACGGCGATCTCGATGGTATGGACGAGTTGGCCGAACGATGGGGTATCGCGGCCTGGAAGACGTATACCCAGTGGGGTCCGAACGGGACGGGCGGTTTCTTTCTGCACGAGCCTGGCCCCGGGATTGCCCTCATTGAGAAGGCACGCGCGCTCGGGATCAAGATCATTTGCGTGCACAAAGGGCTGCCGTTCGGGCGCCGGTCCTACCAGCACAGCCTCGCCACCGATATCGGCATCGCTGCGAAGATGTACCCCGACGTGAACTTCCTCGTGTACCACTCCGGCTTCATCAGCGGCGAATCCGAGGGTTCCTACGATCCGGACCGCGGCGAAGGAGTCGACGAACTGATTCGCTCAGTGGAGGACAGCGGCATCGACCGCAATGCCAACGTGTATGCGGAACTCGGCAGCACGTGGCGCTTCCTGATGCGTGATCCTGATGGCGCTGCACACGTAGTTGGGAAGCTCGTCAAGCACATTGGCGAGAAAAACGTTCTCTACGGATCCGATTGCATCTGGTATGGCTCGCCACAGGACCAGATTATGGCTCTGCGGACCTTCCAGATTTCTGAAGAGCTTCAGGAGACATATGGGTATGCGCCCATGACCGACGCATTGCGGGCAAGGATCTTCGGCCTGAACGCAGCGAGCGTCTACGGCGTCGATGTCGACGAAGTCCTGCACCGTGCCCGGCGCGACCGGTTCGGCAGGGAGCGTGCAGAATACCGCGCTGAGCCCGACCCTCATTTCTTGACCTTCGGGCCAAAGACGCGCCGCGAATACGCGGCATTGCTCAAGGCAAGGGGAGGGCCGCTGTAGCCACAAGTGCCTCGACACAGGGGCCAAGTGTTGGCCATGTACTTCGACGCTGTTTCCAGCGCGCACCCACACCAGCCGCAACGCGTAAATTCGATCTCACGCGGGTTTGCCGGCCAGTGAACTGGTGCGAACCGGCTTCGGCCCGGATCAAGAACTTCGCCTGGTTGAGGGAGACCAAGATCTCTGCCCGCGGTTATTTGGCCTGTTTGTGGAACTGGCGTTGGATTAGGCTGTCCAGAGAGACGGCTCCCGGCCCCTTCGCGATCAGATAGAGGAGCACGAAGAACCACAGGACATGAAAGTTCCAGAATCCATGCGGCACCACGATCTGAATCACAATGGTCATGACAAACAGCGCCAGAGCGGACAGCCGGGTCGCCAGTCCGATCACCAGCAAGATCGGAAGTGTAATTTCGGCGATCGCCGCTAGATGTGCCGACAGCACCGGAAAGGGCATGCCGAATTCATGCTCGAATAGGAAGATCGTACTGTCGTTGACGGAGAAACCGTTAACCTTGGTGCGGCCAGACCGGAAAAAGGTTGGCGCGATTGCCATCCGCGCGACCAGTTGAAGCAGCCAGTCGGGAACGCGGGAAAGTATGGCGTTGCCGCAGCTCACGATTCGCCCGAGTTGCTGGGCGCGATTGGCGTTTGCGTTCATGTCCATTCTCCGTCAACAATTGCAAGGCATGTCAGGAAATGACCCGATAATTTGAAAAGGTCTGCCCGGCGAACAGTCCTGCAAGCTGCGCTTGCAGGTCAAATTGGGCATCAATCGCGCCAGCAGCTTCCAGGGCCTTGCTCAGTGGTAGCCCGTCTCCCAGCGCCCGGCCAAATCGATAGCCAGCCTCCCCGAAAGTTCGCACCTCGACCTTTGTCTGTGGACGGATGACCATCAGCCACTCGCGGCCTCCCTCAACCTCGATTGGGGCATCCGGCTCGACGCCGCTCAGACCAATGCGCCAGACAGATGAAACCGGATAGCGGGAGGCAAGCCATTGGCAGGACGGATGCACCGCCAATTGGATTTGGTCCATTTGCGCGGGCGGAACTTCCACCAGAGCCTGGAGTTCCAGGATCGGAGCCTCGGGGGCGATGTAGGCGCGATGCCAGGCTAATTCCAGACGTGCGACGTCAGAGAACCAAGGGAAACGAGCGGCTGGCTCGTAGCCGTCAATGAAGTCGGGAAACCCCAAACCGTACTCGACCAGGCGCCCGTGGGACGGCAAATGGGTCCGCGCATAGTCTCCCGCTATACGCTTGAAGAACCCCTCACCCATCAGCTTGCAGAGCGAGGGGTATAAGCCTTCAAGGGAACGGATCAGGGCGTGCACAATATTGTTGCGATAGATATCGAGGCGGGTCGTCACGTCGGGTCCGCCGATGTCATTGGCAAGGAAACTTCCGATGCGTGTGTCGCGGTGTTCCGTCATCGCGGTAAGAAACGCGGCTTGCATGTTGGCGAGGCTAGGCAAGAATCGGACCTGCTCCTGCGCCGCGGCCCACAGTGGCGCTGTGGTTTGCGCGGGTTAAGTCCGCGACCTCATGCGGGGCTTCTTGGTGGCACTCGAGGGTTTGGCGGGCAAACAGTTCCGCTTGGCGTGCTTCGGCAACGAGTTCCCCTAAGGGAGGCAGATTGGAGTCACGCTCGATCAAGGTGGGGGTCGCACCTCGGCGTGCGATGACTTGGCGGTAAAGGTCCCATACGTCAGGGATTACAGGGGATCCATGGTCATCAATTCGGATCGTGTGTCCGCTGGCGCGGTTCACGGAGTGGCCGGCTAGATGGATTTCCCCCACAGCGTCCAGATCGAATGCGTCGAGCCAGTCGTTTGGAGCAAAATCCTGATTACTTGCGGAGACGAACAGATTATTAACGTCCAGCAGCAGTCCGCAGCCTGTCCGTTGAGCCAATTCGCTGAGAAACTCCGGTTCAGGGATGTCTTCGTCGGCGAACCGTAGATAGGCGGAGGGATTTTCGATAAGGAGAGTTCGTTGAAGGCGGTCCTGCGCGCGACACACGTTGGCTTCCAGAATCCGCAGTGTTTCGCTGGTCATTGGAAGCGGCAGCAGGTCGGCCAGGAAGGAATCGCCAGTGCGACTCCAGGAAAGATGTTCCGAAACTGCAAACGGCTGAAACCGGTCAATCAGGACCGCTAGTCGGTCGAGATGATCCGGAGGTGGGGGCTCGCAAGAGCCCAGAGACATCCCTACCCCATGGAGGGAAAGCGGATAATCGCGCCGGATGGTTTCGAGGTACCGTAGCGGCGGACCTCCATCGACCATGTAGTTCTCGGGATGTACTTCAAACCACCCCACGGGCGGGGAGCGTTGGATGACTTCCTGGTAGTACTTGGCCTTGAGCCCAATCCCCGCGCTATTGGCGGAAGGCCGGCCCGGGGAGTCTGCTGACACCATCGCTGCTGTCAGGTCTGGCATCAGCAACTGCCCCGGCCCGGTTAATGGCTATCGTTCGCTCTTGCGAACCAATCAGCTCTCTTCGAGGCTGCCGCCGACCAGTTTGTCACAGAGGCCTGCCGGGACGTAGATCCAGGCGTTCTTCTGGCCGTCCGAGGTGGACGTTCCCTGACAAGTTGTGCCCTCCCCTGCTGCACAGTCATTCAGGCCGGCCTTTGCGACCCCGTAACATTTTTCCATGTCGCCGTCGGCGGCAAGTGTCGTCGCCGCTGGCGCTGCGACCAAGAGCACAGCGAGCGCACCCGCCACGGCCACGGCCGCTGATTTCGAACGGTGATTTGCCATTGCAGTATTCCTCGTAATGGTTGTCATGCAGTCGTGTGCCTGAAACCGGTGAGCATCGATTGCCTCAGTTTCGAATGTTCCCGCGTATCCCATCGGAGGCATCCAAGCGGCACGCGACTGTATATATGTTTTGATTGCGAGCGCGACCATTAACCGCCCCCTCACCCTTGATCGGTCGCTATTGGGCTAGCCGATAGATTGGCGCCGGTTAGCTGGCGTTTCGCCCGCAGGTGCGATATCTGTGGCTATCGTGGGCACTCACCGGTATGTGTGTCTACGCGCCGGATTCTTGGGGCTAGTCTGGCGGCCCCCAACCGCGCCTGCGGTGTTGACAGACCCGGTTGTAGGCCCCTTCATCGGGCGCGGAACCTGCCAGAGCCGGGCACCGGTATCAGAAGCGAGGTTCCGCGCACCTGCGACCCTGTATCCCCTCAGCCTTCAACACTCGGTTGAGGTAGACAATCCGCGTAGGAACGCTGCGATACCTTTAGCGCACAGGGGACCGTGTGGTCGGTATGCCATTATCTGTTCGAACTTCGGCGCAGGATCGGATCATGCCGGGGTGCCAACACTTCATTGGAGTGCAACATCTTGAAACTCTACGATTTCGGCCCTGCGGCCAATTCCAAACGCGTCCGCATGTTCTTGGTGGAAAAAGGAATGGAAGTGCCGACCGTACAGCTCAATGTGCGGGACGACGAGCAGTTCGAGGAACCCTATACCTCGATGAACCCATTTCATTGCGTGCCCTTTCTTGAGCTCGACGACGGCCAGGTGATCTCCGAATCGATCTCCGTCTGCCGTTACCTCGAGGAGCTGCAGCCCGAGCCGTCACTCTTCGGTCGAACGCCCACCAAGCGGGCTCTGATCGATATGTGGAATCGCAGGGTCGAACTCGACGGATTTCTTCCAATCCTGCACGCCACGCGCAATCACGTACCCCTGTTTGCGGGACGCGTGGTTCCGGGCACGCGCACCGATCTCCCACAACAGCCGACAATGGTGGAACGCGGCCAAGAGATGCTGCACGTATTCTTGGGGCGTTTGGAGCCGCAGCTATCGGCAAACGAGTTTGTTTCCGGAGCCGAAGTCAGCATTGCCGATATTACCCTCTTCTTCGTCATCAATATGGCCAACCGATTCGAAATGGGCGTTGCGGAGCGCTATCCCGGCATCGACCGCTGGCACGCAGCCTTCTCCAAGCGTCCCTCGGCAGACGCCTGAACGGGCTTCCGCCGTTACAGCGGGGCAGTGGAGTCCGCGGGCAACGGGGTCTCTGGATGGCGCCGGGCCATCGGTCCCGTATGTGTTCTCGGCGAATTGCACCGGCGGAGCGTAGCGCCTCAAATGGCTGCGGCGAGTTGGGCGTGGAGGACCCCAGGGAGGGGGGCGAGTCGGCCCTGCCCAGTGGCTTGACGGAGTTCGGATCCCACCGGACAAATTGAGCCGAGGGAGCGGAGTTCGGGGTTATGCTAGGGGCTCGGTTGGGGACGGCCGCCCCTCCGGCGCAACCACTCCACGGTTGCTAGGAGGACTAGCACGAACACCACGAGGAAGGTCGCAACGGAAAGTATCTCGGGGCTGATTTGCTCCCGAATACCTGCCCACATCTGTCTCGGAATCGTGCGTTGGTCAAGGCCGCCCAAGAAAAGAACGGTCACCACTTCGTCAAACGAGGCGGCAAACGCAAACAGAGCGCCTGCGATGACACCCGGCGCGATGAGGGGCAACTGGACCCGCCGAAAGACCACGAGTGGGCCGGCCCCGAGGCTTACCGCGGCACGCGAGAGATTGGGGTCGTAGCCGGCTAGCGTCGCCGTCACCGTAATGACCACGAACGGCGTTCCGAGGGCCGCATGGGCCAAAATAAGGCTTAGGTGTGTCTGTGACAGCCCAAGATCCGAGTAGAAGAAAAACATGCCGGCTGCCGAGATGATGATGGGCGTGATCATCGGGGAGATCAGCAGACCTGTGACAAACGTTCGGCCGGGCATGGCCAGACTAGCGAGGCCAAGTGCGGCCAGAATCCCGAGGATCGTGGCAATCGCCGAAGCGGCGACGCCGATGAATAGGCTGTTGACCAGCGCCAGACGCCAGGCTTCATCCTGAACGACGTTCCGGTACCATCGCAGCGAGTAGGCATCGGCATCAAGACCCAGCATGCCTTCCGTGAAGGTGAAGTATGGCTCGGCGTTGAAGCTCAGTGGCACGATTACCAGCATCGGCGCAATGAGAAATACGAAAACCGCTACGCAGAACGCGAGAAGCAGCCCGCGCCCCACGCGTTCGCCCAAGGAGAGGCCGGCCGCCCCGCTGGTCATCACGTAAACCGCATCTTGTCGACGCCGACCGGGCGGTCGAACAGGAAGTAGAGGGCCACAACGCATGTCAGCAAGATCGCGCCGAGGGCCGCTGCAAGTCCCCAGTTGAGGGATTGCTGCATGTGGTAGGCGATCATGTTGGAGATCAGTTGTCCGGTTCTCCCTCCCACGAGTGCGGGGGTGATGTAGTAGCCAATCGACAGGATGAAGACGAGGAGCGACCCGGCTGCAACTCCTGGCAGCGTGTGTGGCCAGTAGACACGGATGAAGGCCTGGCGGTAGGTCGCTCCCAACGTCGCCGCCGCCCGAATCTGGGAGGGCGAGATCGTTCGCATGACCGCGTAGAGGGGCAGGACCATGAACGGGAGCAGGATCTGGGTCATCGCCACCAAGGTGCCGGTCATGTTGTAGATCAGCGCGATGCGCCCGTCTTCGCTAATGACACCGACCGCAACCAGCAGATCGTTGATCACGCCCTGGTTCTGGAGCAGCACAATCCACGACGTGGTCCGAACCAACAGGGACGTCCAGAACGGCACCAGGACCAGCAGGAGGAGCAGGTTCGACCTTGTGGGGGAACTGTTCGCGATCAGATACGCCACCGGATAGCCGAGAGCCAAACAGATCAGCGTGATCGCGAGGCTGACGGCCAGCGTTCGTCCCAGCAGGGGAAGATAGATCCGCCGATCAGGAGGTTGGGCGACCACGTTGCCAGCCGCGTCCCGGTCTAGGTCAAGTGCGTTCAGATAGTGCTGGACTGTGTAGCGCTCGCCAGCCCGGCGGAGTGCCCGCCATGCCCTCGTTTCTCCCCAAACCGGCGCCGCTGCCGTCATGGCATCCCGCCACGAAACCGGTTCGGCCTTCCGCAGACTGCGGGCCGTGCGCACGATGGCACTCCGCATGCCGGTCTCAAGGCGATTGATCCGGGCTGCCACGCCGCCGAGGGCACGGTTTTCGGCGAGCGTCCGGAGTTCGCTGCCAAGCGTACGGAAGGCGTCCTCCGTAGGAACCTTAGTGCCGTCCCACGTTTGAAGTATTGCCAGTGTCGCAGGCAGAGCGTCGGCGACGACCGGTTCGTGGAAGCTGCGGGCGAGCATCACCCCGAGTGGCGCGAGAAACGTGACGCCGATGCAGGCGACGAGCGGCAGCGTGAGTGCCGCCGCTCGGAACCGCGCGCTCCTCAGCGGGCGAGCCACGCGCTGAAGCGCTCGTTCATTTCCTCGCCGTGGTCTGCCCACCACTCCCAGTCGTTCCGAACCGCACGGGCGATGTTCTCGGCAGCACTAGGCATGTGCGGGCGCATTTCAACGCCGGTCTCGCGGTGCGTGGAAATCAGTTCGATGCCTGAACGGCGGGTGGGGCTGTAGGCGATGTAGTGCCCGATCGCGGCCATGTACTCAACCCGTGAAGCGAAGAGCAGGTATTCCTTGGCCGCTTCGAAGTTGGGCGTGCCTGCCACGATAGCGAACTGCCCGTAGTCAAGGACCTGCCCGTCCTAAACGATCGTAAAGCGCTGATTTTCCAAGATTTGTGCGTTGAAGATGCGCCCGTTGTATGCGGTGCTCATCACCACTTCTTGGTCCGCCAGCATCTGTGGGGCTGGGCTCCAGCTTCCCACCAGACGATTTGATCCTTGATCGTGTCTAGCTTGCGGAAAGCCCGGTCCACGCCTTCGGGCGTCTCCAGGACACTGTACACTTCGTCTGTGGGCACACCGTCGGCCACGAGCGCGAACTCGAGGTTGGCGCCCGCCGTGCGCCGCATGCCGCGCCGGCCCGGAAACTTCTCGAGGTCGAAGAAATCCTCGATGGTGGTGGGCCTATCCCCGCTGAAGCTCTCGTTGTTGTAGGCGTAGACGGTCGAATAGAAGATCCCGCCGCCGCCACATTCGGAATAGGTTCCCTCGTAGTAGTCGTCGCGGGCGGGCGTGCCGTCGGCGGCCGGGGGCAGTTCGTCCAGGTCGATTACTTCGAACAGACCTTCGTCACAGCCGCGCGCCAGATCGGCGAATTCGAGGTCGACGACATCCCAGTGCACGTTTCCGGTTTCCACCTGAGCCCGGATTTGCGCAAGTCCGCCGTTGTAGCTCTCAAGACGAACCTCAACGCTGGTCTCGGCAGTAAAGGGATCCAAGACCGCCTTCTTGCAGGCCTCTGCGTAGGACCCGCCCCAGGAAACGACGGTCACCGAATCGTCCGCTGCGGCGGGAAGGCCCGCGAACAGCAGCACTAGCGCGGACGTGACCAGGTCGCGTGCACGAGGCTCCAGATTCCTCGCGAAATGTTGACGCAGTGTCTTCATCTTTCTCCCTCCGACAAAAGGCATGGCGGGCGTTTGGGAAATTGGCTACGGACGCCGGGCTTGGCCAGGGCCCACTAGCTGGTGCTCCGAAGTGGACAGTGCGCCCGGTGCTGCCTGCTCGCCGCCTTCCGCCGGAGCTCCGGACTGCTGCTCGTCCGGCAGCGCCCGGCAGTCCATCACGCCCCAGCCAACTCGCACGGTGTCACCTGCTAGCACGGCGCTGTGGCCCACGATGTTCTGGATCTTGACAATGAAATTCGGGTTTCCACACAGGTTGAGGTGCAACCGGAGATGATCGCCGATGAACAGGATGTCCTCAATCTTCGCCTCGAACTCGTTCGTGTAGACACCCGGCCTCGACAGCCCGACCCGTTCCGGGCGAATGGCAAGAGCGGCATGTTCTCCGGGACGGCAATCGTGCACCGGAAAGGCCCGGATCATGCCACCAGGCGTTTCCACGTCGCAGTAGTCGCGTTCGACGGAGCGAATCCGTCCGCGGAGCATGTTGTTGTCTCCGATGAAGCTTGCGACGAATTCGCGTTCGGGCTCTTCGTAAAGGGTTTCCGGCGCTGCGACCTGTTGAATGCGGCCCCGGTGAAAGACGGCGACCCGGGAGGACATCGCCATGGCTTCCTGCTGGTCGTGCGTGACATACACGACGGTTACTTCGAGGTCGTGCTGCATCCGGCGAATTTCGAACTGCATTTCCTCGCGCAAACGCCGGTCGAGCGCGCCGAGGGGCTCGTCCATCAACACCAGGGTGGGCTCGAAGACCAGCGCGCGAGCGATTGCAACCCGTTGCTGCTGGCCCCCGGAAAGTTCTCCAGGGCGCCGATTTCCGTAGCCCTCGAGCCGGACGATTTTCAGGGCCTCGGCGATCCGCTTCGTCCGTTCGCCGGGCGAGACGCCGCGGACCTCCAGCGGGAACGTGAGGTTCCTGCCGACATTCATGTGCGGAAAGAGCGCGTAGTTTTGAAAGACAACACCAATTCCGCGTTTTCGCGGTGGGAGATTGTGAACCGAGCGGCCCAACAAATGAATTGCGCCGGACGAGGGTGCTTCAAAGCCGGCAAGCATCATCAGGCAGGTTGTCTTGCCTGATCCCGAAGGGCCCAGCAACGTGAAAAACTCGCCCTTTTTCACGCTGAGGTTGAGATCCTCAACGATCATCGTCTGCCCGTCGTAGGTCTTGCTAACCCCGCGGAATTCCACGTGCGGTTTGTCCGCCATCCTGTCTCGACGTCCCGTAGTTCCCGTTAGCGCCAATTCTAGACGGAAAGCCTGACCCGGCTCCGAGTACGCGCGAGTGTCTCAGGGTTTGCGCAACGTACGCAAGACTGTGAAATCTCGTCAAGACTCGTGTCCCCTGCCAAGCGCTGCCTCGTGATCTTGGGCGCGCCTCCATTCGTGATCATTCCGGGTAACCCGTTCGCGATGAATCGCTGGGCCCATGCGGTTCGCTTTCACTGCCGTGATCACACGCCTAACCGGATCGACCTTGCCGGATGATGGAGTGCTTGCAACACCGCGTAGGCACTTCCGGCGCGGCTGTGTTGAGATGCTGTCCGGGTTGTGCTCCGATCAGGTTACGATGGACTGTGGACCAATGGTCCTGCCGTCTGTCGGAGGCAACATGCCCGTCGGGACGACGATCCGGACCGGGGAACCGCCAAGAGATGGATCGAGGATCACTATCGCGGTGAGAGGCTTATGAGCGACATCTTAATTCCCGTGCCTGAGGCGACGGCAGCCGCCGCCCATGTCAACGCCGACCAGTACGCGGCCATGTACGACGCTTCAATCGCTGATCCCGAAGCATTCTGGGCTGAGCACGGACGGACAGTCGAATGGATTCGTCCCTTCACGAAGGTGTGCGATGTCAGCTATGCGCCGGACGACGTGCACATCCGCTGGTTCCACGACGGTACTCTCAACGTATCCGCCAACTGCATCGATCGGCATCTGGCCACCCGTCGCACGCAGGCCGCGATCGTGTGGGAGGGCGACCAGCCGGGAGACAGCCGAACGATCAGTTACGGCGAGCTCCATGAGGAAGTCTGCCGGATGGCCAACGTCCTCCTGCGGAGGGGGGTGCGCAAAGGCGACCGTGTGACGGTCTACATGCCGATGATCCCGGAAGCGGCGTATGCGCTTCTCGCCTGCGCGCGGATCGGTGCGGTCCACTCCGTGGTGTTCGGTGGATTCTCCCCCGAATCGCTGGCCGAGCGCATCCTGGACTGCGGATCAACGTGCGTGATTACGGCCGACGAGGGGCCGCGCGCGGGCCGACCGGTGCCGTTGAAGGCCAACACCGACCAGGCGTTGCGCCGCTGTCCCGACGTGCACACGGTGCTTGTGGTCGAACGAACCGGGGCCGGGGTAGCGATGCAAGAGGGCAGGGATGTTTCCTGGTCGGCGCTCCGGGCCGAGGTAGACCCCGACTGCTCGCCTGCAGAAATGGGTGCTGAGGATCCACTATTCATTTTGTACACCTCGGGCTCGACCGGTCGGCCGAAGGGAGTACTGCACACCTCGGGTGGATACATCGTCTACGCCTCCATGACCCATCGTTATGTCTTCGACTATCGGGACGGGGAGGTCTACTGGTGCACCGCCGACGTCGGCTGGGTCACCGGGCACAGCTACATCGTGTACGGCCCGCTCGCCAATGGCGCCACAACCCTGATGTTTGAGGGAGTTCCAAACTGGCCGGACACCTCCCGGTTCTGGGAGATCTGCGATCGGCACAAGGTGAACATCTTCTATACGGCGCCGACAGCAATTCGCGCGTTGATGCGGGATGGGGAGGAGCCAGTCCGGAAGACCAGCCGTGCTTCACTCAGGATCCTCGGCTCGGTCGGCGAGCCGATCAATCCCGAAGCCTGGCTCTGGTACTACCGGGTGGTCGGGGACGAACGCTGCCGTGTCGTGGATACGTGGTGGCAGACCGAGACCGGCGGCATCCTGATCGCGCCGCTCCCCGGTGCCACTGCACTCAAGCCTGGTTCGGCCACGCGTCCGTTCTTCGGAGTGCGGCCGGGGATTGTCGACGATGACGGGAACCTCCTCGACGGACCCGGTTCCGGCAAGCTGGTGCTGCTTGACAGCTGGCCGGGACAGATGCGGACGGTCTACGGTGACCATCAGCGATTTGTCGACACCTACTTTATAACCTACAAGGGGATGTACTTTACTGGTGATGGTGCCCGTCGCGATGAGGATGGGTACTACTGGATCACCGGTCGTGTCGACGACGTTATCAACGTATCGGGACACCGGATGGGGACAGCCGAAATCGAGAGCGCTCTGGTGGCGCACGAGACGGTCGCTGAAGCCGCAGTCGTCGGTTATCCCCACGACATCAAGGGACAGGGCATCTATGCGTACGTGACGCTGGTTGTCGGGGTCGAGCCGACGGACGACTTGCGGGTCGACCTAGGTAAGTGGGTGCGGCGCGAGATCGGACCGATTGCCCGACCGGACCTGCTGCAGTGGGCGCCGGCCCTGCCGAAGACCCGGTCCGGCAAGATCATGCGGCGAATACTCCGGAAGATCGCGGCAAACGAACATGAGGAACTTGGTGACACCTCGACCTTGGCTGATCCGGGCGCAGTCGACGATCTTGTCCAGAACAGGCTAAACCGATGAAGCAACTGTGGATAGCGATACTTGCTGGCGGGGCCTTGCTCGCCCCGCTTGGCGTTCACGCGCAGGCCGTGTGCGTCACCAACACCTTCGAGGTGGCCTGGGTGCATCCGGGGATTTATTTCTTTGCAAACCCGGACGAATACCGGTGCGAAGGGCCGTCGGTCCGGGTCAAGCAAGGTGAGACCGGCTGCTTCGCTGCCGAATCGGTGGTGGCAGGTACCCGCCATTTCCTTGCCGGCGAGCATGCTGTTTCCGGGAAGTGCGTGTCGATCTGCGAGACTGATCAGGCCGAGAACACCGTGATTTTCGATCTGGGGAACACGTACGCCTGCGCCGAGTAGACTAACGGCCTCTCTCGGCGGGACTGAACACCAACCCGCGTAGCGGAACGCGCTTGGCGCACCGGCTGCGCCTTGTGGACTAGACAATGTTATGGCGACAATCTCGACTACATCGGAGATTCGCGCCGCATTTCTCGGCTACTTCGGGACGCACGGCCACCAGGTGCTGCCGTCGTCCCCGCTTGTTCCGCGAAATGATCCGACACTGCTGTTCACCAGTGCCGGAATGGTGCAGTTCAAGAACATCTTCACGGGGCAGGAGAAGAGCGCCTGGCCACGTGCAACCACCTCGCAAAAGTGCTTGCGGGCCGGTGGCAAGCACAACGATCTTGAGAACGTGGGCTACACCGCCCGGCATCACACGTTTTTCGAGATGCTTGGGAACTTCAGCTTCGGCGATTACTTCAAGGAAGAGGCGATCGAGCATGCGTGGATGCTGGTAACGCGTGAATTCGGTGTTAGTCCCGAACGGTTGCTGGCCACTGTCTACGCGGATGATGACGAGGCGTTCGATCTTTGGCGCAAGATCGCCGGCCTTCCGGAAGACCGCATCCTGCGGATCGCGACGTCCGACAATTTCTGGGCGATGGGTGATACCGGTCCCTGTGGTCCGTGCTCGGAACTGTTTTTCGACCATGGGGACCAGGTGCCCGGAGGACCCCCAGGGAGTCTCGACGAAGATGGTGACCGATTCATCGAGATTTGGAATCTCGTCTTCATGCAGTACGAGCAGGAAACCCCCGAACGACGGATTCCCCTTCCGCGCCCCTCCATCGATACCGGCATGGGACTCGAGCGCATGGCCGCCGTCATGCAGGGAATTACGGACAACTACGAGATCGACCTGTTCCGTGTCCTGATCGAGGCGTCGATCGCTGCAACAGGCACCGACGAAGACGGCGACCATGCGGTCTCCCACCGGGTGATCGCGGATCACCTGCGGGCCTCGGCATTTGTGATCGCAGACGGCGTGCTGCCGTCAAACGAAGGCCGCGGCTACGTGCTCCGCCGGATTGCTCGTCGGGCGATGCGCCATGCGCATCTGCTTGGTGTCCGGGAGCCTGTTCTGTGGAGGATTGCTGGGGCTGTGGTTTCAGAAATGGGAGACGCCTTCCCTGAACTTGTTCAGGCGCGGGCACTGATTGTGGAGACCCTGAAGGGAGAGGAAACGCGGTTCAAGGAGGCCCTTGAACGCGGCATGCGCCTTCTCGCCGAGGAGACAGGGAAGCTGGGCGACGGGGAGGCGTTACCCGGCCGGACCGCGTTCAGGCTCTACGACACCTACGGTTTCCCGGTGGACCTAACCGAGGACATTCTGCGTGGCGAAGGCCGTCCGCTTGACCGGGCTGGCTTCGACGCGGCGATGGCCGAACAGCGGCAGGCCGCCCGTGCCGCTTGGAGCGGCACCGGTGACACTAGGGCGGAGGAAGTCTGGTTCGGGGTTCGGGAGCAGTGCGACGCGACCGAATTTCTTGGGTACGCCGGTACGCGTGCTGAGGCGGTGGTGTCGGCAATTGTCACGGATTCAGTGGCGGTGGACCGGGCTGATTCGGCTGCTGGCATGGTCGGGGTCGTCTGCAACCAGACCCCGTTCTACGCCGAAGGAGGAGGTCAGATCGGCGATACCGGCACCATCAAGTGGGCCGACGGAGCGATGCGCGTGACGGATACCCGTGCATGTGCCGAGGTCCATGTCCACTTCGGGACCGTCGAGAACGGTGAACTCAGGGTAGGAGAGCCGGTGGAACTCGCGGTCGACGACGACCGGCGCGCCGGACTCCGCATTCATCATTCAGCGACCCACCTACTGCACGCGGCACTTCGCCGTCGGCTCGGCAGTCATGTCACGCAAAAGGGATCATTGGTGGCACCGGACCGGCTTCGGTTCGACATCAGCCACCCGCGAGCGGTCGCCTCTGACGAACTCCGCGACATTGAAGGCGAGGTGAACGACTGGATCCGGGCCGACGCTGCGGTCCGCACGCGTCTGCTCCCGCCCGCGGATGCGATCAAGGCAGGAGCGCTCGGGCTCTTCGGGGAGAAGTACGGCGACGAAGCGCGCGTCGTGAGTATGGGCCCGCAGAACACGGAGCAATTTTCGCTCGAGCTCTGCGGCGGCACGCATGTGAGCCGGACCGGAGAGATCGGACTTCTGAAGATCGTATCCGAATCGGCGCTTGCGTCCGGGGTCCGTCGACTGGAGGCGGTGGTTGGCGACTCCGCGCTTCGGCTTTTCCAGGATCAGGCAGACTCCTTGGAATCGGTTGCCGGGGACCTCGGGGTACGACGGGACGAGATTCCCGATCGGATCCGCAGGCTTCTCAAAGAACGGCGCGGTCTGGAACGCGCCATTGAGGGTCTTCGCAGGAAGCTGGCGCGCGGAGAGACGGATACCGCGGCACCGACCGACATTGCCGGCGTGCGTGTTATCGGGCGGCTGTTGGACGGGGTTCCTCCACGCGAATTGCGCGCTCAGGCCGAGGAATCGCGAAACTCGCTGGGAAGTGGGATCGCGGTGGTGGTGACGTTCTTCGAGGGGAAGGGGTCCTTGGTCGTCGCTGTGAGCAAGGATCTGTCCGATCGGTTCGATGCTGTCAGCCTGGTGCAGGCAGGTGTTGCGGCGCTAGGCGGCAAGAAGGGCGGCGGACGGCCTGACATGGCTCAGGGTGGCGGACCTGACGGTTCCGCCACCAAGCAGGCGCTTCGGGCAGTCGAGAAAGCTATTCGCGACTCCGGGTAAGGCCTGATTCCTCAGAGCGCTTGCTTGAGGTTGTTCGCAATGGTGTCCAGGAACGTTTCGGTTTCGAGCCAACCCTGATCCGGCCCGACCAAAAGAGCCAAGTCCTTGGTCATCCGCCCCGATTCCACGGTTTCCTGGCAGACTCGCTCCAAGGTCCGGGCGAAGTTCTGCACTTCCGGCGTGTCATCGAACCGGCCTCGATGCCAGAGGCCCCGAGTCCACGCGAAGATCGATGCGATGGGGTTGGTCGAGGTAGCTTCGCCCCTCTGGTAGGCCCGATAGTGACGCGTCACGGTCCCGTGCGCTGCTTCAGCCTCGACGGTTTGACCGTCCGGGGTCATCAGCACGGACGTCATCAGGCCCAAGGACCCGAAGCCCTGCGCAACCAGGTCCGATTGGACATCGCCGTCGTAGTTCTTGCAGGCCCAGAGGAACCCACCTTCCCACTTTATTGCACTGGCGACGAGGTCATCGATGAGACGGTGGTCGTATTCAAGACCGGCCTTGTCGAAGGCTTCCGCGAACTCGCTCTCGAAGACGTCCTGGAAGATGTCCCGGAAACGGCCGTCATACTGCTTGAGGATGGTGTTCTTGGTCGAAAGGTAGACCGGCATGCGGAGATTGAGACCGTACCGCAGGCAGGCCCGCGCGAACCCACGGATCGATTCGTCCAGGTTGTACATGCCCAGCGCGATTCCGGCCTCTTGGAACCGGAACACTTCGGTCTCGGTGGGTGATTCCCGGCCATCGGGAACGAAGCGCATCACCAAGCGTCCGGGTCCCGGAATCTTGAGCTCCGTGGCCCGGTACTGATCCCCGAATGCGTGGCGTCCGATCACGATGGGCTTGGTCCAGCCGGGCACATATTTCGGAATATTGCGGCAGATGATTGGCTCCCGGAACACCGTGCCGCCGAGAATGTTGCGGATGGTCCCGTTGGGCGACCGCCACATTTTCTTGAGGTCAAATTCTTCGACCCTGGCTTCGTCCGGCGTAATGGTCGCGCACTTGACGCCTACGCCGTATTCGCGAATGGCGTGCGCGGCTTCGACCGTCACTCGATCATCGGTCCGGTCTCGGCTTCTGACATGCAGATCGAACGTAACCAGTTCGACATCGAGTTGGGGACGAATCAGACGCTCGCGGATCATTTCCCAGATGATCCGTGTCATTTCGTCTCCCTCAAGTTCAACGAGGGGGGATGCGACCTTGATCTTGCTCACAGCCTGGACGCTCCAGAAGGATAGTTGGGGACTTGTAGTGGGCAGAGACGACAGTTAGTCGCCGCGAACCACTCGAGTTGACGTTTCGAGTTGCTCGGCAACGGCCTGCACGGCTGCTTCAGCGGATTCAACTTTGACCACAATTGAATCAAGAATGTCGGGAAGGAACTGCTGTTCAACCATACGTTCGAACATCTGGAACATCGGATCCCAATAGCCGTCGATGTCCACCACGATGATCGGAACGGGCTGCTGATTGAACTCCCTCAACACCAGCGTCTCGAGGATTTCGTCCATCGTTCCGATGGCACCAGGAAGAGCGACGCAAATGTCTGAGGCATTGAACATCAACGTCTTACGATCAGCAAGCGACTCGACAACGACCGCCCGGCTCAACGCAGAGTGCATCGTCTGCACAGACGCGATGTACGCTGGCACAAATCCGATCGTAGCGACTCCCACCTCGAGAGCACCATCGGTCACTGCACCCATGAGTCCGTGCTGTGCGCCCCCGGTGACAATGTCGTATCCGGCTTCGCCCAACTTGCGGCCAAGATGCTTGGCCTCCTCGGCGAACTTGGGGTTGTTGCCAACTCTCGATCCACAGAACACCAGAACGGTGCGCTTTTTCTTGGTACCCGGGACTGCATTCTTGCAGCGACCGGAATGCGTCGAACTGCTCAAGAAATGTCCCGCTGATGAATTGACTTTAGCAATGTTCAACCTAACCATCCGTTGCCGATTCGTCCAGCGATTGCTCCGATGCGACGGGGCTGCAGCCCGTTGGCAGACTCACTCGGTCGGGTGCCGGCCACGGTCCCCAATCCCTGACTACTCGCCCGGAGAACGCGGCCCGAGAATGCGATAGCCGGCTCTCGGGTCGTCTGCTGGGCAACGCCGTTTCGGGTCCGGCTATCGAGTCCAAAAAGACGGGCTGAGAACGGCTACGAGAGCGATGACCTCGAACCTGCCGAGCAGCATGCCCGCCATCAGCACGGCCATCCCGAATAGACCTTCAGGGCCGGCCGAAGCACCGACCAATGTTGCCATGCCAGGGCCCGTGTTGGTCAGGGATGCCACGGCTCCCAGGATCGCGTCTTCGGCGGTCAAGCCGCTCACCGCCAGCAGGGAGGCCAATCCGGCGCATGCGCTGAACCACAGGACTGCGAACGCGAACAGCGCGGAGACGACGCCGCGATCGGTGGGTTGCCCGCCGTAGCGCAGGGTTCGGACCTCGTGGGGCTGCGCGCCACGGTTGAGTTCGTTCCAGATCACAGCGCTGATCAGCCACACCCGTCGCAGGCGGAGCCCACCGGCTGCGCCGGCAACCGAACCGCCGATGACGGCAAGCACGAGCAACGGCGTGGCGGAAGCGTCGCGGGCTTCGGCCACAATTCCGGACGTGCTGACGAGGGACGCGGCGAGAAAGAGGCTTTCGGTCAGATCGGCATTCGGAACAACGATCCAGGCGAACCCTGCTCCGGCCGCCATGAGGACAATCAGCAGGCGGGTCTCGCGGCCCCGCAACAGCGCGGCGACGGACGGACGGAACCGCGTGCGGCTCCCCGGAAACCAGAGTGCGCCCGCCAGCATGAAGATCGCCAGCACGACCTGGGTCCCCGGGGCGAATGACGTCGCCGGGTATCCTCTCGGGTCGCCACCGGTCGCAATCGCCGACAAGGCATAAAGCACTCCGTCGAATGCTCCGAGCCCGCCGGCGCCGAGCAGGAACAGGCAGAGTACGGTGAGAGCCGTGTACGCGGCCATGATCCCGGAAAACATCGGTCGCGCGAACGGACTGCCGCCAGCGGTCGACCCGGGCACCACGGTCTCAGCGCCGCCGAGACCAGCCGGGAGGAACACGATCGCCGCCAGCAGGATCGTGGCGAGGCCTCCGATCCATTGCAGCAGTGCCCGCCAGAGAAGAAGTGCGGGATCGTGTGCGCCCTCGACGTCGGGCCTCCAGTGGCCGGTGGTGGTGACCGCCGAGACCGAATCAAAGAATGCGGCGTAGGGATCGGCTCCGGCAGCCCAGAACGGGACAAGCCCGCCGAGTGCGAGCACGCCCCAGAGCGCCGCCGCCGTAATGAGGGCCGTTCGCCTCGTCCAACTCCTGCCGCGACCGCGGGTCGCCAGGAGCAGACCGCCGCTTGCGAATGCGGCGGCTGCCGACAGGAGCAGAAATCCGTCTGCCGAAGCCAATCCTGCAAGCCAGGCCCAGCCGCCGACGAGACCAGCCAGAACGCCTTCCGCCCCCAGCGCCAAAGCCAGCGACTTGGAAAGGGAGGCGGGTACCACTTAGAGCTTGACGCTCCCGAACGCGGCTTCAAGAACTTGGACCTTCTGGTGGGTCACCAGGACGATGACGCGATCCCGCGGCCGGATCACGGTGTCCCCGACCGGCAAGATGGTCTTGCCGTCACGCACGATCGCGCCGACCGCAATGTCCGCGTCCAGCTTCATGCTCCGTAGCGAAGTCCCCGTAATCTTTGAGGTCTCGAGAGCTTCGTAGTCCATAACCTCTGCCCGGCCGTCGTGCACGGTGTGCACGGCCTGCACTCGACCACGCCGGACCCAGCGCAGGATCTTGGAGACCGTAGCGGATCGCGGCACGATCGCCTGGTCGATTCCGAGCTGGCTGAGCAACGAACCGTACTTGTTGTCGTGCGTGACGGTTGCCGCGTACGGACAGCCTTTTTGCTTCGCCAAAGCTGAGACAAGAGTGTTGACCTCGTCGTTCTCGGTAACCGCCAAAAGCATCTCGGCATTGTGAACGCCGGCTTCTTCAAGCACCCCGTCATCTCTTGGATCACCAAGCAGGACCTTGATGCCATCGAGGATCTCGTCGGCCTGATCGGCGATGTCCGGGTCGGCTTCCAAAACAGTCACTCCTTCGGCGGATTCCTGCTTCGCGATTCGCTGCGCAACCAGACGGCCAAGGTTCCCGCCGCCAACAATCAGAATGCGCCGGGGAGGACCGATTTCGCGCCCGAACGAACGCAGGACCCGAGCGACCCGGTTGGCCTCGGTAACTACGAACACCTCGTCGCCAGCGACCAGTGACTCGCCCTTCTTGGCGACAATGCCCATCCCATCCCGAACGATGTAAACCAATCGAGCATGGAGGTCCGGGAACAATTCGGTCAGTTCGTGGAGCGGATGCGACAGAACTGGAGATTGCTGATCGAGCTTCATCCCGATCAACTGGACCCGCCCGTCGACGAAACCGACGGCATCGCTGGCACCCGGCAGCGCCACGAGTCGGGACAGCGCATCCGCGACTTCGTGCTCGGGGACGATGATTTCGGCCGGGAGGTCGTCGGGCCCATAGAGTTGAGGCCAGTCCTCCTCCTGATAGGCCGGGTTGCTCACCCGCGCGATGCGCGTGCGGACCGAGAACACACTATGGGCGACTTGGCACGCGACCATGTTGACCTCGTCACTCCGCGTCACCGCGATGAGCAGGTCGGCATTGTTGGCTCCGGCTTCGCTCAGCACCGGTGGATGAGCGGGGTGACCACGTAGCGTTTCGATCCCGGCAGTCTCGCGCCGGGCCCGCTCAAGCAGCTCTTCGTCCTGGGCAACGAGCGTCACCCTGGCCGCCTCTTCTTCGGCAAGATGGTGGGCGATACTCCGGCCCACCTCTCCGGCTCCACAGACGATCGCGCGAAACTGGGCGTCTTCGTTCACGATGAGTCCTGCTTGGATGCGGCCTCTTCCGCTATTCCAAGCAGCCGAAGCTTACGGTGCAGCGACGTTCGCTCCATCCCGACGAAGGCGGCTGTCCGGGTGATGTTGCCGCCGAAGCGGGCGAGTTGGGAGGACAAGTACTGCCGCTCGAACTGTTCGCGGGCGACCTTCAGAGGATGGCTCATGACGGAGTCTGTCCCGAATCGATTGGCGTTGTCCGAATGTTCGTACAAGATGTCATCCGGCAGCATGGAAACCCGCACCGGACTGGATTCCGAGTCGGGCGCCAGTATGAGGACACGCTCGATCACGTTGCGCAGCTGTCGGACATTGCCTTGCCAATTGTAGGCCTGCAGCCGGGCCTCTGCTTCGGCATCAATGGGCCGGGGAGTTCGGCCAAGGGCTTGCGCACACACGGCCATGCAGTGCCGCGCGAGAGCAGGGATGTCCTCCCTACGCTCCGAGAGCGAGGGAACCCGGATCGGAACAACATTGATCCGGTAGTACAGACTGGCGGATAGCCGCTGCTGGCGGATGTAGGTCTCGGGGTCGACGCTGGTCGATGCGATCACGCGGACGTCGACCTTGACGGGGGTCTGCCCATCCACGCGCATGAAGCTCGGATTCTGGAGCGCCCGCAGCAGCCATGCTTGGGCATCTAGCGACATCTCGACGATTTCGTCGACAAAGAGGGTGCCGCCGTGCGCCCGCTCAAGCAGCCCGACGCGGAGGACACGTCCGTCGCCGTCTTCCCGGCCGAAGAGTTCCTCCTCAAAGCGATCGGGCGACATGCGCGGGGCATTCATCACCACGAAGGGGGCGCTGCGGCGCCGTGACTGCGCGTGGATGGCGCGTGCTGCGGTTTCCTTCCCGGAGCCGGGTTCGCCGGTAATGAGCACACGACTGTTCGTGGAAGCCACGCGCGCAATCGCGTTCCGGAGCGAGCGGATGGCAGGCGAATCGCCGACGATCGCGTCGTTGACGCCGGTCCGGTGCGCCAGCGCAGCGTTCTCGCGCCGGAGGTGCTCGGTTTCGAGACTGCGCCGCACGACATGTAGCAGCAGGTCGCTGTCAAACGGCTTTTCAAGAAAGTCGATGGCTCCGAGGTTCATGGCATCGACCGCCGTTCGCACTGATCCGTGCCCGCTGATCATGACCACCGGAAGGCCGCCGAACCGGGTACCGATCGTCTTCAGGAGTTCGATGCCCTCCAGTTCCCCGTTACGCAGCCAGATGTCCAGCAGGACCAGAGACGGCACCCGTTCCCCGAGTGCGGCCAAGGCGCTGACAGTGTCACTTGCACTTCGCGTCGTGTAGCCCTCGTCCTGAAGCAGGTCCCGGACGGCCTTGCAGATATCGGGCTCGTCGTCGACGATCAGGATTTCGCCCATCCACGGGCCTGCTTGGGCCTGCTTGTTCTTGGTGGCCATATCGGAATTAGGCCGCTGCAGCGGGCGCGTGCGGGAGCGTCAATTCGACCTTGGCGCCCATGCCGGTATTGGACAGGACAATGGTTCCGCCCTGGTCCTCGACGATCCGGCGGACGATCGCGAGACCCAGCCCGGTGCCGCCGCGCCGGGTTGTCACATAGGGTTCGGTCGCGCGATCAAGGAAGTTCTCGGGGAAGCCGCCGCCATCGTCTTGGACGCTTAACCGGTAGGTGTCTGCACCCGCGTCCGCCTCGAGGATGATGTCGATGCGGCCCTCCGCGGCTTCGCTTCCGGCCCGTTTCCGAATCGCCTGTACGGCATTCTGTACCAGATTGCCGAGTGCCCGGTCCATTTGGCTCGAATCGCAGAGAACTTCCACGGGCGTCTCGGGAACCTGCGCGTTGACGCGGATGTTGGGGTGGGCGGTGTCGTTAATCGCCTGCACTCCATTGACCAGGTGGATCATGTCCACCTGGCGCAGGACGGGCGGGGGCAAGCGTGCGAACTCCGAGAATTCGTCGACCATGCGTCGCATCTCTACGACCTGGCGGACGATGGTGTCGATGCACGATTCAAACACTTCTGGGTCGCTCTGTACCTCGCCCGCGTATCGGCGCTTAAGTCGCTCGGCGGCCAGCCGGATCGGCGTCAGTGGGTTGCGTACCTCGTGCGCGATGCGGCGTGCCACGTCACGCCACGCCTCCGAGCGCTGGGCGAGAATCCGCTCCGTCATATCGTCGAACGTGATGACGTAGCCCTGCACGCGAGTGTCGCGGGTCGCCGCATTGACCCGGACGAGCAGAATCCGCTGCTGGCCGCCGCGGGACATGGCGATCTGATCCTGGTTGGCCCGGCCCGGGTGCATGACTGCCCGGTGAAACAGCTCCGCCATGCTGGGCACCGCCTCGGCAAACGGCTGCCCTGTCAGCGTGTCTTCCGGCACGCCGATGAGTTCGAACGCCGAGCGGTTGCACAGGAAGATTACTCCTCGCGAATCGACCGCGACGATCCCCGCGCTCACGCCCGCCAGGACCGCTTCCGTGAACCGGCGGCGGGTATCCAACTCCCGGTTGGTGGCGACAAGGTCGTGGCGCTGGTCCTCGATCTGGCCGGTCATGCGATTGAAAGCGCGGAGCAAGGTCAGGAGTTCGCCGCTGTGGCCTTCCTCGTTGACGCGCGCGGTGAGGTCACCGTCGCGCACGCGGTTGGCCGCACGGGCGAGTTCGGAGACCGGGCCTGCAAACTGGTTGGCCACCTGAAACCCGATCCAGGCGGCCACCGCGACGAGCAACACGGCCACCGCGATAAACACCATTGTGAAGGTGATGTGCAGGCTGGCACGCTCGCGTTCGGTCCGCTGATATTCGCCCACGGCGGCGCGTACCGCGTCAATGTTGCGCAATACGCTCGTCTCGATGTAGCGGCCGACGTAGAGAAGCTGGCCGGCGAAACCGGAGAGTGGCGCCAGCGCGCGAACGCGATCACCGCCACGGATTTGGAAAACAGCGGTCTCGCCCTGGAGTGCGCGTTGCAGCGCGCCGGCCGGCAACTCGTCGAACGCCAGCAGCAGGCTCAGCGAACTCCGTGCCAAGATCTGTCCGTCGGCCCGGAGCACGAGCGCCTCGGCGATTCCCCGCTCGGCCGCGAGGCGGTCGAGAGTCGCGGTGGCCAGCCGTTCTTCGCTGGGCGTGCGCGCAAGGCCGTTCGCGATCCACAGGACGTCGGCAAGCACCAGCTTCCGATGGTCTTCGTAGTAGGCGTCCGCAACTGCCAGCGAGTGGGTCAGCGCCGATGAGACCCGCTCGGAAAACCACCCCTGGATACCGATCGTGAAGAACCCCGCTGCACCTGCGGTGACGATGACAGCCGGGGTTGCCGCCAGCAGACTGAACGCGACCACGAGCTGCACATGGAGTCGGGCTCCCGGCTGCGCCCGTCGTCGTCGGACCAGGAGCGTCACCAAGCGGCGCGCGAGGACCAGCGCCAGCAGCAGCAGCACCGCCAGATCTGCATAGAGGAGCGTCAGGATCAGATCGGGATCGGAGTCGGCGCTCGGCGTGAGGACGATGAACGTGACGACACCGAGCACGGCGCCCGTGAGGGCCAGGCTCCACGGCATCCACAGCCTGAACCACTTGTTGTTGGTCAGCTGCCGGATGCGGATCCGCAGTGGAATCCAGGTGGGGGAGACGATCGTCATTCGGGTGCTCGGCGGCGCCGTGGCAGAGCACGCAGGTCGAGATCGCGGATCTTCTTGCGGAGCGTGTTGCGGTTGATCCCCAGTAGTTCAGCCGCCCGGATCTGGTTACCGCCGGTGGACTGCAGCGTGCGCTGAATCAATGGCCGCTCGACCTCCTGCACGAAGCGCTTGTAGAGACCGGGTGGTGGCAGCGATTCCCCATGTGCGGCGAAGTAGCGCTGCAGGTGACGCTCGACGCTGGCACTTAGCGTGGTCCCTTCCGTTCCGGGTCGCACCGGGGTTTGGTCCGCCCCTCCGAGTTCGTCGGCGATGGTATCGGCATTGATGATCTCTCCGGCCGTCAGGACGACCATGCGGCGGAGCAGATTTTCCAGTTCACGGACGTTGCCGGGCCACGTGTGCTCGGCCAGCAGGGCGAGAGCCTCGTCTGCGATTCGCTTGGGCTCCATCCCCTCCTCGGCTGCCCGGGCAAGAAGGTGCCGAGCGAGCAACGGTAGATCCTCTAGACGATCGCGAAGTGGAGGCATCCGGATCGGAACCACGTTCAGGCGGTAGTAGAGGTCCTCCCGGAACAGTCCTTCGCGCACCAGGGCCCCGAGGTCGCGGTGGGTGGCGGCGACAATGCGGACGTCCGTCTGTACGGGGGTCATGCCCCCAACGGGATTGAATTCTCCCTCCTGCAGAACGCGCAGCAGACGGGTCTGGGCGTCCGGCGGCATGTCCCCGATCTCGTCCAGGAAGAGCGTCCCGCCTTCGGCCTGGCGGAACCGGCCGGCCGAGGCGCGGTGTGCGCCCGTGAAGGCGCCCCGCTCGTGCCCGAACAGCTCGCTCTCGATCAGATCCCTCGGAATCGCAGCCATGTTGATGGCGACGAAGGGCCGTGCTCGGCGCGGGCTGAAATCGTGCAGGGCCCGGGCCACGAGTTCCTTTCCCGTTCCCGATTCCCCAAGAATCAGGACCGTCAGGTTCGTGTTCACGACGCGGGCGATGACCCGGTATACCCGCTGCATCGCGGGCGACCGGCCGATCATCGGCAGGTCGTCAGGGGAGGTCTGCGCGCCAGCGGCCGCCACTACCCGTGTCTCTGCGATGGCGCGGCGAACGGTCGCGACCAGTTCGTCGAGATCGAAGGGTTTCGGGAAGTACTCGAATGCGCCACGTTCGCCGGCGCGGAGCGCGGTGAGCATGGTCGAGCGGGCGCTGATAACAATCACGGGAAGGCTCGGACGGATCTTCTGGACGCGTGGCAGGAGGTCCAGCCCGTTGCCCGTAGGCATGGCCACATCCGTGATGACAAGATCGCCGTCACCGGCACTGATCCACGACCAGAGTTCGCCCATGTCCCCGGTGTCGCGGGCTACGAACCCGTGCCGGTGAAGGGCTCGCCGAACTACCGTGCGGATGGCGGAATCGTCATCGCCAACCAGCACCGTGGCTTTCGGGGAAGAGGGCGTATTCACTGCACGGCCTCCGTCACGGGTGTTGCCGACTCCGCCTGCGACGGGGTCACGGCGGGCAGGTACACCGTGAATCTTGTCCCGGTTCCCTCGGGTGCATCGGTGACCTCCACCACGCCGCCATGATCCTCCACGATCCGCGCGACGAGGGACAAGCCAAGCCCGCGTCCCCCCGACTTCGTGGTCACGAACGGTTCAAAGAGGTGCTGTCGCAGATCCTCGGGAATTCCGGGGCCGTCGTCCTCGATGGCGACATACACGGGGAGCCCGCGGTGCGCGGCTGTCCCCGTCTGGACGCGGAGCCCATGGCGGATGCCCGTGATCAGCCGGATTCTGCCATTCGCGTTGGCTTCGGCGGCGTTCTTGACGAGATTGAGGAACGATTGGACGAGTCGGTCGCGGTCGCCGGGAACCATCGGAATTGATGGATCGTACTCGCGCGTGAATGTGACGTTCTGGGCGAAACCGTTCTTCGCCAGCATGAACACACGATCCAAGACGCTATGCACGTTGACGGGAAGGGTCGGAACCGTGCCCCCGTCGACGAATGTGTCGAAGCGGGAGAGGAGCTTGCCGATGCGGTCGGTTTCGTCGCGAATCAACTGTGTGAGCTCCCGATCCGAGGGTCCGACGGCTTCCTCCAGCAATTGCGCGGCCCCCCGGATTCCCGAAAGCGGGTTTCGAATTTCGTGGGTGAGGGTCTCGGCGAACCCGGTAGCGGACCGGGCCGCACTCAGCTGACCGAGCCGGTGTCCGCCGATCGACTGCGCGACCGAGCGGGCGTGCAGGGTGAGGACGATCAGGTTGTCCGTGTCGTGGCAGGGAGAGGCCCGCGCATCGACGATGCGAGGCGTCAGCGAAGGTCCGGTCAGCCGTATTCCGTATTCCACAGCGCTGCTGCCGCGGCGGTTCAAGCGGTCTAGCATCGCCAGGATCGGGCTGTCACCAGACAGGAAGTTCCGGAGGGGGCGACGCAAAAGACTTCGTGCGCCGGTTCCGAACATCTGTTCCCCGGCAGGGTTCACGTAGAGGATTTGGCCCGTGTCCGAAACCAGAAAGACCGGAACGGCCATCGACTCGAGGAGAGCCTGCGGTCCGACCGGTGTATTGCCGCTGATGTCGTCTGAATGGGCCATGGCGCACCACCCTGCACAACGTTTAGGCAAGAACGACTAATAATAGAACAATCCTGTCCCAAGAAACACTCACTTTGTCCAGTAGCCTCTGCAAACAGGGCCGGGACGGCCGTTTTCCGGCCGCCGCGGGTCCTGTGCGTCATTGCGCCGTCGTTCCGGCTCCGGCACATTGCGCCGGAATTCGGGAGGAAACTCATGGGGCCACCGGTGCAGAACCTCGGCACTTTTGACTATGTGATCGTAGGAGCAGGTTCGGCTGGATGTGTTCTTGCCAACCGTCTGAGCGCCGACCGCAACGTGCGCGTGCTCCTGCTCGAGGCCGGAGGCTCGGACCGTTGGCACTGGATTCGAATACCCGTGGGCTACCTCTACTGCATGGGCAATCCTCGGGTGGACTGGTGCTTCTCCACGGAGGTCGAGGCAGGGCTCGGCGATCGCGCCATCGCCTACCCGCGGGGGCGGGTGCTCGGCGGCTGTTCCTCGATCAACGGCATGATCTACATGCGCGGCCATGCCGCGGACTACGACCACTGGCGCCAGCTGGGCAATGCGGGCTGGTCGTGGGATGACGTGCTTCCCTATTTCATTCGCGCCGAAGATCACTGGCGTCCCGACGATGTCATGCATGGAAAGGGCGGTGAATGGCGGGTCGAGCAAACCCGCATCCGCTGGGAAATCCTTGATGCCTTCCGCGCTGCGGCTGGAGAGGCTGGAATCCCGCCGACGGAGGATTTCAACCGTGGCGATAACGAGGGCTGCGGGTACTTCGAGGTCAACCAGCACCGGGGAACCCGCTGGAATGCGGTTCGCGGGTTTCTGGACCCGGTGCGCGAGCGGAGCAACCTGGCCGTGGCGCGGGACGCACACGTCCACCGGGTGCGGATTGAGGACGGACGTGCCACCGGGGTGGATTTCTGGCAGGGATCGGAACTGGTCTGCGCGGACGCCGCCGGCGAGGTGATTCTCGCAGCCGGAGCGATCGGTTCACCGCAACTCCTGGAACTCTCCGGAATTGGGCAGGCCCAGCGACTTGCCAACCTCGACGTCACACCGCTCCTCGATTGCCCCGCCGTGGGCGAGAACCTCCAGGATCATCTGCAGGTACGCCTGGTGTACCGGGTGGAGGGAGTGCGGACGCTCAACGAGACCGCGTCGACCCTCACCGGCAAGGCGGCGATCGGTTTCCAGTACCTGTTCCTCCGTCGGGGACCGATGACCATGGCTCCGAGTCAGCTCGGCTGTTTCGCGCGTTCGGATCCCGATCGCGAGGCGGTAAACCTGCAGTATCACATTCAGCCGCTAAGCCTCCAGCGGTTCGGCGAACCGCTGGATCCGTATCCGGCATTCACGGCGAGCGTCTGCAACCTGGCACCGGTTTCGCGCGGAAGCGTGCACGCGGCGTCGCCGGACTCCAGGGACGCACCATCGATTCGCCCGAACTACCTGGCGGCGCCGGAGGATCGTCAGGTCGCCGCAGATGCCATTCGCCTCACGCGACGGATCTGCGCCCAGCCGGCGTTGCAGCGCTACAATCCGGAGGAAGTCCGGCCCGGTCCTACACCGGAAGACGACGAGGGCCTTGCTGCCGCGGCCGGCGGAATTGCCACCTCCATCTTCCACCCCGTGGGCACTTGCCACATGGGTCGCGACGGCGTTGTCGACGAGCGGCTTCGCGTTCACGGAATCACGGGTCTGCGCGTTGCGGACGCTTCGGTGATGCCGACCATCACGCACGGCAACACGAACGCGCCCACCATGATGATCGCCGAGCGGGCGGCAGAGATGATTCGCCAAGATTCGCGCGCGTGATCGCGGATACCGGAACGAGGCCGCAGGGCCGTATCGACGCGCTGATAGTGGCTGCGGGACGCGGGAACCGGGTCGGCGGCGATCTCCCCAAGCAGTACCGCTCCTTGCGAGGTCGCCCGCTGGTGCGCTGGGCCGCCGAGGCATTCGCAAGGCACCCGCGTGTGGACCGAGTCGTGATGGTCGTCGCTCCGGGGGAGGGCGATGCCACGAGCACGGCCTTGGCAGGACTGGACGTGCGAATCGTCGATCAAGGCGGAGCCACCCGGCAGGAAAGCGTCGCCGTCGGTCTGGAAGCGATGGTTGGCGACCCGCCCCAGGCGGTGCTGATTCACGACGGAGCCCGTCCGCGTCCGGGTTCCGGTCTGATCGGCCGGGTCGCCGATGCGCTGCGGTTCGCGCCTGGCGTGGTCCCGGCGCTGCCGCTCTTCGACACGCTGAAACAGGTTGACGGCGCCGGCCAGGTGGAACGGACCGTGTCACGTGCCGGCCTGCATCACGCGCAGACGCCTCAAGGATTCTGGTTTGACGTGATTCTCGCAGCGCACCGCGCCACCGCAGGCCGGCCGCCAGCGACCGATGATGCAACACTCCTGGAGGGATCGGGCCACGCGGTGCAGGCGGTGGTGGGTGATCCCTCGAACATCAAGGTCACCGAGCCCCAGGACTTTGCCAAGGCGGAGCGGCTGCTCGGTGAGCGGATCTTGCGCACAGGCCAGGGGATCGATGTCCACCGGTTCGGTCCGGGTGCCGGTATCCGCCTGCTGGGCGTGGACGTGCCGCACGACCGGGCTGTGGTCGGGCATTCGGATGCGGACGTCGGACTGCACGCGGTGACCGACGCGATCCTCGGAGCGTTGGGCCGGGGCGACATCGGCGAACATTTTCCGCCGAACGATCCGCGCTGGAGCGGGGCGGATTCAGCGCGGTTTGTGGCCCATGCGAACGAATTGGTGCAGGAGGCGGCCGCTGAGCTGATGCACGTGGATGTGACGGTCATCTGCGAGGCTCCGGCAGTCGCACCGCATCGTGGCCGCATGCGCGAATCGCTTGCCCGGCTCTTGGAGCTCCCGTCAGCAGCGGTCAGTGTCAAGGCCACCACGACGGATGGCTTGGGATTCCTGGGGCGCCGTGAGGGCATTGCCGCGTTCGCCCTGGCAACGCTCGCGATGCCGTCGGAGAGTGCGTGAGCGGACTTCGCGGCGACCGCCTGGCGGAAGCCGTAGCAGTCTGCGGCGGCGTGGGCCGGATTGGACCGGCTCCCGGGACACTCGCGGCGCTCATCACGGTACCAGTCGGGTTGATTCTGCATGCTGCGGGAGGTGCGACGGCAGTAGTCGCTGCCGTCACGGTCGTCACGGCGTGTGGGTGGTGGGCTGCCGACCGATACGAGCGTGTCACCGGCGGCCACGACGCGCCGGAAGTAGTCGTGGACGAGGTGGCCGGGATGCTGCTCGCGCTGGCGGGCGCAGGCGGCGACGTGATCCTTGTTATTACTGCGTTCATCCTCTTTCGGATCTTGGACATCGGCAAGCCGTTTCCGATTTCATGGCTTGACGCCAAGGTCCCCGGTGGCTTCGGTGTCATGGTGGACGACTTGGCGGCTGGAGGTCTTGCCCTATGCGGTACCGTGGGCGTGGGAGTGCTCCTCGATGCCTGGCTCTGATCTGGCGCGCGTCAGCGCGGAATGCCTGCGGTTACTGGACCGCCGTGGTTTGACGGTCGCAACGGCCGAGTCCTGCACCGGCGGCCTGATCGCGGCTGCATTGACCGATCATGCAGGCGCCTCACGCGTGATGAACCGGGGGTTCGTCGTGTACTCGAATGATGCCAAGGTGGAGCTGCTCGGCATCTCACCTTCGGTGTTGGACGCCTGTGGAGCAGTGAGCGAGGAGGTCGCGAGGGCCATGGTGTCCGGCGCCCTCCATAACACATCTGTTGACGTTGCCCTGTCGGTGACGGGCATCGCGGGACCGGGTGGTGCGACCGCCGAGAAGCCCGTTGGGCTGGTGCACATTGCCGCCGGCAGACGCAGGGACGCGGTGCGTCACGAGCGTCTGCTGCTGGAGGGCGACCGCGTGGAGATTCGCATGCAGGCCGCAGTGCGCGCCCTGGAGTTGGTGATCCGGACGATTGAACCTCGATGAGTACCGGTCATGTGCTGCTCGCCGGTGGCGCAGGATTCGTCGGATATTGGACGGCCCGCGAGTTTTTGGACGCAGGTTGGAGGGTCACCGTCCTGGATCCGGCTGCTGCCGAACCGGGCCGGGTCCCGGAAGGCTGTGGCAGGGTGGCCCGTCCGGTAGACGCTGAACCGTTGCGCGAGATTTTGCGTGCTGGCCCGCCGGGTGTGATTGTGGGGCTTGGTGCGTTCGGGACAGGTGGAAGAGGTCTGCTTGCAGCTGCCGACGAGGATCCGGGTGCCGCTGTTGCGGTGAACGTCGGCTGTCTCGCCACCCTTCTCGAGGCGGCGGCGAGGGCCGGAACTCGGCGACTCATCTGGTCCAGCTCCACGGTGGTGTACGGCCGGACTGCAGTTCGCGATCTGGTTCCGGCCAAAGAATCGCGACCGGCAGATCCGGATTCGCTCTACGGCCTGAGCAAGCAGCTGGCAGAAGTGACGGCCGACTGGTTCCGCAAGTTCCGCAGTGTCGAGGCCACCGGCGTCAGGCTTCCCCTCGTGCTGGGACCGCGGCTGCACTACCGTGGCGCTGCCGCGGTGTTTGTGGATGCAGTGGTGGCAGGGTCGGCGCCGGACCGGATTGGCGATGATGTTTCCAGCGATATTCTCTACGTGAAGGATGTGGCTCGCCTGCTTGTGCAGTTGGCGGAGTTTCCCGATTCACTCCGGCCGATCTACAACGCCCCGTCCTTTCCGCTACGGTTTTCGGAGTTCCTGGCCGGGCTCGCGAGGCAACGGCCAGGTTCGACGGTACCCTTAGCGCCGCCAACCGATTCTGGTACTCCCATGATGTGGCGGACCCTTTCCGATGCACGGCTCCGAGACGAAGTCGGTTTCGTGCCCCATTTCGGGGTGGATGCCATGATTTCTGATTGGCTCAGTGAAGTGGTAACGGAGGCCCCCCGCGCATGAGCGACATTGTCGAAATGGCCCGTATGACTTCTCCGGAAATGGCTGTCGCCGCTTCACGGATCGAGGTGGCCCTGCAACCCATTGGCGCGACCGAACAGCACGGACCAAATCTCGCTCTGGGTACCGATTTCATCGCCGCGGACCGGATCGCGCGGAAGGTTGCGGAAGAGCTCGGGCCAAGGGCCTTGCTGCTTCCGGTGCTGCCCTTCGGTTTGTCGCACCATCACACCGGGTTTCCCGGGACCATTACGCTGGACCCGGAGACCGTGATCAGACTGTGTTTTGATGTCGCGCGTTCGATCGACCGGCACGGAATCCGCGCGATCGTGTTCGTAAACGGCCACAACGGCAATACCGGCGTACTCCAGGTTGCGATCACGAAGATCCGCTACGAGTTAGGGTTGCGAGCCGCGGTTGCGTTCTACTTTGCGCAGGCATCTGATCGGGTGCGGGCCCACAGCCAGACCCCGCGCTATGGGCACGCATGCGAGGTTGAGACAAGCGTCCTCTTGCACCTCGATGCGGAGTATGTCCGGAGTGAGGCCCTAGCTCCGGGAGAGATGAAGGACACTGGTTTGGAGCACGGTTTCAACAATGACCCGTTCGCATTGCAGGTTCCCGTACCGTTTCACGAGCAAACCGCCAATGGCGCCTTCGGCGATGCGCGCCTGGCGACGGCGGAAGCCGGACGGGACATCGTGGATACGGCTGTGGCCCGCACCGTCACCTTTATCGAGAGTCTGAAGTCCGCGGCGATCTGAATTGCTGCGCCGGCGCCTCGGGGTGCCGTGGTACCACGTCCTGTTGATTTCAAGGGATTCTTGTCGATGCGTCAATTGTCGCGCCGTCCTGTTTGCCCGCCCGCGCGCCGACCCGACCGTGGTGTGGTGCCCGGGTGGCGGGTCCATCGAACGATGCGGTCGTTCTTTAGGGCCTTGCCTGAAGTGATGTCCCGTCTCGTTGCCGGTGCTGTATTCGCGGCCGTGTGCAGCGGGCATCTGCATGCCGCCGAGATCGCGCCTCCGGCATTGTCGGAACGGGACCAAGCATTGTTTGCGAATGCCCTCGTTGCGATGGACCGGACGAAATGGAGGCGGGCGCTTGATCTGACGATGGATGCGGAATTCCCGCTCCTCCACACCATTGCGAAGTGGCGGTGGCTCTCGGCTGAGGATGGCCTCGCAACCTGGGAGCAGGCGCGAGACTTCCATCTTGCGTACTGGGACTGGCCGTACGCTGAGCAGCGGCAGCGACTGGCCGAACGGCGAATGCCTGCGGATTTGCCCAATGGCGAGGTGCGCCAGTGGTTCAGCCGGTTTCCTCCCCTGACCGGGCCCGGACAGGCCCGCTACGCGCGAGCACTTGCTGCGGGTGGCGCAACCGTGGATCCGGTGGCTGAGGCGAGGGAGGCGTGGAGGGCTGGCCATTTCAATCGCCGAGAGGCCGCCACATTCTTACGCAAGTACAGGAAGGATCTGACCGCAGAGGACCACACGGTTCGGCTGGACAAGCTGATCTGGGATCGCAGCTGGGGTGCGGCGACACGGCAACTCAAGCGTGTTTCGTCCGAGATACGCCGTCTTGGTACCGCACGTATTCGCTTGGGCAGAAGGGTTGGGGGAGTTGACGCAGCCGTTGCCCGCGTTCCGGCTGCGTTGAAGAGTGATCCGGGGCTTGTCTACGAGCGCGCCCGTTGGCGCCGACGGTCGGGGCTCTACGACCGTGCGCTGGACCTGTTGCTGGATCCGCCAAGGGAGCTTGGCCCACGACCGGATCGATGGTGGCAGGAAGTGCGACTTCACGCGCGAAGATTGCTCAACGCAGGGCGCTACACGGACGCCTACCAACTGGTATTCGGCTTCGAACCTCTGAATGGGGTCCCAGGCGTTGAAGCCGATTGGCTCGCCGGTTGGATTGCACTCCGTTTTCTCGGGGATACGGCTGCGGCTGCGCGGCATTTCGAGACGATGCGTTCCGAGGTCAGCATGCCGGTCTCGATCGCACGAGCGTCCTATTGGGCGGCGTTGTCGACCGCGGAAAAGCGGAATGGTGAATCCGAACGCTGGCTTGACGATGCTGCCAGGTACCCGGCGACGTTCTACGGCCAGATGGCGACATGGTGCCGCGGCGGCGAGATCGTGTTGCCGCCTTCGCCGGCCACCTCGGACAATGTTTCGGACTGGGTTTCCCGCCCGCTCGTACAGGCGATGTTGTTGTTTGCGGAGAACGGCCGCGCTCGGCTCGCGCGTCTCTTCGCCCGGAAACTCGCAACTCAGACGGAGTCGAATAAGGAAGTGATGGTCCTCTACTCTCTCTTGCGGGCCACGGGCAACACGCACCTCGGCCTGGATGTCCTGCGGAAGGCCACGCGGCGGGGTCAGTACTTGCCGGCTCTTGCGTTCCCTGACGATGTACACGAGGAAGCCTTCGATGGTGTCGATGTCGATGTGGAAAAAGCCCTGCTGCTTGCGGTGGCACGGCAGGAGAGCGGATTTCACGTCGGCGCCCGGAGTTCTGCCAACGCGCGTGGGCTGATGCAGGTGCTGCCCAGCACGGCGAAGTTCGTCGCCCGCCGGGAGCGGCTGAAATACGACAAGACACGCCTCTCAAGCGACGCGTCCTACAATGTTGAAATTGGCTCCCGCTACCTCGCGGGTTTGCTGAATGATTACGGCGGTGCGTACCCGTTTGCCTTGGCCGCTTACAATGCTGGGCCCGGTCGGGTGGGCCGGTGGATCCGACGGTATGGCGACCCTCGCCGGGGTGAGATCCCGATGCTCGACTGGATGGAACTGATACCCCTGAGCGAGACCCGAAACTACGTGCAGCGAGTCTTGGAGGGGCTGGCGGTTTACCGTCAAACGACTGGCGACCCGGCTACGTCGGGATGGGAAATGCCTGTCACATGCCCCGGTTAGGCGTGCCGGTTCCCTTGATCTCCCGCAACGAAATTGTAGCGGCGAGCAAGGTTTTGAAGGGCCGGGCACGAGTGACGCCACTGCTGGAATCCGGTGTGCTGAATGCGCGTATCGGTGGGCGAGTGCTCTTGAAGCCCGAATGCTTGCAGCGCACGGGTTCGTTCAAGTTCAGGGGAGCGTTCAACAGGATTGCCGCGGTTCCCGCCAGCGAACGCGGCACAGGAGTGATCGGCTGGTCTTCGGGAAATCATGCCCAGGGCGTCGCTTGTGCCGCGCGTCTCTTTGGCGCCCCCGCAACCATCATCATGCCAAGGGATGCGGCCCGGATGAAGATCGCAGGCGTCCGTGGTTTCGGTGCGGAGATCGTGTTCTACGACCGCCACACTGAAGGCCGAGAGGAGCTCGGCGCCCGAGTCATCGATGAGCGCGGCGGAACGTTCGTGCATCCGTACGACGACCCGCTGGTTGTTGCCGGTCAGGGGACGGCAGGGCTGGAAGCGGCCCAGCAGATGCGCGCTCGCGACATCGTTCCCGATGTCGCACTTGTCCCGTGCGGCGGTGGCGGCCTCGTTGCCGGGGTGGCCGTGGGGTTGCGGTCGGAGTTTCCCGATGTCGATGTACGGACGGTGGAGCCCACCGTGCACGACGACATGGCGCGTTCGCTTCGGGAAGGTCAACGCATTCCGGCTGACGAAGGCGTGTCCACCATTTGTGACTCACTGCTCCCGCCCCAAGTGGGCGAGATCGCCTTTGACGTAGCTCAGCGGCACATGGGGCCCGGGCTGACGATCACGGACGAAGAAGCGCTGGAGGCGGTCGCGTTTGCCATGCTTCGTCTCAAGCTGGTCGTGGAGCCCGGCGGTTCCGCGGCATTGGCAGCGGTGCTTTCCGGTCGGATCGACTTAAAGGACAAGACGACGCTGGTGGTCCTGTCTGGCGGCAACGCGGACCCAGCGATCCTCGCTCGCGCTCTTGCCGAATCCCGTGAAGCCGACGTCGGTCGAGCCTGAGCGAGACAGGGGGCGATGGGATCGCCCCTCGCATCAGGAACCGTCGAGGATATCAGCTGGGTGGCGGATGGGGCGGGATTCGAACCCGCGATACGGCTCATCACCGTATACTCCCTTAGCAGGGGAGCGCCTTCAGCCGCTCGGCCACCCATCCGTTAGCAAAGTATGACACTAAGCCGGTCCGAATATGAAGGACCGGCGACAGTTTATCTAGGCCACTCCCTCGATCGATTAATGATGCCCTGAGGAGGCAGCCCGCGCGAGCGCGTCGGCTCGTTCGTTTCCCGGGTCGCTCGTGTGGCCCCGGACCCACCGCCAGGCAACTTTGTGTCGAGCAGCCGCCTGCTCCAGCCGTCGCCAGAGATCCTGGTTCTTGACCGGCTTTCCGCTGGCCGTCCGCCAGTCTCGACGGCGCCACCCCGGGAGCCAGGACGTGATGCCGTCCATCACGTACCGGCTGTCCGTGACCAGTTCTACCTCTGCACCTGGCGCGATCTCCTCAAGCGCCTGAATAGCCGCCATGAGTTCCATCCGATTGTTCGTGGTACTAGGCTCTCCACCGGAGATTTCACGGACCTCATCGGCATCCTTGATGACGGCACCCCATCCTCCTGGTCCGGGATTGCCGAGACACGAGCCGTCGGAGTACACGGTCAGCTTCCGAGTCATCGTTTCTCCAGCCCATAGCTGTCGGGCCCGCGGGCCGCCCGGTGGAAACGCAGGCGTCCAAGATATTCGGCCGGGTCCTTCGGACGCACGATCGCGGATGATGGCGTTGTGCCCCAGTCTGCGAGCCTCGTGAAGAGGAAGCGCATCGCCGAGCCGGCGCAGAGGATCGGCAGCGCCTCGATTTCAGCTCCCGAGAGACGGCGAATTTCTTCGTACCCTTTCAGGAGCGCGCCTGCCTTTGTGATATTGAAGTCCGCGTCGCGTTCGAAGCACCATGCGTTGACGCAGATGGCGAGGTCATAGGCGAAGAAATCGTTGCAGGCGAAGTAGAAGTCGATCAGCCCGCTGACCTCGCTGTCCCTGAAGAAGACGTTGTCGGGGAACAGGTCGGCGTGGATGACACCCCCGGGCAGGATCCGGGGCCATGCCAGCTCAATACGCTCAAAGTCGTTCCGGACTTCCTCGTAAAGTCCGCTTGCAAAGTTTTCCAATCGAGCTTCGGATTGGACTAGCGCCTGCTTCCACGCGTTGAGCGAAAGCCCATTCCGGCGGGTAGCACTAAATCCCGAACTGGCGGCATGTAGCCTTGCCAGAGCCCGTCCAACCGAGCGACAGTGCGTCGGCTCAATGCGTGTGCGAGCGATCCCCTCAAGGAATGAGACGACGGCCGCCGGCCGGTCCGCCAGTCGGCCGAGCGCTCGGCCGGTCCGGTCCTGCAGGGGAACAGGACACGGAATCCCCTGCTCGCTCAGGTGCTCCATCAAGTCAAGGAAATACGGGAGGTCTGATTGGTCTACTCGCTTCTCGTATAGCGTGAGGATATATCGGGCTGAGGTCGTGAACAGAAGGTAGTTGGTGTTCTCAACCCCATCGGCAATCCCGACAAAGGCTTCCAGCGAGCCTATGTTGTACCGGCCAACAAAGTTCCTCACCTGGTCCTCGCTGACTTGCGTGTAGACCGCCATCGCTATGCCTTGATGCTCGGGGACGGGTCCTGCAAGCTGAGGAAGCCGCAAGTGTAATGTCTTCGTCTAGACGCGCGGAGCCACCATCCGCAGCACTGTAAACACAACGTAGCCTCAGGGATGTTCCGCCGCATCGCCAACCGACAAAACCCTGTCCCCGGATCATGCTGCGGGCGGCTCGATAGCGTCAGGCGTTGCGGCGGGCGACGCCTGCTGGTGTAGTTAGTTTCGCCGTGTGGCAGATTGCCGCAGGATGGCGGTTATTGGCTTGTTTCTTCGGAGGACACTAGCGATGAGTCGTGTTGCGTATGTAGACGGACGCTACATGGATTTGCGTGCTGCTGCCGTCCCTGTCGAGGATCGCGGACTGCAGTTCGCCGATTCCGTCTACGAGGTCATCGCCTTGGTCGCCGGGCGCTTGGTCGATCTCGAGCAGCATCTGATGCGGCTGGCACGATCACGTGGGGGGCTTGCAATACCTGCCCCGATGACCGACAGCGCCATCCGGGTGGTCCTTGGCGAGATTGTTCGACGAAACAAGTTGTCGAATGGCCTGCTTTACATGCAGGTGACCAGGGGGCAGGCGCCGCGCAATCACCTGCTACCAGCCAGGCCGGGTCCGTCACTGATGGTGACACTCCGTCCATGGACACCGTTCGCGGCCGCACTGGCTGCCGGGGTGTCCGTCGCGTCCTCTCCCGATCTCCGCTGGCGGCGGTGCGATCTCAAGACGACAGGACTGTTGGCCAATGTGCTTGCGAAGCAGCAGGCCCACGAGAATGGCGCATTTGAATGCTGGATGGTGAGCGAGGGGGTAGTGACCGAGGGCGCCTCATCGAATGCGTGGATCGTGCGCGACGGCTACGTGCAGACTCATCCGCTGGGCCCCAAAGTTCTCGGCGGCATCACGCGTGAACTGATTCTCGAACTAGCGGCTGCCGACGGGATCAAGGTGGTCGAGCGCGGGTTCTCGCCGGATGAGGTGGCGGCTGCTGACGAAGCCTTCAATACCAGCACGTCTTCGTTCATCGTACCGGTCATCACTTTTGACGGAAAGCGAATTGGAACCGGACGGCCCGGACCGGTGACGTGCCGCCTGCGGGATCTGTACCGGGATCATGTCAGCAGCCCGGTCGGATCAACCCCGACCGGGCTGCACTAATTTCTGTCAGGCGCTGCTAACGGCAGGAATTGGATCGAAGTCACCGCCGAGAACGGAACGGGTATCTGCGCCCATCCAGTTTCCGATGGCACTTGCGTAGACCCGCCGAAAATCGGTTGTGTGGAGCAGGTTCCCATCGTCAAGCTCGGTGAGGCTGGGAGGGGTACCGTACTGGCCTCCGGCGACCCGTGCACCGGCGAGGAAGACCGGGGTGGCTGTGCCGTGATCGGTGCCGAGCGATATGTTCTCTGGCACCCGACGACCAAACTCGGTGAACACGAGCATCAGGACGTCATTGCCGCGGCCGATCCGCTCAATGTCATCCACAAAGCCACGGATCGCGTCGGTGGCATAAGCGAGAAGCCGCGCGTGGATGTCCACTTGGTGGACGTGGGTGTCGAATGAGTTGCCGCGATACCCGCAGTAGTAGAACCGCGCCGGCATCCGGGCGTCGATCAGCGCCACAATCTTCCGGAGATCCTGTGCGAGGCCGATATTGATGCCGTAATCGACCTCACTGTGGTAGGCCTTCCAGGCGTCCTGGACCAGCACTGCCGACAGCCGGGCGTCATTCGCACTCCTGCTCAGGAACGACAAATTCGATTCCGAAGCTCCGGGATCGCCAATCAACTCGTCGAATAGGGGCCGCTGTTCATAGACACCATCACGCCGGAACGTGCCCGGCTGGTCAAATACCAGGGCCGAGTGGACCGAATTGCGCACGGCCTGCGAGGGCCGCTCGTCGACGTTGATGATGTAGTCCCGCTGGGGAACAGGGCTGAGGTTCGCGGCCGTACGTCCCACCCAGCCCGACGACACGCCGCTGTTGGGCGCGGCGGAGTGCCAGTAACTCATCGAAATGAAGTGGGAGAAACTCGGCTGGTCGTATCCGCAACCGTGGACGATGGCGAGTTCACCTCGGTCATACAGTTCGGAAAGGCCCTTGCAGGAAGGGTGAAAACCGAAATGATCGTCGATCTTGCGGAGGTCTCCCTCCGGGATCCCGATCCGCGGGCGAGCATTGTAGTACGCGTCGTCGCCGTACGGTACGACCGTGTTCAGACCGTCGTTGCCTCCGGTTAGTTCGACGACCACCAGGATGGGCCCTTCCCGGTCCGTCGCGGTCAGGTCCTGCGGGTCGACGGCCCCGTCAGAGGCAGCGAGAGCACGCTGGAAAATTGGAGGCACGCCGAACGCGCCCAGACCGGCTGCACCGGTCGCGGATAGGAAATGACGCCGCGAGAGGCGGCGGAAACGTGGAGCAGTCATGAGAGCTGGTATTCCGGTGTGCTGATGACCAGGTGTATGAGAAGGCGAAGTGGCTCGCGAATCCACGCCCCGGCGGTCGCGAGCGAAGCGCCGGCAAGTTGACTGTCGAGGAACCCGATCAGAGCGCTTCTGTCGTCTTCGGAGAGGGGGCGCAGCAGCAGCCGCTGGCACAGTGAGTCAACCACCTCTTCGGAGGTTTCAAGCCCCTCGAGCAATACCATGACGTCCAGTTGCGCGGCGGCGCTGTCGGCGGGTTTCACCACCCGCATGGCTTCCGAGTGCCCGTGCCAGGATGCATAGCGGGTGTTGTAGGCCTCGTCAGAGGCAGCCATCTCCATCGCCATCGACTCGCCCTGCACCGTGGCTTGGGTGATCTCGGCCCCGGCCGCAATCTTCGTGCCGACCTCGACCAGCGTGTCCGAGTACAGAGGATCTGGAGTGCGGAACTCGAACATGTCCGGGAAGAGGAGGTGACGTCCAAAGTTCCCTCTCTCAAGGAGCGTCGCGGACGTGATCCAGGCGCGTCCGCCCTCCCAGCCGGCAACATTGGGTGGCTCGAACAGGCGCTGGCCCAGCCGCTCGGTCGTCACGTGAAAGTCGGGGACACCCGGGACCGCGGCGAGGCCGAGCTTGCGATAGGTTCCCACGACCATCTGGACCGGGCTCTTGATTTGGCTTCCAACCGAGGGCGGGGCGTAGAAATCGTGGCTCAGGAAGATCGTCCGGAGGAGGGCGGCCGTATCGTATCCACTGTTACGATACCGCTCAGCCAGAGCACCCACGACACCGTCGTCGTTCTCGGTTTCGCGCACGAAGTAGCGGTAGAGCTTGCCGGCGAGGAAGCGAGCGGTTGCCGGTTGCTCAAGAATCAGGTCAATGATGTCGTAGCCGTCAAAATTGCCAGTGTTGCCCAGGAAGGTCTTCGGATCTCCATCGTGCTGCTCCTCATTGACGACGAACGTCAGCGTTGCCGGGTCATGGGTCCACCCGGTGAACGATCGAGCCGCCTCACGAATATCTTGCTCGGTGTAGTTGCCGGGGCCGAGCGTGAATAGCTCAAGAATCTCGCGGGCGAAATTCTCGTTCGGATTACCCTTAACGTTCTGGCCGGCATCAAGGTACACAAGCATCGCCGGATCCGTTGCGACTCCGCGAAGCAGATCGCGTAGCGGTGCCTTGCCCTGCGAATGGAACAACGCAAGCTGGTTCAGCATCTTCCGGTAGTCCCGCACCTTCACGTTGCCGGTCGCGAAATGACCGTGCCAGAACAATGCGAGCTTCTCCTGCAGCGGGTGGTGGGTGAGGACCATACGCTCACCCCACCAGCGCGACAGACGGCGGATTTCGAGCCGGTCGGCATTCAGGATGTAGAAGAAGGCATTTACGACCGGCTGCAATGGACGGGAGCCCCCGGGCTTGATCTCGGTACCCAGCGCTTCGCCGTCGTGGCGGGCGTCACGGACGGCCTGGGCACGGCTACGCGGAACCTCGACCATGCCGGTCCTGTAAATGCCGGAATGGTCGAACGGCTGCAGATGGCCGTTGGGAATGTCTTCCCAATCAATGAGATACGCGACGGCTTCTTCCGGTGTCATCGCCGCCAGTCGCTCGATGTCCTGAGGCGAGCCGCCGAACCCGGCTCGCTCAAGCAGATGTGCTGCGCGTTCGTAGTTCCAATCGGTTGCTGCAATTGGCCCGAGATCGCCCGTCCAATCTGTGGAGGCGGTACGTTCAGCCGCTACGGCAGACCCTGCAAATGCAGCGGTCGCGACGAGGGCCGCGATACCCAAAATCGTGCGTGCCATAATCCTTGGATTCCCCGAAAACGCCTGTAACGCAACTATAGCAGCAAGATTTCGAGCCCCGATGCGAATGGGTCGGGCATACAGCCAGGGGTTGCTTCGACGTGCGAGCCCCGAGAGTGCGGTCTCTGGGTCCTCGGATAGGTCGAAGCTCGCCTTGTGCCTGTGGATGCACGCAATGACCCAGTACTCCGACGGAGTCTGGGATGCGAACCGCCCTGGATCTCGCTTTCCGGCGGAACGAATCGTTCTGAACTGTTCCGTCGCCGAGTGCACGAAGTTGGAGCGAGAGCCCTTCACGGATATGGGCGATCTTCGCTTCGCCAGCCTCTCGGGGATGATCAGCGCGCATGGAAACCACGAATCCTTAGTACTCATCAAGGGAGGCATCGACATTGCCATCCTCAATTGCGGCAAACACCAGAAATGAGAATCCCCGGTTCCAGACGGCGTCAAAACTTTTCCTGCTTATCCGTGACACTCCGCCTGTGGGGATATATGTTCTCAATATGTTCCGGAAGAGGGGTCACAATTATGGGGTTCAAGGTTGCATCGCGCATGCGTGGTCTGAGCGACGTGGCGTTTCGGACGGCCTTCGGCACCGAGGAGCAATGCCGCGCGGCGCGGGTCCGGCTGCGCTGGCCTGACGGCTTCGTCTGTCGGTCCTGCGGCCATCGCGGGCATGGCGTGCTGGCGGGTCGGGATCTCGATCAATGCAACCGGTGCCAGAAGCAGACATCGCCCACGGCGGGCACGATCTTCCACGCGACCAAGCTGCCGCTGACACTCTGGTTCGCCGCCATCCACCGGATCGTGACGGCGAAGAACGGCATCTCGTCGGTGGAACTCGGCCGCCGTCTCGGGGTCAAGCAGCCGACGGCCTGGGCCGTGAAGCACAAGATCATGGCGGTGATGGCGCGGCGCGAGGGGGAGACACGGCTTACGGGGCGGGTCGGAGATGGACGACGCCTATCTCGGCGGAATGCGCTCCGGCGGCAAGCGGGGCCGCGGTGCGGCGGGCAAGACGCCCTTCGTGGCGGCGGTCTCGACCAGTCCCGAGGGGCGCCCGCGCAAGCTGAAGCTGGCGCCGGTCAAGGGCTTCCGCAAGCGCGAGATTGCGCGCGGCGCCAAGCACTGGCTGGCCCCCGGCGCGGCGGTTGTGACGGACGGCCTGGGCTGCTGGAGCGCACTCGATGAGGCCGCCTGCAGCCAGCGGGCGATCCGTACCGGGTCGGGCCGACAGGCGGCCCGCATGGCATCGTTCAAATGGGTGAACACGACGCTCGGCAACATCAAGAGCGCGATCACCGGGACTTATCGCAAGCTCGGCCCCGACCATGCCGGACGCTATCTCGCCAGCTTCGCCTGGCGCTACAACCGGCGCTATCAACTCCAGACCATGATCCAGCGTTTCGTCCACAGCGCCGCACGCACCCAGCCCATGCCCTATCGCCTCCTCATCGCCGGATGACTTTCAGGGATAAGCAGGAAACTTTTTGGCAGGTATTCGTTCCCTGTCTCCTTGACGATGCTTCGATGGATCCGCCGGTTGGCATGAAAGTGTTCCTGGACACCGCCGGTCTCGATCGCATCTACCTTCTTGATGGTAGGGGCGATCCTCCTTAGGGAGGCCACGCTTCGCTGTTCGGCAACCAGCCTCGCCGCGTATTCCTCGATCGCTTCCCGTGCCTGATAGATTTCGCGCACTTCGTCTTCGGCAATCCCCCGCACGGTAAACCCGGCAGTCCTGGCCCTGGCGAGGATGCCTTCCCGCTCGAGATGCAGCAGGGTTTCGCGGACGACAGTCCGCGAAACGTTGATCCCCTCTGCGATTCGATCCTGCAGGATGCGCTCGCCCGGTCGCAGGTCGCCGGCGAGTACAGCCTCGAGTACTTGGCGGTACACCTCGTCGGCAAGACGCGCGCGACGGGGCTCGATGGCCTGGACGAGGTGTCGGGCGGTTCCTCCACTGCCGACACCGCCGTTCCCCCGTTGTGCTCCCATGCGTGGATTGGGCTCCGATAGAGCCATCCCTGCACCGGGGCATGAGGGCTGGCCGTGGCGTTCCTCGAAATCCGAGAACTTGAGGCGTTCTACGGACGGGCGCGCTCTCTGCACAAGGTGTCACTCGACGTGGAAGCTGGGTCCATTGTTGGAATTGTTAGTCCGCACGGTGCAGGCAAAACGGCCCTGCTCGATTCGATATTGGGCCTGACGGAAGCACTGGGCGAAATCCGGCTGGATGGGGTTAGCCTGATCGACATGCGTCCGGCGGAAATTGTGCGTCTAGGGGTCGGCTGTGCCCCCGATCGGGGGCATCTGTTTCCATTATGAATACTAGGGTCAATCTGCTGGTAGGTGCCCACACCGTGGCTGCCGATGCCGAGCGCAATCTTGGGCTGGTGTGTACGAGTTGTTCCCGAACCTGGAACAGCGCCAGCTCCAGGAGACCGCCACCCAAAGTGGACGCGAGCGGCAGATGATCTCACTTGGACGCGCCCTGATGTCGAGCCCCCGTTTGCCGATCGTGGACGAGCCCACCATTGAGTTCGCCCCGAAAGTTTGCCATCACATCGCGTCGGCATTGCGGCAGATGAACAGGGAGCTTGGTCTGACGGTTCTTCTCACTGAGCAGAACGTCAATTTCGCAATGCATCTCGCTTCGGAGATCTACGTACTTGAGACCAGACGGATTCGCATGCGTGGAACCGCGGACGAACTCAAGGGCGATGTCCATGTTCGGCGAGCCTATTTCGGGGGCTAGCGTCCGCGGTCTTGGCGCGGCTCCCCGCGAGCTTTCCAGAATCGCTAGCTATGTGCGTGCGGCGCAGCACCCTGATGCAAACGCATGGCTAGAGGCAAACGGCGCAACGGACGGGATTATCTGCTGCCTGTCTGGCCCCGTTGAGGGTGCCGTCCCCGAGTTGGTCAGGCACGGCGGCGGCGGCGGGGCGGGGGCGGCGGCGGAGGGCTAGCCGTGCTGAGTTTTGGGGAAGAAGTGGATATTTCTTTATTGTATTCCGCATCTTAAGTCGGTTTCTAACTTGGCACGCAATTCGGGAAAATAAGAATATTGGAAGAACATATAGAGATTATTTAAGATCTCTGTGATCTGGATGCCCTCCCATAAAGGTCAGCACACCGAAAGCGACGACGAACTGTCCGGAGCTAAGGATGAATCACCCATGAAGAAACACCCGCGCGTGCCCCTGCCGGCATCCGTGGATCTGTTCGGAACCGAACGAATCATTCAGGTCAACCATTGCCGGTCGCCCAGTTGTGCCAACTTCCGCGTCCCAGCGCGCACCGAACATGGGAAACCCGGCCCGTCGGCCGGCAGGGACCCCGCGTACAAGTTGGCCAGCACCATCAAGGGATCGGTCCCCTCCATCCGTTGCAAGGCATGCAACCAGAGCCCGCCACTCAAGTCGAATGCCTGCATCGTCGGCGAGATCGAGCGGCTCGCGGCGGCGGGCGGGCTGTGGCGGCTGCAGGAGACGGCGAGTTGCCGCAATCCTGAATGCGGGAACCACGGCCGAAGCGTTGCCCGGCACCCGGAGGCCTACAGCAGGCGGGGACGCCCAGCCTCCGGCAACGGGCGGTACTTCCAATGCAAGGCGTGCGGGCGGAGGCTGCTGGTGTCTGCTCCGGTTCGCCTGCAGAAAGCGCACCAAAGCCTGGCGGCCGACGTGCTCAGCCGGATTGCCAACAAGTCTCCCGTTCGCGGCACGGGACGCGGCGTGCGGCTCAAGTCCATGGGTTCTTACTACCCGATCCTCGACTTCATCTACGGGCGCTGCCGAGCCTACTCCGGCGCCGTAGACCGGGCGCTGATCGACGGGCAGTTGCGGCTTCCCAAGGACATGGTCCTGGAGACGGACGGGCAGGACTACACGCTGAACTGGACCAGCCGCCTTGACCGGCGCAACGTCGTGCTGAGCGGGTACAGCTCGGTCGACTCGGGCAGCCGGTTCGTCCTGGGTCTGCACGTCAATCTCGATGAGCGCGTCGATCCGTTCGAAGTCGCCGTCGACGCCGCGAAGTGTGGCGACTTCGACGTTGCTGAGGCCTTTCGCAAGTATGCGCACTACTGGCTTCCGGGAGACGAGCTCAGGGCCAGGCGGGCACTTGGACGGAGGCTGCACAAGCACGACCGGATCGAGCTACTCGCGCAAATCCGGTCGCTCTACGCCAATGCGGCGTCACGCGAGGACGTTGAGGATGTCGAGTTCCAGCTGCATGACGACTCCGTCCACAAACTGCCGCCACCGGGGAAGGGGATGCAGGTGCACGAGCCGTACATGGCATATGCGCACTGGATGCTGCTCCATCGGATGCTGACCGGGGCCGGCGTGGAGCGCGTTCAGGTCAACATGGACATCGACTCGATGAGCCGTGCTGGCTTCATCTGCGCCTTCGCAGACGAGATCGCCCGCGGCGATGCGCACGGCTTCTACGTTCGCTACACCAAGTTCCAGACGGTGGACGAGCGCAAGCGCATCCTCCGCGAGGCTAACCGGGCACGGGCCCAGTATCGAGCGACCCTGCCCGAGGACGTGCAGGGGGACCGCGCGGAGGTTGCGCGCCGGATGATGAAGGACCGCATCCGCGCCGGGCAGAGCTACGGTAAGTGGAACGACGAATGGACGTGCATCCTGTTCGTGCATCCCGTGCCCACCATGAACGAGCCGAACAAGGCCGTCTCGTGGCTGACCGCCAAGGACTCGATTGACGAGGACCGGAAGGCAGACATGTTTCTCAATGCCGGGCTTGCCCGGATCGACAACGTGTTCATGACGACGCGCCGGCTGCTCAGCGCGCTCGAGCGGCCGATCGGGACGTCCAGCAGCCATAACACTGTATGGCACGGCTACGCGCCCTACGATCCGCAGATGCTGGGGAAGTACCTCACGATCTTTCGGGCGGTGAGCAACTTCGTTCAGACCGGGGATGACGGCCGGACCCCGGCGATGCGCCTCGGCATCGAGCGCGCGCCGCTCGCGTTCGAGGACCTGCTGTGGCCAGGCCAGCGCATCCCCCGGCCGCGGCGCTCCCGCCGCAAGGGCAGGGTGGCGCCGGTCGAGCTCGTGACCCGTGCGAGGCGAGGGAAGCCAGGTTACGTGCAATCGGGGGCGGGGACATGAATCGATAATGCAACGCCCCTTGCTCCCGGAAATCCGCCGAGTCTCACGTCAATCCCTCTCCTGGAACTGAAGCATGTCCGCATATCGATTCATTCACACGTCCGACCTCCATCTGGGGCGGAAATTCAGCAATCTGCCGGAAGACATCCGCGGCCGGTTGGTTGAAGCCCGGCACCTTGCGATTGACAGGTTGGCGGCGGCCTCCAGGGAACACGGAGCCAGGGACATCTTCATCGCCGGCGATCTGTTTGACACGGAGACGCCTTCGGAAAGGGTCTGGCGTCAGGCGCTGGCGGCCATGGGTGCGGCGGACGAACTCCGGTGGTGGGTCCTTCCGGGAAATCACGACAGCCTTGCCGCGGAAACCCTGTGGAGCCGCTTTATCAAGGAGGCACCTGCCTCCGTGCGGGTTCTCACGACGGCCGAAGCGGTGGAGGTGACGCCGTCGGTCGCGTTGTTGCCCTCGCCCGTACCGAGCCGTTTTCCGGGCCGCGATGCAACTGAATCGATGGTGCAGACTGCGAGCCCGGAAGACCATCTCCGGATCGGCCTCGCACACGGGGGCGTCGTAACCTTCGGCAGTGAGGATGACAGTCTCGAAACGATCCCCATCGACCGGGCGGCATCAGCGGGTTTGGACTATCTCGCGCTTGGCGATTGGCACGGATTCGTGAAGCTTTCGGACCGAGCGTTCTATTCGGGAACCCCGGAGCGAGATCGGTTCAAGCATCAGGGGCGCGGAATGTGCCTGGCGGTAACCCTTTCGGGGCCGCGTGCGGTGCCCGAGGTCGTGCCGGTTGAGACGGGACGGTTCGACTGGTCCGAAGGGGCCCTGCATCTCACGCCAGAGCAGGACGCCGTTCAGGCGTTCCACGCAGTGTTGCCAGAGGGCGGTGCTGCGCGCCGCGACGTGCTGCTCCAACTCCGGGCATCCGGCTGGGTCAGACTCCCCCAACGGACGGCTCTGGAAGCGGCGATGGCGGATAGGTCGCCGGAGTTTGGGCACTTCGTGTTCAGGGACGACGGTTTGATGACCGAATGCGTTGCCGAGGACCTCGACGCAATTGCCACGGGGGGTGCGCTGCGCATGGCCGCCGAGCGTTTGTACGAGGATGCACGGAAGGATGGAGCAGACGATCGGGAACACCGCGTCGCGGATGCGGCGCTCAGCCGGCTCTACGCTTTCGTCCAGGGAGAATCGCGATGAAAATCCGCGCGATTCGTCTCGAGAACGTTCGACAGTTTATCGATCCCGTCGAAATCAGAGAGATCAGCGACGGGCTGAACGTCCTCACGGCTCCCAACGAACGGGGCAAGTCGACGTTCTTCGATGCGTTGCACGCCGTGTTCTTCAAGGACAGGAAGGCCTGGGACCGGGAAATCCGGGCCCTGGTTCCCCACGCGGGTGGAGATCCGTCGGTGATGGTGGAGATCGAGCTTCCCGATGGCGTTTTCCGGATCGAGAAGCGTTGGAACAAAAGACGCAAGGGCGATGTCCGAATTCTGTCCGACGCCAGGGTCCTCAAACAGGCCGACGATGCTCAGGCATGGATCACGGAAATTCTGAAGTCGCCGAAAGACGGTGGGCCGGCGGGCCTTCTCTGGGTCCGGCAGGGGCAGTCCGGTCTCGATGAAGGGGAGGCCACGCAACGTGCCAGGCGGGACCTCCTGACGTCGGTGGCGGGCGAAGTCGAAGCCATGACCGGTGGACGGCGGATGGATGTGGCCCGCGACCTGTGCCGGAAGGAGCGAGACCGTTACCTGACCAAGACGGGGCTTCCGAAGGCGGACGGACCGCTCAAGCGCGCTGGGGACTCCGTGACTTCGCTGCAGAAAAGACGCGAAGACCTGGAACAGCGGTCTGGTGAGCTTCGTCGAGAACTTGATCGCCGCCGAGAACTTCGGCGAGAGCTTGCCGACCTCGACGATCCGGAGGCAGAGGAAACTCGCACGAAGAGGCTTTCTGAAGCCGAGGCGTTCCATGCCGAGGCATCACGTCACCACGAGGTGCTGGAGCAGGCACGGCAGCGCGAACTTGCCAAGGGGGCCGAACGGGAACGCGAAGCCGAACGACTTGGGGTCCTCGAGGGAAACCTCGCCGAACGGAAGGCAGCGCGGGCGGCATGCACCGTCGCACAGGAGGAAGAACGAGCCGCTACGGTGGCCGCGCATACGGCGGAATCCGAGGTGTCCGAGGCGGCGGCGACACACGAAACTGCGCAGCTGGCGGCCGAGGCAGCAGCGAAAACTTCGCACTTGGCCCTGCGCGTAGCGGCATCGCGTGCCGCGGAAGAGCGTCGAGCGGAGTTCAAGGAATTGCTCAAGAGGGCGGAGGACTTGCGAGAGCGGGAGGAGCAAGCTGCGGCGGAGACCAAGGCGGAGGTTTCGGAGGACGGTCTCTCTGCTCTCGAGAAGCTCGACGAGGACCTTCGGGTCCTGAAGAGGACGCGCGATACGGATGCTGCCGCGGTCACGATGGCGTATGCCGCCGGTCGCACAGACGGGGTTTCCCTGGACGGTGTGAGCCTTCCGGACCGAGAACGCGTGCCGATCCCGGATGGAGCCACATTGGAAATCGACCGGTTGGGACAACTGGACATCCACCCTGGAAGGAAAGCGACCGACGAAAGCGTCGCGGAAGCGGAGACGGCGCTAGCGACGGCACTCGAGGACGCTGGCTTCGAGGGTTTGGCGGAGGCCCGCGAATCTGCACGCCGCCGCCGCCTGGCCGAGGAGCGCCGACGGGACGCGGCAGCCGAACTCTCTGTTGTTGCTCCGAAGGGGATCGAGGCGTTGCGGGTGCAGATTGCAACCCTTCCAGCGCCAGTGGAGTCTCCGGACCATCTGCCATCCGTCGAGGAGGCACAGGGGCGGGAGGCCGCGGCGCGAAAGGCGCTGGCCAATGCCAGTGAGCGATGGCACGCCAAGCGCAGCGCAAGCGAACAGGTACAGAAGCAGGCCGCGCGAACTGCTGCCGTGCTTGAGGCGGCAGAAGGTCGGCAGACCCGAGCGGAGACGCAACTTGCCGAATTCGAAGATCCGGAAGCGGAAAAAAGCAGGCTCAAGACCGCTGTTTCCGAACTCACCGCAGCGCATGGTGACGCGATGCAGGCGAGCGAAGCACTCTCCGCAAATGCACCCGACCTCGAGGCAGCGGGCGCCGCGCTCAGTCGGGCGCGCTCGGTAGTGAAGCGCGCCGACCAGGATCGTCATCGGATTCGTGTGGAACTAAGTCGCCTCGACGCAGCCATCGATATCCGCGCGGGCGAGGCGGTGGAGGAGGAGCTGGCCGATGCGGTGATCCGGCTGGATGAAGCGGAACGCAGGCTTGATGAGCTCGAGTTTGAAATCGCCGTACTCACCAAGCTCGAGGAGGCGTTGGAGGAGGCGCGAGCGTCTGCGCGAGACCGGTATGTGGAGCCGGTGCTGTCGGAGCTGGCACCCCTCGTGCGACTGGTGTGGCCGGAGGCGGAGCTCCGGTTCGATGCCGAGAACGTGCTGCCGGCTGCCTTGGAGCGGGCAGGAACGCCAGAGCAGTTCGCAGTGCTGTCCGGGGGGACGCAGGAGCAGATCGCGGTGCTGGTTCGGCTGGCGTTTGCGCGGATGCTCGCTCGCAGTGGCGCACGGGCGCCGGTCATCTTCGACGACGCAATCGTCTTTACCGACGACGATCGTATCGAGCGAATGTTCGATGCATTGACGCGTCAGGCACAGGATCTCCAAATTATCGTGCTGTCGTGTCGCCAACGGGCGTTTCGCGAGCTTGGAGGGCGGAGGCTCGAGATCATTTCGGCCAGAATCTGAACCTGATCGGTCGGCTTGGCTAGGCGCCGCTGCGCGATACGAACGCCACGTGGAGCGTTTCCGCGTCCAGGCTCTGGAGCTGGGTGCGCAGGCCTTCGCGGCGGGGGTCGCCGGGCGGGTACGGGGTCGCGGATTCGGGCATAAGGGTGTGGTCAGGTCAGGTAGCCGGTGCGAATGCGAGCGTTAAGTCGGGCGGTGTCTGGTGGGCGACGCGGTCGCGCAGGCCGGTTCTGCGCCTGCGTGTCTCCGGCGCGGACACGAGGCTTTGCCTGAGAATGCCGGGGGTAATCTGTCTTCGCTTGCTCAGGGCCACGACCTTGGCATATGCCGTCAAAAAACAGAAAACGCCTGGTACACAAATTACGTTCGGGTGTATCCAGGAGCAGTGTGCGCAGTGCCGGGCCGTAACAGAAGCCGTGAGATATTATTTACATTGTGTCTCAAAATGGGAATTTTCGGCCGTAGCGACGGGCGTTTGACATGCCGGTTCGGCACTGTGCGTTCGCCTGCATGCGCAACTGAAGGAACACCGGGGAGGCCCCGGAGGCCTGCCCTTCGTGAGCGCGTCTACGGCGCGGTGTCGTCTTGCCCACTGTCTTCAAACAGCGGTCCGCTGTGCAGGATGAGATTGCCGATCGCCTGCGAGATCCCGAACTGGCCGTCGATGTTGTGGATGGTGGTCGCGCCGACGGTTTGCGAGATGATCACTTTGCCGTTGCAGTTGTGAACGGCGGTAGTTCCGACGACCTGTGTGATGCAGCCGGCGCTGGCGGGCCCGGCCCACAGCAACCCGGCCGTAAGGCAGGCAAGCGTGCGGCCGGCGAAGAACCTGGCGTGCCTGGTCGCGGACATGGCAGCGTCCCCCGCTCCCGTTGCAGCCGTTATGGAGCGGATCGGGTGCGCATGCAAGGCCATGCGACCATTGCGCAGGGCAGTCGTGCCTTGGGTCGAACAAGCGTCGGGCGGTGGCTTCGGTGACGCATCGTGCGCAGGTGACCGCGCGCAGGCGTGTACTTTATCATCCGTGGCGCAGGCTGCTTGGGCCTCGAGGAGACCGATCCCATGGGACTGTTTCGATGGTTTTCTGTTGTCGCCGTCGCAATCATGCTGGCTGGCACGCCCGCCGGTCATGCGCAGGAAACATCCCTCCAGCCCATCTGCACGTCGGAACTGTCAGAAGGCTCAGCGTGCTGGCAGGAACTCACTGCGCGATCCGGTTGTTACATCTGGATTCCGTACCTGGCATACAGCGTGGTGTACACCACATGGTCTGGTGATTGTGCTGGCGGCATAGCCGAGGGAGAAGGTCGGCTCGGGAGGACGATGGGTGATTTTTTTCACACACCGATCGGTCCGCCGCGTTTGCTGCAGGCAAGGTCATCGAGATGGGAGAATTCGTCGTCGTAGACAGTCCGTCTGGCGATTCGCGACTCACGGACGTACAGCCAACTACTGATACGCCAAGGGAGGCCGGCCCTTCCGGATCCGGCCCCCTCCACGGCTCGATCGCGTTCTCGCAGGACGACGACGGCGCCTATGCCTGGGGCATCGCGTGGAGCTTCGACAGCTCCGCCGGCGCGCAGTCGGAAGCGCTCGGCCAGTGCCGGGAGTACGGCGGGACGCGGTGCGCCGAGGCCGGGTGGTTCCAGGAGGCCTGCGGGGCGCTCGCGATCGGCGACGGCAACGGCTACGGGACCGGCTGGGGAGCGACAACGGCCGCGGCGGAGCGCGATGCGCTGTCGCAGTGCCGGGTGTCCAACCACGACTGCCGGATCGAGGTCGCGCGCTGCGCGCAGTCGGAGGAGGCCGGTGGAAAGGGGCGTGACCAAGCGACACATGACGCTTGCTGGTACGCATTTGCCGTTATGAATAATCCGGATCCGGATGGGTCATTACCAGATTGGTATTTTTGGGCTGATGATGGGCCAAAGGCCACGCGAGAGGAGCTTGACGCCTCCTATTGTGCCACCGTCGACAACCAATTTTATTCTTGCCGGATCGAGACTTGCTGTATGACGCCAGCAGAACGTGACAGCATGCCGCGTTCGGAGTGGCATGGCTGCCCATCCGGAGAGGGCCACGAGCCGGACACCTCCAAACCTTCCGACGCTTCGGAGCAAGTCTGCAAGATGTGGCAAGCAACCGCGATGCTATTCTTCTCTTATGACCCCGGCAGCGGCCCATTTTCCAGAGCTGCTGAGAATCCGCGAGTGGCCGAGGAGTTAGCGATGCGCTACTGCGAAGAAAATGCATGGGCAATTAGAGAAGAGACTGAAGGTCGTGAAACGGCCCATTGCGGTGAAGTAGAAGTAAAGTGCGTGGATTGATAGCGGCAGTGCCCGCGCTGGCTTCGGGTGATGCGGTCGTTGGTCCTGAGCACGATGATGTCGTGGTAGCGGGCCTCTCCTCGGCCAGCTTGCCGGCGTCGACCTCGAGGGCGGGGCGCCCTCGCCTGAGCAGCGCAGGTAACGCCCCGGTAGCCGGTGTTGGCGATGAGCACCTTGAGACACAATCTGTATTGTGTCTCATTCCGTGCAGGGAAGTAGGGTCGACCACGACCATAAACATTGGCTCTTTGAGGCTTGCAAGCGCGCAGCTTGCAGGGTATACGGGCACTTTGTCTAGTGGAAGTGTCTCAAATGGTACAGGCGAACATCCCGTCGTCGGGTACGGGCGTTTGTTTACTGGCGGTGACGGACAAAGTCGTCGACGGTGAGGCCGATGTCGCGGGCGATCTGCCGTACCAGCAGTGGCGACAGGTCCCGGCTCGGGTGGACCGGGACGGTGGTCGCGCGCCCATCAGGATGGCGGAACCGCTTGTGGGAGCCGCGCTGGCGGACTTCGGAAAAACCGAGCGCGGTCAGGATGCCGATGACCTGGCGAGGTTTGAGCACCGGGACTGCGGCCATGGGCGGTCACACCATGACGGTCTGTGTGCCGATGTAGTCGCCTTCCATTTCGGGCTTTTCGCCGTCGAGGATCAGGGCAATCACTTCCCGCAGGTTGGCGTTGAGCTCGTCGAGCGTTTCGCCCTGGCTGTGGGCACCCGGGAAACCAGGCACGTAGCCGACGTACAGGCCGGTGTCGCGGCAACGTTCGATGACTGCGGTGTACGTGTCCATCGGTGCGGATTCTACCAGTTGTGAAGGGATAAACGATGCAGGCAAGCCTGCAGCTCGTCGATGACCGCGGCCGCAAGTACCTGACGGCCGACGAGCGCCAGCGCTTCATCCGGCCGGCCGCGCACGTCCGGAAGCCGGTCGATCAAACGTTCGTACTCACGATCGCCCATACAGGCGCCCGGGTGAGCGAGGTTCTGGCGCTCCGGGCGCTGGACGTCGACCTGGACGCCGGCGCTGTGCGGATCCGCACGCTCAAGCGCCGCGTCGAGCACTGGCGCGAGGTGCCGGTGCCGCCGGAGCTGGCGCGGGATCTCGAGATGGTGCACTGCCCACGCGAAGCCTCACCCCGGCGCGTTGGAGAGCCGCTGTGGAAGTTCTCGCGGGCGACGGCGCACCGCAAGGTGGTCGCGGTCATGCGCATGGCGCGGATCTCCCACGCCGACGCCTTGTGCGCGCCGTTCGGTACCTTGTACCAGGAACGCTGGGTCGGCGTACCAGGACGCCGGGTCGGCACCATCTCTCCAGTGGCCATTCCAGACCTCACCAATGAGATGGCTTACCGCCGGTTCCCTGAAACAAGGTCCCGCGCCCGTGACAGTTGCCGAGCGGCGCCTCCACGCGCGCTCGGGCACGCACCGGCCATCCATCGCGTCTGTCCCGGGGCACCGCCGCAAGCCTTCGGTGTCGGCCGCCCTCGCCGAATGGTTACTCTTGACCGCCATCCACGTCTTAGTGAAGCCAGTCGTCCGTCGTCTCAAGTTCGTAGAGCACCTCTATTGACTCACAGCATGCTCGCATGGCTTGACGATGCGCTTGCAGTTCAGCGTCCGATTTGACGCGCTGTTGTTCCCACACCTGGCGCGCAGGCCATTGGGCATACCCGATATGCTCGTCAGTGTCGGCTCGATGCAGGCGTGAACCGAGACTTCCAGCGTTGCGGTAGTACCACTTGGTGACGGCGAGCCAGTGTCGGCGGAATTGGGCCTCGTGGCCGGGCTTCACGGTGAATCGGTAGATAACGCAGAACATGGGTCGGCCTTCCCGTTGGGGACTGAGTACGAATCGAACAAGAGTGTTGGCCGGCGCACGGACGATTGGATGCCGATCGGCAGGCTGACTGCTGCTCTCGCTTCGCTCCAAGGGGTCAAATTCCGGTGCCGAGCTTCTTCTCGAAGGTTCGGGGGAGCAGTTGCATGACCGAAGCTAAGCGATCGGCAATCCAACCGTATGTGGCAAAGCAGCAGGCACTACGCCAATGCGGCGTCACGCGAGGACGTCGAGGATGTCGAGTTCCAGCTGCATGACGACTCCGTCCACAAACTGCCACCCCCGGGGAAGGGGATGCAGGTGCACGAGCCGTACATGGCGTATGCGCACTGGATGCTGCTCCATCGGATGCTGACCGGGGCCGGCGTGGAGCGCGTTCAGGCCAACATGGACATTGACTCGATGAGCCGTGCTGGCTTCATCTGCGCCTTCGCCGACGAGATCGCCCGCGGCGATGCGCACGGCTTCTACGTTCGCTACACCAAGTTCCAGACGGTGGACGAGCGCAAGCGCATCCTCCGCGAGGCTAACCGGGCACGGGGACCTGACATGTTCTGTGAAGGTTCTGTTTCCCGGAAAGCGGGAATGCACTCAGGCGTCCAGGTACACCGATGAACCCGGCCGACTTCGAGGCGGGCACAGTCACCTTTATCGCGGAACCTCCTCTACCGCGACCTGACAGCAGACAACCGGCCTTCCAGCGGGAGCCGGTCGCAAGAGTTGTTTACTGGGCAGGGCGCGGGCAAACGACACAGGCGTCGCCCCCGCGGAGTCAACCCTGGGGATCGAGCTTGGGACGGTAGGACATCGCGGCTTCTCAGGTACCCCCGATTTCAATCAGCAGGCGGCAATGGTCACTTGGCCCCCATTCCTCCACACCGTTGAGGGCACGAACCGTCACATCTTCATGGAGTCCACGGGATGCGAAGGCGTAGTCAAGCTGGCGGTTTGCCTCTGCCGGTGTTTGGCGGTTGGTGTGATAAGTCGGAACGTCCCGTGTGTTCTCGGGGCTTGCCGGAGGTGTGGATGCCGCTGCTCTTCCGTGCGGGAGTTGTGGCGGAGGTGTGGATGCCGCTGCTCTTCCCGGGAGTTGTGGCCCGAGAAATTCCAGGCCAAGCGCGTTGAATCGATCCCAGACCATGCGCTCGCGCTCATACCACGAATATCCTGTCGCGCCGTAGCACAGATTCAGGTCGCCTGCAGCGAGTATGCGGTAATGGGAAGGGTCCAGGTAATCCATGAAGGTTTGGAGATCGGAGAGGATGCGGTGCGCTGAAATATCAGCGTGGAGTCCGGGTTTCTCCCCGGTAATCGGGTGCGCCCGTATCCATCGTGCGTACATCGATACTGCAAGAAACGCCTCTTCCACCTGTCCGCACGGCACCACGCGCGCAACCGCCATCGTTCCGATGCCGCTGACTCCGATTTCCCGCTCGCCGTACCCGCCGTTCGCGGGAACCTGCCGAAACCACTCGACTTCCACCCTGTCGGACAGCTGCACGACCAGAGGCCACCGGTCGAAAAGCGTCGGCCCCAAGGCGTCATTCTCGAATCGGAACTGGTCTGCGATCTCGCCGGGTGGGTTTCCCGCCTCCTGCAACAGTGCAAAGTCGGCTTCGCCCCGACGGGCCATCTCCGCCAGTTCAAACCACGGGGCCCGTTTCATGGCGACGTTCCAACTCACGACCCTGATGGTCTGATCTGGCTGGGAGGAAAGAGTCATTCGGCCATTCCAGCCCGGCTAGCCAAATGGTCCTCAATCACAAACGGAATGCCCAAATTCGCAATATTATCGCCGCGGTGGGTCTTTGGCATTGGATCCGCTCTCTTCAAGTTACATTTTCAGCGGACCATAAATCGCACAGGCATTCTTGCGCATCAGGTCGATGGTCCAGACTATCCACGACAAGCCTGAGTGGGGAGTAGCGAGGATGTCGTAAGGAGGCGTCATCGAGTAGAAATTCGTTTTTAAGGGGTGCGTCTTCCCAGGCAACGTACGTGCCACGCCTCTTTGATTCACGATACCCTTCTTCCCTTTCCATCTGCTAGCCCTCAGCTGGTGACTTCGGGCATTGAAGATTCTGGCTCTCTGTGTCCATCGTGGTACCGCATGGGTCTCCAGCAGGATTCAAACCCTCTCTATTCCACCGGCGCTCGCAGAGCTGCATGGCCGAGCGGGAGAAACAACCGCATCGGTGTTTCCGCCAGAGGCATGAAGCCGAACCCCTCATAGAAGCGTTTCGCGCCATCGTTCGCGGCGTCCACGATCATGGCGTGCATCGCCACGGTTTCGGCGGCAGCGACAACGCGCTTGAGCGCGTCGGCGAGGAGCATGCGCCCCACGCCGCGTCCGTGCACGAACCGGTCCACCGCCAGCCGGCCAAGCAGGACGCATGGCACCGGGTGGCGGGGCAACTTCCGTGACAGTTCTTCGGGCAGCGCATTCAACTCGATCGAGAGGGCGCTCAGCGTGTAGAAGCCGAGCACAGCGTCGCCGTCCCCGGCGGTGCAGACAAACACGCGGGCGATCCGCCTCCGGACATCCTGGCCGGCCTGGCGCGAGAGGTAGCGGTCCAGTTCGGGAAGACCGCAAGAAAAGGCTTTCCGGTCATGGCGCTTGCCGAGCGGTTCGACAACGAGCGTGTCTGGGTGGGTCACCGCGATTCGACGCGCCGATCATGTTCCTTCAAGGCCGCCCGGAGCTTTTCGTTCGGCGGCGGCGGATCGGCGAGGGCGTCGAAGAAGCGTATGGCGTCCTCGCGGTCGAGCGCCATGGTTTCGTGCCTGCGGACGGTTTTCTCCGCGTACTCCAGGGCGCTGGACACGATGAAGCCGCTGACGGTCTTCCCTTCGACGGAAGCCGCTTGCTCGATCCGCTGTTTGGCCGCTTCGCTGAGCCGCAGGTTGATGCGCTCGCTTCGCGTCGTATTCGCCAGAGCCATGATGCTACCTTTGTCCCGGTAATGATTTGTACGTCATTTCGGTGCTTCGGACAAGATATGCAACTTGCCGGGCGTGAATTCAAACCGGCGTCGTCTGAAGCCTGGCGAGGATCGGCCGATGGCTGCGAATCGTGGCTCGTGGTCGTTGATGGACTGCGTCCGGCGTTTCCGCCGAGCACTCGAAGCATGAGCTGGGCGGAGACGGAGTTGGGCTTAGCCGCGCCAATCTCTCGGCGACGACTGAACGCTATCTCGACCGTCTGGGCCTCGGCGTCGAGGACCTGTTCCACCACATCCTCGCTGTCGTGCACGATCCCGCCTATCGCGAGGCCAACGCCGGGGCGCTGCGCATGGAATGGCCGATGTGCCAGCTCTGCGTGTTGCGACTCTCCGGGCCGCTGGCTCGCCAACAGCGTTAGGCGACGTTGCTTCCCTAGTTCGGCGCGGACGAGGGATGGTGTGCGGTTCGCGAACCACCGCACGGCCGCCTTGCCTACCTTGAGGCAACCTCCCCCTCGACCCAGATCTCTTCCGACTTGCTGCACGCCTGGCAATCGCGGAAGTACCTTGTCCGCTCCTTCCGTACGCGCACGTTCCTGTCGCGTCGCCCATCGGCCCCGCAGGCCGAGCACACCACGGACATCCTTGTATTCGTCCCACACGTTCGACATTGCCAGTAGTAGCCGTACTTCCCCGACATCGCGGCCAGAGCGGTTCCGTTGCAACGCTTGCAGGCTGCCTTGCCACCGGGTTGGGGAGCCTGGCCCGACGGCCTCGCCCGCGTCGAAGCGCCGCTCGAAGTCCGCGGTGCGCGCGCTCCGGAGTGCGTGGCCGGCGCGTCCCTATGCCGTCCGGCCAGAAACTCGGCCACTCGCCGGGCTTCTTCTGGATCCGTGCTCCACAGACCGTAATCGCTTCGGGTCAGGGCGAACAGGCTCGAATCCTTTGCATGCCGTTCCAGCTCCCGATCGATCTTCTCCGGAACCAGGTCCGCCTTGGTGACAAATACTGGAAACGGCTTCTCCGGTTCCGTCCAACCGTTCATCCGCCGGATGGTCCCGGTATCCGAAATCGCCACGATCAACTGCATCGGCATTTCGGCGAAGCCGCGCTGATCGGTACCCCACAGGAGCTTCGACGCGGTCCGGAGGCCGACCGGATGCTTCCCGACCAGCTGCTCCCGGTGTCGCTCGAGGAGGACCCGGAGAAAGTCCGACTGCCTCGCAGCCTGCCGAATCGGCGATGCCATCCCGGTTACCTTCCCTCGGTACATGCGCGTCCATTCGTCGCCGCCGGATGCGTCGGGCCGAACCCGCACCTCCTCGCTTACCGACTTGCTCTCGACGATGAACAACCCCCAGCAATGCACCACCAGATGATCGATCTGGCACACTCCGGGAGTGCCGTCATGCTCGGGTTGCCTCTCGTCCTCCAAGCGCAGCCCGTTCAGGAGGTGGACATCGTTTACCCGTTCAAACGCGCGATGCAGATAGTGCGCCATCTGGCGTTCTGCCCGGGCACCGGCGCGCAGGCGCGGATCCACCTTTTTTGCACTGCCGTCGCCGTTAGGTGCGTGCATAGCGTAGTCCCGATTGACAAAGGCAAGACGAGGATCAGCAGTTGGCCGGCCCAACGGAGGTTACCGGGCGGACACGTTCGCTCCGCGTGACTTATCCGCGGCCGCCGAGAGGTTGTACTTTACGCCATCGATCGCGATATCGGAGACTCACGCAACCGATAATGGTTGGTCCTGGTCAAGTTGCGATTTCCTAGCTGTCTACGATAGATCAGGAATACTCATTCCGCACGATAACTCTTCATCGCGGTACGACTGGTGCCAATCAATAGCTTGCGTTAGTTGATTGCAAGTTATATTTTTGCTCCGCGCAAGTCTGTGCATTCCCTATTGCCAAACTCTCCCGTGCACCCGAATTTTGTCTTGTCTAGCACGGTGTTTTGAAAATCTGCATCGCGAAAGTTTGTGGCAACGACGAGGGCGTTGGAGAATTTGGCAAAAAGTAGGGTAGCTCCACTCAGATTCGCTTCTATCAGAAACGCACCGGCAAAGTCGGTGAATGCCAGTTGGGCACCTGAAAGCTGAATTCCCTGTAAGCTCTCCTTTTTTAGATCCAGTGCCACAAGGAACTCACGTGGCTTTCTAGGAAATACACATCTTCTCTGTTCATTTCCCGTTACGTACACCGAAACGGCACGTACCAAGTCGCTACACCATCGCCCTTGAAAATCCCGGTTGAGATACTCGAGACCTCTTCGTAGTCCAGCACTTGGCGTGTGAATATTGAGGCCCTGTTGACTAGCTTGGCTGGGAGTGTCCCTTGTGGAGGCAATAACTACATCCCATGCCCTGAATGTACGCTCAGTTTGTCGATCCTCAGATTCGATCATGAAGGCAATGCTAGTTCCCAATAGACTGACGAGCGCAAGCACAATCCCCCATGGTTGGAAAGCTTCAAGCGTTCGGTGCAATCGCGAAGCGCCGCCGACAGTCTTGCGGAGCACGAGGCTAAGGCATCGCTTAAGGTAATGGGCTGAGATAACTCGTGCTCGACCTAGTGTCCTGAACGAGAAGATTTGCAGATTACAGGACTGCCATTATTCAACTAAATCAGCTTGTTACAATCATCAAAACTTCAGAATCGGGACACTAGACGATTTCTCATCATTCGTTAGCCCAAGACACACTGGTAGCAGCCACCCCACTTGTTGTATGAACAAGGCAAAAGAAGGTAGACGTAGCCAGCGCTACATAGCGCACGCTGAAGGAGAAACTCCGCGCATTGGCGGGATCGCCGGCGCGCTGGGGAAAACGCGTTCCTTTCACGCACAGGCGGAGCCGGACGCTGTAGAAGCTCTCGCCACCTGTTGCGACCGCGTTCACGGAATCTCTGCCGTCAAGCCATTGTCGTTACTTGCTTGACCTAAGCTTATAGGGCCTAAAGGCTGTGTGGGAGTAGCTTTAGGAGGTGAGTCTGCGTAAGCGGCGCAGGAACGATTTCGATTCGACTGGTGCGCAGGAGTACTCATCAATGTTCCAGGAGGGAATTCGCATTTGCGGATGTAGGGAGTGACTGGTGATGACGCATCCGATGTCGGCGCGTGATTGGGCAGATGCTCGCACGATTGACGAATGGCGGATTTCCCGACGTCTCGTCTCTGCCACAAACGTCCCACGGCCCAGCGAGTGGGCCCGGTCGGCGGTCCGACAGCCCTCGGCGTGAAGGGCGTCAGGCGCCCACGCGATGCGTGAAGCGGGCGGGCTCGTCGATCGGCTTGAAGCAAGCGCAGGAGGAGCTTGCGGCTTCCAGGCCGAGCGTTTCGTCGCGTAGGCATGGCGAAGGCGTGCACCTGTCGCGGCGGCGTTGCCGGGACGAACGGCCGGCACCGGGCCGTTTGGCCCGTCACGCTATCCGTTGACCGCGTCTCGAAGGGCCTTCGCCGCCTTGAACGACGGCACCTTCGAGGCCGCGATGGCGACGGGCTCCCCGGTTTGCGGATTGCGACCCTGGCGCGCGGCACGGTCGCGGATGACGAACTGCCCGAGTCCGGCGATGGCGGCGGGCTCGTCCCGCGCGAGGGCGCCGCCGATGGCGGAGAACACGGCCCCCACCATGCGCTCGGCGGTGGCCCTGGTCGCGGACGACGCTCTCCGGCCGCCCCGCGCCTCCCCCCGGAACGGCGCTGCTCCGGCTCGCGGCGGTGTACCGATGGGTCTGTGGAGCCGAGACTGGGTTTGGTAGAAAGGCGCTCGCGGCGATGTCGGCGGTGTGACTGCCAGTTCACGGGCCGGGAGCGTTCCCGAGGTGCACATGCTGACCCGTTCGTGCTAGCTGTTGTTCATGACTGGACCGACCGACAACATCGAGGCAGTCGCGCGTGCCGTGTGCGCGAAGAGCGTGACGCACGACGGACAGAGCGATGAGCAGCTCGCCACCGACGTGGAAATGTAATGGCATGTCGTGGCCTCCTATCTGGAGGCCGGCGCGATGGACGAATCCGACGCGACAAGTACCGTCTTGTCAGCCACACGCGGAATCCGGCAAAGCCGGAATGCGGACACCCGCGATGATCGACCGTCAGAACCACCGCGGGTGTGCGGCATGAAGGCAATCACGCACGGCTCGAATTCGCGAGAGCTAGAGCATGTTCCGAACGCGTGGAATCATTAGGGGTTTTCAAATGGCAGCGGATGTGATTCAACGGACGGACCGAGTTGGAGGGTGGTCCGAATGCCGAAACCCCTGTCGATTGACTTGCGTGAGCGCGTCCTTGCGGCGGTGGCCGGGGGAATGTCCCGAAGAGCGGCGGCCGAGCGGTTTGGGGTGGCGCCCTCAACCGCGATCAAGTGGGTTGCGACCTGGCGCGCGAACGGCCGAGACCGTCCCCTCACCGCGGGCGGCGACCGACGTTCGCATCCGATCGAGACCCACGCCGAGGCGATTCTGGCGTGGCTGGCGGAGACCCCCGATGTCACGCTGGCCGAAGTGACGGCCGACCTTGCGCGTCAGCGTGGCCTCCAGGTGGGAACCTCGATCAACTATGCATGGTGAGGTTCTGGTGGCTGGAATCGGCCGTTTTGTGCCTTGTTTGCAGTGATTAGGGCGTCAACCAGGGTGTTTTGGGAGGCTGCATGGCCTGCGTTCAGGTGGTGCGGGCACAACGGATCCCGCGGTTGGCTGGTCAGGCGGTAACGCGGCCCCGAAGCTGGACCAGGCGCCGGATGTTGAAGGCGAGGTTGGCCATCCCGATCCTGGTGCGCGCCCGGGCCAGGCCGATCGTCCGGACCATCAATCCCATCGCCTGTTTCTGCACCGCGAACACATGCTCGACCGGAGCCCGCTCGCGTGACCGCCTGGCGTTGCCGCGGCGGATGTGTGCAGGCATCGGCCGGCCGGGCCGGCGTCGGCGGTGGATGTGGCTGATGAACCCGTGCCGCTCCAGGAACGTCTCATTCTGCTGCGAGCGATAGGCGGTGTCGGCCCAGACGCCGGCGCCGGTGTTCGTGGGGTCGAGCAGGCCCTGGCGCAACAGCCACCCGTCGTGCCGGCTGGCGTCGGTGACGTCCCAGCAGCGGATCAATCGATACCTTCGGTCGATGCTCGTGTGCGCCTTGTAGCCGAAGCTCGGGATCGCAATGTCCATGAGTGCTTTGCGCTCCGGGTCCAGCCGGGCCTTGCCCGTCTGGATCGTCCAACGGGCGTCCACGTCCTTCTGGCGGGCCTTGGCCGGCTGATCCGGCCAGATTTCGTGTGCCGTCTTCCCCGCCTTCGCGGCCTGCTTCTCATCCCGCGTATTGCGCTGCTTGGGGGCCGCCACCAGGGTGCTGTCGACGAGCTGGCCCGACATCGCGATGTACCCGGCCGCACGGATGGCCGTGTCGAACCGACGGCACAGGTCGTCGATCGCACCCGCCCGGGTCAGGCGCTCGCGGAACATCCAGATCGTCTTGGCATCCGGCACCCGGTCGCTCAGGCCGAGGCCAAGAAATCGCATGAACGACAGCCGGTCGTTGATCAGGAACTCCGCCTTGTCGTCGCTGAGACCATTCTGCGCCTGGATCACCACGATTTTGAACATCAGCACCGGGTCGTACGGCGGACGCCCGCCCTTCGCCCCGTCGGCATAGCCAAGCGCCGCCTCCAGATCGGGCCGGAAGAGCTCGAAATCCACCACCGCCGCATAGGCCTCGAGCTGGTCGCCAATGTCGCTTAGCCGCTGCAGCCGTTCCTCAACGTCAAAAAGCCCGGGTTGCGTTGCCATGACCGCCTCCAATACGCATGCAACCGCATTGAATCACAGGCTCCTTGATTTGGCGAGGTAAATCGAGGTCCCCAGGTGAGCCGCAGCACGGTGTGGCGATTCTTTGCGCGTCGGGCCATCACGTTCAAGAAGAAGACCGCGCACGCCTGCGAGCAGGAACGCCCCGATGTGGCACGGCGCCGACAGGCGTGGCGGGCTGGCCAACCCGATCTGGACCCTGCACAGCTGGTCTTCGTCGATGAGACCGGGACGTCGACCAAGATGGCACGGCGGTCAGGGCGCGCCCCGCGCGGGGAACGCTGCCGGGCACCGGTCCCGCACGGGCACTGGCAGACGACGACGTTCGTTGGAGCCCTGCGGGTGGACGGGATGACGGCGCCCATGGTGCTGGACGGCCCCATGCATGGCCCAGCCTTCCGGACCTGGGTCGAACGGCTGCCGGGAATCCAAATTCGCCCAACACCCTTGGCTTTGTTGCGAAAAAAGGTCGGACAGCGGCCGACGCACGCGAATGCGTTACCGAAGAGATCATTTCAAAGATCGGTGCAATGTTGCCGCTGGAAATGGCCATCTCAAAATTGGTACGCATTTCAAAGACTGATGTCCGATTTCTTTCTCGCAATTTCGTTAAGCGTGGTCAGTATGAATTACTGCACGGCATCGAATTGGTGGCACGGTACTTTGCATCTAATCCATCTGAAGTGGAAACAGCGTTCGGCCTGAAGAACAAAGATGCGGAACATAGCTTCTACACCATCAACAATATTGTGACGATTCTAAACTCTCTATTCCCAAGTGATATTGCTCTTTTGAAGGAAGGGTTTTTCAAAATGATTGCATTCGACGCCATTGTTGGAGCCCCTGATCGACATGCGATGAACTGGGGAGTGTTGGCCCCACTCCGAGCAACATCCGCGCCCGTCCGTTATTCCCCTATTTTTGACACGGCACGAGGACTTTTCCGGGAATATTCCGACACCGACTTACACAAAAAAGAGATGCAGCAAGGTAAAGCGAACTTTCTCGCGAAATATGCAGAACGTTCGCGCCCTATATTTGGCACAGGGGAGGGGCCACAGAAGAACCACTTCTCGTTGGTAAATTGGATCACTACCAACTGCCAGGATAAGGACCACGTGGCCATGTGTGTGGTGTTTGACGCTGTTGACATTCCATCGATCGAACACATGTTACAGCGACGTTTTCGGCGCATCATCACTCAATATAGAATTTCCCTCATTAGAGATCTTCTCTCGCTCAGAATCGAGCGTCTTCGGGAGGAGTGTCGCAAATGACAACAGACCTTTTCGGGCTTCTCAAGAACGCAACATGTTGGGGAATGAACCGTATTCGCGCCCCCTCAACAATCCCAGAGGAACGGTCCCTGGAAGTGTTTTGCCAATCGACGGACGGCTCCCTGTCTTTGATAGGGCGCCTTTTCTGCGAAGAGGGAGAGTACGTATTCCGCTATGATTCCTCCTATACAGGAGAGCCAATTTCGGCATTTCCCACGATGCAGCAGGAATATCGTTCGAAAATCCTTTGGCCGTTCTTTGCGACTCGAATTCCCCCGTTCGATCGCGAAGACATGCGTAATGAGATCACGAAACGTCACTTGAGAGAGGACCAAATCATCGAGATTCTCGGAGAGGTTGCTAAGGTTTCGTCTGCGAATCCGTATGAGTTTAGGATGGCGGGGGGCTGAGCGCTGCAAGAGCGTTACCTCGCCAAGCGCAACGCCAAAGAGACGTCCGCATTTGGACCAGATGGGAACCTCGATTTACCTCGCCAAATCAAGGAGCCTGTGATTCCATGCGTTTGCATGCGCGTTGGAGGCGGTCATGGTGACGCAACCCGGGTTTTTCGACGTCGGCATTTTTCCTAGTTCAAGGTCTTTTTATTTGCCGGCTTCGTTGTCGGACTAATTCTCTAATCCGCTTCTCCCACTGATCGAATAGCGTATTCCATAGTTTTCTTTCACACACTACTACTTTCATCAAACGGCAGCGGGAGAGTATCCCCTACCTTCGGGTATGCGCGGTTTAGAGTGCGCTGGAAGCTCACCCAATTCGGAGCAGCTCGAAGCAGGGCAATGATCCCAATCAGATGGACCCCTCCATTTACCTGGCGGATGTACTAAGGTGCGCGGCGATAGCTGAATCAGCGAGGGGGTACGACGGATGCGACCTGCGGGGCTGTTTGCTTTGCCGGATCATCTCGCCCGGTTGTCGGCGACCGGCGATCCGCTGGAAGTGCTGGCGAAGGTGGTGGACTTCGAGGTGTTCCGGGTTCCGCTGGAGGCGGCGCTGGGCTACGCCGACGGGTCGAAGGGCGGGCGTCCGCCGTATGACCCGGTGGCCATGTTCAAGGTTATGGTGCTGGCGGCCCAGCACACCGCGAGTGATGAGCGCATGGAGTTCCTGATCCGCGACCGGCTGAGCTGGATGCGCTTCCTGGGGTTCGAGCTCGGGGCGCCGACGCCCGACCGCAACACGATCTGGACGTTTCGCGAACGGTTGACCCGGGCGGGGGTCATCGACGCGCTGTTCGCGACGTTCGACCGGGCGCTGTGGGAGGCGGGGTATCTGCCCATGGGCGGCCAGATCGTCGACGCGACACTGGTCGCTGCTCCCCGACAGCGCCTGAGCGCCACCGAGAAGGGCGCGGCCAAGGCCGGCCGGAGCGCGGACGAAATCTGGCCGGACCAGCCGGCCAAGGCCGCGCAGAAGGATGTCGACGCGCGCTGGACGGTCAAGACGGGCCGGCGGCCGCCCCCGGAGGGGGCGCAACGGCAGTTGCCGGCGATTGCCATTCCGGTGTTCGGCACCAAGAACCATATCGCCATCGATCGGGCGTACGGGTTCATTCGGCGTGCCGCGGTGTCCGATGCCGCCCATCACGACGGCGCGATGCTGCGGTGCCTCGTCACCAGCGACAATCTGGCGGCGAGCGTCTGGGCGGACACGGCGTATCGCTCGCAGGCCAACGAAGCCTGGCTGGCCAGCATCGGCCGGGTGTCGCGGATCCATCGCAAGAAGCCGCCCGGACGGCCGATGCCCCGGCACATCGCGCGCGCCAACGCCCGCAAGTCCGCCGTGCGCGCCCGCGTGGAGCACGTGTTTGCCCAGCAGAAGGCACACATGGGATTGCGCGTGCGGACGATCGGCCTCCCACGGGCGCAGACCCGCATCGGTCTGGCCAACCTGGCCTACAACTTTCAACGCCTCATCTTCCATGAACGGAGAGCAGCCGCGGCCTGAGTCTGCCCACACCCCCGAATCCCAGCCTGCCGGGGCCGCCCCGACCGACCCAAACCCGCATGCGAGCCCCGAACGGGCCCCATGATTCGCAAGGCAATCTCGCCGCAGAGCGTCAATTCAGCCGTACTTGGAGGTTCTCAGATGTTCCCGCAACTTCGGATTGCCATGATCCCCATGGTGCGTGCTTTTCCGCCGCCCTGGTCCCGACGCCGGAGTTCTCTCAAAACACCAGGGGCTAAGGCGAATCATTTGTGTAATGACCAATGACAGCGGGGCGTTTCGCCAGTTCTTGAGGCGAAATATCTCATGGTAGAATTCGTCAGGGAAGGTCTTTGCCCATGCCGCATAGGATTCGCCTAGATATTTATGCCGCATAGGATTCGCCTAGATATTTATCAAGAATTGTTTGCAGGGCAAGTCGGTCCCTGACTTCTTGATATCCTGTTACCTCATCGACTAGCGCGATGATCCCTACAGTTGCAAATGCTCGGTACAATATTTTACACGCCTCAGCAATGTGCAGTTGGTTTGGACGGAGCTTTCCCGCATCACGTGCATCAAGAAAAACCTCACAGACTTTTGGAAGGAATTCCGCTTTATATCCAATGATCCGTTGTGCCCCTTTCTCGAAAACAACCAGAACTGAATTCTCAAGTAACTCCCTAGGAATAAAAGGGTTCAGGTTATTAGCACTCAGAAATACGGGGGTTTGGAATTCACTATCATGCTGACGGCCCCCTTTCGCTTTTCCTTGTCTGCCAATGGCCTTCAGCATACCCATTCGTGACAAAACTCTTGTTCCATCCTCGAGGACGTAGCAGCGAAGAACAATGTTCTCCCCGATAGTCAGATCGCCTTGATGGCTCACTTGAGGAAGGGGGGGGGGGAGAACTTCTGCTCCCACTCGCCGGCTATCTGTATTTTTGCTCATCTCCATACCCCCAATCCTAAGTTGATGATCCCAAAGAACGCTTTGCCCGGGTCTATTTTGCGCAGGTTATACCGGAAGCAGAACTCATCCACCTAGCCGTACCGGATATTGGCAGAATGCATCTGCGACGGCTTGGTCGAACCGAGACACGCGCTATACGGTCCAGGACCAGGCAGAGGGGGCCCACAAACCCCGATCCCTGAAGTCTGTCGCTTCCACGGTAGGATAGAACCGGCCGGGAGACCCTGATGATGATCGCGCCCAGCAGCACGCAGGTCCTTACTGCCATACCGACCGACTACGGACCGGACCCGAGCACGCCGTTCACCCGGGCGCTCACGCTGCCAGCGTCCGAACGCCCGCCGGCGCGGGAACTCCGGAAGCTCCTCGGCCCGCGCAAGATCCCGGAACCGGACCCGGCCGCGCCGCTCGTGCGAGACTGGGTCGTGATCCCGCCCACCGCGCAGGACCGGTACGTCACCGGCGGCAGCGCGCTCAACGTCCCGGATCCGCTCGGCCGCCCGGGCGGCGACTGGCACGACGGCTGGTCGTACATGCGCCCGGCGGGCACCGCAAGACGGGTCGCCGAGATGTCCACGGACGACGCCGACAACCCCGCCCTCCAACACGTCCTGACCTCCATCCTGAGCGCCGAGCGGCTGCTGGACCTGCGGCCGGGCCTCATCAAGATGGCGCACCCGCAGGCAACCGAACCGGCGATCGTCTGGGGAGCCAGCCACGAACGGGCGACCGTGGAATACGTGCTGGCCATGACGCTGGACTACACGCCGCCACCCGCCGGACAACCGGAACGGATCCTCGACCGCCGGACCGTGTACCGCTGGCTCGGATCAGAAGACCAGTGGGAGTGGACGGAGCAGGTGCTGCTCAGGATCGCAGCGGGACTGCCCGAACCCCGCGCCAACGCGATCCGCGAGTGGGTCCGGAACGCGTTCCACAATGACTCGCCGACGGAGTAGCCGATCCCTTGACCGTCCGCCGATTTCAACTCGACGCGCTTCCCCCGGACATCCCGACCGACCGCGTCGACGAACAACGCCTCGCCGTCCTGCGCGAACTTGCGATACGACTGCCCGCACTCGGCATTCGACACGAGTTACAGATCGTCGGCAAAGGAGGCACGCTGCTGCACCTATGTGAAGGTGTAAACCGGCCCAGCATCGATTACGACTGCGACACCAACAGAGTCTGGCCGAAGCCGGATCAGGCCCGCTTGCTGCGCCAAGCACTGCGCGGCCTCCCGAATGTAGCCGACCCGCTGGTGTCCAACCCGGCACACCGGGCTCAGCCGGTATCCTTCCAATGGTCAGCGACACTGGCGGACGGCCGGACCGAGCGAATCTGCAGTCACATCAACGCCAGATTCCTGCCTGACCTCAACAATCCGGAATTCCAGCGTTCAAATCTGCGCACACACAAAGGGATCCCGACGTACACGTCACGACACTTGTACCAAGGCAAAGCCAACGCCCTAATGAACCGGAGCGCCGCCCGCGACCTGTACGACTGCTTGTACGGGCTGACCTACCACATCGAGCGGATCGATCCATCAACCCGCATCCAGCTGCATGACCACCTCGCCGAAAGCCTTTCCGATCACCTCGTGCGAGAATGGACCATCGATTTGCACAAAGACAAAACCCTTTCGGGGCACGTTGAAATCGACACGATGGTGCTCGACATCATCAACTGCCTGGAAACGGATCCGGTGGTGGCACTCCACGCACACCCGGGCCGGACACTCGGTTTCTTCGTCGATACCGAAGCCGACACCATTTCCCTGGGGCTTGCGCGGACAGACGACCACCCCTTCCACAGCCTGTACACCTGCCCACAGGCCGAGGCAGCGAGCCTAAGTGAGTTCATCACAGCAACCAAGACCGATATCTGGGCCACTCTCGGCGTGTCCAAGCCTGCAGAAGGCAGCAGTGTCGAACAGCAGCTGCTGACCGCAATTATCACCGAGAATATCGAATATCGAAACATGCTCGCACGGTCACGCTCACGCGAACCGTGACCGATCGGAACACCGAACAGTGAATGAAACGCTCGCTTGCAGAATGCCTCCACTATCCGGTACGGCTATGGGCGGGGCGGGCGGCGGCGGCGGAGGGAGAGGGATTCGAACCCTCGGTACGCTTGCGCGCACAACGGTTTTCGAGACCGCCCCGTTCGACCACTCCGGCATCCCTCCTACAGCATGAATATCCCGCACAATGCGGCCGGGTAATGGTGCCCGGCCGCGATGCGCGCGTGATTCTGGATTGGCGACGACCGTTAGTTGATCTGTTGGTAGTCGCCGTCCCGCCACTCGTAGAACACGTAGGACGGTCCTTCAATATCGCCCTTGTCGTCGAAGCTCAAAGTTCCAAGCACCGTGTCGAACGAGCCGGACCGGAGTGCTGCCTTGATCGCTTCCGGGTCGAGTGATCCTGCGGTCTCCGCCGCCTGTGCCCACGCCTGGATGGCGGCGTAGGTATAGAGCGTGTAGCCCTCGGGTTCGTAGTTCATCTCCTCGCGGAAGCGTTTCACCACGGACGCTGCTTCCGGGTTGTTGCGCGGGTCCGGCGCGAACGTCATCCGGGTACCCTGACCCGCTTCGCCGGTAATGGCCCAGTACTCTTGGGACACCAGTGCGTCACCCGAGATCAATTGGGTGTCGAGGCCCTGATCCCGCATCTGGCGAACGATCAGGCCAGCCTCCGAGTGATAGCCGCCCACGTACAGGACGTCGACCCGCTCGAGCTTGAGCTTCGAGACCAGCGTCGAGTAGTCCTTCTCGCCGGCGGTGTAGGCCTCGTACAGCACTTCGGTCGCACCATTGGCGTTGAGCGCGGCACGCGTCTCGTCGGCAAGCCCCTTCCCATAGGCGGTCTTATCGTGGACGATCGCGATCCGGTCATTTCCGTGATTTTCGGCCAGGTACGCGCCGGCGATCAGGCCCTGCTGATCATCACGGCCGCAGGTGCGAAAGACGTTGTCCAGACCGCGTTCGGTGAATTGCGGGTTCGTGGACGCCGGAGAAATCTGGATCATGTTTTCCTCGGCGTACACGTTCGATGCCGGGATCGAGGAGCCTGAGCAGAAGTGGCCAATGACGATGGGTACGCCCTTCGAGGCCAAGCTGTTGGCGACTGCAACCGCCTGCTTGGGATCGCAGGCGTCGTCGCCGGTTTCCAACACCAGTTGCGCCCCGAGAACGCCGCCTGCCGCGTTCAGGTCGGCGACGGCCGCTATAGCGCCTTGTTCCAGTTGTTCGCCAAACGAAGCGTATTGCCCCGTCAGCGGGCCGACGGATGCGATTTGGATGGGTTCGCCAGAACCTCCATCGCCGCCACCACCGTACTGGTCGATGACGACCACAATGACAATGACTGCAACGGCGGCGGCTAGGATTCCATAAATGATCTGCTTCATTGGTCAGAACCTCCTTGGGCACGTTCCGGCACGGTCATGAAGTCGGACTGCTTCCCAAACATTATACCAGTCCCTGCCTTAGGCCGGGCCTGCCGATTGGCGCAAGGTCAATCGGTAGCCGCCGTCAAACGACGCCATCCGAGCGGGCCACTGCGTTCGTAAAGCCACGGATACTGCTGCACCATCCGTCGAGCCAGAGTGTAACGATGGGCAACGCTTCCCAAGACAAGCAGGGTTGCGAACTCGGCCAAGGTGCCCGCCAGCGGATAGAACTCCCCGGCGAACAGAGCCCAGACGAAGAACCGATCGGCCAAGGCCAGTCCGGCGGCCGTCGGAACGACCGACCAGGCTGGCCGCCAGCCGAGCGCCAGAGCACGCCCCGAGAGCCACGAGGCCCCACCCGCGATCACGACCGTGCATCCGATATAGACACTGAGCGGCATTCCGAGCAGTGCTTCGATCACGATCCCGCACCTCCGAGATAGGTTGCCTGCACAGCGGGATCCTCCAGAAGTTCCTTGCCGGTGCCCTGCATGGTGACGCGGCCATTGGCGAGGACGTATCCGCGATGGCAGAGTCGGAGCGCGTGATAGGCGTTTTGCTCGACGAGGAAAATAGTGGTGTGGCCCGACTGGCTGATTTCCCGGAGGACCGCAAAGATCTGGCGCGCGAGCCTCGGGGCCAGTCCAAGAGAGGGTTCGTCGAGCAGCAGCAGCTTGGGGCGACCGATCAAGGCTCGGGCGATGGCTAGCATTTGCTGCTCCCCGCCCGACAGCGTGCCGCCGATTTGGCGCCGCCGCTGACCCAGCACCGGGAACAACGCAAAGGCGCGCTCGATGCCTTCCTCAAAATCGGCACTTGGATTGGCCACGGCACCCATTTGCAGGTTTTCGAGGACCGTCATCCGCGGAAAAATGCGCCGGCCTTCCGGAGTCTGGGCAATGCCGAGGCGCACGATCTCCCACGTGGGAAGGTGGGTGATGTCCTTGCCGTTGAACCGGATCTGCCCGCTTCTGGCCTGAGGACGACCGCAAATCGTCATCAGCAGCGTGGACTTGCCGGCCCCGTTGGAGCCGATCAAGGTGACGATCTCGCCCTCCGCAACCTCGATGTCGACTCCCCGGAGCGCCTCAATAGCGCCGTAGAACGTCCGCACGCCCGAGACCTTGAGAAGCGCGGTCACTGCGAGGTATCCGGCGAGGTCGGTTCCTCATCGTCGTCATCACTCCCCAGATAGGCGCGGATGACGGCCGGATTGCCCCGGACCTCCTCCGGCGAGCCTTCTGCAATCTTGCGGCCGTAGTCGAGCACGACGATGTGATCGGAGACGCCCATCACCATGTGCATGTCGTGTTCGATCAGGAGGACGCTGATGTCATGGTGGTCCCGGATGTAGAGGATCAGGTTGCTCAGTTCCTCGGTCTCGCTCGGGTTGAGGCCCGCGGCCGGCTCGTCAAGGCAAAGGAGGACGGGGTCGCAGCACATGGCCCGCGCGATCTCGAGACGCCGCTGCTCTCCGTAAGGAAGGGTGCCTGCCTCGGTGTCGGCGTACTCGGAGAGTCCGGTCCGGCCGATCCAGTAGCCGGCACGCTCGACCGCTTCCTCCTCCGCATGGCGAAACGACGGTGCACCGGCAAGTCCGAGCAACGTCCAGCCCGAGGCGGTCATCAGTTGGTTGTGCTGAGCCACCATCAGGTTTTCGAGGACCGACAATTTCGGAAAAGTCCGGATGTTCTGGAACGTCCGTACGACCTTGGCTTCGCGCACGATCCGGTAGTCCTCCATCTGCTCAAGGAGGAACGACGTGCGGGTGGTCGGGGAGGTCAGAGTCAGTCTGCCGACCGTCGGCTTGTAGAATCCGGTCAGGCAATTGAAGACTGTGGTCTTGCCCGCGCCGTTGGGACCGATGAGCGCGTGGATGGTGCCGGGGCTGACGGAGAAACTGACGTCATCGACGGCGAGCAGGCCTCCGAAGCGCATGGTGAGATGCTGGACCTCGAGCAGCGTGGAACCGTTCATGTCAAAGCCGGGCGGAGCGGAGCGCGAATGGTCGGCTCCCGGTGGGTCAGCAGCCCACCCGGCCGCCACAGCATGATCAGCACCATGCCCATGCCGAAGGCGAGCATCCGGTATTCCTGGAGATCGCGGAAGTATTCGGGCAGTCCGACCAGGATGATGGCGGCAATGGCCACGCCAATCTGGCTTCCCATGCCGCCAAGCACCACGATGGCGACCAGAATCGCCGATTCAATGAACGTGAAGCTCTCGGGGCTGACGAACCCCTGCCGGGTCGCAAAGAACGAGCCTGCGAAGCCTGCGAACATGGCGCCGATTGCGAAGGCGGAGAGCTTGGTGTTGCGCGGGTTGATGCCGAGCGACCGACAGGCGATCTCATCCTCCCGGAGCGCCTCCCAGGCTCGTCCGACCGGGAGACGGCGGATCCGCAGCGTAAACGCGTTGGTCAGGAACGCGAGCGCGAGAATCAGGTAGTACAGGAAGATCAGACGGTGAATGGGATCGTAGGCAACGCCGAAGAACGTGTGGAACGTCTCGGAGCCTTCCTCCGGCTTCGGTGCAAAGCGAAGGCCGAAGAAACTCGGCCGGCCGATGTTGCTGATGCCGTCAGGACCGTTCGTGAAATCGTACCAGTTGATCAGGATGATCCGGACCATTTCGCCAAAGCCAAGCGTGACGATGGCGAGATAGTCCCCGCGCAGGCGGAGTACGGGAAAACCCAGCAGGACGCCGAAGAGCGCGGCCAGCACCCCGGCCACCGGCAGGCAGATCCAGAAACTCCAGCCCAGGCTTACCGAGAGCAGTGCGTAGGAGTACGCACCCACCGCGTAGAACGCGACGTAGCCAAGGTCCAGAAGGCCAGCGAGCCCGACCACGATGTTGAGGCCCCAGCCGAGCATGACGTACGTGAGCACCAGTGTTGCGACGTCGATCAGTCTGCGGTCGACCATCGGCAGGATCGGAAGGACCAGACCGAGTACCCCTAGAGAGACGCCGGTCCAGAGCAGGACCTTCCCGAGCGGCAAAGCCTGGCGCGTGACCGGCTGGCGGCCCTGAACGAGGTGATTGCGCAGCGCGGTGGCGGCGATCGCGAGGCCGCCAGCGGCAGCAACCGTGGCGAGAAAGGTGCCGGGGACGATCGCCAGAAGAAGTGCGCTGTGTTCGGAACTGGGGCCGATGGCCTCGACCACCAGGGAAAGTCCGCCAAGCACGGCCATTGCCGCGCCGAGCGCGAGCGGGAGGACCACCTGTCCGCGACGGGCCGCGCTGATGCCGAGCCGGCCAAAGAAAATCAGGACCACCGCGCCGGCGAATTCCGGGAAACGAGTGCTCAGAGTGGGAGCCGTCCCATGCGTGGTGATTTGCAGCCCGACGAAGGGGAACGCCAGAACACCGGCGATGACGGCAACCAGAGTCGCGTCGCGGAGGAGCGCTGTGCTGCCCCCGGGAGTCACACCTTTTCCACTTCTGGTGTGCCGAGAATTCCCGTTGGCAAGAAGATCAGGACGATCACGAGGATCGAGAACGTCGCCACGTCCTTGTATTCGATGCTGAAGTAGCCCGACCACATGGCTTCGGTCAGGCCAATGAGGAGACCTCCAAGCATGGCACCCGGAATCGAGCCGATCCCTCCCAGCACGGCTGCGGTGAACGCCTTGACACCCGCGATGAAGCCCACAAAGAAATCGATGACCCCGTAGTAGAGGGTGACCATGAGGCCTGCGACCGACGCCATGGCTGCCCCCATGACGAAGGTGAGCGAAATGGTCCGGTCGACGTTGACTCCGAGTAGGGCGGCCATGCCCTGATCCTGCTGGCACGCACGCTGCGCGCGGCCGAGGGCCGTGTGCGCGATCAGCAGCGCGAACACCGCCATCAGGACTAGGGTCACGACCACGATCATGATCTGGAGGGTGCTGAGGCGGACGATGAAGTCTGTGTTGCCCAACTCGAACTCGAAACCGCCACGAATGATCGGGGGAAGCGTCTTGACCCGCGCTCCTTGGGTGAGTTGGACATAGTTTTGGAGTGCGATCGACATGCCGATGGCCGAGATCAGCGCGGCCAGTCGCTGGGTGCCCCGGAGCGGCCGGTACGCGATCCGCTCGAGAACCCAGCCATAGAGCGATGTCAAGGCCATTGACACGAACAGGGCCGAAAGGAGAGCGATGATGACGAGGCCGCTCTCGCCAATGCCAAAGGCAACCACGACAATCAACGCGATGAAAGCGCCGATCATGTAGATCTCACCGTGCGCGAAATTAATCATGCCGATGATCCCGTAGACCATCGTGTATCCGATCGCGATCAAGCCGTAGATCGCCCCGAGACTGATCCCGTTGATAAACTGCTGGGCGAAGTAATCCATCGTGGTAGTCAGCCCGAGCGATGCCAACACGCATGATCGCTTGCGGGATCGGGGACTGCAACAACGCTGGCTAGGCCACTGGATGTTGGGCGGAGCCGGAGAATCGCCTCGAAACTAGGCAGGGAGGCGCCTAGAAGATAGGCACAATTAACCTGACTGACGGCCTGAAGGCGGTAGAATCCGCGGGACGGGGCGTGGCACGGAAATTGCTTCAATACTTCCAATAATCGCCCGACGGACTTGGTGTCGGTAACACTACGGAGAATGCTCGTGAAGAAAATTGAAGCGGTCATCAAGCCGTTCAAGCTCGACGAAGTGAAGGAGGCCCTTCACGAGGTGGGTCTGCAGGGGATCACTGTCACAGAGGTCAAGGGCTTCGGCCGTCAGAAGGGACACACGGAGCTGTTCCGTGGGGCCGAGTACGTGGTCGACTTCCTGCCTAAGATTAAGATCGAGGTCGTGCTCAAGGACGACCTGCTTGAAAAAGCGATTGAGGCGATCCAGAAGTCGGCGCACACTGGGCGGATCGGCGATGGCAAGATCTTCGTCACGTCGGTCGAACAGGCGATCCGGATTCGCACCGGCGAAGAAGGTGACATTGTAATCTAGCGGCGTTGCCGGCTGCGCCCGGCGCCCTTCCCAATCCATCTGTGTACGCCGTGGAGGAACCACATGGCTTCTGAAGTCGAAAATGTTCTCGAAACGATCCGTGAAAAAAATGTCGAGTTTGTCGACTTTCGCTTCACGGATCCCCGGGGCAAATGGCAACACCTATCCCAGGCAGTCAACACCATCGACGAGGACATGTTTATCGATGGGCTGATGTTTGACGGCTCGTCGATCGCCGGCTGGAAGGAGATCGACCAGTCCGACATGTGCATGATGCCGGATGCCTCGACCGCGGTGCTCGACCCGTTCACTGCCCAGCCGACCCTCGTCATCTTTTGCAACATCCTCGAACCCACCACGGGTGAGGCGTACGAACGCGACCCGCGTTCGACGGCGGTCCGGGCCGAGGCCTACCTCAAGTCGTCCGGGATCGGTGACACCGCGTACTTCGGGCCGGAAGCTGAGTTCTTCGTCTTCGATGACGTCCGCTGGAACGTCTCGATGAACCACACCTTCTATCGGATCGATTCGGAGGAAGGGCCCTACAACTCCGGCGAGGAATTCGAGGGCGGCAACATCGGGCACCGTCCGGTGGCCAAGGGCGGGTACTTCCCGGTCCCACCGGTCGATTCCGCTTCCGACCTCCGTTCCGAGATGGTGACCACGATGGCCGAGATGGGACTTGTGATGGAGAAGCACCATCACGAGGTCGCGCCGTCCCAGCATGAGTTGGGGTTGAAGTTCGACTCGCTGCTGAGTGCCGCGGACTCTCTCCAGATCTACAAGTACTGCGTGCACATGGTCGCGCACTCCTATGGCAAGACGGCCACGTTCATGCCAAAGCCGGTCGTCGACGACAACGGGTCGGGCATGCACGTGCACCAGTCCATCTGGAAGGGCGGGTCACCGCTCTTCGCGGGCGATGGCTACGCGGGGCTCTCGGAGATGTGCCTGCACTACATCGGGGGCATCATCAAGCATGCGCGCACCCTGAACGCCTTCACGAATCCGACGACCAACAGCTACAAGCGGCTGGTGCCGGGATTCGAGGCCCCGACGCTTCTCGCCTATTCAGCCCGCAATCGGTCAGCGAGCTGCCGTATCCCGTTCGGGACCGGTCCGAACACCAAGCGCGTTGAGGTGAGGTTCCCGGACCCTTCCTGCAATCCGTATCTCGCGTTCTCGGCGATGCTGATGGCAGGCCTCGACGGAATCAGGAACCGGATCGACCCGGGCGACCCTCTGGACAAGAACCTCTATGACTTGGCCCCTGAGGAACGGACGGGAATCGCCACCCTGTCCGCAAGCCTGCAGGAGGCGTGCGATCGCCTGGAGAGCGATCACGATTTCCTGATCGAGGGCGGCGTGTTCACGAAGGACGCCATCGACGGTTACATCGAACTGCGGCGCGAGGAGATCCAGCGCCTGGACTACTCACCGCATCCCGCCGAGTTCGATATGTACTACTCCGTCTAGCGGGTTTCTCCCGCGGACAACGGGCCTGGCGTGGCCCGTCGCCAGTGCTGCGCCGCCGGTCCTCCTGGGGCCGGCGGTGCTTCTGTGCCGCAGGACAGCCGAACTTTCTAGGGATGCCACCGGCAGCCGACCCTGCACCCACTCCTCCCCGGCGGACGTACGTGGATACATCCCCCTACAGTGTTCCAGAGCCGCCCGTCGGAAGAATCCGGCCCGATTTGACCGGCCGGCGGAAGCCAGACATGAACATCAGGTTGTCGAAGGAGTTCGGCGTCTGGCCCGTTCCGCGTCCATGCTGTAACCGCGCAGGGCGTTGGGGTGAGGCACCAGGCGTGTGTTAGGGTTTCCGTCTGATTGAAGTTGCGGAGTTGGGAACATGGGCCGAATCGTAGTGGTCGTGGTCGCCCTCGTGATTGGCGGGGTGGGCGGATTCCTCGTCTCGCAGTGGAGCGGAGGCCCTTCGGGCGAACCGGTGGCAACTTCGGACAGCGCTGAGGGCGCTGGCGACGCCAAGACCGTGCGGTGGAAAATGGCCAGCGCATTCGGCAGCCAATGGCCGATCCAGGGCGAACTGGGCACCTACTTGACCGAGCGGGTGGAACTGATCACCAGCGGCGCGGTCAGGATCCAATTCTTCGAACCCAACGCGCTGGTGCCGCCGCTCGAGATGTTTGACGCAGTCTCCCAGGGGTCGATCGACGCCGCCTGGTCCTCGCCCGGCCTTTGGGCCGGGAAGGTCCCCGCACTGCAGTTCTTCACCGCCGTGCCCTTCGGTCCCGGAATCGGCGAGTATCTGGCGTGGCTTTATGCCACCGGCGCCGAAGAGATGTACCGCGAACTCTACGTGCCGCACGAAATCCACGCCATGCACTGCGGCCTGCACTCGCCCGAAGGCTCGGGATGGTTCAGGGAAGAAATCAAGTCGATTGATGACCTTCGGGGGCTTAAGATGCGGTTCTTCGGGCTCGGTGCGCGGGTGATGGAGAAACTCGGGGTCTCCACGCAGCTGCTTGCTGGCGGCGACATCTTCCCGGCGCTTGAACTCGGAGCCATCGACGCGGCCGAGTACTCGATGCCGGTCATCGACCTGAATCAGGGCTTCTATCAGGTTGCCAAGCACTATTACTTCCCGGGCTGGCATCAGCAGACGAGCCTGTTCGAATTGCTTGTGTCCAGCGACCGTTGGAGCGAACTCTCGCTGGTTCAGCAGGCGCAGATCGAGACCGTCTGTCACGCCAATTTCGTGCGTGGTGCGGCGATCGGAGAAGCAGCGCAGTCGAAGGCCTTGGCCGAACTCGAGTCCCTTGGAGTCCAGTTCCACAGCTGGTCCCCCGAGATTCTGGCAGCGATGCGTGCAGGTTGGGAGGAGGTTGTCGTCGAGGAATCGGCGAAGGACGCAGACTTTGCACGGGTGGCCGAATCCTATTTCGCCTTCCACGACGCCTACCGCAAATGGGCGGAGTTGGGTTATCTGCGCTGAGGGCGGGAACTTGCGGGATTTCCCTGCGGGACGCGCTTTATGCTTCGGGGATGCTTGTGGCTGAACGGGCGGCCGCCATCCATAGGCTCTGTGCTTGCGGCTGCTGACCTCGGGCCCTACGGCAAGGAGCCTTGTCTCGGACCCGCTAGGGTCGGGAATGCTGGGAAGTCGGCCTGAGTCCGGGGGATCGTCGAGGGAGAGACGGTGGAGCGCGCTGCTGCCCGTCGTCGGGGCAACCGGGCCGCCAGTGACGCCTGCGATCTCGTGTCTCGCCCCGAAGGGTCCGAATTCTGTGCCCTCTGATCGAAAGCTGGTCAGCGAAGCGCTTCGCTGGTTCGCAGATCAAGTCTCCCAGGACACAGTCTGCAGGGATTGCATCAAGGTTGGAGCGTCGACGGGCTGAGCCGCTACGGTCGGTCGTTCGCACCGCCGTGCTATCAGAAGCTGGAGTGCCCTCCCGGCGGTTCGTTTGGTGGGAACCCGGAGGCCGGCGAGAAGGAGATATTCATGACAACCCTGCTCTTTCATCACGAGAGTTCTGCGAGGCATGACACCGGCCTAGGCCATCCCGAGCGCCCTGACCGGATCCGCGCGGTGATGGAGGCATTGTCTGCGAAAGCGTTTACAGGCCTCGACCGGCGCACTGCGCCGGCGGCGGAACCTGGGCAGCTTGTGCGTGCACATGCGCCGGCGTTTGTCGAAGCCTTACTGGACGCGGTGCCCGCAGATGGGCGTGTAAGGGTGGACGCCGACACCGTAATGTCTGCCGACTCCGGCGAAGCTTCGTTGCGGGCTGCGGGAGCCATGGTGGCTGCGGTGTCGGCAGTGATGGCGGGCAAAGCCACGAATGCCTTCTGCGCCGTCCGACCGCCTGGGCATCACGCCGAGGCGGATCGCAGCATGGGTTTCTGCCTGTTCAACAATGTCGCCGTCGGAGCGATGCATGCGCGTGAGGCGTTAGGTGCCGAGCGGGTGGCAGTGGTCGATTTCGATGTACATCACGGCAACGGCACCCAGGCGATGTTCGAGGCCGACCCGTCGCTGTTCTTTGCTTCGACCCATGAGTTTCCCCTCTACCCCGGGACGGGGAGTGCCGATGAAACCGGCTGCGGTAACATCGTCAACGTTCCGCTCCGGCCGGGATCGGGCTCGACCGAGTTCCGCGCGGGAATGGATGAAACCGTGTTCCCGGCACTGCGGGAGTTTTCTCCCGATCTGATTCTGGTGTCGGCCGGCTTCGACGCCCACGAACGCGATCCATTGGCGACGCTGCGCCTCGTGGAAGACGACTACGCGTGGGTTACCGAGCGGCTCTGCGAGATCGCCGACGAACTATGCGGGGGCCGCCTGGTCGCAACGCTCGAGGGCGGTTACGACCTCGATGCCCTGGCGGCTAGTGTCGCGGCACACGTTCGCGTCCTGATGGCTGCATGACTTCTGGGAAGTGCAGTTCGGACAGGACAGGGCAGTAGTGGGTTGTTGAGGCGTAACGGCGGAGGCAGGTTGTCGCCTCGCTTGGCACCCACAGCAGCGACGGGCATATCCCGACCGAGCGGTGCTTCCATTTCGCTGTTCGTTGCCGTCAGCCGGGGCTAAGCGGGCGATGGGCATGACGAGATCTAGGATTGCCCACACCAAGGTGCACGATTCGGCCCAGCCATGAGCAAGCGTCCCCTGATCATCGACTGTGATCCTGGCCAGGATGACGCTGTCGCCCTTCTGCTCGCGCTCGCTTCCGTCGACGAGTTCGAGCTTCTCGGCATCACGGCTGTTGCCGGCAACGTGCCTTTGGCGCAGACCGAGTGCAATGCCCGCCGAATCAGAGATTTGGCCGGTCGATCAGAAGTGCCCGTTTATGCCGGATGCCCGCGGCCTATGGTGCGCGCGCCTGTGACCGCTGAAGCCATTCACGGCCGCACCGGGCTCGACGGCGCTGACCTGCCGGAGCCGAGTCGCCCAGTGGAACCGGCTCATGCAGTGGATTTCTTGGCGGATACCCTTGTACGGGCGCCCAAGCCGGTCACTCTTGCCACCCTCGGTCCACTGACCAATATCGCGCTGGCAATCGTCAAGAACCCAGCGATCCTCGACAATGTCTCGGAGGTCGTCGCCATGGGCGGTGCGATCGGACTTGGCAACGTCACGCCAGCGGCCGAGTTCAATATCCACGCCGACCCTCATGCAGCCCATGTGGTCTTCGATGCGGGGGTGCCCATGACGATGTTGGGACTCGATGTCACCCGTCAGGTGATTGCGACAAAGGCTCGGATTGAAGCGATTCGATCGCTGGGGACGGCACCAGCGGCGGCAGTCTGCGGGCTGCTCGAATTCTACGGCGCAAGGAGCGTTGCAGCGTACGGTCACGGCGCCCCCCTCCACGACCCGTGCGTGATCGCCTGTCTCCTGATGCCGGATTTGTTTGAGGGTCGGGACATGAGAGTGACGATCGAGCTTGAAGGCAGCCACTGCCTGGGGCGCACGGTGTGCGATGCCTATGGGCGCAGCGGCGCCGCAAACGCGCGGGTTCTCGAGCACATCGATGCCGACGGTTTTTTCGCCCTGTTGGCCGAGCGCCTGGCACGGCTTCCAGTCGAGAGACCGTAGTCCCATAGGTCGAGCTACCCATCCGGCGGTGCCGAAAATGACGACGGATTGACGACGTTCACCTGAGATCGACCCCGGACGGGCCCAGGAGGGGCACAGCGTGCTCCTCCGCCCGTAGTTCGGCCGCCGCGTCGCCGGCCTGCTGCGCCGTTTGCCGAACGAGGCCGTGGGCAGCACTGGGGCCAAAGCGGTACGGGAGCGGGCCCGCGGGTCTGGATTGGTCTCGAATCCGGGTTGCGCGCCGCGTACCGATGAAGCTTACGGCTGGCTTGGATAACGGCCGACGGAACCGGGATATGATCCGGCGTGCCCGGAGAAGAGCGCGGACTGCATTTTGCCGTTGATCCCCAACACGATTGCCCTGATCGGGTACGCGGACCGGTGGTCGGCCCGACCCGGCGAAACGATCTCGTTCAAGGTGAGCAGCCGCTCCGCCGAGCCATTCCAGGCGCGTCTCGTCCGGGTCATCTCGGGGGACCCGAACCCGGCTGGCCCCGGCATCAAGGAGGAGGCTGTCGCGTCCACCTTCGAGGGAAGCTGGCCTTCGCGCGCGCAGGACGCTCAGCTCGGCTCTTACGCCCGGATCCCGGGGGCGCGCTTGGAGGAGGATGCGTTAACCGTGTCCGCAACCATCTGGCCGACGCTGCCCGGGCGCGAGAGGCAGGGCATCGTGTCGTGGCTCGGCGACGGAGGCGGACTCGCGCTCTTTCTGGACGCCGAGCGCGGCGCAAGTGTGCGCGTCGTAACCGCGGGCAGCGTCGAGACGGTCGCCGTCGGCAAACCGCTTCGCCCGCGCGCCTGGTATCAAGTGTGGGCGAGCGTCGACCCTGGGCGCGGCACCGTCACCGTGGGGCAGCGGGCGCATAGCCCGTTTGCCGCGGTGCACGACACGGGAACGGCGAGCCGGCGCATGAAAGCGCCGACGGCCAAGGGCGACGGCACGATTTTTATTGGTGCACTAGGAGGAAGTCCGGTCGGCGGCCACTTCAACGGAAAGATCGAGCGGCCGATGATCGTACGCGACGCGACCGGCGAAGCCGGCCCGAGCGATGTGACGTCGGAGGCGCCGCTAACCGAAGCCATGGTCATTGCGGACTGGGATTTCTCCCGCGAAATATCTTCCCTCAAAGTGGTCGACGCAGGGCCAAATGGTTGGCACGGCGAGCTGGTGAACCTTCCCGCGCGAGCGATGAAGGGCTCCAACTGGAGCGGACGGGAGCACTGCTGGCGTCACGCGCCCGCGGAATACGGGGCGATCCACTTCCACGAAGACGACCTCTACGACTGTGGCTGGGAGACAGACTTCACGTACACGGTGCCGGACGACCTCCAGAGCGGCTCGTACGCAGTCCGGCTCGCCTGCGGCGAGCATGAGGACATGATTCCCTTCTTCGTGCTGCCTCCGCGTGGGTCTCGGCGGACTGCCATCTGCGTCCTGATTCCCACCTTTACCTATACCGTGTACGGCAACTACTCGCGAAGGCTCACGAACGACGATTACCTGGCCCGCTCCCGGGACTGGGGGGCGCGCGACATCACGCCCGACGACCACCAGGAGTACGCCCTCTCCACGTACAACTTTCACACCGACGACAGCGGCATCTGCTATGCGTCGCAGCTTCGCCCGATGCTGAACCAGCGCTCCGCTTTCCTGAGCTACGTGGACACGGCGGGATCGGGGCTTCGCCATTACCCCGCCGACACGCACCTCCTCGACTGGCTGGAAGAGAAGGGTTACGAGTTCGACCTCGTCACCGACCACGACCTGCACCGTGAGGGTTACGATCTCATCTCGTCCTACCGCGTCGTGCTCACCCCCTCGCATCCCGAGTATCACACGGCGAATACTCTTGACGCCCTCCAGCGTCACCTCGATGAGGGCGGGCGGCTCATGTACCTCGGCGGCAACGGCTTCTACTGGCGGGTGGCGCTCAGCGAAGCCGCTCCGGGTGTGGTGGAGATCCGACGGGCGGAAGGCGGAATCCGGGCGTGGGCGGCGGAGCCGGGCGAGTACTACAACGCCTTCGATGGAGCGTATGGGGGCCTCTGGCGGCGCAACGACCGCCCACCCCAGCGGCTCGCCGGGGTCGGCTTCTCAGGGCAGGGACAGTTCGTGGGGTCGTACTACGTGCGCGCGCCGGGTGCGGACGACCCGCGTGCAGCTTGGATCTTCGAGGGTGTGCCGGACCGGATTCTTGGTGACTTCGGCCTCTCCGGCGGGGGTGCTGCCGGATTCGAGGTGGACCGGGTGGACACCCGTCTCGGCTCACCGCCCAACACGATCATCCTCGCGACCTCCGAGCAGCACGGCGACACCTTCATCGTGGTGCCTGAGGAGATCCTGACCCACCTCGCCACATGGCCGGGCGAGCCGCCCGATGCCCTTATCCGCTCGGACATGGCGTTCTTCGAGACTGGGCGGGGAGGAGCAGTGTTTTCCGTCGGCTCCATCACGTTCTGCGGAAGCCTCCCGCACAACGGCTACGAGAACAACATCTCGCGCATCACCCAGAACGTTCTCGACCGCTTTCTCGACCCTGCGCCCTTCGAGGTCTGAGAGGCCGGGACGCCACCTCCACTTCCCCGCCAGCAGCAGAACCGTTCAGCGCGTCGCTGGCCACCCGCCCCCGATTGGCCCATCCGCTGGGCTGGCTGAGAAACCGGGGCCCTGGTGTCTGCCCCGATCAACTCGTCCAAACATCATCAGCCCGAATGGTCGCCCGTGAGGTGTGGCGCTAACGGCGAAGCCGTGCCCATTCTTCGGCCGACCTGGCTCGAAAGATGGCGCGACCGAGGTCAACATTGAAGACCATCACTGATGGTCGAGCGACACCCTGCTGCCGATCCGGTGCATTCGGGAGAGATCCTGCGCGAGGACAGCCAAGGCTTCTCGCGCTCGAACGTGCTGCGAAGAACCTGGGAGCCAAGGTGGAGACGGCGGCCGTGAAGATTGCCCAGGTTCGCGGCCGCGTATCTGGGCTGAAAATCGAGATCCTCCGGAACGGCTCACGCTGGATTGAGGAGGTCGAGGTACATGTCCGTGACGTCAGCAAGCGAGCCAGGTGAAATCACGTCAGGCCTCAGTACGCGACCGTCTGGGACGGATGGAGGTGCGGGCACCCGTCTCGGGCGAGGTTTTCGGGATGACGGTCACTGCCCCGGGAGAGATGGTCCGGCCCGGCGAGCCGATCCTGCAAATCGTGCCGGCGGATTCGGGCCTGGTCGTAATGGCGCGGCTCAAGGCGACCGAGGTCGGTCCAGTCATTCCGGGGCAAGAGGTGGTACGACGTTCCCCGTTGTCCCCGCCCGCGAACGGCCCGAATTTCACGGGTACGTGGTGCGGGAGTCAGCAGACGTGGTGCACGACGGCCAGACAGGACTTTTCTGGTAGGAGGCGGAACTCGGCACGGATCGGCCAACCCAGGCCGAAGGGGCCGTCGAAGCGCCGGTTCGGCAGCCTGTTGGTGACGCTCGGCGTGCCGGTGGAGGCCTATATCCGTGCCTGGGAGCGCTCGGTGACCAGGTATCTGACAAAGCCCGGTGTCCGATCAATGATCGCAGTGCTGCTACTGCTATTCGGACCGAGCAAAGCTGAGCAATTGCAGAGCTTGAGTTTGCTCCGAACGTTGGGCCACCGGAGGCGAGAAAACCCCGGCTGATTGGCCTGGCCCCCAACATTGGACGACTTGCAGCCTGACCAGCCCCCAAATGGAGGAACCCAGCCGTCCCGCAAGTTCCAAACAGGTCGAGCCGCTTGGCGCCTACAGAGCATTCGTAGACAATGCACCGGTCGACTCGTCGATTCGCCGCTTCGGGAGTCGCAAAGCATGGGCATTCCCACCACCCATGCCGGCAGCCTGCCCCGTCCGCCGGAACTCACCGATCTCTATGCACGCCGCGCGCGGGGGCGCGCGGTCGATGCTAGCAGTCTGGCAGCGGCCGGCCGCGAGGCCACGGACGTGATCGTTGCACGACAGGTTAAAGCGGGCATCACCATCGGAAATAACGGCGAGCAACAGCGCGAAGGAAGGGTTCTTCCTCTATGTCCAGCACCGCATGAGCGGCTTCGGGGGAAGCTGGAAGCGGTCCGGACGCCAGGATGTGTTGCGCTATCCGGGGCTCGTGCGGGCCCAAGAGATCATCCTCCGCGCGCGGGGCGCAGCGGTTTCCAACATGGAACCTCCGATGAACCTCGGCGCGGTGCGCTATGTCGACAAGTCGCTACTGGAAGACGAGTGCGACACCTTCCGCCAGGCGCTCGACCGCACCGGAGGCGGTTTCGCGCAGCCCTTCATGACGGCGCCCTCGCCCGGCATTGTGGTCTCAGCGATGAAGAGCTGCCACTACCCCGACCGGGAGGCCTATCTCGCGGATGTCGCAGAAGCGCTCAGGGTGGAATACGAGGCCGTTGCAGCGCGCGGCTGGCTGCTGCAGATCGACGCGCCCGACCTCGCCATGGAGCGCCACTTCCTGTTCGCTGAGGAATCCTTGGGCATCTTCCAAGAGTGGGTGGAACTCGTGGTTGCAACACTTAACAGCGCGCTTGCCAACGTGCCTCGCGAACGTGTGCGGCTGCATGTGTGCTGGGGGAACTACGAAGGGCCGCATGACATGGATGTTGAACTCCGCGATGTGCTGCCGATTCTGCTGAAGGCCGATGTTGGAGGGCTGGTGCTGCCCTTTGCCAATCCCCGTCACCAACACGAGATCGAGGAACTCGCTCGCTGCCCGCTTGCCGCGGACCAGTATCTGGTTGTGGGCGTGATCGACACGACGACCAACTATGTCGAGCATCCGGAGACGGTCGCGGAACGGCTGGAGCGGGCGGCCCGCGCCGTGGGCGACCCCGCGCGTATCCAAGCAGGTACCGACTGCGGCTTCGACACCTCAGCCGGCATGGGCCGGGTACCGGAGGACGTGGTTTGGGCGAAGCTCCGGACGATGGCGGAAGGCGCCTGGATCGCCAGCAAGCGCCTGGGTATTGAGTGAAATCCTGGGACGTCGCGCCGCTCGGTGAAGTGCGGGACCGCCTTCGTGCTCGCGACGATCCGAGGATTGTCCTGATTCCAGGAAAATGACCCCCGGCCGCTGCACGGTTATGGGGGCCAGCGGTGCAGTTCGAGACGGCGATGGTGATCTTGGACGACACGGACCTGGCCCGCCCCGGTCGGAATGGTGGCAGGCGACAGGAACGGGCCGGTGCTGGTCGTGTGCCCAGGTCGTTGGCGGGTTGCAGCGGAACCGCGAAGTGTTGCAAACCACGTCCGGTACATGTGCGGCTCGATGCTGAAGGCGGCGCGGTTTCCGGACACCTTGCTGGGCGGCTGAATCACGAAACCGGAAGGCTGCGGCCCTCAGGCATGTCGGCATTTGACCGTAGCGGATGTGCATTTCTGGCCCGCGCCATATCGCCGCCCTTCCCTCGAGGACGTCCTGTTTCGACCGGAGCCGCAGCCGGTCAGCCAGAGGCGAACGGGCCGGTGCTTCGTCGGACTTGTCTCCTGAGGCGGCCTGCTAAATCATGCTGAAGATTACGCAAATGGTGGAGACAAGCAGAATGGATGCCCGCATACGCGACGCGCTAGTTACCTGCTCGACTGCAACGATCACCATGCAATTGCTGAAGCGCGGCCTTCGTGCAACGGCGATGCGCGCCGTGGCGCCGCTTTCCGGAGAACAAGGGCGCATTGTCGGCGAAGCCTATACCGTCAGGTTCATCCCCATGCGCGAGGACCTCTCGGAGCCGGCCAGCTTGGGTGCGAGGGAGAATCCGCTGCGTCGCGCCATAGAGGAATGTCCCGAGGGAGCCATTCTCGTCATGGACGGTCTCCGGAACAGCGATGTTGGCACCCTCGGCGACATCTTGGCGGAGCGACTGCGGGTTCGTGGCGTCGCCGCCTGCGTGACGGACAGTGCGGTGAGGGACGCAGAGGCCGTGATCTCGACTGGCCTGCCGGTGTGGTGCAGCGGGAGAGCGGCACCGCCCAGCAATACCGGTCTTGCTATGGGCGACTTGCAGACCCCGATCGGCTGCGGCGGTGTGGCGGTTATTCCGGGCGACGTGCTGGTGTGCGACGGCGACGGCGTGGTCGTCATCCCGAGAGCCATGGTGGATAGCGTCGCCGCCGATGCCGTCGAGCAGGAACGTTTGGAAACCTTTGTGCAGGAGCGCATCCGTGCCGGAGATTCAATTGCCGGGACCTACCCGCCCGATGGAGAAACCTTGGCAGCCTACGAGGTTTGGAAACGGGCCCGGGAATGATCACCCGGGCGCCGGCAAGTCTCAGGTAGTCCTTGTCCGGCCTTCAGGTTCAGTGCGCTCAGTTGCCCCGTCGTTGCAGTACGACGCGGGCGTAAATCCCTTCGATGTTGAGTTCGCGCCAATCGGCGTAGGAACCCCAATCCCTGTACTCCTCAAGTGTGATCGACGCCTTCATCTGCTCCAGGGTCTGCCCCTCGCGCGCTGCGGCGACCACAGAGTTGTACAGGTCCTCGTGGTACCGGCGATGAGCAGCGACGTCCTCCTTCGTGCCCATGGCCCCGTGACCGGGCGCCAGGATGTCGAAATCCAGCTGCTCGACACGCCGCAGGGAGTCAATCCAGTCGGGGTAGTAGGAATCGGAGAGGTCGCGGTAGGGGAGCCGCTTGACCGACACGAAGTCCACGGTGAACAGAGTCCGCTCGTGCGGGAACAGCATCACGATGGAGTTGTCTGAGTGGTTGCGACCCACGTAGATGAGCTCGACCCGTTTGCCCCCTAGCTCCACCGTCATGCGGTCCGAGAAGGTGATGTCGGGCACGGCAGTCGGGCGGTGTTCGTTGATGATCGTGGCCTTGGCCCTTTCGTGAGCGACGACCGTCGCCGTCTCGGCGAAGACCTCACCGCCGGAGCTGTGGTCGCGGTGATCGTGGCTGAGGATCAAGTATTTGACCGGCTGGTTGAATCGCTTGGCGATCTCGGCTTCAAGCCAGGTGGCGGCCCCGGCGTTGATGGGATCGGTGACGATTACGCCATCCGGCGTTACCAGGAAGACGGAATAGTGGAAATTGTTCTGGAAGCGGTAGAGATCGCCAACGATGTGAGTAATGGCGCGCTTGTCCTGAGCGTGGAGCGTGCCTGCCGACAGTAGGGCCGCGGCTAGGCATACTGCGGCGAAAATCCGCGATACAACTGGTTTCATGAGGTCACTCCTGCGTTGTCGGCAGGAGGTGAATCGATCCCGCCCGCAGACAGCACGCGTCCGCCAATCATCCTATCTCATGCTCGGTCGGGCCAACCACACGTCGCTGACAGGCCGGGGGGGAGGGGAGAGTCAAAAGCGCCGGCCAGCGTAGGAAGGCGGCGCGCGTAAGCGTCTTCGCTGTTGCGAATCCGTGAATGGGGAATTACGGGGAAAGCCTGGGAAGCCGAGCCACACCCCGCAGGAGACCTCCACAGAAACGGCTGGCGCACAGGGATGTGGCAATGAACTAATTCAGTTTTCAATCTCGCATGTACCGAGTCTGATGTTGGAAACCGTTGTCATTGGCCCCTTTTTCCGCGATCAAGTCGTCGCGCTCACGGTATTCGCGCAATGCCTGAAGGGTTATGAGTGTTGCGGACCAAAGAAACAGACTCGCCATCGCCGTGGCGACCACCAGGTCGGGCCAAGCGGTGCCGGAAGCCCACACGCCACTCGCCGCCAGAATGACGGCGACATTGCCGATAGCGTCGTTGCGGCTGCACAGCCACACGGAACGGACATTGGCCTCGCCGTGGCGGAACCGCAGAAGCAGGAGCACGCACGCGAGGTTCGCCGCCAAGGCCAGGAATCCGACCGGCCCCATGATCTCCGCCCGCGGCGCCCCGAGAACCAGCACCGCATAAAGAGTGTCGCCGAGCACCCAGAGCCCCATCAGGGCGAGCGTCAGGCCCTTGAAAAGAGCCACGGCTGTGCGTGCACGTATCGATTTGCCGATGACGTAAAGGCTGAGCCCGTAAGTGAGTGTGTCTCCCAAGAAGTCCAGCGCATCGGCCTGAAGAGCCTGCGATCCCGCAATCACCCCGGCCATCATCTCGATACCGAACATGGCGGCGTTGATTGCGATGACGGTCCATAGCACACGCATGTAGACGGGCGACATTCCGTCGAATTTGTGCTCCTGACGACAACATCCCGCGCTCATTGCTGGCTTCCATGTTGAACATGACTCAGCTCGATGCAAACCTAACACCTACAGTGCCTGTAGGTTCAAGGGGAAACCGCGTGGCAACAAGATTGACTATCGGTCGCGCCGCGGAGGCGGCGGGCTGCAAGGTACAGACGATCCGCTACTACGAGCAGGTCGGTCTCCTGTCGTGCGCACCCCGTTCGGAAGGCAATCACCGACTCTTTGCGCACGGAGACATCCGTCGGCTTGCGTTCATCCGGCACGCCCGAGCACTGGGGTTCCCCCTGCAGGCCATACGTGATCTACCGAGTCTCGGAGGCGAGCCCGAACAGTCCTGCGAAGCTGCAGACGCCGTAGCGACAGCACAGCTGGGAGATGTTGAACGGCGGATCGAGTGCCTTCGGGCGTTGCGCCGCGAGCTCAAACGGATGATTGAGCAATGCCGGGGCGGGCGCATCGCCGACTGTCGGGTCATCGAAGTCCTGAGCGACCACGCCCTCTGCGAAACAGTCGACCACGCAGTGCCCGGGTCCGATGCCACATCCCCATGCTAGCGTGCAAGGCGAAGCGGATTCCGTACGGAGTCCTTACGGCGACGGTTGCACGTGATACACCGTACGTGTCGCGGCACGTCCGTCACCAAACCAAGTCCGGGTGGCATCAAACATCGACGGTTTGGATCGCAGCCGTGGCCGAAGCTTGCGGAATGGGCGACCCGTTAAGACATCGTCGGCCGCAGTTCGGCGCGCCCAGACGCAACGCTAGCGATTCGATTTCGCGAGTGTCCGGACCTTCGACCCTGTCCCGGCAGATGCTACGTGGCCCCCCCCCAGAAAACGCTCCAGCAAACTCGAATGAAGGGACTGCAGCGCGGGGCGAAGCTGAATTCCGCGTTCATTCGGGCCTGGATGAGCCAGCAGAGCCGTAAACATGTCAAAGGCGCACGACAGATCGTCGTTAGTGTGGCGCGGAGCGCGAGTATGCCCGCGAGCGCGATCTATCCCCAACGCAACCCTGTGCTTCCGCTACGCCACTGTTGCGTTCGATCGCAGCAATCCGACACCTCGCCGCATTCGCGTTCGGCAAGCGGAGCGGCAAACCAAAATCACATGCGGAAGTTCATTTGAACTCCGCAGGTCTGGACCAAAGTGGGGTCAAAGCGGGATTGTCCTTCGTGCCCTCTGTGTTCCTTACTAGTTCTTAAGGGCTTCCCTGTGAAATCTGGGGAGTCCGCCTGAAACAGCACTGGTGGTATTCACGTACCGCCCCGTACCGAGGATCCTGACGCAACGCGGAGCGCAAGCCTGGGTTCTCAACCCCGCGAATGCGCGGCGATGCACATACATCGTCTGCACCCGGAACCGCTACTTCCGCGATGCTCGTCCGGACGAGCAAGCTTGCCGCGCAAGAACAGCACGGCGCCGCATTCATGGTCGGCAAGATCACGATTGTCGAACCGTCGCGTGAGCTACCTGACCCATACGTCGTGCGCTTCGACGAATATGCACTCCTCGATCCTCAGCCTGTTGTATGGCCGAGCGTGCTAAGCCCAGTCTGGTATGTGGCCGACATTGGGCAACTGGGCAAGAGTCGGACACGCTGACCTGGCTTGCAATTCCCGATCACTCCGGATTCCGATGAAGGGTACGAACTAGATTCGTACTGAAATGCGCGCTAAGTCTGCGGGCTGAGTCCCCTCATGCCGATAAAGTAATAGTGCCTCGGCCTAGACACCCAGTGATCTTGGCGATCACGCTCTGGAGACGCCGAGCTTGAGGAAGCGGCGGATCTCGTCCTCCTTGCCGTCGAAGCGAGACGCGCCGAGCCACCCCTTTCGGCCGTCCGAGCTTCTTGCCCAAGGCCCTAGCCCTAGCGAGTCCTTCACGCGTGCGTTCAGAGATGAGATCGCGCTCGACCTCGGTGAGCAGCGCGAACACCGTGGTCATGACTTTGGTCTAGCAGCCTGTCGGACTTAGGGCCTCAGATTATGGTAAGTCTTTGATTATTCTGTGTTTATCTTTTCAACCTTGGAATGCGTCGATTCACGAATATCTTTATCTTTCAACACTTTACGAAAGCAGTGCCCGCTAAGTCCGACAGGCTGCTAGCCCGGATATCTCACCAGCGGGGGGTGCATGGAGCGGAAACGCGTGGTACAGGTAAGAAAGACAACCCCTTACCGGCCATGACGGAGCCACCCCATGCACACAGACTGTACCTCGACGCAACTGGCGTTTGAAGGCCTTGGCCGGCGTGCGGTGGTAGGCCGGTTCGACGGCGGCCGGCTGACGACCGATGGCGGCGTGTTGCTGCTGCGGGAGGTCGACCGGCGCTTCCGGGTGACGGCGCGGCTGGCGGCGTGCTTCCGGGACCACCACCCGCGGCGGATCGAGCATCGCCTGGAGACGCTGGTGGCGCAGCGGGTGTTGGCCCTGGCGGCGGGCTACGAGGACCTCAACGACCATGACCGGCTGCGCGCCGACAGCGCCTTCGCGCTGGCGAGCGGGTGTGCGGACGTGATCGGGGAACGGCGGCGGCGGGCGCGGGACCGGGGGCATGCGCTGGCGGGGTCGAGCACGCTGAACCGCCTGGAGCTCGGCGTACCGGAGGCGGCGGCTCAGGACCGCTACCAGCGGATTGCCGCCGACCGGGAAGCGATCGACCGGCTGCTGGTGGACCTGTTCCTGGAGGCCCATGCCGCCCCGCCGGCGGAGATCGTACTCGATCTCGACGCCACCGACGATCCGCTGCACGGCCGCCAGGAGGGCCGGTTCTTCCACGGCTACTACGGGCACTACTGCTATCTCCCGCTGTACGTGACCTGCGGCGAGCACGTGCTGTGCGCCCGGCTGCGCCCGGCCGATATCGATGCGGCGGCGGGCGCGGTGGACGAACTGGCGCGGATCGTGCCGCAGATCCGCCGACGCTGGCCCGGGACCCGGATCCGGGTGCGCGGCGATGCCGGGTTCTGCCGCGAGGGGATCCTGCGCTGGTGCGAGGACGCCGGCCTCGAGTACGTGTTCGGGCTCGCGCGCAACGCCCGCCTGGAACCGTGGCTCGCGAAGGCGCTGCACAAGTCCCGGCGCCGGGGCGCCGCCACCGGCCGGGCCTCGCGGCGGTTCCGGGAATGCCGCTACCGCACGTTGACGTCCTGGAGCCGGGCCCGCCGGGTGATCGGCAAGGCCGAGTGGCTGCCGGGGCTGCGCGGCGCCAACCCGCGCTTCGTGGTCACCAACATCCCCGCGCCGCACCCTCGGGGCGCAGGCCCTCTACGAGGACCTGTACTGCGCCCGCGGCGACATGGAGAACCGGATCAGGGAACAGCAGCTGTGGCGGTTCGCCGACCGCACCTCGAGCGCGACGATGTGCGCCAACCAGCTGCGGCTGACCTTCTCCGCGTTCGCCGGCGCCCTGTTCACCCTCCTGCGCCAGGTCGGGCTGCAGGGCACGGCGCTGGCCCGCGCCCGCGCCGACACCATCCGCGCCCGGTTGCTGAAGGTCGCCGCACGCATCACCGTCACCGTCCGCAGGATCCGGGTCGCGTTCCCGTCCGGCTACCCGCTGCAGGAGCTGTTCGCGCACGTGCTCGCCGCCCTGCGCGCGCCGCCGGCCCGCGCGGAGCCCGGCTGACCCCGCCCGCGACGGTCCAGCCTCCTCCTGCCGCACGCGCCGCGACCGGCGCCACGGAGGCCGTCTGCCCGGCGCCCGCCATCCAGCGTGACCCGCGCCCGGAATCCGCATTGCCGGGCTCTGTCGCGCCCGATTCCGGCGGCCCCGGGCGGCCGGGCACCGCGTCAGGGGCGTCGAAACCCCCGGTACCGCCGCCAGACGCCTCGAGCGGGTCGCGGCAGGTCCGCTGGTGAGCGAAGCGGGCTAGATGTCCTGCTTGCCCTCGACCCGGACGTTCTCTTTGATCGCGGCGAAGGAGACCCACCCGCGCGCCCGGTTCAAACAACAGTACTCAAACCAAAGAATCTAACCTTGATACGGAATGCAGATAGTGTCTCACGGCACCAAGAGCGCGCCCAAGATTCGCTCCGGCCTGCCGCCGTGATCTCAACAGCTAATGCGGCGGCTCGGTGTCAGCAATCTATGCTTCAGTCACTTTCACTTTAGGTCAATGATCGTGTCGCAGTCGAATCGCGTCCATCCACTCACGCGATGAGACAGGGTCGACGGACCGTCCGTTTTGCCATCACGAAACGGCATCTCGAATGCCTCGCCTAGACCGTTGGTAACGGTTGCGATGCCCTGAGCTTGCCCTGAACGCATCACGCCCTCGTAAGCTACCTTGGCCGTCTCGCCGACCGCCTCGCCATAGCGGTCGGCCCACGCCACAGGTGTGGGGAAGCACCAGACCGCCCGTCCGCGACCATCTGCCTTATCGTCGATGCAGTCGCCTGTCCAAGCGACAGCGGGGGGGAAATCTCCGGCAAAGGGCATCAAAGCTTTGCAGGGCCCGTCGTCGGTTTCGCCTGTCTTACCCGTTCCTTCCTCGACCGGCTCTTGACGGGTTGGCGCCTCCTGTTGCCGCCCGGATTCCCCCGCCTGCTCCGACTGCGAGCACCGCGCGACCTTGAGCCGGCAGTCGTCGTTGGGCATGTCCTGCGCCCGGACGGGCTCCGTTGCCGCGAATGTGACGACCAGTCCGGCAACGACGCATAACGCCAATACCTTCATGGGAGCCCCCGGTGTTGATTGGCACAGGACCGACAGGATAGCCCGTCCGGCTGCGCGCGCCTGACCGCCCGCTGTCCCGAGAACGGGAGTTGGAAACCAGGCTGCCGAGGCTCTCCCTTGCTCAGGAGTGCGGATCCTTGGTCACGGTGAGGGGGCTGGTTCAGAGCGGAATGTGACAGATGGAATGGATGCCCCCGCCTCTCGGGACATCATGAGCGACGACCGGGTCAGCGGGCCCGGGATCTCGATCGCAGGAGCATTCCATGCTGCAAGGTACGACCCTCCACACCGTCGGGCTCGATCTCGGCAAGCGTTTCATGCAGGTCCACGGCGCCGACGCCACGGGGGAGAAGCTCCTGAACCGCCGCCTGCGACGGGATCAGGTCGCGCCCTTCTTCGAGGCCCTGCCGCCCTGCTGCGTGGCAATCGAGACCTGCGGCGGCGGGCATCACTGGGGCCGTGTGCTCGGGGCGATGGGACACACCGTGAAGCTGATCCCGGCGCAGTTCGTCAAGCCGTACCTGAAGTCCAACAAGAACGACGCGGCTGACGCGGCGGCGATCTGCGAGGCAGCGCAGCGGCCGGCCATGCGGTTTGCGAAGGTCAAGACGGCCGAGGATCAGGCCATGCTGACGCTCCATCGCACCCGTCGGCTCCTGATCAAGCAGCGCACCCAGCGCGGCAACTCGCTGCGGGGACAAGGCGCGGAGTTCGGTCTGGTCGCCCCGCAGAACCGGGCCGGCGTGGCGCAACTGCTCGCGATCGTCGCGGATCCGGAGGATGACCGGTTGCCGGCGCTGGCCCGCTCGGCATTGGGGGTCTACGCGACGCAGCTGGAGCAGATCGGGCGCCAGATCGCGGTGCTGGAGACCCAGCTCGCTGCCTGGCATCGCCAGCATCCGGTGAGCCAGCGTCTCGCGGCCATCCCCGGTGTCGGCGTCCTCACCGCGACCGCCCTGACCGTGGCGCTCGGGGACGGCCGCCAGTTCCGAAGCGGACGACAGTTTGCAGCCTCCCTGGGTCTGGTGCCACGCCAGGAAGGCACGGGCGGGAAGACGAAGCTGAAGGGGATCTCCAAGCGGGGCGACACCTACCTGCGGAGCAACCTGGTGCACGGGGCACGCTCATCGATCTTCTGGCGACTGCGCCGTGACGGGCCAGGGGCGCCGCGCCTGCAGGCGCAGGTCGCGGAGAAGTCGATCAAGGTCGTCGCGGTGGCCGTCGCCAATCGGAATGCGCGGACAGCCTGGGCGCTGGTGCGCCGGGACCGGACGTACACTCCCGGCCACGTCTCCGTCCCCCCGGCCGCCGCCTGACCCCGTCGTCACGCCCCACAAGCAACGCTTGCAAGGAAGCAGATGGCACAATCGGACACAGCTCCAGGGACCGGGACAACCCGTTACATTCTGTGGGCCTCAAGCCCGCGAGACAGAGGGGGACCCGGCCGGCGATATCCATCGAGGCCAAGGACCGGCAGCACCGCCAGTTCCGTTAAAGGTCGAATACAAGAACGCAAGTTTGTGCCCGCCAACTGCCTTTGCAAACCAGGGGGCATCCATACAAGAATGCAGATAGTGTCTTATGGCCCTGCGCCAGTTCATCCGTTGGGACGGAAAATCATCGAACAAGTCTCTGCTACCCGTCTCGTTGCGATTGATTGATTGACGGAGGCACGCGTGTGCTGTTCATAGCCTTGCAATAGAGCTTGTCACATCGTTACCACGGCGTGGAAGCGAAGGAGCAACCTTATGGCCCATACGTGGCTGAGCGAGCGGGAGCAGGCGCTGGTTGACGGAAGCCGAAAGGCTCGATGTCGATCTGCCGGTACCGACCCAGATTGTCTCAAACGGCGAGTATTTGCCCCCCCCAACAAACGGACACCCAGAAGCGCGTTGAGCGGCGAATTCTGGACCTCGCTGAGGAGAACGCCAAGCACCTCGGGATGAGCCGGCGCGCGTTCCTCAACACAAGTTGCGGCATGGCAACTGCAATCCTTGCCATGAACGAGATCTGTGGTGGCGGCGTTTTCCAGGTCAACGCGGCCGAAGCCCGCGACCTTGCCAAGATGAGCGAGCGCGCCGCGCAGTTGGCTGGCCAGTTCATCCTGGATGATCAAACGCATTTCCTGCGTGACGACTTCGGACACGAAGCCATTCTCGGTCTGGGTGAATTTGCTTCTGAGCACTGGAACCCGAAGCTGAAGGAAGAGGGCCTTACCCCTGCGCGCTACAAGTTTGAAAACTGCGTGCGCGAAATTTGGTACACGAGTGACACCAAGGTAGCCTTGATCTCCGGTGCGCCGTTTGACGATCCGACCTGGTGGATGCTGCACCACGACCAGATGGTCTCCGCGCGGGAACTCGTGAACGATTTCGCCGGATCGCGGCGGATGCTGTCTCACATCGTGATCACGCCTGGTCAGTCTGGATGGATGCGGTTGACCAAGCCATCAACGAGTGGCGCCCCGATTCGTGGAAGTCGTGCACGATCGGTGAGCCGCTCTCGCCGTCGAAATTCCCGTGGCGGCTGGACGACGAAGAGATGATGTACCCGTTCTACGAGCAGTCGTTGAAGGGCGGGATCGACGTCATCTGTATTCACAAGGGCCTGCTGCCGCCCGATTACGAAATGCCATTTCCCGGCGTGTGGCAGCACGCAACCCTGGACGACCTTCCGAAGGCGGCCAAGGACTGGCCCGACATGAAGTTTGTGATCTACCACTCGGGGCTCCGATCGTTCCTTGAGTTGCCAGACCAGGCATGGAAGGAATTCGAGGAGTCCGGCAGCGAGTCAAGTGGGTGACCGACATGACCCGCGCCGTGATGGAGCACGGCCTCGACAATGTCTACGGCGAGATCGGGACTGCGTTCGCGAACTCCGCCGTGGCGCACCCGCGCTTCTCGGCAGCCCTGATCGGCACATTGGTTCGGGACATGGGCGCCGACCACGTGATCTGGGGGACGGAAAGCGTCTTTTACGGCTCTCCGCAGTGGCAAATCGAAGCCATGCGCAGGCTTGAGGTACCCGAGGACATGCAGGCGAAGTACGACCTGCCGTCCCTGGGTGGACCGAACAGCCTCACCAAGCAGGCGATCTTCGGACTTAACGCGGCGCGCCTCTACAACATTGGCGTGCGGTCAGCCTCCGCCATGCCGGCGATGCCGAACTTCTCCGAGGATAAGCTGGCGCGGCAGTTCCGGGAGGAGGGCGGAGTACCGTCGAACAAGCGGTACGGCTACGTCTGGACGGCCAAAGAAAGTTCGCTTCGAGGGGAGCGCGACACTCCGCGCTCCCCTTCTTTTTGCAGCACCCTGACAAGAATGCGTTCCGCCCTCCGGGCCTCCGGGAAGAATGGCGCGCTGCATTGCGTAATTTCCACCTTGGTTACGCCACCGAGTACGTGGAATGACCGACTGTCCGGGTGGCCTCGAGGTTGGTTCGGCGGTGTTGCGTTCCGGACCGGCATTCGTTCCGCCTAGGCCGCCTGAGTGATGGCCGGGTCGTGCCGACGTGCCCGGCGGCCCGCGCGCAAGCTTTTGAGGACGACATGGCGGCCAATCCCGAGCGCGCTGACGACACCGTGAGGCCTTGGCGACGGAAGCTCCGGGGCACCCTCTCCGATTGGTCGTCATCGTCGCCGCGGGTGAACGTCTCGTGCTGGCCAGTACAGGGTTTCCGGGGGGATCCCAGCCGGGTTCGTACCTCGCTCCGCCTGTCAGTCACCGATGGTGCGGTCATTCACTTGAGCAACCCGACAAACCGCAACTGACGCCACGTGGCGACTAAATTTGCGGTCCAAGTGATTCCCAATAGATTCCAATTCGCGATTTCTTCCTTCTCGCAGGCACGCCAGAAGTCTACAAAAATATTATAATACATGGTATTAGGATGGCGCGCCCGAAAGGATTCGAACCCTCAACCTCCTGATCCGTAGTCAGGTGCTCTATCCAATTGAGCTACGGGCGCTACCGTCTGCGGTAGGTTAACCGCGCCGGCTACCGTGGCAAGGGCAACCGTCAGTACACGAGGCTCACGTTGTCGATCAAGCGGGTCGTGCCCAACCACGCGGCCGCCAGCAGCCTTGCAGGACCGCCATTTCTCCCTTCCGCAGGCGCCAATGAAACGGCGCGGCGCAATTCGAGGTACTCAACGTCCTGAAAGCCGGAAGCCAGGATCGATTCACGGGCCTCCTCCAGTGAGGCTTCTAGTTCCGCGCCGCCGGCGATGTTCTTGGCGGCAATACGTAGGGCTGCATACAAGCCCGGAGCCGAGGCTCGCTCGGAATCATTGAGATAGCCGTTCCGGGAAGAGCAAGCGAGGCCATCAGGTTCGCGGACGGTGGCGATACCCACGACCTCCACCGGGATGTCGAGGTCCCTAGCCAACCTCCGGACGACCAGAAGCTGCTGGTAGTCCTTTTCGCCAAACACGGCAACGTCCGGCATGCTTTGCAGGAACAGCTTCGCCACTACAGTGGCCACACCCGCGAAGTGACCCGGCCGGGCCGTGTCGCACAGGCCCTTCGCCGGTCCGCCAGGGACCACGGAGGTTGCAAAACCTTCCGGGTACATCTCGTGCCCGTCGGGGGCGAAGACCAGGTCGACCCCGCCTTCGTCAAGTTGGCGGAGGTCCGATTCCTCGGTTCGGGGGTAGCGTTCCAGATCTTCGCCGTTGCCGAACTGCCGTGGATTGACAAAGATTGTCGCCACAACCCGGTTAGCCTGCCTGCGTGCCTCCGCAACAAGGGCCACGTGGGCTGCGTGCAACGCGCCCATGGTCGGAACCAGGGCGACGCTCTCCTTGCGGGCACGCCATTGCCCGACGACACCCCGAAGTGCTCCCACAGTACGGACGACCTCCACGCTCAGACCTTCCACCTCGGAATGGACGACTCCAGCGATACCGCGCCTTCAACGATGCGCATCGGGCCCCATCAAGGCACCCCGAAATCGGTGCTTCAGAAATATCCCGTCCCTGGGCGGCAGGTCATCAGGTGGTCCCGACATCTGTCCTGGCACGCGCGCGACTGCAAACATTGGGCCCGGGACATCGTTTCCCAAGGTCGAGAGCGCAGTTCCAAGCTCCTCGAGTTCTGCTTGGTTCGACACCGTCCGAGCATCCGCAATTCCCGCCGCACGTGCGATACCGGCGAGGTCGCAAGATCCCGCAGTATGGGATTCCTGCCCTCCGGTCTCGCCGTAAAGCTCATTGTCGGAAACGACGATCGCGAGATTGGCGGGTGCCGCGCGGGCGACTGTCGCCAAGCTCCCGAGGCCCATCAGCATTTCGCCGTCACCAGTCATGACCAATACCCGGCGATCCGGCTGACTGAGCGCGAGCCCCAGGCCGATGCTGACGGCGAGCCCCATTCCGCCCCACAGGTAATAGGTGTAGTCACGGTCGCCGGCTCGACTGGCGTCCCAGGCCGTCCCCCCGAGGCCGGCGACAACGAGAAGGTCGGATTCCTTTCCGATCAGCCGGTCAGCGACCATCTGTCGGGTCAGCGCAATGTCCATCACCGAAAGGCCTTAGTGCCGATTAGGCGTTGGGTGAGCAACATTGCGACCCGCTGCGACGAGTCAAATGCAAGTTGGGCAGCGGCATGGGCGGTTCCAGCTACTTCATCAGGCCGGTGCGCCTCGAATATCCGACAGTCGACCGCGACCAGTACATCGCGAGTCGCGCGGCCCATCGGAACCTGCCACGGATTAAATTCACCCCATTCGCCCCGCATCGTTATCAGCATAAGAAGCGGAAACTGTCCCGACTCGGCTAGGGACGCGATGGCGTTCACGCAGTTCCCGACCCCGCTTGACTGCATCAGGAGTGCTGCCCGGTTGCCTCCAAGCCAGGCCCCTGCGGCCAGCCCCACTCCTTCCTCCTCGCTCGTCAGCCCGGTCACCTTCATCTGGGGGTCACGCGTGCACAAATCGATAAGGCGGGCATGTCCCGCGTCTGGGACGTGCCCCACCTGCGTGACGCCGGACACCTGAAGGATCTCGAACAGTGCGTCGGGCCAGTCGACGCCGGCAAGGTCCAGCATCACATTTCGCGCCGGACGCTGTTAGCAGCCACCCACCCTTCCACCTTGCCGACCTTGATCCGGAACCAGCCTGGCTTTTCGGAGGTGACCTCGAGTCGCAGGCCCCGACCCACCACGAAGCCCCCGATGCAGAAATGCTTGCCCGGCCCCAGGTGTACGGCCGCGTGGGGGCGGGCGGTCACGAGGCGGGAATTTGCGAATCGCGCCGTGCTCCCGCCTTCCGACGTGAACGAACGGCAGCCCGCGCCCCGCTTCTTGGATGCCACGTAATCGCTCTCCATGGCATCCCGCTGTTCCCCCTCAGAACCGACCATCACGGTCGCTAATTGGATCGCCGATTCGGCAGCCGCAGCCGGAGCAGGGGAGATCCCAACAGCTGTGCCGAGATATACGGCTGCGACGAGACCGAGAGCAAGCAAGTAGGGTGCTGAAAGGGTGACGCGGCTTCTGGTCATGAATATCTCCGGAGCCTGATCGAGCCGCCTCCAATTTATCGCTTGTGGACGCTATTGCCACGCCGAAACTGCCCAGATGCGGCTAACAAAGCGGTGCCCCGCAGTTGCTGTTACAGGTACGTGGCATTATGGTGACTGCTGTGCAATAGAGCTTTTCACATCGTCCCTGCGGTGTAGTAAAGCGGAGGAGGAAGCATATGGCCCATTCGTGGCTGAGTGAGAGGGAACAGGCGCTGGTCGAAGGAGCTGAAAAGCTTGAGATCGATCTTCCCATCCCGACGCAGATAGTCTCCAACGGGGAGTATCTGCCTCCCAAACAATCCCCAACCCAGAAACGCGTTGAGCAGCGGATTCTGGAGTTGGCGGACGAGAACGCCAAGCACCTTGGCATGAACCGACGGTCGTTCCTGCAGACCAGTTGCGGGATGGCAACCGCCTTTGTCGCCATGAACGAAATTCACGGCGGCGGCGTCTTCCAGGTGAGTTCGGCAGAAGCACGCGACGCTGAGATGATGAACGAGCGTGACAAGGCGTTGTCGGGCCAGTTCATCCTTGACGACCAGACCCACTTCCTGCGTGACGACTTCGGACACGAAGCAATTCTGGGCTTGGGTGAGTTTGCCGCCGAGCACTGGAACCCGAAGCTCAAGGAAGAAGGCCTCACCCTCGCCAGGTACAAGTTCGAGAACTACATCCGCGAACTTTGGTACACCAGCGACACCAAGATGGCGCTCCTGTCCGGAGCCCCGTTTGATGATCCCACGTGGTGGCTCCTGAGCAACGAACAGATCGTTGACGCCCGCAATCTCGTGAACGACTTCGCGGGCTCGCGGAGAATGCTCGGCCACACCGTGATCACGCCCGGCCAGCCTGGCTGGATGGATGAGGTCGACAAGGCGATCGAGGTGATGCATCCGGACTCTTGGAAGTCCTACACGATCGGTGATCCGCTTTCACCGTCGAAATACCCATGGCGCCTTGACGACGAAGAGATCATGTACCCGTTCTACGAGAAGTCGCTAAAGGCGGGTATGGACATCATCTGCACGCACAAGGGCCTGCTGCCCCCGGATTACGAGATGTCGTTCCCGGGTGTCTGGCAGCACGCGACACTTGATGACGTGCCCAAGGCCGCCAAGGACTGGCCGGACATGAAGTTCGTGATTTACCATTCCGGACTGCGGCCGTTCCTCGAACTCCCCGACCAGGCATGGAAGGAATTTGAGGAATCTGGTGGCGAGATCAAGTGGGTCACCGACCTGACGCGGATTCCGGCGGAACACGGCGTCAGCAACGTGTACGGCGAAATCGGAACTTCGTTCGCCAACTCGGCTGTTGCCCACCCGCGTTTCTCGGCTGCGCTGATTGCCACGCTGGTGCGCGACCTGGGCGCCGACCACGTGATCTGGGGCTCGGACACCGTCTGGTACGGTTCGCCGCAGTGGCAGATCGAGGCCATGCGTCGACTTGAGGTGCCTGAGGACATGCAGGCGAAGTACAACCTGCCGTCCCTGGGCGGTCCGAACAGCCTGACCAAGCAGGCGATCTTCGGTCTCAACGCCGCGCGCCTCTACAACGTTGGTGTCGAGTCGGCATCCGACATGCCGGCAATGCCGGACTTCTCGGAGGACAAGCTGGCCGGGCTGGCCCGTCAGTTCCGGGAGGAAGGTGGAATGCCATCCAACAAGCGGTACGGCTACGTCCGCACTGCCTAACGAGGCATGCTTCCGGGGGAGCGCGGGACTCCGCGCTCCCCTTCTTTGTTGCGATGCCCCGGAGCAGGCGGAGTCCGCCGCCCCGGCGACCCGTTCCGATGGGGCGTCTGGAAGGACACAATGCGTAAAATTCTGATTGCGACGAGTTTCCTCATCGCTTCATTCGCAGCTTCAGCCGCCCATGCCGAAATCCTGACGGTCAAGGGCGAATTAGCGCGATTGTATATGCAGGGCTTGTACCCAGCCTACATCCTGTACCTGAAGGGCGGGATTCCAGAAGACACCTCCGACAACTGGGTCGATCAACCCTACTGGGCGGTTCTGGACGTGCACGGCGGTCCCGAGGCAGGCAAGAGCCTCATCGTCCGCCTCGTGAACACCAGTGAGAGCAGCCCGCAGCCGGAGTGGTGCATTACCGAGGGTGCTGAGGAGTTCGGCGGCCACGGACCGGCATGCATCAACACCGATGCACCGAAATCTATGAACCAGTTGCGCTTCAAGGTGAGGGTCCAGTACGCGAACGTCGCGGACCAGCTACCTGCTGAGTTCCAGGATCGCGATTGGTCGGAGTACCCGGAACTGCCCGGGCGGCGCGAGAGCGAGGTGTTTGGGCCGGCCGAGCTTCACATCATTCGCGAATAGCGGCAGTAGCTCCGTCATTGCGAGGCCCCGGAAGGTCGGACCTTCCGGGGCCTTCTTTGATTCGAGGAGGTGGGGCGCGGAGGCAGAGCAGGGTCCCCCGAAAGTGAATGTACCGACTCACCGGGCTCTTGGTTGATCTCTATCCGTCGGTGATCTCCGGTTTTCCTGGGTCCTCCCTCCGGCTACCCTCGCAAAAACTAAGGATTCAAGTCCCTGATGCAGAACGTGGACAAGGTGCCCAACGCCGGTGATCCGGTGCCGGAGCATGGATCCGTATTTTCGTCCGACCGCGATGTGGTCCAGCCGGAGTTCCGACTCCCGGCAAGCCTCTTTCTCAACGAGCGCAACAAGATGGAGGGGATGCGGCTGCTTAGCGCTCTGGACGACAGCGGATTCCCGGTCGTGTTCTTCGATCCCCAATACCGGGGCGTTCTTGAGCACCTGGCCTACGGCAACGAGGGAGAGACACGCGGTTCGCCGCGCCGAGCTCTTCAGCAGATGAAGGAGAATATCCCTGGATTTATCAGCGAAATCAGTCGTGTTTTGGTCCCGAGCGGCCACCTGTTCCTGTGGATGGACAAGTTCCACCTGTGCTCCGGTTTCCAGGGCTGGATAGCGGGTACCTCCCTGGAAGTCGTCGATATGATTACCTGGAGCAAGAAAAAGATCGGGATGGGATACCGGTCAAGGCGCGTGGCTGAACACCTGGTAGTGCTGCAGAAGCGACCGAGGCGTGCCAAGGGAGTATGGACCCGCCACGACATACCCGATGTCTGGGTCGAACTCATCGAACGCAGGGCCCACACCCACCAGAAGCCGGTGGGTCTCCAAGCCGCGTTGATCGAGGCTGTGAGTAATCCTGGCGATGTGGTCATCGATCCGGCGGCCGGCTCGTTTTCCGTACTGGAAGCCTGTCGTTTGACAGACCGCCGTTTCCTGGGCTGCGACATCAGCGGTTGAATTACGAGAGCCTCTGCCAGCCGGTACCTACGCGCCGGTTCGCGCAGCGAACGGGGCGGGGTTGATGAGGGACGAAGGGGCGGCGAATGGCACCGCCCACCCTATCAGCGACCGGTGAACTGCGGTTCGCGTTTCTCCGCGAAACAGGCGACCCCTTCCTTGAAGTCCTCGCTGGAAAAGCTCTTGAGCATCTCGCGGTCCGCGATCTCGAGTGCCTCGTCGAGACCACCGCCGAGTGCTGCCCAAATCTGGCGCTTCATGATGCGCGTGGATCGCGGCGAGACGGAGTGGGCCAGCATGTTGGCGTAACTGTTGACCGAGGGCATGAGGTCATCAGCCTTGAACGCGGCGTTGACCAAGCCCATGCTCGCCGCCTCCTTCCCCGAAATCCGTCGCGCAGACAGCAGAATGTCCTGGGCTCTTGCGATCCCGACGAGGCGAGGCAGGAGCCAGCTGACCCCGTGTTCTGCCACAAGGCCCCGGCGGCTGAACGCACTCGAGAACACCGCTTCCTCCGCTGCAAAGCGCAGGTCACACCAAAGCGCAAGCACGAGTCCCAAGCCGGCCACGGGGCCGTTAATCGCCGCGATGATCGGCTGCGGGACGGTCGGAAACCATGTGTGGGCACCCTGGAATCCCTTGGCGGCGTTCGGGGCGAAGGGCTCCGGTTTTCCGCTTGAACCTTCCGAGCCGGGCTCAATGGCCTGCAATGCTTCAATGTCGGCGCCCGCGCAGAAACCGCGTCCGGCCCCCGTCAGAATGATCACTCGAACGGAATGGTCGTCGGCAAGGGCCCGAAAGCAAGACCGGAGTTCCTTGCTCATGTGGGGAGTCCACGCGTTCAGCCGGTCGGGTCGGTTCAGTGTAACGGTGGCGACGCCGCTCTCGACGTGCACGAGGATCTGCTCAAAGGTCATTGGCGTAGCCCAGCTCAGGGATTGGGTTGGCGTCTTGCGATCCCGAGGCGCGGGCGATCGTGGCGCCGGCCCGCGTCATGCCATTCAGGGACGACATTGCGATCCATCTTACCAAGTCGGAGACGCGGTTCAGCGGGGCCTGCCCCGCCGACTGAATCCTCTCCGAATGCTGCCTCCGGTCACGGTCCCCAGGGACAGCGAGCCGGTTACGTCAGACTGAGCACCTCGGGTCAGGGGCGACGGTCCCCAGGCGCGTCACGATCTCGAGGCCGTTGCCACTGCCCTGAGCGGCGACGATGTTCAGGTGGGCATGGCGGCTGTCCGCGTCCATGGTTACCGGTCCTGTGGCACTATCGAAGGTCAGACCCTTGAGTCCGCTCAGGATTGCTGGTGCCGTCGCCTCGCCGGCCGCGTCCGCAGCGGCCGCGATGGCTTTGAGGGCGAGATAGTGCGTGTAAGCGTAGTACGTCGCGTGCGTGCCTTCGCCGCCGATATGCTTCATCCGCGCGACGAGGTCGGGAACTCCCCCCTCGGGGTCGTTTTCAACGAATGGTGAGACGGTGGTGACGTGCGCGGCCTCGTCCTCTGGAAGCGCGCTCGCGTGCGTCTCGTTGAAACCGACCCAGCCGAACTTCACCCGGTCGAGCAGACCAAGTGCCTTTGCCTGATGGACGAAGCTCACCCCCTTCAACCGCGGGATGCAGAAGACCACCGTGTCTGCACCGGTATCAGCAATCCAGTTGATGATGGCGCGGAACTTCTCCTCACCGACCGGCGTGAGCGCCTGCCCGGTAATCGAGCCCTTGAGTCCATAGAGGATCTGAAGGATGGATTGGCGGAAGCTCGAAATCTGCCAACTCGAGGACGTGCCGACGAGAAAATAGGTACGTCCTTTACCGCCGTCGAGATGACGGAGTAGCGAAAAAATGTCCTGGTTTGGCGTTGGTCCGACCGAAAAGTAAGTGTCGGCGCAGTACAGGCCCTCGTTGTTTGTTGCCGAAATGACTGGCATGTCCAGGTTGCCAAACGCCTTGGCTGCGGCCTTTCGACCGGCGGCAATGAACGGACCGACGGCGGCGGAGATCTTGTCGTCTTGCACAAGCCGGGCGCAGGTGTTGGCAAGCCCGCGGGGCGTGCCCTCGCTGTCTGCGTACACGATCTCGACCGGCCGGCCGAGCACCCCGCCTGCGCCGTTGACGGCATCGGCCGCGGTCTCGAGCCCAAGGCGCATCTGGGCCGCAGGCATGTCGAGATCACCGGTCAGTGGCAGTAGTGCCCCGACCCGCAAGGACTGGTTCTGACTCCATGCCGGTACCGGCACCAGGCCAGCAGCCCCGGTTGCGGCAAGCCCCGCGAGAATTGCTCGGCGGTTCGGTCGCCAGTCGCCTTCGATGATCGTCATCCTTGTAACCCCTGACGCGTCGTGACTAGGGAGTGTGCCCCATCGTGTCGCGAGCCGCCAGACGGAGTTGGATCATCCAGACGTGGCCCGCCTTTGGGCAATTTCCGGCAATGCGGCGCGGCGGATGGGCCCCACTGCCATAGGCTCGACCTACATGAACGAGAGAAGTTTCCCTGGTCCGAGACGAGCGGAACTCCGGTTTGCACTTGCAGCCGTACGGGCCTGGGGCGCCGCCGACCGTTCCCGAGCCCCGCGGCAGCGAGTGAAAGCGGGCCACCGCCGTGGCGCGAAACACTTTGGAGGCAATCGGACTAAGCGGCCCCTTCGGCGACTTCCTTCCCTAACAACCGGACTTTGGCCCCCGCGAGCATGTCTCCGAGCCACCCGCGAATGGCCCACAGGCACACGAGCGAAGGGATGACCATCAGAGTGGTGATGACGAAGAACGTGCCCCAGTCGCCGTCGAGCCCGTCTACGAGAGTGCCGGAGGATGCGGCAAACAGGGTTCGCCCTGCTGTGCCGATCGATGCCAGCAGTGCGTACTGGGTGGCGGTATAGGTGCGGTCCACCAGCATCGAGATGAATGCGACGAAGGTGACTGTCGCAAAGGCGCTGGTGAGATCGTCGGCAACGACGGCTGCGGCGAACAGCAGTTCCGATTTGCCGGTCCAAGCGAGTGCGGCGAACAGGAGATTGGTTGCGGCCATCGCGATGCCGGCAATGAACATGGCGCGCACCAGTCCGAACCGGATTGCGCAGAGCCCTCCAAGGACGGTGAACACCACCGTCGTGACCCAACCCAGTCCCTTGGAGTACAGCGCAATGTCGGACTTGGAGAACCCAATTTCCTTGTAGAAGACGAGGGACATTCGACCCATAAATGCCTCGCCGATCTTGAAGAGGAAAATGAAGCCCAGAACCGCCGCAGCGATGGCAAACCCGTTCCGCCGAAAGAAGCTCATCAGCGGGCCGGCCACCGTGCCTCCGAGCCACGCGGCAATCTGGCCGAACCGCCCTGACAGTCCCAGCTTGCTGGCCAGCAGCCCTTCGTCCTCGGCCTGCGCGGCGACCCGCTCGCTCGATGGTGTCTCCCGTACGAACGCCAGACCAATGTTGCAAAGAATGACCACAGTCCCGAGTATCAGGAAGGTAGCCTGCCAGTAGTGCACGAACCCAGCGGCCTGCAATGCTGCCGCCGTTTCCAGCGCAACAACGCCACCAAGCTTGTATCCAGTCCACCAGCCCACCACCGCAGTAGCCGCCCCTGCCGTCATCGCTTCGCTCTCGGCCTTGCCGATTTGCTCGATTCGGAGTGCGTCGATCGTGATGTCCTGGGTCGCTGAGGCGATGGCAATGACCAGACCGATCGCGATCACTCCGGCCAAATTCGTCGTCGGCTCGACCGTGCTCCATGCGATCAGACAGGTCAGAATGACGGCCTGAAGGATCAAGATCCACGCGCGTCGGTGACCAACTCGCCTCGACAGCCACGGCACCCGAATTCGGTCGATGAGAGGAGCCCAAAGGAAGTTGATTGCGTAGACGCCGAAGATCAGACCGGCCCAGCCGATCGTGCTGCGGCTTAGTCCGTCTTCCTTGAGCCAAAGGCTGAGGGCACTTCCGATCAGCACCCATGGAAAACCGCTGATGATCCCGAGAAGGAGGATCCGGGCCATTCGCCGTTCGAGATAGACCGACAGCGATCCTGCAATCGATTGCATGGGGCCTCCTCCAAGAACCGGCGTGGCGTTCGTCCGCGGACTCGGTCGGGACGGTCGACCTATGACAGAACTTGCGACGCAGTATGAAACAGGGTTCCCGCGGCGGAAACCCGGTACTGCTGGTGCAGCCGCAGGATGAGTCGGTTGCGCCAGGTGCCGCACGACGGAAATCGGAACCCGCTGCAATCAACATATTCCGTGCGGGTTCGCGCGTCGCGCAGGGCGCGCATCCGCCAATCGCCGTGGCGTTCGCGATATAATGGAGTACCGCTGACTGCCGCCGCTGCGATGGCGTCTCGTACCCTATGACTTCTGCCGAAGGAGGCCTTCATGGCTGATTACCGGGCTCCGCTCGCCGATCTTCAGTTCGTCTTGAACGACGTGGCCGACCTCGGGGCGATTCCCGAGAGCAATGGAGCCACACCGGAACTCGTCGACCAGGTACTAACCGAGGCGGGGAGATTCGCTGGTGATGTGCTGGCACCGCTGAACCGCCCGGGCGATCTCGCCGGATCGCGTCTGGAGAACGGCGTCGTTCGGGTCCCCGACGGCTTCGCCGGTGCCTATGCGCGGTTTGTCGAGGGCGGGTGGAACGCGGTCTGCGGGCCCACAACCTGGGGCGGGCAGGGCCTGCCGTGGGTCGTCAGCACCGCCCTCAACGAGATTTGGCAGTCGGCCAACATGTCACTGGCCAATTGCATGATGCTCACTCAGGGGGCAGTTGAGTTGCTGTCCCACCACGGCACCGAAGAGCAGAAGCGGACCTACCTGCCAAAACTTATCAGTGGGGAATGGTCCGGCACGATGAATCTCACAGAACCGCATGCGGGTTCGGACCTGGGCCGGTTGCAGACTCGCGCTGAGCGCTCCAACGGCGAGTGGAGGCTTCGCGGCCAGAAAATCTTCGTCACTTTCGGCGACCACGACATGTGCGACAACATCGTACATCTCGTCCTGGGGCGGCTGCCCGACTCGCCTCCAGGTGTGCGCGGGATTTCACTGTTCCTGGTCTCCAAGCGGGATGTCCAGGAAGATGGGTCGCTCGGCGCGCACAACGATGTGCGGGTCAACTCCCTCGAACACAAGCTGGGCCAGATGGCCTCACCGACGTGTGTCCTGATGTACGGGGACAATGAGGGAGCGCGTGCGGAATTGATTGGCGAGCCGCATGGCGGACTGAAGACCATGTTCACCATGATGAATCATGCGCGCCTGAACGTGGGAATTCAGGGCGTCGCGATCGCCGAGCGCGCCTACCAGCAAGCGCTGGAGTACGCCCACACCCGGGTGCAGGGCTCCCCGATCGAGGACCCGCGCGAAGACGCGGTTGAGATCATTCGGCACCCTGACGTGCGTCGGATGGTCATGGACATGAAGGCCAAGACCGAGGCGTCCCGGGCGTTGGCCTTCGTCACTGCCGAGGCGATGGACCTTGCGCGGGCGCATCCAGATGCGCGGGAGCGGGAGCGTCATGCGCTCCGCGCCGAGCTATTGGTGCCGGTCCTGAAAGGGTGGGGCACCGACCAGGGTGTCGACGTCGCATCGACTGCGATCCAGGTCCATGGTGGCATGGGTTTCATTGAAGAAACCGGGGCCGCCCAGCACTATCGGGACGCGCGAATCCTGCCGATCTACGAGGGAACCAACGGGATTCAGGCGCTCGACATGCTACGCCGGAAGCTCCCCCTCGCCGAGGGAGCACCGTTCCGCGATCTGATTGCCGACATGCAGGACGTTGCGTCCCGTCTCGCCGACAGTCCCGGCGATGCCCTGCCCGCCATCGGCCGCCAGCTTGAGTGCGTGGCGCGGGCCACCGGCGGGGCGGGTGCCTGGCTCGCGGAAGGGTTCAGGAAGGATCCCCGCAAAGCGGCGGCGGGCGCCACGCCATTCTTGTCGATGATGGGATTCGCGGCCGGTGGTTGGACCATGGGGCGGGCAGCGCTCCGGGCTGCCGAACGGCTGCAGGGTGGTGACACCGACCCGTTTCTCAAGACGAAAATCGGGACGGCGCGACACTTTGCGGAAATGCACCTCCCCCAGGCGGCCGCCCTGGCCGGACCGATCCGGTCTGCTCACAAGACTGTGGATACGGCCGTCGCAGCCTGAATTCGTCGAGGAGTATGGCTAAGCGCGTCAGTGGATGGTCGCCTCGGCCTCCGCATGCATGGCGAGACCGCCCTCCGGCCCCCGGATCCAAAGTTCAGCGCCAGTTGCAGTGCTGCGGCCTTCCGCACGGATGGGGGTGTTGGCGAACATGGGTCGCAGGGCTCGGAAACGGAATTCGGCCGGGCAGCCCATCCCGCCTTCATGGCGAAGCGTCTCTAGTAACAGGGTTGCCATCAACGGTCCGTGGACGATCAGGTCGGGGTAGCCCTCGACCTCGCGGACGTACGGCGCGTCGTAGTGAATCCGATGGCCATTGAATGTGATTGCGGAATAGCGAAAGAGCATGACCGGATCGGGCCGGACCAGTCGCGACCATTCAGGCTTCGCCGGCACAGGGATGGACTTCGGAGCGGCAGCCCCTGGCTCCGGGGCGGCGCGGTAGACCAGGTTCTGCGTCTCCTCGACGCACCTCTCTCCGTCGGCGCGGATCGTGTGAACGACCGTGACAAAGAGCAGCGGTCCCGTCCGCCCTGACTTCTCCTCGACCCGTTTGACCTCCGATGTCCGCGTCGCGTTGGAGCCGATCTGCAGCGGGTGAAACCAGCGGAGCGTGCCACCCGCGTACATGCGGCGCGGCAGGTGCTGGATCGGCGGCAGAAAGTCTCCGCGCTGCGGGTGCCCGTCGATGCCGATCAGGTCCGGGGTGACGGCTTCCAGGAAATATGCCCAGTGCCAGCCGGGCGGCAGCGCCTCGCCTGTCTCCGGGGGTCGGCTGTCGAGGGTGGCCGCGAGTGCTTGGACAGGCCATTGGGTGATGACATCGTCAAGTACCCTCGCGTGCGGCTTCCATTCCTGGGTCATGCTAAAAACTCTTTGCGAATAGATTGGGAGTGCTGCCCGAGTTGCGGTACGGCACCGTACGAAGGCGTTGTACCATCCACGTCATTGGGAGGCGCGATCGTCTCGACACGGCCGCCGGGTGTGTCGTACCCGATCAGGCGGAGGGCAGGATGCTCTGCGAGGTCGGAGACATCGTTGAGGGCTCCGCAGGCGATCTTGGCCGCACGCAGTCGCGCAAGGAGTGCTGGACGGTCGTCGGCCGCGAAAGCGGCGCATATGATGCGATCGAGGTCCGTGCGGTTCTTGAACCGCACGGCAACCGTTCGAAAGCGCAGATCGGCAGCGATCTTCTCGTCGCCCAGCACATCCCGGCACAGGAGATGCCACTCGCGTTCGTTCTGGATCGAGATCAGGACATGGCGTCCGCACCGTGCAGGATATGCGCCGTAGGGAGCGATCGATGGGTGGGTCAGGCCGAGCCGCTGGAGATCCGCGTTCGCATAGCGCCGGCTGAGATAGGGCACGGACATCCAGTCCGCGATACCGCTGAAGAGAGACGTTCGGATAGCACATCCGAGACCGGTCCGGGAGCGCCGGAACAGTGCCTGAAGGATGGCGGTATGCGCGTTCACGCCGGCACCGAGATCGCAGATCGGAACACCGACCCGTGACGGACCATCGGGGGTGCCAGTGAGTTCACAGATCCCACTCTCCGCTTGGACGAGCAGATCGTAGGCCTTCATGTCCTCGTATCTGCCCTCGCCGTATCCGGAGATATCCACCGTGATCAAGCGGGGATTGCCGGCGCGGAGCGTGTCGGACCCAAGCCCGGCACGGCCGGCGGCTCCCGGTGCCAGGTTTTGGATGAACACATCAGCCTTGGCCGCGATTGCCTGCAGCAGCGCCTGATCTTCGGGGCTCTTGATGTCCGCGATCAAAGATTCCTTGCCGCGGTTCAGCCAGACGAAATAAGCGCTCTGGTCGAGGACGGCATGGTCGTAGTGGCGGGCAAAATCCCCGCCGGCGCGTTCCACCTTGATCACGCGGGCGCCGGCGTCCGCCAGCCGGGCGGTGCAGAGGGGCGCGGCCACCGCCTGCTCCAGCGACAGCACGAGAATGCCCTCGAGGTCCTGCATTGACGTGGGGTCCGCGTCAGTACGAGCGCGGAAGGCCTAGGACGTGCTGCCCGAGGTAACCGAGGATGAGGTTCGTGGAAACCGGGGCCACCTGGTACAGACGAGCCTCGCGGAACTTCCGTTCAATGTCATAGTCTTCGGCGAAGCCGAAGCCGCCATGGGTCTGCATACAGCAATCGGCCGCGTGCCAGGAGGCGTCCGCGGCCAGCAATTTCGCCATGTTGGACTCGGGGCCGCAGGGGAGGGCTGCGTCGAATTTCCGCGCCGCCTTCGCCACCATCAGGTTGGCTGCCTCGGTCTCGGCATAGGCTCTGGCGATCGGAAACTGCACCCCTTGATTTTGGCCGATCGGGCGGCCAAAGACCACGCGTTCGCCTGCGTAGGCCACCGCACGGTCGGTGAAGAACCTTGCGTCGCCAATGCACTCGGCCGCGACCAGTATCCGTTCGGCGTTCATGCCGTCCAGAATGTACCGGAAGCCCTTCCCCTCCACGCCGATCCGGGCGGCAGCAGGGATGCGGAGGTCCTTGAAGAAGAGCTCGGTGGTTGCGTGGTTCAGCATCGTGCGTATTGGCCGGATGGCGAGGCCGGCCTGCAAGGCCTTGGTCATGTCCACGAGGAACAGCGACAGCCCCTCAGTCCGCTTGGCGACGGTCTCGACCGGCGCTGTCCGGGCGAGGAGCAGGAGCAGGTCGGAGTGCTCGGCCCGGCTGGTCCAGACCTTCTGGCCGTTGATCACGTAGGAATCGCCGTCCCGGTCCGCCCGCGTCTGCAGCGCCAGCGTGTCGCTGCCGGCGTTGGGCTCCGTCACTCCGAATGCCTGCAGGCGCAGCTTGCCCGATGCGATCCCGGGAAGGTAGCCCTGCTTCTGCTCTTCCGACCCGTGTCGGAGGAGGGCGCCCATGATGTACATCTGAGCGTGGCACGCAGCGCCATTACCGCCGCTTCGGTGAATCTCCTCGAGGACGGCGACGGCCGCGGCGATCGGTAGACCAGCGCCTCCGTACTGTTCGGGGATCAAACAGGCGAGGTAGCCTGCGTCCGTGAGAGCAGCGACGAATTCCTTCGGGTAGGCGCGCTCGCGGTCCCGTTCGCGCCAATAATCTCCGGGGAAGCGAGCGCACAGCTTCCGAACTCCGTCGCGGATGTCAGCCCACGGGTCCTGCTCAAGCGTGTAGTCGGGTGGCAGGGTTCCGGCGGTATTCATGCAGGCTGGTGCGACGGCGGAACTTGCGGGTCAGAAGCCTAGGCTGAGACCGATTGTCCAGGTGCTCTCTCGCTCGCCGGTGCGTTCGTCACGGCCCTGCAGTAGGTGTCCGGGACGACTGACCTCGACATAGTTGAAATAACCGAGGAAGCCTGGAGTGAAGGCGTACTGGAGATCGACGGAGAGCGAGTCAATCGACTGCTGGGTCGTAGCGCCAATGGCTGCTCCAGTCCATGATCCATCGGTCCAGGTCGTAACCAACGAGGTGCCGACCCGAAACGCTCCGAAGCGGTAATTGGCCCCGAAATTGTAGCCGTGCCGTACCTGGTCGAGGACGGGATCATCCGCATCGAAGATGGATGCCCCAAGGGCCAGCCCCCCGTACTGAAGGGCGCCGACGAAGGACACGGTTTCCGTGCTGCTAGACAGGCGGTTACGCGGGCTTCGGGGCAGCGCGCGGTAGACCACTCCGACGGCAAAATCGAGGTCGGAGTAACCCGTCTTCCAGGTTGCGGACGTCTCGAACGGCGATCGCACGCGCGATGCTGCGCTCAGCCAATCCACGGTCACACAGCTCGGTGCCGGATGCACGAAGTTCGAGGATGTTGCGCTGGTGCCAATCCTGTGCGTGCGGAGCTCGCAGGGGACCACGTCCGAAGATCCAAAGTGAAGGGCTCCGAGGCCGTTGACGTCGGTTTCGGCGGCATTCACGGACAACGTGGAGCAGGCCAGCAGGATTCCCGCCGCGACCCCCAATTTGCCGTACGAGTGACCAGTAATCACGCTCAGAATGCTCCCATGGATGCCGTTAGCTGGCAATGGTGCAACAGTGGACCCCTCTACTGTTGACTAAATCATATTTGGTTCTTCGCATGTATTCAAGAAACCCTAGCTAAGCTACGGTCGGCAAGCCCGACACCGAATCCGTACGCATTGGATAGAGTGCTATCGACGGGTTCGGAAGCCTTGACATCGGTTGCCGGTCGGTCGTAGAGGAGATGCGGGAGCCTGAACGCGCGCACTGTCGCATTGCAGCGGCCGCTGCGCAATGGCGGGGTAGCTCAGTTGGTTAGAGCAGCGGAATCATAATCCGCGTGTCGGGGGTTCGAGTCCCTCCCCCGCTACCGCTCCAGGTCCCGCAGGCTAGGGGATGCCAACGCTCCGCGTTGACACCGCCTGCCTGCACGGTTAGACATAGGCGCCCGGTTGCGGCCGCGCGGTGGGCAGCCTGCGCGGTTGCCCTTTAGTACCCGCTCCGCCCGTACGCTCCGCAAGGACATCGCATGCGCACATACACCGCCCGCCCGGCGGAGATCGAGCGGGCCTGGCACGTCTTTGACGCTGATGGAGTCGTCCTCGGGCGGCTCGCCAGTCTCATCGCCAATCGGTTGCGGGGCAAGCACAAGGCGATGTACACGCCGCACTTGGACTGCGGTGACAATATCGTCGTGGTGAATGCGGAGAAGGTCGCGCTGACCGGTGCGAAAGCCCGTGACAAGCTCCACTATTGGCATACCGGCTATCCCGGAGGCATTCGCTCGCGTCGCTACGGCGAACTGTTGGCGGGCAAGCAGCCGGAGCGCGTGATCGAGCTCGCTGTCCAGCGCATGATCCCGCGGGGCCCGCTGGGTCGCGCCCAGCTTCGGAAACTCCACGTCTATGCCGGCCCGGAGCATCCGCACGGCGCCCAGCTGCCGGTGCCGGTGGATATGGCCGCGCTCAACCCCAAGAATCTACGGCGATCCACCAATGACTGACACTGCAACCGTGCTCACGACCACCGAGCCCGCTCCGTCCGCACCCGTCGGGAAGGCGCGGAGTTACGGCACCGGGCGCCGCAAAAGCTCGGTTGCCCGCGTCTGGGTGATGGCCGGTAAGGGGCGAATCACGGTGAACGGGAAGCCGCAGCAGGATTACTTCCCGCGGGCGGTCCACCTAGCGTTGCTGCGGCAACCGCTGCAGGTCACCGAACGCCTCGACGAGATCGATGTGGTCTGCACAGTGCGGGGCGGCGGCAGTTCTGGTCAGGCCGGGGCCATCCGCCACGGCATCAGCCGGGCCCTTGTCGCGCGCGAACCTTCCCTGGGTCCCCGGCTCCGGGCCCAGGGGCTTATGACCCGCGATGCGCGTCGGGTCGAGCGCAAGAAGTACGGGCGTCCGAAGGCCCGACGCAGCTTCCAGTTCTCGAAGCGCTAATCCCCGTCGGCTTGCGCGGCCGGTTCTCAGTCCTACTGTTCTTGGTGGTTCTCCTCGCGCACGCGCGCCGGGTCTTTGCCCATGACTGATCGGTTCCCTGTCGCCATCTTGGGGGCCAGCGGATACGTTGGCGCGGAATTGCTCCGGCTGGCTTTGGATCACCCCAGGCTCGAAATTGCAGCCCTCGGCGTGAAGCACAACGTCGGGAGAGCTCCCAGCGACATGTATCCCCGGTTCCGGGGGCGGAAGCTTCCCGACTTTGTGGACGTGGCCGAGATCGACGGATCCGGATGCGCGCTCGTTTTTTGCTGCCTGCCCCACGGCACCACGCAGGAAACAGTGGCGCGGATCGTCTCCACGACTCGGGTCGTCGACACGTCCGCGGACTTCCGGCTGCGCGATGTCGACACCTATGCGCAATGGTACGGCGCGCCGCATCGCGCGCCCCACCTGCAAGCCGATGCCGCCTACGGTCTCACCGAGCACCACCGCACTGCCATCCGCTCGGCTCCGGTGGTCGCCTGCCCGGGTTGCTACCCGACGTCCGCGTTGCTTCCGCTGGTGCCATTGGTGTCCGCCGAGTTGATCGAACGCGAGTGGATCGCGATTGATTCCAAGTCGGGGGTTTCGGGGGCCGGGAGGGCCCTGCGGGAGGATCTCCTGTTTGCCGAGGTGTCGGAAGGCATCCGGGCGTACGCGCTCGGAGGCCATCGCCACACGCCCGAAATCGAGCAGGAACTCGCGCTGGTGGCAGGAACCTCCGTGAGCGTCACGTTCGTTCCCCACCTGATACCCATGAACCGCGGCATCCTGTCGACCGTGTATGTGCACCCGCGGGCCGGTGTCGGCGTCGCGGACCTCCAGGCAGGCCTCGAACGCGCCTATGCGACCGAACCCTTCGTGCACGTACTGCCTCCGGGCGTCGTGCCGGCCACCCGGGAGGTTCGGGGCACCAACCAGGCCCACATCGGGATCGCGGCGGGTCGCGGTGGCCAGGCGATCGTGCTGTGCGCAATCGACAATCTGCTCAAGGGCGCGGCTGGACAGGCGGTACAAAATGCCAACGTCATGCTCGGTCTGCCGGAAGAGACCGGACTCACCGGCGGTGCCCTGGCTCCGTAGCGGGAACGCCGCTGGCCGTGGTGTACCCATGGCGATGGTGTAACGTGACTTCTCTTGGTGGCCGCACTGCGGGGGCACAAACTTCGAGCTGGATTTCGGGGCACGTGACGGACCCCGACGGAGCGACGGGTCAATGAAGCAAGTTCCTTCGGCTCGCGAGTTTGAGCGTATCCAGGCGCTTCCTCCCTACGTGTTCGCCGAGGTGAACGCGATGAAGGATGCTGCCCGGGCTGCCGGCGACGACATCATTGATCTCGGGATGGGCAACCCGGACCTCGCGCCGCCTGAGCATGTGATCGAGAAGCTGGTCGAGACCGTCCGCAATCCCCGGGTCCACCGGTATTCCGCATCCCGGGGAATCCGGGGCCTCCGCCGCGCGGTCGCGGGGTACTACGAGCGGCGCTTCGACGTGACGCTCGACCCCGAACGTGAGGTGATCGTCGCGCTCGGGTCGAAAGAGGGATTTGCCCACCTCGCCACAGCAATCACCGAGCCCGGAGACGAGGTCCTCGTGCCGGATCCGAGCTATCCGATCCATCCCTACGGGTTTGTGCTGGCAGGTGCCGCGATCAAGCGCGTCCCCGTTGGGCCGAATCAGGATTTCGTCACCAGTCTGGAGCGGGCATTGGCGGACGACGCATCGCGCGTCAAGGCGGTCACGGTCAATTTCCCGGCCAATCCGACCGGCGCGGTGGTCGACCTCGAGGTCTTCCGCGCCATCGTTGATCTGTGCCGCCGACACGGCATCTGGATACTTTCGGATCTCGCGTACGCCGAGATCTATCTGGACGATGTGCCGCCGCCGTCCATTCTCCAGGTGCCGGGCGCCAAGGAGCTGGCGGTCGAATTCACGTCGCTCAGCAAAACGTATTCCATGCCCGGCTGGAGGATCGGCTTTGCGGCCGGTAACCCGCATCTCGTCGCAACCTTGGGCAGGATCAAATCCTACCTCGACTACGGAGCCTTCACGCCAATCCAGGTGGCTGCGACTGCAGCTCTCAACGGTCCGCAGGATTATGTCGATTCGGTCCGCGCCACGTATCGCCGGCGCCGCGACACCTTGGTGAGCGGGCTGCGACGGGCCGGCTGGGAGGTGGAGTCGCCGACGGCGACGATGTTCGTGTGGGCTCGCATGCCCGCCGAGTTCCAGGATGCCGGCAGCCTCGAGTTCGCGAAGCTGCTGCTCACGGAGGCGCGCGTTGCAGTATCCCCAGGTGCTGGCTTCGGCCCGGGCGGCGAGGGTTGGGTCCGGATCGGACTGGTCGAGAACGAGCAGCGCATCCGTCAGGCTTGCCGGAATATCCGCCAGTTCCTGGACCGAAGCAGGGTCGCTCCCCGGGCGGCTAGGGGCGCAGCGTGACCGAGACGGTGCCCCATCCGCTGCTGGGGCTGGCCGACGGACTTCTGCACGCGACCGAGGAGGCGGCGATTGCCGCGTCAGCGTGGCGCGGGCGCTATGACGAGAAGGCGGCGGATCAGGCCGCGGTCAACGCCATGCGCCGGATTCTCGCGGGCGTGCCAATGGCCGGCACGGTCGTGATCGGGGAAGGGGAGCGCGATTCTGCGCCGATGCTCTATGTCGGCGAGCCCGTCGGGATCGGTGCGGGGCCGCAGCTGGATCTGGCGGTGGATCCCCTGGAAGGCACCACGATCTGCGCCATCGACGCTCCCGGAGCCTTGGCGGTACTTGCAGCGGGCGCTCGCGGTGATCTCTTGCACGCCCCGGACGTCTATATGGAGAAACTCGCGGTCGGCCCTGGCTGTCCCGATGAGGTGCTGCGGCTCGACGCTCCGCCTGCCGACACGTTGGGACATGTTGCGGAAGCGAAGGGGTGCCGGGTGGGTGACCTAACGGTCTGCATCCTGCGCCGCGAACGGCACGATTCGCTGATCCGCGACGTTCGTAAAACGGGGGTGCGGCTGCGCCTGATCGGTGACGGAGACGTGGCGGCTGTCATTCAGGCGGCCGATCCGGAGTCTCCAGTGGACGTCTACATGGGAATCGGAGGAGCGCCCGAGGGCGTTCTGGCGGCTGCTGCGCTTGCGTGCACTGGTGGCGCGATGCGGGCGCGTCTGCTGTTCCGGGACGATGCCGAGCGTACCCGGGCGTCGCGGGCGGGAATTCGCGACCTGGAGCGCGTCTACAGCCGCACCGACCTGGCATCCGGCCAGACCCTTCTCGCTGCGACCGGCGTGACGGACGGACCGCTGGTCAAGGGGCCGGTCCGGTCGGGCCCCATGATCACCTGCGAGAGTCTGGTCTATCTGGCAGGCGGCAGGCGCGAGCGGCGCCACGCCACGTATCCGGCGTCGGCGTGAAGCCCGGGATGGCGGCGCGCAGGCGGTCGCTCTCGGGACGGGTCTGGCGCTACCGCCCTGCCGACGAGCAGAGAATTTCCGAAATTGCCCGTGCCGCTGACGTCTCGGACGGGCTGGCCCGCCTGCTGGCTGGGCGCGGCATTGCTCCAGATCAGGCCTCTGCTTGGCTCGATGCAGACCTGCGGGCTGACCCGCCCGATGCCAGCGGGCTCGTCGACCTGGAACGCGCTGCGGAAATCCTGGCGAATGCGGTGCAGCGCGGCGAGCGGATCGGTGTGCTCGGTGACTACGACGTCGACGGACTGTCCTCGACCGCCCAGTTGATTCGCTATTTGCGAGGGATGGACTCGCTGCCGGCAGTCCATATTCCCGATCGTCACACTGAAGGGTACGGGCCGACCCGGGCGGGAATCGACCGGCTGCGTGGGGCCGGTGCTCAGGTGGTGGTCACGGTGGATTGCGGAACCACGGCATTCGAGCCTCTGCGGTACGCGGCCGAGTGTGGTCTCCGGACGATCGTCGTTGATCATCACGCTACCGAAGCGGAGTTGCCGCCCGCGGTGGCGCTGGTTAACCCGCATCGCAGCGATGATCGGAGCGGCTTGGGCGCCCTAGCGTCCAGCGGGCTTGCCTGGTTGCTGATTCGAACTCTGGATGGGGAACTGCGTTGTAGGCAGCATGCAAAACTGGCGTCGGCTCCCCGTCCGGATTCGCTGCTCGACCTCGCCGCACTGGGTACGGTTTGTGATCTTGCACCCTTGGTCGGGGTGAACCGCCGGCTAGTCCGCCAAGGACTCGCAGTGTTGGAGGAGGGCGGCAATCCTGGATTGAGGGCGATTGCGGCAATCGCCGGCCTGGAGGAGGCCCCGCAGGCTTGGCATTTCGGATTCGTCTACGGGCCACGGATCAACGCCGCGGGTCGGATCGGCGATGCGGCGCTGGCGCTGCGGATCCTCTCTACGGACGATGCGTTGGAGGCCGGGCAGGTCGCCAAGGAACTAGAGCGCATGAACCGTCAGCGTCAGTCGCTTGAGGCCCAAGTGCACGATGATGCCCTGGCACAGGCCGCCGCGATGGCCGAGGACGGACAGCCGGTACTCGTGGTGGTGGGTGACGGCTGGCACATTGGCGTCATAGGCATCGTCGCGAGCCGACTCGTCAACAGGTTCCAGCGCCCGGCCGTGGTCTGCTCCCGTGACGGCAACCTGCTGAGAGGGTCCGCGCGATCCCTTGGGGATATCGACATCGGCACCCCGGTGATCCGCGCCCGGCAGGCGGGCCTGCTGGTTGCAGGCGGCGGGCATCGCATGGCCGCCGGCTTCACAGGTACCCACGAACGCGTCCGCGACCTCACCCGGTTCCTGAATGCCGAGGTCTCGGGGGCACTGCCGGCTGGTGGTATCGAGGCCGAATTGCTGCTGGACGGCGTACTCGCGGTTTCCGGGGCAAATGTCGAGCTCGGCACAGAACTCGAACGGGCGGGCCCGTTCGGTGCAGGAAATCCCCGACCCTGCTTCGCGTTTCGTCGGGTATTTCCCGTGCACGCGCGGGTTGTCGGTTCCGGCCATGTGAGCTGCCTGCTTGCGGACGAGACGCGTGGACGGGTCAAGGCGATCGCCTTCCGGAGCGAGGGGACAGCAGCCGGGAATGCCTTGCTTCGGGGACGGCCGATTGACGTCGCAGGACAGGTGCAGTTTTCGACCTGGCGGGGACGTGAGCGCGCGGAAGTGCACATCCAGGACGTGGCCGAGAGCGCGGCATGACCAGCAGTCGCGATCGTGTGACCACTGCCGTTCTACCCGTTGCCGGCCTAGGCACGCGCTTTCTCCCGGCGACGAAGGTCGTCCCCAAAGAGATGCTGCCTGTTGCCGGCCGCCCGCTCGTCCAGTACGCCGTGGAGGAAGCGGTGGCCGCTGGGCTCGGGAAGGTCGTGCTCGTGATGGCGCCTGGGCGCGACCTGGCCCTCCGTCACTTTGCGTCCGATCCGGAACTGGAGGCGGCGCTGGAGGCGCGCGGGCACTCATTCGCGGAAATCCGGGCGCTGGCCGAACTCGCTAATCGGGTGCGGGCTGTCGAGCAGGCCGAACCCCTTGGACTGGGCCACGCCGTGGCCTGCGCCTTGTCGGAGGCCGGACCGGGGCCGTGCGCCGTGCTCCTGCCCGACGATCTCATCTTGGGAGACGTTCCCTGTATCCGTCAGCTTCTGGACGTGCACGCCCAGCTGGGCGGCACGGTTCTGGCGGTCATGGAACTGCCGGCTGACACGGCAAAGAATTTCGGCGTGATCGAACCCGGCTTCGAACGCGCGGGGATCGTGGAAGTGCGCGGCCTCGTGGAAAAGCCAGCTCAGGGCACCGAGCCGTCACGACTCGCCGTAGTGGGGCGTTACGTGCTGTCCCAGGAGGCGTGCGCTGCGTTGCCTTCCCTGGCGCCCGGGCACGGCGGCGAACTCCAGCTCACCGACGCCATTGCCAGCACCATCGGCACGGAGCCGGTGTACGCGGTCCGCTTTGCGGGGCAGAGGTTCGACTGCGGGAATCCCGTAGGCCTGGCAACGGCCAGTGTGGAGGTCTTGCTCCGGGATCCGAGGTACTTTGACGCGGCCGAAGACGCGCTCCGGAGCCTGCTATCGGGGCACCCAGGTACGTCGGATACTGTGTAGCGGCCTAATCCTGAGGGGGTACGGCAGCGGACGCGCAGGGGTGTCGTCGGCGGCATCGAGAGGGGACTGGAGCAGCCAACGCGATGGTGAAAGCGCAAGGGTCCGGTACTATCCGGGTGGGACCCTCGATCGGGTACATGGGGCGGCAGTTTGCTGCCTTGGAAGAGGGGCCGCCGGGCTGGGCGAATGCTGGTCCTCCAATGAATGCACCTTAGATATCGATGCTTGGCAAAGGCTGCCGGCGAGCGGGCAGAGGCAGCACCTGACATGCGCCCGGACGCTTTGTAATGCCAGTGTCACCTGAGGCGCTTAGCATGGGTAGGACGCGTCGGGCCTGACGGACCCGATAGGCCGGATAATGGTGTCCCCCGTGGCGCATATCTTTCATCCATCGATTCTTCGCGCGTATGACATCCGCGGAATCGTGGGCGAGACCCTCGGATGCGACGACGCCCGTGCACTGGGCCGAGCGTTCGCACACCAAGTGGCCTCGGCCCGGAGCTCGAGTCGCATCGTCGTCGGCCGTGACGGTCGCATCGTCGTCGGCCGTGACGGTCGGCTGACGTCGCCAGCCCTTGAAGAGGCACTGGTTGCTGGATTGCGAGAGGCTGGAGCAGCGGTCGTCCGGATTGGTGTCGGTCCCACTCCGATGGTGCACTTCGCTGACAATCGGTTGGCCGCCGATGGATCCGTCATGGTGACCGGATCGCACAATCCGCCAAGCCACAACGGCTTCAAACTGTCCCTGGCCGGAAAACCTTTCTTCGGCGAAGCCATTCAGGGGCTGGCGACCCACACGACCGTACCGCCATTGGATACGCCTGGCACGATCGAGGAATTCGGAATCCGGTCCGAGTACGTGGGCGCTCTGCGCAATGGTCTGGGTGAACGGGTGCGGCCTCTCCGGGTCGCGTGGGATGCCGGAAATGGTGCGGCCGGGGTCATACTCGAGGATCTGACGGCCTGCCTGCCGGGCGAGCACAGGATCTTGAACGCCGTCGTCGACGGGCGGTTTCCCGCGCACCACCCGGACCCGTCGAAAGCGGAGAATTTGGCGGAACTGGTCGCGACGGTGCGCACCGAGAACTTAGACCTGGGCATTGCATTCGACGGTGACGGTGATCGCCTTGGCGTGATCGACGGGACGGGAGCCATCGTCTCCCCGGACCATCTGCTGTGTGTGTTCGCTGCCGACGTATTGGCGCGCACTCCGGGCGCGGCCATCCTTGCGGATGTCAAGACCAGCGAGACTGTGTTCGAGTACATCAAGCAACTGGGAGGGCAGGCACGGTACGGACAGACGGGGCATGCCCACATGCGCGCCCGAGTGATCGCGGGTGACGCGCTCTTTGCCGGCGAGATGTCCGGGCACCTGTTCTTTGCCGACGAGCATCCCGGATACGACGATGCTCTCTATGCAGCGGTGCGCCTTCTGCGCACGCTTGGTCAGGGACCAGCGCTCGCCGAACGGTGCGCAGGTCTCCCGCGGACTTTCAGTACGCCGGAATTGCGGATTCCGTGTCCGGACGAGCTAAAGTTTTCGGTGGTCAGCGAGGTCGAGAGCGCACTGAGGATCCAGGGGATCCGGCCAAATACCCTCGACGGGGTCAGAGTGCGCATGGAGACGGGCTGGTGGCTCCTTCGTGCTTCCAACACGGAGGCCGCAGTCGTTGTGCGGTGTGAGACCTACCGGGAAAGAGACCTCGGCGCGCTCTGTGCGAAAGTGGCCGCCCTGCTTGCGAACGCCGGGGTCGACGCGGATCGGTTCCTGGGTACCTGATGCGCACCTGATGCGGCGAGTTGGCCGGGAAACTGGCCCCGGCCTGGCTGTCGGATCCGGAGGGATTCGGGGAGTTCGGAAGCCGCCCGCGCGATGGCGCCAACGAAGGGACGGAAGGATATTGCTTGCGTAGCGCTTGACAGGGACAAGCGGATTTTGATTATCGAAGACTGCGGCGGCAGTTTTATGCACCGCTTGGGAGAATCTCCATGAATCGAATCGCTACGGCGCTGGCCACGTTGGCCGTCTGCGCCTTCGCAGCAGGTAGTGCTGTTGCTGATGCACACTCGGCAGGGGTAAAGGTCTACTGGACTGCCAGCGGCAAGTTTGGTCCCTTCAATATCCAGGGTCTGATCCCGACCTACCCTGAAGCCCGTGACATCTTGATCCCGATCAACATGTGGGTCATCGATCACCCGAAGGGGCTTGTCGTCTACGACACCGGCAACAACGTGGCGATTTCGGACGGCAACTGCACCTCGCATTGGGCACAGGGCAGCTGCGACTTCCTGGCGCCGAGCCAGACTCGCGGAGACGTTATTGACAAGCAGCTCGAGAAGCTTGGCTACAGCGCGAGCGACGTCAAAGTCGTGATTACTTCGCACTCCCACCTCGACCACATCGGCAACATCGAGATGTTTCCGGACGCGATTCACGTGATTCAGCAGCGTGAGCTCTACCAGGCATGGTGGCCGGAGAAGTTCCAGCGGCCAAGCGGCGCGCACGTCATGGCTGACTACGACGAGGCCCGGGAATTCAATTACCACGCGATCGTCGGCGACATGGACTTGTTTGGCGACGGCACCGTCCAGATCCTGAGCACGCCCGGCCACACCCTTGGTCACCAGTCAGTGCGGCTCGAGCTGGCCAACACCGGCACGGTCGTTCTCTCCCAGGACGCGATCTGGATGGAGGAAAACCTCGAGGGACACCCCGCCGGCCTGAACTACAGCCAGCTTGACTACTTCAACTCTGTCAACCGTCTGAAGATGATGGCGGACATCCAGAACGGCAAGCTCTGGTTCGGCCACTCCATCAAGCAGTACGACGCCATGGGTGAGAACTGGTACGACTGACGTCTGCCGCACTACCCGCAAGAGGCTCTCCCCGTTCTCGGGGAGAGCCTCTCTCTTTTTTGCAGTTCATTCCGTGGCCGCTGGCGGTGCCATGGGGTCGGCGACCGCCGCAGCAATCATGAGTGGCCGTGTCCTATCCCGTTGAGATCCAGGACCTGACCAAGACCTACGGCGACCGTGCGGTGGTCGACCGGGTTTCGTTTCACGTCGGGCAAGGGGAGATCGTGGGCTTTCTTGGCCCCAACGGCGCTGGCAAAACCACAACGCTCCGCATGATCGCGGGTTTCCTGTCCCCGACGGCAGGTCGGGTGATGGTGGCTGGTCACGAGGTGGTGCGATCGCCAGTGCAAAGCGCTGCGGTCATCGGGTATGCGCCCGAACGTCCCACGCTTTACGACAATCTGGACGTACGCAGCAGTTTGCGGTTCGTGGCGCGCGCCAAACGAGTGCCGCGCATCGAGATCGAGAGCCAGCTCGAACGCGTCGTGGCGGCCTGCCGGCTCGAGGCGGTTGCCCGGAGCGAGGTCTACAAACTCTCGAAAGGGTACCGGCAGCGTCTGGGCCTGGCGCAGGCTTTGCTAGGCCAGCCGCAGGTGCTCCTGCTCGACGAACCGACGTCGGGTCTCGATCCGGGCCAGATTACAGAAACGCGCGAGGTCATTCGTTCGTTCGGAAGCGATCACGCCGTGCTGCTCAGCACGCATATCCTTCCGGAAGCCACGCTGCTGTGCGACCGTATTGCAATCCTGCACCACGGCAGGCTGTTGGCCATTGATTCGCCGTTGGGATTGGGGTCCGCGGTCGGCCGCGCGAACCGGGTGGAATTGCGGGTGGGGGCCGGCTCTCCGGAGCCCCTGAAGGATGCGCTGCTCGGCGTCAATGGAGTGAGCGGTGTCGACATCGACGACCGGCAGTCTCCTTGGTCTGTCACTTGCGCGGTGGACAGTACCAGCGGTGTGGAGGCCGCGATCGCGCGCGTTGTTGCCCGCGACTGGGAGTTGCTGGGGTTGCAGCGGCACGAGCCATCGCTGGAGGACGTCTTCCTGCACTACGTCGAGGCCGCGTCATGAACGGGGTGCTCGCAATCTACGGGAAGGAGATCAAGCTCTACTTTCGTTCCCCGATCGCCTACTTCGTCCTTGCGGTGTTCCTCCTCGGCACCGGATATTTCTTCTCGTACAACCTGTTCATTTCCGGTTTCGCAACGATGCGCGAAACCTTTCAGAACATGGGCCTGCTGGCGATCATTCTCCTCCCAGTTGTCTCAATGCGGCTGTTTGCGACCGAATACAGCGCCGGCACCTACGAGTTGCTAGCGACCTTGCCGCTGGCCCCCTGGCAGATCGTCCTGGGGAAGTTTCTCGGTGCCCTGACCATGCTTGTGCTGATGGCGGTCGGATCAATGATCGACCTGATACCGCTCTACATCTTCGGGGCACCGGAGACCATGACCATCATCTCCGGATACCTCGGATTCCTGCTGCTCGGGAGCGCTTGCCTGGCGATCGGGCAGCTCTGTTCGTCACTTACAAGGAATCAGATCGTTGCGTCTCTCGTGACCGTTTCGGTCTTGCTCGGTTTCTGGTTCGTCGGACACCTGCAGTCCTTTCAATCAGCCGCGTTCTTGCGGGAAATGGTCCTCTACCTGTCGTTTGCCTGGCACTTCGGCGAGTTCGTGGAGGGGCTTGCGCGGTTTGAATCGCTGGCCCTCTTTGTCCTCTTTTCTGCAGGAGCACTGGTCCTGAACGTGTGTGCCCTCGAATGGAGGCGTTGACGTGAAGGCCTTCCACGCGGGTCTGGTTCTGCTGGCTGGAATCGCTGCGCTGGCGGGCGCGGCCGTGACCCGCCTGATCGCGAATGAGTTCGGGCCTCCAAACATTGCCCTTGGCGGAGGCGGGGTCGTACTGACCGTGACGGGTCTCTATCTGCTCCGGGGCCGGTTGCGCGCCGCCATGACGCGGCGCCGCGGTGAAATCGCGCTCTTTGCGCTCGGGGCCTGCGCGGTGCTCGTGGTCCTTGGGGGCTTTGCGTCCCAGGTCCCGCTCCGATTCGATCTCACCTCGCAGAGAATTCACTCGCTCTCCCCGCAGACGCTCGACATGCTTGACCGGCTGCCGGCTCCGGTGCACGTCACCTTTTTTCACGACCCGGCGCTGCGGAGCAGCGTCGAGCTGTACGAGCTTTTCGACGAGGCTTCCCCGCGAGTCACGGTGGATTACCAGGACCCCAACTTGAATCCCGCCGCGGCGCGTCTGGCCGGAGTGCAATTCGCCGGAACCGCCGTGCTCGACAGCGAGGGTCGAAGACATTATGTGCATGGCCCGACGGAGACCGACATCGCCAACGGGCTTCTTCGCGCCTCGCTCGGCGTCAAGCAACGGGTCTGTTTCCTGGATGGACATGTCGAAGGCGACCCCTTCAGCACGGAATCGCATGACCATCAGGAGGGAGCGCCGGGCCACACCCATGGGCTTGGGGCCAAGTTCGTCCTGCACGAGCAGCACGGGATGGCCAAGGCCCGTAACGCGCTTGAAACCATCAACTACGAAGTGGTGAAGGTGACGCTCGCGGGCGCGACCGAATCTTTGGACCTGTGTTCGGTGCTCGTGGTTGCCGGACCGAAGACGGCCCTGCTGCCGGGCGAACTCCGGGCGATCCGTGTCTGGCTGGAGCAGGGGAACAACGCCTTTTTCATGCTGGACCCGTTCACTGAGACAGGGCTTGAGCCTCTACTCCGGGACTGGGGTGTTGTCCCGATCGACGCCATCGTGATCGACGATGCCCGGCATTTCTGGACGGACGTCTCTGCGCCGACGGTGACGTCGTACAATCATCACCCAATCACCCGAGATCTGGCGCTGACCTTCTATCCGGGGGTCCGGCCTCTCGCCCCCACAGCGCAGCGCATGCCAGGGGCCTCGGTCATTCCGGCCGTGAACTCCTCCGCTGCTTCGTGGGCAGAGACCAACCGGACAAGGGCGGAGCGCAACCCCGGCGAACAAACGGGCCCCCTGACCCTGGTCGCGGTGTCGGCACGGCGCTTGGCCCCCGAGGGCGAAGACGAGAACGACCTCCGGTCGCGAATCGTAGTGGCGGGCGATGCCGACTTTGCGCAGAATTCGTTCTTCCACCTGCTCGGTAACGGGAACCTCTTCCTGAATGTGATCAACTATCTCGCGGAACAGGAAAATCTGATCGGTCTTGAACCCCGGACCTACGATCTCCCCGAGATCAACATGACCAATCGCCAGATGAAGGGAACGTTCTTCTTCGCCGTGGTTCTGTGGCCGGCTGTGCTGGCCTTGCTGGGTACCGCAGTCTGGTGGCGGCGGCGGTGACATTCCAGGGTCTCAGCCGTCGCACCGTCGTCGTCTGGCTTGCGCTGCTGGTTCTGGTTATCGCGCTCATCCAAATTAACGATATGCCCGTCGAGGTTGACGACGGCCACGGTCACGGTTCCTCGGCACTTGACGACCTGCCGGAAGGACGATTTCCGGTCTTTGCATTCTCGGAAGCCGAGATCGGCTCCGTGACCATCGTCTGGAAAGGGCGGCACGTCGATTTCGAACGCGGCCGAAACGGTGGCTGGGAAGTGGGCAGCCATGCAGCCGAGCATTCGCATGGACCGACCGGGCACAGCCACGACCATGGCCACATGCCATCCCCGCAAGTCCCGCCGGGAGACATCGCCGAGCAGTTCGCGATCTCAGCCCGAATGCTGGCCGATCGTTCGATTCAGCCCGAGCGGGCGCTCTCGGAGTACGGGCTTGAAGAGCCCGAGATCGCGTTCACCTTCCGCGACCGCCTAAACAGAGACCCACTCGCGGTCATGCAGGTGGGGGACCTGCTGGTCAACGGCTATTCGTACTACGCGGTGCTCGAGAGGGGTCCTAGCAGGATCTTGCTGATCCCCCGCTACCAGATCAACTTGCTGTTGGCGTTGGCGTTCGGCGACGAAGCGCCGCCGCCGTTGCCAATTTTGGAAGACGGGTCGGGCGCAACCAGCGGTCCCTTGCCGGACGTGTAAGCAGGAGGGTAAACCAGCTCTCACGCCGAACGGCGCAGCGAATGGCAAGACCTTGGTCCGTGTGGGCCCGCATCACGGGGAAGCGCTGGTCATCGAGCAGGCCCGCGAGCACGGCGTGTCCACGGGGAGCCAGGCTGCGGGCCAGTCGGGGGGCCAGAGCACGGAGTGGGGATGCAAACAGATTCGCGGCCACCACGTCGTAGGTGCCGTGGCCGGTCAGTGCCTCGTGTCCGTTCGCTTCGATTACCTGCACCAAGCGCGCAACGCCGTTACGCGCCACGTTGACCCGCGCGCAGCGCACCGCATCGGGGTCGTTGTCTACCGCCATCACCGGGCATCGCCACAAGCGAGCCATGGCAATGGCGAGCACACCACTGCCGGTCCCGACGTCCAAGACCTTCCGCGGTCGAGCCCGGTACCCGGCGAGCGCCGTCAGGATGGCGAGTACCGTGGCAGTCGTCGGGTGGTGGCCGGTGCCGAACGCAAGGCCTGCGTCAATGCAGATGTCGTCTCTGGCGCGCGCCGACGGGGGCAGATGGCTTCCACGTAGCGTGAAGCGCCCTGCGTCCACTGCCGTCAGGTGACTGAGCCCAAGCGCGACCCAATCCTCCTCCTGGATGGCGTCGACACCGAGTAGTTCGGCTTCCACCCCGAGTCCCGTGAAGCTCTTCGCTAGCCCCTCCGCATTCGGCGGCCGTTCGGCGAGGCCGGTGACTTCTGCGATGTCCCCGGCGATCTGCACGACGGTGGCGTCGGTGATGCCTAGGAGCATTTCCTCCACGATTGCCCGCGACCGCGTGGGCGTGTTCACTCGGATCCGGTACACCCGGTGCCGTCAGGCCTCCTCGGCAGGCCGGAGGTATTCGGCCAAGATGATCTTGGGGCTACTTTTGTCGAACTGGACTTCGACGGCTCCCTCGTCGACCGCAACCACCGTTCCGTAGCCGTACTTGTCGTGGAACACCCTCTGTCCCTCGGCATAGGTCGGAATGCTTGCGTCGGTCCGCGGCAGGACAGCCTGCGGCTGGACATCGACTACGGTGCTGCCCCTATGGAAGCGAGAGGCGGAGTAACCCGACCACGAATACAGTCCGGGTGCCGTTTCAACGGCCACATGTTCCGGCGGAAGCTCACGCAGGAACTGCGAGGGAAAGCGGTCCTGCCAGGTCCCGAACGTGCGCCGCCGGGTCGCCCACGAGATTCGGGCTTCGCGGCGTGCACGTGTCAGGCCTACGTAGGCCAGCCGGCGTTCCTCTTCGAGCCCGTCATCGCTCCCTTCGAGTATGGCGAGATCGTGCGGGAACAGGCTCTCTTCCCATCCGGGCAGAAACACGACATCGAATTCGAGGCCCTTGGCAGCATGCAGCGTCATCACGCTGACACGCGGTTCGATGGTCTCTCCCTCCCGGTCCTGGACAAGGGCCACATGCTCCAGAAAACCCTGAAGGTTTTCGAAATCCTGCAGTGCGCTCAGGAGTTCCTGCAGATTCTCGATCCGTCCCGGCGCCTCAGGTCCGGGGTCGCGTCGCCACATCGCGAGATAGCCCGACTCGTCCAGAACGGTCTCAACCAGGTGATGGGGCTGGAGATCGCCAGCCTGAGCGCGCCAACGGTCCAGGCTGGAGAAGAGCTTCTCCAGACCGGATCGTGCAGCACCACGTAGCTGGCCGGTTCCCAGCAGATTGCGACCGGCCTGTTCGATGGATGTGCCTCGCAGCCGAGCCTCGCCTGCGAGTTTCCGGAAGGTTGCGGCACCGACCCCGCGCCTCGGCTTCCCGACGATCCGTTCAAGCGCCAGGTCATCATTCGGCTGCTGGATCAGGCGGAGATAGGCGACGGCGTCCCGGATCTCCTGGCGTTCGTAGAAGCGCAATCCTCCCACGATCTGATAGGGAAGGCCGATCTTTAGGAAGCGTTCTTCAAAGCCGAGAATGAGTGCGGACGTCCGTACCAGAACGGCGATTGCGTCCAATGATGTTCCGTCACGCCGAAGTTGCTCGATCTCGTCACCGATCAGGCGGGCTTCCTCTTCGCTGTCATGGATCTGGCGAATCCGAACCGGTTCGCCGAGCCCGCCTTCTGTCCACAGGGTTTTGCCCAGTCGCTGGCGGTTGCAACCGATCAGCGAGGAGGCAGCGCCCAGGATGTGGCCCGTCGACCGGTAGTTCTGCTCGAGCCTGATGATCTGGGCTGCGGGGAAGTCCTCCTGGAAAGTCAGAATGTTCCCGACCTGGGCGCCACGCCAGCCGTAGATGGACTGGTCCTCGTCCCCCACGGCGCAGACATTGCCGTGCCCGGCCGCGAGCTGGCGGACCCACTGGTGCTGCGCCATATTCGTGTCCTGGTATTCGTCGACGAGGACGTAGCAGAACCGTGTCTGCCACTCCTCAAGGATCGTGCGGTCCCGAAAGAGCGTGAGATTGTGCAGGAGCAGGTCCCCGAAATCCGCAGCGTTCAACGCTTGGAGTCGCTGCTGGTAGGCCGCGTAAAGCTCGAGACCTCTTCCTCCGGCGAACGCCTTGCCCTCATGGTCAGCCAGATCCGGGGTCAGGCCGAGGTTCTTCCATCGGTCGATCGAGTAGAGGAGTTTGTCGGGCGGCCATCGCTTGGGGTCGATGTTGGCCTCGATCAGCAATTGCTTGACGACGCGTTTCTGGTCGTCGGTATCGAGGATGGTGTAGCCGGATGTCAGCCCGACCTGCTGGGCGTGCCGGCGGAGGATCCGCGCCCCCAGCGCGTGAAACGTGCCGAGCCACCAGCCGGAGACTGCCCGCCCGGTGAGGGTCTCGACCCGGGCCCGCATCTCGCGTGCCGCCTTGTTGGTGAACGTCACGACCAGAAGTTGGGAGGGACGGGCCCTCCCTGTCGCCAGTAAGTGGGCGACCCGCATCGTGAGCACACGTGTTTTTCCGGTGCCCGCACCCGAAAGCACGAGGAGCGCTCCGTCCGGTGCCTCCACGGCACGGCGTTGCTCCGGGTTGAGCCCGTGGCTGTCTCGCGAGACGGCAACCGGCCCCGCCTGCGGCCGCTGCAGGCTGAAGGTGCTCTTCACAGGGTCACGACCATTGCGCCGCCACCCGCCCGCGCGTCAGATCGCAGTCCAACCCCCGTCGATCATGAGGAGATGGCCGGTCACCATGCTTGCGGCTGGCGAGGCGAGGTAGAGAATGCCCCCCGCCATTTCCGACACCTCGGCGAAGCGGCCCATCGGGGTGCGCGCTTCGATGTACGCAACCCGCTCAGGTTGCTCCAGAAGCGGTCGCGTAAGGTCCGTCTTCACGTAGGTGGGGCCGATCGCATTGACACGGATACCGTGGCCGGCCCACTCGCAGGCGAGTGAGCGCGTCATGTTGACGACTGCGCCCTTGGTTGCGTGGTACGGCAGGTTGGGAGCCGCGCCGCCGCCCGTGACGCCCATGATTGACGAGATATTGATGATCGCCCCGCTCTTCTGCTTCAGCATGACTTGGGCGGCTTCCCGGCAGCAGAGGAACATGGAGGTTTGGTTGAGACGCAATACCTGTTCCCAGAGGTCGAGCGAAACCTCCGTCGTCGACGTGCGCGGGCTTCGGCCGACGTTGTTGACGAGGACATCAATGCGGCCCGTCTGCTGACTGATCTCCCGAAAGACATCGACGATATCGCCTTCCACGGTGACGTCGAGTTGGTAGGCTGCGGCCTCACGACCGGCAGCCCTGAGTTCGGCTGCGGTCTTCTCCGCCGATTCCGGGTCGATGTCCGTGACGGCGATCTGGGCGCCAGCCTCGGCCAAAGCGAGACAGGCGATGCGTCCAATGCCATTGCCGCCGCCGGTCACGATGGCGGTTTGCCCGTCCAGGCGGAAGAGATCGAGAACCGAAAATTCGGCGGCCGAGGGAGGGGTGGGGATTGTGGCCATCGCTCAAAAGACCCGATAGCGCTTGTAGGCTTCTTGGGGATCCTCTCCCTGCCGGATGGCCTCGCGCAGTTCGTTTTCGGTATTGGCTACGCGCTCGGCCTCGGTGACGATCTCGTTAACATTGTCAGCCGGGATCACGACCACACCGTCCGCATCTCCAAGGACGTAGTCGCCCGGATGAATCGTCACGCCGCCGATCTCAATGGGATCACCCATCGCGTCCACCAACCACCGAGCACCCACGTCAGCCGGAGTGGCGTACCGGCAGAAGACCGGGAATCCGATCTCATTGACGCGGTCAACGTCGCGGCAGCCGCCGTCCACGACGTAGCCCCGGATGCCCCGCAATTGCAGGGTTTCAGCGGATAGCTCTCCCATATGGGCGATCGTGTTGTCATTGGGCTGGCAGACGATGACACGCCCGGCGGGAGCCGCGGACAGAAAGCCGGTCCAGGACAGCAGCGTATCGTCGACGGACACGCCCTCGCGCAGGGATCCCGACAGGGTCCACACGGGGCCCGCCACTCGCCCTCCGGGCGCCAGGCTGGTGATCTCTGGTGGCAACGCGCGGTCGTGGAGACCCGCTGTCGTCATTGTGTCGTAGACCGCCGCCGAATACAGGTTCTCGAGGCGCGCACTGAGATCGTTCACGGTGTCGGTCCGATCCCAAGGTCCACGGGCACCGTACAGGTGGCCTCATCTACATCGTAATCGCCCGTGCACAGTAGATTGACAGGACTGAAGCTACCCGGTTGGGGGTAGTCGGTACAGCCTCCTGCCAAGCATCCCAACGCAAGCACCATCCCGGACAGTACGACCGCGCGGATCGGACGGGCTAGAGCAGGAACAACGCCATCAGAACGAGAAGCGCCAACACCCCCGCAGAGGTGTACATCGTAAGGCGCACGAAGCCGTGCCAAGTTTTTCTGTGTGCCTCGTAATCCGCATCGACTTCGTGAGCCATCATGCACGACTCCAACTCCGGCGCTGTATTGTCAGCTTGGCCCAAAACCTACCAAAGTGCTGACTGCGCAACAATGCACGAACCGTGCCCGAGGGGAGGTCGGAGTAGCCGGTCAGAACACTTGTAAGCGCTACGGGACCAACCTCGAATATTTGGGGAAATCCCCGAGCGCTGACTGGTGGATCCGCTCTCAATGCCGTGCGCGCGGCACCGAGAATGGCCTCGCTCGGTTACAGGGCGTGGGGCACGACCGGTCTTAGCCGTTGCCCGATTCCTTGCTTCCGGTGAACCCTTTCATGAAGGCCTGCTGCAAGTTTTCCCAGCCATGCAGATCGGTCGGCAGCCAGCTCTTCATCAGAGCCTCCGGGTCCATCGAACGAACTTGTTCCTTCATATGCTCCTGAAGCTCCTCCATCATCTCCTTCTGGAAGTCCTGGACATCCGGGAGCCCGAGGAACCGCCGTGCCTCTTCCGGAGTGCAGTCGATGTCAATGCGGAAATTCATTGGGCTGTCCCTCCGGTCTCGTGTTCTGCGGCAAGGGTTAACTGCGGACTTTGACGTAGCTTCCCGGCGCCGGCTCGATGATTTCGGCACCGCCCTCTTCGACGATCCGGGCTGCAACTTTGGGGCCGGAGCGGCGGGAAAGCCACCGGTGCCAGTCCGGCCACCAGGAGCCGGGATGCTCTTCCGCATCCTCAAGCCAGGCGTCGAATGTCTGATAGGCCTTGCGTTTGGTATTGATCCAGTGCTGGTACTTCTGCTTTTTCGGTGGATTGACGACCCCGGCAATGTGGCCGGCTCCAGCAAGCACGAACCGCTTCTGGCCGCCAAAGATGTGGTTCAGCTTGAATACAGAGGCAGCGGGGGCGATGTGATCGTCGACACTGGCCTGGATGTAGGCCGGCACCTTGATGGCGCTGAGGTCGAGGGGAGTTCCGAGCAACGTGAACTGTCCCTTTTGCGCCAATGCGTTCCGCTGATACATGTTGCGCAGGTAGTCCATCAGCAGTTGGGCCGGGAACCGAGTTGAGTCCGCGTTCCAGAACAGCAGATCGAAGACCGGTGGCTCCTTGCCGAGGAGATAGTTGTTGATGACGAAGTGCCAGATGAGATCGTTTGCGCGGAGGGCGTTGAAGGTCCCTGCCATCTGGGCGCCGTCAAGGTAGCCCTTCGTGCGGACCTTGTTCTCGAGCAGGTTGACCTGCGCCTCGTCGGTAAAGACACGGAGGTCGCCGGCGTTCTGGAAATCGACCTGAGCTGCGAAGAAGGTGGCTGCAGCAATGCGGTCGTCGCCGGTCGCAGCCATGTGCGCCAGAGTGGCCGACAACAGCGTGCCACCGATGCAATACCCGATCGCCGTGACTTGCCGCTCTCCTGTTGCACGTTCGACACCCTCGAGCGCGGCAAAGATGCCGTCACGGACGTAATCGTCGAAGCTCTTGGTGGCCAGGCTCTCGTCCGGATTGACCCACGAGACCATGAAGACGGAATAGCCCTGTTCCGTCGCCCAGCGGACGAAGGAGTTCTCTGGCTTTAGGTCAAGGATGTAGAACTTGTTGATCCAGGGCGGCACGATGAGCAGAGGTTTCTTGTAGACCTTCTCGGTGGTCGGCGAGTACTGGATCAGCTGCATGAACGGGGTCTGGTGGACCACGCTACCGGGCGTTGTCGCGACGTCCCGGCCGACCTCGAACGCCGTCATGTCGGTGTGCTTCGGCCGCAACCCGTCCCGGCCCTCGCGGAGATCTTCGTGAAGCTTTTGCATGCCGCGGACAAGGTTCTCGCCCTTGGTCTCCGCCATTTCGCGGAGCACCTGCGGATTAGTGAGGGCGAAGTTGGTCGGGGACAGCGCATCGATGATCATGCGCCCGAAGAAATCGAGTTTCTGGACCGAGTCGGCATCGAGTCCATTTACCCCGGTCATGGTCTGGCGCATCCATCGCGCGTTCAGCAGGTAGGACTGCTTGATGAAATCGAAGATGGGGTTGTCGGTCCACTCCGCGTCCTTGAAGCGATGGTCGCCCTGATCCGGTTTGATCACGGGCGACGCTTCCCGCCCCATCATGCGGGCAGTGGTACTGATCCAGAGTGTCTGGTAGTCACGCCAGAGCTGCAGCTGGTTCGCCAGCACCTTGCCCGAATCAAGCCGCGCGTCGGCAAGGTCGGGAGAGAAGGAGGGGAGGCTGTCCCCGACAGCAAACGCTTCGCCCTGCTTATTGGCGTAGGGCGACATCAATTCCATCCAGCCGGACTGGAACTGGGCTGCGGCATTGCCGAGAGCCTCCGCGAAACCCGTGAAATCGTTGGTGCTGCTGCTTGAGTTGTTGGTGGGTACCATATCAGCCCTCAGTACATGTGCTGGCCGCCGTTGACCGACAGCGTGGAACCGGTAATGAATCCTGCTTCATCGGCGGCCAGGAATGTGATGGCGCGAGCGATTTCCTCGGCGCGCCCGAGTCGTTTGACCGGAATGCGGGAGACGATCTTCTCCAGGATGTCCGCGGGTACCGCGGCAACCATTTCGGTGTCGATGTATCCGGGTGCGATGGCATTGACCGTAATGCCTACCGCGGCGCCTTCCTGCGCGAGAGCTTTTGTAAATCCGTGAATGCCGGACTTAGCTGCAGCGTAGTTGACTTGCCCGTATTGGCCGGCCTGCCCGTTGATCGAACCGACGTTCACGATGCGCCCGAACTTCCGCTTCCGCATGCTTCCGATGACCGCACGGGACATGTTGAAGCACGAGCCGATGTTGGTGTCGATCACCGCCTGCCACTGCTCGTAGTCCATGCGGTGCATGGTTCCGTCGCGGGTGATTCCTGCGTTGTTGATCAGGATCTCGACTGGACCCAGGTCGGCTGCGACCTTTTCCGCTCCCTCCTGACAGGCGTCGAAGTTGGACACGTCCCACTTGTAGGCGGGAATTCCCGTCTCCTTGCTGAACTGCCGGGCTCTCGCGTCGTCTCTACCGTAGACCGCCGCGACGATGTATTCCGCCTCCTTGAGGGCAATGGAGGTGGCGGCGCCAATTCCCCGGGTCCCGCCGGTGACGATGGCGACTCTGCTCATAATGCACTTCCGTCCTCTACTTTGCTCGGCCCTGTTGCCTGATTGGGGCACCTGAGAGACACCACGTTTGTCTGGGGGATCTTAGGTGGGCAGGCACCAGTGAGAAAGCGAGCATGACGCGCAAGGCGTCATGCTCGTTCCGACAATCAGTGGGGCCGAGGCGATCGCTTCGGGTCAGGCCGCGTAGGGCTTGACGAACACTTCTACGGTGCTGTCGATGCGGTCCTTGATGGGTTCGAACGCCTTCGTCATCGTGTCGGCGGCGATCGTGCTCATCTTGGTCGACTGTGTGACGACACGGTTGACGGCCTTGTTGGCAGCCTCGACCTGAAGGTCCATGAGGTCCTGCGGCGTCTTCACGGTGAAGAAGCGCTGCATCAGCTCCATGTTCTCGGTCATTGCGGTCTTGGAGTAGTCCACCACGTTTTCGTAGTAGGCCTCCCAGCCGGCGACCATCGCCGCGGTGGCTTCCGACATGGCGTCGAGGTTGTCTTTCCCGTAGACGGCAGCCTTGCCGTAACTGTTCTTCGCCATGTCGAGCTGCTCTTTGCTGAAGACCGCGGCGTTCTTGTAGCCTTCAGCGGTAGCGTCGGCGCCCATTTTCATGACGGTCTCGAAGGCTTCCTTGCCGGCGGCCGCCATCTTTTCGGCGGAAGCAGTCGCGGCCATTTCGGGAGTGGCTTCGGTCTTGGTGGTCATTGCGTACTCCGTTCGGCGGGTGTTACCGCCGGTTCAAGTTCCCGATACAGCCCGGTGCGAGCTTGCGGGAAATTCTGCAGTGCAAAAACACACTAGCCTTGCATTGCCTAGGTGTCAACGGGGGTTTTTGCATCGCACTATGCGCGGTTACGAGCCACGGTGCGTCGTTTCTCCAAAACGTCAGGACTCTCTATCCTGCTCTTTATCTGCAGGTTGTGTGCGAGGATGGAGACTCTGATCCCGTTGATAAGAGCACCGGTGTTGAAAATCCAATATTTTGCGATGCATAATCGCAGTCACGGCCGACTCTGCCAGTTACCCGGTAATGTGGCGGCGTGGTGATGGTGTTCTCCGAGCGGACGGAGTAGGCGAATTGGACAATCAGGATTCTGGCCACGACGCGGTCGTGATCATCAGGAAATACGCGAACCGTCGCCTCTACAACACCCATACTGCGCAGTTTGTGACCCTTGATGACCTTCACGAGATGGTTAAGCGGGGTGACAGTTTCGTAGTGGAAGACGCAAAAACCGGTCGCGACATTACATGCTCCGTACTGGTTCAGATCGTCTCTGACGAGGAAACCAAGGGCCACAACATGCTGCCGCTGAATTATCTGCGGCGGGTTCTACAGGCATATGACGCTGGATTCGGACCGCAGTTCCGGGATCACCTGGAACGCAGCATCGAGGTGTTTGCCGCCAGCCAGGAGCAGTTTGTCAGGCAAATGCAAAGCATGTTTACCGGTGCGAATCCAGAAGGATCGGTCGAGCACTTTACCGAAATCGGTCGCCGCAACATGGAAATCTTTCAGCGAACGATGGGTATCTTTGCGCCGCGTACTTCTTCCCGGGAACGGTCTGCAGACGAGCGTTCGCCGCGTTCCGACGAGGGGACACCTCGTTCGAGAGCGGAGGAAATTGAAACTCTCAGGCAGCAGCTCGCCGCAATCGAAGAACGTCTGAACACATTGTCGCAGCCAGAATAGCGTCACAAATTCGTACGCGGCGGATTCTGCTGTTGGCGCGGATATTCGGATGCTGGAGGGCGCTTGCCGGCGCGAGTTTAGAGCTATTCAAGCCGAGCGGAACGGTGTGGCGGACCGAGGATCAGCCAGTAGACGCGGGAGGGGGAAATCGACCGAAAGTGACGCCGGCACGTCCAGCAATTCGACCTTCCGAACGAGGGGCTGCGGGACAATTGACGTACGGGCTGCCAAGCTTCTAAAACGGGAATTGCTGGCGGATAGGCATACGACGACTTAATGTGCGCCACACACGGGATCCTTCGTGAAGGAGTGTAGCTCAATTGGCTAGAGCACCGGTCTCCAAAACCGGGGGTTGGGGGTTCGAGTCCCTCCACTCCTGCCACATGGGTCCTGATGAAATTGGACAAATATCAAGGCAATAGAGTCGGGAGCCACCTTCTTCCGCGACTGCGTTTCGGCCGAATTGCATTGCGGTCTAGCTTGGTGCTGTCAAGTGCGAAGAGGCTAACCGCCGGAGGTGCGATTTAGATTTGGGCGTCAATTGCACGCCGGCGAAGGCGGTGGCGGTACTCGCGCCAAGACTTGAAGAAAAGCGGGGCTAGATGGGACTAGAGCGTGTCCGCTTTACATGGAACCGTACCCGGCGTTGCGGATGTAGTTCTGGCATGCGTGGGGTTCGATGGTGCCGAGGAGGTCGCCGAGATGGCGCCAGGTGTCCTCGCCCGTGCGCTTCCGGGCGTCCCGCATCCAATGCTTGATCTTGGCGAAGGTCTGCTCGATCGGGTTGAGGTCCGGCGAATACGGGGGCAGGAACCACAGGCGCGCACCGGCTGTGCGGATGGCCTGGCGCACGGCCTTGCCCTTGTGGCTGGCGAGATTATCGAGAATGACGATGTCACCGGGCTTCCGGGTCGGGACCCGATGTTGCTCGACCCAGGCGTGGAAGGAGCGGCCGTTGATCGGCCCGTCGAAGACGCAGGGCGCGCTCAGCCCGTCGTGGCGCAGCCCCGCCAGGAAGGTCAGGGTGCGCCAGCGCCCATGCGGTGCAAACCCCTTCAGACGCCGGCCTTTCGGCGCCCAGCCCCGCAGCGGGGTCATGTTGGTCTTGATCCAGGTCTCGTCCACGAACACCAGTCGGCGCGGTTCCAGCCGGCGCCGGAGCGCCTGCCATCGAGCCCGCTTGCGGGCCACCGCGGCCCGGGCCTGCTCAAGGGCGAACAGCGTTTTTTGTAAAGCGCAAGCCCTCGCGCCGGAGAAACCGCCGGATCGTGTCCCGGCACACCGTGATGCCGTCGGGCGCCAGCTGCTCCTGGAGCCGGTCGATGGTCAGATGCGGCGTCTCCGCCACCAGCGCATGCACCCGCTCCCGGTGGGGCTCCAGCAGCCAGGGACGGTGACCGCCGATCCGGCCTGGCGCCACGCTGCCGGTGGCCCGGTAGCGCGCCGTCCATTTCGGCACCGACGACACGCTCACGCCGAAACGCGCTGCCACCGTGCGGATCGGCTCGCCCGCCAGGTGCGCCCGCACCACCCGCTCGCGCAGGTCATTCGAATAGGGTTGGGTCATGTCGGAAGCCCTCCTGGACCAATGACCCCTTTTGAATCACATTTCCAACCCGATTGGAATCCCCCCCCTCAGGATTCCCTCAATGCCAGACACGCTCTAGCCCCGTGCTAACTGGCGCGTGCAAGCGGCTTACTTGTCTCTTGGTTGGCACTCAATTTGCAACCTCGGCGAGGATGCGAGCGGCTTCTTCACAATCTGCTTGGCTCACGCCTAGATGGGTGACGGCGCGCATGCGCGTGGCCCCCAAAGCGCCGATACGCAGGCCTGCCGCGCTGGCACGGGCGGCGATATCGGCAGCTTTCCGCCCAGTGCCACCCACGTCAAAGAATAGAATATTGGTCTCGCAAGGCTCGACAGTGAAGCCTGCCAGCTCCGAAAGTGCATCGGCCAGAAGTGCAGCATTGGCATGATCCTCTGCCAGGCGGTTCCAATGGTGGTCGAGCGCGTGGAGGCCGGCTGCTGCCAGAATGCCGGCCTGCCGCATCGCGCCGCCCATGCGCTGCTTCCAGCGCCACACTTCATCGATGAAAGCGGATGAACCTGCCAGTACCGCGCCCACCGGACAGCCAAGACCCTTGCTGAGATCGATCCATACGCTGTCGAAGCAGGCTGCGTAATCGGCGGCCGGAGTGCCTGAGGCAACGACAGCGTTGGGGAGTCGCGCCCCGTCCAGATGGGTGGCGAGTGCGTGTGCGCGGGCGACGTCAGTAACGGCGCGCACCTCTTCCAGTGACCAGACCGTGCCGCCGCCCATATTGGCGGTGTTTTCGACCTCCAGCAGCGCGGAGCGCGGCGCGTAGCGGTGGTTGTCACGGATTGCCGCCTGCGCCTGCGCTGCCGTGTAAACGCCGCGTCGTCCCGGCAGGGGAGCGATTTGCACGCCTGAAAGTGCAGCGGGGCCGCCGCCCTCGAAGTTGAGAATGTGTGACGACGCCTCGGCAATCACCTCGTCTCCGGGTCGGCAGTGGACCCGGATGGCAATCTCGTTGCACATCGTGCCAGATGGCAGGAACACGGCTGCCTCCTTGCCAAGAAGGGCCGCTACGCGTTCGCAAAGCGTATTCACGCTCGGATCGTCGAAGGACTGTTCGTCGCCGACCAGCGCTACTGCCATAGCTTGGCGCATTTCAGGCGTCGGAAGGGTTTGAGTGTCGCTGTAGAGGTTGATGTGGGGTGCCTTTGCACCGTTGCGCGTCGTTGTCACCATGATTCTGCTCACCAATTGCGGGATCTGTAGACGCCAGTTGAAGCCGTCCATGCGCTGACAGCATCTACCATGCGGTGAAGTTCAGCGGCGCCGGCCGGCGGACCGAGCTCCCGGTCGGCGTAGATCATATGGACGGAGCCCGCGGGCGGAATCAGCTTGACCGATGTAGCGGGTGTCCGGAGATGCGGATCCACGGCTCCCGTGCGGCAGTTTGGACGGTCGCGTCGGTGTTTAGTGGAAGTCGCGCGATCGGGGCAGGATGCGCTGATTTCTGGGGTGGCGTGCAATTGGGACGGATGCGTTGCGAGGCGCCCGGTTTGCTTGGCCCGAAGGGTTTCTTCCGCTTTCCGACAGATGGGAAAGCCAGGGCGTGATGTCCTCAAGGCGATCGGCGATCAGATGGACGATTTGCCCTGTTTTCTGAACGCGTCCCCTGATCATGGCCAGCTGGCTCGTCATCACGATCCGACGAAATTTCTCGGTGGTCTTCGGCCAGATCACGATATTTACGACGCCGGTTTCATCTTCCAGGGTCATAAAGATGACGCCCTTCGCGCTGCTGGGTCGTTGGCGGGCCAGGACGATGCCGCCGGCAATCGCCGTCTGCCCGTCGGGGATATCGCGGCAGATTTCGGTAGCCGGCAGGGCATGTGCGCGTGCAAGCTTCTTGCGCAGGAATGCGAGTGGATGCGCCTTCAGCGATAGGCGCAGAGTTCGATAGTCGGAAAGGACATGTTCCCCCGGCGGCATTGTCGGGAGTGAGACTTTGAGGCCGTGTTCAGGGTTCGGATGGTCGTCGAACAGCGGCAGCCGGGGGGTATCGTCAAGGGTGTCCCATAGCGCTTGGCGCCGGTCCGAACCAGTGGAACGGAAGGCGTCCGCCTCGGCCAGCCGTTCGAGGGTGTGGGTCAGAATGCCGGTCCGCCGGCGGACATCGGCGACACTGACATATGGTTGATTCCGTTCCTCGACCACACGACGGGCATCCTCCTCGCGCAGCCCCCCGATCTGGCGCATCCCGAGCCTGAGCGCTAGGGATCCGTCGGAGTCTGGCTCCAGCGTGTTGTCCCAGTGGCTCATGTTGGTGTCGACGGGCCGTACGGCGACACCGTGATCGCGGACATCGCGCACGATCTGGGCCGGAGCGTAGAAGCCCATGGGCTGCGAGTTGAGCAAGGCGCAGGCGAATGTCTCGGGGTGGAAGCATTTGAGCCAGGAGGACACATAGGCCAAGTGCGCGAAACTCGCGGCATGGGACTCCGGGAATCCGTATTCACCGAACCCCTCGATCTGGCGAAAACAGCGCGCAGCAAGTTCAGGGTCATAACCGCGCCTGACCATCCGGCCGACCATCTTTTCGCGGAGCAGACGCAACGTTCCGCGCTTCCGGAAGGTCGCCATGGAATGCCGCAACGTGTTGGCTTCACCGGGCGTGAACTTCGCTGCCGTGATTGCGATGCGCATGGCCTGTTCCTGAAACAGCGGCACGCCAAGGGTCTTTTCCAGCACTTTCTTCAGTTCATCCGGCGGGCCGTGATCGGGAGCAGGTTCCGGGTAGTTCAGCGGTTCCAGGCCATCGCGTCGCCGCAGGTAGGGATGCACCATGTCGCCCTGAATCGGACCGGGACGCACGATGGCGACCTCGATGACCAGATCGTAGAAGCAGCGCGGCTTGAGGCGGGGCAGCATGTTCATCTGCGCCCGGCTCTCGATCTGGAACACGCCAATGGAGTCGGCGCGGCACAGCATGTCGTAGACCGCCGCTTCCTCGCGTGGCACGTCGGCAAGCGTCAGATCGACGCCACGGTGGCGTTTCAGCAGCTCGAAGCCCTTGCGGATGCAGGTCAACATGCCGAGAGCGAGCACGTCGACCTTCATCAGCCCAAGGGCCTCCAGATCATCCTTGTCCCATTCGACGAACGTGCGGTCTCGCATGGCCGCATTGCCGATCGGGACCATGTTGCACAAAGGGCCGCGGCTCAGCACGAACCCCCCGACATGCTGGGAAAGGTGCCGGGGAAAGCCCATCAATTCGGAGGCCAGACCGAGGGTCATGCGTAGCGCCGAGTCGGTAGGATTGAACCCGGCCTCACGGACGCGTTTCTCGGAGAACCCTCCCTCTTTCCTGAGGGAGTCGGCAAGAGCCGCTGCCGCATCTTCGGAGAGGCCCATGGCCTTGCCGGCCTCGCGGGTGGCGCTCCGGGCGCGGTAGGTGATGACGGTCGCGGCCAGGGCCGCGCGGTCCCGGCCGTACCGTTCGTAGATGTACTGGATGACTTCCTCGCGCCGTTCGTGCTCGAAATCGATGTCGATGTCGGGTGGCTCGCTGCGCTCGGGAGAGATGAAGCGCTCGAACAAGAGGTCGATTTCGGTCGGATTGACGGCGGTAATGCCCAAGCAGTAACAGACGGCCGAATTGGCTGCCGAGCCGCGTCCTTGGCACAGGATTCCCTGTTGCCTGGCGAACTGCACGATGTCGTAGACCGTGAGGAAATAGCAGGCGTAGTCGAGTTGGGCGATGAGCCCGAGTTCGTATTCCAGGGTGCTGCGAAGTGTCTCGGAGACTCCGTCGGGGAAGTGCCGGGCGGCCCCTTCCCAAGTCAAGTCTTCCAGATGCTGCTGCGGGGTTTTGTCCGCAGGCACGGGTTCGTCAGGATATTCATACGTCAGTTCGTCGAGACGGAACCCGATCGCTTCGGCAATCTCGACTGTACGGGTGGTTAACGCTTCGTATCCGGCAAAGAGGCGCACCATCTCGGCCGGGCTCTTCAGATGGCGTTCCGCGTTGGCCTCCAGCAGGTAGCCGGCGCTCTGCACGGTGGTGTGCTCGCGGATCGCGGTCAGCACGTCCTGCAGCGGGCGGCGTTCAGGGAGGTGGTAGAGGACGTCGTTGGTGGCGACCAACGGAATGTCATGGTGGCCGGCAAGCCTTGCGAGCCGGGCGATGCGGACTCGGTCATCGCCCCGGTAAAGCATCTGGGCCGCCAGATAGAGCGGTCCGGAAAGGCGGCTGCGCAACGTGGCAAGGTGCGTGGTAAAGGTCTCGGTGCGCAGATCGGGAGAGGGAAGGACGATCATGACCTGCCCCTCGGCATGGAGCCAGAGGTCTTCCAGACGGATCCGGCACTCCCCTTTGCTCGTGCGCCTCTGGCCCAGCGTCAGCAGACGGCAGAGGCGGCCATAGGCTTCGTGACTGCGGGGGTAACACAGCAAGGAGAGTCCGTCTTCGAAATCAAGGCGGGCACCGACCAAGAGACGAATCCCCGCTTCCTTTGCCGCCACATGGGCGCGCACAACCCCGGCCAGCGAATTTCGATCGGTGATTCCGATCGCCGGCAATCCTAGGGACGCGGCCCGCTCCACCAGCTCCTCAGGATGCGAACCTCCCCGGAGGAAGCTGAAGTTGGTGGTTGTCTGCAATTCGGCGTACAAGGGCGCGTCACCCGTACAGGCCGTGGAGAAACCAGCGGGAAGCGCCGCTGCCGCGAGCTTCGGTGCGGTAGAGCCAGTAACGGTGGCCATCCGTGTCCTCGACGCGCCAGTAGTCGCGTGTCGTCTTGTCGCCGTCCGGCACCCACCATTCCGGAGCAATGCGTTCGGGGCCAGCGGCCCGTGCGACGCGGTGACGCCTCCGCCGCCAGACGAACAGGTACGGGGGTCCGCCGGGTGTCAGGGCGATGGCCCGCAAGGATTCTGGCCGGCGAAACAGGCGGAACGGGCGCAGAGGGAGATCCGGGTAGGAGAAGCGGAACGTTTCGACTTCCCCGGGCCTCACGAAGCGTTCGGCTTGTTCCGGAAAGCGACGTTCAGCGGGAACCGTTTGGAGGACGGCGTTAGTCCCCAGGCGGGCCGTGAGCCGGTCGACTAGCAGGTCGAAATTGTCTCGTTCACGCCCGTCAAGTGAAAGCTGACAGGCTTCCAGCGGTTCGACAGCGGTCGCATGAAGCACTATGGCATCGATGCCAAACCCGGGGTCCACGGTTTCGAGTTCGCCCGCGAACAGGCGGCGGAGATGATCTCCGTTCCGTGTCGGTCGCGATGCCGCGACGGCGCGTTCCGTCACGCTGCCATCGATCCCGAAACACCAGAGCGCAAGTCGCCGTGCTCCGCGTTGGTCACGTTTCAGCGCGGCCGTGATGCGGGTCATCAGGTCGGCTAGCGCCGTTTCGAGTCCTCGGCCGTGTGTGACCGGTTCTGCGAAATCCAGACGCCACCGATACACCGGCGGGGGCACCAGAGGGACGAAGGGGTCGTTCTGGTCCCCGAGAGCCCGGTCGAGGCGTTGAAGCAACCCGTGCTTTGTCCCACAGGGCCGGAACCTGCGTTCCAGGGCTGCACGGGGAAGGCGGATGATCGCGCCGATAGTGGCCAGCCCCAGATGACGTAGCGTCGAGATGTCGTCGGGTGAGATTCCGAGAGCTTCAACGGGAAGAGGGTCCAAGGCTGCCTGAACGTTGCCAGGTGCGATGACGCGTTTGTGTTCAGGCGCAAAGCGGGCGAGAGCTCTGGCGGCACCCGGGGTGTCGGCGAGACCCAGGCGGGCCTCAAGTCCGAAGCTCGCCAGCCGTTCCGCAATCGTTTGGGTCATCGCCTGTTCGCCACCGAACAGATGGGGGCAACCTGTGACATCAAGCAAAAGACCGTCGGTACCGTCGAACGCGACGCGGGGCGTGAAGTGGCCGCACCACAGTCCCAGCTGCATCAGGGCTTGTTGATCAGCGACTGGGTCCGCCTTTTTCACGGTGACCCCAGCCACCAAGGCACGCGCATCGACCAGACGCATGCCAGGCATTAGGCCAGCGTGTTCGGCCCGCCGATCGACGGCCGCCAACATCATTCCGCGTTGACCGGGGGCCGCCAGTACCAGCGGGGGGGATTTAACCGGCTCGAAGGACCACTGGGTGCGGCGCGTCCCGCTGATTGGTAGCCGGCGTCGCCGATCGATGGCCCAGCGCGGTAACCATACGGAAAGCACCCGTCTCATGGTGCCACTCCACATCGCACCGGGCCGGCCGGCCGGCCCGGCAGCGGACGAGTTCGAGGTGCCATCGGGGTGCTCCGGGAGCGCGGATATCGAGAGAGTCGCCAGAAGAAGGGAGAGCTGCGACCTGCCATCGCGTTGCCGCCGTGCTGGCTGGAACGAGGCCGTCGCAGCGCAGCAGCAAGGCGGGCGTCATTCCTTCTTGGGCGGCCAGCGACAATCGTCGGGTCATGGTGAAACCGGTACTCCTGATTTCGGCGAAAACCGCTGCCAACGCGCCAGAGCGCAACCCTTCTTCCATGACCCATAGAACCTCCTTGTCATGCCGGGCTCGGACAATCAGCAGTGCGGCTGGATCCCCCCCGAGATCGCGCCATCCCCAGCCATGCAGACGGCCGAACCGACTTGCGTCGCTTTCGCAGACCAGGACGGTGTCGCGTCCGGTGCGACGCGACAGTCGATGCAGAAGGACGGCGAGGAAGGCTGCAGCCGACGGTTCGTCTGCGCCGGTGGTGCCGGATGCTTCGTGCAGGGCACCTAGCATCAGCCCGTTGGGTGGAAGGGCGTTATCCAGCGCCTTGATTCCCAGAAGCCACGTGGTGTCCGGTTCGACGGGTACGTGATTTTCCTCTGTCCGTTCCAGTGCTGTGATCCGTTGGCGCAAGGCCGCCAGTTCGACGGAACGGGAGTTGTTGTCCACGGCGTACACACTCGGTCCGTCCATTGGAAAGCAGAATGTTCTTTATATGTTCTCTTAATGGTGTGTCAAGAACCGGATGTCAGTTGCAGGAGTTGGTATACGCCTCACCTTCCTTGTACGTGCGGCACCCGCAAGGCACCTGCCCGCTGCACGAATGCTCCGCGACCGCCGAGATCGTGTCGGGCGCATTGTTTCTGTCCCCGCTGCCAGGCTCCATCGCAACCAAGACTAGCCATATCCCGGAATCTCGCCGCATCCATTTACGGCTGACTTGACCTGCCGAGCCGCTCCCCGTGTCAGGTTTGGGAGAGATCGGACTGCAACGTTAGGCGAGATCACCGCAGAAGCGAGAGGGAACACGCAAGACCCATGCTCATCGTGCCAATGCTCGTGATGGCCGAACTCCACCGCATGGCGGCTGGAAGCGACTTGCGCAGCTAGCAGGCCGACGGCGATGGCGACGCCGACGCAGCTTCGGGCCAATAGCGTGAATCTGTTGCCAGCGTGACGAGCCGTGCCTGCAGACTACATCACCTATCCAGCCCATCCGTCCCCGACCGGTATCAACGGGGTTGAACGGAACGACGACACCGGCATTCGGTTCAGACGCTTGCAAGGCTGGCCAGCACCGTATTTCGAAGAGCGCGTCCTTTGTACGCCGCTGCGTCCACTGGCGAGTTCCTGCAATTGCGCAGCAGTCGTCGCAAGCGCGACTGCGGCCGTGCTTGCCGGACAGCCAGATAGCCTGACAGGACAATGACAGATGCCCCCTTTGGTCGTTCGATATCATGCTCACCGGCGGATCGCGGTCTCCCTGCGAATACGATAGTTTCGAGCCGCCTGAGCCGGAATGCTCGTAGATTCCGATATTTCAATCGTGCCTGCTCTTTGTGAACAGGGTCTCTCCAGCGTTGCGGACTGTGGTCGGCCAAGTACACTGGCTCGGCAAGGAGGATCGCGAATGAGTTCCCCAATCGTTGCCCAGAAGGAACCTTTCGGCGTCGAAGTCGAAGCCGGAAAGAATTACGCCTGGTGCGCCTGCGGCAGAAGCCAGACACAGCCTTGGTGTGACGGTTCACATAAGGAAACCGCGTTCTCGCCTGTCGTTTGGAAAGCGGATAAATCGGAAATGGTGTTCCTGTGTGGGTGCAAGTCGACCGGCGATTCGCCGTACTGTGACGGCACACACAACATGCTTTGACTATGTGGACGACGGACCAATCGGCTGAAGTGTTGCTGGAACACCGACGCGCACTCCGACCCCAGCATGAGCTCCCGTCCGGAGTCGTGCCTCCGGATCGCGACGCGGCGTACCGCGTGCAGGACGCGCTGATCCAACTTCACCTAGATGCCGGCGACGGCCCGGTGGCCGGGTGGAAGGTCGCGCTCACTAACCCGGCAATGCAGGCAATGTTTGGCGTTGACGAACCGGCCGAAGGCGCGATCTTCGAGCCCCTCGTGCATTTGTCGGCCGTACGACTCGACCCCAAGCGGTACCGACATTTGGGTGCGGAGGGCGAAATCGTTCTTCGGATGCGAGAGTCGCTCACGCCCGATCAGGCCCCGTTTACAGCAGCAGCAGTGTCAGAGGCCGTCGGCGGATATATGGCCGGGATCGAAATTGTGGACGACCGAGACGCGGGTGCGGATGCAACCATTGGACTGCTCGTGGCCGACAACGCGATGAACTATGGCTGCGTGATCGGGCGGGAATCTGTCTACGCACCTGCCATCGACCTTGCGACCGTCTCGGGACGCTTGATGATCGACGGCCAGCCGGCAGGGGAAGGTGTCGGCGAGAACGTGCTTGGTGGGCCGCTGCATGTCCTGGCGCTTTTGGGAAACTCGCTGGCCAGACGTGGCCGTAGCCTCCATGCCGGTGCCATCGTGATGACAGGCAGTTTGGCAGTGACCGTTTGGCCGCAGCCGGGCGAGACGGTCCGGTGGGAACTCGATGGCTTGGAAGCCGTCGAGTTCACGCTTGAATCCTGAGGGATCCCACCGGCAATGGGAATGTTGGAAGAGATTCGCATCCATCGGCTGGTGGAGCGTCTCTTGGCCGACCGAGCCGATGGGACTGCATTCGACGGGACTTGGGACAAAAGCTTGACGCCACAGTCCATGGCGGAAGCTTATCGTGTGCAGGATTCAATTGTCCGACGCATGCGCCCCCGGGGTACCGAGCCAGGAGGCTGGCGCATTGCGTGGACCACCGATGCTGCGCAGAAGCAGCAGGGTGTGGTGCATCCTATCGTGGGACCTGTCTGGAAGCGCGACGTGCACGCCACCCCTTCTGTCCTCCCGGCAGCCGCGATGCACCAGCCGCTGGCGGGGGCAGAACTTGCGTTGCGGATCGGTCAGTCGATGCCCAAGGACGATGGGCCTTGGAACCGCGAGGCGGTTACCGATCGCGTCGGCACAGCCGCGCTGGCGATCGGCGTGTTCGACGATCGCTACGCGTCGGAGGTGACGGACTACACGATTGGCCTTGGGATCGCTGATCTGCCCGGTGCCGCATCGTGCATCCTCGGCAATGAGAGCGAGGACATCAAGGCGCTTGATCTAAGTGCACTGGAGTTCAAGACAACGCTTGATGGTCGTGACGTCGGTGTAGTCAGTACGTCTACCTACCTCGCGCACCCTTACGAGATCGTGTCTTGGGTCGCGACGCATCTCAATCTCCGCCAGCGCCAGCTCGAGGCCGGGGACGTGGTGCTGCTCGGGTGCCCCGGCGAACCATTTTTACTCGGGCCGGGCGATCGGATCACGGTGGCGAACGACGCCCTCGGCATTGTTGAACTTGCCTTGGGAGATCCGACTGCAGACGTCGAATCCAACTCAGAGGCGGGAACGTCGCTCGCAGGCAAATCGGCTGAAGCGGTCACGAGTATGGAAGAGTAATTTGGAGCTTTCGTTCGGCGTGTAGCGTGACGGTGTGATATCGGTCCACTCACCATCATCCCGAAGGCCCTGGCAGATGACGTCATCGTCCACTGGGCGTTGCACCTGCAGCTCGTACTGATTGACACAGTCGCACGCGCAGACCCGAAGCATCTCAAACCCGTCGACGGGCACGGTGTCTTCGCCCGCCTGCGCAGCTGCAATGAGGTAGCCAAGCGCGAACCAGGCGATCGAGATTCGAAGTGCGGTCTGCATGTTTGCATGTTGCATCGAACATCTCGGTTTGCCAAGTCCCGCGTTGCCGCCGCCTGGTGAAGCCACCCATCCACTTTCGCTGGGCGATCCCGTCCCTGGGGTTTGGCCGGGAACGCTGACGGCGCTCCACTCGCAGAGGCAGCAAAAAAAGGCCGGACGAGCATTGCTCGTCCGGCCTCAAGTTCTGGTTGGAACGCCGGGGCGCGGGAGAATCCGCGCCCCGGTTCCAGTTCTGGTTCAGGCTGCGGCGATGTCTTCCGGACGGATCGGCAGATTGCGAATACGCTTGCCGGTCGCATCGAAGATCGCGTTGGCCAGAGCCGGAGCGAACGGCGGAACCATCGGTTCGCCGACACCACTTGGAATGTGGTCGTTCTCGATCCGGTGGAGATGCACGTTGAGCGGAGCGTCGTCGATCCGCGTCACCGGGTAGTCGTGGAAGTTGCTCTGGTCCACGGCACCCTGGGTGTAAGTGATCTCGCCGAGCCGCGCGATGGTGTTGCCGTAGACGGCAGCGCCCTCGCACTGAGCCCGGATCCGTTCGGGGTTGGCGCCCAGACCACAGTCGAGAACCGTGTCGACCCGGGTGATGGTGTAGTTTCCGTCATCCGCGACCTGCACCCGCACCGCCTGTGCGATGTAGGACAGGAACGACCGGTGCACTGCGAGACCGAGGCCGTGCCCCTTGGGCAGCGTCCTCCCGTAACCGGAGACATCGCGCGCAGTCCGAAGGACGTTTGCGAGCCGGCCGGTGTCGATCGGGTAGTCCTCGATCGGGTCGCCGTAGTTCCAGTAGTCGTCGACCTTCTCTTTCGTCAGGTCGATGATTGCCGGTTCACCAATCAGCTCAAGCTGGAACTCGACCGGGTCGCGGCCGATTTCGTGCGCCAGCTCGTTCGCGAAGCTGTTGATCGCGAAGGCGTGCTGGATGTTGTTCACCGAACGGTACCAGCCAATCCGGGTGTGCAGGTCGGCATCCCCGTTCTCGATCCGAATGTTTTCGATCGAGTTGTAGGGCATGTCGATCAAGCCAAGACCGTGCTCAACGTTGAACCCGATCTTCTGCTCCGGCACCCACAGACCGAGGATGGACGGGAACGCCACACCGTGACGCCATCCGGACACCCGGCCAGCGTCGATCACCGCGCTGATGTTCTGCGCGCTGGCGGCGTGGTAGTAGCCATTCTGGATCTCGTCTTCACGGGTCCAGACGACGCGCACCGGCGCGCCAACCTCTTTCGAGAGGTAGGCCGCTTCCACGGCGAAGTCCGCCTTGGATTTCCGGCCGAATCCACCACCAAGGAGGGTGACGTGTACCATCACGTCCTCCTTGTTCTCGATGCCAAGCACTTCGGCGACTGTGTCGCGGAGGCCAATCGGGTGCTGGGTGGCTGCCCAGATCTCCACCTTGCCGTCCTGGTAGTTCGCAACAGCTGCCGGCGGTTCCATCGGCGTGTGGATGAAGTACGGCACGAAGTATTCGCGGGTGAACTCCTTCGCCGACGCCTTGTCGCGGGCGAGTTCGTAGCTGCCGCGTTCACGGATGACCGTGCCAGGCTCGGCGGCCGCCGTCCGCAGCTTCTGGTCGTAGTTTGAGCTGTCGAGAGCGGTGTTTTCCGATCCAGACCACTGAATCTGAAGTGCCTTACGGCCTTCCAGCGCGGCCCAGGTGTTGTCGGCAACCACGGCGATGCCGCCCAGCTGCTTGAACGCGATCGGAAGTTCCGGCATCGGCAGTTCAATCGTGCCACGGACGCCCGTGATGGCCATCGCGGCCGAGTCGTCGTAGCTCTCGACCTTGCCGCGGTACACCGGCGAACGCGCGACTACGGCCGTCTTCATACCATCCAGAATGATGTCGGCGCCGAATTGGCTCCCACCGGTGGTCATGTCGACGAGATCGACGTACGCGTCAGGCGTGTACGCGGCTTCATTGCCGATGTACTTCCAGTCGCTCCGGTCCTTGACCTGAACGGTCGCGGGGTCCGGGGCCTCAAGTCCTGCCGCGGTGGCGACGAGTTCGCCGAAGTCAGCCGAACGGCCGCTCGGCGCGTGGCTCACGCGGTGGTTCTGGGCGACACACTCGTCGGCCGGAACGCCCCACATTTCGGCGGCTGCCATCTCGAGCATCTTGCGCGCTCCGGCGCCGGCGGCGCGGAGGTTCTTGATATCGCGGCGGACCGAACGGGAACCGTCGGTGTCGAGTTCCTGGCCGAAATCGACCCATTTCTGCTCGGCGTCAGCCTGGACTACGGTGCACCGGGCCCAGTCGGCCTCCATCTCGTCGGCGATGATCATCGGAAGCGAGGTGCGGACACCCTGTCCCATTTCGGCACGCGCACAGGTGATCGTGACCGAACCGTCTCCGTCGACCGCCACGAAGATGTTGGCGTCGAGCTTGCCTTCGGCGGCATTGGCTGGAAGGCCAAGGAGCTGATCGGCACCAAGACGAGCACCAATAACGAAACCACCGGTACCGGCGATTCCTTTCAGAACCGTGCGTCGGCTCAGGTTGGTAAGCGTCGTCATGGTCAGACCTCCTTCGCAGCCGTCTTCACGGCAGCGAAAATCCGCTGGTACGTACCGCAGCGGCAGATGTTTCCGCTCATGCCTTCCAGAACTTCCTGATCCGTGGGATCCGGGTTCTGGGAGAGCAGGGCGGCGGCCTGCATGATCTGGCCAGACTGGCAGTAGCCGCACTGGGGGACGTTGTGCGCACGCCAAGCGCGCTGGACCGGGTGGTTACCCTCCGCGTCCAGACCCTCGATCGTCGTCACATCCATGCCCTCGGCGACCGACACGGGGGTAACACACGCCCGTACAGCCTCACCGCCCACATGGACGGTGCAAGAGCCGCAGAGACCTGTGCCACATGCGAACTTGCTCCCGGTAAGCCCAAGAACGTCTCGGACATACCAAAGCAGAGGCATGTTTGGGTCACCGCTGTAATCTTGCGGTTGACCGTTGACAGTCAAGTTCATGTCAACATTCTCCTCCTTCGGTTCCGAACCCGCGACGCGGCTTCGGATGGTTTATTGGCGCAACGCGCACACCGCTCAGGGAGTGCCGTCACGTCAATCAGCTTGGCCATGGTACTTTGCGTGACCCACAACGCCAAATCGGGACCCCGCACCGAGCCCTTTGGGCTCGCCGGCACCGCCCGTGGAGCGAGGCTTGGGAGCCGTTGATGGACAGTTTGGTGTACGCGGATGGAACCTGGCACGAGGGCGATCCGCCGCTGATCGGAGCACTGAGTCAGAGCTACATGCACGGCACCATGGTCTTTGACGGGGCGCGCCTCTTCGACGGCTGTGTCCCTGACCTGGGCCGGCACTGCGAGCGGCTCCTGCGGTCTGCGGCCGTCATGGGTCTCGACCGGCCTCTAGAAGCGCCGGCGATCGAACGTCTGGCGCGCGAGGGGGCGCGCCGCTTCGAGCCCGGTTCGGAACTCTATATCCGCCCATCGCTGTATGCGGCTCGAGGCTTTCTCACACCGGAGCCAGGAAGCACCCGCTTCCTCCTGTCACTGATGCGGATGGCGATGCCGGCGCCCGACGGTTTTGCGGTCACGGTGAGCTCGTACCGGCGCCCCGGCCCTGACATGGCGCCCACCGAGGCCAAGGCGTCGTGCCTTTACCCCAACGGCTCACGCGCGCTCCAGGAAGCGGCCCAACGCGGTTTCGCGAATGCCCTGATGCTCGACGGGGACAACAATGTGGCCGAACTGGCCTCGGCCAATATCTGGCTCGGCAAGGACGGAGTCGCGATCACGCCGGTTTGGAACCGGGCATTCCTCAACGGCATCACCAAACAGCGCGTGGCTGAGCTCCTGAAGGCACGGGGGATAAGGGTCGTGGAGCGGACGGTCTCGGTTGCAGACGTGCTCGATGCGGACGAAGTGTTCAGCACCGGAAATTGGGGGAAGGTGCTGCCGATCGTCCGGGTCGACGACCGAGAGTTCCCGGTGGGGCCCCTCTATTCCGCCGCGCGCGAGGCCTACTTCGCATTCGCCAAGACCGAACCGCTCTAACGGGCCGGGCCCTAGCTGCCGTCCGCCTGCAAGCGCACCCCAGCGAACACCCCGACGCCCGGCGTGCCGTAGCCCCGCACTTCCTCGTAATCTTCGTCGAACAAGTTCTCGGCCCGGGCAAACAAGGACACCCGGCTCGAGTAAGCGAGTTCCAAGCTGCGTCCACCACAGTGTAGGAATCGAGGGCCACGGGAATTCCGCCGAGATCGAACGCGATGTCTTGCTGACGTCCGCTGCGCCGAACATCCAGCCGCAGGGTTAGCCCGCTTCGCTCACCAGCGGACCTGCCGCCGCCGGCTCAAGGCGTCGGCGGGCGGTGTCGGGGGTTTCGAAGCCGTTGGCGGCGTGCCCGGCGGCCCGGGGCCGCCGGATCGGGCGCGGGAGCCCGGGTCGGATTCCGGGCTGGGTCACGCTGGCGGGCGCCGGGCAGACGGCCTCCGTGGCGCCGGTCGCGGCGCGTGCGGCAGGAGGGGCAGGACCGCTGCGGGCGGGGTCAGCCGGGAGCGGCGCGGGCCGGCGGCGCGCGCAGGGCGGCGAGCACATGCGCGAACAGCTCCTGCAGCGGGTAGCCGGACGGGAACGCGACCCGGATCCTGCGGACGGTGACGGTGATGCGGGCGGCGACCTTCAGCAACCGGGCGCGGATGGTGTCGGCGCGGGCGCGGGCCGGCGCCGTGCCCTGCAGCCCGACCTGGCGCAGGAGGGTGAACAGGGCGCCGGCGAACGCGGAGAAGGTCAGCCGCAGCTGGTTGGCGCGCATCGTCGCGCTCGAGGTGCGGTCGGCGAACCGCCACAGCTGCTGTTCCCTGATCCGGTTCTCCATGTCGCCGCGGGCGCAGTACAGGTCCTCGTAGAGGGCCTGCGCCCCGAGGGTGCGGGCGGGATGTTGGTGACCACGAAGCGCGGGTTGGCGCCGCGCAGCCCCGGCAGCCACTCGGCCTTGCCGATCACCCGGCGGGCCCGGCTCCAGGACGTCAACGTGCGGTAGCGGCATTCCCGGAACCGCCGCGAGGCCCGGCCGGTGGCGGCGCCCCGGCGCCGGGACTTGTGCAGCGCCTTCGCGAGCCACGGTTCCAGGCGGGCGTTGCGCGCGAGCCCGAACACGTACTCGAGGCCGGCGTCCTCGCACCAGCGGAGGATCTCCTCGCGGCAGAACCCGGCATCGCCGCGCACCCGGATCCGGGTCCCGGGCCAGCGTCGGCGGATCTGCGGCACGATCCGCGCCAGTTCGTCCACCGCGCCCGCCGCCGCATCGATATCGGCCGGGCGCAGCCGGGCGCACAGCACGTGCTCGCCGCAGGTCACGTACAGCGGGAGATAGCAGTAGTGCCCGTAGTAGCCGTGGAAGAACCGGCCCTCCTGGCGGCCGTGCAGCGGATCGTCGGTGGCGTCGAGATCGAGTACGATCTCCGCCGGCGGGGCGGCATGGGCCTCCAGGAACAGGTCCACCAGCAGCCGCTCGATCGCTTCCCGGTCGGCGGCAATCCGCTGGTAGCGGTCCTGCGCCGCCGCCTCCGGTACGCCGAGCTCCAGGCGGTTCAGCGTGCTCGATCCCGCCAGCGCATGCCCCCGGTCCCGCGCCCGCCGCCGCCGTTCCCCGGTCACGTCCGCACACCCGCTCGCCAGCGCGAAGGCGCTGTCGGCGCGCAGCCGGTCATGGTCGTTGAGGTCCTCGTAGCCCGCCGCCAGGGCCAACACCCGCTGCGCCACCAGCGTCTCCAGGCGATGCTCGATCCGTGGGTCGCGGTGGTCCCGGAAGCACGCCGCCAGCCGCGACGTCACCCGGAAGCGCCGGTCAACCTCCCGCAGCAGCAACACGCCGCCATCGGTCGTCAGCCGGCCGCCGTCGAACCGGCCTACCACCGCACGCCGGCCAAGGCCTTCAAACGCCAGTTGCGTCGAGGTACAGTCTGTGTGCATGGGGTGGCTCCGTCATGGCCGGTAAGGGGTTGTCTTTCTTACCTGTACCACGCGTTTCCGCTCCATGCACCCCCCGCTGGTGAGATATCCGGGCTAGCAGCCTGTCGGACTTAGGACACTCAGATTATGGTAAGTCTTTGATTATTCTGTGTTTATCTTTTCAACCTTGGAATGCGTCGATTCACGAATATCTTTATCTTTCAACACTTTACGAAAACAGTGCCCGCTAAGTCCGACAGGCTGCTAGCGCGGGGGAATATGCGGACGGACCGGACAGCAGAACACTCAGCGCGAGCCAGCCGCCGCGCCTGAACAAGGGACTGGGAAGCACGGATCTCTCCCGATTGCAGGAAACGAAGGACACGTCGCCGGCAAACGGGTGTTTGTGCCTCCGGCCCACCGCCAGAAGCGTGACAACGCTGGCACAGCAGGCCTCCTGGCACACGGGTCCTTGCGAGCGCCCGGCCTTCCCGGTTTCCCAGTGGCCATTGCGGGGCGCACACTCGCCACGAACAGTTGCGGGGGCAGCCGGTTTCCGGTGGCCTGCACGAATGGGGCGACCAGTTCCGTTCCCTCTTGCCTCCCCAGTCGGGGAACTGCGCTGCCGCCTTTCTAGTGAATCGTGGAATTCAAACCCATCGGGCACCTCGATTCTGCCGGAATACAGGCGGAATCCCCCGCTGTCGGGCGCCTCTCGCGAGTCCCGTTGGCGGATCAGTTCCGTTGCCGACACAATATCGGTGATTGCGGAGGCCCCGCCATGCAGTTGCGTCTACGGCAAATTTGCCTTGTCGCCCGCGAACTTGAGCCTGTCGTGGACCGCTTGACGCGGGTTCTCGGGCTGGAGGTTTGTTTTGTCGACGCTGCCGTCGGCGAATACGGGCTCGTCAACTCCTTGATGCCGGTCGGCAAGCAGTTCCTTGAAGTGGTGGCACCGACCGGTTCCGGAACGGCTGCAGGCCGCTACTTGGACCGGCGCGGCGGTGACGGCGGCTACATGGTGATTACCCAGTGCGACGATCTGGAACCCCGTCGGCGACGGATTGCGGACCTTGGAATCCGAGTGGCGAACAGGCTCGAGCACGGAGCGTTCCAGGGCATGCAACTCCACCCTAAGGACACGGGAGGCACGTTTTTCGAAATCGACCGCCAGCGGGACGGGGACAGCGGCGACGGGCCATGGCATCCGGCGGGACCCGACTGGCAGCGCTATGTCCGGACGTCGGTGGTAGCAGCGATTCGGGGGGCAGAAATTCAGAGTGCAGAACCGGACATCTTGGCTAATCGGTGGAGCAGCATTGCAGAGATCCCGCTGGAAACTCGCGACGCGGGCAGAATCACGCTGCCGCTCGCGAATGCGGAACTCCGGTTTGTTTCCGCGACCGATGGGCGGGGTGATGGCCTCGCTGGTCTGGAATTCGAGGCGACCGATGCAGCGGAGGTGCTGGGGCGTGCGCGCGCACTTGGATGTCCGGTCGAGGGGAATAGCATCCAGTTGGCGGGGATGCGCTTCACGTTTGTCTGACGGTTTGCACGACCTTCAGGGGCGCCGCTAACCTCGACCCGACTTAAATCGCGCGATCCGCCGGTTGGCGGACGGCTGTAGCGGGACCCGCACCTAATGTCCGAACAACTCCTCGAGCGGCGTGAAAACGGCGTCGCATGGCTGACCATGAATCGGCCAGATCGGCTCAATGCCCTGACCAACGAGATGCTCGATGCGTTGCTGGAAGCCGCTCGGCACCTCGCTGCCGACCGGGACATCGGATGCGTCGTACTCACCGGCGCGGGACGCGGATTCTGTGCCGGCGGCGACGTCAAGGGCATGGCGGAGGGCTCCCTGCAGGAAGGGGGTCTGGAGGGGCGGACCCAGTCGCTGCGCCGCCGGATGGAGGTCAGTCGCGTCATCTTCGAGATGCCGAAACCGGTAGTCGCGATGGTTCGCGGTCCTGCCGCCGGAGCCGGGCTGTCGCTGGCACTTGCCTGCGACCTCCGGATCGGTGACGAGACGACGCTGATGACGACCGCCTTCGCCCAGGTTGGCCTCTCGGGCGATTTCGGAGGATCCTGGTTCCTGACCCAGTTGGTGGGCACCGGCAAGGCGAAGGAGCTCTATCTCGACAGCGCGCGGCTTGCGGCTGCCGAGGCGCATGACTTGCGCATCCTGAACCGCGTGGTGGCTGCCGACGCACTCGAAGCCGAGACCCGTGCGTTCGCCGAGAAACTGGCCGCTGGACCGCGGATTGCGCTCCGATACATGAAGCAGAACTTGAATGGTGCGACGACCGTATCGCTCTCCGACACGCTGGACATGGAAGCCCGGAATCACGCGTGCTCGGGCCTGACTGACGACCATCTTGAAGCGTCCCGGGCCTTCGTGGAGAAACGTAAGCCAGTTTTTGCCGGACGCTAAGCGATGCGAATGGGCGGCTGAGGGGACGCCCCGAAGATGGTGGTCACTCCCGGATAACGCGGGTGCGAAGCGCGCAACTGGAACACCGGTGCGCGCAGCCGAGGGGGCGAGCCAGGCGGCACTAATCCGCTTGTCACCCGGGATGCGATCGGATCAGGCGACCTCTCTGGTGATATGATGCCGAACCATGGCAATCTTCGGATCCGTAGTGCGTTTCCTGGTGCGCCGCGCGGCGGCGGATCCGCGCGTCCGAAAGGCGGCTGCCCGGACAGCCGCGTCGGCGGTCCGTGAGGCCCGCGAAATCGTCAACGATCCGTCGCCGGCGCGGCGGCTCGGGCGCATGGCCGGCCGCGTGAAGCGACAGTTTTCGGAGACCGTTCGGGGCGAAGAATAGGCATGCCCCGCCGGCCTCTGTTGCGCACCAGCGTCGCGCCGGTACTAGGGGGCCTGTTGCTGCTCACCGCCTGCACTGCACCCAAGGTTGCCCCCGTACCGCTGGATCCGGAGTTCAGCGCCGCTGATCGACTCCAAACCGCGTTTCCCGGGGACGGGCCACTCGACATTGAAACCCTCGTGGTTGCCGCCGTCGACAACTCCCCTGAGCGGCGGCGGGCTGAAGTCCGGCTCGCTGGCGCGGTGGCCGCCGTCCAGCTGACGCAGGTTGACCAGCCTTTCCTCTATGCGCCGGAGGTCGAGTACCACACCGAAGGAGCGCCCTGGACGCTCGGGCTTTCGGTTGAACGACCGTTCACGCGCGAGGCCCTGCGTACCGCCCGCAGTGACGCAGCCGTCGCAACACGCGTAGCCGCGCAGTGGAACGTGGAGCGCATCGGCTGGGAGATCCGCGACCGGGTCCTGAGGGCGCTTGCAGTGCTCGAGCACTCCCGCCGCGAAATCGGCTTCGCCGAGGAGGAGGTGGGGCTCCGATCAGATCTGGAAGGAATGCTGGAGAGCGGCGTTCGCGCGGGTGTGGCACGGCCTGCAGATGCGCGTCTTGCGGCGGCCCAGGCGCAGCAGGCCCGATTGGCCCTGGATGCAGCCCGCGCGCAGGTGACGGCGGCTGAGACGGACGTAGCCGCCGCGCTTGGAATTTCGCGCCGGGCCATCGAAGCGCGCGAAGTTAAGCCGGCGATGCGCGATCTTCTGCCAAGCGTCGTAGGTGTCGGTGCGTTCGATGCGATGCTCCGCAGGGCTCTGGTCCGCCGGTCGGATTTGCTGGTCGAGATCGCGGGGTACGGCGCGGCGGAGGCGGAGCTGCGGGTGACCCTTGCGGAGTTGACGCCCGATCTTGTGCTGGGCCCTGGCATCCTCTGGGACCAGAAGGACTTTGTGCTCCGCCTGGCCGGCGCCATCGTGCCAGTACCGGAAGTGAGGGACGCACGGCTAGCCATGGCGATTGCGCGTCGGGATGAGGCGCGCCTCGCCTTTGACGAGGCGCAATCCGAGGTCCTTGGCGAGGCCGAGGGAGCCTGGGCCAGGCTGGGCACCGCGCGCCGGGGGCTGGCTGCCGCGGAGGCCGAGATTGTGGCCGCTGAGGAATATGTACGCCAAACCATGGCTGCGATCAGTCAGCGCGCACTGATCGTTGCCGCCCGCCCGGATGCGGATTTACGGCTCCTTGCCGCGCGCCGAGCTGCGGCCGCCGCCGAACTTCGCCGACAATTGGCCCTGATTGACTTGGAGCTCGCGCTCGAGCGGGTCTTGGGTACGGCTCCCGGACCGACGGGCACGTCGCCGCCGGTGCCGACTGGCGAACAGGGGTAGCAGGGCCAGTCCGGTGCGTGCGTTCCTGATGCTGGTGGCGGCCTTTCTGGGAGGCTATGCCGCGGTCTACGGTTTTCAGCGTTTCGCGCCTGACGAGGTCATCGCGGCCATCGGTTCCGTCCGGCTGCCCGAAGCGATGATCGAGGGCGAGCGCTGGTTCACGGATTCTGAGGCTGACGCCGGATCCAGAACGACCGCCGAGGACGATGACCTGGATGACGACGACGATGATGACGATTCCCCGGTTGCCCTGCTGGAGATAGTCGGGGAGGAGCGTGTGTTGGTCTTCCCGTCCGGCGTGGCAGAAGCCAACGGGGTCGTGGCCGCGCCAGTGCGGACCATGGACTGGGTCGAGCGCCACACGAGTCTCGGAATCGTGCTCGACGTTACGTCGCTGATGAACGATATCGCGAACCTTCGAGGTACCGAATTGGTGCTCGGGCAGTCGGATGCCCGGCGGGCGCCGCTCCGGGCCCGACTGGATCGTCTTCGCCAGGCGTACGAGACCGGACTGGTCCTGCTGGCGGACGTCGATCTGGCGGAACGGGCCTTGCGAGACGAGGAAATGGTAAGGGCCGAGCATGCCGCAACGCGGGCACGGACGCTGCGGCGGATCGAGCACACTTGGGGCTCGCCGTTTGCTGAGGCTGCCGCTGCCGGCACTCCGCTGATCGAAACGCTGGCCTATCGCAGCCGGGCGCTGGTCCAAGCACCGAGGCCGAAGGATTTCGGTGGCCGCGAATTCCGTGCCGAGATCCGGCTGGGCGAAACCGTTCGGGCCGCGGAGACGCTGGGGCCTGGCTATGCGGAAGTTGCCGGCATGGGTGCCGACGCAGTGTTGCTGCTCACGGAAGGAGCGGGCCTGCGGCCGGGCCTTCGGGTCGAGGTGTCGTTCGCTGCGATAGACGGCATGGAGCCAGGTGTGACCTTGCCGAGTGGGGCCGTGCTGTTTCATGGCGATGGCATTTGGGTCTACAGCGACTTGGGGGATGGTCGGTACCGTCGGCAGCCGCTCAGTGGCTTGCGCCGTCTCGATCGCAGTTGGTTCGTCCCCACGTCCGTCCTGGATCCGAACGTTCGGGTCGTGATCCGCGGTGCGCAGATGCTGCTCGCGGAGGAGTTCCGAGCCGAAATCATGCGTGAGGACGACGACTGATTTCGTGCTCACCCTAGTCGTAAGGTTCTCGATCCGGCATCCGGGCGTGGTCGTGACACTCGCGGCCGCGCTGATTGCCGCGGGTCTCTGGCGACTGTCGGCGGGCGCGTTCGATATCTTTCCCGAATTCGCGCCGCGGCAGGTGATCATTCAGACCGAGGCGCCGGGCCTCACGTCGGAACAGGTGGAGTTGGGAGTCACTCGACCGCTTGAGGAAGTCCTGCGCGGTCTTCCGCAACTGGTCGGAACCTTCTCCGAATCAATCGGTGGACTGTCGATTGTCACGCTCACCTTTGAGGACGGGACGCGCGACGAAGTCAATCGTGCGGGAGTTGCGGCCCGGCTGGCGGTCGCGACCGGCCAGCTTCATCGCGCGGCAGACACTCCAGCCATCGTCCCGTTGTCGTCCAGTGCCGCCACCGTCATGACACTGGGCTTCACGGCGGAACGGGATCCGGAACGGCTCCGTTCCACGGTCGAACGCGTTGTGCTCCCGCGTCTGCTGGAGGTGCCGGGCGTGGCCGATGTCAACGTGTTTGGGGGTGACGTCGAGGCACTCCAGATCCGGCCCGACCCGGACCGGCTGCGGCGGGTAGGGGTCACGGTTGCGGAGTTGATCGATGCGGTGCACTCCGCCGGGTATCGCGGCAGCGGACGCGTGGACACGCCCAACCAGACGCTCGCGCTCGTAGTGGGGGACGAGGCGCTTTCCGTCACCGCTCTCGAGTCGCTCCGGGTGACCCGTGCCGACGGGGTTCGCATTCCTCTCTCTGATGTTGCGGACATCGGGTTCGACGCTTCTCATCCCATCAGCATGGCAACGGTCGGCGGGGAGCCGGCCGTGTTGCTGATGGTCATCGGCCAGTTCCGGTCGAGCACCGTGGCGGTGACCCGGGATCTCGATCGTGCACTGGACGATCTTGCGCCAGCGCTCGCATCGGTGGGCGTGTTCGTACACCGGGACCTGTTTCGTCCAGCGCTGTACGTGGAGCGGTCGGTCGGCAACATTTCCTCGCACCTGGCGATCGGTGGCGGCCTGGTTGTTCTCGTGTTGCTCGTGTTCCTGTTCGATGTCCGGGCGGCCGTGATCACTGCGAGTGCCATTCCCGTCTCGCTGATCGCCGCCGCCCTCGGAATGCTCGAGACGGGGACAACATTCAACATCATGGTGATTGGAGGCCTGGCGATCGCGCTCGGCGAGGTTGTTGATGACGCCATCATCGATACCGAAAACATCCTGCGGCGCATCCGCCAGGCTGCCGCCCGCGGGTCGGCGGTGAACGCCGACGAGGTCGTGTTCAACGCCTCCATGGAGGTGCGCAGTTCCATGGTGCACGCGAGCGCCATCGTGATGCTCGTGTTCGTCCCGCTTCTCACGGTTTCCGGCGTTGCAGGACGGATGTTTGCTCCGCTCGGCCTTGCCTACATCTTCGCGATCTTTGCATCGCTGGTGGTGGCGCTGACCCTGACCCCAGCCCTCTGCAGGATGCTGCTGGCTTCGCGCGCAGCCTACCGGACGCCGCCCCTGGTTCGTTGGCTGACACCGGTCTACCGGGGAACGCTCCGGCTGCTTGGGCGGGCGCCCGGCTTGACGATCATCGTCGCGCTCGGGGGATCGCTTCTCGGGGTTGCGTTCCTGTCAGGTCTCGGAAGCGCCTTCCTGCCGGCGCTTCGGGAAGGGCACTACATGATCCATACGTCGGGGCTGCCGGGCACGTCGCTTGAGGAAACCATTCGAGCCGGTACCCGCCTGACCCGGCAGGTCATGCAAGTGGAAGGGGTGCGCTCCATGTCCCAGTGGGCGGGGAGGGCTGAACGGGGGGCGGATACGTACGGTAGTCACTATGCCGAATACGAAGTCGAGCTCGAGCCTCTATCGGGGCCTGAGCAGCAAGCCGTTTTCGACGAGATTCGGGAAATTCTCGATCGTACCCCCGGCCTTGCCTCCGAACTCAACACCTTCCTGATTGAGCGGGTCGATGAGACGGTGTCCGGATACGCGGCTCCGCTCGTCGTCCGAATCTTCGGCCCGAACCTCGAGGAATTGGACGCCGCCGGGGCGAGAGTCGCCCGCCTGCTGGCCAAGGTTCCGGGCCTGGCGCAGGTTCGGGTTCGGGCGGCACTGGGACGCCCTCAGGCTGAGGTCAGACTGGACTGGGAGCGGCTGGGACAGGCTGGAATCGAACCGATGCAGGTGGTGGAGGCCGTCGAAGCTGTCTACGGGGGGCTGGAGTTGGGCACGGTATTCCGTGACGGAAGCCCCATTCCGGTGATGCTGGTGTTCGATGCGAGCGACCGCGCTGATCCGTTCGCTCCGGGCGACCTGCTGCTGCGACGTGCGGACGGGCGGCTGGCGTCCCTGAGCGAATTTGCCGAGATCCACATGGGCCGCGGCCGTTACACGATCCTTCGCGACGGGGGCCGTAGGCTGCAGGTGGTGACGGCCCACCTGACGGACACCGACATGGAGGCGGTCGTCAGGCGGGTCGAGACGGCCCTGGCCCGGTCCGAAGTTCTTCCCCGCGGGGTGTACTTCGATCTTGCCGGAACTGCGCTCGAGCAGCGTCGCTCGCGTGCCGAACTCGTGTTTGCCGCGCTTTTGGCCGGTGTCGGAATCATGGTGCTTGCACGCATGGCGCTGGGAAGGGGCCGGGCGCTGCTTCTGGTTCTCGCCAACCTTCCGTTCGCACTCGTGGGTGGGGTGGTGGCCGCGTACTACACGGGTGGGGTGGTGTCCCTTGGGTCGCTCGTAGGTTTCGTGACTCTGTTCGGCATCACGCTCCGGAACTCGATCATGCTGGTCGCCCACTATCGCCAGTTGGTCGTTGTCGAAGGGGCGCCGTGGACGCCTGACACGGTTGTGCGCGGCGCAGCGGAGCGTCTTCCGTCGATCCTGATGACCGCGCTGGTCACTGCTCTCGCGATGCTTCCGATCGCGTTTGATGCAGACGCCCCGGGGCACGAAATCATGGGGCCGATGGCCGCGATCATTATTGGGGGGCTGGCCTCGTCGACCCTGCTCAACCTGCTCGTCCTGCCGCTGATGATGCAGATGTTCGGAAACTTCGAGGCCGAGCGACGCGCTGAAGCTGGAGCGCTGTCCGAGGCACGGGGCCTTGGCGTTCAGGGTCGATCATCGGGACCCAGTAGCTGAAGCTGGGTGCCGGCGCAGCGCGTGCCCTGCGCTCAGGCAACGGCCATGTTGGTCATGGCGTCATCAAGGGAAGCTGATTCCGCGAGCAGCCGGCGCCAGCGTCTCGCTCCGGGCTGCCAGCGGTAAAGCCCCGCCAAGGGTCGTGCCAGCCGACGAAACGGCTCGCCCGCGTCCAAGGACCGGGTGATGTAGGGGGCATGGGCACGCAGGACGTCCTCTCGGGTCACGGGTCGCGGCGACGCGCCGAACACCTTGTGATCGGCTTCGGCCAGCAGCCACGGATGATCCCAGGCGGCGCGACCGACCATCACTCCACCCAATACCCCGGCCAGCAGGTGCGTAACTTCCGATAGGGAGCTGATTCCTCCGTTGATCACGATCTCAAGATCCGGTCGCGCCCGTGCGAGGCGGCGTACGCGTTCGTGATCCAGCGGCGGCACGGTTCGGTTCTCCTTCGGGTTGAGGCCGCGAAGCCAGGCGGGGCGGGCGTGGATGGCAAAGCTCCGGCATCCGGCCTCCGCCACCGCGCCCACAAAGTCATCGAGAAATCCGTCGCTCCGCTCCTCGTCCAGGCCGATTCGGGCCTTGACGGTGACCGGGAGACTTGTGCTTTCCACCATCGCGCGTACGCATTCGGCCGTGCACGTCGGCCTGCGCATTAACGCGACACCGAAGCCGCCTTCCTGCACGGTACTGCTCGGGCAGCCGCAGTTGAGATTGACCTCTTGGTACCCGTAGTCCTCGGCACAGCGCGACGCGAAGCTCAGTCCTGTGGGATCTGCACCGCCGACCTGCAGCGCAAGCGGATTCTCCGCGAGGTTGAACCACAGATGGCGCTCACGCTTGCTGCTCAGAATGGCACCCAGCGGGATCATTTCGGTGTAGAGCAGGGTGTGGCGGGTTAGGTGCCGGATAAACTGCCGGAAATGACGATCAGTCCGCTGCATCATTGGGGCAACGGAAAGCCGTCGATTCGGCGTCAGTCGGGACTTGGTTGTAGTTGATTCGGGCATCACATTTATGCAAGGTGCCCCGCATGCACGTCTCGAGGCCGGTGCGAACTGCGCCGAGTGCGGGCGATCGCGGAGACGCTTGATGGTGGCGCTTGCCGCGATTGCGGTCGACAGCTTGGTTTACGCATCCTGGCTGTTCATCGTTTCGATTGGACTCACCCTGATTTACGGGGTGATGAACGTCCTCAACGTGGCGCACGGGAGCCTGTATGCGCTCGGAGCGTATACGGCGGCTTGGGGTGTGGGAATGTACGTCGCTGGCGTGCCCGACGCCGAGTTCATGTTACTCGCGATTTTGGTGCTTGCAGCCATCGCGGTGGGTGTGGTCGTCGGACTCGTCATTGAGCGCGGTGTTCTCCGCTGGGTCTATGGCCGGGACGAAATCGTCATCGTTTTGGCGACGTACGCCGTCTTTCTGATTCTCGAAGACGTGATGAAGCTGATCTTCGGCTCGGAATCCTACATAGCCTTTCAGCCGCGGTTTCTGTTCGGAACGGTGGCGATCGCGGGCATCCCGTACGTCGGCTACGACCTGCTCCTCGTGCCCGCGGTCGCCCTGCTCGGGATCGGGATCTGGGCGGCCATCCATCGGACCAAGCCTGGCAAGCTACTGATTGCCGTCATTCACGACCGCGAGATTGCATCCGCTCTAGGTATCAACGTCGCTCGTTTCTTCACAGTGACCTTCCTGTGCGGAGCGACACTGGGCGCCTTGGGCGGCGCCCTCAGCGCCCCACTGATCTCGGTGGTGCCGGGCATTGGGGTGGAGTTAATCGTGCTTGGCTTCGCGGTTGTCGTGATCGGAGGTCTGGGTTCCGTAGAGGGGGCGGCCGTCGGCGCACTCATGGTGGGGCTGGGCCGGACCGCGGCGGTGTTCTTCCGGCCTGAACTCGAACTGTTCGTGGTGTTCGTCGTCATGACAGTGGTACTTGCAGTTCGGCCCGAGGGACTGTTCGGCAAGCCTCGCACGCGCCGGATATGACAATGTTCCGGCGGCTGCGCCCGACCACGGCCGGAATCTTGTTGACGGTCGCAGGCCTGCTCGCATTGTGGCCCCTACTTCCGGCTTGGGCTGCTCACACTGCGGCGGTGTCGCTGGGCGGGGGCCTCGTGGCGCTCGGGCTCTTGGTCCTGATTCGCTTCGGCCTCGTGTCGTTCGGTCAAGGTCTGTTCTTTGCGATCGGCGGCTATGCGGCTGCTCTCGCCAACCATTTTCTCGGCGTGACGGACATGTTTGTGCTGAGCGTCGCAGGTGTAACCGCAGCGGCAGCCACGGCGTGGGCGCTCGGGTTCATCATCCGGGGACACCGCGGAATCTTCTTCGCGATGCTCAACCTGGCATTTTCGATGATCCTGTTCGGCATCCTCGCGAAGACCGTAGTGTTGGGGAGCACCGATGGTTTCAGCGTGGGCGTGCCTACTTTCCTCGGATTCGCTCCTGGGCCGGAAGCCGGCCGCCTCACGTTCGTCCTCTTCAGCTTTATCGTGATCCTGACCGCCATTGCTGCATGGATGGTTGATCGCGTGCTCGCCAGTCCGATCGGTTACGCAGGGCAGGGTGTACGGGAAAATGAGTTGAGGCTCCGGTACCTGGGTGTCTCCGCCCGGGGCGTCGTCCACATCGCCTATATCATGGCGGCCAAGCTCGCGGCTCTCGGGGGCGTTTTTACGGTCCTGCTTATCGGCCATGTCACACCAGAGGACACGGCCTACTGGACCAAGTCCGGCGAATTCGTGTTTGTTGCGATCTTGGGTGGCTCTGGCAACGTCGCCGCGCCGTTCATCGCCCAGACGGTTTTCGAACTGGTACGGACCTTTGCCCTGCAGTACGCCCCCGAAGCTTGGCAGATGCTTCTTGGCATCACCCTCCTTCTGGTGATCCTGTTCCTGCCCGGTGGCCTGTGGTCGCTGGCGGAGAGGCTCCGAAACCGCGATGGCTGAAGCACTTCTGCAGACCCGGGGTCTCGGCAAGACTTTCGGAGCAGTGGTGGCCGCCGAGGACATCAACGTGTCCGTTTCGGCGGGTGAAGTGGTCGGCGTGATTGGGGCCAACGGTGCAGGCAAGACCACGTTCTGCAACATGGTGACCGGTTACCTCGCTCCCGACCGTGGGGAGATTCTCTTTCGCGGCAAGGACATCACTGGGTGCTCGGTAGGGGAGGCCACGCAGGCTGGTATTCATCGGTCGTTCCAAATTCCGCAATTGTTTCCCGGGCTCACGGTCTATGAGAACCTGCTCCTCTCGGTCGGAGTATTCGGCCGGCGGCGACCGCCCTGGTGGAAGCCGCTGGTACGGCCGGACGTGGAGGATGAGGCCCGACGGATCATGGACCGGTACCGCATTGCCGATTCGGCGGATATGCGGGTAGATCGTTTGCCGCAGGGGATCCGCAAACTGCTCGATATCGCCATGGCCATGGTCGGGGCGCCCGCGATGATTCTTCTCGACGAGCCAACCAGCGGCATCAGTACCGACGAAAAATTCGATGTGATGGGCAGCGTCGTCGACGCACTACGGACGTCGGCGGCGACCGTCCTCTTTGTGGAGCACGATATGGACGTCGTGGGGCATTACGCCGATCGCGTGATCGCATTCCGTGAAGGGCGCGTGCTGGCGGACGGAACACCCGATGCGGTGCTTCAGGATCCCGCCGTCATCGAGCATGTGGTTGGTCGCCGATCGGGAACCCCCGCCGATGCTTGAGGTTCAGGGGATCACCGTGCGTTTTGGCGGCAGCACGATCCTGCACGGTGTGGATTTGACGGTCGAGGGCTTCACAGGATTGGTCGGACGCAATGGGGCCGGCAAGACCACGTTAATGCGCGCCGTCATGGGATTGATCCGAACAGCGTCGGGGCGGGTCGTACTGGATGGGGAGGACATCAGCGCCATTCCTGCGCACCGCCGGACGCGACGCGGCGTCGGCTACATGCCGGAAGACCGGCGCCTCATCCCTGGACTGACGGTGAACGAGAATCTCCTGCTTCCAGCGTGGGGGTCGGGGCATACGGATGGTCATGACCGCTGCGAGCGGGCATTTGAATTCATTTCCGAAGTTGCGGACATGCGCAGTCGCCGGGTCGAGCAGTTGTCAGGTGGCCAGCAGAAATTGGTAGCACTCGCGCGCGCGCTGGTCGCGGGCGGGCGGGTTCTGCTGCTCGACGAACCCTTTGAGGGCGTGGCACCTGCCCTTGCGCAAAGACTTTCCGAGGTTCTCGCGAAACTCCAAAAAGAAGGCACGACCGTATTGATCTCCGAGTCCGAGATGGACCGGGCCGGGAGTCTTTTTGAGCGTACGTACCTGATCGAGCGCGGTGCAGTGGAGCCATGGAAATCTGCCTGATGGCATCAGTTGCTGGAGCCCCTCGACCTGCACGAGAACACCCAAATTTCCCGTGCATGTGCTCAATGGACTAGTGAATTGGGAAGATTTCTGAAGAACGATTATCGCAATTCGCGAAACAATCCACCGGTGACACTAGTTTGTATGCTGTTGCGATAGTGACTTTCGAAATATCAGAAACAATTTTCAAACAGTTGGGCAAACCGTAAGAACTTGACGAATGCGGTCAAATGAAAGCTGTGCATGGCCAGCCCCATGCCAGAACTAAGACGGCGTAACGGCTCAAGCGTTCTTCGGTTTCCGCAACCGGACAGTTCAGTCAATAGCGCGCAGTGTATTATTGTTCCGCAGTTAACACTCCGCTGCAAAACAGGTAGTGCAGACCTGTTGCCGAATCCATCAACAAGAATCTTAGCGCGTCGCGCCTCATGCTCCCGCCAGAACGTCGCAGAGTTGTTGCCTGGTCTGTCAACCCGAAGCCGGCACTGCAAGCCACTTCCATATGTGCAAGTTACGGGCGGGTCTTTGTCTTTTGGTAGATGCTAAACCGCGGCCGCTCCTTCATTGCAGATCTATGCCGTTTTGTTGCATTTGCTTGCTATTGTAGTAATTCTTTTGATTAAATGGATTGACATGCAAATGGGTGTAGTGTCACTCTTGCGCCTGTTCCTAGTGTCCCGGATAGATTTGCTACCGGAGAGATGCATTGGGTTGCATGTACGGAATCGGGCGGGCGAAATACACGACCGGGACGCGACTTGCGTCTAGCCGAGGATGTGCTCGGCTGCTGGCAGAACGCTGGAGCCACTCGGAGGGCGACCTGGGGGAGGTCGAGCCGCGCGATACTGAAGTCATCGTCATGCTCCGCCGTCACCTCCGGGTCCGGCGGCGGGGCGACGGCCGACTGGAGCATCATGATGCGATTCCCGGAACGGTTTGGCTATGCCCCGCGGGCGTTCGCGAGGACATGATCCATCTGTATGGCGAGGTAGAGGAGAGCATCCACCTCTATCTTCCTGCGTCGCCATTGTCGGTCACTGCCCTCCAAGAACTCGATACCGATCTCCGCAACGTCAGCGTGCAGTACAAGGGGGGCTTTCACGATCCCCTGATTGAGCAGATTGCAAGAGCAGTCCACGCCGAGATGACGGATCCGCTACCGGCTGGAAATCTATTGGTCGACACCTTGGCCTCCGCCCTTGGGGTCCAGATTCTGCGGCATCATTCCAACTTGGCGGCGGCGTCACTAGCGCTGCGGAATACGCGCGGTGCACTTGATTCCGTGCGTCTACGGCGGGTCATGGAGTTCATAGAGGCTCATCTCAGCGAGGATCTGGCCGTCGAGACGCTCGCCAACGAAGCCTGCCTCAGTCAGTTCCATTTCGCCCGCGCCTTCAAGGCAGCCACCGGGACAGCACCGCATCGTTACATTACCGACCGCCGCATCGAGCGTGCCAAGGCGCTGATTTCCGGAGGTCGACTACCACTGCCTGAAATCGCCGATATGTGCGGGTTCTCGTCTCAGGCACATTTCACGCGGTGGTTCAAGCGAATTGTAGGTATCACGCCGGGCAAGTACCGAGCAGCCTACAGGTAGCGCGGATTTTCGACCGGCATTTCCGAAGAAGCGGCCGTCCAAAAGCGTTGGCGCTTGGGTTCAGACAAATCGTTGACCTGGTTCCTTGCCTTCGTCCTCGCGGTAAGCATTCGATGAGGGGCTCGGCTGATGCGGCGGCCTGATCCAGTTGCCGATCGGCTTTCCGGTTACAGGGTTAGAACCCGGAGAGAGGATGTTTCAGCGGCCCGGCCTTCCGACCATCGCCACATTTCTCCTATCCGCCGACGGGTGTGTTGGCCGGGGTATGGATGATTCGCGCTAGCGAGAAGGGAACAGCAAGAAAACGCAACACAACGGCAAGTTTAGGTAGTGCCAGAGTCATTTCCGACTGTTAGCAATCCACAAGGTGTCAGACGTCGAGGAGGTCAAGCGGTTGACAGAGCGCATGACAACTGATCATCCGGGGACGAGCCTACCCGCAAAGGGACACGTCCCGATGGTCGATATGCCGGTTTGGCATGGAAATTATCATCCACTGCATCAAACTTTGTGCTCAAGTGGGCCTATAGCCTCCGCCGGATCATGCGCGTTATCGATCCGATCATGCAGCGCTGGAGCTACTGTCTCGGAATTCACGGACGATCAAACTGCAGGCCTGTCGCCTGTGGTAGCGCAGCGCGAAGGTGCGAGGGTTCGTCCGTCGGGGCACGCGATCCATACCAAGCTGGGTCTGCTGTTCCGTAGCGCCGTGCTGGCGCGGTCGTCGACGGGAATCGCCATCGCTGGCGGGCTTGCTTACTTTAGAAGACGGTTGAATTCGAGCAAGTCCGGAAGGATTGCTTGGCATGCCGATTGACATCGCAAGCAATGCACCCTCGACCCTGAGGGCCACGGTCCTGGATGAACTGTCGGAACTCAGTCTACTGGCGAAAAGACTCGATGACTTTGGCTTGTGGAACGACGTGCCGGCCAATGTCATCTTCTACGTCAAGTTCGCCCTCGATGAATTTCTGCCCAAGATCTTCAGCAACGCACATGCTGAAATCGCCGATAACCACGAAATCAGGGTCATCGTCGTTGGCGGCCGACGGCGCCATTACCGTTCGCATTGAGGACGACGCCAGGGCATCGCAGCAGCTGCTTAGCTCGCCGCTGTCCGTGGGGGTGCATATCGCCATGAACCTTATGGATAGTGTCACCTACAAGCACTGCGACAAGTGCAATTGCCTCACGATGTCGAAGTCCTTCTGAGAGCCAAGACTGCCACGAACGATCTCCCGTGCCCGTCTGCGTTGGTCAATCGCGTGCTCTGGCACAGATAGCGGGAGGCTGAAATCGGCCATTGCTGGTCGAACAGACAGGGATTTCCATCGAGTCGCGCGCGCTTGTGCCGGAAAACAACCGTGCGCGCCCTCCACGGGCGATATGTCCGAATGAGGCATTCGCCTGAGGTTCTGGATGTGCGTTGGTACCGTCGTGGCAGAGAGGGGTTCGATCGTGTCGCGTGTGACGCGATGAGCTAAGCGTTGACGAGCGGCAGATGTCGCTTACGTCCACCCCCTGCGGCGAGAATGGCGTTGGCGAGCACCGGCGCGATAGCCGGTACCACCGCTTCGCCTGCGCTGCTAGGCCGGTCGTCCCCCTCGAGAATCATTGTCGAGGTCTGAGGCGCTGCGCGGCCATGGTTAGAACAGGATAGTCGGGAAAGTTCGACTGTTCGGCGTTGCCGTTCTTGAAAGTCACGCCTGGGCCAAGCGCTGAGCTCTACGCTCAAGCCACGCTGCCCTCGGACTGGGCGCGGACGCTGTCAGGATCGACGGCGAGGCCGCAATCGATGGCGACGCGCACGCGCCGGACAGGCATCGTAGCGGCCCGCAGATCCACCACTGCCGCAGCCACCGCGTAGGTCCAGACCCATGGACGCCCGCAATACCGAGTCCTATGCCCTGCAGCCGGTGCTCCGTCCAGTTTGCCGCTGTCGCGGCAGCGCGGAGGACATTCGCCACCTTCGGTTCGGGCGCAAGGCTTTCAAGCCGAAAGGCAAGCGTGTCTCGTCCCGCAGAAACAGCACATTCGTCGATGAAGTACTCGAGCACGAACACATTGTTGAAGAACGCATTTGCCCGGTAGTAGCCGTTCCGCACCGGAGTTTGATGGTCGATCAATTCGGTCCAGGTCACAGGCAAGGCGTAGGGCAGGCGAACGGCCCCTTTGACCGAATCCATGTCAGCATGGGGATCGTCGCCGCCGAATGACGCGCCAAAGGACTGGGTGACGCTCTGTTGGGTCAGCGCCGAAACTGCGCCGTCGTCTGACAGATGTACCGCCAGTTTGTGGACCGATGGAGCTCAGAAGGTTCTTGAGCGTAGACCTTCCTCCCGCGACCAGATCAGCTTCACCGGTCACCCCGGACCGGGTGGCGATATCGGTGGCCGTACTAGGTGCGACGATCTTGGAACGCCCGCCGAAACCACGGCCCTCATGGGGGATCATCACCGCAACTGAGGACGGGTCGCTGTTGCCCCGGCCTGCAGCCCATGGCGCAATTAGCGCCGGCAGCGGTCGTTCAGCACCGAATGGATCCGGTGTTTAGCCGACGCAGTGCGGTCAGCATCATGATGAACTTCGGTCAGCGTCCGCCACACGGTCGAACCAATGCTGCTTGCCTCTGGAACAAGTACGTCTTTCGTATCACATACTTGATGATCAACAGACAAGATTTGGTGCCGACGGAGGGACTTGAACCCCCGACCCACGCATTACGAATGCGTTGCTCTACCGTCTGAGCTACGTCGGCCCGCAACGACGTCGAATGTACCCTAGCACGACGGGACGGCACAGCCGGAAAAAGCGAGGGCTATAGACTCATCCGGTCGACCCGCCCGGCAGCCGTATGCGGATCCGTAGCCCGGGAGCATTGTTTTCCAGCTTCAGGGCCCCGCCGTGGAGACGGACCACGGCATCGACCAGCGACAGCCCGAGCCCGCTTCCCGGGAGATCCCGGCTGGAACTGAGCCTGACGAATCGGTCGAGGACCCGCTGGCGCTCCGTTTCCGGAATTCCGGGACCATCGTCGGCCACAACAAGTTCGATATTGCCTGCCGTCAGGGGACGGACGGTGATTCGGATGCTCCCCCGGGGCGAGGCGTACTTGATCGAGTTGTCCAACAGGTTGGACAAGCTTTGCGCCAGCAACGTCCGATGCCCACGACACACGGATGGGGTCTGCCCTGCGTGGACGAACAGCGCCAGACCCGCTTCGTCCGCAACCGGTTCGTAGATTTCTGCAAGCTCGCGCACCATCAAGTCCACGTCGACGGACTCGAAATCGGGCTGCGCGCCGCTTTCAATCCGGGCGATTTCCAGAAGACCATTGAACGTCTCGATCAGTTGGTCAGCTTCCGCGATCGCACGATCCAGAGCGTGCTGCTGCTTCGCGCTGTCGGCTGTGTCGAGGAGCGCGGCCTCCAGTCCACTCCGGAGTCGATGGAGCGGGGTGCGAAGGTCGTGTGCGATGTTGTCAGTGACTTCGCGAAGGTTTTTCACCAGTCCCTCAATCCGTTCCATCATGGTGTTGAAGGTGCCTGCAAGGCGGTCGAGTTCGTCGCCAGACCCCCGCTCGGGAAGGCGCTGGGCCAAGTCGCCTTCGAGCACGCTTCTGGCAGCCGAGTTGATCCGGTTGACCCGAAGCAGGGTCTGGCGCGCGATGAGCGCGCCGCCCGCAAACCCTAGGATCAAGACGATTCCACCGGCCCAGAGGAACGATTCGGCAAAGCGGTCCTCAATCATGCGAAGACCCTGAATGTCCCGCCCCACGAGGATCCGCAGGTCGCGGTGGAGCGGCTGTACCAGCGCCCGCGCAGCCCGCGTTTCGGCCGGGCCCGCACGTTCCGGGAGCGTGTAGCTGAAGTTAACCCAGCCGGCTTGACCAACGCTGGTCATCGGCCATGAATCCAGGTTCCCTGTCAACAGGTTGGGCTGAGCGGCGGGAGACAGCAGATAGAGGTTGGAGGTCTGGCCGTAGCTGCGGTCTTCCACCAAGTGGCGGAGCGCCCGGGGCCCGCTGCGGCGGAGCGTGCTGGTGAGGAACTCCATCTCCCGAAGGATGCTTTCATCGGTTTCGCGGTTGAGTACACCCACGGACATCGTGTGGACGAAGGTGAGCAATGCGGAACCCGTGACCGCCACGAGCACGAGGTACAGCAGCGTGAGTTGGACGGCCGCGGTCCGGAGCAGCGAGAGTCGCGGCTTGCGCGACGTGCCGCGAGCCATCAGGGGGCGACGTCGGATGCACGCAGCGAGTAGCCGGCCCCACGGATCGTATGCAACAAGGGTTCGGCGAAGCCGCGATCGATCTTGGCGCGTAGCCGGCTGATGTGGACATCGATCACACGGGTTTTGGGGTCGAAGTGATAGCCCCAGACTTTCTCGAGAAGCATCGTACGGGTGACGACCTGTCCGGCGTTCTCCATGAGAAACTCCAGCATCCGGAACTCCCGTGGCTGCAGTTCAATGGGCTTGCCGCTGCGGTTCACGGTGCGTTTCAGCCGATCGAGCACCAGATCGGCCAGCTGAAGCGTGGAGGACGTCACTTCGGACGAACGTCGCCGCACCAACGCGTCGAGTCGGGCGCGCACTTCTGCGAACGCGTACGGCTTGACCACGTAATCATCGCCGCCTGCCTCCAGGCCGCGTACACGGTGGTCCACTTCCCGGAGCGCCGACAGGAACAGCACGGGCGTGTCGACCTTTTCGGCGCGGAGCTGTCTGACCATGGCAATGCCATCAAGTTCGGGCAGCATGCAGTCGACGATGAGCGCGTCGTGATGGGAGCCGAGCGCCTGGTCGAGGCCAGTCAAGCCGTCGGCGGCGCAATCGACAACGTGGCCCAGTTCCGTGAGACCCTTCACCAAGTACTCTGCCGCAACGGTGTCGTCCTCGACGACCAAAATGTGCATTGGTTCTGCCTCCTGGGTTCAGACGGCGCTTGGGCCGGGGAACGGGACGCCGCCCGGTATTTGACAGGGCTCCTTTCTGTCTTGTCGCCGCAGGTCCCGGTTGTGGCCATGTCCCTGAACCAAGACAATCATCCTAGTCAGCGCTGCGGGCCTTAGCGATTTCGGAAAGCGCCGGCCGTTGCCCGCCCGCCTGACACGAGTGTGCGGGGCAGGTGTGCGTCGACCGGAGCTTGGTCGGCACTGCGGACCCTTGAAGATCCAGCCTGCTGGCTGCAGGCGAAGCCGCGGGCCAAGCCCGAATGTCGAGGAGCACAAGGGGCATGCGAGAAGTCGGGACGGGCTCTCCCTAGGGCGGAGTGCCGCAGCAGAAAGGGCGGTCGCCCTGGGTGAGTCAGAGCTTGGCGGTGTTCGGTTTTGCGGCGTTGTGATGGAGACGCATAACCAGACTGAGAATGGGGCGGCGCAATCGCCGCATCAGGACGCGGCGGAATCGAAAGGCGCAGCTTCAGTTCACGTTCTCTGGCTTGAGCGTGTACCGGCCTTTTTCGGGGCCGTCGAAGAGACGCGGAATCTGCGGGTGGAGGCACGGCTGGCTACTGGTGTCCGGCAGTAGGTTCTGTTGACTGACATACGCGATGTAGGGGCCGTCTTCGCTTTCGGCAAACAAGTGATAGAAGGGCTGGTCCTTCCGCGGGCGAAGATCCTCGGGAATTTGCTGATACCATTCCTCGGTGTTGTTGAATTCAGGATCTACGTCAAACACAACGCCGCGAAACGGGTAGATGCGGTGGCGAACCACTTGGCCCAACCCGTACTCCGCTTGGGCTTCCAGCGCCTTTTGCATGCTTGAGTCCTTCCCTCAACCGCTAGGCTGGTGTGCTGCGCCTATTCTACCAGATGGTGGTTTAACCGACCATGTTCAAGGCTGGTTTAGGCGTCCAGCGCTGCCCGGACAAACTCCAATCGATCCTGTCCGAAGAACATCTCGTCGTTGACGAACATTGTGGGGATTCCGAAGAGCCCTCGTTCCACTGCAGCATCGGATCGGCTGCGGAGATCTGTCTTGACATCGTCCTCTTGGGCGCGGCGCATCAAGTTGTCCGCGTCAAGATCTCCGTCCCGAAGACAGCGCATCACTTCCTTGGGGTCACTCAAATTCACGTCTTTTGCCCAGAATGCCGGGTAAATGACCTCGAGGTACGATTCGAGAATCCCCTCCTTGAGGGCGGCGACCGCTCCGCGCATGAGACCAATCGTGTTGATCGGGAAAGCGCTGTTGTAGACCAGCGGGATCCCGTAGCGGCGCGCGAAGCGGGCTAGATCCATCGATAGGTAGCGGCCCTTGGCCGGCACCTCTGCGGGAGAGGTGTTTCCCGTCGCCTTGAAGATACCGCCCAGCAGAACGGGCTTGTACTCGAGTTCTGCTCCGGTGTCATGGGCGATCGCGGGAAGCTGAGACCAAGCGAGGTAGCCGCTCGGACTCCCCACGTCGAAATAGAACTCCACCCGTTTGGTCATTGACGGTACCTCCGTGTTCGAACAAACCGAGCGCGAACTTATACTCGCTTTTTGATGCGCCGCCCGTGCACGTGCTCAAGAGGACGGAAGCCGATGCCCAGCTTGACCCAGCAGCTCGCCGAACTTATCGAAGCCAAGCCGATTTCGGATGGCGACCTGGAAAATGCGTCCCACTACGTCCTGGACGCACTGGCCAACACGTGCGCCGGTAGGTCGACCGAGCCAGGACGCATTGTGCAGGCCTGGGCAGAGACGACAAGCCGCGATACCGGCCGCGAGGCGTTCAGGCTCGGAGCCCTTACCCATATGGTCGAAGCGGATGACCTGCATCGCGAATCGGTCACGCACCCGGGCTGTGTCGTGGTCCCTGCCGCATGCGCCCTGGCGCGGGCCACGAAGGCCGACGGACAGGAGTTCCTGAAGGCTGTGCTAAAGGGCTTCGAAGCGATGTGCCGGATCGGGGCCGCGGTCGGCCCCCGGCACTACCGCACCTGGCACAACACCGCGACATGCGGACCGTTTGGTTCCGCCTACGCTGCCGGGACGCTATTGGGCCTGGACGCGTCTGCAATGGTGCACGCGTTGGGCAATGCCGGAACCCAGTCGGCAGGCCTCTGGGAATTCCTAGCTTCAGGCGCGATGAGCAAACACCTCCATGCAGGGCGTGCAGCGGAGGCGGGTGTCGTTGCCGCCGAGCTTGCTGCCCGTGGCTTCACAGGGGCGCCCACAATTCTCGAGGGATCACGCGGCTTCTTTACCGCTGCGTGCCCGGATGCCGAACCGGAGGCAGTGCTCCGCCATCCGGACGGTCCATGGCAACTCCATCGCACTTCGATCAAGCCGTGGCCATCGTGTAGGCACACGCATCCTGCGATTGATGCCGCGCTGGAACTGGAAACGCGGGACCGGCGCATCGAGAGGGTCGAAGCCCGCACGTATCAGGCCGCGATCGACGTCTGCGACAATGCGCAGCCAAAGACCGAGTACGAGGCCAAGTTCTCCATCCAGCATTGCGTGGCGACCGCCCTGAACGAACGGGAGGTGGTCTTTGGCAGTTTCGACGAGGTAGCACGTGAACGCCACGCCCGTCTCGCCGATCGGGTGGAACTTGTCAGCGGACATCTGTTCGACGATGCGTATCCCGGCGCTTGGGGCGCATCCGTACGGGTCATCTTGGGTGACGGCCAGGTTCTCGAGGCGAATCGCAGGCATGCGCTCGGCGATCCGGACGCCCCTCTGGCGTCGACCCGGCTCGAGGCGAAGGCACGGGACCTGATGGCGCTGGCCGGCGTTGATCCAGACCCCCTGATCAGCGGCGTGCGCGCACTCACCGGGGGCGGCTCCCCTGGCGACCTTGTCGGCATCTGACCGCTCAGCTGTCCGGGTCGAGAAGCTGTACCTGTACCGGGTCCCCCTCCTGGACCCGGCGAAATGCGCTGGGGTCGCTGTCTGCGTCGGCCCACACGTTGACCGCGGTAACCAGACGGATCTCATCGCCCCGGGACGCGGGGGTGCGTCCAAATCCGATCGCGATCGCCGAGCCGCCGGTCCAGAACGCAATCTCTCCCTTACTGACAACATCGCGGGCGTCCGCCTCCAGCGAAGCGGTAACGGGGACGTGAAAGTAAACCTCATCGCCCCAGGTCTGTGCAGTTGCGTGCAGCGGAAGCTGCTCAAGTATCGCTTCGGCGGTAGGGGTGCTGCGGGTCGTCATTCTGAGTTCTTTCGCATTGATGCGGACCATGACACGCGCCATCGCTCGTCCTCTCCTATGAGTTTTCTGGGGTCCCGTCGCGAAGCGGGAAACACCTTGTTCAAGAACCGTCGCCGCCTATCATGCACCGATGTACGGGGCTGTGCGGACGCCCCTCGACAGGAGCTTCTATGGCCCAGTTCGGTATTGGTCAGCCCGTAGAACGGGCAGAAGATCCCCGACTTCTCACTGGCGGCGGATGTTACACCGCCGATCTTGCACTACCCAATCAGACTTGGTTGCAAGTCGTTCGCTCACAGATGGGGTGTGCGGATATCCGGTCCATTGACACCTTGGCAGCTTCCGAGGCTGAAGGCGTCCTTGCTGTGTACACGGCTCAGGACCTCAAGGAAGCCGGGGTGGGGCCGATGCCCCCGCTATATGTCGGAAAAAACAGGGACGGTTCCGACAACTTGGTACCCAATCGCACGGCACTCGCTGAAGATGCGGTGTTCTACGTTGGCGAGCCGGTTGCCATCGTCGTCGCGGAATCGGCCAACCTCGCCCGGGATGCGGCGGAACTGGTTGAAGTCGACTACGGCGAGCGGCCTGCTGTCACCGACACCGCCGGCGCCTTGGCCGAGGACGCGCCGCAGATCCATGAGGGCATCCCTGGGAACCTTTGCTTCGACTGGGACGTAGGCGAAGAAGCCAAAACAGACGCCGCATTCAAGGAAGCGGCCCACGTGGTTTCTCTTGACCTGGTGAATAACCGCGTGGTCCCCAACCCGATGGAATGCAGGGCCGCGGTGGCCAGTTACGAAGAGGGCAAGGGCTTTTCGATCACGTGCGGTTCGCAGGGAGTGCATTTGCTGAAGGACCAGTTCGTTTCCGTCATGGGAGTAGAAGCGAGCGAGATGCTGGTCCGCACCGAAGATGTTGGCGGCGGCTTCGGGATGAAAATTTTCTTGTATCCCGAGTACGTCCATGTTCTTTTTGCTGCCCGCGCGGTGGGTCGACCGGTTCGCTGGATTTCGGAACGGAGCGAGGCGTTTCTGTCCGACACCCACGGTCGGGACCACGTGACCCGTGCTGAACTCGCGCTGGACTCGGACGCACGATTCCTTGGCTTGAGGGTGCGCACGGTCGCTAATCTTGGGGCTCAGTGTTCCAATTTCGCGATCTTCGTGCCAACGTTGGCCGGTACCGCGATGCTTGCGGGCTGCTACCAGACGCCTGCGGTCTACGCGAATGTGCTTGGCGTGTTTACGAATACACCACCGGTCGACGCTTACCGAGGAGCAGGACGGCCCGAAGCGGCGTTTGTGATCGAACGGATCGTTGACAAGGCTTCGCGCGAACTCGGTATCGCGCCTGACGAAATTCGACGCCGCAATTTCATCCATCCGGACCAGATGCCGTACACCACGGCGACCGACCAGACCTATGACACCGGTAACTTCGTCAAGAACATGGACGATGCTATCACTCGCTCTGACTGGGCCGGTTTCGAACAACGCCGCGCCGAATCGTCGAGGCGTGGGAGAATTCGTGGGATTGGCATGGCCTCCTACATCGAGGCCTGCTCCGGCGGTGGCCCCGAGGAGGCAACCATTGAGATCGGTCCAGATGGCGCGGCCCGCGTACTGATCGGCACTCAGTCCAACGGCCAAGGACACGAAACCGCCTATCGGCAAATTGTGGCTGAGCGTCTCGGTCTCCCGTTCGAGCAGATTGAGATCGTGCAGGGTGACACGTCGCAGATCGGGTTCGGCTCCGGAACCGGCGGTTCCAGATCGGTTCCGGTCGGCGGAGCCGCACTTTCTGATGCGGCCATGCAGATCATCGAGCGCGGCCGCAATCTGGCCGCCGATCAGCTCGAAGCATCTGCGGACGACGTCGCGTTTGAAGACGGCCGGTTCACGGTCCCTGGGACAGATCTCGAGGTATCGCTCGGAGAGGCCTCCAAGCGTGCAGCCGAAGCGGGCAGCCCGCTAAATGAGGCAGCCCGCTGGACTCCCCCGGAGGCGACGTTCCCCAACGGCACACATGTGTGCGAGGTGGAAATCGACCCGGACACCGGCGAGATTGAAATCAAGCGCTACACCGTCGTGGACGACTTCGGTACCGTCATTAACCCGCTGCTCCTGGCGGGCCAGGTCCACGGAGGCGTGGTCCAGGGGTTGGGACAGGCCCTCCTCGAACATACCCAGTTCGATTCCGAATCGGGTCAGCTTCTGAGTGCGTCGTTCATGGATTACACGATGCCACGAGCCGATGACGCACCGCACATCGATTTCACCTACAATGTCGTTCCTTCGACCACTAACGCGCTTGGAATGAAGGGAGCTGGCGAAGCTGGCGCAATAGGCGCCCCGCCGGCCATCATCAATGCGCTGGTCGATGCGCTTCGCGACTACGGAGTGGAGCACATCGATATGCCAGCCACGCCGCAGCGGATCTGGTCACTCGCAACTAATGGCTCGCGTCGAGCTGCCTGAGCATACTTCCTTGTTTGACCCTACCGATCGGCCGGGATGCCCCGGCTGGCAATTTCTGCATACGCCCGGGCCCACAAATATCCCGCGGCGGATCATGTCCGCGATGGCAGCGCCGCAGGCGGACCATCGGAGTCCGGAATTTCTCGCAATCGCTGAGCGGACCTATGAGCGGCTTCGGGGACTTCTCGGAACCAAGGCACCGGTAATGCTGACGAGCGCTCCTGGGCACGGCGCTTGGGAGGCCGCCCTGGTCAATCCCCTCGCAGCTGGAGACCGGGTCCTTATGGCCGAGACCGGGTTCTTCTCGCAGCGCTGGAAGGAAATGGCCGAGCGCTTGGGAATGCGGGTCGATTACCTTCCGGGCGATTGGCGTACGGGCGTTGATGCCGGTCGTGTGGAGAAGCATCTGCGTTCCGACCCCGCGGGAGCCATCAAGGCTGTTTGCGTTGTGCACAACGAAACGTCGACCGGGGTATTGAGCGATCTTCCGGCAATACGTTCTGCGATCGATGTGTCAGGCCATCCGGCGCTCCTGATCGTCGACGTGATTTCGTCGTTTGCCTCAAGCCAGTACCAGCATGATGCGTGGGGCGTCGACGTATGCGTTGGTGGAAGCCAGAAAGGGTTGATGCTGCCGCCCGGCCTGGCCTTTAATGCGCTATCTGAGCGGGCGCTGGACGCAGCCAAGAAATCCGGTGGATGCGCTCGCTACTTCTGGGACTGGGACCGCCATCTCGGACCCGATGGTTCGCTGGGATTCATCTCGACCCCGGCGATTTCAATGTGGTACGGCCTCGCGACCGCGCTTGAGATGTTGTTCGAGGAAGGGCCCGATCAGGTGTTCGCGCGACACCGTCGCATTGCCAAGAGCGTCAGGGCGGCGGTGGCCGGTTGGGGCCTAGAACTGGTCAGCACCAATCCGGCCGAACACAGCGATACCGTCACCGCGATCCTTCTGCCGGAGGGGCATGACCCCGATGCCTTCCGGGCCCTGTGCCGCGAACGCTATGGGGTGGCCTTGGCTGCTGCAATCGGAGTCTGGGCCGAACGGGGATTTCGAATTGGTCATCTCGGTGCGCTGAGCGAGCCGATGATCCTCGGCACCCTGAACGCAACGGAATTGGCGCTCCAACAGGCCGGGGTTCCACATCGCGTCGGCGGGGCGGCAGGTGCCCTAGCGAGTTTCCGGGACCACGAGCCAACGAGTGCGCCGCTCCGTGCGGTCGGCTGAAACCTGGGAGAGTAAGGTCAGGCGAAGGCTTCCTCCCAGGTTCCCTGCGTCGCTGCACGGGAATATTCCGTGGACCTGTTTTCGAAGAAATTTGTGTGCTCAAGCGCATTGAGCATTTCGTCCATCCAAGGCAGCGGATTGGTGTCGGTATCGAAGATCGGTTCTTGACCAAGCCTGTTGAGCCGCCGGTTGGCGATGTAACGGATGTACGCCTTGACTTCTGCTGCCGAAAGTCCTTCAACGCCTCCAAGTTCGAAGGCCCGGTCGATGAATGCGTCCTCGTGATTGACGACCGTCAGGCAAGCCTCCTGCAGGTCGCGAGTCAGGGCTTCGATATCGATATCGGGGTTCTCCTGCAGGAATGTCCGGTACAACCGCACAAGCGAATTCGTATGCAGGGTTTCGTCCCGTGCCGACCAAGTGACGATCTGCCCCATTCCCTTCATCTTGTTGAACCGCGGGAAATTGAGTAGCACTGCGAAGCTTGCGAAGAGTTGAACACCCTCCGTGAACGCTCCGAACATCGCAAGGGTGCGGGCAATGTCTTCTTTGGTATCGGTATTGAAGGTCTGCATATAGTCGTACTTGTCGCGCATCTCCTTGATGTTGAGGAAGGCTTCGTACTCCACTTCCGGCATTCCGATGGTGTCGAGGAGATGCGAGTAGGCCGCAATATGGACCGTCTCCATGTTGGAAAACGCAGCCAGCATCATCTGTACTTCGGTTGGCTCGAAGACACGCGCGTAGTGACGCATGTAGCAGTTGTTGACCTCAACATCGGACTGGACAAAGAAACGGAAGACCTGAGTGAGCAGATTCCGTTCTCGGTCTGACAGCTTCTCGCTCCAGTCCTTGACATCCTCGGCCAGAGGAACTTCTTCGGGCAACCAGTGAATTCTCTGCTGCTGCAGCCAAGCTTCGTACGCCCACGGATAGTGGAACGGCTTGTAGACTGGACGGGCCTTCAGCAGCGACACTGTAAATTCTTCGTTCTGTCTGGCCTCACCATCGCAGACCCTCCTCTACACGGCAACATACCACAGCATATTGTGCTGTAACGGAGCACAACGCCAATATATGGTGTCACTGGCATTTCGGTCACAGTGCCCAGAGTTTCCCTCCATGCCGCTGCGTACTCAGGAAAATGTGGCCTCGACGCAGCCGAGGCTTCCGAAGTCGCAGACCGCGTGATCTCCGGGTTTGGCGTGCACTGCCGATCTGGCAATGTTGCCCGTCGTGATGATGTCGCCGGACCGTAACGCTTCGCCGCGTCCCGCCGCACGATTGGCAAGCCATAGCAAGGCATTTGCCGGATCATCCAGCGCATTGGCCCCAATCCCGTCCGTGACCTGATCGCCGTTCAGTGTAACGACAACCTCGATTTCAGGACGGTCAATGGCGGCCCATTCGGACATCCAGCTGCCGAACACGAAGCAGGCATGTACACCGTTGTCAGCGATCGTTTCCGTGAGGGTTGGTGACCAGCCTCCTTCAAAACGGCAGTCGACTACTTCAATGGCCGCAGCAAGCGCATCCGTAGCGTCCAGGATCTGCGGAAGGGTGAATGGAGCGTCGGCGGGGAGAAGGCCGCGCCCCAGCCGGAAGGCGATCTCGGGTTCGACGATGGGCGACTCCAGGCGAATCCCGGCCAGCTCAACCGGACTCGCGAACGTCGTGGACTTGTGCATCCGGCCGAAGAATGGCTCGTCGGTTCCCGTCATTTGTTGTGCCCAAGGGTTCGTGCACCCGATCTTCCAGCCTACGGGGTCACAGCCCATGGCGGCGTTGAGTTCACCCTGAAGGTCGTAGGCCGCGTCCGCACCGGGCGGATTTCCCGCCGGGAACTTGCTCATCAGCCGACCGCCCTGGCGTGCGGCCAGGAGGGCGCTTGCGAGCGGCGATGCTGCGCTCATGTCGCAACAGCCTGCCTGGCGCGACCGTTCCTGGGAACAAGTTCGCCGGTGGGACGGGTTCGGGCGTCCACGTGTGTAACGTAAGGATGCCCAGTCCGTCCGTACGCATGCCACACGCGGAAACCCAACCGGTCGAGCATCTCGGTGGACGCGTCTTCAAGCAGTTCAGGGTCCAGCCCGAGCGTATAGTTTTCCTGCGGCCGGAATTGCGGGCCACAAAATGTGGCCAGGATGCCGAGGCGTGGCCCATTTGAACGGTTGGCGCCAGTTCCGTGCCATAGCCGCCCGTCCCATACGATGACAGCGCCTGCCGGTGCTTCGGCCGGGACCGTGGGGATTGGGCACGGAACTCCGGGCGGAGGCTGGAGACCTGTCAGGTGACTGTTTGGAACCAGACGTGTGGCGCCGTTCTGTTCCGAGAAATCGTTCAGGCAGTACACCACGTTGGCGGCACAGGGTGGGTTGATTGCGCGTGTCAGGTCGCCATCGTCCTCACCGTAATATTCGCCGCGGTGCATTCTGCCCGGTGCGTGCGGCTCGTCATGGCGAGGCAGCGGCCGAGGAAGCCACCATTGGTCGGTATGCAATGCCATCGGCAGCCCGCCGGGCCTCGCGATATTGGCGGTGAGACTCGACAGGATGTATTCGGGTCCGAGCAGGTATTCCACCAACGGGCCGACACTCTGGTCCGTCACGAGATCGCGGAACGCTGCGCCCTTGTTGGCGAGCATCCACACCCGTTGGTTGATGCCACCACTGGCTGCAGCAAACACGTGCTGCTTCGATGGCGTCGGTGGGTTCGACCAGTCCTGTCCTGGGCCCTGGTCCTCAAACGCTATGCCTGCCTCAATCTCCGCTTCGGCCTGCTCCTCGAGACGGATGCGAAGCGCGTCACGGTTCCGGTCGCTCAGCACTTGTTCGAGAATGCAGTAACCAAAGGCCCGGAGGTCAGTTCGCGCCTGTTTGATATCTCGCGCGGGCGATGCCTTCGGGGCCCCTGGCTGCCACGGCGCACGAATTTCCATGTGTACCTTCGCGAAAATGGTAGGGAATCAATGGCGAGGAATAGTCCCATGCCATCGTAGCCATTCAGCAGGCCATCACCAATGGGGTGACTGTCGAATACCAGACCTCACGGAGGCTCAATTGCCACCGCACGCGGCATGGACACGACCGCTCTGGGCTTTCATCCAGCTGAAATGCAGCGTTTTCAGTGACTGCAAATGCTCTTGCGTCGGCCGCGGGCGTGATACGCCACGCGGTGCGGCAAATGATCAGGGTTGGCAGATTGTGTCCGCGTCGTGCAACACCTTGAGGCCTCGCATTCCCCGGCGTTTTCTTGTGCCTGATCACCGTTGTTCGAGTGAGTCTGTCGCCGCTTCTTCCTCGGTCTCTTCGGCCTTTTCCTTGATCAGATCTTCCATGCGGCGCGAAAACTGCTGACGTTTTGAAGGAGGAATCGCGAATGCCCAGTTCTTGAACCGGCCGTTCAGGTCTTGAACTTCCTGCTCGGCCTCCTCGAGCGAAGGCATCTCCGGAAGCCCCACCACGTTCGGCCCGTCCTCGGGAAGTTCTTGCCGGATTGATGGCGCGTACTCGGCCTCCATCCACAACCAGTCCACCCCGTCAAGTTCTGCGGTCCGGATGAGCAGGCGGACACCGTCGAACGTTTCCACTGTCGTGACGGGCGCATTTTGGGGAAGCGCGAGATCGGACCGATTTTCGATCGCCACTGTCGTAACCCGCTCCAGCGCCGTGCCATGCTGATTTCCGACGAACGGGTTCTCCGCCTCGAATCCTTCCGGAATACCTTGGATCTCGAAGTACTGGTCGGTGTACTCCCCGCGCTCAATTACGACCTCTTGCCCGTCGGCATGTTTGGTGACGAAGCTTCGCACCCGCCACCGAGGCAGATCGAGAATGGACGAATCCAGCCAGCCCATGGGTTTGCTTGGCAGGTCAAAATTCCGCCAGACGAGCCAGGCTTGGTCGTCGCCGGCGCGCCGCACATAACGCGCCTTGCGGTTGCCACTGGCGTCGCGGCCGACCAACAGCGCGGCCAATGTGGATCCGTCCCCGTCGATTAGCGAGACGGCCACGGCGCCATCCTGCGTGGCAGTCGGGTCGTTAAGGCCGAGTGCCCCGTGCCGCTCCGGAGCCGCTGTGCGCGGTTCAAGCGTTTCCAGCACCGACAGTGAGACCAGCACTTTCTTGACCTTTTCCGGCTCGACGGGATAGTCCGCGAGTTCCGGGAGAACCCAATTGGTCCCTTCGCCACGGATCAGGCTGAACGTGCCGTGCTCGCCCTCGATGCGCACTTCCTCGACGGCATTGATCGCGTCGATCAGTCCGGGAAAGACACGGTGAGGCTTGTTTTGGCTCTGCAGGCTTGAATCTCGCCAGACTGTGACAGCAGCGGCCAATACGATCACGAGGACGGTTCCGGCTGCGAAGACCAGAAGGCGCCTCACTAGTTTTTCCTCCGGCGACGGCGGACCACGGGAACAATGAGAGCGGCAATCACGACCAAGATGGGCATCACGTAACTGTTGAGTGCCTCGATACGGGCGGACAGCGCGTCAATGTCGCTTCTGAGCTCATACTGGACGTCACGCAGGCGCTTGCGGATTGTGACGATCTGCTCGCGAAACTCAGCAATGGTTTCCCGTTGCTCGGGAGTGAGGATCGGGGCGCCCTGTTCTGCTTCCTGAGACACGGTGCCTTGGAGTTCGCGAAGGCGGTTTTCGGTTTCCTGGAGCTCGTTCTGGAGGGCCCGTTCGGTCTCCCGATACCGGGTCTCGGCTGCCCGCTCCAAGTCCTGTACGACCTTGAAGGGACGCACCGATGAGCCTCGACTCCGAAGTCCGATCAGTTCGCCGCCACCAGCCAGATGCTCAATGGCGTTGACGACGAATGAACCATTGTCGGCTGTCGGAACGGCACTTGACCGACCAAAGAAATCACGGGTTGCGACCCAGACGTTGTCAGCGAGGAAATCGGTGTCCGCCACCACGATGAGATGCGCCGCTGCCGCAGCAGACCGGTGTTCGGGTTCGGCTGGGTCGCCCTCGCCCTGCTCCTCGCCTGCGCCGGGGGGGCCGTCCGGAAACGCCGAGGGAAGAGAACCTGTCACCCGTGCCGCCAGTACCCGTGTTTCGGTGTCGGCCACAAAATCGGCGAGTAACTGGGTGGGGTCAGGGAAGTTCTGGATACGAAACCGCTCAACGGACATCGACTGGGGCGTCGCACGGACGAGGGAAGAGAACCCGGGCGCCGGGTTTTCCTCGGTGGGGCGCAGCCACCCGGAACTGTGCATGAAGACGCGCTCGAGGTTCGCCGCCACCACGTCGTCTTGGCTGAACGATGGCTTCAGCAGTGCAAGCCAGAGGATGTAATCTACGATCCGCCCGTCACCAATATTCACCTTCCGCGCTGCTAGCCGGTCTCCGACGACTTCTCCGGGCGCGAGTTCGAAACCCCAAGGAACGAACAGCTCGGACAGGTTGGAGTACGGGATATAGATCCGGCGCTGCTGCGGATCGATGTACGAAAACTCGATCTCGGAAAACGGGTCGACGAAGAAAATAGCGCCGCGTCCGCTCATTACGAACTGGTCGATCAGATAGAGCAGTTCCGGCTTGGGCTCTTTCGGATGGACAACCATCAGAACATCGATGTCAAGCCCGATTTCGGTCGGCTCCGGGCCGAGATTCTCGACATCGAACAGCTGCAGAAGCTGAGCGTGGACCGCCCACGGAGGTACATAGTCGGTCGGAGCGCTTTCCGGTGTCGGGAGGCCGCCCGCCACCGGGAGGGACGTCACCAGCCCGATCTTGACCCGGCGCGGATTCGCAAGGTCGTAGATGATGCGGGTCAAGTCGTACTCGAGAAATGCCTCTCGCTCTCGCTCGAAGAATGGGATCCGTTCGGTGTCGTCCGTACTGTTGGTGGCCACAAGGCCAAAGTAGAGACGCTCGCCGGCCGAGCTAATCGGCACACCCTGCAGGTCGTAGACGACCGCCAAGTCTTCCTGGTCCGAGAAGGGTTTAGGGTCGATGCGTTCGAGCCGGATCAGGCCGTCCGCCGACGCCACGTACTGCTCAAGTAGCTCGCGCACGCGGCGCTCGTAATCGCGGATGTTCGGAATATCGCGGCTTACCTGCTCGGAGAAAAACAGCCTGAGGGTAATGGGCTCGGCTAGGTCATTCAGCACCTGCTGCGTGCTGCCGGACAGCGTATAGAGGCCTTCAACGGTGAGGTCGAGCCGCGCATTCCGGATGAGGGCGCCCGACAGCACGTTGACGGCGACGAATGCTGCCAGTGTGAGTACCAGCCAAGCGCCGGCAGCGAGGGCTCTTTGTTTCGGATGCATCGGTCAGCTGCCGCGTTTGGCGTCGACGACTACGGTGTTGAGCAGGAGTGCGCCGACGATCAGGGAGCCAAAGAAAACGATGTCCCGGAGATCGATGACACCGCGACTGAGATCGTTGAAATGGGTGAGGAAGCTGAATGACGCGATCGCATCGAGCAGCGGCTGCGGGGTCCAAGCGGAGAAGAAATTCAGGACAATTGGGAGCCCGCTTACCGTAAAGAGAAAGCAGACGCTGACCGATACCACGAACGCGATTACCTGATTGCGCGTCAGCGCAGAGACACAGGAACCGATCGCTAGGTAGCCGCCTGCCATCAGGAAGCTCCCGACATAACTGCCGACGATGACTCCGTGGTCCGGGTCTCCGAGATAGCTCACCGTAATCCAGAGTGGAAATGTCAGGCTCAGCGCGATACCGGTAAAGATCCAGGCTGCGAGAAACTTCCCGATGACTGCCTGGCCGGCTGATATCGGAAGGGTCATCAGGATCTCGAGCGTTCCCGTTTTGCGCTCTTCCGACCACAGCCGCATCGCGAGGGCGGAGACTAGGAACAGGTAGAGCCAGGGGTGCCATTGGAAGAATGCGAACAGGTCCGCTTGGCCGCGATCGAAGAAGTTCCCCATGTGGAAGGTCAGCAGTGACGCTAGCAGCAGAAAAATCGCGATGAACACATACGCAACCGGCGTAACGAAGTAGCTCACCAGTTCACGCCGCAGCACGGCAAGTACGGGGGTCATCGTTCGTTTCGGTCCGTGAGTTTGCGGAACACGTCATCGAGCGTTTGCGCATTGCCGGCATCCGCAAGCAGTTCCGCCGGGGTGCCGTCCACCAGCTTGCGACCCCGGGCAATGATCATTGCCCGCGTGCAAACCGCATCAACCTCTTCCAGGATGTGGGTTGAAATTACGATTGCCTTCGTGTCCGCCATGGCCTTGATGAGTTCGCGGACCTCGTGCTTCTGGTTCGGGTCGAGCCCGTCCGTGGGTTCATCCAGCACAAGCACCCCAGGGTCATGCAGGATGGCGAGTGCAAGCCCGACACGACGCTTAAACCCCTTCGAGAGCGTCTCGACCTGCTGGTAAAGGACTGTCTCGATACGGAGCCGCTCGATCACGTAATCCGTGCGCCGACGGCGGGTCGCTGAATCCATCCCCCGGACCGACGCAACGAAATCAAGGAGGGCCACGACTGTCATCTCCCCGTAGAGCGGTGCGCCCTCTGGGAGGTAGCCCAGTTGTCGCTTGATTTCGCTGGGTTGCTCCTGCACGTCGATGCCGGCGATGCGGACAGTACCGGCACTTGGTGGCAAGTAGCCTGCAACCATGCGCATCGTGGTGGTTTTTCCGGCCCCGTTCGGGCCGAGAAATCCGAGCACCTCTCCCTGGCTTACCGCGAACGACATGTCGTCGACCGCAGTCAGCGGACCGAAGTGCCGGGTTAGCCGGTCAAGCTCAAGCATTGCGGGCATTGCGGCCTGGAATTGGTTGTGGTGGGGGGCAGCGGATGCCAGCTGCCCGCATGAACATAGTGCAGACGAGCCCGGGCGCAAGGCGTGCGCTCGCCCCGTGGTGGTAACTTTGACTGATCGCGTGATCGAGCCCGGGCAGTCGTGTGGCCCGAAGCCGTTGCGCAGGCGATCAACCGGTCGCGTAGAGCGGGATCACGGTGCTGCGAACAGCGCGATTTTGCGGTGACGCGAGAAAAGCAATAGTGCGTGCCGCGTCTTCGAGCTGTACCCAACTCGAATAGTCCGCCCCGGGGTTGGCCTTCCGATTTGGCGGGGTGTCGAGGATGGAGGGCGCAACAGCGTTGATGAAGATTTTTTCGCGTGCAACCTCCTCACCGAGCGCTTCTGTCATGGTGGCGACTGCGCTCTTGCTCAGCGCGTAGGCCACCATCCCGGCGGCTTCCTTGGGCTCAAGCGCGGATCGTGCGGACACATTGACGATCCGACCTCCATTTCCCCGCTCGCGAAAGATTCGAATCGCCTCGCGACAGCAGAGGAAACAGGAGCGCGCGTTCGTTCGCCACATGTGCTGGAGCATGTCCTCGTTCGTTTCATCAACGCTGGCCATGGCGAAGCCGCCGGCGAGATTGATGGAAGCCCACATGGTCGGGTACCGCCGAAACCAGAGGTGCACCGACGATTCCCGAGCGAGATCAGGTCCGCCATCCGCCGGCCCCTTCGGAATGCGAACGTCCGCATTGAGCGACCGAAGCGTATCCACCATTGCCCCGCCCAGATGGCCCGCTGCACCCGTGACTACGACCAGGCGACCCTCGAAATCGAGACTTGTGGCCATGACTTGCTCCATACCGGCTATCCTGACGACGGGTGCGTGACACTCCGTTCCGTCCAATGTCTACCGAACTCCGGCAAATGCAAGCGGGAGTACGCGGGAGAAACGCATGGTGGCATTAACACCGATTTGCAACTTCGGCTGGGAGGCTCCTGGTTTCGATCTGCCGGGAACCGGTGGCCGGAATTGGGCGCTGGAGGACGTCGTTGGGCCCCGGGGCACCTTGGTGATGTTTATTTGCAATCACTGCCCTTATGTGGTCGCGGCTGCGCGCAAGATCGTGCGGGATGCACGCGAGCTCGAGGCATACGGCGTGGGCACCGTGGCGATCATGCCGAATGACACGGAGGCCTACCCTGCGGATGATTTCATCCATATGCAGGCGTTCGCCCGAAAGCACGATTTTCCGTTTCCGTACCTGATCGATCGAAACCAGGCTGTGGCACGGGCCTACGACGCGGCCTGTACGCCGGATTTTTTCGGGTTCGACAGTGGTCGAGGACTGCAGTACCGCGGCCGGCTGGACGACGCGCGGGCCGACGACCGTGACGGCAGTGCCCGCGAACTCTTCGAGGCCATGAAGGCAATTGCCGAAGGGAAGGGCGGGCCGAGGGAGCAGTTGCCCAGCATGGGGTGCTCGATCAAGTGGCGGACCGCCTGACGGATGGTGGACGCCGCGCGAATCCGTGTGCATGGGACGGATCTCGCCTTCAGGGGAACCTACGACCGCCCGGTTCTTGATTCGGCCCTCTCCGCCGGTGTGCGCCTACCGCACAATTGCCGGGGAGGGATTTGCGGGACCTGCCGGGCGACGGTGCTGTCGGGATCGCTCGACGACGACAGCTCGGTCCAGTTGGCTCTCACCGAGAAGGAGCGCGCACAGGGGGTCCGCCTCCTCTGCCAGGCCCGGCCAACGTCGGCCGCGGTTGAGATTCGCCCCCATGCCCCGCTTCCACGCCAGCCTGTAAAGAAGAATGCCGGGCCCCAGGCCCACCTCTGCGAAGCCGTTGCGAACCGCCCGATCACACCAAGGGTGCGTGAACTCATGTTCGCGCTGCCGAACACCGCTCGCCTTGTCTACCAGGCCGGGATGAACATGGAGATTGCGGTCCCCGGGGTCGCGCCGCCGCGCACGTACTCGCTGCTCGACGCGCCCGGCCCGGACTGCATGCCCGTCGACGGCCTGGTTCGCTTTTTGGTCGCCCGTCAGGATCCAGGAGCTGCGAGCGCTTGGCTTCACGACACGCTGCGTCCCGGCATGGTGGTGTCGCTCAAGGGGCCGTTCGGGACCTTTGCACTTCCTCAGAACGTGCCAGGTCCAGTGCTTGGAATCGCAGGAGGAACAGGGATTGCCCCGGTGCTCGCCGTGATTGAGGAGGCGCTCGCTGGCGGATTCAGCGCGCCCGTGACGCTGGTGTTGTCGGTCCGTGACCGGGAGGAAACCCTCGCCCTAGAGTCGCTGTGCCGGCTGGGGAGGCGATACGACAATTTCACGTGGAAAGTGACGCTCACCCGTGAAACCCCGCCCCCTGGAACCCGTTTTCTGACTGGTCGTGTGCAGGACATGCTGCACCGCGTGCACGGCCAATTGCAGCGACACACCGTGCTGATTGCGGGGACCCCCGGCTTTGTTGAGGCCTGCGAGGCACGCGTGCGGGAGTTGGGAGCTCCGCCTGAGCGCATTGCCACAGATCCGTTCGTCCCAGCCGAGGTAGCTTCTCCCCGGTAAGCGATGCCTCGCCCGCAAACTTCCACGGACATTGCGGAAAATTAACAAAGCAGAAACGTTCCAACAAAGTTCCGGCAAGAGTCCCTACACACACGAGACTTAATTTGGGTTCCCGAGGCTTCGGAGATTTGCGGAGCCTCTCTTGTCATCGGGGAACCTGCATGTTCAGCAAATTTGTTCGGTGTGCGGCCACCATGTCGGTGGTGGCTGGCTTTGCGGCGCCGGCTTTCGCCGCGCTTCCGAGTCTCGCCCCAGTGGTGGAAATGGTCCAACGCGCTGTGGTCGCGATAGAGGTGGAAAGGGCCGCACTACCCATTTCCGATGAGGAACCGCGGGCCTTTCCATGGAACGGTCCGTTTGATCCTGAATGGTTCTTCCGACGCGAGTTTGAGGGCCGATTGCCCCAGCCCCCGGGATCCCCTGACAGACCCAACGATCGGTACACGACACAGGGAGGGGCAGGATTCTTCATTGATGCAGAAGGCCATTTGGTCACCAATGCCCACCTGGTCGGGAATGGACGCAACATCCGTGTCCACACGGCTGACGGCAAGGCCGTGGATGCAACCTTGGTCGGCAAGGATGTGCAGACCGATCTCGCTCTCCTCAAAGTCGATCTCGACCAGCCCTCGCCGTTTGTTAGCTTTGCGGATTCCGATGCCGTGCGTGTAGGAGACTGGGTATTCGCTATCGGCAGCCCTTACGGCTTCCAGGGTACGGTGACCACCGGCATTGTCTCTGCCCATGGGCGTGACATCGGTGTCGGTCGCTACGACGAGTTCCTGCAAATCGACGCACCCATCAACCGGGGAAATTCCGGCGGGCCTACATTTGATCTCGAGGGGCGCGTGGTCGGCGTCAATACTGCCATCTATTCGCCTACGGGCGGCAGTATCGGAATCGGGTTTGCCGTGCCATCGAACACGGTCCGCGCGATTGTGGCTGACCTGCAGGACGACGGCAAAGTGGAGCGCGGCTGGCTGGGCGTGCAGATCCAGCCCATCGACGACGATCTGGCGGAAGCACTCGGGTTTGACGAGCCGCGGGGGGCGCTGATTACCGACGTATCGGAAGGGAGCCCTGCAGCAGCGGCCGGACTCAAGGCGGGGAGCGTCGTGAGGGCGATCGACGGCTTACCCATTGGGGGCGTACGTGATCTGGGTCGGATTGTCGCCGCCACAGCACCCGGCACTGAAGTTTCGATTGCCATCTGGCGAGACCGCGGCGAAGCCCTGGTGAAGGCGCGCGTGGGCCGTTGGCCTGATGCTGAAGTCGCTAGCACTCAGATCCCTGCCAGACCTGATCTTGGGCTGCAGCTCGGACAGGACAATGGTGTCGGCGCATTGGTTGAACACGTTGCTCCTGGGAGTCCGGCTGCCCGCAAGCACGTGCTCCCCGGAGACCGAATCCTGAAGGTGGATGGCGTTGAGGTCAACGACGCCAAAGACGCATCGAACCGCTTCACGGAAGCATGGCAATCCGAGCAGCCGTTTGTGGTTCTTGAGATCGAACGCGGTCACCGGACCCGGTTCGTTGCACTGCGATTGCAGCACGCGTAACAGCGCGTGCTGTAAGCGGGCGGTGATCATCTATTAGCCCGTCACGATCACCGCCCGCTCCCTTAAACGCACGGGCAGATCCTCCCGCTGCCCGTCTGTCGCGGCCCCGGTTGTCACACGACCGGGGCCGCTTCCCGTTCGTTCCCCAGACTTCGTCGCGCCAGAATCCAGCAGCGATTCCGGACTGCGAGCCATCTGGATTTTTCCTGTGTCACCCGCGCTAGTCCGAGTGACGATCCTTTGATGGTCCGGCATCTGGCCGGAGAAGCGGGCGCGACAGGGTTTACGCCGGAGATTGCTTCGTTTCGAAGTTGTGGAAGTAATCGCTAGAGCGCGCCGTTCGCCAGACTTGGATGTTGCGGTCGCCTTCAGAAGGCGACGGGTGTGCCGGACAAGGTCTTGCCCGTACTCGCTCCAAGGGAGCCTAGCATCACCACTTCGCCGCGAAGGTCAGCGGATTTCCGAACATAACGGTTCCTGGGACAGGCCTCTGGCCTTCAATCACTGAGCAAGCACCCACTTTGGCCAGGTATTGCGATAGCATCGAGTGCGAACTTGTCTGAATGCTGAGCTGCGGTGGCATGGCTCGGTCCTGAGCCCGATGGCCGGTTGGAGGCAAAGGCATCTGAGGCTGCTAGCATCACCACTTCGCCGCGAAGGTCGGGACTGTGCTGGGTTGTCTGTGTGCTGCCGCGCAAGCTCAAGGGCAGGGGTCTGAGGAAAATGAAACAGGCAGCCAAAAGACAGGAGGGACGGTCCTGTCGGATAACCCTCCTGATGTCTGTTGGGTAATCAGTTGCCGGCGCGATGTCCAATTCAAACGCGCGGGTTGAGCAGCTGACGTTCAGTGGGAAGGGGCGATGGCTCTCTCGGCGCTGATCGCCAGCGCGAAGGCCAGCAAGTATGGGATTTAAGTTTCCTTAATCTTATGCCTCTCTTTAGAGGCGCGTGTCACAGCGCGGCAAGCGTGGGGTCCTCGGACCAGGCCGTCGACGAATGGCAGGCCCCAACGGTTGCACGGCGTTCCATGGTCCGTGGCCTCACAGAAGGACGACCTGACACCTCGTGGTTCGGATCGCGTGTCCTCCCTGTGTCGGCGATAACTGGTCAAGGGATCGGGCGTTCCAAACCCGCGGGGGATAGGGTAAAGACCTCATATCCGTCGCGAGTCACTCCCAATGTGTGCTCGAACTGTGCCGACAGGGACCGGTCTCGGGTAACGGCCGTCCACTGGTCCTCAAGAATTCGAACATCCGGCTTGCCGGCGTTCACCATGGGCTCGATCGTGAAGAACATTCCTTCGCGTAGCCGGAGCCCGGTGTTGGGCGACCCGTAGTGCAGTACTGATGGCGCGTCGTGAAATACGCGCCCAATTCCGTGACCGCAGAACATGCGGACAACGGAATAACGCTTGGTTTCAACACATTTCTGGATTGCGTGACCTACGTCACCGAGCGTGGTCCCCGGGCGTACTGCACGTATTCCGGCCCACATGGCATCGAAAGTGGTGTCAGTCAGGATGCGGGCCTGGAGCGTTGGCTTTCCAACCCAGAACATCCGGCTCGTGTCACCGTGCCAGCCGTCGAGGATTACGGTGATGTCGAGGTTGACGATATCTCCCTCCTTCAGCAGCGTGGCGTCAGGAATTCCATGGCACACGACATAGTTGATCGATGTGCAGATGGATTTGGGGAAGCCCTTGTAGTTGAGGGGTGCTGGAATGGCCCCGTGATCCAGAATGAAGCTGTGACAGAGCCGGTCCAGGTCTTCGGTCGTGACGCCGGGCTTGACCTCTGGTGTGATGAAATCAAGAACCTCGGCGGCGAGGCGACCCGCTTTCCGCATTGCCTCGAACTCGGCGGCTCCGTGAATGCAGACCTGTTCATGCGCATAATTCATGCAGCAACTCCTGTCGGATCCGTCCAGGGAAGGCAGTCCGTCACCGTGATGCCCTCCACCGTAAGCCGGCACTTGTACGCTAGGATCTCGACCCCGGCGGCGCGAGCCTCATGGAACGCCTCCACGTAAGCGCCATCTATATCGCCGGCGAGCCGAAAGACGGAGCAATCCTCCCTCTGCACCAGATAAAGCATCAACGCTCGATCGCCGTCAGCGACTTGTGCCGCCAGGTCTCGAAGGTGCTTTCGCCCGCGAACGGTGACCGAGTCCGGGAATTCAGCAATCCCCTCTTCACGCGACAGATGAACGTTCTTGACCTCGACGTAACAAGGTCTGCGGGATCCGTCCTCGAGCAGCAAATCGATCCGGGAATTCGCTGCGTACCGAACCTCCCGCCGGAGGTTCGAATAGCCGGCGAGAGGTTCAAGACGGTTGGCGAGGATAGCCTCCTCCGCCAACGCGTTCGGACGACTGGTATTGATTCCAACGAGGATTGAACCGACGCGCAGCATCTCCCAGCTGTAGCGCAGTTTTCTGGTGGGGCTTGAGTTCGGTAGCAGCCAAGTCTCGGTTCCTTCGTCGGTAAGCCCGAGCATCGAGCCCGGGTTCGCGCAATGTGCTGTGACGATGGTCCCGTCCTCCAACTCGTGGTCGCTCAGGAACCGCTTGTAGCGGCGCACGAGAGAGGCCTTGGCAAGTTGCACAGGAAACCGCACGGGCCAGATCCGGTCGGATTGAAGAGGCTAGATCGCAGGCGAGAAGTATAGGCACCAAGGTACGCCGCAACCGGGTAGCATGCAGCCGCAATTTTGGGAATATGCCATGGCGCACGATGCTCCGACCGTTTCCATGCTGGTCATCGGTAACGAAATCCTTTCAGGCCGTACCCAGGACAAAAACATCATGTACGTGGCCCGACGCATGTCAGACATCGGGGTGCGGCTGATGGAGGTGCGAATCGTACCCGATGTGCGCGACGCCATTGTGTCCGCCGTCAGAGAGTTGTCCTCGGCTTGGGACTACGTCATCACGACTGGCGGGATCGGTCCAACCCACGATGACATCACCACCGAATCCGTCGCTGCCGCCATGGGGGCTGAGGTGGAACGGAACGCTGAGGCGCAGCGCCGCCTTCGCGCGCACTACGAGGGTACTGCAATTGAACTGAATGAGGCCCGGCTCCGGATGGCGAACATCCCGGTCGGGGCAACACTTATAGATAATCCGGTCTCTGCTGCACCGGGGTTCCGGCTCGGAAACGTCTTTGTGCTGGCCGGCGTGCCCGCAATCATGCGCGCCATGGTCGTGATCTTGGAACCACAGCTGGGGCGTGGTCCACCGCTGCGCTCGTACACCTTCGTCGTAAGCCAGCCCGAGGGTGTCGTGGCGGAAGCATTGGGGGCGGTCGCGGCCGAGTATCCAGATGTCGACATCGGTTCCTATCCATTCTACCGCCCGCCCGATATCGGCACCAGCATCGTGCTGCGCGCGGCCGACCCGGAACGCCTCGCGAACTGCGGGGACGCTGTCCGCAACTTCCTGACCGAGATGGGGGCGCCGTTCCGGGAAGACGGATAACGGGTCGGTATGATGTCCAGTGGGGCCTGCGGGCGTGGCGGAACTGGCAGACGCGACGGACTTGTGGGAAGTTGAGTGCCTGTCGGGAAACCGGCGGTGCAGAACCGCTCAAATTCGGGGAAGGCTGACCGGCAGCGCCGATGCTGATCCCGAGCCAAGCCTGCAGTTTGGCAGGAAGGTGTAGAGACTAGACGGGCGGCGCCTGGGGCCGGTTCACCGGCGACGGCGAAGGGATAGTCCAGACCACCAACGCGCATTTGGCGCGGCGGCGAAAGTCGAAGTGGTACGAAAATCCGTTTCTCCGACGGAGAGTGAGGGTTCGAATCCCTCCGTCCGCACCAAGCCCCATTTGGTAGCCCGCCGGCGGGAGCCGGCGGGCCGAAAAGTCGCCGGTTGAAGACCGACGATCCATCCGGCCGGTTCGGGCCTGTGTTGCTGAGGGTTTCCTGCCGACTTCCAAGCCGCCGTGACGGCGTGCCTCAGCCCGCCTGCGGGAAAGTTCCTGCTAGTCGAGCTGTTTCCCGAAGGAATCCAAGACGCCCTTGTATCCGGCGACCCTTTGTTCGTGCAGGTCCTTGAGCGCTTCGTCAACTTCCGCAGGGTCAAATCCGTGGTCGCGGTGGAAAGCGTCCCGGTCCTTCACGTATGCACTCTCCAACTCCGCGTCATGCTCCATTTTCTCGTGGAGCTCGCGGAGCCGCTCCATCATCGGACGGTCGTCAGAAGTGTTGGACATCGGGTACCTCCCTGCAGGCAGTGGTCAATGGAGCGGCAATCGCTCGCCGTTACGGTAACGAGCTAGCTCGCGATTGGAGTAGGCTGACCGCACCGACAGAAAATACGGCAGTGCTTCTCCTCCGGCACTGATCGAACAGGCAAGCAGCGCTTGGATGCCGTCCTGGCCGGTGGGACCCAGTTTGTCCCATCGTTCACTGTCGATGCGCATCGTGTATCGCAGTTCACCGTCCTCTTCGGAAGCCCAGAATACGAGCGTGTTTTCGGCAAGCATCTGCTGGATTTCGGTTCTGCATTCCGGCCACGAGTGGGCTGCGACCGGCTTGACATGGTACAGAGGCCACGCCAGCAGAATCCCGGCCAGCCAGACTGTGTATCTCATTGTGCGAGGGGGTATTCGGCCGCTAGGTCACGACTCCGCTGCCGGGCGAAAGCGAAATCGTTGGTGTCGAGGTCGCCTAGCACCCGGTCGCGATTGCGGGCGCCGTGGCTGCTTCCTCGCTCGGCGGCAATGAGAAAATACGCCAGCGCCTCCACCGGGTCTTCGTCCACCCCGAGACCGTAGAGATACATGTAGCCGATACTGCTGAAGGCATCCGAATCGCCGTTCTGGGCTGAGTGTCGATACAAGGCAAGTGCCACCGTCCGGTCGCGTTCGACTCCTTTTCCTTCGAAATATAGCAGGCCCAAATTGTACAGGGCGGTCGGATGACCCTGGTCGCCGGCCATCTGGTACCACCGGGCCGCCTCCTGGTAGTCCTGCCGCACTCCTTGGCCGGTATCGTAAAGGATGCCAAGGTTGAACTGCGCTTCGGCGTCACCGTTCTCGGCGAGCGGTTGCAGTGCCGCGACGAGCCGAACAGCGTCCCCCTGCTCGAACGCTTCTCGTACTTCTGCCCAGCCTGCGGCGGACGGCATGGCGATGGCGGCGATGGCCAGCGCCATGGGCACGACCAGAGTGGCCCTGAGGTTGACCATGTGTTGAACTCTTTCTCCGAGCCGCCGTCAGCGCGACGCTGGTGCCGGCGGCAGGATTTGAACCTGCAGCCTTCCGCTTACAAGGCGGGTGCTCTACCGTTGAGCTACGCCGGCCCGTGTTCCTGTTCGCTATCCTGAGTATAGGGGCGCGCGACTTGGAGTTGGGCCTGCGTCGGCCGGCCTAGGGTATGCTAATCTAAGTACTTGTCCCCATTTTCCGCAAAGGCTCTCTTTTGATGCAGCAGAATGTTGCCGCGGTACCTTCGCCAGCTCAGGAGGGATTCGCGGATCGTCTGTTGATGACGATGGCAACCACCATCGTCGGTCAGCACGAGATGCTGGAACGGATCGTAATCGCGCTGCTGTCTAACGGCCATGTCCTGATCGAGGGGGCACCAGGACTAGCCAAGACGCGGGCCGTGACCACTCTTGCCGCTGCTATCTCAGCGAGCTTTCGCCGGATTCAATTTACACCCGATCTACTGCCCGCCGACTTGGTGGGCACGATGATTTACGAACCCAAGCAAGGTGAATTCCGCATCCGACGCGGTCCCATCTTCGCGAACATTGTGCTTGCGGATGAAATCAATCGGGCACCAGCCAAGGTCCAGAGCGCATTGCTGGAGGCGATGCAGGAGCGCCAGGTCACCATCGGTGACCAAAGTGAACGCCTTCCGGCCCCGTTCATGGTGTTGGCGACGCAGAATCCCATCGAGCAGGACGGGACTTACCCGCTGCCCGAAGCGCAGATGGATCGGTTTATCTTCATGCTTCGCACTGAGTACCCGGATCGGGACCAGGAAATTGCCATCATGGACATGGTGGCGTTTACCGCTGAAGGTTCGATGCCTGAGCCTGTGGTCTCGATCGCCGAGATCGTCCAGGCACGCGAGGCAGTTGATCGGGTTCGAATCGAAACTTCGGTCAAGGAGTACATGGTCGACCTAGTGCGTGCGACCCGTCACGTGGATCAGGTGGCCGCAGATCTTGGTCCCTACGTGACGCTGGGTGCTAGCCCACGTGCCACGATCTACCTTGCGATTGCATCGCGGGCGCGGGCGTACCTCCAAGGGCGGAACTACGTGACACCGCACGACGTCAAGGCAATCGCACACGATGTGCTTCGACATCGTATCCTCACGTCATACGAAGCCGAGGCTGACGGTGTCACCACAGACGACCTAGTCGCAAGGATCCTCGAACACCAGCCCGTTCCATAACGGAATGGACACCGACAGCCCGCCCTCTGCGTCCCGGCGCGGGGTGCTACGTCTCCGGATCCGTCCGAAGCGTCCGATTGATGGCGGGGTTACCGGTGAGTTCCTGAGTGTCTTCAAGGGCCGAGGGTCCGAATTCGTGGAATTGCGCGAGTACGCGCCGGGAGACGACGTCAGGACGATCGACTGGAAAGTCACGGCACGCACTGGTCGGCCATTCGTGCGTCAGTACATCGAGGAACGGGAACTCACCGTGATCGTGGCGGTGGACCTCAGCGCATCGCTTCGCAGTGGAAGTGGTCCGCTCGACAAGGACGCAATGGCCCGCACCGCGGCCGCTTCGATCATGTACGCCACCATCGGAAATAACGACCGCTCTGGCCTGCTGCTGTTTAGTGATCAGGTAGATTCCTGGACCCGTCCGAAGAAGGGCAAAGGACATGCCGTATTTCTTGAGGAGCGGTTGCGGCGCGCTCGACCGGAAGGTCGTGGAACCGACCTGCGAGGAGCGCTCATCCGGCTCGGAATAGTGGCCAAGCGGCGTTCGCTTTTGTTCATCCTTTCCGATTTTCTGGCGCCAGACTTTGAACGCCCGCTCCGCGCGCTCACGCTGCGGCATGACGTGATTCCCGTGGTATTCCGCGATCCGCTTGACGACGTCTTACCTGAGGCAGGTTTAGTGGCCATCCACGACCTCGAAACGGGGGACGAGCGACTGATCGACTTCAACAACCCGCGCGTTCGGGCCAGCTACGAAGCCGAGGCAATTCGTCGGCTCGAAGAACGCTGGCGGGTGTTTGCAACGCTCGGGCTCAAGCCGCTGGAGATCATGGGGGGGAGTGACCCCGTCCAGGCCCTGATCCAGTACTTCATGCGGCGTGCCGGGGTCGACGCCGGTCGCGCAGCGGCGGCGCCATGATTCGATTTCTTGGTCTGATTTCCGTTCTCGCATGCATCACCTTGCCGGCCCACGCCGACGTACTGGACGATGTCCAGATTCGGTTGGCTGCAGAACCCCAAGCTGTGCGACCCGGGGAAGAGTTCACGCTTTCGATCTATACCGATATGCCGTGGGAGATCGGAGTCCACATCCCACGCTATTTCGATTCAATCGGCCCGTTTGCGATTGTCGAAGGCTACCAGGCAAAGGCCGTCCCCGTGGCAGACCGCCGCCGTTCGCATGCCAGCTACCGACTGCAGGCTCCCGCCGAAACTGGGAGCTACGAAATCGGGGGGATGAAGGCCTATGTCCAGTTGGTGCGCATGCAGCGCCCGGGGGATTGCGAGCGGGATTCCGATCAGGCGTTCGTGACGGTTCAGCGTGCTGGGAGCCCGTTCGACGAATGCAAGGAGGGCATCCGGCTCCGCTTCAACCGCATGATGCAGGGCGACCGGTTCGAAACTTCTTCTCCGCCGTTGGTCGTGATTGTGTACGAGCACGTTCCGCCCGGCGCGAACTCCATGGAACCCAGAACCATTGCACCGCCGGTGTCATTTCCCGCGCCGGTGGGCCCATCAGCGTGGGTAGCGGGCGCATTGGGCGTGGCGTTTACGGCGCTGGTGGCGGCGGTAGTCGCGGTGTTACGTCGTCGCCACCGCGCTTCTGGGCCCCCAGTTCCGGAACCAGCCGCCCCGGAGGATCCGGCCAGTGAGGTCGCTCGTGCGGCGCTGGCGCGGCTGCGAGCGATGCTGGCAAGGGAGGCAAGCCCCTCGCCCACTGCGCCGATAGAGATCGCGACCGTACTTCGTGCCTACATCGACCGACGCTTGGGGCTACCAGCGCCGCGACGAACCACCGAAGAGACGGTTTCAGAGCTCTCGAGGCTAGCCCAGGGAACGGGGTTGTCGGCGGGTTTTCTGGCGCGTGCCGCTGAGGAGACGCTTGCGATCTGCGACTTGGTGAAGTTTGCCGGCCGCGCGGCTACCCCTGATGACCTGAAGGCGGCGCTTGGCGCGGCCGAACGGTTTGTTTCGGCGAGTGCGGAGAGTCCAGCGTGAGCTTCGCCGAACCGTGGTGGCTAACACTGTTGATTCTGGTGCCGTTGACCGTCCTCGCTTCGCGGGCAAGGCCCGCCCGCAGTCGAGTCGGCGGCACTGTCGGCGTCGCATCCCTGCAAAGTTTTCGCGATGCTCCGTTTAGCGTCCGGGTCCTAGCGGCCCGAAGCATGCCGGCGTTTTCCGTGCTTGCATGGATCGTATTGATCGCAGCCTTGGCGCGGCCCCAAGCCGGTTTCGAGGTGACCGAACGGGAGACCGAGGGCATCGCGATTGCGGCGGTGGTCGACGTGTCGAGCAGCATGTCGGCGCTTGATCTTGGTGGAGAGAGAGAGGCGTCTCGCAATCGGCTGGAGGTGGTCAAGGACACGTTCCGAGATTTCGTTGCGGGTGCTGGGGACAATCTGCCAGGCAGGGCGTCTGATTTGGTCTCGCTAGTCACGTTCGGGCGCTATGCGGACACACTAACGCCGCTGACGCTTGACCATGAGGCGCTGCTGCAACTGACTGCATCACTGCGCCCGGTCGAACTCCCAGAGGAGGATGGAACAGCCATCGGCGACGCAATTCTCGCCGGGCTCGATTCCTTGACCGCGGAAACTCATGCTAGCCCAGTCATAATCTTGCTGACTGATGGCAGCCACAATGCCGGAACCGTGGATCCATTGGTTGCCGCCGAAGCGGCCCGAGCGCTGGGGGTGCGCATCTATGCGATCGGTGCAGGCAGCCGAGGATCCGCCGCAATGCCAGTGCGTCCCGGTAGTACCGATATTCGGATGGTGCAGGTTTTCATCGATGAATTCACGCTGACCAGAATTGCCGAGACGACCGGCGGTCGCTACTACCGCGCAACCGATGCGGAGGGCCTCAGGTCGATTTACGAGGAGATCGACCAACTGGAAAAGGGCCGCAATGTTGCTCGCCACTATCAGCGGCGTATGGATCTCTATATGTGGTTTCTGGCTTTGGCCCTGATGCTCGTCGGGCTTCGGGCGCTCCTGGACGCGACCACACTCCGGGTCGCGCCGTAGGGTCGCCAGATGGAGTTCGCGGCCGTTCTCCTGTTGGGCATTGCACCACTTGCAGCCGTGAGTGTATTGCTGCTGCATCGACATGCTGCTCGGGCTCGGGCGCGAGCTATAGCGGTGTTTCATCCCGGACCGGCCCTATTTTCGGGTGCAGTCGTCGCCCGTCGCCGCGCCATGTGGTCCGTGACAGCTGCCGCTTCGTTGATGGGAGTTGCCTTGGGTCAGCCGCTTGGAGGGTACGAGGAAGGGGTCGCCTCGCGTCAAGGCCGAGACGTTCTGGTGGTCCTTGATGTGTCTCTGAGCATGTACGCCCGTGACCATGAAGGGGCTTCGCGGGCGGATGCCGCGCGGGATGCCGTCGAGGGTCTAGTGGACCGTCTCGCGGCGACCGGCGGCCACCGGCTGTCGCTGCTCGCGTTTGCCGGCCGGGCAAGTCTTCTCTTACCACCGGCTCTCGACTACGAGACCTTTCGCGCGCGTCACCGGGACTTGGGGCCGCATGAGATCCCTCGCCGCGGCACGCGTCTCGATATCGGGCTGGCGGCTGCGCTGGGTAGCATCAAGCCGGGCGAAGAGGAGTTTACAGATGTCGTACTGGTTTCGGACGGGGAGGACCACAGCACAGTTCTCCGGTCCGCGAGCCGGGAACTTCGCGACACCGGGGTGGCGGTTCACGTACTAGCGATGGGCACCCCGGGTGCACCGGTACCCGTCCTCGTACCGACAGCCGACGGCAGCGACGCTCCCCTCCTGTTCCAGGACGAGCCGGTTCGAAGCACCGCGAACCACGCGAGTATGAGGGATCTAGCCGCGTTCAGCGGCGGGATGTTCTGCGCGGTGTTTCAAGCAAACTGCATTGGCCGTGTATTCGAAGCCATCGACAGTGGGCCGACACGACCGTTTGCGACGGAAGGCCGGGAACGAAGCCGCCGGCCGCTGTATCACTGGCTCGTGGTGCCGGCGCTGGTCTTGCTTATGGGAGCGATGCTATGGGGACGGATCCGGTGATGCGAGTTGTGCGGCGGTTTGGTCTCGTTCTGGCGTTACTGGTCGTAACCGCATGCGGGGAGGATGAGTCAGCGCGCCAGGAAATGGACGCTGGCATCCGCGCATTTGCAGACGGCAACTTTGCCAAAGCGCAGGCGCATTTCGAGGCAGCCGAAAACGCCGGTGGAGCAACTCCCGAAACGTCGTTTGCGCGCGGAGTTGCGGCCTTCGCGGCGCACGACAACGCCGCCGCGGACCGCTACTTCACGGGGGCTCTCGAGACGGCTCCATCAGAGCTTCGAGCCCTCGTTCACTACAACTTGGGTGCGGTTCGCTACCGCCAGACGGTGAATGCGGTGATGAGCTTTATGAACGCGGATGCGTATCTGCGGGAGGCGATCGAGCAGTACCGGGATGCCCTGACCATTGACCCGACGCTCGAGGATGCTGCCTACAACCTAGAACTGGCCCTGCGCTTGCAGGATGAGCTTGCGCGGAGGCTTCTCGTGACAGCCGGAAGCGAGGGGATGGCGGAAGGCGAGGCCCGCACGGACGAGGGTGTTGAAACGCCCGAAGGCATGGACCCCGGAGACGTCAAGGCTGCCCGGCCGCAGGCATCCGACGGCGAGTCCCGTGCGCGGCAGGGCGGAGACCCCGGTGAAGGAGGACGCGAGGCAGGCCAGGCGACGGGGTCCGACGAGGCGCAGAAGATAGATTTGGCGAGTGCCAGCGCTCGCGAGATGACCGCTCAAGAGGCAGAAGAACTCATCGAGATGGTGCAGGGACAACCAGGAATAAAATCTGAACGGGCCTCCAATAGGGAGGCCCGGATGAGAGCCGGGGGTGACGTTCCGACATGGTGAATCAGAACGTGGTCACTACCTCCAGTGAGTCGCGTTTGGTCCAGCCGGTGAATATGACGCGGGTCGTGTAACCGCCCCGAGTAGGGACCTCCGGAGGTCGGAGCCGCTCGTAACGCTCAACGAGGAACCGGACTTCGACAAGATTGTCCTGTTCGCCGACGATTTCAATCCACGGCGCCATCATGTCCTCGATGTCGTCGTGGGAAATCAGGGCGCAGGGAAGTTCACCAGGCGTGTCAGTTTCCGCGAGGCGAGTTTCCAAGTTACGAAACGCGTCCGCTGTTCTGCAAATCCAGGTGGGCTCGGAAAACGTGAAGTTGTCCGGGAATGTGTTTCGGGCCGTGGCTTGCGACGCCACCCCCAGCAGGATCAGGCATCCCAAGAATCGTAGTAACGTCATTTCCAGTTCGCTTCCTTCATCGCGAGCGTCTCAAGAAACGCTCCGATCTCGTTGATCTGATCGAAATCGAGGTACTCCCCAAATGAAGGCATTCTCGGAAGCTTTCCAACCGCCACGGTCTCGACGTACTTTTCGTACCCCTTCCACCACAATCGAAGGTCGAAAGCCCATTTGCCCCAACGCGGTGAGACGCCGTCGGCATTAAATCCATGGCACTGCACACACCAACGGCCGTAGAGAATGGCTCCGGCTTCGATGGCTGCGGGATCACCTGACACGGGATTGCCGGATTCGATCTCAACGGGAGCGGGCACTTCGTCAGTGTTGCCGGCGACCGCCGGAACGACTGAACTTGCAGCCAGTGCTGCAACCAGCACTGCTGAGGAGAGATGGATGGGTTTCATGGAGATCACGGCCGGGACATCCGGCCTCCCGACGATGCAACTTCAGAGAAAAGCGGGTGGCGGGCGTTCGCCCGCCACCCGCAAGTATGGAGTGAACCTATACCTCTACTTGAGAGTAAAGGCGACTACGAGTGCACTTCTCTGGATGTCGATGGTCTCGCCGGCAAAGGCGCCGGAAAGCATTCCCAGGGCGACGTATGAGCCGTGACCCGTGGCCACCGCAATGTACTGCTTGCCGCCAGCACCGTAGGAGATGATCCCGCCGTTGGTGCCCGAGCCGAGGTTGAACGTCCAGAGGACGTCGCCTGTCGCCGAGTCGATGGCTTCGAGGTCACCTTCATAGTTCCCGTTGAACAGGAGGCCGCCAGCCGTCGTCATGAGGGCAGAGTGCGGGATGATGTCGTAACGACGTTCCCACTTGATCTCACCGGTGAGCGGGTCACGCGCCACTACGCGGCCGTGCGCCTTGTCGTTTTCGGGATCGGCCTGAATCCATTCCGCAGCCATGAAGGCCTGCGCGTATGGCTCGGTAACTCGCGTGGCTTCACCAGCGGAGATTGGGCCCGAACCGTCCTTGTGAGCGATCGTCAGCCACATGCACCACTCTTGAACCGTCCGGTAAGAAAGACCAGTACTCGGGTCAAAGGAGCCGGCGTTCCAGCTGTGTCCGCCGTCAATGGCGGGACAGACCAAGGTCTTCTCGCCGGCAACCGGCCACAGCATGTTCTCGAATTCGCCGGTTTCCATGTTGAACCCTGAAGTCCAGTTCTGGTGGTTCATCGCGGAGTAGACCGCAAGGGGCTGACCGGTCGCGACATCGTGGACATGGTTGAACCCGCTCTTGCCCGGGTGCAGCACCATCCTGCGGCCGTCACGCTCAAAGACGACGTACTCGCCTGGCGACGCGTCGTAGTCGTACGGGTCGCTGGGCGCTTCCTGGAAGTACCAATTCAACTTGCCTGTATCAAGGTCAAGCGCAACGGTCGACGACGTGTAAAGGTTGTCGCCAGGCCGGTGTGCGTCGACGTTGGGGTCGCGGCAGTCGGCTCCACAGTAGTCGTAGTCGGGGTTGGGGTTTCCGGTGCCAATGATGATCTGGTTGTTTTCCAGGTCGAGCGTGCCGGGCTGCCAAGAGCCACCGCCGCCCCATTTCCACGAGTCTCCACCCCAGGTCGCCAGCGCAGCAGGGTCGTCACGGCCGGTGGTGTAGAACGTCCACACGACGGAACCGTCCTGCGGGTTGATGCCAAAGATACGGCCTTCTACAGGATACTCACCACCGTTCTGCCCGATCACCATGAGGTTCTCGTTGACGTAGGTGGCAGCACCGCTGAAGCCCGCCGTAATTGTGGCGGAATCGACAATCGCCTGATCCCAGATCACGGAACCGTCGTCCTGGCTGAGCGCAACGATACGACCGTCGACTAAGCCCATGTAAACGCGTCCGCCGCCCACAGCGAGCCCACGGGTGTGCGAGAAAAATGACCGGGCGACGACCTGCTCGTTCATCTCCGGGACGTAGGCCCAAAGACGCTTACCTGTCGCTGCGTCGAGTTTCATCACGGATGACGGGTTGTATGCGACATACATGGCGCCATCCAACACGACCGGAGTGCTGTGCAAGCCACCAGCTCCGGTCTCGGCACCACCAGGCTGGAACAGCCAGGCCACACTCAGATCACCGACGTTCCCAGTGTTAATCTCGGTCAGCGGCGAGTGGCGGTGTCCCTTGTCAACGGTGCGGTGGTAAGCGCACCAGTTTTCGTCTGCGCAGTTGGTGATCTCGTTTTCGTGATGCATCGCAGAAACAGACGACACAAACAATGCCGAGACCATTGCCACAGTGGCAGCAGCTGCGAGAGCCATGCCGGTGCGGGTAAGGGTCTGCATGAAATTCCTCCCAAGGATATCGTACCGATCAGGTCAGGCATCCTGTCCCGGACCGGCAAACCCGGTAAAAGTAAACACTCACTCGTAGCACTGCAACGGATTATTTGCTGAACCCAAGCGGGTCTCGCCCAATTCAGGTGTCGAACGCGGCCAGGACCAGGCGCAGCGGCACAAGAACGGTGTGCCGCGGATTGGAGTCAGGAAGGATCCGGATGCGACGGCTGGTCGCTCCCGGGGCTTCCTTCAGCGCAGCTGCCCACGCCCGGCCATGCCAAGGGGTACCAACAAAGAATGTGCTGAGTGCGGAGTTCCGGGTGGCAAACGCCAAGTGGGCTTCGCCTTCGTGAGCCCAAGGTCGAATCCCGAGAGCGATCAACGCCTGTTCGTCGTCGGTCCGGATTGCTTGGGCGACGCTCCAGTCGGTACGCTCGCCGGCTTGGCAGCTACCGAGATGCAGGAGGCACGCGCGCCAATTCACCGCGGATCTGTCTGTGGCGGGTTGCGGACCGCTCACGTTCCCTTGGGGTACGGTGTTCGCCACCATCGAATCCGATGGGATCGGATTGAACGGGTACGGGAGGAGGTCGGTGCGGTACAGCAAGAAGTCCAGGATCGCCCACAGGAAGGCTCGGATGGTGTCTCCAAGGTGAGCTAGGCGCGTGTTGCTGCTCCCTGACCAAAGATGAAACCCAAACTGGGCGACGGCCAGAAGCAGGATGAGCGGCACCAGCATGTAGCCGACGGCGCCAAAGGCCACCATCGCCAGCAACCGTTTCCACGGATGTTCGGGTCCAAGTACAACGGGAGTATCCATGGACATCATGGTCTCCAGGCTAAATGCCGCGACTTTCAGCATTCTGCGCATTTGTCGCCGGATTGCCAAAATTGGAGGCGGATCGGAAGCCCCACCGCGCAGCGAGCCGGGTCCGCCCCGACGGATTCCGCCGGCACGTTTCTCGGCTAGGATCATGGCCAATCGCAATATGAGGCCGGCTCCAATGCCCACTGCAGCAGTTGCCTACCCGCGACGGTTTCCGCCACGCTCGGGTGTGGTGGAGGAGTTCCGCGAATTTCTCGGCGAACGTGTCTCCACGGCCCCGGCGATCTTGGAGCAGCACGGACGGGACGAGTCATATCATGCGGGTCATCGCCCCGATGTAGTTGTCTTCTGTGAAACGACTGAAGAGGTTGCACGTACCGTTGCGGTATGTGCGCGGCACCGTATCCCGGTTATCCCCTTCGGGACCGGGACGTCGCTCGAGGGGCACATCGCCGCGCTTGAGGGCGGCGTCTGCATCGACGTGAGCCGGATGGACCACGTGTTGGCGGTGCATCCCGAAGATTTGGACTGCACGGTCGAGGCCGGCGTCACGCGACGCCGGCTGAACGAGCATCTCCGTGACACCGGTTTGTTCTTCCCGGTGGATCCCGGCGCCGATGCTAGCCTTGGCGGCATGACCGCGACCCGAGCCTCAGGCACCAACGCGGTCCGCTACGGCACAATGCGCGAACTTGTGCTGGATCTGAAGGTGGTCCTGGCGGACGGGCGCGTGATCCAAACCGGGACCCGCAGTCGCAAGTCGGCAGCCGGCTATGACCTGACGCGTCTGTTCGTCGGCTCGGAAGGCACACTCGGAATCGCGACCGAAGTCACGCTTCGTCTCTTCGGGATTCCGGAATCTATCGTGTCGGCTGTCTGCTCGTTTCCGACCGTCGACGCTGCCGTTCAGACGGTCATTGCGACTACACACGCAGGTGTCCCGGTGGCACGTGTCGAACTGATGGATGCCTTGTCCATGGAGTGTGTCAACCGCTGGGCCAAGACTGAGCACGCCCAGACTCCTGCGCTGTTCCTCGAGTTCCATGGTACGCCTGCGTCGACCGCCGAGCAGGCCGAGACGGTGGCCCAGCTGGCTCGCGAGTTCGGAGGCTGCGATTTTGCGTGGAGCGCGAACCAGGAGGAGAGGAACCAGCTATGGCGGGCACGCCACGATCTGCTCTATGCGCTCATGGCACGGTGGCCGGGCCGGAAGTCGCTTACCACGGACGTCTGCGTCCCGATCTCGCGGCTGGCGGAGTGCATCGCTGCGACGAACTCCGACATCGCGGCGAGCACCTCCATTCCCGCTCCGGTCGCGGGACACGTCGGTGACGGCAACTTCCATGTCGCGTTCATGGTCGATCCGGAGGATCAGGATGAGATCCGTGAGGCTTCGGTGCTCCACGATCGACTCATTCGCCGCGCACTTGCTGCGGGGGGCACCTGCACCGGTGAGCACGGGATCGGGTACGGAAAGATGGAATATCTGGAAATCGAGCGGGGAGAAGGGGTGGGAGTGATGCAGGCGCTCAAGCAGGCGCTGGATCCCGACAACATCATGAACCCCGGCAAGATCGTTCCGTTTCCGGAGTCGCGCCCGGCTTTAACTCACGTGGCCTGAGGTTCTGCCGACGCAATCCATGCATCACCGACATGGCTGGTATGCTGTACCCGGTCGGCTCCTCTCGGGCGGCAGATATGCGGTCCGGGATGTCTGGGGCCGGAAGTAGGAGGAGACCAATGAACTTTAGTTACCTAAGCAGGCGTACGTTTCTGCAGGGTACGGGCACAACCGCGGCTGGCGTCGCGATCTCCGGTACTTTGGGGGCCGGCGGCGTGGCCGTGGCGGACGACGCCGCGTGGGCCTTCGAAGCGAAGGCACTCGACGAGGATACAGTCCTTGGCCTGGTCGCGATGGCCCGGCAGCTCTATCCCCACGACTTTCTCGATGACGGTCCGTACGTGAAAGTGGTTGCCGATCTGGACGCAAGCGCTGCGGAAGACGAAGGACTCAAGAACACCCTGACCGAAGGCGTGCGCGGGCTGGGCATGGTCGTATCTGGTGGCAATGCGCACGCGATGGCATTCCATCGCCAGAGTCGGGGACTGCAGCTAAGCGCAATTAAGCGCGCCCAGGAAGAAGACAACGCCTTCTTTGAAGCGGTGCGCGGTGCGACCTTGGGCGGGCTCTACGGCAATCCTGAGGTTGCTACCACGTTGGGATTCGAGGGATCCGCGGTCGAGCACGGTGGTTACCTGGACCGCGGCTTCGACGACATCGATTGGCTGCCGCAGTCTTCATGACTGCAGAGGAGGGACGAACAATGGCTCGTACATACGACCTGAACGACGATAGCGTCGTCGTCATCATTGGTTCCGGTGCTGGCGGTGGCACGCTGGGACACGAACTATCTGAAAAAGGCGTCGATGTCGTCTGCTTGGAGGCCGGGCCCCGGCTAGACCTCGGCGACATCGTGAACGATTGGGGCACGATGGGCGCGCGCCTCAGCTGGAACGACAAGCGGATCGGCTCGGGAGTCTTGAACCCCGGGTATCCGCTGTGGGTCTGCAAGACTGTTGGCGGCACGACGATGCACTGGGCCGGCGCCAGCCTGCGCTTCCAGGAGCATGAGTGGAAGGCCCGTACGACGTACGGAGACGTGTCGGGCGCAAGCCTGATGGACTGGCCCATCGATGCGGCCGAAATGGACCCGCACTACTCCCGGGCCGAAGACAAGATGGGAACCACCGGCACGCACGGGATTCCGCGCCTGCCTGGCAACAACAACTACAAGGTCTTGGAGTACGGCGCGAAGAAGCTCGGCTACCAGACCGTGCACACGGGCAACATGTCGATCAACTCGGAGCCGCGCGACGGGCGTCCTGGCTGCTTGCAGCTCGGCTTCTGCATGGCCGGATGTGCGATCGGGGCCAAGTGGTCGATACTGTATTCGGAGGTACCCAAGGCGGAAGCCACAGGGCACTTCGAGCTGCGTCCCGAATCGATGGTTCTTCGCATCCTGCATGATGACTCGGGTCGGGCTACTGGCGTCGAGTACATGGACGCGGACGGGAACATCCAGATGCAAAAGGCGCGGGTCGTCGCTGTGGCGGGTAACTCGGTTGAGAGCCCCAGGCTCCTGCTGAACTCCGCTAGCAGCATGTTCCCGGATGGTCTTGCGAATTCCTCCGGGCAAGTCGGACGCAACTACATGCGGCACCTGACCGGCACTGTCTACGCCGTCATGCCTGGTGCGGTTCACTTCGACCGCGGCACCCAAATGGCTGGCATCGTCATGGACGAAGTCAGAAACGATGGCAGTCGGGGGTTTGCTGGCGGCTACTTGATGGAGACCTTGCCCGGCTTCGGTGTTGCTGCGATTGCGGGCAACGTTGGCGCCATGGCGGTGGATACTCCTGGAACGTGGGGGCGCGACTACACCCGCGAGGTGATCGAGAATTACCGCAACATGGCGGGGATGTGGCTAGTCGGTGAGGACATGCCGCAGGAAGGGAACGGAGTAACCCTGCATGACACGGAGAAGGATCAGTACGGCCTTCCCGTTCCGGTCGTGCACTTTGATGAGCATCCCAACGACTTGGCCATGCGGAACCACGCTTTCCGGATGGGCAGCGCGGTGTATGAGATGGCGGGTGCCAGCAAGACATACGAGCTGCCACCGTTCCCGGGCACCCACAATCTCGGGACGTGCCGGATGAGTGCGAACCCGCGAGATGGCGTGTGTGGTCCTACCGGGGCGACCCACGACATTCCCAACCTGTTCATTTCGGACGGAAGCCAGTTCACGACCGGCGCGGCGGAAAATCCGACGCTCACGATTGTGGCTTTGGCCATTCGTCAGGCGGAACTCATGGCCGAAGCCATGCGGACCAACGCGATCTGACCGAGATCCGGGGAAGCAGGAGCCACGGCGCAGCCGAGTCTCCTGCTGAACCGGGGAGCCTTTTGACATGACGACGGACCCTTGCTGGCAGGAACCCTGTCAGTAAGCGTCATGTCTACCTTTTCTTGCGCTCCGCGATGGCGGGCAGGGCGGTTTGCGGCTCGGAAAACTGTATGGGGCTGCCTCCGCCGTGTACAAAGGCAGCAGCACGCCGTCAGATCACACCCGGAGCAATGCATCGCGACGGCATTGTCGGGTAAGCGGCGCCTCAAGGCCCAAGTGAGGCACCCATGACTCTACGCGCACGTGTCCTGGTTACGATCGTGGGGCTGCTCATTTTGAGTGTGGTAGGTCTCGCCGTCGTCCTGACGTTGTCGGCGCGCGATTCCTTCCGGGCGCAGGCACAGACCGGCGCGCTGTCACTTGCGCAGTCCGTCCTCGACGCGATCGTCGTGCTCAATTCCATTCCGGACCAAGTGGAGAACAAACTCGGCCAGCAGATGCAGATCCAGGCACGGATTGCCGCGGAGTACGTGGCTGCAGCCGAACGGGCAGGCGATTCTCCTGCGGAGATCAATCAACGTTTGTCGGCCATCGCCAATGAATCCGATATTGACGAATTCTGGGTTACCGATGAAACCGGGCACGCCTATCTCAGCAACATTCATACGGAATTCACGTTCAATCCTGATCCCGCGGTCCAGCCGCAAGCCCACGTGTTCTGGCCCCTGCTCACGGGGGAAGCGATCGCGGTTCAGCAAAAGGGGCGGGTTCGAGAGATCGACAACAATCTTTACAAGTATGTGGGGGTGGCCGGCGTCGACCAGTCGCGAATTGTGCAGGTTGGCAGCCGACAGGAACTGATCGAGCAGATTCGGGCTCGAACCGGCGTTCAGGCGTTTCTGGACGGGATTGTGCAGGATGGCAACGTTGCGGGGATGTGGATGCTGGACTCGCGATTCCACTTCGTCGCGGGCGCGGAGCACGACGAGAGTTCGGCAATTCGAGGGACCGAAGTGACGCGGGATCAGCTGATTCGCGCCCGAGAGGTGGCTGAACCCGACGAAGCCGGGCTTCTCCAGGCCAAAAGCTTCTTCCAGTCGCGGCCAGGAGCCGCCGAAGCTGCGAGTGACGGATCCATCGCTGATTGGCTGTTAGAGCAGATCACGACCGGCGCCGGATTCCTGGGGCGTGCGGATTTCCTGGACGTCTATGCCCCCGTTGCATCCTCGACGGGTGAACTTTTGTCGGTCGTAATCATTCGGGTCCCGACGGAGAGCCTGCAAAGCATGCTCGTCGACGGCGTGACCGAGGCATTCAAGGTCGCGATCATCATCATCATCATCGCGACAGTCCTTTCGATCGAATTATCGCGGCGCATTACCGATCCCGTGCGGGTCATTGGCGAGGCCGCGCGGGCGGTGGAAGCTGGTCGGGAGCCGAGTCCGGAGTTGACGGCAGTAGCCCAGCGCCGGGGCGAAATCGGGCATTTGGCCGAGGTTTTCGGCGTAATGGCCCGAGAGGTGCGCGAGCGCGAGAAACGCCTGGATTATTTGGTCAAGCAGCGAACCAGCGAACTCGAAAAGAGCAATACGGATCTTCAGCACGCCAACTCGATTATGTCGCAGGACCTGGAGATGGCCCGTGCCCTGCAGATTTCCATTGTGGAGTCGAATGTACCCGCCTCACCGCTGTGCTCGGTGCACGGATACATGAAGACGGCGCGCGAAGTGGGTGGCGATTTCTATGAGGCGTTCCAACTGGCTTCCGACCGGGTGGCGCTCGGAATTGCCGATGTCTCCGGAAAGGGGGCGGCGGCGGCCCTGTTCATGGCAGCGGCCAAACCGACCTTGGCGCAGGCAGTGCGCGAAATTGATTCCGGCGGGTCGCTGCGGGAAGCGGTGGAGGTAGCCAATCGCAATCTGTGTGCCTGGAACTCGATGAGCTACTTCGTGACCGTCTTTATCGCTGTGTTCGACGCGAAGACAGGCGTGATCGACTATGTAAATGCGGGTCATGAAGCACCGTACGTCATTCATGCGGACGGATCGCTCGGTCGTCTGGAAGGGCAGACAGGCTTGGCGTTGGGTATCGAAGGTTCAGTCTCCTACCCGGAGATCAATGCTCAACTTCAGCCAGGTGACCGGTTGTTCCTGTTTACGGATGGGTTTACGGAGGCGATGGATACCGAAGGCGTATGGTTCGGTCACGAAAAGCTGGAAGACACGCTCCGAAAGAGCACCGGCCAAGCTTCTGATGTAAAGACGTTTGTTGACGGGATCTTGGATGATCTCGGTCAGTTTACCGAGGGTGCAGAACAGTCTGACGACATCACCTGCTTGACGATGCACTATGTGTCCGGCGAGGGGAGCGAATCCGAGCGCAAAGCAGCCTGACCGCTCTTTGGATCGTTGACGCGATTCGGCTACCATGGTACTCAAGCGAGATAGCAACACTGGCTGGCGCTGTGGCGCTCGGCCTGCCGCTATCCTTCATAGGGAGTTCGCGCTGTGGAAATGAAGAGCAGTAAAGAGGGGGACGTATTCGTTTTTGAGCCGGAGGGCCGGATCGACGGAACCAATGCTCGCGATGTCGAGACTGCCTTTTTGGACAAGGTGCGTGGTGGTGAACTCATGATTTTGGTCGATTTTTCGGAAGTCGATTTTATTTCCAGTGCTGGTTTGCGAGTGCTGCTGATGGTGGCGAAGGAAGTCAAGGCTCGGTCAGGGCGGATTGAGCTCTGCTCCATGCGCGACTATTTGAAGGAAGTTTTTGAAGTAAGCGGATTCAACGCGATATTCCAGATTCACGAAGCTCGTAGTGACGGATTGGCGTCACTAGCCTAGTGCCGCACCTAGGCCCAGTGGTTAAGCGGGCCGTGTCCTCCACCTAATTTCGGCGCGGACTGGATCGCACGCTGCACGTAAGCGTGCGCCCGGGCGGTCGCATCAAGTAACGTCAACCCTTGGGCAATGCTGGCGGAGATACCGCTTGCCAACGTGCAGCCAGTCCCATGGGTATGGTCGGTATCAAGCCGATCAGCCACGAATCGGTCCACGCCGTTTTCAGTGATAAGCAGGTCGACTACGTGGTCTCCAGCGATATGCCCGCCCGTGACCAAGGCCGCACTTGCTCCCATTGCGATCAGCCGCTGGCCAGCACGAATCATTTCATCGCAGTTGGTGACAGGCAATCCCGTGAGGCGGGCCGCCTCGGGCGCATTGGGGGTCACCAGAAACGCGTGCGGGAGTAAGCACTCGCGAAGGGCGTTTTCCGCCGTCGGTTCAAGAAGCGGGGTCCCGTCCGACGCGATCATGACGGGATCGACAACGACCGGAATTCCCTCACCGTGCTTGGATAATGTGGTCGATACAGTATGGATGGTGGATGTGGAAACCAACATGCCGGTCTTTACTGCGTCGGCTCCGATATCGTCCAACGCCGTTCGCATTTGCAGTCCGACGACCTCCGGGGTTACAAGTTCCATCGCGTGTATCCGGTGCGTGTCCTGTGCCGTGACGGCAGTAACCGCCGTCATGGCGTACACGCCCATCACCGTTGCTGTCTTGAGATCCGCCTGAAGTCCCGCCCCCCCGCCCGAATCCGAGCCGGCGACGATCAGCAGCCTCCCGTGCAGGCGTCGCGCTGGAAGTGCGGCTCCTTGTGCGATCAAACCACGCGTCCGTTTGCAGCCGTTACCGCGCTTGAAATCGAGTGGATGATCTCCTGTGCGACGGGCCTGTCCGGCGTCTCTACGAGCACGCGTAACAGGGGTTCCGTCCCGGAAGTCCGTACAACGAGCCGTCCTTTTCCGAGGATGCGCCGCTCCGCGTCCCTTACTGCGGCCTGAACCTCCGGGATTCCCAGCGGGTCGGCCTGGCTTCCCTCTGCGAGTTGGAGGTTGGACTGGTGTTGCGGAATTGCCTCATACTCGGGAAGGAGTTCCGATAAGGCAGATCCACATCGTGCCATTACCGAGAGCGCTTGGAGGGCCGAGGCGAGCCCGTCGCCGGTTTCGCTGTGGGTGCCGAGAATGATGTGCCCGGACGGCTCTCCGCCAACATTGCAGCCACGGGTCCGCATCCACTCGGAAACATGCCGGTCTCCAACCGGCGCTCGCAGGAGGCACAGGCCCAGCGTGCCCAAATACTGTTCAAAGCCGAGGTTCGAGAACGGGGTTCCCACAACCGCTCCACCGGTGAGTCGGCCGGATTCGTGCCATTCACGGGCAATCAGTCCGATCAGCCGGTCGCCGTCCACGATCCAGCCACGCTCGTCTGCCAGGATGCATCGGTCTGCATCTCCGTCAAGTGCGATACCCACGTGTGCACCTGTCGCCCGAACTCGCTCGGCCATGCCTTGGGGGGCAGTTGAACCGCAATCGCGGTTGATATTGGTGCCGTCGGGCTCCACACCCATCGCGATCACTTCAGCCCCGAGTTCCCAGAGAACCTGAGGAGTGACCCGCCATGCCGCGCCATTCGCACAATCCACGACCACCTTCAGGCCATCCAGTCGGAGTTCGGGCGGCACGGTGGCCTTCACCCACTCGTTATAACGTCCCACAGCGTCTTCGATGCGCTTGGCCCGTCCGATATCGGAGGCGTCGGCCAGAAGACTTGCGGTCGGAATCTCCTGAATGCGTTGTTCCAGTGCGTCTTCAACGGCCTCAGAGAGTTTACGCCCATCCCGGCCGAAGAGCTTGATTCCGTTATCTTGCCAGCCATTGTGCGAACCAGAGATCATCACTCCCAGATCGCATCGCATGGACCGCACCAGCATCGGAATTGCGGCTGTCGGGATTGGCCCCACAATGAACACGTCCATCCCGATGGAGAGGAAGCCACTAGTGAGCGCAGTTTCCATCATGTAACCGGACAGCCGGGTATCCTTGCCGATGACCACGTGATGACGGTGGTCACCGCGGGTGAACTGGGCTCCTGCAGCAATTCCAATGCGCTGGACAAAGTCCGGGGTAAGGGGCGGCTCGTTAGCCCGTCCCCTAATTCCGTCAGTTCCAAAGATTCGTCCCATCGACCTTCCCGAAGCGCTACATTGGCCTGCTTCTATATAGAGGAACGAGCCGAGAAACGGACTGGTGCGGGAGACCCGATATGAAAATCACGGCGATCGAAACGGTCACGCATGCCAGATTCTCCAACCTCCTCTGGGTGCACGTCCACACCGACGAAGGGTTCGTCGGCCTCGGCGAAACGTTTTACGGAACGGGATCGGCCGAGGGCCACGTCCATACGTATGCCGCGAAGCTGCTGCTCGGCGAGGACCCGCTCCAGATCGATCGCCACAGCAAACGGCTCGTCTCCTATGTCGGGCATTCGGGTTCCGGGGCCGAGGTTCGCGCCAACTCAGCAATCGATGTGGCGTTGTGGGATATCTGGGGTCAAGCATCGGGACAGCCGATCTACCAGTTGCTGGGGGGGCGGAGCCGTGACTCGATTCGCGTGTACAACACGTGTGCCGGCTACCAGTACGTCCGGAGCCATGCGAAGCAGTCGACCGATAGTTTCAACTTGCCCGGCGACAGTCCAGAAGGCCCGTACGAGGACCTTCAAGCCTTCCTGACCGACGCTGGTGAACTCGCCAAGAGTCTGCAGGCCATGGGCATCACGGGCATGAAGATTTGGCCGTTCGACTACGCCGCGGAGGCATCCGGCGGGCACTACATTTCCCCGGCCGACCTTGCGCGTGCGGTGGAGCCTTTCCAGAAGATCCGCGACGCCGTGGGCGACTCCATGGATGTGATGGTCGAACTTCATGCGATGTGGGATCTTCCGCAGGCAAAGCGCATTGCCGCTGCGCTGGAGCCCTGTAATCCTTTCTGGTTCGAAGACCCAATCCGGATGGACAGCCTGCGGAGCCTGAAGGAGTTCAGCGAATCCACGCGCGTACCGACCACCGCGAGCGAGACCCTTGGCAGCAGGGGCCAGTTCCGTGAGCTTCTGGAACTCGGGGCCTGCGACTACGTCATGTACGACATCGGGTGGGTTGGGGGACTCTCCGAGGCCCGGAAAATTGCCGCGATGGCGGAAGCATGGCACCGGCCGGTAGCGCCACACGACTGCACGGGGCCCGTGATCTTTGCAGCGTCAGTTCACCATGTGATGAATGCAACAAACGCATTGGTGCAGGAGGTCGTTCGCGCGTTCTATTTCGGCTGGTTCCGTGAGATTGTCACAGACCTGCCGCCCCTTGAGAACGGGGCGTTGCGCTCCCTCGAAGGCCCCGGCCTGGGGTTGCGGCTCCGACCGGATTTTCTGGAGGATTCGGACTGTCGTATCCGGCGCACCGATTCCAGAGGAACGTCCGGCTAGCCAGCGAAAGCAATCGCCTCCGAATCGATTCGGACCACCCGGATCGAGCTAGCCCCGGGACCGGACGCGTGTTTCCGAACGCTGACTGATCTGCTCGTTCGTGGGGAGTACGGGATCATCTGCCGGTGCTGTTGCCATCGATTCCCAGACCCTGAGCGCTTGGCGTGTCTCGGCAACATCGTGAACACGCACCATGTTCGCGCCCTGTCCCGCAGCGAGCACTGTAATCGTGAGCGATCCCGCGAGACGTCGGTCTGGCGGTGAGCCCGGGTCAAGGTGTTCAATCATGGACTTGCGCGAAGCTCCCACGAGGATCCCGCAACCCAGGCAGTGGAACATGGGCAACCACGCAAGCAGTTCGAGGTTGTGCGACACGTTCTTGCCAAAGCCGAGGCCCGGGTCAACGACAATCTGACTACAAGGAATGCCGGCATTGGTGGCCCGACGGATCGCGGAAGCGAGGAACGCAAACACGTCGCACGGCGCGTGCACATAGCGCGTGCGCCGCTGCATGCTCTGCGGGTTTCCCCGCATGTGCATGAGTACCACCGCCATCCCGAGTTGGGCGGCCATTTGCGCACTCTCCGGAGAGGAGGAAAGCGCTGAGACGTCGTTCAGAATGGTAGCGCCAGCTGCGCTGGCGACCGCCATGGTTTCGAGATTTCGGGTATCAACCGAGATCGTCGCACCCGCGCGGTGCAGCGCTTCGATCACCGGAACGATTCGGCGGATCTCTTCGGACGAAGTTACCGGCTCGGCGCCTGGTCTCGTCGACTCTCCACCAATGTCGATGATGTCGGCGCCGGCCGCGACCAAAGCGAGACCGTGGGCGATCGCGCGCTCCGGCGGAAAGTACCGACCTCCGTCAGAAAAGCTGTCGGGGGTCACGTTCACCACCCCCATGATCCTGACCCGATTCAGGAGAATGCCGGCAAACGCGGGACGGGGAGAGGTGAGTGCGCGGAGGGTCCGACCATACCGGGCGGGATCGGCTTCTAGGCACGACACCGGGAGTGTGAGCGTGCCCGGGGTGGAACTCCCTGGCACGACTCTATCTGCATAAGCGAAGCCGACGGGGCCGCCGGCCAGCGGTAGGCGGGACAGGACCGAATGTGACAGAGGCCCGAGTTCGCGTGGCCTCAATAGAACCCCGCCCTTAGGCGCTGGAGGAGGCGCACGGTCCTCCTCAAGCGTTTTCAGGCTGTGCAGCTCCCTCCTCCTCCTCCGGGGCCTGAGGCTGGTCGCTCTGCGGAACAGAGGAGCGCCTGCCTGCTTCGGAGGCCGTTTCGTCATCGTCGTCACGATGCAGTGGGCGCCCTGCCAAGACCGCACTCACTTCCTCGGCGTTTAGGGTTTCGTACTCCAGTAAGGTCGCGGCCAGCGCGTGAAGCTGGTCGACCCGAGCCTCGAGAATCTCCCGTGCCTTGGTTTCGCCCTCCTCCACGATCCTGCGGATTTCTTCGTCAATCATCCGCGCGGTCTGGTCAGACATGTTGCGCTGCTCGGCGATCGAATGTCCGAGGAAGACCTCCTCCTGATTGCTCTGGAGGCGGATGGGACCTAGGCGATCGCTAAACCCGAACTCCATGACCATGCGTCGGGCTAAACTAGTCGCCTGCTGAATGTCGTTGCCCGCTCCTGTCGTGATGTGCCGTTTTCCGTAGATCAGTTCCTCGGCGATGCGCCCGCCGAAAAGCCCCGCAATCTGCGCCTCGAGCTCAATCTGCGTGTGTGCGTATTTATCCCGCTCCGGCAGCCACATCGTGAGTCCGAGCGCGCGGCCGCGCGGAATGATCGTTACCTTGTGAAGCGGTTCATGTCCTTCGACGTTCATCATGACGATCGCATGCCCGGATTCGTGGTACGCGGTCATCTTCCGTTCGTCTTCGGTCATCACCATGGAGCGGCGTTCCGCCCCCATCATGACCTTGTCTTTGGCTTGTTCGAACTCGGACATCCCGACAGAACGGCGGCCTCTCCTGGCAGCCAGCAAGGCCGCTTCGTTGACCAGATTCGCGAGGTCGGCGCCCGAGAAACCCGGTGTTCCGCGCGCGATGGTGCGGACGTTGACGTCGTTCCCGACCGGGACTTTGCGCATGTGGACCCGCAAGATCTTCTCGCGCCCCACGATGTCAGGGTTGGAGACGACCACTTGACGGTCGAAACGTCCCGGGCGAAGCAGAGCGGGATCGAGCACATCGGGCCGGTTGGTGGCGGCGATCAAGATGACGCCCTCGTTGGCCTCGAAGCCGTCCATTTCCACGAGCAGTTGGTTCAGGGTTTGTTCCCGTTCGTCATTGCCCCCTCCGAGTCCGGCGCCCCGCCGCCGCCCCACGGCATCGATTTCATCGACGAACACGATGCAGGGCGCATTCTTTTTCGCCTGCCCAAACATGTCGCGGACCCGACTGGCCCCGACCCCGACAAACATCTCGACGAAGTCGGATCCCGAAATAGTGAAAAATGGGACGTTGGCTTCACCGGCAATTGCGCGAGCGAGCAGGGTCTTGCCGGTACCTGGCGGTCCAACGAGCAGCACCCCCTTTGGGATTGAGCCCCCAAGACGTTGGAATTTATGCGGGCTCCGCAGAAATTCGACGATTTCCTGCAATTCCTCCTTGGCCTCATCCACTCCGGCCACATTCTCGAACGTGACCCGCTGCTGGTTCTCGGTGAGGAGCCGCGCGCGTGACTTGCCGAAACCGAACGCCTTTCCGTTCCCCGATTGCATCTGGCGCATGAAGAAAATCCAGACACCGATAAACAGGAGCATCGGCAGCCAGTTGAGCAGCAGGCCGATGACGGGCGAAACGGTGCTTTCCTCGGGAGCCGCCCGGACAGTCACATCGTGTTCGCGCAGCAAGGGCAGGAGGTTGGCGTCCTCCAGACTGTAGGTCGTGAATCGCTGGCCGTTCCGATAGAGACCGTCGATTACTCGGCCGCTCACGGTGATGGACTTCACTTGCCCGGTCTCAGCATTCTCAACAAATGTCGAGTAGTCGATTTCGGCGGCATTCTGCTGCGGACTGCTGTTGAACAGGTTGTACGCCGTAACGACGACTAAGCCGATGACGATCCAAAGTGCAAGGTTGCGGGCAAATCCGTTCATGCGCGTCCTCGATATCCCGCTGGCCGAATGATGTCGGCCGCGCTTTCCGGCGGCTGCTCTACGCCTGTCGGCAACCCACTGCGGGGCTCAAAAGCGACCCGTACTTTGGTGCGGAGGCGTTCATGTCGCCACCAGTTTAGGTGGGGCACAGCGACCAGTCCGTCAAGATCGCGGAATGCGGGCAGTGTAGCAAGATGCGTCAAGGGTACGTCGGGGCGCTGCGGGCGTTCCGTAAGCCTCGTGAGATCACGTAGGCCGAGCGCGCCGACGACTAGGTGAGAGCCTGGCTTGTCTGCTTCGATCCGAAACCGGTTGTCCCAATATGTAGTTCGCGTGTAAACGGGCGTCGGTGCGGCCACGCGGCCCAGTTCACGGGTGAGCAGGATTCGTCTCTCATCCAAGGTTACCACCGTGCCCCCAAGGGTACACGCTGTCTGGGTTCCGCTCCCTGCCATCCGAACAACTCGTTCGAGTGACCGCGTGCGCGGTGGGTAGATCCTTCCGCCGATGTCCTGCACTGCGACAGAGAGCGATCGAAGGGCAAGTGGGCGTGGCAGCGATGCAAACGCTGGTCGGCCGATGGTCAGGTATCCGAGCGGCGAGATGTCGACGGATCGACGGAGACGGGTGGCGGCACCGCTCTCGAGGATCCGGTCGAGACGCCTGAAGGCGTTGGTAGCCCGGGCCAGTTGCTCGGGAGCGGGAAGTCCGGAGCTAGGCTCCGCCAAGAGCATCCGAATTCGGTTACGGGTGTACCGGGTGTCAGCATTGGACGCATCCTCGATGAATTGGATGCCGCGTGCGCGCAGCGTCGCATATAGGCGGACCTTGGGGATATGGAGAAACGGGCGTACCAAGGTGACTGTGTTCATGCGCTGACGGGGCCACATGGCGCCGAGCCCTCGGAGGCTGCTCCCGGCTTCCAGCCGCATGAGGAACGTCTCAGCCTGGTCATCGAGATGATGCGCGAGCAGGAGTTCGCCCACCGAGGAGCGAATGCACCAGTCGGTCATCAGTTGGTAGCGAGCCACGCGCGCTGCCCGCTGGACTCCGCTTGCTACGTGCTGGTGGGTCCAGATGAGGATCTCATGGCGCACCCCCGAGCGCTGGAGCCACCGGGCCACCGTGGCGGCCTCACGTGAGGAATCAGGCCGCAGGCTGTGGTCCACTGTGAGCGCGGTGAGGGATCGTTGCTGGCTTGCCGCCCATCTACCTGCGAGGTAGGCGAGTGCCATGCTGTCAGGTCCGCCGGAAACGGCGATTGCGATGGGGTAGCGATGGTCCGACGTAAGGCCGGCGTCGTGTGCTAACTGCGCAAATTCCGCAGTCGTGACCGGCGCGGGTCCACGGGACCTCAGGTGCAGCGGGCTCGGCCACGAGCGCGGTCCACCCGGGGTCGCATCCGCTCGAGCGCCTCGGGATAGTCCTGCGCCAAGCGCTCGAAAGTGGCGCAGGCGTCTTCGAAATTGCTCAGGGCAGTCAATGACATCCCTAGCTTGAGAAGCATGTCGGGAGCCTTCTGGCTGTCGGGTGCCATCTGGAAACCGCGGGCAAATCGCGCGGCCGCATCCTCGTATTGCTCTCGGACATAGTGGCTCTCGCCCAGCCAGTAGTAAGCGTTGTCGGTGAGCGTACTGTTTGGGTGCTTCTTGATGAAGTCCAGGAAAGCCGCTTCGGCGCCAGCGTAGTCGGCGTTGCTGAGCAACTCGTACGCCTTCTTGTAGCTGGTTTCCTCGTCGGAAAGTTGGGTGACCCCCGGATCGGCGGGGGTGTCCTGCACCGGGGCGGGTTCTATCGGGTTGACAATCGGAGGCGTGCCGACGGGCGGTTCCGTGGGCCCCTCCGATACGGGCGGGTCGGCCATCGGTGGGATCTGAGAGGTCGCAGAGAGGTCTTCGAGCCGCTTCAACTCGCTGTGAAGTTGCTCAAGCAAATGACGGTTTTCTTCCACCTGCCCGTTCACGGCGCGGACAGCGTCCTCAAGTTCCCGGAGACGGCGTTCTTGGTTTGCGATCGCTCCGGTTTGCCTGGCGAGTGCTTCAATTCGTGAATCTATGGCGTCAAGACGCTGTTCGTCAACGTCCTGGGCCATGGCCTGGACGGCGATGGTTGCGCCAACCAGTGCCACTGAAAGGAGCGCTAGGGAACTCCGGTTCACGGATTGATTACGGTGATCGCCACTCGGTTTTCGAGCCAAGATTCCTCACTGTGGCCCGCGATCTGAGGGCGCTCCTTCCCGTAGGAGATCGTGGAGATCCGAGCTGCCTCAATGCCCAAAGATACGAGATACGTCTTGACGGCCTCGGCGCGCCGTTCTCCCAGCGCAATGTTGTATTCGCGCGTGCCGCGTTCGTCACAGTGCCCCTCAATCGTCACCGTCAGCTCCGACGCCTGTTGCAGAAGTTCGCCCTGGGCGCGGAGCGTCGCCTCTCCTTCGGCTCCGAAGGAACTCTTGTCGTATTCGAAGAACACGCGGTCACCGGTTTCAACCAGATCGACTTGCGCCTGCTCCTCAGGTGTTAACTGGATACTTCCGGACTCGCCTGGGGTCTCCACGATCGTGAGATCTTCGCTCGACTCCGTGATATTGGTCAGTTGCGATTCGTCAATTACCGGAGCCCCGGTTTCCGGACCCTCCGTGGGAGGGGTGGTGCAGGCACTGAGTGCAAGCGCTAGGCCCAGGACAAAAGCGGTAAGGGTAGGCCGGTGCATCGCGGGGTTCCCGTTGGTGGTACCGTGGGTGCCGAATCTGGCGGAAGGGGGTGGGCAGAATAGTCTGTTGCCCCACCGGGCAGGCAGGACTCAGCAGTGGGGACGATAAAAGAAAACTAGGGTTGCCACAATCGCGCGGTCAGCGCGCTGGCCAGATGCCGTCGCGCTACCCGGATTGCAGAACGACGGGTGTCAGCGCGGCGGAATTACGCAAATTCCACGATCACGTCATCGACTGCGATGCTGTCTCCCTCTCGCACGGCCACCCGTTGAATAATGCCATCGCGTTCGGCGCGCAGCACGTTCTCGGCCTTCATGGCCTCCACGACCGCGACCGCTTGCCCGGCCCGGACCTCTTCGCCCTCGCGGACAGCGACGGACAGCACCAGTCCGGGCATGGGACAGCTGAGTTCGTTGGAATGGTCCGGTAGCACTTTCGTCGGCATGTGAACAGCGAGCGCCGCGGCTTCGAGTGAGCGCACGAGAACGGGAATGGTTACTCCCCCGTGTGTCATCGTCCAGCCCTCGACCGCCCGATCGACCTGCACCGCCACGGTTCGAGCGTTGACCTGCCCGACAAAAACCGGTTCCCCAGGCGCCCAAGTACTTCTGACTGCCAGTTGTTGCTCACCGATGGTCAGATCATGGCCGCCGTCGACGGTTTGGATAGAGCACGGCACAATTTCTTCGCCGAGCACGAGCACCCGATCGATTTTCCCGGGTGCGGAAGGCCCACCAGTTCGAATGGCCTCGGTTCGATCGGCAAACACTGCTGTCGCGATCAATGCCTCCCGGACGGTGCCGGTAGGCTGCACTGGCTGATATCCCTCCGGGTACTCCGCCTCTAGGAATCCCGTATCGAGATCACCGTGCCGGAACCGGTCGGTCCGGGCCACGCTGGCGAGAAACGCGACATTGGTGCGCGGCCCTCGAATGTAGAACCCGTCGAGCGCAGCCTGCATGGACCGGACTGCGCTGGCCCGGTCTGGCCCGGACGCTACGATCTTGGCAATCATGGGGTCGTAGTGCGGGGTGATTTCCGACCCCTCAACGACGCCCGTATCGATCCGTAGCGGACCACCCGCCGTCGTGGCAGGCACCGCCATTCTTCGGATCCGACCGATCGACGGGACGAAGCCGCGCTCAGGATCTTCAGCATAAATTCGTGCCTCGATTGCCCAGCCCTTCGGGGTTCGGACATCATCTTGACGCAGACTGAGTCGCTCACCTGCAGCAATCCGAAGCATGTGCTCTACCAGATCGATACCGGTCACCTCTTCGGTCACCGGATGCTCCACCTGAAGCCGCGTGTTCATTTCCAGAAAATGGAATTCGCCGCTGGTGTCGACCACGAACTCCACGGTGCCGGCAGACTGGTACCCGACAGCTTGGGCTAGGGCGATTGACTGCTTCTCCATGCGTTGCCGCTGGCTTGCATCGAGCCGCGGGGCCGGTGCCTCTTCGAATATCTTTTGGTGGCGTCTCTGGATTGAGCATTCGCGTTCGCCGAGCGAAATGCATTGCCCGTGCGCGTCAGCGAGGACCTGTATCTCGATATGGCGAGGGTTCGGGAAGTAGCGCTCAACGAAAATACGGCCATCTCCAAAACTTGACTTGGCTTCACCCGCCGCCAACGGGAATAGTTCGCGCACTTCGGAATCGCCGTACGCGATTCGCATTCCTTTCCCACCTCCGCCCGCGGCCGCCTTCAGCATCACTGGATAGCCGACTGCCTCGGCCATGCTGGCCGCCTCTGTCACCGAAATTGCCGGCTTGGCATACCCGGGAATGACATTCACCCCAGCACGTATCGCGAGATCTTTGGCAGCCAACTTGTCGCCCATGATTTCGATGGCTTTCGGCGGTGGCCCAACGAACACGAGCCCGGCATCCTCGACCGTCTTCGCGAAGGCCGCGTTCTCCGACAGAAATCCGTAACCGGGATGGATCGCTTCAGCCCGCGTCCGAATAGCGGCTTCCACCAGCGCCTCGGCCCGAAGGTAGCTCTGCTCGGCGGATGCGGGGCCAATGGCGACCGCCTCGTCGGCGGATTCCACGTGCAGAGCGTTCTGGTCCGCCTCGGAATACACGGCGACGGTCCGGATTCCCATGCGCTTGCAGGTGCGCATGATTCGACAGGCGATCTCAGCCCGATTTGCGATCAGGACCTTGCGAAACGGCCGGTTCCGCCGGCGCCGGATCACAGCGGAATGTTTCCGTGCTTTTTCGGTGGATTGGATAGTCGTTTGTTGCGTAGCAGCTTCAGTGATCGGGCGATCCGCGCGCGCGTCTCACGCGGGAGGATGATGTCGTCGATGTATCCGCGACTGGCGGCGATAAAGGGATTGGCGAACTTGCGACGATATTCCTCGGTGCGCTGCTGGATCTTTGCTGGCTCATCCAGATCTGCGCGAAAAATGATCTCGACAGCGCCCTTGGGCCCCATGACTGCAATTTCGGCTGACGGCCACGCCAGATTGACATCGCCCCGGAGATGTTTTGACGCCATGACGTCGTAAGCACCACCATAGGCTTTGCGCGTGATCACCGTGACTTTGGGGGCCGTGGTTTCCGCGTAGGCGAACAGCAATTTCGCGCCATGCTTGATCAGGCCGCCGTGCTCTTGGTCGGTCCCTGGCAGGAACCCGGGTACGTCGACGAACGTCAGAATCGGAATGTTGAAACAATCGCAGAAGCGCACGAACCGGGCAGCCTTGCGACTCGAGTTGATATCAAGGCAGCCCGCAAGCTCCATTGGCTGATTGGCGACAATTCCCACCGTCTGCCCTTCGACGCGGCCAAATCCGATCAGGATATTTGCGGCGAAATCCGGCTGTATCTCGAAGAAGTCGCCCTCGTCAAGCACTTTCTCGACTAGTTCCCGCATGTCATAAGGTTTGTTGGGCTGCGCCGGCACCAGCGAATCCAGGGACGGCTCCTGGCGGTCTGCGGGGTCAGATGTCTCCCGAACGGGTGCCGGATCACGATTGGAGAGCGGAAGAAACTGGAACAGGCGTCGGACTTGCGTCAGCGTCTCCAGGTCATTGTCGAATGCGAGGTCGGCGACGCCGGACTTCGCCGTATGCGTTCCGGCTCCACCGAGTTCTTCCTGCGAAACTTCTTCCTGAATCACGGTTTTCACGACATCCGGTCCCGTGACGAACATGTAGCTCGTGTCGCGCACCATGACGATGAAGTCGGTCATGGCCGGCGAATACACTGCGCCGCCGGCACACGGCCCCATGATCACAGAGATTTGTGGAATCACGCCCGACGCCAGCACGTTGCGCTGAAAGACCTCTGCGTAGCCGCCGAGGGACGCAACGCCTTCCTGGATGCGGGCTCCCCCGGAGTCGTTCAGACCGATGACAGGTGCGCCGATCTTCATGGCCTGGTCCATGACTTTGCAGATTTTCTCGGCGTGCGCTTCGGACAGTGAGCCACCAAACACCGTGAAGTCCTGACTGAACACAAAAGCTGGCCGGCCCCCGATTTCCCCCCAACCGGTCACGACGCCATCGCCCGGAATTGTTTGCCGACGCATTCCGAAGTCTGCACTGCGGTGCTCGACGAACATATCGAATTCTTCAAATGAGCCGCGATCCAAAAGTACGGAAAGCCGCTCTCGGGCCGTCAGCTTGCCCTTGGCGTGCTGCTTTTCGATGCGGGCAGAGCCGCCGCCAAGATGGGCGTCCCTGCGCTTGCGCCGGAGAATTCTGAGCACGTCCTGCATGGCGGGTGGCCGACAGCGTTACATCTCAAGGCAAGAAAGGCGGCAGCCGAACGTAGCCGGCAGTCCGGCCGGCTCAACAAGGAATCGTAATGACGATCGGCAGCATCTGTCCAACGGCCTTGGTCATGCTATCAGAAGTCCTGACTGGCTGTTGGCCAAAATGGGGCAGCGGCCGCGCCCAGCCGCCTGGTTTCCTGTGAGTTTCCGGTCCATCGCTTGCGACGCCTATGGTTGGGTGAGCTTCAGCTCGATGCGCCGGTTGCGCCGGAGCGCCGCCGGGTTGGTGCCGTCATCAATGGGCTGAAACTCTCCAAAACCCGTGATCGAAATACGTTCGGAAGGCATCCCGCTCGCGATGAGGAGCCGGGCAACCGCTGTCGCGCGTGCGGTCGAGAGTTCCCAATTGGACGGGAACTGCTCGGTGGCGATGGCGTCTGTATCGGTGTGGCCCTCTACCTGAAGGACCCAAGGAACATCAGTAGGGAGTTCGCGCGCCAAAACGAGCAGCAGGTCGGTGAGTTCAATAAGTTCACGACGGCCATTGGGCCCGATTTCGGCAGATCCACTGGCGAACAGCACCTCCGATTGCAAGATGAAACGATCCCCGACGATTCGGACATTTTGCCGGTCCCCGAGGATTCCCCGCAATCGCCCAAAGAACTCCGACCGGTACCGGGCCAACTCGTTCGCCCTAGTGGCGAGTGCTGCGTTCAAGCGCTTCCCCAGTTCAGCGATCTCAACGCCCTTCGCCTCGCGGTCGGCCTCCGCGGCATCCAACAGCCGCCCGAGCTCATCCAGCCGGGCGCGCACATCTGCGAGCTGGCGATTCAAAAGGATCGCCTGTTCCCTCGCCGCCACCGACAACGCTCGCTCCTGTTCGAGATCTGCCCCGGACTGCAGTATCTCCGTCTGGGCCGCTGCTGTTGCTGCTGCCAACTCTCGCAATCGCGTTTCGAGTTGTTCCTTGTCGAGAGCGAGTGATTGGACCTGGCTACTGAGGCTCTGCTCGGTCAAGTTCAGGCGACCAACGTTTCCCCGGAGTGCTCTCTCGGACGCCAGCAGTCGGGCAATTTCGGCCCTCAGTTCGACTTCCAATGCCTGTGCTTCGTCGAGCGACAGCCGGAGTGACTGGACGTCACCCGACAGGCTTCTGTTTTCGGCCTGCAGGCCGCTTTCCAGTGTGTCCGCCTCTTCGAGTTCCGTGGTCAACCGCCGAATGTCTGTGGCCAGCTGATCGTTTTCGGTTTGCAGGTCGAGCCCGAGTGCTTGTGCTGCCTCCAGCGAGAGAGCCAGACGACGCAAGTCGGCAGAGAGCACCTCATTCTGGCTCTGGAGGCCGTCACTCTGGGTCTGAGCCACGATGAGTGATTCGGTGAGTTGCTCGATATCCGTGGCGAGGGCCTGATTGCGGTTTTCGAGCTCTTCGCTACGGGTCGTGACGGCCTCCAGGGCTGCCGTGAGCCGCTGGACGTCCGTGGCGAGGGCTTCATTCTGACCTTGTAGCTCGTCACTGCGGGTGGTGGTGGCCTCAAGCGCCTGAGTCAATCGCTGGATGTCGGCGGCGAGCGTGGTGTTTTGTCCCTCGAGATTATCGCCGCGGGTGGCCGCGGCTTCGAGAGCCTGGGTCAGCCGTTGGATGTTGGCAGCGAGCGTGGTGTTCTGTCCCTCGAGATTGTCGCCGCGGGTGGCCGCGGCTTCGAGAGCCTGGGTCAGCCGCTGGATGTTGGCAGCGAGTGCGGTGTTCTGCCCCTCGAGGTCGTCGCCGCGGGTGGCCGCGGCTTCGAGAGCCTGGGTCAGCCGCTGGATGTTGGCAGCGAGCGTGGTGTTCTGTCCCTCCAGATTGTCGCCGCGGGTGGCCGCGGCTTCGAGAGCCTGGGTCAGCCGCTGGATGTCGGCAGCGAGTGCGGTGTTCTGCCCCTCGAGGTCGTCGCCGCGGGTGGCCGCGGCTTCGAGAGCCTGGGTCAGCCGCTGGATGTTGGCAGCGAGCACGGTGTTCTGCCCCTCGAGGTCGTCGCCGCGGGTGGCCGCGGCCTTTAGAGTCTGGGTCAGCCGCTGGATGTTGGCAGCGAGCGCGGTGTTCTGCCCCTCGAGATCGTCGCCGCGGGTGGCCGCGGCCTCAAGCGCCTGGGTCAATCGCTGGATGTTGGCAGCGAGCGCGGTGTTCTGTCCCTCGAGATTGTCGCCGCGGGTGGCCGCGGCTTCGAGAGCCTGGGTCAGCCGCTGGATGTCGGCAGCGAGCACGGTGTTCCGCCCCTCGAGGTCGTCGCCGCGGGTGGCCGCGGCTTCGAGAGCCTGGGTCAGCCGCTGGATGTCGGCAGCGAGCGCGGTGTTCTGCCCCTCGAGATCGTCGCCGCGGGTGGCCGCAGCCTCAAGCGCCTGAGTCAATCGCTGGATGTTGGCAGCAAGCGCGGTGTTCTGCCCCTCGAGATCGTTACCGCGGGTGGTGGCGGCTTCGAGAGCCTGGGTCAGCCGCTGGATGTTGGCAGCGAGCGTGGTGTTCTGTCCCTCCAGATTGTCGCCGCGGGTGGCCGCGGCTTCGAGAGCCTGGGTCAGCCGCTGGATGTTGGCAGCGAGCACGGTGTTCTGCCCCTCGAGATCGTCGCCGCGGGTGGCCGCGGCTTCGAGAGCCTGGGTCAGCCGCTGGATGTTGGCAGCGAGCACGGTGTTCTGCCCCTCGAGATCGTCGCCGCGGGTGGCCGCGGCTTCGAGAGCCTGGGTCAGCCGCTGGATGTTGGCAGCGAGCGCAGTGTTCCGCCCCTCGAGATCGTTACCGCGGGTGGTGGCGGCTTCGAGAGCCTGGGTCAGCCGCTGGATGTTGGCAGCGAGCGCAGTGTTCCGCCCCTCGAGGTCGTCGCCGCGAGTGGTGGCGCCTTCCAGCGCCTGGGTCAGCCGCTGGATGTCGGCAGCGAGCGCAGTGTTCCGCCCCTCGAGATCGTCGCCGCGGGTGGCCGCGGCCTCAAGCGCCTGAGTCAATCGCTGGATGTTGGCAGCGAGCGCGGTGTTCTGCCCCTCGAGATCGCTACCGCGGGTGGTGGTGGCTTCGAGAGCCTGGGTCAGCCGCCGGATGTTGGCAGCGAGCGCAGTGTTCCGCCCCTCGAGGTCGTCACCGCGAGTGGTGGCGCCTTCCAGCGCCTGGGTCAGCCGCTGGATATCTGTGGCGAGTGCTTGGTTCTGACCTTGGAGGTCGTCGCCGCGAGTGGTGGCAGCCTCCAGGGTAAGGGTCAGCCGCTCAACATCGGCGGTCAATGTGGCGTTTTGGGTCTGTCGATCAGCCGCGAGGGTCTCGGCAGCCTGCAACGACTGGGTGAGCTCTTCGATATCCGCCGTCAACTCCGCGTTCTTGTCCTGTAGGTCCAGCCCCAGGGCTTCGGCTCGTTGGAGCGAATCCGCGAGTTCACGGACTTCGTTGTTCAGCTGGGCGTTGGCATTACGCAGGTTTGCAATTTGAGCTTCCGACTGATCTAGGGATTGCGTAAGGTCATTGACGTTTTCGGTGAGTTCCGCGTTCAGTGTTTCTTCCGCTGCAAGTTGCTCGGTCAATGCAGTCATCTGTGTGGTTAGCGACTTCAGTTCAGCATCACGCCCCTTAAGCAGTAATCCCAGCACAAACTCCGAGAGGACATAGATCGCGAGCAGGAAGATCAGGACCAGCAGAACGGTGGATATGCCGTCAACGAAGCCTGGCCAAATGTTAGGCGAGTGACGTTGCCTGCGCACGCCGCAAACTCAGTTCTTCGAGCGAGAAGTGTGTGTGCTATGTGTCGCTCGGGGTTTGGCTCCGGCCGCACGAGTGCTTTGGGGCGCGGGCCTGGCCGCGCCCTTGTCGTCGGTCGGGACCGAAGTGCTCAGAGTGCGAGCAAGCAATTTGATCTCGTTTCTCAACCCCTGCAGGAACACGTCGTGTCCGGCGGCATTCTCGTCAACCAGGCGCTTCAAGCTTGTGTCGACACTGCGCAGATGCGCGAGCGCGTTCTCATCGAGATTGCCGCCGGTATCAGCGATGCGTTCCATTAGCCGGACCACCGAAGATTGATCGGTCCGCAACTGATCACCGATGGCAGCAAGCTGCGTCGCGATCGACGACATGGACTCGCTCACGACACGGCGCTCATTTTCGCCCCGCGCGAGCGCTTTTTGGAGTTCATCGAGGCTTTCGGCGGTCTGCTCCAGAAGCGCCTGTACGTAGACCGGCGCAGGCGTTTGGCCCAAATCCAAGTCACCGGTACCGGCGGAAGAAGTCAGCGCGCGGCGAGCGAGCCATTCTTCGAGGTCGATGTAGAAACGGTTCTGAGCCTGTGCGACCTGCAGGTCAAGGAAACCAAGCACCAGTGAACCAGCCAGACCGAACAGAGAGGAACTGAACGCAGTCCCCATCCCGGCGAGTGGCTCGGTTAGACCTGCCTTCAGGGAACCAAATACCGACGCGACATCGCCGCCGTCGCCGATGGAGAGATTCCCGATGACGGCGCCTAACGAACTGACTGTCTGAAGGAGGCCCCAAAAGGTTCCGAGCAGACCGAGGAAAATAAGCAGCCCAATCATGTACCGCGAAATGTCGCGGGTTTCGTCGAGGCGGAAGTTCACGCCATCGAGCAAAGAACGCATCGACAGAGCAGAAATCAGAGGCCGCTTCGATTTCGTTTGTTCTGTGAATGTGCGTGCGATGGGGGCCAGCAGGTTTGGCGGCTTCGTCCCGGACATGCTCACGCTCATGCCGGACGCGTACCGCTCAAGCCAACGGATCTCAGGAATGAGCGCCAGAACCTGCTGGAGCGAGTAGGCGATGCCAATCAGGAGCACACCACTGATTAGCCCGTTGAGCGCGGGGTTGGCCCTGAAGGCTTCCTCCAAGGTGGTATACAAGAGGGAAGCCAGTCCGCCCGACACCACGACAAACGCGATCATCCGAATCAGGAACCGATGGGGACTGTGCACGGCTGATTCCTGCAGGTTGGGCCACGGCGAGCCCGCCGACCGCACGCTTAGGGACGTTGAAGCCAGACATCTTCGGCGGACGATGGTCCCGTTGGCGATTGACGCATGCGGCCAAATATTCGACAGCATGTCCAATGCGAACAGAGAATGAAGAAATGGCAGAAAAACTAGGAAAAATCAAGCTGGTGGAAGCTCTTGCCTAAGGTTTTCGAGGTATTCGGAGCTCCACTCGCGGGTGGAATCTGCGGCTTCTTCAGCTTCGCGCGGGCACCTGATCGTCGTGTTCTTGAGCGCGTTTTCTTGTGCGGACCCTTCACGGTTGTGATGGAGCCGCAGTGCCCGGCCTGCACGGACGTTCAGTCTAGGAAAGGACTTCGCGGTCAGCTTCCGCCAAGCAGTCCTGAAGGGCAAGCGCGACGTCGGGGGCTCCGGCGACGACATCGCCCGTAATCAGCGGACTCGTATTTCGCTGGAGGCCGATTACGGAGCCCCCGGCTTCGGTCGTGCACAGCATGCCGCCCGCAATGTCCCATGGGCTGAGGCCCGTTTCCCAATAGCCATCGATGCGCCCGGAAGCCACGTAACAGAGGTCAAGTGCGGCAGCCCCGAACCGTCGGAGACCGGCGACAACACCCATGACCCGGCGTTGGCGGGCAAGGTGCAGTTCGTGGCCATCACGACTTCGATGGGGAAGGCCGAGCGCGATCACTGCTCCCTTCAGGCTGGTACGCGGGGCAATGCGAAGCCGCCGGTCATTGACGTATGCACCGCGGCCTTTTTCTGCCCAGTAGGCTTCGTGCTTGATGGGATCGAGTACAAAGGATCCCACGATATTCCCCGCATGCTCCAAGGCGATCGAAATCGCGAAATGCGGGATTCCCCGAAGAAAGTTCAGCGTGCCATCGATCGGATCCACGATCCATCGATGCTCGCCATCGCCCGCCTCCTCCAGCCCCTCTTCCATCAGAAATCCGTAGCTTGGTCTCGCGCGTGAGAGTTCCCGGTGCAGGATTTCCTGTGTGCGCAAATCTGCCGAGGTCACGAAGTTATCCGGTCCCTTCAGTGAGACCTGCAAGTTCTCGATTTCTCCGAAGTCCCTCCGAAGTGGCCGCGCCGCCTTTTCAGCGGCGGCTGACATGACGTTTACAAGGGCGGACGGGTAGGGCACGATTCTCGCCCAGCGTCCTAGGACTTCGCTCGTTCCACGTAGGCTCCGTCAAGGGTGTTCACGACCACGCGCACACCCGATTCAACATGCGGCGGAACCGCAGTGCGTACGCCGTTGTCCAGTACGGCAGGCTTGAACGAACTCGACGCCGTCTGTCCTTTCACTACCGCCTCCGTTTCCACGACGGTGGCTGCCACCGTCTCCGGAAGACGGATCGCTACCGGCTTCTCCCCCGCGTATTCGACGGTGACGGCCATTCCGTCCTGAAGGAATGGCAGCGCGTCCCCCACCATGGCCACTGGAAACTCTGTCTGATCGTACGTCGTGGTGTCCATCAAAGTGACGGTATTGTCGTCGCGATACAAATACTGAAACCCGCGCCCTTCGATGTAGAGGCGCTCGAGGTTTTCAGCAGAACGAAACCGTTCGTTCAGTTTCGATCCGTTTTCCAGATTTCGGAGTTCCAGCTGGGCGTAGGCGCCGCCTTTGCCTGTTCGTACCGCCTGCTTTTTCACGACTCTCCAAATGCTTCCCTGATGCTCGATGACCATGCCCGGACTCGCTTCGTTCCCCTTGATGCGCATTGTCGGGTTCCATCTCAGTCGAGGAGTGCAACGTATCGGTGGGACGGCAGTCGGGCAACAGCACCATTCACTTCGGCCCGGCAGTTTCCGGCGCACAGCCCACGCTCAATCCCTCGCCTCGCGCGCCCGGCGGGCAGACGTGGGCTTGGGTCGTACCCTATAATTTCAACGCACCATACACCGCCTGCCGTTCGGAGTTCCCATGCTGGTCGCCCAGATTTACGTTGACAACGATTATCGCAATTTCAACTACCTGATTGCTTGCAGCGAGACAGGGGAAGCTCTTGCCGTGGATCCCTTGGGGGCGGACCTGTGTCTCGCCGAGGCGCGAAGACGGGGCTGGACCATCACGAAGATTGTGAATACGCACGAACACCTTGACCACACGGGCGGAAACCGGCGAATGAGGGAGGCCACTGGGGCTTCGCTGTACGCACATGCCGGGGCGAGCGTATCGATTGAAGGGATTGATGTGGCGCTTCGCGCAGGGGACTCCATTCGCGTCGGGAAAACGGTGGAACTTGAGGCGCTTGACACGCCAGGACACACGATGAGCCACGTCTGTCTCCTTGCGCATGCGGACCGGCCCTCCCTCTTTTCGGGAGACACGCTTTTCAATGCCGGTGCCGGCAACTGCCACAACGGCGGCCATCCTCGAGAGCTCTACCAGACGTTCCGGAGCATCATTGGAAAGCTGCCCGACGACGTGGCCCTGTACCCAGGGCACGACTATCTCGAGAACAACCTCGGCTTCACGCTTGATCGCGAACCGGGCAATATACGGGCGCGCTCACTCCTGGAGGAGGTTCGGGGCAGGGACCCACACGAGGCGGTTCCCACCACGCTTGGCCTGGAGCGGGAGGTCAACGTGTTTTTGCGGCTGGACCAGCCGGAGGTGAAGACCAGGCTCCTTGATGGGGAATCGGGAGACTTGGACGAGGAGGCCGTGTTCCTAGCGCTCCGTAACCTGCGGAACAGTTGGTAAGTCCTCCATCACCGGAGCGCGCGGACGATTTCCTCCACCATCTTCTTCGCGTCGCTGAACAGCATAAGGGTGTTGTCCGCATAGAAGACGCTGTTGTCAATTCCGGCGTAACCCGGAGCCAGACTCCGCTTGACGAACAGAACCGTCTTGGCCTGCTCCACATCCAGGATCGGCATCCCCGCGATCGGGCTTGCCGGGTCGGTCTTTGCAGCCGGGTTGGTGATGTCGTTAGCGCCGATGACGAACGCGACATCCGTGGCCGAAAAGTCGCTGTTGATCGCCTCGAGTTCAAAGACGTCCTCGTACGGCACGTTGGCCTCGGCAAGCAGCACGTTCATGTGTCCGGGCATCCTCCCGGCGACTGGATGGATGGCGTACCGGACCGTCACCCCTTTTTCCTTCAGTAGATCCGCCATCTCGCGAAGCGCGTGCTGCGCCTGTGCCACTGCCATTCCATATCCTGGAACGATGATCACGCCGGAGGCGTTGCCCATTATGAACGCAGCGTCGTCGGCATTGCCGCCCTTCGCCGAACGGTCGCCTTGGTCGGCAGCGACCGCGCCGCCCTCCTGGCCGAATCCGCCCAGAATCACTGACAGGAAGTGGCGGTTCATCGCCCGACACATGATGTAGGAAAGAATCGCGCCGGAGCTCCCGACCAGCGCCCCGACGATAATCAGTGCCGTGTTCTGAAGCGTGAACCCAATCCCGGCGGCAGCCCAGCCCGAATAGGAGTTGAGCATCGATACCACCACCGGCATGTCCGCGCCGCCGATCGGAATGATCAGCAGCACGCCGATCAGCAGCGCAAGGCCGGTCATGGCCGCGAACCAGATCAGGTTTTCGTCGCCGACAAACAGCGCGATGAGCACGATGATGACGATTCCGATCAGCAGGTTCAGTGGGTGCTGAAGCGGGAATACAGTGGGAGACCCGCCGACGAGGCCCTGCAACTTGAGAAATGCGACCACCGAGCCGGTAAAGGTGATTGCGCCGATGACCACTCCAAGGGCCATCTCGATACGACTGGCGAGATGAATGGAGCCGACGGCACCGATCCCATACGCGTCAGGAGCGAACAACACAGCCCAGGCAACCATTACGGCTGCGACCCCCACTAGGCTGTGGAACGCGGCGACTAGCTGCGGCATGGCCTTCATCTCAATGCGCAGGGCGATCGCGGCTCCGACCAAGGCGCCGCATCCGCCGGCCACAGCGGTCCAGCCCAGTTGACTCATGCCTGGCTGCAGGAGCGTGGTGACCACGGCAATCGCCATGCCGGCGATACCGAACAGGTTGCCTCGCCGCGCGCTGTCGGGCGATGACAGACCATTCAGGGCCAGAATGAAGCAGATGGCTGCCCCGAGATAGAGCAGCGCCGCGAAATCTGGAGTCATGATCAGTCTCGGGAGCCCTTGCGCCGGAACATGCCAAGCATGCGCTGGGTCACGATGAAGCCCCCGAAAATATTGACAGCTGCAAGCGCGGTTGCGACGACCCCCAACCACTGGGCGATTGACAGAGCTCCGCTGCCACCCTGGTCCTCGGGAGCGGTAGTACCGAGCGCGATCAGGGCTCCCACCACGATGATTCCCGAGATTGCGTTGGTGACCGACATCAGCGGCGTGTGCAGTGCCGGTGTAACCGACCAGACGACGTAGTAGCCGACAAATACCGCCAGCACGAACACCGTAATATTGACGATGGTGGGATCAACCATGCTCTTTCCCCTTCAGCGACGCGTGCACAACTTTGCCGTCGCGGGTCACCAAGGAGCCGACGACAATTGGATCATCCCAAGGAATGGCAAGTGCCTGATCGTCCCCGATCAGGGGCTCCAGAAACGCGTAGAGGTTTCGTGCGTAGAGCGAGCTCGCATCATGACTTAAGGTGCCGGGAAGATTGTCCGGCCCCATGATTTGCACCCCGTTGCGGACCACGGTTTCGCCGGCACGGGAAAGCGGGCAGTTGCCGCCGGCCACGGCTGCCAGGTCCACGATGACCGCACCCGGGCGCATGGCATCCACGGTTGCTTCCGGAATCAGCACCGGAGCAGGGCGTCCCGGGACGAGCGCAGTGGTGATCACGACGTCACTGGAAACGGCCGCTTGACGGACCAGCTCCTGTTGACGCTTGCGATACTCGTCGCCCATCTCGCGCGCGTAACCGCCTTCCGTTTCGGCGTCCTTGGCCGAGTCGCCGGCATCAACTTCAATGAAACGCCCGCCCAGACTTTCCACCTGCTCCCGTACCGCTGGCCGGACATCGAAGGCCGAAACCACGGCGCCGAGGCGCTTGGCCGTGGCGATGGCCTGCAGACCTGCGACCCCGGCACCAAGCACCAGGACCTTGGCTGGAGCAACCGTGCCGGCCGCAGTCATCATCATCGGCATGGCCTTCGGCAGTGCCGCCGCGGCATCAACGACGGCCTTGTAGCCGGCAAGATTGGACTGGGAGGACAACGCGTCCATCGACTGAGCCCGACTGATGCGCGGCAGGAACTCGATCGCGAAGGCCGTGATGTTGTGCTCGGCAAGCGCGCGGATGCCATCGACGTTGCCAAACGGGTTGAGGAACCCGACCACTAGGGCTCCGGACGGGATTTGCGCGATCTCGTCGATTCCCTCATCCGCCGTCATCGGATGCCGGACCTTCAGTACCACATCGGCCCCGTCCAAGGCTTGCTGCGGCGAATCGACCAGTGTTGCGCCCGCATCCTGGTAGGCGCTATCCGAGACGCCGGCGGTCGCTCCAGCCCCGGCCTCGATCACTACCGCCACTCCTTTGGCGCAGAATCGCTTGACGGAATCAGGGGTTGCGGCAACGCGGGTCTCGTCCGCACGCAGCTCCTTCAGTACAGCAATGCGCATGTGCTCCACTCTGATGCCGGGACCGGTTTTCGGGCGGCAGCATAGCCTTGGTTCGGAGCCCCTGCCTCAGCCGGGAGTCAGTGCCCAATCAGGAAATTCGCCAGGAACGACTCCGAACGTGGGTCCGAGCAGGAACCACGTCAGCGCGACGATGACCAGCGTGGCTAGAGGGTTGAGCATGAGACCAGCGCGCAGCATGGCGGAGCTCGGGACGTGCCCCGATGCGAATACCACCGCGTTGGGAGCGGTGGCGATCGGCAACATGAAGGCTGCGGAAGCTGCGAACGTTGCAGGAATACAGAGCAGCAGAGGGTTCTCTCCGATACTCACGGCCACCGCGGCCAACACGGGAATGAAGGTCGCCGTGGTCGCAGTGTTGGAGTTGATTTCGGTCAGGAAAACGACCAGCAGAGTGACCAGCAGGACCAATCCGAGGATCGGCAAGACGGCCACTACGGCCGTCACGTCCCCGATCCAGGCCGCCAGCCCTGTGGTCTTGATCGCTGAGGCGAGCGAGAACCCGCCACCCAGGAGGAGGAGTACGCCCCAAGGCAGGCGCATGGCCGTCGCCCAGTCGAGGGCAAACTCCCGGTGGCCCTCGGAGTCGCGTCCAACGGGGAGCAGGAAGAGGGCCAGGGCTCCGCAGACGGCGATGCTGGTGTCGTTGATGCCAACGTTCGGCAGCAGGTCGTTCAGGGTGCGGCGCATCAGCCAGAGGAACGCGGTGACCAGCAGGGTCAGGAGGACTGTTATTTCGCCGCGCGACAGAGGACCCAGCGCGCGGGCGTCCGCCACAATGCGCCGATGATGATGGACCGCACTGCCGGCCGGCACCGCAAAGCAGACGCGCGTGAGCACGAGCCAGATAACAGGGACGAACACGATGGTCATTGGAAGGCCGATCGCGAGCCATTCGACGAAACCGATCTGGTAGCCGAAAGTTTCCTGCAGGACGCCCGCTAGTACGGCGTTCGGCGGCGTGCCGATCAGCGTGGCCATGCCTCCGACGTTGGCCGCGAAAGCAATCCCCAGCATCAGCGCACAGCCCAGGGCGGCCTTCTGACGGCTGTCCATGTTGTCGTCCTGCTGGAAGAGGGCCAGGACAGACAGTCCAATTGGCACCATCATCGTGGTCGCCGCCGTGTTGCTGATCCACATGCTGAGAAAGGCGGCCGGCAGCATGAAGCCTGCCACCACGCGCCGAGGCCCGCTCCCGACGCGGGCTACGATGTTGAGTGCGATACGGCGATGGAGGCCCCAGCGCTGCATGGCGAGCGCAATCATGAAGCCGCCCATCAGGAGGAACACGACGCGGTGGCCGTAGGGTTCTCCGGCATCCCGAATTGGCACGATATCCAGGAGAGGAAACAGGGCGAGCGGGATCAACGCGGTCGCTGGAATGGGAACAGCCTCCGAAATCCACCAGCAGGCCATGAGCAGCGTGACGCCGATTAGCCTCCACGCCGGAACTGCGAGCCCGTCGGGCGGGTCCAGAACTAGGGGGATGAGGAGCGCGAGAATGCCGAGTACGAAGCCGGCGTTGGCGAAGCGTCCGCGTTCAGGCTGGCGCCTGAGGGCGCCAGCGTCAGTTTCCGGCGGGGTCAGAGCGAGGCCTCGTGCATGGACTGGAGCGCGTTCACCAGCCCGTCAATTCCCTCGGCTTCCATGATGGCTACAAAATCCTGCCGCTTTGTAGTGAAAAGGCTTACGCCCTCGATCGCAACGTCAACGATCCGGGGTTTTCCGTCGGACTTTCGGTTGCGGAAACGCCACTGCACCTCCAAAGGCTCCCTGCCGGCCCGCGTGAAATGCGAATACACGAAGGTTTCCCGCTCGTTTCTGGGAACAGTACGGAGGATGTTCAGCGAGCCTCCCGCGATCAGATCCAATTGTCCGTCGATCAAGTGAACCGTGTGATTCTCAAAGGCTCGGTGATAGGCCTCCTTCTGGGTATCCGTGATCGTTCGCCAATGGTGGCCGAGTACGGCCCGCCCGACAAGCGGTAGGTTGAAGTACTCATGGAGGAGGCTGCGCACGGCGGCGGCGCGCTCCTCAACGTGCTGCTGCGGCAGGGATGTCAGCTCCTCGACGTCGGCCGCAAGGCTGGACAGCAAGCCTGCCGCCGGATCGTCCTGAGCCAGGGTTGGCGTGGCGGCGACGGCCGCCAGGACGGCCGCGGCAGCGACGTCCAGACGGAACCAGTGGCCCGCGGAACTAGTCATGAGATCTTCGCCTGTTCTCCGGCCACGTCGATAATGGCGCCTCCGCCGGGATTTTCAGGGAGCGGCGCGTGGTTCCTCGAAAACGCTAGAGGCGCCAACCTGCTTGATCGGCACCCTGAATTTATCGCTCTCACCCAGCTCTTTCAATTGCTTCAACCGGGCCGCAATCACTGGAAGGCCCGGACTTTGTCCAGGCTGATATGCGTCGTGGCTCGGGAGCGACAGGTCGGGGCGGGACCGTCCGGTGAGACGCCGCGCGGGTCGCCTCGGCTTCCGTGCCCGTAGAACAGTGTTGCTACACGGAACGGAACCAGCGGTCCGAGTACCAGGTGCCCGTCCGCCACAACGACAGTTTTAACCCCAACGTGGTTTCGTTTCGCAGGCTGTCGCCAGGTGGAGGCAGAGTCCTTCGCCTCGACCGATCGTGAGGACAACCGGCATGCGCCGGGCCACAGTTGTCGAGGCAGGCGCTGCATCCTCTGCCCGGCGCATCGGCCGAGCGCCGCCCGCCGTTTCTCGTCTCGTGCGCTGACTGCTCGACCGGCGAGCATTGCCGGAATAATGAGGCCCGCGCGGTGCCTGGTTCCAGTCGGCGCCTGCCTCTAGGCACGTGGGCGGTGGCCCGATGGCGCATGGCCCGGCTGCGCTTGGGGGGTAAGGCGAGCCGGCAGTCGCGGGAGGCCGGGCCCAGCGAAATTCCGGGCCACAGGGCTGGCAAGACAAACGGTTCAGTGATGGCTCGCTCCAAGGCTGGCGTCGACAAGCAGGAATCAGGCACAATTGTGTCCAGTGTCGTCTGAAACCCGTCCCACCGGAGGACTCCATGCCACGTCGTGAAGGCCCGCTGTCGCGCTTCACTGTGCTCGACCTAACCCGTGTCAGGGCCGGACCCACCGCCGTCCGCCAACTGGCGGACTGGGGAGCTGACGTCATCAAGATCGAGCCGCCCGAACATGCGGACTCCGCGCTCGGATTGAGCGGAAAACGCGATGGGTCAGATTTCCAGAACCTGCAGCGCAACAAGCGTGCGGTGACCCTGAATCTGAAGAATCCGCGTGGCGTGTCCCTTTTTCACCAATTGGTAGCCAGGGCCGACGTCGTGGTCGAGAACTACAGGCCGGACGTCAAGGGACGCCTCGGTATCGACTACGACACCCTTCGCCGCACCAACCCGCTGCTGGTTTACGCCAGCATTTCGGGTTTTGGGCAGGACGGGCCGTACGCCAAGCGGCCTGGTTTCGATCAGGTTGCCCAAGGAATGGGAGGTCTCATGTCGATCACCGGATTGCCGGGCCAGGGTCCAGTCCGTGCGGGCATTCCGGTCGCCGACTTGACCGCAGGGATCTACTGCGCCTTCGGCATCCTGGTCGCCCTGCTTGAACGCGAGCAGTCTGGAGAAGGGCAGTGGGTGAGCACCTCGCTCCTGCAGGCCCAGATAGCGATGCTTGACTTCCAGGCCGCCCGGTGGCTGATGGACGGGCAAGTCCCTCCGCAGGCCGGCAACAACCATCCCACGACGATTCCGACGGGCGTGTTCAGGACTGCCGACGGGCACATCAACATTGCCGCGGCGGGGGAGCCGATCTGGCACCGCTTGTGCGACGTTCTCGATGCGGAGATCCTGAAGACGGATGCCCGTTTTGCCACAGCCGAGGCGCGGTCCGTCCATCGCGATGCACTCCATGTGGCACTGGAGGTCAGGCTCGCGGCCAAGGACTGTGCCTACTGGATTCGCGTGCTGAATAAGGCAGGTGTGCCGTGTGGGCCGATCTACTCCATCGACGAGACGTTTGACGATCCGCACGTTACCCATCTCCGTATGGCCCGGACGGTGACCCATCCCCGACTCGGGGACATCAGGTTGGTCAACCAGCCGATTCGCCTCAGCCGAGCCCCCGATGGGCCGTTCAACCCGGCTCCGGAGCGCGGTCAGCACAACTGCGAGGTCTTTGGCGAACTGGGCCTCGACGAAGACGAGCTGCGGGCCTTGCAGGATCAGGGGATAGTCTGAAGGTTTGCCCGCGCCCGTCCACACCAGCCGCGCGCCGCGGCTGCCTTTCCGGCTTGGCCATCCCCTCCAACCCAGTTTTCTGCAGGAGCCAGATCCATGACGATCGCACTTCCCGATTCCCTTGTCGCATCTGTCTCGGATGGGATTGCCCGTCTGGTCCTCAACCGGCCCGACAAGCACAACGTGATCAACCTGGCGATGTGGCGCGGAATCGGTGCTGCTCTGGGGGAGTTCATGGCCGACGACAATGTCCGGGTGATTGTGGTACGCGGCGCCGGAGACCGGGCGTTCTCGGCCGGAGCCGATATTTCGGAGTTCGAGAGCAAGCGTGAGCGGGACAACGCGGGCACTTACAACCAGGCGACATCGGAGGCGCACCGTGCCCTTGCCGACTGCCCCAAGCCCACGATCGCGCAGATCGGCGGCTACTGCATCGGCGGCGGACTCGGTGTGGCTCTCGCCTGTGATCTCCGCATTGCTTCGGATCGGTCCCGGTTCGGGATCCCCGCGGCCCGGCTCGGCCTGGGTTACGACTACGGCAGCCTGAAGACGCTAGTCGATCTGGTCGGTCCGGCCGCGGCCAAGGAGATCGTGTTCACCGCAAGGCGTCTCGACGCCGAGGAGGCGTATGCAATCGGCTTGGTCAACCGTATCGTCGCCCCAGAGGGACTGGACACAGCGGTCGAGGAATGCGCGGGCATGATGGCGGAGAACGCCCCGCTGACGTTGCGGGCTTCCAAGCGCATCGTCATGGAGGCGCTCAAGGACCCCGACGCGCGTGACGTAGCACTCTGCGATCGCCTGGTCGCCGACTGCTACGCAAGTGCGGACTATGTGGAGGGCCGAAGGGCCTTTATGGAAAAGCGCCGGCCGCGCTTCCGCGGAAGCTGAACGGGGAGTTGACTGGTCCGGCGATCGATGGTGCGCCATGACGACGGCGATGGGGACGGGTCATCACAGATCGTCTCGGATGCCCATGGTGAGCGTGCTTTCCGAGACTGCTGGCCCACGTCGGTATCGGAACAGTTGGAAGTTATCCAGCCCGAGTGGATGATGTTCTAGCGAGACACCAGGTGCACGGAAGGCAAGGGCGCGCACCCAGGGGACACCAGTTCAGCGGCGATGGTGGGGGCGCTGCTGGTGCCCTGTTGGGTGCGGTAACTCCCCTTGGGTCAGGCGGTCAACGCGTAGACGTTGGCGTCGTGGGCTCCCAGCACCCGGGCGACTCCGTCTGCATACTCCGGATGGACACGGCGGAAGTGTGTGAGTTGCCGTCGGACGATCTCGTCCGGAACCCCTTGCATCGCTTCGGCAATGTTGGAAAAGAGGCGTGTTCGCTCGGCATCGTCGAAGAGTTCGAAGAGGGCCCTGGGTTGCGCGCAGTCGTCGTTGCCTTCCCGGTGGTTGTAGCGGTCTGCGTCGCCGGAGATCCGCAGTGGCGGCTCGCGAAAGTCCGTGTCCTCCGTGGGTCCGCCCACCGAGTTGGGTTCGTAGTAGGCGTCGGGATCGCCGGTGTCATTGGCGAAGAACCGCATGGCGCCGTCCTTGTGATAGTGATGCACGGGACAGCGAGGAGCGTTCACCGGAAGTGCCTCGTAGTGGGTTCCCAGCCGGTGCCGGTGGGCGTCGGCGTAGGCGAAGATCCTCGCCTGCAGCACCTTGTCGGGGCTGAAGCCGATACCGGGAACGACGTTGGAGGGACTGAACGCGGCCTGTTCGATCTCGGCAAAGTAGTTGTCGGGGTTGCGGTTCAGTTCCAGGACGCCGACCTCAATGAGGGGGAAGTCGGCGTGTGGCCAGACCTTCGTGAGGTCAAACGGGTTGTAGGGTGTTTTTTCCGCATCCCTCTCAGCCATCACCTGGACGTGCATGGACCACTGCGGGAATGCATCCTGGTTGATCGAGTTGTAGAGGGCTTCTTGGTACGTCTCGCGTGACCTGCCGATGACCTCGGCCGCCTCCCGGTTCGTGAAGTGCCTGTGGCCCTGTACGGTCTTGAAGTGGAATTTGACCCAGAATCGCTCGCCATCGTGGTTCCAGAAGCTGAACGTGTGTGAGCCGTACCCATTCATGTACATCGGCGCCGTCGGGATGCCACGGTCCGACATAAGGACGGTGATCTGGTGCATCGATTCTGGAGACAGCGACCAGAAATCCCACATGGCTTTCGGCGACCGGAGATTGGTTCGCGGGTGCCGCTTCTGGGTGCGGATGAAGTCGGGAAACTTGACGGGATCGCGGATGAAGAAGACCGGCGTATTGTTGCCGACTAGGTCCCAGTTGCCTTCCTCGGTGTAGAACTTGACCGCGAAGCCGCGGACATCGCGCTCTGCATCGGCGGCGCCCAGCTCCCCGGCAACGGTCGAAAACCGAATGAGTGCAGGAGTCTCTCGACCGGCTTCCGCAAAGATCTTCGCCCGTGTGTATCGGGACAAGTCGTTGGTGATCCTCAGTATTCCGTAAGCGCCCCATCCCTTCGCATGGACGACTCGTTCGGGAATTCGCTCGCGGTTCTGGTGAGCGAGCTTTTCGATCAGTTGATAGTCCTGGAGAAGGACTGGGCCGTGTGGGCCGGCGGTCTGACTGTTTTGGTTGTCGGCGACCGGTGCGCCGCCGCTCGTGGTCAAAACGTTCATCACATACTCCTTTGAATGGAGGTAGGTGTCTAAACATTGACCGGTAAGGGATAATATGTGAAATCGATTAATATTATTATTATATTCGGTGTTACTTATTAAGGACTATCGGTGAACATTCGAGATCTGCAGTACGCCGTTTCGGTTGCCGAACTGCAGCACTTCGGTCGTGCCGCCCTCGCATGCCATGTGAGCCAACCCGCGCTCAGCGGGCAGATCCGGAAACTGGAGGAGCAACTCGGTGTCGTCCTGTTCGAGCGGACCAAGCGCTCGGTCAAGGTCACGTCGGCTGGCGAAGAGATTCTGGTGCACGCGAGGGCATTGCTTCGGCAGGCGGAATTCATTCGCGAGACTGCCCGCGCGAGGACCGACCCACTCTCCGGGTCACTCCGCTTGGGCATGATCCCGACGATCGGCCCCTATCTCACGCCGGTTCTTTTGCGCTCGATTGCTCGCTCCCTGCCCAAGGCGACGCTGCAACTATCCGAGGACTTGACCGAGGCACTCGAAGGGGCGTTGCTCGAAGGCGATCTCGATGCTGCGGTCCTTGCGACACCGGTTCAGGATTCGAAGCTGGACGAGATTGCTTTGTACGACGAACCGTTCTGGGTGGCCCTGCCTGGTCGGCACCAGCTGGCGGCCAATGACGAGGTTGCGGTCGCCGATGTTGGCCTGGAGGAATTTCTGCTGCTGTCGGACGGCCACTGTCTGCGCGAACAAGTCCTTTCTTTCTGCGCCACGGTGCTGGCGAAGGAGCCCGCCGTGAGTACGCAGCGTACGAGCTTGACGACTATTCTGGCCCTGGTTGGCGCGGGGCTGGGAGTGACTCTGGTCCCTGCGATGAGTCTGGCCGGCCCATGGGTGACCGATTCAGGGATTGCCCTCCGGCGGGAGAAGTCGGGGACGGCAAAGCGTTCGGTCCGGCTGGCGTTCCGCAAGTCGTTTCCGCGCCGCGCGCTACTCGAGAAATTGGCCGACGTGGTTTGTGCCGTACTGCCTGACACGGTCTTTCCTGAACGGCGTTGACTGCGTGGCCCGCGGTTGGCCACAAAACCGGCGGATTCAAAGCCTAAGCTACGGGCAGCCGCTCTTCGAGATGCAGCAGCCGAGGGACCGGAAGCGCCCCTGCCTTCATGGCCTGCAGTGCGTCAAAGCCCAGATCGAAACGGTCTGCTGCCGGAGATGGACATGCCGAGGACTATTCCCAGGCACTTCAACAGCATGGCGGCACGCGGATCAGCCGCATCCGTTCATTCGTCGAAGCCCTCGAAGTTCAGCTCGTCGCTGAGGAACGGATCTTCCTCCGGCGTGTCGCTTAGGTTCAGCGTCTGCAGATAGATGCTGCGCGCCGACGCGTAGGCATCCAACGAATGGGCAAACCCTGCGTCAATCTGCTCGAAATATCGTTCTCGGAACGTCAGTGCCTGCAGAACGGTTTCCGAGGCGCGGAACAGGGTGTCAGTGTCCCCGGACGTCTGAATGACGTAGCGGTGGGGTGCGCTCGCTGTGTCGACCATGAGCCCCCCCAGTTCCCTGAGCGTCGACGGGCCGAGCACCGGGAGCACGAGGTAGGGGCCGCGTTCGACTCCCCAGCCGGCGAGCGTCTGACCGAACCCGTGCGGCTCAGGATAGACCCCGGCGTGCGTCGCAACGTCGAGAAATCCCCCGAGCCCGAGGACGGTGTTCAGCAGGAACCGCGCGAGGGCGACCTCGACACCGTGCAGGTCACCCTGCAGGCCTGCGTTGAGCGCGTGCACCGGCTCGAGCAGATTGTCCAGAAACTGCGCGATGCCCTGCCGGATCGTGGCGGGGACCGCTGCTCGGTACGCAACGGTGGTCGGGCGCAACGCAAACCGGTCCAGTTGCCGGTTAACGTTGAAGACTGCGCGGTTGATCGTCTCCAGCGGGTCGTCCGACGTGGCCGCTGCGGGTAGCGAACCAGGGCAGGCCCAGACGACCACGGCCAGCATCGTGGCTCCGAGAAGGTGACGTCGCCGGCTAGGGGAGGCCATAACCGCCTCCGCCGGGGGTTGCGATCACCATCACGTCACCGGGTCCAACCTGGCGTGTAGCGCTTCCAGGAAGCTTCTCGCCAGTACCGTCGGCGCGTTCCAGAGCATTCATCCCCAGTGTCCCGTCGCCCCCGCCGGCAAGTCCCCGCGGCGGCACGCGCCTTCGGTTGGAGAGGATCCCGGCAGTCATGGGAGCTAGGAACCGGAGTCGGCGAATCGAACCATCGCCGCCACGGTACGCGCCTGTTCCGCCGGTGCCGCGGCGCACCGCAAAGGATTCGAGGCGTACCGGAAAACGGTTTTCGAGGACCTCGGGATCAGTCAGGCGCGTGTTTGTCATGTGGCAATGGACGGCATCAGCGCCGTGGTGATCAGGGCCTGCCCCTCCTCCTCCGCAGAGGGTCTCATAGTAGCCGAATACTTCATTTCCAAAGGTGAAATTGCTCACCGTGCCGTAGCTGTGGGCCTGGATTCCGAGTGCGGCAAAGAGTACGTCGACGATGGCCTGGCTGGTTTCCACGTTCCCGGCGGCGACGGCAGCGGGATGGCGCGGCGCGAGCAAGCATCCGTCCGGAATCCGGATGTCGACCGGAATGAGGCACCCTTGGTTCAGCGGAATGGCTCGTTCGATCAGGACCCTGAGGACGTAGAGTACAGCGGAACGCGCGACCGCGCTCGGTGCATTGAAATTGTTGGGCAACTGGTCCGACGTTCCGGCAAAATCAATGACTGCCGAACGGCGCTTGCGGTCGACGTCGATCTTCACCCGAATTACCGCTCCGTCGTCCAGTTCGACCTCTGCCGTACCCGAATGAAGACGGGTCAGCAGGTGCCGTACCTGCTCCTCCGCATGGCGCTGCACGTGTCCCATGTAGGCATGCACCGTCTCCAAGCCGAATTCGGCAATCATTGCGTGCAGTTCTTGGATTCCCCGTTCGCTGGCCGCAAGTTGGGCTGACAGGTCCGCAAGGTTTTGGTCCGGGTTGCGGGCCGGGCAGGGCTCAGCAGCCAGTTCGTGGCGAAGTTCGGGTTCAAGCAGGCGACCGCCACCGAGAATCTGCAGGGCATCGAACAGAATGCCTTCCTCATGAACGCTCGTACTGTTGGCCGGCATCGACCCGGGCGTGATGCCTCCGATGTCAGCGTGATGGGCCCGACTCGCGACAAAGAACAGAAGCTGCTGTCCGGCCTCGTCGAAGACTGGGGTCACGACCGTGAGGTCGGGCAAGTGGGTACCGCCGCGATAGGGCGCGTTGTGCAAGAAGGCGTCGCCGGGACCAAACGCTGCTCCTCGCGCTTCTCTGACAGCGACCACGGCCTCGCCCATGGAGCCCAGGTGGACGGGAATGTGCGGTGCGTTGGCCACGAGGGCTCCAGCCCGGTCGAACACTGCGCAGGAGAAGTCCAGGCGTTCCTTGATGTTGACCGAATGCGCAGTGTTCTGCAGGACCGAACCCATTTGTTCGGCCGCGGACATGAACAGTCCATTGAACACTTCGAGCAGCACGTGATCGACCTGGCTGCCACCCGATCGGCGATATTTGCGGGTGGTCCTCCGCTCGAGCAGGAGCTGTCCATCCGCCAGCGTGCGGGCATCCCATCCGGCGTCCACCACCGTGGTGGCAGTCGGTTCAACAATCAGGGCCGGCCCGCCTAGCGTGTCTTGGACACGAAGGTTGTCACGCCGGTAGAGCGGAACGCGCTGACGGTTGCCGCGATCATGGAAGAGCACGAACTCGGCCGGCTCCGGCGTGTCGTGTCCGACCGTGACCGAAGACGCCGGGAAGGGCTGGTGATGGAGTGTGGCCTCGACCTCGGCCGACTCGATGTGAAGCGCCCGACCCTCATGCAGGAAACCGAACAACCGGCGATGACGACTCTCGAAGTTTTGCCGGACGTCGGTGCCGCTTCCCGCTGGGACCAGGAGAGGCGTGTCGGTTCCTTTGTATCGGATCCGCAGCCTCCGGCTCACAGCGACGTCCTTGCCTGGCTGATCAATGGCAAGTTCGGCTCTGGCTGCAGCCTCGGCTGCGCCAAGTTCGGCGGTAGCGGGTGCCGGGTCGGTTGCTTCGAGTTGGCGGCCGACGGGGCGGTGGTGCAGGGCGGTGGCGTCGGCAAGGCCCATACCGTAGGCGGAGAGAATCCCGGCGAGCGGGTGGAGCAGCACCGTTCGCATCCCGAGGTACTCGGCGACTCGGCAGGCGAGTTGACCGGCTGCCGCCCCGAAACCGGCGAGTGTGCAGGCGGTGACATCGTGGCCCCGCTGGACGGAGATTGTCTTGATGGCGGCCGCCATATTGGCGACCGCGACCTCGAGGAACCCTTCGGCCACATTTTCGGCTGCGTTGCCGATTTCCGCCGCCAGCTTCTCGAAAGTCGATTTAGTCGACTCAAAATCTAGAGGCTGGTCGCCGCTTGACCCGAACACCATGGGAAAATGCATAGCCCGAATGCGGCCGAGGAACAGGTTGGCGTCCGTGATCGTGAGCGGGCCGCCATTGCGATAGCAGAGGGGGCCAGGCATGGCCCCGGCGCTGTCGGGCCCCACTGTGAAGCGCTCCCCGTCATAGTGAAGGATTGAACCGCCTCCGGCAGCTACGGTCTGGATCCTGAGCGCCGGAGTTGCCAGATGGACGCCGGCAATTTCGGTCTCCTCGACGCGCTCGAATGTTCCTCCGTAATAGCTGACATCTGTCGAGGTCCCGCCCATGTCGAAGCCAATGATGCGGTGGATACCGGCCGCTGCGGCCGTGCGGGCGGCACCGACAACGCCCCCGGCCGGACCCGATAGCACGGCGTCTTTGCCGCGGAACCTGTCGGCCGAGGCCAACCCGCCGTTGGATTGCATGAAGGACAGCGGAATCGTGGGGAGTTCACGGCGCAGCTGCTGGATGTATCCGTCGAGCACTGGCGATAGGTACGCATCCGCCACAGTCGTGCCGCCACGGCTGACGAGCTTCATCAGGGGAACCGTTGCGTGAGAAACGGACACCTGCATAAACCCCACCTGCTGCGCGAGATCGGCGAGCGTCTGCTCGTGTTGGGTGTGCCGGTAGCCATGCAGAAGCACGATGGCAACCGAGCGAAAGCCGTCTGCCAGTGCCTGCTGGAGCGAGGCCTTGGCGTGGTCCTCATCGAGCGGGCGCAGAACTTCGCCTTCCGCGCTGACACGTTCATTGACTTCGATGACCCGGGCGTACGGAAGCTCCGGCCGCTTGATCTCCCGGGCAAAGATGTCCGGACGCGCTTGCGTGCCGATCTCGAGCGCGTCGCCGAATCCGCGAGTTATGCAAAGGACCACGGGTTCCCCGGTGCGTTCAAGAAGCGCGTTGGTCGCGACCGTGGTTCCCATCTGCACCGACGCCACGGACCCGGAAGGAATGCGTTCCTCGGAGGAAAGCCCCAAGACCGTCCGAATTCCTGCCATGGCGGCATCGTCGTATTGAGGGGGATTGCGCGACAGAAGCTTGTGGGCCGTCACGGCGCCGTCCGGAGAACGGGCGACGACGTCGGTAAAGGTGCCGCCACGATCGATCCAGAACTGCCAGCCGGAGAAGGAGCTCATGCTGCAGGCCCGCCACCAGAGACAGGGAAGGAAGGGAAGGGCCAAGATATCCAACTAGGCGGCGTCGGTTGTAACGAGAAGTCCAAGCGCTCCCTCGACTGCCGATGGTCCGCTGCTTCGCGAGGAATAGGGACACCGCCGGAAGATTTGCGGAGATCATCTGGGCGAGCGGCCGATCCGGTCCTGGCGAGTTGGAGAACGAGCCCGGGGCATCGGGCAAGAGGGGCTCAACGCAAATGCCATGGACGGGGGACAACGGGGTCCATCCGACCACGCGGAAATGCTATCGGGGGAGAAGGGGATGCAGCAGACCGTCAAGCATATGGTCAATGCCAGCGCAGACAATAAAATGCGTGCGCATATGGCGCGGTTGGTTCGTATGGCTCCGGTTACTGCCGCTCCTGGGCTACGGTAGGCTGGACGCATGGCATTTCTTGGTGCGCTACTTGGTGGCACATTGGGTCTGGCGATCGGCGGGCCGATCGGCGCACTTATAGGCGCGGGCGGTGGGCACCTGTTTGACCGCTTTCGCGAGAGTGAGCGCCGCGTCCTGGCGGGTCCGGGTTCCGTAGGGAACCACGCAGAAGCACAGGTTGCTTTCTCGGTCGGGCTGATCGGCTTGGCGGCCAAGGTAGCCAAGGCCGATGGGCAGGTAACTGCTGACGAAATTCTGGCGTTCCGTCGCGTTTTCAATTTCCCCAGGCACGATGAAGAGCGTGTTGCGGCCATCTACAACGAGGCCAAGATTTCAACGGCTGGATTCGAGGATTACGCTCGGCAACTGGCCAGCATTTTGGGACGGCGCGATGAACGTTGCGCGCAGATCCTCGATTGTCTGTACGCAATCGCCGGCGCGGACGGAATCTTCCATCCGAACGAAGACCGGATCATCCGGGAAATCGGTCTCCTGTTTGGCTTTAGCGAGGCTGAAGTTGCCTCGGTGCGAGCCCGGCATTTCACGGCGGGCAGTGCCGGCGGAAGCAGCGATCTCGCATCCAGCTATAAGACCCTGGGCACGGCTGCCGCGGCAACGGACGACGAGGTGAAGGTTGCGCATCGGGCTCTCGTGCGCAAGTTCCACCCCGATCACCTCGTCTCCAAGGGGCTGCCGGACGAACTGCTCGAGCATGCGACCAAGCGTCTGGCAGCGATCAATGCGGCCTACGAGGCGATCATGAAACATCGATCGGCCAGATGAACCACATGATCCACGATGTGCCTTCGCCCAACCACAATGCCCGGCCCGTCGGCGCTGACATAGAACTTGTGGTCGTACACTTCACCGGGATGGAGACGGCGGAAGCGGCCCTGCGGGAGCTAACCGAACTCGGCAGTGGCGTCAGCGCGCACTGGATGATCGACGAGGATGGAACCACCTATCGGCTGGTGCCGGAGGACCGCCGAGCGTGGCATGCAGGCCTGGGCTCGTGGCACTACTGGCACGACGTCAATGCCGTCTCCATCGGGATCGAACTTGTCAATCCAGGCCATGATTTCGGGTACCGGCCGTTTCCCAGTGCGCAAATCAATGCACTGGAGGAATTGCTCGCCGAAACGTTCACGTGTCACGGTTTGCGTCCATGTGACCTGATTGGTCATTCGGACGTGGCACCCGAGCGCAAACAGGATCCGGGCGAGCTCTTTCCGTGGGAGCGCCTTGCCCGATCAGGTTTCAGTATCTGGCCCGACAACGTCCAGAACTACCCGGACGGAAGTCTCGGCGTCATGGAGGATGCGGAAGATTACGTGGGAGACGAACAAAGCTGGTCGGAGCTGGGGCTCGATCCGATCTGCATCCGGGAGAGCGTGCTGGAGCTGCAGCAGAACCTGCAGGCGATCGGGTACGGCATTGAGACCAACGGAATCTTTGGGATGCAGACCGAGGCTGTGGTGGTTGCCTTCCAGCGCCGATTCCGCGTGAATGTTGTGGACGGCTACGCTGACCCCGAAACTCGCGCACTGATTCAGGCGGTCGCGCAGATTTCGCAGTAGTACGAATTGGGTGCGCTCGGTCGCCAGTGCCACTGCGGCAAATGACGGCCTACCAACCGGTTGCCGGACCGGGCTTGACCTCGAACACAGCGTCCCATTGAATCCCATTGCCAGACGGCCGGATGGCCGCCCCCGCCTGCGGGGGAGGAAAGTCCGGGCTCCACGGAAACGCGGCGCCGGGTAACGCCCGGCGGAGGCGACTCCAGGGAAAGTGCCGCAGAAAATAAACCGCCGGTGCGCACGCGGACCGGCAAGGGTGAAATGGTGCGGTAAGGGCGCACCGCGTCTCCGGCAACGGAGATGGCACGGCAAACCCCGCCGGGAGCAAGACCGAATAGGGACGGTGATGCCCTTCATGGGCTAATGGTGTTTCCGCCTCCGTCCGGGCCGGTCGCACGAGGCGCTTGGCAACAGGTGCCCAAGATGAATGGTCATCCTCGACAGAACCCGGCTTACAGGCCGTCTGGCCTCTGTCTGGTGGCCGTCGCCCGGAGGGAGAAACAAGACACAGCTTTGCCGGTTTTGGAACAAAAAGGGATCATCTAAGCACCTATAGAATCATCGTAAATTCTTGACTTGGCCCATGATTAGGCATAGATTCCCATGTTCACCCATAAGGCAGCCTGATCCTGCCGAGGCGTGGTGCGGAGGATGGAGCGATGCAGGAGGAGGGAAACAGCGCCTTCTTCGCCGGTACCTTCACGCACCGCATCGATGGGAAAGGGCGCATCAGCATTCCGGCCCGGTGGCGCTCCGAGTTCAAGGCCGAGGAATCGCCCCACCTCTTCGTCGCCTCGTCGGCGAACGATCGCGCGATTGAGTGCGTCACGCAGACAGATCTCCGCAGGCGCAACACGGAGCAGACCGGTCGCACCGAACTCTCCCAGCGCCAACGCGGCCTCCTGGGTCTCCACCACTTTCACGCCTACACCGCGTTGCAGATTGATCCCGAGGGTCGGGTTCAGCTGCCCGGATCAGCGCTTGTTACGGCCGGACTCGCCGACGAAGGCGCGACCACAGGCCGTTCGCAGAAACGCACATTCACCATGCAGTCCCAGCTGGCCGAACTGCTGGGCGCTGGTGATCGTTTCTACATCATCCATCCCGACTGGCTTGATGATTTCCTCGCGCAAGCTTCGGCAGAGGCCGAGGCTGTCGACCGAGGTTCGATGGTCGGGACTTAGAAACGCCGGCACGTGGGTACCCATCCTTCCTCCCTTCCTCATGGTAGCTCGACCATGTCCCACGTGCCGGTTCTCCTTGCGGAGATCGTCGCGCGCCTCGACCCCCGTGCCGGCGCGCTCTACGTGGATGCGACCTTCGGGCGCGGCGGCGTCGCATCGGCGCTGCTCGAGGCGACCGACTGCCGCGTGGTCGCGGTTGACCGCGATCCTGATGCGATTCCGGCCGCCCGATCTCTGACGGAGCGGCACCCGCACCGGTTTCAGTTCGTGCAAACCCGGATTGGGTGCCTGCGGGCCGCACTGATACCCCTCGACATCCACCGAATTGACGGGGGCATCGTCTTCGATCTTGGGGTGTCGTCGCCGCAGCTCGACGATCCGGAACGCGGGTTTTCGTTCCGAACGGACGGGCCATTGGACATGCGAATGGCCCGGACCGGGAAAACGGCCGCCGACATCGTGAACGAATCCGACGAGCACGCCCTTGCGGACATCCTGCACGCATTCGGCGATGAACGTCACGCTCGCCGGATTGCTAGGGCAATCGTCGCCGCCCGGCCCTTTGCCCGGACGGTGGCGTTGGCGGAGGCCGTGCGGTCCGCAGTGCCAGGGTGGAAGCACGCCATCGACCCTGCGACTCGCACATTCCAAGCCCTCCGGATCGCCGTCAACGACGAGCTCGGCGAGCTCCGCGCAGCGCTGCGTGATGCCGAGCACCTGCTGACCGAAGGTGCCCGCTTGGTGGCGGTCTCCTTCCACTCGCTCGAGGACCGGATCGTCAAGCGGTTCCTGGTCGAGCGCTCCGGTCGTGCTCCGCGCAGCCACCGGCATTCACCCGAGGTCGGGGGCCGACTGGAACCAACCTTTTGCCTCTCCGCGTTGCGGGCAGTACGCCCCGGCCGAGCCGAATTGGATCGCAACCCGAGGGCGCGCTCGGCACGGCTCCGAGCGGCGGTACGGACCGCGGTGTCCGTTGCGGAAGCTGCGTGATGACGGATTTCTGGGTGCTTCGTCTGGGCCGACTGATGGGGTTCTGGCTGTGCCTGCTTGTGGTGTCCGTGACGATCCTCGGCGGCAGCACAGTCTGGCTGCGCCATCAGCTCCGGGTGGGAGAGGCGCGCTTGGACGCGCTGCAGGCGAAAGAGGAATCGCTCGTGGCCCGGATGGAATGGTTGGCCATGGAGTGGTCCCAAGCCAACCAGCCCGACGAGCTTGCCGAACTTGCGCGACGACACCTCGATCTCCGCCCGGTTCCCGTAACTCCGGCCAGCCAGATCACCGAGGTGCTTTCGCAACATTTTGTTCCGGCAGGGATGATCCGATGAGCAGCCGTCAACGTCGATTTCGCCGCGAGTTCCGGCGCGAATCCGAGGTCCGCTTGGGGCAGGGCGGCCGCAGCCGCTCCGAACGCACAGGTGAGCGGCTCCGCGCAGGGATGACCATCCTGGCGATCGCGTTTGTCGTTGTCGGGCTGCGTCTGGCGGAAGTCTCCCTGTTCAGAGAGCCCGAAGCCCGTCAGGTCAGCACTGCCGAACCTTTGCCCACCCGCGGCGAAATCCTGGATCGTACGGGAACGATCTTGGCGACGACGGTCTCGGTTCCTTCGGTTTGGCTGAATCCTTCCGGCGTCCGGGATCCAGACCGGCTCGCAACGGATCTCGCCGAGCTCTTCCCAAGCCTCGACCGGGATACCTTGGAGGAACGGATCGCAACCGGCAAACGTAGCGAGCGGCAATTCATGTGGGTCCGGCGCCACGTCAGTTCCGCCCGGGCCGCTGCGGCCATGCGCCTCGGGTCACCGGGCCTTGCCATTCGGGAGGAAACGCGACGAGTCTATCCGCAGGGCCGACTTACTTCCCATGCGGTTGGCTACGTCAACATCGATGGTCGACCTATGGCCGGCGTCGAGCGCGTCGGTGACCCATTGATCGGTGACGGACCGCTGCGGTTGACCCTCGATGTGCGGATCCAGCACGCAGTGCGCGAGCGATTGCGCGCTGCAATGGACCGCTTTCGGGCGGTGGCCGCGGCTGGGGTCGTACTCGAGGTGGCTTCGGGGGAAGTGCTTGCTCAGGTTTCGCTTCCTGACTTCGACCCCAACCATGTACGCGACGCGACCGATCCCGGGATGTTCGATCTCAGCACCCAGGGTGTGTTCGAAATGGGATCTACGTTCAAGACATTTACGGTGGCCGCTGCACTTGATTCCGGCCGAGCGACGCTCAACAGCCAGTTTGACGCCACCAAGCCGATCAAGAGAGGCCGGTTCACCATCAATGACTACCACCCGGAGGAACGCTGGCTGCGTCTGTCCGAAGTCTTTGTGCATTCCTCGAACATCGGAACGGTGCAGGTGGCAGAGGATCTCGGTCAGGAGGAACACTGGGCCTATCTGGATCGCCTCGGCCTGCTGAACAGCATCACCTCCCCGGGGATACGCTCCGCCTATCCGAAGCTCCCGGATGCTTGGGGAGAGGTGCAGCGGGCGACCGTGTCCTACGGACACGGAATCGCCGTGTCGCCGCTACATCTGGCAGCGGCGGTGGCCGCCGTCGTCGGAGACGGCTTCTACCGCCCGCCACGACTAGTGCGGACGCGCGATCGAATCCCGCCGACGGCGACAATTCGTCCCGAGACTGTCCGGCAGATGCGCATGCTGCTGCGTCAGGTCGTACTGCACGGCACTGCTGGCCTGGCCGACATCGGCAACTACGAGGTCGGGGGCAAGACTGGTACGGCCCAGAAAGTCGTGAACGGTAGATACCGCAGGGGCGCCAGAACCAATTCCTTCGCTGCGGCATTTCCCATGAGCGCACCTCGGTACGTCATAGTGGTTTTGCTTGACGAACCCAAGGCTGCGCCGGGAACCCACGGTTTTGCCTCGGCGGGCTGGAACGCTGCCCCGCTCGCGGGGTCGGTCGTCGCTGGAATTGCTCCGATCCTTGGCGTTTCGCCGGCGCCGCTCGAACCGCTGGATCCGGGCGCGCTCACGCAGGTGGCTTTGCGGTAGGGCGGCGACCATGCGGCTAGCCGAACTTGCAGCTCGAACTGGGTCCCCACTTCGCAAGGGCATTGCGGATCCGGATATCCGAGGCCTGAGCGCAGACTCGCGCTCGCTGAGGCCGGGCTATCTGTTCGCCGCCCTACAGGGTGGCCGGACCGATGGAACCGAATTCCTGGAGGATGCTGCGCGGCGCGGGGCGGCAGCCGCGCTGGTTCCTCCGGCCGCCATCACCCAGGCCCAAGTCCTCGGTCTGGCTGCGATCCCGGACGAGCAGCCCAGGCGCCGTCTCGCACGGATGGCAGCGGCGTTCTATGGATCGCAGCCGCGAATCATCGTGGCAGTCACCGGGACGAACGGAAAGACGTCGACCGCACACTTTCTTGCAGGGTTGTGGCGCACCTGCGGAATTCGGGCCGCTACCATTGGAACGCTCGGGGTGCGCATCGGCGTCGGCAGTGACCAAGCCGAGGGGCGTCTTCAGCTGACGACACCCGAGCCCGTGGCCCTGCATGCCGAACTCGCAGCACTTCACGATTCGGGCATCGCGCACGCAGTACTTGAGGCGTCGTCGCACGGCCTCGATCAGCATCGCCTGGACGGCGTACGAATCGCAATCGGCATCCTGACCACGATCGGCCGTGATCATCTCGACTACCACGGCACGGAAGAGGCGTATCGGGCCGCCAAGCGAAGGTTGTTTTCCGATTTGGTGATTCCGCGGGGGACCGCCATCTTCAACACGGAATCCATCGATCCTGCCACTCGCGCGGCGGCGGCGGATCGAGCCCTCGACATCGTGACCTACGGACGCGCACCGGACGCGGATTGGCGGCTGCTGGCCGCCGAACCCCATGGACAAGGGCAGCGTCTTCACGTTGGCACGCCGGACGGCGAATGGACCGCGAGCTTCACACCGCTCGGTGCGTTTCAGGCCGAGAATGCTCTCGCCGCGGCGGCAGCGGCTGCCGCTTCGGGGATCCCAGCAGAGGAGGCAATTGCCGGACTGTCCTCACTCTCGCCGCCGGCCGGCCGGCTCGAACGCGTGGCGGCAGTGGGTCGCGCTGCGGTATACGTCGATTACGCCCATACCCCGGATGCCTTGGCGGCCGCGCTGGTGGCGCTTCGCCCTCACGTGGTCGGCTTGCTGCACGTGGTCTTCGGCTGCGGTGGAGACCGGGACCCGGGAAAGCGCCGGCTGATGGGCGCGGTAGCTGGGCGCTACGCGGACCGGGTGACCGTGACGGACGACAACCCGCGCTCGGAGAATCCCGCAGCCATACGTGCTGCTGTGCTGAAAGGAGTGCGACAGGCAACCGAGATCGGTGACCGCAGGGACGCGATCGCAGATGCGATAGGGTCACTGGCGCCGGGTGACGCGCTTCTGATCGCCGGAAAAGGACATGAGTCGATCCAGATCGTGAAAGGTGTGGCGACGCCGTTCGACGATCGAGTCGTGGCACAGTGTCTCGCGGGGCGACTGGGCGCATGAGCGCGCTGTGGACATCCGGCGCAGCGGTTGCCGCCACGGGCGGCCGTACCGGTGGAACATGGTGCGCCCACGGAGTGTCGATCGACACCCGCCGACTCGCTCCCGGCGATCTGTTCGTGGCACTTCCTGGCCACCGCACTGACGGCCACGCGTTCCTCGACGCTGCATTCGCGGCGGGCGCGGCCGCGGCCGTTGTCCGGCCTCAGCCCAGTTCGGATCCCCGGTATCTGGAAGTCAGTGAGCCGCTGCAGGCGTTGCAGGGTCTCGGACGCTCGGCTCGTGCCCGGACGGATGCCACCGTCGTCGCTGTCACGGGAAGTGTCGGCAAGACCGGGACGAAGGAACTGCTGCGGGCGGCGCTGTCCCCGCTGGGTCCCGTCCACGCCAGTGCGTCCAGCTACAACAATGCAATCGGGGTGCCCCTGAGCCTGGCGCGCATGCCGTGTGCGACTGCCGCTGCAGTATTCGAGATCGGCATGAATCGTCCGCGCGAGATCGGAACCCTGGTCGAGTTGGTGCGACCGGATATCGCCCTCGTCACGCGAATTGCCCCGGCCCATCTGGAGTACTTCGGAAGTCTGGATCGGATCGCAGCCGCCAAGGCGGAAATTTTCGAGGGACTGAAGCCCGGTGGCATTGCTGTCATCCCGCACGATACGCCGGGTGGTCATCAACTCGAGTCCGCGGCCCGGCAGTACGGAGCCGGACGGATCATCACGTTCGGCACATGTGCCGAAGCGGATGCCCGCCTCCTGGAAGTAACCCCGACGGATGTCGGTCAGACCCTCCGCTGGTCGTTCGCGGGCCAGGAAAACTCGTGTCGGCTCCGGCTGTCGGGCGCGCATTGGGCGCTGAATGCGGTCGCCGCAGCCAGCGTGGCGAACGTCCTTGGCGTTTCTCCCGTCGCTGCCGGCTCGCACATGGAAGCCGTGGAACCTCTCGCGGGACGAGGTCGGCGCCACGCCGTCCACGTGAAAAACGGTCGCGCCTGGGTGATCGACGACAGCTACAACGCCAATCCCGCTTCCATGTGCGCTGCGCTGGCGGCACTGCGGACTACGCCCGCTGACGGACGGCGTCTCGCGGTACTGGGGGAAATGAAAGAGCTTGGATCCGCGTCGGCGGAACTTCACGCCGGTCTCGCCAGGGCGCTTGAGGGCATTGACCGAGTCTGGTGCGTGGGTCCGGAAATGGCTGCGCTTTACGGCACGTTGCCGCGGGGAACCGAAGGCGAACTCCTGACTGACGCGGAGGAGGCCGCGAAGCGGGCCGTCTCGGAGCTTCGAGCCGGTGATGTTCTGCTGGTCAAGGGTAGCCGCGCTAACGCGTTGGAGACGGTGGTCGCCCGCGTGACGGGAGCGGAAGACGGCTGATGCTGTTCCATTTCCTTGTGCCACTCGCAGATACCTTTGGGCCGTTCAACCTGTTCCGATACCTCACGTTTCGGACGGGAGGAGCGATGCTGACCGCGATGCTTATCGCTTTTTGCATCGGTCCCACCCTGATTCGGCATCTCGGACAGATGCAGGGTGGCGGGCAACCCATCCGCGAGGACGGCCCGGGTCGGCACTGGCTGACCAAGCAGGGAACGCCCACGATGGGGGGGCTCCTGATCCTGATCGCCGGCCTCGGCTCGACCATTATTTGGGCAGACCCTGCCAACGTGTATCTCTGGACCGTGATGCTGGCGGGCCTCGGGTTCGGTCTAATCGGTTTGGTCGACGACGTCAGCAAGGTGCGCCGCCGGAAGGCCCGCGGCATGTCCTCGTCCGTCAAGTTGCTCCTTCAGATCGGGGTTGCTGTGCCGACGGCCCTCGCCATCCACTGGGTGGCCCCGGACTGGCTCACGGGGCACCTCGCTGTGCCCTTTGCCAAGGAACTGATTCTGGACTTGGGCCTGGGGTGGGTTGCGCTGGCCGTCTTTGTTCTGGTCGGCACTTCCAATGCGGTCAACCTGACCGACGGACTGGATGGGCTGGCCATCGTCCCGATCATGATTGCTGTCGGGGCGTTTGGCCTGATTGCGTGGCTCGTCGGCAACGCATTTTTCGCGGACTATCTCCAGGTCCACTATGTGCCGGGGACGGGAGAACTCTCGGTCCTGTGCGGCGCCATGATCGGCGCCGGGCTCGGGTTCCTCTGGTACAACGCGCACCCCGCGCGCATCTTCATGGGCGATACCGGCTCGCTTGCGGCGGGCGGAATGCTTGCTGCCATTGCACTTTCCACCCGCCATGAGATCGTGCTCGCCGTAATCGGCGGACTGTTTGTCCTCGAGACGGTTTCGGTCATCCTCCAAGTGATCTCGTTCCGGTTGACAGGGCGGCGCATCTTCCGGATGGCTCCGCTGCACCACCATTACGAGCAGAAGGGCTGGCCCGAAGCGACCGTGGTCGTGCGCTTCTGGATCATCGCCGTGGTGTGTGCGCTCGCTGGCCTCGCCACGCTCAAGCTGCGGTGACGGCGATGGCTGAACTTCGGACTGGGATTCTGGGTTTTGGTCGCACGGGGGTCAGTGCGGCGCGCACCCTCGCAGGCGACGGCCATGCCATCGTGGTCTGGGACGATCGCCCGGAACGCCGCGTCGCTGCCGCTGAGGCGGGCTTCGCGGTGCGGAAACTGACCCCGCCTCTCAGCGGGATCGTCGCGAGTCCCGGAATCTCGCCGGCGCATCCGCAGCTCTTGGCCGCGGTTCGAGCCGGAATACGGGTGCAGGGCGACATCGACATCTTCTGGCGGCGCGTCACGCGGAACCCTCCGGCCTTACCACCCGTCGTGGCGGTCACTGGGACGAACGGCAAGTCGAGCACGGTAGCCATGGTCGCGCACCTTCTGGATGCGACGGGGCGGCGCTGTGCTGCGGGCGGCAATCTGGGCACGCCTGTCCTGGACCTCCCACACCCGTGGGACGGCGTTTACGTGCTGGAACTCTCGTCGTTCCAACTTGCCCGGTCCACGGAGTTTTGCCCTCGCGTCTCGGTGCTCCTCAACATCGGCAGCGATCATTTGGACTGGCACGGGTCGCGGAGTGCCTACGTTGCGGCAAAGGAACGCATGCTTCGGGCCCAGGGGCCGGACGACGTGGCGGTGATCTGCGTTGACGACGCCGAGGGGAAGCGCCTGCGGAAGTCACTCCGTGATTCGCCAGGGGCTCCGAGAGTGGTGAGCGTCTCCACGCAGGAGCGATGCCCAGGCGGAGTCTGGGTGGACGACGGCGTGCTGCGCGACGATCTGGACGCGGATGATCAAGCGATCGGACCGATGGACGGCGTGCTGGGCCTGGTGGGGGAGCACAATCGGCAGAATGCGGTGGCCGCTTGGGCTGCGGCGCGGATCGTCGGAGCAAAACCGGCCGACTTGGGACCAGCCTTGGGCTCGTTCCGCGGTCTACCGCACCGGCTTGAGTGGCTGGACACGATCGACGGGGTTGACTTCTTCAACGACAGCAAAGCCACGAACGTGGCGGCGACTGCGGCCGCCCTCTCGTGTTTCAGGAGAGTTTGCTGGGTGGCTGGAGGCCGCGGCAAGAACGAGGACCTGAATCCCCTGCTGTCACTCGCCCACCGGGTCGATAGCGGCTTCTTCTTCGGGGAGGACGGCCCGGTCATGGAAGCTGCATTCACCGCGCGCATTCCGGCCTTCCGGTTCGAGCGCATGGATGCGGCAGTGGAATCGGCATTCGGCAGCGCCCGCCGGCGTTCGCCCCCTCCGCCGGTCCTGTTGTCCCCGGCGTGCGCGAGTTACGACCAGTTCGCCGACTTCGAAGCCCGAGGTGTGGCGTTCCGTCAAGTGGTCAGGTCTCTGGCGAGGGCGGAGCCGTGACCACCGGAGCAGACGCTTTGGTCGGATCGGTCCAGCGCTGGGCTGGCAGCGTTGACCGCATCAACCTCGCGCTTGTTCTCGGCCTCGCCTGTTTCGGACTGCTGGCGGTCATGACGGCGACGCACCTTGTTGCCATCCACCGGGATCTCAACGAGTTGCATTTTTTTACCTGGCATTTGCGCGTGCTCCTGCCATCGCTCGCCGTGATGGTTTCGTTGTCGTTCCTGTCGCCGGTCGGAGTCTTCCGCTTTTCGGTGGGCGGGCTGTTTCTAGTGATGGTCCTGATGGTCCTGACGATCGCTATGGGCGCCGATGTGAAGGGAGCCAAGCGCTGGCTGGATATCGGCGGGATTTCCCTCCAAGCCTCCGAACTGGCCAAGCCCTTCTTTGCAGTAGTGATCGGCTGGCTGCTGGCGCGGGGCCGCAACGCTTCGTTCGGGGTCTTGGTCCGTTCTCGTCCTTCCTACCTGCTGCTGCCGCTCGGACTGCTGTTCGCGCTGTGGGCGCTGCTAGTGGCCCAGCCCGATTTCGGGATGGCGATGATTCTGGGCATCGCATGGTGCGGTCAGCTGTTCTTGGCTGGTCTGCGCTTGCGCCTCATGTTGCTCGCGGCGCTGGTCGGTGCGGCGTTCACGTTTATCGCCTACAGGATCCTGCCACACGTCGAGGCCCGCATTGACCAGTTCCTCTACCCGGACGGGTTACTGGGGTTCCAGGTCGAGAAAGGACTGGACGCCTATAGCCGCGGCGGCTTCCTGGGACGGGGACCCGGAGAGGGCACGATCAAGGGGAGCATTCCCGACGCCCATACCGATTTCGTGTTTCCGGTGATCGCCGAGGAGTTCGGCGTGGTTGCGTGTTTCGCCGTTCTGGCCTTGGTCGCCGGGATCACGTTCCGCGGGCTGAGCCGCTTGCGGGGAAGCCAGGACCTGTTCGTGATGCTGGCAGCAGGCGGCCTGCTGCTTCAGTTCGTCCTTCAGGCGCTTGTCCACGTGGCGGTCACCCTGAACCTAGCGCCGACAACGGGGGTGACAATGCCGTTCATCTCCACCGGCGGCTCGTCGCTGCTGGCGGTCGGAATCAGCATGGGTCTGATGCTGGCGCTGACCCGCCGTCGGGTCATACCCGTGGGATGGGAACGGTGAGTCGCGTCGCCATGCTCGCGGCTGGTGGCACCGGAGGGCACCTGTTTCCGGCGATCGCCCTGGCCAAGGCGCTGTCCGAGCGAGGGTGGCGAACACATCTCGTGACCGATCGCCGCGGCGCACAACACGTTCGCCCCGAGAGCCGTCTGCCATGCTCCGTAATTCCGGCGGCAGGAGTTGCGGGACGGGGCCTGTGGGCGAGTGCGATCGCCCTGCCCGTACTCGGCATGGGCGTCCTCGACGCCATTCGCCTGCTGCATCGCCGCCGTCCCGCGGTCGTCGTCGGGTTCGGGGGCTATGCCTCCGTGCCGACGGGACTCGCGGCGCGAATTCGGCGGATTCCGCTGGTACTCCACGAGGCCAATGCCGTGTTGGGACGCGCCAATCGGCTTCTGGCTTCCCGTGCACACACGCTTGCCACGACGTTCCGGCGAGTGGCCAACGTTCCAGACCGAGTACGTTCCAAGCAGGTTGGCCTGCCGGTTCGCGAGGTGTTCGAGCGATTGTCGCCGGCCGACTACTGCCCACCGAGTGAGAGTGGTCCGGTCCGCCTAGTGGTAACCGGCGGGAGCCAGGGAGCCCGTGCCCTCGGGACCATCGTGCCCGCAGCTCTCGCCGCGATTGGCGAGGAAACCCGGTCGCGCCTCGATGTACTGCAGCAGGCGCGGCAAGAGATGCTGGAAGAGGTCCGGGCAGCCTATCGCGCTGCCGGAATTCGGGCGTCCGTGGTCTCCTTCATCGAGGACATGGCCGGCGCCCTGAGCGGCGCCCATCTCGTTATCGGCCGGGCAGGTGCCGCGACCGTCACCGAGAATTCGGTTGCGGGCCGCCCGGCGATCTACATCCCGCTGCCCTCATCGATCGACGGCCACCAGCAGGCAAATGCGGCGGCCACCGTTGCCGTCGAGGCGGCCTGGGTCGTGCCCGAGCTGGAAGGAGCGAAAGGGCTCACCGACCTTGTGTCGCAGCTGTTGGAATCTCCGGAGCGCTTGGCTGCAGCGGCGTCGAAGACGCCTCAGGTTGTGCCGGCAGATGCTGCGGCGAGGCTGGCGGACTTGGTGGAGTGCGTGGCCCAGGGAGGTCGGTGATGACGGGCTTCCCCCTCCCTCTTGGCGCAGTCCATTTTGTCGGGATCGGCGGAATTGGCATGAGTGGCATCGCTGAAGTCATGCACAATCTCGGCCATCGGGTCCACGGCAGCGATCTCGTCGAAAACAGCAACGTTCGGCGACTGCGAAAACTGGGCGTCCCAATCTCGGTCGGACACAGCGCCGGAAACTTGGGCGATGCGTCAGTCGTCGTGGTTTCGTCCGCACTCCCGGAAGATAATCCGGAGGTCGTGGCCGCGCGGTCGGTGCGGGTGCCGGTCGTGGGCAGGGCCGAAATGCTGGCCGAACTGATGCGGTTCCGGCCCTCAGTTGCCGTCGGTGGTACGCACGGCAAGACGACCACCACGTCAATGGTTGCGGCGGTACTGCACGATGCCGGGTTGGATCCGACCTTCGTGAACGGCGGCGTGATCAATGCGCACGGCACCAATGCCCGGCTCGGTACCGGGGCGTGGATGGTGGTGGAAGCTGACGAATCGGACGGTTCCATCACGCGCCTTCCCGCCACCGTCGCGGTCGTCACCAACATCGACCCCGAGCACTTGGACCATTACGGGACTTTCGATGCGCTCCGGGACGCCTTCAGGACATTTGCCGAAACGGTGCCGTTCTATGGAGCGGCGGTGTTGTGTGTTGATCATCCCGAGGTCCGGCGGCTCGCCGCGTCGGTCACCGACCGCCGGGTGGTGACCTATGGCTTCGCCGACGTCGCGGACGTACAGGCCGTAGAAGTCTGTCGCGATGGCGACAGCATGGGATTCGATGTCGTGCTTCGGCCGGACGCCTTTGGGGACTCCTCCGGCGAGGTCAGACGAATCGACGGCATGACCGTCGCCATGCCTGGCCGGCACAGCGTCCAGAATGCCCTAGGCGCTGTTGCAGTGGCGCACGTGATCGGCATCGCTCCCACCAACATCCGGGACGGCATTCGCAAATTCGGCGGCGTGCGCCGCCGCTTCACCCGCGTGGGGGAAACGCACGGCGTTGCGGTCGTTGACGACTACGGCCACCACCCGGTGGAAATCCGTGCGGTGTTAGCCGCGGCGCGTGAAATCACTGCTGGCAAGGTCGTGGCGGTGATTCAGCCCCATCGGTTTTCTCGCCTGCAGTCCCTTTTCGAGGATTTCTGCTGCGCCTTCGATGATGCCGGGGTCGTGCTGGTGGCGGACATCTACCCGGCAGGGGAAGCACCGATCCAGGGCGTCGACCGCGACGCTTTGGTGAGAGGCATCCAGGCCCACGGCCACCCCTGCGCATGTGCGCTGGCGAATCCGGATGCGCTCGCCGACACCCTTGCATCGTTCGTGTCGGCCGGTGACATGGTTCTTTGCTTGGGCGCTGGCGACATCACGAACTGGGCGGCCAAGCTTCCGGCTGCACTCGAGCGCGTCTTAGCCGCGTCCGGCGAGACCGTCTCGTGACGTCGCCGCTGATGAAACGCCTGCCACCCGTGCGCGGTCGCTTGCGCGTAGGGGCGGTGCTGGCGAAAACCAGCTGGTTCCGTGTCGGCGGCCCAGCGGAGGTGCTGTTCACTCCCGCGGACACCGACGACCTGACGAATTTCCTTGCTGGCCTCGATCCCGACATCCCGATCACGGTTGTGGGCCGCACGTCCAATTTGCTGATCCGGGACGGCGGCGTCCCCGGAGCGGTGATCCGGCTGGGCCGGGCATTCGCTGGCGTCCAGGTGCGCGGAGCCCACATCGAGGCGGGGGCGGCAGCCGCGAGCGCCGATGTTGCCCGGGCAGCCCAGGAGGCTGGAATAGCAGGATTCGACTTCCTCGAAGGAATTCCTGGGAGCGTTGGCGGAGCCCTTCGGATGAACGCAGGGTGTCACGGCAGAGAAGCCCGACAGATTCTGGTTGCCGCCCGCTCGATTGACCGCGCCGGGCAGGCCCATGACATGCCGGCGGCGGACCTGGGCCTCAGCTACCGCAGAAGCTCGGTCCCCGCGGATTCGATCTTTGTTTCGGCGCAGTTCGCCGGGACACCCGGTGATTCCTCAGTGATCGCTGCCTGCATGCAGCAGTTCCGCGAGCGTCGCGAACGCACCCAGCCCATCCGGGTCGCCACCGGCGGGAGCACATTCCGCAATCCGCCGCGACAAAAGGCCTGGAGGCTGATCGATCAGGCGGGATGCCGGGGCCTCCGCCGAAACGGGGCAAGCGTCTCGGAAAAGCACGCGAATTTCTTGGTCAACGATGGGACGGCACGTGCCGCCGACCTTGAGCTGTTGGCCGAGGAAGTTCGAGGCCGGGTGCATGCGGAGACCGGAATTCTTCTGGAATGGGAGATTCACCGGGTCGGTCAAGCCCCTGAAGGAGCACTTGCGTGACTGTCGGTCGTCGAGTCGTCGTGCTGCTTGGGGGCACCTCGAACGAGCGGGAGGTCTCGCTGCGTAGCGGGGCCGCCGTCGTGGACGCGCTCGACTCGAACGGTCTGCAGGTCGATACGTTTGACCCTTGGGTCGGCGTGCAGGCAATGGTGAGGGCTCTCGAGCCGCCCGGCACCATCGTGTTTAACGCACTGCACGGCGGGGCCGGCGAGAACGGATCGGTTCAGGGCCTCCTCGAGGTGATGGGAGTGCCGTACACACATTCCGGTGTGCGGGCATCAGCGCTGGCCATGGACAAGCCAGCCTCCCGCAAAATCTTTGCTGCGAACGGTCTGACCGTCGCGGAGGGCTGTGTGGTGTCCCGGGCGGATCTCGCCGAGCAGGACCCACTGCCTCGGCCCTACGTGGTCAAGCCCCTGGCGGGCGGCTCCAGCATCGGGGTCGTGATCCTACTCTCGGGCGATGCCCGACCGGAGCCCGCCGCTGGGGCTGAAGGCGAAATGGTGCTGGTCGAGGAGTATGTGCCTGGCCGGGAGCTCACCGTGGCGGTCATGGACGAACGACCCCTCTCTTTCCTGGAGATCCGGACCCAGAGTGGCTTCTACAGCTACCAGAACAAGTACAACTCGCTCTCCACCCAGTACATCGAGACGGAGGAACTCCCCCGTACCGTCCGCGACGAAGTGCTGGATGCCGCAGTTCGTGCCCATCAGCTTCTGGGGTGCCGCGGCGTAACTAGGTCTGATTTTCGCCTCGACGACACTACCGCAAGCCACCGTCTGGTCCTGCTTGAGCTCAACACCCAGCCCGGTCTGACGCGGACCTCGTTGGTGCCAAAACTCGCCCGGCAGGCCGGAATCGGGTTTGAAGAGCTCTGCATCTGGATGGTGGAGGACGCGTCATGCCCCCGTTGAGGCGGCGCTGGCGCTGGATGCTGGTCGTACCGTTGCTCGCGGGCGGTGCAACCACTGCGTTCGTGTGGCCAGACCGGCTGGACCGAATTGCTCGGGAAGCTCGGGAGGCGAGCCAGGACGCCGGCCTGTCGATCCGAGAGGTGTGGGTCGAGGGGCGCAGATGGACGGCTCGGACCGATCTGGTCAGGGCTCTCGCCGTGCCCGTGGGCGAGCCAAGTCTGTTCCTCGACCTGGATGCGGTGGAGAAAGAAGTCGAAGAGATCGGGTGGGTGGCCGATGTACAAATGCGGGTCCTGCTACCTAGCCGCCTGCACGTGGCGCTTCACGAACGGGTCCCTGCGGCCGTCTGGCAGAAGAACGGAGTGTTGTACGCGATCGAGGCCTCCGGGAACGTGATCGGACCAGTAGCCCCGGAAGATTTCCCCGAACTTGCGCAGCTCGTCGGCGAGGGTGCAAACACGAAGCTGGCTCACCTCGAGCAGGCGTTGGCTGGCCGTCCCGATTTGGCCCGACGCATCGAGGCCGCAATCTGGGTGTCGAAGCGCCGCTGGACGTTGGCAACCGATACCGGAGCGAGAATCCACCTTCCGGAACAAGATCCGGCGGGCGCCCTTGCCTCGCTTGATTTGCCGGCGGGAGAGTTTGACGTGCTCGACCCGAGCGTGGAGACGGTGGATCTCCGGGTTCCGGGGCGGATCACTGTCCGTTTCCACCCTCCCCCCGACGTCGCGCTGGATGCAGAGGAAGTTTGACGTGACGGACGTGTATTCAGTTCTCGACGTCGGCGCGGAGAAGATCTGCTGCCTGATTGCGGCTCGCGAGCCGGGCCAGATGCTGACCGTCATCGGGAGCGGCCACACACGTTCTGCCGGGTTCGACAACGGCGTTGTGACCGACATGTACGAGTTGCCGGCCGCAATTCGGAAGGCGGTGCGCAGGGCCGAAGAGATGGCCGACGGCCGCATCACCCAGGTCATTGCGACCTTGCCATGCGCACAGTCGGTGTCCTCGCACCAGGAGCTTCCCTTGTTCCAGGTGAACGGTGGCCGCATCACGGAGCAGAGCTTCAGCGAGATGCGCCTCGATGATCCGGAAGATTCCGACAGGGGGCCGGCCAGGATCGCGCACGCGTTGCCGGTCAGCTACGTGCTGGACGGGAACCGGGTTGATGACCCGGTTGACATGGTCGGCAGCACCCTGCGAATCAACGTCCACATGGTCCACGCCGAACGATCCGTCGGCTGGAATCTCGAGACGTGCCTGGCCGACGCCCAGATCGAGGTGAAGGCAATGGTCTTTCCTGCGCTCGCGGCGGGGCTTGCCGTCATGAGCGAGGAAGAGAGACGAATCGGCTCCGTCGTGATCGATATCGGGGCCAGTCGGACGTCACTCGGAATCTTCCACGAAAACGCGCTGGTCTACGCGTGGGCTTGCGCAGGTGGCGGTGAATACTTCACTCGCGATCTCGCTCGCGGTCTCGGCGTCTCGCTCAAGGAAGCCACGCGGATCAAGAAATTCCATGCGTCGACGGTCCTTGGAGAGGGCCTCGGACCGGTACTGGTGCAACCGCACGAGGCGGAATCCGAGGACGACCGGGTTGAGATTCCGGCTGAAGCCCTGAACCAGATTGTCGCGTCCCGGGCAAGGGCGATGTTCGACGAACTCGCGGCCGTACTCGCCAACAGCGGTTTCCCGCAGGAGATGGGCGGCGTCGTGGTGCTGACCGGTGGTGGCAGCCAGGTTCGCGGGCTCGCCGAAACCGCCAGCAAGGCGCTCGGCCGCCGAGTGCGCCTGGGTCGACCAGAGGGGATCCAGGGTTTGCCCGACGCCCTTCGCAAGCCGGAATTCGCTGTCCTCGTCGGCCTGCTTCGATACGCGGAGGAGCCTCCTCGCGAGTTCCTCTCCCGCGCGTTACCACCCCGTGCCGGCGGACTTCGTGCCGCGTTCCGCTGGCTGCGAGAGAACTTCTAACCAAGCCGGGACATCACGTCCAGGCGCAGATGGAGACCAACATGGCAATCAGCATCAGTGTCCCGGAGGACCTTGACTTCAAGCCGAAGATCACGGTTGTGGGGGTGGGAGGCGGTGGCTGCAACGCCGTCGACCACATGATCGAGAGCAAACTCGAGGGCGTGTCCTTTGTGGCGTGCAACACGGACCTGCAAGCGCTTCGGCGGTCCACTTGCGCGGTCCGGGTCAGGCTCGGTCTACAGAGTACGCAGGGGCTGGGAGCGGGGTCCAATCCGCTTATTGGCAGGGAGGCCGCTGAGGAGTCCCTGGACGAGGTGATGGATGCGGTGGGTGATGCCCACATGCTGTTCCTCGTCGCCGGTTTTGGCGGAGGAACCGGAACGGGCGCCGCACCGGTCATCGCCAGAGCTGCGCATGAGCGCGGAATTCTAACCGTGGCCGTGGTGACGACACCTTTTGCATTCGAAGCTGTGAACCGGACGGAAATCGCTCAAGAAGGGCTCCAGGAACTTCGGAATGCAGTCGACACATTCGTGGTCATTGCCAACCAGAAGCTGTTTGACGTGCAAACCGAGGGGATGAGCCTGCTGGATTCCTTCGGCCTTGTGGACAACGTCCTCCATGACGGCGTGCGGGGCATTACTGACCTCCTGATGTGCCCCGGCCTCATCAATCTGGACTTCGCGGATGTCCGATCAGCGATGAAGGATGCGGGTGCCGCACTCATGGGTACCGGCGAGGCCACAGGCGAAAACAAGATCGAAGAGGCCACCAACGCGGCGATCAACAACCCACTACTGAGTTACCAGGGCTTGGAGATGGATCAGGCCACCAGTCTCGTCGTCAACATCACGAGCAGCGCCAATGTCAGCCTGACGCAGACCGAACAGATCATGGAGATCATTCGGGGGCGGACCCACGAGCGAGTCAACCTCAAGGTGGGCGTGGCAATCGATGACGACATGGGCGACACGATCCGGGTTTCGGTCGTCATGGCCGGTCTCGACCGGGAGCATGGCTCGGTTCTCGAACGGGTTCCGCACGGGTCTCCCGGGCGACCTGCATCTTCGCAGCCCCGGCTACAGCCAGAGCCGTTGGAGCACTCCGGAAAGCCGAACGGATACGGTTCCCAGGACATACCGCACAGTTTCGGGCGCACTTCCCCCGAGCTCCACGGCGCGGAATCCAGCGCAACGGCTGGTCCGACGCCGCCACCGCAAGCGGAACAGGTTGGACTGGACATCGGTGAGACCCCCGCGGCGTCTCCCGAGCCTCTTGTCCGGAGGCGCACATTCCGGTCCGACATTCCGGACGAGAGGCTGCAACCCACGCCGTGCGAGACCGCGGGGAGCCGGACTTTGGATCCAATCTCGCGGTCAATTGCCACCGAACCGATGGACGCCGGCGAAATTCGCCCGACGACGGCGGCAGAGCGGGAATACCCGCCGGCAACCCGTCCTTCCACCGATGCGGCCGGCAAGCACGGGGAAACGAAGGCTCAGGGGATTGATGCGATCCCCATGAAGGCCGTTCAGCTCAATAGCGGGCTGACGTCGGAATCCAGCCAAGATGCATCGGTTGTGCAGGGTGCGGACCCGATGGTCCGAGAAGCTCCGACGCGACCGACCCTTGCGGGTGATGCCCCGCCCAGATGGACCGCCGACAGCCAGGACCATCTGGTGGCGGAGCCCGCCGCTGCGAAACGCGGGAAGCTCAACGGATCGTCGGGTTCGACCGCCCCAGTGGGTGCGCAAGAGACCGACGAAGGGAACATCGCGCAGCTGCGCCCGGCGGTCCACGTGGGTTCAAAGGCGAGCGGCGAGTCGGCCGGGTGGAAGACGTTTTTCGGACTTATGCCCGGACGCCGGAAGAGTGGAAGAGATCGGCTTGAGCCGTCGTTGGAGTTCGCTTCACCGGGAGTTCCGGCGGCCGGAACGGAGCGCGGACACCGTTCGGTTTCGGATCTTTCGGCTCCGCCGAGCGATCACATGGATCAGGACAGATCTTGGGTCGGGGCCGAGCCAGTGAGCGCACGCGCTGTCTTGGGAGTCGACCCGCGGCAGATCCCCAGCTTCCGCAAATAGAAGGGTCTCCATGATGCCGGGGCGCGGTGAGGCCGCGTCCCGGCACAACTGCGTCTTGAGCGTAGGTACGATCAGTCCAGCCCATCCGGTCGGTTCGGATCTGCACCGATCATCTCACGTAGATGCCGGCTAGCCGCGTTAGGATCGCGTAGCACTTGGTCGAACGACAGCCTTCTGAACCGGCTTCCGCTTCGGAAATCGGCACCTTCCGGATCGATTCCGGTCAATGTCCAGTCCTGTTCCGGGGCTGGCGGTTCCGGGAGCGTCCACGGTTGGCAGTCGGCGTTAAGGATTGCCAATAGGCCGGCTTCCGCCTCAGCGAATGCCGCCGTGTCGGAAACCATCACATCAGTGGGCTCCAGCCAATGAATGGCTCCGAAACCGGCTACCAAATGGGCTGCCCGGACCTCCACGCGGTACATCCTGAAATCTCCAAACTCCAGGTATTCCCGTGCCTCTGGGTAACGACGCAGATAACGTTCCCCTATGGCATCTCGTGACTCGGACACCACGCTGCCGAGAATGCTGACCCTGCTCCCGGACAGGAGTCCGTCGTGGTCGCCGCCGCCGTCATAGAGCAGTGCAACCCGGGGGTCGGCTGCGATGTTTTGCGTGTGCACCGCAAGGTCCGAAAGGAGTAGAAGTGGCTCGCCTTCGACCGTGGTGGCGGCAACCACAAGTGAACTGTGGGGCCGCTGCCGGTCCCGGGCCAAGCTCGTCGCCAGCGCCGCTTTGGAGCCAGAACGCACAAGTTGTCGGGCCGGCGTGGCGTGCGATTCGGCAAAGGCTCTCTTTGATGAATCCATGGCATTCTGGCGTTACGATCCCGTGGGGCAGTGGGGGCCGAAGAGGCGGCTCATCCGGGGACAATAGAATCCCGATACTGCTTCGATCTGGCGGACCGCTAGTCACCCTTCCTGATCAGGTGTCCTGAGACGAAGGGTGGCAAACTTCTGGTAGAGAGACCAGCCAATTCGACCAGGAGTGTGCGCCCGTTTATGGCATCTCGGCGGGCCGCCACGGTTAGCGGACAGGGGTTGGGGCACCACGCCTGCATCCCCTCAGCGTCGTGCCCATGGCCCAATTGCGCAATGCTACCTTCTGGATCGGATTAGCACTGCCGAGGAATGAGCGCCCGTGGCGCTTGCCAAGGCATACTTGTGTTTTGCAACGGTTTGTTCAATGTGGAGATAACCCACTGATGATGCTGGCCGTACTTCCGATAGGAGAGTTCCGTGATCTTCAAACCTGAGACGGTGAAGGTATGCGTCTTCGACATGTTCGGGACGTTGTTTGATGTCCACTCGTCTGTGGAGGCATGCCGTGACGCGTTTGGAGAAGAAGGACGTGCGTTCAGCGAGCAATGGCGTCGGCGTCAACTCGAGTACTCCTGGCTCCGGGCCGCCATGGCGCGGTACGTGCCGTTCTGGCAACTCACTCGAGACGCGCTCGACTCGACGCTTAGGCAATACGGCCGTGCGGCAGACCTTGAACTCCGTCGCCGGCTCCTCGATGCGTATTTGGAAATCAAGCCGTACCCTGAGGCGGACTCTGCGCTGGCGGCCCTGAAGGAGCTTGGAGTCCGCTCGGCGATCCTGACAAACGGCAGCCGCGATATGATCGAAAGTGCGTTGGCGTCATCGGGGCTTGGTCAGCGAATTGACCAAGTCATGAGCGCAGATGACGTGCGTACGTTCAAGCCTGACCCTGCGGTCTATGCGCATGCTGTGAAAACGCTTGGTTTAGCTGCGCGGGAAATCGTGCTGATCTCCTCTCATCCCTGGGATCTGGCAGGCGCGACCCTGGCGCGTTTCCAGACGCTGTGGGTGAACCGAACCGGAGAAAAGCAGCCGGAACTTCTGGGTTTTGGCCCTCATCTCGCGATCCCGACGCTCACAGAATTGGCGCCCATGCTTGCTGCAGCGAGATCAAGGGGGGGCAAAGAGGGCGCGTAGCATTCCACAAAATCTCCTGTGCCGGCGGTCGGGCCGGTTCACTAAGCGGTTCGGAGAGGATTGTCGACAGGGAAGCGTACAGTTCAGCCAGCGGCAGTCGGCCAATCGACTGCGCTGCATTCCAGGTCACCGGATACAGACATTCGGGCCCGCCGATCGCGGGCGCGCCTCGTCTAGATCAGGACACCGACTCCACCGCTGCCCTTGGCCACCCTGCGTGCCGGCGCGTTGCATCGAGTGGCCAGGGTTTGCATGGGGCAACGTCGAGATCAGCCGGGTCTCCGACCCAATCGCAGAGCGCGGCGGTCGGGAAAAATCAACCGGCCTGCGGCTGCCGCTGATGCACGCCATCTTCGATCGTGGGTGGCGGTAGGTCGGCCAGCGCCGAGAGAAACGGTGTGGAGTCCCGGTCACTTGCCCCTAGGTGGCGCCGGTAGAGTTCATCGTATGACTGCAGCAGCCAGTGCTCCCGGGTCGTCGAGAATGGAACAAACCCGCTGACGACCTGCGGGCGGTCGCGGCCGACGAAGTCGACTAGCGCATCCGCCTCCGTGTAGTCGCCATCGGCCATCATCATCGTCGCCAACGTGTGCAGGGTGACCGGCGAACCCGATTCCATCGTTCGCAGCATGCTTGTTGGGAGTGAAAGGTGTTCAGGCGTCAAGATCGTGCCCCGGGAGGTGGTGTAAGAACAGCCTGTGTGCGCTCGTGGTCTCCGGTGGGCCGAGGGTAGGTTCAGGCCGCCTGGGGTGGCGCGCCGTCGGGTGGAGGTTGGCAGGTTTTGGCGTCGGCGGCCAGTGGCAGGTAGCGGGCCCGTTCAACGGCCCATTCGTCGCTTTGCTCGAGCAGGATCGCTCCCACCAGCCGGGTGACGACGGCGGCGTTCGGGAAGATTCCCACCACCCGGGTGCGGCGCTTGATCTCGCGGTTGAGGCGTTCGAGCGGGTTGGTGGACGCGATCCGGGTGCGATGCTCGGCCGGGAACGCCATGTGCGCGAGGCCGTCGGGTTCGATGGTGTCCATGCGTTCCGCGACGTCGGGCAGGCGCGGGCGGAGCTGGTCGGCGACGCTGCGCCACTGCCGCTGGGCGGCGGTGGCGTCGTCCTGGGCGAAGACGGTGTGCAGCAGGGCGCCGAGGATGCGTCGGTCCTGGCGCCGGCCGCGGGCGAGCAGGGTGCGGGCGGCATGGACGCGGCAATGCTGCCAGCTGGCGCCGAGGACGCGGTCGGCGGCGGCCTTGAGACCCTGGTGGTCGTCGGAGATCACCAGCTGGACGCCGGCGAGGCCGCGGTCCTTGAGCGAGCGGAGAAAGTCGAGCCAGAAGGTCTCGGCCTCGGAGGCGCCGACCTGCATGCCGAGGACCTCGCGGTGGCCGTCGGCGTGGGCGGCGACGGCGATGATCACGGCGACCGGGACAATCCGTCCGTCGGCGCGGACCTTGACGTAGGTGGCGTCGAGCCAGAGGTACGGCCAGGCGCCCTCGAGCGGGCGGGTGAGGAACGCCTGGACGCGGGTGTCGATGTCCTGGCAGAGGCGCGAGACCTGGCTCTTGGAGATGCCGCCCATGCCCATCGCCTGCACCAGGTCGTCGACCGAGCGGGTCGAGACACCCTGGACGTAGGCTTCCTGGATGACTGCGGTGAGCGCCTTCTCGGCCGCCCGGCGGGGCTCCAGGAAGGCGGGGAAGTAGCTGCCGGCGCGAAGCTTCGGAATGCGGAGATCCACCGTGCCGGCGCGAGTCTCCCAGGAGCGCTCGCGGTCGCCGTTGCGCTGCGTGGTGCGAGCCGCTGAACGCTTGCCGTAGGCCGCACCCGTGCGGCCCTCAACCTCAAGCTCCATCAGCCGCTGGGCCGTGTAGCCGATCATGCTGCGGAGAAATTCGGTGTCGGAGCTCTTGGCGAGCAGGCTCTGCAAGGTCATCATGGGATCGGTCATCGTGGTCCTTCCGGGGCCGGGTGTTACGTCACGAATTTCAACCCTACCCGGAGATCACGATGGCCACCCGCTGCCGGCCCGCCGCCGCCTGCGCCTTGGAGGCGCGGCGGCAGCTCGGCAGGGCGGCCGTTCCTACACCACGCATTGGGACACAACCGGCGTCAACCTGACGACGTTCGGACCAGTTCGCTTCACTTGCGTCGGTGCGTTGACGCAATGCTGCCGACACGATCAGTTGGAGGACGCCCCCAACAGCTAGTGCAGTGTCTTCGCGATGCCCCGGGTGATTTTGCCGTTCCGACGTAGAGATTGAGCCTTCCAGGCGTCGGAAGGCAACAACTCCTAGAACGACCGTCCATGCCGAGCCGGGGGAGAGAACCAAGGAGTGACAATCTTGCCCTTATGGTTGTGGCGAAGCGTGGTCCGAATCTCGCAGTGGGCAGTGACGAGCACGAAATGTCCGGGCTCACCGGAACTACGTACGGCAAGCAACTCGCCACACTTCGTGTTCAGGATTTCGATGATTTCCGTGAGTCTGGGGGGCGGTACCTGCTGGAGTGCCCTGTCCGAAAGAAGATGAGCCACGGTCTTCGGGGTGGTCCACAGCCTCTGGACCACACTGTGATCATCGGTGAGTTCAGCTCCAGCCGGGTTTCCGGTCAAGAATGCCAGGGGTACGCCTGCCGCCATGGCCACAGTTGTCCGACGACGCCACGTTTGCAGGCCAGGATGCGTTGCTCTCGCGGGGCCGCGTTGTCTTCCGGGCGCTCTACGAAGACCTCCGTCTCGAGATCCAGACCTCGGCCCATCAACAGGGAACCGCGCAATTGCGAATACCTGGTCAGGCCGTCCAGGCACTTGCACCGCAGTCGCTCACCTTGGAACTTGGCACTCTCCGCGCCGGAGATAGTGCAGGGCGCAGCCCGGCCATCGAGGCGCTTTGGCTGAAGGCCGTTGGTGGATCCCGGTGTGGACTGCGTGTTCGTTTTGTCCGGAACCAGAGTCGACAGGCAGTGTCGGCCGGAGCGCCGCCGTCCTTATCTGTTTGGACGCCTCCACGATGGGCTCACGGCGGTAGGACTGGCCGACTCGTGGCGGGCCAGGTGACCCATCGGAATGCTGAGGGATGAAACTGTTGAGGTGGCGCTTGCCTTTGCTGGTAGAGGCGACTAGAGAATCAAGCACTGCTTTTGCCCGTGCCACCGTCGGGAAGCTGAGGGAGCTTGGCCATGCGCGCAGAACTGGAGGAACTGATGCGGGAGGTTCGCGCCTCGCTGGCGCTACTCGGGAGGCATCTTTGACAAGGATCAAGCGGAAACCCGCCTCGCCGAGCTGAACGCAGTCGCTGAAGATGCTCGACTTTGGGAGGATCCGGAGCGCGCACGCCGGGTCATGCGGCAGCGCGCAAGTCTGGAGGCGCAACTCAAGGCGCTCAACGAGCTTGAGCAAAAGCTTGCCGACGCCGTCGAACTGATTGAGCTAGCCGAAGCGGAAGAGGACGAATCTGCAGCCGTGGACGCCGAGGCAGATCTTCGCCGCCTGGCGGCGGAAGCGCGCCGACGCGCAACGGAGGCGTTGCTGTCAGGAGAAGCCGACGGCAACGACTGTTTCCTTGAAATTCATGCGGGCGCTGGCGGAACCGAGAGCCAGGATTGGGCAGAGATGATGCTCCGGATGTACCTCCGTTGGGCTGGCCAGCATGACTGCGCTTCGGAGGAACTGTCCCGTACGGACGGGGAGGAGGCGGGGCTGAAATCGGTGACGGTCCGGGTCAGCGGGTCCGACGCCTATGGTTGGTTGAAGACCGAGAGTGGGGTTCACCGACTTGTTCGGATCTCGCCGTTTGATGCTCAGGGACGCCGGCACACGAGCTTTGCAAGCGTCTGGATTTATCCCGTGGTCGACGACGATATCGAGGTTGAGGTCGAGGATAAGGACCTCAAAGTTGATACCTATCGCGCATCAGGCGCCGGCGGGCAACATGTCAACAAATCGGATTCCGCAGTGCGAATCACGCATCGGCCTACCGGCATTGTCGTGCAATGCCAAAGTCAGCGGTCGCAGCATCAGAACCGAGCGACAGCCATGCGGATGCTGAAGGCTCGCCTCTTCGAACTGGAACTACAGAAGCGGGAAGAGGAACGGCAGGCGATGGAAGCCCAGAAGACGGAAATCGGTTGGGGACATCAAATCCGATCCTACGTTCTTCAGCCTCATCAAATGGTCAAAGATCTACGCACGGGCGTCGAGACGAGTGACCCTCAGGCCGTCCTCGATGGAGATCTGGATGCCTTCCTGTCGGCGGCACTGGCAGCACGACTCGGCGGGGCCAATGCCACTGACGGGTAGGGGCGTCACGGACCCGGCGGTGAGGGCCGGACGGCAGCACGTAGCGCGTGCAGCTAGGTCCGGCTGAGAGCGAAAGTTCGCTCTACCGTCAGTCAGTAGCGCCGGCCATTGCGCGCGCGGCGACAAGTACTGCTTCCGCGTGTCCCGTGACCTTCACTTTCCGCCAGGCCTGCACGATTTCGCCGGCGGCGTTCACGAGGAATGTTGACCGCTCGATTCCCATGTATTTGCGACCGTACATGCTCTTTTCGACCCAAACGCCGAATGCGGCGCACGCTTTGCCCCCCTCGTCCGAAGCCAGGACCAAACCGAGGTCATGTTTGGCCCGGAACTTCTCGTGCTTCGCGAGTGGATCCCTCGAAATACCAACGACCAGCACGCCCAATGCTTCGAACTCATGGCTCAGCTGGGTAAATGCGATCGCTTCCTTCGTGCACCCCGGTGTGTCGTCCTTCGGGTAAAAGTAGACAACATACGGTTGGCCCTCGAGGGAAGCAGTCGATACTCGGCGCCCGTCAGTTGCGGGGAGGTCGAATGGGGGTACCGGCTGTCCGGGTTCTGTTACTACGGCAGATAGCTCGCCCATGACTGCGCTTTCATCAGGATGCTGGCGCGCCGGCACACGGAAGGAGGCGCATTGGTAGAGACGGAGTATACCGGCTCGGGGTTTCGAACCGGTGTCTTGCAACGGTCGGTGGCTGATGCGGGCCGCACTGCGGAAGTCGCGGGTTTGTACCCGAGCGCTTTCGATGCGGCTGTGCCGTCGTGCGGCCCTCCCGACGGCTGCTGTCATGAGATGGGACGGAGATCTGGTACCGACTACGGTTTCCGGCCAGCGGCGCTGGTGATGTGTTTCTCGATCAGGAAACGGACGTTGACTTGGGCATCGAGGAGGAAGTCCAGCAGGTCTTCAGTCTCGACCAAGCCAACCGCGCGCCCGATCCGCTCGATCAGTGGCTGTGATATCGACTCGGGGTCTTTTCGCTTGCCGACCGTGATGCGAAGTATGGTCTGTACCGCCTGATAGAGCGCAGCGATCCCGATGAGCCGCATGGCGTCATCGTTCCCGAGGACACCCACTCCTTTCAGGGCCTGTACGACTTCATTGGTCGAACCACGGATCGCGCGTCCGGTTCGCTGCGCGGTCGTCAGGGCCAGATACTGGACTAGCAGTTCGAGGTCGAGGAGGCCGCCTGGGGCGTGCTTGACGTCAAATGGCCCGGTCGGTCGGTGCGTGCCCTTGATCTTTGCCCGCAGCTCCAGAAGATCGGAGGCGAGCGCGTCGAACTCGCCCACCGCGGTCAGCGTGCGCTCGATGATGCCATCCAGCGTCTGGACCGTATCAGGGGCTCCCACCACGACCCTGCTCCGGACAAGTGCCAGTTTCTCGACCGGCCAGGCGTCATTCGCGAGGTAGGCTTCGTAGCCCCGGAGCGGGGAGGCAAGAGGGCCGGCGCGGCCGTGGGGCCGAAGCAGCAGATCGAATTCCCAGAGCCGGCCAGCCACCGTGTGCGCCGTGAACCCCGTAATCAGGCGATGGGCATAGCGCGTGAAGTAAATGGAAGCCGCCAGTGGCTTGGCTCCGTCGGAAACAGCATGCGAGGGGGCGTCGTAGAAAAAGATGCCATCGAGGTCGGAGCCCGGTAGCAGGGTGCACCCGCCGAGTTTCCCGAGAGCCAGAAAAGCCGCTCCTCCGCCCGGTACCCGACCATGCGCTGCTTCAAACTCGACGCCGACTCGCGCCATCAGGCGCCGGATCGCGATATCAGCGGCATGGGTCAATACGCCAGCGGCAACATCCGGAGTCTCGACGCCGCACAGCAGCTTGAGCGCTACGCTGAAACGCAACTCCCCGGCCCAACGTCGAAAGGCCTCGAGATCGTCCTGATAGTCCCCCAGCCCCAGTTCGAGTTCGGTGTCGAGCGCCTGCTCGATGGTGGCGGCGTCAGGCAGCGGTGCCTCGAGGGGCAGGTCGAGTAACTGGTCCAGCAGTCTCGGATTGGCAGTCAGCGTCAGGCCGAGTTCCGGGGCGGACCCCATGGTCTCGGCTACGATGGCCAAGAGCAAAGGATGGTCGGCGAACATCGAAAGCAATTCGACACCCGCGTTCAGGCCCTCTAGGAACCGGGCAAAGCCCGCGAACGCGGCCTCTGGATCCGGTGCATCACCAATGGCATCCAGCAGGGACGGCGTCAGCTCGGTGAGGAGGGTGCGCCCCCTTTCGGTACGGGTGGCCGGGATCCGGCCACGGTGCCAGTTGGCGATCTGCGCGATGACACTTTCGGGCTTTCGGAAGCCGAGCCGCGCAAGGGTGGCGATGGTGCCGGGATCCGGGTCGACTCCGGTAAAGACCAAGTTCCCGTAAGGGTGGACTAGGCTGTCGTCGGTGCCGCCACCGGTTGCCGTGAGAGCTTGCACCGCCCGCACGTGGGAGCCTAGTTCTGCATCAAATGTGGAGAGTTCTTGATGACCCAGGAACGAGGCCAAACGCGCACGCTCAATCGAGCCTTCCGGCACCATATGCGTCTGTTCGTCACGGATCATCTGCAGTCGGTTTTCGACGCCTCGCAAGTACCGGTAGTGGTTGATGAGTTGTTCCGCGGTCTCCGCGTCGATGCGCCCTGCGTCTGCGAGGGCTTTGAGCCCATCCGCCGTCCCAACGCAACGTAAGGACGGGATTCGTCCGCCCCAGACCAGCTGCTGGGTGTGCAGATGGAATTCGATCGACCGGATCCCTCCGCCACCAAACTTGAGGTGAAACCCTGCCGGATCGAAGTTGGGGTCGCCGCGGCTGGCCTGGCGCTGCATTGCCTGGATGTCGCGAACCGCGCTGAAATCGAGATTGCGGCGCCAGACGAAGGTTGCGATGCGAGAGAGGAAACGCTCGCCCGCATCGACGTCTCCCGCAATCGGGCGGGCTCGAATAAATACCGCGCGCTCCCAGTTCTGGGCCATGGCCCCGTAGTAGAGTTCGGCCGACTCCATGGAGACGGCGAGCGGTGTCGAACCTGGGTCCGGGCGGAGCCGGAGGTCCATGCGAAAGAGGTAGCCATCCTCGGTTCGCTCCTGGAACAGATTGACCAGGCGCTGTGTAACCCGCGCAAAGAACCTTGCCGCCCTACCATCTTGGGCCTCTTTCGGAAACGCCGGGCTCTGCCAGTCGTAGAAGATGGCCAGATCGATGTCGCTCGAATAGTTGAGCTCCCTGGACCCGAGCTTGCCGAGCGCGATGATCGCGTATCCCGACTGACCGGCATCGGGCCCCAGCAAGTGGAACGTTGCAGCCTGCAGAAGTTTTTCCGCAAAGCCACTCCATGTGTCAAGCACCTGCTCCACAGACCAGGCGCCGCTGATGTCGGCTAGTGCAACCGCAAGCGCGACCCGGCGGCGGACGATCCGCAGGTTTCTCGCGGCTTCCGCGGATGTCATCGTGACCATCGCGGAATGGTCGGGAAGATCGCGGCAGGCGACGTCGTGGGCGGCGTCGGCCCCCGACGCGGCGAACGCTTCCATTACAGCAGGCTCCTTGAGCGCGCATTCGCTAAGGAAAGGGCTGTGGCCGAAGACCCGGTTGAGCAGGCGGGTCCCCTGATCACCGAGTTCTGTACGTGTCTGACCCCCGACAGCGGACCATTTCTCCCAGTACAACGCCCGTTGACGGGCGACGCCGTTCAGGCTGCTAGCAGCAATCGATGTGTCGTCCAGTTCGGGATTAGTCAATGCCACATTCCCTGGCAATCATTCCGGTGTTCACTGTACTCGGGGCCGGTCGCGCCTCTACCGCAGCTAGCAGCGTTCGGAAGTACACTGCCAGTGCTTGTGTGACGGGTCTACGGCAGTAACCGTCGGCTGCCGCTGACTGGAGAATTCTAGCTTGACAGCCACCAGTCCTTGGGTGAGCGGTGGTGGACCGGAGTACCGTGTGCGAATCCGATTGCGCCGGTGGGCGCTTGGAGCAGGGATCGTGCTGACGGTGCTGCTGGCCGCAGGGATCTGGCGTGTTTCTCACAGCCCGGTGGTCGTCCCGTTCCTGTCAACGTATCTCGCCACCCAGTTGGACCATGTGGATCTGCCGGTCGAGGTGCACTGGGAAGACGCCGCGATCCATTGGCAGTTCCTGACACCTTGGATCCATGTCCGGTTCTCGAAATTCCGCGCCAGTGAATCACTCTCTGCAGAAGGCCTGGGTGTGCGCGTGAACCTTCAGCAACTTCTGCTCGGCCGACCGACGCCGGAAGGCCTTGTCCTCTACGAACCGAACCTCTCGCTGGTGGAGGGGAAAGACAACTTTTTCGTTGGAGATGCCGGTCCGGAATCGACAAGCACCACGCTACCCTTGTTGGCAGCCACTTCCCTCGCGGCGCTCGAGGTGGTTGATGGCACTATCACGATGAGGACCGCGGCCGCGGATGCGGCATTGCGGTTCACCGGCATTTGGGCCGAAATCACGGAAGCGGATGGTCGAATTTCTGCACATGGGACCGGCTGGGCCTTGTTCGACTCGCATCCAGCTGTCCCTGTGGATTTGGTTGCACACTATGCCCTCGAGGATGGGGAACTTGAGGCCGACATCGAGTTTGACGGTTTGGAGCCGTCGGCGTTCGCAGGCTTCGCTGGCGGCGCAGAAATCTTACGGGCGCTTCGGGTTCCCTTCGGCGGGATAATTTCCTTGGCGGGTTCGCCGGACGCACTCATGGTCTCCGTTACCGCTGCCGGAGGTCCGGGAGAACTGAGCTTACCGGCTGCCCCGGCGGACGAGCCCCGGTCAGCGATCCCGGTCACAGAGGCAATTCTCGAACTGCAGTACTCCGCACTGAGCGGAACCCTGGAGCTCAGGGAACTCGCCGTTGTCTCTTCCGTAGCTGACTGGACGGTCACGGGTTCGCTTCGGGATTACCCCGTCGGACCGGTATCCGTGAACGGCAGCATGGCGGGCGCACTGCCCGCGCGGGATCTCGCCGAATGGCTGGAGCATCAGATCGGTGGGCCGGCCGCTGTTTGGGTGGACGAATCGGTTACCGCGGGCAAGGTGACCGCGGGGACGTTCGCGGTCGAGTTACCGGAAGGTTTCAGCGGCCCAGGCCATCTCGACGCCAGCGCCGTCGTCCGGGACGCGATGATCACTTGGGAAGAGGGGAGGCCGGCGCTGGAAGCGCCCGCAATGCAGATCAGTCTGGAGGGGCCGCGACTGACGATTACCACGCCCGCCGGCACGGCGGGCACTGTGCACGCCGAGGGACTGCGATTCCGCAGTGACGATGTGTTTGCGGACGCCGGCGAAGGCCTGTTGACGGGGAAGCTCTCAGGGGAAGCTCATGACCTCCTGCAACTCGCCGGGGTGGCGCAAGGTCCCGGCGCAGTGCCGCGGCTCGGAGGGTCGGTCCACGACATTGAGTTCAGCGCCTCCATTCCCTTTAGCGCCGCGGGAGAGGAGACAGTAGCGGTGCGCGGACGTTTCAAGGATCTCCGACTCGATCCCGGTTCTGTGTCAGATGCCTACGCAGAACTTGATATCCGCTCTCTTACAGGATCCCTGGAATACGGCCCCAACGGTCTCGATGCCACGTTCAGCGGCCTTCTCGGGAGTGCGATTGAGCTCGATGGAGCCGTCCTTCGGGTCGATGAGGCGGAACCCGACACGGCCCTCCTGACAGGCACGCTGATCGGCCCGATTGGCGAACTTACCGCCGTGGGCGAATCGCTATCGGATGTGGTGTCCTTACCGCCAGTGCTGGAGGGCCGTACTGGAACCGCCCGTATTCAGTTTCGAGTGGACATCCCGAACACTCCGGATTCCGTCTCCAAATTCCACATCCTGGGGGGCGCATTCGAGATTCCATCGGTGACGCCGGAGGGATTGAGTTCCGGGTGGCTGGACGGCGAGGAATTTCGCGATGTCTCCGGTGCGTTCACACTCAATGGGGGCCTTCTGGCGGTTTCAGGGCAGGCAAAGCTTGCTGACTCTCCGGTTTCGTTCACATGGCGCGGTAACGTCGAAGATTCCAGCGCACCGCAGACACTGGATATCCGGGCATTTCTCGGAGGTGAGGCCCAGCGTGCCCTCGGTCTCAACTTCAGCGGGCTGACTGGCCCGATCGACCTTGTGGCAAGCCTTTTCCGAGCGGAAGGGGAGGAGGCTTGGGCACTGGACCTCCAGATCGGTTTCTCCGAAGCCGACGTAGTGATCGAAGCTCTGGATTGGACCAAGCCTATTCGTGCCCCGCTGCATGTTCGGGTTCGGGGCGTACTGGAACACGGGGCGCCACTGCGCTTGCAGGTGGAGGGATCCGGGGTCGATATTCGTGGCCGCATTCGGGTTCGGGACGGCGTGTTGGAAAAGGCGGAACTGGAACGCCTTCAGCTAGGCGAAATCCGCATGGCTGGCACCGTCGACGCGAGCCCCGACGGGCCGCTGACGATTGCCCTGGACGGTGAGCAGGTCGATCTGCGACCAATTCTTGGTGCTGCGGTCGGAACCTCGTACGAACTCGGCAGTATGCGGCTCTTGGTCCACGCCCGGCGGGCCCGCACGATGGCCCCAATTCTCCAGGGCCCTGTTGCACTTCTGCTCGAGAACGGCGAGCAGGGCGTCCGGGAACTGCTCCTGAAAATGAGTCTCGGTGATGGCGAATCGATGGAGCTTCGGGCAAATAGCGATAACGGAGCCTTGCGGATGGAACTAACGGGCACCAATGCGCGGTTGGCCGGTGCAGTTCTTGGCTTGCGTGTTGCGGCCAACAACGGGATGGTGCGGGTCGAGGCGGTGCAGGAGGGGGGCACGATCAAGGGAATCGTGCACGTCGACGAGTTCCAGATGGTGGACGCGCCCGTCTTCCTTCGTCTGCTGCAGAGCGTGACCATCCTCGGCCTGTTCGAGCAAATCGCTCGTGGCGGCGGGGTCGCCTTCTCCTCATTCGATGCGGAGTTCACGCTGGCCGAGGGCAATCTGGTTGTCCGGAACGGGTTCGCGAACGGGGTGACGCTCGGGATCCGGGTAGCGGGCACGATCGATATCAGGAACGATGTGCTTGAACTCCAAGGGCATCTGCTCCCGGCAAATATCGTGAACGAGGTACTTGCGGCAGTGCCGATCCTTCAAGACCTGATCGCGGGCGCGGATTCGACGGGTCTGTTGTCGGCACCCTTCGCCGTGTCGGGGCCGGCGGACGATCCGGACATTGCGGTGAGCCCTCAAGAGTTTCTGACACCCGGAATTCTACGAGACATTTGGCGCGTGCTGGAGGTTCCTGACGCCCCTTCACCGTCCACGCCCAGGTGACGGGCCAAGCCGGTCTTGCTGAGCAGAGCGCGAGCGCCAGATCGACCGGTGACAGCGGGACAAGACGCCTAGGGTGCGGACCCGTTCGGCCGAAGTACCGCGTGGCGCTTTCGGCCTGCAGAGAGCCTTATTTCACCATTGACGAGATCTGACGGTCCGAGCATCCGCTGTTCGTCGGTTACTTTCTCGTCGTTTACTCGTGCACCACCTCCCCGAATGAGCCTCCGCGCTTCGCCGTTGGTAGTAGCCAGCACCCCATCCCGCGCGAAGGCCCTGACGACCGGCAATCCAGCTTCGAATTCCTCGGCGGGCACCAGGATCGTGGGTAGTGCCTCGCCAGTTCCGCCTTCCGCAAATGTTGCACGCGCGGTGGCCGCTGCCCGCGTTGCCTCGGTATCGCCATGGGCGAGGCGAGTGGCCTCGTTGGCCAGTCGAATCTTGGCAGAGTTGGCGTCTTGTCCGCGCAACGCCTCCAGACGACCGATTTCTTCAAGCGGGAGTTCGGTAAACAGGCGAAGAAAGCGCCCCGTATCGGCGTCCGCCGTATTGCGCCAGAACTGCCAGTAGTCGTACGGCGTGCGCATCGAAGGATTCAGCCAGACGGCACCGCGAGCCGTCTTGCCCATCTTTTCCCCGTTCGCGGTGGTCACGAGCGGTGATGTCAGACCGTACAACGGCGATATCTCGGCGCCGGCGGCGCCCAGACGTCGTCCCAACTCGACCCCGTTCACGATGTTGCCCCACTGATCTGACCCGCCCATCTGGAGCAGACACCTCTCGCGGCGCGCCAGTTCCGTAAAATCGTAGGCTTGGAGAATCATGTAGTTGAACTCGAGAAAGCTCAATGGCTGCTCACGATCGAGGCGCAGCTTTACCGAGTCGAACGTGAGCATCCGGTTAACCGAAAAGTGACGCCCCACGGTACGGAGGAAGTCGACGTAGCGCAGGTCGCCGAGCCAATCCTGATTGTCGACCATGATCGCACTGGTCGGTCCGTCACCGAAGGTCAGAAAACGTTCAAACACACTGCGAATACCTTCGGCGTTGGCCGCGATTGTCGCGTCGTCGAGCAGTTTTCTCGATTCGTCCTTTCCCGATGGATCACCAACCCTGGTCGTGCCGCCACCAATCAGCACGATAGGCCGGTGACACGATTGCTGGAAATGCCGGAGGAGCATGATCTGAAGCAGGCTGCCGACATGTAGACCCGGGGCTGTGCAGTCGAATCCGATGTAGGCGCTGACAGGCTTGCCGGCGGCCAGCAAACGGTCGAGGCCAGACAGGTCCGTGCATTGGTGCAGGTAACCCCGCCCGGCAATACGTTGCAGGAAGGTTGATTGGAATTCGGTCATGGAATGGTCGGGTTGGCGCGGCGAAAAGGAATGGGCAAGCTACCATGGACTGTTGGCAATCGGGGTGGTGTCATGCTGACCGCGATCGGGCTGATGAGTGGCACTTCACTTGATGGGGTCGACGCTGCCCTGGTGACAACCGACGGCGCCGATCGGATTGTCCTGGGTACATCGCTGACCCGGTCGTATGGCCGGTCCTTCGACGGGCTTACCGCCCGTACCCTCGTTACGCCGGAACGAATTCGGGTGCTGACGGACTATCATATTGCGGCAGTTGCTGACGTGATGCGACGGTCCAAGTTGGTGCCCCGAGACATCGACGTCATCGGATTTCCGGGGCAGACGGTGGCCCACGTGCCCGATGAGGGTTGGACGTGGCAGGTTGGGGACGCCGGTCGGCTTGCCGGCGTGACAGGCGTCCGCGTCGTCACGGACTTTCGGAGTCGCGATATCGCCAACGGGGGCGAGGGGGCACCGCTGGCGCCACTGTTCCATCGCGCGCTGACGAAGGCTGCCGAGCGTCCTCTCGCAATCCTGAACCTTGGCGGTGTCGGAAACGTCACATGGCTCGGTGCCGACGGCACCACGCTGGCCTTCGATACCGGGCCTGGCTGTGCGCCGATCGATGATCATGCCCGGCGCGTGCTGGGTACAGCCAGTGACCTTGATGGTCGGCTCGCAGCAGAGGGGAAGGTTTCCGATCGCGCCCTCGAAACCCTGCTCGCAGACCCATTCTTCAGCCGCCCACCGCCCAAATCCCTTGACCGGGACCATTTCCGCGCGCGCTGCGACGCGATCAGCCGCACCTACCCGCCTCCAGACGCTGCCGCATTGCTGACAGCATTTAGCGCCGCTGCGGCGGCGAAGGCCCGGTCGTGGATGCCGGCGCGCCCCCGGAAATGGCTGGTGACTGGCGGCGGTCGGCACAACCCCACCCTCATGGCTGAACTGAACGCGCGAATTCAAGGCGCCGCAGTTGGTATCGAAAGTGCCGGCTTCGATGGTGATACCCTTGAAGCGCAAGCGTTTGCCTGGCTCGCGGTTCGCTCGCTTCGAGGTCTTCCGCTCGCGCTTCCCGGTACTACTGGCGCGATCCGGCCAACAAGTGGAGGCGTTCTGGTTTATCCCCGACCACCATGGTCAGCCAGCGAGATGAAGACGACCTGATACATAGCGCACGACGCTTTGCGCCAAGACGTCAAGGCGGTCTTGGAAAAAATGATCGGCACCGGGAATCATCTGATAAGTGATCGAAACGTTCTTCTGGACCTCCATTTCCCGGGCGAGTTTGGCGACTGACGGTTCTTGGACAATCGTGTCCTGATCGCCTTGCAGCACAATGCCTGAACTGGGACACGGGGCCAGAAAACTGAAATCGTAGCGCTCGACCGGAGGCGCGACCGAGACAAATCCGCCGAGTTCTGGCCGGCGCATGAGCAGATGAAAGGCCAGCCAGGCTCCGAACGAAAACCCGCTCACCCAGACCGTGCGGCTGTCCTCGTGGGTTGCCTGCAGCCAGTCCAATGCCGCGGACGAATCGACAAGCTCGCCCTCACCGTTGTCGTACGTGCCTTCGCTCCGGCCCACCCCCCGGAAATTGAACCGGAGCACCGAAAAGCCGAGGTGGGCGAAAGAGTGATAGAGGGCGTAGACCACCTTGTTATTCATGCTCCCTCCACCCTGTGGGTCAGGGTGAAGAACGAGAGCCAATGGTGGATTCGTACCCTCTCCGGCGTGATAGCGACCTTCCAGCCGCCCTTCGGGCCCATTGATCATGACTTCGGGCATAAAAACTCTTTCGCGGCGAGCGCGCTACGCGTGGAAATCGATCCGCGACAAACCCGTTTGGTCGGCTGGGGCCGGAGGATTCTATATAATTTCAGCCCAAGTTCCAATATGTTCAGTCTCGGACGCTTGGCTTCCAACCTCGCGTGTACCCGCTGGCACCGTGGCCGAGACGCCGGAGTTCGCATGTTCAGTGCATTGCGGGACGAGTTCAGGGCGATTCGAACCCGCGACCCAGCGGCTCGCGGTCCACTTGAAATTCTGCTTTGTTATCCCGGGTTACATGCGGTCGCGTCCTACCGCCTAGCCCACTGGCTATGGGCCCATCGCTTCAAGCTGGTCGCCCGGTGGTTGGCGCACGTCGCTCGGTGGTTGACAGGTATCGAAATCCATCCAGGTGCATCCATTGGCAAACGCTTCTTCATCGACCATGGCATGGGCGTTGTGATCGGCGAAACCGCGGACATCGGAGACGACTGCTTTCTTTACCAAGCCGTAACGCTCGGAGGTACCTCACTCGAGCCGGGAAAGCGGCATCCAACCCTTGAGGATGGCGTCATCATTGGCGCCGGCGCCAAAGTCCTGGGACCCATCACGCTGGGGAAGAACGCCCGCGTGGGCGCGAATGCAGTGGTAGTTCGCGACGTCCCCGCCGGCACGACGGTGGTCGGAATTCCCGCAAGGGAAGCGGGTAAGTCCAGCCGCTCTACGTCGGAATTTACAGCTTATGGGACGCCACTGGATGCACGCGACCCAAACATGGCCGCATTGGAACGCATGGCGGCCGATATCGCGCTACTGAGCGACCGGTTGGCCGCTCTTGAGGTGTCTTCAACTGGTGATGCAGGCCAAGGCGATCCAGCGCTCCCCGGCAAGCGCGATGCGAAGAAGCTTGGGGAATCCGGGGATTGAATCGGCGAACGGCCGTCGTCATGGCACGGAGTGCAGTCATGTCCACTATCTATTTCGACTACAACGCGTCTGCGCCGCTGCTGGAAGTAGCCCGGACAGCGATGATCGACGCGCTGGAATACACCGGGAACCCATCCTCCGTTCACAGTCTTGGACGGGGTGTCCGACGAGTACTCGAGGATGCGCGTTCCGCAGTCGCGGCATCTGTCGCGGCTGCGCCTGAAGAAATTGTGTTTACTTCAGGTGCTACGGAGGCCAATGCTCTCGCGTGCGCAGGACTGGCGCCTGAGCGCATTGCAGCTTCCGCCATCGAGCACGATTCGATTCTTGGCCTCGCGACACCGAGTCGGCGGATTCCAGTGCGTGCCGACGGAAGGATCGATCTCGAGCGCCTTGAGACCCTGCTGGATCAGAAGCCTCGGCCAAAGCTCTTAGCGGTCATGCTGGCCAACAACGAGACTGGCGTCATCCAGCCCGTGGCCGAGGCTGCGGCATTGGCTCGGGCTGCGGGCGTGCTGGTGCATTGTGACGCCGTCCAAGGCTGGCGGCGTATCGCATTCACCTTTGACGAACTGGGTGTGGATTCGCTTGCGCTCTCGGCGCACAAAGCGGGTGGCCCGAAGGGGATTGGGGCGTTGGTGGCTCGTCGAGGGGTATTGCGGCAGGCGGTGCTGCACGGCGGGGGGCAGGAGCGTGGCTGGCGCGCTGGCACCGAAAATGTAGCCGCCGCAACTGGGTTTGGCGCAGTGGCGGCTTCATGTCTGCCCGCGCCCGGCGCCGTGCAAGCCTTGCGCGATGACCTTGAACGTGCGGTGCGCACGGCTGTACCCGACACTCAAGTAGTTGCCGAGTGTAGCCCGCGGCTAGCCAACACATCGATGCTGGCCCTGCGCGGTTGCGATAGCGAGACCCTCGTGATCCGCTTGGACCTGGAAGGGATTGCGGTGAGCGCAGGATCCGCCTGCTCGTCCGGAAGAGTTGGACCGAGCCATGTGCTGGAAGCGATGAGTCTTCCCCGGGCAATCTCACGCAGCGCCGTGCGGGTCAGTCTGGGCCCCCAGGCGGACCGGGCGGAAGTCGAAAAGTTTGTTGCGGCTTGGAAGCGTGTCGCGGCCACTCGCGGTAGCCGCGCAACTCACTGATCACCGTCTGACGCTAGTGTCCTGAACGAGAAGATTTGCAGATTACAGGACTGCTATTATTCAACTAAATCAGCTTGTTACAATCATCAAAACTTCAGAATCGGGACACTAGGCCGGACACCGTAATCCGGCGCAGGTAGTGCGTTCACGCTGGCACGCTCAGCCCCGGCACTCTTACTGGCCTGACGTGGGTGCCGGCCTACCCGAATCCTTAACGGTGAAAATGCGGGGTGGATCTTCCTTGCGTGCCGCCGCGCGGGCCTCCACGATTTCATGGGCCACCCTTCCGGTGAGTTCGTTCAGATGATCGAACTCTGCCTGAAAGGTGCCGACTCCCTGGCTCAGCGACCGAAGCTCGATGATCAGGTCGTGTAGTTCCGACTGGGGCATGTTGGCCTGTAGCGAATCCCATCCGCCCCAATCTTCCTTCGGTTCAAACCCCAAAATTTGCCCTCGGCGAACGCTAATCAGACCGTGGACCTTGTTCGTGTATTCCGACGGGACGTCAATCGTGACCTTGGCGACGGGTTCCAGCAGCACTGGAGCGCATTTGGGCATCCCTTCGGTCATCGCAACGCGGGCCGCGAGCTTGAACGACATTTCGTTGCTGTCGACCGCATGAAACTGACCGTCGGTGAGCGTGACAGCGAAGTCGACAACGGGGAAGCCGAGCGGTCCTTCCGCAGCAAATTCCTTGATTCCGGTTTCCACCGCCGGGATGTACTGCCGCGGGACGGACCCCCCCACGATCTTGTCGGCAAATTCAAACCCGCTGCCGCGGGGACGCGGAGAGATGTTGACGATGACGTCCCCAAACATTCCATGTCCGCCCGTCTGGCGCTTGAACCGGCCGTGCTGTGTAACCGGTTTGCGGATCGTTTCCTTGTACGGGACGCTCGGTCTAGCCGACACGGCGGTCACGCTGTACTTGGATCGCAGCTTTTCGAGGGCGACCTGCAGGTGAATGTCTCCTTGCCCGAGCAGGACCAGTTGGTGGGTGTCCTCGTTCTGCTGGTAGGTCAACGACGGATCTTCCTCGTTCAGGCGCTGTAGGGCCCCGGTCAGCTTGACCTCATCGCTTCGGTTTTCCGGCCTGATTGCAAGGCCGTAAACCGGGCTCAGGGGTGCTGGCCAGGCCGAACCGTCGGCATCGTCGGCACCGGCCACCAGCATGTCGCCCGTGCGCACCGACTCCATCCGTCCCAAGCCCACCACATCGCCGAAAGTGGCGCTGGCGATCTTCTCGTTCTGACCGCTGATCAGGGTCTGAAGGCCTCCGATCCTCGATCCGCCTATCGTCTGCCCGTCGGCGATCGCTCCGCTCCAGACTCGAGCGAGCGAAATCTTGCCGCTGTGCTGGGCATGGAACGTCTTGAAGACTTGCACCGTGGGGTCTCCGTTGGGATCGAAGCCCAAGGCTGCGGCGCGCTGTTCTGGCTGAGGGGCTTCATGGCGGAGGGCCTTGAGCAACCGCCGCACGCCGTGGCTACGCTCTGCCGAACCGAAGAACACAGGGACGATGTCACGGTCGCGCATGATCTTGGCGCTCTTTTCGTATACCTCGTCAGCTTCAATGACCTCATCTTCCAGCATTTTTTCGAGTATGGCGTCGTCGAAGTCGACTAACCCTTCGAGCATCTCTTCGCGCGCAATGGCGACCTCGTCACTCAGCGTTTCTGGAAACTCAATATCCTTCGATTCCTCCCCGTCGACGTATGCGTACGCCCGCCGGCTTATAAGATCGACGTGTCCGATAACAGTTTCGCCTTCTGCAATCGGGTATTCGCGCAGTAGCATGGGCATTCCGGCGGCATCCTTCAGGGCGGCGACGAAATCGGGAATGGGTTCCGTCAGGTTGTCCACCTTGTTGATGAAGACCATGAATGGCACTTGACGCAACTTAAGGGCCTGAATGACCGGTGTCAGCGTCACGACCCTGCTCACCGACGGTTCGATGACGAGGACGGCGATGTCTGCGACATTGACGGTGTTCAAGGTCTCCTGAATGAGTTCGATGGAACCGGGACAGTCAAGAACGGTCCAATCGTCACCCAGATAAGTCATCCGCGCAGCGGTCACTTCCGTGCTCATCTGTCGACCTCGGGCCTCGGGCGAAGAATCGCCGACGGACGTCCCGTCCTTCACCGATCCCCGGCGGCCGATTGCACCAGTCGTATAGAGAAAGCTCTCAAGCAGGGTTGTCTTCCCGCTGAGATAGGGGCCGACCAGCGCAGCGCATCGGGCTCGATCAGACATGTAAGTACTCTCCAGTAGGCCGTCCGAATCTTCTGTCGCCGCGGTCCCAGACGGTGCCCCGCGTATCTGTCTGCCAGAACCCCCACACAATCCGTCGGAGCACTACGACAGCCTTCATTGTTGCCAGATACGTGACGGCAAGCAACGGATCGTCGGATGCGCGGTGCACGCGCGCCCTCGAGATCTGGAGGTCAGAACCGAAAGAGAAAAGGAACCAGCAGACCGCCTCCACCGGAGTTGCGGTTTCTGTGCGGTCCATCCCTCGTAGGCTGGTGGTAGCTGAGTTCCAAATCCGTGTCCCAGTTCGCTCGTCCGCGCCTGCGGTGCGGGCAACACGCATGCAAGAAGTGTTGGTAATCCGGGATTCACGTAGTTCGCAAGAACTGCAGCAAGGCGCTCGCGGTCGCTTCGGGACGCTCCTGCTGCACCCAGTGTCCTGCTCCCTCGATCAAATGGACCGCGCGCATGTCCGTGCAGGCCGCAGTTTGCATCCTCTTGAAAGCGTCGGGCACCTGGTGTACGCCCCAGTCTGCTGCTCCTGCAATAAATGCGGAGGGAACCCCGACCGCGGCATCAGTGAAGATCCCGAACTCGTCGAGTTGTGCCGGTTCGAGCATGACACGGTACCAATTCAACCCGCCCTGAAACCCTGTCCGGCCGAACTCATCCGCGTAAATTGCTAGTTCGGCGTCGGTCAGCCACGAAGCTTCTTGCGCAGGAGCATGGTGGGCAACGGTCTCGGCCATTGTCTCTCCGAGGTCCATGACATAGTACGTGGGAAGCTTTGCGATCTCCTCGGCCGTCCAACCCTTGAGCGGAAACGGGCGGTTGTCCGGCCAGTCGGCGCTCTTGTGGTGAAAGTAGGCGCGCAGGAAGGCGAGGACACCGGACGAGGATGCGTGCATGTCGGGATCAGCATCCGGCGTCGTGTAGTAGTACTGGTAGTGCTTTCGTGGGCGCGGAAGCGCCTCGAGAGAGGGCTCCAATTCAAGAACAGCGGGCTGGGCCCCGGGGTTGGGGATGCTGGCAACGGGGGCGCTCATCAGGACCAGACGAGGGAAGATGTCGGGCCGGGCCAGGGCGCAGAAATAGGCCACGATCGAACCAAAGTCGTGGCCTATCACGGCCGCAAAGGACTCGATTCCCAGGGCCGAGCGCAGTCCCACCAAATCCTTGACCAGATTGAGGAAGCGGTAGGGCGCAAGATCATCGCCGTAGGTGGCCGGCGCACTTGCCGTGGGACCGTACCCCCGCTGATCAGGAGCCACCACGTGGTAACCGGCTTCAGCCAACGGGATCATCGCCTTGCGCCAGCTGTAGGCCAATTCGGGGAAGCCGTGAAGCAGCAGAAGGGTGGGACTCCCCGCATTGCCGGCTTCGAGGACGTGCATGTCCAACCCGTTCCCGTTGTTGAGCCTGCGGGTCCGGATCTCGGGACCCAAGTGCGCGTTCCGGTACGTCATAGCTGCTCCTTGCGTGCTGTCGGCCGGTACCGTGACCGGGCCAGATTTGACACAGTTGTCCAAGGGTCCGGTAGGGGTGTTGCCGCTAGGGATCCGGTTCCGCTCCCGCGCTCAGTGCGCGTTCGCGAAGCACCGACTTGATGATTTTGCCGTTGGCGTTGCGGGGAAGGGCTTCCATTTGCAGGGTGACCGTTTCCGGGACCTTGTAGTCGGCGATGCGTTCCGCAGCGAATTGCTGCAGCTCGGTGCCGGTGATTTCCTGAGATGAAACGGTAACGAAGGCATGAACGCGCTCGCCGAGTACGGGGCATGGCCGTGCCACGACCGCCGCCTCAACAACGGCCTGATGCTGAATCAACAGACCTTCTACCTCGGCCGAATAGATTTTGTATCCGCCCCGGTTGATCATGTCTTTGCTACGGTCCAGCACTTCGACATAGCCGTCGGCATCGATCCGTCCGATATCTCCGGAGCGCCAGCTCCCGTCCCCGAAGGTTGCATCGTTGGCGTCGGGCAGGTTCCAGTATCCCGGGACCACCATCGGTCCGCCAATCCGAAGTTCACCGACCGTGCCTGGTGGCTGTTCGCCACCCTGCTCATCGCAGACGCGGATTTCCGCGCAGTGCACCTGAAGGCCTACGCTGTCCCGCCGCCGCAGCGCGTCGACCGCCGGCAGGATGGTCGCAGGGGAGGTGGTCTCCGTGGACCCGTACGCGTTCATGAGTTCAAGATGGGGGAGTCGGCAATGAATCTCTTCAATGAGCGCGGCTGGCATGGGCGCACCGCCGTAGGCGCCGACCCGCAGTTCGGGAAGCGGCCCTCTCGCCAGCTCCTCGGAGCGCAGGATCAAGTTGTACATCGCGGGGACCATGAGAGCGTGGGTCACCCGTTCATCCCGCAGCAACCCGACAGCGGCATCCGCCTTGAATGCACGCTGCACGATCACCGCTCCGCTGCATGCGAACATGGTGAGGATTTGTGCGACGAGGCCGGTGATGTGCGTGAACGGGACAGCGAGAAGGGTCCTTTCGCCACGCTCGCGGAGCCGCATTGTGCGAACGTAGTGGAGCACGCTGTGAGCCAGATTGAAATGCGTGATCATGGCCCCTTTGGGACGACCGGTGGTGCCCGAGGTGTACATCAGGAACGCCAATGACTCTTCGTCATCGTCGGAGTGCTCTGGATTCCCCCCGCGATCACATCCGATCGGCATGCCGCTGCCATCGGGGCCGCCTATGCGGTAGACGTGCTGGACTTCCGGAATCCTGCTCCGGGGCGGCACGCGACCGTGGAGAGTCTCCTCCACGATGATTGCTCGCGAGCCGCTATCGTTCAGCATGTAGTCGACTTCATCGGTCTGCAGGCGGTGTCCGAGCGGCACGGCGACAAGCCCAGCGTGGATGCATGCAGCGACTGCTACAACAGCTTCAGCGCAGTTGCCCGACCAAATCGCGACCCGATCCCCAGGGATCAGCCCCGATTGGTGGAAGCCGGTCGCCACGGTCTCCACGTTCTGCAGGAGTTGGGCGTAGGACAGACGCTCCCGGCCATCCACGATGGCTTCGGCGTTCGGACAGCGTGCCGCGGTCGCAGCGAGCATCGTCCCCATCGTGTGGGGCCGTTTTGCAAAGCAGGTGAGCGTGCGTCCGAAATGCGTTTCGGTGACCAGGCCGTCCGGCTCCAAGGAGCGCCAACCCGGCTGGATCACGGGGTTCGGCCGGAGATCAGCGCCCACGCGGTTTTCGCGTAGGGGACGGTCTGTGCACCTACCTCCTGGGCATTGGACGAGCTCGCGTTGCCGCCGAGGCCGCGGGCGAGGACGCCTTCGGCGATGGCCGCGAACCGGAACATCGAGAACGCGACGTAGAAATGTGTATCGATCGGTTGGCGACCAGTGCGACGGCAATAGTCGGCAACGTAGCTTGCCTGGCTGGGTAGCCCGTACTCGGGCGCCAATCCCATGATTCCGTGGCGAATGGACTGGGGGATCTGGAATCCCGATATGTTGTAGCCGAGGTCGCCCAACGGGTGTCCGAGGGTGGAGAGTTCCCAGTCGAGCACGCCCAGGACTTCGGGTTTGTCGGGCGCGAAGACCAGATTCCCGAGCCGGTAGTCACCGTGCACCACGGCCGTTTCATCGCCTGGCGGGATGTTGGCCGGCAACCATTCGATGAGCCGATCCATCTCCGGCACCTCGCGGGTACGACTGAGTTCCCACTGCCGCGTCCAGCGTGCAATTTGGCGGGCGAAATAGTTGCCGGGCTTGCCGAAGTCGGCGAGTCCGGCCGCCTCCGGGTCGACCGTATGGATGGCGGCAAGAGTCCGGTTCATCGCGTCGTAGAGCGCTCTCCGCTCTGCTGGCAGTACATCCAGAAGCAGCGGGTCGTCGTAGATTCGTCCTCGGAGGCATTCCATGATGTAGAACGGAGTACCGACGATCGAGTCGTCGTCACAGAAGAGAAACATCTCGGGCACCGGGACCCCGTGCTTCCGCAACGCGGCTTGGACCCTGTATTCACGGTCGACAGCGTGTGCGGACGGCAGCAGTTCTCCGGGCGGCTTCTTCCGAAGTACCCAGATCGCTCCGTTGCTCTCGAGTGCGAACGTCGGGTTGGACTGACCCCCGTGAAACTGCCGTACGCGGTCGAGTCTCGTGAAACCCGGTATGCGCCCGGCTAGGTGCTCGGCCAGCCGAATCTCGTCGAATCGGTGCGTGCCTCGCACCTCGACTAGACCGTCGATACTCATGCTTTCGCCCTCTTCCGCCACGCAAATGCGGCTAGCACTAGGGCCGCACCCAGCAACAAACCGCCCCACAAGCGTGTGGTCTGTATCGTAGCGCCGACCCGCTCACGGGCCCGGCGGAGGGCCCCCTCCACCCGCGTCCGCGCCTGGATCAGGGACTCGCCGAGCGCTGCGGCTGCGGAACCGACCGCCTCCAGTCGGTCCGGGTTCCCTGGCGTCGTCGCGAGGAGTTCCGCCTTGGTGTGGATGTCGGCGATCGCCTCTAGGACTGCGCCCACGGCAACTGCAGTGGCGCCGCGCTCCTCCTCCGGCAAGACCGAGCCGGAATTGGCGAGAAAGGAATCGAGCGCTTCCCCCCTGCGCTTGAGGGCCAGGGAACCGTCAAGGATTTCACGCGCCGCTCCGGCGTCCACATCCGATCGCGTGATCAGTAGCCAGTTGGCGGCACGATGGAAACTGGCGTCACGGTCCGCACGCTCGACGGCGATCGCCTGGAGCCGTGCGAGGAGAGCGAGCCGGACCTCAGTCTGTCGTACCGCCTCCGAGCCCACCTCGGAGAGCCCGCAGGTGTAGATGCCGCCCGCGGCTAGCAGTACGAAGACCGAAAGAGCGGCGAGATGGTGGGCGCCAATCCGTCGGAACATTACCGGACCGCAATCAGTTGTGACGCCGCAGTTCGAGCTTCGCGATCTGGTTGCGATGCACTTCGTCAGGGCCATCGGCGAGACGCAGCAGACGGGCGCTGGAGTATGCAGACGCGAGCCCGAAGTCCGTTGTAACTCCGCCGCCGCCATGGGCCTGGATGGCCCAATCGATGACTTTGCACGCCATCAACGGAGTTGCGACCTTGATCATCGCGATTTCCTTGCGGGCTTCCTTGTTTCCGACCGTATCCATGCGCCAAGCGGTATGGAGCACAAGGAGGCGGGCTTGGTCAATCGCTATCCGCGCCTCGGCAATCCGCTCCTGAGTCACGGTCTGCTCTGAGATCGGTCGTCCGAACGCCACCCGAGATTTCACGCGCTTGCACATCTTTTCGAGCGACCGTTCGGCGAGCCCGATCAGTCGCATGCAGTGATGGATCCGGCCCGGCCCCAAACGGCCCTGGGCGATCTCGAATCCCCGCCCTTCGCCGAGAAGCATGTTGGACGCAGGTACCCGGGCATTCTCGAAGGTCACCTCGGCATGTCCGTGCGGGGCGTCGTCGAACCCGAACACCGGCAAATGGCGTACGACCGTGATGCCCGGTGCATTGCGGGGCACCAGAATCATGGACTGCTGTTTGTACCGATTCGGATTGGTTGGATCACTCTTGCCCATCACAATGAACAGCTTGCACCTCGGCGAGGGAGCGCCGGAAGTCCACCACTTTCGCCCATTGATCGCGTACTCGTCGCCATCGCGTTCGATTCGGCACTCAATGTTCGTCGCATCCGAGGACGCCACTTCGGGCTCGGTCATCGCAAACGCCGACCGGATCTCTCCGGCGAGCAGCGGGGTGAGCCATTCCTCTTGCTGCGCCTTGGTGCCGTAGCGGGCTAGAACCTCCATATTCCCCGTGTCGGGCGCCGAGCAATTGAAGACCTCGGGCGCGTACTCCGATCGCCCCATGACTTCGCAGAGTGGCGCATACTCAAAGTTCGTGAGACCGGCCCCAAGCTCGGATTCCGGGAGAAACAGGTTCCACAGGCCTGCCGCTCGAGCCTTCTCCTTCAGGTCTTCCATGAGTGGTGGATGGGCCCAGCGGTCGCCTTCGGCGATCTGGGCATCCATGCATTCCTCGTTCGGGTAGACGTTGGCATCCATGAACGCCTGAAGGCGCTCGAGCAGTTCTTGGGTGCGATCAGATAATTGGAGCATAGCTTGAGTCTTCCCGTGCAAATGGGCGGCAGCCGTCGTGCGGCAGCATGGGTGGCAGCTGTAGACTGGAAATGGAACGCCATCGTAACCGAGTGGCACGGGAGCGTCACCGAAAGGAAAGGCGCAGGCATGTCTTTACGTGGGCGCTTCGCTTTGCCTGTCTCCGAGCCCTGTCCGAGGCCCGCCACGGCAACGCGGAAAGAGGCTCCATCCCGCCCTATGCCTGAATTTCTTGCCTGCATCGTGGACGCCAAGGGACCGGCGCCGACGGCAGCGGGTCCCACTGGCTACGGCCGACTTGACGGTGGGATCGGAGGCAGCTGCCGGCTTTTTCCGCTCGCCGCGGGCCGCAGGGCCCGATGAAGGCAGCGGCCGCGGTCGACAGGCCGGAACGGTGGAGGCATCTTCCAGGTAAGAGTCCCGCCGAATTGTAGGCAGGCGGCGTGGTGGGACAGAGGCAAAGCCGATGACGGAATACCACGATGTTGCGGTGGCTGGGGGCGGCATCATGGGCTGCGCCACTGCCTATTTCCTTGCTGCTTCCAAAGATTTTGATGGCTCCGTCATCGTCGTGGAGCGCGACCCTACGTACCAGACGTGTGCGGCAACCCGTTCGCTGGGCGGGATTCGCCAGCAATTCTCGACGCCAGAAAACGTGCTGATGTCGATGTTCGGTGCGGAGTTCGCGAAATCGGCCGCGGAAACCTTGGCCGTCGACGGAGTGGCCTGCGATGTGACGTTCTGCGAGCAGGGGTACCTGTTGATGGGGGCCGGCGCTAAGGCCGACCTGCTTCGCCGCAACTGGGAGGTGCAGCGCGGCTTGGGGGCCGCGGTCGAGTTCTTGCAGGGAGATGGGTTTGCCGACCGCTTCCCGTGGATCAACTGGCGTGGAGTCGATTGCGCGGTCTTCGGCTACGCCAACGAAGGCTGGGTTGACCCGCACACCCTGCTCATGGGGTTTCGGCGGAAAGCCCAATCGCTCGGGGTCCAGTTCGTGCATGGGCAGATCACCCACCTGAACCGGGATGGCGACCGTGTGACCGGGTTTGATGCCGATTCCTGTGGAACCGTACGTGCGGAAATGACCGTGCTCGCCGCGGGCTCACGCGCAGGCGCGCTGGCGAAAACGATCGGCATTGCCCTGCCCGTATGGCCGAAGAAACGCTACGTCTACGTATTCGACTGCAAGGATGATCTCCAGCACGCTCCGCTCACCATCGACGTTACCGGGGTCGCCTTCCGGCCGGAAAGCGGCCGGTACGTGGCGAGCGTGTCACCGGCCACGGACCGGGACCCGAACAGCGACCCGCTGGACTTCGAGGTCGAGTACAGCGAGTGGGAGGACGTCATTTGGCCTACATTGGCCGCACGTATCCCTGCCTTCGAGGCGGTGAAGGTGACCGGCTCGTGGGCCGGGCACTACGACTTCAATGTGTTCGACCACAACGCGATCCTGGGTCCGCATCCGGAGGTCATCGGACTCCTGTTCTGCAACGGGTTCAGCGGGCACGGTCTGCAGCAGTCGCCGGCGGCGGGCCGGGCAATGGCGGAACTGATTGCCTTCGGGGAGTACCGGTCAATCGACCTGTCGCGCTTCGGCGTCAGCCGGATTTACCGAGAGGAACCGTTGCTGGAAGCCAACATTTGGTAACCCGAGGACCGAACCCGATTTCGCCGTAGCGAGATCGAATTGGCACACTCGAGCACGCTGGATGTGGGTGTGGGTCCCAACTGCCATGGCTGGATCATCGCGATCGCGCCGATGATCAGTGGGGTCGTGCTGGCGGATTCGGTGACGATCGCTCCTGCGGGGCTGGGGCGAGTGATGGGACTTGAACCCACGACCCCCGGTACCACAAACCGGTGCTCTAACCACTGAGCTACACTCGCCAGAGCGTCAGAACCTGTGTAGGCGCGTCAGGCACCCGAGGTCAAGACGTGTCGGCGCATTAGTCTCTCGGTTAGCCCACAAGGCCAGCGTCACCGCGGCACGACGGTTGCACCTATTGTGATATCAGCAACGAACGGGCGCGGGTGAAGATTCTGTCTTCGAGTTCCGTCTCGGTCTCGGGGGCCACGCTCGCCGGCTTGCTGGATCCGTCCTCTCCGGGAACGCGCCGGTACACCCGGACACGGAGACTGTGGACGGCTAGGTCGACGCCTGTGATCCTTGCAACAACCTTCATTTCCTCATTCGGAGCGTCGGCCAACTCGGACCACTCCGTGATGATCACCCCTCCGACCGAATCGACCGAATCCAGTGGAAGAAAGTCGAGGATTTCCAACGCCGCCCGCCACAGGTGCGGGTTGACGGTCATCCTCGCCCCGGGAGCTTCATCCCCGCCCCTGCCCAACAGGTTCGTCAGTGAGAACCCAGGAGTAAGGCCCTGCGCTTCGAGCTGCTCGCGCCGCGCCTTGTCAGCCGGAGTTTCCGGCGGTGGGGTGATTTCAACGGGGCCGCTGCACGCCGTGAGAGTCATGGGGCCAAACCCGGCGAGCAGGACCGGAAGGGCAAGCATGGTGGCGACAGCGCGGAAGGTAGTACGGGACACTCAGTCAGCCCTCCAGATGGCGGTCGCCCCAGTGGGGCGTAGTCATTGTCCGCTTATATCACACGACCGTACTCTGCTGCCCGGTCATCCTATGCTCGGAACCTCTGCGCCGCCTCCGGGAGATTCGCCATGACACCGCTCGTGCTCCCGTATTTGGAGTATCAGCCAGTCCTCGGCCAGGGTATCCGTGCGGACCCTGGGAGCACAATCATCGGCCGGTCGCGGGTGGCGGACTCCGTCGCGTTCGGACGATTGTCCGTGCTGCGCGGTGACGGTGAGTGGATTGAGGTGGGGCCCGATTGCTGGTTTGGTCCGCGGTCCACAGTGCATATCGCAGACGAGGACCTGGGCGCGGTCGTAGGGGCCGGTGCGGTGGTCGGTCGGTACGCTCTGGTTCACGCATGCACGCTCCACGATGGCGTCATCGTGGGCGACGCGGCGGTAGTCATGGACCGCTCCGTGGTTGGCGCGGGTGCGGTCATCGCAGCGGGCGCCCTGGTTCCGCCAGGAAAGACGCTGGACGGGGGCTGGCTGCATGCCGGGAACCCCGCCCGCCCCGTCCGGGCGCTGGGGGCTGGCGAGGCAGGTCAGATCAGGACAGCATTGCGGAATGGAGCGCAGTCGCCTGCAACGGCCGATGACACCGATCCGCTGCCGCCACTCGATGACGAACCGTATCGGCCGGAGTCGGGACCCGGCCCGCTGTTCGGCTGCGAGGGCAGGTTCCCGACGGTGCCGGAGGGCACTTACGTGGCTCCGACTGCAGCGGTGTGGGGCGACGTACGGCTCGGACGGGCCGTCAGTGTTTGGTTTTCGGCCGCCTTGCGGGCCGGACCCGGCCGGATAGTCGTCGGAGACCGAACCAACATCCAGGACAACGCCATTGTGGACGTGGCGGAGGCCGATGCGGCGGTAGAAGTCGGAGATGACGTCACGATCGGTCACAACGTGCGCCTGGAAGCCTGCCGGGTCGGTGATCGGTGCCTGATCGGCATGGGGGCGACTGTCTGTGCGGGAGCGGTCATCGAGGATGATGCGATTGTGGGCGCCCGCGCGCTGGTGGGGCCGGGGACCGTTGTTCGAACCGGATGGATCTGGGCTGGACGGCCTGCTAAAGCCTTCCGCGAAGTCCGAGCCGAGGAGGCTGACTACTTCCAGCGGGGCAAGGAGGGCTACGAACGCTACGCCCGCGACTACCTGGCCGGAGCCGCTGCTGAGTGATCCTGAAGCTTGCCGTTGCGGTCGTCGCAGTAATCCTTTTGCGGTTGGCGTTCCCCGCGCTCGTTCGCGGCTTCCGCCGGACTTTCTTCGTGATGGTGATCGCGGTGGTGATTTTCAGTGCCGTCGTATGGCTCACTGCCTAGGGTGCGAGACAGCGACGCGTGCGTAGTGCAGCAGCGGCTGGGAGGCCCAGATGAACCGGATGGACTATCGAATTGCCGTGATTCCAGGTGACGGGATCGGCCGGGAGGTTGTGCCGGAAGGCATCCGCGTGCTGGACGCTGCGGCGTCCCGGTACGGGTTCACATTCCAGTGGGAATCGTTTCCCTGGAATTGCGAGACCTACCACGCAACGGGCCGCATGATGCCGGAAGACGGCCTGGAGCAAATTGCTGGCCATGACGCCATCTTTCTCGGTGCCGTGGGATACCCCGGGGTGCCGGATCACGTGTCGCTCTGGGGGCTGCTAATTCCGATTCGCCGCCGCTTCAGCCAATTTATCAACGTCCGGCCGGTGCGGGTTCTGCCCGGGATGGAACCGCCCCTTCGCGGACGCGGGCCCGCGGATATCGACTTCGTCGTGGTCCGGGAAAACGTGGAGGGGGAGTACTCGGAGGTTGGGGGCAGGCTCTACGCCGGCACCGATGACGAAATGGCGATGCAGGAAAGCATCTTCACCCGCCGTGGGGTGGATCGGGTACTCGACTGGGCATTCGAACTGGCGGCGACCCGCCCGAAGCGGCACGTGACATCCGCGACGAAGTCGAACGGCATCGTTCACACGATGCCGTTTTGGGACGAACGATTCACCGCAGCCAAGGCTCGGCATCCCGATATCGAAACGTCGCAGTATCACATTGACATTCTCACGGCCCATTTTGTTCTGCATCCCGACTGGTTTGACGTCGTGGTGGGGTCAAACCTGTTCGGGGATATCCTGTCGGATTTGGGTCCCGCGGTGGCCGGCACGATAGGCATCGCGCCGTCGGCGAATCTCAACCCGGCGCGCGAATGGCCTTCGATGTTTGAGCCGGTACACGGATCGGCTCCAGACATCGCCGGGCGCGGGATCGCCAACCCGATCGGCCAGATCTGGTCGGGAGCGATGATGCTGGAGCATCTCGGGCAGCAGGCTGCTTCTGAGGCGGTCGTGCGGGCAATAGAGACCGTGGTTGCGGAGGGGCCCCGCACCCCGGACATGGGCGGGACTGCCACAACCCGCGACCTTGGAACTGCAGTGGCCGCAGCTCTCACCTGAATCCGGTGCCATGCCGCTTCCCGTCCGTCATCGGCGGTTGGCCGGTCCGGGCGGGACACCCGAGAGGGATCATTGCATCGTGTCGGTCGGAGGGGCAACCCCTGTCTCGGCCGGAATCGTAGGCACCGTGTACTGCGGTGATGATTGTCCGGTATCGACCGTGTCACAGGTTGCATATAGCGTTACGTTGCGATAGCTTACGCGTTAGGCCATGGCCCCGGACGCGCTGGGCAACTACGGATTCATACTGGAATTGCGCCGCATTCCCTTGAGGGATGTGGCGTGCACGCGCGCTTGCAACGCCGATCGGCGCGGCGTGAGAGCGCGGATTCCGTGGTCCGCTCCGTCCGGGCAGTCTGATGTGGACCCGGGGGACCTTGATGCCGTCGAACTCCAACGATCTTTCCTTCACCGGCCGTAAACGCCTTCGCCATCGTTTCGGACGCCAAGCCTCCGACCCAATGCAGATGCCGGACCTGATCGGCATCCAGAAAGTCAGTTACGACGCATTCCTGCAAAGAGATGTCGATCCTCCCATGGAACGGCAGGTGGACGGGCTGCAGCGGGCCTTTACGTCGGTGTTCCCGATTTCGGACGCCTCGGGCAGGGCCCGGTTGGATTTCAAGCACTACGAGTTTGACCCGCCCAAGTTTCAGGTGGACGAGTGTCTCCGGCGCGGGAAGACCTACGCCGCTCCGCTGAAAGTCACGCTGTCGCTCATCATCTATGACGAGGATCGGGGCGCGGGCGCAAGGACTTACAAAGAGATCAAGGAGCAGGACGTCTTCATGGGCGACATGCCGCTCATGACGGACAAGGGCACCTTCATCATCAACGGCACCGAACGGGTGGTGGTCAGCCAGATCCACCGGGCCCACGGTGTGTTCTTCGACAACTACAAGAAGACCACGCAGAGCGGCGAGGAACTGCTGCCTCAGGCGCAGGTCATCCCAGCCCGTGGTTCGTGGCTGGCGTTTAAGATCGACGGCCGCAAGAAAGACGGATACCGGATGAGCGTCCAGTTCGGACGTGCGCTTGAACGCATCCCGGTCACCGTCCTGCTCCGCATCCTCGGCATGACCTCCGAAGGCATGCTCGCCGAGTTCTGTGACGTTGCGATGTACACCTACGGGGAAGTCGGGAACGCGGACGGTACCCGGGCAGGTGCGTGGTCGACGGCGCTCGACATCGATGATTTTCGCGGACGGGCTCCCCGCTGGGATCTAGTGGATGCTGCCGACGGCGAAGTCATCGTACCCAAGGACCGCAACATCTCAGCCAGCGACTGGGAGGAGATCGCGGCTTCAGGCGAACGTCGCCGCCGGATCGAAATCGAAGAGCTGCACGACATCCGGCTTGCCCGGGATGTGGTCAATATGGAGACAGGGGAGATCTACTTCGAGGCTGGCGAGTGTGTCGGCCAAGTCGAGGATATGGCTCCGGGGACTTTGGACCGCATGCTGGAGGCGGGGATCCCCGAGTTGCCGGCAGTGAGGATCCGCGAGACCGAAGGGCCCTTCGTGCTCAACGCGCTTGAGGAGGAATGCCGCAAGGTCCGCCCAGTGGATTTGGTAGTGCTCGACCCTGGAAGCGGTAGTGGTATGGAAGAGATTGCCGAGGCCGTTGCGCGCATCCTCAAGATTACGCCCCGCCGCGCCGAAGAAATGCTCAATCGCGGCAAGGGACCCTTGGTGCGCATGTTGTCGTGGGAAGAGGGCGAGCGCGTGCTCCGTGTCCTGGGTGACGGGCGCGGTTTCCGGCGGGAAAGTCCCTGCTTGACGTCCCATCGGGCGAGTGGGCTGACCCTTGCGCTTCGGAACCGCGGTGTCATGTCGCGCGACCGGATCCTTGAGCGGACGTCCGGAGCGCTCCGGGAAGGCGGCGTATGGATGGGCGAAGAAGGGGCGGAGCGCTTCTTCTACAACCTGTTTTTTGCGCCGGCCCAGTTGAAGGCCGACACGGTCGTCGCGCACACGGCGCCGTCGGAAGCTGCGCGGCAAGCCTACGTGCTTGACCAGGCCACGCTTGGAGAATCGGGCTGTTGGGTGCTTGACGAACAGGACGGCTGGACGCTTCTCGGCGTTTCCGTGGCGCATCGGCCACCCGGCGGTCCAGCGACCATCTGGGTGAAATCCGGAACTGTCACGCATCGTCTGTCGGAGAACTACGACCTCTCGGCCGTGGGACGAGTCAAGCTCAACGGCCGCCTCGGTCTCGACATCGACGATTCGGTCCGCGCGTTGCGCCGCCGTGACGTGCTTGCGGTTGTACGGACACTCGTGGGCTTTCGGCCTGGTGCCAGCCACATCGACGATATCGACCATCTCGGCAACCGCCGGGTGCGTTCGGTTGGCGAACTCATGGAAAACCAGTACCGCATGGGCCTGGTGCGCATGGAACGGGCCGTGCGCGAACGCATTGGGTCAGCCGATATCGAAAAGATGATGCCCAACGACCTGATCAACGCGCGTCCGGTGGCCGCGATGGTTCGGGAATTCTTCGGGGGCTCACAACTCAGCCAGTTCATGGACCAAACGAACCCACTGGCCGAGGTAACCCACAAGCGTCGCCTGTCCGCGCTCGGGCCGGGCGGACTGACCCGGGAATGGGCCAACCTCGAGGCGCGTGATGTGCATCCGACGCACTATGGCCGCCTGTGCCCGGTGGAGACGCCGGAAGGACCGAACATCGGGTTGATCAGCTCGTTGGCAACGTTCGCGAAGATCAACCGGCACGGATTCATCGAGACTCCCTATCGCAAGGTGGAGGAAGGCCAGGTTTCGCACTCGATCGAGTTCATGACAGCGCTCGACGAGCAGGGGCACACGATTGCGCAGGCCAGCACTCCTCTGACGGACGACGGCCGCTTCGTGCGCGATATCGTGAATTGTCGGCGTGGCGACAATTTCATTATCGCGCCCCGCGAATCGATCGACTATATCGACGTTTCGCCACGGCAGCTGGTATCGGTGTCAGCCGCGCTGATCCCCTTCCTTGAGAACGACGACGCGAACCGCGCCCTGATGGGATCGAACATGCAGCGGCAGGCCGTGCCGCTCCTCCGGTCCGAAGCACCGCTCATCGGTACCGGCATGGAGAGCCATGTTGCACGCGATTCCCGGGCTGTGCAGACGGCCGAGAGGGCCGGTGTCGTGGACCAGGTCGATGCTCGCCGGATTGTCGTTCGGGTCATCCAGATGGACGGCGAGGAAGAGCGGACGATCGGGGTCGACATCTACAACCTTCGGAAGTTTGAGCGCTCCAACCAGAGTACCTGCATCAACCAGCGGCCCTTGGTGAAGGTCGGCGATCGGGTTCAGGCGGGCGATGTCATCGCGGACGGTTCCAGCACGGACCTCGGCGAACTTGCTCTCGGCAGGAATGTCCTCGTCGCCTTCATGCCGTGGCAGGGGTACAACTTCGAGGATTCAATTCTGGTTTCCGAACGCTTGGTGCGTGACGACGTGTTCACCTCGATTCACATCGAGGAATACGAGGTGATGGCGCGCGACACCAAGCTGTGGCCCGAGGAGATCACGCGCGACATTCTCAATGTTGGGGAAGAGGCGCTCCGCCACCTCGACGAGACGGGAATCGTCCACATCGGAGCCGAGGTCGGGCCGCGCGACATCTTGGTCGGGAAGGTGACGCCCAAGGGCGAGACTCCGTCGACGCCGGAAGAAAAACTGCTCCGCGCCGTGTTCGGAGAGAAAGCCGCCGATGTGCGCGATACGTCGTTGCGGGTTCCGCCAGGCGTATCGGGCACCGTGGTCGATGTCCGGATTTTCTCGCGCCGCGGTTTGGAGAAGGACGCGCGGGCCCTTTCACTCGAGCGCGAAGAAATTGCGCGCCTGACCAAGGATCGGGATGACGAGCTCGCCATCATCGAAGGAAACATCTACGGCCGTCTGCGGACGCTGATTCTGCGGCGCACCGCGACCGACGGCCCGGCGACCGGGGTCATCTCGGCGGCGACGCTCGAGAGCACTTCGCGGCCTAAATGGTGGCGCTTCAAGTTCAGCAATTCGGAGATCACCGCCCGCGTGGAGGCGTTGCACAAGGATCTCAAGCAGGCTCAGAAGGAACTAGAGCAGAGCCATGCCGACAAGGTGGAAAAGGTGCGCGCGGGCGACGAACTGCTGCCCGGCGTGCTGAAGATCGTCAAGGTCTACATCGCGGTGAAGCGGAAGCTCTCGCCGGGCGACAAGATGGCGGGCCGCCACGGAAACAAGGGCGTGATCTCGAAGATCAACCCGATCGAGGACATGCCGCATACGGAGGAGGGGACGCCGATCGACATCGTGCTCAACCCGCTTGGCGTGCCGTCGCGGATGAATGTGGGGCAGATTCTCGAGACGCATCTGGGATGGGCCTCAGCAGGACTAGGCCACCAGATCGGCGAGGCGCTAGAGGCGGGCCGGACGATGGCGGAGAAGTCGCGTAAAGCGGGGTCCGTGATGCGGAAGATCTATGGCTCCTCGAAGTGGAAGCACGTGCGGGAGCAGCTCGACGATCCGGAAGTCGTCGAACTTGCAGGCAATCTAGTGCGGGGTGTGCCAATCGCCACGCCAGTGTTCGATGGCGCCGCCGAGACGGATATCCGGGCGATGCTGAGGGCGGCCGGATGCTCCGAATCGGGTCAGGTCACGCTAATTGACGGGCGGACCGGGGAGCCGTTCGCGCGGCCCGTGACCGTTGGTTACATCTACATGCTCAAGCTCCACCATCTCGTTGACGACAAGATGCATGCCCGCTCCACCGGGCCGTACAGCCTCGTGACCCAGCAGCCGCTAGGGGGTAAGGCTCGGTTCGGCGGGCAGCGTTTCGGCGAAATGGAAGTGTGGGCGCTGCAGGCCTATGGCGCCGCCTACACCCTGCAGGAGATCTTGACGGTGAAATCAGACGACGTTTCCGGCCGCACCAAAATGTACGAGGCGATCGTGCGTGGCGAGGACACGTTCGAGGCAGGGGTGCCTGAATCCTTCAACGTCCTAGTGAAGGAGCTCCAGGCGCTCGGTCTCGATGTTCAGGAAGTGCACCATGAATGAAATGATGCTGCCGGGGCGAACCGGTCGGATGGGCAACCTTGTTCCTGCCGGAGTCGGCAACCGGTCGGAGGTCGGCACTGGCAATACGCCCGTGCGCTTCGCGGGAATCCGGATCTCGATCGCGAGTCCGGAAAAGATGATGTCGTGGTCCTACGGGGAGGTACGCAAGCCCGAGACCATCAACTACCGGACTCTCAAGCCGGAGCGTGATGGCCTGTTCTGTCCCCGAATCTTCGGCCCGGTGAAGGATTACGAATGCCTGTGCGGAAAGTACAAGCGCATGAAACACAAGGGGGTATTGTGTGAGAAGTGCCAGGTAGAGGTCATCCAGTCCAAGGTGCGCCGGGAGCGCATGGGGCACATCGAACTCGCGGCGCCGGTGGCGCACATCTGGTTCCTGAAGGCGCCTCCTTCGTCGCGCATGGGCCTGTTGCTGGACATGACGCTCAAGGACATCGAATCGATCCTGTACTTCGAGCGTTATGTCGTCCTCGAGCCCGGGATCACGCCGCTGCCGAAGCGGGCGTTGCTGACCGAAGAGCAATACCAGCAGCTGCAGGCCGATTATGGCGCGGACACCTTTACCGTGAGCATTGGCGCGGAGGCGGTTCGGGAGCTGCTCGCCGAACTCGACCTCCACGCGCTCCGAACCGAGATCCGCGGGAGTCTGGAGGCGACGCGTTCCGAGATGAAGCGCCGCAAGCTGGCGAAGCGCCTGCGTCTCGTGGAGTCGTTTATCCGCTCCAAGAACCGACCGGAATGGATGGTCCTGACGGTGGTACCCGTCATTCCGCCGGAGCTGCGGCCGCTGGTGCCACTCGACGGGGGACGCTTCGCGACTTCCGACCTGAACGATCTCTACCGGCGCGTCATCAATCGGAACAATAGGCTCAAGCGGCTCATGCAACTCCGGGCTCCGGACATCATCATCCGCAACGAGAAGCGGATGCTGCAGGAGGCGGTGGACGCGCTGTTCGACAACAGCCGCCGGCGCCGTCCGGCCAAGGGTGCGAACAAGCGGCAGCTCAAGTCGTTGTCCGACATCGTGACCGGGAAGCAGGGGCGGTTCCGCCAAAACCTTCTAGGCAAGCGCTGTGACTACTCGGGCCGGTCCGTGATCGTGGTCGGCCCGGAGCTCTTGCTGCACCAGTGCGGCTTGCCCAAGAAGATGGCGCTCGAACTCTTCAAGCCCTTCATCTACTCGAAACTAGAGCGCTACGGTCACGCTGCTGCAATCAAGAACGCTAAACGGATGGTGGAACTGGAGGTCCCGGAGGTCTGGGACATTCTCGAGCAGGTCATTCGGGAACACCCGGTCCTGCTCAATCGTGCACCGACTCTCCACCGACTGGGAATCCAAGCATTCGAACCGGTCCTGGTGGAAGGTAAGGCCATTCATCTGCACCCACTCGTTTGCACGGCCTTCAACGCCGACTTTGACGGTGACCAGATGGCGGTACATGTGCCGCTGTCGGTGGAGGCGCAGCTTGAGGCGCGGGTCCTGATGATGTCCACCAACAACATCCTCAGCCCGGCCAACGGAAAGCCGGTGATCGTCCCTACCCAGGACATCGTGCTTGGCATCTACTACCTAAGCCTTGAGCGCGAGGGCGCGCTCGGCGAGGGCATGGCGTTTGCCGGTCTCGACGAGGTGCGCCACGCACTGGCCGTCAGCGTGGTCGAGCTGCATGCCAAGGTGCGCGTGCGGCTTGTGGCGCCCATGTCGGGAGAGAGCCGGGTGGTCGAGACCACGCCGGGAAGGGCAATGCTCAGCGACCTGCTTCCGAAGCATCCTGAGATCAACTTTGAACACGTCAACCGGAAGCTGACGAAGCGGGAGGTCAGCGAGTTGATCGGGCTGGTCTACCGTTGCTGCGGACAGAAAGAGACCGTCATATTCACCGACCGGCTGATGAAGCTTGGCTTCACCGAAGCCTGCAAGGCCGGAATCTCGTTCGGCAAAGACGACATGATCGTGCCGATGGAGAAGGAGCGCCTGCTCGACGAGGCCCATAGCCGCGTGAAGTTGCTGGAACGGCGCTATCAGGCCGGGGCCCTGACGGCGCTCGACCGTTACAACCGGATCATCGACACGTGGGGCAAGTGCACCGACGGAGTCGAGAAAGCCATGATGAAGGGCATGGAAGGCACCGGGCAGGGCGGCCTGGTGAACTCGATCTTCATGATGGTGGACTCCGGAGCGCGTGGTTCGGTCATGCAGATGAAGCAATTGGCGGGTATGCGCGGACTGATCACCAACACTTCGGGCGAGATCATTGAGACCCCGATCACGTCGAACTTCCGCGAAGGACTTGAGACCGCCGAGTTCTTCAATTCCACACACGGTTCCCGGAAGGGTCTGGCCGACACGGCCCGGAAGACGTCAATCTCGGGCTATTTCACCCGGCGGTTGGTCGATGTTGCACAGGACGTGATCATCACGGAGCAAGACTGCAAGATCAGGGAAGGGATCGAGAAAACGGCGGTTGTGCGGGGCACCGAGGTTATCGAAACGCTCGGAGAGAGGATCGAGGGTCGGTATGCAGCGGGCCGAATTGTCCATCCGGAGACCGGCGCAGTACTGGTCAAGGCTGGCGGCCATGTTGGTCCCGACGAAGGCCAGAAGATCGACGCGGCCGAGCTGGGCTCGGTGCGGGTCCGGTCAGTTCTGACATGCGAGACCATCGGCGGCGTATGCGCCCGGTGCTACGGGACGGACCTTGCCCGCGGGACTAACGTAAACGTCGGTGAAGCAGTCGGAGTGATTGCCGCGCAGTCGATCGGTGAACCCGGTACGCAGCTTACGATGCGGACGTTTCATATCGGCGGCGTCGCGAAATCCGGATCAGACCAATTCGGCGTCGATAGCACAGCCGACGGCGTCCTCCGATTGCAGTCCACGGATGGTTCCGATCTCGGGAACATGGTCGCCAAGAGCATGGTCATGACCCGCGGCCTTGAACTCGTCGTCGAAGGTGCCAACGGACAGGTCCAGAGTAGGGCTCGTGTGCCTTACGGCGCTGAACTCAAGGTCGAGGACGGGATGACCGTGACCCGCGGCACCCGGCTGGCTGAATGGGATCCGTACACGCGTCCGATCCTCAGCGAAACTGACGGCACGGTACGGTTTGACGATCTCAGGATCGGCGTTTCGCTGGTTGAGCGGATGGACGAGTCAACCCGGTTGCCGTCGCTTGAGGTAGCGCAGTGGCAGGGGGTGAAGCAGAGCCAGGAAAACCTGCGCCCGAGGGTGACCGTGGTCAGTTCCGCGGAGGGGCAAGAGGAGCCTGTTGAGCGCAGCTACGAGTTGCTGGTCGGAACCGTAATCGTTGTCAAGGATGGAGGCACGATCGAAGCCGGAGACGTGATCGCTCGCGTCCAGACCGAGGACCGCAAATCGCGCGATATCGTGGGTGGATTACCGCGGGTCATCACGCTGCTTGATGCGCCAAAACCCAAGAAACCGGCGGTCCTTGCGGAAAAAGACGGTACCGTGCAGTCGGTGGAGGAGGCGGCCGGTCGCATGCGCATCTCCATCGAGGGCAAGCGCGGGGTCGCAGCCCACCTGGTACCCCGCGACCGGTACATCCTCGTGCAGCCGGGTGACAAGGTCCGGAAGGGTGACCCCCTTACCGACGGCAATCCGGTTCCCCACGATATCCTTCGCATTCAAGGTATTGACGCACTGGCCCATCACTTCGTCGAGGAAATCCAGGACGTCTATCGGCTTGAGGGAGTCCGTATCGACGACAAGCACATTGAAGTGATTGTGCATCAAATGCTGCAGAAGGTACAGGTGCAGGACCCGGGCGATTCCGAGTTCCTGCGGGGAGACGAGGTGGACAAGCGGATCTTCCTCGAGGCCAACCGGGAAATTCGCGAGGACGGCGGAAAGGCCGCGTCGGGAACCCCCGTGCTTCAGGGCATCACGCGCGCGAGCCGGGAGACTCAGTCGTTCATCTCGGCTGCTTCCTTCCAGGAGACGACGCGGGCGCTCGCCGACGCGGCGCTGGCCGGCAAAACCGACAATCTTCGGGGCCTCAAGGAGAACGTCATTGTCGGACGGCTCATTCCTGCCGGAACCGGTAACAGCACGGCCACGTACGCACTCTCGGCGGCAACCCGCGACAGGGTGATTATCGAGAAGCAGAGGGAGCGCCAGGCGGAGCAGGCTGCCCGTCGGCTGGCGGCGGCCGGCGGAATCGCTCCGGTGTCGAGTATGCCCTTGCCGGAGATGCTTCCAGTAGCCAATTAGGCGGGCCTTGCGAGCGAATCCCGGCGGCCTCCAACAGGTCGCCGGGCTTATTTCTCGGGCAGTGGCTTCGACGAGAAACCCCTTGACGAAGCTGGGCTAACGCCGTAACTTTGCGATCCATCATGGGGAGCGCGCGCCGAATCGGCGAACCTCCTGTGGTTTAGTCGAAACAAACGTTGGGTGGACCGCCGCGTTACGCCGGCAGCGTGACTCGGATCGGTCTTCCTTTCGTGCGAACCCGCCGAGGTTCGGAGTCGAGGCGCCTATGCCCACGATCAACCAGCTCGTCCGCAAGGGGCGGAAGATGCCGGAGAAACAGCGCAAGGTTCCGGCCTTGCAGTCGTGTCCGCAGCGTCGGGGGGTTTGCACGCGTGTGTACACGACCACGCCGAAGAAACCGAACTCGGCCTTGCGCAAGGTTGCCAGGGTGCGTCTCACGAACGGTTACGAGGTGACTAGCTACATTCCCGGCGAAAGTCACAACTTGCAGGAGCACTCGGTCATCATGATCCGGGGGGGGCGGGTGAAGGACCTTCCGGGGGTGCGTTACCACGTCATTCGCGGCACGTACGACACCCAAGGTGTGTCAGGCCGACGCCAGCGCCGTTCCAAGTACGGCGCCAAGCGACCCAAGTAGGCGAGCGGAGCCCAAACCATGTCACGACGGCATCGCGCAAACGTCCGCGAGGTCTTGCCGGACCCGCGGTACGGTGACACGATGGTCACCAAGTTCACCCACGCCCTGATGCGCGGCGGTGGGAAGTCGGTCGCTGAACGCGTCCTGTATGGGTCGTTTGACCGTATCGCGGACAAGACCAATCAGGATCCCCTCAACGTCTTTCGTCAAGCGATCGAGAACATCAAGCCCGATGTCGAGACGCGCTCACGTCGGGTCGGTGGGTCCACCTACCAGATTCCAGTGGAAGTGCGCCCTGCACGCCGGCAGGCGCTGGCCATCCGATGGCTGATCGAGGCAGCTCGCGCCCGACCGGAACGAACCATGTTGGAGCGCCTAGCGAGCGAACTCGCCGACGCGGCGTCGGCCCGTGGGGCCGCGTACAAGAAGCGCGAAAACACCCACAGTATGGCGCGTGCCAACCGCGCATTCTCGCACTATCGCTGGTAGTGGGAGGAGACGAATCGTGGCATTGACCGTACCCCTCGACCGATATCGCAATATCGGCATCATGGCGCACATCGACGCTGGCAAGACCACTACGACTGAGCGGATTCTCTACTACACCGGCCGGTCCCACAAGATCGGCGAGGTCCACGATGGTGCCGCGACCATGGACTGGATGGAGCAGGAGCAGGAGCGCGGAATCACCATCACCTCGGCGGCAACCACGTGTGCTTGGCGCGACCACCGGGTCAACATCATCGACACGCCTGGTCACGTCGATTTCACCATTGAAGTCGAACGCAGCCTGCGCGTTCTGGATGGGGCCGTCGCCGTGTTCGATGGCGTGGCGGGCGTGGAACCGCAATCGGAGACCGTCTGGCGCCAGGCCGACCGCTACGGGGTCCCGCGGATTTGCTTCGTCAACAAGCTCGATCGAGTGGGAGCGGATTTCGAGGCGGCAGTGCAGTCCATCCGGGATCGACTTGGTGCGGAGCCGCTGGTCCTGCAGTTGCCAATCGGTGCCGAAGCAGAGTTCGGCGGCGTTGTCGACCTCGTGGCGATGAAGGCGATCGTGTGGGAAGAGGAGGATCTCGGGGCCACCTTTGCGGTCGGCGACATTCCCGAAGATCTGGCAGAGAAGGCCGAGGCCGCCCGAACAGTGTTGGTCGAGACGGTGGTCGAGCACGACGATGCGGTGATCGAGCGGTATCTGGAAGGCGAAACCCCCGACGATGACACCTTGCGCCGGTGCATCCGTGCGGGCACGGTGAGGTCCGCGTTCACGCCTGTTCTTTGCGGATCCGCTTTCAAGAACAAGGGGATTCAGCCGCTTCTTGATGCTGTGATCGCATACCTCCCGGCACCGGCTGATCTGCCGGCGACGCGGGGTGTCCACCCCAATACCGAAGAAGAACTGGAGCGCCAAAGTTCGCGGGACGAGCCTTTCTCCGGGCTGGTCTTCAAGATCATGAACGATCCGTTCGTCGGGTCGCTGGCATTCGTCCGCATCTACTCCGGCGTGCTGGAGACCGGATCGACCGTCAAGAATCCGGTGAAGAACCAACGGGAACGGATCGGTCGGATGCTGCTGATGCACGCGAACTCGCGAGAAGACATCAAGGAAGCGTCCGCCGGAGACATTGTCGCACTGGCCGGCATCAAGTCGGCGACTACGGGCGACACGCTGTGCGACCTGAATCGACCGATCGTGCTTGAGCGGATGGACTTCCCGGACCCCGTCATGGAACTTGCGATTGAACCAAAGACGAAGACGGACCAGGAACGGATGGGCCAGGCGCTGGGACGGCTCGCGGCCGAGGATCCCTCGTTCAAGGTGTCGGTCGACGAGGAGACCGGCCAAACGGTGCTGAAGGGAATGGGCGAGCTACATCTCGACATCCTGGTCGACCGGATGCGCCGCGAATTCAGGGTGGATGCGAATGTCGGGGCGCCACAGGTGGCGTACCGGGAGACGATCACCCGCGCTGCCGAAGTCGACTATGTCCACAAGAAGCAGACCGGCGGATCGGGCCAGTTCGCACGCGTGATCATGACGATCGAGCCCGGCGAACCGGGAGTTGGGCTGGAGTTCGTCAGCAAGGTGGTCGGCGGCAACGTGCCGAAGGAATTCATTCCCGCGGTCGGGAAGGGTGTCGTGAGCGCGATGCAGAACGGCATGGTTGCCGGTTATCCGGTGATCGACGTGCGGGTCACACTCACCGACGGCGCCTATCATGAAGTGGATTCGAGTGCAGTCGCCTTCGAGATCGCCGGCCGTTCGGCCTTCCGCGAAGCGATGCAGAAGGCGGCACCCCGCCTCCTTGAGCCGATGATGCGTGTCGAGGTCGTCGTGCCGGAGGCCTTCGTCGGCGACATTATCGGCGACCTCAACGGCCGCCGCGGGCAAATCGAGGGCATGGAGCCCCAAGGGAATGCCACGCAGGTGCGCGCTCATGTGCCGCTTGCAACCATGTTCGGTTACGTCAACGCCATCCGTTCCCTTTCGCAGGGGCGTGCGCAATTCACCATGTTCTTCGAGCGGTACGACCAAGTGCCGCAAATGGTTGCCGAAGAAGTGCGTTCGAAGCTCGCCTGAGCGCATACAACAAGGAGAAGTAGGCAATGGCCAAAGAAAAGTTCGAACGGACCAAGCCGCATGTCAACGTCGGCACGATCGGCCACGTCGATCACGGCAAGACCACGCTGACTGCGGCGATTACGAAGGTGCTGTCCGAACGGGGCGGCGCGAAGTTCGTCGGATACGATGAGATCGACCGCGCGCCAGAGGAAAAGGAGCGCGGGATCACGATCAATACCGCGCACGTCGAGTACGAAACGGAGGGGCGGCACTACGCCCACGTCGACTGTCCTGGTCACGCCGACTACGTGAAGAACATGATCACCGGGGCGGCCCAGATGGATGGGGCGATCCTGGTGGTTTCGGCAGCCGACGGCCCGATGCCGCAGACCCGTGAGCACATCCTTCTGGCCCGCCAGGTTGGGGTGCCGGCACTGGTCGTGTATCTCAATAAGGTCGATCAGGTGGACGACGAGGAACTGCTTGACCTAGTGGAACTCGAGGTCCGCGAGCTTCTGTCTGAGTACGATTTTCCTGGCGACGACATTCCCGTCTTGCGCGGGTCGGCGCTGCAGGCCCTCGAAGGGGAGGGCGAGGAATCCGTGCTGGAACTCATGCAGGCGGTTGACGAGTACGTCCCGGAGCCGGACCGTCCGATCGACGGAGCGTTCCTGATGCCGATCGAGGATGTCTTTTCGATCTCCGGGCGTGGCACCGTGGTCACCGGCCGGGTGGAGCGCGGGATCGTCAAGGTCGGGGATGAGGTTGAGATCGTAGGGGTCCGGGAGACGGAAAAGACGACGTGCACTGGTGTGGAGATGTTTCGCAAACTTCTGGACCAGGGGCAGGCTGGCGACAACATCGGCGTGCTTCTTCGCGGAATCGAGCGCACCGGTGTCGAACGCGGCCAGGTTCTATCGAGACCCCGATCCATCACACCGCATACGAAGTTCTTGGCAGAGACCTATGTCCTCACGAAGGAAGAGGGTGGACGGCACACACCGTTCTTCAAAAATTACCGGCCGCAGTTCTACTTTCGGACTACGGACGTAACGGGGATCGTTGAACTGCCGGAAGGCACGGAGATGGTCATGCCGGGCGACAACGTCGAGCTGCAGGGCGAGCTGATCGTTCCGATTGCGATGGAGGAAGGCCTCCGGTTCGCGATCCGGGAGGGTGGTCGAACTGTCGCCTCCGGCGTTGTTACGAAGATCGTCTCGTAAGACGAGGACGGGGCGGAGACGACGATGGAACATCAACGCATCCGGATCCGCCTCAAGGCGTTCGACCGGCGGCTTCTTGACGAATCTGCGCGGGAGATTGTGGGCACAGCCATGCGCACGGGCGCACAAGTGCGGGGGCCAGTGCCTCTCCCCAATCGAATCCAGCGGTTTACGGTCAACCGTTCTCCGCACATTGACAAGAAATCGCGCGAGCAGTTTGAAATCCGGACTCACAAGCGGGTTCTCGACATTCTGGATCCCACGCCGCAGACCGTCGATGCGCTGATGAAGCTCGATCTCGCGGCTGGCGTGAACGTGGAAATCAAGCTGGGTTAGCGCGATGCGGTCAGGGATTCTCGTACGCAAGCTGGGAATGACCCGGTTGTTCCTGGAGGACGGGCAGCACTGCCCGGTCACGGTGCTGTCGTTGGAGGGCTGCGCCGTCGTCGGGCAGCGCACTCCTGAACGCGACGGCTATTCGGCTGTTCAGGTGGGAGCGGGCAGCGTGCGGAGCAAGCACGTCGCCAGACCCCAGCGGGTGGCGGCCGAGAAGGCCGGAATCGTGCCCGCGCGGCATGTTCGCGAATTTCGGGTCGCGACGGAGAACCTGCTCGAGCCGGGGCGCCGTTTCCGCTCGGGTCACTTTGTGGTTGGTCAGTATGTGGATGTGCGCGGCGTGACGGTGGGCAAGGGCTTCGCCGGGGCCATGAAACGACACAACTTCAGTGGCCTAAGGGCTTCCCATGGTGTGTCAGTCTCGCATCGGAGCCACGGATCTACCGGGAATAGCCAGGATCCCGGCCGTGTGTTCAAGGGCAAGAAGATGGCGGGACGGATGGGTGCTCGCTGCCGCACGGTTCAGAATCTGGAAGTGGTCTCGACGGACGATCAACGCGGAGTGATTCTGGTGAAGGGTGGCGTGCCCGGCGCTCCCGGGACGTGGCTCGAGCTTTCGGACGCGGTCAAGCGTGCGTTGCCCCCTGGCGTACCCTTCCCTGCAGGGTTGATGGACGAGGCCGGCGCGGAGGCGCCTTCAATTGTAGCGACCGGCGCGCCGGAGGACACTGGAGGCAGCGAGACGGCCGCGAGCGAATCCGCCGCTGCGGTGGATGGGGGAGCGCCCAGTGAAGCTTGAAGTCCGCACACTCGACAACGAGAAGGCTGGTGAGACCGAGCTCGCGGATATCGTGTTCGGAGCAGAAGTCCGTAAGGACATCATTCATCGTATGGTGAACTACCAGCTGGCCCGCCGCCGCCGGGGAACCCGAAAGGCTCGGGAACGCGGGGAGGTCACAGGTACAACGGCCAAGGTGTGGCGGCAGAAGGGCACCGGCAGGGCCCGGCACAGCTCCCGCAAGGCAGTGATTTTCCGGGGAGGCGGTGTGGTGCATGGTCCGCGTCCGCGGAGCCATGCACATTCCTTACCGAAAAAAGTGCGACGGATGGCCCTCCGATGCGCGCTGTCGGCCAAGGTGGCGGAACAGCGACTTGTCGTGCTGGACTCGCTTGCGCTGGCAACTCCACGGACCAAGGAATTGGCTGACAAGCTTCGTGCCCTGGATGTCCGCCGCGCTCTGATTGTGGGCGGCGGTGAGGTCGATCCCGCTTTCCGGCGTGCCGCGGCGAACATTCCCGGCATTGACTGCTTGCCGGTGCAAGGGGCAAATGTCTACGACATCCTTCGACACGATACGCTCGTCCTGATTCCCGAAGCGATCCGTGCACTTGAGGAGCGTCTATCGTGACCGTCGCGCGATCCTGCGAGATTATTCTCCGCCCCCTCGTAACGGAGAAGTCATCGGCTGCCCTCGAACACAACCAAGTGGTGTTCCGAGTCAGCAGGAGCGCCTCCAAGCCGCAGATTCGCAAGGCGGTTGAAGAACTCTTCAAAGTCAAGGTCGCTTCCGTCAACACGTTGGTTTCAAAGGGAAAGACGAAGCGCCTTCGAGGGGTCACGGGTCGTCGGAGCGACATGAAAAAAGCGTTCGTGACGCTTGCCGCCGGGCAGTCGATCGATCTCGGGAGCGAGATCTAGTCATGGCTCTCAAGCAGCACCGCCCCGTAACGCCCGGTCGCCGTCAGCTTGTGCTGGTCGACCGCTCTAACCTGCACCGGGGCAAACCCGAAAAGGCCCTGACCGAGGGGCTGTCGAGTACCGGCGGACGCAACAATCAGGGACGGATTACCGCCTGGCACCGGGGCGGAGGCCATAAGCGCCGGTACCGGCTCATCGACTTCAAGCGGCGTCGAGACGATGAGTCGGCGACGGTGGAGCGGATCGAGTACGACCCGAACCGTAGCGCGTTCATCGCGCTGGTCCGTTACCCCGACGGAACGCTGTCGTACATCCTGGCCCCCCAGAGACTGGCGGCGGGAGACACGGTTGTGTCCGGGAGCCGGACCGATATCAAGCCCGGCAACTGCATGCCCTTACGCAATATGCCGCTGGGTTCGATCATCCATAACATCGAGTTGAAGCCAGGTGCCGGAGGCCAGTTGGCTCGCTCGGCGGGAAGCTATGCGCAGTTGCTGGGCAAGGATGCCGACCGGGTCGTCATCAGGTTGGTGTCCGGGGAACAGCGGCTGATACGCGCAGACTGCCGCGCATCCGTGGGGTCGGTCTCCAACCCCGACCACCAGAATGCCAAGCTGGGGAAGGCCGGCCGTAACCGCTGGCTGGGGCGACGGCCGCATGTACGCGGCGTGGTTATGAACCCCGTTGACCACCCCCACGGCGGTGGAGAAGGCCGGACCTCCGGTGGTCGTCACCCCGTCACCCCGTGGGGCGTGTCGACCAAGGGGCATCGGACACGGAGCAACAAGGCCACCGACCGTTGGATTCTCCGCCGTCGGCGCAAGAAATAGGAGCAGAAACGATGGCTCGGTCAGTATGGAAGGGTCCGTTTGTCGACGGCTATCTGCTCCGCAAGGCGCAGAGCGCGGTGGAAAGCGGGTCGCACGCGCCGATCCGCACTTGGTCGCGCCGATCGACGATCATGCCTCAGTTTGTGGGGATCACATTTGCTGTCCACAACGGCCGGAAGTTCATCCCGGTGCTGGTGTCCGAAGACATGGTGGGGCACAAGTTCGGTGAATTTGCGCCGACCCGGACGTTTTACGGCCACTCCGGCGACCGCAAAGCGACGAGGCGCTGATCAATCATGGGTAAACGAACCGCTCCGAGTCGCCTCCAACCCAACGAGGCGATGGCGATGGCCCGCGCAGTGCGGGTCAGTCCGCAAAAGCTCAACCTCGTCGTCGGGCTGATTCGGGGTCTTCCGGTGGCGGATGCCGCTCGTACGCTTGAATTTTCGCGTCGACGGGTGGCCAACGACGTGCGAAAGGTTCTATTGTCGGCGGTCGCCAACGCCGAGGGCCATCGGCTGGAAGCCGGAAAGCTCGTCGTAGTCGATGCTTCGGTCGGCAAATCGCTGGTTTTGAAGCGTGTCCGGCCGCGAGCCCGGGGGCGGATGGGGCGTTACCGGCGCGCGTTCAGCCGGCTCACGATCATTTTGCGCGAACAGGACTAGATAGGCATGGGGCACAAAGTTAATCCGATCGGCCTAAGGCTCGGCATCAACCGGACCTGGGATTCGCGCTGGTACGCAAGTACGGACTATGCGGACCTACTGCACGAGGATCTCCGAATCCGGAGCTACATCCGTTCCGATCTTAAGGGTGCCGGCATCAGTCGGATCACCATCGAGCGCCCGCCCAAGAAAGCGCGGATCATCATCCACACCGCCCGGCCCGGCATGGTGATTGGCAAGAAGGGCGCTGATATCGAGCGGATTCGCAAGAAGCTTGCGACCATGACGGAGAGCCAAATTCAGCTCAACATCGTCGAGATCCGCAAGCCGGAGATTGAGGCCCAGTTGGTGGCCGAGAATGTCGCCGAGCAACTTGAGCGCCGCGTAGCCTTCCGCCGGGCGATGAAGCGGGCGGTGCAGGCCTCGATGCGACTAGGGGCTCTTGGAATCCGGATCACGGTCGGCGGTCGCCTCGGCGGAGCCGAAATCGCTCGAGTGGAGTGGTACCGCGAGGGACGGGTTCCGCTCCATACATTGCGTGCAGATATCGACTACGGTGTTGCAACCGCTCTCACGGCTTACGGTACTTGCGGCGTCAAGGTGTGGGTGTTCCGTGGCGAAATCCTCGCGCACGACCCCTCCGCGATGGAGCGGACGCGTAGCGAACAGCAGCAGCGTCCGCTGGCCGGAGGCGGATCGTCTGGTGGACGCTCGGGTGCGCCAGGCAGGAGCAGCCGGGGGGATCGAAATACTTCTGCCGCACCGGTACCGTCCGAGTCGGCAGCCGAAGCTCCGGGAACGACAGGCGAACCAGCGCCCGAGGCCGGCCCGACGCCGGCCCCGGAGGAAGCGAAAGTTCCCGAAGACAATGAGACAGTGAAGGCGACCGAGTCGCCTGCGGGAGACGCTGAGTCATGATGAGCCCCAAGCGGACGAAGTACCGCAAAGCACACAAGGGCCGGATCCACGGACATGCGAAGGGCGGCACCCAGCTGAATTTTGGGTCGTTCGGCATCAAGAGCCTGCAGGCCGAACGGGTGACTGCCCGGCAGATAGAGGCCGCGCGGCGCGCAGTGACCCGGCACATCCGGCGGCAAGGGCGGGTGTGGATCCGAATCTTTCCGGATGTTCCCGTATCGACCAAGCCGACCGAGGTACGCATGGGCAAGGGCAAGGGCTCGCCGGAGTACTGGGTGTGCCGGGTGAAGCCTGGACGCGTTCTTTTCGAGCTTGACGGAGTCACGGCCGAGACGGCCCGGCGGGCATTTGAGCTTGCTTCCACGAAGTTGCCGGTGCGGACCCGGTTCGTTACCCGGTTGGAGCAGTAAACGTGGCTCTCAAGATCGCCGAAGTGCGCCAGAAGACCGCTGACGAACTCGCCACGATGCTGGACGAGCGTGCCAAGGAACGCCTCAATCTGCGCTTCCGGCAGGCCACCGGCGAACTCGAAAACACGGCGCGAGCACGTGAGGCGCGGCGCGAAATCGCCCGCATCAAGACCGTGCTGAATGAACAGGCGAGGGGCTCCTGAGCGATGCCAAAACGAGTCATGCGTGGAGTAGTCGTGAGCGCTGCGCCGAACAAAACTGTGGTGGTCCGAGTGGAACGTCTGGTGCGTCATCCGCTGTACAAGAAGTTCATCCGGCGCTCCGCGAAGTACCATGCCCATGACGCCGAGAACATGTGCCGCCCGGGAGACATCGTGCGCATCCGGGAGCGCCGCCCGATGTCCAAGCTCAAGTGCTGGGAAGTCCTTCCCACGGGCGCCAACTGAGGTGCAGGTACTGTGATCCAGGCTGAGACCAAACTCGGAATTGCCGACAACTCGGGTGCCCGGCGCGTTCAGTGCATCAAGGTGTTGGGGGGGGCGAAGCGACGCTACGCGTGGGTCGGCGATGTGATTGTCGTGTCCGTGAAGGAGGCGATCCCGCGAGGGCGCGTGAAAAAGGGCGACATCCACCGCGCCGTAGTCGTTCGAACCGCCAAGGAAATCCGCCGCTCCGACGGAACGGCCATCCGATTTGATTCCAACGCTGCTGTGCTGATCGACGGGGACAACGAGCCAATCGGCACCCGCATCTTTGGTCCGGTAACGCGCGAACTGCGCGCGAAGCGATTCATGAAGATCATTAGCCTCGCACCCGAGGTGCTCTAATGGCCGGCAAGTTCAGGATCCGAAGGGGAGACGAGGTCGTTGTGCGAACAGGTCGTGACCGCGGGCGGACTGGTGAGGTGCTCCGGGTTGATCGGGACAGGGCTCGCGTGGTCGTGAGAGGCGTCAATGTTGCCCGCCGGCACACACGCCCTTCCCCAACCAATGCCGGTGGAATCATTGACCGGGAGCTGCCGATCCACATCTCGAACGTCGCGTTGCGTGACCCGGCCGATGGCAGCCCAACGAAGGTCGGCTTCCGTGTGATGGAGGACGGCCGGAAGGTACGGTTTGCCAAGCGGTCCGGCGACCTCCTGGACGATTGAGGCGGATCATGGCTGCACGTCTGCGTGAACTCTACGACACCCGCTATCGCGATGAACTGCAACGGGAACTCGGAATTCCGAACCGCTTTGCGGTTCCCCGTCTTGAGAAGATCGTCCTGAACATGGGAGTGGGAATTCCCTCCCAGTCCTCGGCTCGGGGCGGAATGATCAAGGAAGACGACAAGGGTGTGGAGGGTGCGCTCCGAGACCTTGAGGCGATCGCCGGGCAGAAGCCGGTGGCGACCGAGGCGCGCAAGCCAATCGCAGGATTCAAGATCCGCCAGGGAATGAAGATCGGCTGTAAGGTCACCCTGCGCTCGGCACGAATGTACGAATTCCTTGACCGGCTCATCAACGTCGCCCTACCTCGGGTTCGTGACTTCCGCGGGGTAGACCCGAACGCGTTCGACGGGAATGGCAACTTCGCACTCGGATTGCGTGAGCAGATCGTTTTCCCAGAGATCGATTACGACACGGTCGACATGGTACGGGGCCTTGATGTGGTGATCGGCACGACCAGTGCGAACGATGATCGGGCCCGCGCCCTGCTACTCAAATTCAACATGCCCTTCCGCGGGCAGGGAGCCTGACTCTCATGGCCAAGACCAGCGCCATCATGAAAAACCGCCGCCGTCGCCAGATAGCCGAGAAGGGCCGTGCTGCCAGACTTGCGCTAAAGGCAAAGGTTAGGGACCGCTCGGCACCTCCGGAAGAGCGGTTTCAGGCGGTGCTCACGCTCGCCAAGTTGCCGCGGAACGCTTCTCCCGTTCGAATTCGGAACCGGTGTGAGCTCACCGGCCGGCCGCGCGGGTACTACCGAAAGATGCGAATCTCGCGCATCGCCCTACGGGAGTTGGCCTCGATGGGGCAGATTCCCGGCATGACCAAGGCAAGCTGGTAGGGAGTCCCGCACGATGACTATGACCGATCCGCTTGCCGACATGCTCACCCGCATCCGGAATGGTCTGATGGCTGAGCGTCAGACCGTGCGATGTCCGGATTCACGACTGCGCAGGAACGTACTCGAGGTGCTGCGGCAGGAGGGCTATCTCCGCGGCTGGAACGTCGAGGAGATGGGCGGGCCGAAGCGCGAACTGGTGATCGAGCTGAAATACCACAAGGGTGCACCGGCAATTCGGGAAATCCGGCGGGTCTCCAGTCCGAGTCGGCGCATGTACTCACCTTCTCGGGAGATTCCCCGGTTCTACGGTGGTCTCGGCATACATGTGCTGTCGACGCCGGCCGGCGTGATGTCGGATCGAGCGGCGCGTGAGGCCAACGTTGGCGGCGAAATCCTCTGCCGGGTGTTTTGACAATGTCGCGTGTTGGCAAGAACCCTGTTCCCGTGCCGGACGGTGTGACGGTCCGCATTGAAGGGGCGCGAGTAACCGTAAACGGGACGCTGGGTGAACTCAGCCAGATATTCCCGGCGAGCGTCGAGTTTCGGGAGGTCGGGCAGACTATCGAGGTCAATCCCCGCACGGGTGATGACGAATCGCGCGCTGCCTGGGGAATGACACGTGCGCTCCTCGCGAACATGGTGACCGGCGTCAGTGCGGGTTTCACGCGCCATCTCGACATCGAAGGCGTGGGCTACCGGGCGGCCGTGAAGGACGGCATCCTGAATCTTCAGTTGGGGTACAGCCACGACGTCCACATCGCGATCCCTGGCGACCTGCAGGTCAACTGCCCGCGGCAGACCGAGATCGAGATTTCGGGGGCCGACCGGCAGCGTGTTGGACAGCTGGCTGCCGAGATTCGGGCGTTTCGTCCTCCGGAGCCTTACAAGGGCAAGGGAGTACGTCACCGTGGCGAATTCATCCGCCGCAAGGAAGGGAAAAGAAAATAGGCCATGGCCGTGTCTCCGCGTGACCGCATGCTCCGGCGCCGTCGCCGCAACCATCGGAAAATCCGGATGGCAGCCAATAGCCGACCGAGGTTGTCGGTGTTCCGCTCGAACCTGCACATCTATGCGCAGGTGATCGACGATCAGTCGGGCCGCACCGTGGCCAGCGCGTCGACGCTGGACCGGGCCTTGCGGGAAGAAGGAGCGGTACCTAAAGGCGTCGAGGGAGCCCGCGCCGTAGGTACCTTGGTAGCAAAACGAACGAAAGCAGCCGGAGTCGACGCCGTCGTCTTCGACCGCGGAAGCTATCTATACCATGGCCGAGTCCGGGCATTGGCTGAGGCAGCACGGGAGGGCGGTCTCGGGTTCTGACCCGAGACCGATAAGAAACGTATGGCGCGTAGACAACGCAATCAGGAGGATCGCCAGGAACTTACCGATAACCTGGTCAAGATCCGCCGTGTCGCCAAGGTCGTGAAGGGTGGACGCAGGTTCGGCTTCGCCGCGATTGTCGTCGTGGGGGATGGTCAGGGCCGTGTCGGCTTCGGCTCGGGCAAGGCAAAGGAGGTCCCGGAGGCCATCCGCAAGGCGACGGAAAACGCCAAAGGCAAACTCATCCGTGTCCCTCTCCGAGAGGGCCGCACGCTGCACCATGACACGACCGGCCGGCTCGGTTCGGCGCGGGTGATTTTGCGGGCAGCACCTCCGGGAACCGGGATTATCGCTGGCGGCCCGGTTCGTGCCGTGCTGGAGCGGCTCGGCGTGCAGGATGCTGTGGGCAAGTCCGTGGGCAGCGGTAACGCCATCAACATGGTCCGGGCGACGTTCGACGCGTTGCAGAATGTGCAATCGCCCGCAGATGTCGCGGCGCGACGAGGACGCAAAGTTTCCGAGGTCCTTAATCGAGGTGATCGCCGCCGTCGACCGGGCAAGCGGAGCAGGGTTCCTGCCGCGGCGGAGAAGGGGTCTGCGACCGCCACGACCGAAAGTGACGCTGGGTCGGACAATGTTGACAAGGCGGCTGTGCTACCTAGTCCCAAGAACTCGGAGGCCGGGCCCGGCGAAAGCACCGAGACGACCACCAAGCCAAGCGAGGACGCGGCGCCCGCGTAAATCGATATGACGACACCCAGTCCCGGACGTGTCCGCGTCACCCAGATCAAGAGTGCGATCGGACGAAAGCCCGTCCAGCGGAAGACGCTGATCGGCCTCGGTCTCAATCGGATCAGTCGCTCATCCGTGCTTGAAGACACACCCTCAGTCCGAGGAATGATCACGCGCGTTCAGCATCTGGTGACCGCGGAGGTAGTCGCGGGTGGAGAATTCACCGAATGAGGCTTCATGAACTAGGTCCGCGCGAAGGCGCGCGGCACAATCGCAAGCGTGTGGGCCGCGGCATTGGCTCCGGGAAGGGCAAGACCTCGGGACGCGGTCACAAGGGGCTGAAGGCCCGTTCGGGATCCAGCACGTCGGGGTTTGAGGGTGGCCAGATGCCGCTCTACCGGCGGCTGCCCAAGCGTGGATTTCATCCGCCGCATCGCCGACACTTCGCGGAAGTGAATCTTGGTCGCATTCAGACCGCCGTGGACGCCGGTCGGCTGGATACGTCGGGGCCCGTGACCGCGGCCGTCCTGCTGAAGGCCGGCATCATCCGCCGGGTACGCGATGGTGTCCGGGTCCTCGGCTCTGGTGACCTAACGACGGGCCTCACGTTCGAAGTGGCTGGAGCCTCGCGACCGGCCACAGCAGCCATCGAGAAGGCAGGCGGGACCGTGCGGCTGGTGTCGTCCGGTGACGGAGCCCGGGTCGAGCGACCTGCTGAGCCTCCGGACGAGCCCGCGAGCGCATGATCGCCAAGCTCCCGCCCATGTTGGTTCCGTATTGCGGGACGTCCTGCCTGAGGAGCGCCGACTGATGGCATCCGCCGCCGAACAACTGGCCGCCAGCATTAACTTTGGCGCGATCGCCCAGGCGACTGAGCTCAAGAAGCGCATCTGGTTCACCCTTGGGGCACTGATCGTGTACCGGATCGGGACATACATCCCGCTTCCCGGGATCGAGACCGAGGCGGTGGCCGACGTGTTTCGTCAGAACTCGGGCGGCATCCTTGGGATGTTCGACATGTTTGCCGGTGGCGCGCTCGGCCGGATGACCATCTTCGCTCTGAACATCATGCCTTACATCTCGGCGTCCATCATCATTCAGCTGATGACGACCGTGTCGACGCATCTCGAGCAGCTCAAGAAAGAAGGAGAATCAGGGCGCCAGCGGATCACGCAGTACACTCGGTACGGGACGGTGGTACTGGCCGCCATGCAGGCTCTCGGGATCGCTGTGGGCTTGGAGAGCCTGACGGGTTCTCAAGGGCCCGCGGTCAGCGACCCAGGCCTCTTCTTCCGGTTCGTCACGGTGGTCACATTGACCGGTGGCACTGTGTTTCTGATGTGGCTCGGTGAGCAAATCACATCGCGTGGAATCGGTAACGGGATTTCCCTGATCATCATGGCAGGGATCGTCGCGGAACTTCCGGCAGCCTTGGTCGCAACCCTTGAGTTGGGTCGGACAGGAGCGCTGTCAGGGGTGCTGATCATCCTCCTGTTGGGCCTCTCAGTCGTAGTGATTGCGTTCATTGTGTTTATTGAACGCGCCCAGCGTCGGATCCTGATCCAGTATCCCAAGCGCCAGTTGGGAACCCGGACGTTCGGTGGCGACACCAGCAGCTATCTGCCTCTCAAGCTCAATACTGCTGGTGTGATTCCTCCGATTTTTGCGAGTTCCATACTACTGTTGCCGGTGACGGCCCTCAGCTTCAACGCTGGTCAGGGGCCTTCCTGGTTGCTCGATGTCACTGCCGCGCTTGGTCGGGGGCAGCCTGCATATCTTGCCCTGTATGTTGCAGGAATCGTCTTTTTTGCGTTCTTCTACACCTCCGTGGTCTTCAATCCCGCTGATACTGCTGACAATCTGAAGAAATATGGTGGATTCGTGCCGGGGGTACGTCCGGGCGCGAATACGGCTGCCTACATCGACCGGATTCTCACGCGACTTACTACTGCCGGAGCGGCATATTTGGGCCTTGTCTGCCTGTTGCCTGAGATCTTGATTTCCCAGTACGCTGTGCCGTTTTATTTTGGGGGGACCAGTCTGCTGATCGTGGTCAACGTGACGATGGATACCGTGGCGCAGATTCATTCTCATCTCGTGGCGCGACAATTCGAAGGTCTGATCAAGAAGGCGAAGCTTCGAGGCCGGTCGTAATGCGCCTGGTGCTCCTGGGGCCACCCGGTTGCGGCAAGGGGACCCAGGCGGCAGGCCTTCGCGACCGGTTCGGGATTCCGCACCTGTCCACTGGAGCCATGCTGCGTTCCGCGGTCGAGGCGGATACCGAGATTGGACGCCGCGCCGCATCCATCATGAGCCGCGGAGCGCTGGTTCCGGATGAGGTCGTCCAAGGGATCGTGGCGCTTCGAATCGGTCTGGAAGACTGTTCAAGGGGCTACATTCTGGACGGGTTCCCGCGGACGGTTGCCCAAGCGGAATCGTTGCAGGGCTTGCTCGTGAAGACAGGGCAGGCGCTGGATCGGGTGATCGAGTTCACCATTCCGGAAGATGAGTTGGTTCGTCGCATCACAGGGCGCTACGTCTGCATCAAGTGTGACGCCGTCTACAACGAACATTCCAAACCAACACAGCGCAAGAACCTCTGCGATGTATGCGGCGGGACTGCATTCCGCCGTCGCGACGACGACAGGGCGGAGACCGTTGCAGAGCGGCTGGCGTCCTACCGGGAGGAGACTGCTCCGCTAGTTCCCTATTACCAGAAGCAAGGGCTGTTGACGCAGATCGACGGGGGACAGCAAACCAAGACGGTAACGGCCGAGTTGCTCCAACTATTGGCCTGACCGGGGTATGACGTGGTCTCGTTGGCGCAACCGGGGAGCCGGGTGCGATGGGAAGCAATGGCCAGAGTTGGTCCGGTCGCTGGAATGTAACCTGAAGTGTTTTCCGTTCAGATTTGGTCATAGCCTCCCGCTTTGAAGTACTTTCGACATTCGCTGGAGGTGAACGCCTCCAGCGCGGTGGCGGTGGCAATCTAGAGGGGTTCGAGCGTACGGGCGGCGGTCTGCTAGGCAGGCCTTGAGCTTGGCGAACGCCATCTCGATGGGGTTCAGATGTGGGCTGTGTGGCGGCGGGAAGCGCAGCTCCGCCTGCTACACGGGCAGCCGGACTCCAGCGACGCGGTGAGCGGGGCAGGTTGTCCAGCACTACGAGGTCGCCGGGGAGAATCCTTATCCAACGTTGCAGCATGCCGCGGGCGCGGGAATGCTGGTGCCGCTGTTCCTGCCCTGCAACGACAGCTTCAGGCCAGGACACTTCCCCGCTGATCAGGTTGTACTCTGGGTCGCCATGGCGGGCATGGTCCGCGCGGACGAGTCCCTGTTGCACCCGGACCTGTTTCCGGATCGCGCTGGCTGGTGCTCACTACGCTGTCGGTAACCCGCTGACCGGTCTTCATCGTGTTCCCCTAAACAGCCGAAAGTGCCGATCAATCATTTTCTACCCGAAGAGGATCTGGCCGTCTTGCGTCGCATTCCACGATTCAGACCTTGGCGTCGCACAAGGCCAACGCAGGGTTCGCACCGACGATTCAATACGTGCTCCGTGGTCTACGGACATCTACAAATTCGAGGAATTCACTGGTCAGAGGGTATTCCGTTTCAAGAAGTAGTGCTTAGCCACCCAAACCAGCAGGACTCAAAGCAGGGTTTCGACGCCTATCTGCGCGAGGTAACGATGACCTTCCGGCAACATTGCGCGCCATGAAGGATCCGGAGGCGAAGTGGTGGAGTCCTTGGCGCGAGATGCCTGGCGCGACAATCCTCCACGTTGATCTCACGCCAAACAGCGAGCGCGAGAGACACGCATACGATTTACTCCATGACGAAGAGAAACTGCGCTAGCGGAAGATGTTGTCAGGCCGTTCGCGACGTCAGTTTGCGCTCTGTCGAGCGGCATTGCGCCTCAGCCTTTCTGAACACTTGGAATGTTCGAACACCCAACTGTCATTCGGTTATGGACAATTTGGTAAACCGTTCGCCACGGTCAATGGAACCCAGGTGTCAATCGGATTCAACGTGAATCACAGTGGACACCACGGCTTGATTGCGCTTGCGAACAGCCATTTTGTCGGCGTCGATGTGGAAGAACGCGTTGCACGGCAAGACCTCGACGGCGTCAGCAGCAGGGTATGCGGCCCGGTGGAGCGACAGTTATTGTCGGGCGTGGACGGAGAGCAGAAGGTCTACTGTTTCTTTCGGTTATGGAGTCTAAAGGAGGCGCTGATCAAGGCACTCGGATCCGAATTCTCTGTGGACCCGTCTGGTTTCGAGGTTCCTGGAGCGATACTCCTTGGCGTTCAATCGGACGTGTTTCGGTTCCCGCACGCTCCTTCAGCCACTTGGCGGCTCGTTGATCTGGGGGAAGTCCGGTTTGCCGCTGCAATAGCCTGCTAGATATCCCATGCCGGATCCAGACTACACGATAATGGTGGATACTTTCCACCGGATCGATAGTGCTCCATCTCGACCCATCACCCGATGCCAGACTTCTGTGAAGTCCGTGCATCCCCCCGGCGCGAGCCAGTTTAATCAGGATTGTCTGGCCGATATCGAGTTGTGCGGGCGCACCCGTTGCAATTCGTCCGGCAGGGCTCACACTTGGGGTGCGCATTCTTCAGGTTCGGGAACTCGGAGGTGTTCAAGCACTCGAGTCGGAACAACCTGTTGAATGGCGCGATGAGGGCATTGTGAGTGAGTTTTACCGACCGCGAAAAGTCCAGCGCTGCGCCGCCTAGATGGGCTTAGACATCGAGCGCCTCGCTGATGAACTCGGTGTGATTGTCGACCCAATTGGTATTCGGCGTGCCGCGGGTTTGCATGACCCACTCCGGCGTCTCGTCCATGTCCGATCAGCGACAATTTGCCGGACGCGTACCGCCAACAATGCCGACTGAAGGCATGGAGGATCGTGGGGATGCGAATCCGCCGACCGTCGAACAATTGCTCCGACAGGAAGTTCGTCGCACACACATCGTCGGAAGCCGCGGCCGGGCACCTGTTTTCGCGCCGCTCCGCCAAGACCTATTGTGCCGGCGTCTTGTGACTGCATGGCAAACGTTCTTCGGTCTATAGCTGGTAGATTCGGTTCGCGTTCACCTGTCAGCTTTCCCCCCCAACAGCAGGCTCATCCTGCGATAGCCGTAGCTCTTGCGGATCTCGGCAATTGGCCGGGCGCACTTGCTCAGGACGGGGCGCGGAGGGCGTCGAGACTGGCAATGATGGGTCGGCTAATTCGCGTGCGGCACTGTGCAGTTCCGTCGGATGCTCGTCTGCCAGGTCAGCTGGATATCGGAGACCAGTTCCCGCTGCCGCGCGAGCCTTACAGCTCTTTTTGCACCGCCTCGTGTAACACTTGCCCATCGAGGCTCAGATCCGGGACCTAGCACTCCAGGCGTTGGCTCCCCTCCTCCTCGTGCCGCTTGAGGTGCCGCTGGTATCAGACCTCCGTACTTGTTCCGACAGGGCTAGTACGTCTGCACGGATAGGCGCGCTGTCCGGCACATCTCCTCGGCGCCAGTCCTGCCCTCCGCCCAGCGCCGGATGAACGCACCCGCTACTCGCCGGATTTGACTTCTTCATGGCATGGTCTTCGGTGGGAAGTTCAAGAACCTGACCGAGAATTTTCTCGTTATGCGCGGTCCAGCCTCCGCGGAGCAGGTCATTTCTCCCGACCGCGCTGAGAATTTGAATATTCCTAATGAGTCGACCGGGAAGTTCCCAACTCTCGGTCAGGGCCAAGAGGCGCACACGCTGCCGACAGCCAGTCACGCGGGACCGCATCCAATTTTGGAGCGTGGGCTGCCAGCACCCGGGCGTGATAGCCGTCGAGCCAGTCCAGTTCGTCCAAGGTTAGCATCTCGGGGATGATTAGCCGCCGATCGATGGGAGCTAATGTCAGCGTCTCGAAGCCGAGCAACTCGATTTCAGAGCCTTCCAGCGAAGGCTCCTCTTTTACTGCTACCAAATTTTCGATGCGAATGCCGTAGGCGTTTTCGCGGTAGTAGCCAGGTTCATTGGAGATTACCATTCCGGGTACGAGCGGCACGAGCGCGCTCTTCGAGACCGCCGGGTGGTCTTTACCGAATACCCGGAATGAGATCGAATGGGGTCCTTCATGGACATTGAGGAAGCTACCTACTCCGTGACCCGTGCCGTGATCATAGGTAAGCCCCACCTGCCAAAGTGGTGTGCGCGCAAGGATGTCAAGCTGTCCTCCGGGTGTGCCTCGCGGAAACCGGACGGTCGCCAGAGCGATGTGGCCCTTGAGCACCCGGGTGAACCGGTCGCGCATCTCGAGAGTCGGCTCGCCGATAGCAACCGTCCTAGTGATGTCCGTCGTACCAGCAAGGTACTGGCCACCGCTGTCAACGAGATAGAGATTTCCGGGTCGAAGTTGCCGGTCAGTTTCTGGAGTAGCTCGATAGTGCACGATGGCGCCATGCGGCCCGGTTCCCGAAATTGTCGGAAAGCTCGGGCCTCGGAATAGAGGGTCCTCGCGCCGGAATTCCTCGAGGCGGTCGGCGGCGCCGCACTCAGTGACAGTCCCGGTGCCCACTGCCGCGTCGAGCCAGCAGAGGAACTTTGCCACCGCCCGCCCATCGACCACGTGGGCGTGTCGCATGCCTTCCAGTTCCGTACCATTCTTGATGGCCTTCGGCAGCGCGATGGGATCGATGGACCGGCGGACCTTGGCTCCCGACTCCCGAAGCAGTGTTTCGATCCAAACCGGCGTGGACATCGGGTCGATCTGCACGGTGGCGTGTTTGGTCCCGAGAGCGCCGAGGACTTCCGGTAGCGCCGCTGGCGGCAGCACACGAATAGCGCCACCGAGATGGCCCCGGACATTTTTGTCCACGTTGTCCGGATCGACGAACAGACACGCAGTCCCATCGCGATTCAGCAGGGCGGTGGCCAGCGCTACAGGAGAGTAGGGGAGATCAGTTCCACGGATGTTGAAAAGCCACGCCACTGAATCCGGTGCGGACAGCACCAAGGCATTCACGCTGCCTTGCTCCATGTCGCTGGTTAATCGCTCCCGCTTATCAACACTTGATTTGCCCGCGTAAGTCACTGGATGAGCTAGAATGTCGCCGCTTGGCGCCGGAGGGCGCCCCTCCCAATGGCTGTCGACGGGGTTTTCGAAAACGGGTGTAAATTCTCCGCCAGCTTCTTGAATAGCCTTCCGGATTTTTTCTTCCCGGCTGACGCTAAAAAGCCTGGGGTCATAGCCGATGGCGGCACCCTGACCGATTCGATCTGCGAGCCAGCGTTCCGGCGTGCATCGACCGATATCAAGAATATCGTAGACTCCAAGATCAGCTTGGGTGCGCGCTTGAATCGTGTACCGACCGTCTACGAACAGCGCTGCCTCGGCATCCAGGATGACTGCGGTCCCGGCCGACCCCGTGAAGCCTGTCAACCAGGACAAGCGCTCAGCTGCGGCGGGTACAAACTCGCCGAGGTGCTCGTCTTCGTGGGGCTGGACATAACCCGCAAGGTCTTGTTCCGACGCCCAATCGCGGACAACCTGGAGGCGCTCCCTGCTCATGCTTCCTCGCGATTAACCCATGGCTCGGACCGATGCGGATTGTAATGCGCCCATGCCCGATGGCGATAGGCGGCAATCCCAGAGGATTGAAATCGGTCGGATGGACGTGGAAGAGCCGACGTGCCGGACGGGATGTCCTGGGGCCAGAGCCGTGACGTTGCTGCGTAAGGACACCAGTGGGGGGCGGTTCCCGAACTCGGACCCGGTTACCCAGCCCGCTGTCAGGTTGCGCCGATGGGCAGCATAAGGCTAGATTCGTAGCGTGAAGTCGCTAAAGATGATTCTCCCATTCGTGCGGATAATTCATGAGTGAATCCACTGGCAAGGACGGAAAAAACAGTCTGTTCTGCTCGTTCTGTGGCAAGAGCCAGCACGAAGTCCGAAAGCTGATTGCCGGCCCGACCGTATTCATCTGCGATGAATGCGTTGAGTTGTGCATGGACATCATCCGCGAGGACAACCACTCGAATCTCGTAAAAAGCCGGGAAGGAGTGCCGACACCGGCTGAAATCTGTGCCGTGCTCGACGACTACGTGGTGGGGCAGGACCACGCCAAACGCGTCCTTTCTGTGGCGGTACACAATCATTACAAGCGGCTGGCTCACGGGTTGAAGTCATCTGACGTGGAACTCGCGAAGTCCAACATCCTGCTGATCGGGCCGACGGGAAGCGGGAAGACCCTGCTGGCGCAGACGCTGGCACGGATTCTCGATGTTCCGTTCACGATGGCAGACGCGACGACGTTGACCGAGGCCGGTTACGTCGGCGAAGACGTAGAAAACATCATCCTGCACCTGTTGCAGAACTCCGAATACAACGTGGAACGTGCGCAGCGCGGCATCGTCTATGTCGACGAGATCGACAAGATCAGCCGCAAGTCCGACAACCCGTCCATCACCCGTGATGTATCCGGCGAGGGCGTGCAGCAGGCCCTCCTGAAGATCATGGAAGGGACGGTAGCCAGTGTCCCCCCCCAGGGAGGGCGCAAGCACCCCCAGCAGGAATTCTTGCAGGTTGACACCACCAACATCTTGTTCATTTGCGGGGGCGCGTTCAGTGGCCTGGAACGCATCATTGCCGCACGGGTAACTGGGACGGGGATAGGATTTGGCGCAGACGTGCGCTCCCCTGAAGAGGCCCGCAAGGATGACATCCTGAAAAAGGTGCAGTCGGAGGACCTCTTGCGCTACGGGCTAATCCCTGAATTCATCGGTCGGCTGCCCGTGGCTACTACACTCAGCGATCTGGACGAGCCGGCGCTGGTCGAGATCCTGACGACGCCGAAGAACGCCCTGGTCAAGCAGTACGCGCGAATGTTCGAGATGGAGGGGGCGAAACTCACCGTCACGGACGACGCGGTGCGGGTCATCGCCCGAAGAGCCATAGCCCAAAAAACAGGCGCGCGTGGCCTGCGGTCGATTTTTGAGGCTATTCTGTTGGACACAATGTTCCACCTGCCGTCGCGTGAAGGTGTCCAGGAGGTTGTCATCGACTCTGAGGTGGCCGAGGGACGCCGTCAGCCGCTTATGATTTTTGCTGACAGAGGTGTCAGTCCATCGGTGGAGATCGGACAGCCCCGCGCGATCTCCGGCGCGCGCGGCGGGTCTTGAAATCGGGCTCCGGAGATAACAAGTCTGCCTGACGGCACGCTCCGCTCACGGAGCAACTAAGGACAAAGCAGCATGCACGAAGACACAGAGAAGGGCGTTCCATCGACGCTGGAGGACGAGGCGCGAATCTTGCCGGTGCTACCGTTGCGGGACATCGTCGTTTTTCCCAACATGATCGTGCCCCTGTTCGTCGGTCGGGAAAAGACTGTCCGCGCGCTCGAAGAGTCCATGGCTGGCGACAAGCAGATTCTGCTCGTGGCGCAACGCCAATCCGGTGAAGACGATCCTGGGCCCGACGATGTCTACCAGGTTGGCACGGTCGGCAAGATCGTGCAATTGCTCAAGCTCCCGGACAGCACGGTGAAGGTGTTGGTGGAGGGTGTCGTACGCGCGTCGATCGAGGAATTCACGGCAACCGAGAACTTCCTACAGGCCCAGGCCACGGACATGGTGGACGATACACCGGAACTGGATAGCACGCTGGAGGCACAGCTCCGTGCCATGCATGGCCGTTTCGAGACCTATGCCAAGCTCAGCAAGAAAATCGGGCAGGAGATGGTGGCGTCCATCGCCCAGATCGATTTTACGGATCCAGGTCGGATCGCCGACGCTGTGGCCGCACAAATCGGCAGCAAGATTGCGGACCGGCAGACGTTGCTGGAGACGAGCGATATCCGGAAGCGACTCGATCTGATTCATGCCCTCATCGAGGCTGAAATCGAAGTGCTGAAGGTCGAACGCAAAATCCGTACCCGGGTTAAGACCCAGATGGAGCGGTCGCAGCGTGAGTACTACCTCAACGAGCAGATGAAGGCGATCCAGAGGGAGCTGGGTGAGGGCAGTGACCGGGAAGAAGACGATGCCGACAATTTCCGGTCGCGCATCATGGCCACCAAGTTCTCGAAAGAGGCCAAGGCGAAAGCATTGGGCGAGTTCCGCAAGCTGCGGTCCATGAGTCCGATGTCTGCCGAATCCACGGTTGTGAGAAGTTACATCGAGTGGTTGCTTGACGTTCCGTGGAAGAAAAACTCGCGTGTCAATCGTGATCTCAAGAAAGCCGAGACCATCCTCAACGAGGATCACTTCGGGTTGGAGAAGGTCAAGGAACGGATCCTCGAGCATTTGGCTGTGCAGCAGCGCACCAAGCGGGGTCATGGGCAGATCCTCTGCCTCGTGGGTCCTCCAGGGGTTGGCAAGACGTCGCTCGGGGAATCAGTCGCCCGGGCCACCGGTCGGAAATTCGTGCGGGTGGCGCTCGGCGGCGTCCGGGACGAAGCCGAAATTCGAGGTCACCGTCGTACTTATGTAGGCTCCATGCCGGGTCGGATCATCCAGGGGATGAAGAAGGCCAAGGTTTCCAATCCGCTGTTCCTGCTGGATGAGATCGACAAGCTCGGTACGGACTGGCGCGGCGATCCGACCTCGGCGTTGCTGGAAGTCCTCGACCCTGAACAGAACGTGACGTTCAACGATCATTATCTGGAGGTTGACTTCGATCTCTCTAAGGTTTTCTTCCTTACCACCGCCAACACGCGCAACATGCCGCAGCCACTGCTGGACCGGATGGAGATCATCCCGCTGCCAGGTTACACCGAGCGCGAGAAGATCGAAATCGCAAAGTCCCACCTGATCGCCAAGCAGATGAAGCGCAACGGGGTGCGCGAGCGAGAATGGACGCTTCAGGATGACGCACTCGAAACAGTCATCCAGCGCTATACGCGGGAAGCCGGCGTGCGGGGGCTGGAGCGGGAAATCGCGAAGCTCTGCCGGAAAGCCGTCAGGAAGATTGTCAGTGGTGACATGCAGTCCATCTCGGTCACCCCTGAGGATTTGCCTGAATATCTCGGCCCCCTGCGTTACCGCTATGGCGAGATCGAGAATGAGCAGATGATCGGGGTGGCCACGGGGCTGGCCTACACGGAGGTCGGTGGCGATCTTCTCACCATCGAGGCGGTGACAATGCCGGGCAAGGGCAGGCGCCAGATCACCGGCCAGCTCGGCGATGTCATGCAGGAATCGGTGAAGGCGGCAGTTTCCTATCTGCGTTCGCGTGCCGGCCTACTCAGCATCGATCCCGAGGCATTCGATACCCGGGACATTCATCTGCACGTCCCGGAAGGCGCGACACCGAAGGACGGTCCGTCCGCTGGCTTGGCGATTGTCACGTGCATTCTGTCTGCGCTGACGGGTCTGCCCGTTCCAGCTCGTGTCGCGATGACGGGCGAAGTGACGTTGCGCGGACGGGTGCTTCCGATCGGCGGGCTGAAGGAAAAACTACTGGCGGCGCTCCGGGGGAGCATCCACACGGTGCTTATCCCGAAAGACAATGAGAAGGACCTCGCCGAGGTGCCCGACGAGGTCAAGGACGGTTTGCGAATCGTACCGGTGAACGAGGTGGATGAGATTCTCTCGCACGTACTTCCGGGACTTTCTACCCGCGAGTGGAGCGCTGAGATGGGTCAACTGAACATTCCAGCGGGCCCCCCGGTGAAGCCCGTTGCCAACGACGTCACCCGCCACTGACTTCAAACGGGCGCGCCCTATGCGCGCCCGCGATTCCGGGAGTCTATGAATGAATTTCAGCAGGGCGCACGCCTTTGTCACGGGTGGGGGATCGGGGCTGGGAGCCGCGACCGTGGAAGCGGTGGTTGCCGCTGGCGGCAGCGCGACTGTCGCCGACATCGATGGTGACCGCGCCGATGCACTCGCGTCCCGGCTGGGGGAGCGGTGTCTGGCTGTTGCTCTCGATGTGGCGGATGAGGCCGCGGTTTCCGACGCGGTCGCCGAAAGCGTCAGCACGTTCGGGCCCATGACACTGGTGGTCAACTGTGCCGGGGTTGCAACCCCGGGCAGAGTGGTTGGTCGGAACGGCCCGCTACCGCTCGAACAATACGGCCGTGTGATCCAGATCAACTTGGTGGGAACCTTCAATGTCATGAAGGCGGCAGCTGCCGTGATGCAGGAGAACGAGTTGGACGGCGGTGACCGCGGGGTCATCGTCAATACCGCTTCCGTTGCGGCATTTGACGGGCAGATTGGCCAGGCTGCTTACGCGTCATCCAAGGGCGGCGTCGTCGCTCTCACGTTGCCCGCGGCGAGGGAGCTTGCGCGGAATGGAATTCGCGTGGTGACGATTGCTCCCGGTCTGTTCGAGACTCCCATGTTGGCTGGCCTGCCGGAGGCGGCAAAGGAGTCGCTGATCGCTTCGACGCTTCATCCGTCGCGTCTGGGACGCTCGGAAGAATACGCGGCCCTGGTGCGGCACATCTGCGAGAACTCGATGATTAACGGCGAGACTATTCGACTTGACGGTGCAGTCCGTTTGGCTCCCCGTTAGAGGATTCTTATGCCGGCACTTTCTGGAAAGACCGTTCTGATTACCGGCGCAAGTCGAGGAATTGGCAAGGCGATTGCTATTCGGTGCGCACGCGACGGGGCGAACGTTGTCGTAACCGGCAAGACGGAAACTCCCCACCCGAAGCTACCGGGCACGATCTATTCAGCGGCAGAGGAGGTCGAAAAGGCGGGAGGCAAAGCATTGCCCGTTGTGCTTGACGTCAGGGCTGAGGAACAGGTCGCCGATTGCGTACGACGCGCGGTCGAGACGTTCGGAGGGCTTGACGTCCTAGTCAACAACGCGAGTGCGATTCATTTGGCCGGTGTCGAAAAGACCCCCACGAAACGCTTTGATCTCATGTTCGGGATCAATGTTCGCGGCACCCATATGGTGGCTCATCATGCGATTCCGCACCTGCGACAGGCGTCGAACCCGCACATCCTGACATTGGCGCCGCCACTGAACCTGAATCCCATTTGGTTCGCTCCCCACGCCGCCTATACCGCTTCCAAGTATTCGATGTCGATGCTCGCCATCGGCATGGCCGGTGAACTTGCCAGTGCGGGGATTGCCTCCAATGCCCTCTGGCCACGTACAACGATTGCGACGGCAGCCGTGGAATTCGTAGTGGGGGCGGAACTCCTGGAGCGTAGCCGCCGGCCCGAAATCATGGCGGACGCTGCGCACGCGATTGTGACACGTCCGGCCCGCTCCTGCACCGGCAACACCTTTATTGATGAGGAAGTGCTGAGGGAGGAGGGGATCAAGGATTTCGAGTCCTATGCGGTCAATCCGCGGGAGGAGCTCCGGCAAGACATCTTTCTCGATTAGACGCTCCAACCGGGCGCAGACCCCTGCGGTTGACCCCCATGCCATGCAGGATTTGCAACTCTGTCCCGAGGCAAAGCGTGCATTAGAAAAACCGCCATTTTGGCAGCCCGTGGTTGGCGGGCCAATGTGCGGCTGACGGCAGTGGCTACACGGGTCCGGATACAAAACTCGCGCTCTCGGTCCCAACAAGCCATGCAAATTACGAATGACTGTCGCTAGATTTGCCCTCTAGAGACTGCGGTTCGGAATACCTAAATGGTTCCGTAGGCACGCATAGGGCGTGCTTGAAGGGAATTTTGGTGATGAACACTTACCCACTTCGGCCCACTGGTGGCAGCCACGGTGTTGGTGCTGCCAGCTTGGACTACGCGCGGCTTGCCGGCGTCGGGCGGGGACTGCAGGCTAGGGCAGTCCGTGAAGCGTTTGTCGGCATAGCCAGATGGCTGAGCCCGGGGATGCCCGACCTTTCGTTTGGCGCTGTGATTTCCCGGCACGCTTGACCGACCCGCGTCGGGGAATCATGGTTCGTGGCGGCGTTGACCTAGGTTGGGTTGAGCCGTCACGAACCTGGCGCTGACATACTTCCGTCGTCTTCAGGGACCCGGAAACTCAGCCGTTCGAATTCGTTCCGCATTGGCTGCGGTATATGCGCCTGAATCCGCAAGGTTAGGCCATCGAGATTGGGAATAGCTAGTTCCCGAGCGTACAGCTGGAGAGGGCCGGCTTTCACTCCCGAATCGCTGCCGTACTTGGTATCTCCGCAGATCGGGCATCCAATCATCGCGCAATGAACGCGCAACTGGTGGGTCCTACCCGTGGCGGGTTGAAGCTCGAGCCAGGTGATGCCTTCGGATGATCCCCGTGTCTTGTATAGGGTTTTTGCGTCGCGCCCGGTGGGGGAAGAAACTATTCGCCTGCGGCCCCGAGTGGAAATCTTCGATAGGTTGCTCCGAATCCTCCCAGCTCGCGGATTCGGCGTCCCTCGGACCAGCGCCCAATAGATCTTCTGGGCCAATCCATCGCGAAAGATCTTTGCGCAGTGCTGGGCTGCTTGGCGAGAGCGTGCCAGCAGGAGCACACCGGTTGTGTCGCGGTCGAGACGGTGGACGAGGCGGGGGCGCTCGTCGGAGCCAAACCGTAGCGCATCGAGCATGCTATCCAGATGAAGGCGGACTCCGGATCCTCCCTGGACGGCCAGGCCAGATGGTTTGTCCAAGGCGATGAAGTGCCGGTCCTTGTAGAGAACACGCCCCTGAAGCAAGGATGCCTCTTTGACTGACGGAACAGGACGGGAAGCAGCACGTGCAGGTTGCTGCACCGGCGGCACCCGAACCTTCTGGCCTGCGGCGAGACGGCAACTCGCCGGAGAACGGCGACCGTCAACGCGGACCTGCCCGGTTCGGATCAACCGCTGAATCAGGGCGAAGGGAATGTCGGGAAGGTGCTCGCGAAGCCAGCGGTCCAAGCGAACGCCATCGTCGTCATTGCGGACGGTCGCTGGGGCTCGCTTGCCGGTCAAGTTAGGGCGACCCGCACCGCACCGGCGCCCACATAGAAGCCGCCAATGCACATCGCGACAGACAGCACCACGTACAGGAGGCCCGGGAAGAACGCTTGCCGGTCGAACAGTGTTGCGGTGTCCAACGCGAATGCCGAGAACGTCGTAAAGGCTCCGAGCAGGCCAGTTACGATCAGTGCCCGAAGCTCAGGGGTAAGCTTGAATGCGACGGCACCAGCCTCAATGACAGCACCCATGGCAGCCGAACCGAGCACATTGACCGCGAGCGTTCCCAACGGGAAGCCAGAGCCCAGCCAACTGTAGACGCCCGTGCTCACGGCATGGCGCAGCACGGCACCCGCTGCACCTCCGATTGCCACCGCAAGAATCGTGGTCATTTAAGGTCCCGGCATCTAGTGCCCTGTATCCGTCCACTTGCCTGATCGCCCGCCCGCCCACGCGGTTCATTGCGGTGCAGCGACATTATGCGTTGGACCGCGTTTCTCCGCATCGGTCTTGGAAGTTCGTGCCCGGATTTCACGATTGCGTAGGGGCCCTGGGGCTGGCCGTGTGTACACAGCTTGTTGACGAACCAGGCCTCGGCCAGCTTCGAGGGATTCGATAAGGACGGGCATTCGACGGACAATGCTGCGCTTCGATTGGGGTGGGTTGGCCGCGGAATACCGTATTGCGGCGCGACTGATGCATCGTCTTGGGCGCTGCTTCCAGGGAGGCCACATCGTTTCTCGGTACACCCGCGGGGGCGAGTAGGTGTTGAGCGGACCGGTGGGGCGCAATTCGACAAGGCAAGGTCCACAAGCTGTTCCGGGGCGTTGGGTACGTATTGGGAAGCAAGCCTGACGACTGGATCAGGTCAACATTAGAGCCGGGCAAGCAGATTTGGTGTTGCCTGCGCGTACGAGTCTGGCCGCAAGTGAGGTAACCGGCCTGCACAACGCGGCTCAGGGCGGACCCGAGGCGTGCGTTCTGGGCACGGTGTGACCGGATCTGTGACCGCACCGTGCGCCACCGGCCTTTGACCGCCGTTTCCCTGCGGTCGAGCGACAGATCTGATGGTATCTTGCTGGCATACCGTCGGCCGCGCAAAAGCGAGCACTCGGATAATGCCTTCGAAAGAGACGTCGGAACCGGGACAGGCGGCATCCACGGCAGCGCCTCGGGCGACAGGTGATGCTCTGGAGATTGCGGAGCGCGCGGAAAAAACCGCTCCCGGGGACACCGAGCAGTACGGAGCCCGCCCGGATTCACCGCCCGCAGGCAGCGCCCAACCGTCAAGGCCCCCGGAGCAAGCGCGGAGGCGCAGTTCGGTGCCTTCAACCTCCTCCGCCGACTCCGGGACGCAAACGGATTCGACGGCAACCAGCTCCCTTCTCGAAGCTAAGCGCAGGTCCTGGCTGCGGAGGGGGCTCCTAGCGAGCGGGGTGGTCGTCCTTCTCGGATCGGTATGCGCAGTGGGAGCCGTGCTTTTTCTCCTTTGGGAGGACCTTGCGGATGGACGACGCACCGCGACAGCGCTCGAGAGCAGGTTGACGGCACTTGAGCAGGAACTGCAACTGGTTGACGCACGGTCCGTCGGCGATATCGATCTCCAGAAACTGTCAATCCGAATGGAGCGGCTGGCGGCGGACCAGGGGGCGATGGCATTTCGTGGCGAGCTTGACGCACTTGAGGAAATCCTGCGTCGCCAGCTTCGAGGAGTGGAAGACCGACTGGACAGTCTTGTTCTTACTCCCGCGGGGGATGGCGAGGCGTTGGCGATAGCCAGACAATTTGCCGATTTCGCGCGCACGACGTCGGCGGACCGGGATCGGTTGCAAGCTGGACTCGATGCTTTGGCGACGGCACGAGTGGTCGAAAGCATTGCAGCCCAAGTTGAGCGCGGCGAACCGTACTTAGAACAGTTCGGACTGCTTCAGGAACTGGTCGACGAGAGCCCAGAAGCACTGTCGGCGAGGGCAGCGCTAGCTCCGTTTGCGGCCAGCGGGACCCTTACATTGTCGGATCTGATCCAAGCGTTCTCGATCGCCGAGCCCGAAGTGCAAAAGGCTCTTCGCGTGACGCCCGCTACCGGCTTCGACCGACTTCTTCAACGGATTGCCGGCCTAGTCGAAATACGTCGTACACGGATGCCGGAAGGGGATTCGGCCGAGGCCGTCCTGGCAAAGGCGGCCTTCGTCCTGGGCGCAGGGGACTTCCAGACGGCTTGGGAGCTGACGGCAACTTTGCCCGGCGAAGCACAGGCCCTGCTCGCCGAGTGGCGGGACGAGGCACAAGCAAGTATGGCGTCACATGCAGCTGTGCGAGAGCTTGAGCGCTATGCCGATCAACGTATCTTGGACTTTGTCCGCGGCATTGAATCGGAAGCCGACTCGGGGGCTCGGTGATCCGGCTGCTAGTCCTCTTGGCATTGCTCGCTGCGGCGGGGCTTGCGGCAGCTTGGTTGGCCGAAGTGCCCGGGCAACTGCTCGTTGAGTGGCAGGGCTGGGAGGTTCGCGCCGCCCCGGGCGTCGTGGTCGCCGTCTTCCTGGTGTTCGTGGGACTGTTGGTGGCGGTACTGTTGATGGCCAGGTTCATTTGGGGGCTTCCGCATCGCGTGAGCGTGGCATGGAGAGCCCAACGGGTCCGGCGTGGCTGGAGATCGCTGGAACGCGGTCTGACAGCGGCAGCGGGAGGCGACGAGCGGGGAGTGCGGAGCGCCCTCAAGGGGGTGAAGGTCTTGCCTCGGGACGCGCCGCTGCGGTTACTGCTGGAAGCGCAGGCGGCCGTACTGGTCGACGATTCATCGAAGGCGCATGCAGCGTTCGAGAGAATGGAGCACGGAGCGGCAACCAAGCTCGTAGCATTGCGCGGTTTGGTCGCGGAAGTGCGTCAACAGGGTCGTTATGAGCAGGCCCTGGAACTAGCGGAACGAGCGGCGAAGCGCACTCCGGCCCCACGTTGGGCTCTTGAGGACTGCCTGGACCTTAGCTTGCGGCTGAAGGAGTGGAACAAGGCGGCACAGATGGCGCAGCGATTGCGTCGAGACGGCCACATGACGGAAGATGCAGCCAGGAGGACCCAGGCTGCAATCGCGGTCGAGATTGCCCGCGTGTGTCGCGCCGACCGCAACACATCGGGAGCGGAGCGGGCGGCGTCCGAAGCCGTTTCGTTGCTGCCGGAGTTTGCTCCTGCGGCTGTGGTCGCTGCCGAAGTATGGATGGATTTGGGTCGGGCAGGAGATGCGGTGAGAGCAATCCGTGCGGCGTGGAAGGCTAAGCCTCATCCGGATCTGGCTCTTCTGCTCTTGCAGGCCAGTGGCACCGAGAGTCCGCTGGCCGGTGTTGAGGTGCTGGAGGATCTGACCAGTCTCACCACCGATACAATGGAAGGACACCTCGCGCTCGCGGAGGTGGCGATGCGGGCGAAGTTGTTCGGGGTCTCTCGCAAGTATCTGGAAAAGGTGCGGACCGGCCCGCACGACGAGCGCGTGTACCGAATGTTGGCAGATCTCGAGCAGCTGAGCGGAGGTGACCCTCAGGGGGCGTCGCGGTGGCTTTCTGCCGCACTCGATGCAAGGACCGCACCCACATGGCACTGCAGCGCCTGCGCGGAAGCTTACCTGGGATGGCAGGCGATCTGCGATCGCTGCGGTTCGTTTGACCGGTTGAAGTGGGGGGCGCAGGGCGGAGCCAACGAGCCATCGAAGGTCCTGCAGCTGGAGCAGAGGACCCTCGAACCGGCGGCCTTGGCTGGAGCTACGCCTTGATCCGGCGAGCCGTCTTACGATTGGCGCTAGGGGGAATCTGTACGGTGGCGATGCCCGCCTCCGCCGCCCAACACGTTGATCTCGTGGTTGTGGACAAGGGGGAACGTCGTCTTCGCCTGATTCGCGCAGGTCGCACGGTTCGTGTTTTTCAGATCGCGCTTGGTTTCAGCCCGAAAGGCCACAAGATGCGTGAAGGCGACGGACAGACGCCCGAGGGTTTCTACCGCATTGACGGCTATGTTGCCGACAGCGCGTTTCATCGAGCTCTCCGCATCAGTTATCCCAACGCCTGGGACCGTCGCCGCGCTGCGACCGGCGGCTATGACCCGGGCGGTGACATCATGATTCACGGTTTGCCCAATGGCGCTACGGCGTCAGAGGTGGGTCACCGCGCGCGGGACTGGACGAACGGCTGCATTGCGGTCACGAACCGCGAAATGCGTGAATTGATCAACTTGGTCCCGGTCGGAACCCCCATTCTGATCCGCAAATAGCAACGGGTGACCGCGCGCTCACCCTGTGAGCAAGCACTCCAAACGGTGACACTGTTCCGTCAACCGGCGCCTCGCGTTTGCGAGAGCAGTAAGCCGTCAGGCAGCCGGTTTGGCCCCTGCCATCTCCTGTTTCCCATGCTCGTGGGGAGCCAGGGACGCATAGACCGCGCGATGGGTTGGTGTGTCCACCCCGACCTCTCGGCCGAAGCGATCGATCGTCCCGCTTAGGGCTGCCGATTCGAGGCGTTCGCCCCGCTCCAGCGCTACGAGGGTGGACGCTTTCATTTGTGCGGGGAGCCGATCCAGAGTGTTCATCGTCAGGGCTTCCTGGTCGTCAGGCACGGACACACCTCGGGCGCGGGCGACGGCGATCGACTCGAGCGTGAGGCTTTCCATGAGGGCACGGGTTGCAGGGTTGCTTCGACATGGACCCAGCGGCAATCGGGTGAGGCAGTTGGCCCCTGCCAAAGTGCAAATCATCACGAGTTTTTGCCAGAGGTCGAGCTCGATATTGCTTGTCGCCGGACATTCGATCTTGGCACTGACGCAGGCCTCCCGGAAGGCTTGGACTCGCGGACTCGCCGACCTGTCCAACTCGCCGACGCGAAGTCCCTGCATGCGCCCGAAGTGGCGAATGACGCCGGGCCCTTCGATCAGAGCGCTGATCTGCGCAACGCCGCCGAGCACTCGGTGGGCTCCAAGCAACCTGCGCAGAGTCTCAAGGTGGTCGATGCCATTAAGTAGTGGCACGACGCCCGTTTCGTCACTCAGGGAAGGACGTAGCGCAACCGCGGCGCTTTCGCAGTCGTAGGTCTTGACGGCAAAGAGTACGAAATCGGCGCCGCGGAACGCCGACGGATCAGCACTGATCCTGACCGGGTTAATCTTGACATTGCCCAGTTCGCTACGAACGGCGAGCCCGCTGGCGCGGATCGCTTGGAGATGCCGACCGCGGGCAACGAAGCCCACCTCGTGCCCCGCCGCAGCGAGCCGTGCGCCGAAATAGCCTCCGACACCGCCGGCTCCCATCACGATGAACTTCATGGATCCTTGCCCCCTGTCGATGCGGGAACGGCGATAATGGTCGCCGCGATTGGGTTTCTCAATCCGCAGCTTCCGCGATGTCCGACCCTGATCACGTGTCTCTGGAATCCGGAACTGCCTTCGGCATTGGACAGCTTGACGGCTCCGGTCGAATCGGGGAGCGATCGCCGACGGTTGATCGACAGGGTGGGGCCGGACCGGTTCCAACAGCAGGGAGCAGTTGGGCGGGGTGTCCGGGCTTGGAGCCGCCGCCGGGCGGCACGCCAGGGGCTGGCTACCTAGGGGTCGCGCCCGACGGCGGCGGTGAGATAGTCGTCGGTTTGCATTTCGAGCAAGCGCGAGGCAGTACGACGAAACTCGAAGGCACCGGTGCCCGTCGGGTACAGCCGGCCGGGACGATCAGCTGCACTGCAGATCAATTTGATTCTGCGGTCGTACAGAATATCGATCAGGGTCGAGAATCTGCGCGCTTGGTCGCGCTGCTCCGCCGTCATTGTCGGTATCGTTGACAGGATGACCGTGTGGAAGTGGTCAGCGATAGCCAGGTAGTCTGCGGCCCCGAGTGGGCGATCGCATAGTTCCGCGAACCCAAAGCGCCCAATGCCTCCGGCGGCCTCTCGGACTTCGAGAGTACGGCCCTGGACCTCAATGCGGATCGTCCGGCCGGGTGCATGACCGGATAGATCCAGCCAGATGTGCTCAAGAGCACGGTGGGCAACGTCGTCGTCGGGGCAGAAGTAAACCTGCCGTCCACGGAAGCCGAGCCAGCGGTAGTCGATGCTGCCGCCAAGGTGATGTACGTCCAGATGTTGCCTGAGCAAATCGATGAAGGGGAGAAAGAGCTGACGCTGCAGACCGCCAGGATAAAGCCGGTCCGGAGCTTGGTTGGAGGTGGTGACGACAGCCACGCCCGCTTGGAACAGGGTTCCAAAGAGACGGGCCAACAGCATCGCATCGGTAATATCCCTGACGTCAAACTCGTCGAAACACAACAGCTGTGCGCGGCCCGCCAACTCGCGTGCGATGGGTGGTAGGGGATCGGGGGAGCTTGTGGGAGGACGCTTCCCTGGTGCGTGACGCCGCCGATGTAGACGCCGGTGGATGTCCAGCATGAAGGCGTGAAAGTGATGCCGCTCCTTGCGGTCGGACTCGACCGTGTTGAAGAACATGTCCATCAGCATTGTCTTGCCTCGACCAGGCCCCCCATAGAGATAAAGCCCTTTAGGAGGTCGCTGTCGCCGAAACCCCAAGCGGGTCTTCCAGCTAGGGTGTGTCGTCTTGCCGCTAATTTCCAGGTAGAGCGAGTGAAGTTTGGCGACAGCCTGTTCCTGATTCGAGTCGGGCTCAACTTCTCCTGTTTCGAGCATTGCCCGATAGGCTGCAATCGGTCCCATTGCGACACCTCTTGCTGGATCGTGCTCCGGCTGCGGCCTTGGAAGGTCAACGTTCATCGTGCCCAATTGGGTCGGTTGGAGTGGGGCATTCGCGCCGCCGGCAGTGCCACGGGTGGCCAGCGGGGGGGGGGGGGGCGAAAATAGTCCGCAGTGGAGCTGCCGGAAACATGTGACGAGGATGCTAGGGCGGGTCAGCCGGGGCTCCATGTCAGTGCTGGACTCAAATGGAGGAGCGACGAGAGCGTAGCGGACAGCTCCAGAGCAAGTCACTTTGACGAGCTGGACCGCGCTGCCCGGTGCCGGACCCGCCACGGCGTCCCGTGGGCGCTATTCGCTGGCGATCCAAGACCTTGGTCAAAACTGGCTTGGTCGACCCCAGGGAGCACATTTCGGTTCCCCAGAGACTGTTGGCTGCATTCGGCCATTTGCCCGGTTGACAGTGCCTGGAAAATGGAGGCATCAGGGCCTTGATTCGACGACGCCAGCGGAACCGTCGCTGGCATCCAAAATGGGTAAACAAGGTTGTCGATGGTCAGTTCGGTGATTATGGTGGTCACGCGGGCGACGGTGGTCGTGGCCCGCAGTCAGTAAGTCTCCTGATCAGTGAAGAACGCCATAACGCGTCGTCTGGTCGTCAGTCCACAGGAATCGCCAATGGTTATTCGTCTGTTCACGTTTGCGCTCGCCGTGACTCTTGCTGCGGGGGCTGGAAACTTGGCTCTGGCTCAGGAGAGCGGTCAATCGGAAACGGATGCCCGCATGCAGGCGCTTGAGCAGCGGGTCCTGCAGCTGGAGAAGGCGCTGGCCGAAGCGCGCGGGGAGTCCCCTCCGCCGGTTACCGGCGAGGCAGTTGCCGCAGACAAGGGGGCAGCCGCGCAGCCAACGGCTGTCGAGGAGGTCGGCGGCGGCACTGTGGGAGCCTACGACTACGACAAGTCCATGTTCGGTCCGATCGCGCCGCTGTCGACGAAAGACGGACGATTTAAGACCTTCCTGTTTGGACATCTGCAGGTGGATGCTGCCGCTTATAGCCAGGAGCCCGCAATCACGCGGATCACGGGTCGAAGCGATTTCAGCGGTGGGGCCAAGATGCGAAGGGTCAGCTTCGGTCTGGCAAGCATCGTCGAGGATGACTGGATCGTCTTTATGTCCTACGCGCTGGCCGATGGTGGAGAACAAGTGGACAGCGGTCTGCGGGCTGCAGCTATCGTGTACCGCGGGATCAAGCCGTGGTGGCTCATGGCGGGGCAGTTTGGCAATTCCGTCGGTCTGGAGTCCTCGACGTTCAACCAGTATACGTCCATGGTCGAACGCCCAATGATTTCCAATGCGTTCGTGTACGCACCGGGCGCTCCGCTAATGGCCGTCATAGCCGCACACCGCGGCAAATTGACTTACGCCAGAGCCGGTATTTTCGGCAAGCACACCAAGGTCGACAGCGAGTATGACGAGGGCTGGGGGCTGCACGGCCGTTTTCTCCTTCAGCCTCACAAGGAACGACGTCTGAGTTCGCAGATCGGAGTGAGCGGGTACTGGCGGAAGCCGGAAGTGGAGACCATCGCCAAGCCGGAAGACTACGATGACTACGTGGCGTGGTGTCCGGCCGAGGAGCGGGGCAATTCAGTGCGCTTTAATGCGTTCGGAAGTTCGGCGGTCGATGGGACCTCTCTGGTCGACACAGGCAAATTCTGCGACGTCGAGGACTACGCTTATGTTGCGGCGGAGGGTGCTTATTCGCAGGGGCCCTTTTCGGTCCAGGGCGAATGGGGAACTGCACGCGTGAACACCAAGAACGAAGGCAACTTCGAGTTCAGCGGTGGTTACGTGGATGTCGGGTATTTCCTGACGGGAGAGAGCCGGAACTACAACCCGTATTTCGGACAGTTCTGGCGAATCAAGCCTAACAACGATCTGGGATCGGGCGGATTCGGTGCGATCGAGCTCCGTGCGCGTTGGCAGACCATTGACCTGAACGATCGAATTCCGATCGCCAGCAGCAAACCGGGTGTTGGCCCTGGCGGCGAGGCAAACGGTTTCACGTTTGGGGTCCATTGGTACGTGAACGCCTTTACCCGCGCGATGTTCAACGCTGGGCGGATAAACGTGGAGCGCCCGATCTGGGACGGCGGGCAGTATCGCACCTACGAAGGCGCGGTCGACGAGTACGTCGCGCGACTGGAGATGTCGTTCTAATCGAGCAGGCAGTGCGTGTCCCCGAAGTGCAGCGGTTCCACCACAACGCCCCCCATGCCTAGAGGCCGGTAGCCCGCGTTCCCTGTCGACCCTGAGCCATATATCTGGGTTGGCCACCGAACGGGGACTGGATGGATGGCGTTCGTTGTCAGGCGGTCGATTGCAATGGTCAAATACCAAGAGACGGCGCGGCCTTCGCGGGCAGGAATCAGGCGGTGATCACGGTGAGCTTGTATGATTGCGTTGGGGAGGTCCCTGCTGCGAAGCGCTCTCGTCCCCCGCTGGCTTTCCCCCTGTAGAAATGGCCTGACGGGCAGTGGCGACGCTGTTGTTTGGGCCGTCATTGCCTCGGCCGGGGCTTGCCTGCTAGCGTCGTTTGGCGCCTTGTGTTCGGCCAACTGGGCGTCGTTCCGCCGTTTCGGCTGGTCCACGCATGGCTTGGTGCCGCCGTGGACAGTGGGTCGCGCGGGCGAGTTGCTCCCGAACTTCGGCCAGTACGCTTGCGGCCTCGACGCGCCAATGAAGGCTTTGTAGACCATGGCATCCCGCGGTCCCATCTATCTTGACTGCCAGGCGACGACGCCGCTCGATCCGTGCGTCCTTGACGCCATGCTCCCGTATTTTCGGGAGCACTACGGCAATCCGCATGTCGACGCCCACGCGTTCGGCCGCAAGGCAGGTGCCGCGGTCGAGGCTGCGCGCGCCGACGTCGCAAAGCTGATCAACGCAGATCCGCGGGAGATCGTGTTTACGTCTGGTGCCACTGAGTCCAACAATCTTGCCATCAAGGGTGCGGCTCGCTATCGGCGTCACCGGGACAACCGCAGCCATATCGTCACCGTCGCGACCGAGCACAAGTGTGTGCTGGAGTCGTGTGCACGTCTTGAGCAGGAAGGGTTTCGGGTAACGGTTCTCCCCGTGGAGAATTCCGGACTGCTGCGTGTCCAGGACCTCGAGGCGGCGCTTGAAGACGATACCGCGCTCGTCTCGGTCATGGCGGCCAACAATGAAATAGGTACCGTCCAGCCGCTCCGGGAAATGGGGGAACTGTGCCGAGCACGTTCGGTGCTGCTGCACACCGATGCGGCGCAGGCAGCGGGTAAGATCCCGTTCGATGTCGAGAGGCTGAAAGTCGATCTCGCGAGCGTGTCGGCACACAAGCTATACGGCCCGAAGGGAGTGGGAGCACTCTACGTTCGGCGCCGGCCACGCGCGCGGATCGAGCCGCTGTTTGACGGTGGTGGGCAGGAGCGGACCCTTCGGTCCGGCACTGTGCCAGTGCCGCTGGTTGCCGGGTTTGGTGCGGCGGCCCGCATCGCGCTTGAGGATCTCGACGCGGAATCTGAGCGGACGCGAAGATTGAGGGACCGCATGCTCGCCCAATTGCGGTCACGGCACCCGGACGTGGTGATTCACGGCGCAATGGATGCCCGGCTGCCCGGCAACTTGAGCGTCGGCTACGCCGGCATCCAGGCGGATCGTCTGGTTCGGGAAATCGGCACTGTTGCGCTCTCCACGGGCTCCGCGTGTTCGGATACCACCATCGAGACCAGCTACGTGCTCCGGGCGCTCGGCGTCGATGACGAAATGGCCGCAGGCACGTTTCGAATTTCGCCCGGCCGCTTTACTACTGAAGACGACGTCGATCGGGCGGCGGTTGCCATTGCAGATGGCGTGGACGCCCTGCGTCGCTCTCAAGAATCTGTGTAAGGCCACGATGCCCCGCGTAGTCTTCAACCAGCCTGACGGGTCCGTCCTCGAGGTCAACGAGCCAGCCGGACTGTCCATCCTGGAGATCGCCCATAGGCATGGGGTCGACATCGAGGGTGCGTGTGAAGCTTCGCTGGCGTGTTCGACCTGCCATGTCATCGTCGATCCAGAGTGGCACGATAGGCTTCCTTCTGCCACGGACGACGAGGAAGACATGCTGGATCTGGCGTGGGGTGTCACCCAGACTTCAAGGCTCGGCTGTCAGGTGGAACTCACGGAACAGCTCGACGGTCTGGTGCTCCGGGTCCCGGGCAATGCGCGAGATGCTCGCGGGTGACGAAGCTGACCCGCGATCGTGCCGCGCAAGCTTGTTGCGGAAACTGTCGGTTCCTTCTTGGGCATGGGCGTCCCGCCCGGTTCGCTTCCTGACGCACTGCGGAGGAGCCGTTGGCGCAGCTCCTGAACACGTGCGAGACTCAGGATCGGTACGTGGGCGCAATGTCCATAGACGGATGGTCGTTAGCGGTTGGGTGTGCGCAGATCTGCCTCTGGTACCGAGCCGCCGCACTAACGCTGGCTTGCCTTGCCTCCAGGCTACCGGTCAATGCACTCGGTATTGCTAGGTTTGCTGTGCGGCCCTGCTGGTTTGCGCGACAGGTCAGCGCAAACGATGGATTGCGGCTGGCGCAGACGGACATTCGGGTGTCGTTGTCGAATTCCTTGGCGCGTTAGGCAGAAGTCTCTGACTCTGGGCAGGCGCTCCGCTGTTCTCTCCCTGCCACTGCGTGGGTCAAATCTCAGGACCCGCCGTTTCGGTCAGGAAATCGTCAAGTGTGATTGTGGAATTGATCCTTCAGCGCCGCCATGCGCTCGGCGGGCTGCTCTTTCTGGAATCTTGCCTTCCATTCACCGTAGGGCATGCCATACACGGTTTCCCGAGCGTCGTCGTAGGCAATGCTCTCACCACGGTCCTCGGCGGCGGCGCTGTACCACTTGGACAGGCAATTCCGGCAGAAACCGGCTAGGTCCATGAGGTCGATGTTCTGCACATCGGAATTTTCTCGGAGGTGCTCGACCAGACGCCGAAAAACAGCGGCCTCAACCTCCGTACGTTTGCTTGCATCCATCGAAAGATCCTCACCTAGCGTGTGGGGCGGCGAGCCCTCTACGTAGGCAGGATAGGGCGGGTCGGCGTCCGGGCAATACGCTGCCCGCAGGGCGTGCCTGCAGTTCGGGCATTGCGGCATACCCGTGTCACGGGTCGGCATCACCCTCCGCGCGGAGTTGATGCCACTGCAAGGAGCTCGATCTTGGTCCCCACAATCGTGACCGGCTTGGCAGGTATGGCTGCCCTGACGATGCCCGTCGTGCAGCCGACGCTCGCTTCGGAAGACGATGTCCTCACGCTGCTGGGAAGGTAGGCGACTGGAGTATTTGATGGCAGCGCAGCCGAAAGTTCCGCTTACAATGCCGGATCGCGCACGCTCCTGGTGGTTGGCAGCGAGGCTATTCGGCGCATCGATCTCTCGGACCCTACGAGTCCGCGCCCCCTTGCCCTGATTGCCGTTCCGGAGGGCTGGACTGCGAACAGTATGGCGATTCACGGTGATGTCGTGGCTGTAGCGCTTGTTGGAGAAACTGGGACACTAGGCCGGTTTGTCTTCCACAATCCATTGGGCGCAGTCCTGGGTTCAGTCCTCGTGGGCTCCCACCCCGACATGTTTGTTTTCACTCCCGACGGTCAACACGTCGTGGTTGCGAATGAGGGCGAGCCGCCGACGGCTGGTTTCGGATCAGTCACAGTTCCCGAAGGGGTGCGCGTGTTCGGGCCCGGCGCAAGTCCGGAACGCGACCTGGAACCCGAGTACGTGGCGGTCGCAGGCGACGGGCCACGCGCGTGGGCGACGCTGCAGGAAAACAACGCGCTTGCGCTGCTCGATCTGGAGCTTGGAACGGTGGAAGCCGCAGTCCCGCCCGGACTCAAGGATCACTGGGTCCACGGTCTCGACGCCTCGAACCGCAACCGGGGGGATCCGGATTCGCACATGGCCTATATGGGGCATGTTCCAGTCGGATGCTGTGGCCGCTTTCGACGTGGATGGAGTCACGTACCTCGTGACTGCCAATGAGGGCGACGCACGCGACTACGCGGGCTTCGCGGAAGAGACCAGGGTGGGCGCTCGGGCAATCAGTCGCGGATGAAATGACAGGGTGGTTGACTCGGCAGCCGGAGCAGCGGCAGCCGGAGGCTCGACATCGATACCGTTTGGAGGACTATGGCCTCACTCCCGAGGCGGTGCATACAGCGTTCGCAGGCGATGCCAAATTCGTTGCCAACAGAAGGTTTGTCCACGGCTTGGAGCGGGTTCGCTGTACCGGCCTGTCCCCTTGCTGATGGGGAGGCGCTTGCGATAGCGCTCGAAGCACTGGACCGAGTTGCAAGGGCGCTCCGATTACCTGCGCGCGGAAACCTGCGATGGTTCTTAACGACGAACTTCGTTTGCCGGCTTGGTTGCAGACCCCCCCCCCCGGCACTAACATTCCGGGTAGACCAATCGATCGGGGCCGATCAGGCGCGCTCTTCTCCAGAGAGCCGGACAGCGCGAAAGCCAGGCGCGTGACCCTATAGCGGCCGAGCGGCGATCTAAACGCTCAGGCACCGCTGCTAAGCGGCGGAACGTACCTCGCGGGAGGCGACCAGATGCCCGTTCTCTTGAACGCGGGAGCGTTACTAAGTGCTCACGCGCGCCTCCGACCCGCAACCCTGGGGGTGCGCGATCTCGAGCGAAGTCTGACGTACTCCGAGTGGAATGCGCGTGCATGCAGGCTCGCGAATGCACTCCTCGGTCTCGGTCTCGCCAAGGGGGACCGGATCGCGGTGTTGTCCTCCAACCGCCTAGAATGGGCTGAGATCTACACCGCGGTAGCCAAGGCGGGGCTCGTCGCTGTCCCGGTCAATTTCCGACTGACCGAGGCGGAGGCCGCCTTCATCATCCGGGACAGCGGCGCAGCCGCAGTGCTCGTCGAGGATGCACTACTGGACACGGTCGAGAGCATTCGCACTGATCTCGACCTTCCGTCGGACCGGTACGTTCATCTCGGCGGCACGGCAACCGCAGGTTTCCGCGATTACGAGGATCTCTTGGCGTCATCGTCGTCCGCCGAACCCGCAATCGCGGCAATGCCCGACGACCCATGGTGCCTGATGTATACGTCCGGGACCACCGGCAATCCGAAGGGCGCAATCCGAAACCACAAAGACATGGCGATGCTGGCGCTGATGACCGACATTGAGTTTCGGCTCCACCGCCGCGACAACGCGCTGTTGGTCATGCCGATGTGTCATGCGAACTCCCTGAATTTCTTTACGGCCTTCCTTTACTGTGGAGCCGCGGTCACCATCTTCTCCCGCTCCAGTTTCGATCCCGAATTGTGCCTCGCGACGCTGGGCGAGGGTATGATCTTCTCCTCGCTCGTCCCGACGCACTACACGATGATGCAGGAGGTGCCCGCTGCGCGTCGTCGCGATGTCGGATCGGTGGAGAAGCTTCTCGTCTCCTCGGCCACTGCATTCGCCGAGACCAAGCACGCGATCATGGAAATGTTTCCGAACTCGGGGCTCTACGAACTCTACGGCTCGACGGAGGCCGGCTGGGTGACGACCCTGCACCCGGTGGAACAGTTCGACCATCTCGGCACGGTGGGTCGCGAGGTCGTCGGCTCGGCGCCGATCCGCCTTCTCGACGACGACGGAAATGAGGTGCCGGACGGCACCCTCGGCGAACTCTACTCCTCAAGCCCGTACCAGTTCGGCGGCTACTGGAACTTGCCAGAACAGACCGCCGAAGCATTCCGCGGCGACTATCTTTCGGTGGGCGACATCGCGCTTCGCGACGCGGACGGCTATATCCGGCTCGTCGATCGCAAGAACAACCTGATTGTCTCGGGCGGGGAGAACATCTACCCCTCTGAGGTAGAGCACGTCCTGAGCGGCCATCCAGAAATCCGCGAGGTCGCGGTCGTTGGTCTGGCGGACGCCAAATGGAGCCAGCGCGTCGTAGCGGTTGTCGTGCCGCGCCCAGGCTGGCCGCCCAATGCCCAGAATCTCATCGACTGGTCGCGCCAACGTCTTGCCGGCTACAAGCGGCCCCGCGAGATCGTCTTTCTCGAATCTGACCAGCTGCCGCGCAACGCGACCGGCAAGATCCTCCACCGCAGGCTCCGCGACATGCTCGACAAGGATTGCGGCGCATCGCCCAACCGAACCGCGAGGACGTCTGCATGAACTCTCCCCGCCTGGACCTCAATACCGACGAAAACAGCGTCGCGGCGTGGATCGCACGTGGTCTGAGACGTCGCGGCATCACCCGCGTCTTCGGCCTGCCAGGGGGGCACATCCAGCCCATTTGGGATTTCATCGCCCGGGAGGGGATCCCCATCGTCGACGTCCGGGATGAGGGCGCAGCGGTCCACATGGCCCATGCGCATGCCGAACTGACCGGTGAACTGGGCGTGTGCCTGGCCACCGCGGGTCCGGGCGTGACCAATTGTGTCACCGGCATCGCCAACGCCGATCTGGCGCGCGCTCCAGTCCTGCTGATCGGCGGCTGTACGACCCGGGCGCAGGCAAACATGGGTCCACTACAGGACATTCCGCACGTCGCCATCATGTCGCCGGTGACCCGGTTTGCACGGACGGCCCGGGTCGCCGAGCAGGTCGTCCGCGAGTGGGACGAAGCCATCGCTAGTGCGACCGGAGACGCCGGGGAACCCGGCCCTGCCTATCTTGAAGTTCCAGTGGACGTGCTGCGCGAGACACTGCCGCCCGCCCTGGTGCTCGATGAGTGGCTGGCGCCGAAACCGGCGCGCACGATTCCGCCATCCCCCGAGGCGATCGCCCGGGCCGCCGCTGCTATTCGGGGGTCCCGTCGCCCGCTGGTGATTTCCGGACGCGGTGCCCGGGGCGCGGAGGCGGAGTTGGTGCGCTTTCTCGACGCCTCGGGCGCGCTCTATCTCGATACCCAGGAGAGCCGCGGGCTGGTGCCGGCCGGGCATCCGTCTGCTGTCAGCGCCGTTCGGGCGGCAGCCATGGCGCAGGCAGACTTGGTGATCACACTCGGTCGGAAGCTCGACTTCCAGCTCGGCTACGGATCCCCGGCCGTATTCCCTGACGCGACCTTCCTGCGCATTGCGGACACTCCCGCCGACCTGAAGGACAACCGACGTGGGACGCCGGAGATCCTCGCCTCGGTCGGCCCGGCGCTGAACGCGCTTGCGGAGGCAATCACCAACGACGCCGGAGAGTTGGACATCGCCTGGGCCGACGGGCTTCGGGCGAAGCACCGGGAGCGAGCTGCTGCGATCAGAAACCGCCCCGCTCCCACAAGCGGCGGCGACGGCGGGATTCACCCCATGGCAATCTTCGAAGCCATTCGGGAGGTAGCCGAACCCGACTACATCGGCATCGCCGATGGGGGTGATCTACTCAGTTTCGCACGAATCGGGCTCGACGCCGGGACCTATCTGGATGCCGGTGCGTTCGGTTGCCTTGGCGTCGGGACCCCGTTTGCAATTGCCGCCGCGTTGGCATCGCCCGAGCGTCAGGTGATCTGCGTAACGGGTGATGGCGCCTACGGCATCAATGCCATGGAGATCGACACGGCTGTACGGCACAACGCCAGAGCGGTCGTTGTGGTCTCGAACAACGCCGCTTGGAACATCGAGCGCTACGGTCAGGAGCTCAATTATGGTGGCCGAGTCGTCGGCACCACACTTGCCCACTCCGACTATGCCGCCATGGCACGGGCGCTGGGCGCCCATGGCGAGCGCGTGGAGATCGCGTCCGATTTGGCCGATGCGATCCGTCGCGGACTCGAGCACGCGCCCGCCGTGATCGACGTGCAGACATCGCAGGACGCCGTCTCGTCAGATGCGACCAAGGGCCTCAGTGTCGTCCCGAACTATCAGCCCTTGACCGCCTGGGACGATGCCGAGCGCAGACGCCGCGGCGAACGCTGACGGAGCGGTTCGGCGCCGGTTCACTGGAACACTTGGCGTACAACGAACGAGGGCAGTTGGGGGTGAGGCCGGAGAAGTGCCTGCCCGGCGAAACGCGGTCCGGGCTGTAGGTGGGGCGCGGCAAACATCCCGATCCGTGCACAGGTCTCTTGGTCAACCGCTCGCGGAGGCGTCGCGGTTCTCTGGTGAAGGTCGAAATCGACAGCTGATCGTACCAGTGAGTACCAGGCTGCATGCTTGGACGCTGATTCCGTCGCATGTGGCGCGTTCGACGGCATGCTGAAGAGGCGATCTCCGCCGAACGAATATGGCTGGAGGCAAATGTCGACCATGGCCGCCGCTGCCCTTTAGGGCATGGACGGGAGACGGCCATCGGACGGCGTGTAGGTGGGGTTGCTCACGAGCGGCGGCACTCTTCGAGGAAAGGAAGCAATTCAGCGAGCAGGTCCTCCGGAGCTTCCTCCGGGATGAAGTGGCCGCAATCCAGCGAACGTCCACGCACCCGGTCTGCGCGAGCCCGCCAGACCTCCAGCATGTCGAGTGTGGCTCCGGTCTGCCAACCTGGACGTCTCGGCATTCTCCCGGCCCACAGCACCAGCACCGGACAGCTCAGTTTGACCCCGCGGTCGCGCTTGTCGTGTTCCAGGTCAAGCTGGATGCTCCGATAGTCGGCACAGTTCGCCCTGATGGTTTCAGGATCAGAGAAACAGCGCAGGTACTCCGCGTACGCCTCTTCGGTAAATGCACCCGGCGCGACAGCCCATTGCTTGAGGAGGAAATCAAGAAACAGCTTGGCGTGACCGGCGATCAAGGTCTCGGGAAACGGCGCAGGTTGACGCATTAGGTTCCAGTGAAACCAGGAGAACGCCAAGGAAGAATCCATGTTCTCAAACGCTTCCAGAGAGGGAACCACGTCGAGATTCGTGAGGCTTTTCACCGCTTGCGGATAGTCGAGCGCCATCCGGAGTCCGACCCGGACACCCCGATCGTGGCCCACCAGGTGAAAGTTCTCGAATCCCAGCGCCCGCATCACCGCTGCCTGGTCACTGGCCGACGTGCGCTTGCAATACGTCGAAAGATCTTCGTCCGAGGACGCGGGCTTGTCGCTGTCGCCGTAACCGCGCAGATCGGGACACACGACCGTGTAGCGCTCTGCTAGCCGTGGCGCCACCTTGTGCCACTCGACATGTGTTTGCGGGTACCCGTGAAGCAGCAGGACCGGTGGTCCCGAGCCCCTGAGCCTGACCTGTATCCCGCAACCATTCACAACGATCCGTGATTGTGCGAAGCCCTCAAACATGCATGGCCTCCGTGGCGGGCAATTTGGTGATGCTCACATGCAACTCGGGAACCGTCCTCCCGCACGTGAGACAACCGACCTTACTAGGCCCTTGGAGATCCGCTGCTGGCGGCTTGCGGTTGGTCAGCGCTCCAGCGGACCTGCTGGATGTGTGGATGGCGGGCATTGGCAGTGCGAGGGCGGGAGGACTCGCAATGGCGGGCTCGCTGCGCTGGGCAATGCAGCCGCGCGGTCCCCTTGGTGGGGGCCAAACTGTCAGGCGCGAGAGGCGAGTCGGTGAATTCGCGGGCAATCGAGGGGTTCGGATTGGCCTCCTTGGTGTCCGTGGGAAGCCCTGATTCGGAAGCTGCCCGCAGATCGGGGTAAAGCTTACAATTGGGCGATATTGCCGGCTGCGCCCACGCTTGGGTTCGGTATACGGGGCGACCTGTTGATGACAGCAAAACCGCTTGGGGTCGGTTTCGTGGGCACGGGACGGATCTCGGATCTTCATGCCATCGAATACATGCGGAATCCGAGCGCCAGGATCGCCGCACTCTGCGATCAGGACATCACTATTGCGCGCCGGCGTGCAGAAGCTTGGGGAGTCGACGGCGCCCACCTCTCCGACAACATCGACGATCTCTTGGCCCGCCCGGACGTGGATCTTGTGGAGATTCTCCTACCGCATCACCTCCATCTCGAGGCCGCAGAAAAGGCGATTGCCGCGGGAAAAATCGTCTCCCTGCAAAAGCCGATGTGCGTCTCGAGTGATGAGGCAGACCGGCTGGTCGCGGCGGCCGAGGCGTCGGAACGGCCGTTCAAGGTCTTCGAGAACTTCATTTTCTACCCGCCAGTGATGAAGGCCAAGCAGCTTGTCGAGGAGGGGGCTGTGGGCACGCCGCTCGCGATCCGCCTGAAGAGCAACCAGGGATCAGGTCGTACGGCGTGGGAAGTCCCGAGAGCGGCCAACGCATGGCGCCAGCGACGCGATCAATCCGGCGGCGGGCCTCTGGTCTTTGACGATGGGCACCATAAGTTTGCGCTGGCTTGGCATTTCATGGGGAATCCGACAGAAGTACATGCGTTCATCGGTAGCACGACGACGCCTGACGGATCGCGCGTCGACGCCCAGTCGCTCATTTCCTTCCGATTTCCGGAGAATCGCATCGGCAGTCTGGAGGTCGTGTATTCGCCAGACCTTCACATCATGACCCACCACTATGCCCAGGACGACCGGGTGGAGATCACCGGTACGAGAGGGGTATTGTGGATCAACGTGGGACACGGACGCCTGGGCGATCCGCCGCCGGTGGCGCTGTACCGAGACGGCTCGCTGACCACGTACCAGGATATGGCGACCGGTTGGGAAGAAAGCTTCATCCTGTCGACTCGGCACTATCTCGAAGTCCTGGAGCACGGAGGAGCGCCGGTCCTGACGGCAGAAGAAGGCCGCCAGGTGCTTCGGTTTGGGTTGGCTGCAGAAGAATCCGCCCGCACGGGGCAAACCGTGGCTGTTTCGCCCTGAGCGTCGACGTGTGCGGAACCGCGCCATGAAGACGCCCCTCGCAGCCATGCCGGGCACTACCCGCGAACGCGCGGCCTGGCTTGCGGAGTTCGGTGGTCTGGAAGCGGCGATCGACGCCGGCCTGCTCTCCACACCAGTAGCACTGCCGTTGGCAGAGGCGCTTGTGCTGGGCTTGATCCGGCAGGGGGTGACGAAATTTCTGGTCATTTTCGGGCACGGTTCGACGACGGTCGGCGAGATCCTGCGCCTCTATACGGAGCACGGACTGGTGCGCTGCTGGCAATTTCGAAACGAAGTGGAAATGGCACATGCGGCGACGGCCCTGCGCTGGATCTACGGCGAGCCGGCGGCCGTGGTTACCTCGATCGGCCCAGGCGCATTGCAGGCGATGGCAGGGTCACTCGCCAGCGCCTCCAACGGGATCGGCGTGTACCACCTGTACGGGGACGAGACCACGCATGGAGAGGGTTACAACATGCAGCAGGTCCCGAAGCCCGCGCAGGGCCTCTTTGGTCAGATCACATCACTGATGGGACAATCCTACACGCTGCACAGTCCGGGGGCCCTCCGCGCCGCACTCCGGCACGGGGCTATGACGGTGTTCCATCCATGGCGGGCAGGGCCGTTCTATCTCAACCTGCCGCTCAATACACAGCCGCGGGAGACCCGAGTGCGTCTGGATGCTCTTCCGCAGGTACCGCGGTTCGAGCCTGCAGTTCCAGCGACGGACGAGGGTCTTTCCCAGGCAGCCCGGCTGATTGCCGGGTCGAACCGGGTTGCCGTCAAGGCGGGCGGCGGCGCCCGTCCGTTTGCGGAAGCGGTTCGCAAGTTCGCCGAACGAGCCGGAGCGGCGGTCGTTCTGGCGCCCGGTTCCACGGGCCTCCTCCCGGACAGGCACTCGCAGAACATGCATGTCGGCGGTTCCAAGGGGTCAATCAGCGGCAATTTTGTCATGGACCGGGCCGAGGTCCTGGTGGTTGTCGGAAGCCGTGCGGTTTGCCAGAGCGACTGCTCCGGGATCGGGTGGCCCAAGGTGCGTGACGTCATCAACATCAATGCGGATCCGGTGGATGTTCAGCATTACAACCGCACTACCGCACTCTGCGGGGATGCCGGGCGGGTGCTCAAACGACTCCATGCTCTGATCGGCCGCAACCATCGGGACTGTGCTGTGGGCAAGGCAGGTTGGCTCGAAGCGTGTGCCAAGAAAAAGGCGGAGTGGGAGGCCTTCAAGACGGCTCAGTTCGAGGCCAAAGCACCGGTGGATGCGGTGTGGGGACGGCGAGTGCTGACCCAGCCGCAGGCGATCAAGATTGCAGCCGACTTTTGTAAGCAGCATGACGCGATCAAACTGTTCGACGCGGGAGATGTGCAGGCCAACGGCTTCCAGATCGTGGAGGATGATCGGCCCTACGAAACGTTCACGGAAGCCGGGGCGTCGTACATGGGGTTTGCAGTGTCCGCGCTGTTAGCGGGCGCGATCGCTGATCTAGGCCGCTATGCCGTGGCCTTTACTGGTGATGGCTCGTTCATGATGAATCCCCAGATTCTGATCGATGGGGTCGAACACGGCGTGCACGGGACAATTCTGTTGCTCGACAACCGCCGGATGTCAGCCATCAGCGAATTGCAGGTCGCCCAATATGGCGAGGAGTTTCGCACGTCCGATTCGGTTGCGGTCGACTACGTGCAGATGGCGGCTTCTGTAAGCGGTGTGCGGGCACTGTCCGGCGGGAACGATGGCGAGTCGTTACGCGCGGCGTTGACCGCGGCTTGGGAGCATCCCGGCCTCAGCTTGGTTCATGTGCCGACCTACTATGGACAGGATGCCACAGCTGGGATGGGGGCCTACGGGCGCTGGAATGTGGGGAGTTGGTGTGAAGCAGTGGAGCGTGACTACGCAGGCACGCTGATCTGAAGGCGAGTGACCGTTCTCGAGCAATCTATGGCTTGAGCCCGGTCTCTAACCTGATGGGGGCAAAGCCATGGGCATCTATTGCCTTACGGGGATCACGATAGATCTTGTGCAGACTCTTGAATGAAGATGCCTTGATGGCCGGCCGCGCCTGCTCCTGTAATAGGCAATTTTACTTTGTTTGAGTTCGAGTAAAGCAAGCCCCCCCCGCTGTGCCTTGCACGACGGGGGGCATCAGTCTTGCGAAACTGACGAATTTACTACCACTTGTACTGCCAGCGAATGCCATGGACCCAGAAGTCGTCGGTCACAGATTCATCTTCACCGTAGGTGCCGCTAGTGGCCGCATCCAAGTTCACGCGAATCGTGTTGAACATGACACGTGAATTATTGTTGAGGTACCAGTTTAGACCGAACGTGACGTTCGACTGTTTCCCATAGTGCGACGGTGTCGAAGTGTCGGTACCCAGATCCATGACGCTGTAACGGGCAGCGAGTTCGATGACGCCCATGCCCTTCCCAGGGAACGGGTTCTTGACCTTCGGCCCAGACCAAGCCCCTTTCTTGATGTTGTAGCGCTTGGCGCCGCCGATCACGTAACCGGCCTGTACGTAGTAGCCGTCGGCTTCGACATCGGAGCCCGAGGACTTCTCAAACGTGCCGCTGATGTACTCGGCCTGCGCCCAGAACGGCCCGTTCAAATATGCGAGCTCAAAGCCGTAGTGGGTCATGCCGTCAAGATCCCTATTTTCTGCATCACCGTACAGCGGCTTGAAATCTGCCACGTTGAGCTCGGTGCGATATCCCCAGCGGGCGTCACCAACAGGGCCGCTGGAACGGTCCATCCAGCCACCAATGTGTAGTGCGGAGGTTTCGGTCTTGATCGGCGCGTAAATCGCTCGAACTGTAAAGCCCATGTCCTCAGCACCTTCGTCAACAGCGCTGTAGGTCTTCGTATCACCCACTGCGTGAATTGCTGCCTCAACGAGGCTTTGTGCGCCATACACCCAGACCTGAGCATTCACAGCCTTTGGCCCCAGCGTTTTGTCGGTGAACATGTCGACGGGCAGCGATCGCTCGATGAAACTGATGTCGTTCGAGGACGTGCTTTCTTCGAACGTGACCGGAATCTTCATCTTCCCGAAGCCGAACTTGAGAGTCTTCGACGGCGAATAGTAGATCGCCGCTTCGTCAATCTCGGCGTAATTGCCGTCGTCAGCTGAGCCACCCACGTCGATGGTCAGGTTGTAGGAAAAAGCGCCGGACTTGCCCTTCACTCCCATCCGGCCACGGCGCAGGTTCGTGCCGCTGTCGAAGTTCTCCCCCTCGAACTGGTCGGAAGGGTAGATTCCGGCGTCCCAGTGCAGGCGACCGGTCAGCGCAACCGATTTCTCCCCCTTGGATATCGAGAGTCCAGGGCCAACCTTGATCTTTGGCTCGTCGCTCTTGTCAGCCTGCGCCGCTAGCGAGGCCTCAAGGCCCTTCAGCTTGATCTGCAGGTCCTGAATGGCTTCCTTCAGCGCCGCGATCTCGGCGTTCTGCGCCGCCTCGGCATCTTGTGCCGAGGCGGGGCCAGCGGCCCCGAGGCCAACCATCAGCGTGGCCGCCGCCGCGAATGCACTTAGCGTGCGGATCATGGATGAACCCTCCCAGTGGTTCAGGGATATAGCGGGCAATCGCCCCAAGCTTCGGTGAGGGCTACGGTCGCATGCCGCCGTCGCCCAACAACCGGGACCTTGACGGAGGGTTGTTGCAGTTCCTTTGCAGCAGTGTGACCATTGCAGGTGAGGGTTGATCGTGGACGTATTAAGCTATTGAAATACTGCTGTACAATGGCGATAGCTGCACAGTATTCGCGATTGGGAACACGTGTAGCGTTTGCGCTACATGCGTTGTGGAGCGCTCCGGCGTGATCCGTCTTCACGTCGAAGGTTCGCCGGCTAGTCGTGGCGAGATTCTGGTATCTGCAGCCAACTAGTGGCACGCTTCTGAAGTCTGTCTGGTCCTCCACCCTGGGAGTAACGCGTGCACCTGATGTCGTCCGGTTCCGTTTGGCCGCCCGAGATCCTGACGGTGGAGCAGATGGCGGCGGCAGATCGGGCCACGATACGGGGCGGCAGGCCCGGCATCGTACTCATGGAGGCGGCGGGACGCGCGGTCGCGGACGCCGTAGCGGGGCGTTTTGCTGAAGGTCCGGTGACTGTGCTGGCCGGGCCGGGCAACAATGGTGGTGACGGATTTGTTGCCGCTCGGAACTTGGCGCGCTCCGGGCGCGATGTCCGCGTGGCGCTGTTTGGGAATCGCGGTGCCCTTACCGGCGACGCAGCCCGTGCTATGGCGCGCTGGTCCGGGCCCATTGATGTCATTGGCCCGGGCGTGCTCGAGGAAACCGCGATCGTCGTCGATGCCGTGTTCGGGGCCGGCCTGTCCCGCTCGCTTCCCGACAGTGTCGCATCCGCCTTTGAGGTCGCGAGAACCCGGGGGTTGCCCTCTATCGCGGTGGATCTTCCGAGCGGAGTCGACGGCAATACCGGAGCCGCGTCGGCGGGCGTGCTTGCCGCCACTACCACCGTCACCTTTCACCGGCTGAAGCCGGCACACGTGCTGTTTCCGGGTCGGGCGCTGGCCGGCGACATCGTGCTGGCAGATATTGGCCTCATTCAAGACGTTAGTGCCGAGAATCCGCATGCGCTCTTGAACGGGCCCTTGCTTTGGCGCGATCAGCTTCCGTTGCTTGACTGGAGGACCCATAAGTACGCACGCGGACACGTGATCGTGGTCGGGGGCCCGGCACAGCGGGCGGGCGCAGCGCGCCTCGCAGCCCACGCTGCGCTTCGCGCTGGCGCCGGACTCGTGACACTGGCGGTACCGGATTCTGATGTCGCTGCCTATACCGGGGAACCCAAGGCTTTGATGGTTGAGCCCGTTGGGAATGTTGCTCGGTTCGAGGAACTCATCTCGGATTCGAGGGTCACCGCTGTGGTGCTGGGCCCGGGAAACGGTGTGGGAGATGCGACGCGCCAACGGGTAGAGGTCGCCGCGCGCCCTCATCTAGCCCTCGTTCTCGACGCCGATGCGTTGACCAGCTTTGCGGACGATGCCGACTCCCTGGCCGCAGCCTGCAAGCGGGCCAGAGCGGCTGTGCTGACGCCGCATGAGGGCGAGTTCCGACGCCTCCTTCCGGACGTGAGAGGTGATCGCCTCAGCCGTGCTCGCATGGCGGCCCGACGTATCGGCGCCACGATGATCCACAAGGGTCCGGATTCCGTGATTGCCAGCGCTGGCGGGCAGGCCATCATCAATGCTAACGCGCCTCCCGATCTTGCCACGGCAGGGTCCGGAGACGTACTAGCCGGGATCGCCGGGGGCTTGCTCGGCGGGCGCATGGAGCCGCTGGCTGCTGCCGGCGCGAGCGTGTGGCTGCACGGCGAGGCTGCCGTAGTGTGCGGCCGTGGCCTGATAGCCGACGACTTGCTCAATCGGATTCCCGAAGCCCTGCTCGCTGCGTCTAGCTAAGGGAGGCTGAATGCGGGCGGCACTTGCGGCGAGTGCTGCGGCGCACAAACGCTGTCCCCGATGTACTGTCGCTGGAGAGTCGCTCGCCCATATTCCCGGCGACTTGACCACAGTGCAGCACATAGCCAATCTGTGCTGTGACGGGCTCGATCCAATTACAATTGGGATATTTATGACCATCGCTACGCTATTGCGTGCGGCCCGTCTTGCCGGCGCGCTGGGGGTTGGCACGGCCCTGTTGTTCGGAGCCGTTTTGATCGCGCCGCCTGCGCTTGCTCAGGAAGCTCTACCGGAAGTCGAGGTCATTGGGATCACCCCGATGCCAGGGACAGGGGTGGCCCGTGAGCGCGTTCCGGCCACGGTTCAGACAATCAGCGACCAGGACATCGACGCAATCCAGCCGCGAAACCTGACCGACCTCATGGAGCAAACGCTTCGCGGGGTCACCGTGACGGATCTCCAAAACAGTCCGTATCAGCAGAACCTGACCTATCGCGGCTTCACGCTGTCTCCGTTGCTCGGTGAGCCACAGGGTCTTGCCGTCTACATGAACGGCGTGCGGATCAACGAGGGCTTCGGTGAGACGATCCAGTGGGATCTCGTGCCGGATGCCGCACTTCGCCGAATAGATCTTGTGGGTGGGAATCCGGCCTACGGTCTCAACGCGTTGGGCGGAGCCCTCTCCCTTCAGACCCAAACCGGTCTTTCCTTCAGCGGTTCCGAATTCGAAGTCAAGGGCGGCTCGCACGGACGTTTGGACACGGCCGTTCAAGCAGGCGGCAAGATGGATACCGTTGGTGTGTACGTTGCCGCAGAACACGGACAGGACGACGGCTGGCGCGATCACAGTGACAGCAAGATTCTTCGTCTGTTCGGCGACGCGTCGCAAATCTGGGAGCGGGGCTCGCTCGGCGTGAGCGCTCTCTTTGCCCGTACCGATATCACCGGCAACGGCACAACTCCTGAAGATCTACTCAGGATGCGCAGGGAGTCAGTGTTTACGTACCCGGACATCACGAGGAATGACCTCGGCATGTTGACAGTGCGCGGAGACTACGAACTCACTGACAATCTGCAGATCTCGGGATTGGTGTACTATCGCGGTCTGCAGCGCGACACGGTTAACGGCGACGAATTTGACGCTGAGATTGGACAGCATGGCTTCGTCGTTGCAGGCGAGGGCGACGAGGACGATGACGATGACGCCAGTGGCAACGGCGACCCGACCGAAGGCAGTGACCACAACGACGACAGTGAATTTTTCCTATTCGGCTTGGCACAAGGCTCTGGCGGCAAAGAGGAGCCAATCCAGTGGGATGGCGAAGAAATAACTCCAGGTGCCCACAACCTCACGTTCACCGACACGCAGACTCGGGGAATGTCAGTACAGGCCGACCTGATGCACGGTGCCCACCAGCTCGCGCTCGGCATGGCGTATGATCAATCCGAGACCGACTTCTCGGGCTATACGCTCGTCGGAGAAGTGCAAGATGACCGGTATGTCCCGCCGCTCCTCATCGACGGGCAAGCCTTTGTTGTAACGCACGAGTGCGTGGGCGACTTCGAGCTCAATGTTCCTAAATGCGAAGTGGCGCTCGAGGAATCGGATACGGGCCCGCTCGACGTGGCGTCCGAGACGCGGGCATGGGGCATCTATCTTTCGGATACGGTGGCGGTGTCCGACCGCACCGACTTGACGATCAGCGGTCGCTTCAATCAGGTTGAGGTCGATCTCGCCATCGATGGCGACCCCAGAGAGTCCCACACCTTCCGGCGGTTCAATCCGGCCGTTGGAGTGACCCATCGAGTCAGGGACGGACTGACGGTATTTGGCGGCTACCGCGAGGCCAATCGCGCGCCGAGCGCAGCGGAACTGGGCTGCGCTGACCCAGACCAGCCCTGCCGGCTGCCCAACGCCTTTGTCGCGGACCCGCCACTCAATCAGGTAGTTACGCGCGCAGTGGAAGCCGGGATCCGCGGTCGCACCGGCACCGGTGCCGGTCCCGTGACGTGGGAGTTGGCGGGATATAACAGTGTCAACAAGGACGACATCCTGTTTGTTGCTGTCCCCGAAACGGCAGCGCAGCCTGGTCTCGGATACTTCCAGAACTTCGGCGAGACCCGACGGATCGGGTTCGACGGACAGATCGCCGGCCAACTGGACCGCTGGGATTGGGTCGCGAATTACAGCTACCTGCAGGCCACATTCGCCGAGGATGTGGAGTTGCCCGGGGCGAACCATCCTGAAGGAAGGGTAATCGAGGGCGAAGACGAGGCGAAGGTGATCGACGTCGAATCCGGCGACCGGATTCCGGGAATCCCGGAGCACACGGTCAAGGTCGGTATCGGCTACACGCTCGCCAACGGTCTACGGATCGGGACCAATCTGGTCTCGCGTTCGGGTGTGTACCTCCGGGGCGACGAATCGAACCAATTGGCGCAAACCGACGATTACCGGGTTCTCAATCTGACGGCGGACTGGAGTATCGGCGCACTGACCCTGTTTGCGCGCGTCGAGAACTTGCTTGGTGAGGACTACGAGACCTTTGGTATTCTCGGGGAGTGCGAGCTTGAGCAAGAGGGAGAGCCGTGTGAGGGCGAGGTGACCATCCTCGACCACGGCTTGGAGGGCGATGTCCATCACACCAACCGGTTCCTTTCCCCCGGTGCGCCGCGGTCCTTCTATGTGGGGCTCCGCTATCGGTTCTAACGGAACCATGGTCCGGCCGCGGTGCTGATCGTGCGGGGCTGCGTCCTCTTGGGTCCTTCGGGGGATGCCCGTGATTGGCGCCGCGAACTGGTGCGGGATGCTTGGAGCACGTCATGCCGGAATTGAGTCTGGAGCACTGGAACGCCGCGGCGGATCTTCTCCAAAAGGGCGGGGCCGTCATGTACGTGCTCCTTCTCATGTCGGTTTCATCGCTCGCCATCATCCTGCTGAAGCTGCTCCAGTTCTGGCGATTGGGAGAATCCCGGACGGGTCTGATGGAGTTGGTGGCCACCGGCTCTACGCATGAGATACGTCGGCGTCTGGCTCATTCCCGGCATCCCGCAGCCCGTGTGGTCGAAACCGCGCTGGACACCGGGCACCTGCCTAGGGAGTTGCAGGAGGCCGAGATTGATCGGGTCGGGTCGGTCGAGATCCGATCCCTCGAGACCTACATCCGCACGCTGGAGGTGGTGGCCAATCTCAGCCCGCTGGTGGGACTCCTCGGCACCGTGATCGGGATGATCAAGGCTTTTGGTCGCCTGGAGGAGGCCGGTGCCCGGGTAGACCCGAGCCAGCTTGCTGGTGGCATCTGGGAGGCACTCCTGACGACAGCATTCGGTCTGATCGTGGCCATTCCGGCTTTGGGCGCCGTGCATTACCTGGAACGCAAAATCGATGGGATTCGGGCGCTGATGCGGGACGTAGCCGCACGTGTTATTGCGTCGCAATCCATCTAGAGGGGTCGCGACGGGACCGCATCCCGGGGACACGCCATGAACTTTGGCGAAGTAGAGCGGCGTCCGGTGGAGATCGCGATCGCACCGCTGATCGATATCGTCTTCCTGCTGCTCGTGTTCTTTATGCTCGCGGGATCGTTTCTGGATCTGGAATCCATCGATCTCGCCAGTCCGGGAACTGCAAGCTCCTCGGGCGGCGGGGGCGACAACGACTCGCTGGTCGTGCGTCTTCACGAGGATGGCGCGATCACGTTCGGGAACGTCGTAGTGGATCCGGACCAGATCGTCGATCGGGTTGGTGAGGCCTTGGCTGCTGACGCCGATCTCCACGTGCTCGTGGTGGCGCCGTCCGCTGAGGCGGTGCAGCGCCTCATTACCGTGGTTGATCGCATCCGTATCGCGGGTGTCGAGCAGATCGCGATCGCCGTACAGGATTCCCCATGAAGTTCCTTGAGGCGAAGCGGCGCCGCCACCACGCGATCAACATGGTCCCCTTGATCAACATTGTCTTCTTGCTTCTGATCTTCTTCATCTTGACCAGCACGTTCCGGACCATTGACCCGATCGATCAGCAGTTACCCGAAGCCGACAGCGGCGAATCGGGGGTTCCGATCGAGGCGGTTGTAACGGTGGCTGCCGATGGGGAACTGGCGATCGACGGCGAACCGGTGCTACGGGCGGCGCTGCCGGCGGCATTCGCCACCCTAGTAGCCGAGCAACGGGCGAGGCTCCTCATCAAGGTGGCCCAGCTCGCCTCGGTTGCGATGCTCCGGGATGTGATGGAAGTTGCGAAGGCTGCTGGCTTTGAGCAGGTGGTTCTCGCGACCCGACAGACTTCGACCGACGAGCCGTGATTCCCTTAGCAATTCCCCGAGGCCCCAACGACGTCGCAATTGTCGACGTGGTGGCGGCCGCGATGGCTGCGGCCGTCCTGCACGTGCTCGTGCCGGTGGCGGTGAGTGTGTGGGCGCTGTCCGAACCCGAGATCGAGCTCGAACCATTGATCACGCTGGAGCTGGGGCACACGGCACCTGCCGGAGACCTTCCGCCCGATGCGACGATGGCGGCGCAGCCAGCCCAAGATGCTCTGCCGCCGAGCGATGAAGCGCCACCGCTGCAGGCGCCGATCGCTGAGCCGCCGCCGGTGAACGCGCCGACGGAACCGCCGCCGCCGGTGGTCGAGGCCCTGCCCGACACACCCCAGCCGCAGCCCGAGATTGCTCCGCCGCCGACCCCCGTGACGCCCCGGGAATTTGTGCAGGTTCCGGAGCCGCTTCAGCGCGACGTCACGCCGGTGCCGGAACCCCCACCACCGACGGAGCGGCCGCCGGTGACCGAACCCGAGCCCATTGCCGAACCCGTGCCCGAAACCCCGCCGCCGCCGGAGCCTCCGTCGATCCCGGACACGCCCCAGCCACGGCCCGAGATCGCACCACCGCCTGCACCGGCCGAACCGCAGCGGGCACAACCAGAGACCCTCAATGACGTCTTTGTGCCGGATCTTGAGCCCCCCCCGCCCCCCGTGCCGGATCACGTGGCGGAGCCCGCTTCTATGCCTGATCCCGCGCCGCCACCCCCTGTTCCGCCGCCGCCCGCCACTCCGACGAGAACGGCGGCGCCTGCGGAGGTACCCGCTGCACCTGCGCGTACCGTTGATTCACCTCCACCAGTCGTAACTCAGGCGCCTGCATCGTCGCCAACGGGGGCCGAGACGCCCCCCGCTATGGAAGCGCTTCCCGCTCCGGCCGCGGTTGTGGCGTCCGCGCCGCCGGCGGTTGCTGCGCCTCCGGCCGGCCGGCCGGTCGACGAATCGTTGGCTGCCCGCGCTGCCCGTGAAGCTGGCGTACCGGAGACCTACTACGTCCGTCTTCGAGACAGGATCAGCTACGCGGCGGGACGGAGCTACCCGCAGCGTTCCCTCGAGCGCGGAGAAGAGGGGACAGTCGTCATGCTGATCCGTCTGCGTGAAGATGGGAGCATTATCGACATCAGCGTGGTGGAAGAGCGCACCGACGCAAGCCCCCGTCTGCGGCGCGCGGCGCAGCGTGCTGTTTTCCAGGCGGAACCGTTCGAGCCTCTGCCGCGTGGCGCGGGGGTGAAATCGATCCTGCTTCCCGTCGTGTATCGGATTTCCGAGCGCTAGAGGGACAGAGGGCTTCCGAAGGCCGGCTGATGGGGTAAGACTCACGATCCGATCGGATCCCGTTCTGTGGACAGACTGTCCGTCTGTGGTTATGAAACATTCTCCATTCCGGTCGCGGAGGAGGCGGCCGACCATAGGTCATTGGCTGTGAAGGAGGAGGTCCGGCCAGCGGCAGCAGCGCAGGCGACCGTATGTCGGTCGCCTGGAAAGGTCTCCTTGTACCGTGATCAGAAACAACAGAACGCGCGCGCCGGGCGCGGTCGTGGCGTGCGCCGCAATCGCGCTGTCGGCTTTGGCCGGACCGGCCAGTGCTGCAGACGCACCGACCCATGAAGACATTGCGTGTGTCTACGCCGACATTGCTCTAGCTGGCTATGAGGATTCGTTGGCGCAGGCTGAACTGCTGCAGCAGGCGGTAACGGAATTGATCGAGGCGCCTTCGGGGGCCAACTTGACCGCCGCCCGGGAGGCTTGGAAGGCGAGCCGGGTACCGTACATGCAGACCGAGGTGTTCCGCTTCGGAAACACGCTCGTCGACGACTGGGAAGGGAAGGTCAACGCGTGGCCCCTGGATGAAGGGCTCATCGACTACGTGGCCGGCAATGCCGACGCGGTCAACGTGATTGCAAACGTCACACTGCACGTTGGCGGAGCCGCGGTGACGGCGGAGCCGATCGATTCGGAGCTCTTGCAGCACACACTGCACGAAGCTGACGGCATCGAGACCAACGTTGCCACGGGCTATCACGCGGTTGAGTTTCTGCTTTGGGGACAGGATCTGCACGGGACAGGACCCGGGGTCGGCGAGCGGCCTGCGACCGACTTCGATCTCGCTCAGTGCACTGGGGGAAACTGTGAACGGCGGGTGGCCTACCTGAAGGCGGTCACTGAGCTACTCGTAAGCGATCTAGCCTGGATGGCCGGTGCATGGCGCGAAGGTGGTGCCGCCCGCGGCGCGTTGCTGGAACATGACGCGGCGGGTGTGGTGCGAACAATCGTGACCGGCCTCGGGAACCTCGCTGCCGGGGAACTCGCAGGCGCCCGCATGCAGGTGGGGCTGGAGTTGCACGACCCCGAAGAGGAACATGACTGCTTCTCCGACAACACGCACGAATCCCACTACTGGGACGCAGTGGGCCTGCGGAACGTGTACGGAGCGAGCTACAAGAGGACCGATGGATCCACGGTCTCGGGAGCCTCGCTCTCCGACCTCGTCCGAGCGGCGGACCCCAGACTCGACCTACAACTCCGTGAGGGAATCGAGCGCTCCATCAGGCGTATTAACGCCATCCGAGAAGCAGTGGCCAACGGCAAGGCGTACGACCAGCTTCTGGCCCCCGACGACCCTGACGGAGGGCCTTTGATCACGGCAGCCATTGTATCCCTGGTCGCGTTCAGCGAGGAGTTGAGCAGGGTTGGGCCGGCTCTCGGCGTTGGCGAGCTCGACTTCGAGCTCCACGTTGACGGGTAGTCGGGCCCTTATCCCGGGGATCGGTAGTGCAGCAGGTGCCGGTGTGACTCAGCGGCCATGTCCCCTCGCGATGTGGCTGGTGTTCGCCCTGACGGCATTCGGGAGCGCGCAGGCGACGGATCGGCCGCATGAGGCGAGCGGACGTGATCCTGCTGACGCAACATTGGTCGCTGACCTCACGGCGTGGCCGGAGGACTTTTCCCGTCTGGAAGCCCACGAGGAGTACCCGGGGGGAGCCGGCACGAGTTTTCACAGCGCGAACCGGAACGCGTTCTCGCACCCCAACCAGAACCTCACGCCGTCGCAGCGGACGCGCTTTCGCGTGGGCGACGCCATCTTCCGCAAGCTGTGGGTCACCGCTCCGGCATCGACGGCGGCATCGGACGGACTGGGTCCTCTGTTCAATGCTCGATCCTGCCAGCGATGCCATCGCAAGGATGGCCGGGGCCGTCCGCGCCTGGCCGAGGAGGATCGGGGTGGCACGCTGCTGTTGGCCCTCACGCATCCTGATGGGGGCGACCCCGTCTACGGGGAGCAGCTGCAGGACAAGGCGATTACTGGGCTGCCGGCCGAGGGAAAGATCAAGATTGCGCACGAACCGGTGCGGGTGGACCTCGCCGGGGCGGAGAGTCGGACGCTTGATCGCCCGCTATACAGTGCGCGTGACCTCTACTGGGGGCCTTTGGACCGCAACACCGGCCTGGCACCGCGCGTGGCCCCACCGATGATCGGGATGGGGCTCCTCGAAATGATCCCGGAAGAAGACATCCTGGCCTACTCCGACCCGGAGGACATTGATGGCGACGGGATTTCGGGCCAGCCATCCTGGGTGGAAGCCGGCCCGGGGGATAAGCGTGTCCTCGGCCGGTTCGGCTGGAAGGCTGGCGCGCCTACGATTCGGAAACAGGCGGGCAAGGCCTTTTTTGAGGACATCGGTATCGGCAATGTCCTGTTCCCCGACGCCGCCGGGGCCTGCACACGGGTCCAATCCGAATGTCGCGAGGCCCCGGGTGGGGACGCCGATGGCGACGGGATCGAGATTCCGACGCGGATTCTTGATCAGGTGGTGTTCTATTCCCGCAACTTGGCCGTACCGACGCGTCGAAATCCAGACGATCCCGAAGTTCTGGCGGGGAAGCAGCTGTTTTTTGCGAGTGGGTGTGCCGACTGCCACGCGCCAAAGTTCGTGACCCGACGTTCGACCGATCGGCCAGAGCACAGTTTTCAGTTGATCTTCCCTTATACGGACCTGCTGCTCCACGACATGGGCGAGGATCTCGCGGACAGCGGATCTGATTCCCTGCGACGCGAATGGAGGACACCTCCGCTCTGGGGAATCGGGCTGACCGAGACGGTCAGCGACACATTTCGGCTGCTTCACGACGGCCGGGCGGACGGCCTTCTTGAAGCAATTCTGTGGCATGGAGGGGAGGGCAGGCCTTCGCGCGACCGGGTGGTGGCAATGCCGGCTGCGGAGCTCCGGCAGTTGCTGGCGTTCCTGCGGTCGCTCTAAAGCGTCCCTGCATTGGGACGGCCCCCGAAACTGATTCACTTGCGACCGTTACGATGCGGCTTGAGGGCCGCAAGGCTCGCCGGGCATGGGGCCGGATGACCCCGCGAAACAGCCGGGACTGCATTGATGCATCCAAATCCGATTTTTCGAACCGAGCCTCGGGCGCGCGCCCTGGAATTCGCGCGCCGGCGCGGATTCGGCACCCTGGTCGCAGGCGGACCGGCGGGCGTGCTCGTGGCCCATGTGCCATTTGTCTTGGAGAACGCCTGTATAGGAGCCCATCTGGTTCGGGCCAACCCTGTGGCGCAGCGCCTGCAGGATGGGCCAGTGTCCGCGGTGCTGATCGTGTCGGGGCCCGACGGGTACGTTTCGCCGGATTGGTACGGGACTCCGGGCAAACTACCGACTTGGAACTATGTGGCAGTTCATCTAAGGGGGAAGCTTCGGCGCCTCGATGATGCGGCGCTCCACGGACATCTCGACCGACTGGCGGCGCAGTTTGAAGAACGGTTGGCGCCGAAACCTGCCTGGACGACCGATGCGATTGACTCCGATGTCTTGGCGCAATTGATGCGCGAGATCGCCCCGGTCGCGATGTCGATCGAGGTGGTCGACAGCACCTTCAAGCTCAATCAGAACCGGCGTGGTGAGGAGCGGACGGCGGCAGCGACGGCGCTCGCGGCCGGAGGTACGCCAGGCATGGAGACGCGGCTCCTGGCCGACCTGATGCGCTCCTCCGACGACGTTCCAGCCTAACAAGCGATACCATCGTTGAGAACGGGACCGGCGGGCATTGCTGCCGGGGTCCAGACACGGTGTTATGGGGACCGCGCATCATCAGCGCCGACTTTGGTTCGAACCCAACGCTCCGGAGGTCCGGGGGCCAAAGCATGGCCACCTGAGTTCAAGTGCCGAGGAGTGTGGGGCAAGACACCTTGGACAGAGCCGGCGGGACGCGTGCCAAGGCATGGCGCGCAATCGTGCCACCCCCGAGTCTACGTTCGGCTAGGAGTCCGTGGCTCCCGATGCTCGTTTCGACCGGCCTCGGCCCCTACGACATCGTGGTCGGTGCCGAAACAGTGGTGGAACGCCATTCCTAAACCGGGCCCATTGGCCGCACCATCGCCGTGACAAGCACATCTCGCGAAACCGTCCCGACCGCTTTTCCGTTCCCGTTGGTCACCGTCCCGGTCTCGGCGGCCGCTTTGGATAGCGTCAACACCGCCTGCTCGAGCGGAGTGCCTGTAGGAATCGCAGGCCCCGTCGCGCGTCCGGGCTCCGCCTCCATCACGCGCTCAACACGGATCACTCGACCGCGGTTAACGTCCTTCACGAAGTCCGCGACGTAGTCGTCAGCCGGCGACAACACGATGTCCTGGGGGTTGCCGTGCTGGACGATGCTGCCGTCCCGAAGAATTGCGATGCTGTCCCCGATTCGCAACGCTTCGTCAAGGTCATGGGTGATAAAGACAATCGTCTTCTTTAGTTCGGACTGTAGCTCCAACAGCATGTTCTGCATGTCGACGCGAATCAGAGGATCGAGAGCACTGAACGCCTCGTCCATCAGCAGAATGGCGGGGTTTGTCGCCAACGCGCGGCCAAGCCCGACCCGTTGCTGCATGCCGCCCGACAGTTCACCGGGGTAACGGTCCGCGAAATCGTCGAGCCCGACACGCTCGATCCAGTTGGACACCCGCGCATCAACATCGTCGCCGCGTTTGCCCTGAATCTGCAAACCGTAGCCAATATTGTCCCGCACCGAGCGATGCGGCATCAGCGCGAACCGCTGAAAGACCATGGAGGCCTTGTGTCGGCGAAAATTGCGAAGTGCCGTCTGGTCCATCCCGGAGACATCGTCGCCGTCGACCACGATGCTCCCCGTCGTCGGTTCGATCAGTCGGTTGATATGGCGAATGAGAGTCGACTTCCCCGAGCCAGAAAGCCCCATCACCACCTGGATGCTCTGCGGTGGTACCGATAGATCGATGTTTCGCAGGCCAAGCACGTAACCGTAGGTATCAAGGAGCTCTTGTTTGCTCATGCCGTGGCGGACCATCGGCATGATCTCGTCCGCAGTGGTTCCGAAGACCTTGTACAGCCCGCGGATTCGGATCATTGGATCAGGCATGGTCGGGTCGCTGGTAGCGGAGCTGCATTCGCTTGCCGTAGGCCTGAGATACCCGGTCGAAAATGATGGCCAGCGCAACAATCGCGAGCCCGTTCAGCAGGCCCAACGTAAAGTACTGATTTGTGATCGAGCGCAGCACAGGCTGCCCGAGCCCCTGCACGCCGATCATCGAGGCGATCACGACCATCGCTAGTGCCATCATGATGGTTTGGTTGACGCCGGCCATGATTGTCGGAAACGCCAACGGAATTTGTACGCCGATCAACCGCTGCCATCCGCTTGCCCCGAACGCGTCCGACGCCTCGAGGACCTCGCGGTCAACCAGTCGAATGCCGAGGTTGGTAAGGCGGATCACCGGTGGGATGGCGTAGATCACGACCGCAATCAGGCCCGGTACCTTGCCAATTCCGAGAAGCATGACGACCGGAATCAGGTAGACAAACGCAGGCATGGTTTGCATGACGTCCAGAAACGGAATTACGATCGCCTGGGTGCGGTCTGACCGGGCCATGACGATGCCGACCGGTACACCGATCGCAATCGCCATCAGCGTGCAGACGGCGATGATGCTCATTGTGCTCATCGTGTCTTCCCACATACCGAAATAGCCGATGAGCACAAACGCCAGTGCAGTCCCGGCCACAATTCTCCGGGACCGAGTCGCGAGATAGACGAGGGCGCATAACACTGCCAGGACTGTCCACCAGGGAGCGTTTATGAGCAGCTTTTCGAAGCCAACCAGAAACTGAAGCAGGGGCTCAAAGACATCCTCGATAAAACCCCCATAGGTTCTCGAAAATTCACGGTAAGAGCCGTCGAGAGCCTTGCGAATGGCAACTAGAGATTCGCGCTCCATCTGGGGGAACTTGATCCACCACGCGTTGCTGGCCATTGGGGCACATCTCCCGGGCTGGCTTCCGGTCTCAGATCGACGCGGACGCTACGGCGCGGTCAATACGATGGGTTGGGCGCGCTATGTGCGTGAGTGCGACGACTTGGTTGATGAAGGGTTGCAGACTTCTGATGCAAATGCGAGCCGTTCTGTCCCTTAGGGAACGCGTCCACACGTCGGTCGCGGAGCCCAGCCTCGTTGCTGAATTCGGTACCATCCTCGTTGGTTATCGAACGCGGCCTGCATACCGTATGGCCGCGGCCTATCGAAGGTTCCCACGAACCACCGCACAACTACGAAGCTGGCGCTTTCAAGGGCGCCCAACTTTCTGTCTTCCAACAGAATACTGAGGTCAGCGATTCTATGGCCTCCCGCTAGCCGCCGGAGCGGCTGGTGGATGAACGACGGAAGTTCTCCAAGACCAAACGTTGAAGTTGCACGGGCCTCAGCAGCGTGTCGCCGTGTCGCATGGAAGCCTCCATTCGAGGACCCTACGCCACGAGTCTCTCTGGCTTCTATCCGGCCCTGTGCATGGCAAAGAGGGAAGCTTCAGAGCCCGCAAAGCCTTCCGGCGATAGGTGATCTTGTCGGCCGGAGGTTGGCCATGTGTGGCGCCTAACAGTCACGCCGCCCAAGTGGCAAGGCGAGAAGCGGCAAGCTGGCGCCAGCGCGAGTCGCTTTCGAGATGTCCCCCGGTCGGAAAGTTGTCCGGGGTGCGTGCGAGGGTTCGTCTATCGGGCTTGAATAGGCGAAGTGAAAGGCAGTCCTGTGTACGGTAGCGCCCCCCGGAGCGGTTTAGCACCACCCGGGGGGCGGGGAATTACAGTTCGGCCAGCGCCGACATGATGCGCGGCACCGCATCCTCAGGCACCCACGGATGCCACAAGTCCTCGTAGCTGGTCAGGAAATGCGCCATCGCCGTCTCGCCGTCGGCTTGGTTCTCTTCCATCCAGGCAAGGAATCCGTTCAGAAACGCGTTACCGAACGCGCGGGTGGCGAGATAGGTAACCGCTTGTGGCGAGCGCTCTACAAGGTCGGCCGTGATCAACGTATGCACGGGCGATGGCGGGTACATCGTTGGCTTCGGCTCGGCACAATCCGGCTGGGTTGTGCAGCTGTGGAATTCCTCGAGATCCGCGCCGGTTCCGAAATCAACCTTGACCATTTCGTACTTGCCGAGCAGCGCCGTCGGGGCCCAGTAGTAACCGAACCAAGGCTCGCCGCGTTCGTACGCTTTGGCCAAGGAACCGTCTAGACCTGCCGCCGAGCCGGGGTCACCCAGCGCGAAACCGGCCTCCTCGAGATTGAGCGCCCGATACAGATTGTCGTTCACAATCTGACAGCCCCAGCCGGCGGGACAGCCCATAAAGAGCGATTCGCTGGGGTCTTCGGGGTTTTTAAACAGCTCGGCGTGAGCAACTACGCCTTCGATGGTCGCTAGCTCCGGCCGGTCGGCGACCATGTAGCTCGGGACCCAGAAGCCTTCTTCTCCGCCATCGGCAAAGGCCATGCCGGCGACGACCAAACGGCCTTCCGCTACGCCTTGGTCGATCGCGCGCGGAAAGGAATTTGTCCAAAGCTCAGAGGCGACGTCGGGCTCTCCTTTCTCCACCATGGAGGTGCCGGTAGGTATTGTGTCACCGGGTACAAGTTGGGCATCGCATCCGTAAGCGTGTTCCAGAATGAACCGATCGACATTGGCGATGAACGTTGCCGAATTCCAATTCATGTCCGCCAACGTGACGCGACCGCATTCAGCTTGCGCCCAGGCAGATAGGGGGGCTAGTATCAACGACATCGAGGCGACGGCCAGCACCCCAAGTAACTTCCTAGTAGTCAAAACATCCTCCCTGTACGATCAAAGACACATTATTGAAGCAGGCGCTGCAGACTTCAAGCAGGCCTGAACATAGTTTGCGGCGTTGCCGATTGTTGGGTGACTAGTTTGCTCAACGACAGGCGGGATTCGGCACCTTCGAGCCGGAAGGTCGAGTGGTTGGTCAAGAGGTGCAGAATTGGCGCGTGCATGCAATCGACCCCACGGTGCTGCCACGGTGCTGCAAAGTAGTAGACGAAATGAGCCCCAGCTCGTCGACAGACCACCGAAGCAAGGTGCGATCTTCATCTGGTGCATGCTCGTCAGAGGCACGATGAAGGCCTGAGGTTGGTTCCCTGCGGCCCTCCGAAGCCGATACCGCGCCCGAGGACTCCCTGTTCATTGGAATCGGGATGACTGGCAATCGATAAGGAATTGGTTGGTTGCGTCCAAGTTCTCCGGCATGACAAGCGGTCTTGAGGCAAGTTGATGAATGCTACGATCTCACCAAGGGAGAAAGAGGGGAGGACGTGGCATGCTTCTGCCGATCTATCAGTTGGACGCGTTCACAGATCGGACGTTTGGAGGCAATCCCGCCGCGGTGTGCCTGCTTGATGCTTGGCTGAGCGATGCCACTCTGCAGGCGATCGCCCAGGAAAACAATTTGTCGGAGACAGCCTTTCTCGTGCCGCTGGAGGACGGCGATTTTGACCTGCGCTGGTTCACTCCCGCGCTAGAGGTAGACCTCTGCGGTCATGCGACATTGGCCTCCGCTTGGTTGATCTTGGACCGACTGGCACCAGATCGGGACGCGGTCGGTTTCACAACCCGCTCGGGACGCCTTACCGTCCGGCGCTGCGACGAGGGTCTCGTCATGGATTTCCCGGCTGACCCGCCTGTCCCCACCCCCGTGCCTGACGGGCTGGACGTGGTGCTCGGAATCGCGCCCGGTGCCGTGTTGAGAGGGCGCTACTGGATGGCTGTTCTGAGCACCGAAGCTGAAGTCCGGGCACTGAAGCCAGACCCTGATGGTATTGTGCGGTTAGCTGACGGCCACATGATCGTGACTGCTCCTGGCGAGAAGGCTGACTTCGTGTCCCGCTTTTTTGCGCCCGGCTCCGGAATTGCGGAGGATCCGGTGACCGGCAGTGCCCATTGTGTCCTCGCGCCGTATTGGGCGAATTGTCTCGGCAAGGCGAGCCTGAAGGCGCAGCAAGTGTCCAACCGGGGTGGAGAGATCTACTGCACTGTCGATGGTGACCGTGTCAGGCTCACGGGCAGTTGCGCCTTCTACATGGAGGGCTGGATCGAATGCTCGGACGGGCTGGATTAGCCGACGGGAATCCGGGCCAAGACTATTGGGGAGCCAGCGCTAGCAGAGTCGGCTGGTTTCCGAGTCTCCCTTGGCACCCCGAACGGGTACGTTCTCGGCGAACGCACCGGCGGAATCCGGGTCGCTACGGCTTGACCCTGATACCGGCCTAGCCCCTGTTTGCGCATCGTGGCTACCGGAGTTGGCGGTTGCCTCGATTGGAACGGTGGCCTAATTACCCGGCACCGTGGTTTACGACACGACCAGCGCCCATAAGCGGCAGGCTTGCATGCGAACATTCTTTTCTTTTCAACGCGAGATGTTCGCGGGCCTCATCGCAACCGCCGTGTTGGCTGCTGCGTTGCCCGGCCATACTGCCGAGATTACCGCCGATATGCAGGCGCGTGCGGCGGAGGCAGGCATCGTCATCGAGTACCCGCACGACCCGAAGCGTGCCTACCAAAGCACGGACTACCTGCTTCGCGACACGAACGTTCGGTACATGCAGGGTCTTCGTTACGCGTCAGTATTCCAGCTCGGCGACGCGTTCGAGATGTTTCTGCGTGGCGCCATGCGCGGTCACGCCCTGTCCCAGATCCACCTAGGCAAGTACTACGCGAACGGGCAGGGAACCGAAGTCGACTTAGTTGAGGCCTACAAGTGGTTCCGCCTGTCGGACGAGCCGAACGCGGACTACTACATGGAGGTCCTTGTCGAGCAGATGACTCCGGACCAGCTGGCCGTGGCCGAGCAGAGGGCGCGGGACTTCGTCGGATCCTACGAGTAGGCAACCCTCTGGGGCTCTTCGTCCTCAAAGAACCGGTTGGCCACAGCCCGCTGGTTCTCGAAGATGGAACCAGGGTGCAGGGGCGGCGGGAGAGGAATCCGGACGGGGACATCCTTGAGGCGCGGGGTGAGAGTCGGCCGTCCTCGCACGACACGGTCGTCAAACTCATCGAAGTCGCCATGACCCATGAGTGGCCAAGCGTCGGCAGCCCCATACTCCCACAGCAGGAGGCGCCTGGACTGGCCTGAGCGGTTGGCGCTTGAGCCGTGCACGAGGCGCACATGGTGCACGCTGATCGAACCAGCGGTTCCGGTCACCATTTCGGCTTGGCCGAAGTCGAGATCACAGGTGTCGAGATCGATTGCCCCTGAAAATTTCCCTTCGGCATGATGGTCGTAGACCGGCCCAGTATGCGTTCCGGGCATCATGAGGATTGGACCGTTCTCTGCCGTCATGTCGTCGAGCATGATTCCGACCGCGAGCAGATCGTCGTTCGTGTGTGGGTAGAAGGCCCAGTCCTGGTGCCATTCGACGGCGTCCTCAGCCTGCCCGGGCTTCAGGTTGATCTTGCCCCCGTGTATGCGGACGTCGGGCCCCAGCAGGTCGGCCATGATGTCGGTAAGAGCCGGGCTCTCGGCGAACGCGCGGTACTCAGGATGGGCCTTGTGTGGAAGCTTGATGCGCCGAATTAACGGCTTGCCAGGCGTGTGACCCTCTGCAACGTCGTAGACGGCGGTGTGCCCCTCGACGCCCTTCGCGCCATTAACAAACTCCTGGGTCAGTGTCTTCAGCCGGGCGATTGTTGCACTCGGAACCACGTCCGGAATGACGAGGTAGCCCCTCTCATGGTACGTGTCGATCTGGGCGGGCGTCAGCATGCAGGTTCTCCTTGAACCGGGGACGGAGGCACGCTCCTCTCCGGGTCCTCGACTGCCACGGGCATCTGCTTCGTCGCCGGGGAACGGCCGCTCGGCGGCAACGGAGGGAGTCCGAAACCATAGTATAATGGCTGCAGGAATCAGGCGAAGGGATACGATGTCGTGATTTACCAGCGCTCCTTCTGCGCACTGATCACCCCGTTTCGCGATGGCGCGATCGACGAACGGGCCCTGCGGAACCTCATCGAGTGGCATGTGGCAGAAGGGACGGCCGGGTTGGTTCCTTGCGGCACCACCGGCGAATCACCCGCTTTGTCGCACGAGGAGCACGACCGGGTCGTGAGCCTGACGGTCGAGTGCGCTGCAGGCCGACTTCCGGTCATGGCAGGCACCGGATCGAACTCGACTGCGGAAGCCATCCGCCTGACTCGGCACGCGCGGGAAGCGGGAGCGGACGCTGCGCTTCTGGTGATGCCCTACTACAACAAGCCGACGCAGGAAGGCATGTACGGCCACTTCCGGGCGGTCCACGACGCCACTGACATTCCGCTGTACATCTACAACATCCCGGGCCGATGCGTGGTCGACATGACCGTCCAAACGATGGCGCGGCTGGCCGAACTCCCGCGAATTGTCGGGGTGAAGGACGCAAGCAACGACCCTGTCCGCCCTCACCAGTTGCGTGGCGCGCTGGCGGGGAGGCCATTCAATCAGCTGTCGGGCGAGGATGGCTCGCAGCTCTCCTTCCTGGCGTGCGGTGGACATGGAACCATTTCGGTGACGGCCAACGTGGCTCCCCGGGAATGCGCCGCCATGCACGCGGCTTGGGCGGCGGGCGAGCCGGCGAGAGCCCTGGAGTTGCATGAGCGCCTGATGCCGCTGCACGAGGCGCTATTCGTCGAAACGAGTCCAGGACCCGTGAAGTACGCGGCGTCCCTCCTCGGTCTCTGCAGACCGGACATCCGTCTGCCGCTGGTTCAACCGCAGGATTCGACGCGGGAGACGGTGCGCGCCGCCATGGCGGGATTGGGGTTCGCCATGGAAGTGGCCGCGTGAAGCCGTGAGTCGTCCGGTCGCGGTCAACCGCCGCGCCCGTCACGATTACGAACTCGGCCAAAAGTACGAAGCGGGATTGGTCCTGCGCGGGAGCGAAGTAAAGGCGCTCCGCGCTGGCGGGACCAGTCTTCGGGAAGCCTACGCGGAGCCGAGGGGCGGAGAAGTCTGGTTGCTGAACGCTCACATTGCCCCCTGGAAGTCCGCGGCCAAGGGGCATCAGCACGATCCCAAGCGCCCGCGCAAACTGCTGCTACAGCGCCGCGAAATTGAGCGGATCACGACTGCCGTGAACCAGCAGGGCATGACGGTCGCACTCCTTTCGATCTACTTCAACGCCGCCGGGTTTGCCAAGGCCGAGATCGCTCTGGCACGCGGCCGCAAGAGCCATGACCGTCGGCAGGACATCCGCAAGCGTGAATGGAAACGCGAACAGTCGCGTGTCATGCGGGAGCGCAATTGAACGGGGAACCGCCCGGGAATTGTACCGGCCGCTGCCCTCAAGCATTCCCTATCGGCGGTTCTTGGGTGGGGCCAGTCCGGTCTCCGCAGGCATCGCACAATGGATAGAATGAGCGCAGTCGAGTGATGGGGAAAAGGGATATTGGCCGTGACGCAGCAAAGCCCCTTGTTTCTGGACAGCAAGGATAGGGACGCCGACCCGAATTTCGCCCTGACCTGTAGAGCGGTCCTGGCTGGAATTCTCTTTGCCGGAAGTGCGGCCGTGCCTGCGGGCGCAGTGGATCTCACCGGAGGGGACATCTCCGGATTTTTTTGACACGACCGTTTCGGTGGGGGCGGCAATTCGGACGGCAGACCGTGACCCGAATCTGGTGGGTGAGGTCAATGGCGGTGCGGACGTCGCCGAAGTCAACTTCGATGACAGCAATCTCAATTGCGACCGAGGCGACGTCGTCTCCGCCAATACGAAAGTCACTCATGAGCTGTTCCTGAATCGGGGCAATCTCGGCGTCTTTGCCCGGGCTAATTATTTTTACGACTATGCTGTCGTCGATCGAGAAACCGATCACAAGCCCTTGACTGATGACGCGTTGCGATCGGCAGGCCGCGACTTTCGACTGCTCGACGCCTACGTCGCCGGCGACTTTGACGTCGGCAGGACGCCGCTCTTGGTTCGGGTGGGGAGCCAAGTCATCAATTGGGGTGAGAGCGTCTTCATTCGAAACGGCCTCAACTCGATCAATCCCCTCAATGCCGCAAAATTGAGGGTGGCGGGCGCCGAACTGTGGGATGGCTTCCTTCCAGTGCCGGCGGTCAGCGTCAATTTGGGCGTTTCCGGAGACCTGGCGGTCGAGGGCTTTTACCAACCGGGCTGGAGCCACACGGAGATCGAGCCCTTGGGAACCTTCTTCTCGACCAATGACTACGGAAGCCCGGGCAGCCGCTCGGTCTATGTCAACAGTCTGGTCGCGGCCGATCTCGCCCTAACCGGCGACGAGTGCAACAGCAAGTCTGGCGGGTTTCGGGGATTCACCGTTGGCCAGATCGCGCAGGTGTTGGCTCGGGCGGGGCCGATCCCGGACCTCGCTGCAGTTCCGCCCCGGTGCAGAAAAAAATCCGGCAAGCCGCACAGTCAGCGTGGTTGACGTCCCCGGTTTGTGCAGTGGTTCCGCGCGAGCGTGATCGTGACGCGGACGATGGAGGTCAGTTCGGGACCGCGGCGCGCTATTTTTCCGAGGTTCTTAACGACACCGAATTCGGGCTTCATTTCGCACGGATCCATAGTCGTCTCCCGGTCGCATCGGTCCGTACGAGAACGGCCCAATCCGTCAATGTCGGACTCGGGCCCGACGGAACTCCTGTCCTGACGGGGAATTATGCCTCCAACGCCGGATACTTCATCGAGTATCCGGAAGACATTGACATCTTCGGTGTCAGTTTCAACACCGAGATCGGCGTGACGGGATTTGCCCTGCAGGGTGAGCTGTCACTCCGTCGGAATCAGCCGATACAGATCGACGACCAGCAATTGCTCCTGCATGGGCTTTCGGCCTTGGCCAATCTGCCGGGAGTACTCGGTGCCGGCTGCCACCAAGCATTCGTCGAACCGGCCGACCGCGTTAATCAGCTGGGACGGGCGCAGTTCAGCCAAGAGGTTGCCGGCTACCGCCGCAAGGATGTGCTCCTCCAGATGCAGGTAGCCGTGAGCAAGGTCCTTGGCCCCCGCATGGGGGCCGACCAAGTGCTGTTTCTGGCGGAGGCTGGCGTAACTCAGGTCCGCGACATGGAGGAGAAATCGGAACTTCGGTACGAAGGGCCGGGGTTTGCCGACCCGACCTCCTGGGGTTACCGTCTCGTGGTCAGAGGCACCTACAACAACGCGATCGGGGCCCTCAGTCTGATTCCGGGCGTCGCGTTCTATCACGATGTCGATAGAATGGCGCCGCTCCCAATTCGCAACTTCATCGAAGACCGCAAGACGGTTACGCTTTCCATCGATGCCGAATATCTCAGCGTCTGGCGGGGACGCCTCTCCTACACCAACTCGTTCGGCGCAGGCCGCCGCGCGGACCGCGACTTCCTCGCCCTGTCCGCAAGTTATTCCTTCTGAGCCGCCGGGGGAGAAGTCTCATGCGAACACTCTGGACTATCGCCGCGAGCATGCTGCTGGTCTCCACTGGCGTCACGCCAGGTCTCGCCAAGGTCACAGCGGACGAGGCGGCACTGCTCGAAAGCCAGCTAACCCCGTTGGGCGCCATCCGGGCCGGCAATGAGGCGGGAACCATTCCGGCATGGGACGGAGGAATCACGACTCCGCCTGCCGGCTTTGACCCCGATCTCCATCACGTGGACCCGTTTGCGGACGACGCGTCGCTTTTCGCGATTACCGCTGAAAATGTGGACGAGTACGCGGACCATCTTTCGCCCGGCCAGATCGCCATGTTTCGGCGTTATCCCGAGACCTTTCGGATGCCGGTGTACCCCTCCCGGCGATCGGCTTCGCTGCCTGCGCGGATCTACGAGAAGGCCGTTGCGAATGCGACCACGGCGACCCTGACGGAAGACGGTAACGGGGTCCGAAACGCGACAGAGGCAATCCCGTTCCCGGTCCCCAAGAACGGTCTGGAAGCCATCTGGAACCATCTGTTGCGATACCGCGGGGAAGTGCTCCGCCGGGTGGTCGGCTTGGCGGCGCCCACGGCGGGCGGCGACTACACGATGGTGCGACTTGTCGAGCACGCGCTTTGGGCCTACCAGCAACCGGGTGCGACCACCGAATCCATCGACAACAAGCTCGTCTATTTCCTCCAGGAGGTGACAGCTCCGCCCCGAGCCGCCGGAAATATCGTGCTGGTCCACGAGACACTCAATCAGACGGCCGAGCCTCGGAAGGCGTGGGTCTACAACCCTGGTCGTCGACGTGTTCGCCGCGTGCCGAATATCGGATATGACAATCCGGGCACGGCGTCCGACGGCCAGCGCACCGCCGATCAGAAGGACATGTACAACGGAGCGCCCGACCGCTACGAGTGGACGCTCGTGGGCAGGCAGGAACTCTACATTCCCTACAATACGTACCTCTTGCACAGCAGCGACACGGCGGTCGAGGACATCATCCAGCCGGGCCACATCAACCCGGATCTCACCCGGTATGAGCTGCACAGGGTTTGGGTCGTTGAGGCTGCCCTAAAGGATGGAACCAATCACATCTACGCCCGACGCACGTTTTACCTGGACGAGGACAGCTGGCAGGCGGCGGTGATTGACCTGTACGACGGGCGCGGTGAGATCTGGCGCGTTAGCGAGGCTCATCTCATCAACTTCTACGACGTGCCCATGATCTGGGATACGGTTCTGACGGTGTACGACCTGCAGAACGGCCGGTACGTCGTCGACGGGCTCGACAATCAGGACGGTACGTACCAGTTCGACGTAGAACTCAGCCTGGATCAATTTACGCCGGAGACGCTACGCAAGGGAGGTCGCCGGTAGGAAGCCCGATGCGGCAATGCTGGGTGGTCCCGGCGATCATGCTCGCCGGGGCTTGTTCGGCCCACGCTGACCCGCTCGATGAGGCTGCGGCCCTCCTAGTCGAGCCTGCGCATGCACCGCTAGTGGCGGCCGCACGCCTCGACGACGGTTCATTTGTCGCCGTCGGAGGCCGGGGTCTTCTCGTCCACGGGACCCTTGATGGATGGCGACAGGCGACGCTTCCTGTGCGGCGCGCACTGACGGGCGTCATCGGGATCGATGGCGGTCGCGTGCTAGCGATCGGCCACGATGCCTTGGTGCTCGAGGGCGCCGGGGTACAGGACTGGAACGTGGTGTGGTCCGAGCCGGACCTCGACGCACCCCTCCTTGACGTCTGGATCGGCGATGATGGACTGGGGTTCGCGATCGGCGCGTATGGACTTGCCCTACAGACACTTGATTACGGAAGCACATGGACCCGGCGCGACGATATCGACCCGACGGAGTCGCATCTCTATGCCATCCGCGGAACCCCGGACGGGACACTGTTCGTTGTCGGCGAGTTCGGGACCATTCTCCGTTCCAGCGATCGTGGAGATTCGTGGGTGCAGCTTACCGCTGGCACCGACGCGACATTCTTTGGCATCCGCCCCGGTCCGGAACGGCGATTGCTGCTTCATGGCCTGACCGGGCGTCTCTACGAAAGCCACGATGCCGGCGAGTCCTGGAGTCGGCTGGAGACCGGGACCCTGGCTCCGCTCTACGACGTCCAGTTTCTTGCGGACGGTCGCGCGGTGGTCGTGGGTGGCAACGGGACGGTACTCGTCGAAGCAGGGCCAGGAGCCAGAACCTTCGTGCCCATCCCGCTGGGGCATCGAGGGGCCGTCGTCACAGCGCTTGAGACGGAGCCGGGATCGCTCCTCGTGTTCGGTGACAGCGGAATTGGAATGCTCGACGTTCGCGCGGTCGGGCAACGTTGATGCTGCAGGTGTTCGACTTTATCGAGCGAACGATCTTCGGCCATCGTCGCTTGGTGATAGCGATTTTTTTTCTGGTGAGCGCGGGGCTCGCGATTTCGGCAAGCCAGATCACGGTTGACGCCGGTTTCGAGAAGACGTTGCCGTGGGATCACCCCATGATGCAGGTCTTCGGGAAGCATCAAGACGAGTTCGGAAATGCGAACCGGTTGCTGATCTCGGTCGAGGCGCGTTCCGGAGACATCTTTTCCGCGCCATTCCTGGACACCTTGCATGCCGTTACCGACGAGGTGTTCTTTCTCCCCGGCGTCAACAAGGCCTCGGTCCAATCCCTGTTTACGCCGAACGTCCGGTTCATCGAGGTCGTGGAAGGCGGCTTCACTGGCGGCGATGTAGTTCCTGCCGACTATCAGGGGACGGACGAGGATCTCGACGCAGTCCGGACCAACGTGTTCAAGGCGGGCATCGTCGGACGCCTCGTCTCCAATGATCTATCGGCAGCGATGGTGAGTGCCGAACTCATTGAGAATGACCCGGTCACCGATGAGCGGATCGACTACATCGACATCGCGAGACTTCTCGATGAAAAAGTCCGCGTGCCGTTCAGCGACGACGTCGCGACGGTCCACATTGTGGGATTTGCGCAAGCCGTTGGCGATATTGCGGCTGGAGCTGTCGACGTATTGCTGTTCTTCGCTGTTGCGTTCGCGCTCTCGGCAGTCCTGGTCTACGTTTTCACACACTCCGTGCGATTCACGGCCCTTCTCCTCACCTGCTCGCTTCTGGCGGTGGTCTGGACACTTGGGCTGCTGTCGCTATTCGGCTACGGCGTCGATCCCATGTCCGTGCTGGTGCCGTTTCTGGTGTTTGCGATCGGCGTGTCGCACGGAGTGCAGATCGTGAACGCCACGAGCGTGGCCAGTCAAGAAGGAGCACCGGCTGTGGAGGCCGCACGTTCGGCCTTCAGCCGGCTGATCGTACCCGGAGCGGCTGCTCTTGCCAGCGACTGCATCGGCTTCCTGGCCATTCTTTTTATCGATGTCCAGATCATCCGTGAACTCGCGCTCACTGCAAGTCTCGGTGTAGCCGCCATTCTGTTCACCAATCTCGTCCTCCTTCCCGTGCTGATTTCGCACGTGACCCATAGGGAGCAACACCGTCGGCGGATGCGTGCCGCGGCGGAGGCGAAACAGGTGATCTGGAACCATCTGTCACACCTGGCGACGTGGCCAGCCGCAGCGGCCGTGCTCGGCACGGCGGCAGTGATCGCAGCGGCGGGATCGATGGCAGCGCAGCAAGTGGTGGTTGGCGATGTCCGAGAAGGCGTCCCCGAGTTGCGCCCTGATTCGCGTTACAACCGGGATGCGACGTACATCGCCGAGAACTTTGCGTTCGGCGTGGACGTCCTTCAGGTGATCGTCGAGACCGTTCCCGAGGCCTGTCTCGAATTCGCGTTTGTTGACCGGATCGACGATTTTGCGGTCCGGATGGCGCAGGTTCCCGGCGTGCGCTCCACGCTTTCGCTGCCCCAGGTGGCTCGGCAGCTCAACGCAAGTTTCAACGAGGGCCATCCCAAGTGGCGCACGCTGCCGCGCGATTCGGCAACACTCGTCCAGACTGTGGGCTCGGTCCGACCCGATACCGGTCTGCTCAACCCGGACTGTTCCGTCATGCCGATCCTCATCTTTACGCATGACCACCGTGTGGAAACCATCGACAGGGTTGTTGCTGCGGTGCAGGAGTACGCCCGGCGCCATGACACCGAAGACATTCGATTCCGGCTCGCGACGGGGAACCTGGCCATCATGGGGGCGACCAACGATCTCGTCCGCGACACTCAGGTCACCATGCTGTTCTGGGTCTACTGCGCGGTCATCGCCCTGTGTCTGTTGGCGTTTCGTTCGGTGCGGGGAGCGCTGTGCGTGGCGCTCCCGCTCGCGCTCGTCTCTGTACTCGCCTACGCCCTGATGGCGGGTATGGAAATCGGGCTCAAGCTGTCGACTCTCCCGGTCGCGGCCTTCGGGGTGGGGATCGGGGTCGACTACGGCATTTACATCTTCAGCCAGATGCGACGGGCCCTCCACCGTGGCGCCTCGCTCGTCGAAGCCTATCGCGAGGCGATGGCTATGACCGGCAACGCCGTCCTCATTACCGGCCTCACGCTCGCCGTCGGCGTGTCGACCTGGACGTTCTCGTCCCTTCAGTTCCAGGCTGACATGGGAATGTTGCTCGCATTCATGTTCTTGGCAAATATGGCCGGGGCGATTCTGCTCGTGCCTGCCTTGGCCTGTGTCCTTTACTGGCGGTGGACGCCTCCAAGCCGCGACCGAGGATGACACGGACGGGCCACGGCGCGGCTGAACCGGCGCCTGCGTCGGAGTGCGGGTACCGGTCGCCGACACAATCCCCCGGATTGCCGTGGCGCAGAAAGCGACCGCCGGCAAGGTGCGATGCGGTCGTCGTGGAAATGCAGTGCCGTCGTCGAGCAGCGATGAAGCCGCGGTCTATGGGCCCGGTAAGCACCGACCATGTGGCCATTGGTATCGGGGCCAACCTTCTCCGGCCCGGCCTCGGCAGGCTCCGGGATCGTCCAAGGCAGGTGGCCGCCCATCTCGCCCGAGCGGGATTGCGCCCGCGCCGCTGCGCCAGGCTGTACCGCACGCGGCCGTGGCCGGCCGGTCTCGGCCCACTCTTTGTAAACACGGTCGTGCTGGCACGTACCCGACTGGCTCCGTCCGCCATCCTTGATCGACTAATGGCCATCGAGCGTGTGTTCGGCCGTAGGCGTGCACGGCAGAATGCACCCCGGCTGCTGGATCTTGACCTGCTGGCAGTGGGTGACATCGTTGCGGGGGATGGGCCGGCACCGGTTCTGCCGCATCCACGCATTCGGAGGCGCGCGTTTGCTCTGCGGCCATTGCAGGACGTGATGCCCACCTGGAGGCATCCCGCTGACGGGTCTCCGCTTCGGGTACTGTTGGCCCGAGCACATCGTCCCGGTGACACGCTGCCGTGGAATCGGGGGGTCCAGAAGGCGAGGTCGCGACAACGGTTGAAAACGCGCTAATTTAGGGCTAAATGGCGTGCCTTGGCGGACTGGTGCTGCTTACCTGTTCCGCCGTCACCGGGGAGAGATGCCGTGGCTCGAGTAACCGTCGAAGACTGTATTCCGATCGTCAGCAACCGCTTTGAACTCGTGCTCTACGCGGCGGAGCGTTCGCGCGCGATTGCACGAGGGTCCGAGATCACGGTGCAGAAGGATGACGACAAGGATGCGGTCGTCGCCCTCCGGGAGATAGCCGAGGGGAATATGGACCTGGAGGCGCTTCAGGAAGGGATCGTACGGTCGCTTCAGAAACACTTCGAGCGTGACGAAGCGGATGAAGATCCGGTCGAGGCCTACGCACGTTCGCTTGGTTTGGACAGTGTTCCGATTTCCCCCGATGCAGACATCCTGTCGGCAAGCGAAGTTGAGGAAGCTAGCGCGCCGGACGCCGAACAGGCCGGCATGCACGTGGCCGATTCGGCCGCCGATCTCGCGGCAGGAGGCGAGGAAGGGGACGAGGGTGAAGCGGAAGCCGAGATGGCTGGCGAGGACGTACTCGGGGAGGAAGACATAGGCCTGGGGGCCGGTCCCGACGAGACGGAGTTCGACGAAACGGGCGAGGACTGACGCCCCGGCCAGGTTTCACCCCCCGCACCATGACGGAGGATCCGCCATTCGCCAGCAGGAACTGATTGAACGGGTTCGCGAATACGACCCTTCGGTCAACGAGGCGAAGCTCAACCGCGCATTCACGTTCTCGAAGGAGCGTCACCACGCTCAGAAGCGGGATTCCGGGGAGTCGTACTTCTCGCACCCGCTTGAGGTTGCGGGCATCTTGGCTGGCTACCGACTCGACTCGGCGACCATCGCGACCGGATTGTTGCACGACACTATTGAGGATGGAGTTGCTACCGAGGCCGAGATCCGGCGCGAGTTCGGTACTGAGGTCTCGGAACTGGTCGACGGTGTCACGAAGCTGTCCAAGATTGAACCTCGATCGGCCGTTGCTCGCGGCGATCTGGGAAAGTTCGTCCTGGCAATGTCGAAGGACATCCGGGTGCTCTTGGTCAAGCTCGCGGACCGCCTGCACAACATGCGGACTTTGCACCACATCCAGAAGGAGGAGCGACGCAAGCGGATTGCCCAGGAGACAGTGGACCTCTACGCCCCCCTGGCACGGCGCGTTGGGATCATGGCCATCTGCGAGGAGTTGGAAGACCTCGCGTTTGAAGAACTGCACAAGGCCGAGCACGATGCAATTTGTCGGCGGGTCGAATTCCTCAAGAAGAGGTCCCCCGCGCAGGTCCGCCATACGCTGAGCGAGTTGCGCCGGGTCCTCGATGCGGAGGGTATCGATAGCGAAGTGACAGGACGCGAGAAGCGCCCCTATTCGATCTGGCTGAAGATGCAGCGCAAGCGGGTGACCACGGAGAAGGTCACGGATCTCTTCGCCTTCCGCGTCGTGACGGCCAGTGAGGCAGAGTGCTATCGCACGCTGAACGTGGTGCACCGCCACTGGCGGTTTGTGCCGGGCAGCTTCCGCGACTACATCAGCTTGCCGAAGCCGAATGGCTACCGTTCGCTGCACACAACCGTGATGGGTCCGCACCAGCGGGCCATCGAAATCCAGATTCGCACGCAGGACATGCACCAGGTGGCGGAGTACGGACTTGCCGCCCACTGGCACTACAAGTCCGAGGGAAGCGGGCCCGAGCGACTGAGTTCGGACACACTGCAGTGGCTGCAGGGACTTCGGGAGATCTTCGAGAGCGCTTCCCACCACTCGGAAGGCATCGAGGACACCAAGCTCGAGATCTACAGCGACCTCGTGTTCTGCTTCACTCCGAAGGGCGACGTCATTTCGCTGCCCGAACGGGCCACACCGGTGGATTTCGCCTACGCCATCCACTCCCGGGTCGGCGCGACCTGCGTCGGATGCAAGATCAACGACAAGCCGGCGCCGCTCGACACGCCGTTGCAGAGTGGCGATCAGGTCGAGATCCTGCGCTCCCGCAGCCAGCAGCCGAACGCCGTCTGGCAAACGTTCGTCCGTACCGGTCGCGCACGGAGCCAGATCCGGAAATCCCTGCGGCGGAATCGTCAACGCGAACACCTGATGCTTGGCAAAGCAATCATCGAGCACGAGTTCGAATTGGCGGGCGAGAAGTTTGTTCCCAAGATGCTCTCGCCGGTGCTGAAGGTGTTTGGCTACAGGACCCAGCGGGAGCTTTTCACGGCCGTGGGTGCCGGCGACCTGGAAGGGGCCAAGGTGCTCCGCGCCATCCATCCAGAAGCCCACAGGAAATTTGCGGCGAGGACCCGGAAAGGCCGTCCCGTCAAGGGAGTGGCGGTCGGCATCAAGGGCCTGGCGCCCGGTATTGCGGTTCATCTTGCTGAATGCTGCTCACCGCTACCAGGTGAGCGGATCGTCGGAATCATGACGGAAGGGCTGGGAGCCCGGGTTCACACGATCGACTGCGAGACCTTGGAGCGCTTTTCGGGCGATCCGGAGCGCTGGTACGATCTCAATTGGGCCGAAGGCGAAAACGTGCCGGGGCAGATTGGCCGCATCCGCGTGAAGCTCATCAACCGACCTGGAAGCCTCAACGTGCTCGCTTCTGGGATTGCCCGTACCGGTGCCAACATCGCCAATCTCCGCGTCCAGCGCCGGTCGGTTGATTTCTTCGATCTCGATCTCGATGTTGAAGTCGAGAATATTCGGCACCTCAACGAGATTCTTGTCGCACTCGAGGCTTCGCCGGAAATTTACAAGGCCGAGAGAGTGACAAGCCGATGACACGGGTTCCGGACGAGTCCGAAATCCTGGCGGAATTCGAGGCGGCGGGCGCCATTCGTACGGGTCACTTCATCCTGACGTCGGGCCTGCATAGTCCGACCTACATGCAGTGCGCCCTCGTGACGCGGGATCCGGCCCAGGGCGAGCGGCTGTGCGCGGCCCTCGCAGCAAAGGTGCGGGCGGCCTTCGGCGACAGCGCGTTCGATGTGGTTGTGGGACCCGCGGTTGGTGGCATCGTGGTGAGTTACGAAACAGCCCGGCACCTCAAACTACCGGCGATGTTCGTCGAACGGGTGGACGGAACCTTCGCGTTTCGGCGTGGCTTCGGCATTGAGCCCGGCAGCAGGGTTCTTGTGGTTGAGGATGTCATCAGTACCGCGTTGTCGTCGCGGGAGTGCATCGCGTGCATCCGGGAGGCCGGAGGCCGCGTCGTTGCCGAAGCGTGTCTCGTCGATCGCAGTGCCGGGAAATCCGACCCGGGCGTACCCTTGGTTCCATTGCTGAGCTACGAAGTGCCGGCTTACCCTGCCGACGCCCTGCCGCCCGAGCTTGCGGCACTGCCGGCCGAGAAGCCGGGCAGCCGCCATCTCTCCTCTTCCTGATGTTCCGCTCCCGTCACCGGATCTCGCTGCCCGATCGCCTGCTCGGATGGCTCTGGCCGCGAGGCGGGTTGGTGCGGGCATCGCGCTACCTGCTGCGACGTCTTCAGAGGATCCCTGGGACCCCGCACCGCCTGGCAGCAGGCTTTGCGTTCGGGGCGTCGCTTTCGATGACGCCGTTCATTGGACTGCACGCTGTCGGTGCCATCATGCTGGCGTGGGTTTTTGGTGGCAGTTGGGTTACCGCTCTCATCGGCACCGCCGTCGGCAATCCGTGGACATTTCCGCTGATCTGGATACTGATCTACCAGGCGGGGGCGATCCTGGTTCCTGGCGTGGCGGGTGGAGACATCTCCGTAGCGGCGGTCACGGACGAGCTGGTGACCCTGGCGTCCGCCTTCACGAATCTTGCTCTTGCTTGGGATTTCGAATTGGCCCTGCGTGATCTCCGGCAGCTTCGGCTCCTGCCGACCATGACGGTTGGCTCGATCCCGTTCGTAATCGCTGTATGGGTCGTGTCGTACTACCTGGTGCGTTCGTCGATCTCGCAGTATCAGAAACTCCGGCGTTCGCGCTTGCGGTCAGTGCGCCACAACCGTCTGGTCCGGGCGCGCCATCGGGACTCCCCGGGTTGACCGCGGGCCGCGTCCGGCTTGGGGTCAACATTGACCACGTAGCGACAATCCGCAACGCTCGCGGCGGACGACACCCCGACCCGGTTCGGGCCGCCCGGATAGCAGCGTCCGCGGGGGCCGATGGCATCACCGTGCATCTCCGGGAGGATCGTCGTCACATCTCGGATGCGGATGTCATGGACTTGCGGCGCGCGATTCCGCTGCCGCTCAACTTGGAAATGGCAGCAACTGATGAAATGATCGAGGCAGCGCTGAAGGCCCGGCCGGCCCGGGCCTGCCTCGTTCCGGAGCGCCGGGCCGAACTTACGACCGAGGGCGGTCTCGATCTCGTGGCGGCTCGGGCGGGCATCGCGCGGGCAGGTGCAGCCTTGGCCGCCGCCGCCATTCCGATGACGCTATTCGTGGACCCGGATCTCGGCATGATCGAACGGGCTCCCGACGCGGGTGCACAGGCAGTCGAACTCCATACCGGCCGACTTTCGCACGCGGTCAGCTCGGTTCGGGACGAAGCCCTGGCTGAACTCGGAGTGGCAGCCGAGGCGGCCGCTCGACTCGGGCTCGAGGTGCATGCCGGACATGGCCTGGACTACGACACCGCTGGCCTTGTGGCGGCAGTGGATGAGATTTGTGAGCTCAACATCGGGCATTTCTTGATCGGCGAGGCGGTATTTACCGGGCTGGATGCAGTCGTGCGCGGGATGCGCCGGGTTCTCGACGATGCTTCCGGACTAGAGCAGTGATCGTGGGGTTGGGCCATGACGTGAGCGACGTGCGTCGCATCCGCGTTACGCTCGAGCGCTTTGGTGAGCGGTTTACGCATCGCGTGTTTACCGCGGTGGAACGGGGTCGATGTGACCGGCGCCGCGCCCGCGCAGAGGGCTACGCTAGGCGGTTTGCGGCCAAGGAGGCGTGCGCAAAGGCGCTTGGCACCGGCATTCGTCAGGGGGTACGCTGGCGTGACATGGAGGTCAGGAACCTGTCGAGCGGCCAGCCCCAGCTTTTTCTGACAGGGCGGGCCGCCGAGCGGTTACGGGCATTGGTTCCATCTGGGATGGAACCGGGTATCCAACTCACCCTCTCGGACGATCGCGAACTTGCCTATGCGATCGTCATCATTTCTGCACTAACTCCCTGAGAGCCCTCTTTCGTGTTTCGAACGCTAGGCCGTCTGGCCTCCACCAATTTAGGAACGCTCGTGCTTGCGCTGATGGCCGCATTGGTCATCAGATCGCTGGCCTTCGAGCCGTTCAGCATCCCCTCGGGATCGATGAAGCCGTCCCTGCTGGTTGGAGACTACCTCTTCGTTTCGAAGTATTCGTATGGGTTCAGTCGCTATTCCTTTCCCTGGCAGCTCGTGCCTATTCCCGGTCGGGTGTTCGAACGCATGCCGGAGCGCGGCGACATTGCGGTCTTCAAGTTTCCGCCCAACCCGAAGTCCGACTACATCAAGCGCATCATTGGTCTGCCGGGCGACCGGGTGCAGGTCCGTAAGGGCATCCTGTACCTCAATGACGTCGCCGTGCCGCGCACGGCGCTGGGCGAGGAGCGGGTTACGGATCGCTTTGGCGTGACGCAAACGTACGAAGTCTTTCGCGAGGCGCTGCCCGAGGGACGCAACTGGTTGGTTTACGACGCGACTCCCAATGGATCGTTGGACAGCACGGATGTCTACGCCGTGCCAGAGGGGCACTATTTCGCACTTGGCGACAATCGCGATCAGTCGTCGGACAGCCGACTCCTCGACCGGGTCGGCTTCATTCCAGCGGAGAATCTGGTTGGCCGGGCCGAGTTGGTGTTTATTTCGTTTAATGGCTCGGCCCGCTTCTGGGAGTTCTGGCGTTGGCCCATGGCGATCCGGTTCTCGCGCATTGGCACGCTGCTGTGACACCCACGGAGTCGTCTGCGGTGGAGCGAGTGCTCGGTTACCGATTTCGCAATCGCGCCCTTCTTACCGCCCTGCTTCCGCCATCGCCGACCCGGCCCGACACGGCCGAGTTTCAGCGCCTCGAATTTCTTGGCGACCGGGTCCTTGGGCTCCTGGTGGCCGAACGGCTGTTCACGGAATTTCCGCGGGCGCCGGAGGGCGCCCTGTCGATCCGGCTTTCGTATCTCGCCAGTGGCGACGTACTGGCGGTCGTCGCGCGCGAGTCCGGCCTTGTCGACGCAGTGGCTGCGGACATGGCTCCCGAACCCTTTCCAAGCCACCAGCGCGCCCTCGGCGATTGCGTTGAAGCCGCCCTGGGCGCGCTCTGGAGCGACGGTGGGGCCGAGGGCGCGCGGGACTTCATCGAACGCCACCTGGCGGCGCGGATGGCCGCTCTGACGGAGCCGCCGCAAGATGCGAAGACTGCGCTGCAGGAATGGGCTCTGGCCCGCCGGCTGCCGCTTCCGGTCTACACCCTGCTCGACCGTACCGGAGAGGACCACGGGCCTGTCTTCGAGATCGAGGTGCGCGTCGATCCGGCAGGCAGTGACAGCATGAGCGCCCGGGCGTGCGGTCGAACCAAGCGCGCGGCAGAAAAGGACGCCGCAGCCCGACTGTTGGAGCGGCTCGCACCCTGGCAATGAGCCGCCGCTTCGGGATCATCGCCCTGCTTGGGGCTCCAAACGTCGGCAAGTCAACGTTGGTCAACGCGCTGGTGGGCCAGAAGGTGGCAATCGTTACCAGCAAGGTGCAGACGACTCGCGCCCGACTGCGGGGTATCGCCCATCATGGCGACGCCCAGATCGTGCTCGTCGATACCCCCGGCGTGTTCAAGCCTCGCCGGCGCCTCGACCGGGCCATGACCCGAGCTGCATGGCAGGGAAGCAGATCGGCGGACGCTCGCTGCGTACTGATCGATGCAAGCAAGGGGGCCGAAGGTGAGAGCGAGCCGGTGCTCGCGGGTCTCCGGAAGCGCAAGGCCGAGGCTGTCTGCGTGATTAACAAGGTTGATCGCGTACGTCGCGACACCCTGCTGGGGCTGGTGGATCGTCTCCGATCGGACCCACTGCTGACGGATTTCTTTTTGGTTTCCGCACTGCACGGTAACGGGCTTGGCGAGCTCCGGGATGCATTGGCGAAGCGATGTCCTGAAGGGGAGTGGCTCTACCCGGAAGATCAGGCTGCAGATATGCCCCTCAGGCTGTTGGCTGCCGAGTACGTGCGCGAACAGGCCTACATGCAACTCCATCAGGAACTCCCCTACGATCTCGCCACCGAGACCGTGAGCTGGAAGGACTTGCCGGACGGCTCGGCCCGGGCTGATGTATGTGTCTTGGTGTGTCGATCGAGTCAGAAGCCGATCGTCGTTGGGCGCGGGGGGCAGCGGATCCGAGCGATCGGCACCGCTGCGCGGCGTGAGCTTTCGGCTGCGGCCGGATGCGAGGTGCACCTGTTTCTGCACGTCAAGGTGGATCCATCGTGGCAGGACCGACAGGAACACTACGATGCACTCGGTTTGGAGTTTGGCGTGTGAGCAGGGGCCGACCATGAGGTGGGAGGACGAAGGGATGGTCCTGTCGGCCCGCCGGTGGGGAGAGTCGTCGCTGGTCGTGCAGATCCTGACTCGGGAGCATGGCCGTCACGCGGGCCTGGTTCGAGGCGGCGGCGCGGTCCGTCACATGCACATCTACGCTCCGGGCAATCGAGTCGATGTGCGCTGGAGTGGTCGCCTTCCGGAGCACTTGGGGCACTTCAGTTGCGAACTGGTCGATGCCCGCGCGGCCCGGGTGCTGGAGCGACCGCTGCGGTTGGCAGCAGTGTCGTCGGTCTGCGCTCTGGCCGAATGGTTTCTTGCGGAACGTGAACCGGCGCCCACTGTCCACGTGAACAGCGAGGCGATGCTCGAGCGTCTGGTGGGCACTGAAGAATGGCGCTTGGCGTACGTGCTCTGGGAACTGTCACTGCTGCGCGACACGGGGGCAGGGCTGGATCTCACGCAATGTGCGGTGACCGGGGCGACGGCCGACCTCGCCTACGTGTCGCCAAAGTCCGGCTGCGCCGTGTCACGAACCGGTGCGGGATCCTGGGCGCCTCGCCTTCTGCCGCTTCCAAGGTTCCTGTTCACTGGCGGCGCAGCTGACTGCGACGAGATCCTGGCGGGTCTCTCCCTCACCGGGTTTTTCATGAGTCGCAATGCGCGCGCGCATGGCCGCCGGAATCTTCCGGCTGCCCGCATGCGGCTGGTGGACAGTCTCGTGGCCGAAGCGCGGGTGGAGGTCACGGCCGAGGGTGGTTCCTTGTGACCCAGGCGCGTGCAGTGCGCGAGGCACCCTTCGCCGACGTGCTCGGCGAGCGCTACGTCAGTTACGCGCTCTCCACGATCATGTCGCGCTCACTTCCCGACGTGCGCGATGGACTGAAGCCGGTGCACCGGCGCCTCCTGTTCGCCATGCGTGCGCTTCGGCTTGATCCCCAGTCGGGTTTCAAGAAGTGCGCCCGGGTTGTGGGTGACGTCATCGGCAAGTATCACCCGCACGGCGACCAGTCCGTATACGACGCGATGGTCCGGCTCGCCCAGGAATTTGCGATCCGGTACCCACTGGTCGATGGGCAGGGCAACTTCGGGAACGTGGACGGTGATGGCGCTGCGGCAATGCGATACACCGAGGCACGCCTTACGGCGGTTGCCGACGCTTTGCTCGAAGGCCTCGACGAGGATGCGGTCGACTTCGTCGAGACGTACGACGGGGAGGACGCAGAACCGACGGTCCTGCCGGCGGCGTTTCCCAACCTGCTTGCGAACGGAGCACAGGGGATTGCGGTCGGTATGGCGACCGCTATCCCGCCGCACAATGCAGATGAGATCTGCCAGGCACTGCTTCACCTGCTCGAGAACCCCGGCGCACGCCTGGGCACGCTGCGGAAGTTGCTGCCGGGACCCGATTTTCCGACCGGGGGTGTTCTCCTGGAATGCGACGAGGCACTCCACGACGCGTATCGGACCGGTCGCGGACGGTTCCGGCTCAGGGCCTCGTGGAACAGCGAACCTGCAGGCAGGGGGCGGATTCGCATTGTCGTATCGGAAATCCCGTGGGGAATTCCGAAGGCACGCATCGTCTTGCAGCTGGACGAATTGGTGCAGAGCCGCAAGGTTCCGTGGCTTGCAGACATTCGCGATGAGTCGGCTGACGACATCCGAATCGTTCTGGACGTGCGCGGCCGCACGGCTGAGCCAGCCGAACTTCTCGAAGTTCTCTTTCGGCAGACCGACCTGGAGACACGGATTTCCCTGAATATGAACGTCCTGGATCGTGGGCGCATCCCGCGTGTCATGGGACTGGTGGAGGTCCTGCAGGCCTGGCTGGACCATCGTCGCGAGGTGCTCGTGCGGCGAAGCCGACACCGCCTTGAGGCGCTGGAGAAGCGGCTCCACATTCTCGAGGGCTATCTCCTCATCTTCGCTGATCTCGACACGGTAATTCAGATCATCCGGCAGAACGAAGAGCCGAAGGACGAGTTGATGCTCGTGTTCCGTTTAAGCGATACCCAGGCGGAGGCGGTCCTCAATATGCGTCTGCGGACGCTGCGCCGGCTGGAGGAGGAAAAGCTTCGAGTCGAGCACACGCGCCTTGCCGAAGAACGCGAGGATCTGCTGCGTCTCCTCGATTCCAGAGATCTGCAAACCGAACGGATGGAGGCCCAGATTCGGGAGGTGCGGGGGCGGTTCGGCAGTCTGGCCGATGGCGGGGCCCGCCGGACGATTATCGATTCCAGTTCGCAGCTTCCTGAACCACGTCTCGAGAGCATCGAAGCGGCCGAGCCGGTCACCCTGATCTGCTCTCTCAGGGGTTGGGTGCGGGTCGTCAGGGGCCACGTCGAGAATGAGGCCGACCTCCGCTACCGGGACGATGACGAGGGGCGATTCGTGGTACGTACCGAGAGCACGGCGGAAGTGCTGGTCGCAACCGACAGGGGTAGGCTTTACACGCTGGCGCTATCGCGCCTGCCGGGTGGACGGGGTTTCGGAGAGCCCATCCGGTTGCTCGCCCAGATCGGCAATGACGAGGAACTCGTGGCCTGCTGGCCTGCCGACGACCACCCCGTTCTGCTGGCCACCGAGGACGGGCGTGGATTCGTGGTGCAGGCCGATGACCTGAAGGGCAGCCGCTCAGGCCGGCAAGTGGTGACGTCCGCAGGCGGGGCAAGGCTCGTGGTCTGCCGGCCAGCAATCGGGGACCACGTGGCACTGGTCGGGACGAACCGAAAGCTCCTGGTCTTTCCCTTTGCCGACCTGCCGCAGCGCAGCCGTGGACAGGGAGCGTTTCTGCAACGCCACGGGAAGACGCGGCTCTCCGACGCAGTCGTGTTTTCCGGAGCTGACGGACTGGTTTGCAGGACAGGGAGCAGGACCCGGACGTTTCCTTTGGAATTTCTCGCCCCTTGGGTCGGAAAGCGCGGTCAGGTGGGCCGCAACGTACCTAAGGGATTTCCCGCATCGCTGCGCTTCGACTGAGCACGATCGCGAAATCTGCGCGACGAACGGCAGAAGCAAGGTATCCTGCCCGGTGGCCCGGCACCGGAGCAATGTACCGTGACCGGCCCGCGCGGGACCGGCAGGGAACCGACAGCGGGGTGAATACTGCTTTCGCGTTGCCTGCGTAACGAGTAAAGGCGTTCAGCCGGATGTTGACAATCCGTGAACCGGCAATTTCATGATCTGGGGTGAAATTGTCACCAACGCGATTGATTGGCTGAACGAACGCGTAGGGCGTTGGATCGCATGGCTGACGCTGTTCATGGTGCTGGTCACCGTGGCTATCGTGGTTCTTCGATACGGCTTCAATGTCGGCTTTATCTGGATGCAGGAATCGGTCCGCTTCATGTACGCGGCAGTGTTTCTGCTGGGAGCGGGATACACCCTGAAGCACGACGCACACGTCCGCGTCGATATGATCTACGAACGGATGCCCCTGAGGCGCAAGGCATGGGTCGACCTCTTGGGTACGGTGTTTTTTCTCTTACCGGTGTGCTTCGCGGTGTTCTACTATTCCTGGGATTACGTCCTGAATTCCTGGGCCGACTTTGAAGGCTCCATTGAGGAACGCGGTTTACACGCGGTCTACCTGCTCAAGACATTTATCTGGCTGTTCGCAGGATTGCTGATGCTGCAAGGGGTCGCGACGATCATCCGTAACGCTCGTGTACTGGCGGTGCCCACCGAAAGCACGAGTTCGTGACGCCAGAGTTTCTTGTCGGCGGCATGCTGATCGCCTTGATGGCAGCACTGCTGGCCGGATTTCCGGTTGCCTTCACGCTGTCCGGTGTTGCCTTGCTTGGCGCCGTACTCGGTGCCATCGCCGGTCTGTTCGACTTGAGCTTCGTCGCCGCGTTTCCGAATCGCATCTACGGAATCGTGACCAACGACCTGCTGATTGCGGTTCCGCTGTTCGTGTTCATGGGAGTGATGCTTGAGCGTTCGCGTATCGCCGAAGAGCTGCTGACGACCATGACTCTCGTGCTCGGCAGCCTGCGCGCGGGGCTCGGCATTGCGGTGACTTGTGTCGGTGCCCTGCTCGCCGCTTCAACCGGCATTGTAGGGGCCACAGTCGTCACGATGGGCCTCCTTTCGCTCCCCACGATGCTGAAGCGGGGCTACGAACCCGCGGTCGCATGTGGGTCCATCTGCGCCGCCGGCACTCTTGGTCAGATCATTCCGCCGTCCATCGTCTTGATTTTGCTCGGTGACCAGATCTCCGCCGCCTACCAACAGGCACAGTTGGCCCAGGGCAACTTCTCGCCAGAGGCGGTGACCGTGACGGATCTCTTCGTCGGGGCCCTCCTGCCCGGCTTCGGGCTCGTCGCGCTGTACATCGCATGGCAGTACCTGTATGCCACGGTTAGACCCGATGCGATGCCCCCGATCCCGAAGAGCGAGCGGGATGCCGTTTCATCCGCCGAGCTGCGTGCACGCGTATTGCGGGCGTTGATACCGCCGTTGCTGTTGATCGTCGCTGTCCTTGGTTCGATATTGGCCGGTCTCGCGACTCCGTCCGAATCGGCCGGCGTAGGCGCCGTTGGTGCAATGCTGCTCGCCATCCAGCGACGACAGTTCAATCTCGAAATCCTGAACGATGTCATGCGTTCAACGGTTCGCATGACAGCCATGGTCTTCACAATTCTGGTGGGGGCCGCCCTATTTTCACTTGTCTTTCGCGGATTCGGCGGAGACGAGATGGTGGCCGAGTTCCTGCAGGGACTACGTGGCGGCGTGGTGAGCGTGCTGATCTTCACCATGTTGCTCATGTTCCTGCTCGGGTTCTTTCTGGACTTCATTGAGATCACCTATGTGGTGATCCCGATTATCGGTCCGCCGATCCTGATGCTGGGGGTCGACCCTGTCTGGTTCGCGATTCTCGTCGCGGTCAACCTGCAGACGTCGTTCCTCACGCCACCCTTCGGTTTCGCACTGTTCTATCTGCGCGGTGTAGCACCGAAAGAGGTGGCGACTGCGGCAATCTACCGGGGAGCCGTCCCGTTTGTCGCAATCCAGCTGTCGATGCTGGGTATCTTGGCATTAGTGCCAGAACTCGCTACGTGGCTGCCGAAGGTCATCTACCCCCAATAGCTTCTGGCGGCAGCAAGCGGCCACGTCCAGCGCCCAGCTCCCCTTGTCGCCGTGTCACATTCGCGGAGGGGAGGAGCTCATCCTTCACTCTGCTGTCCGTCGCGGAAGCTATCCCCGCAGTCGGAGGTAACCCTGCTCGGCATAGGGGTTGCGCGCGCGGGACTCGTCTCGGAACCGTTCCCAGCTCTCAAAGATCTGGCGCGCGAGTTCGCCCTCCTGCGCCGTAGCCCGTACGACGTCGTCGCTATGCGCGAGCATTTCCGAGAAAACCTCCTCGGGGAAGTGCCGCAGCCGGACTCCATGCTCTTCCACCAGCACCCGCTGGGACTCGTTGTTGGCAGCGGTGAACTCGGACAGCATGCGCACGTTCGTCGCGGCGGCGGCATCTTCGACGATCGCCTGAAGGTCCGACTCAAGTCCATCCCAGTCCTGCTTGTTCATCAGCAGCTCGTTCGCGGTTCCCGGCTCGTGAAACCCGGGCCCGTAGTAGTTCTTGGTGATTTTGTAGAAGCCGAAGGCCAAGTCGTTCCAGGGGCCAACCCATTCGGTCGCATCAATGACGCCAGACTGGAGCGCGGGCATGATCTCGCCGCCTGGAAGGTTGACCGCCGTTCCACCGAGCCGGTTGATCACCTCAGCACCAAGGCCGGGAATTCGCATCTTGAGGCCTTGGAAGTCCTCGATGCTGTTGATGTCCTTCTGGAACCATCCCCCCATCTGGGTGCCTGAATTGCCGGCCAGAAAGGCCTTTAGGCCGAATTCGGCGTAGAGCTTGTCCCACAGTTCCTGACCGCCCCCATGGTAGACCCAGGCATTGTGCTCTTGGGCTACGAGGCCGCCGGGCACCGCTGCGTAGAACGGGGTCGACCGGTGCTTGTTGATCCAATAGTACGGGGCCGCGTGGGCCATCTGGGCCTTGCCTTCCCGAACCGCATCGAAGCTCTCGTACGGCGGGACGAGTTCACCTGCCGCGTATAGCTTGACTGTGAGCCGGCCCTCCGAGGCCGTGGTGATTTGATCTGCGAGGCGCTGCGCACCCGTACCGAGTCCTGGGAAATTCTTGGGCCACGTCGTGACCAAGCGCCATTCGCGGAGCCCACGGCTCACGCCGGGAGCGCTACCTGGATCCTGCGGCGTGCCGGTTTCCAGTGTCTGCTGGTCATCTTTTTCGTCGCTTTGACCGCATGCAGCCAGAGCAACCGAGGCGCTCACGACGGCGGCGCCGGAAAGAAACGTTCTACGATCCAACGCGGAAGCTCCTCTGCAAGGTTTCTCTTTGCGCAGGTGGGGACTTCCCCCACCTCGCGTCAACAGCATAGACGGTAACGCAGTCCAGCAGACGGCCGGAAGCCCTCAGCCGAGAACATCGGCAACAGGCACAGGCACCCAGCCCTTCGCCGTAAGTTCCTCGAGCGGTTGGAAGTGACGCTTGTAGGCCATCTTGGAGGATTGAGGGATCCAATAGCCGAGGTAGAAGTACCGCAATCCAAGGTCATGCACCTTCCGGATGTGCCAAAGGATCGTGGCCGAGCCGAGGCTGTCTCGCCTCTGGTCCGGATCCCAGAACTTGTAAATCCCCGAAAGTCCGTCGGACAGCCGGTCGGTCAGGGAAACGGCAATGAGTTCCTGGTGCTGATTGCGGGCTTCGACGACTCGCGTGTCCACGGGCGTTTCCTCGATCATGGCCTGGTAGGAGCTGTACCCCATGCCTTCCATGTCGCCACCGAAGTGGCGGCTGGTCTGGTATCGGCGAAAGAGGGCGTACTGCTCCCGTGTCGCGACCGGACCGCATTCACGCCAGGTCAGCGCCTCGCAGGATCGGCGGGCTCGTCTGAACCGTCGTCCGGCAACGAAGCCATGCGTATCGATCCGTACTGGTCGACACGCCCGACATGAAGGACATGCCGGGCGATACGCCATGCCGTGACTTCGACGAAAACCCGCTCGAATGAGTTCGGCGTGAAACCGATCGGCGTGTCGGACCGGTATCTGCGTGATCGTCTTCCGCTCTGTCTGCCCGGGCAGGTACGGGCAGGGAAGGGCGGACGTGCCGACGAAGATCGGAACAGTGTCACCAAGTGGCAGCGTCATGGGCGGCTGGCCGTGAATCCCGAGGGGAGGCTGTGATGCTATCAAATTGGGACGGTAGCTCGCAGGAGGGTAGTGGCAAGCTCTTCACGGCCGAATCCCGAGCGCGTCGGCTGGCGTCAGTCCCGATGAAACTTGTCGGTCTCGCGTTACTGGATTCCGTAGTACCAGGGGACAAACAGAGTAAACGTCCCCCAGCAGATCAGGGTGAGGGGCGGCCCGCTCCGCAGGTAGTGACGTCCCCGATAACCGCCTGGACCCATCACCAGAAGATTGGTCTGGTAACCAATCGGGGTCGAGAACGACATGTTGGCAGCGAAGATCACGGTCACGGCGAATGGAAACGGGTCCACGCCAAGAATCTGCGCAATGCCGATCGCGATGGGCATATACAAGAGGGCGGCAGCGTTGTTGGTCAGGAAGTCGGTCGTGATTGCGGTCACGATGAAGAGCGCTGACATCATCGCAGCGGGCCCGAATCCAAACATCTCCATCGCCCGCACGGCTCCGTCGGCCACCCAGTCCGCGGCACCGCTCATCTGCATCGCGCTGCTCAGGCCGAGCATGGCGGCGACCGGAAGAGCGACCCGACCGTCAATTGCCCCGAGTGCCCGGCCGACGGACACGGTGCCCGAAGCGATCATGAAGAAGGCCCCGGCCACAGCGGCGACCACGACCGGGACGATTCCGCTTGATGCCGCGAGGATGGTACCCAGGAAGATTCCTGCAGCACGCCAGCGAAACTTGACGGGTGGAAGTTGGCTTTGTCGCCACTCAGTGGGTACCACGATGCCGCTCTGGCGGAGATCGCTGACCGCACTCTGGGTGCCTTCTACCAGCAGTATGTCGCCGCTCTGGAGCGGGGTTTCCAGCGGCCGTTCGCGCCGGTTGGTCAATCGGGTACGGCGGAGGCCGAGAATCGTGCAACCGGTACGTCGCCGGAACGTCTCTGGCGTGAGCGGAGGAGTGTCAGTGAACGGTGAATCGACCGTTACCACGGCTTCGGCAAAGAAATTAGCCTCATTCTCGGCCTGAATGCGCGCGGTTCTGAATACCCCCCCGAGGGTTCCCAGAATGGCCGGAAAACGGGTTCTGGCGAGCGCCACCACGAGTACGTCCCCGGGCTCCAGGACCACTTCTTCGAATGGAGACAGGTAGGTCTCGAGACGGCGTCGCACCGAGAAGACCGTCAACTCGTGAAGGCTCGGGAACATGCCGCCGACTGACGCTTCCCCCACAGCCGGCGAATCGGAACGGACTTCGATCTCGGTCACAAACTGACGCGCCTCGACGGGTGTATCCGATTCCGTCTCCAGTTTCGGCAGGAGCCAGGGGAGGATGGCGGTCACATAGATGAGGCCGACGCCGGCGATGACCAGACCGGGGATCGTGAATGCAAAAAAATGGAATGGTGGGAGGCCGAGGTTCACCGCGACGCCAGCGGCGATGAGATTGGTGCTGGACCCGACCAGCGTGGTCATGCCTCCAAGAATGCTCGCGTAACTCAGCGGGATCAGGGTTCGAGAGGGTGGCAGGCGGGGCGATGCGATCAGGATAAGGATCGGAATAAAGATCAAGACGATTGGCGTGTTGTTGATGAAGCTCGACGTCAGTGCGGCAAACAGCAGGATCAGGGCAAACACTGTGCTCTGGCGGTTCCTGGCCGTCTGATTCAGCAATTCTGCGATCTGGCTGAGCGCGCCCGTCTCAGTTAGGCCACGAGCCACAACCAGCAACGCCATCAGCGTGATCAGGCCCGTGTTGGCAAATCCCGCGAACACCAGGCCGGGTTCTGCGCGTGGGTCCGGCATCTCGACGGACAGGAACAGCAACATGAGGGCCAGGAGCAGTCCGACGGAGACCGTCTCCAGGCGGAACCGTCCCGACACGAAAGCCCCGACTGCCGCGATGGCCATCAGGAGCGTCAGGGCGATCGGAAGGGTCATCGTGGCCCGGCGGAATCCGCCGCTTGGTCCGTCAGGATGGAGGGCAGGATCCGGCTCCCTGTTCCCTCAGTCGGGCGCGGAGCTCCTCCGGAATGGGCACGCTGCTTGCACTGCTACGGTCTGCCAGAGCCATCACTGCATGTGCCTTCGCCACGCACTGACCTTCCTGGAACACGGCCTGCTCCCAATGGACCGATGTCCGTCCGAACTTGCCGACGCATGTTCCGATCACGACCTTGCCCGGCCAGTGCAGTTGTGCCAAGTAGTCGATCGCGATGTGGACAAGCATCAGCACTGGATCCGCGCTGATCGGATCGTTGATGCCCAGCAAGTACGAAAGCCGGCCTTCCTCGAGGTAGCGGGCGACTGCTGCGTGGTTGACGTGTCCGACGCCGTCGAGATCGAAGAAGCGGATGTCGCGCTCGACCCGATGGGCGTAGTCGTCGAGGGCCGGAACCAGCCGGCCTGACGAATTGTGTGTGGGGGATGCCATGCGCCGGACTATGCGAAGCTGCCCGGCTCCGCGCAACCGTTCTATTCAGGACCCTGTCTTGGGCACCAGTTCAAGTTCTGAATGGATGCCTATCCGTGACTGGTCAGTTTCAAATTCCAGGAGCTGACCGGCGAACCAGGGACCGGCCTGATCGCGGTACCAGGGCGACAGGGGATGACCGGCCTGGCCGGTAGACAGTACCGCCCACGACCGGGTTGTCTCGCTGAGGTCATGAACCAGCCGTACTCCCGCGCCGTGGATGCCGGCAAACGGTTGTGCGTCATTGCTCCAGTCGGACTCCATGCGCATGAGCGTGAACGGCCCGCCCTGGTGTGGACCGGTGATGTTGAACAGACGTCCGAGGAAAGGGACTCCGCCTAGAAGCCGATGGTGGTGGTTCGCGACAGCCGCGGCGTCCCATCGCGGTACTGTGAGGTCGCGCCCATGGAGCCGGCGCAGAGAGGAGACAGCGTCTGCCAATGCGTGCCGTACAAGCTGTCGGCAGGCAGCTTCGGAATCCCCGCATCCAGGCGATCGTCCTGTCAGGAGATCGGTCAGCAACAGCGGCATGGGCGCCAAGGCGGGTCCGTCGTCTTCAAACAGGGATGGGAGCAGGCGTGCCATCAGGCTCCGGTGCCAAGCGGAATAGAGCAGCGGTTCCGGCCGGTCTGGGTCCATGTGCAAATCCCAGGCCTTGAGCATCCGCGCGGCTTCGGCGCCCGGCCCGTTGAACGGGCCGGCGTCCAGCAAGAGCGGAAGAAGGCTCCGTGCTGCGAGAGAGACCACGTCTGCCTGCATGGCCGCAAAGTCGTGCGGAGTGAAGCCTCCGGCAGGCACCGAATCGAGCAGTTCCCGGAGACGTTCCGCACGATACGATGGCGGATGGTCCCGCATGATGAAGTACGGATAGCCGGGAGGAGCCAGGAACTCGTTCGCACTGGCGACGCGACCGTTCGGAGGATTTACCTCGGCTGGGAGCCGCGGGCCGTGGACCTGATCGATCCAGGCGCTACCGGGGTCGGTACCGTCGGCAGGTAGGAACCCGTCGCCCGTCGCTCGCACGGGAAGGCGCCCGGTCATGAGATAGCCGATGTTGCCGTCGGAATCCGCGTGCACGGCGATCTGGACAATCGCCTGCAGTTCATGAAGGGCCTGACGGAATGCCTTGGCCGATTCGGCACGGAGACTGCGAAAGGCAGCGCGCTGCGTCAGATCGGTTTTTGCAAGTTCCTCCGAGCGGAATGCGACTACTTGGCCGGGCTTTGCAAAATCGTACGGTGGAAGTTCGGAGACGACCGGTCCGTGCCGGGTCGATCGAACAGAAAGGCGAATTGACTCTCCGCCCCTGACCGCGATCGTTTCCGCGCGCACGTCAAATGGTACCGGCCCGTCAGGTGTGAGGTACGCGCTGGGATCGTCCGGGTCCTGAGTCTCGACGAAGAGATCCTGGACATCGGCGTAAACCGACGTCACGCCCCAGGCCACGTTGCGGTTACGCCCGATGGGAACAGCCGCAATTCCCGGCAGCGTCGCACCCCACACGCTGAAGTTCGGCGCCGAGAGATGGGCGAGATACCAGATCGAGGGCGCAGCAAACCGCAGATGCGGGTCGCTAGCGAGCAAGGGCTTGCCACTTGAAGAATGGCGGCCGGTAACGGCCCACGCGTTGGAGCCCGGAACTAGCCGGTCTAGGGAAGGCCACAATTCCCGGAGCCGGTCCTCTCCAAGCTGCGGGAGCAGCCGCGCACGGAGTGCTTCGGCGCGGGCGTTTTGTGACAACAGGAATCCCATCATCTTGATGGCCAGCATGCTGTCAGCGGGAGTCCACGGATCGGGTGTAATGCCCAGCAGCCGAAGTTCCACCGACAAGTGACCCGCCTCCAGCGCGGCGTTGACCCCGTCCGTGTAGCCCTGGAGAAGATCGAGGGTCGCCGGATCCAGGGTCTCGGCTACGGCGCGCGCGGCGTGTGCATAGCCGATCGTGCGGAACATGCGGTCGAAGGGGACACCCTCTTCGCCGAGAACCTCTGCCATGCGTCCTGCGCCGGCGCGCCGCGTGAATTCCATGTTGGTGAAGCGATCTTGCACATGCACGAAACCCAGTCCGAACCACGCGTCTTGCTCGCTCTTGGCGAAGATGTGCGGAATGCCGTTCCCGTCGCGGATGATCGTCAGTGAGTCATCAATCCCCACGACATCAAGGCGTCCGTCGATGGTGGGGACGGCACTTTGCAGGACGACCAGAAGCAGGGCGAAACCAGCCGCGACCGAACTGAGGACGGTGGCGAGGACAAGGATTCCCGCCCGCGCAAACGCGCCCGTGTAGCTGGCTCTATGGTTCACGCAGAAGGCTCAGAATTTGAGCGCGGTCACCGTCCAACGCAGGGACTGGGCCGCGAGTCGCCGGATCGGGATGGGCGGAAAGCTTGATCGGATTGCCAGCTATTTTCAACCCGCCCAGAGCCTCGCCGACAACCTCTACCAGCATGTTGCGAGCCCTGACCTGGGGAGAGGCCACGGCGTCAGCGACATCGTTCAGGGGGCCAGCGGGAATCCCAGCGGCCTCCAGTCTGGCGAGCCAGTCGCTGCGCGGGGCGACTGCAAGGCAGGTGTTGAGCTGTTCTTCCAGGTCCTCGACGTGTTCGATCCTGTCCCGGTTGGATCGGAAGCGCGGATCATCGGAGAGCTGTGGCCGCCCGAGCACATCGACCAACGTCTGGAACATGCGGTCGTTGCCGGCCGCCAAGACAAGGTAGGCATCGGACGCGCGGAAACATCCGAACGGGGCGATCGCAGGATGCCGTGCACCGGAGGGGGGAGGCGCCACACCCGTCGCGAAGTAGCGAGCAACCGCGTTTTCCAGGATCGCAATCTGGCTGTCCAGCATGGCAACGTCGATGTGTTGGCCTACCCCGGTACGATTTCGCTCGTAGAGTGCGCTTGCGATCCCGATTGCGGTAAACAGCCCCGCGGCAATATCACCAATCGATGTGCCGACGCGGGTAGGTGGCGCGTCGGCATGCCCGGTTAACGACATGAGCCCGCCCATGCCTTGCACAATCATGTCGTAGGCTGGCCGGTCGGCCCATGGGCCGGTCTGGCCGAACCCGGAAGTTGACGCGAGGATCAGCTGCGGGTGGGCTGCATGCAGGGCTGACCATCCGAAGCCTAGGCGCTCGAGTGTGCCCGGCCGGAAGTTCTCCACAAGGACATCGGCACGACTAGCCAAACCCGTAAGTAGCGCTTGGTCGGCTTCGTCCTTGAGATCGAGCGCGATGCTTTCCTTGCCACGGTTGAGCGAGCCGAAGTAGGCGGAGACGTCGTTGACCCACGGTCCGAAGGAGCGGGCATCGTCACCACCCGGGGGTTCCACCTTGATCACCCTGGCACCAAGGTCGCTGAGGACCATGGTGGCGAAGGGGCCCGCGAGTACGCGCGTGAGGTCAAGGACCGTGATGCCGGATAGCGGCCCAGACGGCTGGTGTGTGGTGTGAGGTAGATCGGTCATGGGTTTGCTCCGGCATCGCGGACTATCGTTGGAGTTTCGGATACCGGCAAGGAGGTAACGCGGGCTCCGCTCCGAACAGCGGCAGACACCTTTCCGCCTGCGAAACGCCGGTGGATCTGAGACCAGACAAAAGGTCCGCGACACGCCGAATCGTTCGTTGCAGGGGAGTTACTCGGCGCCCGAAGCGGCAGGAATAGTCGACGCTACTTGTTCACGCTGTTTGCTTCTACAGTAGCCGGACCCCGAGCGGAACAGTTGCGTGAGGTAGGCATCCATGGACATCGATTTCACCCGTGCGGAGCAGGAATTTCGTAGGGAAGTGCGCGAATTTTTGGCGGCGGATCTCCCTCTTGACATTAAGCGTCGGGTTGATGGCGGTTTCGAACTAAGGCGTGACGACTACTCGGAATGGCACCGGATTCTGCACGAAAAGGGATGGATTGCCCCCGGCTGGCCGGTGGAGCACGGCGGTACTGGTTGGACCCCGTTTCAGCGATACATCTTCGACGAGGAGACGGCAGTTGCGGGGGCTCCCAGAGTCATGCCGTTCGGGATCAACATGGTCGGCCCGGTGATCTTTACCTTCGGAAGTGAGAGGCAGAAGGCGCATTGTCTGCCACGCATTCTGTCGGGTGAGGACTGGTGGTGTCAGGGCTACTCGGAGCCGGGCGCGGGTTCCGATCTGGCCAATCTGCGCACTCGCGCTGTCCGCGACGGTGACAGCTTCGTCGTCAATGGGCAAAAGACTTGGACGACATCGGCTCATTGGGCCGATTGGATCTTCTGCCTGGTTCGGACCGACCCCGATGCGCCGAGGCCGCAGCAGGGAATCTCGTTCCTGTTAATTGACATGCATTCCCCGGGCATCGAAGTGAAGCCGATCATCACCATGGATGGAGGACACGAAGTCAACGACGTCTTTTTCGAGGATGTCAGGGTCCCGGTCGAGAATCTGGTCGGTGAGGAGAACCTGGGCTGGACCTACGCGAAGTTCCTGCTCAGCTTCGAACGGGCCGGGATTGCTGACGTGGGCCGCTCCAAGAAGCAGCTGGCGAGCCTCAAGCGAATTGCGGCCACCGAGCGATCGAACGGACTGCCGCTATCCGAGGACTCCCGATTCCGGGAAAAAATCGCTACAACGGAGATTGACCTTCTGGCGCTTGAGTACACAGAACTGCGCTCCTTGAGCAGCCAGGCAGCGGGGAGAGAGCCCGGACCCGAAGCCAACATTCTTAAAATCCGGGGTACCGAGGTTCAGCAGCGCATTACCGAACTCGCGCTTGAGGCGGTGGGCGCCTACGCGAATCCTTACGTGCCCGAGGCGCTCAAGGACGGCTGGAACGAGGATCCCATCGGGCCCGACTATGCAGCCGCAGTGGGTCCACGCTATTTCAACTGGCGCAAGGCCTCGATCTACGGGGGGTCCAACGAGATCCAAAAAGGGATTGTTGCCAAACTCGTACTGGAATTGTGAGCGGAGGCCATGGATCTTTCATTGGGTGAGGACCAGACGCTTCTCTCACAGAGCATCGCGCGGTTCATCCGGAACGACTACGACTTTGAGACGCGAACCCGAATTACTGCAAGCGATATCGGCTTCGACGCGAACGTCTGGGGTCAGTTTGCCGACTTGGGCTGGTTGGCCATCCCGTTTCCAGAGGACCAGGCGGGTCTCGGAGGCGACCCGGTCGCGGTGATGGTCCTCATGGAGCACCTTGGGCGCGGGCTAGTGGTCGAGCCCTACGTCCCTAGCATCCTGCTCGGCGGTAAGTTGATCGCCAAGGCAGGAAGCCAAGCGCAGCGGACCCGGTATCTCCGCGATCTGGTTGCAGGAAGGTTGCAACTGGCATTTGCGCACGGCGAGCCAGGTGGGCGCTATGCCCTAGGGCACGTAGCCACGCGCGCACGCGCGGCAAACGGCGGATTCGTGCTCGATGGGCGGAAGGCCGTCGTGCACAATGCGGATGCCGCAGACGTTCTTGTCATCTCTGCCCGGAGCCGTGGTGAGGTTGCAGAAACCGGCGAAATTTCCCTGTTTCTGGTGCCACCCGAAGCAGACGGCGTCAGCTTGCGCAGCTATCGCACGATCGACGGCCTGCGCGCAGCCGAGGTAGCCTTAGAGGGCGTCTCAGTCGGCGAGGACGCTCTACTCGGAGTTCCCGGAGAGGCCTTTCCGATCATCGAGGAAGTAACCGACCAGGCGATTGCCGCCGTGTGTGCCGAGGCCGTGGGAATCATGGACGTCCTGCGTGAGACTACGTTGGACTTTCTTAAAACCCGGCAGCAATTCGGGAGGCCGCTCGGCGCGTTCCAGGTTCTTCAGCACAGGGCAGTCGACATGCTGATCGGTTGCGAGGAGGCTCGATCTCTGACCCTGATGGCAACGCTCAGTCTGGACAAGCCGGCGCCGGAGCGGCGCCGTGCTGTCTCTGCCGCCAAGGCGCATGTCGGAAACGCCGGGCGCAAGGTTGGGCAGGAAGCGGTCCAGCTGCATGGCGGCATGGGAGTGACGGACGAACTGAAGGTGGGCCACTACTTCAAGCGTTTGACGATGATCGATACCTTTTTCGGCGACGCCGCGCACCACCTTGACCGGTTTGGCGCCCAAGCGGTGGAGGTCGCCGGATGATGAGCCGGGCAGGGGCGATGCAGCCTGTGATGAACGCTGTTCGCAGTTCGCAGACCATGCAAATGGCTTTGCGCCGCTTCTAACTAGCGTGGTCGTGGAGCCCGGTCAGAAGTGCGCTGCGATCTCGTCGGGGCGACGGCAGGCGCGGGGAACGGTTCCTGCGCCATCCTTTCAGCGGGACATGAGGACCGAATCCGGGCCCTACTCAGCGCAGGTTCCCGTCAGCATCCACTAGCGGCACACCGTGTCGGCGCAGAATCGCGTCAATTGCGTCGCGGTTTTCTGCCAGATGCCGCTCTAGTTCGTCGAGCCTCTCCGGTTCACCGAACCGGACTCCGACCGAAATGCCGAAATGCAAAAGGATATTGGGTTCCGAGACCATGGGAATGACGCGGATCGGGACCTCTGGATTACTCCGCACGAAATGTCCAGCAATCGGCCCCCACATGACAGTAACGTCAATGATTCCTGCGAGAAGGTCTTCCTGCTCCAGTTGGCCCGGCCGCACCTTGGGGTCGCCGGACTGTGATGGGTAGGCCTTGGTGAGGCGGTCGAGAAGACCGTGTCGGGCCAGCCACAGCGTTCCCGGGTTGCGCTCGGCGAGCCCGAACCGGAGTTCGCTTCGCTGAAGCGGACCGAGCGCCAAGAGGTCCGCCGCCGAATTCACGCCATCCCGCCCGTGTCCCTCCACGTAAACCAATGCATAGGTCGAGTGGTAGTAAGGCTCGGACGTCAGGGTGAGTTCGAAGCCGTGGGGAAGCCCCATGACGACATCGCACCGGTGCGTGCCGCCCTCGTCTCTGGCCCGGAGCGTATTCCGGATGAAGCCCATACGCTGCGGAAACCAAGTGTACTCGACGGCGAGACCGAGTTGCCCGGCAAGCAGTGCCGCAATCTCGTTCTCGAAACCTTCGCCACGGTCGTTGGACCACGGAAGGAAGTGGGCGTCGGCGCACACCTTGAACGCGCCCTGCTCGGCGCTGCTGGCGGCACCCGCGTACGCGAAGGTGCACACCATGAACAGCGCAGCCACAACCGGCCGCAATGCCGTCCTTCGAGCTCTCGACATCGCTCTGCTCACCGTCATCGGTCGTAGCGCTCGAGACGTCCTCCCGGGAGAACTCCATCGGAGCGCGCCTTGAGATACGCGTAGAGCTGGTCGATGTAATTCATGACGTTGGGGTTGGTTCCCCATCCGGGCATGACTCCGATTTGCCCTTCGTAGCCATTCACCACCACCTCCATGAACCGGTCGAGATCTATCTCGCGCAACTTGTCGAGGAGGCTCGGGCCGATGGTGCTGCCGGCACCGGCTAGCCCGTGGCAGACCTGACACTGACTGAAAGCCCGGTAGCCACGTGTCAGCCAGAGATCAATCTTGCACGTGCCTGGATTTGCTTCCGATTCACACTGAATGTGGTCCTCGTAGGGCGGCGGATCCTCTGCCATGGCGGTTGGGGCGGCGAGGGATGCCGCTGCGATCAGAATCCCTGCCAGCGGTATTCCGAAGTTCGTCCGAAAGTACTGATGCAATTTGAAGGTTCCTCATTGCGTGGGGACCCTGTGGGGTTCAGCAGCTGTAACCCGAATGCTCTGTACAGGACCCAATTCCAACAAAAAAGCCGGCTGCGGCCGTGAGACCGCAGCCGGCGAGGAAAGTCACTGACCGACGGTTCCCCGCCCGTCAGGCTGTCGCGTGTCGGACTACGGAATAGCGAACACGGTGAGCACACCGCCTAGTTGGGTGTGCTGGTTCAGACCTCGGTAGGCGCCGACTGCGCCAAGACCATCGGTGTCACCCTCAAGACCGGCCGCCATGCCGATGCCGGCCCAGCCGCCAACTCCGGAAAGCACGCCGATGTACTGCTTGCCCTCGAAGGTCCACGTGTTCACGTTGCCGATGATGCCTGACGGGGTTTTGAAGCTGTAAAGCTCCTCGCCCGAGGTCGCATCGACGGCCTTCAGGCGACCGTCCAGCGTACCGTAGAACACGATGTCACCGCCGGTCGCGAGCGCGCCACTCCACACGGAGAAGGTCTCAGGCAATGACCAGACGATTTTGCCGTTTGCGGCATCCCAGGCAATGAAGTTGCCGAGATGGTCAGTGCCGTCGCCCGTGACCCGGCCAGCCGGGAACATGCTGAGCGTGGCGCCGACGTAGGGCTGCCCCGAAACGTACTCGACACGGAACGGTTCGTAGTCCATGCAGACGTGGTTGGTCGGCACGTAGAACAGACCGGTGCGCGGTGAGAACGCGGCAGGCTGCTGGTCCTTGGAACCGAGCGCTGCGGGGCAGACGTTCTGGGTGTTGACGTCTTCACCCTGATGGTCGGTGCTGTAGTCCGCGACCACCTGCGGGCGGCCAGTGGCCATGTCAACGTGGGTGGCCCAGTTCGTCGCCGGGTCGTACTTCTCGGCAACAAGAAGTTCACCGGTCGCGCGGTCGAGGGTGTAGCCGAAGCCGTTCCGGTCGAAGTGGACCAGGACTTTCCGCATCTCGCCGCCGATTTCGATGTCGGCCAGGATGTTCTCGTTGATCCCGTCGTAGTCCCATTCGTCGTGCGGGGTCATCTGGTAGACCCAGCGGGCAACTCCGGTGTCGGCGTCGCGGGCGAAGAGGGTCATCGACCACTTGTTGTCACCGGGACGCACCACCGGGTTCCACGTGCTCGGGTTGCCGGTGCCGTAGTAGATCAGGTTGAGGTCGGGGTCATAGGTGTACCAACCCCAAGTCGTGCCGCCGCCGATCTGCCACTGGTCGCCTTCCCAGGAATCGAGGCTCGAGTTGGGCCCTACCGGTTCCAGCATGTGGGTGGTGTTTTCCGGGTCGATCAGCATCTCGTCATCGGGACCAGTGCTGTAGCCCTTCCACGCCAGGCTCCCGTCGCTGATGTTGTAGGCCGCCAGGAAGCCACGGACCCCGAATTCGCCGCCACTGATGCCGGTGTACACCTTGTCATTGACGACGATCGGAGCGTTGGTGTTGGTAGAACCCGCGGACGGATCGCCGTTGACCACGCTCCAGACGACCTGACCCGTGTTCGCGTCGAGCGCCACGAGAGTGGTGTCGGCCTGCTGCAAGAAGATCTTGCCGTCAGCGTACGCCAGCCCTCGATAGACGGTATCGCAACACATCACCGGGATGGTGCCTGCTGCATCCTGTTTCGGGACGTAACTCCAGTTGATCGTCTGGTCAGCTAGGTTGATGGAGAAGACCTTGTTCGGAAATGGGGTATGGACGTACATGGTATCGCCGATGACGAGTGGTCCACCCTCGTGTCCTCGCAAGACCCCGGTCGAGAACGTCCAGGCGACCTGGAGGTTCCCGACGTTGCTCGCGTTAATTTCGTCCAGCGGGCTATAGCGGGTGCCGTCATAGGTGCGGCCCCACATGGCCCAGTTGTTGACGTCGGCCGACAGCGCCAGGACCTCGTCGTTGGCGGATACGGCGGTTGGCAGTGCGAGCATCATTCCCATCGCAATGGAAACGATCAGTGACACAAACCGTGTTTTCATAGAGTTCCTCCCTTGATTCGGAATCACGGTGTGTTCGCACTCGTGTAAATGGATGCCAGAGGGCAAGCCGCTAACTCCCGAACAAGTGCGCCCGTCATCCCAGTCAGCCCGACCAACATTGCAAACCACGAAAGATCTGGCTGGCTATCTGCTATAGCTTACAGCAAAAATGCCGCCAAAGCGCCGTCCTGACCGATGTAATCCGGCGCGCAGGCTGAAAACACGACGGGTTTGTCAGGGGCGCTAAGCGGCCGGAAGCAGAGATGACCAAGCTGGCGATAGTTCCCGATTGTTGGCATTCTTGACGCCCGGCTTTGGGCAGCCTGATATCTTTAGGGATTGTCTTGTTGTGATGCGTTCGCTCCGCGGCGCTTTGGCAGGACGAGCGTACGGAACGGCGATGGCAGACTAGCCGCCGGGCTGTATCCTTCTCCCTGCAACGAAACAGGCTTTCTCAGCTTCATTGCGTAGCGCGTGATAGCGCTGGATTTGGGCTCTGGCCTCGGGCGCTGCGTCACGGAACACCCCGCCGCGTTCACCGGGCGTTGAATAGAGAAAACTCAGCGTTTCGGCCGTCGTGTAGTCTTGGTAAGAGATTTTGTCCGCTATCTGGTCGACGGTGCAGACGCATGGGTACAGGGTGTCGTAACTCTGGCCACCAAGCGAATCCATGCACGCGAGCACGAACTCCACGCGCGCCTGCGTGGGAAAGTCGTTCGCTGATGAAGTTTCGATACCGGGAAGGAAGGCAACGGCCAACCCAAGCAAGGCTTTTTTCATCGTCCGGGTTCCCCATCGCGGAGTGGAGGGCATGATAATGGAATGCATCAAGCACTTTGGTTGGCGACTTCGCGCCCCGGCCGAGCAACGACTGACGGGCCCGTTCACCAGGCGCTTGCAAAGATTCGCCCCGGCGTTGTTGCTGGCAATGGCGGTCCCCGTGGTGGCGATGAGCGAGGATCATGCACCTCGCATCGCCGTCCTTGATATCGAACTGCTGAAGGCCGACTACCTGCCGGATGCCCATACGGTGACAGTCGAGGAACGGGACCGGCTGGACACCGTCGCAGAACTCGTTCGTAGCCGGCTCCGAAAGGAGGGCTACGACGTGGTGTCGGCCGAAGTGACCCGCGAGGCCATCCGGGCGGCCAACCCGCTGCAGTACCTCCATGCGTGCAATGGTTGCGAGCGCGACATCGCTCGCGACGTTGATGCCGACTGGGTGCTGGTGGGTTGGATCCAGTTCATCAGCTATCTCATCCTCAATCTGAATGTGGTGGCGATCGACGTAAAAAGCGGGGCGCCAGTGGCGCACGCGTTCGTCGATTTGCGGGGCAATACTGAACGTACCTGGCGGCGCGCGACCAGGTACATGCTTGACAACATTCTGGTGGAGCGGCTCGCTAAGCGTCGCTAAGTAGCGGCTGCTTCAGTCTTCCTGTCGTTCATCGATGACGAGAAGCACCCGCATAGCTTCGGAAGATGGTTTGAGTCACTGCCCCTCGGTGCGTCCCACCGGAGAGATTTCCGCGAGCGGCAGTCCCACCGCTTCCCAGCCGTCCACCCCATCCGGGTACCAGACCACGGATTCGTAGCCCCAGCTCACAGCGCGGCGGGCGGCGTTCCAGGACATCCAGCAATCGGCTAGGCAGAAAAAGACGATGGTTCGGGTTCGCTTCCCCCCCGTCAGTTGCTCCAGGTTGGATCGGAAGTACCGCTCCTCTTCAATTGGCAACACTCCGAATCCCGTGTTGGGAAGCCACACCGCTCCCGGAAGGCTGTGCCGGGTAGGTGGCAGCCAGAGGTGCTCATCGCGCAAGTTCTTCGGCACGCGAGGGGCGGGAAAGACATCGATCAGGAGCGGAGCCTCCGGCTGAAGCATCGCCTGCAATTGCTGGGTGGCAATGACCGTCGCACCCTCGAGGGTGCAGGGGACTGCGGTCCTGAACTCGGACATCCGGTAATCGGTGGGCTCGTCGGCGATGCAGGGACTTCCAGCCGCGAGTCCGGGACCGCCCGGGCCGAGTAGCAGTAACCCTGCCGTAAGACTGGCCGCGCGAAAGGCGACGGGAAACCCGCTTGGCGAGAGTTTGTCGCGCAGTGAAATAGGCGGCGAAGACTTCATAAGTCTCGAGAATAGGCTGCTTAGTCAGCAGTCGGAATGCGGACTCTGGGTCGGGACCCGGCAGTTCAACCCATTTCGGGTCGTTGACGGATGGGTTCCCAGGAACTGCAGGAATATCCGCACGCAGAGAGTCTCGCCCGTCTCGGAATCGACGTATTGTGGGAACCGCCGAGGCCTGAACCGCAATCCGGTTGGGGGCCGAAGTTAGTCGGGAGCATCGGAATGCCTTCTTCACGCCCGCCCGTTCGATCGTGGTTGCGATGGGTGGTCGTCGTCCTGTGCGCGACAGCATGTGGACGGGCAGCTGCCTCCGATGCAATCGAACTCGCTCCCGTCGCCGACGGCATCTACGTCTACACGGGCCCGCACGAAGACGCGAATGCCGAAAACCTCGGCGCGGTCGGCAATGTCGGAATTGTGGTCGGAACCGCCTCCGTGGCCGTCATCGACACCGGCGGAAGCCGCGCATTCGGGGAGCGTCTTCGAGCGCTCGTGAAGACGATTACCGAACTCCCCGTGAGCCACGTGATCAACACCCACGTCCATCCGGATCACGTCATGGGCAACGTGGCCTTCGCCCTTGATTCGACCCGGTTTGTCGGTCATCGAAAGCTCCGTCAGGCCTACGGGGCACGAGCGCAGTTCTACCTGGACGTGTCGGCGGAGCGAATCGGCGCCGCCTTCGAGGGGAGCAGGACGGTGGCGCCGAACATTGAGGTAACCGATGTGATCCGGATCGATCTGGGGGGGCGTACCTTGGAAGTCACCGCCCATCCGACCGGGCATACCGACAACGATGTCACCGTGTTGGATGTGGAGACAGGCACCCTGTTCGCGGGCGATCTGCTGTTTGTCGATCGGCTTCCAATTGTCGACGGCAGCCTCAAGGGGTGGCTGGACGTGGTGACGAGTCTCCGGCAGGTACCGGCGGCGCGCGTTGTTCCGGGGCACGGTCCCACGACAGCACATTGGCCAGATGCACTCGATGCGCAGGAACGGTACCTTCGGGCGCTGCTCCGCGATGTGCGCCTGGAAATTGCCGGGGGCGGAACGATCGAGAATGCGATCGGCTGGGTTGCAGCGGAGGAGCGGAGCCGTTGGATTCGGTTCGATGAGGACCACCCCCGCAATGTCACCGCAAGCTTCACCGAACTTGAGTGGGAGTGAACTCTCGTCCTTGTGCGGCCTGAAGGGCTTCGGGCGGTGTTTCGTGGTAGAATTCTCCGCATCGGTCGGAGACAAAACGATGCGTTTTGCAGTTTCAGCTGCCTTGCTCGCTCTCTTTGTGGCTGCTCCGGCTGTGAGCGACGACGAAAGCCGCTGGCAGGATTTGCGCGAAGAGCTATTCGGCGACCGGGTGATCCATGAGGGTTCGGGGATTGTGACGCTCGACGCTCCCGACAGGGCGTATGACGCTGCCATTGTCCCGATCCGGTTCGAGTCCGTATTTCCCCAGACACATCGGCAGTACATCAAGACTGTGACACTGCTGGTGGACGAGAACCCGCTACCCGTCGCCGGCCGTTTCCACTTTACGCCTGCAAGCGGCAAGGCCGCCATCAGCACCCGCATCCGAATTAACGCCTACACCCACGTCCGGGCAATCGCGGAAACCAGCGACGGCGAACTGCACATGGCGGCGCGGTACGTGAAGGCTTCCGGCGGTTGCTCTGCGCCGGCAGGCAAGGACGCCGAAGCTGCACTCGCCCGTATCGGAAAGATGCGATTCCGGCATTTGGGCGCCGTGATATGGGGGCAGCCCAACCAAGCACAGATCCTGGTCAGCCATCCCAACCACACCGGAATGCAGATGGATCAGGTCACCCACCACTACGTGCCGCCGCATTTCGTTGACTCGATCGAGGTGAAGTACGTTGACCAACCGATATTGACGGTCGAAGCGAATTTTTCGCTGAGCGAGAACCCCAGCATTCATTTCTACTACGTGCCTGAAGAACCAGGCGAGCTGTCGGTTCAGGTGACTGACAGTGAAGGTCAGGTGTTTGCGCGAGCGTGGCCAGTCCCGACGGCGGTTGCCGAGGCGCCGCAGGTTGACGGCGGAGGAGCCCCCGGCCAAAACGCTGCGCACTAGGTGAGGGCCTCGCGTCTCCAGTCCGGGGCAGTCGGTACCAAGTAACGGCCGATAGCGAATCCCCTGCACGCACGCTGCCGTGGCGCGGCGGGCTGACTGGAGCACGCGAAACGGCAGTTCGGAAGCCGCCAGCGATCGGGTCAGCAGCGCTGGCGCCGTAGCTACGCCTTGGTCGACACAGGGGAGCGCACGGCAACTCAGCACATGCCCAACAGCCGGTCCTAGAAGGGCAACAGGGCACTGGCCGGTCCGAACCCAGGCCGCGGGCGGCCACCCCCTACGATTTCACTATGCTGGCCGGGGTCGAACCCCGTGCTCGAGCCCATCCCATGACCGTGTCTTCGCCTGATGGCCTTCACCAGTTGGAGGCCAACTATTCGCCGCTTTCGCCGATCAATTTCCTGGAGCGAACTGCCCGCGTCTGGCCGGACCGCGTGGCCGTGATCCACGGCCGCAAGCGGGTTTCGTGGCAGGAACTCCGGGATCGCTGCCGGCGGCTGGCAGGAGGCCTGCGGAGTGCCGGGATCGGTCGGGGCGATACCGTGTCCCTCCTGCTGCCCAATATCCCTGAGATGCTCGAAGGGCACTACGGAATCCCGATGGCGGGAGCAGCGCTCAACCCGATCAACACCCGCCTGCAGGATCCGGAAATCGCTTTCATCCTGGAGCACTGCGAGGCGAGGGCACTCATCGTGGATACTGAGTTCGCCGACCTCGCGAAGCGGGCTCTTGCACGTCTCGCCAATCCGCCGCTTGTGATCCTCGTCGAAGATTCCGAGGGGCCGTCACCGTCCGGAAACGCGAACCTTGGCGGAGCCCGCAGCTACGAGGGTGTGCTTGCGGACGGTTTGCCGGATTTCCAGTGGGTCCCGCCTTCCGATGAATGGGACACCATTTCGGTGCTGTACACGTCGGGCACAGTCGGCAATCCCAAGGGTGTTGTCTTCCAGCACCGCGGTGCTTGTCTGAACGCGATTGGGCAAGTCCTCGTGACCGGGATGCAGGCAGACACGTCGTACCTGTGGACCTTGCCGATGTTCCATTGCAACGGTTGGTGCTTCACGTGGGCACTGGCGATAGTGGGCGGTCGACACGTCTGCCTCCGGAGTGTCGAGGCCGAGAATATCTTTCGGGCGGTCACGGAGGAGGGGGTAAACATGATGTGTGGCGCACCGACGGTGCTCACCATGCTGATCCACGCTCCCGAACGCGCGCGCCAGGCGTTCTCGCACCACTGTGACGTCTATACCGGTGGTGCTGCGCCTCCGGCGGCGGTGATCGAGGGGATGGAGCGGTTGGGGTTCACCGTCACCCATCTCTACGGTCTGACCGAGACGTTTGGGCCGGCCACAGTGAGCGTGGTCCAGGACGAATGGGCAGAGATGCCGCTGCCGGAGCGCGCGAAGCGGATGGCAAGACAAGGGGTGCCGTACCCGACGGTCGGGGACATGCGGGTTGCGGACCCGGAAACCCTGGAGCCCGTTCCAGCGGACGGAAGCACAATCGGCGAAATTCTTCTTCGCGGCAACACGGTGATGAAGGGGTATCTCCACAACCCAAAGGCCACGGCTGAGGCCTTTCGCGGCGGGTGGTTTCACAGCGGTGACCTCGCCGTGGTGCACGACGATGGCTACGTGGAGGTGCGGGACCGGGCCAAGGACATCATCATTTCGGGTGGCGAGAATATCTCGAGCATCGAGGTGGAGGACGTTCTCCACGCTCACCCCGCCGTGATGGAGGCGGCCGTGATCGGCCGGCCCCACCCGAGGTGGGGTGAGCGTCCGGTCGCGTTCGTCACTCCGGTGCCAGGCGGTGAGGCTCCGGATCCCGAGCAGCTTCGCTCGTTCTGCCGTGAACGGCTTGCGGGCTACAAGGTTCCCGACACATTCGTATTCGGCCTGCTGCCCAAGACGTCTACGGGTAAGGTGCGGAAGGCGGAACTCCGCGAACGGATCGCTTCCCTCGATGACGATCCGGCAGTGGGATCGCCCAAGGCCTGACCTCTCGATAGTCCGAAGGTTGCGACCGGCGCACCCTGCGGTTCTCTGGCTCCACGGCTCCGTCCGGATTACCCGAACGAACATTTGGGCTGGGAAGGACTCGGACGCGCCGCCGGGAGGAGAAATGTGTCCGCGCCCCACGGGAAGGAACCTGCTTCACAGGCGCCGGGGACTCGAATTCCACGGGATCAGTTCGAACTGGCGGCCGGGCCCCGTGCGCGTCGACAGATGCGTCCGTCAGCCGTGTGCCGGGGCCCTAGGTCAGCGGGGAGTCTGTGGCGGATTTGTGCGCCGCCGCGAATCGGCGGGTGCTTGGCAACATGAGTGCCGCGAGAAGGATCAGCGAAGCTGCTGCCGCGAGGAGAAGAAACAGGACGGCAAAATCCCAGTGCGCGTGCACCTGCGCAATCAGCGGCACGGCTGTCGCGGCGACCGAAAATGTGACGATGTAGCGCCCGGCAAACGCCCGGCTGCGCCAGGCACTCGCTGCCAGCCGCCCGATCAGCACATCGTTGATGGGAATTTGGCCGAAGACGCCCAGCATGAAGCCGGTCGCGATGGCAACCGCTCCCCACCCGGCGAGGTCCTGCATCGCCAAGAAGAAGGCGACCTGCAGGGCGGCGACTCCTGCAAAGACCGCGCGCACTGAGTACCGATCGACGAGATAGCCGACAACCAGTTGCGCGAAGGCTGCGACGGTGACGACGAGAAAGGTGTACCAGCCGAGAAGGGTGGTTGTATCGGCGAGTTCGTCCAGGCGCTCCTCAAAGATCTTGGGCAGGGAAAATGTGGTTGCTTGGAAGATGAGACCGCCGAGTGCCGTGGAGACGAGCACGATGGAAAAGACACGGATCAGCAGGCGGCGGTCGGGCGGCCCGGTACCGACATCAGGGGTGCCGGTCACCGCCTTGCGGGAGCGTTGGGCTTCCGGCTGACGACGCGAGGAACGGACAAAGAGGCCGTAGGCGCAGCCGAGCGCTATGCAGAGCGCTCCCGGCAACGCAAAAGCCGCCCGCCAACCCATGGCATCAATGAGGAAGCCGGTCAGGAGCGCCGAGCAGGCAACTCCCAGATTGCCGAACACGCCGTTGACGGCCAGAGGAACACCGGTCTTCGTCCGGCCCTCGACGACCATGGCGAGCCCCACGGGATGGTAGATGGACGCGAACAACCCGATCAGGAACAGCCCGGCCCCGATCTGCAACGGCGTCTCTGCAAGTGCCGTGAGGACGGCGGTGACGCCGAGGCCGAGGAAGAACACCAGCATCATGCCTTCGCGGCTCCATTTGTCCGCGATCCATCCGGCGGGGAGTGTGCAGACCCCGAAGGCGACGAGTCCTGGTGTGGCGTAGGGAATGAGTTCCGCGTAGGTGAGGTTCCATTCGTGCCTGAGGCTGAGCGCGGCGACGGTGGCAAAGACCAGTAGGACGAGATGATCGACGAAATGGCCGACGTTGAGAAACAGGAAGCGGATTTGTTCGCGCGACACGGTCTGGGTTTTTCGGCCTTCTCCGGGAGATCCCATTGTGCAGGTTGAATGCGCGAGCGTCTTGTTTGCAGCGGCCGCCACGTGGAAAATCGTGAATGTTCAAGGGGTCGGACGGGATTGCGCGTCTTTCGTGCGTCGGCTTCCTATGGATGTGCGGTATTCTTCGGCACAGCCAGTTCAGGAGCAACGGACGATGCGATCTGCGACGGCGCGAGAGGTTGACTACGGACAGCACGAATCGGCGATGCAGGAGTACCTGCGCGCCGGCGAGGCGCGGGCGTTCAGCCTCGGAAATCGCGGCCCCATTCGGTTGGACAGCGCAGGGAAACTTCTCCCGGAAATCGAGGAGGCGTACCGACGTTGCGGCTTCTACATATTTGAAGGGGTACTCAAGGAAGACGAGCTGGCGGACATTGAGGCAGACGTGCAGGACATCCTGTCTCGCCTGCCCATCGAAAAGGGATCACAGGTCGACGCGCTGGGACGCCCCGCGTTGGGAGTGAACTGCGAGGCGCCGACACTCTTCTGGTCCAAGCCACTTGGGGACCCGTTCGGGGGCACAGCGCTTGCTGCCAATCGGCACCCGGTGAAGATGGTGGAACCGGAACCGGAGCCGGATGCACCTAAGGAAGTCGTCTACCTCATTCTCGGGTCGCTCCAGTTTTCAGAAGCCTGTCTTCGCGTGTACGGACACCCGGAACTGCTAGCCGTGGCGGCGTCCATCAACGGCGAGGACTTTGTGCCGTTCAGTGAGGCGCTCTTTCTCAAAGAGCCGGGAAGGGGAGCCTCCGTCGCGTGGCACCAGGACGGGGTTACCCACTGGGATTCGCCTGGCTGGGACGAAGGCTCCCATGGGTTCAACTTCATGGGCCAGCTCTATGGCTGTACCGCGGCCAACGGCGTGTGGGTAGTGCCGGGCTCGCACAAGCTCGGTCAAGTGGACATCCGTTCGCTTCTGGCCGAATCGGGTTCGGACCGGATCCCGAGCGCCGTCCCGCTCATTTGCAGGCCTGGCGACGTTGCGATCACGAACCGGCAGGTGGTGCACGGGTCATTCGCGAATACGAGTCCCGATTGGCGCGTCACTGTCAACTTCGGGTTCCATCGGCGGGCCTCCGTCCTTGGAGTGACCAGCGGCGGCCTGCACAATGCGGTGGCTCACTACGATGAAGTGCGCATTCGTGCCCGGTCGAGAATGATTGCCTACGCAATCGACGCACGACAGCAGCGCTTTCCGAACGAGAGTCCTTACCGTTACCAGCCGTTGGCAGGGGACCAGGACTCCTGCCGATGGACGCCGGAGGCGAAGGCGGAACTCAAGGACTACAACCTTCTTGATCTCGGCATCTAGAGCGTGTTCCGTTCAGGTATGGTCATAGCCTGCTGCCGTGAAGTAGTTTCGACATTCGCAGGAGGTGAACGCCTCCAACGCGGTGGCGATGGCGTCCCAGAGGGTCTCGAGGGTGCGGGCGCCGATCCTCTTGAGGCAGGCCTTGAGCTTGGCGAATGCCATTTCGATGGGGTTCAGATCGGGGCTGTACGGCGGCAGGAAGCGCAACTCGGCGCCCGCCTGCTCGACGGCGTCCTGGACGCCGGCAACGCGGTGGGCGGGAAGGTTGTCCAGCACCACGACGTTACCGGGCCGGAGTGTGGGGACCAGCAGCCGTTCGACCCAGGTCCGGAAGGCTGGGCCATGCATGGGGCCGTCCAGCACCATGGGCGCCGTCATCCCGTCCACCCGCAGGGCTCCAACGAACGTCGTCGTCTGCCAGTGCCCGTGCGGGACCGGTGCCCGGCAGCGTTCCCCGCGCGGGGCGCGCCCTGACCGCCGTGCCATCTTGGTCGACGTCCCGGTCTCATCGACGAAGACCAGCTGTGCAGGGTCCAGATCGGGTTGGCCAGCCCGCCACGCCTGTCGGCGCCGTGCCACATCGGGGCGTTCCTGCTCGCAGGCGTGCGCGGTCTTCTTCTTGAACGTGATGGCCCGACGCGCAAAGAATCGCCACACCGTGCTGCGGCTCACCTGGAGGCCACGCTGACGCGCAAGGTCGGCCGTCACTTCGGCCAGCGTGACATCGGGGGTCTCCGCCAGCCACGCCAGAATCGCCTCGGCGTGGGTCTCGATCAGATGCGAACGTCGGTCGCCACCCGCGGTGAGGGGACGGTCTCGGCCGTTCGCGCGCCAGGTCGCAACCCACTTGATCGCGGTTGAGGGCGCCACCCCAAACCGCTCGGCCGCCACTCTTCGGGACATTCCCCCGGCCACCGCCGCAAGGACGCGCTCACGCAAGTCAATCGACAGGGGTTTCGGCATTCGGACCACCCTCCAACTCGGTCCGTCCGTTGAATCACATCCGCTGCCATTTGAAAACCCCTAATGATTCCACGCGTTCGGAACATGCTCTAGAAGTAGCCCATTGATGGCCGGCGCCGGGTGCGCAGGGAGGCGTGCCGCCAATTAGCTCCGCGTGACCTTTACACCTTCCCGGCCAATGCACCACTGCAAGGGGGGGTTCAGCGCGCCTTCCCGTGCGCAGCGGAGGCGTGCCACCACGTTTCTGTCAGCGGCCCGTAAAGCGGCGTTTTCTCGGGACGAATCAGCCTGTCCCAGTAGGCGATGCGATCGTCGTTCAGGTGGTAGAGGGGCACAAAATAGTGTCCCCACAGCAGAACTCGGTCCAATGCCTGCACAACAGCCACGAAGTCGTCGCGTTCACGCACCTTGGTCATACGATCGATAAGTGCGTCCACAACTGGATCCCGCACGCCCGGATAATTGCGCGTGGCCTCTTGGTCGGCGGCGGCAGTTCCCCAGTAGAACGCCTGTTCGTTCCCTGGCGAAAGGGACATCCGCCAGTCGTAGATCATCATGTCAAAGTCGTAGACGTTCAGCCGGTACAAGTACTGCGGCGTATCGACGGTCCGAATCCGCACCTCGACCCCCAAGCGTTCCAGGTTCCGCGCAAAGGCCAGGGCGATCTTCTCGTTGGAGGAATCCACGAGCAGGATTTCGAACACCATCCGCCGCCCATCCGTCTCGCGCTGGAGCGAGCCCTCATGCACCGTCCAACCCGATTCGGCCAGCCGGCGCTGCGCCTCGATAAGGTTGGCGCGGAGCCCGCCGTGTACCTGAGGCGGCCGGTAGGGGCCCGCAAACAGCTCTTCCGGCAGCAGATCTCGAAACGAGTTCAACAGTTCGCGTTCACGGCCCTGCGGGATTCCGTCGGAAGCGAGATCCGAATTGGCGAAGATGCTGGCGGTCCGGACGTAGGCTCCATAGAGAAGCGTCTGGTTGATCCAGGCGAAGTCGAAGGCGAACGCCAGCGCCTGACGTACCGCGCGCTCGGCGAAGATCTCTCGTCGCGTGTTGAAGACGAACGCCGACATCCCGGACGGGCGCCCGTGCGGGAGTAACTCCAGCGCAACCCTGCCGTCAGTTACGGCAGGGAAATCGTATGCGGTTGCCCAGCGTTTCTCGGATGATTCGGCCCGGAAGTCATACGCTCCGGCCTGGAAAGCCTCCATCATTACATCGCCGTCGCGGTAGTAGTCGTACCGGACCGTATCGAAATTGTACTGTCCCCGGTTGATGGGGAGATCGCGCCCCCAATAGCCGGGGTCACGCCTGTACACGATGCTACGCCCGGGATCGACGCTCTCGACGTGGTAGGGGCCACTGGCAAGCGGCGGATCCAAGGTGGTTTTCTCAAATTCCACGTTCGCGTAGTAGGACTTTGACAGAATCGGCATCAAGCCAATGATCAGCGGCAGTTCGCGATCTGGCGATGTGTCCTGGAAGACGAACTGCACCGAGTGCGGCCCGAGACGTGCGATCTTCTCGACCTGTCGGTAGTAGAGATGGTGATTGGGTCGGCCCTGCTCTTTGAGGGTATCCCAGGAAAAAATCACATCGTCCGCAGTGATCGGCGTGCCGTCGTGGAACCGTGCCTCCGGCCGCAACACGAATGTGATGGCGGAGCGGTCTTCGGGAACACTGATGGATTGGGCAATCAAACCGTAGAGCGAGAACGGCTCGTCCCACGTGCGCTTCAGGAGGCTTTCGAAGACGAGGTGTCGACCCCGTGCCGGCGCGCCCTTGATGATGAAGGGATTGAGGTTGTCGAAGGTGCCGGGGACCGCAAGCCGAAGTTCTCCGCCTTTCGGCGCGTGTGGATTGACATAGTCGAGAGCCTCGAAATCGGCGCCGTACTTGGGCGCTCCGTGCATGGCAATTCCGTGGCTCTGGGCCTTCGCCATCGGTACGTCGGTGACCGAAAGCGCCGCGAGAACGATGACAGTGAGCCATCCGCAAACTTGTCGGCAGGCGGTCGAGGTGAGGTGAGCCCAATTCACCAACGGATCCCCAGAGCGCCATGCCGGGCCAGACCAAGAGTTGTCCATTCGAACTTTGTGCTGATTCCCGAAGCCCTGTGGCGCAGATCCTTCGTGCGCTTCGCAGCGGCAGGAACCGCCTCCGTGCCTCCGGCCGACGCGCTGCATTTGCTGCGCGCAGCAGTCTACCTGTTTGCTCATCTGACGCTCCGGGTGCGGTGCATCGGCGCCTAGCGTGATTCCCTGAAGCTGTACATTGCCGGTCCTGGATCGACGGTAGGCTGCCGAGCCGTTGGGCCGCGCCGATGGTTCAGGAGTTGGGATCGATTGGCTCGGAATGGCGGGGAGCTTGGGGTATTGGATTTCATGGACGACCGATTCGTGGCAATCGACTGGGGCTCATCCAATTTCCGCGCCTATCGTGTGACGTCGACGGGACGCGTCCTCGAGCGCCTGGCGACCGGTGAGGGTGTTGCGAACCTGACGCGCGAGGGGATGGCGAAGGCTGTTGCAGTGGTTGCGGCACGGTGGCCGTCGGAGACGGATGCGTTGTTCTGCTGCGGAATGATTGGTTCGTCCGTGGGCTGGGCCGAGGTCCCCTATCTGAAGTGTCCCATCTCCCCCGAGCAGATTGCCCTGCAGATGACCCCCATGGAGATTCAGGGGCAAACAATTCTTGTCTCACCCGGCCTGACCTGCCGCTCCGAAGACGGATCTCCTGACGTCATTCGCGGCGAGGAGGTCCTGTGTCTCGGAAGCCTTCGAGGGAATGACCTGTTCAGCCAGGGGAGAGGGCTGTTGTGCCTGCCCGGCACGCATACCAAGTGGGTGGCGATCGAAGATGGCTCCATCCACGCGTTCTCGACATCGCTGGTCGGGGAACTCTACGGGGCACTCTCGACCAGTAACGTGTTCAGGAATCATCTCCAGGGTACCGCGTCGGTTTCCGAGGCTTTTCTGCGTGGCGTCGATTACGGAGCGTCGGGAGGCGGTCTGACCCGGCTTCTGTTCACCGTGCGGAGCCGGTCCGTCCTTGGCGAACTTCCCCACGATGATGCGCCCTCGTACGCATCGGGTGTCCTGATCGGAAACGATATTCGTGATGCCACGCACGTGTACAGACGCGTATTTGAGACGGCACCGCTGTGTCTGGTTGGCGAACCGGAACTCTGCGAACTTTACCAGGCTGCACTTCGGCATCTCGGCAAGTCCACGACGGTCACGCCAGCCGAGTCGGCGTGCATCCGAGGCTTCAGTTTCATTCGCGATGTAACGCGAGACACCGGTCGATGAGTCATGCCGAGCAGTTGTCGCAGGCGCTGGCACGCATGCCGCTGGTCGCAATTCTTCGCGGGCTAGCTCCCGAGCACGCCCGCGAAGTCGGCACCGCACTTGTGAGTGCGGGTCTTGAGGTGCTCGAAGTTCCCCTGAACTCGCCGGATCCTGACAAGAGCATCGGCATCCTGCGCGACATCGTCGAAGATCGGGTGATCGTTGGAGGAGGCACGGTCCTGTCCGTTGACGATGTGAAGCGTGTCAGGGACGCCGGAGGCCAGATCGCGGTCGCACCCAATACCAATCGTGCTGTCATCGAGGCATGCTTGGGAGGCGGCATCGTTCCCGTTCCGGGCTTTGCGACCGCAACGGAAGCATTGGAGGCGGTCGACGGAGGGGCCAGGTTCCTCAAGCTCTTTCCGGTCGACTCCTTTCCTCCCGGGCACCTGCGATCTGTGAGCGCAGTGCTGCCGCGGCGCATATCCGTCCTCGCTGTCGGCGGGGTCGATACAGCCAGCGCAAGAATCTATCTCGACGCCGGATATGTGGGTCTGGGGGTCGGAAGCAGCCTCTATCGACCTGACCGCACTATCGAAGAACTACGGGCGGCGGCGCGCGCAATGGTCAGGATTTGCCGCAGGTGGCAGAAGGGGTAACCGACGCCGTTACCCGCGGGCATGCCAAGTCGATTCTCCAGCATAGTCGCGACTCCCGATCCCCATTGCTCGCTCGGCGGCGACCGGAGTCGATTGCGCAAACTCGACGGCCCGCTGGCGGCGATCGATCCCTTCCCGCCTGCCCAGGACCAGGCGGTCGGAACCAAAGTCCGCGACGCATGGGCCTTGGCTTTGCCAGCCGATGGCTCTCAGAGCATCCGTCGCAGGGTTCCATGCTTGTCGATGAACTGGTGCTTGATTGCTCCGCCTGCGTGCACAAGGAGGACAACGGCCACACCGTATGCCGCGTAGTAGTGCACCGCGATTGCCAAGTCCCGCAAGGCATCTGACTTGTCGAAGAGAGCAGGAATTTCTCCGAGGCCAAAGAACGGAAATCCAGTTCCAGCCGACGTCGAGATCAGATAACCAGAGACGGGGATCACCAGCATCGCAGCAAGCAGGAACGCATGCGCTGCACGTGCAGCCAACCGTTCCCAAGGCCGCAGCTCCTCTTGTAGAGGAGGCGAAGGGGAAACAAGTTTCCACGCCGCGAACAGGGCACCTAACCCCAGCACGACCATCCCGATTGACCGATGCAATGCCAGCGCGCGATTGTACCAACTATCGAAATAGCTGAGGCCAACCATCCAAGCCCCAAGCCCGATCAGACCAATGATTCCAACCGCGGTAAGCCAGTGAAGCGCTTTACTCGCAATCCCGTACTCGGTGCGAGAATTGGGCAGCATGGAGCGCTTTGCGCAGGCCCCCGCTACTGCTTGATGGCTTCGATCATGAGATCAATCTCGATGTTTTCTGCTGCAGGACCGAGGTTGTAGTCCATTCCGAAATCGCTTCGCTTCAGAACGTACGAGCCTTCAAAGCCAGCGCGGTAACTCCCCCACGGATCATCTCCCTCGCCGATTTTGCGCACGTTGAAGGCGATGGTCCTGGTGACCCCGAGCAACGTCAAATCCCCCACCAGCACACCTCCGCTTTCGTCGCCCTGATAGCTTGTGCTGACGAAGGTTACGGTGGGGAACTGCTCGACGTCGAAGAAGTCGGCACTGCGCAGATGCTTGTCCCGTTCCGCGTGGTTGGTGTCCAGGCTGGCCGTGTCGATGGTCACGTTGATGCCCTGGCCGGCGGGTCCGGACTCAGGGTCGTAGGTCATGATTCCCTCGAAGCGATTGAAGCGACCAGTGAGCCAGCTGAAGCCCAGGTGCTTCGTGCGAAAATGAATCGCGGAGTGAGCTGAATCGATCACATATTCGACCGCGTGGGCAGGATGAGGCGTGCTATTCAGCAGCAAAATGGCGAACGTGGTCGCAACGGATAGTGCGAGGGGCTTGCAGTGCTTCATGGTGGTGTCGCATTGTTCGGTCAACAGAGAGCGAGCCAGAATGTAGCACGACGATTGGAGTCGATTGCATAGCCGCTTTCGACGCGAATCCGGCCATCCACCTGGGAGTGAACCCGAAACCGGGATGAGACGTGTCCGTGTGTATAAATGCTGTTGTTGCAGGGACTGAGAGGCGCTAATTCAGGTTTGGTCGGGAACCGCAGGAACCCTCAGCACGCAATGAGGTGCCGATCCCTATCAAAGCGTTTTCGAGGGCATCGGGCTCTTTTTCGAAGCGCATCCCCAAGATCGGACGCAAGTTCCGTCGGAATTCGAGAAGCAGGAACTGGCTCCGCGGGCAGGACTCGAACCTGCGACCAATCGGTTAACAGCCGATTGCTCTACCAACTGAGCTACCGCGGAACAGTTCCAACATAGTCCGCTCTACCGATTTCTGCGAGCTGGTGCAACTGTGGTCGAGCGACCTCCCATGGTCACGCCGTCGGGAATGTCAGGCGACCTGACGGAGGTCCCGGCCAGCGTTGTCCTTTCCAAGGAGTTCGGCGACCTGGAAGGCTACCTCCAAACCCTGAGTCGCGTTTAGACGCGGGTCGCAATGGGTGTGATAGCGCAGGCCGAGGTTTTCCTCGGTGATCTGCTGGACACCGCCCACGCATTCCGTGACGTCGCGCCCTGTCATCTCAAGATGAATGCCGCCGGGATGGGTTCCTTCCGCCCGGTGGGCCTCGAAGAAACTCCGGATTTCGGCGCACACCCGCTCAAGGTGCCGGGTCTTGTAGCCCGTCGTGGACTTGAACGTGTTGCCGTGCATCGGATCACAGATCCACACCACGCTCCGACCTTCGGTCCGGATCCTTCGGAGCAGCGGCGGGAGACACTTGTCGACCTGGTCCGCCCCCATCCGCGAGATGAACGTCAGCCGGCCCGGCTCGTTCTGGGGATTGAGCAGGTCCGCGAGTTCCATCAGCTGGTCGGGCCCGGTGTTGGGGCCGACCTTCACGCCGAGCGGATTGGCAAGCCCGCGCACGAATTCCAGGTGCGCTTCGCCCGGGGTTCGGGTCCGCTCACCCACCCAGAGCAGGTGCGCCGAGCACCCGTACCAGCGGTCGGTCAGGCTGTCGACCCGTGCGAGCGCCTGCTCGAACGGGAGCAGGAGCGCTTCATGGCTCGTGAAGAAATCAACGGTCCGGGTCACGGGCGCGGTCTCGGCAGTAATCCCGACCGCCGCCATGAAGGACATCGCGTCGGCGATCCGGTCGGCATAGCTCTGGTACAGCTCGGCCTGCTTGCTTCCGCGCACAAAGTCGAGGGTCCACTGGTGGACCTTCTGCAGGTCGGCGTAGCCGCCCTGTGCGAATGCCCGCAACAGGTTGAGCGATGCGGCGGCCTGCGAGTAGGCCTTGAGCATGCGAGTTGCGTCCGGCGCGCGGCTCTCCGGGGAAAAGTTGATGTCGTTGATGATGTCGCCGCGGTAGATGGGCAGGGTCATGCCGTTCTGGGTTTCGGTCGGCTGCGATCGCGGTTTGGCGAACTGGCCTGCGATCCGGCCGAGCTTTACGACCGGCATGCGCGCGCTGAATGTGAGTACGACGGCCATCTGCAGTAGCACCCGGAAGGTGTCGCGCAGGTTGTCGGCACTGAACTCGGCAAAGCTTTCGGCGCAGTCGCCGCCCTGCAGGACAAAGGCCCGGCCCTCGGCCACGTCCGCCAGCTGTCTCTGCAGGCTGCGGATTTCGCCGGCAAACACGAGCGGCGGATAGCCGTTGAGCTGGTGCTCGACATTCTGAAGGACGTCTGGGTCTGCGTATTCGGGCAGTTGGCGCACCGGAAGCGCCCGCCAACTGTCCGGCGACCATGCGGTGGTCATCGGCCCGTTTCCTGAACGTAATTGGGAACTCTCGCTCGAAGTATTGCCGATTGCCGCCCGAAATGCACCCGTTTAGGCGGCAACCGGGGTGCGGAGCGTCACATACTCTTCGGCTGTCGTGGGATGGATTCCGATCGTCGCGTCGAAATCCGCCTTGGTGGCATTCGCCCGCATCGCGACCGCTACCATCTGCATGATTTCGGGAGCGTCATCGCCGACCATGTGCGCTCCGAGGATGCGATTGTCGTCCCGCCGGACGATGAGCTTCATCATGACCTGCGTGTCCCGCCCCGTTAGCGTGTGGAGCAGCGCGCGAAACGAGGTCCTGAAGACGTCGATGGACGCCCCGGAAGCCATGGCTCTCTCCTCCGTCAGGCCGACCGTCGCGATCGGGGGCTGGGAGAAGACTGCCGAGGGCACGTCATGGAGGTCAACCCTGCGGTTGGTCCCGCCGAACAGATTGTCGGCCAGAGCATGCCCCTGGGCGGTGGCGACCGGTGTGAGGTTCAGCAGGTTGGTGACGTCTCCCACGGCGTAGATGTGGGGAACCGAACTCCGGAGTTGGTTGTCGACGATAACTGCGCCGTTCTCCGCAAGGTCCACTCCTGCTTCCTCCAGACCGAGGCCCATGGTGTTGGGGCCTCTACCGGTCGCGACCAGCACCTGGTCGCAGGGGATGGTGGAGCCGTCACCCATGCGGGCATGCAGCCCGTCCTCGGCGGACTCGATCGCCTCGGGGGAGAGATGGACCCGCACATCGATTCCGGACGAACGAAGTTCCCGCGCCGCAGCTGCGCGCACGTCGTCATCAAAGCCCCGGAGGATTTGTTCGCCCCGATAGGCGAGAGTCACCTGCGATCCCAGCCCGTTGAAGATGCCGGCGAACTCCACGGCGATGTAACCGCCGCCGATGACCACGATCCGCCGGGGACATTCGGGAAGCGTCAAGGCTTCATTCGAGGTGATTGCATGCTCGTGGCCCGGGAACGGCGGGACGCGGGGCCAGCCGCCGACTGCCACGATGATGTGATCCGCCTTGAGGGTGCGTTCGCCGACCTGGACGGTGTGCGTGTCGCGGAGCACGGCTCGCCCCATGAGCGTGGTAACGCCTGCATCATCCAGAAGCCTGCAGTAGATCCCGTGCAGGCGGTCGAGTTCCGTGTCCTTCGCGCGGATCAGGGCACCCCAGTCGTGGCGGGGATTGTCCACGGTCCAGCCGTAGGCCGACGCGTCGGCAAAGCTTTCCCGATAGTGCGATGCATAGACGAGGAACTTCTTCGGGATGCAGCCGCGGAGGACGCAGGTGCCGCCCACGCGCATGCTTTCGCAGATGGCCACGCGGGCGCCGTGGCCCGCGGCAATCCGCGCCGCGCGCACGCCTCCGGAACCTGCGCCGAGTACGACCAGGTCAAACGGCTCGGCGGTTGCCCCCATGCTGTGAGCCCGGACAGCCGAACCGACCGTTCAGAAGCCTGCCAGGCAGAGGTACTTGGTCTCCAGGTATTCCTCGAGGCCTTCCTGGGCGCCTTCGCGGCCCAGCCCTGACTCCTTTACACCGCCGAAGGGGGCGACCTCTGAGGACAGGATCCCGGCGTTGACGGCAACCATGCCGTACTCGAGGGCCTCCGCCACCCGCCAGATCCGGCCGATGTCGCGACTGTAGAAGTACCCGGCAAGGCCGAAGCAGGTGTCGTTCGCCATTTCGATGACCTCGTCTTCCGACGAGAACCGGATGAGTGGTGCGACAGGGCCGAACGTCTCCTCGTGGAAGATACGCATGGTGCGGCTCACCCCGGTGAGGACCGTGGGCTGGAAGAAGTTGCCGCCGAGGTCGTGCCGACTGCCGCCGGCGGCCAGCGCAGCGCCGCCGGAGAGAGCGTCGCTGACATGGCTCTCGACCTTCTCGACTGCATCGAGATCGATCAGCGGCCCCACTTCGGTACCGTCCTCGAGGCCGTTACCGACCGTGAGGGCGCCTACGCGTGCGGCGAACTTCTCCGCGAACACGTCGTAGATGCCATCCTGGACGAAGATCCGGTTGGCGCAGACGCACGTCTGCCCACCATTCCTGTACTTGCAGGCCATTGCGCCCTCGATCGCTGCCTCGAGATCGGCATCGTCGAAGATGATGAGCGGCGCGTTTCCGCCGAGTTCCATCGAGACCTTCTTGATCGTGCTGGACGCCTTCTGGATGAGAAGCCGTCCGACGTCGGTCGAACCGGTGAAGGAGATCTTCCGGACCTTCGGGCTGGTGCACAGGGTGTCGCCGATCTCCCCCGAGGCGCCGGACACGATGTTCACGACGCCTGGGGGAACGCCGGCGCGATGGGCGAGTTCGACGAGAGCGGTCGCCGTGAACGGCGTGGCCGACGCCGGCTTGATCACCATCGTGCACCCGGCCGCGAGCGCGGGTGCACTTTTGCGGGTGATCATCGCTGCAGGGAAGTTCCAGGGGGTGATCAGTCCGCACACGCCAACCGGTTGCTTGATCGTGAGGATCCGGCGGTCGGCCATCGTGCTCGGAATGGTGCGGCCGTAGGCCCGCTTCCCCTCTTCGGCGAACCAGTCGACGAACCAGGAGGCGTACACAATCTCGCCCTTGGATTCGGCCAGCGGCTTGCCGTTCTCAAGCGTCATGATGAGCGCGAGGTCGTCGATGTTCTCGAGGATCAGGTCGTGCCAGCGCCGGATGATTTGGCTGCGCTCCTTGGCGGTGCGCTTGCGCCATTCGGGCCAGGCCGCCTCCGCGGCTGCAATGGCCCGGTTCGTCTCCGCGGCCCCCATTCTCGGCATCGTACCCACCGGAAGACCGTCGGCCGGATTGTTGACCGTAACCGTCGCTCCGGAATCCGCGTCCTGCCATTCACCGCCGATGCAGCCCTGCTGACGGAAGAGTTCTGGGTCGCGAAGTGCCATGAGGGGCTGGGCGAGATCGATATCCATGCTGCCGTGCTCCTGTCGAACCGGTGATGTGGCGCCTGAGTATAGGTAGGCCCTATGGGATTTACGGCACCGTTACGGTCTTCGCCAGATTGCGGGGGTTGTCCACGTCCGTCCCCTTGAGCACCGCCGCGTGGTACGCCAGGAGCTGAAGGGGCACGACGTAGAGCAGGGGTGCAACGAACGGATCGGATTCCGGCACCTTGATGGTGTGCCGGGCGGTTTCGCCCAGCTCACTGATGCCGTTGTCATCGCTCACGAGAATGATGGGCCCGTTTCGCGCATGCACCTCGGCGAGGTTGGACGCGTTCTTCATGAACAGCGCATCGGAGGGCACGATTCCGACGGTCGGCACATGTTCGTCGATGAGCGCGAGCGGCCCGTGTTTCAGCTCTCCCATCGGATACGCCTCGGCGTGGATGTAGGAGATCTCCTTCATCTTGAGTGCACCCTCACGGGCGACGGATGCGGCGGCTCCCCGGCCGAGATACAGCACGCTTGGCGCCCGGATCAGTTCGGACGCGATCTCCTGGAATCGTGTCTGCGCCCCCAGGATGTCCGCGATCTTGGCCGGGACGGCGGTGAGTTCCATGGCAAGGGCCGCCTCCCGGTCCGCTGTCAGCGTGCCGCGCTCCCGACCGGCTGCGAGGGCCAGGCAGGCAAGGGTCGCGAGTTGGGCGGTGAACGCCTTGGTGGAGGCCACACTGATCTCGTTGCCCGCATGAATGGGGACGACCGCGTCGGCCTCGTTGGCCATCGTGCTGGAGACCATGTTGACCATGGCAACCGTCGGGACGGACCGCTCCCGTAGCTGCCGCAGTACAGCGAGTGTGTCAGCCGTCTCGCCGGACTGGGAGATCAGCACGGCCGCGCTCCGGCTTGCCCCCCCGGAGAAGGGTGTCCGGTCCTGGAACTCGGAGGCGACGTCCACGTCGACCGGCAGCCGGGCGACGTCTTCGAACCAGTACCGCGCCACGCTCGCGGCGTAGTGCGATGTCCCGCAGCCGACCAGGATCAGCCGGTCGATGTTGGCGAAAGCGAACGGCAGTTCCGGCGCCACGGCCTGCATGGCGCGCGTGTCCAACATCGCCCGGAGAGCATCGCCAATCACGATGGGCTGCTCGTGGATCTCCTTCTGCATGTAGTGGCGGTATCCGCCCTTGCCGAACGCCGTCGGGACGATGTTGGAGGTGACCTGCGGGCGCTCAACGGCCTGACCGTCGACCGTACGGATGACCACCCCGGTTGGCCGGATCGTTGCACGATCCCCCTCGTCGAGGTGAATGATCCGGTCGGTGAACGGGGCGAGGGCGAGGGCATCGGAGCCGACCCAGGTTTCCGCTTCACCAACGCCGATGGTCAGCGGGCAGCCGTGGCGCACGACAAAAATGCAGCCAGGCGCGGCGGCGACCACTGCCGCCACCGCGAATGCCCCGTTCAGACGCGAAAACGCGGCATCGGCTGCCGCATCCGGGTCCAGGCCGTGGCGCAGGTGGAACACGATGAGGTGAGCAATCGCCTCCGAGTCGGTGTCGGTCTCGAAGACATGGCCAGCCGCCGTGAGTTCTGCGCGCAGTGCGGCGAAGTTTTCGATGATGCCGTTGTGGACGATCGCCGCCTCGGCATTGCCGTGGGGATGCGCGTTGGTTTCGTTGGGGACACCGTGGGTTGCCCACCGGGTGTGGGCGATTCCCGTGTCCCCGGCCATGGGAACCTTGTCGAGGACGGTGCGCAGGTTTGAAACCCTGCCTGCCGCTCGCCGGCGTTCCACACGCCCGTTGTCCAGGGTGGCGATGCCACAGGAGTCGTAGCCCCGATAGGTCAGGTACTGCAAGCCTTCGAGCAGCGGGGCTGCGGCACCGCGCTCCGTCGCGCCGGCCACGCCAATAATTCCGCACATGAGGGAGGGCTAGCTCGACTGCCGGGGCGGGCGCTGCTGCCGGGCGACAGGTTTGACGCGGGTCGACGTCCGTTCCACCGCAAGGGTGGCGTCGGGCACATCCCGGGTGATGGTGCTGCCCGCGCCCACGACGGCATCGCGGCCCACGCGCACGGGGGCCACCAGTGCGGTGTTGGAGCCGATAAAGGCGCCCGGTCCGACTTCCGTACGGTGTTTTCGGGTCCCGTCGTAGTTGCAGAAGATTGTCCCTGCACCGATGTTGGCGCCGGCCCCGACCGTGCCGTCGCCGACGTAGGCGAGGTGGTTGACCTTCGCTCCCGGACCAATGACGGCGTTCTTGACCTCAACGAAGTTCCCGACTCGAGCACCATCCTCCAGGCGAGAGCCGGGACGCAGGCGCGCAAAGGGGCCGACCCGGCATCCGCAGCCGACCACGGCCCCCTCAAGATGGCTGAACGCGAGGATTTCCGTGCCTTGACCGACCCGAACGCCCGGGCCGAAGAAGACTTGGGGCTCCACCCGCACGTCGGGGCCGAGTTGCGTGTCCCAGGCGAGCCAGGTCGTGGCCGGGTCAACGAGGCTCGCGCCCGCATCCATCACCTGCGCCCGCAGGCGGTCCTGGATCGCAGCCTCGCAGGCAGCGAGCTCGCTCCGGGTATTGACGCCCATCAACTCGGCCGCCGGGCCCTCGGTCCAGGCGACCTGGTGCCCGTGGACATTCGCGATGGCCACGGCATCGGTGAGCATCCGTTCCCGCGCGGCGTTGTTGGTTCCGACCTCGCCGAGGCATTTCGCCAAGACCGGCGCATTGGCCACGAGAACGCCGGCATTGCAGAGATTTGATGCCCGGATGTCAGGGTCCGCATCGCGTTCCTCGATGATGGCCTGGACCGATCCATCGGCGTGAAGCTGGAGTCGGCCGTAGCCGGTCGGATCGGCAGGACGGAAACCCAGGACCGCAAGGGCAGGCCGATCGGATCCGTTCCGGCCGGCCCGCAACCGGTCAAGGGTGTGCGCCGACAGTAGCGGCACATCGCCGCAGAGGATCAGGACGTCCCCGTCGAACGCGCCCAGGGTCTGAAGGGCGACCTGGGCGGCGTCGCCGGTTCCGCGCGGCTCAGGCTGAAGCGCCAACGAGGCTTCCGGTAAATGGCCTCGGACCACCGCCCGGAGAGCCTCGGAATCAGGCCCGTGCACCACTACGGTCGCGGCTGGTGCGAGTTGGCTGGCAGTGTCCAGGACATGGAGAATCGCCGGCCTGCCCGCCACTGGAAGCAGCGTTTTGGGGAGGCGCGAGCGCATGCGGCGCCCGGCCCCGCCGGCGAGCACAGCAACTGCGAGAGGGCGAGCGACCATGGCGGGGGACTTCGGTACGGCGGGCACGACCCGGGTGCGGGTTCGGAAGCGCTCAAAGTGTGTACAACGGTCTCAGTCTATCCCTGCGGGAGCGATTCTGTCCATGAAATCAGCCCGTGGCTCGTGCACGGTCGTCTTCGATCTTGACGGCACCTTGATCGACAGCGCGCCCGATCTGGCCGGTGCACTGAATGATCTCTTGATCATCTACGAGCGCCCGGTTGTGGCGCTCTCGGAGGTGCGCACGATGGTGGGCGACGGGGCAGTGGCGCTCATCAAGCGGGGCTTCGGCCAGTCCGGTGGGTTCGATTCGATCCCGATGGAGGTGCTGCGGACCCGATTTCTCGAGTTCTACGCGGAACGGATGACGGCCGACACCCGGCTCTATCCGGGCGTGGCCGCGACCCTGGACACGTTGGCCAAGCGCGACTGCAGGATTGCCCTCTGCACCAACAAGCCGGCCGCCATGGCCGGGGCGATCCTTCGCCATTTCGGCATCCGCCAGCGGTTTGCCGCACTGCTGGGCGGCGACTCGCTGAGGGTTCGCAAACCCGACCCAGAGCACCTCCGGACGACCGTGCGGGACGCGGAAGGAGAGATGACGCGCGCGATCATGGTCGGAGACAGCTCTACCGACGTGAACACGGCGCGACGTGCGGGCGTTCCTTCCATCGCGGTGAGTTACGGATACTCTGTTCAGCCGGCATGCGATCTCGGTGCCGACGCGGTGGTCGACCACCTTGACCAGGTTCCCGACGTCCTTGTTCGGTGGGGCATGCTGGGGTAAAACCAACGCGACGTCCTCTGGCGGGAACTGTCACTGCCCCGGGCGGTTAGCTCAGCGGGAGAGCACTCGCTTCACACGCGAGGGGTCACTGGTTCAAATCCAGTACCGCCCACCATCCGCGGGATGGGGTGCAGCGGTACACTGCCGGGGCCCGCGGTCTTCGGGCGGTTAGCTCAGTGGAAGAGCGCTCGTCTTACACGCGAGGGGTCACTGGTTCAAATCCAGTACCGCCCACCATTGCCAGAGACGGGGGCATGGTTGCAGGCTGCATGTCCATTATTCTCACACCGTCTCCGGCCGTCGCCCAAGTCCGACGGGACAGACCGATCCGGGCAGGATGGATTGGCAACGCCGGTGGCAGCGGTATTCAGCAACTAGTCAAACTGTGCGGTGCTTGTGCCCTATCAATTTCCCGCGTCAATGGACCAACGCGCATGCCCCGTGGGTTAAGTGCGCGCGCCCGGTCTCTCCTGGCGGCCTTGCCTTTTGTCCTGCAGCCCTGCGCGGCGTCGGCGGACTATTCGGCGGCAGCTTCCGCCATCGAACGGGGTGATCTACGTGCGGCAAGGGAGGCTTGTGCCCAAGCTGCCGATGCCGGGGATCCAGACTGCGAAAACGTTCTCGGGTGGCTGTCCCTTCAGGATCCCCAGTTCGGCGGGCCGGAGACGGCACGCCAATGGTTCGAGCGCGCCGCAGATCGCGGCCATCAGCGGGCAACCGCGAATTTGGCCTTCATGTGGGCTCGTGGACTGGGAGGTCCAGCCGACGTGGAACGGGCGGCGGAACTCTATCGGTCCTCTCGCCACGTGGTGCCAACAGCGGCCCAGCCTCCGGACCCGGTTCGTCTGGAGCCGGCCCCTCAGCCGGCAGGCGATCGCTTGGCCATCGCCCGATATCGCGGAGCCTATGCCGAGCTGCTTAAGCTTCGCGCGCTGCATGCACTACGCGAGGGCGAAACCGAGCGTTATGTGATCGCGTCCGAACTCGAAGAAGCGGAAGCAGCACTCAGTCGACTTGCGGAGGGGGTCGAACGCAATGACGGTGATCCCGAGGGACTCAGGGCCGCGGTGGAGAAGGAGCAGCGGATCATGCTCCGCCTCTTGTCTCGTGACGATGGGTCGTTCGATCCAACCCGGCGTACCCACGCTCTGGAAACATTGCGGCGGGTTACCCGCGCGACGGACGAATGACGCCGCATGGCCGACAGGGTTCGGGCGTCGGTGACTTTGCAGGGTCGGCGTCAGGGTGTATGTGCATGGCGGTCTACCCGTTCTTCGGCACCGTTGCGGAAGCAACCGGGCGACTTCTTCACTTGTAGGGAACGGCTTCGGCGGCTCAAGTGCAGCGCAGGGTCCGTGAACAACTGGGTGAACGCGAAACCGTATCGCGAGCTGCCAGGCGCATCCTACGGGCGTTAGTTGACTGGGGAGTACTCGTTGAGACCGTCGACAAAGGGATTTGTCGCGGACCTTCCAGGCGGGTTATCAATGACATGCCCCTCATCATCTGGGCCCTAAAGGCCGTTCTCGCTGTCGGGGACGAAAAACCGCTCTCACTGTCTGCGCGCTACGAGGCCCTCATCTCTTCCCGTTCCAGATTGCATCACCTCCAGTGAGGGAGCTGGAAGGCTGCAAGGCTCTTGAGACTACCCGCCACGGGCTCGATCAGGAAGTTTTTCCCAGTTTCAATAGGGCCGTTACGGCCTGACACCAATCAACGATCTGCTGCTCTCGGGCCGGGATTTGATCGGCAAGGACGCCGGTCACGAACCTACCAGCGCCTTCGCTATTTGTGGCGATTGTTAGCGAAACCGGGGCTATGCTCCGTGACCATCCGGTGAGGGCGACCTGTTCAGCGAGGTGAGATTGGGGCGGGCGGCACGGCTATTGGGGTATTCGGAAACCTCCGGGTCAACGGCGGCGTAAAAATGTACTGGCGCAGCGCCGCAAAAATCTACTGGCGCGGCGGCGCAAAAATGTACCACGGGCTCGGTGATAGCTTGTCCCCGTAGTCCACGGGAGGGTCCCGCGCGTGGGGCGCCGCGCCCTTCGCGCGGCTGGCGTTGGCCACGGCCCTGATGGCGTGGGTATCGCTGGCCGTATTGCCTCCCTGCGGCCTACAGCTGGCGCTCGGCTGCCGCGGTCTCTGGCGCACTGCCCGGTGAACCGGGATCGCGCTCGGGGCGGTGACCGTGGCGGAGTTGGTATTTGCGGGGCTGCTCGGCTTTGTGGCGATCGCGGTTTGTGCGGTGCTATTCAGCCTGCCCGCATGGATCCTCTGGCAGTGACTGGCGCAGAAAGAGGTGACCGCAGCGGACGGCGGGTGGGCAGCGGAGCAGCGTGGACTCAAGGAGCTTGTTTCATGATTCGAATTGTCTGCTGGAATATCGCGAAGCGCCCGAAACCCTGGCACGAGTTAACGGAGATGGCGCGTCGGGGGGAGGCCGATGTCGCGCTGGTGCAGGAAGCGGGTGACCCGCCCGGCGATGCTGCGCAGCTTGTCAGCTACGAGGACAACGTGTTCTGGGATCGGCAGTTGTACGATCGCTGGCCTCTGGTGGTGAAACCGTCGGAGGGGGTCGATGTCGAATGGTTCCGGCAGGTGCCTCCGATAGGCGAATTGGGCGAGAACGAGATCGGTGTCAGCGGCATCGGAACGATTGCCGCCGCGAGGGTCGCGCCGTGCGGTCGGCCGGAAGAGACATTCATCGTCGTATCCATGTATGCGCGCTGGATAAATGCCTATACGCCAAACGGAACTTCGTGAATCGCTTCAGATGTCTCGGCGCACCGGATACTTTCTGACCTGTCTGCGTTCGCGGGTTACGACGACTGGATCGGATACCCCATTCTGGCCGCGGGCGACCTGAACATGTTTCATGGCGCAACAGGTAAGACCCTCTCGCTCCCCGAACGCGAGCGCACGGTCTGGGACCGGTTTTCGGCGCTAGGGCTCGAATTCCTGGGGCCACAGGTCCCGAACGGCCGTCCATCGACAACGCCCCAGCCCGACGTGCTGGCCAACACTAGGAACGTCCCGACATATTTTGCCCCCCAGCAGAAATGCGCGGCGAACGCCGACCGCCAGCTCGACTACGCCTTCGCCTCGCGCGGCTTCCACGAAAGAGTGACTGTGCGCGCGATGAACGGCTTGGAGGAATGGGGATCGAGCGACCATTGTCGGCTTTTGATTGAGGTCGATCTGGGATGAACTGGGCGGGCCGCATGCCGCGCCGGGGACACAAAGCTCGATGCGTCACTGAACCGTTGGGGCAACGAGCATGAAAGTTGCCATGTTCGCAATGTGCCTGTTCCTCGCGGCGATCGTGTTTGGGCAGGCGATCGCGGCCAACGAGCTGCGCATCGCGGCCTGGAACCTGGAGCATCTCGAGGACACCGACGGCGAAGGCTGCGTCGGGCGGAGCGGCGCCGATTACGCCGCGCTCGCTTGGCGAATCGCGGGGCTGGACGCTGATATCGTTACCTTCCAGGAGATGGAGCATGCGGCGGCCGCGCACCGGGTAGACGCGGCGCGATCTGGCACTTCGACGGGCGCGAGGGCGAGCTCAGGCCCGGCCGCCCAACCGGGCAAGGCGTTCGGCGCATGCTGGTCCTACGTCGCCATGACGGGCCGACCGTTCCAGGCGGCACGGCATCTACCGGGGAGCGATCTTCGGCGGGCCGAGCCTCCAGGAACCGTCGGCCTGCAGGCAAGCGTCGCCGTAGGCCTCGGTCGCGCGCCCGTCGATGACAACTTGCGTCTGGTATTCGCGGATCATCAGGCAGGAGCGAGGCAGCGGTACGGGTTTGCGCCATCGAGGCGCCCGGGCAGGAACGGTGGCCCGGTGATACTGCCGAACCTGTGGCACGGCATGGATGATCCGCGGGTAGCGCGGGACCCACGCCGGCTCGGGCCTTGGATGCCAGTGGCGGACCACCGTCGGCGGGGGCGCCGCCAGGCTGAGGACGGCGAGGCCGAGCAGGGTAGCCGCGGTATGCGCCAAATGGTGCCCGTGGCCATGATGGCGGCGCGCGAGGGCGCGGCCGTGGGCGGCTTGAGAATGGGAGTGCGCATGAGCGCCGTGCTGACGGTGGCGGCCGTCAGCCAGGACGGGGTTCGCGGAACCGACGACCAGTGCCGCCGAGAGGGCGAGCGCCCAGCCATGAACAGGCACGGAACGGAGACTCCGTCGCAACTGCAGATGCGATTCGCGCACCATGGTCGCTCCGCAGCTTTCGATCCGCTTCGCAGGGGCAGTCATCGCTGAGGCTGCGTTGGCGTACCGGCGGCCATGAGAACGGGAGCATGCGGGTTGCCGCCGGCCGACTGGCTCTCCACTCTCTGCTCGGGACGTTTCGGTTGATCCGTGCGTTGGTGTTTGCGCGGCTGGCATGGCAGACAGCCACTCTCGATGGGCTTCGGGCCATGCCGTTTGTGGTGCACCACGCGAAACTCCTCTTCCAGCAATAGTAATGCCGATTTACCGGGATATTCGGTCCGGGCCAGATATCTGGCCACTCCCTGCGTTCTCGAATATTGCGATCGTCCATCGCCCTCTCGGCGTACGGTAGCCAAGAAGCGCGCCCAGTGATGGTTTCCAGCCGGTCATGGTCGTTGAGGTCCTCGTAGCCCGCCGCCAGGGCCAACACCCGCTGCGCCACCAGCGTCTCCAGGCGATGCTCGATCCGCCGCGGGTCGCGGTGGTCCCGGAAGCACGCCGCCAGCCGCGACGTCACCCGGAAGCGCCGGTCAACCTCCCGCAGCAGCAACACGCCGCCATCGGTCGTCAGCCGGCCGCCGTCGAACCGGCCTACCACCGCACGCCGGCCAAGGCCTTCAAACGCCAGTTCTATCGGGGTACAGTCTGTGTGCATGGGGTGGCTCCGTCATGGCCGGTAGAGGTTTGACTTTCTTACCTGTACCACGCGTTTCTGCCCCATGCACCCCCCGCTGGTGAGATATCCGGGCTAGACGTCAAGGACCTTCTCCTGGGGACGCCGGACTGCGCGGAGCTTGCGTGGTCCGACTTCGAGCACGTTGCCGGGGACCGGGATCATGTCGCGAAGTTGCTGGAAGAGGCTCTCCGGACCGGGGAAGCCGGCGTCAACATTCTTCTCTACGGACCTCCGGGCACCGGCAAGACACAGTTCTGCCGAACGGTGGCCGACCGCCTCGGCGTCGCGCTGTTCAGCGTCGGCGAGGACGATGACGACGGTGGCGAGCCGACCCGTTCGGAACGACTCTGCGACCTCAGGCTGGCCCAGGCCCTGCTCCGGAGCGAGCAGAACTCGCTCATCCTATTTGACGAAATGGTCGATGCTCTGCCGGAATCCGACTGGTCGCCGTTCATGCTGGGACCCTTTGCGAAGCGCATGGCCAGGGCCACGGATCCAAGCAGTACGTGAGCCGACTCCTCGAGACCGCGCCGGTAGCGACCCTGTGGACCGCGAACACAAGCGACTCGATTCCCGCGGTGCTGTTGCGCCGGATGAAGTTCACGTTCGAGTTGCGCCTTCCGCCGCCGCGCGTCCGGGCGCGGATCTGGTCCCGGCAGCTGGCCCGCAACGGCATCGAGGCCAACCCCGCCGAGACGCTGTCGCTTGCCACCTCCTTTGCGGCGCCGCCGGGAGTGGTCGCACAGGTGACCGAGGCGGCCCGCCTGGCCGGTGGCGATCTTGCGTCGGTGCGCCGGGGACTCGGGGCACTGGCACGGGTGCTCGGCTGCGAGAAACCTGTGCACATGCCGTCCCGATCGTTCGACCTCTCCCTGTTGCGCTCCGATACCGACCTGGTCAGCCTTGCGGATCGTCTGGAAGAACGCGCGGAGCGACGGTTCTCGATCTGCATGCAGGGCCCTCCCGGCACCGGGAAGAGCGCCTGCGTCCGGTACCTGGCCGACCGCCTCGGCGTGGAGGTGCTGCACAAGCGGGCGTCCGACCTCCTGTCGCCGTGGGTGGGAGGTACCGAGCAGAACATCGCGGAGGCCTTTCGCGAAGCGCTGGACGCCAAGGGGTTCCTGATCTTCGACGAGGCCGAATCCCTGCTGGCCGACCGGCGCCAGGCGGTACGGAACTGGGAGGTCAGCCAGACCAACGAGATGCTCACCTGGATGGAGAGCCACCCCCTGCCGTTCGCCTGCACCACCAACTTCGGCGATCGCCTCGACCCGGCAACGCTGCGCCGGTTCGTGTTCAAGATTGCGCTGGACTACCTCGGCGAGGAACAGGCGCGCTCGGCCTTTCGGATGTTCTTCGAGCTCGATGCCCCGGACAACATGGCGCTGCCGACCAACCTGACCCCCGGCGACTTCGCGGTGGTTCGGCGCAAGGGGGACGTGCTCGGCCGCCTGCAGGATCCGGAGGCGCTCGTCGGCCTCCTGCGCCAGGAGTGCGATGCCAAGCCCGAACGCTGCCGGCCCATCGGCTTTCGCGGGTGATCGGCCGGGCTCGGATCGTTCTGACTCGGTGCTTCGGGTTGCGGTTAAGGTGGCCGTCCTCGGCGGTACCCGGAGGCTCGGCGGAGGGGACATGCGCTACGAACGCCTTGCCGACATCGTTCGCTTCGCAGTCCGGCTGCAGGGCACGGGCGGACTGACCATCGATGAGATTCGCGAGGAATTCGCCGTCAGCCGGCGGACTGCGGAGCGGATGCGCCGTGCCGTGGAGCAGGCTTTCGAGCCGCTGGAGGCCGTGGACTGGGGTGACGGCAAGCGCCATTGGCGGTTGCCCACCGACCATCTGGGCGACCTGGTCTCCGTCACCGCCGACGAGCTGGTGGAATTGGAGACTGCGGCCGCGGAGGCCCGCCGGAGCGGCCGCGACGAGAGCGCCGGGCTGCTCCGCGACCTCGCCGCGAAACTCCGCGCGCTCCTGCAGCCCGCGGCCCGGCGGCGGCTGGAGCCGGACCTCGAAGCGCTCACGCTGGCCGAGGGCCTCGCCATGCGGCCGGGCCCGCGGCCGCGGCTGGAGCCGGGCCTGCCCGCGGCGTTGCGCGAAGCCATCAAGGGCGGCCGCGTGATCACGTTCCGCTACGCGAGCCGCATGACCGGGCGGCGCAGCCGCCAGCAGGTCCGGCCCCACGGGCTCCTGTACGGAAGCCGGGCCTACCTCGTCGGGCGGAAGGACCGCACGGACGGCATGCGCTACTGGGTGCTGGCGAACATGAGCGAGGTCGGCCTCACCGACGAATGGTTCGCCCGCGATCCCGCATTCGATCTGAAGGCCTTCGCCGCATGCTCGTTCGGTGCCTTCCAGGAGGAACCCGTGGAGGTCGTGCTGCGCTTCAACGCGGCGGCGGCGGGGGACGCGGCGGCGTTCCTGTTCCATCCGAGCCAGCAGGTATCCGAGAACGCGGACGGGTCGCTGGGCGTGCGGTTCCGGGCGGGCGGCGCGCTGGAAATGTGCTGGCACCTCTTTACCTGGGGCGACGGCGTCACCGTGGAGCACCCGGCCGAACTCCGCCACCGGCTGGCCACGATGTGCGCCGCACTTGCGGAGCATCACCAGGCCGGCTGAATTGAGTCCGTGGCCAGCCGAAGAAGTGTCTGAGGTCTGACACTCGCTTCCTTGTAAGGGTACGAACCAGATTCGCGCAGCAATGGACTTTGGCGGAACCCGATATGCAGAGACTTACACAATGACCGAGTTTTCCACTCGACAGTTCCCAACCCTGTTCCGCACGCGCTGGACGACAGCTGGTCTGGCCGACGCGCGATCCGCGAGATCGACGTCGTCGCCTTGTGCGGCGAGTACGACGGATTGAGGAAAACGGTGCCAAGTCGCTCCGCGCGCAAGAAGTCCTACTTCGTCGAGCACGACGGACGTCTGCAGGCGAGGAAACCCGGCAATCCCTCTGAGGAGCATCTGGCGATTGCGCTCTGGCGCCTCGACGCACGATGGCCACGGCCCGGCGGCGGGCAGATACGCCTGCTCGACTATCAGTTCCCGTTGCAGGCTTCGAGATTGAATGCGGGTCTCGGCAAGGTGGACCTGCTCGGCGCAACAGATCAAGGACGTCTGGTGGTCGTGGAGTTGAAGGTCCGGCGGAAGGATGGCTCCCGGGGGGACACGCCCCTGCTGGCTCTCATGGAGGGTCTGCGGTACGCCGTCGTCGTCCACGCCAACCACTGCGCGATCGCCACCGAGGCAAGGGGCCGCTTCGCCATCCACGTGCCTGACGAGCCACCAATCGTGCAGATCCTGGCCCCCGTGGACTGGTGGCGCGGGTGGTGCGACATGATCCCCTGCACACGCACGGCCGCCGGCCGGTGGGAGGCGGGCTTCGTCGGACTCACGGCCCAACTGGAAGCCCGGCTCGGAATCGTCATCGAGTGCGTGTCCCTTGAGGGGGCCGGCTTGACCGACGTCACCTGGGACGCGCGTGGACCGCGCCTCGCTCAGACTCCGTCGATGGGGGCGGGTCCGCCTGGACGGTGCGCCTGTCTCGGCACCGGCAATGCGCGGAGGGGCCGCCAGTGGCAACGTCAACTACACCGGCTACGAGACCGTTCTACTTGGGCAGCTCTGGGACTGGGCCGATCGACACCACGGAAACGAACTCGATGACGGCAGCCGAACCGGCCGCCCCCCGGTCCTCCGGCCCGATTGCGCATCGAAGGCCGTGCTCGTTCCATCGGATCCAGCCAAGGCCTCCGGCGTTCTTGGCGCCATTCCCGAATGGGAGCGCCACCCGTGGTTCCGCAGCTTCAAGAGCTCGCAATCTCTGGCGCAGAGCGTGTTCGGGGCCGTCCGTTCCTTCGGCCGCCTCGACTTGCTCGATGGCGTCGTCGCCGAGTGCGGTCGACCGGCCTTCCTTGAGGACACGCTCGGCGCGTCCCTCGTCCTCGAACACAAGGTTCGCAGCCTGGGCGAACCGCGGCAGACGAGTGTCGACGTACTTCTCGAGGCCGGTTCCAGGCGCGTCGCCGTCGAGTGCAAGTTCACGGAACGCGAGTTCGGTGTCTGCTCGCGGCCGCAGCTGCGTCCCAGCGACCGAAGTTACGAGGAGCAGCACTGCGACGGGAACTACCGGATCCAGCGTCGGCGGCGCGAACGCTGCACCCTGACCGAAATCGGCGTCCGTTACTGGACCTACCTGCCGGATCTGTTCGACTGGGCCGCCAACCGGGACCTGCGGCCCTGCCCCTTCTCCGACGTCTACCAGCTCGCGCGCAACGCCCTGGCGGCGACGGTGACCGCCAGCGGGCTCGACCTTGGCTCGGGACACGTCCTGGTCGTCTACGACGCGCGCAACCCGGAGTACGCCTCCGGCGGCGCGGCGCAACGCCAGTACGGATCGGTGATCCGAGCTTGCCGGGTACCGGGTCTGATCCGTCGCCTGAGCTGGCAGCGCCTGGTGGGCGCGATCACGTGTGCGCCGGAACTCGCTTACCTCGTGGCCGGACTCGAGGGCAAGTACGGCATCAGGCCGGAGTGACGGGGTACGCGCACGATGCGGTGTCGACCGGCTCGCGGTCACTGGCAGCGCCCCGGAGCTGCTGGTGGTGAGCCGGGTCGGCGTTGAAGGTGATGGCGCGGCGGGCACCGCCAGCGTTCCTCGTTGGGTCGCGAGTGGGCGTTCCGCCAGTAGGGCGGCGGGCAGGCCGTTCTTCTTGGCGGAGAGGCTTGCAGGGCCCATCGCAGCGGGTGGGTCGCAGGGTTGCCCGCGGGGCGGGCGTCTGCCCGGTCGTCGCGGTGGATACCTGGGTGGACGGCGCCGGTAGCAGTACGTCAGGGGGGCGTCCAGGCGCGTCGCAGACATTGCAGTGGGACGTGAGGCCGTGCATGCCGATGCCCACAATCCATTGAGCCGGTCTGTTGGATTCCAGGCTACGGGGCGATCTTCGATCGGGGTTTATGAAGGTGTCTGCCGATAGGCGTCGCGGCGGTGAGCGACACGAACGACCAGCACGATGAGCTCATCGTCCCTCACTTCGTACACGATGCGGTAATCACCGACGCGCAGTCGCCGGAGCCCCCGAAGATCGCCCTTCAGGGCAGCACCGAGATGGGGGGTTTCCGTCAGTCGGTCGATGGCCGAGACCAGCCGGGTCCGGTCCGGCTTGGCTACGCGCCTCAGCTCTCTGGCCGCGCTCCCCTTAATCCGAATCGAGAAGCTCACGCCGGACCTGGTCCCAGTCCAGCACCGGATCGCTGGGATCGCGGAGCCGGTCGATGGTGACGGAGAGATCGTCGAAGTCTTCGAGATAGTGCTCGACCGCGAGGCGGATGAGGTCCGCCCGGCTGCGCCGGAGCTGTCGTGCGGCCGTATCGAGCGCATCGACCACCGGGTCGGGCAATCGTGCGGTCACTTGCTGGGGCATGGCATGTCCAATGGCAATTGAGTCAGATTACAGTAAGTTACTGCAATCCGATCTCGCAAGCCACCGCGCAGTTGAACTGCCCCCGTGAATTGGTCCACCACTAAAGCGAGTAATCGGAGGACCAGCGATGGGCAAGAAACAACACGGACCTGAGGAATTCGTCTCGAAGCTGCGCCAAGCCGAGGTGCTGGTCGGGTATTCGGGACAAACCGCGGCGACATCACCATGCACGACAATGCTGTGATCATCGTCTCCTGGAACATGGCTCACAAGCAGGAATCATGGCGATACCTGCTGGACATGGACATTGACATCGCTCTCCTTCAGGAAGCTTGCCGTCCGCCTGACGACGTCGCTGCCAGGCTCGAAGTGGATCCGGCGCCATGGTCTCCTCGTGGGCAGAACAGGCGGGTTTCCGTGCGGGCGGCCACCAGGACGTCGATGCGGATCGCCTGGTCGAGGAGCGGGCCGATCTCCTGCCACCGTTCGCGGAACGCGGCAAGCGGCAGCGCCGGGCGCAGGGTCCCGTACCGGGCGGCCGGCGGCAGGTCGGCGGCGAGCATGTCGTAAGCCCGGAGTGCGCCGGCGCGGGTCGCCTGGTCGCGGCCAGGCGGCGACGGTACCTCCCGGGGAACGTCGGGCAGCGTGGCGATGCGCTGCTCCAGCTGCGTGATCGCCGCCGCCAGTGCGTCTGCCTCCGGCTGCTGCCGGCGCTCCCAGCCGGGGGCACCGTGCTCCAGGTCGCGTTGGCGTCGGTGCAGGGAGTGCGCGTCGGCGTGGCAGGCCGCGACCGCACGGCAGGCGGCCACGGCGTCGCCGACCCAGGCACGAAATGCCGGGACGGCCTCGAGGTGCGGGCGGAAGCCGGGATCGGCGAGGACATGCTGCCCGGTCCGGATCGCGGACTGCACGGATCCGGTCCAGTGGCCTGCGGGGTCGAGCTCGCTGAACTCCAATCCGACGTAGGCGGCTGCGCTCTCGAGTCGGACATGGTCGGCCACGATTGCCGGGACGGTCGTCCCGACGAACGTGCTGAGCACGCGCGCGGACTCTGCGAACCGCCCGACCTCCGCGCGAAAGGCCGTGAGAACGCCCGGCAGTTCGCCGGGGGTGGTGGCTTGCGGCTCCAGGTTGGCGATGGCGCGGGCCAGCCGGCGGTCTTCCGGCAGATGGGCCGCGTGCACCCCGGCGGTGACCGCGCGGTGCACCACGGTGGTCATGACCCGGCGTGCAGCCGCGGCCCGCCCGTCGAGCCGCAGCGCGTCCCGCAGATCCCGCCGCCGCCGTTCGCACCGGGCCCACAGCGGCTCGCGCGCGAGCCAGTCGGAAGGATTCGTCGTGCCGGTTGCCTGCGCGACCCCAGCCGCCCGAGAAGCGCGTTGCGATCCGCCGGGCCAGAGCCGCACCGCGCCTCGACGAGCTGGAGCGCTGGCTGCAAACGCAACTGCCGAGGATCTCCGCCACAAGACGCCGCTGGCGACGGCGATCAGCCACGCGCTGTCCCGCAAGCGCGTGACGGCCGTTCGCGTTTACAGGCATCGAGCGTGCGGTGCAAGCGATCGAGTTCATCGCGGCTGAGAAAGCGGGTCTGCCTGGGGCGTGGATTGGGTCTCCCTGGTCCAGATCTGTCGGCGCCCGCGGTCGCCGTGGATCAACCGGACCCGCGTCAGGCGGATGCGCTTGGCGAAGGTCAGGACGATATGGGGCGCGGTGCCTCGACCAGCACGGCGCCGTTCTCCGGCGCGGTCGTGTCGAGGTCGGAATGGGCAAGGGCCGGCGTTGCCGCGAGCGCACGAAGTCCGGCCAGCAGGATCGCCTTCATGGTAGTCCCCTCATCGGATGCCGTTGGCCCGTTGGAGTTCCCGGACATAGGCTACGATCGCCGCCACATCGCGGTGGGTCAGCCCCTCGACCCGCGGCATGTCTCCGAAACGCCAGTGATGGGCCCGCACCCCCCGGGAGACCGCCCGCTGAAACGACTCGTCGCCGTGGTGGCCGGGCTCGTAGAAGGCATGGACCAGCGGCGGGGCGACCCCCTTCTGTCCAGCCGCGTTCCGGCCATGGCATGACGCGCAGTTCGCTTCATAGGTCTTTTGCCCGAGCTGCGCCCGTGCCGAGAGGGTTCCGGGCACGTTGACGTTGGCAATCGGGCCGCCGCCGCCGGTGGCGTCGTCGCGGTCGCCGAAATAGAGGTATCCCGCCAAGCCGACGGCGGTGGCCAGGACGAGCAGGATCGCGCTCCGCCTCAGTGGCATGCTTTCATGAACGCCTTCAGCCGCCAATAGTTGTAGGGAAGCGGGGTGACGAAGCCGGCAGCCAGCATGATCGGCACCACCCACCAGGTGAGCACGGCACCGCCGGTCAGCGTCCAGTCCACCGCGTTCATCGCTGCCTCCATGGCAACCATCGAGACGAAAGACATCCCGATCGCGGTCCTGAAGGCGGTTCCGAGATCCATCTGGCGGACCAGAATGAACGTCTCGAGAGCGATCGAGGTCAGCAGTCCGTTGACGATCGCGAGGATCATGATCGCCGTCGTCGGCCATGGGATGCCGGTGAGCTGGAAGAAGACGATGGTCGCAAAGTCACCGATGGCGCAACCTAGAGCGTGTTCCGTTCAGGTACGGTCATAGCCTGCTGCCGTGAAGTAGTTTCGACATTCGCAGGAGGTGAACGCCTCCAACGCGGTGGCGATGGCGTCCCAGAGGGTCTCGAGGGTGCGGGCGCCGATCCTCTTGAGGCAGGCCTTGAGCTTGGCGAATGCCATTTCGATGGGGTTCAGATCGGGGCTGTACGGCGGCAGGAAGCGCAACTCGGCGCCCGCCTGCTCGACGGCGTCCTGGACGCCGGCAACGCGGTGGGCGGGAAGGTTGTCCAGCACCACGACGTCACCGGGCCGGAGTGTGGGGACCAGCAGCCGTTCGACCCAGGTCCGGAAGGCTGGGCCATGCATGGGGCCGTCCAGCACCATGGGCGCCGTCATCCCGTCCACCCGCAGGGCTCCAACGAACGTCGTCGTCTGCCAGTGCCCGTGCGGGACCGGTGCCCGGCAGCGTTCCCCGCGCGGGGCGCGCCCTGACCGCCGTGCCATCTTGGTCGACGTCCCGGTCTCATCGACGAAGACCAGCTGTGCAGGGTCCAGATCGGGTTGGCCAGCCCGCCACGCCTGTCGGCGCCGTGCCACATCGGGGCGTTCCTGCTCGCAGGCGTGCGCGGTCTTCTTCTTGAACGTGATGGCCCGACGCGCAAAGAATCGCCACACCGTGCTGCGGCTCACCTGGAGGCCACGCTGACGCGCAAGGTCGGCCGTCACTTCGGCCAGCGTGACATCGGGGGTCTCCGCCAGCCACGCCAGAATCGCCTCGGCGTGGGTCTCGATCGGATGCGAACGTCGGTCGCCGCCCGCGGTGAGGGGACGGTCTCGGCCGTTCGCGCGCCAGGTCGCAACCCACTTGATCGCGGTTGAGGGCGCCACCCCAAACCGCTCGGCCGCCGCTCTTCGGGACATTCCCCCGGCCACCGCCGCAAGGACGCGCTCACGCAAGTCAATCGACAGGGGTTTCGGCATTCGGACCACCCTCCAACTCGGTCCGTCCGTTGAATCACATCCGCTGCCATTTGAAAACCCCTAATGATTCCACGCGTTCGGAACATGCTCTAGCAGACACCAGGCCGTGTTCTTCGATGCCCGGCGCCATGTGTGGCGGCAATACCAGTCGACGGTCAGTTCTTTGGCGATGGCGGTCACTACGACCCCGGTTGCTTGGTCCTATTGTGTAACATGGTCCTTCCAGTAACTGGAGAGTCAAGAGGGCGACCATGAATATTTCCGCCGCGGCGAGGGCTGCCGGGCTGCCGGTAAAGACGGTCCGCTACTACGCGGACATCGAACTGGTGTCGGCGCCGTTCCGGTCGGAGTCGGGATACAGGATCTATGACGGCAGCGCCGTGCGGAGGCTCGTGTTCGTCCGCCGGGCAAGGGCGTTCGGGTTCTCGATTGGCGAATGCAGGGAACTGCTGAGCCTCTACGAGGATCAGCACCGTTCCAGCGCCGACGTGAAGCGCATCGCGACGAAGAGGCTGGAGGAGATCGCGAAGAAGCAGCGGGAGCTGCAGTCGCTGCATGACGAGTTCGCCCATCTCGTCGACGCCTGCAAGGGCGATGACAGGCCGGATTGTCCGATCATCGACGGCCTGGGCAACCGGCACGCCGGCCTCTGAGCGCTTTCCCGGGTTGTTGTCCCGGCCGTTGGCGGCTTCAGTCACAGCCAATGTGTTTGCGTCACGTCCCGGCCGCTGCGATCTCGGCTGCATGGGAGTGCGGTCAACCGCGCCCGCAGACACCACTCCACCCCTCTGAGGGTCGAGGGTTTGTAATGACCGAGAAAGGCCGGCCCCCACGTGGATTCGACGAAGTCACGGAGCAGCATGCGCTCACGGATGTGACCACTGCGGGGTGCCGTCGACGCCCGGGCGCCGGTCTGAAGGGCAAGGACGGCGTAGCGGGCATCGGCGAGCGATAAGCGCGTTGCCGGACCGAGGGTATGCCTCCGGGCTGCTGCTTCCGTGCCGACCGGGCCGAGGTAGACATAGGACCGCCCGCCCGAGCGTCGGATGCGGACGCCGAGGCTGGGGGTCCGGGTGTCCCAGACGGTGTACTCGGCCGGTTCGCCCCGCCGCCGTGCGACGGCGGCATCGGTAAGCCACATGCGTCGGGTCACGGTTCAGGCTCCACCGGCGAGGACGTCGGCGAGCGACTCGACGGCGGCGCGGGCGCTCGCGTCGGCGAGGTGGACGTACTTCAGCGTAGTGTCGGGCCGGCGATGACCGAGCAGTTGCCCGATCACACGGATTGATTCGCCGTGGAGCATGGCGATGCTCGCGTAGGTATGCCGGCAGTCATGCAGTCGTACGTCGTCGAGTCCGGCGACCTTGCGGATGATCTCCCAGTCGTGCTGGAGCCAGAGACGCCGCCGTGAGGTGGAGAAGATCTGTCGAGCGGAGTGCGGGAGCGCGTCGAGCACCGCGCGAGCGGACAGCCAGACGGTCCGGGGACCGGTCTTGCTGTCGCGCAGAAAGAGCTTGCCCTCCCGGTAGTCCATCCATCGGAGATCGAGGATTTCACCCTTGCGGCACCCGGTAAGCAGGATCAGGCGGATGGCCGCCGCGGCGCGCGGCCGGCGCCGGGCGTGGCGATCCAAGGCAGCCCCGAGGCGGCGAAGTTCCTCGGGCCCGAGGAACCGCTCACGGCCGCGCCGCCGGTAGCGGCGGATGCCGCGGCAGGGGTTGCTGTCTTCGGGCCGGTACCCGTAGATCTCGGCTTGGCGGAGGATCACCGACAGAACCGGCAACGCGCGGTCGGCTTGGCGCGGAGTGATGCGAACCACGCCTGGACGTCCCGATCGGTGATGGCGGCGATCGGAGTACCCTGGAACCATGGCAGGATTTGCAGGCGGTAGTAGCCCTGATTGACGGTGAACGTGCGCGGCTTCCACCGACGCCCGTAGCGCCGGAATACCTCCTCGGCGACGACTTCGAACGGCACGGATGTTGCGTCGTTCGCCGCCGTCGCCGCCGTCGCCGCGGAGCGCGGCGCGTTCGGCGATGGCGCGCGCGCGGGCGTCTGCCACCGGGACGGCGGTAGCGTCACCGCAGTCGCGCCACACGCGCGTCCCCTCGTGCTGGACGTGGAGGAAGAAGCGCTTGCGACCGCAGGGCGCAACGCGCACGCCGAAGCCCCGAAACTCGGTAACGCGAATGGAATAGGGCTTGCGCCGCGGCCGGGCGCGGTCGACCTGGGTTTGGCGGAGACCGGATGGGGGCATGGGGATTTCCTCGGCAGGCATTTGCATTCGGGGAAGTGCAACGGCGTGTTGTTGCACTCTGGGCTTGCAATTGCGAGGAAATAACCCTAATTAGTTCAGATGTTTAGAACCGTAAGTGCGGGTCAGGGTGTGGAGGCCGGGGTCGGAATTGAACCGACCTACAAGGATTTGCAGTCCTCTGCATAACCACTCTGCCACCCGGCCTTGGGCGCGCCACACTCTATCGGGACAGACGACCATTCGCACGCCCGCCCACCTACAATTTACCGGACTCGGTATGGGCCGTCCGGAAGATCCGGCGGGACTCGGGGAAGAGGGAAGTGCTCCATGTCTGACTTCAAGGCCATGCGCAAGAACATGACTGATGGGCAGCTGTTCCCGAACCGCGTCACTGACAGCCGGGTCATTGCTGCATTCGGGAGTGTGCCGCGCGAACGCTTTGTCCCCGAGGAAGTGCGGGCGCGGGCCTACCTGGACGACAACCTCCACTTGGGTGGAAGCCGCTACCTGCTCGATCCGCTCGTATTTGCGCGGATGGTGCACGAGGCCGACATTCAGGCCGACCACGTTGTACTCGACGTGGGAACGGCGACCGGCTATTCGGCCGCCGTGCTAGGCCATCTTGCATCGGCCGTAATCGCCCTCGAGAGCGATGAGGTTCTGGCTGTACAGGCGGAGGAGGTCCTGACCGAGCTCGGGGCCGACAACGCCGCCGTGGTGCAGGGTCCGCTAGAAGCGGGCTGGCCTCGCGGCGCTCCGTACGATGTCATTCTTGTGCAGGGAGGGGTGTCCGAGCCACCGCCGATCCTGATTGCGCAGCTGGGACCGCAAGGACGGCTGGTGGCAGTTGTAGCGGCGGATGAGCCGCCGGGCCGTGCCGTCATGGTCGAGGCCACCAACGGCGGCCCGGTAGAGCGTGACCTGTTCGACGCGACCGTGCCGCCGCTTGTGGCGTTTGCCCGCAAGCCGGTATTCACGTTCTGACGAGGGTTCGCGGGATCCCTGAAGATTCCGCGCTGCCTCAGAACCTGATGGCGACCTTCCCCATATGCTGTTGGGACGCCATCAGCCGATAGGCTTCCTGGGCGTCGTCGAAAGGCACGACTTTCGAGATGCGGGGCTTGATGGCATGTTTCTCGAGCGCGCGGTTCATGTCTCTGAACATCCGGCGGTTGCCCACGTAGACCCCGTTCAGACGTACCGATTTCCGCATGATTGGCAAAGGATCGATCGTCCCTCCCGTAAGGATTCCGATTAGCGCGACCGTGCCGCCAACGCGGACCGCATCCAGGGATTTCTGGAGGGTTCCGGGGCCGCCCACCTCGACGATTCCGTCCGCGCCCCGGCCATCGGTCAGATCGCGTACGGCTCCCGGCCAGTCGTCCACGGTCCTGTAGTTCACCGTACCGCTTGCTCCGAGAGACGTTGCTGCGCGCAATTTCTCGTCCGAGGACGAAGTAATGATCGCGCGGATCCCGGCGGAGGCCGCGAACTGCAGGGCAAAGATGGACACTCCGCCCGTCCCGAGCAGCAAAACGGTTTCGCCGGGGCGGAGGCGCGTGGTTTCGAAAATGGCATTCCACGCCGTGAGCGCAGCACAGGGGAGACAGGCCGCTTCCTCGTCAGAGAGGTATGCGGGCTTTGGGAGGACGCCGCCGACCCTCAGGACAGCGTATTCCGCCAGCACACCGTCCAGTGCCCCGCCCAGGGCGCTGGCCATCGCGGCAGGCGTACACCCGCCGTCCTCCCAGTCCTGAAAGAACGTCGTCGTCACGTGCGTACCCGGTTCGACCGTGGTGACCCCGGCGCCCACCGCCTCGACCACGCCGGCACCGTCCGAATTCGGAACCCTCGGAAACGGGAAGCCGCGCGATGCCGGATCCCGAATCGTCGCAAGGTCGCGATAGTTGATTGCATTGGCGGTCATGCGGACCAGCACTTCTCCGGGCCCCGGCTCGGGGCGCGGTCGCTCTACGAGGGCGAGGGCGTCGATCCCTCCCTCACCTTCGATCTGCCAAGCGCGCATCGCCGCCACCGCGTCAGCTCCCCTTTTTCCGGTACGCAAGCACGGCATGCTCGGCGCAGTACGACTTGCCCGGCGCGGCCGGGGCGAGGCAGAAATCGAAATCGGGATTGTCGGGCTCCCCGTGCGGCCAATGGCACTCGTTGTAGCCCGGGAAGCGGAACTCGCGATCGCCGTTGTTCGGGAAACCGCCAGCTGCGGCATACGCCTCTGCGCCGGTTGCCGCCCAGCCCGCTTCATCTGCGTTCGCCGTATTCGAGGCAGGCGGGAGAGAAGGCGTTGTCTCGGTCTTGGCCAGCCGCCGTGCAGCGATTTCGGCAGCTGAGTTGTCGGCCGCCGCCTTGCGCTCAGCTGAGATCTTCGCCGCGCCGTAGAGCGGCTTGGCCGTTCCGACCTTGGCATCAGCCGCCTTGCTCCGTGCCGATGGGCTCGTTGCAGTCGCCCGCTTGCCGACGGACTTCGGAGCCGCGTTCGACAACTGGGCCGGGCGGGACGGCCCAGGCGATGCTGCATCGGCCGTGGCGGGATTGGGCTTCGCGTCCGAAACGGGTCGACCAGATAGCGAAGGATCCCGCTTTAGGCCGAGTCTTCGGACTTTTCCTTTGACGGCCGATTCGGTGACCGGTGGCCCAAGAGCCTCGGCGACTTGGGCCCGGGTGTGCCCAGCCATCCATAGTTTAGTGAGCTTCAGTTCCCGTTCCGGGGTCCACGGATTGTTCATGCGGCGGCATTTTCTGTTGGGGCGGAGGCACACGGTGCCATGTGGGGGCCGTTCCGGCGAATGCAAGGGGCCTCGCCGGTTACAAGCCAATTGACTGGGAATCTTCAGAGGCCGGATTCCGGCCCGGGGCGGTCTGCTAGGTCAACTAGTGCCCGCAGGAGTACGTTGGAACCGCGGACGATATCGTCGGGGAGCGCGTCTTCGATTTCGTTGTGACTGATTCCATCCACGCAGGGGATGAAGACCATTCCTGCGGGGGCTACGCGGGCCACATTCATCGCGTCATGGCCTGCTCCGCTGACGATGTCGCGATACGAATAGGAGAGACCGCAGGAAGCGGACCGGACCGCCTCGACGACCTCAGCATCAAAGGCAACGGCCGGAACCTCCAGAATCTGTCGAATATCGCAGTCAACCATCTCCGTCGCTGCGGCCTCGGTCGCAGCATTGCGCAGTACTGCGTCCATCTCTGCCAGCACGTCTGCATCGGGATGGCGCAGGTCGACCGTGAGGAACGCCGAGCCGGGAATGACGTTACGGGAGTTGGGCCGGGCGTTGAGGACGCCGCATGTCGCCCGCGCGTCCGGCGCGAACCGCTGCCCGAGCGTTCGCACTGCGCTGACGATGGCCGCCGCGACCACCAGCGCATCGCGCCGAACCGGCATCGGGGTGGTACCCGCGTGCGATTCCATGCCCACGAGATTGATTTCGTACCAACGCTGCGCCTGGCCTCCGGTGACGACCCCGATGTCTATCCCCCCGTCCTCGAGCAAGGGTCCCTGTTCGATGTGGAGTTCGACCATGGCCGCCGTACGGCTGTGGCGGTGTGAGCATGGTTCCGGGCCGTGGTAGGCGATGTCCCGGAGCGCGTCGCCGAACTCGCGTCCCTCCGGATCCTTCACCCTCATCATGGCGTCCTGATCGAGCAGTCCGGCATGGACCCCGGAGCCCATCATCGACGGCGCAAACCGGCACCCCTCCTCGTTCGTCCACATCACCAGTTCGAGCGGAGCTTCGGTGACAAAGTCCGCGTCGTTCAGGGCCCGCATAACCTCGAGACCCGCGAGCACCCCGAGCGCGCCGTCATAACGACCGCCGGTCGGCTGTGTATCGAGATGGCTCCCGGTCTGTACCGGATCACGGGAGTTGTTCCGGCCGGCCCGGCGGGCAAACAAATTTCCCATTCGGTCGACGCGTACCGTCAATCCGGCTTCTTCACACCAGGAACGGAAGAGGTTGCGCGCTTCGGCATCGAGGTCGGTGAGGGTCTGGCGGTTCACGCCTCCCTTTGCGGTGGCACCGAGTTTCGCCATCTCGGCCAGACTGGCGAGCAAGCGCTCGCCGTTGATCAAAAGGTCAACGTTGGACGTGCGGTAATCATCTTCAGTCGCCGGCATCGCCAAATCCTGTCCTGAGAATGGGAGGCGGCCAGTATAGGTTGCAACTTCAAACCTCCGGCGGGGTTGCCGCAGCGTTGATCATTCCGCTCATCCCGCAGGGCTGGTCAGTCAACGCATGGCCAAACATGCAGCAGCTCGCATTCCAGGTCGCAGGCATGGATCCGGCGCCATGTACACATGTTGGCTTGCGAAAAGCGCTGTTTACGCCCCGACTTAGCCCCGCCGAGGTCAAGCTAAGCTGCGCCCCGCTGAAGAAGCACATTGCAACGATTGAAACTATCCAGATAAACCGACAAGAATTTTCATAGTTCAAAACAACGCTCGTACAACCACTAAATCCACCCTCTTCGTTCTGACCAACTGATCAATCACTACCTCCAAAATGCAAACAAAATCCTCTGGAACTAGGTGTAGTATATTGTATATTCTATTCCTGAGCTCGTGCAGCGGGCTTTGCGCAAGCAACACGTACATTGAAGGAACCGGGTTCCATGGCGGACGACGCACCCAAATCAACCGTAGAAATAACCGGCGACATTGTTGCCGCCTATCTTCAAAACAACACAATTGGTGCGGCCCAACTGCCAGAGTTGATCGAGGCCGTACATAAGTCCATTAGCGCAATTTCCGACGGGTCGACCTCCACCGCGGATGCCGAGGACCGAGCAACTGGCGACGTCTCTTCCGGTGCGGGAAGTGCTCCGGAACAGGCAACGCTTCCTTTGGGTCCGGAGACCTCCCCACCAGCTAAGGCACCAAGAAAACAGGGCAGGCCCGCGAATGACCCGGCAGTTCCCATCTCCGAATCCATCAAGCCCGACTACATCATCTGCCTGGAGGACGGGAAGCAGCTCAAGATGCTGAAACGTTACCTCAACACCAACTACGGGATGACCCCGGCGGACTACCGTCGAAAGTGGGGACTGGGCCCGGAGTATCCGATGGTTGCCGAGAACTATTCGAAACGACGCTCTGAAGCTGCGAAGCGTTTCGGCCTCGGGCGCAAAGGCTTCCGGCGTTCCTTCACGGGCGTAAGCTAGAACCTCTGGTCGGCAAGCCAGCGTGCTGCGCTGCGGCCCTGGGCCGGGGCGCGCGCCCGCCGGTTCCCGTGTTGGGTGACCCCCGCGGTCCCTTTGGGCTTGCTGACCAGGCAAGCTGCAGAACGGCGCGTGTCTCCCATCGCACGCTCCCCCCCCCCCCCCGACATGTCATCTGGACGCCACGAGCCGAAACTCATGAACGCTATCGCTCTCCTTGCGACATCCCCCGACGCCACCAATCCCGATGAAGTGCGTGGCGCGCTGACATTCATCGTCCCCCAGGAAACCAAGCCGTATTTCGAGAGTTCAGCACTGACAGGCGGGGAGCCCAAGGTCCACTTCGAGACGGAAGATCGTTGCGTCGGCCTCCGTGACATGCGACGGATTGCGGACCAGCTGTCACTTGACCGGCAGGGGTTCGCACTGGTGCCTCACGAAACCTTGGTCGAGAACCTATACGACGACGAGGCTGTCGCCGAGGTCTACGACCGCGAACTGGAGAATCTTCTGAAGGATGTGACCGGTGCGGACAGGGTGGCTGTATTCGACCATACCCGCCGCTCGGATGCACCCAAGGGTGCCACGAACCCGGACGGTTTCCGGAGCCCGGGAGGTCGTGTCCACGTGGACTACACCGTCGCCTCGGGACCGAAGCGTGCGGCTGACGCTCTTGGCCGGGAGGTAGTGGAGGACGTGCTCTCACGTGGCGGCCGCATCATGCAGATCAACGTATGGCGGCCGATCCACGGGCCAGTGATGCGCAGCCCCCTGGCCTTGGCCGACGCGGGCAGCGTGCGACCGACGGAACTCGTTGCCACGGATCAGGTATTTCCGGACCGGGTGGGAGAGATTTACCAACTGGCCCACGCTGCCGGGCAGCGCTGGTATTGGGCCCCGAGGATGACCCGGAACGAGGTGCTGCTCATCAAGGGCTGGGACAGCTCGGATGACGGCCGCGCCCGTTTCACCCCGCACGGCGCACTCCAGCTTGTCAACCAGGACCCCGTCGCCCCGCCGCGGGAAAGCATCGAAGTCCGGACGTACGTCGTCTTCGAACGCTCAGGTTGGGAAGCGAGCGATCTCTAGCGGCAGCCGAAGTGCCGTCGCGCCGCCGGATCGAGCCTGTCCCGATGCCGCGGTCCGCGCCGGCTGATGTCAGCGTCTCGGCACGCCAGGAAGTTGGAAGTCCTGAGTGCCGTGGCATCTTGGGGGCAGGGGAGCCGCTTCCAGCCGCTGTCGTCCGGCAGACGGGGGCGGCGGGCCGGAGTTCCAGGCGCTTATGCGACGAATGGATAAGGGGCTAGGCCGCTACGTCCACGGAGACCTTGCCCACGTGCTTTGCGCTCTCCAGTCGGTCTAGGGCGGCGGGAAGATCCTCGAAGGCAAAGATCCGGTCAACAACGGGGCGAATATCACTTGCGTTGAGCGCGTGAACCATGTCCTGAAGGTCGTCGCGCGAACCGCAGGTGACAGACTGGAACCGGACCTGCCGGGTCACGGCAGGTCCGAGCGGCACACGGGCTAGACCGCCAGATAGAACGCCAATCAGTGCAATGGTTCCGCCGGGGCGTACGGCACGGAGCGCCTGTCCCAGGGTTTCAGCGCCACCGAGATCCACGATCAGGTCGGCGCCGCCAATCCGGTTGCGGATGTCCTTGCCCCATTCGGGGACGCTCCGGTAATTGATCAGCGTGTCCGCTCCAAGGGATCGGACGCGTGCAAGTTTCTCGTCGCTCGAAGACACCACCACGACGTGGGCGCCGCACAGGTGCGCGAACTGCACTGCGAAACAGGCAACACCGCCTGTGCCCTCAACGACAACCACATCGCCGGGACGGGTCTGGGTCAGGCCCGACACGGCTCCCCAGGCCGTGATGGCCGCGCAGGGGAGGGTGGCCGCTTCAACGGCCGTCCAGCCTTCGGGAGCCGGCACTACCCCGGTCGCATCGAGCACCATCCGCTCCTGCAGTACCCCGTCGAGCGGTCCGCCCAGTGCGCCCGTCAGGGCATCGGCGGGAAACCGTCCGCTAAGCCAGTCCTGGAAGAATGATGGAATGACGTTTTGCCCCAGCAGGGTTGGGTCCACGCCGTCCCCAATGGCGATGACGCGGCCGGCTCCATCCGAACCGGGCACGATCGGGAGTGTGCCTCCGGCCCGTCCGTACCCCCCATTGACCATTACCAGGTCGCGGTAATTGATCGATGTGGCGGCGATCTCGATGACGAGCTGGCCACTGTCGGGGACGGGTTCGGCGCGCTCGGCGATCTGCAGGCCATCTCGCGCCCAGGCGGTGAGCTCCCAAGCTCGCATGTTCAGCGCACCGCTGCAGCAAGGTTGCCGCCGTCCACGGTCACGATGGCGGCGGTGGTGCGCTTCTGCCGCGCGAGATGGACGAACGCATCGGCCACATCCTCAGCACGTACTTCTTCGCCAAGTAGGTTTCCCGCCATGTACTCTTCCTCCGAGAGCCGGCGCTCCGCGGCCCGGGCCCGGATCATGCCATCATCCAGGATCCCGCTCCGGACACGGTCGGGATTGACGGCATTCGCGCGAATCCCGTCCGTTCCGCATTCGAGCGCGTACTGGCGCATCAATGCCAGCGTTGCAGCCTTCGCGGATCCGTAGGCGCCCAGCTTCGGCCCGGGAAAGATCGCTTGCTTCGATACGTTGAAGAGGAGGCAGCCGCCGATCGCTTGGGAGCGGAAGACCTCAACCGCGGCCTGCGCGACCCATTGGTGCGCGAAGAAGTTCACCTCGAAGCTCTCACGCAGGATTTTTTCGTCAACCTCGGCAATCGCGCCCGCGTACGCGATGCCGGCATTGGAAACCACGACGTCAAAGCCACCGAACTGGCGGGCAATGGCGGCAAACGCATCAGCGACGCTTGCCCGGTTCGTCAGGTCAGTGACGATTGCGGTTCCGCCGATTTCGTCGGCTGCCGCCTGGAGGGCACGGCGATCGCGATCCAGTAGCACGACATCTGCCCCTTCGTCCTGGAACGCTTGGGCCGTGGCACGACCAATCGCGCCGGCCCCGCCCGTTACAACGACGACGTGCCCGTCGAACGGCAGGACGCGGCGGCTGCCGAGCTTCGCCTGTTCGAGCGGCCAATATTCGACGTCGAAGAGATGGGCGTCTGACAATGCCTTGAAGGATCCGATGGCGGTCGCGCCCCGTACGACGTCCGATGTCGCCTCTGCAAGATCCGCGGTCATCTCCGCAGTCCGGTGGTCGGGGCCGGCGGCGAAGATCCCGAGACCCGGAACCAGAAGCACGCGTGGAGCCGGGTCCAGCGGGAGCGGTTTCCCGGTCACCCGATCTGCGTGCCGCCTGAAGTAGGCCTCGTAGCGCTTCGTGTATTGGCGAATTGCCTTGGAAGCGGCATCCGCATACCCCGCCGCTTTCCTCCGCCGGTCGTATGCGGGGAGAACGACTGGATGCGGCTTGGTGCGCAGCACGTGATCCGGAGTGGCCGGTCCGGTCGCGGGCGTCGCATGCGCGGCCAGCCACAGCGCCCGATTGCTCATCCGATGGGTCAGCACGAGCCGGCCCGACGGCCGCTCCCTCTGCTCCGGAGCGATCGCCCGGGAGACAAGTCCGCGCAGGACTGGCGCCAACGCCGCCGCGTCGGACGCCGTGTCCTTCCGTCTTCCGACACGACGGAGCGGCGGCCGGGATCCAGCGACTGCCTGCTCGGCGACGCTGACGAGCGCAATCATGCGGTCGTAGGCGATACGTGCAGTGGAGCCGAAGGTGAAGATCCCGTGCCCGAGGAGGATCAATCCTTCGACATCAGGACGTTGTTCGTAGATGTCGGCACAGACCTTGGCGAGGCGGAAGCCCGGCATCACGTACGGAACGATCCCGACCCGGTCTCCCCACACAGCCCGTGTCTGCGCGACGGCATCCGGCTGATTGGTCACGGCCAGCACCGCATTGGCATGGGTATGATCCACGTAGGTATGCGGTAGGAACGCGTGCAGGAGCGTCTCGACAGATGGGGTCGGGGAGCGCGGGTCCAGCAGGTGCGCGCGATGTGCCTGCACCATTGCAGCATCGGGCAGCGTATCGCGGGAACGAAGAGCCCGGAGCGGAGCCAACTCAGCGGCGGGAAGGCCTTCGGGCTCGATGGACGCCATATCCCAGCCGCTTCCTTTGACGTGCAGGATCTCCGGGGCACGGTCCGAGGGGCCGGTCCGCAGCTTGACCGACGTGTTGCCGCCGCCATGCAGGACCAGTGCCGGATCGCCGCCCAGGAGCCGCGTCGAGTAGACCCTGAGCGCGAGCGCTTCGCTGACGCCTCGGCGTCGGAGACGCCGGACCAGGGTCTCGGCCTCACCGGTTTTCCAGCGGTTCCTCATAGTAGGGGGGCGTCGGATGCGCCGCCGAACAGGGCCTCGATTCCTTCCGCGGTTGCCGGCCCGACACCGGCTTCCGTGACGAAGGCCCGAACCAGCCTTGCGGGGGTCACGTCAAATGCCGGGTTGAACGCGCGGGTGTCAGGGGGAGCCACGGCAATGGAGTCATGTCCGCCGCCAGCATCACGGCCGGTAGCGGTGAGTACCTCTTCCGCATCCCGCTCCTCGATCGGAATTGCATTGGGGCCAGGCGGGGTGGCGCGGTCGATCGTCGATTCCGGGACGGCCACGTAGAACGGAATGTCGTTGTCGTGGGCCGCCAGAGCTTTCATGTAGGTGCCGACCTTGTTGCAGACCGTACCGTCGCGCAGCACGCGGTCTGCCCCTGTAATCGCGAGGTCCACCTGGCCTTCCGCCATCAGGAGGCCGGCGGCGCTGTCGACGGTCAGCGTGTGGGGGATTCCCTTGCCGCGGAGTTCCCAGCAGGTGAGCGCAGCTCCTTGGTTGCGCGGCCGGGTCTCGCCCACCCAGACATGGACGCTGCAACCGCGTTCCGCGGCCACATAGACCGGCGCAAGCGCGGTGCCCCATTCGACGCACGCCAGCCAGCCGGCGTTGCAGTGGGTGAGCACGTTGACCGGTCGGCCTTCGTTCCTCGCCGCGACCTGCTTGATGAGGTCGGCACCGTGCATGCCGATCGCGCGGCACGTGACCACGCATTCCTCGGCGAGGTGGTCCGCGAGATTCCATGCGGCCTCCCGGCGTTTCGAAGGGGCTACGCCACTGAGCTGGCGGCGCATGCGGTCGAGAACCGTAAAGAGATCCCGTCCCGTGGGCCGAGTCCCGGCCAAGGTCGCGAGGACCTGTTTCAGGGCTGTATCGTCGGCTGACTCGGAAAGGCCCAGTGCGACCCCGTAGGCGGCGGTGACACCGATTAACGGAGCTCCGCGCACCTGCATCACGCGGATCGCTTTCGCGGCGTCTTCGAGCGTCTGCAACTGGCGCGTTTCCAGGGTCGCCGGCAGTCGTGTTTGATCAATAATCGTGACTGATTCTGTTTCCGGGTCACGCCAGATCGTGCGTTGTGGTGTCGTGTCTCGCGACATCGTCGCTTCGTTCCGATCATTGACGCAAGAGGGGCTCAGATTAGGATGAGGACGCGCGTTTTGCCCACCGAGGGTGTTTCGATGCCCGAGACTGGGCTTGTGACCACGGCCGTAGGGCCGCTTATGGCCGGACGCAAGGGACTGGTGCTCGGTTTGGCTAACGAGCGCTCCCTGGCATGGGGTGTGGCCCGATCCGTAGCTGCTCACGGGGCAAGGTTGGCCTTCAGCTATCAGGGCGACGCGCTCCTCAAGCGCGTTGGTCCCCTGGCCAAACGCGCTGGATCCGACATTGTCCTGTCCTGTGACGTTGCGGAAGAGGGGGCCCTGCAGGCCACGGTCGACACCGCGGCCGAGCGGTTGGGCGGCCTGGATTTCCTGGTACACGCGGTCGCCTTTTCTGACAAAGCGGAGCTGACCGGCAAGTACCTGGAGACGACCCGCGGCAATTTCCTGCGCACTCTCGATATCTCCTGCTATTCGCTGACCGAGGCGACCCGTGCGGCCGTGCGGCACATGGGTCCTGGCGCCAGCATCCTCACGCTGACCTACATGGGCTCAGAACGAGTGGTGCCCCATTACAACGTGATGGGGGTGGCCAAGGCCGCCCTCGAAGCCAGCGTGCGCTACCTCGCCGCCGACCTCGGTGGCAGCCAGATTCGAGTCAACGCGATCTCGGCGGGCCCGATGAAGACACTCGCGTCATCCGGGATTGGGGATTTCCGCTATATCCTCAAATGGAACGAGTACAACTCTCCTCTCAAGCGCAACACGGACCTTGACGACATCGGTGGAGCCTCTCTGTTTCTCCTGTCCGACCTTGGTCGGGGTACCACCGGCGAAATTCTTCACGTCGACAGTGGCTACCATGTCGTTGGGATGAAGGCGGTCGACGCCCCCGACATCACTTCGGTCTAGCGGCCGGTTACGCGCATCGCATGGCCGGCAATAGTTTCGGGTCCGCGTTCCGGCTGACCACATGGGGGGAAAGCCACGGTCCCGCCATCGGCTGCGTGCTGGATGGCGTTCCGCCCGGCATTCCGCTCGGCGAGGCCGAGGTTCAGCGGGATCTCGATCGTCGTCGGCCTGGACGGTCGCGGCACACCAGTCAGCGGCGTGAATCGGACACCGTCCGGATCGAATCAGGTGTATTCGAGGGACGGACCACCGGGGCCCCGCTTGCCATGGTGATCCAGAATCAGGATGCCCGGTCGGCGGACTACGAGCAGCATCGCACCATTTTTCGGCCAGCCCACGCCGACTACACCTACTGGAAGAAATACGGCATTCGGGATCACCGGGGCGGCGGGCGGTCTTCGGCGCGCGAAACCGCTATGCGCGTTGCTGCGGGCGCCGTGGCAAAGAAGGTTATTGCACCGATCGTGGTCCGGGGGGCGTTGGTCCAGCTCGGGACCCAGACCATCGACCGGAGCCGCTGGGATTGGGACGCGGTCGAGCGCAATCCCTTTTTCTGCCCCGACCCCGGCACGGTTGAGGCGTGGGAGGCCTATCTCGATGAGGTCCGGGGCGACCGTTCTTCGTGCGGTGCCGTGATCGAGGTGCAGGCCGAGAGAGTGCCGGCAGGGTTGGGCGAGCCGGTCTACAACCGGCTGGACGCTGACCTGGCGAGCGCGATGATGAGCATCAACGCTGTCAAGGGCGTCGAGATCGGGGCAGGTTTCGCCGCCGCTGCCCAGACGGGGGTTGAGCATTCGGACGAGATGCGCGCCGGCTCGGCGCCCGGTGAGGTCAGGTTCCTATCGAACCATGCCGGCGGCATTCTTGGCGGCATTTCGTCGGGACAAACGATTGTTGTGCGGTTCGCCGTCAAGCCGACCAGCTCTTTGCCGCAGCCTCGTCGGACCGTGGATATCGAGGGCAACAATGCAGAAATCGTGACCACGGGTCGGCACGACCCCTGTGTCGGTATCCGGGCGGTCCCGGTCGGGGAGGCTATGCTGGCCTTGGTCTTGGCCGACCACCTGATCCGCCAACGGGGCCTGGTGGCTGGTGGCCACGCCAACCTCCCCGGATGATGGTCGAACACCGAAGAAGTTGCGAGAAGCTGACGTGAGCAAAGATCGCGAAGTGCATGCAACCACTGCCCCGGCGGAGTGGGTTGAGAGCCGTGGCATGCGTGACCCCGGCAAGGTTTGGGATCTCTCCCTGCAACCAGACCTCGAAGGGCTTGACGATGGTCTGAAACGATACATCGAGGTGTGTCGGGAACGGCTCGGGGTGATTCCGAATGTGATCCTGGCGAATGCGCTCGATTCCGAGCGACTGCGCACCTTCGCCGACGGCTACAACCGGCTGATGCTGAGCGACGGCCGACTCTCGAAGGCGGAGAGGGAGATGATCGCGGTGGCGGTATCCAGCACCAATCGCTGCTTCTACTGCCTGGTGGCGCATGGCGCGGCGCTGCGGGAAATCACGGGCGACCCGATCCTGGCCGAGGCGGTCGCGCTCAACTACCGGGCCGCCGACCTCTCGCCGCGGCATCGGGCGATCCTCGATTTCGCGGTCAAGCTGACCGAGAATCCCGCTGCCATGGACGAACCTGACCGGGAAACACTTCGGGCCGCGGGCTGTGACGACCTCACGATTCTCGAAGTCGCCGAAGTTGCCGGGTTCTTCAACATGTCGAATCGGATTGCGTCTGCGACCGGCATGCTCCCCAATCCGGATTATCACGCGGTCGCCCGCTGAACGGTCTGTCTGCCACGCGGCCAATTACCGCTACGCCCAGCCTTCCTGACTCCTAGTGTCCCGATTCTGAAGTTTAGATGATTGTAACAAGCTGATTTAGTTGAATAATGGCAGTCCTGTAATCTGCAAATCTTCTCGTTCAGGACACTAGAGCGTGTCCGCTTTACATGGAACCGTACCCGGCGTTGCGGATGTAGTTCTGGCATGCGTGGGGTTCGATGGTGCCGAGGAGGTCGCCGAGATGGCGCCAGGTGTCCTCGCCCGTGCGCTTCCGGGCGTCCCGCATCCAATGCTTGATCTTGGCGAAGGTCTGCTCGATCGGGTTGAGGTCCGGCGAATACGGGGGCAGGAACCACAGGCGCGCACCGGCTGTGCGGATGGCCTGGCGCACGGCCTTGCCCTTGTGGCTGGCGAGATTATCGAGAATGACGATGTCACCGGGCTTCCGGGTCGGGACCCGATGTTGCTCGACCCAGGCGTGGAAGGAGCGGCCGTTGATCGGCCCGTCGAAGACGCAGGGCGCGCTCAGCCCGTCGTGGCGCAGCCCCGCCAGGAAGGTCAGGGTGCGCCAGCGCCCATGCGGTGCAAACCCCTTCAGACGCCGGCCTTTCGGCGCCCAGCCCCGCAGCGGGGTCATGTTGGTCTTGATCCAGGTCTCGTCCACGAACACCAGTCGGCGCGGTTCCAGCCGGCGCCGGAGCGCCTGCCATCGAGCCCGCTTGCGGGCCACCGCGGCCCGGGCCTGCTCAAGGGCGAACAGCGTTTTTTGTAAAGCGCAAGCCCTCGCGCCGGAGAAACCGCCGGATCGTGTCCCGGCACACCGTGATGCCGTCGGGCGCCAGCTGCTCCTGGAGCCGGTCGATGGTCAGATGCGGCGTCTCCGCCACCAGCGCATGCACCCGCTCCCGGTGGGGCTCCAGCAGCCAGGGACGGTGACCGCCGATCCGGCCTGGCGCCACGCTGCCGGTGGCCCGGTAGCGCGCCGTCCATTTCGGCACCGACGACACGCTCACGCCGAAACGCGCTGCCACCGTGCGGATCGGCTCGCCCGCCAGGTGCGCCCGCACCACCCGCTCGCGCAGGTCATTCGAATAGGGTTGGGTCATGTCGGAAGCCCTCCTGGACCAATGACCCCTTTTGAATGGGAATTATATACGGTAGTGCCCAACCCGCTTGACACCTAGCCCCATTTTGGGCACTATTCTCCCGTTACAGGGAAGTCCGCATGGCCCATAAAGCGCCGGGAAAACACTTCCGTAGGGGCATGTCGCTGCTGGCGATCACACGCATGTTTCCCGACGATGCGACGGCTGAGAAGTGGTTCATTGAGGAACGCTGGCCGCAAGGTCCGCATTGCCCGCACTGCGGATCGACAAGCGTCCAGTCCGGTGCGGCCCACAAGACGATGCCGTTCCGGTGCCGAAGCTGCCGCAAGCGGTTTTCGGTGAAGACCGGAACGCCCATGGAAGCATCGAATCTCGGCTACCAGGTATGGGCAATCGCAATCTACCTGCTAACGACGAGCCTCAAGGGCGTGTCGTCCATGAAGATGCATCGAGATTTGGAGATCACGCAGAAAACCGCGTGGTTCCTTGCGCATCGACTCCGCGAGGCATGGGACACGGAGCAAGGGTTGTTCTCGGGGCCGGTGGAGATTGATGAAACGTTCATAGGCGGCAAGGAGAAGAACAAGCACACGCACAAGAAGCTGCGCGCTGGCCGCGGAACGGTCGGGAAGACTGCTGTCGGCGGGGGCCAAGGATCGGTCGAGCAACCGCGTCAGCGCCGAGATCATCACCGGCACGGACCGGACAACGCTACACGGCTTTGTCAGCGAGAAGGCCGCTCCCGGAGCCACGGTCTACACGGACGATGCCTCGGGTTATCACGGAATGCCATTCCATCACGAGGCAGTGAAGCACTCTGTAGGGCACTACGTGAGCGGACAGGCGTACACCAACGGAATCGAGAGCTTCTGGGCCATGCTCAAGAGGGGCTACCACGGCACCTACCATCACATGAGCCCGGAACACCTGAACCGCTACGTGAACGAATTTTCAGGCAGGCACAACCAGCGCAAGGCCGACACGATTGATCAGATGAAGGGGATCGTCAGAGGGATGGTCGGGAAGCGATTGACCTACAAGAAGCTGATTAGCTAGGCTCCAAAAAAGGAAACGGAGCCCGGTGTTAACGCACCGGGCCACGCAATGGAAGACGTCTAGGGGGCCTGACGCACTTTCTTCAGCAAGGCATCCCGGAGTTCGACTGCGAAGACATCCATAACGTCCATGCGTTGCAAGCCATGGTCGAAAGCGCACTGTTGAATAGCCTTCTCCAAATCGCTCTCAGGTTCCCATCTGTCGATGTAACCCTGAGCAAAAATCTGAATCTCGTAATCAGATTTTCCCACTGATTGAGAGTGAAGGTCTTCGGCTAATTTGGCAACGATCCCGGAGACTTGCAGGGCGGCCGAGATCGTATCGCCAAGGGGCGTCAACGTCTTCGGGCTTGCGCTGGCGGTCGTTGGCGATGAGAATCGCTGGAAAATCTTGTTTACGTTGTCACGAATTTCCCTGAGGTCTTTGCGGATCTCTTCCATAAAACCACGGGAAGATTCTCGGTCGGAGTTCATCTTTCCGACCCATATAAAGGCAGTGGAAAAGGCTCCAACCAAGCCGAGTCCTACTACGAACCACAGCGGGTTGAGATCAGAAAGGGTGGCAGCCATTGGTGGTCAGTTAGCAAGTTCGCGCGCGAGTCTCATGCTCGAAACGTAGCGCCGGATGTAGGGGGTTACAAGCCTGTAATTCTCCCCGCACACAGCGCGAGAATGCCGGGGCGGGCAGGAGAATACCCGCCCGCCCCCGGCCATGCTACTGCCGCTCAGCTCCAAATGATCCCACGGTGGCGCCGTGCTCGAAGACGCCACCGACCTCGGCATGGTTGGCTCCGTAGAACGTGCCTTCGATCTTGTCTCCGGTCCCGGCGCCTGCCGCGTAGAAGCCGCCTGAGACCATCGGCACATCGCTCCATCGAATGTCGGCGCGGCGGTCCAGATCGTCGTCATGGATGTTCGTGAACGCTACGTCCACGTTTGACGCCGCAAAATCGACTGTAAGCGTTGTGTCTCCCTGCAATGCCTGAACATTCACGGTGTCGAGGCCGATCATGACCCCCGACAAGCGGGACGCACGATGGTTGCGAGGACCATGCTACACATGTTGGCGTGAATGATTTATAAATAAGTCGCACATGAATTTCGTGGCTTAGGAGGCATTGAGTGGTGAAGTCCCCTCCGCGGCGTTCCAAAAAAGAAGAAGATCTACGAATCGACGCTACCCCTCAGCAACTCCTTCGCGCAGCCCTTCGTGGCGGGGCTCCGAGGAAGGAAACCCCTCCGATTGTTCACGACAAGAACGTAGGGCGGGCGTCCAAAGGCACCAAAGACGCAGCCTGATTTTCAGTGCTGGTCCAGGCACTTGGGCACTACCGTATATAATTCCCTTTTGAATCACATTTCCAACCCGATAAGTCCGACAGGCTGCTGGAATCCAACCCCCCCCCTCAGGATTCCCTCAATGCCAGACACGCTCTAGCATTTGCCGGATGCTTCATGGGCGAGGCTTGCGGACGGCATAGCATCCATGCAGATCAGCGCACCGTCCCGGGATCCGCAAAGGGCACCAGACCGCAGCCTTTGCTTGCCGTTGATCAAAGCGGGAAACGCCGTTCTTTCAGAACGAATCCGCTAGTCGCGGACGGCGGCGACCAGGAACTCGACGTTGCCGTCGGCACCATGCACCGGGCTCTCCGTTTGGCCCAACACGCTCCAGCCGGGCACTCCGGACAAGAACCGGATCACTCCGTCGACAGCCTGCGCCCGCGCTTCCGGGTCGCGCACGATCCCCCCCTTTCCGACCTGGCGGCGCTCCACCTCGAACTGGGGCTTCACCAAGGCCACCAGATGGGTGCCGGAGCGAGTCAGGGCGAGCGGTGCCGGCAGGATCTTGGCGAGTCCGATGAAGCTTGCATCGCAGACCACCAGGTCAACTGGCAGCGGTACATGTTGGGCGTCGAGGTAACGGGCGTTGGTCCGTTCCAGCACGGTCACGCGCGGGTCGGACCTTAACTTCCACGCGAGCTGCCCATAGCCGACGTCGACCGCGTAGACATGGCGTGCGCCACGTTGCAGAAGGACATCGGTAAAGCCGCCGGTCGAGGCGCCGACGTCAATTGCTACCGCATCCGCCGGGTCAAGCCTGAAGTGATCGAGGGCGTGCGCGAGCTTGATCCCGCCGCGCGACACCCAAGGGTGGGGACGCCCCCGAACTTCGAGGACAGCGTCAAACGGAAGGGCGGTCCCCGCTTTCTCGATCCGGGTGCTGTTCTGATAGACCCGCCCCGCGAGGATGAGGGCCCGGGCATCGGAACCGCTCTCGCACAGCCCGCTCATGACCAACAGGCGGTCGGCACGTACGCGCTCGGCCTTCACGGGCCGGGCCGATGGAAAACGTGTCGGGTCGATAGAGCGGGGCGCGCACCTGCCCCGCGCAACGTCCCTCGGTGGTGCCTGGCGACACTTGGAGCCCAGCGCCGCCGCCGGCCCGCGCGAACGTGCTCAATGGAGCCTAAGCCCGATGGGGTCACCTCGCGCGCCTCGGCTTTACCCCGTGAACGGCGCGAGGAAGTTGAGCGCTAGCCCCGGGCGGGGCCAATCGCAGGCAACGAGCCGCCCGCTTTCCGACAGGGTGATGTAGGCGGTGCGGCGGTCGGGCCCGCCGAAGCAAATGTTGGTGGAGTACATGTCCGGCGTGGGAATGTGGTCCGCGCGCGATCCATCCGGAGCCACTACCGTGATGCCCCCTTCGATCAGGGTGGCGACACAGATATTGCCGCCCTGTTCCACCGCGAGGCTGTCGAAGCGCCGATACCGCGAGACACCGGCGAGCAGCCGTCCACCATGAGGTGATGGCCACGGCTCGCGCCGAATTGACCCCGGCGCGGTGATGTCGAACTCCCACAATCTGCCGGCCTCGGTTTCGGCCACGTACAGGCGGTCCTCGTCAGGGGAAAGCCCGATCCCATTGGGCATGAGCATCGGATAGCAGACCTCACCAATCGTGCTTCCGTCGGGTTTGGCGTAAAGGACCCGGCCCCGGTCCATGTCGCGCGCCCGGATCTTGCCGAGATCGGTGAACCAGAATCCGCCGCCGGAATCAAAGACGATATCGTTCGGCCCCTTGAGCGGATGTCCGTCCGATTCGGTGTACAGGACCTCAATCTCGCCGGTTTCCAGATCGATGGCCTCGATCCGGCCTCCGCTGTAGTCGCTGGCCTGCGCCACGGGCCGGGTCCCGATGGGAGTGTCTGCCCACTCGAAACCGCCGTTGTTGCAGATGTAGCAGCGCCCATCCGGCCCGATCGCCGCCCCATTCGGCCCGCCGCCGGTCTCTGCAACGATCTCCTTGCCGCCGTCGGGCCATACCCGCGTGAGGCAGCCCTTGCGGATCTCCACGACGAGGCAGCTGCCGTCCGGCATTGCGACGGGACCTTCCGGAAACGCGAGTCCGGTGGTGATTTCGCGCAATTCAATCGAATTCGAATTCATGGCAGCGTGATCTCCAGCCCAAGAAGCAAGCTGCTCCAGGACTTGCCGTGACTGTCGAGGTTTAGCGACTCGTTGACTCCGCCTTCAAGTGCATCGTCCATGACAAAGTTCAACCCGTCTAGGGTCGGGAGCTCGTACCGGGTGATCGGCCCTCTGGCGAGTGGGCCGAACGTTTGCCGGACCCGTTCGACGGTTACCTGGTCACACAGGACCGGGTAGTGCCGTCGATCGAACACGAACACAGAAATGCTCGAGCGGTTGCCCTTATCGCCGGCACGGGCGTGGGCAATCTCGCGGAGAGTGACGGGCCGGGTCATGCGGTCATAACCTCTACGCGCGGTTCGATCAGGTCACGATCGACCGACGTCGAACGGGTCACTACCGAGGGAGTGATGTGGCCCCGATAGCCTCCTCCTCCGCTTGGCCCGCAGCAAAGGAGGGATTCGACCTCCCAGAGCAGCAAGCCCGCCTCGTCGCGCGAATGGGTCCGGAGCGCGCAACGGAGGCGTACGTCCTGTGCCTCCCGGGCATAGCTATGGGCGGTGGCGTGGAGCGAGCGGGCCCCGATCAGATCCGTCCTGAGCGGGACGCGGCTCCCGTGCACCCGGTCCATCCGGTCGGACACGATGTCCGCCGCAAGGGCTCCCCGCGCCTCCGCTCCGTCGCCTGCGTAGGAGACCTCCGCTTCCGCCAGCCAGCCTCCGTCAAATGCGACGGTCGCCTTGAGCTGTTTGGGCCGCGGTGACCCGGCAATGCTGTCAACGGCGACCCGGTTGTCGCCGACGGAGCGCACGGACGCGACCGAGAAGTCGGCGGTTACATCGGGCGTGAGATAACGGGCAGGGTCGTGGACTTCGTACAGCAATTGCTCCTTGACAGTCCGTTCGTCGACGAGGCCTCCCGTCTCCGGGAGCTTCGTGACGCAGACCGACCCCTCGGCGTCGACCACCGCCAGCGGAAAGCCGATTTCCGCTGGCCGAAGAACCTCTTTGTAGCCCGGGTCCGCAAAGTACCCGCCGGTGACCTGTGCTCCGCACTCCAGGAGATGGCCCGCGGCTGTCGCCCGTCCGAGATGGAGCCAATCTTCGGCGTCCCACCCGAAGTGCTGGCGGAGCGGTGCCACGAACAGGGAAGGGTCCGCAACCCGGCCAGTAATGACCACATCCGCGCCGGTTTCGAGAGCGGACAGGATCTCTTCCGCCCCGAGGTAGGCGTTGGCACCGATGTAGGGCAAGCCCGCATCGCCAAGCGTTTCGCCTTCCCACAGTGCCGTGTCGGTTGACAAACGCGAACCGACATCGTCACCGAGGAGGGCTGCCACCCGGAGTCCGTGGAGCCCGAGTTCGCGAGCCACGTCGATGATGCGCTCGGCGGCAGCCAGAGGATTCGCCACTCCCATGTTGGTGACGATTCGCGGCCCGTGGGGAAAGACCAAGGGGAGAATCGCCCGCATCCTGCGGCTCAACAGCGGGTTGTAGCCGCGTGAGGGGTCTGCCTGCTGGTCCCGGTGGCCGAACGCAAGGGTGCGTTCGCCGAGGCACTCGAAGACCAGGACGTCGAGTTCGCCGCGGGTGGCGAGGTCGACAGCCGGGTCCAGCCGGTCTGACGAGAATCCCGCGCCACAACCCATTCGAAAGTCGCGAGTCATCGTGCCACCGGATTGCCTCCTCGGGACATTTGCCCGTTATAGACGTACTGACCTCGCCTGCGGTGGCCCGTGGAAGGCTCTCCGGTGTCCGCGGAGAATTTCCCCGGCACGGGCTCGGCGGCACGAACTGCTACCGCGTTCCATGGGGCAGATGACTCTTGCCCATCGTTCGGGCAGGCCCGTTAGGCTTGTGATCCCCGGCGTCCACCCATGGGAGAGAACGACGTGCCGCAGCAAATCACCCGTTCGTTCAGGGATCTGGTAGCAGACGCAAATGCTTCGGTTCGCGTGTTGAATGTCGACGAAGCGGTCGCCATGCACGGGCGCGAGGAGGTCGTCTTCATCGACCTTCGCGATATCCGAGAGGTTTGGAAAACCGGCACCATCTCCGGCGCGCATCATGTCCCGCGCGGCATGCTCGAGTTCTGGATCGACCCGTCGAGTCCCTACCACAAGCCTTACTTCGCCGAGGACAGGACCTTTGTCTTCTACTGCGCGGGAGGATGGCGTTCTGCGCTCGCCGCCAAAACCGCGCAGGATATGGGACTGGGTCCGGTCGCCCACCTGGACGGCGGAATGCAGGCCTGGACGAATGCCAAAGGCCCCATCGATCCGACGCGTGACAAGTCGCGAACCTGACCAGCTGGCTCCGTCTGGGATCGGCTCGGGCGCGTCAGGTCGGCGACGGTGTCCGCCCTGTTGCGACCGCCCATTCGCTGTGGTGGTCAGGCCGGCTCCCGTTCCTTCCGAAACCAGTCGATCCAGATCCCGCTGAGGAACCACGAGTACGCCCATGTCCCGACGGTCACCAGAGCGAACGTAATCGCGATGTCGGAAGTGCTGCCGTCGAGGGAGAAGGCGGGAACGTAGCCGAAGATGAACGGCGCAAGATAAAGGAATTTGGCGAACCGGAAGGCGGTGAAGGCCGTCTTCCACATGTCTGCCTTGGCAATAGCGGCACCGGTGAACGCCGCAATGCAGACCGGCGGGGTGATGTTCGAGTCTTGTGACAGCCAGTAGACGATCATGTGGGCGGCGATCGGATTCACGCCCAGCTCGGTGAGCGGTGGCACGGCAACCACGGCGGTGATCAAGTAGGCAGCGGTGACCGGCACCCCCATGCCCAGGATCAGGGATGCGAGCGCGATCAGCAGAATGGTCAGCCAGAGTTGTCCGTCGGCGAGCGCGATCACGATGTCAGCGAACGTGAGTACCAGTCCGCTGTAGGTCAGGACCCCGATGATGATGCCGATGACGCCAACGGTGGCCCCGATCTTGAGACTGTTCTCCGCTCCCTTGCGGGCGGTCTCCAGAAAGCGCTGTGGCCCGATCCGCGTATCCCGACGGAGCCAGCTCAGGGCGATGCAGGCAACAAGTCCGAGGATTGCGGAATAACCGGGGGAATAGCCCATCAGCATCAAGACGGTGATGACCACGAGCGGCAGGCCGTAGAACCAGCCCTGCCTGAGAATCGATCCCGCACTGACGGCCGATTTCTCGCCGCGGATCCCGTGGCGTTTTGCCTCGTAGTGCACCATGACGAACACGCTGAGGAAGTACACCAGTGCCGGAAACACGGCGACCAGCATGATGGTCGAATAGGGCTCGCCCGTGAGTTCCGCCATGATGAAGCCGCCGGCTCCCATGATGGGCGGCAAGAACATGCCTCCGATGGAAGCCGCGGGCTCGATACCGCCTGCCACATGGGGTTTGAAGCCGGCCTTCTTCATCATCGGAATGGTGAAACTGCCGGTCGAGACCGTATTGGCGATTGCGCTGCCTGAAATGGACCCGAACAGGCCACTGGCGATCACCGACACCTTGGCGGGCCCGCCGACCCGGTGGCCGACGGCGGCCAGCGGGAAGTCGACGAAGAACTGCTGGGCGCCGCTGGCCTCAAGAAAGGCTCCGAAAATCACGAACAGGATGACGTACGTGGCCAGAACGTTGGCCATGATCCCGAAGACCCCGTCGCTCTTGTAGAAAATGCTCGTGCAGAGTTCCGGAAACGTGTCGCCGGCGTGCGAAACCAGTTCCGGCGCGTATTCGCCGAATACCCCGTAGAAGAGCATGACCGCGCTGAGGACGACGAAGACGTTGCCCACGACCCGACGCGCCAGCTCAATTCCCAAGAGCACCCCGACCATGGCAACCCACTGGTCCAGCTCGGTTTCAGCGCCCACCCGGTAGTTGATCGCCTCGAAGTTCAGCATCCAGTAGCCGATGCAGACAACCGATGCCGTCATCAGCAAGTAGTCGACCGCCCTTCCCAGCCGGCTGCTCGAGCGGTACAGCAGGAAAACGAGCACGTAGGTGATGACGACGAACATGCCGCGGTGATACTGGGTCGCGGCGGGGTCCAGGACCGCGGAATACGAGTAGAAGAGCACCAGGGCGAGTGCCAGGACGTCAAACAGGGACCGTTCGACCTTGTTCAGCTTCTCGAACATGCCGTGCCTACTCGCTGGTGCCGGGATGCGTGAACGTGCGTTCGAGATTACGGGACCTGGACCGGGAGTTCATGCCGCAGCGACACTCCGGGCGGCGCGGCACGATGCCGAGGTCGCGGGGCAGTACCTGTGCGACCACTAGGCTTGGTACACGTTGTTCCGATCCAGCTTGCCTAGAGCAGTCCGTGCTCTCGCCAGAATTTCTCCGCGCCGGGATGCAGGGGCGTGACGATTCCCTTGACGCCGCTGGACAGGCCCATTTCCTGAAAGGTCTCTTTCTGGTTGCGCATGTACGCCAGCCCGTCATCGGTATAGATCTTGGTCAGGATGTCGTAGACCACATCGTCCGGTACGTCGGCGTTGGCTACCCAGAGCGCGGAATCCTGGAACGACGGAACCTCGCGGTCGATACCGCGATAGATCCCCGCGGGAACGGTGAGGCTTGAGAAATAGGGATACTGCTTGAAGAAGCCACTTTCCTCGGCGTCCTTGGCGAGGTCGACCAGGTCAATCTCGTTGGTTTGTGCGGCCATGATGACGGCGCCGCTTGGGAACGCGGTAAACAGCCAGAACGCGTCGAGTTGGTGGTTGCCGAACGCTGCTGCCGCGTCGTTGTAGCCCATGGCGTTGCGTTCGATCTCGTCCCATACCCCGAGGTGTGTGAAGAACAGTTCGCAGTTGGCGAATGCGCCGGACCCGGCGTTGCCGACGCCGACTTTCTTGCCGACGAGATCCTGGACCGTACGGATGCCAGACCCCTTCCGCACGACGAGCTGTGCGGGTGCTCCATACAGGTACGAAACGGCCAGCACCTCCTCGTACTTGCGTTCATCGTTCTTCAGCCGACCTTCCCGCCCAAGGTACACATGCCCGGAGTAGACGGCCGCGAACTGCATTCGCCCCCGGTTGACCTTGCGCAAGTTCTCGAGCGAGCCGGCAGACGACTGGGCCTTGACGGTGTAGTCCTCCGACGCCTTGACCGGGCCATAGGTCTGGATGGAATTCGCCACGATCTGGAAGGTGCCTCCGGCCGGTCCGCCACCGAAAACCATGCGCTCGCCCGCGAGCGCGGGAAAGGGCTGTGCGACAAGGGAGGCCAGCAGTACCACGCCCCCCATCCGGGCGTGTCGTCGTCCAATGTTCATGATGCTTCTCGCGTGTCTGGCCGTGAGCAGCAAGGGCTCGCAGGTACGGCCTATATAGCCTGACTCGGCGTCCGGAGGCTCGGCGTCCGGCCGTGACCGAGCAGCTTGCGTGTGAACGCAGGAAGTCCGACACCGCGACCGTCACTGGGACGCCAGAGTTCTCCAGGTGCGGGCTCGCGGGCGGTCGTGGCCGCGTGGATGACGACTCGGAGCATGAGATGGGACAGTCCGTGTTCAACGCGGCCCTCGACCGGCCACCACGCGACGGCGCCGGGTCGAGCGTCCCGGATCGCTTCGGCTGAGGGTGGTTCGGAGCTCCAGGAAGTTGCAGGGAGGACCAGCATTCCGCGAAAGGGACCGGGGTCGGGCTGGCGTCTGAGCAGCACGTTTCCTTCCCGATTGGTCAGGCGGAATGCAGCGCTGTAGCGGACGGCTTGGCGGGTCTGCGGCGCCGGCGCCGGGAACTGGCCGATTCGCCCAGTCTGGAATGCGACGCATGTGTTCCCCCAGGGGCAGCTGCCGCAACGTGGCTGGCGCGGACGGCAAACTAGCGCGCCAAGTTCGATCAGCGCCTCGGCGAATTCACCCGGAAACGAGGTCGGCGCGAGGTCGGAGCCGAGCTCTCTGAGGCGTCGCGGAGCCCCGTTGGGAGGGACGTCGACGGCAAATACCCTTGCCAGCACCCGCGCGACGTTGCCATCGACGGCAACCGTGCGGGCGCCGTAGGCAAAGGCGGCGATGGCGGCTGCCGTGTAGTCGCCAACTCCGGGAAGCGTCTTGAGCTCCTGTACGGTGGACGGGAACTGTCCGGCCCACCCGTCCGCGACGGTTCGGGCGGCTCGATGTAGATTGCGGGCTCTCCGGTAATAGCCGAGCCCGGCCCACGCATCGAGAACCTCGCTCTCGTCGGCACGCGCGAGTGCGATGACGTCGGGCCAGCGTTCCAGAAACGCTGGGAACCGCTCCGCGACGACTGCGGCCTGAGTTTGCTGGAGCATGATCTCGCTGAGCCAGACCCGGTAGGGGTCGCGCGGAGCGCCCCAGGGACCCCGCCATGGAAGATTGCGCCGATGACGCCTGAACCAGCGGAGTAGGCGGGTTGGATCGGGCGGGTTCCGCATGATCACGTGGCGTCAGCGCACCCTGGCGCGAGGCCCGATGGAAACCATTCGCGCCTCTTGCGGAAAGCGGGCCCCTTGCGTAAGAAGCCGCGTGAAGACCACGATTTGCCACCATAGAATAGGTTCAATGACCAAGTCTCCTCCGGAGCGGTCCGAGGCCCAGTATGGGAGGCTCTGGGACCGCCTTGCATCCGCTGTCGCCCGCTCTGCACGCCCGCTTGACCTTCTGGCGCGCTCCAAGCGTGCGGCTGCAGAGTACGAAATGACCCAGGCGGAACTCGCCGTCGATATCGACGATCTGTGCGCGGAAATCATGACCCGCGTCCCGCCGCACGAACGGATCTACCGTCCCGACACAGCGCTCCGGGACGACGACGGCGCCCTGCTTCCGTATCTCTTGCGATGGCACCTGAGACCCAAGCAGACGGGCCGGAACGAATTCGCGCTCTATCTCCACCGCTTCCTGCAGCCCGATGATTCCGTGCTGCACGACCACCCGTGGCCTAGCGCCTCGTGGCTGTTGTTCGGGGAGCAGTTCGAGGTCTGGAAGGCGGCGGGCGATGCTCCCGGAACCCCGTCCCGACAGTTGATTGTCCCGGGTTCCTTGGTACTGCGTCCTGCGCGGCACGCGCACTGCCTCGGGCTGGCCGCATGCGGGGCAGACGGATGGACCCCAGCAACCACCTTGTTCGCGACCGGACAGCGGGTCAGGGATTGGGGGTTTTGGCCGAACGGAAACTTTGTGCCCGAGGCCGAGTACCAGCAGCGGTACTCTGCAGCCCTCAGCCGCGATGCCGCCTGAGACCACTGCGCCTCACCGCGGGAGCCCGCGCCGGGAAGGTCGCAAGGGGCCGCCGCCCCGCCGGGGATCCCGCTCGCTAGCCCGGGCCGCGGAGGAGGCCGTACGACCACTACTCCGCAAACGGGGATTTCGCGAATCGGCACTGATCCGGCAGTGGCGTGAGATTATCGGGCCTCAGCTCGCCAACCGAACGGCGCCCGTCAGTCTGGCGCGGGGCGTGCTGACCGTTCGCGTGGAGCCTGCATTTGCCACCGAGTTTCAGCATCGCACCGGTCTGGTGATGGAACGGATCAACACGACATATGGATTTCGTGCGGTCAACCGGATCGTCCTGAAACAGGGACCGGTGCGGGGACGATCCAAGCCGCTGATGCAGGTGCCACACGCACCCGCGCCTACGGCCGCCGTGCGTCGCGAGGTGGCCGCATTGACGGAAGGCGTCCGGCATGCGCCGCTGCGGGAAGCCCTGACCCGGCTCGGAGAAGCGATCGGCAGCCGGGGTCCCATTCAACCCAGGCCCGAAGACCCTGGACGGGAGCGGCACGGCGCGACCTGACGCTATCCACGTGCTGGGGGCCAGAGCCTCCGGCGAAGAGGCCACCTCGATCCTGCCCCCGGTCCCAAGGGACGGAGAAGCGGTCGTGCAGGTGCCGCGAGGGTCTTCGCGCCCAGGTGGCGGCCTCCGGCAGCAATGGCACGGAAAGGCGCGCCGGCGAGCGGGTTCCCGTATCGCTCGGTTCCCGGCGACGCGAGGTCGGGGGGCGGTTTTGGGGCGAATCCGACCCGGAGCGCGACAGCGCCGCCCCTCGACGGGCGAGGACGATGCGGCGTCCCGGCCTCGCATTGTCGCCTACGTGGCGGATGCGGAAGTGGGTTCCTCCACTGCTTTCGGGGTGGGAGCCGGCGCCCGAAGGAATGGTGTAGGGGAGGGCTGAAACGGGAGGTCGTATACCGCCGGGGCAAGAAGTTGGAGCGGATTTGGAGTACCCTGCAGGTGGCCAAGGCCTGCTCAACGCCGGCCCCGGGAGACCTTTGTACATGCCTCTATCAGTTTGGCGGTTTGTGAACGCCTTCGCCGTGCTCGTGATGCTGGGCATCGCACCCAGCGTGTCCCATGCCGACAACCATGGTGATGGTCGCACACTCTCAATCGGCTTCGTTGCGTTTCTTTCCGGCCCCGCTGCCGGAAGTTTCGGGGTTCCGAACGCCGAGGGCTTCGAGTTCATGGTCGATGCAATCAACGCCGGCGAGGTTCCAGCCCCGTACGGCACTCCGGGTATCGCCGGGGCGCAGATCGAGTACTTCGTGGTCGATGAATCCGGCGGGGCGACCAAGCAGGTCACAGAGTTCCGGAACATGGTGGAACGGCGGAACGTGGACCTCGTGATGGGGTACATCTCGTCGGGTGATTGTTTGGCCATCCCGCCCGTGGCCGAGGAACTGCGCCAGCTCACGATCCTGGTCGACTGCGGTACTCCTCGGGTCTTTGAGGAGGCCGACTACCGCTACGTGTTCCGCACGGGCCCGCATGCCGCGATGGATAACATCGCCGCCGTTCGTTACCTGCTGGACCTCGACCCGGACGTGGCGACCATCGCCGGGATCAACCAGAACTACGCGTGGGGAATCGACGCGTGGGCTGACTTCTCCGTCGCGATGAAAGTCCTCAATCCGGGCGTCGAGACGGTTACGGAGCAGTTTCCGAAGCTCTTTGCCGGTCAGTACAGCACGGAGATCTCAGCCCTCACGGTTCGCGCTCCCGAGGCGATTCACTCGTCGCTCTGGGGTTCGGATCTTGAGGCATTCATCCTCCAAGGTGCGCAGCGCAGCCTGTTCATGAACCGCCACATCGTGTTGGTGGCCGCCGACCACGTGCTCCCGGTACTGGGCCGCAACGTGCCCGACGGGCTGATCGTCGGGGCGCGTGGCCCGCACGGAGACTTTGCACCTGACACCGACCTCGCCAACTGGTTCCGCCAGGGGTTCAAGGAGCGCTATGGAAAGCTGACCACACAGCCGCCGCACAAGTCGGCCATGGCGATCCTCGGGGTCAAGGCGGCGTTTGAGAAGGCGGCGTCCGAACTCGGGCGGTTCCCGACGAACGAGGAGGTCATCGATGCCTTTGAGTATCTCCAGTGGGAGACGCCATCCGGTCCGGTGGAGCTTGCCCTCGGCAACGGGCACCAGGCGATCCAGGCCTCTGCAATCGGAACTACGCACTGGAACGCTGAGGAAAATCGGGTCGAGCTGGTAGACATCAAACGCTACGCTGCCCGTTGCGTGAATCCTCCCGAGGGAGTGCTGGCCGTTGACTGGATCAGCGCCGGCATGCCAGGTGCCCAATGCGATTAGCTGACTTCAGGCCCGAAGCGGGCCATCCCCAACCTGCAATCCTCGGTCGCGCGTTGCTGTGTGCAGCAGCGCTCGCGATTTTCGTCCCCCAGAATGCGACGGCCGACACCCTCCAACAGGCGCTGGCCGACGCCTACGCATGGCACCCTGCCATCCACACCGCCCGCGCAGAGGTGCAGATCGCCGAGGCCAAGGTCGCTGAGACCGAGCTCAGCAACAGCTTGACTGCGACGGGGAGTGTGAGTTCGTGGCTAACCGAACGTACGGTGAAGCCCAGCCGCAGTGAGGCCGAACCCATCCTGACGTCTGCGCGGGTCACGGTCTCCAAGCGGGTCTTCGATTTCGGTCGCGTGCGCGGACGCGTCAGCGTCGAGCGATCGTTACTGGATGCGGCGCGCTACCGGCTGCAGGTCACGGAACAGCAGGTCTTGTACGACGCCGTCGTTGCCTACCTCAACGTATTCCGGGTGCAGGACAGGCTTCAGCTGTCGGTCAAGGACGAGGAACTGCTGCAGAGTGATCTGAAGGCGACGCAGGAACGCTTCGAGGTAGGGGATGTGACCCCGACGGATGTTGCGCAGGCTGAAGCCCGTCTGGCGGACCGCCGGGCCGACCGTCTCAATCGGGAGCAGGACCTGGAACACGCCTTCCGCGAGTACCGGTTGGCGACAGGGTCGGAATTCTCCGAAACGTCCGCGTACCCCGAGGAACTGCCGGCGTTGCCCGCGGGCGAGGTGGAAGTCGAGGACAGTGCGATCAACCAGCATCCTGCTGTGCTCATGCGCAGGGCGCATGTCGAGGCCGCGGCCCAGCAGATGGACACGCTGGGGCTGGAAATCCTGCCCACGTTCGACGTGACCGGAAGCGCAAGTTACACCCAAAACCCGAACACGTTTTTCGATTCGTCAACGGATCTCCAGATTGGAGTCTCGGCCGCCGTCCCGCTGTGGTCCGGTGGGCGGGTCGACGCGGCTGTCCGCAGCGGCGAGGAAGCTCTTGGCCAGCGGCGGAAGGAACTTGACGCGGAGATGCGCACGGTCCGTCTGCAGGCGCTGACAGCGTGGCACGGTTTTCGGAGCGCCTCCGAGACGATCATGGCGCTGGAGGCGTCGGCCCGGGCCAACCGCATCGCGTCGGAGGGCGTGCGGCAGGAGGCTGCAGTCGGAAACCGGACAACCCTCGACGTGCTGAATGCGAACCAGGAGCTTCTTGAGGCGGAGGACAGGCTGGACCAGGCGCTCCATGCGTTGCAGGTCGCGGCCTATGGTTTGCTTCGCACGACCGGACAGATGACGGCCTCCCGCTGGGGTCTCTGACCCTCCAGTGACGTTGCCGTCGGAGGATCGTGTCGAGGCGACACTGGCCGCGATTCGCGCCGACCTGGAGCGGGCCGGAAGGGCTCCGGAGGGGCCGGTGTCACCGGGCGCCGCAGCGCACCTGGACAACCCTCTTGACGACCACATACGCCAGCGGGTGGACGAGTTGATCCGGGCTTGGTTGCGCGAGAACCTGCACCAGACGGTGCGCGACCTGCTCCGCGGGGAGATCGCTTCGCAGTCCGCCGGCCCAAGCTCCAAAAGTCCGGAATAGCCATGTCACAGGAACGGATCGGCCGGGTGTACGCACCGGCCGAAGTGGAGGCCCGCGTTTATTGGGCCTGGGAAGGGGCCGGCGCATTCGCCTGCGATCCGGCATCGGTCCGGGATCCCTTCGTCGTGATGATGCCGCCGCCGAACGTGACGGGAAGCCTTCACATCGGGCACGCGCTCAACATGACGTTGCAGGACGTGTTGAGCCGCTACTGGCGGATGCAGGGACGGGACGTGCTCTGGCAGCCGGGTTCCGACCACGCCGGGATCGCGACGCAGATGGTCGTCGAACGGCAGCTCGCCGAGGAAGGCGGGCCGGACCGAAAGGCGCTCGGACGCGAGGCGTTCGTCGCACGGGTCTGGGAATGGAAGACGGAATCCGGCGGCACGATCAACCGGCAGCTCCGTCGGTTGGGCGCGTCGGCCGACTGGTCGCGGGAGCGTTTCACGCTGGATGACGGGCTCTCTGCGGCCGTCCGCAAGGTGTTCGTTCAGCTGTACCGGGACGGCCTGATCTACCGGGACAAGCGGCTCGTCAACTGGGATACGCAACTCCGCACCGCGATCTCCGATCTCGAGGTCGACGCCCGCGAGGTCAAGGGAGACTTCTGGTACATCCGGTATCCGTTCGCCGACGGCGACGGAGGCGTGACGGTCGCGACCACCCGGCCGGAAACCATGCTGGGCGACACCTGTGTTGCGGTGCATCCCGACGATCCGCGCACAGCCGGTTTCGTGGGCAGGGATGTGCGTCTTCCGCTTACCGACCGCGTGATTCCCGTGATTGCCGACGAGTACGTGGATCCGGAAAAGGGGACCGGTGCCGTCAAGATCACCCCTGCCCATGACTTCAATGATTTTGAGGTTGGGCAGCGACACGGCCAGACGCCGATCAACATCATGGAGGCGGACGGGACTCTCAACGCCAACGTCCCCGCTGCGTATCGGGGCCTCGACCGCTTCGAGGCGCGGAAACGCGTGGTTGCCGATCTCGCCGCGCAGGGGCTTCTCGAGCGCGAGGAGGAGATCGTCCACATGGTGCCGTTCGGGGACCGATCCCAATCGGTGATCGAGCCGTGGCTCACCGACCAGTGGTTCGTGGACGCCAAGACCCTGGCGGGGCCCGCGATCCAGGCGGTGGAAGAGGGAACCACGCGCTTTGTCCCGGAGAACTGGTCCAACACTTTCTTCGAGTGGATGCGGAACATCCAGCCGTGGTGCATCTCACGCCAGCTCTGGTGGGGACATCGGATTCCGGCGTGGTATGGCCCCGACGGCAAGATCTTCGTCGCCGAAACCGAGGGGGAAGCATCGGCGGAGGCCGAACGGGAGTTCGGTCGCACGGTGCCGCTGGCCCAGGACGAGGATGTCCTCGACACGTGGTTCTCGTCGGGCCTCTGGCCGTTTTCGACGCTGGACTGGCCGGCCCGCACGGATCTGGTTGACCGCTACTACCCCGGGAGCGTCCTGGTCACCGGGTTCGACATCATCTTCTTCTGGGTCGCGCGCATGTTGATGATGGGGCTCTACGTGCAGAAGCAGGTGCCTTTCCGCGACGTGTACATCCACGCGCTCGTACGCGACGCGAAGGGCCGGAAAATGTCCAAGTCCGAGGGGAACGTGATCGATCCCCTCGAACTCATGGACCGGTACGGCACGGATGCGGTCCGGTTCACACTCGTTGCGATGGCCGCGCAGGGACGGGATATCCGGCTCGCCGAGGATCGTGTGAAGGGGTACCGGAACTTCATCACAAAGCTCTGGAATGCGGCCCGGTTTCTCGAACTTCAGGGAGCGGGTCAAGCCGCACCGGCGGTCCGGCCGCGTCCCTCGTGCGGCCTGAACCGGTGGATCGAGGACGCGGCGGCCGAGGCCGCGCGAGGGGCGGCGGAGGCAATCGAGGCGTACCGGTTCGACGAGGCGGCGGCCGTCGTATACCGGTTCCTCTGGCACACGTATTGCGACTGGTATTTGGAACTGGCCAAGCCCCTCCTGTTGGGAGATGACGACGCAGTGCGGGCCGAGACCCAGGCCAGTGCGGCTGCGGTATTTGGCGTGATCCTCCGCATGCTGCATCCAATGGTGCCTTTCGTGACCGAGGAACTCTGGGCACTCCGGCAGGAATCGGGCGATCTGCTCACGCTGACGCCGTGGCCGGAGGTTGGCGCAGCCCCCGATGCCGAGGCCAAGGGAGAAATCGACTGGCTGATGGCTTTCGTGAACGAGGTGCGCTCGGTGCGGTCGGAACTCCGGGTCCCGCAGGCGGCGAAGGTTGCCATCGGATTTCGGAAGACGACGCGCGAGGCGGAGCAGGCAGTCGCCAACCACGCGCCGGCGATCATGCGGCTCGCCCGCATCGGCTCGCTCGGGGCCGAGATCGGCGACGGTGCAGGTGTGGCAGAACTCGAGGCCGGTGGCGCCGTAGCCGCCATGCCGCTTGCCGACACGATCGACATCGTGGCCGAACAAACCCGCCTGGAAAAGGAACTTGCCACACTCCGCAAAGACGTCGCGAAGTTCGACGCCAAGCTCGCGAACGCATCCTTCGTGGATCGCGCTCCGGCAGCCGTCGTGCAGGAACAGCGGGACCGCAGGACTGATGCGACTCTCCGTCGCGGGCGCATCGAGCGGGCGCTGGCACGCCTCGGGGGCGGTGTGGAAGACACCTGAAGCGAGTCGTATTCTGCCCCCCGGCGTTTGCGCCGCCCCAGGGTTCCGGAACTCACACCATGACGATCGACAAGAGCCGACTTCCGAGTCGACACACGACGGAAGGCCCCGAACGGGCCCCGCACCGGTCTTACTACTACGCGATGGGTTTGACCGAGACGCAGATTCACCAGCCGATCATCGCTGTTGCGACCACATGGAACGAGGCCGCGCCCTGCAACATCACCCTTCGTCGTCAGGCGCAGGCGGCCAAGGCGGGCGTCGACCAGGCGAACGGGACCCCGCGGGAATTCACGACGATCACTGTCACGGACGGGATCGCCATGGGTCACCAGGGCATGAAGGCGTCGCTCGCGAGTCGTGAGGCGATCGCCGACACCATCGAACTCACCGTCCGGGGGCATGCTTACGACGGACTGGTCGGCCTGGCCGGGTGCGACAAGGCCTTGCCCGGCGTGATGATGGCGATGGCGCGCCTGAACGTGCCGAGCGTGTTCCTGTACGGTGGCTCCATCATGCCGGGTCGGTTCCGCGGGCGTGACGTCACGGTGCAGGACGTGTTCGAGGCGGTCGGGCAGTTCCAGGGCGGCAACATGAATGCCCAGGACCTCGAGGAGATTGAGCGCGTGGCGTGCCCGTCGGCGGGATCCTGCGGCGGCCAGTTCACCGCGAACACGATGGCCTGCGTGTCAGAGGCAATCGGGCTTGCCCTGCCACATTCGGCGATGGCGCCGGCGCCGTACCAGTCGCGCGACGAGTATGCGTTTGCTTCCGGTCAGACGGTGATGAAGCTGATCGAACGGAACCTGCGCCCTCGCGACATCATTACGCGTGAGGCCCTGGAGAACGCGGCACGGGTCGTGGCCGCGAGCGGCGGCTCGACCAACGCCGCACTGCATCTTCCGGCGATTGCCCACGAGTGCGGCATCACGTTCGACCTGCACGACGTCACGGAGTTGTTCCGGTCAACGCCTTACATCGGCGATCTGAAGCCCGGAGGGAAATACGTAGCCAAGGATCTCTACGAGGCCGGAGGCCTGCCGGTCCTCATGAAGGCGCTCTATGACGGTGGGCTGATCCACGGAGACTGCCTGACGGTAACGGGCCGGACCATTGCCGAAAATCTCGAGACGGTCGAGTTTCCGGAAGACCAGGACGTCATTTACCCGGTCTCCCGTCCGATTACGCCGACCGGCGGCGTGGTCGGACTCCGTGGCAACCTGGCTCCCGAGGGCGCCATTGTGAAGGTGGCCGGCATGGAACGGCTCCGGCACGAAGGGCCGGCACGGGTATTCGACACGGAAGAGGAGGCGTTCAAGGCGGTGAAGGAGAAGCAGATCCGCGACGGTGATGTCGTCGTGATCCGCTACGAGGGCCCCAAGGGCGGCCCGGGCATGCGCGAGATGCTGGCCACGACGTCAGCGATCTACGGGCAGGGACTCGGCGAGAAGGTCGCGTTGATCACGGATGGGCGATTCTCCGGCGCCACGCGCGGCTTTTGTGTCGGCCATGTCGGACCGGAGGCCGCTGTCGGCGGCCCGATCGCCCTCCTCAGGGACGGGGACGCGATCACGATTGATGCTACGACCGGCGAACTCTCCGTCGCACTCAGCGACGAGGAACTGGCTGCCCGGCGCGAGTCGTGGGCACCACGCGGGCACGATTACACCTCGGGTGAACTCTGGAAGTACTCGCAGCTAGTGGGACCGGCCGTGAGCGGAGCGGTCACCCATCCGGGTGCACAGGCCGAGACCCACTGCTACGCGGACACGTAGGGCCTCAGAGAATCCGGTAGACCTCGTAGGTGGGACCGGTTGGTTTGCGGTCGCCCTTGCCGACGCAGACCAGCCCGTTGAGCCACGCGTAGGCGGGTGCTCCCGTCTCGAAGAACGGTGCGATCCGGAAATAGTATTCCGACGGGTCCGCGGTCTCACCTGCGTTGAGTCGACGCATGACGTCCTCCGGACCATGGCGGACGCCGAAATAGGTCATGTAGACCAGTGCGTCGTCGTGCGTGCGCAGGGTCGCCCGGACGTCCAACCGGAGCGATCCGTCGGCGCGAAGCACCAGCCAGTCGCCACCGCCCGGGAGAACCTCGCCGCGGAAGTCGGGGCCTTCGAACGTGCCGCCGGTGACGTTGACGTTGAGACGCCGGCCAGAAGGCGTGTTGTCCAGCACAATGGGTGTGTCGATAGTCAGGTCAAAGACGGCAAGAAGTTCGGAAGCCAGTGGCATGGGATGCTCCGGAAGGGTTGTGGAGAGATCTGTCCAATGCGTCACCGACGACATCCACTCCACAAACGCAATGGGAGCGCAGGGTCTCGGAATATCTGGCGGGGCCGCGAGGTGGGGAAGTATAGGAGCGAGCCCGGGCACCGTGATGGAAGCGCGACGACGAAAGAGTTCGGGAGCCCAGGGCCTTGCTCAAGCGTGCTTGCGGCAGATAACGCTCCGGACAGTATTCCCCGACTTCAAATTGCGCAGTGTGCGGGGAGGAGTCCGTTCGCTAGCGACGCAGCTTGGCTAAGGTTGAGGTGTGCGGGGGGAGACGATCACTCCGCACAGCCTCCATCTGTCAGGTGTTGGGGCCAATCGCTGCCGTCATGGAGCGTCCGCCCGCTACCGGAGGCAGGTTTCAGGTCAGCAGGAAGAAACAGCATGGGCAAGCTAGGTTCGGAAACGTTGCCGTACATTTCTGAGGCGGCAATCGCGAGCGTGTTGGAGTGGCCGACACTGATCGGAGCGATCGAGCGGGCAATGGTCGCTTTCTCCGCCGGTGAGGTGGAGCAGCCCCTCCGGCAGATGATGGCCGTGCCCGGTCATGATGCGTTCTTTGCCACGATGCCTTCCGTCGGAGAGGCAATGGCGGTCAAGGTACTGACGTACTACAACGAAAATGCGGGCACGGAGGTTCCCACCCATCAGGCCGTCATCCTGCTGTTCGATAAGGAGAACGGCACGCCGCTTGCGGCCATGGATGGCCGCCTGATCACGGAGATGCGGACCGCTGCAGCTTCGGCTGCCGCCGCTCGGGCACTGGCTGTTGCCAGTCCCCGGACGGTCACCATCTTGGGGAGCGGCGTGCAGGCGAAAGCGCATGCCGACGCGCTCAAGACCGTGAGCCCGATGGCAGAGTTCCGTCTGTGGGCCCGAAACGAGGTCCGTGGTCGGGCAGCGGCTGGCGAGGTCGGAGCACGGTTTGTACCCAACCCCTCCGACGCCGTGAACGGTGCCGATATCGTTGCCTGTACCACGGCGGCCAAGGAACCCGTACTCAAGGGGAAGTGGCTGAAACCCGGCGCGTTCGTGGCTGCGGTCGGGTGGAATACCCCGGACGGCCGTGAGCTAGATGACGCTGCCATGGCAAACACCGTGGTCGTGGACTCAGCGGATGCCGCACGGGATCAGGCGGGGAATATCCGCGGGTCCGGCTGCCCGATATTCGCCGAGATCGGCGAGGTGTTTGCGGGAACCAAGGTTGTTCCGGACGGGGCCACCGTCATTTACGACACTGTCGGAATCGCTGTGATGGACGCCGCGGCCGCCAGGCTCGCCTACGATCTCACGCGAGCAAACGGCATAGGCTAACGACGCCGGTCCTCGGTCCGCGACCGGATCTCGCTTCACTGTCAGCTGCCGTCGGCCGGAGCAGGCGACCTCGCAACGGCGTACCCGTGCGAGTGTCTCTCGGTTGGGATGTCCTCAAACGGTAGTTGTCAGTCGAAGTCCCACGGCTCCGATCAGGATTAATCCGATGCAGGCCAGCTGAATCGATCCGAGGCGTTCATCGAATACGAAGAAACCAAGCAGGGCGACGGCCAAGATCCCGATGCCTGCCCAAATCGCATAGGCCACGCCGACTGGAAGCACCTTGATGGCGGGCGCCATCGCCCAGAAACAGCACACATAGCAGACGATCGACAGCGTTCCCCAATGCCATTTCTCGAATCCGTCAGACAGCTTGAGCAGAACGGTTCCGGTGATTTCCAAGGCAATTGCGAGCGTCAGAAAGAGCCAGGCGGTCATTTAGTTTCGTCTCCGCTGGTCATTGACGGAAGGATGCGGTCAGCGCGGTCCCGGACGCCAGCTTGGTGCGGCAAGTTCGAAGCCCGCAAATTCGAAGGCCGGAGCGACAGTGCAGCCGACCAGGGTCCAGGCACCCTCTGAACGTGCGCTCTGCCAAGTACCGGCGGGAACCACGACGTGGGGTTCGGCGTCGGTTGCGAGACCTAGGCGCGATTCACGGACCTCGATGCCGTCGGTCGACAGCGCCAAGCGGAGCGGATCACCCCAGTAGTAGTGCCAGATCTCTACGGCGTCGATCCGATGCCAAGCGGAGATTTCATCGGCCTTGAGGAGGTAGTAGATGGCCGTCACTGCACCTCTGCCCCCGTCCTCGGCGGCGGCGCGAAATGTTTCGCGATAGTGACCACCTTCGGGGTGAGGCTGCAGTCCATGCCGGGAGATGAGTTCGTCAGCATCCATTGCTGTGACTTTCTCCTGCCGGACTCCGCACTCTAGCCCGGATATCTCACCAGCGGGGGGTGCATGGGGCGGAAACGCGTGGTACAGGTAAGAAAGACAACACCTTACCGGCCATGACGGAGCCACCCCATGCACACAGACTGTACCTCGACGCACCTGGCGTTTGAAGGCCTTGGCCGGCGTGCGGTGGTAGGCCGGTTCGACGGCGGCCGGCTGACGACCGATGGCGGCGTGTTGCTGCTGCGGGAGGTTGACCGGCGCTTCCGGGTGACGTCGCGGCTGGCGGCGTGCTTCCGCGACCACCCGCGGCGGATCGAGCATCGCCTGGAGACGCTGGTGGCGCAGCGGGTGTTGGCCCTGGCGGCGGGCTACGAGGACCTCAACGACCATGACCGGCTGCGCGCCGACAGCGCCTTCGCGCTGGCGAGCGGGTGTGCGGACGTGACCGGGGAGGGGCGGCGGCGGGCGCGGGACCGGGGGCATGCGCTGGCGGGGTCGAGCACGCTGAACCGCCTGGAGCTCGGCGTACCGGAGGCGGCGGCGCAGGACCGCTACCAGCGGATTGCCGCCGACCGGGAAGCGATCGAGCGGCTGCTGGTGGACCTGTTCCTGGAGGCCCATGCCGCCCCGCCGGCGGAGATCGTACTCGATCTCGACGCCACCGACGATCCGCTGCACGGCCGCCAGGAGGGCCGGTTCTTCCACGGCTACTACGGGCACTACTGCTATCTCCCGCTGTACGTGACCTGCGGCGAGCACGTGCTGTGCGCCCGGCTGCGCCCGGCCGATATCGATGCGGCGGCGGGCGCGGTGGACGAACTGGCGCGGATCGTGCCGCAGATCCGCCGGCGCTGGCCCGGGACCCGGATCCGGGTGCGCGGCGATGCCGGGTTCTGCCGCGAGGACATCCTGCGCTGGTGCGAGGACGCCGGCCTCGAGTACGTGTTCGGGCTCGCGCGCAACGCCCGCCTGGAACCGTGGCTCGCGAAGGCGCTGCACAAGTCCCGGCGCCGGGGCGCCGCCACCGGCCGGGCCTCGCGGCGGTTCCGGGAATGCCGCTACCGCACGTTGACGTCCTGGAGCCGGGCCCGCCGGGTGGTCGGCAAGGCCGAGTGGCTGCCGGGGCTGCGCGGCGCCAACCCGCGCTTCGTGGTCACCAACATCCCGCGCCGCACCCTCGGGGCGCAGGCCCTCTACGAGGACCTGTACTGCGCCCGCGGCGACATGGAGAACCGGATCAGGGAACAGCAGCTGTGGCGGTTCGCCGACCGCACCTCGAGCGCGACGATGCGCGCCAACCAGCTGCGGCTGACCTTCTCCGCGTTCGCCGGCGCCCTGTTCACCCTCCTGCGCCAGGTCGGGCTGCAGGGCACGGCGCTGGCCCGCGCCCGCGCCGACACCATCCGCGCCCGGTTGCTGAAGGTCGCCGCCCGCATCACCGTCACCGTCCGCAGGATCCGGGTCGCGTTCCCGTCGGGCTACCCGCTGCAGGAACTGTTCGCGCATGTGCTCGCCGCCCTGCGCGCCCCGCCGGCCCGCGCGGAGCCCGGCTGACCCCGCCCGCGACGGTCCAGCCTCCTCCTGCCGCACGCGCCGCGACCGGCGCCACGGAGGCCGTCTGCCCGGCGCCCGCCATCCAGCGTGACCCGCGCCCGGAATCCGCATTGCCGGGCTCTGTCGCGCCCGATCCCGGCGGCCCCGGGCCGCCGGGCACGCCGCCAACGGCTTCGAAACCCCCGACACCGCCCGCCGACGCCTTGAGCCGGCGGCGGCAGGTCCGGTGGTGAGCGAAGCGGGCTAGGCCGCATCACGTCCATGTGAGAGCGGTGGCCTGTCGAGGTTCTGACGGTATCGCAGCGGCGCATTTTTCGGGCTAACGTTGACCAGGGACGGTGGACCAGGGCAGCCGACCTGTCCCTCGACGCCAAGCGGCAACCAGGCTGCGGCGGCGGCTCCGCACAGTGACCAGCCTCCATCCTTTCGACAGATGCGCCGCTCCGGAATCTGGAGGAAGCAAACAGTTTGCCGGCTCAGCTTGGGTGCGGCGGTCAAGTCTATCCGGTGGGTCCCCTCTGCCGCGGCGTGGTGTTGGCGGCAACAGAACACACAGTGCTTACACCTTGTGGGATTCAAGTCAGGGACGCCTGCCGGCACTGCGACAGCCGTGTTGGCATTGAGTAGGGTTGTGACATGGACAACCACGGCTTGGTCGATGGCGTGTATGCGCGGTTAGCAGCGGCAGTGCGAACCAGTGGTTGCCGTTGGGTGGGAGTCGCGTTGCTCACGTTGGCGCTGGTCCCCACGGCGGACTATGCATGGGGGTTTCCGGAGCGCGATCGCGAGATTGGTGCGCGCGAACATCCGCGCCTGGTCGCACAATTGGACGGCGTCTTCAAGGCCGATCCTGGGCTGCTTGCGTACGTCAACGAATTGGGCGGCCGGCTGACTGCCCAGTCCGAGTACGGGGATCAAACTTGGACCTTTACCGTGTTGGAGTCGGCGTTTCCAAACGCCTTCGCACTTCCCGGCGGATATATCTACCTGACACGAGGACTCCTCACTCTGGTTCGAAGTGAATCTGAATTGGCCGCGGTACTGGCACACGAGATAGCGCATGTTGCCGCCCGCCACAGTTTGGCGGGACAAGCACGCGTCACCGCCGCCAATGCCGGGCGCCTCGATCCTGCTCTCCCTGGAGAGGACAGGGCCAGGGGAGGCGTTTCGCCAGAAACAGGCATGCGCCGAGTTCTGGCGTTGTACAGCCAGCAGGATGAGTTTGAGGCGGACGAGCTTGCCATCGAGTATCTCCGGCGCGCAGGATTCGACCCGCGGGCTGTCCCGCAGGTCCTAAGGGCCCACGAAGCACACGCTGCGTTGGTCGGCGCAGATTCCGGGCCTGTCAACCAGATGCTGTCATCCCACCCCAGCACGCCAGAGCGCATGCGACGTTCTGCGGACCTTGCGGACCGAGCGGGCTGGCAGCCCATCGCAGACCGCGACGATGGTTTCCTCGATCAGATTCACGGTCTCCCGTTCGGCGAACGGCCCAGAGCCGGGCTCGTTCGGGGTCGGGAGATCTTCCTTGCCGGCCCGGAGATCCGATTCAGGATGCCTGACGAGTTTCGTGTGCGGCGCGAATCCCGTCGGATTATCGCGCGGGCGTCCGACGGTACCATCATCGTCTACGACGAGATCTTCGCGAAGAGCTGGCAAACCGGCATTCTGGGTTACCTGCCGTCGGGGAGCCGCGACGTTGAACTGCTGCGGCTCGACGGAATGGATGCAGCGACGGGAATCCGCATTCGGGAGCGCGGCAGCAGACGGTTCGAGTTCCGAACCCTCGTGATTTACTGCACCACGAGCGTGGTTTGCCGCTTCCGGTATGCCGTGCCGTTGGAGGTCAGCCTGGCGCGTCGTGGCGACCTTCGCGAGACAGCCCTGAGCTTCCGGCGTTTCAACGACAAGGACCGTCTTGCAGCGCGGCCGCAAACAATCCGCATCGCGACGGTGAGGGCCGTCGACACTCTCGAATCGCTGGTGGCCCGGATGGACGTCGATGGCGATGCCGACGCGTGGTTCCGGCTGCTGAACGGGCTGCAGCCAGGCGAAATGCTGCCGGTGGGTGCCCGGGTCAAGCTGGTCGTACGCTGAACGCCGCCATGCGAGTCGCGGTTGCCGGGTTCGTCCACGAAACCAATACGTTCTCGCCACAGCCGGCAACCCGAATGCGATTTGAGGAGGCGGACGGCTGGCCGCCGATGGTCACGGGGGGCGACTTGGCACCAGCCCTCGATGGAACGAACATTTCTGCCGCCGGATTCCTGGATGCAGCCAGGTCGGACGGGGCGGAGGTCGTGCCGTTGCTGTGGTGTTCGGCAGTGCCTTCGGGGCCGGTCACCAAGGATGCGCACGAGGAAATTCTGGCACGCATTCTGGAGTTGTTGCGCGCGGCGGAACCAGTTGACGCCGTATACGTCGATCTGCACGGGGCGATGGTGGCCGAACACGAGCGGGATGGAGACGGCGCCATCCTCGAAGCACTCAGGAGCCAGGTCGGGCCCGAGACGGCGGTAGTGGCCAGCCTCGACCTCCATGCAAACGTGAGCGCGGCGATGCTGAACGCGAGCGACGCGTTGGTTACCTTCCGGACGTACCCGCACGTCGACATGGCCGATACCGGACGGCGGACCTACCAGGCGCTGAAAGCGGTGCTTCCCGGTGTCCGGGCCGGGCGACCACCGGCGCGGGCCCTTGCGCGTGCCTCGTTTCTGGTGCCGTTGGTGTGCCAGTCGACCGATGCGGACCCCGGCCGGAGGCTTTACGCAGGATTGCGTGCGCACGCAGATGCATCGGTCCACACCTCCTCGCTTGCCATGGGCTTCCCTCCGGCGGACACTTGGGAAACCGGCCCCACCGTCCTGAGTTACGCCGCGATCGACGAGACCGCGCGCGCGCGCGTGGCCAGGACCATGCGCGCCCTGAGAGCGGCCGAACCGGAATTTGCCGTTCCGCTGTATGCACCGGATTCCGCAGTGCGCGAAGCCCTCCGGCTTGCCGAGACAAAGGGCGGTCCGGTGGTGATCGCCGATACCCGCGACAATCCCGGCGCGGGCGGAGCCGGCGACACGACCGGTCTTCTCGCGGCGGCGGTGGCGGCGGGTGCGGAAGGAATTGCCATTGGAGTGCTGTGCGACCCGAAGACCGCCGCACGGGCGACGGAGGCCGGTGTCGGGTCCGAGATCACGGTATCGCTGGGTGGGGCGAGCGACGGCCGGCCATTCGTCGGCACCGCCTACGTGGCTGCCCTGGGTGATGGCCGGTTTACCGCGACCGGGCCGATGTACGGCGGATCAAGGATGGACCTCGGACCCATGGCGGGGCTCCGCTGCGGCGAGGTAGAGGTTGCGGTGGCGTCACGCCGCATGCAGGCGGGTGACCGCTCCATGTTTCGTCACGTCGGAATCGAGCCCGATGACCAGCGAGTTGTGATCGTGAAGAGTTCCGTGCACTTCCGAGCAGACTTCGCGGGCGCGACCGCGATCCTCATAGCGGATGCTCCCGGCTTCAACCCGGTCGACCATGAGACCTTGGACTACCGTTACCTCCGCGACACCGTGCGCCGGATGCCGCGGTTGTCGAGCGGGTAGGAGCGGCAGTAGCGGGAGCATGGCACCGTGCGGGAACCTGTGCGGTGGAGGGGTGCATCCGGGCACACCGAATGATCGGCAGCGCCAATGTCCGCAATGGGAATGCTGGTTTCCCCGAGATCACATCATCGGTAGTCTTGGTCCGGAATAGCGGATCCATTGAGATGCCTTCCGGACGCCGAAGTCCCGCTAGTTGATGGCGAAGGCGCACTCAGGGCTGATGTTCCGGCTTCTCGATGCGGGAATCCGAGTCGCGACCCTAACTTGAGAAGGACGAATGGCACACGACAACGCGCTGGGTAATCGCGAGCGGGTTCAGGACCCGAGTGCAAATGGGACTTCGAATACGGGTGATGAGTTCGCTGAGTACGAGACCCTCAAGGTGACCCGAGAGGGCAACCTCGTCCGAATCGAGTTGACCCGACCGGAACGGCTCAATGCGGTGGCCATGACAGGAGCACGGGAGCTGCTCGACGTTGCCCGCAGAGTGGCTGCCGACGGGCGCGCGCGCATGGTCGCGATCACTGGTGCCGGCCGGGCGTTTTCGACGGGGATTGATCTCAAGGATTTGGTCGTCGGGCGGATTGAACCATCGTACTTCGCCCTGTGGGACTCAGCGCTTCGGGAATTCGAGACGATGGAGAAACTCGTGGTCTGCCTGATTCACGGCTACGCGATTGGCGGGGGACTGCAACTGGCCCTCGCGTGCGACATCCGCGTATGCACGCGATCAGCAGGGCTTGGCCTCCCGGCGATCAAGGAAGGCCTGATTCCTGGGCTCGCCACCTATCGGTTGGCGCGCTACATCGGAATCGGGCGTGCCAAATCGTTGATTATCCGAGGAAATAGGATCGACGGCGTGGAAGGGGAGCGTATCGGGTTGGTCGACCATTTGGTGGACGAGGATACGGCGCGGCAGGAGTTCGAAGTCTGGCTGACGGAGTACGCAAAGAGCAACTCCGCCGGTTGCCGCCTGTCGAAACGAATGATTCGGGACTGCTTCGATCTCGGCTGGGAGGAGTTCTTTAGCTTGTATCGCTCCATGCAGGAGAAGGCCGTAGCAGCGCCCGACTTTACCGAGGCGATGGAAGCCTACCGTGCTGGGCGGGAGCCGCGCTGGCACTAGCGGGCCGGGACCGCACATGCGCTGCTCTCCGATGCCTGATCACGCAGTTCGTTCGTGGACTGCAGCACAAGTGCCACGACGGTGTCCCCTGCCGGTTGGGATGGCGACGATTCGCGCGGCCCTGAAGACTTGTCCGGCGCACGAGGGAGACCGCACGCCCGGACGCAGCCGGCTTCGGGCGTAGCGGCACTGATCCCGGCGAAGTAGGGATAAGGATCTTGGGTGCGAAACCGACGACCGACCCACGTCTTCCCGTGGCGGGTCTCTCCTGCGTGCGCGGACTTGACCACCCGCCGTTGCTCAACCAGACGGTGCATGAGACGCTGGCCTTGGCGGTAGCCAACTGGCCTGACCATGAATTTGCAGTGTTTCCTGAGGCGGAATGCCGCTGGACCTACAGCGAGTTTTCCCTTGCGGTCGATCGCGTGGCGAGCGGTTTCGTCAATCTTGGCCTCAGGCCGGGGGAACGCATCGGCATCTGGTCACCGAACCGGCCGGAATGGCTTCTGGTGCAGTTCGCGAGCGCGCGTGCGGGGCTCGTGCTGGTCACCGTCAACCCGTCCTACCGGACTCACGAATTGCGCCATGCGCTCACACTTGCTGGCGTCCGCTGCCTCGTGCTCCCAAGGCAGTCCCAAACGACCAACTTTGTTGGGATTCTGCGTTCGGTGGGGACGGAAGCGGCTGATCCTCGGGCGCGAGACTCATGGGCTGCGGCTTTGCCGGAACTGGACTTCGTCATCCACATGGGCGATGCCCCGGAGCCTGGCATGCTGTGTTTCAGCGATCTCGCTGAAACTGCCGGCGAGCCTGCTTGGTTCGACGGTCTCCCTGTCGATCAGAGTTCGTCAGACCGGATCAACATCCAGTTCACAAGCGGCACGACTGGAAGTCCGAAAGGGGCAACGCTTAGTCATCACAACATTGTCAACAACGCCTACCAGGTGGCCGTCGTGCTCGGCCTTGGACCGGATGACCGCATTTGTATTCCAGTCCCGCTCTATCACTGCTTCGGCATGGTGATGGGCAGCCTTGCCGCCGCCACGGTGGGGGCGTGCGCGGTCTTCCCTGGCGAACGCTTCGACGCCCTTCGGACCTTGGACGTGCTTGAGGCGGAGCGCTGCACGGCGCTCTACGGGGTGCCGACCATGTATGTCGCCATGCTGGAACACCCGTCATGTCCCGACCGGGATCTCGAGTCCTTACGGACCGGCATCATGGCCGGAGCGCCGTGTCCCGCGGAGCTGATGCGGCGTCTCACGGGCGAGCTGCACATGCCGGAGGTCACCATCTGCTTCGGCATGACGGAGACCAGCCCTGTCACGTTCCAGACCGCGAGGAGTGACCCCCCCGACCGGCGGGTGGGAACCGTGGGAAGGGTGCATTCGCACGTCGAGGCGAAGGTGGTGGACAGCGATGGGCGGACGGTCCCGTGTGGCACGGTGGGTGAGATGCTGATCCGGGGCTATGCGGTCATGGCAGGCTACTGGGGCGACCCGGATGCGACGGAGGCGGCGATTGATGCGGACGGCTGGATGCACACCGGCGACTTGGCGGTCCTGGACGAGGACGGTTACGGCCAGATCGTCGGAAGGGCCAGCGACATGGTTATCCGCGGGGGTGAGAACATCTATCCGCGCGAAATCGAGGATTTCTTGCATCGTCATCCGGCCGTCGGGGACGTGCAGGTGTTCGGCGTTCCTGACGCCAAATTCGGTGAGGAACTGTGCGCCTGGGTGATCCCGCGTACCGGCGAGACGATCGCCGCCGAATCACTTCGCTCCTTCTGCGATGGTGCGATCGCCCGCTACAAGATTCCGCGGTTTTGGCGCCTCGTAGATTCGTTTCCTGTGACGGTCACGGGCAAGGCTCGGAAAGTTGCCATGCGGGAAGTCATGGCAAGGGGAATGGACGACGTGTTTGACACGAGAGCGATGGGCTCTGCCGACGACAGGTGAATTTCGAGGTGGGGAGCACTGCTGTCGGGCGAGAGCAGCGGCAGCCCAGGGTCCCGTCTCCTCAACGCGCCGTTTACCTGTCTCGGCCCCGGACCTTTGGCCTGTCTAGCTCTGGAGCGACGAATGCACGGGCTCAACACACGGACAACTGAGCCGATGGCACCTCCCGTTGGCGTGCGATGTCGTTGCCCGCTTGGCGTTGCCCCACCGGCCGATGCGTCGGCGTCTCGGGCCGTCCAGAGGGCCCACCAAGAGGCACGAAGGGCGGTGGCAAGCCGCTTGAGATTGATCGCCGCCGCCGTCAGGTAGGCTTGGATTTTCATGTTGTCGAGGCTGCGCTGGACGGCGCGCCCCAGCCCGTGCCAGGTCTTGGCCTCGCCGTGAAAGCCTTCGGAGCGCCAGAGGTGCCGCCGGTATAGCCGCTGATCCTCCTTGCTCCACCGCGCGCACAGTCGCCGACCCTGGAGAGGAAGACCTGGCCGCGTTGCAGGCGCCGGACCGGTTGCAGGATCCTGGCGCGGGGGCACCTCACAAGATGGTGCCTGGCGTGGTAGCGGAACCGACGCAGGGGCACCCCGCTCCGGGACGGATCCTTCCGGGTCGGGATGACCGGGTCGATCCCGCGATGCTCCAGCCCGTCAAAGACCTTGGCGTAGGCATACCCCGCATCGGCAGTCACCGTCCTGATTGCGCGCCCCGTGGTCTCCCGCACCGCATCGACCTGGGGCTCAGGCATCGGGCGCTCGCTCACCGCTCCGATGGTCACCGCCACGTCGAGCACCACCCTACGCACGTCGTCCACCGCCGTGTGCTGCTCGTAACTGGGTTCATGCCGCCGGTTGCAGGCTGAGGTTGCCATGCTCGCATCCGGATCGGTGCGACTGACCTTCCTGGACGAACCACGCCGCCGGCCGCGCGGCCTCGTCGCCTCCGTTTCCTGGTCGCTTCCGTTCATCGCCCTCGCAGGAACGAGACCGGACATCGGAGCGGAAGAGCCTCGATCGCGATCATGGGCTATGAGATGCCTTCCGGAGGCTGAATTCTCGCCGAGTCGGGCTCCTTCCGGCCTCCGGAGTCTTGTAAGGCCATGCTTGACAATCGTGGCAGTGGCGGCCACGTTACCATCGTGATTGGAAGCATTCGGCACAAGGTGCTTCGGAACTACTGGACCAAGGGCCAAGCGAGGGGCCTGAACGGCGAGTGGATACGAAAGTTGCGGCGAATCTTGTCGGCGCTGGAAGCCGCCGAACGGCCCGAGCACATGAACTACCCCGGCTCGTACTTCCACGCACTGAAGGGCGACAGGGCGGGACGTTACGCGGTTCGACTGAGCGCCAACTACCGCGTCACCTTCGGGTGGGATGAAGACAGCGCCGTGGATGTGGACATAGAGGACTATCACCGATGATCGAAAGACACTCTTCCATAGAGCCCGTGCATCCCGGAGAAATCCTGCGCGAGGATGTCTTGCCCGCGCTTTCGATGAGCAAGACGGCCGTCGCCGCTGCTCTCGGTATATCCCGGCAGACACTCTACGACATCCTGAACGAGAAGCAGCCGGTGACCGCGGAGATGGCGATGCGGTTCGGCAAGCTGTTCGGCAATGGCGGCCGTTTCTGGGTCAATCTGCAACGCAGCTACGACTTGGCGATCGCGGAGCGCACGGTAGACGTGTCGGGGATACGAACCGTAGAAACCCACGCCGGTTGAACCTACAAGCGCTGGAAGGTGACGCGAAGCTGGACGGACCGCTCTTGGGGAAGTGTGAGGCATTGGGGGGACGGCGGACACCGGAGTCGAAGGGTTGATGTTGGGCGTGGTTACAGCCAGACCGGATCCGTGGCCGCCGCGAAGATGGGCCTGCTCGTAGCGTGGCGCTTCAGGGCAGCCTCGAGTCGGCGCGGTTCCTCGGGTCCGAGGAACCGCTCCCGGCCGCGGCGCCGGTAGCGGCGGATGCCGAGGCAGGGGTTGCTGTCTTCCGGCCGGTACCCGTAGATCTCGGCTTGGCGGGGGATTACCGACAGAACCGGCAACGCTCGGTCGGCGGCGGCGGGAGTGGCGGGGAGTGATGCGAACCACGCCTGGACGTGCCGTCCGGTGATGGAGGCAATCGGAGTACCCTGGAACCAGGGCAGGATTTGCCTGCGGTAGTAGATCCGGTTGACGTCCAGCGTGCGCGGCTTCCAGCGGCGCCCATAGCGCTTGAACACCTCCTCGGCGACGATGTCAAACGGCACTGAAGTTGCGTCGGAGCCGCCGCGGAGTGCGGTAATTTGGGCAACGACGTGCGCACGGGCGGCGGCCACCGGAACCGTGGCGGCATCGCCGCAGTCGCGCCATACGCGTGTCTCCTCGTGCTGGACGTGGAAGAAGAAGCGCTTGCGGCCGGAGGGCGCGACCCGCACGCCGAAGCCTCGCAGCTGGCAATCGCGAATGGAGCAGGGTTTGCCGCGTGGCCGGGCGCGGTCAACCTGAGTGTGGCGGAGACCGGATTGGGGCATGGGAATGCCGTCGACAGGCTGTAGCATTCGGGAAAGTACAATGGCGTGTTGTTGCACTCCGAGTTTGCAATTGCGAGGAAAAACTCGTATCTAGTTCAGCTATTTAGCACCGAAAGCGCGCTCGGCGGTCTATGCCAACTGCTATTGCGGTTGAAAGGCACCGCCATGAATGGCGTCTTGCCATCCGGACATGCGTTGCGCCGTCCAGTCACCGTAGGCCCGACGCACGGTTATCGCGCCGTATTTCGCGACTTCGGCTAGCACTTCGGTGATCAAGGATGGCTGAGCGTTGTCCGCATCGATCAGCATTGCGACGTTCCGGGTTCGACCGGAAGGTCGTGAACTCATCGAGCTGGTCATGTTCCTGTCTCTTCGTCAGCAATGCGGCCGACATGTTTGACCGGCTCGAACACTGGTTCTGCCACGACCGCTTCCCAAATGTCGCAGTTGATATCGTCTCGACTTCCAGGGTTTAGGCGTCTCGCGGCTCCACCCGACGACGGCGCCGACTTCAGCTGATCGGCAGCGTGATGTCGCAGGCCGCTCGAAGCTCTTGGGGCATTGCCGTGGTATTTTGCCAGCTCGGTTCATCAGTTGCCAACGCCCGTGATCCGAGATCTGCGTCCTCCGCGGATTTCCCGGCGGGGTGACTGCGGCACGGCCGGAGGGGGTCTAGGCGGGTAGGCGCCGCTCCAGGCAGTCGTTGTAATTCTTACGGAGTAGGCAGTTCCTACTTCCCGACGGCCTCCGGCACCACGCCGCGCGGGCTGAAGCGCATCACCAAGAGTAGGATCGTCCCCATCAGAATCGGCCTGACATGCGCGGCGGCTTCGACCAGGTGGATGCGCAATGGATGGTCCTGCGCCATCGCCGCGGTCAGGGTGTCGACGACCCATAGCGCGAGTGGCTCGGCTTCGACCCAGCTCAGCCACACGATGAACCCGCCGAGCACCGCGCCGAAGTTGTTGCCCGAGCCCCCCACGATCACCATCACCCAGATCAGGAACGTGAACCGCATGGGGTTGTAGCTATTGGGTGTGAATTGGCCGTCGAGGGTCACCAGCATCGCGCCTGCCACGCCCACTACTGCCGAGCCGATCACGAAGACCTGCATGTGGCGTCCGTGGACGTCCTTGCCCAACGCCTCGGCGGCGGTCTCGTTGTCGCGGATCGCTCGCATCATCCGTCCCCAGGGCGAACGGAGCGCACGCTCGCTGAGCAACAGGATGACCAGCAGGACGGTCGCGAACAGACTTGCGTAACTGAGTTTTACAAACACGTTGGAGGCTGCGATCACCAGTTCGCGCAGCATTGCGGCGGATTCTGTCTCGGTCAGTCCGGCAAGAGTTTTTGCGTTCAGCGAGCGCACTAGGTCCTGGAACCAGCCTGCCTGCTGAAGGTCGATCTCGTAGGGTACGGGACGGTTGAGCCCCGTCACGTTCTTCACGCCCCGGGCGAGCCAGTCCTCGTTCTTTAGCACCGCGATCACGATCTCGGAGATGCCGAGCGTGGCGATGGCGAAATAGTCGGCGCGCAGTCCGAGCACTACCCGGCCGATCGCCCAGGCGGCGCCCGCGGCGAACAATCCGCCCACCGCCCATGAAAATACGATGGGGAGCCCAAGTCCCCCGAGATAGCCGGTGGAGGACGGGTCGACCGCTTCGATAGCCTTGACCGCAGGATCGAAGAAGACGCCTATGGAGAAATATCCGGCCACCGCGGCCACCGCCACCGCGACCGTACGGGCACCGCCGGGCTGCAATCGGCGGCAGGCCAGCCAGACCAGCGCCGCCGTCAGGCACGCTATCGCGACCACGATCAGCAACCCTGGACCGCCTGCCGCGACGGCCGCATGAACCGGCGGCTGGGAGACCAGCACCGCTGCCAGGCCCCCTAGCGCAGCGAACGCCATGGTCCCCACATTGAACAGCCCGGCATAACCCCACTGGATATTGACGCCGAGCGCCATCACCGCCGAGATCAGGCAGAGGTTGAGTACCGCGAGGCTGACCGACCAGGACTGGCCTAGGCCGACGGCCAGAAGCGCCGCAGCGACGATGGCGAATCCGATGCCGGCGCGCGCGTTCCCGCTCACGAGAGGCGCCCCCGAAACAGCCCGGTCGGTCTCCACAGGAGAACCACGACCAGAATCACGAACGAGACGGAGAGCTTGTAGTCGGTCGACAGAAGCTGCACGAGGCCGTCCGGATGCATGTCCTCGGGGAGGAGGTAACGCAGGAACTTCTTGTAGGGATAGGTGAGAGCGATTTCGGAAAAGGCAATCAGGAAGCCTCCCGCAATCGCGCCAAGCGGCTGGCCGATGCCGCCCACGATCGCGGCGGCGAACATGGGGAGTAGAAGTTGAAGATACGTGAACGGTTGAAAGCTCTTGTCGAGCCCGTAGAGCGTACCGGCGGCGGCGGCGAGCGACGCGGCAATAACCCAGGTCAGCAGCACCACCCGGTCCGGCCCGATGCCCGAAAGGAGGGCCAAGTCCTCGTTGTCGGCATAGGCGCGCATCGCCTTGCCGGCGCGGGTCCGCCGCAGGAACCAGAAGAGCGCCGCGACGGCGAGGACTGCCAGAGCCAGGGTCAGCACTTGGGAGGTACGGATTGACAGGCCCTCGGAGAGGCCCGTCAGGTCCTTGAACTCGCGCGCGTTGATCAGGTAGCGTGGGCCGTCCAAAAAGGATCGGTCATCCGGACCGATGGTCACCCGGACGACGCCGTTCAGCACGAACATCACGCCGACCGAGGCGATCGAGAGAACCATCGACGCGCTGCGCCTCAGCCGGTAGAAACGGAATACCAAACGGTCTGCGGCCAAGCTGACGATGACGGCCGCCGCAACGCCAAGCGGAAGGGCGAGCAATGCCGTCGGCAAGAGGCCCAGCCCGATGTGCCATGCCTGCAACTGCCACGTTCCGAGGATCACGACCATCGTGCCGAACGCCATCAGGTCGCCATGGGAAAAGTTGGCGAAGCCCAAGATGCCGTAAACAAGGGTGATCCCGAGCGCGCCAAGGGCGAGCTGCGATCCGTAGGAGACGGCCGGGACGACGACATAATTCGCCAACAGCACCAGCGCGTTGATGATGTCGACTTCCATCAACGGTCATCCACCGAGAAACGAGCGCCGCACTTCGGGGTTGGCCAGCAGGGCCCGTCCGCTGTCCGTAAATCGGTTCTCGCCGGTTACCATCACGAACCCACGATCCGCGATGGCAAGCGCCTGACGGGCATTCTGCTCGACCATCAGCACGGCGACGCCCGCTTGCCGGATTTCGAGGATCCGGTCGAACAAATCGTCCATGACGATCGGCGATACGCCAGCTGTCGGCTCGTCGAGGATCAGCACGTCCGGTTGCGTCATCAGGGCGCGGCCAATCGCCACCTGCTGGCGCTGGCCACCGGACAATTCCCCGGCCGCCTGGCGGCGCTTTTCCTCCAAGACGGGAAACAGGCCGAACACGCGCTCCATGCTGTCCGCGATGTCGTCGCGGCGGAGGAAGGCGCCCATCTCCAGGTTTTCCTGAACCGTCAAAGTCGAGAAGATGTTGCCGGTCTGCGGAACGAAGGCCATCCCCCGCTTCACGCGGTCTTGCGGTGTCAAGCGGGTGATGGTCTTGCCGGCTAGGCGCACCTCTCCTTCGCGCAGCAGCACCATGCCGAACAAGGCCTTCATGGCGGTCGATTTGCCGGCGCCGTTCGGGCCCGCAATCACCACGATCTCGCCCTTGTCGACTTCGACGGTACAGCCGCGCAGGATGTCCGCGCCGCCGTACCCGCCACGCATGGAGTAGCCGGCGAGGTAGCTCATGCGCGACCGGCCATCCCGTGCCGGCGGTTCCTCGACCTGGAACCCAGATAGGCTTCGATAACCCGCTCGTCGGACTGGACATCCGGAGCTGAACCCTCGGCGAGTACCTTCCCCTCCGCCATTACGATCACCGGGTCGCAGAGCAGCGAGACCAGATCCATGTCGTGCTCGATCAGGCAGAACGTGTATCCGTGCTCGCTGTTGAGACGGAGGATGGCCCCAGAAATGGAGCGCAGAAGCGTGCGGTTGACCCCGGCCCCGATTTCGTCGAGCAGGACGACCTTGGCGCCGGTCATCATCACGCGGGCGAGTTCCAGGAGTTTCTTCTGGCCGCCCGAAAGTTCGCCAGCCGGTTTGTTGGCGACCTCGCCGAGGTTCAGGAACTCGATCACTTTCTCCGCCCGGTCGCGAAGCTCCGCTTCCTCGATGCGCACCCGACCCCGATACAGCCAGGCTCCGACGAGGCTTTCGCCGGTCTGGTCACCGACCGACGCCAGCAGGTTCTCCATGACGGTCAGCGTGGTGAATTCGTGAGCGATCTGGAACGTGCGCACCACGCCCCTACGAAAGAGCTGGTGGGGACGGAGCCCGGTGATGTCGTGGTCGGCCAGGAAGACACGGCCGGAGGTGGGCGGGTAGACCCCGGCGATGACGTTGAAGAGGGTGGTCTTGCCCGCACCGTTCGGCCCGATCAGGCCGGTAATCGCGCCGTCGCGGATTTTCAGGGTCGCCCCATCGACCGCGCGCACACCGCCGAAATGCTTGTGCACATCCACCACGCGGATCATCCGGGTTCCTTTCCCGGTGTACGCGATCGATCAGGTAGGGGTCTGGGAAGCCGCCGCGGGAGAATTCGCTGGGCGGCTCCGCATCGCTCGACCGGTCAATGGATCCGGACCGTGGTGAACTTGCCGTCCATGACCTCATACTCCTTGTAGGGGCTCGAAGCGTCGCCCTCGGCGGTCAGCTCGACATCCGTCGCGCCTTGGTAGTCGATCGCCTTGCCCTCGGCGAGCAACTGCAGACCCTTGGCCAGTTCGCCCGGACCGATTTGTTCGCCCGGCGCGTTGCTGACCCCGAGAATCTTCGACTGGATCGCCGCCCGATCGGTCGAACCGGCCGCCTGCGCGGCGAGGATGATCAGCGCCGCCGCGTCATAGCTTTCCCCGGTAAACGGCTCGGCTCCCTTGAATCCGGCCGTGTTTGCAGCGTCCTGGAACTTCCTGGCGTTCGGGGAATCCGAGCCGGGAGCGGTGGCGACGGATCCGTTCAGCGCCTCGCCAATGGCCTTGACCAGAGATTCGCCGACCATGCCATCCGCCAGCAGGAACGTGTCGAAAGCGCCCGCGTCGAGCGAGGCCTGGATGATTCCCTTGCCGCCCTTGTCGACATAGCCGAACACGGCGAGATGCTCGGCACCGGAGGCGGCAAGCGCCCCGACCTCCGCCGCGTAGTCGGCCTTGCCATCCTCATGCGCAACGGACAGCGTGACTTCGCCGCCGGCCGCCTCGAAGGCGTTCGCGAACGAGTTCGCCAGACCCTTCCCGTAGTCGTTGTTGGTGTAGGTGACGGCGATGGTCCGGATGCCGCGCGCCTTGGCGACCTGGGCCAACACCTGACCCTGCCTCGCATCTGACGGCGCTGTTCGGAAGAAATAGCCGTTGTCGTTGAGCGAGGTGAGCGCTGGCGAGGTGGCTGACGGCGAAATCATGACGACCCCGTTTGGCACGGCCACGTTGTTCGCGACGGCGGTGCTGACGCCAGAGCAGTCTGCCCCCATGATGGCCGCAACTTCGTCCGAGTTGACCAGACGCTCGGCCGCGACCGTCGCCGCCGCAGAATCGACGCAGGTGGAGTCGCCGCGCACCGGAACAACCTTCTTGCCGCCCAGGAACGCGCCAGATTCCGTCGCTTCCTGCATGGCCAGCTCGGCCGCCGCCGCAATGTTGGGGGTAAGGGATTCGATTGGTCCGGTGAAGCCCAGCAGGACGCCGATCTTCATGTCCGCCTGTGCCGTCGATGCCGCCATGATCAAGGCCGCAATAGCAAACAGAAACCGTCTCATCTGCCGTCTCCTTGAATTGACGCCGTTCTTGCTTTGTCGGAAATCCCTCTTCCCTCCTGTCAGTCTGGATGGTGAGTATGTCATCCAGCACAAGGTACTCTGTCGCGTTACTGTTCCTGATTGTATGGGGCGCATTCAGCCGCCGAAAGTCCGCCCGCCGCATACGGATGTTCGAGGTACACGAAGGGATTTGCGGCTTCGGGCCGGACGCGGCGGGCGACCGAGGTCTCGGCGCCGCGCGAGGTGCAGGCCCTTGCGTTCGAGACGGAGGCTGGGGGCTTGGAATTGTGGCTTGCGGATCTCGTGGGCGAGGAGCGCCGGATCGGTCTGGATGGGCTGGGCGGCGAAACCATCCGATTGGCGGTTCTGGACGAGGAGAGCTTCGTTGCGTGCGCCGGAGACCCTGATGGGCTGGATGGCGTGGAGCGGTCCGTGACCAGTGATCGACTCGAGTTACGGCCCTACGCGGTCGCGCGCTGCAGGATGGTATGAACCTGGACGGACGAATACAGCGGAGGAAAACGATGCCCGATTCACCCTTGAAGGAAATGGCCTCTCATCGGGAGCTGAAGGCAGGTCACTTCATTATCGAGTTCGACACCCCGGGGATCGGCTACATCCTCAAGCACGCGGGCTGCGACTTCACGATTCTCGACACCGAGCACAGCGGATTCGGCATCGAGACCGTCAAAAGGGTCATGGCCTACATGCGCACCGCCGAGCTACCGACCATCGTGCGTTCGCCGTCCAGGGACTACCGGGACATCACCCGCACCCTCGATGCCGGCGCGGACGGGGTCATGCTGCCGATGGTGAGGAACGCCGAGGAAGCGAAGTCCATCATTCACTCCATGAAATACTATCCGGACGGTGGGCGCGGCGTGATCCTGCGCTCGGCGGTGGACCGCTACACCGCCGGGCCGACCATGGAGAAGCTCGCTGCGCAGAACCGCCGCACCATGCTGGTGACGCAGATCGAGACCGCCGAGGGCGTTGAAAACGCCGAGGCCATCGGCGCGCTGGAGGAGGTGGACTGCCTCTGGGTTGGCCACTTCGACCTGAGCTGCTCGCTCGGCATCCCCGGCAAGTTCGACCATCCAAAGTTCGTCGAGGCCATCGACGCGGTGGTTGAGGCAGGGCGCGCCACCGACACCTCGCTCGGGCGGCTGGTGCCCGACGTCGACACCGGCATCGCGCTCAACAAGCTGGGCTTTGACTTCATCGCCTATTCGGGCGATGCCTGGGCGCTGGGCGACGCGGTAGCGGCTGGCCTGTCCGCTTTCCGCGCCGGCTGCGCTGACTGAGGAGGGCAACATGACCGCGTTCCGAGTGGCGCTCAGCGCCGACTTCCGCAAGCCTGACGGCAGCCCGAGCTTCCCTGAATTCGATCTCTCGCCACTTGAGGGTCACCCTGACGTCGATCTGTTCTACCTGCAACCGGAGCCAGAGATCTCCGCGGCGCAGCTTGCCGACGTCGACGCACTGATTCTCCTGGCGCCACGCGTAGGCGCCGACAGCCTGAGTCCCGATGGCCGCCTGGCGGTGGTGGCGCGGTTCGGCGTCGGCTACGACAACGTGGATCTGGTGGCGTGCAGCGCCCACGACGTGGCGGCGGTGATCACCCCGGACGGGGTGCGGCGGCCGGTCGCGGTGTCGATCTTGACCCTCATCTTGGCGCTCGCCGGCAGTCTCTTCGCCAAGGACCGCCTTGCGCGCCGCGGGCCGGCAGGCTGGGCCGAGAAGACCGTGCACAACGGGGTTGGACTGGTGGGACTGACCTTGGGCTCGATCGGCATGGGCAACATCGGGTCGGAGATGTTCCGCCTCGCCCGCCCCTTCGACCTGCGGTTCATCGCCCACGATCCCTACATTGATCCGGCCCGGGGGCCTGAGTTGGGCGTCACCCTGACGGACCTGGACACGGTCTTCCGCGAGTCCGACTTCGTCTGTGTGAACTGTCCTCTGTCTGATGAGACCCACCACCTCGTCAATGAGGACCGGCTGGCGCTGATGAAGCCGACCGCCTTTCTCGTCAACACCGCGCGGGGACCGATCGTCGATCAAGTCGCCCTGACCAAGGTGTTGCAGGAAGGACGCATCGCCGGGGCAGGGCTCGACGTCTTTGACCAGGAGCCGCCAGACGCGGACGATCCTTTGTTCGCGCGCGATAACGTCATCGTTACCCCGCACGCATTGTGCTGGACGGATCAGCTCTTCGCAGGATGCGGGGCGGCGGACGTGCGCGCGGTCATGGCCGTGATGGAGGGTCGAGTGCCCAGCGGAATCGTCAATCAGGACGTGGTCGACCGCCCCGGATGGAAAGCGAGACTCGCCAGCTACGCGCAGCAGTTTGGCAGCGGCTGATCGGTAGCGGGCATCCGACGGCAGCGCATCCGAGCCACCGGCCGGCGCGGTTTTCCCTAAGGACGAGGCACGATTCCCGTTGCGGGCTACCCGCCGGCCGGGCGCGGCGCGAGACGGTGTGGATCAGCGGTGGGGCAGCACTTCGATGTCCCGGCACCGCAGCAACCGGGCGTCCGCGGTCACCAGCGTCAGGCCGTGCACGGCGGCTGTAGCGACGATGAGCCGATCGGCGGGATCTTGGTGCTCGACATCGACGGTGCGGCTGGCGAGCGCTACTTCGACAGTAAGCGGAGCCTCTGCGACAGGCGTAATCGACATCGCCTTGCGAAGCCAGCGGCGGGGATCTGGGAGGAGTACCACTCGGCCGCGCTCGGCAAGAAGCAGAGCTTCCCACACGCTGATCGGGGAGAGTTGGAGTTCATTTTCCTGGGACCGAAGGGTGTGCCTTACGGAATCTCCAAGTCGGGCCGCGTCGAGGAGGCTCCACAGCCAGATGTGCGTATCAAGTAGCAACCTCATCTACTTGAGGGCTTCCCATTCGGAGAGATCTGCCACGGGGGCAACGAGGTCGCCACGGATCTCGCCGTGATCCTTCATCGCGCCGAGCCAATCGCCCACCGGACTCGGCGGAGGCGGCAAGACTTGGGCAATCGGCTTGCCGAACCGAGTTACTAGCACGGGTTCGCGCGTCTTTCGCACACTTTCGAGAACGGCCAGACAGGTCGCCTTAAATTTCGAAATTTGAATCTCTTCCATGGGGCTAATTTTACCATGGTCGGAGCCCATGGTCTAAATGAGATCTTGGGCTTCAACTCACTGGCAGCTGCGTGCAATTCGAGACGTCATGTAGCGCATCGCGCAAGCCTCGAGAAATGCCTCAGCCCCCCCCATGCTGTGCTCGTGGTCGAGGAACGGCAGCGACGCCAGCTAGCCCGCTTCGCTCACCACCGGACCTGCCGCCGCCGGCTCAAGGCGTCTGCGGGCGGTGTCGGGGGTTTCGAAGCCGTTGGCGGCGTGCCCGGCGGCCCGGGGCCGCCGGAATCGGGCGCGACAGAGCCCGGCAATGCGGATTCCGGGCGCGGGTCACGCTGGATGGCGGGCGCCGGGCAGACGCCGCCTGCGGTGCGGCAGGAGGGGGCAGGACCGCTGCAGGCGGGGTCAGGCGGGCCCCGCGCGTACCGGCGGGGCGCGCAGGGCGGCGAGCACGTGCGCGAACAGCTCCTGCAGCGGGTAGCCGGACGGGAACGCGACCCGGATCCTGCGGACGGTGACGGTGATGCGTGCGGCGACCTTCAGCAGCCGGGCGCGGATGGTGTCGGCGCGGGCGCGGGCCAGCGCCGTGCCCTGCAGCCCGACCTGGCGCAGGAGGGTGAGCAGGGCGCCGGCGAACGCGGAGAAGGTCAGCCGCAGCTGGTTGGCGCGCATCGTCGCGCTCGAGGTGCGGTCGGCGAACCGCCACAGCTGCTGTTCCCTGATCCGGTTCTCCATGTCGCCGCGGGCGCAGTACAGGTCCTCGTAGAGGGCCTGCGCCCCGAGGGTGCGGGCGGGGATGTTGGTGACCACGAAGCGCGGGTTGGCGCCGCGCAGCCCCGGCAGCCACTCGGCCTTGCCGATCACCCGCGGGGCGGCATGGGCCTCCAGGAACAGGTCCACCAGCAGCCGCTCGATCGCTTCCCGGTCGGCGGCAATCCGCTGGTAGCGGTCCTGCGCCGCCGCCCCGGTACGCCGAGCTCCAGGCCAGCGTGCTCGATGCTGTGCTCGTCACGTCCGCACACCCGCTCGAGCGCGAAGCCGGTCGGCAGCGACGCCAGCTAGGCGAACCGCGCGACACCGGGGGGATTCGACCCGGATGTGCCCGCGCCGCCCCAAGGCCTTCCAACGCCAGTTGCGCATACAGTCTGTGTGCATGCACCCCCCGCTGGTGAGATATCCGGGCTAGGCGAACCGCGCGACACCGGGGGGTCTGTTCCATCGTTGGCTGAACCACGGGTGTGTGCCCATCACGCGCGACTGAAATGAAGCCTGCTTGCTATGCTGGTCGTCCTTTCGAGGTCAACGCGCTGTGCAAGAGGTGAGTCTTGGCGGCAAAAACGCCCACCACGCGGCGTAGATTCCTGAAGACAGCGGGGGCCACCGCAGCCGGAGTGCTGGCTGCCCCCTATGTGAAGACCGCGACCTCAGCAGGCAAACTCAAGCTGGGAGTCCTCGATCACTGGGTGCCGGGCGCGAATGATGCGTTGCGGCAGATCCTGACCCGTTGGGGCGAGGCCAACGGTGTCGAGGTCACGGTCGACTTCATTACATCCCTCGGGAACAAGCTCCTCCTGACAGCGCATGCGGAGGCCCGGGCCGGCTCCGGGCACGACATCTTGGCGCACGGGTACGCGACGGTGGCGATGCTGAAGCACCAATTTGTGCCCGTCGACGACTTGGTGGACGAAATCCTTGCTACCCAAGGCCCGATTGCAGAAGTTTTCCGCTCTTGCGCCTATCTCGACGGCTCCTGGAGGGTTTGTCCCGCCCCCACCGGGACCAACTGCTATGCGACCGTCGCCCGGCTTGACCTCTTCCGCCAGCACGCCGGAATCGACTTGATGGACCTGTTCCCGGCGAGTAACTCGCGGGATCCGGCCAAGGTCGAGGGCTGGGACTGGGAAGCCTTCCACGGTGCGGCCAGGGCCCTTCACGCCGCCGGCCATCCGTTCGGCGCTCCTGTCGCTCCTGTTCCGGACGGTACCGGCTGGCTGACCCAACTCTTCGCATCGTACGGTGCGGCCCTGGTCGATGCGCGAGGCGACGTCGTGGTCAATTCTGATGCGGTCCGCGAAGCGCTCGAGTACCTCGTCCGACTCCTGGAAGCAATGCCCGAGAACGTGTACGCCTGGGATGACGCGAGCAACAACCGCTGGATCATTTCGGGTCAGGGCAGCGCCATCTTCAATCCGCCGAGCGCATGGGCGGTCGCCAAGCGCGACAGTCCCGACGTGGCACAGCGTATGTGGCATTGCGATGCACCCCGCGGCCCGGCCGGCCGTTTCCGTGCCTTCAACCCGATCTTGTGGGGAATTTGGAAGTTCTCCGAAAACCAATCGGCAGCGCGCGATCTGCTTCGGCACATGATGGAGCCAAGCGTGGCAGCCATCATGCTGCGGGCCTCGGAGGGTTACGACTTACCCATGATCCTCTCGCACTATGACCATACGAGTATCTGGGAAGAGGGCGGGCCGCCGGCTGGCGGAATCTACAACTACGCCATTCGGGGGGACGAAGTCGCGATGACCGGAGGTTACCCAGCACCTCCTGACATCGCGGCGGGAATCGGATCGCAACGGGTGGTTTCCAATCTCGTGGCGCAGGTGACGCAGGGAGGCGCGAGCATCGACGAAGCAATTGGGTGGGCCGAGAACGAACTCGAGGGCGTGCTTCGCGGCTGACTGCTTCCTGCTTACTCCGCCTGCACGTGCAGCATTTCTGTTGTGCTAGGAGACGGGATGGATGCCCCGCGGGGAAAGGCGCACAGCAGGAGTGAGGCATAGCCCGGACCTTGTGCATACCCGGAGTTCGTTCTCGCTGAACGGGATGGCGGCAGGGAAAGTTTCCAAGTGATCAGGTGGCAAGAGTGATTTGCGTTGCGTTGCGTGCTGTGCGCGTTGGAATGCCTTAGACGGTTCTGAGCGCAAGAATGTCTCGTTTGTCTTGAGAGACCAGTTTCTTTGCTTGGCGTTGCTGCGCTTCACTAGTTGGGATCCGTGCTTTTGTTGACAGTTTTCCTGGTGAGCGGTTACGGCACTGTTGTTTCTTGAAATGCGGATTCAGAATAGATCTATAGTATTTTGGCATTAAAGTAAAAAATGTCGATATAGACAAAAAAGGAAAGATGATCTGTTCAGCGCAAGGGAGGATATCTCTGTGGTTGTAAATTCACCGGTCCCGTGCGAGTCTATCGGGCTCAGCAGTTATCTGGATTTGAGGAGTTCCTTGCGATGGCGGAACGATTGGTCGAAACGGCCGAGGATGTATCACGGCTGGCTTTCGGCTTCATGGCCTCCAAGGCTCTCTTTGCGGCGTTGCATGTCGATGTCTTCAGCCAGCTCGCCGACGGACCGAAGACGGCGCGAGCACTCGCCGAGAAGATGCGCGTCCCGGTCAACCGGATCACGACGCTGATGACGGCGTTGACCGCGATCGGCCTCGTGGATCGCGAGGAGGAGAGCTATTTCAACGGGCCGGGTGCGACGGCCTTCCTGGTGCGCGGCGCGCGGCATGATTTCGGGGATTATCTGCGCTACCAGATCGACCAGCAGATGTATCCGTTCCTCACGCAATTGAACGAAGTGCTTGACGGATCGCTCGACCCCGAGGCGGTGGACAGCTACCAGCACTGGATGTCGGATCCGGAGCAGGCCTCGCTCTACAGCGAGGCACAGCATGCAGGCTCACTCGGGCCCGGCCGCACGCTGGCGCGGCGGATCGACCTCTCAAATTGCCACCACCTGCTGGATGTCGGCGGCGGCACAGGCTCCATGACCATCCAACTTCTGGAGACCTTTCCCGGACTGGTCTCGACCATCATCGACTTCCCGAATGTCGCCGAGATCGGCTGGCGCTTCATTTGCGAAGCCGGGATGGTGGACCGGGTGCGCTACATCCCCGCCAATGCCCTGACGACCGAGTGGCCAACGGAGCAGGACGCAATCCTCATGTCCTACCTCTTCAGCGGCGTTCCCGGCGGCGAACTGCCCCGGCTGGTGCAGCAGGCCCATGACTGCCTCACTCCGGGTGGCCAATTCATTGTCCACGATTTCATGGTGGAAGACGACCGCACCGGCCCGCCCATGGCGGCCCTCTGGCAATTGCAGCACATGGCCTTTACGCCGGATGCGCGTTCGGTCACGCCCGGCTGGCTGAAGAGCCAGATGGCCGAAGTCGGCTTCACTGTGCCCCGCGACGACGAGATGGTGCCGGGCATGACCCGGCTGATCCACGCCCGCCGGCCGGAATAGCGGCGGACCGGGACCGTCGCAATCGATCCCGGCGGGACATTTGTCCCTGAATACAAGTTTGCCGGTTCTCCGGGTGCTACGCCGGAGGCTTTCGGTTTCCTACCGGACCGCTATTCCGGACGTTGCGCCTCCCTTCTGTCATCCCAGCTGAACGCTGGCCTCAGGACTTGCCGTGTTTACGTCATCGGCAGGCGCGATCTCGCCGCGCTCGATCAGGAATGTCGCGTCAGCGAACTCCCGGAGTAGGGCGGGGTTGGACTCCGTGATCAACAGCGTCAGTTCGCGCTCTCGGTCCCGGAGCCGGCGCAGGGCGTCCGCGTAGCGAGCCGCCAGAGCCGGCGCCAGCCCCTGGAAGGGCTCGTCCAGCAACACGAGCCGCGTCCCGATCATCAGTGCGCGCCCGAGCGCCACCATCTTGCCCTGACCGCCGCTGACGGAGCCCGCCGGTCGGCCGCGGAGCTCCTTGAGTTCAGGCACAATCTCGTAGACCTGCTCGAGGCGGCGCGAAATGTCCGCCCCCGTAGATCCCGCAACTCTGGCGGGAAGGACGATGTTCTCTTCCACGTCGAACGACGCAAACAGCCGGCGATCCTCCGGGGCGTAGCCGATACCCATTCCAGGGCGCTTGTGCGGCGGGACGCTGTCCAACTCGGCGCCCGCGAATGTGATGATCCCGCCCGAGGTCTGGACCAAGCCCATCACGGTCCGGAGGGTCGTGGTCTTTCCTGCTCCGTTCCGCCCGACGAGTGCGGCCGTCGAGCCCGCCTGGAGCGCAAACCGGACGTCGCGCAGCACGTGCATGGTGTCGATGTGGACGTTGACCTTCTCGAACGCCAACATCGCCTACATTCCAAGCACGTCGCGCATGACGGCCGGATCCGCGAACGCCTCTTCTGGCGGTCCGATCGACTGGATCCGCCCGGAGCTCCAGACAGCGACGCGGTCGGCATACCGGCTAACCACCTCCATGTCGTGCTCGACAAAGACCGACGTGACCTGCTGCGTGCCTAGCGCGTTGACCAGCACGTCCATGATCTGAAATTTCTCCTGCGAGCTGACCCCGCTCGTCGGCTCATCCATCAGGAGGAGTTGCGGGCGCAGGGCGAGCGCCACCGCGATATCGACCAGTTTGCGGGTCCCCTCGGGAAGTTCGTGGGTCAACTTTGCGGACAGGCCATCAAGGTCGAATACGGCCAGGAGTTCCATCATTTCCTCGCGCTGGGGGAGACGGGCCAGCGGGCGAAGGGGGTTCCACGACCGCTCGCGCGCAGCGGCCGCGAGCAGCAGGTTGTCGATGACGCTCTGGTCCTGGAAGAGTTGCGGGGTTTGGAACGCCCGCGCAATCCCCATCCGGGTGATCGCGCGGGGCGGCATCGCCGTGATGTCGCGGTCCATGAACCGGACGTGCCCGGAGGTGGGGGTCAGATAGCCGGTGCAGATGTTGAGAAAGGTGGTCTTCCCGGCACCGTTCGGGCCGATGATCGCGAGGCGCTCACCCTTCAGCACGTCGAGATGCACTCCGGCCGCTGCCTCCACACCGCCGAAGCTGATATGGAGGTCCTCCGCCTGGAGCAGGATGTCACTCATCGTGTCCCGTCCCTGCCGGGCCGGTGCGCCGTCATTCGCACGAGATCCTGGTAAAGGCCGACGAGGCCGCGCGAGGCGAAGAGGATGATGCCGAGGAGGACCAGCCCCAGGATCATCTGCCAGACGTCGGCTGCCATCGCCGCGGCGTAGAACCGGACCAGTTCGTAGACCAGGGCGCCGGCGAAGGCTCCCAGCACATTCCCTCCGCCCCCAAGAATTGCAATGAACACGAACTCGCCGGAGCGGATCCAGTATCCGAGGTCGGGGGTCACCACGCCCTGGTTCACGGCGATGATGGTTCCGCCGAGACCGGCGAGCACCGCTGAGAGCACGTAGGCAACCAGGAGGGTGCCCCGCGCCGAGATGCCGAGATATTCGAGGCGGGTCTCGTTGGTGCGGATCGCGTTCAGGGCTTCGCCAAGCGGTGATCTCAGGTAGCGGTGCACGCACCAGCAGACCGCTGCCACCAGGGCCAGCGTGGAGTAGAACAGGGCGGTTTCGAAGGAGGCGCGTTCCAGTTCCCATCCCAGGTAGGTCGGTCGCGGGACGGCCATGCCGTCGCTCCCGCCCGTGATATGGAACATCTTCTCGAGCAGGGCGTAGAGCACCATCGAGAATGCAAGGTTCAGCATCCCGAAGAAGATGTAGCGGTAGCGCACGACAAACAGCCCGATGACGAGCCCGATCGTCCCTGAGCAGAGAACGCCGGCGAGCAGCAGGACGAGGATGTCCGCAGTGCCGAGATACTGCGTCAGGAACGCGGCGCTGTAGGCGCTCGCGGCAAAGAACATGGCGTGTCCAAACGAGACCTGACCGGCCCGCAGCAGCACGATCACACCGAGCACCGCGAGGCCCTTGGCCAAGGCGACCGTCAGGACGATTTTCATCCAGGGGATGGCGAGCGGCAGGGCCGCGACAGTGACGAGCGCGGCGAACGGCAGTGCACGGACCAGTGGCACGTCAGATCTTCCGCTTCTCGGCCACCGCGAACAGTCCCTGCGGGCGCACGAGCAGAACCAGCACCATGATCATGTAGGGGACGAGCACGTCGAGTTCGGGCGCGAGGTAGACCGCGAACGAACGCCCGAGGCCGATCAGCAATGCCGTGAGGGCGGCGCCTTCAACCTGCCCGAGGCCGGCTGTGGCCACGACGGCGAAGGACAGGACGATCATCTCCGCCCCGAGGCCCAGTTGGATCGCCGTGGTGGGTGATGCCAGGGCCCCGCCGAGGGCGGCCAGCATGGCGCCGATGATGAACGTCACCAGGAAGACCTTCCGGGCGTCGATCCCGATGGCGATCGCCGCCTCCCGGTCTTCGGTCACCGCCATGATGACCTTGCCGCTGAGGGTGCCTCGCAGGAACCACCGCAGGCCGAGCAGCACGGCGATCGCGACGGCGGGCAGCAGGATGATCTGATAGGTGTTGTAGGGGATGCCGAGAACCTCAACGGTCCCAAGCAACCGGACGGGGTCCGATGCCGAGTATGGCTGGACGCCCCAGACCAGCCGCTGCACGTCCTCCAGGATCATGAAGGCCGCAAAGGTCACCAGCAGCTGGAGGACCTCCTCCTTCACGTAGATGTGGCGCAGCAGGAAACGCTCGATCACCCACCCGAGTACGAGTCCCACGAGGCCGGCAGCGACGACCAATGCCGGAAAGCTCAGCCACGGACTGAAGCCCGCATCGCCCAGCGCGATGACCAGGCTCGCGGCGGAATAGGCGCCGATCGCGTAGAAGGCGCCGTGCGCGACGTTCAGGATCCGCATCACCCCGAAGATCAGGGTGAGTCCGACCGCCACGAGAAAGACCAGCGCCGCGTAGGCGATGCCATCCAGCGTGGCGAGCACAATCAGGATCGGATCCATCGAACGGCCGCTTGCCGGCGATCGTCAGTAGGCGAGGAGCACTACTGGCCGTGTTGGTACGCGTCCACGGGGATGTCGAGGATCGCGTCCGTCAGTGTCTCGAGCCAGACCGTCGACTCCATGCCGACCGGAGTCGTGATCTGATCGCCGGGAAAGATCATCATGTTGTCCATCACGGCGAAGTCGTAGGCTGGGTCGTGCCTCGTGGTCCCGAGCATCTGATCCTCGACACCCTGGTGATCCTCCCGGATGACGACCTTCCGGCCGAGCCCGCGGAACTCCAATCCTTCCATGGCGTCGACGACCTGCTCGCGATCCGGCCATGCGCCGCCGGCCGCTTCGATGGCCTTCTCGTAGGCGCCCTTCAGAGCGGAGAGTGCCTGGGCGATGTGGAACACGGGGTAGATCGGATATTCGCCGGTCTTCTCCCGGTACCGCTCCACAAACGACTGGAACTCGGGGTCCTTGCTGAACTCAGGGTGCAGGAAGTAGTGATCTCCCCGGCCGCCGGCAATGACGCCTTCGGGCATGTCCTTCCCGATCCGCTGCAGTGAACTCTCGACCAGCGGCAGGACCAGCGTGCTGCGTTCGGACAGGCCCCGCTGCACCGATTGCCGCACAAAGTTGTCGAGATCGCCACCCCAGGACGTCGAGAGAATGACGTCCGGCCGGAGCACCAGGAGGCGGGTGATCTCGGTCGAGAAGTCCGGCGTCCCGAACTTCGGAAAGAGTTCGGCGACGACCTCCACGTCCGGCTTCAGCTGTCGAAGCGCTGTCGAGAAGATGTTCCAGCTGTCGCGACCCCAAGCGTAGTCCTGGTTGACCACGGCAATGGTCTGGAAGTCGGGTTTGGTCTTCAAGAGGTACAGCAGGGTGGAGAGCATTTCGGGCGTGGCGTTGGCCTGCGTCCGGAACACGTAGCGGTAGGAGTCCTCCTCGAAGATCTTTTGCGTTCCGCAGTCCCACATGATGTTCAGGATCTTCAGATCCTCGGCAAGGGGCGCCACCTTCTTGCAGTTCCCGCTTGAGATCGACGCGAACATCGCGTCAACACCGACGTCCTGTACCAGGCGCCGATACTCGGAGAGCAAGTGTTCGCCGCCCGCGCCCTCGTCGACCCAGACTGCCGATAGCGGGACGCCCCCGATTCCGCCCGCGGCATTCATGTCCTCGATCAGGATTTCCGATGCAGCCTTGGCCGGCGCGCCGAACACGGACGCCGGTCCCGACAGGAAACCGGTGATGCCGATCGTGATTTCGGCAGGCTTCTCTGCCGCGAATGCTGCCGCGCAGTGCAAGGCGAGCGCAGCCGCGGCCGACAATGGCAACAGTCTCTTCATGGCGGAGGTCCTCCGATGGCTGGCATTGTGCCTCGGGCGCCCGGCGTTGCGGCGCACCCGTGCATGGACGATATCCGGCCCGAGCGCCGGATGGTGTTCGTGATCAGAGTTCTTGGGGTCCGGCAGCACCAGGGGCGGAGCCCTTCGGGATGTCGTGACTCGTGGTGACGACAACCCCCGCCTCGCGGAAGGCCTCGCGCGCTGCCTCGACGGTCCCGGGAAGGCCGACGGGTCGGGTGGCATCCTCGATGACGATGGCTTCGAAGCCGAGAGTGCGTGCATCGGTGGCCGACCAGGCCACGCAGAAATCGAACGCAAGGCCGGTCAGGAACACACGCTGGATCTCGAGGGCGCGGAGCAGTCCGGCGAGCCCGGTGGTGGTGGTGCGGTCATTCTCGGTGAAGGCGGAATAGGAATCGATCTGGCTGTCCATTCCCTTCCGGATGATGGCCAGTGCACAGTCGGCCTCGAGACCCGCGTGGAAGGCTGCGCCCGCGCTTCCCTGGAGACAGTGGTCCGGCCACAGCGTCTGTTCCCCGTAGGGCATTTGGGCCGTCTCGTAGGGCGCCTTGCCGGCGTGCGAACTCGCAAAGGACGCGTGGCCTTTTGGGTGCCAGTCCTGGGTCAGGACGACGTTTCGGAAGGCCGGCATCAGACGATTGATGACCGGCACGACCGCGGTCCCATCGGCGACGGCCAGGTTGCCGCCGGGGCAGAAATCGTTCTGCACGTCGACTACCAGGAGGACATCGCGCGGGTCCATCATCAGGCGGAGTTCCCTCCGGTGCAGGCGGCATCCAGGAGCTCAGAGTACTCGAACAGTGCCGGCAGGTCGGAGCGCTTCTTCCGAATGTGGTCCGGGGCACGAAAGAGGAAACCGCGATGGGCCGCATCCAGCATGGCGATGTCGTTGAACGAATCTCCGGCCGCGACGACCTCGAATCCCAATGCGGCAAAGCCTTCCACGGCCCTCCGCTTGTGGTCATCCAGCCGTTTCCTCCACCCGATGACGCGGAGGTCGGCCGAGGTCTCGAGATGGTGGCAAAACACGGCCGGTCGGCCGAGGGCGGCGAGTAGCGGATCGGCGAGCTCGTAGAACGTGTCCGAGAGGATGGTGACCTGACATTGCTGGCGGAGACGATCGAGAAAGGATCGGGCGCCGGGGAAGGGCTGGAGGGTCTCCACGACCTGCCGGAGCTTCGGGAAGTCGATGTCGTGCGCATCCATCATCGCAATGCGGTGCCGCATGAGCGCGTCGTAGTCGGCAATGTCGCGGGTGGTCTTGCGAAGCTCCTTGATGCCGGTCGCGGCCGCTACGGCCTGCCAAATCTCGGGGACCAGGACGCCCTCGAGATCAAGACAAATCATCTGCATGGTGAAACGGGCAGGTAAGGTGACCGGGACGCTCAGAGTGCGTCCATGATCTCCGGCACGATCTTGAAGAGGTCGCCCACCAGTCCGTAGTCGGCGACCTGGAAGATCGGCGCCTCCTGGTCCTTGTTGATCGCGACGATGACCTTGCTGTCCTTCATGCCGGCCAGATGCTGGATGGCCCCGGAAATTCCGACGGCGATGTAGAGCTCGGGCGCCACCACCTTGCCGGTCTGTCCCACCTGGAAATCGTTCGGGACGTAGCCTGCATCGACGGCAGCGCGGCTCGCGCCGACGGCGGCCCCGAGCTTGTCGGCGAGCTGGTCGAGGATCTCGAAGTTCTCGCCGCTTCCCATGCCCCGACCGCCCGAGATGACGATGCGCGCCGCCGCGAGTTCCGGTCGATCCGATTGGCTCAGCTCGCGCTTCACGAAGCGGGCACTGTTTCCGGCCAGGACCTCCGGTCCGTCCTGAATGGTCGCCGGGCCGCTGTCGGCTTCAGCCGCCTCGAAGGCGGTGCCCCGGACCGTGATGACCTTGACCGGCTCGCTGGAGCGGACGGTCGCAAGGGCGTTGCCGGCGTAGATCGGCCGGACGAACGTGTCGGCGTCCACGACTTCGGTGATGTCCGAGATCTGCTGCACATCCATGAGGGCGGCCACCCTGGGGATCACGTTCTTGCCCCACGTTCCCGCGGGGGTCATGACGCAGGAGTACCCTCCTGCAGCTGCCACAACGGCAGGTGCGAGGTTCTCGGCGAGCCCGCCGGCGAGCCCGGCTCCACTGGCCTTGATCACCGTCCGCACACCGGCGATGCGGCTTGCGGCGTCCGCCGCTGCGTCATGCTGCTCGTCGAGCACGAGTACGTCGACTTCGGTCTCGATGGCGAGAGCGGCCGTGACCGTGGCCAGGGTTCCACGCGGAAGATTTGCGCCGTCCGTTTCGGCGACCACCAGCACGGCCATCAGAGCACTCCCTTCTCGTCACGCAGCGCCTGCACGAGTTCCGCAGCGGATTCGAGCATGCGTCCCGGCGGGCGGGGAGGAGGTGCAGCGACCGTCACGGTCTGGAGGCGGGGTGCAACGTCGACGCCGTAATCGCCGGGTGTCTTCGCTTCGATCGGCTTCCGCTTCGCCTTCATGATTCCGGGAAGCGACGGGTAGCGGGGTTCGTTCAGTCGGAGGTCGGTCGTCACCACGGCCGGTGCAGTGATGGCGATCGTCTCAAGACCCCCGTCGATCTCGCGGGTCACTTCGAACTCGCCGTCGCCGACGTTGAGTTCGGAAGCGAATGTGCCCTGGGGCCAGCCCAGCAGGGCGGCAAGCATCTGCCCGGTCTGGTTGCTGTCGTCGTCGATGGCCTGCTTGCCCAGGATGACCAGACCCGGCTCCTCGGCCTTGATCACCTCGGCCAAGAGCTTGGCCACCACCAGCGGTTCCGGAGAATCATTCGTCTCGATGTGGATCCCGCGGTCGCATCCGAATGCCAGGGCCGTGCGAATCGTTTCCTGGCATCGGGCCGAGCCGATGGAGACGGCGATCACTTCGGACGCCGTGCCGGCCTCCTTCAGTCGGATGGCCTCCTCGACGGCAATCTCGTCAAACGGGTTCATCGACATCTTGACGTTGTCGGTCTCGACTCCGGACCCGTCAGCCAGCACCCGGATGCGGACGTTGTAGTCGATGACGCGCTTGACAGCGACGAGAACTTTCATGAGCGACCGGCTCCGGTGAGACAGTACCGATGGGGGGAGGGACCGCGCGCAACCCGCGGTCAGGGCGCATCCTAACCGAAAGCGCCGGTGATTCGATCAGGAGGAATCCTGAATGAAAGCTGCGAACGCGAGAATCAATAGGACGGCTAGGGCCTGCAGGGCAACGCGCGCCCGCATGAGGCGATTGCCCCAGCGCTTGTTGAATTCACCCCCGCGAAACATCGAGATGATGCCGACCCCAAGCACGATGACGACGGCTGCAAGGCTTGCCGCCAAGATGTAGGGAAAGACGGATTGGAGCAGGCTCACGGGGAGGATCCGGTCGATCGTTCAGGTGTCATGATAGCGGAGGACGCGCTGCGGCAAGTCGCCAGCGGACCGGCACACAAAGGGCCGAAGAGTCCTTAGCAACCTCGGCGAGAGGATGCCGGGAAGATGATGAATGCACGGGCCCGGGACCGGAAGGCGAGCTTAAAATCACGGAAGGCCGCCGTCCCGTAGCGGACAGGCGGCGCGATCACGTGACGTCGACCCGGAGTTCCACCAATCCCCGAAGGACCATCTGGTTCAGGCGTACCGGCTCGGAGGCGAGGCGGATGGATGGGTAGCGCTCCAGCAATGCCTCGAAGGTGATCTTCCCTTCGAGCACCGCCAGCGCCGCCCCAAGGCAGTAATGGATTCCACGTCCAAAGGATATGTGGCTTTTCTCGGAACGTCCGAGGTCGAGGCGGTCGGGCTCGGGAAAGACCTCGGGATCGCGGTTTGCGGCCCCCAGGAGCGAGATCACCCGCTCACCTGCCCGGATGCGCTTGCCGCCGATTTCGAGGTCTTGGCGCGCAATGCGGCCGTCGAGTTGTACCGGGGGGTCGTAACGCAGCAGTTCACCGATCGCCGGGTTCATCAGGTCCGGATCGCTGCGAAGTCGCGCGAGCTGGGCTGGATGGTGCAGCAGCGCGAGCATGCCGTTCCCAATGAGATTGCGGGTGGTTTCGTTTCCGGCCACGAGGAGGAGCATCAGGGTCGATAGAAGCTCTTCGTGATTGAGGCGTTCGCCTTCTTCCTTGGCCGCCATGAGCGCGCTCAGAAGATCGTCCTGCGGGTTTCGGCGGCGTTCCTCGATTTGTCCCTCGAAATACTCGAAGAGCTCTCCGGTCGCCTTCCTGATCCGGTTGACACTGGTGGGGTCCAGCAGCGGCTCCACCGTCTTCGCGATGTCGTTTGACCAGTCCCTAAACCGCGCCCGGTCTTTCGCCGGCACGCCAAGCATCTCGGCGATCACGATCACGGGCAGCGGGAACGCGACCGCTTCGATGAGATCGAATTGGCCCTTGTCCGAGACGTCGTCGAGAAGTTCATCGACGATCTCGCGGATGCGGGGCTGCAGCTTCTCGATTGCGCGCGGGGTGAAGGCTTTCGAGATGAGACCCCGGAGGCGGGTGTGCTTGGGCGGGTCGAAATCCAGCAGGGTCAGATAGGACGTGTAGCCGTAGTTTCGCCCCTCGGACGTGAATCGCTTGTGGTCACGGAGTACCTGGTCGACGTCCTGGTAGCGGGTGAGGGCCCAGGACTTCATGAGCCGCATCCGATGCACCGGGTCCTTCTGGCGCATGTCGGCGAACACCCCGTACGGTTCGCGTCGTGTGGACGTCGATGTGGGGTCGTAGGCGACCCCGGACTCCCATCGTTCACGGGCGAGTAGGATGCGCTTGGCCACTGGCGTGATCACATTGGTGGTCATCCGGGAAAGGGAGCTCATGGGCCTATCTCGCAGTTATCGCAGCCGGTTGCGCTGCCGGCCGGGGTTGCCTTCATGGCGATGTCTGGTGGCTGGCACGCGTCATCGAGGGGGCTCGCCGTCGCCAAGGATTTAGGGCGTTGCCACGCGCCAGCGCGGGCGTGGCAATGCGACCGAACCAAATGCTACCAACTCGAGCTATGCCGTAGTTGTGCGTTGCGTCTTGTCCCCGGCATGTGCGCCCAGACAAGTGTCAATCGTGGTCCGAATACCTGGGCGCTGCCGGGACCGAACTCTCCGGAATGAAAAGGCTCCAACGCGTTACCAGATGGCGTCGGGAAACCGCGGGGTCGAGCTTGGCGTCATGCGGAGTTGGAACCCCGCCGCCAATTCTTTACTTTTTAAGCATTGGTAAAGAATTACATCCTGTTGGTCTGAATTGGACGTGTAGAGAAGGACAGCCTCATGCCGCGAGTGAGTGCCAAGCGTCAGATTACGCTCCCCATCGAACAATGCAGAGAAGCCGGGATCGGGCCGGGGGACGAGTACCGCAGCTTCGTTGCCGATGGCCGAATCACAATCGTGCGGAAGACTGCCGGCGCGGCGAAGGGGTTGCTGCGCCACGTAGTCGGCGATCCCGCCGTAAGTGACGAGGAATCCCTGCAGGACGCGTTGTACGAGTCAGCGGGTTGATCGCCGTCGACACCAACGTCTTGCTCCGGTACCTGCTCCATGACGACGAGGCCCAAGCGACGCGCGCGGAAGTAGTTTTCGATGTCGCGGAGACTGTCTTGATCACGGGTGTTGTGCTGGTGGAGACCATGTGGACGCTTGCTGGCCGCAAGTATCGACTGAACAGGGCCGAACAGGTGGCCGTCCTGGAACGGCTGTTCAGCGAGCCGAGTATCCGTTTCGAGGACGATCAGGTCGTGTGGCGCGCCCTGCATACGTATCGAAGCGCCGTGACGGTGGGCGCAGCCGGGTCAATGAAGGGTGCCGATTTCGCCGATGCGTTGATCGTGTTCAAGGCGCTACGTGCCGCATCGGGCGCTGACGAGACGTTGGATGGCGTCTACACCTTCGACGCGGATATGCAGCGGTTGCCGCACATCGCATCGCCCTGAAGGCAATCGGACGTAGATCCACATGTACGCCCGGTCCCGTCCCCGGGTGCGCTGAACGCCTGGACGCAACGTTCCACATTCGAGGTGCTGGTTATGCTCAACCGCCGTGCGCGAGCAGGGCTTTGGTGCTTGGCTAAAGTCGTAGATGGGAAACCTTCTGGACCGCACAACAGGTCCAGGGGATTGCGCGCCGCGCTCACCGCGCCCGCGATCCCATCCTGAATGCCGCGATGCGGACCAATAGAAGCATCTGCGCCAATCTGGTGACAGGCACCAACGCCGATCAAGCCGGTCGATAGCGCCTGGGGCTGTCCAGGGCCACGAAGCCGTGCCTGAACTTGATATACAAGGTGTCTGCGTTGCAATATCCGGTAACGTAACCGGAGTGGTCAGCCGCTGTGAAACGCGGAATTCAGGAAACACACGAGGCGTCGCGCGTCTCCCGTCACCGCAAGAGAATTGCAACCCGCGGCGCCAAGCGTGTCGAGGTCACTGTTCCCTCCCGGGACGCACCCCTTGTCAAGGCAATCGCTGGTGCCCTCCGTTCGGACGGCGAGGAAGCCGAGTTCATTCGCCAGTCGCTGCAGCCAATGCTGACCGCCACACGAGCCAAGACCGGCGCCGAATTGGTCGCTTTTCTCCGTGCCTCGCCCCTGACCGATGCTGAGTTGCCGATCGAGCGCGACAGCTTCACCGGACGCTCTGCCGATCTCAGTTGATGGCCTTTCTGCTTCGACACCAATGTCGTCAGCGAAACCATCAGGCCGAGACCTGAAAAGACGCTGCTCGACTGGGTCGAAGCGCAGATCCCGTCCGACCTATACCTTGCCGCACAAACCATCGGAGAACTTGTTCGAGGCGCACGGAAGGTAAAGGAACAAGCGCGGCGGGAACGATACGAGAGATGGATCGCACAGGATCTCGCCCGACAGTTCGACGGACGCGTCCTGCCGTTTGACGGCCGTACGGTCGCGGTTTGGGGGCGCCTCATGGGCGATGGCGATCGTGCTGGCGGCTCTCCGGCCGCAGCTAATGCCTAGCCCGGATATCTCACCAGCGGGGGGTGCATGGAGCGGAAACGCGTGGTACAGGTAAGAAAGACAACCCCTTACCGGCCATGACGGAGCCACCCCGTGCACACAGACTGTACCTCGACGCAACTGGCGTTTGAAGGCCTTGGCCGGCGTGCGGTGGTAGGCCGGTTCGACGGCGGCCGGCTGACGACCGATGGCGGCGTGCTGCTGCTGCGGGAGGTTGACCGGCGCTTCCGGGTGACGTCGCGGCTGGCGGCGTGCTTCCGGGACCACCGCGCGGCGGATCGAGCATCGCCTGGAGACGCTGGTGGCGCAGCGGGTGTTGGCCCTGGCGGCGGGCTACGAGGACCTCAACGACCATGACCGGCTGCGCGCCGACAGCGCCTTCGCGCTGGCGAGCGGGTGTGCGGACGTGACCGGGGAACGGCGGCGGCGGGCGCGGGACCGGGGGCATGCGCTGGCGGGGTCGAGCACGCTGAACCGCCTGGAGCTCGGCGTGCCGGAGGCGGCGGCGCAGGACCGCTACCAGCGGATTGCCGCCGACCGGGAAGCGATCGAGCGGCTGCTGGTGGACCTGTTCCTGGAGGCCCATGCCGCCCCGCCGGCGGAGATCGTACTCGATCTCGACGCCACCGACGATCCGCTGCACGGCCGCCAGGAGGGCCGGTTCTTCCACGGCTACTACGGGCACTACTGCTATCTCCCGCTGTACGTGACCTGCGGCGAGCACGTGCTGTGCGCCCGGCTGCGCCCGGCCGATATCGATGCGGCGGCGGGCGCGGTGGACGAACTGGCGCGGATCGTGCCGCAGATCCGCCGGCGCTGGCCCGGGACCCGGATCCGGGTGCGCGGCGATGCCGGGTTCTGCCGCGAGGACATCCTGCGCTGGTGCGAGGACGCCGGCCTCGAGTACGTGTTCGGGCTCGCGCGCAACGCCCGCCTGGAACCGTGGCTCGCGAAGGCGCTGCACAAGTCCCGGCGCCGGGGCGCCGCCACCGGCCGGGCCTCGCGGCGGTTCCGGGAATGCCGCTACCGCACGTTGACGTCCTGGAGCCGGGCCCGCCGGGTGATCGGCAAGGCCGAGTGGCTGCCGGGGCTGCGCGGCGCCAACCCGCGCTTCGTGGTCACCAACATCCCCGCCCGCACCCTCGGGGCGCAGGCCCTCTACGAGGACCTGTACTGCGCCCGCGGCGACATGGAGAACCGGATCAAGGAACAGCAGCTGTGGCGGTTCGCCGACCGCACCTCGAGCGCGACGATGCGCGCCAACCAGCTGCGGCTGACCTTCTCCGCGTTCGCCGGCGCCCTGCTCACCCTCCTGCGCCAGGTCGGGCTGCAGGGCACGGCGCTGGCCCGCGCCCGCGCCGACACCATCCGCGCCCGGTTGCTGAAGGTCGCCGCCCGCATCACCGTCACCGTCCGCAAGGTCTGGATCGCCTTCCCGTCGGGCTACCCGCTGCAGGAACTGTTCGCGCACGTGCTCGCCGCCCTGCGCGCGCCGCCGGCCCGCGCGGAGCCCGGCTGACCCCGCCCGCGACGGTCCAGCCTCCTCCTGCCGCACGCGCCGCGACCGGCGCCACGGAGGCCGTCTGCCCGGCGCCCGCCATCCAGCGTGACCCGCGCCCGGAATCCGCATTGCCGGGCTCTGTCGCGCCCGATTCCGGCGGCCCCGGGCCGCCGGGCACGCCGCCAACGGCTTCGAAACCCCCGACACCGCCCGCCGACGCCTTGAGCCGGCGGCGGCAGGTCCGGTGGTGAGCGAAGCGGGCTAGATGCAGGGCTTTCCGATTCGAGTGGCCGCACGTCTTCTGTGCCATCGCAATGTCCGGAAGAGATTCGTTACGCCCATGTGTGCGGCCCGGAAATCCAAGCTGCCGTCGAGCATGTGGGTATTGCGATCGCTTAACTTTACGCTGGATCGGATCCTGATCACTTGGTGGACCGGAACCCGAGTTCAAGGCACTAAAACAGGCTCATAGCCTGAAGGTCGCAGGTTCAAACCCTACCCCCGCAACCACTGAGACCGACATGTTCGGCGAAGGAGCGTTCGCCCGGCGCCGTTTGTCCCCGGCGCCGGCCCATTCGAGGATGGTGCCAAGGTCGCCGACGAGCTTCGCGTCCATCTCGCCCCAGGCAACGCCAGGGGTGAGCACGATGCGCTCGATCAGGTCCCGGACGCGGTCGCGGCCTCGTCGAGCTCGCCGGGGTTGTCCAGCGCCGCGGCCAGGCGCTCCACCTTGCCGCGGTAGATGCCGGCGACGTTCGGGTGGATGTCCGAAAGCGTGACGGGTGCGGCGGCAAGCCGGGTCTCCAACTCATCCTGTCGCGCCTCGAGCTCGCGCAGCCGGTCCATCATGCCCCGCACGTAAACCCGAGCGCTACCGCCTGAAGCTTCCAGGTCTCGTGCAGGGCCCCCTTGTCCATATCGCGCTTGCGGGCCCGCGTCATGAGAGTGGCGCGGGCCGCGAGCTGCGGATTCTCGGCCGGTGTGCCGAGGCCCCGCTCGGCCATCGCCGCCCCGATCTCCGCACGGCGCGTCGAGAACGCCTCGATCACGTCGCGCTGGACGCCCGCGATCTCGAAGCGGCCGTCCGGATGCGTCTTCTCGACGCCGTAGCCGAGGTCCTTCAGCCCCTCCGCCAGCTCCGCCCGGTAGATTGCGCCGATCGTCATCTTGCCCTTGAACAGCCCGTCGTCGACCATCGTCCGCCACTTTCCGTCGCCGCCCTGGACCATGTTGGCGATCACGCAGTGCGTGTGGAGCTGGGGGTCGAGGTTGCGCGAGGTGTCGTGGCGGAAGGTTGCGGCCACCATTTTCTGGCCGCCCGCGCGGACCATCGCCCGCGTCGCCTGGTCCTGCATCCGGGTCCGGACGGCGTGCTCCTCGATCCACGCGAGCGTCTTCCCCACGGCCTGGTCGTGCGCCTCGACGATGCGCCCGTCGCCGCCCACCATCGCCAGGAGCGAGACCGACTTCGGCGCGGAGGGCGTGACGTCGCGGCCGGGGCGGTGCTGGATCTCCCCGTCCTTGCCGCGCCTCCCGAGTTGCGGCCCGTCCGGGACCCTGCCTTCGAGGATCTGCCGGAAGGTGTCCGCATCGACTGACCCCGCGAGCCCGAGCGCCTCGGCCCCCTTGCCGGCCCAGCGGCTGGCCTCCCGGTGCGCCGGATCGTCCTTGGCGTAGTAACCGTCGCGCTCGTAGTAGCTGGCACCCTGCGACGGTCAGGCGATCTTGCCGATCGAGGCTACCACCGCACGCGCCCCGCACGGACCCCCTGGGCATGTGGCGTTTGCGGGATTTGTTGGCTTTGCGGCGTTTGTGGCCTATCTTGTTCCCGTCTGACGGAGATGGTGAAATGGCTGGCAAATCGGCAATGCGAACGGAATCCGGCATTCCCAGTACCCGGGATGCTGCACTTGCGGAACGCGCGGTCCGGCAACTGGCGGCGTTGGGTGACGGGACCGGGCCGGTGCCGGCGCGTTTCGGCGCGGCCGCGACTGAACCGGTGGACATCCCGACGCCGGCGGTGCGGTTGCTCAGGGAGATTCTGGATCAGATGGCGCACGGGCACGGCGTCGCGTTGACGCCGCTGCACGCGGAGCTGACGACACGGCAGGCGGCCGACTTGCTGCAGGTGTCGCGGACGCACTTGGTGCAGCTGCTCGACGCCGGACGGATTCCGTGCCGGAAGGTGGGGGCGCACCGCCGGATCCGTGCGGAGGACATCGTGGCCTACCAGAGCGAGACGGAATCCCGCCGGCGTTCGGCGCTGGACGAACTGACAGCACGCGACCAGGAACTCGGCCTGCAGTAGTTGATGGCGAGGCGGAGGGCGTTGCTTGACGCCAACGTGCTCTATCCGGCCGGCCTTCGGGACATGCTCCTGCGACTGGCTGACCGGTACTTGTTCGCGCCGCTCTGGAGCGCGGACATCCACGCGGAGTGGACACGGAGCCTGTCGGCCGACCGGCCCGACCTCGACGCTCGCGTGCTGGAACGGACCCGGGCGGTCATGGACGGGCACTTTCCAGAAGCCGTCGTGACAGAGTATGCGGCCTTCGCCGGCGACCTCGACCTGCCGGACCCCGGCGACCGCCATGTGCTGGCGGCAGCGATCAAGGGCCGGGCGGACGTGATTGTGACCCGGAACCTGCGGCACTTCCCCGCTGCTTGCCTGGCTCCGCATGCGCTCGCGGCGGAGCATCCGGACGCGTTCATTGTCGGCCTGCTGGAGACCGATCCGGATAGCGCGCTGGCAGCCGTCCGCGGACACCGCCCGGCACTGCGTAGACCGTCGCGAACGGCCGGCGAGCACTTGGCCGCAATTGAACGTCTCGGCTTGCACCGGACCGTGGCGCTGCTTCGGGGGCACCAGGACGCCGTCTGACTGGCGCGGCCGCGGATGGGGCCGGGTGGACGGGCGGTCACCGCACTCGGGCCTCTCGATGCTTCCAGGCAAACACCGCGTCACGGTCGCAGACCTTTCGGCGAAACCGAAGGTTGCAACGGATCAGATCGAGATCGTCAGAAGATGTCGGTCTCGGTGGTTGCGAGCCCCCGCAACCAAAGAAGATTCTGAAAGAATTGAAGGTCTCAGATGCTTTCATTTTACAAGACCTCCCGCGATGTCACTGTCAACACATAGCCAACACGCCGGACGAAGCGGCGGTCGAGACGGCATCTCGAGTGCCTGCCAGTTCGGTATGAGACTGAGGGCGAAAGTGTGTTGGCCTGACCGGCCCGCGTGTGCGACGACACCTGCCGTGTGTTGGGTTAGTGTCCCGGGAGCAGCGGGTTCAGAAGGCGAAATTGGTGACGCTGACGGGTCAGCGCAGAGATCGTTGACCAGAACTGAATTCAGGAAAAGCACGAATCGCAGAGTTGGTTGTTGACGGGAATAACAGATGTCGATTTATCGCATTGACGGGGAACAACTCGTTCCGGCGGAACGCACGACGTTCAAAGCCCAAGGTCTGGAAGAACGGCGAGACCTTCAGAATTTACTCAGGTCCCAAATCGACGTGATTTCGCCTGGGACCCTGATCGTCAGTGAGGAATTCGGCGATTGGCAGGACAGCCGGCGGCGTATCGATCTGTTAGGCATCGATAAGGATGCCAACCTTGTGGTGATCGAGTTGAAGCGCACGGAGGACGTCGGCCATATGGAATTGCAGGCGATTCGGTATGCCGCGATGATCTCCACCTTGACCTTCGACCAACTCGTTCCAATTCACAACAGGTACTTGCGGAAGAACGGCATCGATAAGAGTGCCCGCGAAAGCTTGTTGGAATTCCTGGACTGGGAAGAATCGGGCGCGGCACCCTTTGGGCAGGAAGTCAGGATCGTTCTCGCCGCGGCCGAATTTTCGAAGGAAGTGACGACGACGGTGATGTGGCTGCGGGATGTGGGAGGCCTGGACATCCGTTGCGTCCGGATGGAGCCGTACGTGAGCGACGGGAACACCCTGCTGGACATCCAGACTGTGATCCCGGCTCCCGAGGCGGCCGATTACCAGGTCCGGATCCAGGAGAAGCAGCAAAGTGAGCGGGAGTCTCGCCGAAGCGCCCGGGACCTGAGTAAGCATGATGTCTGGATTGCGGGCGAGGAGTACTCAAGGCTCAACAAGCGCCGAATGATGCTCGCGCTTGTGTCCGGAATTCTACGGAACGGCGGGGCGCCCCGACAGATTCTGACAGTTGTCCCGGCGAGGAAGCTCAAGGAATTCGATGGCGTGCTCGATTCAGAGCAGGTCAAAGATCGTTTCCAACAAGATGCTGACGGGGAATCTCCGACCCAGTTCAGGCGGTACTTCTGCGACGACGACGAGCTAATTCATGTCGATACCCGTACGTACGTCTTGTCCAACCAATGGGGCAGCCAGACTCTGGACACAGCGAGCCAATTGGCTGGCCTCTTTCCCGAAATGCGGATTCGATACGAGCGTACGGAATAACGTCAACCGTCTTGGCGCAGTTGTTCCGGACAACGGAGCGTTCCCGCCACTTATGCCGGGATGCGTAAGCCCCCGGATACACCCAAGGTTTAGTGGGTTTGAGCCACCGGGGACAATAGCTCCCAACCGGCGGCCACCGAGTTCGGCCGCGAATCTGTTCACCTTCGGAGGTTAATTTGGATCGGTCAGTAGGGGCCGATCAGTTATGACCTGCCCCCAGTGAATTGGTCCATCTCTAAAGCGAGAAATTGGACGACCAATCATGGGTATCACGCTTCACAAGCCCAGAGAGATTGTCTCGAAGCTGCGGCAGGTTGAGGTGCTCGTTGGGCAAGGCAGGGCCTGGACCGATACGATTCGGGAGATTGGGGTGACCGAGCAGATGTAATACCGCTGGCGGAATGCGTATGGCGGCATGGCGACGCAGCAGCAGCGGGAGTTGAAGCGCCTGCGCCGTGTGGTGTCAGACCTGACGCTGTGCAAGCTGATCCTGGCGGAGGCGGCCAAGGGGAACTTGTGAGCCCGGCGGTGCATCGAGCGGGTGCGCCGGGCCTTCCGGATCTCGGAGCGGCGTGCCTGCCGGGTGCTGGGCCAGCACCGCTCGACGCAGCGGCATGTGCCGCGCGGCCGGGATGACGAAGAGCGCCTGGTGGCCGACATGATCGGGCTGGTGCGGCGGTATGCCCGACCGGTTCCAGGCAGCGATGACGCCGACCAAACGTCGGGCTCGGCGCAATCTCCCCTCGGCGAGTCGATGCGCTGTTTCCCCTTCCGCCGGGGCCGCGCCGAAGGAAAGCCAGCGCTTCCTGTGGCGGAGGCCCGACAGCGGCGCGCCGGTCAGCGCCACCATCACTTTCCGGCGCTACGCTGGCGCCATATCGTCCACACGCGAAAACCGGTCCCGAAACCCGTCTCGATCCACGCCCTCGTCATCCTCGAACCAAACAGGAACATTCTGTCGCCACGCCTGCGGAGCGGCAACTCAGCCTTGTAATGTGCTTGTCAATCCACCATATTCCCAAGATCGTGATATGTTTCGAAGCATGAATGCTAATTTTCGTGAGATTTTGTTCGCCGGGATATGCTCTGCCGAAGGATCGCGCCGAAAATTTCCAAGCCTGCGCCGGCATCCCCAACCTTCCGGCTGCATAGCCTGGTAAGAAACCGATCCAAGTAGTGTCTGCTACGACACTTTAATTTTCGACGACGGGAAGAGCACGCCGCAGTTCTCGCTCATCAGCCAAAAAAAATTGCGGCGACACGGGTTTGATTTGATGGGTTGTGTCCCCTGGCGTGGTGTAGAAGCACTTGCTTCCGCCGGTACCTGTGGGCAACCCGCTCGCCGCAGCAACCGCCAAGAGTCTGGCGGCAGTGAGCCGGTTGCCCGGCGCGGCGTGCAGCTGGTGATCTCCGACGACCACAAGGGCCTGAAGGCCACCGCCACCCGGATCCTCGGCGCCACCTGGCAAAGATGCCGTGTCCACTTCATGCGCACCTTTCTGGCCCATGCCGGCAAGCGAGGCCGGCGCGTCGTCTCCGCCTTCGTCGCCACCGCCTTCGCGCAGGACGACGCCGACAGTGCCAGGGCCCAGTGGCGTCAGGCCGCCGACCGGCTCAGGCCCAGGGCGCTCAAGCTCGCGGCCCTCATGGACGAGGCCCAGCACGACATCCTCGCCCATTCGACCTTTCCCAAGGAGCACTGCACCAAGCTCCACTCGATCAACCCGATCCAACGGCTCCATCCCGAGATCAAGCGCCGCGCCGACATCGTCGGCATCTTCCCCAACAAAGACGACATCACCCGCCTCGTCGGCGCCGCTCTCCTCGAGCAGAACGACGAGTGGGCCGTCTCAAGGAGATACATGACACTCGAATCCATCGCTCCCGTGAGCGACAATCTGACCGTCAAGCTGCCCGCCGTGGCAGCCTGAGCCTACCGGCGCCAATCCGCCGGATACCGCGAAGGACGCAAGGCTCTTACACCATGGCCCGGGACACGATCGCTTGATACAGCTCCGGGTTCTTCTGGCGTTCTTCATTCGGCATTCTGCCGACGCCGGCCCTCATGATCGATGGGCGCCGTGAATCCGGGTGGCCGCGACATCGAGGTGGCATTGACCGCGCAACCGGTTCGGGCGGCGGTGCGACCGCGTTCGCGTCTATGTGGCTAAACGGTATGCGAAGAATCCGAAGCGGCTTTCGAGAACCGCTCGCCAGTCTAGTTTTTTACTTGAGGAACCTTGATGCCCAGTACCCCGCTTGCGGAACCGCCAAATACGTTCGATGTCGGTCGGAACCCTCCTGACATCAATCATCCCGCAGCGATTCCATTCCACCGGCGGAAGCGGGCTTCGACGGCGGTCATCTATTGCGAAGCGAACTTCGGTGACATCGACGGCAAGACGGCCAACGGGCTCATCCGTCATTCGGAGACTTATGAAATCCTGTCGGTGATCGATAGCAAGCAGGCTGGACTCGACACCGGCAAGGTGCTTGGCGGGAAGGCCAACGCCATCCCGATTTGCTTCGATCTCGCTGACGCCCTGTCTCGCAACGTACGCGTCCCCGATTACTTCATTTTCGGGATGGCACCCAAGAGTGGAATGTTGTCGACATGTGAGCGAGGTGTTGTGCTCGATGCCTTGGCACGCGGAATGAATGTCGTGAGCGGTCTTCATGAATTTTTGAGCGACGACCCGGAGTTCGCCGCCGCGGGCATAGCGAATAACGTCGCGATTCTCGACATGCGAAAACCCCGCGCCATGAAAGACCTGCGGATGTTCAACGGTCGAATCTCTGAAGTCACCTGCCCGCGTATTGCCGTGCTCGGAACGGACAGTGCCATCGGCAAGCGCACGACCGCCACGATTCTGACCCGTGCGCTCAACGATCATGGCTTGAAAGCGGTCATGGTCGGCACCGGCCAGACGGGCCTGATCCAGGGAGCCCGCCACGGGGTTCCACTCGATGCCATCCCGTCGCAATTCTGCTCCGGTGAGTTGGAGGCCGTCATGATCGAGGCGTTCCAGGATGAGAGCCCGGATGTGATCATCATCGAAGGTCAAGGCGCACTGAGTCACCCGGCCTTCAGCTCCTCGGCGTTCATCTTGAGGGGCAGTAAACCCACCGCAGTCATCCTGCAGCATGCGCCGGGACGGCGCCATCGCTGCGACTTCGAGCAGATGCCGATGCCATCGCCGGCCAGTGAAATCAATCTTATCGAGACGTTCGCTGATACGAAGGTGATCGGCCTCACGATCAACCACGAGAACATGACAGATGAAGCGGTAAGTGCCGCCATTATCCAGTACGAGGGTGAACTGGGAATTCCGGTTACGGACGCCTTGAGCCGTCCGTCCGGACGGTTGCTGGAAATGGTCCGCTCGGCGATCCCGGAACTTGCGGAGTTGCAGACGGCCGCTGCCCAATGACCGCACCGCGGCTGGAGATTGATCTCGAAAAGATCCACCACAATGCTTCTACGCTCGTCAAACGGCTGAGAATTCGCGGCATATCCGTCACCGGAGTGACGAAAGCAACCCTGGGGTTGCCCGAGATTGCCGCCGTGTTGCTTCAGGCAGGTGTGCGGGCGATCGGTGACTCCCGTATCGAGAACATCGAAACGCTGCGCGGTGCGGGGATATTGGCGCCAATGACACTGATCCGCTCTCCGATGATGAGTCAGGTCGAACGGGTCGTGGCGCATGCCGATGTCAGTTTCAATACGGAGCTGGAGGTCATCGGGAAGCTCTCTGATACCGCGTATGGGTCGGGGCGGACGCACGGGATCGTGCTCATGGTTGAGCTTGGAGATCTCAGGGAGGGGATCATGCCAGACGATCTCCTTGACACCGTGCGTGAGACGCTTCGCTGCAGGAATATCGTGCTGAAGGGTATCGGCACGAACCTCGCTTGCCGGAGCGGCGTGTCCCCCGATGCCGGAAACATGGCAAAGCTATCTGCCCTCGCCGACTCCATTGATGCAACGTTCGGTCTCACCCTCGAGATCGTCTCCGGAGGAAATTCCGGCAATCTCGAGTGGGCGTTCAACGGAGCAGGAACCGGAAGGATCAATGATCTTCGTCTCGGTGAGTCCATCCTGCTGGGCGTGGAGCCTCTCCACCGTCAACCGATCGATGGGCTCTACACGGATGCCATCACGCTCGTCGCGGGAGTGATCGAGTCCAAGGTCAAACCGTCGCTACCGTGGGGCGATATCGGCCAAAATGCATTTGGAACCAGGCCGCCTGTCAAGGATCGTGGATTGGTCTCTCAGGCAATTCTGGCAGTCGGATATCAGGATACCGATCCGGAAGGCCTCACCGCGCCCTCCGGAATCGGGATTGTCGGCGCCAGCAGCGACCATCTCGTTCTGAACATGGGCAACAACAAGGCGGCCGTTGGTGCCGAGATCGCGTTCCAGCTCAACTACAGTGCAGTGGTTCGCGCCATGACATCGCCTTTTGTCGCCAAGGTCTTGAAGGCGCGAATATCCGACGGGCCGGTCGAATCATTGCAGACCGCCGGTCAACACCAAGGGACCCGCTCCACTTCGTTGTAGTCCGTTCGCCACGCCTCACATTTCGGTCGTGCATCCTCCAGGCTCCAGAACCAGAAGGGTTTCAGGCACTCTGGCCGGCGGCTTCACGGACGATGTTCGGCGAGATCAGGGTTTGTCACGGCGAAGAATAGCTGTGTGATTTATATGCCCAAACTTGCCGACACGAGTCGGCAGTACACGCTGGGCTTGCGTCTTGGATTTGCCCGGAATGCCGAGAGTGCGTTCGACCTGCGCCTTGCGGCGGTGGGCCGCGAGAGCGCCAACGTCGATGACGATCCGGAGGACCGGGTCGGCCTGAGTTTCTCCCTCCGCTGGTAACGCGCTTCTGCGCCGGCGTTCCGTCGGGGTGTTGGAGTGGCGCGTCCTGCGGTTGAGCCGCGGCTACCCGCTGCGGTTGGAAGGTGCCCTCGGCTCAGGCCTTCTCTTCGCCGAAGAACGCACGTAGTTCCGCGAGCACCCAGTCCGGTCGCTCTTCCGGAATCCAATGGCCGCAGTCCTCGATCACGCCTCCTCGCACGTCGTCAGCAACGCGCCGCCACGATTCGATTGCGTTCTTTGCGCGCCCGCGCCCCAAGGCACCCCCGTAGCACAGAACCGGCATCTTCAGTTTGCCCTGCGACAGGAACGATTGATTGTCGGCAACGTCCTGCGGTGTAGCGCGATAGAAATTGAAGCCAGCCCGCATCGCGCCCGGTTGCCGGTAGGTACGCAGATACTCGCGTTCAGCCTCTTGGGTTATGGCGTCGGGGCGCCCGCCCCAATTCCGGTAGAAAAAACCCAGGTAGACGTGTTCGCGGCCGTGGGTCAAAGCTTCCGGGAAGTCCATTTCCCAGTGAAGGCCATGATGCCAGCGATTCTCGAACATCACCGGGGTGCCGTCTCCCGGCACGGGAACATCGAAAATGGCCAGGCGTTTCACGGCGTCACGGTGCTGCGCGGCCAGCGCGAAGGCCGTTGGCCCACCCCAGTCATGTCCGACGACGAAGAGATCCCGCTCGCCCAGAACGTGATGAACCAGCCGCCAGATGTCCTCGGCGATTGTCTTCTTGTCGTAACCACCGACCGGACGCGAGGAATCTCCTAAACCCCGCAGGTCCGGTGCGATGACGCAGTAGTCCTCGGCCAGTCCCGGAATCACGTCGCGCCACATGTACCAGGTCTGCGGCCAGCCATGGAGGAGGACAACCGCAGGCCCGCTGCCTGCCAGTACATAGCTGCCTGCCAGTACATAGCTGCCTGCCAGTACATAATGGAGTCGCACGTCGCCGAGATCGGCGTAGTGGTGTCGAAGTGGTTCGGACATACGGTTAGGCCTGCAAGCGTGGGTTCGGCGCGAGGGGCCGAGATTTTATGACACATCTGCCGTCACTCTGATTTTTCCTCACTCAATCGGTCCAGCCTTCTCCTCTCTAAACGTAGAGTTGAACCAATTCCGTGGAGGCAGGTCACTGTCGCATTGCGTTCGTGTGGGGGACAAATACCCTCGGCGCCCGCTACCTAGTGAGCCGTAATGTAGCCCAATCAACACCCCGTTCCGTGAGCAAGAACCCGTGAACACTGTGGTCCGGGCCCGAATCGACCAAGCCACCAAGGACGAAGCCAGTGCAATCCTGGATGCGATCGGCCTCACGGTTTCCGTCGCTTTCCGGCTGATGATGCGTCGCATCGTCGCGGAAAAACGGCTTCCTTTCGATCCGCTCGTGCCCAGCGCTGCCACCCTGGCCGCGATCGAAGAGACCAACCGCGGCGAACTCGACACAGTCGACACAGTCGAGGAACGGTTTGCCACTCTGAACGCCGACGGTGACGACAGCTAGAGCGATCCGGCTACTCGCCTACAGCTCTTGCCAATGCCCGCGGGACATTGAATTGCTGCGGCAGCCGTCCGGAGGCAGCACCAGCCAACTTACCGTGAGCGGTACGATGAACGGGCCGGGCATGTGCCGGAGATCGGATTGCAGGCGAACGGAAGACGAGATGGACGAGTATCCCTTTGTCCCGCTGCTCGACTATCGGGAGTATCCCGAAGACGAGATGATGCAGCGGGCGCGCGACTTCCATGCGGAACTTAAACGCCGGCGCACGGTGCGGCATTTCTCGAGCCGTCCGGTCCCGCGGGTGATCATCGACGACTGCCTGCACGCCGCGACGACAGCGCCGAGCGGTGCCAATCTTCAGCCGTGGCATTTCGTCGTCGTGAGCGATCCGGAGACGAAGCGTCGGATACGCGAAGCCGCCGAGGAGGAGGAGCGCCACTTCTATCGACACCGGGCGCCGCGGGAATGGCTGGACGCCTTGGCTCCGCTCGGCACCGACGCGAACAAGCCATTCCTCGAGCGCGCACCCTATCTGATCGCGATCTTCGCCCAGAAATACGGCCGGCTGGCCGACGGCCGCAAAGTCAAGCATTACTACCCGATGGAATCGGTGGGGCTGGCGACCGGAATGCTGATCGCGGCACTGCACATCGCTGGGTTGGCGACGCTGACCCACACCCCGAGCCCCATGAAGTTCCTGAACGAGATCCTGGGACGTCCGAAAACAACCGAGCGGCCTTTCCTGCTGGTGGTGGTGGGCCACCCTGATGAGGGGGCGATGGTGCCCGACATCGGGCGGAAACCGCTCCACGAGGTGGTCTCCTACGTGTGACAACGGGCCGGACCCGGCTGCAGCTTTGTGGCAGGGTGCCCGTTCGGGCACCCAAATCGCGCGTGCGAGGCTGTGTAGGCGCCAGGATTCCGCAGCTAGACTCCTGCGCGGACCCCGAAACCCGAGGAACACGACCGATGCCCATGGCCGCGGTTATCCATGAACAGGGCCCTCCGGAGGTCTTGCGCTGGGAGTCGGTCGAGGTGCCTGCTCCCGGCCCGGGTGAGGTTCGGATCCGCAACGAAGCGGTCGGACTCAACTTCGTCGATACCTACCACCGTCGCGGGATTCCGCATCCCTGGCCCGTGCCTCCGCTTCCGGTTGTGCTCGGCTTCGAGGGGGCGGGCCGGGTCGAGGAGATCGGGCCCGGAGTCACGCAGTTTGCGACTGGAGACCGGGTCGCCTACGCCCTGCCGCCGCACGGTGCCTACAGTCAGGAGCGGGTGTATCCCGTGAAAAACCTGCTCAAGGTTCCGGCTGCACTCGACCACCTTGGCGACCGCGTCCTTGCTGCCTCGATGCTCAAGGGTCTGGCCGTGCAGTATCTCGTGCGGCGGACGTACCGGGTGAAACCGGGCGACGTCGTGCTCGCCCACGCGGCCGCAGGAGCGACTGGCCTCCTGCTTTGTCAGTGGGCGAAGCATCTCGGAGCTACCGTCATCGGCACCGTTAGCTCTGCGGAAAAGGCGGAGCACGCCCGCGCGGCCGGGGCGAACCACGTCATCGTCCACAGCGATGGCGATTTCGTCGCGACGGTCCGCGATGTCACGAACGGTGAAGGCTGTGCCGTCGTCTATGAATCGATCGGCAAGGACACGTTTCGACGCTCGCTCGACTGCTTGCGGCCGCTCGGGATGATGGTGAGCTATGGCCACGCCTCGGGGCCGCCCGATCTCCCGTCGACGTGATCGAACTAGGGGCACGCGGTTCTCTGGTCCTCACCCGTCCCGCGATCATGCACTACCTCGCAAAACGCGAAGACCTCGCGCAGGGCGGGGCTGAATTGTTCGAGGTCCTCGGAACGGGGGCCGTTCAGCCTGCTGTGAACCACGTGTATCCGCTCGCGCAGGTTGCCGAGGCGCACCGCGCCCTTGAAGCGCGGGAGACGACCGGCGCAACGGTGCTGTTGCCTTGGGACTGATCCGGCTCCCGGCATGCGAACTTCCGTGCGCAGTGGGGTGGGGGAGTCGACAGTGCGGATTGGCCCGGGATTCGCATGAACAGAAGCGTGCCGCTCGGCGGCCTGAATGCCTGCGGCCGCGCGATCCGGTCGGGTCGCCGCCCGTGGGTGCGGGCCTGACCCCGGAGCCATAGGTCTTGCGCCATCCGGCGGCGCTGGCCCTGGCCGGGCTCCTGTCGCTAGCCGTCGCGATCGGCATCGGTCGTTTCGGCTATACGCCGATCCTGCCGTACATGACTGCCGGCTTGGGAATCGCGAAGTCCGAAGCCGGACTGATCGCGTCCGCCAATTTCCTGGGATATCTGCTCGGCGCTATCGCCGCGGCATGGAGGGCGGTGCCCGGCAACCCCAGCCGCTGGCTGCTTGCCGCCCTTGCGGTCAGCGCCCTGAGTACGGGCGCCATGGCCCTGTCGTCGAGCCTGGGCACATTCCTGATACTTCGTTTTGCGAACGGCGCGGCAGCCGCCCTGGTGATGGTGCTCGCATCCTCCCTGGTGATGGACCGGCTCGCTAGCGCAGGACGAACTGGATGGGCGGCTGTGATCTACGCCGGGGTCGGGAGCGGCATCGCAATCTCGGCCCTGGCGGTTCCGGCGGCGGCGACGGGAAGCGCCGACTGGCAGAACCCGTGGCTGCTCTGTGGCGCAATCTCCCTGGTCTTGGCAATTGTCGTCAGTGCGCTGCTATGGACGTCGGAGAAGCCCGCGCCCGCGGCGGCAGGCCCCCGAGAGCCTGGGGGAGCGCAGCGCCTGCGTCGGTTGATTCTTGCCTACGGCCTGTTCGGCTTCGGTTACGTCATCACGGCGACGTTTGTCTCCGACATGGTGCGGGCGGATCCGGGCTTGCAGCCAATCGAGCACTTGGTTTGGCTGTGCGTGGGATTGACGGCAGCTCCCTCGGTTGCGTTCTGGGGCTGGGCCGGTCGACGTTGGGGTAATGAGCGTGTCTTCGCGGCCGCCTGCCTGATCGAGGCGGGAGGCGTGGCGCTGAGTGTCCTCGGGAGCGGCATCTGGCACCTGTTGCTGGCGGCGGGCCTGCTTGGCGGGACGTTCATGGGATTGACGGCAATTGGTCTCATCCACGTTCGCCGCCTGTCCACCGGCGATCCGCGGCGGAATCTGGCCCTGATGACGGCGGCCTTCGGTCTTGGCCAGATGGTTGGGCCAACCCTGGCCGGCGTCCTGCACGATTCTCTGGGAAGCTATCTGGCCGCGTCGCTGCTTGCAGCGGCCGCGCTTGTCGCAGCCGCGGCGCTTGCCGCCCCTTGGCCATCGAGCGCGACCGCCAGGTAACGCGCGCCTGCTGGCTCTGACCGACGGGCGGACGTCGGCAGTGCGGTTGATCCGTCGGGGTGGGGACCTCGATCGGTTACTCTACGAACACCAAGGAGGCGGCCCATGAACGCAGCAGCTTTTCGCCGACGGGCCTACAGCTTCGCAGCAGCGCGGCGCCTGGCCCGACGCGAACTGCCACGCCTTGTGTTCGATTTTGTGGATGGCGGCGCGGAGGATGAGATCTCGCTCCGCCGCAACGAGCAGGCCTTCGACGAATTCGCGGTGGTGCCGCGTCCGTTCGAAAGCGACGCAGGTACGCGTTCGCAAGCCATCACACTGTTTGGGCAAACCCTCAGCAGGCCGGTCGTCGTCGGCCCGGCCGGTCTTGCCGGACTGCTGTGGCCTGCGGGAGAACTTGCGGTGGCCCGTGCCGCGGCGGCGGCAGGCACCATGATGATCCTGAGCCACGGGTCCACGTGCACCTTTGAGGACGTCGCCGCGGCCAGCGACGCTCCGAAATTGCTGCAGCTCTTCCTCTATACGGACCGAGGCGTCACGAAATCGTTCGTGGAGCGCGCCAGCGCCAGCGGCTACCTCGGCATTTGCCTGACCATCGACAACCAGGTCCTGGGGCAGCGCGAGCGTGATGTTCGGAACGGCCTCTCCATTCCGTTGCGGCCCTCCTTGCGGCATGCCGTCGATTTTGCGCGGCATCCCGGTTGGCTCATGCGCATGGCCAGCCGGCGCCGTCTCACCTTCGTGAACTATGCGGGGGACGGCCGCGACGATTTGGCGAGTCTTGCCGCTCATATGGCCCGTCTCTTGGCCCCCACGGTCGGTTGGGACGATGTCGCGTGGCTGCGGTCCATCACCGACGGCGTGCTCGTCGTCAAGGGCATCCTTCATCCCGACGATGCAAGACGCGCCGTCGACCTTGGCGTCGATGGACTCATCGTCTCCAACCACGGTGGCCGGCAGTTCGACGGCGCGGTGGCATCGATCGAGGCCGTACCCGCCATCGTCGAGGCCGTCGATGGACGGGTGCCGGTCCTGGTCGACGGCGGCATCCGGCGCGGTCGGAATGTCGTGGTGGCACGGGCACTGGGTGCCACCGCCTGCTGCATCGCGCGACCGTATCTCTGGGGACTCGCGTCCGCCGGACAGGCCGGGGTCGAGCACGTGCTGTCGATCTTGAAGGCGGAAGTCGATCGTGCCATGGCGCTTGGCGGCTGGCGCGATATCGCCGAGATCGACCACGGAATTCTTGCGGCGGCGACCGCAGGCAGCGGTGCCCCAGGTCTGCCTTCCTTACAGGCAGCTTGAAGGCGCCGGCGCCCGGTGGTTCCCTTCCGTCAGCGTCTGGCTGTTGATTGGATACAGCAGAATTCGCGGACTTATCATCGCTCCTGCGGACAAACAGTACCCTGTGGCGGGATATCCAGGCTGAGGAGATTTCTATGAGTTCGGTTTACTTGTTCTCGGTCACTCCGGACACGCCGCCGGTAGCGGCCGTCGAGTCCGGCGAAGAGGTGACGCTGGTCGTGCGTGGAGCATTTGCGGATGTCGAGGATATCCGGAACGTCCCGACCCCGTTTACGCCGGAATGTGACGGGCATCCGCTGGCGCCGGTCTCCGGGCCGATCCGGGTCCACGGGGCAGAACCCGGTGATGCGGTTCTCATCGACCTTCTGAACATGGATGTCCACGAAGACGGGATGACCGCGATTCTCCGCGACTTCGGCGTGCTGCGGCAGGAGTTCGGTGAGCCCAAGCTCCTGCACTGTCCCGTGCGCGACGGCAAGGCGTGGTTCGCGGACCGGATCCCGGTGCCCCTCAACCCGAATCTCGGCACCGTCTCGACCATGCCTCCGGAAGGCTACAAGCCCTCTTATGCAGGCCCCTACGGAGGCGACTTCGACCAGAAGGACGCCTGTGTCGGCAGCCGCATTCATCTCCCCGTGATGGTGCCTGGGGCACTGGTCTTCTTTGCCGATCCGCACGCTGCAATCAGCGACGGGATCATCACCGGAACCGGTGTCGAATGCACTGCGACCGTAACCGCGCGGATCACGCTGGTGAAGAATCACAGCGTGGCACATCCGATCATCGAGTGCGACGACTCGATCCAGTTCGTGGGAACCGGACGGTCGGTCGAGGCTGCGACCGAGGCCGCCGCGGAGCACGCGGTCGGTTACGTGGCGGCCGGGACCGACCTCGATCGCGAGGAGGCCTACATGTTGCTGAGCATCGTCGGTGAGCTCCGCATCGGCACATCGCCGCGCCCGATCATGGCGGCGCGCCTCATCGTTCCGCGCGAGACGCTGATGGAAACGGGGTGGCGCGGTCCTATTGCCGCCTAGTGCCACGGTGATGGAAGGGGGGCGCGACCGGCCGCGGTCAACATGAGTGAAGTGCCGACATATGTTCTGGAGCAGGAGTTTGCCGCTCCGCGGGAGCTCGTGTGGAAAGCCTGGACGGATCCAGAGCTGCTGCAGCGCTGGTACGGGCCGGGGGTAGGCACGATTGTCCACCGGATTGATCTCGAGGTCCGGGGGCTCGGACTGGTGGAAATGCGGTGGAATGGCAACGCCAGCTATCAGCGGTTTCAGTACACGGAAATCATCCCGCCCGAACGGCTGGTCTGGTTGCACTCGGTTGCGGACAGCGACTGGAACATTATTCCCAATCCCAACATGGAGGATTGGCCAGAGACGCTCCTCACGACGGTGACGCTTGAAGAAGCCGGGAGCCGGACGGCGATGCGCCTGACCTGGGAGCCGCATGAGGCGAGCGCGGCCGAGATCGTCTGCTTTTCCGCCGCCGTAGATGGTCTGGACAAGGGCTGGAGTGTGGGAATGGAGTTATTCGCGGAACTGTTGGCTGAACAGCAGGCCTAAGGGGCCGCTTCAGCGAAGGGCAAGCGAGATTTTCCAATTGCTGGACAAGTCCGGCCCCCGGAGGATGCTCGTCGCCCGCCGATGTGGCCGCTCGACATGCAGCGGTTGCGGTCTCTTCCGGTGGTTCCTTTCGACAGACGCCGGGTAGGTGCGAAGAACACCGTCAACAACCGCGCCCTAGGCCGGCGACCGCCGGGGCGTCATGCTCTTGGCGATCTCGCGACCCGCTTCAAGCTCGGCCTGGCGACGCTCGCAGGTTGTCTGCAGGTTCATCCACAATTGCGGTGTTGTCCCGAAATACCGTGCCAGACGCAGCGCCGTGTCCGCGCTCACGCCGCGCTGGTCGGTGAGGATCATCGTTACGCGGTTCACCGGCACGCCCGGCGTCTTCGACAGCGCACTGGCTGACAGCCCAAGCTCGCCGAGTTCCTCGCGCAGGATTTCACCTGGATGCACCGGCCGCATGCCGTTCTTCGCGCTCATCTCGCACTCCCTCAGCGATCATCCACGATCTCCACGTCGGACAGCCTGTCGTCTGACCAGCGGAAGCAGACGCGCCATTGCGCGTTGATCTGAATGCTGAGCTGACCGGCGCGGCCGCCCCGCAGTGCTTCCAGCAGGTGACTTGGCAATGCGGCAAGGTCGCTCAGCGTCTCCGCGCTGTCCAGCAGAGTCAGCCGATTGCTTGATTGGACAGGAAGCGGGTGGAAGACGTCCAGCGGCGGTTGGTTTTTACACCCGATCCACGTGGGACGCGATGGTCACGGGCCCGGTGGTTCCAGAAGGCCTGTGTGTCGCTCTCCCGCAGATGCGGTCCCGAACTCAGTGGTCGTCAGCTGCATATCCGAGATTCGGAGCGAGGAACTCTTCGGCCTCTCTGACCGTGAGCCCTTTCCGGCGGGCGTAGTCCTCGACCTGATCACGGCCGATGCGACCCACTCCGAAGTACTTGGCTTCCTCGTGGGCGAAATAGAAGCCCGACACCGACGCCGCCGGCATCATGGCGAAGCTGTTGGTGAGAGTGATCCCCGTCCGAACTTCTGCCTCCAGCAGCCGGAACAAGGCCCGTTTCTCGCTGTGGTCGGGGCAGGCCGGATACCCCGGTGCAGGGCGGATGCCGGAGTACGACTCGTTGACCAGGGCCTCGTTGTCCAGGTCTTCGTCGGGGGCATATCCCCAGAACTCTTTCCGGACGCGCTCGTGCATGCGTTCGGCAAAGGCCTCGGCGAGACGGTCGGCCAGCGACTGCAGCAGGATTTCCGTGTAGTCGTCCCTTTCGCGGCGTGCTCGTTCCAGTCCGGTCTCGATCCCGATCCCGGCTGTGACCGCGAACACGCCGAGATGATCGTCGAGCCCCGTTTCCTTCGGTGCCACGTAGTCCGCAAGACAGCGAGAAGGCCGGTCGCCGGATTTTTGCATCTGTTGGCGAAGAAAAACGAACCGCGCCCGGACATCGGTGCGGCTTGAATCGGCGTAGACCTCGACGTCGTCTCCCACGGCGTTCGCCGGGAACAGGCCGATCACAGCCCGCGCCTCGAGCATCCGTTCGTCAGCGATTCGCTGCAGCATGGCTTCGGCGTCGCGAAAGAGTGCTCGGGCGGCCTCGCCGACGACTGGATCATCAAGGATCCTCGGCCACCTGCCGGAGAGCTCCCAGGTTTGAAAGAACGGTGTCCAGTCGATCCTTCCGATCAGCTCCTCAAGATCGTACGAGGCGAAATCTTGGAGGCCCGTGACTCGCGGGGGAGGCGGTGCGCCAGCGCCCCAATCGATTCGGACCCGACGCTTCCGAGCTTCGTCCAGGGTCAAGCGGGCGGAGCGGCCATTCCCCTCGGCATGCCGTGCCCGGATCGCCGAGTACTCGCCCTGAACCTCTGCCAGCAGCATGGGTGCCCGGGCCGTGTTGGCGAGGCAGGACACGACGGACACCGCGCGAGACGCGTCGGCCACATACACCACGGGACCGGAGTACGCCGGCGCAATCTTTACGGCGGTATGGGCCTTCGAGGTCGTTGCTCCGCCAATCAGCAAGGGCAGGCGTAGCTCAGAGCGTTCCATTTCGCCGGCGACCGAGCACATTTCCCGGAGCGAGGGAGTGATCAGGCCTGACAGCCCGATCATGTCGGCGTCATGCTCGCGCGCTGCCTCCAGAATCTTGGCGGCGGGGACCATGACGCCCAGGTCAATCACCTCGAAATTGTTGCACCCGAGCACGACCCCGACGATGTTCTTGCCGATGTCGTGGACATCGCCCTTGACCGTTGCCATGACAATGCGCCCGCGGGAACGTCGGTGTCCCTGGCGCCGAGCTTCGAGGAAGGGCTCCAGGTGGGCCACCGCACGTTTCATGACCCGGGCGCTCTTGACCACTTGGGGAAGGAACATCTGACCGGAACCGAACAGGTCGCCGACCCGGTTCATGCCGTCCATCAACGGACCCTCGATCACATCGAGCGGTTCCGTCATCTCCTGGCGCGCGGTCTCGACGTCTTCGACGATATGGTCGGACAGCCCCTCAACCAGCGCGTACACGATGCGATCCCGCAGCGGCTTGCGCCGCCAATCCGGATCGGCCGCAGGCCCGCTCCGCCGGCCTCGGGAACGATCCACGATCGCAAGCAGGCGTTGGGTTGCGTCGGGTCGTCGATTGAAGATGGCGTCCTCGACAGCGTCCCGGAGTTTGTCGGGCAGGTCGGCATAGACGGCCAGCTGGCCCGCATTGACGATAGCCATGTCGAGCCCCGCCGCGATCGCGTGGTACAGGAACGCCGAGTGCATGGCCCTGCGAACGAGTTCGTTGCCGCGGAAGGAAAACGAAAGGTTGGAGAGCCCGCCCGATACCATTGCACCGGGCAGCGTCTGCTTGATTTGGCGGCACGCCTCGAGGAACTCTACCGCGTAGTCGTTGTGCTCCTCGATTCCTGTCGCGATCGCGAAGATGTTCGGATCGAAGATGATGTCCTCGGCGGGAAAGCCGACCTCGTCCACCAGGATTCGATAGGCGCGGGTGCAAACCGCCACTTTGCGGGCGACGGTGTCCGCTTGGCCGCGCTCGTCAAACGCCATCACGATCACCGCAGCCCCGTGTCGTCGGACCAGTCCTGCCTGCTCCCGAAACGACTCCTCACCCTCCTTGAGGCTGATCGAGTTCACGACCGGCTTTCCCTGGACGTTCTTGAGGCCGGCCTCGATCACGCTCCAGCTTGAAGAGTCGACCATGACCGGCACGCGGCTGATATCCGGCTCCGCCGCGACCAGCCGGAGGAACGTGGTCATGGCCTCCTCGACATCGAGCATCGCCTCATCGAGGTTGATGTCGATGATCTGGGCACCGTTCCTCACCTGGTCGCGGGCGATCTCGAGCGCGGCCTCGAAGTCTCCATCCAGGATCAGCCGGCGGAAGCGGGTAGATCCCGTGACATTGGTCCGCTCCCCGACGTTGACGAACCCGGTCACTTCATCAAACGCGAGGGGCTCCAGACCGGAGAGGAAGCAGTAGGGCTTGGGGTCGGCGGAAGAGCGCGGCGTTTTCCCGGCAATGGCCTCGCCGATCGCGGCAATGTGCTCGGGCGTGGTGCCGCAGCAGCCGCCGGCAATGTTCAGCCACCCGCTGTCGGCAAAGCTGGCGATGTCCGCTGACATCGTCTCGGGAGACTCGTCGTAACCACCGAATGCGTTGGGCAGACCGGCATTGGGGTAAAGGCATACCGGGCGTTCGGCAATGCGCGCGATCTCTTCAAGGTGTGGGCGGAGTGCGCGTGCGCCGAGGGCGCAGTTGAACCCGATGGATAGGGGCTGGGTGTGCCGCATCGAGGCCCAGAAGGCCTCCGGGGTCTGGCCGGTCAGGGTGCGGCCCGAAGCGTCGGTAATGGTTCCGGACACCATGACGGGGAGGAGTGTGCCGAGGTCCTCGAAAGCTTCGGCGATGCCGTGGTACGCCGCTTTTCCGTTGAGGGTGTCAAAGATGGTCTCGATCAGAAGGATGTCCGCTCCGCCCTCGATGAGGCCGCACGCCGCTGCCCGATACGCGCACCGCAGCTCGTCATACGTGACGTTCCGGGCTGCAGGATCCTCGACCTTGGGCGACACCGAGGCGGTTCGGTTGGTTGGTCCCAAGGCTCCCGCGACGAAACGCGGGCGGTCGGCTGTTTCGTGGCGGGCAGCGGCCGCGCGAGCGATCTGGGCGGCCGCACGATTGAGCTCGCGGGCGCAGGCATCGGTCCCGTAGTCAGCCTGGGCAACGGAGGTCGCGCTGAACGTGCAGGTCTCGATGATGTCGGCGCCGACGCGGAGATACCCGTCATGCACGTCGGCGACCACGTCCGGGCGAGTCAGGCAGAGGATGTCGAAATTGCCTGCGAGATCGCAGGGATGGTCTCGGAACCGCTCGCCCCGGAAGTCGGCCTCTTCGAGGTCAAGTGCCTGCAGCATGGTTCCGAAGGCCCCGTCGAGCAGCAGGATGCGCTGCTGGAGCTGGTGCTGCAGCCGTCGGCCTCGCTCGGCAGAACCGGCAGGGGTGGCGCTCACGCGCGCACTCCGGCGATCGGAGAGACGGTATCTCCCGTCGGTGCGGCCGCGGGAGTCCGAAGCCCGAGGTACCAGCAGATCGCGTAACAGAGTCGTGCGCGATTGAGCGTGTAAAAGTGGAAGGTGTCCACGCCCTCGCGCTGAAGCTCCTCGCATTGGGAGGCTGTGGTGCTGGCCGCAATCATCTGCCGGGTCTGCGAATCCGTGTCCAGGGATTCGAACATCGCCGCCAGGCGCGCAGGGATCGTGACTCCGCATCGGCGGCTGAAGTCCAAGATCCACGCGTAGTCGGCGGTGGGCAGGATTCCCGGAACGATCGGAACAGCGATGCCGGCCGTCGTGCACCGGTCGCGGAACCGGAGGAACGCCGCGTTGTCGAAGAAAAACTGGGTGAGGACACGATCAGCGCCGGCATCGACCTTGACCTTGAGGTTCTCGATGTCTGCGGCGACGGACGGCGAATCCGGGTGGGGTTCCGGGTAGCCCGCAACCGAGATTTCGAAATCGGCGATGCCCCGGATGCCACGCACCAGGTCGGCCGCGTGGCGGTAGCCTCCGGGCTTGGGCGTGTAGCGGCCAGCCCCCTTGGGAGGATCGCCCCGGAGCGCGACGATGTGCCGGATCCCGATGTCCCACCATTGCCTGGCCAACGCATCGGTGTCGGCCCGGGTCGCACCGACGCACGTGAGGTGTGCGGCAGGGGGTACCTGCAGGTCCTGGAGGATCCATTGGACGAGTGACTCGGTGCGCGTGCGCTTCGAGCCGTCCGCCCCGTAGGTCACGGAGAAGAATGCGGGCCCGAGCGGTGCCAGGCGGTGCATGACCCCCTGAAGCCGCTGCCTTGCATTGTGGTCACCGGGTGGAAAAAACTCGAAGCTGATGGTGGGCCGGCTCATCACGGGGTCACCTGCTTGCCCGGATCATTGGCGCTCGGTACGGCTGTTTGTCGGCGCCTGGCACGAGTAGGCCAACAGCCACTCACCGTGGCGATACGCTCAACCAGCGTACGTCTGCGCCCGAGTGACGCGTCGAATCGTGAGGGTGCCAAGAAAAAAGCCTCCTGCGACGCATGCCGAGGAGGCTGACGCTCGTGATTGCCATCTGGCCGCATCTCCCCTTAGGGAAGCCACCTTGCACGAGCAGCAGGTTGGCGGGGCACATCAGCCCCTCAGGATGCAAGCGGCGACTGTACGTTCCGGTATTCGGACGGTCAAGGAGTCTGGCTCTTGGTTCGTGCTCGCGATCACCCCGTGAGCAGGCGGCAATCGCCTTCTCACGGTGAAGGCAGGGTTCGGTTTTCTTCGGCTCCCGTGCAGATTGTGAAACCGGGCCCGGAAACACACAGCACCTCGTCCCCCAGCCTCTCTAGCCGTCCGATAACGCCGATCAGATCGGCGTGCGATGGCTCTCGCAATGACGTTAATTGCATATTTCTTAACAATATCTTATCCAAAATATTGCATGGGGTGTCGAGGGCAGTATGTCTGGCGGCCAAGGCTGCTCGGCCGATGGTCTGAACGCATGGCCAACTTGCTGGACGGGAAGCCGCAAGGCGGGCGCGCCTTGATTTCGGACCTTGCCCGCGTTGTACCGAGCACCCGTCAGAAGGGAGCCAGGGTCGTGGACACTTCCCAAAGGCGCTTGGCCACTTCTTTGTCACGGGAAAGCGAGGAGGACCGGGTTTCCCGGCCCCCGGAGAAGTATTTCCCGGTTACGCCAGCAAAATCTGCCGATGAGGCGAGCAAGATCGAGGTCTCGGCGCCTTTGTGGACATCGATGCTGCCACCGAACTTGAACACGAGGCCGGTGACGGCACGCCAGAAGAGGGAGTTGTCAGCGGCGCCCTGTCCGAGATGCGTGCGCACGAAGCCCGGGTGGAGGGCATTGACGGAGGGGCCTGAATCCCCGAGACGCCGTGCCAGTTCGTAGGTGAACAGGATGTTGCCGAGTTTGGAGCGTTGGTAGGCGACCAGTCCCTTGTACCGGCTCTCGAACTGCAGGTCGTCAAAGTCGAGAGTGGCACCGACATGGGCACGGGAAGCGACATTGACGACCCGAGCACCCGCTGTGGCGCGCAGTCGATCGAGCAAGAGATTGGTCAGCAGGAAGGGTCCGAGGTGGTTGAGGGCAAACGTCATCTCGATTCCGTCAGCGCTCTCCATGCGCGAGCCAAACAGACCGCCCGCATTGTTGATCAGAACATCAATGCGGTCGTGTTGGTCTGCGACCCTGCTGGCCAAGCGACGGATATCCGCCTGACTGGAGAGGTCGGCGGTCTCGAAGACGACCGCCTGATTGCCGGTCTCCTGCTGAATGGCTTCTACTGTCGCCTTTCCCTTGATGGAATTCCGCCCCACGGCAACGACTTGGGCTCCGCGCGCCGCCAGCGCATGAGCGGTCGCGCGCCCGATTCCGTCCGTGGCGCCGGTGATCACTACGGTCTTGCCTTGCACGGCCAGGTCCTCTTTATGAGCCGCGTACCGCGGACTTGCCAGGCGTCTTAGCCTGAGTGGTCCGGTTCGACAACGCTCTCTGGTCAATGACGACACTGCGAGACCTTGTTCCTGTCGACGGGTCCGCACTGTCGGCCAATGCCGGCGCTCGTCCTTGCCGGGGTGACGGGGGGCCGGTTGCAGTGGTCTCAGGGTCGCGTTGCGGCTATGTGTGGGGCTCATGACTCAGTCCACCCAAGTTGAATGGAAGCCCCGTCCGCTGGCGGGTCCTCGAATGCCCCCGCGTTCGCGGGGCCAGGCCCGGCAACTTGTGGTCCTGTTGCATGGATGGGGGTCGAGCGGGGACGATCTGATTCAGTTGAGCCCACTGTTTGCCGGGGCGCTCCCAGATGCCGAGTTTGTGTCGCCGCACGGGCCGGAACGGTGCGACCAGAACCCGGCGGGCTTCCAGTGGTTCGGGCTGGCGGACGCCGGCCCGAGGCGGCCCGAGGCGGCCGCGCGAGCGGCGGTGGACGTCAATGCATTCATTGACGCGCAGCAGCGGCGACTCGGTCTCACGGACCGGCACGTCGCGCTAGTGGGATTTAGCCAGGGGACCATGATGGCCCTGGAGGTCGGGTTGCAGCGTCCTGTCGCCGGGATCCTCGGGTACTCCGGAGCCCTCCTTCCCGGCGAGCGCTCCCCGACTGCCGCCGAAGTGCTTCTCGTCCACGGTGCCATGGACGACGTGCTCCCGCTTGACGGGATGTATTCCATGGTCACGCAGCTTGCAGCACTCGGCGTCCGCCTCCGCTACCACGTGCGGCCGCAGTTGGGGCATTCCATCGACCAGGAGGGCATCGAACTTGGTGGCGACTTCCTCCGGCGCCGTTTCCTCGGATAGGGTTCATGTGCGGGTGACGGGCAGACGTGTGGTAAATATGGGGGCAGGGAAGGGAGAGGATCCGGATCATGAGTGAAGAACGTTCTCGGCGTGGTGACGACAGCCTTCAGGAAATTTGCGGCCTGTGGGAACGAACCAGTGCGAATGGTCGTGAATACATCGGGGGGCGCACCTCGGATGACGAGGACATCACCATCCCGGCGGGGTCGTTCGTGATGGTCTTCCCGAATGAGAGCGAAAACCCGCGGGCTCCAGCGTTTCGCGTGCTGTTCTCGCCGCCACGAGACGATGGGCCCCGTCCGACGCCGTCGGGCGGGAGCAAGTTTGAGCGATTTAAGAGCGGCGCGAAACCTGCGGACGTCGAAACCGACCGGGGGAGCGGGCCCGAGCGGAGCCCCGTGTCGCATGTCGCCACGGACGAGATCCAGGACGACGATATACCGTTCTGACCGGCACCACAGACCGTCTGCAATGTCGGCCGAACCCTGATGAATTGATCTGCCTTTGAATTTAGTAAGGGAGGACGTGCACTTGTACCTGACATAGGACCATGCGAAGCGAGAAAATCCCAGCCGATGAAGTTGCGCTAATGCGACCGGCGTCGGCGCCGCGATCTCCCAGGAATGCCGTAGCTCCCCGCCACCAGTAGCGCCGCGACGCCGGCGAGCAGGGGTCGTAGATCGCTCGACCTCTCGGTCGCGTTGGCCAAATCAGGGTGCTGGAACGCCCGCTTCAAGTCGCCGGCACTTCCCACGTGCCGATAGTGGAGCTGCAGCCCGTTCGCGAGCGAGCCGAGGTAGTCCCCGCGTAGCGCCGAGAGATGTTCGGTACCCGAAGCGATGCGGGCCTGCACATCGTCGGCCTCGACCCCTGCGAAGCGCTCCGTAACGCTCGTGCTGCGCCCGAGCGAGAGCTCGTCGACCTGCATGACGTCGTCCGCTTCCCAGTATCCCAGGTTCTGGCCCCGCGGGTCGAGCTTGGGGATCGGCATCGGAGTGGACCCGCCCACACCGGCGAGCAGTCCGCGGACTGTGCCGGGATCACCCGAGTATCGCGGCCGAAACTCGGCATGAAGGGGAGGTGCCTCGTGACCGTCGGTGAGGAAGACGAGCGAGGTGGTCGGGCCAAGTTCCTCGGCGATTGCAAGCCCCGAGTGCACCCCCTTGGCAATTTCGCTGCGGCCGGCCCATGCCATCCGCCAGTCCACCGCGCGCACGGTCTCCGAGAGGTCGGCATAGCTCGCGCACACCTCGACCGGTGCGAGCATGAGAAACGTCCGGTGGCCGGTGAATAGACCCAGCCCGATCTCGGAGCCGCAAGGGAGCGCGGTTGCCGCCTCGAGTACAGCCGCCTTGGCGTGCTCGAGTCGCGTGGACGGATCGTCCGAGGGCGTGGCATCGCCCACGTTCATGCTCTGGGTGATGTCGAACACCACGAGGTGCCGGAAGACGTCGGACGACAGCGGCAGCATCGGCCTCCCGAGGGCGGCCGCCGTCAGCGCCAGCGCCAATGCCAGCGCGGAGAGCCCGAGCCGGCTGCCAGTCGGGAAGGTGCCGCGCCGGGCGGGCGCCTGCGGATTCACGGAAGACCCTCGTAGGTCCGCCCCGCCTGCCGCGCTTGAGGGCTGCGTTCCGGGTTGCGCTCGTTCTCGTAGTCCACCGCAGCGACGTCGGGGAGCATCTGGAGCGCGCGGGATAGGTTGTGGCGGGCGTCCCAGTGGTCGGGGTTCCGGGCGAGAATCTCCCGGTAGTTCTGCTTCGCAAGCTCGACCAGCGACATCGCGGACTGGTTCTCGTCTGTTCGCTCGAGTTCCACCGCACGCTCCAGATAGAGATTGGCCAGATTGAAGAGCTGCACCGCTCGGAGTTCGGACTCCGATTCCAACGCGATGGCGCCATAGGCGGTGACTGCCTCGTCGAGCTTGCCGTTAGCGTGCAACCGGTAGGCGCGCGCGAGCTGGCCACGGATGGTGTCGCGTTCCGCGACGAGCGCGATTTCGTTTTGGGCCAGCATGGCGTTGACCCGCCTGTCCTCGAGCAGTCCGTAGAAGTCGAACGCAAGGACTCCCAGAAGCGGCAGCATGAGCAGGGGCCATCGGGCCACTTGCCTGAGAGAACCGGGTTTCTTGAAGGGAAGCGTTTTCCGCTCGCGCGGCGTGCGCAGGGCGGACGGGCTCGCGCTGGCTGCAACGCCTCCTGTCCGCGGCGGTCTGCTCGCGGGCCCTACCATGCGGAGCGCTCCGAAAGTCTCGCGGCGAGCAGCAGCATGAGACACGCAAGCGCTGCAGCGAGGCACGGAGTGGTGAGATCGCGCCGGCCCACCGTCTCCCGGTAGCGGACGGGGAGATTCTGCAGGCGATTCACATCGGCAACCGCGCGCTCGAGATCCTCCGCACTCTCGGCTGTATAGGCCCTGTAGGGGCTGCCCATGCGAGAGAAGAACTCGTGTAGTGCGCGCTCTGGCGTCATCTCCGGCACGAGGGTGCTTGCGCCCGACTCGGACGAATCGAAGATCACGGGACCGCCGTGGGACCGGATGTAAATCCAGTACAGTGCAGCCCGCAGCCGCCGCATCCGATGCGCAATGCGCAGCCGGAGGGTCTGGGAAATCTCCCCTGCGCCGTCGGAGACCAGCATCACGATCCGCGCTCCCGTGTACGGCTTGCCCTCGAAGTACTCGAGTGCCTGCTCCAACCCGGCCCCGATGTTGGTCTCGGCCAGACCGCGCCCGACGTTGCCGGCGGCAATCGACGCGTGCACGACGTCGTGGCGGTCAGTGGGCCGGAGCACGGGGATCGGAAACGTGCTGAACACGACCATTCCGAACAGGTCATTGCGCCGTTCAGCAACGAACTTCGCAAGGAGTTCGCGCGCTATCTCTCCCTTGGATTGGTGTCCGCTCGCGGTCGCGGCGTCGACAACTTCCCTCAGAGCGAAGGGCTGGTCCATGCTGGTGCTGCGGTCGACCAGCAGCACCATGTGCGCCCCGTGGCCGACCCGTTCGATCTCGTAGGCGGGGCGGTGCAGACCGCTCGCGGCGAGCACCAGCGAGACGATGGCGACAACTCCGATCGCGCGCAGGAGGCGTTGGATCCAGCGGGAAAGGGGATCGGCCGGCATGAGCCCGAGGCTGGAGTACGGGATTGCCGATGCTATCGGCCTGAGCAGAGGGAGCGCCGCCAGCGGTAGCAGAGCCAGCACCCAACCGTGCGCCACATCGAAGGTGATGCCGAAGACGCTCACGGGTTTCGCTCCACATCGCGGCACGCCAGGCAGAGATCGCGCACACGATGCACGCTCCAAGCGTCGGCGGCAGGTTGCGTGCTGCTGCCGTAGTGAACCGCTGCCGACTCCGCGAAAAGCGCCGCAATCGGCGCCCGAAGCGATTCGAAGCGGGGATGCTCGATAAAGAAGCGCGTGAGATCGTGCTCGAACACCGCGCGATCGGCGGTGGCGTTGAACGCGGCATGCATGTCGAGCAGTGCATCCGCGTAGACGCCGGGAAGCTCCGACCCCGCCGTCCGCCGCTGAATGCGGCGGTAGGCGCGGTCGAAGTGCCCGCGGGCGCGCCTTCGGATTCGTTCCGCCACCTGCGCATAGGCGAACAGTGCAAGCAGAACGAGCGCGAGGCCCCCGAGGACAGAGACCCGTACCGTGCGCGTGATGGTGGGGACGGGTCCGGGAGGAAGGGCTGGCCGAAGATCCGGAAGACGGCCCGGAGGGCGCTCTTCCGAGGTCACGATTGGCGAGATGGTGAAGGCCCAGCCCGGGATCACCGCGGGGAAGTCGTCATCGGGCCCAAGGATGCGGAGACTCATCGGTGGCGTGCCGGCTCTGGTCACGCTCTCCGGCGCGTTCACCACCTGGAAGCGGAGCCGAATGGCGTGGCGGGACATGCCGTCCCGGGGCTCGCTCGCGTGCGATGCTTCGTTGAGGGACAGCCAGCGGCTCACACGCCCAGGCTCCGGGACGGAGGCGGGGTCGAGTTCGAATCCGGGGTCGAGTGCAAGCGATACATCAAGCTCGATCATGTCGCCGATGACATACCCGAACGCCCTCGGAGTCTTTACCGAAAGATGCTCGTCCGCGGCACCAAGGACTGGCGACAGGATCGACAACAATCCCGCGAGGGCGACCGGAAGACCTCGCCGGACGAACCCGTTCGTCATCGGCACTTAGCCGTTTGGATTGTCGGAGTGCGAGTCAGGATGCCAGTCCGGCCGCAGGCCCAAGGAAGGGCCGAGCTTTCCGGAGACGGATCCAGTACGGGGGTGCCGCGGCAAGGCTTCGCCTCGAATCGGCCAATCAGCAGGCGGACAGCGCTCAACTCACTCCACCCGTGCGGACTCCCGCCGTCGACTGGGCCTGCGGTCGAACTGACACTCGCCGTGGTGACGACGGGCTGTGCGAGGAGTGTTCGGGCGCTCTCCGCCGGTACGACGCCGGACGTTCCCCGGTCTGCGCAGGGCAGGAAATCGAAGCCGGTACCTGTGCCGCCGTCGCGGAACCGATCGGCCGACGATGCGCCCCACACCGTTACGCGGCGGGCTTTGACGGCGCGCTCAAAGGCCAAGACAACAAGACCTTCCACGCCCAGGCGCTCGCCATCGCGCATTTTCCTGTCCACCGCTGCCATCACCACCACGCTGTCAATTAGCGCTCGTGCCAGGCTCAGGGTCAGGTCGCGCTTCGCTCGCTCCGAAGAAGATGGTGCGCTGAGCAGCGGCTGCCATGCCCGGCTGCAAACCCGCCGTCGGTCCCCGTGTCAAACCTTCCTGTCGGAGTCGAATCAAGGAGCGGGGCATGGCATCACGGGCTGAAGTAGTCGTTGACGCGGTCGATATCGAAACGGTCCGCAAGCACCAGAGGACGCGTCCCGTGCGCCGCGAGGCAGTCGGACACCGCAGCCCTTCTCCGCTCCGCTCGAGCTCGGAGCCGGCGCCGCAAAGCGGGGCGCATCAACAGCGTCCGGTCCTCGCCCGTCTCGGGATCCAGGACCCGCACAAGGCCGAACCCGGGCGTCGGTTCCGATTCACCGCTGTCCTCGAGCGCGACGGGCACGACTTGATGGCGTGCCAGGCCGGCGAGCACGGCACCGAGCAGAGCGAGCGGAAAGTGGAAGTCGGAGACCAGGAAGACGAGCGAGCGCTGGTTGCCGATCATGGGGATTGCTTCCAGGAGGCCTTCGGACCCCCGCCCGTGCGGGGTGAATTCGCGCAATCGGGCGGCAAGGGCGAGATAGGCTCCGGACGTCCGTGTCGGCGGCAGTACGAACTCCCCGCGTACGTGCTTATCGCAGCCGATGAACGCAAAGGCGTCGCCGGCGCGGCCAGCGGAGTATCCCAGTGCCGCCACGAGAGTGGACAGGATGTCGATTCGATCTCCCTGGCCTCGGAATCCCAGGGAGGCGGACAGGTCCGCGACCACGTAGATGCGGATCGACGCACGCTGGCGGTACCGCCGCACCAATAGTCGACGGAGCGGATCCCGCAGGCTCGCCAGCAGATCGAGGCGTCGCGGGTCGCGCCCGTCGAGCAGAGTCGCGTGAAGCAGCGGCTCCAGACCACCGCCGGCCTCCCTTCCCGGATGCATGCCCGGCCGGATCCCTCGCACGCGCCGGTCCAGCCGGTAGCCCACCTCGATGGACGCCGGCGAAAATCCCGCGGGAGCCGCCGCCGGAAGTCGCCGAGACGATGCATTCATGGCGACGCGACGGTCTCCAGGATTGTCGTCATGAGCCGGCCAGCGATCTCGGAGCGGCGCATCTCGTAGATTGGACTGAAGAAGACCCGGTGGGCGACTGTGGGCTCGAACACCGCGTGAATGTCCTCGGGGATCACCTCCGAACGTCCGGCCAGCCACGCCGCGACCCGAGCCGCCCGCAGCAGCATGCTCATGCCGCGCGGGCTCGTCCCTGCCAGCACGAGCTGAGCCGTGTCTGCTTCTTCCATCTCGATGCCGAACGCCGCCGGATCTCGGGTCGCGGCGCAGAGCTCAAGCACGTAGCGAAGCAGCGTCTCGGACGCTTGCACCGACTCCTGGATTTGCACGGCCACCTCGTTGAGCTCGCGAAACGGCACGGTGGCCGGCTCCATCTCGTCGATCAGCGCCCCGACATCGTGGTACCGGGTATCGGTCATGAGCGCTCGAAGAAGCGCCGGATCATCCGGCATCTCGATGGTGATCTCCATGAAGAACCGGTCGCGCACGGCGGCCGGAATCTCAAATGTCTCCTCCCGTTCCACCCGGTTGCGGTCGGCAAAGACCTGCAAGTGGGGGAAGCGGTGCTCGGCGTTGAAGGCGTTCACGCTGCGCTCGGCCATCGCCCGCAGCATGAGCGAGTGGATCTGGGGCCGAGCCCGGTTGATCTCGTTGAAGAAGAAAACCGATAGGTCCTGGCCGTGCTTGAGGAGCGGTCCGGCATCGACCCGCGGCTGGCCGTCGTGGGTGACGTAGGTGTAGTAGAGGAGATCGCTCGGCATCAGGTCGATGGTGCCTTCGATGCGCTCGAATGCGCCGCCGATTCCACGAGCGAGAGTCTGTAGGAGGGTGGTCTTGCCCACCCCTACGTCGCCCTCGAGTAGAACGTGCCCGCGTGCGAAGGTGGCGATCAGCAGGAGGCGGACAGCCGGCTCCTGGCCGACCATGATGTGGTTGGCACTTGCTTCGAGCCGAAGCGCCCGATCGCGCCACGATGCAATTTCGGTTTCTGGTTCGATCATCGGCTGCTCGAAGGGGATCGCGCGTGATTGGGAGGCTGGTCGTTCCAAGTGCGTCGAACGCCGTCGATCAGCCGCAGCTGTCGGGTCCAGCCGGAGTGTTGGCGCAAGGCTGGGTTGCGCTTGCCCCCCACAATGGACCACCGGGAGCGAGAAAATCCCGGCTTGCTCACCTAGAGCCGGAATGCTGGCCCTAGGATGCAACCCAGTTCCATCAGAGTTTTCTGGCAGACGGAACTGCGCGACCGGTCCTGATTGTATTCGATCCGCCAGACTCGCATTTGGACGCGCACCATCCGGCCTTGGGAACTGGGAGGCGCACAGGTGCTTCGCCCGAAACGATTCTTGTGCCAAGAGGGCCATCCAGTGCCGCCTTGCCGGCTTGGCCCCGAAGCGCCTCCTGAACTAACATTCCGACAGGGCCAATTGGCCGGCGGCCGATCACTGCCACTTGCGCGGTCGAAAGTGAAAGGAAGTTGACTTGACTTATCCGCTTGATCCGAAATTGATGTACATGATGCCCACACATTTCGGACCCATGTGCGGTCCGAGGCAAGGGCCGGACGGAGAGATTCTTGCGTTCGAGCGGGACAACAGAAGGTTCACTACGGTCGCGGTTGATTTCGTCACCAATCCAGAACAGTTAAGGCGTTTTCTTCCTCCTGGATTTGCGTTGTGGGGGGAACCCGTAGTTACGGTCTCGGCAACCTACATGAAGAACATCGACTGGTTGGCGGGCCGCGGATACAACGTATTGGGCGTCAGATTTCCCGTCCTGTACCAAGGTGAAAAAGATCGGGCGGTGGGTCCTTTCTTGACCGTGCTTTGGGAAAATCTGACTGACCCCATTCTTACTGGCCGTGAACAACTGGGATTTTCCAAGGTGTTCTGCGACCTGCCGGAACCCGTCATTCACAATGGGGAGGCACATTGCACGGCAAGTTGGATGGGTTTTCGGTTCCTCGATATCCGTATCAGGAATCTTGAAGAGTCGAATCCCGCCAAGCGGGCGGAATCCAAACCCAAGGGGGAAGATGGAACCCTAAGGGGACAGATTCATTACAAGTACACGCCACGTACAGGAGAGTGGGGGAAGGCGGATGCCCAGTATGCGGTGATTTCTCCGGAAACCAGCAACGCCCAGATCGCTGACACATTCGTGGGGGAAGGAGAAATACAATTTCACAAGGCACGGTGGGAAGATCTTCCCACCCAATACATGATCGTTAACGCCCTTCATGAATTGGAAATCGGAGAGTATTTGGGGGGAAGGATCGAGTACGGCTCTGGAGGCGGCAGCATCTCGAACCAAAGAATCCTGTACTAGGTGAAATAGTGGATTGTGATCGACCCTGCTTCGGCAGAACCGAATTGCTGTCAATTGGCGTATGGCACATCTGCTGGGTTTAGTTTCTAGTGTGCCGCAAGCGGCTTGATCACCCTGTTTATCGCAGCTATCGGTTCCGGTGAAGACTTTGAATTTTCCAAGGATTTCCCCTGTCTTTTGAAGGCCAACGTCCGGGTCACGTTCGGTTGGATTGAGGACAGAGCGGGCGAATTCACCATAGAGGCCCACTGCTGATCATGGAGCGACACCCTGGAGCGCTCACGGCTAGTCCTCTATCTGGCGAGTGTCATAGATGTAGGCGACACACTCGCCAACCTGGGTCGGGACCTGACGACTGCCGCCGATGCCGTCTCTGTGAATCATTGACGCTGACGCCCGGTGTGGCACATATCAAGGCCACGCAGACGCACGAAGTGCCATAATCCATGACAAGGATCATCCCCGCGAGAGCAATCCTATACAACAGTTTACTCAACGGCAAGAGCATTGCAAGACGTGCTTGTGGCATCTCGGAGCACGAACCATAAGTGATATATGTTTGCATTTGGGGAAATGGCGTTGTACCATGCAAATTATTGTAATAATGGATAATATAACGATGCAAAGAAGTACTGCATGGGTACTGCATATGCACGTTGTGACCGTTATTGATGCGTTTCGTGCTCCTCAGGCTCTTGACAAACGGGGGATTCGATGACACCAGCGAGCCGCCGCGGCAGGCAGACGGCCGGACGCCGGACCCGGAAACAGCGTGCGGTGATGGCGACGGACAGCGACTGGGCGCGGGTTCGGGAGAGAGCTGAGGCAGCCGAGCGGACTGTCTCCGACTACGTCATCGAGTCCTTGACGGCGCCGCCGCCGGAGTCCGCGATGGACATCGCGGGCCTGGTCCGGAGAGTCCAGCGTGTGGAGCGCCTCGTGCAGGTGCTGTACGAAATCGAGGTGCAGCGACTTCGCCAGCATGGCGACGAACTGCTGCTCGGGACCCTTGAGCGTCGGGCCGACGCAGCGGTTGAACGGGACCAGGAGCTTGGATGAGGTGCGGACGCGCCGGCATGTGCCCCAAGGGATTGAGGCATTGTGGGCAGGCGCCGGTGTTGCGGGCTGGCGGGATGGCAGGCAGAAAAACGCCCCAAGGACATTGGGGCAGGCGTCACCGGAGGGAACGCGTGGATCGGGGACATTGTGCCCTAATGGGTTGGGTCATAGTCGGCGGGCGTCGGTCTTGCAGCCAGGCGGGATGGCAGGCCGAATCCGCCGCAGTGCCTTGGGGCGGACACGAAGGGGACGGATGCGTGAACCCGGAGCGGAAGTCCACCAGTCGCTCCGGGGCGGCGGACGATCGGGACTGGTGACGCGGCGCCGGAAGGGGAGATGCCATGACGGGAGACGCCACTGCGACTGAGGTTGCCCGTGGCCGGACGATCCGCTGTACGGAGGAGGAGCGGGCGCGCATCGAGGCGCGAGCGGAGGCGGCGCGAATGAGCGTGTCGGCATTCGTGATGGCCTGTGCGCTCCAGGATGATGGGGTGGCGGCCGCGGCCGCCTCGCGTGGACAATCGCTGGTGCTGTCGGCCGATGAGCAGCGGGACCTCGTGCGTGCGGCAGCCCGGATCGAGGCCGGCGTGTGGTGGTGGGACGGGTTACTGCCGGGGATGGAAATGTCCGCGAGCGAGGCGCTGGCGACCCTCGTGCGGCTCGGTATGGAACCGGCCGGGGACGGGGCGGACTCCGGCACGTGAGCCGGCGCAAGCTCGCCATTTCGTGTACCGACGGGGCGTGGGAACGGCTGCAGGCGCGGGCGGCGGGCCGGGGCCAGTCGGCATCGCAGTATGCGGTTGAGCGCGCGCTGTCGGCGGATCCGCCGCCGCGTGCTCCGGTGCCTGATGCGGAGCCGTTGGTGCTTGGCGCGGCGGAGCAGCGCGCGCTCCGGGACCGGATGGCCCGGATCGAGGCAGGCCTGGGGGAGGGCGGTCCGGCGGCCGAGCGCCTGGCGCAGCTGGAGCGGCGGGTGGACGTGTTGCTGACGATGGCGGCGGAGGAATGGGTGCGGGCGGGCCATGGCGAGCGGCTGCTCGCGATCGCGCAGGACGTGGTGGGCGAGGAGCGGATGCCGGCGATGCGGGCGTGGATTCGGAAGTGGGAGGACGACCGGCCGAGGTGAGTTCCCAGATTATCGCTCCGTGGGGTCGTCGTCCGAAGTCGGCTGCGGCCGCCGGCCGCGACTGCCGGAACCCTGCTCCTGGGAACCCTGCTCCTGGGAACGCTGCGGCTGGGGACGTTGCGGTGGTTCCCGCGATCGTCCTCCGGTGCCTCCCATCGGGCCGGAGTCGTCAGTAATCCGCCAAGTCATCAATCCAGACACAAGGGCGTGCAGGGCGTCGGTGCATTCGGGCCAGCGTTTGAGGTACTCCCAGTACGCGGGTTTCGACAGGAGATTCCGGGCTCTTTCGTACATCCATTCGGCCCGCTCCCGGCCTGCCCGGTAGCCGGGGAGGTCGCCGGTGCGGACCCTGCTGCGTTTGGCCTCGGCCTCGAGGATGGCGTGTTTCTCCGCGATGTCGTGCCGGAGGGCCGGACACCCGCGCACGAAGGTTTTGTCCTCCAGCGCCTGGACGGCCGCCAACGTGCGCGCCTGCTCCGGTTCGACAGCCCGATTGCGCGCCGGCGGCAGCGAAGCGCGCATGGCGGGCAGCAGGGTTTCCAGCTCGAGAGCTTGCCAGGGGTCCGTATCTCCGGCCGCGTGCGCCGCGCCAAGGTCGTGCAGTTGCAACAGGTGCCGGGCCGGCAGTCCTCCAAGGCGCTGGGAGGCGTAGGCCTCGAACCGGGAGAGCCGGACGATCGACCGGCCGAGCCGATTGCGGCGAACGTGCGGATCGTACCGGTCGGCTTCTGGGGCGAGCTCGGCGGACGCCCGCTCGGCCTCGATCCCGAGAGCCTCCCACCGGTCATGGTCACCGGGAGCGGCGGTCTGGAACGCGGACGCGTAGAGGGCCGCCCGCTCGAGCAGTGTCCGTCGCTTCGCCGTGTGGGAGCGGATGCGTTCGAGGAGCAGGTCGACATGCTGCTGCCTCTCGGCCAGGAGACGGTGCTCAAGAAGCGCGTCCTCGAATTCCGGCACCCTTCGCCCCAGTTTGTCCGTCTGTTCGTCCACCGCCCGCACCCGTTCGATGAGCGCGTCGTAACCCTTCTCGAAGAATGGCGCGAACTCGTCGCGCCGGTCCTGCGCAGCGGCCGGCCGCTGATCGGTCCCGGCCGGCCGCCTTTGCCGGGCCCTCTCGACGAGGACGCGCCAGTCATGCAGCACGGCCTTGGCTTCGCGGTCGACAGTGAGCTGCTGTCGGACCGGAGCGAGAGCCCTCTGGATCCTCTCGGCTCCGCCCTGCACCTCCCGCAGGTGCGGCGTGTAGCTGGCGTCGTTCAGCAGCGTCTGCGCGGTTGCCACCAGGCTCTCGGCCCCCGTTGTCCAGGTTGTGTGAGCCTGAAGGTCGAGATCGCCCATCTTGAATTCGGACTCCGCGCGCGGCAGGTTGCGACGGTCGTCGGGCCAGGCCTCGAGCTTCGGGAGGTCGCTGGTGACGAACCCCGTGACCGTCCCGTGCAGGGCGGCCTGCGCCTGGTGGTCTTCGAGGACCGCGGCGAAGTCCGGCGGCACTTCGCCCGGCAGGGTGGTCGGCTCGAGTTGCTGGAGCTCCCGGATGAAATCCGCGTATCCCGTGCGGTAGTACGCCAGCTCGCGGCGGAAGAGGTTGAGCGTGCCGAACAGGGTCTTTCGCGTCTGCTCTAGGTCCCGCGCGACGTCGTCGCGGCGCAGCCCGTCCTGCAGCTTGGCGACCTCTGCGCGGAAAGCATCCCAGCCGGTGTCCGCCGTGCCCGCGCCCGGCCCGGCGCCGGCCGCCGGCCGGGACCACGGGTCGTCCGGGTCCGCGTCGACATACGTCCGGTAGCGTGCCTCGTCGCCCAGCATCTCTACGGCCAGGGGCACCACCTTGTCGGCTTCCGCCCGCCATGACCGGTACTTCCGGCCCCGCCCCTGAAACCAGGTCCCGCTACGCTGCGCGGCGCCAAGGCCCGTGCGCCGCGCCGCCAGGGTCGTCGACACGCGCTCGACCAGCCGCCGCGCCACCGCGTGCCGGCGATGCTTCCGCCGCTGTTCCCACCGGGCTCTGGCGAGCGGGAGCGGCAGGGCGACCAACGGGGCGAACGCCGCCGACCTGGCCTCGTCAGCCAGCCGGTCGATCTCCGCCTGGAGGGCGCCGCCCTGCTCGCCGGCAAACCATGGAACCCCGTCGCGGTCGGCCCGGTGCCGGTGCGCGGCGAGCCGGTGGGTGGCCATGGTGGCCCTGGCGTCGTACGCCAGGGCGTCCTGGAGGGTGCGGGCGGAAGCGTGCGTTTCACGGTGCACGGCGTCGGTGCCGGCCGGGAGACCGGAGCGCTCGTCTCTTTTCAGCGACTGCAGCAGCGGCTGCAGCAGCCGGTCTCCCTCCTTGCCCGAGTACTCGTACGGACCCTCCCAAAGCTCCGGCTCGGCCTTCCGGTACATGGCGGCCGCGAGCTCGCTGCGGCGCCGTATCCAGTCGGCCAGCGCGCTGCGCTCGCGCTCGGCGAGCTGCAGCACGTGGGCGTCAGCCTGCCCTCGGCGGGCGACCGCCGCATGGAGCCTGCGCCCGACGGCGGTCCCCAGGCGGCGAAGCGCCTCCCGCTGCGCATGGACCACGGCCCGGAGCTTCCGGGCCACGGCGTCCCCCAGTCGCTGTCCTGCAGCCGCCAGCTGGTGGACGTGGTGCTCGTGCTCCTGCTGGCGCCGGCGCGCCTCGGCCTCCTCCGCCTTGCGGCGTTCCCGCTCCTCCCGCAGGCGCCGGCGCGCCTCGGCCTCCTCCGCCTCGCGGCGTTCCCGCTCCTCCCGCAGGCGCCACGCCCGGTGATCGGACACGACCCAGGCGATCCCCGCCGGCAGTGCGTCCGCCGTGTTGGCCGCCAGCGCCAGGACCGGGGCGATGGCGTCGCCGCAGCCCGCCGCCGCGAACGGCTCCTCGCCGCGCGCGCGGGCCGCCGCTGCGAACTCCCACCACGGCACGGCCTCGGTAAAGAGCCGGGGCCGCTCCGCGATCGCCGGTGCGACGTCGGCCGCGGGACCGGGCTCCGCAGCGCGCGCCGGTACGACGTCCGCTTCGGGATCGGGCAGCTCCACCCCGAGCGCTTCCAGCGCCGAGCATTCCTCGCCCGACCGCTGGTCCAGCGCGGCGCCCAGCGCCTCCCGGTCGTCGGTCAGCAGCACCGCGTCGTCGCGCGCGCGGGACAGTTCCACGTAGGCGGTCCTGAGGTCGACCAGCGGGCCGTGGTCTGCCCGGAGGATTGCGATCACGAAGTCCGCGGTCATCCCCTGCGCCCCGTGCACCGTCGACGTATACGCATGGTCGAGGTGATGCAGCTGCGGCTCGTTCCGTGCCAGCGCGTACTCCGCTCCGTCGTCCGCCTGGAAGTGCACGTGCGTCCGGTCGATCGCGCGGACGGTGGCCCGGCTCCCGTTGTCGAGCTCCAGTCCGTTGCCCTGCTGCGCGCGCGTCCAGCGGATGCGGTCGCCTGCGCGGAGCTCGATCGGGCGGGTCTCGTAGAGCTCGGAGCGGTAGCGGACCCGCCCGGCGGGGCGCATGCGCCGGGTCCGGCCGTCGGGAGTGTCGAGCAGCACCCGCTCGCCGTCGATGCCGACGACATGGCAGGCGTCCCCGGCCTCGGCTCCGACCCCGTAGTCGCGCTGGTGGAACACCAGGACGTCCCCTTCCCGGTAGTGCACGAGTTCGCGCCTCTGTGCACGCGTGAGGTGCAGGTTCACGTAGCGATCGAGCATGAGCGTCGGCCCGCGCAGCACCCCCTCCTCCGCGAGCCGCCGCCGGATCACGCCGTGGACCTCGCCGCGCAGCGCATGGGTCGGCGCCAGCAGCAGGGTGCGCGCGCGGGCCTCGGCGTCGAGCCCCAGCCACAGGTCGGCCATGGTCTCGCCCATCTCCGCGTCCGGGTCCGCGCTGCCGCCGACCTCGAGGACGCTGCTGCCGAGTTCCGCGATCGCGAGGCCCGGACGCTCGGCGATCAGATGCTCGACGGCCGTCCGGAGCGAGGGGTCGCGCTGGCGCAGCACCTCGGTCATCCGCGCCGTCGGCATGCCGGCGCGCTGCAGCAGCCGGAACGGCTGGCCGGCCTCGATCGCCCGCAACTGGCGGCGATCGCCCACTAGTGCCACGCGCGCCACGCCGATCCGGTCGGCGATCCGCAGCAACCGGACCATTGCGGTCGTCCCGATCATCGATGCCTCGTCCACGATCAGGAGGCCGCCGCGGTGCACTGCCCGCGCCGCCGCCAGCCGGTCGGCGTCCGCGGTGCCGTCGGCGATGTCGCCATGGCGCACCAGGAACCACTGGAGCGTCCGGGTCGGGAGTTCGGCTTCGCGCGCCAGCACCCGGACCGCGGCCGTCGACGGGGCGAGGCCGAGCAGCGGCGCGCCGGCGGCGCGGCGCACGACCTCGCGCAGCATCGTGGTCTTCCCCGTGCCGGCGTAGCCCTGCACCCCGACCACCCGGTCGCGGCCCAGCAGCACCGTCTCCACCGCGGCGCGCTGCCCGGCGTTGAGCGGGCCCGCCGCGAGCGCGTCCGCCACCGCGCCCGCGTCCACGAGCGGCTTCCCGGCGCCGATTCCGCCCTGCATCAGGGCGAGGACCTCGCGCTCGGCGGCGGCCGCACCGCGGGTGGTGAACGCGCGGTCGACGCCGTCCGCCGGCACCTCGAGCAGGAGGCGGTCCCGTTGCAGCTGGGCGAGCGCCGCATCGATCTCCGCCAGCGTCTGCCGCCCGCCGCCGTACGCGAGCGCATACCCGCGGAGGTCGTGCGCCGTGAACAGCGTGCTGCGCTCCGCCAGATGCTCGACCGCCCGGCGCGTCACCTCGAGCGGCGACGGGGCCGGCGGGGCGGGCGCACCGCTCCGCCGCACCGCGCCCGGGTCGCGTTGCCCGACACATCCGTCCGCCCGCTGCTGCCAGATCGCCGCGAGTGCCGCCCGGTCGGGCTCGGCCTTCCGCCGGCGCGTCGCGAGCACCGCCTGCTGGGCGTTTGCGGGCGTGTACTCGAGCCCGCGGGCCTCCAGCCACTCCAGGAGATCGCGGCGGCGGGTCGAGAAGCGCTCCAGCAGCGCCTTCGGGTAGCCCGCGATCTCGAACCCCGGCACCGTCCCCACCAGGGTCGGCACCGTCGCGTAGCCGATCGCCTCCACCCGGCGCCGCAACTCCGCCCGGTAGTACGCACCCAGCAGCTTCTTGGCCCGGAATGCCGCCGTGAATTCCGCGCTCCGCCATTCGCCGTCGGCGTTCCGGGTCATGTTGGCGACCACGCAGTGGGTGTGGATCTGCGGGTCCAGATTGCGGTTGGTGGCGTGGCGGAACGTCGCGGCCAGCAGCCCATGGGCCGCTATCCGCGGCCGCCGCCGGGTGGTGCGGTCGTACCCCCGGGTCTGGAGGAGCTCGCGCTCGAGGAGGTCGAGGGCCGCGCGCACCGCGGCGTCGTGCGCGTTGCGCAGCCGTGCCCGGGTATGCGGGGCGGCGTACAGCGATGCCTCGAGCGAGAACGACTTGGGCGCCGAGAAGGTGACGTCGATGCCCGGGAGGTGCTGATGCTCGCCGTCGCGCAATCGGCCGAGCCGGATATCGGTCCGCGGCACGTGTCCTTCGAGCACGGATGCGAAGGCGCGCGCCGTGACCGTGCGGTTGTGGAGGCCGCACTGCTCGGCGGCTTTGCCATACCAGCGGCTGGCCTTGCGGTGCTCGGGATCGCCGGGCGCGTAGTACCCGTCCGCCTCGAAGTACTCGACGGTCGCGGCGGCGATCCGGAGGCGCTTGACGGTGGCGACCATGGCCGGTATCCGCCTGTTTCATGTTTCCCGCCGGGAGTATGCCCGGCGCTGCGGGTCGCGGGAACCTGTCGCAGGCCCGGGTGGCGGCCGGTGAAACCGCGGCACCGGGCCTAGAACGGGGGATCTTCGCCATCCACCAGAACATCCGGCGGCGCGGTCTCGGCGACCGGGTTGATGCCCCGGGTCGGGTTCGCGGGCCGGGGTGGCGGGGCTTCTGTCTTCAGGCGCGCGAACGCGCCGCCCCCGGCGCTCGCGGGCCGCGGGCGGCTGTCTTGGGGTGGTGCGAACAGCAGCCGGAAGGCTGGCGCGCGGGGATTGTCGCTCGCGTTCGGGAACACCATCACGAGCGAGCCCGCGGGGAGCACGATATCCGCGTCGTCGGGCGTGCGGCCGCCGATGTATGCGTTGCCGCCCGCACTCGTGCGTTCCCAGAGTCCGGCAATCTCCTGCAACGCGTCGTCGCCCTGGCGGGAGCGGTCATGCGTCATCGGTTCGATCCTCTTCGGGTTCGGATCCTCTGGAGAACGCCAACGCGGTATGGATGGAGGTCATGGCAAGTCCTTGTGTGCGGGAGGTGCGGGAGGTGCGGGAGGTGCGGCGCCCGCGGCGGGGCGCCCGGGAGTCCGGTGTCCGGATGACGCGGTGCGTGCGGCCGTCGTCCCTGCCCCGAGGCAGGGAGCGGACCGGTACGCGGGACGCAGGAACGCCGGAGAAGGCATCGCGGGTCGCGGCCGGGCCGCGTTCCGCCGAGCGGGGGTACCCGCAGGCCAGCTCCGGCCCGTGGTCCTGGCCGCGGCGGATGGATCGGCGGGAGCACACCGGGGGCGGGCGGCCGCCCCCGGCATGAAACGCTCACGCGCCACCCGGCGCGCCGGCGCAGGGAACTGCTCCCCGTTGCCGCAGCAGCGGCACGGCCTCGGGGCGCTTGCGCAGCCGGGCTTCGGTCACGGGCTGACCGGCGGGCGCCATGGCGCGGCAGAGGTCGGCGAGCAGGGCCGCGCAGCAGGCGGCGTTGTACCAGGCCTGGTGGGCCTCGTTGCTGCGGGCGCCGCCCTGCATGAGCCCCCGGTGGTAGCGGAGCGCCTGGAGCCCGAAGGCCGGCGCGTCGGGCCACGCGTGCCGGGCGAGCCGCAGGGTGCACACCCAGTCGGGATTCTCCGGGGTGAGGGTGCGGGCGAGGTCGGGGAGGAACCCGGCCGCGAAGATGGCGTCGTGGGCCACGAGCATGGTGGGACGGAACGCGCTTGCCGCCTGGCACAGGCTTTCCAGGGCCTGCGCGAGATCGGGTTGTCCGCGGACGTGTTCCGCGGTCAGGTGGTGGACGGCCGAGGCGGTCGCGGGGATCTCGCGGCCGGGATCGACGAGCGCGTTGGAGAGGGTCTGGAAGATGTCATGCCGGCCGGTGTCGAGATCGAAGCGGATGGCGACCGAGGCGATCTCGACGACGGCGTCCGAGCGGGGATCGGTTCCGGTGGCTGCGATGTCGACGGCAAGGGCGGTGAGGAAGGGCATGGAAGCGGGTCCTTTGGCAGGAAGAGGAAGGGATGAGGTCGGCTGGAGGCGGGCCGGACGCCGGAGGGCGTTCGGCCAGGTCACGCCATCCGTAGCCGGGGCGGGTGGCGCGATCGGGGGCCGTGCCGGAGGGGCGCGCGGGAGATGCCGGCGCGACCGGACACGGTCCGGGAGGAGGTGGTGGTGCATGGGAACTTTCGGGGTCGTCTTCGGAGCGGAGCGGCGAACGGGTTGGCCGCGCAGAGACCGGTGACCGTCGTCGGTCGGCCGGGGCTGTCGGCTTCGGTGGGGAGGGAAGGGATGACCGCGGAGAAGCGGGCCAGGGGTTTGCGGTGGGGAGGCTCAGGACCCGGTGCGATCCGGCGCCAGGCGGGCCGGCCCGGGTTCGCGGCGCCTGTTCGGTGGCCTCTTCAGGCTCAGGGCCCGTGTTCCGCAGCGCGCGGAGCGTCGCCGCCGTACTGCCCGCGCCGGCGCCATCGACACCGGACGTCCGCGGGCACCGGGAAGCCAGGCATCAAGGGGCGGCTTTGCAGGCCCCGGCGATGGAGCCCGGAAGGTCCGTGCGCGGGGTGCCGCGCGAGGCCCGAGTGCGATCGGTCGGTTCGGCGCCGATGCAGGAGCGTCGGCTCGGTTCCGCCCGGGTCGCGGTACGTCGGCGGCAGACAGGGAAGCGGCCGTCGCGATCCTGGAGGCCTGGGACCGCACGCTCGCACCGGCGACTCAGGCCGGCTGGACGGTGCGCGCCAGCTCCCGGAACCGGCAGAGGCCGTTGGCCAGCCGCATCTGGCGCGGCGTGCGGCAGTCCGGCTCGAACAGCGCCGGGCTGCCCACCAGGACGCAGAGTGCCCGGGCGCGCGAGGTCGCGACGTTGAACCGGAAGCGGTTGTAGAGGAACTCCATGCCCCGCGGCGCGTCGTCGGGGCTCGATGACGTCATCGAGTAGATCACCACCGGCGCTTCCTGGCCCTGGAAGCGGTCGACGGTGCCGATCCGGTCCGGCGAGGTCGGGCAGCGCCTCCGCGAGCGCGGAGACCTGCGCGTTGTAGGGGGCCACGATCAGGATGTCGTGCGCCGTGAGCGGCCGCACGTGGCCCTCCCGGTCCCGCCAGCCGGCGTCCGCCAGCAGGTCCGCGACCAGCCGCCGGACGCAGTCGATCTCTTCCGGCGCGCGCGCCTGGTTTCCGTCATGCGCGACCGGCACGTAGCGGAGGCCGGAGCCCCGGAGGTCCGACTTGCGGTCTCCCCTCGGCACGATCGCCTGACGCTCGAGGCCGGGAACCGCCTCGAGCCTCCCCTCGTAGTAGATCTCGGACGTGAAGCGTGCGATGTCGGGATGCAGCCGGTAGGTCTCGCCGAGAAAGAGGCCCTGCTCCGGGGGCATGGTGTCGGCGCCGCCCAGCAAGTGGTACAGCGCGGACACCTCGGTTCCCTCCGGGTGGCTGCTCTGGAGCGGCTGCTCGAGCTGCTGCGGGTCGCCCAGGAGAATGAGGCTGCGCGCGGCCGGGGCGCAGGCGAGCACGTTGGCGAGGGACATCTGGCCGGCCTCGTCGACGACGAGGACGTCGACGCTCTCCGCGAAGTCTGGCCGGGCCCAGCACCACGCCGTGGCGCCCAGCACATCGGCGGCTCCGTCCTCGAGCGCGCCGCGCACGGCATCGTAGGCGTACATCCGCTCGATGCCCCACGCGCCCTCGTACTGTCCCTGCTGGCGATGGAGGAGGTCCATCGGGAGGCCGGCGGCGCGCGCCTGCTGCGCGGCGGCTTCGAGGAGGTTGACGACCACCTTGTGGCTGACCGCGGTGACGCCCACCTTGAGGCCGGCGCGCACGAGCGCGCCGATGATCGCGGCGCCCGTGTAGGTCTTGCCGGTACCGGGCGGGCCCTGGATGGCGAGCACGTGGCCGTCGAGCTCGACCGCGATCCGGCACGCGGCCTCGAGGGTGCTCTCGCCCGGGCGCTGCAGCGGGTCGCGCGCGGTGTCCGGCGGCGGCGGCCGGCGCAGCAGCAGGTCCGCCGCCGCGCGGTACGGCGCGCCAGGGGCGAAGCCCTGCTCCAGGACCGCCTCCCCGAGACGCATCAGCGACGTGCGGAGCGGGTCGGAACGCACGTGATTGTGGAGGATCACCGCGCCCGGATGGAGGCCCGCGGTTTTCCTCGATTTCTTGACGTCGATGCTGCGGTCGGCCAGGTGAACGGCAGCCACCAACCCGACCCTGGTCCCGTCGAGGCCGTACACCTCATCGCCGGGACGCGCGTCGACATCCTGCGGCGGGAACCGGTACCGCTCGAGCGGTGCCGATCCGGGTTCGACGGTCTCGGCGTGGGCGAGGCCCCGCAGCGCGCGGCGTTCGCCCTCGAGCTCGCTCTCCTCGAGCGCCAGCAGGCGGAAGTAGTCCCACCAGCTCGCCTTGTCCTCGCGGCGGTGGAATTCCATCATGTGGGCCAGCGCGCAGCGGGCCTGCTCCGCGCCCGAGCGCTCATCGGGGTCGATCGGCACGCCCTCGAGCAGGTCCCGGCGCAGGCGTTCGAGATCCTGGTCGAGCTCGCCGATCGCTGCCGACGCATCGCCCGGGCGCAGTTCCGGGCGGGGCAGCGCATGGCCGCTTGCCGCGGCATCGGCCCGCAGCCGCTCGAGCCAGTCGCGGAGCCGCGCGGCCGATTCGCAGTCCTCGCGGTTGTAGGCCTCGACGATGGCGAAATGGCGCGTGAGGGCCGGGTCGGAATCGCCGCCGGCGCCGGCAGCGACGGCGTGCTCGACGATCCGCCGGCTGGCCGCCGCCTCCCGGAGCTCCTGCTCGCGGCGGTACCCGAAGAACGGCTCCAGGTCCTTGAGGGAATAGCGCTCGACGCCGGCGACCAGCGCGCGCTTCACGAGCGCATGCAGGTCGACGAAGGCGCCGGCCCGGAGGAGCGTGTCGAGCTCGACCTCGCACGTGGCGTGGCGGCCCATCAGGCGCTTGAGCGCCGTGGGCTCGTAGGGGGCGAAATGGTAGATGTGGGCGCGCGGGTTTCGCGCCCGGATCGCGGTGGCGAGGTCCATGAACCGTTCGAAGGCGGCGCGCTCTTCGGCGAGCGTCCGCGCCCGGACCGCCGTGTAGCCGGAGGGACCTTCGGGCGCGCTTGTCACGTAGCCGAGGAGATACTCCCGGACCCCGGATTCCGCGAAATGGTCGCCCTCGAAGTCGAGGAAGACGTCGTCCGGGGTGGGCTCGGGCAATTGCGCCAGTCCGTGGGCGGCGTCGACGGGCTGCCTGAGCTCGAAGTACGGCTCTCCGCGCTCCCGGCCGACGTGCTGCACGCGCGCCTGCTCGCGGGCGCGGCGCAGGGCGTCGCGCGACCCGCGTGGCGGCTGCGGGACGGGATCGAGCGCGGCGAGATCGGCGAGGCGCGCAACACCCAGGCCGCGGAGTGCCGCGATCTGGCGCGTGGAGATCCCGGCGACGTAGCCGAGATGGTCGTCGCCGCGGCGGCGCTGCTCGCACTCCGGCCACCAGGCGCAGGTATCGCAGTGCGGCACCGGCTCCGGATAGGTGTCGCCCGGCGCCGCGACGAAGGTGGTGATGCGGCGCTGCAGGAGCCGGACGTAGGCCGCGTATTCGTCGACGCGGTAGCTCGAGAGCGCGAAGTCCGCGCCGGGCGTCACCACGTGCATCCGTTCCGGGGCAAGCCCCTGGAGCTCGCCGAGGAGCAGGGAGTACACGCCGAGCTGGAGCAGGGTTGCGGCCCTGGTGTCGCGTGCGAGCTTGGTGTCGAGCGCCTCGTAGGACCAGTCGCCGAGGGCGCTCGGCGTCGGCACCCGGCAGAGGAAGTCGGCGCGACCGGACCAGACGTCGTCCTGGAGTGTCGCCTGGTAGACGACGTCGGCGCCGGCCCGCATCGCGGCCAGGGTTTCGTCAGGCCCGATGCCGGCAGCGGAGTCGTCCGCGCCGGGGTCGCCGGCGATCGTCCGGCCATCGTGACGCAGGCGGTCGAGCCAGGCGCGCTCGTGGCGGCGGCCGCGCTCGCGGAGTTCCTGCATGCGCGGGTCATTGCGGGCGGGGCGTTCCTGCTCCCCGCGGGTCGTGGCGAGGTCGAGCGAGGTCAGATGCCGGCAGCTCAGGAAGTTGCCGAGATCGGTCGGAGCGAGGACAAGTTGGCGAGAGAGCATTTGCATGATGGTTGGGCTCGTCGTGGGTTTGGGGGACAGCCTTCGGCGATGGTGACCCCGAAGGCATTGGGTTGCGCGTCCTGGTCGGGGGTGCGGCGCACCCGGTTCCGGGAGCGCGGGGCGGGTGCCGGGGATCGGCAGGACGAACGCACGGACACCCTGCGTCACGGCCCGCGCCGGGTAAGCCCGGCACGCGTCCCACCCCTATACGGGGCGGTTCAGGTGGTCCCACAGGGGTTTGGCTGTGCGGGCGGGACCGCGTAGATGCCGCGGAGCGCGGCTTCGGCGGTCGCCACAATCTCCGGGTCGAATGGATCGCCGGTGCAGTGTGTGCGCAGGATCCACTGGCAGAAACTGTGGGGCACGTCGCGCCAAAGCTGGCCCCGGTAGCGTCGCCCGATCGGAACGCGGGCAAGCAAGGGCACCGCGGCGCTCCGCTCGCGGAGCACCTCCGGGGTCACTTCGTGACCGGCCTCGGAGAGGGCCCGGCACTGCAGGGGCAGGAGGACGGCGCAACACGCCGCGTCGAATGCGGCGCGGTGCACGTCGTGGCCGGTCACGCAGTCCTGGAGGCGGCAGGCATACCGCAGGGCCTGGAGGCCGAAGCCATCGGCGAGCGGCCAGAGATGCCTGGCGAGGCGCAGCGTGCACACCCAGCGGGGATCGCCCGGGAAGAGCGCGGCGGCGAGGCCGGGGAGGAACCCGGCATCGAACGCGGCGTTGTGGGCGACCATCACGTCGGGCCGGAAGGCGCGCACCGCGGCGGTCAGGGCGGCGAGGGCCTCGGGCAGGCGGGGCTGGCCCTGCACGTCCTGCGTCGTGAGGTGATGCACGGCGGAGGCGGAGGCCGGGATGTCCCGCCCGGGATCGACCAGGCTGGAATGGAGGGGTTGGCAGGCGTCGAAGTGGCCGGTGGCCGGGTCGACGATGCAGATGCCGGCGGCGGCGATTTCGACGACGCCATGCTGACTGGGATCGAGGCCGGTGGTTTCGACGTCGATGGCGGCAGCGCGGATGGCGGGCATGGAGGTAATCCTTTCGGGCTGGCGCCCGGGCGGTACCGGGCGCAGCGAGGGTGGTGTTCGAGGGACGTTCATGGCGGGAAGTGGCGGGAACTTCTGTCTGCCCTCATTCACCTTTCTTGAGCATGGAAGGAGGAGGGGTCGTGGGCCCTGCGGCCGGGGGGCAACGTGGCCGGCGCGAAGCGGCACTGGACGTGGGTTTCTGCTGGCAGGTGACGGCAGGAACGACGAAGCGGGTTGTGTTCGGGGGACGTTCATGACGGGAAGCGGCGGGGATTTCTGTCAGCCCTCATTCACCTTTTTTGAGCATGGAAGGAGGAGGGGTCGTTGGCCCTGCGGCCGGGGGTCAACGTGGCTGGCGCGAAGCGACACTGGGCTTGGGTTTCTGCTGGCAGGTGACAGCAGGAACGACGAAGCGGGTTGTGTTCGGGGGACGTTCATGGAGGGAGGCGGCGGGGACTTCTGTCTGCCCTCACTCACCTTTTTTTTGAGCATGGAAGGAGGAGGTGTCGTCGGCCCTGCGGCCGGGGGGGGGGGGGGTCAACGCGGCTGGCGCGACGCGGCACTGGATTTGGGTTTCTGCTGGCAGGTGACGGCAGGAACGGCGGGGCGGAGCCTCGCGCGCTACACGACTGCGGTCGGGATCGAGCGCGGAGACGTCAGGTGGCCCGGTCTTGGCGGTGTGGTCGGACGGTTGTAGGCAACGAGTACCGGTTCGCGTCGTGGCCCGATCGCTAGGCCACCGCAACCTCTCCGAGAGGCTGCGTTACCAGCGTGCCCGAGCCAGGCATGTGAAGCGGCGGCCGGGCGAATTGGCGGGACCGTTCACGCCCCCTTGAACGCGGTAACCGCCGGCTGCCACGACCCTGGTTGACAGGATCGGTGGTACGCGTTCGCGAGGCATGCGGTACTGCAGAACGCCCCCATCCGTGTGGATGCCAAGCCGCAGAAACGAGCGGATGCGGTTTCGCTGCGTCTTCGTCCGCAATCGGGAAATCGAAGGCGCCGCGGGACAGATGGGTGTTGCGATTGCTGGCACCCGCACTGGGTTCGAACCCTGACGCGTTGGTGAAAGGGAGGGCGAGTTCAAAATGGCACGACAGGCTCATAACCTGAAGGGCCTGGGTTCAAATCCTACCCTGAAATCACCAATAAAACCTTGAAAATGGGGATGTTTTCGAGGGATTTTCCGTGCGCGTAATTCGACTTTCCTGGCATGCTGTCAAACAATCGGAATATAACATCTGGCCACGACCGGCATGGTTCACGGGCCTAGTCAGGCCATTGCGCGCCCTATCGAAGGAAATTCGGGCGCCCAATCGTCAATCCTGTGAGTGTCCGCGGTGCGCACGGTTTGCTCCAAATCGCTCGTCTGCAAGATGATGCTGTGGGTCCCGTCATATGTCCGTGTTCAGGGCACGTTACGGGCCGGGGTGGCAGCGGCCCGGAGCAGGGCGATGCTTCCGGACTAAATGACATTGATCGCCGCGCAGGGCGTGAGAGGGGCGACCTAGCCCGCACGGTATGAACGAATGGCCCGTCTGCAGAGCCGGAAACCAAGAGGTTCGCTGTATCGAACGTAGTTGCGGATCGGGTCCCGGTGATCAGGCTTGCCGCTATGGGTCCGCATGTTGGACCGAGTTTTCAGAGAGGACGCGGATGAACAGAGGGGAGCTTGCCCGCTGTGCCGCCAAGAGGTCCGGGTTATGCTCGTGGACTGCGTTCTATGCACTTGGCCTCGTGTGCGAGGCGATCGACGAGGCTTTTGCGCCGAAAAACAAAAAATAACCTGCTTATCCGTAATGTGACGATTGCGAAGGTCGGGTGTTTTACCACGCGGGGCCTGTCGACCCGTACCAGGCGCAATCCTGACCGATCCGGATCGCTTCCCTGACAGCATCGAATACGACGCGGCCATCTGACGATTTAGGATCGGCGACGGATTCTTCGACGACGTGCCGCACGCGGCGTGTGTGCCTGATGTCTCCGGCAACTAGGTGCTCGTCCAGTGGTTTAGCGATCGCCGCCGCGACCGTTCCCGGCCTCTGATCGGTGACCGCCGGCCGCCGTCACTGCTCGACAGGGCCAGCCCGACGGCTGGCTCGCCGAATATACGAACCAAGCTGGTGAACGTGCTCAAGGTCCTCGGTCGTTAGGTTGCGCTCGAACCTCGCCAAGCCGATCTCCTGAACCGCATTTGCGATGGTCCTCTGCTGAGCGGCGATGATCTGCCCGCCAGCGGGGCCTTTGGTGTGGCTACTTCCAACAAACTAACCGCAGTGTCGATGAGCGACAGGAAACCCTGTTGGGCGATAAGGATGGCTAGGGAGTGCTGCGAATACGCCCACCTCACGCCTCGGCGGGCACGGCGACGGGAGTGCCCTGCGCCTGGCCTGTCTGACCCGGATGGGAGCGCGCCACAAGGTCCGGTGCATGACCCCCGGTCGCTGATCGCCTGTGCCCGTGAATGCGGCGTCCCGGCCGATCCTATGGTAGAACACGTCAATTACGCGCAGTGGGGGGCAGGCTATCTATGGTGGACAGATTACGACGTGATGACGGACCAAGTTGCGGCTGGTGCGGGGCGACAATGAATAGCTCCGTCTATGATAAGGTTGTGCATCCTTCGAGCGGGTCGGCTGGGCTCAGGTTGCAAATAAGGCAAGCAAGTATTGCTCGTAAGCCACGAGCAATGCATTTGACAATGACCATTCTTCCTAGGCTTGATGCCAGATCATTACAAATGGGGAAGGCCATTTCGGGAGACGATGTAAATGAAAAACAACTGCTTCGCCGCCATGGCCAGATAGATTGTTTCAAGAGGCAATCATTGCGGACAGGCGGAAGTCCATAAGTGATCTAAGAAGGCACTGAAACAGCGGTTTATTAGCACGAATGTCAGGTTCAGGAACAAACGAAACTTTGCCGAACGAGCCAAGCGTTACCGTCTTGAGCCGATCACTACAGGGCAATAACGCTTTGTTGAAACTGTCGGATGGTCAGACCATCAAAGCTAGACGATTTGTCCCAATCGGAAAGAGAGACAATGTCTACAGATCGCCCGAAAATTTGTTCGTACTTGCGAAGAACGATTGTGAGTGGATTGAGGTTGGTCGAGCTTGGCGCCTTGATTTAGTTTGGCAATTAACAGGAATGTCGAACGCCGTGACCTTCAAGGAAATAGAAACCGAAGAAGAATTTCTCCTCTTCGATGCGTTGCGAAAATTTCATTACCGGGGAGGAGGCGGCGCGGGTAGAGTTGTTCCGATTATCGCCGTCACCAACACATGGGAACTACCTCGTGTACTAGGCTTTATTGAAATTTGTTCAAGCATGATTGCAAATACCGCTCGGAAGAGATTTCTAGATTTTTCGTATCGTGAAACCACAGGATTGGGATGGTCGAAATGGGACAGAGGTGCCACTAAGAAGTACTCGAACATAATTGCGAGGATCTCACGATTCGTAATCCACCCAGAAATCAGAGGGCTTGGCCTCGCTCGTCTCTTTCTAGAAGCGGCGATAAATTTCTCCACAGAACGATGGCATTACGGCGGATTCAGGCCAAGATTCTTGGAAATCACGGCGGACATGCTTCGTTACTATAAATTTGTTGGTCAAGAATTCGCTTGCATGGGAGACACCGAAGGAAACGAACACCGAATTTCGAAAGATATGGCATACCTTGTAAAGAAAGCGCTCTCTCCAGAAGGTATAAAGGCTATGCCACAAGGCGGGGGCGGAGTCATGACCATGCAACGCAGCTATGCATTGCAAATGATCAAATATATGGAAGCCAGAGATGTTGGTCTCAGAGACGTAATAAATTCTTTGCGTTATGAACCTGAACATCTAGATCAAGAAACCTGGGAAGCACTGTATCGACTGAATCGTAGACCTAAACCGTGTTACATTGCCGGATTGACACAGGAGTCGAAGGAGTACGTCCAGAAACGAGCAACAATATTAGGGGATGTGTTCCCTCAAAGAACCTTGAGAACTGACACTGCGCAGGTCGAGTACAGTTTCAACGAGGTTTCGGTTTGCGTTCACGCATCAGTGGCCCAGTCGAATGCAGCGCGGAGGATACAAGACGCGTTTGGATTTGTGGGTTCGGAACTCACGGCGGAGATTATTCAGCCAACTTCGTTTACCCTTACCTCGGGCTCCATTACCTTGATTTGCGGAGCGAGTGGGTCAGGTAAAAGCCTGCTTGGGCGTGCCATTCGCAGATTGTGCGAATCACCAGCCGGGAAAAGTCACGGATGTCGGACACGAGACCAAGAAGAATTGGACATCGGGGGATCAGTGAAGCCAAATGCAAAGGTTGTCGAGTTAGAACCCTTAATTGATTCTGAAACACCTTTGGAACAAGTATCGCAGCTGGATCTCGACCAGTTTATCACTGTCAGTGCAAAATGTGGTTTGGCAGAGCCACAGCTATTCGTTCGTCCTGTCAATAGCTTAAGTTCTGGACAGAGATATCGGTTGCAGCTCGCGTGTGCATTTCTCAAGCGCCCAAACATTTTGTACGTGGATAACTTTTGCGAAACGCTTGACAGGTTTACGGCGTTAGCTGTTTGCAAAGGATTAAGATCGTTGGCAATCGAACGGAATGTAGCGGTGGTGGTGTCTACAGCTGCCTATGACAGAGCACTTGGGCTAGTCAGCCCGGACCAAGTCATTGTTCTTCGTAGGGGCAATCGGCCGCTCGTCAATTTGCCACTTGGGGAGGTGGGCGATGATCTATAAGAAAGTGTTCACGAAGTCGCGTTTTCACACAAAGAGCAGAAACAGTTTCCAAGTCGATCACAAATCGCGCCGCATTGTGGTGGGAGCGAGAGATTCCGGTCGGCGGACTGCGTTCATTGGTAAAGTAATTGAACATGGAAAGGCCTCTACGGTGCTCGATTATGCCGTGTTTTGCGACGTAGGCTTTCCGCATGTAATTGGTATTTTTGGGAATAGAGGTAGTGGTAAAAGCTTCGATCTAGGGGTTTTCATTGAAGAACTCCATTCGGTAAGAACGGAAGGCGACGAAAGCAGTTCATCGGACGCGGCGATCGTTTTCGATGTACAAGATCAGTTTTGGACGGTGGGGTATCAACCAAATCCCGAAGATCCTCAGGACAAGCGTCAGATGGCGGAGTTGGCGCGGTGGGGGTTGACTGGCGGAGAAGTAAAGGAGGTGTCCATTCTTGTTCCAAGTTCTAGTGACACGCAGGTGCCTGGAGCGACTGAATTTTGTCTATCGGCCTCACAGGTAAGTGAGGCAGATTTTTTGGCCATATTGGAGCTCGATCGCTTTAGTGCTATGGGCCAGGCCTTTCTGACACTTCACTCTATTCACGGTCCCAAACCGCCGGGGGAGTTAGCGGCTGCGTGTACTAGCGAAGATACTCTCGCGGGCTTTCAGCCCGCTACGGTGGACGGGCTGCGGTGGCGCCTGGACGGCCTCGCAAAAACCGGCATTATCGTACAAAGTGGTGTTGGGATAGACACATTACTGTGTCCCGGTAGGGTGTCAGTGGTACTGATGCGGAATCTAGGTGAGGCCATTAGAGCCCTCGTGGTTGGCGTAATTTCAAGGCTGGTTGCAGACAAGATGGGACGAGCCCAACAAGCTCGAAAGGTGGCACGCCGGACGGGGGTGACAGTCGCGTCGGATGCGGAAACGTTAGCGAAGAAAGTGTGGATGGTTCTTGACGAGGCGCATGTCCTCATACCGTCCGATGGTGCGACACCGGCGACTGGGCCACTCATAGATTACGTTAAGCGCGGAAGGGATGCCGGCCTTTCTCTGGTCTTCGCAACACAGCAGCCATCGGCCGTAAATTCCAAACTAATGAGCCAAGTCGATATGACGCTCACACACATGTTGGGGTTTGAAGCCGATGTAACCGCAGCAGTGAACCGCATGCCCACTAGGAACGCGGTGGACTACGAGGTGGACAATGAAAAAGTCCCTTCGATCGGGGACGTCATCAGGAGCTTGGCACCCGGCGAGGCTGTTCTTGCAGACGGTGCCAGCGGGCGAATATTGTTGGTCAAGATACGTCCTAGATGCACTGCACATGGAGGGGAGACGCCAAGTTGAGATCGTATTGGAACGGGACTGATCTTGAGCGGGATCTAGGTCGAGCCCTATCTCGACACATCGGGTACACCACCGGTGCTTATTTTCTTGAGCGGATAGTTTCCACACTCGATATTTTCAATGAGCGGCCTTCTGCATACATAAACGAGTTAGCGGAACAGGCTGCATCCTCTAAGCGTTCATTGGCCGGTGGAGACAACGGAACACATACACCGAACATGAAGTATCTGTTGGAGGTAGCAAATTTTGCCGAATCAATGGGGTTGATATTTGCAGTTTCCCAGAAGAGTGCACGTCTACGCCGCGTCGCCCCAACCGAGCTCGGGAGAGCCCTTCTGGGGGCTCAAGCTTCGTCGGACGACGGCTTTTACAATTATTTCCTGAGTCGGACGGTACTCTTGGCGGACGCTGATGCGTTAGTACCTATCCTTATGTTTTTTTCTAAGCCGAGCGGCGTTTCTCTATATGAGCACTACTGGTATTTCCAACGCGAATTAAGGAAGGAAAGAGCTGGTTGGCTACAAAATATATTTCCAGAAAGGCAAGTTTTAGAACGGATGATTACGTACATCCCATGGCTTTCCATGCCTAGCCGTCATCAAGCGTCTTTGGTGTGTAAAAACATTTCAATGAAGACAGCTAAGCACCACGCGGCGCCGAGGCAGGGCTGGCTCCAGCGTTTAGAGCTAGTCGACGCTAACTCCAAGAAGTTGACGCCACTTGGACAGGCCACTCTCGATGGACTTATACTAAATGATTACTTTTTTTGGCTGGGCCCGAACAGCACAACACAAAATGCGCTGGGAATACAATCACACAAAAAAAAAGATGGTCCTTACCAGGACACATTCGGACTCATTGCCATTGCGACGCAGGCTCGGAGCGAGGATGTAGATATTCTTTTGGAAGACACGGCTGAAGTTATGAGAGCCGGCTATAGGGCTACTAAGCTAGTGCATGCGGCGCAAGCGACATTGGTTTTGCCTATTGAATTTGTGAAGTACAGATCCTTCGTGGACAAAAAAAATTACTCATGGGAGGACACTGTGGCTCGAATATTTGAAAAGTACCGGGGTGAATTTGAAAGACTGTCCGCAAAACGAGGGCAGGTCGGGTTTTACAAATGGAAAGGATCGCTCTGAGGATGTCGGCAAATAGGAAACAAAGAATCACATTTCAAGATGTGCACTATACTCGAAGTTTTTATTGGCGTTTTCTACAATCCTTGAGCGATCCTATAAGCAGTATGGTCATTTGTTCGCCATATTTTGGACAACTGCCCGTCCCTTGGAAAAATATAGAGCAATTTTGCGCCTCACAGCAAAACAGGGGAGTGGACTTAATTCAAGTAATCACACGCCCGCCAGGAACTGATAACACTGCTATGGCGCTGGATGTGGCGAAACGGCTCGCAAGCAAAAACGTAGAGCTCTTTGTGTATGTGAATCCATACTTGCATGCGAAACTTTATCATTTTGAGTATCGTAAAGGATACTTTAGAAGCTTCATAGGATCCTCTAACTTTACTTTGGGTGGGATGAAGAAAAATCACGAGGTGGTTGCCGAAATGGAAGGTGTGGGTGACAATTCGCCGTGCCATCAGGAGATCCAACGGTTGCTGAATAGTGGGGCGACTGTAAGGTACGAGGCGTGGGTAGCAAGAAATATGCCGAAGGGGCGGGAAAAAGCAGTATGAGCTTGGAAAGGTTTGATTTACGGCTGGATCCATTTCCCATCGTACCCGATGGAGCGGTTCACAATTGGGCCGGAAGAGCCGAACTCCGCGAGGATTTAGTTGACCTGATCAAGGGCGTGCGCGGGAGAGATATCGGGGTTACTGAATTTGCTATTTTGCACGGTGAATATGGCGCAGGAAAGAGCCATGCGTTGAGATATTTGAAAACGATGATCGACGAAAAGACCGAGGAGTTTGATTCTTTGGCGATCTATCTGGAGCGTCCAAGGGTATCTGCAAAATTTAATTTCTTGGAGTTACACAAATACATTGTACGGAATCTTGGTCGTGACAGGGTGAAAGAATATTGTCGCCACGTGAGGGAGATGACAGATAGAACAATCGATGAGTTAGCGGAAGCGGCGAAGCTCGGACATGTGCAGGACAAGTCGTCGTTTGTCGAACCTGCAATCGATGCGTTGCCTGATCGTGATCGAGCGATGGTGCGGGTGCTACGCAAAGGTGCAGAAGAAGGCTCGCGTGTCTATGAATTCTTAGTCGGCGATGAAGAATGGAACGGGGACGAGTACGACGGAAAGGTGACTTCGGACTTTCTGGCAGCAAAGATACTCGCTGACTTGTTTCGCGTGATCACCTCTGAACTGCGTCCAGCGGAGCGAGTTTGCGAATCGGTTTACTTATTCCTGGATGAAGGTGAGGTGTTGTTTGATGCTAAGACTACCGATAGTGAAGCGGTTTTTAGTGGACTTAGGGAACTCATAAATGGATTGCCATATCGTTTTGGATTGTTAATCAGCTTTACTGCCGCGGCAGCGCTGATTGAGGCCGTTATGTCTCAGCATCTATTGAAGAGAATGACGGTGCCTTATCTCGAAATCCCTACGCTAGACGACGCACATGCGAAGGAATTCTTGCGCGCCCAATTGGATTACTTCAGATTGGTGGGCTCGACTAATCTGGGTCGTTTTGTGCCGTTTGAGGAAGAGGCGATTGATTACATCATTGAGGCCACAACAGAGTTGACACCGCGACATTTATTTATTCAATGCAAACGGGTATTTGAGAGAGCAATCAGGCGTTTTAATCTGGAAGAGGGGGGTACAATAACCCGGGATACTGCTGAGAGTATATTGGTCGGATATCGGTAGGTGGGATGCACTCTTGTGCATAAGTTCCGGAAATGCGGTGGACTTCGAATAACCAAATCATGACGTGCGGGGCTCGTCGGTTAGCGCGGTTGGGTCGAGCGCCTATTGGCCTACCGGACGGTGGGGCGGTCCGAGAGTTGTGAATGTTTTTGAGGTAGCGGGTCAATAAGCGGTGCACAGGGCGACACAGGGCATGCCGTGGTGAGCGATAGTGGCGATGTTGTCGGGTATTTCGCAGTTCTCGCGACGTGATGTGGCTCCTGCCGGGATAGTGATTTCGATTTTCACAAGCCAAGGTGAATGTTTTTCCTTCTGCAAAAAGCTCCGTCATGCTGGGCGACCGCGCTAGCGCGCAGGGTCCAAAATATTGTTAATGCTATTGTCACTGCGGGACGGGTGAGGCCTTTACGATATCCCAAGCCAAGTGGGAACTTCGATTTACCTCGCCAAATCAGGGAGCCTGTGATTCAATGCGTTTGCAAGCGTGTTGGAGGCGGTCATGGCGACGCAACCCGGGTTTTTTGACGTTGAGGAACGGCTGCAGCGGCTGCGCGACATTGGCGACCAGCTCGAGGCGTATGCGGCGGCGGTGGATATCGAGATCTTCCGGGCGGATCTGGAAGCGGCGCTTGGTTATTCGGACGGGGCCAAGGGCGGGCGGCCGGCGTACGACCCGGTGCTGATGTTCAAAATCCTGGTGATCCAGGCGCAGCCCGGTCTCAGCGACGACAAGGCAGAGTTCCTGATCAACGACCGGCTGTCGTTGATGCGTTTCCTAGGCCTCGGGCTGGCGACCGGGTGCCGGACGCCAAGACGATCTGGATGTTTCGTGAGCGGTTGACCCGGGCGGGTGCGATCGACGGGCTGTTCCGGCGGTTCGACACGGCCATCCGTGCGGCCGGGTACATCGCGATGTCGGGCCAGCTCGTCGACAGCACCCTGGTGGCGGCCCCCAAGCAACGCAATACGCGGGACGAGAAGCAAGCCGCGAAGGCGGGGAAAACGGCACACGAAATCTGGGCCGGATCAGCCGGCGAAGGTGCGTCAGAAAGACGTGGACGCCCGTTGGACGATCCAGACCGGCAAGGCCCGACGCGATGGGGATCGCACGATGCTGGACATTGCGATCCCGAGCTTCGGCACCAAGGCGCACACGAGCATCGACCGACGGTATCGATTGATCCGCTGCTGGGACGTCACCGATGCCAGCCGGCACGACGGCTGGCTGTTGCGCCAGGGCCTGCTCGACCCTACGAACACCGGCGCCGGCGTCTGGGCCGACACCGCCTATCGCTCGCAGCAGAGCGAGACGTTCCTAGAGCGGCACGGATTCATCAGCCATATCCACTGCGGCCGCCGGCCTGGCCGACCCCTCCCGGCACACATCCGCCGCGGCAATGCCAGGCGCTCGAGGGACCGGGCTCCGGTCGAACACGTGTTCGCGGTACAGAAACAGGCCATGGGACTGATCGTCCGCACGATCGGTCTCGCCCGGGCGCGAACGAAGATCGGGATGGCCAATCTTGCCTACAACCTCCGGCGCATCGTTCAACTTCGTGGCAGTGTCACCGCTTGACCCGCCAACTGCGGGATCCGTATGCCCGCATCTCCTCAAAGAGGGCGGTGCAGCCCCCCAAACACCCCGATCGATGTCCGAACCACTGCAAACAAGACGCAAAACGGTCGATTCCGGCTGGCAGAACCTCACCATGCATCGTTGATAGAGGCTCCCAAGTGGGAACCTCCAAGATCGGCTGAATTGACATTCTGCGGCGAGACTGCGTCGCAAATGCGGTGGAATGGGGCCTGTTCGGGGCTCGCGTGCGGGTTTTGGTCAGTCGGAGCGGCCTTGGCAGGCGGGGATTCGGGGGTGTGAGCAGACTCGGGCCGAGGCTGCTCTCCGTTGATGGAAGATCAGGCGTTGGAAGTTGTAGGCTATCGTTCGCAGCAGAACGAGACGTTCCTAGAGCGGCACGGGTTCATCAGCCACATCCACCGTCGGCGTCGCCCCGGTCGACTTCTGCCTGCGCACGTCCGTCGCGGCAACGCAAGGCGGTCACGCGAACGGGCTCCGGTCGAGCATGTCTTCGCGGTGCAGAAACAGGCGATGGGGCTGGTCATCCGAACCATCGGTCTCGCTCGAGCCCGCACCAAGATCGGCATGGCCAACCTCGCCTTCAACATCCGCCGCCTAGTCCAACTCCGCGCCCGGATCCCCGCCTGACGGTCTGATCGCGGGGGTCGTCTGCACCGACCTCCTGCACGAGCCGCATTTACCCCTTCAAACGCCCGGTTTGGCGCCCGAATCATTACCAACAAGCCGCAAACGCTCGATTCGGGCCACCAGAACCTCACGACGCCTAGTTGTTCGAGGCCCTCAGATGACCAGCAAATCAAACAGTCCCGTAGATTGCATCAGTCGTACCCCCTCTGCTGATTCAGCAATCGCCGCGCACCTTAGTAGATCCGTCGGACCAATGGAGGGATCCGCTTGGCGCAAATCAGGTCAAGTCCTCTGATTTCGCACTTTTCCGGTCGACCAATTCAGTGGCGGCAGGTCAGGGAATACAGACCCAGCAGGCCTTCGTTACCGGACAACAAATTCGTTTCGCATCCTCGCAACTGCTTCATCCAGGAAAGTTCGCAAATCGCGGGAGACCGACCGCAGCAAGACAACGGGATACCTCGCATATTCATCGGCATGTGCCGCTGCGGTTACGAATTGGCACGCGCTCCGTATAGTAGCTATCAAGCAATAACACCACCAAATGTCTTCACTTATATTTCTGTTGCTTGGACGATTCAACACCGCCAACAAAGGGGGCGGGCCAATTTCTGTTACGTGACGCAATGCTAGCCCATCCGACAACGCTTTGGCAATTCTCATAGTTCTGTCGGCTGATGTACTATTCGCCGCTGCCCAAATGTACCCAACCATCGTACGACTCTTTATGCTGGGCCGGTATTCTGATGGATTGCGTATCCCACGTAATCGCTCGTCACTCCGTCTCAGTTCGTCCGCAAAACTACCCCCATCTGTTTCCGACAAATGACTCCATAGACTATTTAGACGTTTGCCGTTAGTCGACGCTGTTGCTCGCAACTTTGTCGTCAGCGACATATCCAATTCATACAGTAACCTTCTGAGCTCCTCCAAATAAACAACCTGATCGGACAGCGGTACTGCCGTAGCCCAAGTTAAGTCCCTAATGCGACACGTAATTGTGTGCTCCGGCGATATTGGAAACCAGCTCGGCAACGTGACTGGCGAGGAGCTGATCGCCAAATTCCATCCTTTTCGACTAACCAACACTAGATCCACAAACCCACAGCCACGAGCCGCTTGGCCTATTTGGTCAATGTCGGCGCGAGCCGCACACAATGCCTCCGACACATCATTCATTACCGAATTCGGATCGGAAAAACCTACACCTCGGACAATCCAAGGCACAATCGCCATTTCCCGTCTAAGCTCCCTCACTTGTTCTGCAAAACTATCGCGCTCTCCTTGTATAGTGACCCAACTTACGTTGAGAGGCGCCAACGATGCGCGCGATCGCTCCGCCAGTTCCTGAATCAATTGTTCCGGCGAAATCACCGCTGCTCTCCGTCAAGCAAGCTCGGGTCGGACTGAAGCAGCGATGCGGCTCAGCGTCTTTATCTTTGCGCCTACCCATTGCTTGTCCACACGAATAAAATTTCCGTGTGAGGCAGTTCTAAGTATTTCGTTCTTGGTGGGGAGCGGCTGGTTGCCAGGATTCGGGATACCAGAGATCAAATCCTCAAATTCAGACAACTTGATGCGCAAGTTAGTTGCGTCGGCATCGTTTAACAGTCGAAGCACCCAATATATGGTATAGAGCCACGGATCGCCGTTGTAACCCTGAGCTGACATGGCTGCCGCGGCTGCACTCCTAAAGAATTCGTAATCACTGCTGAGCGAAATACGATCCATTCCTAATTTTGACCTCGTGAATTTTGTAAAGTCCTTCCCATCCACCCGCAAGCCGTGTTGTGGTCGCTTTTGCTCAATCAACCAGTCTACAAACTCCCCCAAGACGTTTGCTGTCAAAAACGGGTGTCCTGCTGTCTCTTCAAACACTGCATCCATAAACTGCGCCGAACACTCTATGCGCCCACCGAATATTTTCCGAATCAGCTCCGCAAATTCACCTGTGATAGTTCCCTTCCGATGCTCAAATAAAGGGAATGACTCTTGTTCAACATAGGGCGCCAGCTGATTCTGGTCCATCAATATAAAATGAGCATCCGGCTGCTGCCCCAAGAATACAAGTAAATTGTTCAAGGAAAACTCCATCAGTTGATTGAGAATAGGCTGCACTATCGAATATCGGACGATGGGGATCTCAACCACGGCTGCTTTGAGGAGTCCAAAAAATGTTTCATACTCGTCAACTATAAGCACAGTTCTTCTGTCGGTATTGCCCAACGGCGCACACTTGGATATAACGTCAGCGACAAACGAGTCAGATATATGTTGTCGCCCGTGTATCGCTTCCACCACCAACTTGTAGAGCAAGTTAGCGCCGTCCACCGTTGCTGCCCCGCAGGTTTGGCTAATGATTTGGGACTCTTCAGATGACGAGCTGAGGTCGAAACAGGCAGTGGTCTTTCCGCTCCTTCGGACACTACACCAGAGCCGCACTCCATTTCTTCGTTCAAACGTTCGAAGCAGGTCACGTACGCTGGTGCGTGTGACGTGAAAGAACTTTGCCTTGTTTGGGTCACGTAACGGAAATTCCCGCGCGAAATTGTAAGTTATCGGCGATGCGGTTACCCGCTTACTCCGTAGCGCAAATATCGCGTCGTCCCACACTTGAAACGCGCGGGCCGCTACCGTTTCGCGTTGGCCCAAGCTCGCCGGCACAACCACTGAACCCATCTCACTTCGCTCTTGGACCATTATCGCTAGGTCAGGTCGCAACGGCGCAATGATTACTTTGACCTGCCGCACTACCGCGTCAGTAAGATCGGTAATAGAGACAAAACCTTCTTCCAGAAATGCGCTGCTTTCTAACCATCTTTGAGACGCGGCGTGACGAGGCGGCCGTACAAGGAGGTCTAAACGCCTTTGCGGCCACGCATATTGACCAACAATCGGCATTGGAAAATAGTCGTCGTGCTTCCGGGCAAAAAATGCGTGAACGGAATCCAACAACGGTAGTACGCTAGTGCGTATCCCGGTCCGCAATGGCCCGTCATCAATTGCTTCAATGATGCACTCCGCATGCTGCGGTGTGAGAAATGCCAAGTAATGCACCCATTTGCGTTGAAATCTAGGAAGTATGTCGTGACCGGCCTGAGCGCCAAATGACGCGGAAGAATATCCTTTGAGTATCCCGCAAATTGTAGCCGACATGAGCAATCGTAGGCCTATCGCAGTATTGTAGTCTGAAACACTCGATGTGCGGGCAGAGTAGTACGAAAGCGGTAACTCCAAGAAACTAGACAAACCACCGAGAGACTTCTGAATTGCATCACTGTGCTCTCGTCGGTCTCGCCCATACTCATACCCTCTCGTGAATATCGAAGAAGAATGCTGGGCAAATGGCTCGACAAGAGCAAGACAAGCATCGCCGGCAGGAGCATTCTTGAGGAAATCGAAAAATATTTCAAATTGCTCTGAAAGATAATCATAGTAGTACGTTGACCACTGATAGATGTGTCGATCCTGCAATTCTTGGAGAGTGCTTTCAAGATCAGATGCTAAACCAGATCCAGATGTCAAAAGAGGTGATTCGAAAAACTCCTCAACAGGGCTCTGTGTCTCTCCTGAGTCACGCTGGTTTAAATCGTCAATAATGGTAAGCAGTTTATCGTGTCGCTTTCTTTGAAATTTCTCAATAATCTTTAAAAGATCCTGGCGCCATTCCTTCAGTTCTTCCACACCCATTTGATTAATCAATTCTATGAGCAGCTTCTCAGGTCGTTCTCCTCGACCTTTCGCCAGTTCATCCTCAATGACAGTCAAGTGATCTTCAATGTTACTTAGCATTTGTCGTTCCAGTCACATTTCTGCGTACGTATCGCAACATTGCAGTCCCTAAGTGCGTTTAAGGAACAAAACTTATACCACCTCGCTTCCATTTTGACGATTCTAGAAGTGGCCTACTCCTATCGATTCATTCAACTCTCATCTTAGTGCGCGGTGTTTCTTGATCTGCCCCCACTGGATTGGTCCACCTCTAGTGTGAGTAATCGGAAGACTTGAGCTTGTCCCCAACGTTGGACCACCCGCAGCGGAAAATCTCGGGTGTTCTGCCCGAGGGTCGGCATTCCGGCCCTCGGGCATGAACCAGGTCCGTCGGGGTTTTCTGGCTGATGGAGCTATCTGGACGTTCGGTATTCTAATCCGAGCACTAGGCTTCCCATTTGGACCGTGCATCCTCCAGGCTCAGGAATCAGGAGGCGTTCTGGCACTCGGCCCGGAACGATCCGTTGAACGATTCGATGAATGCGTTGTCGGTGGGCTTCCCCGGCCGGGAAAAGTTTAGCGTCACGCCGTGCAGGTAGGCCCAGAGATCGAGCGCCTTGCTAATGAACTCCGGGCCATTGTCGACCCGAATCGTCTTCGGTGTGCCGTGGATCCGGGTGACCCGGTCCAGCGTCTCGACCACGTCCGAGCCGCGGTAGTGCTGCCGGACGTCGATCGGCGGCGAGAGGCGGCTGAAGGCATCGGTGACGGTGAGGGTCCAGATTCGGCGCCCGTCGAAGAGCTGGTCTGACAGGAAGTCCATCGCCCGCACCTCGTTCGGCGCCGCGGCCGGGCACCGACCGTCGCGGAGCTTCGCCGACACTTTCCGTGCCGGTGTCTTGTGCCGCAATTGCAGGCTTTACTTCAACGTGTACAGCCGGTCGATCTGCTTCGCGTTCACCTGCCAGCCCTCGCGCCCCAACAACACGTGAATCCGGCGATAGCCGTAACGGACGCCGGGTCTCGGCAATTTCGCGGATGCACTGGCTCAAGACGGCCTGCGCCGGACGGCAGGGCGTGTAGTGGTAGGTCGACCGGCTGGCCAGCAGCACCGTGCAGGAACGCCGGATGGCGGGTCACGGAGGAGCCCGGCCAGCGCGGCAACATCATCATCCGTTTAGGTAGGCGTTCCTTGCGGCGTCCTGCCGTCGCTTGCATTCAGGAACGTGTGGATCGCGGTTCCAATCCGTTCGGCAGCCATTTCGACTTCCGGATCGCGGACATGCGCGTAGCGCAGGGGCATGGAAGCGTTGCGGTGGCCGAGCAGCCGTGCGACGACCGGAACCAGTACGCCCTGCAGTACCGCTTGGCTGGCGAAGGTTTGCCGGCAGTCATGGAGGCGCACGTCCTTGAGACCGGCGCGTCGCCGGGCGTGATACCAGAGACTGAGTTCGCGGGATCGAGGCCGTGCCGACTCGAGCGGTGAAGGGAAGAAATATCGGCTGTTGCCGCGGCACTGGCGGGTCAGACTACGCTGTGCTTCGGTGTTGAGGAGCACCACTCTCAGCCCGGTCTTGCTGTCGGTCAGGCGGAGAGTGTCGCCGAGAACCTCGTCCCAGCGGAGGTCTAGGATCTCGCCTCGGCGGCAGCCGGTCAGGAGCAGCAGGCGGATGATGTCGGCCTAGGCTGCGCGTAACGGCCGTTCGCGTTCACATGCATCGAGTGTCCGGTGCAAGCGATCGAGTTCATCCCGGCTCAGAAAGCGCGTCTGCCGGGCGCGTGGATTGGGTCTGGCCGTCCGGGTCGGATCGGTGGGCAGATGATCGCATCGCGCGGCATGCCGGAGGATGGTCCTGAGCAACCTCAGGGTGTAGTTGGCTCCTCCCGGAGCGGTACCGCTGATTCGGTCGAGCCATCGGTGGACCGCGTTCGGCGTGATGCGGATGAGCGACGTTGTCCCGAAGGCGGGTGGCCGCTCCAGCAAGCTGGGAACCTCGATTTACCTCGCCAAATCAAGGGGCCTGTGATTCAATGCGTTTGCACGCGTATTGGAGGCGGTCATGGTGACGCAACCCGGGTTTTTTGACGTTGAGGAACGCCTCCGGCGGCTAAGCGATATCGGTGACCAGCTCGAGGCGTATGCGGCGGTGGTGGATTTCGAGCTCTTCCGCCCCGATCTGGAAGCGGCGCTTGGCTATGCCGACGGAGCGAAGGGCGGGCGGCCGCCGTACGACCCGGTGCTGATGTTCAAGATCCTGGTGATCCAGGCGCAGAACGGTCTCAGCGACGACAAGGCGGAGTTCCTGATCAACGACCGGCTGTCGTTCATGCGTTTCCTGGGCCTCGGGCTGAGCGACCGGGTGCCGGACGCCAAGACGATCTGGATGTTTCGTGAGCGGTTGACCCGGGCGGGCGCGATCGACGGGCTGTTCCGGCGGTTCGACGCGGCCATCCGTGCGGCCGGGTACATCGCGATGTCGGGCCAGCTCGTCGACAGCACCCTGGTGGCGGCACCCAAGCAGCGCAATACTCGGGACGAGAAGCAGGCCGCGAAGGCGGGGAAAACGGCACACGAAATCTGGCCGGACCAGCCGGCGAAGGCGCGGCAGAAAGACGTGGACGCCCGCTGGACGATCCAAACCGGGAAGGCTCGGCCGGACCCGGAGCGCAAGGCGCTCCTGGACATTGCGATCCCGACCTTCGGCTACAAGGCCCACACGAATATCGATCGACGGTATCGATTGATCCGCTGCTGGGACGTCACCGACGCCAGCCGGCACGACGGGTGGCTGTTGCGCCAGGGCTTGCTCGACCCCACGAACACCGGCGCCGGTGTCTGGGCCGACACGGCGTATCGATCGCAGCAGAACGAGACGTTCCTGGAGCGACATGGGTTCATCAGCCACATCCATCGCCGGCGCTCACCCGGTCGGCCGCTGCCTGCACACATTCGCCGCGGCAATGCCACCCGCTCACGCGACCGGGCTCCGGTCGAGCACGTGTTCGCGGTGCAGAAGCAAGCCATGGGGCTGATCGTCCGTACGATCGGTCTCGCCCGGGCGCGCACCAAGATCGGGATGGCCAACCTCGCCTTCAACATCCGTCGCCTAGTGCAACTCCGCGGCCGGGTCACTGCCTGACGGTCTGACCGCGGAGTTCGTGCGCCCAGACTACCTCCCCCGGGCGTTCAACCCGCCCTTCCGCTCAGATTCGCACTCGAATCTTCGCCACCCGCGCCACTACTCGCGCTTCAGCGCGTGCTGGCATCCACCACCCTCGGTTATTCGAGGTTCTCAGCTGCGATGGTCGGGACGGGCGGGCGCGGTGGATGTCCCTTGTGGGGGAGATTGGCCGTCTTTAGTCGCGCAACACCCTGGCCCGACGGACGAATGCACGGCCCGACGGAACTTACGGACATTGGAGGCCCCGCAGCCTCGGGCGTTGGAATGAATCCGGCGATTATTTGATTGCGGATTGTAACGGGCGAAGTTCGCGGGATTCCAGAACTAGAGAGAAATACAAAATATTCCAATAGTTCATGACTTTCATAGCCGCGAGAAAGTCGAGCCATGATGCACAAGAGTGGCGTAGATCATGGATCAGGGTGAAGTCCATTCGTTCGGCGGCAGTCTCGATGTCCCGGTCCCGGACATGCGCGTAGCGAAACGTCATCGCGACGTTGCGATGGCCGAGCAGCCGCGCGACGACCGGGATCGGAATGCCCTGCAGCACGGCCTGGCTCGCGAAGGTGTGACGCAGGTCGTGGAGCCGCACGTCCCGGAGTCCGGCCTGGCGACGCACGCGGTACCACAGGCAGAGGCTCTGCGAACGCGGTCGTGCGGGAGCACGCGGCGACGGAAAGACGTAGGTACTCGCGGGGCGGGGCTGCTGCGCCAGGACGCGTTGCGCCGCGGCATTGAGGTAGACCGGCTTGGGTCCGGTCTTGCTGTCGCGGAGCTGGAGGGTGTCGCCGTGGACTTCGTCCCAGCGCAGATGGACGATCTCACTCCGTCGGCAGCCCGTGAACAGGAGGAGGCGGATGATGTCGGCCTGGGGAGCGCAGGACGGCCGTTCGGCGACGCTTGCGTCGAGATGCTGGTGCAGGATCCGGATCTCGTCCCGCGAGAGAAAGCGCGTGTGCCTGGGGCGTGGATTCGGTCGGACGGTGCGGGTCGGGTCGCTCTGAAGAAGCGCGCGCCGCACGGCATGCCGCAGGATGGAGCGGAGCAATCGCAACGTCCAGTTGGCGCCACCGGGCGCGGTCGCGCTGTACCGGTCGAACCACCGGTGGACATCCTGCGGTGAAATCCGGTGGAGCGGATCCGCGCCGAACGCAGGCAACAGCTGTCTCCGGAGAGCCGCGTCGACGCCTTTGCGGACGGAAGGCTTGTACCGGTCGCGAAAGGCCGGAGCCCATTCGGTTGCGACGAAGACGCGAAACAGCATGGGCGGGTCGGCGTTGGCCGCGGCCCGTGCCGATTCGGGGCGTGGGCCCGTCTGCAGGTCAAGGCACGCCCGTCGGGCATCGTCCGCGGACAGCGTCGTCGTCGGTCCCAGCGTGTGCTTCCGTGGTCCCCGGGCGCCACCGTGGCAAGGCCCGAGGTACACGTACGACCGGCTCCCCGTCGGGCGCACCCGCACTCCGAGCCCGGCCATCCGGGTATCCCAGACCGTGTACTCGGCCGGCCGCGCCCGCAGCTTGCCGACCGCGGCATCGGTCAGCCGCACGCGTGCGGGCATGGCTCAGTCCCCTCCACCAAGGACGGATCCCACGGTTTCGGCGGCCTGGTGGGCGGCGTCGTCGGAGAGGTGGACGTACTTGAGGGTGGTGGCAGGCTGGTGGTGTCCGAGCAGACGGCCGATCGTGAGTACCGTCTCGCCCCCGAGCATCGCCACGCTGGCGTAGGTGTGGCGGAGATCGTGGAGGCGCACGTCGTCAAGGCCGGCCTCGGCGCGCATGGCCTGCCACGCCCGATCGATGACCAGAGATTTCCTGCGCAGGCCGGGAAACACCAGGCGGCCGCGGCGCGGCAGGGCGTCGAGTACCGTCCGGGCGACCGACGACAGCCAGATGGTGCGCGGTCCCGTCTTGCTGTCGGGCAGGAACAGCTTGCCCTCGCGGTAGGAGGACCAGGCGAGGCTCAGGATTTCGCCTTTCCTGCAGCCGGTCAGCAGGATCAGGCGGATCGCCGCCACGGCCAGGGGCCGTCGGGTCTGGTGACGGGCGAGGACCGCGCCCAGCCGGCGGCATTCGTCCGGTGACAGGAACCGCTCCCGGCCGCGGCGCCGGTAGCGCCGGATGCCCTGGCAGGGATTGCTGTTCTCCGGCCGGTAGCCGTAGACCTCGGCCTGGCGGAGGATCACCGACAGCACCGGCGCCGACCGGTCGGCCGCGGCCGGCGTCGCGCGCAGCGAGGCGAACCAGTCCTGCACCTCCCGGGGCGTGATGTCCGTGATCGGGCGTCCCCGGAACCACGGCAGGATCTGTTTGCGGTAGTACCCGAGGTTCACCGTCCGGGTGCGCGGCTTCCAGCGGCGCCCGTAGCGCTGGAACACCTCCTCGGCCACGGTTTCAAAACGCACGGACGCAACTGGCGCCGCCCGCCCGCTGTCGCCGCACCGCAGCGCCGCCAGCGCGGCGATGGCGCGTATCCGCGCCTCGGCCGCGGTGACCGTGGCGGCGTCGCCGCAGTCGCGCCACACGCGCTTGCCCGCGTGCTGGCTCTGCAGGAAGAAGCGCTTGCGCCCGGACGGGCTGACGCGCACGCCGAAACCGCGGAGTTCGGAGTCACGCACGATATAGGCTTGGCTGCGCGGGCGGAGGCCGTCGACCCGGGACTGGTCGAGATGGATGTTGGGCATTGGTTTTTCCCCTTGGAACCGTTTGCATCGGGGGAAGTTCGGCCGTGTGCCGAGCGCCCCGACGGTTGCAATTGCGAGGAAAAACCTGTAGTTAGATCAGTAGTTTAGCACCGCAGGTGCGCCGCCCGGTGTGGTGCGGCCATCCCCAGCGTGCGAATGAGTGGTGCCGCCTTCTGAGCAAGATCGATGCGCCGCACAGGAATGGTCAGAGAGCCCTGTAGTGTTTGGGCCGCGACGCCGCTGACAAGTATTTGCGCAGGCTCCAGATCTCGATGGGTAGTCCGGGGGCGGGACGGCGACATGCAATTGTGATGGCCGCCGCAGGTGGACGATGTTGCCTGGCGTGGGGGGCGGCGGGCCCGATGCAACTAAATGCTGCCTGAGGCGCGGAGACGGGCTACCTCTTCCGTGCTCCGTCCGAGAAGATTGCCGAGAATTGCGTCCGTATCTTCCCCCAGCAGGGGTGCTGCGCTTCGGTAGCTCACCGGTGTGCGCGACAGGCAGATGGGGTTCCCGGGACTTGGGACGTTCCCGCCTCCCGAGTGCGGCAGGTCGATCCGCATCCCCCGCGCCCGAATTTGTTCGAGATCGAGTGCGTCGAGCACGGAGTTCACAGGTGCAAACGGGACACCTGCGGCCTCAAGTGCCTCTTTCCAGTACGCGAAGGGCTGAAGGCGCATTTTTTCTTCGATCAACTGATCAAGAACGTCGCGATTGCAGATGCGATCGCTGTTGGTCGCGAATCGCGGATCTGTCGCGAGTTCGGCCCGGTCCAGCGCCGCTGCGAACCGGGAAAACTGAGGATCGTTGCCGACCGCCACCACGACGGGACGGTCAGCGGTCGGGTACAGCCGATAGGGGACGACGTGCGGATGGGCATTGCCCAACCGTGGAGGGGAAGCACCGGTGATCAGGCTGGAGACAGCCATCATGGAAAGGGCGGCGACCGTGGAGTCGAGCAGCGCGAGATCGATGTACTGACCCTCGCCACTCCGCTCTCGCTCCAGGAGGGCTGCCAGTACCGCCTGCACGGCGTACATACCGGCCATGAGATCGCTGACCGCCAACCCGGTCTTCGTGGGGCCTCCGCCGGGTCGATCGTCGGGTTCACCGGTCAGGCTCATGAGCCCGCTCTCGGCCTGAATCATGAAGTCGTAGCCGGGCCGGTCTCGCTCCGGTCCGGTTTGCCCGAACCCCGTGATCGAGCAGTAGACCAGTCCGGGGTTCACGGGGCGCAGGGAGTTGTAGTCGAGCCCGTACCGCTTGAGACCGCCGACGCGATAGTTTTCGATGAGCACGTCCGAGCGGCTGACGAGGTCACGGATGATCTGCTGTCCGTCGGGATCGGCGAGGTTCACTGTGATGGAACGCTTGCCGCGGTTCGCCGACAGGAAGTAAGCGGCTTCGGCCGGGCTGTCGTCCCGCCCGTCGCCAAGGAAAGGCGGTCCCCAATGGCGGGTATCGTCACCCATGCCAGGCCGTTCGACCTTGATAACTTCGGCGCCGAGGTCGCCGAGGCACTGGGCACACCAGGGGCCGGCGAGAACCCGGCTCAGGTCCAGTACGCGTAAGCCTTCAAGGGTTGCTGGCACAGTTGCCTCCCGCGGTAGGGACCGGGGACGATCCGTGCAGCTTGTCCCCATTGTCGGTGCTCTTCTATACACTTGTCTGCAGTGATCGCCGGTACCGGAGCGGGATTCACGCTGTGACGCTCGAGGTTCACACGCATCCGGCATTGGTTCTGAACGCCGATTACCGCCCGCTTCGCTATTTCCCGCTGTCGCTGCTCCCGTGGCAGGACACGGTCCGCGCCGTGTTCCTGGACCGCGTCGTAATCGTTGCCGAGTACGAGCGGGAGGTCCGGTCGACGAGTTTTTCGATGCGGCTGCCCAGCGTGGTCGCACTCAAGCGCTACGTCAAAGGGGAACGGTCCCCGGCGTTTACGCGGTTCAACTTGTTCCTGCGCGACCGCTTCACGTGCCAGTACTGTGGCGGGCGCGAACCGGTCTCCGACCTGACGTTCGACCATATCGTGCCGCGCTCGCGCGGGGGGCGTACGACGTGGCAGAATGTGGTTGCCGCCTGCGCCCCCTGCAATTTCGTGAAGGGCAATCACGTGCTGGACGAGATCGGCATGCGCCTGATCCGCACGCCGAGGGCACCGTCCGAGCGCGAGCTGCATGCCCGCGCCCCGGGATTCCCGCCGAACTATCTCCACGAGAGCTGGCGTGACTACCTGTACTGGGATACCGAACTGGAAGCCGACTGACGATCGTAGTCGCTGGATGGCCGGTCGGGTGGGAATCGCGGTACAGCGCTATCAGACCGCGCTGGCATTTCCGTCCATCTGCCGGACAGCGTGCCAGAGCGCGATTTATTCGTGTTGCCCCTCTCGGCCGTGCTTCGACCCTGAAGTGCAGAGATGCCTGATCCATGGGATAATTTTGGATTGCGCATCCCGTGCGTCAGCCTTCATGAGGATCCAGCGATGGCGATCTTGACCGACGAACAGCGCCGCCAGTGGGCGGTGGATGGCTACATCCACCTGGAAGGGGCACTGAATCCACGGGAAGTTGCGCTCTACAGCGACCTCATCGACACAATGCGCCACGACGCCGGATGGGAACCCCTTCCCCCCGACGTGCCCCGGGGTCACTACGGCTGGGTGGAACGTAACGTAACTGCCGACGACCCGGAATCATTCATGGACCGCCGTGACATTCTGGGCTACGGCCAGCCATTCCTGGACCTGATCGACCGGCCGAACGTGTTTGACCGGATCCTCGAACTCATGGGTCCCTACATCGTGCTCAGCATGTCGCAGGCCATCGTCCGGGCTTCGGACGAGTTTCCCGGGTTTACCCACACAGATGGAGGCGAGGCGCTTCGCAGGATCCGCGTGACGGAGACCAGCAAGCCGCTTGCGATGAAGGCGCTGTACCTGCTCACGGACGTCAAGGGAACGGACAGCGGGAACCTCACGGTCTTTCCTGGAAGCCATCTCCGGCAGATCCCCTTCGATTGCGACGCGGCGCCCACCCCGCATACGCCGGGTGCGGTGCAGTTGGGCGGCAACGCAGGAGACTGCTACCTGTTCAGCCACGCCCTCTGGCACGGGCCCGCTCCCAATCAATCCGGCAAGGGCCGGAAGACGCTCCTCTACAACTACGCCCAGATGTTCATGAAGACGTATGACTACCCGACGATGACAGGCGTGTTGGAGTCCTGTACGCCGCGCCAGCGCCGGCTCCTGGGCGACCTCGGGCATGGCCCGCGGCCGGGTGACTTCTTCTATGTCCCGTTGGACCAGGAAGAGGTCATCTATGGGGAGCCCCGCGAGCGAAAGGCAGCCTAGCTGGGACGGACACGCCGGACGACGGCAGATCGGGTGGAGCCCGTTCGCGGCTCGACCCGATAACGAATTGCCGTCTAGCCGCAATGACGACCGCGACGCGGGAACTCGCTTCGTCACGCGCGCAGCGGACGGTTCTCCGGATCGGCACCTGGAATGCGGAGTGGGCGAGGCCGGCCACAGCACGGGGGGAGGCGGTTCGGGAGGCGCTGCGTGCACCCGATTGCGACGTCCTCTGCGTGACCGAGGGCTACGCTGGCCTGCTTCCCGACGAGGGCTGCCGGATCGATGCCGGGCCGGACTGGGGCTACCGCGCGCTACCGGGCCGGAGGAAGGTGCTGTTGTGGAGCCGACGGCCTTGGGAGGAAGTCGATCGCGTGGGAGCCAAGTCCCTTCCCGGTGGCCGGTTTGTGGCCGGGGCAACCGAGACGCCGCTCGGGCGGGTCTGCATCGTGGGGGTCTGCATTCCCTGGGCGGGAGCGCACGTGGCAACGGGCCGCAAGGACCGGAAGCAGTGGCAGGACCACCGGGAGTGGCTCGCCGGCTTTGAGACACTGCCGTTCCGGCAAGGTGCTGCCAGGACCGTCGTACTTGGCGACTTCAATCAGCGCATTCCCCGACAGCGAGTTCCGAAATCCGTCCACGAGACGCTGCTCCAGTCGTTTGGAGACCTCGCAGTGGCCACGGTCGGTGAACTGGAGGACGCGCCGGGACTGGCGATCGACCACCTTGCCCACACGCGTGACCTCCGGGTGCGGGACCGCATCAGAATCTGGCCCCGATCGACGACTGAGGGACTGCGCCTCTCGGATCATTTCGGGGTCTGGGGAGAGTTCGAAGCCGGGTAGCCGACTCGCGGTAGGTGACGATGCTCCTGCGTGGTCCGGGCCTCATCCGGTGCAGATCGCACTCGGCGGGCATCTTGTTGGTGACATGGCATTTCCGATCACAAATTTACCCAGCGACGGTGCGCCCGCGACACCTCTTGAGTTGCTTACTCTCGGCGCTCGAGGAGCGTGTCGAGGCGTGGCGGCGATGTCGCCAAGCGATTACCTGGCAGGACCAGTTCAAGAGTCTGACGACGCTTCGCCGCGACCTCGCGCCGACAGCTCGTAAAATCCCCCGCTGCAACTGGTCGACAGGGCTTTCCGGGGACTCTTCCGCCGCTGCAAGGCCAGCGGAACGCCGGGCTTCCCGCGGTTCCGACCCGCCAGCCGGTGGCGCTCGATTGAACTAAAGTTCAAGAGTCTGACGACGCTTCGCCGCGACCCGCTGTACGCGGCCGCGACCTCGACCTCCGCATCCAGCGTGCCCCGCTGCAACGACGCCTCGCCGGGGATGGTTCGCCGCCGGGGCCGGCGCCCGGTCCTCGTCGTCAAGGGCCTCCCGCCGATCCCGATCCGGACCTCCCGACCGCTGCCGGACCCCGCCGCGCTCAAGACCGTCCGGATCGTCCGCAAGCCGGTCCGGACCGAGATTCACCTCTGCTACGGCATCGCGGCAGCCGCCCCGGGATCCCGACCGCCGGCGTCTCCGCCGGCTGCAACGGCGCGTCGCCCGCGCGACCCGCCATTCCGGCAGCCGCAGGAAGGCGGTGCAGGCCGTCGGGCGCGCCTGGCAGCGGATCCGTGATGCCGACCGGCAGGCGCTGCATCGCGTCGCGCGCGCGCTCTGCCGCCGCTTCGACGGCTTCGCCGTCGAGGACCTCGACGTGCGGAACCTGACCCGTTCCGCGAAGGGAACCGTCGCCGCGCCTGGCACGCGCGTCCAGCAGAAACGCGGCCTCAACCGAGCCATCGCCGACCAGGGCTGGTCAGCGTTCGTCACGATCCTGAAGGACCAGGCTGCAAGCGCCGGCCTTCCGGTCATCGCGGTGCCGCCGCACGGCACCAGCCAGCAGTGCTCGCAATGCGGCGCCACCGTGCCCAAGACGCTCGGCGTCCGCCGGCACCGGTGCCCGCACTGCGGGCTCGACCGCGACCGCGACCACAACGCGGCCATCAACATCCTGCGGCGGGCCTGGCCCGCCCACGGGCGGGGCCTGACGGATCTTCCGTCTCCCGTGGCCACGGCAGGACCGGACGCGCGCCGCGCGCCCGGACCAAGCGGGGCGGTGGCCCGGCTCGTGGCATGACCGTGTCCATGTCAAGTCATGGATATAAGCCCCCAAATGTTCTATCGCTATGCGAGCGGCACCCCTCATTTCCCTTCGAGAAGCGAAGCAGGCGGGCATGCCGGCCGCCCCGGCCATCGCGGCCCGCCGCCATTCCATTCGGTCGTGCGCCCGCGCCCCTCGAGAAAGGGCTTGAGCACCGCGCCCGGAGTTCCATGCAGCCGCGCACTTCGCCGACATCTTCTGGCGACCGCACGCCCCATTCGAACGGAAGAATCTACTCGCCAGGCTCTCGGTTGCCACCGAACGAGCCGACGATTTCGCTGCGTTCGAAAACGCCCACAACGCCGGCGTGGTTCTCTCCAATGAAGCGGCCCTGGATGTAGTCGTTGCTGCCGGTCGGCTTGTTGCCGAAGAAAGCGCCGTCGAGGGGAACATTCACCCATGACGCGATGATCTTGCCGTCCAGCCGGGCGCCGGTCTCCAAATCCCGGAGATTGCTGAAAGAGACATCGACGTCCGGATTGGCGAAGTCGTCGATGACGAGCGCCGCATCTCCTCGAACGAACCGGCCGCGGGTCACAGTGTCACTGACATCCGCGCCGATCATCATGCCCTTCCAGGTTCCGGCCATGCCCTGCACCGGTGTCGGCGCCATAGTGCTCGAGACACCGAGGGCGCTGGCATCAAAGACGGTACCGATCCCGATGGGCTGACGTTGCCCATCTCTCACTGTCAAGGTGGTCTCGTTGACGAAGAAGGCTCCGTCGTCGAGCCAACCGCCGTAGAATTTCGCGCTGAACGCCCGGTCCCCGGTTCGCAGGCCGAAGCCTTCGACGAGCGGGACGCCGTTGACGAGTCCGGTTTGCGGCTTGAGTTCCAGGGAATCTCTCAGGCGCGCCGCGAAATGGCTGCGGCCGAAGTCGGATCGCGGGTCGCCGAGAGCGAGCTGTAAGGCATCCTCCACGCCTGCGGCAGTTGCGCTCACGCCGCAGACCGTATCCTCGCATTTCGTGAACGTGCGGGACGACACGCCGTCGAAACGGAACACATGCTGGTCGCTCGTAAGTGCGACAGTGGCCGCTTCCACTCGCCCGACAGTGCCCCGCTTGGCCTCTTCCGCCGTCGGAGAGGAGCCCATCCCAGCGGATTCAGTTTCCGTGCTTCCTCCGCAGCCCGCGAGCAAGGAGGATACCAAGCAGAGCGTCACCATGATCGGCAATATGGCGTTTCGATTCATGTTCTGTTCGCTACCCCGATTGCGAAAAAGTTTACACCCCATCCTGCCGATGCGCCGGAAGTCATGTGTCTCGGCGGACGGGGCATCGGTCGCCCCAAGCCCGGGTTTCACGGCGGCCGAGATCGACAAGAACCTGACCCGCCTCCACTGAATTGGTCCACCTCAAAAGTGAGAAATCGGAGGGCTTGAGTTTGCCCCCAACGTCGGATTACCCGCAGCGAGAAAATCTCGGGTACCCACACCCACCCTGCACTAACATTCGAACTGGACCAATCGATCGGGGCTGATCACCCGGAAACAAAACCAAGACTTTGCAAACATTGATGTTGGCATGGGAGTTTTGATTCTCGAAAATGGTCGAAGAATGAATAATTCACACACGGTCAACACTGAAATGCCGGAGCGGCATAGAACCAGCCGGTAGTGCGGAGACGGTGGTGGCTCGGGCGCCGGCTCGAAGACCGCGACGGCCGGGTTGGGGGCACGGCGGAAGCCCGGCCGTTCCCAACGCCACGACTTGGGACACAACCGCCGCGGGCTATCGCAGCGCTACCACCGCGCTGCCGCGCGGAAGAGCATGCCGTGTTCGGCGCTCCCGTTCGGCAGCTCGCTTCGCGTCAGTTCGAGGCCGAGGACGGCATCTGGACGGATGTCCCAGCGCGCCCCGGTGCGCCAGGACCGATATTCACCAGCCAGCGCAACGCCGGCATAGGGCGTGATCGTCCCGCGGCCGAACGGGGCCTTGAGGCCGTAGCCGGCCTCCGTGTCCAGTTGCGTAGCGGACTGGCGTGCATTGCGGGCAAGCGGCCGGGCGCTGTCAGCAAACGACGGGAGCCTTCCAGCGCCGTCGCCCGGCAGCGTGCCGATCGACGGGCTGACGCTCAGCGACAGGCCCCGGCCCGACGGGTCGGGCTCGAGGCGGAGCAAGGCCGATGCACTCCATTCGTCGAAGTCCGGGTTGCGGTGCGCAAGCAGTGCACGGCCGTACAGATCGGCGGCAAGTCGGGATTCGGGATCTGCGTAGCTGAGGCGGGTCCCGGCTTCCATGCCGGTCCCTGTCTCCGCGTCGCCGCCATCATGGCGCAGGCCCAGTTCGAAACCCGGCGTCAGGGTCCGTCCGCTGCCGTCGAGCCGGAAGCTCCGTGAGCCTTCAAGCAGGAGCCGCAGTCGGGTCGCACCGGCCTGCGTCGCAACCATGTTCGGCGTGGCTGCAGAAGCGATCCGCATCAGGAAGGCATCCGCACGCACCGCCAGGGCGAACCCAGCGGGGTGGGTGGGTTCCAGCAACGCGCCGCGCAGTCCTGCCGCGGCAAGGCGCATGTCGAGGCCGGCGTGTGCTGGAGATGCAGTCCCATCGGCGTGGGCAATCGCCACCTTGCCCGTGCCGTAGCCGACTAGCCCCCAGGTCCTGACCCGGTCGTCGATGTCGTAGCGCAGATAGGGCCAGACTCCGGTCAGGGAGCTCTCGAGTCGTCCGCGGCCTGCTCCGGTGAGCCCCCAGGAACCCGCACCTTCGCTGGTCGACAGCGCCATGCCGACGAGCCAGCGGTCCCAGGCGGTGTCGAGACCGACGGTCCCGGTCGTCACGCGCCCGTTCATCAATGCAGTTCCTGTCGTGCCGGGGGCCGCACCGTCGAAGCCGCCGGTCGTAAACCGGCCCCAGGCCGTCCAAGCCGTCTGCCCGAAGGCGCCGCGGGCGCCCGACAGGTGGAACGCGCTCCCGGAGAGCCGATCGTGTACCGGCCATGTTCCCTGTACCGGGGCATGCGGGACGGCCGGGCTCTCCAGCAGGGCGGACGGAGCCCCGCCAGACCGGGTTGAGAGATCGTCCTTCAGATCTCCGGCGGACGGGAGATTGAAGGTCCGGCCGCCAAACGTCACTCGTCCCGCGGCCGCGGACGGGGCCGAGAGCAGCCTGTCGGACACCGCGTCGACCACCCGTTCCGCAACCGTGCGCCCGAAGCGCACGAGCCAGGTCTTGGGGATCGGGTCGCTGTTCGCGATCGTGCCCACGGCTTCGCCGTCCGCAATATTCGCGCCCGCGGCGTTCGACAGGCGCAGGATGAAACGCTCTTCCCCTTCGTCGATCGCGTCGTCCAGCACCGACACCGACACCGTCTTCGCGGTCTCGCCCGGTGCAAACGTCAGGGCGCCCTGCACAGCCGTGTAGTCGGACCCGGCCCGCGCCGTGCGGTCTGCGGTCGCGTAGTCCACCGTCACCGCAGCGGCCGCTGCTAGGCCGAGCGTCACCGTGAAGCCGGCGGTCGCATCGCGTCCCTCCACGGCCCGCGTGTCCGCCACCGACAGCCCCTGCGCGACCGACCGGCCGGCCCCGCAGGACCCCAGCCGCAGGACCCCGTCGCAGTTGTGGACGTTGCCGAGTTCGGTCCACGGCACGGTGATGCTGCTTGGCACGTAGGGCATGAACCCTTGGGCGTCGGGCCAGGCCATCCGGCAACGGGCCGCGATGGTGCAGGTGTAGCGCTCGCCGGAGATCGATGCAGTGGCGGTGAGGTTGACATTGCCGCACGACCTCGCGGCGGAACTGACCTGCTTGAACCTGGCGCGGCACCCGGCATCGGTGACCACGTCCGACCGGTTGCACAGGTCGCCCAAGTCGGAGCAGCAGGAGATCCACCGGATCCGGTGGCTGGTGGAGCTGTTCCGCCGGTTCCCGTCGTCGAGGTGCAGGGTCCGGTCCGCGGCGTTCTTGAGGTCGACCTTCGCGACCACCCTGCCGTAATCCGGGCACATGTTGCGGACATGGAACTTGCTCTTCCTGAACGCGCCCTTGTTCTTCCACCAGGCTTCCAGACATTCGGAATTCCGGTGGCTGATCCGTTCGCTGTCCCCACAGGCGGCATCCGCCGGCACTGCCGGCAACGCCAGGATGACAACGGCCAGCGCGAGCGCCGCCGGCAACTGTCGGGTGGGCCTTGCCCCTCGATGCTGCTGTACGCCGACAGGGTGCGAGACGGGCACCGGATGCGGCTGCGTAGTCGGGCGCGGTTCCCGCGGCGGCGGGCCCCTGGCGGAACGCTTGCCGGGCGTCCAGGCGGGGTGAGTTAAGCCGGGAGGGAGCCGGCACGACGCCGGCGATGTGCTCGACTGAAGTTCGGACTTCGCCAGCTTCGGCTGACGTCGGTCGGGATTCTTGCGCTCTTCCAGCATGGCGACTCTCCCCTGTGTCTCGGGGCGGCCGGCCGCGTGTGCTTCATGAATTATGTAGGGGCCTGGGCGGTGGCTGTCCAGAGGCGAGGGGAAGGGGGCCCGCCGCCAAACGCGGCACCGGCAGCCGGCGAGCGTCCGGGAGCGGATCAATTAAAGGAGGGCCGGCCGGTCTGTAGGAATCGGTCGGCAGCATGCGTTGGGCCGCGTCGACAGGCGCGATGGTGCGCTCAGGGTCGACGGCGAGGTGGCGAGCGCCATGCTGGACGGGGGGCCGGGTGCTTGCGGGCCTCATGCTCTCGCACTCCCGGGGCGAGAGTGACTACCGGGACGGCCCGGGTCCGGGGGCGGTCGAATCGACTCTGACGGCGCTGTTTCGCGTACGGTCGCTACGCCCTTTCCGAGCGGGTTTCGGCGTGGAGGATGAAGTGCACTGGCATGTACTCTTCAAGGAGCGGCTTCCCGAAACCGCCCATGGCAGGCTCGGCAATAGGCTCGGGTTTTGTGTTGCGGGGATCGGCGCCCTTCTTTGCCGAGGCAAGGATCTCCAACGCCCCGATCCTGGTGTCCTCGGGGGGTCGGTGAATCCACCCTGTGACTTGGGGGCTCGAGATGACTGCCTCGGGCATCTTGGGAGCTAGCCGGTCGCAGAATCACCCCCACCGCCACGTCACGTCCAAATCCCTACCCGCAAACATCGCCATTCGCAGTCAAAATATATTTTCATGTTGTTTGCTAAGAGTTTGCCAAATTGGCGAACAGGGCGTTCTCAGGATCAAGAAGGATCCCTAGTAAATTGTGAAACATCCCGTAAAGAGTCGAAGCGCGTTCACGATTGTTGTCGTATTCGGGTCGCTACAAGGGGCGCGGGGCTTTTTGTTCGTCTACCGTAACGTGGCGAATTTCTCTCCACGGGATCGATAAGTTGTCGTGTGTTCCGCAACAATTCACGTCCGTTCGCACAGACGCCGCGGGCCGCTCCCGTGACAGGCCAGCAAACCGCGCTACATAGCGCCTCGGGCTGCCGCCCGCCAGCATCGGAACCCATCGTGCCGTCAAGCTGGCTCCGTTACGCTCTGCCGCTTGTCCGGCTTGGCCCCGGACCCGCGGCGTACTAACATTGTGTCTAGAGCAAGTGATTGGGGCTGATCAAACAGAATGATCGCCCTAAACTTCACGCCCAGCCACAGCGAATATGTGCGCCATGAAGACCCTTCATCATTTCTCATTGGCAACGGCTCTAACAAACGTGCTCTGACCAGCCCCGATCGATTGGTCCAGGCGCAATGTTGGTGCCGGTGGGCCGTAGCTCAGGGCGCGATGGGGCCTTCCCTGATGGAATGGCGACGCTAGCAGCCTGTCGGACTTAGCGGGCACTGTTTTCGTAAAGTGTTGAAAGATAAAGATATTCGTGAATCGACGCATTCCAAGGTTGAAAAGATAAACACAGAATAATCAAAGACTTACCATAATCTGAGGTCCTAAGTCCGACAGGCTGCTAGGCCTCGATCAGGTCGATTGCTGGTCAGGCCCGCTCGAGGTCCGCGAAAGTGGTTTGCAACTCGGCCGCGGCCACAAACTCTCGGATGACGGTCACGGCAGGCCGGCGGCCTTGCGCAGCGCGGCGTCACGTTTCGCCGGGTCGCAAGCGATCCGCAAGATTCATATAACTACAGAAAGTAGGCGGGGTCAGTAGGTTGGAACGTGCGACAGAAGTTACATTTTGTTTTATCGCGACATTTTCAGGTTTCGAGCGACGGGGCGGATGCGGCCCATCCCCGTTTGACCCTGCCCTGTTGACCTACGCACCGCATCGACAGCTCCCGAACAGGCGGGAGCAGGACATGGTGATGGCGGCAGGGGTAAGGCAAACCCGAGTCAGGGAGCAGCGAGCACAAGCGCGTCGTCGAGACGGATCGGGGTGGGAACGGACAGCACCTCGATGTTCGAAGCGGCGCGTGCCTCGTCGAGCAGCGCCTCCGAGGCCCACATCTCGTTGAGCATGGACGTGTTGCGGATCCACGCAAGCCGCAGCGACGCCGGATCCTCCTCGGCCCGGAAGTTGAGCAGGACCTGCAACGCTTGCAGTTCGTTCTCCACCAGCATCGGCACCTTGCAAATGGACAATCTCTTCGCGGTGAACGCGTTCATGTACGTGGAGTTGAGGTCGACGTGCGGAAGCAGCGAGCGCGGCATGATGTCGGCGTTTCCCAGACCGACCGCATTACCGTGGGTGTCTTCGGTCAGTCCGCGCACGTAGATGGCGCCGATCCGCGGGCTCGTCATGCCGGCCTTCTTCCCGATGACATTGGTGTCCATGCCCGCACCGCTCACGTTCTTCCCGATCTCGTCGACAATGAGGCCGTCGAGATCCTCGAAGGGAAGCCGGGGGAGAAGCGAGTAGGCGCGTTCGAGTAACGCGCTCTCCGCCTTGATGAGCGCGTCGAAGCTTCCGACCGGCACGCCCCGGACGATGGCGGTCTCCTTGAACGCGTTCTCCACGAGCGCGATGGCGCCGATCAGCCGAGGGCGGGCGGAGTCCACGACAATGCGGGTTGCTTCGAGCACGAGCCGACCCATGCCCAGGCGCAACGCCTGGTGGTGGATCTTCGACGCTCCGGCCTGCTTTCCCATGCCGATCACGAGCATCTTGCAGATGCCGCTCTCCACCCGCTCGGTGAAGCCGGTGTGCGGCTTAACGCGATTGACAACGAGCACGCCGTCCGCTTCGTGGCAAAGCCTGTCCTGGTACACTTGGAAGCCGCTGCTGCTGGTCCCGATCTGCAGCACGTCCATGCTCGATTCGATCGGGCAGCCGACACTCTCCTCGGTGATGCCGTTGGTGTCGTCCAGCACTCGTGCTTGGCCTTCGGCCGTCGCTCCGCCGTGGCTGCCCATCGCAGGGACGACGAAGGGGTTGGCGTCCGCTTCGCGCAGGGCGCTCACGCACTCGCGCAGCACGAGCGCGAGGTTTGCGATGCCCCGGCTTGAACCCGTCACCGCGATGCGCTGGTCGGGCTCGACGCCGGCGACCACCGGCGCCATCTCCCGCCGCACTGCAGCGACGAGGTCCGGCTCGGTGGGGCGTGGGAACCGCTGGCGGAGCCGGAAGACGGACGGGACATCTTTCAGCCCGACCCCGGCGTGGGAGTCGTCGAGCAGGAAACGGGTGGCGTTTTGCATGGAGTGGGCGACTCTAGCGCGAAGATTTCACTGTTTCACGGCTGCGGAGGCGAATCGACGAAATGTTCGCGCCATGCGACCGTGTGGGGCCTATTGTCCGCTACCGCGGCGCACGCGGGGCAGTTTAGTGATTGTCGCGAAAACCAAGTTGACGAATGACAATACCTTTAATAATAGCAATCGTTTAGATTGTCGATCCCGGCAGGATTCGAACCTGCGACCTGCGGATTAGGAAACGGCCCGCTACACGTAGAGTCTCGTTGCCGCGCAACCAAAACGTCGACGGCAACGCACTTCGTGTTGCCCGGTGCAGCTAAGGCGGGTCTGTCCTACATGGAACCATACGCGGCGTTGCGGATGTAGTTCTGGCATTCGTGGGGTTCGGTGGTGCCGAGGAACTGCATCGCCACCAAGCGGGCCGGCTCGCCCGGCAGGCGCGCCCGCAGCACACATTCGCGCAGATCATGCGAATAGGGGCGGATCATGCCGGAAGCCGTCCTAGACGCGTCACTCCTTTTGAAGCACATTCCTGCCCCGATTGGAATCCTCCCGAAGATTTCCTCAAGGACAGATACGCTCTAATGCGTTGATCGATGGTCTACACTCCCAAATGGGTGCACGGCAACCCCTTTCTTCACCCGTCGCCTGCGGGTCGTGGAAGACGCGTTAAGGCTGTCACTTCCTGTGGTTCGAGGGCCCTGCGGTGGGTGAGGCTCTGCTTGTCTCCGATGCCGACTCCCAAGCCCGCGGTTAATTCGGAGCCATGAGGCGAGAGGCCAACGAACAATGGGCTTGCGATCAACCGTTGCGTTGGCGGCGTTGCTGCTTCCTGCCTGGAGCCAGGCCTGCCCTACCTTCCAGTACTCGGAGGGTGCCGCTTCCGCCTTGCATGCCGTCCTGAGGAGTACCGGCTTATCCGGAATCAATTTTGAAATTCGGGCATCTGAGCACGTGTTGAATGCGAAGGCCCTAATCTGTGATGGACGTCGCTACGTGCTGGTCAATGATCAGTTTCTGTCCGACTTGGACTGGACGGACGGGCATTGGAACTGGATTAACGTCGGGATTTTCGCGCGTGAGATTGGACGTCATGTCATGGGCCATGTCGTCTACAGAGGCGAAAGACATCGGGAGGAACTTTCGGCTGACCGATACGCTGGGCATCTCCTCTTTCGGATGGGAGCGTCGCTGGACCAAGCCCTTGCGATGACCGAAGCTCTTCCCGAGGAGTTGTCGTCGAGCCATCCGAAGAAATCAGAACGCATAGCCGCGATTAGCGCTGGTTGGAGGCTTGCCAGCGACTTGAGTCTCGGGTCAGGAGGCCTCGGCTCGCAGTAACTGGAGCGTGTCTGGCTATGAGGGATTCTTGGGTGGAGGAATTCCAATCGGGTTAGAAGTGTGATTCAAGAGAGGTCATCGGTCCAGGAAGCTTCCGAAATGATCCGTTCCTATTCGCATGATCTGCACGAGCGCGTGGTGCAGGCACACTTGGCGGGCGAGCTGATCCGATCGGTGGCGGGGCGGTTCGGCGTGAGCGTTTCGCCCGTGCCGAAATGGATGGCCCGCTACCGGGCGGCCGGAGCGCGGCGCCGGGCTGATGGACGGCCGCTCCTTCCAGGCCTGGGTTGAGCAGCACCTGGTCCGGACGCTGCGGCCGGGGGGAGATATCGCCATTGTCGAGAACCCCGTCAGCCACAAGGGCAAGGCCGTCCGCCAGGCCATCCGCAAACTCGGGGGGCGGCTGTGATCCCTGCCGCGGTATTCACCGGATCTCAACCCGATCCAGGCAGACCTTCGCCAGGATCGAGCGCTGGATGGGGAACGCCCAGAAGCGCACGGCGGCGGAGGCCCGGCGCCACCCCGCCGAGTCCCTTGGCGCCATCGAGCCCCACGAATGCCAGGACGACGTTCGCGACGCCGGGTAGGGTTCCATGTAGGACAGACGCGCTCTAGAAGCGGACAGTTGACCACCGTGCTCGGTGGTTGGTGGCGGAGACGATTAGGCAATTGTCTACGTCCAGTTCCCTTGAGCACTGGAAATCGAGCAGAGAGTCCTCTGCCGGGAGGATGGACAAAGCAAGCGGTAGCTCAGGAGCCTCGTCCGGTTGGCTCGCAAACGCAATGTTTCGGTGAAATCAGGGCGTCAAGTGGCTGCAATCATCGCCATGCGGTGACCAAATTTGCGGTCTAAGTGATTTCCAATAGATTCCCCACTGGTGATTCGCGATCTACTCAGAGCTTCTCAGCTAATCCAACATGGTCATTAGAAACATAATTTTATGGTGGAGATCCCGGAAAGATTCGAACTCTCAACCTTCTGATCGATAGTCTCGGTGGGCCTGGAGCGCGCTCACGTCAATGGAGCGCCCGTTCGAGCGACGGCTCGAGCACCAACAAGGCGGGTGGTAGCCCGAGGTTCCTGGTCTTGCCTTGAATCGAAATCCCCATCCTCGGCTCGTACGTCCTCGCCATCGTCCGCCGCCGCCTGCGCCTTGGAGGCGCGGCGGCAGCCCGGCAGGGCGGCCGTTCCTACACCACGCATTGGGACACAACCTGTCAGACGCACGGGGTTGTCGCGCAACACGGTTCGCAAGTACCTGTCGAGTGAGGATGCTGAACCGAGCTACTCGAAGCGCAAGACACCGAGCAAGCTTGATGCCTATGAGGCGACGCTGAGGTGTTGGCTTCAGCGCGAGAGTTTGCTTGCAGTCAGTCGCATCGGAGGCTTTTGTTATCTAAATCCGCAGCGTCTTGAGATGGGCGTCGATACGTTCCGTTACCTGCTTGCGTTGCGGCAGGTTGTTCTTCTCTTTCTCCCAGACTTCGTGGAAACGCTCCACCGTCTGTTTAGCAGTGTTGAGCACCGGCGTTCTAGGGAGACCAGCCTTGCCTGCAAGGTAGGACAGCTCATCGAGCGTGTAGCCGTCAAAGCGCTTCGTTCTTGCGAATTTGAGCGCCGCTTTCTCGTCCGCGACATAGGGAATGGTCGAGATCAGATCGTAGGCCGGTGACAGAGCGGGCGTCCGTTTGTCCGGATAGATCAGCGACCAGTTTTTCAGATGCATATCGGCGTTGCCGATCAAGGTGCAGAAGGTCAAACGCCTGATGAATTCTTCGACGCCGGTCTCGCCGGTCTCCACTCCAAGTACGGTCGCGATATTGCGGTAGCTCGCCGTGTCATATTTTTTCTCGGGGTAGACGCCGAAGACCTGCGCGAAGTCTTCCGTGTGAACTGGGCGGTCCGGTGTGCGGTCAAAGCGCTTGATCGCAAAGGCCTGTCCTATGAGATCGCCGATCCCCTCCGGCAAGTTTGCAATCGCATCGATATCGATGAGCTGAATCTCCGGCACATCGATGCCGACCAGTTGCGCCAGGATAAGGAGCGCATATTCGTTCTCGGGGATGCCCTCAAATCGCAGGGAGGGCAGTTTGACGATCCATGAACCGCCGACGCCGGATGCCGGTATTGTCAGGCCCTTGTTGGCTTGGTCGTTATGGACTGCCGAGAATTTCAGCTGCACGCCTGCGAGCGAGAAGCGTAGCGCATTCTCGCGCTTCTTTTTGGCGTCTTCGGCGCTTTCGTCCTCAAGGCCGGGCGGCCATTCTTCGCCGTCTGCGGGCTCGACAGTGATCGCGCCCGAGAGGTCGTGGCCCAAGGCCCAGAGCAGATAGAACTCGCGCTCCTGATTTACTCCGGCAAGGCGGGCGAGATATTCCCGCAGATAGCCCTCGGGCAGCAGGTTCGAAAAGAAGGGCAACAGACGCTTCTGCTTGACCGCAAGCTCGGTAATCAGCTGCCCGTACTCGTCCTTGAATCCCAGTCCAAGAGTCGGACGGTTCTCGTCAGCGATATATTCGTCTGTGAAGCTGAAGAGCGTGCGGTCGCCGCCGACATGCGCCAGCGTGCCGATTGTTTCGCCATAGAGATTTACATTGAGGACAGCGACTTCAGCCATCTTCGTTCTCCCCGGCATCATCAAGGCGGTAAGCCGGTCGCGGCAGCGATGGCTGCTCAGGGTTGGCGTGCACAAGCTGGTTGCGCAAGTTCTGTGCGGTGCTCGCCGCTTCCCGTAGCGCCTGAAGTTGTTCTGCCGGAATTGTTGCCGCGTAGTGGATTGCCTTTAGCTGCTCGGCGGATCTCTGCCCTGCCTTCGCAAGATTCTTATAAGTCTGTTGCAGCTCGCGGATCGGCTTGCCTATATCCCGCAGCGCTTCCAGTTCTTTGCCGACGTTGTGTAGATTTTTGAGAGTCTGGAAGCTGTCCTGGAGCTTCTTCAGTTCGCTCAGATCGGGATAAACAATGCAGAGGTTCCTGACTGTATCCAGAGTACGGTTGAGTTCCTTGATTGCTGGCGTTGCCGCGACGGTCGGGACGATGCTGCGCACGACATTGTCCACCGCAGGCACGGCCTTGCGCGGGATCAGCTTGAGGTCGAGATCGAGCGCGCGCGCCAGTTCGGTCAGGCTCGACAGGCGGATGTCAGCTCCGCCGCTCTCGATCTTGGAGATATGGCTTTGCGGTACGCCCGTGCGCTTGCTCAAGGCCCGCTGGCTGAGACTCTTGGCTGCTCTTGCGCTTTTGAGCGCGTCGATAATGTCCTGCGTCGCGTAGCTCATTGATCTTCTTTTTTATATCATTTTTCCTTCATGATATAGAAAAGCATATCATTGTCAGCGAACTTGTCCGTTTCCGATCTGTATTAGCTGATCATTGGCGGGAAACTATCTGCTTTAGAAGACCAAATATGGTGTTGGGCTGTGGTCTTGTGAAGTCTTCGTGGGTGCCCGTGGATCTCGCGCACGCTCATGCTGCGGGCCCACATTGAGATCTCCTTGTCGTCGAACCCGGCGATCCGGGTCTGGCCCTTGCGAACGATCCTCGGATCGAACGAGGTGTTGGGCCACCCGCATCTCACCGCGCAGACGAGCTTCTACGTCGAGATCAGCCGTGCGCGCGACCCCGCGGAACTGATCACCGACGACGCGGCGGGGTTACGGGCCCAGCTTCAGTCGGTCACGCGAGAGCGCATCGCGGCGCTCGAAGGGATCGGCGATGCGATGGCCTCACCGCCCCACAGGCGGGCGAGGAGGGTCGCCGCTTCCCGCCGGGCCATCTCTAGGCCCATCTCGGGGAAGCGCCCGAGTGTGATCTTGCGCATCCGGCCCTGGGCGCGGGCCTGGACGATGAAGGACTTGACCCCGGACGGATGCACCCGCACCCCGAAGTGCGCGAGCGCCCCGTCCCAGAGCGTGTGTTCCTGCGCGTGTGGCTTCGCGGCGGCGATGGCGTGCACGGTGAGCCGGGCATGGCGGTTCCTCCCGGTCATGACCGGCCTCCTTCCCGGCTCCTGGTCGTCGCGTCGTGGACGATGCCGGAGATGCGCCCGGCCGCCTCGCGGACGTGGTCGTCGGCAAGATGGGCATAGCGCTCGGTGGCCGCGGTGTCGGCGTGGCCGAGCAGGGGCGGCCGACGGTGTAGAGGTCCAGCCCGCTCATGACGGCATGGGAGGCCGGGGTGTGGCGGCAATCGTGGAGGCGCACGCCGTTGAGCCCGGCGAGATCGCGCAGCCGCTGCCAGTGCAGGCCGAGGTCGATCATCGGTCTGTCGCCCTTCCGGTTGGGAAACACGAGCACCCCCTCGCGCGGCAGTCCGTCGAGGACGGCGCGGGTGATCTCCGCGACCCGCATAGTGCCGAAGAAGGGAACGAGGTAGCGGTCGATCAGGCGGCTGCTGCCTTCTCGCGCGGACGGCTTCCAGCGCCGTCCCTGGCGGCGCCGGAACTCCTGGACGAAATCCGCAAACAGGGGCCCAGTCTCACGCTCGGCCTTCACGGCTGCGATAGCGGCAATGGCCTTCTCCCGCGCCGGCGTGGCTCAAGACCGGCCATTGCGGCCGCTTCGTCGCCCACCGGCGGTGCGACGCCAAGGTGCCGCCCCGGGATGTCTTCCACCGATTGTTCGTCGATACGCCCTGGCACCCTCGCGCGGGTCCGGCCACGGGCGCGCCGCGCCGCACTCCTGTCGTCTTCGAGGGTCCGCACGGTCGGGCGCTGGACGGCGGCACCCGATCCGACGGCCGCCGCGGCGGAGGGTGCCGACGGCTTCCGCGCCGGGCTCGAGCCCGCGCCCGGTCCGGGTCATCGCCGAATGGACGGCGCTCGCCGTACACATGGTCGGTGCCGATCCCTGCCCCACGCACACGGCGTTAGCCAAACGCGTCGTCATTGCGCAATGCAGTCCGGGCAAGGATCCGGCTGCAAACGGCATTTTAATTTTCGCTCCCGGGATGTTAGTCGAGTCGTCCGAGGGTGCATTGGAGGCGGCTTCGGCAACCGATGACCGAACGATGTCCCATGCCGACAACTACCGAAAAACGTGCGGCCACGGTGCGCACCACGTTACAGGGATGCGGGCTGAACACGCCGCGCCTGCAGGGAGACCCCACGCGCGCGAATCGGTGGCTGAACGCCCAGCCGCTCCGCGTTTTCCGCTTGCAGTACACCTCGATCGCATCGTGTGCCGCCCTATCGCTGGCGCTGTGCCTGTCGTCCGGCACCGCCAATGCCCAATCTCTCGAGAGGCTGATCGAGCGCCTCGACCGACTCGAACACGAGAACCGGCGGCTTCGCCGGGAAATTGACGAACTCAAGGCCGAACGGACTGCCGGGGACCAGGCGCGGACGCAGTCTGCCGGCAAGGCGCCGGCAGGCGAGGCAGCCGGGTATGTCCGTAGCGATTCGGATTACGGCTACGAAATCCTCGATCCGACCACCGCCATCAATCACAAGCAGCGCCTGATCCTCGATCACAAGAGGACGGGCACCCTCGCGCCGGACAGCGTGCACGTGCAGGGAGCGGTGACCTCGATCGCAAGTTACCAGACCAGCAACCGGGCCGATAAGTTCGGCTACCTGATGCGTCATCCAACCGCCAGCAACCAGGTCGGGAAGGAGGTGTCCGAAGCGACGATCCATTCGGTGCAGCTTGGCTTCACGGCGATGCTCGGCGGCTGGATCACCGGCCACGCGGTGATGCTCTTCGATCCGGAACAGAGGCTTCGGGGAGGGCACCAACACCGATTTGGAACGCAACCAGGTCCAGGTACGGCGGGCATATGTCCTGTTCGGCAATCTCGACCGGTCGCCCTTTCTCGCCAGCCTCGGCAAGATGGCGGTTCCCTTCGGTCTGACCGACACCGTCAACCCCTTCACCGCCTCGACCGTCTGGCACGCGTTCGGAGGGCTGGCCAACGGCATGACCGTGGGCTACGCGAGCGAAGGGCTGAACGTGACCGCGATGGGCATCCAGGGCGGCAGCCAGTTCCGCGCCGCCCACGCCCCGGTCGAGGGTACGAATGCTCCGAGCAGGGTGAACAATTTCGCGGTTGACGCGAACTACGCGTTCCGGCTGGGCCCACACGGGAAGTTTCTCGTCGGCGGGTCGTATCTGCACGGCTCGGCCTATTGTCAGGACTTCCCGATCGCGCACTTCATGCCGTGCCGGGACAACAACCCGGCCTTCGACGTCTACGTCAAGCTTCTCCACGGCGACCTTACCCTCAAGGGCCAGTTCGCACGGACGATCGACGAATGGCCGGGAACGTTCAATCCGGGCATGCCGGCATTCGAGGCCAGCAAGATGACGAGCTTCGACGCCGGCGCGAGGTATCGGTTCGACCTCGACCATGGCCCCGTCGACCTCTCCGCCGAGTTCAGCCGCTTCGTCGCGGGGCCCGATGGCGCGCCGTGGGAGAAGCAGGACTAGTTCGTCGTCGGCGCCGCCTGGTTCGTGCGGCCGAGCGTGAAACTCGTGGCCGAATACATCCGTGTAGACGGGTTCGCACCGCTGAACTTCCTGAGCGGCGGCAGCATCAGGGACGAGGACGGCAACGTGATGCCGGACCGCACCATTAGCGACGCTTCTGCCCGGGCGGATGTCTTCCTGGTCGGCCTCAATGCGGCGTTCTGACTGTTGCGGGGCCAATGGGTGCCACAGGGAACGGCATGTTAGCGGGTTGAGGTTGATTGACGGTTCGGTGTCAAAGGTCCGGATTGAACAAGTTCTGACTGCCAGCTAGTTGCAAGAACAGGAAGTGAGTGGGGACTCGTCAGGTATCTGATCTGATTGCGATCGTGCTCAGGAGATGTCCTGAGTGGTCAGGAATTCGATCGTTGCTCGGCTGCTTAGCTAGATCGACGTCAGAGCGACTTTCAGCGATATCTGAGACTGCACGACGGCAGCTAATCTGGGCCCATTAGGCGCAACGTGCGGCTGTCATTTTGGGCGTGGCCGTCATTCGCGGTAAGTCAGTTCGTTACAGAAGGCCGCAGGTGTGGACTGCTGTCTTGCAGGTGCTCAGCATGGCAATGGAACATCAGGCACCGGTCGGTCCGACGACTGGAATCCGGGCCCGAGGACGCCACTAGTTGGGCAAAGACGAGCCTTACGCATTCGCGTCGCAACCTCTTCGTCAGTGCGGCCACGCCAAATGTCGCGAACGATGCGAACCAGGGACGCGGTAGATCGAACGCTGTGCCACGTTCGAATACGGAATGTTTGCGGTCCGTTGCACAACCGCCAAGTTTCGACAACCGAAGGAGGCTACCCGGCATCTCATCCCGACTGGACATTTACCGGCCGAGGCACCCAACGATCGACCCGCGTTTGAATACATCCGCTTACGGTTTGATTACAGAGTTTTCAGGCCGGCGGACCGATGCAGTTTAATCGTCGTTTTATTTTGATATTACAACATGTTACATATTTTGCTGATCTAAGCATATTCTAAGTCTTCGTAAGATTCGCGGTTGCCACCAGCAGTCAGTGTTCCACAGCCACACCGACTAAGAAGAGAACCGCATAGTCCTGCTTGTTGCAGCCCTCGACCGGAGGCATCACGCCCCCTGGAGCCACCGGAAACGCAGTTATCTGCGCCTTGGCCGGCGAACACGGGCTACCGGGCGTCACCGGGGTGTAACGCGCGGAGCGGCATCGCAGGTGCGTCACATCATGGATCGTGGCGCCGCCGTTGAGCTCCCAGCGCTGATCACCGTCGTTGTCCATGGGGTGAACGGTCAGCACGGTTGTGACCTCGCGACCACCGGTGACCACGTACTTGCCAGGAGGAATCGGAAACTCCGGCTTCTCCATGATCAAGCCATGCTCTTCCACCCACCAGTCCGTATCGTCGAATTTCCACTGAGCCGGCGCGACTCCACCTGCGGCTTTCAATTGCTCATAGCCGGCCAGCCACACTCCCCGCGGGCCCGGATCCAGCTGCCAGACCCCCCAAGATTGCGCACCACTCCCGGAGGTCGCACCTGGATCACCCAACGCCGCAATGAACTGAACCGGAATCTGCTTGAACCTCGTTTGAACTTCGTCGGTAGCCTGAGCCGACTGTCCGGCGGTGGCCATCATCGCGAGCAACCCCATCGCTCGGAGTGCGCAGGGGATCAGGCGCTTCGTTCTGAGTGTGGGCGTTAACACCGGACCTCGCCGTGGAAATGTATGTTGGATCTGGGCGGAAGCATGTGGGCTAATCGTGATGGTGATCGGCCCCCGTCAGGTGATCCGATCGCAATGCTAGTGCATGGTCGGTGTTGGCTCCAGCGGTAGCGTGGCAGCCTCTCCGCAGGCGCGGCATACGGGCGTACCCTCGTGCTGGACGTGGAGGAAGAAGCGCTTGCGGCCGCAGGGTGCAATGCGCACGCCGAAGCCCCGCAGCTGGCAATCGCGAATGGAGTAGGGCTTGCGCCGCGGTCGGGCGCGGTCGATCTGGGCTTGGCGCAGATCGGATTGGGGCATGAGGATGTCATCGACAGGCGTTTGCGTGCGGGGAAGTGCAACGGCGTGCAGCACGCCCTTTAGGCTTTGCAGTTGTGAGGACAATCTTTCTTTAGTTCAGTGTGTTAGCACCGAAGGTGCGCTCATGGGTGCAGGGAACAGCAACCGCCTCGGGGGCGGAGCCTCGGGGCACCGGCATCCCGATCGGGGCGGGCACATGTCAGGCAGGTGCCTGGCAGCGGCAACCCGCGTCAGTCGACGCCGATTTCGGTCAACCGCCGGATCACGGTATCCCGCACCGGACCTTCCGGCGGGAGCCGCTCCAGGAGGCGTTGCAGGAGTCGGCTGGCGGTCGTCGTGTCGTTCTGCCGCGCCGCCTCCTCGCCCAGGATATAGAGCGAGAGCACATGGTCCGGATGGATGTCGAGAACCCGACGGAACAGGGAAAGCGCTTCGGGCGGCGGCTGGGCTGGATCCTCCGCTGCAAGCGTCAGGGCTTCGGCGGCGCCGGCGAGCGCGTCCACGTCCTGCGGATCGAGTGCAATGGCCTGCATGTAAGCCTCGTGGCTGAGTTCGAACTCGTTAAGGACCCGGCGCGAGCGTCCAAGCCGTTTCCAGCCGTCGAGGTCGTCGGGACTCTCGACGAGTCGGGCAGCCAGACCGTCGACCATGGCCCGTATCTGCGCTTCGTTGGGCATTGATGGTGCGGAGCCGGGCTCGGAGGGTGCGATGTCCGCGCGGGCCGCTGCTTCACGAATCCCGTCTTCAATGAGTGGCCGAAACTCCGCATCGTCGGGTGTGTCTTCAAGCAGGGCGGTCCACGTGGCATGCGCTTCCGCAGGTTGGCCGGCCTGCAGCTCGGCCAGTCCCGAATAGAACCGCGCCGGCACATGGGCGGGGTCGATCGCCAGGACCTCGGTCAGCAGTGCCGCTGCTTCCTGGGTCACGCTGCCGTCGCTGGCCATGATCAGCGATTGCGCGGCACGGGCCAGCGAGTCCGCCTGTCCATCCTCCCCGAGCGCGGCTGCACGCTGCCAGAGCGGCGCCGCCTCGGCCGGTCGGCCGGCCTCATCCAGTGCCTGCGCAAGGTTCCTGAGCGGCCCCGGGGCGTCGGGCCGGGCCTCGACCTGCCGTTCAAGCAAACGGAGGTATTGGGGACCGTTGTCGAGAGCCGCGCCCGGATCGGCGAACTCGGGATTGCCGACCCCGAGATAGATGGCGGCGGCGAGGCAGGGGACCGCGACCGCGGCTACTGCTGCATTCCTCCGCATGGGGTTGCCGGGTTGGGGCCGGAGACACCGCCACAGGACGGTGGCGACCCCGAGCGCAAGTGCTCCGGCGACGAGCGCGAAGGTCACGGATCGGTGTCGCGCTGGCGGCTGCGGGCTCGCCGGATTCGCGTGCTTGCGAGAGCCGCCGCGAGGAGCAGAAAGGCGAGCGGTCCCAACCACAGCACCCAGGTGGCCGGCTTGAACGGGGGCTGCAGGAGAATGAAGTCCCCGTAACGTTCGACCAGGAACGCGACGATGGCCTCGTCGGTGTCACCTGCGTCGATGCGCTCGCGAATGAGAGCTCGCATGTCCTGGGCAAGATCGGCATCGGAATCCAGGAGTGACTGGTTCTGGCAAACCACACAGCGAAGTTCGGACGCCAATGCGCGTGCACGCGCTTCCGGGTCCTCGGCAGCGAGACCGTTGCCACTCCAGATCAGGAACACTAGCGGCAGGCCGGCCAGAAGCCGTGCGGTCATGGACTTTCCGAGGCCGCGAGATTGGCGAGGAGCGGAAGCAGAGCCTTGTCGAGGTGGGCTGCGCTCAGGGGGCCGGCGTGGCGGTAGCGAATGAGGCCCTCGCCGTCGACGACGAACGTCTCCGGGACACCGAAGATTCCGAGTTCGATGCCGGCGCGCCCGTCATTGTCGAAGCCGACTGCGGTGAACGGGTTTCCCCGCTCGGTAAGAAAGGCGCGCGCCCGCTCGGGTCGATCCTTGTAGTCGATGCCGTAGACGGCGATTCCCTGCTTCGCCATCGCCAGCAGTTGCGGGTGTTCGATCTTGCAAGGCCCGCACCACTCGGCCCAGACATTCAGGACGTACGGCTCGCCCTTGAGGTCGGCCGTGCGAAGACCCTCGCCATCGGGAAAGAGCGGTTCGAGCACGAGGTCCGGCATGGGCTGATCGAGACGCGCCGAGGGAGGAACATCCGTCCCGTTGTCGATCGTGGCCAGGCGACCGGCAAACAGTCCGGCGAGGCTCACTGCCGCCAGCACCGGCAGGGCGTACAGCAAGAACCGACGCGACATCACGCAGGCTGTGCCAGAGGAGACGGAGCCTTGCTCCGCCGCCGCCACGGGCGCGTGCGTTCGGTCAAGGACACCGCGCCGCCCAGAACCCCGAGGAACGCACCTCCCCAGATCCACCAGATGAGCGGGTTGAATGTCAATCGCGTCCCCCAGCCACCATCTGCGACCGGGTCGCTTAGGACGACGTAGAGGTCGCCGAAAAAGGTTTCGAGGATCGCGGCCTCCGTGGTGGCCATCCCGCCGGCGAAGTAGGCGCGGCGCTCTGGTCGCAGCGTAATGACGTTTCCGCCCGGGCGAGTCACCCGAAACTGCCCCTGAAGCGCCGTGTAGTTGGGGCCTTCCACGTTCTCTACTCCTTGGAATTCAATGGAGTGGCGGGCCAGCGAAACCGTCTCGCCGGGCTGGAGCACCTGCTCGAGATCGATCCGACCCGTGCTCGACGCGGTCACGCCGACCACGAGGACCGCGACGCCGAGGTGAGCGATGGTCATGCCGTGCGCGGAGGCGGGAAGGCCGCGCACTCGCCGCCAGAGACGTGGGAGGTCGCGGGACGGCCGGACCCGGGCCCACCAGCTTCTGAGCGTGCCGGCGGCGAGGAATGCCGCAAGGCCGAACCCGGCCAGCGCCATCGGAGCAGGCTGCTGGAGGAGCATGCCGCTTGCGAGCACGGCGCCAAGCGCGCAGGCGGCGGCGAACCGCATCCGGTTGAGCACGCCGGGAAGGTCGGCCCGCTTCCAGGGTACCGACGGTCCCAGAGCGGCCAGAAGAAGGGCAGGGATCGCGAGCGGGAGGAACACTACGTTGTAGTAGGGAGGCCCGACGCTGACCGGTGGACTGCCTACAACTTCCATGAAAATTGGGTACAGCGTGCCCAGCAGCACAGTCGCCGCGGCCGCCCCGAAGAAGACGTTGTTGAGAAGAAGTGCTCCCTCACGGCTCACAGGTTCGAACAGGCCTTCAGCCCGGATCCGGGGAGCGCGCACCGCAAACAGTGCAAATGCGCCGCCGGTGACACCAGCGAGGAACGCCAGAATGAACAGGCCTCGGGCAGGGTCGCTGGCGAACGTATGAACTGACGTGATCGCGCCGGACCGGACGAGAAAGGTCCCGAGCAACGACAGGGAGAAGCCGGTGATGCAAAGCAGGAGAGTCCACGCTTTGAGCGTGTCGCGCTTCTCCGCGACCCTGAGCGAGTGGAGAAGGGCCGTGGCAACCAGCCACGGGATGAACGAGGCGTTCTCGACAGGGTCCCAGAACCACCAGCCGCCCCAGCCGAGCTCGTAGTAGGCCCACCAACTCCCGAGGGCGATACCGGCCGTGAGGAAACACCATGCCAAGAGGACCCAGGGGCGGGCGAGTCGTGCCCAAGTCGAGTCGATCTCCTCTCCGAGCAACCCGGCGATCGCGAAGGAGAACGCCACGGACAGTCCCACATAGCCCATGTAGAGGCAGGGCGGATGGAAGGCGAGGCCCGGGTCCTGGAGGATCGGGTTGAGGCCCATGCCTTCGGCCGGGACTGGAACGAGGCGGGCAAAGGGATTGGAGGTGAAGATCGCGAACGCGAGAAAGCCGGCCGCGATCAGTCCCTGGACGGCGAGGGCACGTGCACGGAGCGCGGGAGGCACATTGCGGCCGAACACGGCGAGGGCCGCCCCGTAGATCGCGAGGATCAGCACCCAGAGGACGAGTGATCCCTCGTGGTTGCCCCAGACTCCGCTGACCTTGTAGAGAAGCGGCTTGAGCGTGTGCGAGTTCTGCCAGACGTTGAGGAGCGAGAAGTCGGAGACGATGTAGCCGTGTCCAAGCATCAGGATGGCAAGGAGGACCAGCCCGCACAGGAGGAGCGCCGAGAGGTCGGCTGCTGCCATGAGGCGCCCATCGCCGCGCGCGGCCCCCACGAGGGGTACCGTTCCCTGAAAGAGCGAGACCGCGAACGCAAGAGCCAGCGCAAATAGCCCGATCTCGCCGCTCATCGTCGTGGGGTCTCCATGGCAGATTCGGCGGCGCAGCCCGTACTCAGTGGAATGGATGCGCCGGCCGACCTGTACGGGGGCTGATTCCGTCTGGACCGAGCGAAGAGATCAATCCGCACCGCAGTTCTTGTCATCGGCTAGACCTCGTCGAGGATTTCGGAGACCGGGCGTCCGGCTCTCGCAAACTATGGCACGCCGTAGCACCAGTAAGCGGGCGCACGGGCAGCCAAGCCCGAACCTTAAACTTTTCCCTGATTCAATGTGGTATTTCGGCGCCGCACGGTGTGGTTCGGCTCCCATCCTTAGCGCGTTTCCCGAGTCCGTGCGCTCGCCTGCCCGGACACGGCAGAGAGCGCCGCCCCGCCCGGTCAAATCGTGGACGCAGCGGAGAGCGTTCTGGCCGTGACAGCGAGTCCATGTTGCTGACATCGGCTTCGAGCGGCAAATTCGCAGACCTAACACTCCGCAGCTTCATCCAGATCGGATCACGTTCGCACCAGCGTTAAGCCATGAAGGAACCAGGCGCCTCCGCCCGCGAGAGAGGCTGCGACCATTCTCGGGGCCAAGGGCGTCGTCCATTGCCTGTTCCCGCTTTGGCGCTGTGCTCTGCGTGCAGGGTCCAGCCGAGGCTCTTGAGCAGGTTCAGTTGCGGCAACGGTGCATCGGGCGGTCGCATTCTGCCGGATATTGCTGTAGATCACGCTCTATTCGGCCGAGTGCAAGTTTTTTTTTCGTAGAGCGGGCGGCCTGGAGATCCAGTGCTCAGTCCGCTGTCCTAAGCCCGAATCCGATGTCGCACCGCACTCCCCTTGCCGCACCTGCATCGTCTCGAGAGACGCGGATCGGAATTCTCTGCATCTTCGGCGGAATTCTTGCGCTCACCCTTCAGGACGCCCTTATCAAGTGGCTGAGCGGAACCTTCGCGCTCCATGAGATCACATTGCTCCGCTCGGTCGTTGCGGTTGCCGTCACGCTTGTGCTGCTGCGCATGGAAGGGGGATTTGGACTCCTCAGGACTCGGCGCCCGCTGCTGCATGTGGTTAGGGCTGTGTTGTTCATCGTCGTGAACATGTGTTTTTTCATGGCTGTCGCCGCCATGCCGCTCGCCGAAGCCACTGCCGTTTTCTTTATAGCTCCGCTGATTATTACCGTCCTTTCCGTCCCGCTGCTGGGCGAACGGGTGGGGCTCCGGCGCTGGGCTGCCGTCCTTGTCGGCATGGTGGGGATGGTGATCATGCTGCGTCCCGGACAGGACACGCTGAATCTGGTCGCGCTATTTCCTGCCGGGGCCGCCACTGGCTATGCCTTGCTGCAAATCGTGACCCGACATCTCGGGACGACCGACCGAGCATCGTCCATGGCGCTTTACGTGCACCTAGCATTTGCGGTTGCCAGTGCGGGAGTCGGCCTTTCCATCGGAGACGGGCGTTTCGGAGGTTCGGGGCATCCCAGCTTCGAGTTCCTGCTGCGAGCCTGGTCATGGCCGACAGGCTCAGAACTCCTTCTGCTTGGCGCATGCGGTCTATTGATTGGACTGGGCACCTATTTTCTGTCTCAAGCCTACCGCGTGGCCCAGCCGGCCGTGGTTGCTCCATTCGAATATGCCGCGCTTCCGCTGTCGCTGCTGTGGGGTTTCTTGATTTGGGGGGACTGGCCGGACGGTGCGGCCTTGGCCGGAATGATCCTGATCGTGTCGAGCGGTCTCTACGTGTTCTACCGCGAAACCGTCCGGGCGCCTCGATCTGCGGGGCGCGGAAGGCCCTAGTCGGTCCACTACGGCCTGACACCCGGTTCCGGGCGCTGTCGCCGAATCCGCGGTCTTTGCTGGAGCAACCGAGTCAGGAGACCGGCATTGGGCGCCATGGGAGATGGTGGCTGCGAGAAAGTTTCTGGCTGAACTGCAGGAGTGGAAAGCCGTTCGCGAACTCGATTCCTGTCGGCCGGGACAGAGGCAAGCTTCACTTTTATTTTGAGCTACTGCTGGGGCCTCTGCCGTCCATCGCCGTCAACTAACTCGCCCGAAAGACAACCTTGTCCTCGTATACCTTGTTTTTTTCTTATCTTGCGTCCAAAGCTTCCGAGTGTAGATCGAGAAATTTCCGGAAGATATATGTTGCGATCGGCAGTTATCAGTCCGTTTCCCCGTCAGAGTCGCAAAACTGTAACAAATCATATATGATTCTGTAACAACCTTGCCGTTGGCAGGGAATCCGTCGGGGGAGAGCACTTCGGATGCTGACTGTGGCCGAGGAAATCCTGCTGCTCATGCTGGATTACGACACCGGAAGACTTAGTGCCGAATTGCCCCGTCATGCAGCTCACAATGCGGTCGGCGGTGCAGTGCTGATGGATCTCTCTCTCAACAACCGCATTGACACCGATTTGGAGAAACTCTTTGTGGTCGACTCCCAGCCGGTGGGAGAACCCTTACCCGATCAGATCCTGAAGTCGATCGCCGAAACCGACGATCAGTGGCCGACTAGTCGTTGGCTCAAGGTGCTTGCCGATGACGGTGAGTCGCTGCTGTCCCGGCTGATGGACTGCCTGATCGCGCGAGGCGTCGTCGTGCCTGGCAAGTATGACCGGCTCTGGGTGATGGGTGTCGGACGGACTCCTTGCGAGGCGATGTCGCCGGAGCGTGACGTCAGGAAAAGGCTTGGCAGGGTCCTCCTCTGCGGCGACTTGCCCGACCCGAGAGATACCATGGTCATCAGCCTGGCAAACGCATGCGGGTTGTGGCGCGGGCTCATTGATCCGTCCACCCTTGACCACCTTAAGCCGAAAATCGAGCAGATTTCGACGATGGACCTGATTGGGCGCGAAGTGGGTCGCGCAATTCGTGCCCGACAGCACTGCGAGCTAGAGGCATCCCGCTCGGACCTGTTCGGCAATATGTGACGCAGTCCGCGTAAAGGGGCTGGCCTGCCCGTTGCGCCGGGAGTTGCCCTGAGGAGAGGTGGCGCCTCCAGCCAGAGCAGGTACTCCGGCATGGCGGTTCGAACTGCCGTGCAGGGGAATGTGACGGTTTCCCAATGTCCTCGACTTGCACCGGATTTGCACTCCCGACCGCCTTGCCCAGGACCCAACAGGGCACCTATCGGGCGACGCCGGAACGATGGGCGCGGAAGCGTCACAAGTATCGAAAATGACGGTAGGTGGGCGGCTCGCTAGAGCTTCAAGGAAACACAAGTATCGGAAAGGCCAGTATCGAATCGACTCTGCTCGACACGAGCGATTTGGTACCCGCGGGTTGAGGCTGAGATTGCCACGAATTCGGGTGCACCCTAGTGGACAAGCCAGCAGCCCTTGAGGGTTTGGTGACCGAATAGGTATTTCGTGGTCAATTGGTTCCTGCTATCGCATTTCAGTGGGATAGCGAGGCGCTTGCCAATGGTGATTGGAAGTTCATGAGGTCTCGTTGCCTCGGATCGGTCCAAGGCCCGTCCGCAGCCGAATGTGGCGACCATCACCCCGGGGGTTAACCGAGGGCAGCAAAGATTCTCGCACACGGACAGACTTTCTTTGTTGCCCTAGTTTAATCCGGGAGATCGCGTTGCTGACAATGCTGGTTAGACGCGAAGGGAAGCCGCGAAGGCTCGAGATGTCCATGGCGCACGACGAGTCAGCGCAGGGGGCTTTGGAACCAGGGGTGCTCGAGGGCGGTCGTGCGATGGAGCCTTCGTTGCGCCAGGCCCTGCCGTATTTCATGCAGCTTGCGATATTCCCGCTAGTGGTGAACGCCGCGATGCATGGTGGCTGGTGGATTGCGGGCCCGTTCGTCTTTTTTGTGCTGGCCAATGCCGGTGACGGCACGTTCGGTGCGGATGAACGGAATATGGATCCCGATAAGACTCTTGAGGGACAGCTGCTTTGGTACAAGCTGGCGGTCTGGATGTGGGCGGCCCTTTGGCCGGTGATGTTCGTTTTCACCCTTTGGCAGATTCTCGTTGTCGGGCATCTGTCTTTGTGGGAGACGGCGCTGATGGCGGTAGTTCTCGCCGGCGTGGCGCCGACAGTCTTCATTGTCGGTCACGAATTGGTGCATCGGCGTTCCGTGTGGGAGCGCCGGGTTGCGGAATTTCTCTTGGCTTCCGTGTCGTATCCGCAGTACGCCACGGAACACGTCTATATCCACCATGCACTGGTCTGCACGCCGGAGGATCCGGGGTCTGCTCCCAAGGGGCAGAGCTTCTGGAGTTACGTCCCGAGGGATCTGGCAGGCAGTCTCATCGAGGCGTGGCGCTTCGAACGCCGCCGTCTGGCGCGTCGCCATCTTCCGGTCTGGCACTACACCAACCCGTTCTGGCGATATGTCCTTGAAACGGCGGCGTGGTATGGGCTCCTGTACTGGCTGGGCGGTCCCTGGATCGTCCTGATCTACGCGGTCTTGTGTGCCGGGGTCATCTTTTCGCAGAAACTCATTAACTACATCCAGCACTATGGATTGCGGCGCGTCCGTCTGGCCGGCGGCCGCTTCGAACCAGTCCAGCCGCGGCATTCGTGGAGCGCCGCTTCCAAGTTCACCAACTGGATGAACTACAACATGCAACGCCACCCCGACCATCACGCGTCGGCGAGTCGACGTTACCCATTGCTGCAGCACCACGGGCAGGATGAATGCCCGCAATTGCCGCACAGCTACACCAAGTTGGTTGGTCTCGCCCTAGCCCCCCGGCGCTGGTTCGCAACGATGGACCCACTGGTTGATCGCTGGCGCGCGCATTTCTACCCGCAGATCGACGACTGGAGTGCGTACGATAGCCCGCTTTCCGCTGCGCGTTCCGACTCGTTTGAGGCGATCGCCGAGATTCTCGGCACGTCTCCCCGCCTGGGCAGATGGATCAGCCTCACCCCCGAACTGCTGGACGGCCTCCAGGAGAGGGAATTTACGGATCTCGAACTCCCGGAAGGATTCGGGCCTGATTCCGAATACGAGGCCTTGGCTCGCAGCGGGCTCGCGCGCCTGTACTGGACGCTCGAGTTCAGCGTGGCAGAGATGAAGGAGCGCATTAGTGAGGCACCGGTTCAAGACGTCAGAGAGGCAATCGAGACCACGTTGAACTGGACGAACGACAAGTTCTTCCAGGTCAGCATGCATATGGTGAGGGGCAGCTTGACGTCGGTTGAGGTCGAGACAGCGCTATCGAATATCGCCGAGGCCTCCGTCTCGGCGGTCCTGTCAGCAGTCGAAGAAGAATTTACCGACCGGCGATCCCCCCAGGGTGGCGGTGGATTCGCAGCCATCGCGCTCGGCGACCTCGCCAGCAGGAACACCGGGCCCGAAATGATGCTCGATGTCATGTTTGTGTACGAGGGCCGTCCCCCGGAATACTACGAAGCGCTTTGTCGCCGATGCGCCGATGCGCTCCGCGCCCTGTCGCGCGGGAATCTGCTGTTCGCGCCTCTTCGGCGCAGCCGGGCGCGCCGGCGTGTCCGAACAATCGAGGAATTCGCAGCATATTTTGAGACGATCGGGTCAGCTGAAGAACTCCTGGAGTTGATTCGGGCAAGGCCGATCCACTGGTCTGGCGCGGAGGGAATCGAACAGAGGTTCGAGGAGGCGAGGCGGAAGGTCTTGGCCTGCGGTGTTGCCCGCCAGGATCTGCTGGCGGATCTGGGTGCTGCCGCCGATAGCGCACCCGAACCCGGGCTCCTCACGATCAACGATATGCGGGGAGGCCTCAGGGACATCGAGCATATTGCCCGTGTTTTGCAAGTGCGGCACGGCGGCACAGCGCCGGAAATTCTTGTACCCGATGTGGAGTCCGTCTTCCGCGTTGCCAGCGAGCATCAGCTCATTGCCGAAGCTGCCGCGGATTCGCTGTTGGACACGGTAAAGATGTGGAGGAATTTGCGCGGAGCCGTCGATCTGGTTGCAGACGAGGAATTCACGGTTGAAGGCGCCTCAGCGACGGCGAGGGCGCTTATCACACGATCCGCCGGTCTCGACGACTTTGAAATCCTGGAGGACATGATCTCCGACCGCGCAATCCGCACGGCCGCCGAGATCGAGGTGCTGGACGGCGGGGATCCGGACCGCTAGGGCCTACCGCATTTTGTGGTCTTGTCCCGAGACCTCCGCCGTCTGCCAGCGCCCATGCGGCGCAAACCTTTTCAGACATCGGCCATTTGGTGCCCGCCCCCGGCAACGGTGTCCTGTTGGTCGTGCTGCAGGTCTCGTCCACGAGCAACCGCAGTCGACCCGGTCAGGCCATCTGTCGGCGAACCAGCTCCCGGAAGACCCCGCCGATTTCGGTTAGTTCCTCGAAACTTCCGCTTTGCACAACCTTTCCGGCTCGCATGACGTAAATGCGGTCGGCCTGGCGCAGGGTGGAAAGGCGGCGGGCGATGACGATTCGGGTCGAGGTGAGGGCCGCGAGATTTCCCATGATTTTCGACTGGTTCTCGTTGTCGAGCCAGTTCGTCGCTTCGTCGAGCAGCATGACGCGCGGACTGCGGATCAGCGCCCGGGCGATAGTGATGCGCTGGCTTTCGCCGCCCGAGACCACGGCCGCACTGGCGCCCACCGGGGTCAGCATTCCCATCGGCATCGCCTTGATCTCGCCGTCGACGCCGACGGTCTCGGCCGCCTGCCACGCTTCTTCGGACGTTACCCCTTCGTGATGGGCGACGATGTTGTCCCAAAGATCCTGCGGGTGGAGTTGCACCGCCTGGGGGACGGCACCGATCCTGCGGCGCACTTGCTGGACGTTGAGGTGCCGAAGGTCGCGCCCGTCGTAGTACACCGCGCCGCCGGACGGCTGATCCAGGCCGAGGGCGAGCCGGAACAGGGTGCTCTTTCCGGCCCCGGACTCGCCGGCTATGGCGACGAATTCGCCGGGCCGGGCATGAATCGTTACATCGTCGAGGATCAGGGGGCCGTCGGGGTCGTACTGGACGCCAGGGCGACGAGCGCTGCGCGGACGTCGGCCGCAGTGTGCGCCCCGGATAGCACGGCTGCAATTTCGCCTTGCGTCCGTCGGCCGTCCAGCAAGGGCAGAAGATCGTGGTATATCCGCCCGCGCAGCAATGTGTTGAAGGATTCCGAGACCAGAATTGTCTGTTCGGCATCGACCGGATGGAAGTGGAGGTGCGGCACGAGCACCGGCAGTTCGATCAGGCCCCGGTCTTTGGCCGAAACCTTCGCCAATATCGCGCGCGGTGAAGGTCCGTCCGGCACCGGCGCGTTCGTTTTGTCCGCCGCGGGTGAGATCGCGGACTGGTGCGATGGACGGGGGTCGGGTTGAGGCCTTTCAGACATTCGGCCGATCCAAAAAAGCATCGATGACGCGGGGTATTACATGCTTCCGTCGCGCATGCCATCCAATCAATTGCGGTAGTACCGTTCTTACGACGATTTGGCAGGTGCAGCTTCGCCCTTGGTCCCTGCCGGTCGGTCGCTTCTCTCGGCCAGTGCGCCGATGGCTGCGGCGGCCCGGGCCGCGGTTGCTCTCATCGTGGCACACAGCGTGTCGAAATCGTCCTGCCCGCAGGATCGCGCGAGTACAGCGCTGGCTCCGGAGATCAAGGACTCGACCAAGACGCCGTCCTCCGCCACAAGGCGCAGAGTGCCATGCAGGTCTCGCCACATCGTTGCCGCTTCCGCCAGTGCCGTCGCGTTCCCGTCGGAGAGCCATCCCTTCGCAGGGGCCGTCTGGAATACCGAAATCGCGGCCGGCAGCGTCGCCGAGCTGGAGCGGATCGTCGCGCACCTGCGCCGGCGCTGGCCGGCCACGCGGATCGGCATCCGCGGCGATGGGGGGTTCTGCCGGGAGGCCATCCTGGCGTGGTGCGAGCGGCACGGGGTCGCCGACGTGCTCGGCCTCGCGCGCAACGCACGCCTGGCCGCCGCCCTCGAGCCGGCGCTGCAGGAGGCCGCAGCCGAGCACCGCGCGACCGGCCAGCCGGCCCGGCGCTTCCGCGACCTCCGGTACCGCACGCTGACGTCCTGGAGCCGCACCCGCCGGGTGGTGGGCAAGGCCGAAGTCCTCGCCCGGGGCCGCAACCCGCGCTTCGTCGTGACCAGCCTCACCCCCGACGAGGCCGATGCCCGGGAGCTCTACGAGGACCGATACTGCATCCGCGGATCCATGGAAAATCGCATCAAGGAGCAGCAACTGGACCTGTTCGCAGACCGCACCAGCGCGCACACGATGCGCGCCAACCAGCTGCGGCTGTACTTCTCCTCGTTCGCCTACGTCCTCCTGCACGGGCTGCGCCGCCTCGGCACCGCCGGCACCGACCTCGCGCGCGCCCAGTGCGGCACCCTGCGCCGCCGGCTGCTCAAGATCGGCACCCGGATCCGGATCACCGCCCGACGGGTGTGGCTGGCGTTCTCGGAAGCGTACCCGGGAGCCGACACCTTCGCCCGGGTGCTCGCCAACCTGCAGCGCCAACCCATGTGGCGCCCGCCCCGAGCGTCCGCCTGATGCGCCTCCGCGACCCTCCCGAGCGATCGGCGCCGCGCCGAGGGGATGGCGCGTGCCCAGGCCGGAAAACGGGGCACCCAACCGCCCCGGGACGGCCGATCCGCGACCGCCAACGGCGCCATCCGCCCGTCACCGGACCCGCCGCCACCCATGCCGCCGGCCGGCGCCTCGCACCATGGCAATTCCGCACCCACCCAGACCTCGTTCCAAAATCGGTGACTGATCCGGGCTAGCCGGATCGCCCAGTACCGCCGCCGCGATCCCGCCTTCGCCGCGGCGGCCCTGCCGGTTGGCGCATTCTTCGGCGACGGCGGACAGCACGGTGGCAATTGAGGCTTCTGCCAGATTGGAGAGCGCGGTACTGGCCTCGGTCGGCGATAGATTGCCCCGCAAGGTGTGCATGCCAATCTGGAAAGCCTTGTCGTTCGACTAGTTGCGCACGGTTTCCGCGGTATCGCCGACGTCTTGGACCGGAATATCGGCAACCTCCGCCTTCATTGCGGAGACGTCGAATTCGTGTGTCCAGTAAAGGCGTGTCAGGCCCCGCCGGGCAACCGCCTCCGCCTGGGGGTCCGGCCCGAAACCATTCGGTAGATCGAGATCGGTGAATTCCCTGTCCTGCAGGCTGTCCAGCAGCTCAGGATTGCGCTTGATCCATGTGGCGAGATGCGGCGCGGCGCCGAAAATCTCGACGATAGCGTCGAACGCGTCCGGCCGTGCTGCGGAGACCGGGCTGTCGTAGGCACTCCAGTCTTCGATCTCGGGATAGAAATGCGCGCGCCATTGGTCGACGAGCGGGTCCATCGTTGCGAACCAGCGCTTCGGTCGTACCGCCAGACCGAACATCTTGGCGTAGCTGCCCGGCAGCTGCGGCGACTCGTCTCCGCCGCGATGCTGCAGCAGCGGATAGTGCCGGCTGGCCACGGCATGGTGGTCCGGATGCCGCTGCATGTTGTAGAACATCCAGTTGCTGAATTTGCAGTTGGCGCTCCAGGAATGCCGCGGCTGGACCTTCTCGAACCGGCCGTTGGGCAGGCGCACACGGCGCAACCCGTAGTGCTGCATGTAGTTGCTGATCTTCATCGAGAAGACAACGCCGAGGCACAGGATGGCGAACGCCAGGATCGCCCAGGGGCCGCCCATCCAATAGACCAACGCGTACCAGAATGCGGTTTCGATTCCGTAACGCCAGAACGGATTTGAGTGGTGCCAAATCGGCAGGCGGCGGCGCGCCAGCCACTCACGGACAACCCGCCAGGAGCCGGTCAGGTTGCTCGCCACCTCCCTGGGGAAATAGTGCCAGAGGCTTTGGCCTTTGGGCGCGGAGCCCACGTCCATCGGCGTGCCGACAAGGGCATGGTGAATATAGATGTGCTCGGTGGCGTATTGCGGGTAGGAGGCGCGGAAGCGAGCAGGAATTCGCCGAGCCGGCGTTCCCACAGCGAGCGCCGATGGATCAATTCGTGGCCTACGATGAAGACCGCTTGGGCCTCCCCGGTCAGCACCACCGCCATCAAGGCGCCTTCCCGGATGGACAACTTGCCGGCGATGAGTATCTGCCAGAGTCCGAACACGAGGGTCGTTGGCCAGAGCAATGCCCAGAGCCAGACCGGCAGGTTGTGCCAGAACAAGCGTCGTTCGGAGGTATTCAGCGGATCTATGTTCCGCTCGTCCGCGCCGAACGCTATATCGAGTGGTCCCGCAAGCATGAAAAAAACGAACGGCGCCGCGATCCACCATCCGCCGTGAAGCGCGGCATTGATGATCAGCGGAAAAATTGCCAGCGGGAGGAAGTGGGGGAGGGCGGTCCAGAAGGTCGGCGTGACCGCCTTGGATCGGTTGGCTGCCCCTGCCGCCAAGCCTTCGGGCTCAGCGAAATTCTCGGCCATGGCGACCTCCCGCTTATACCAGCCTGCGGGTCTTGTGGGGGAGCTTATTTTCGCCGGTCAGGCAGGTACGTTAATGCAATTCTCGCAACGGATTCGACCGAACTCAACCGCGGCACCGGCCAGGCGGTCCCTCCGTATCGCTGCCTTGCGTCTCGTGTTGATTGGCGGGTTTTTTCAACTTGGTTTTTCGCGCCGGACGGACGCTTGGCCGCGCAGTGCCGCAAGGACTAGTAAGGCGCCCTGCCGAGCCATCCCTGCAGGCGGGGATGCGGGCCAAGGACGTCACGAATCTAGGGGCTGAGTCTGGATCCGTTCCCACGGGATCTGCAGGGGTAGTGGACATCGTGTCGAGCTGATTCTGACGGCGCGCCAAGCGGACGCCTGCTCTGCCGGCTTGCACAATCGCGCCATGCCGACTGGAGGGCCCAAGGATGAAGATCCGAAGTTCCAAGCACTCGAACTTCCGCTGCGTCGGCGTGGGTGAAGTCAGCTTCCCTCCAACCCAACTGTTTCTTCCAGAACCACACGCGGCGTCCCGGATGTAGATCCGGCACTCGCGGAGCTCGATGGTGCCTTACAGGGTCTTCGAGATGGGAGAGACTCTGCATTGTCCCAGCTATCCAAAGGTCGCGTCCGCGAGGCAGTCATACCGAGTTTTGCGTTGGGTCCTGCAATTCTTGGCAAGTTGTTCGCTAGCCTGCCGCCTGGGATCTTGCTCACACTGGACCTACCAACCCGGGCTCAGTCAATGACTGCCTTGACAGCGGGGCCGACCGTAGCTGCGGTCGGGTTCGAGTCGAGAGCGCTGAGACTCAATCGAAACCTTCGAGGAGAGACGCCACATGCGAATCGGATTTATTGGTCTTGGCAACATGGGAGGTCCGATGGCGGCCAATCTGGTTGCTGCCGGCCACACGGTGTACGGCCATGATCTCGCGGCCGACGCGAGGGACCGGGCCGCATCGCGCGGCGTCAATGCCGTCGAGTCTCCTGCGGCCGCTTGCACGGGTGCCGATGCAGTGATCACCATGCTTCCTGCGGGCAAGCAGGTGGAGGAAGTGTTTGCGGGAGTCGGAGGCGTATTCCAATCGGCTCCGCCGGGAACACTGTTGGTAGACGCATCGACCATCGACGTCGATACGGCTCGTCGCCTGGCGGGCCAGGCTGGCGCGGCTGGCTTGGCCATGCTGGACGCGCCCGTGTCAGGTGGAGTCGGGGGCGCCGAAGCGGGAACGCTCACATTCATGGTTGGCGGCGACGCGCAGGCGTTCGAGTCCGCCCGGACTCTCTTCGAAGCCATGGGCAAGAAGGCAGTCCTGGCGGGCGGAGCCGGGGCCGGTCAGGCAGCCAAGGCCTGCAACAACATGTTGCTAGGGATTTCCATGATCGGTCTCGCCGAGGCGTTCACGTTGGGTGAACGGTTGGGAATCAAACCCGAGACGCTATTTGCGATCTCGTCTGCCGCTTCGGGATGCAGCTGGGCGATGCTCAATCATCTTCCAGTCCCCGGAATCGTCGAGACCTCAGCCGCCAATCGCGGATTCGAGCCGGGCTTCGCCGCTTCGATGATGCTCAAGGACCTGGGTCTGGCACAGGAGGCTGCTACCAGCACGCGAACCGCGACCCCGCTTGGTGCGTTGGCTCACGTGCTCTACGCCCAGTTCGTCGAGGACGGCGGCGGCGTGCTGGACTACGCCGCCGTGATCCGTCTCATTCAGAGCCGAAGCTCTACCGCTGAATCCTAGCCGGTAAACGCCTGGATTCCGGTTTGGGAACGACCGAGGACCAGGGCATGGATGTCGTGCGTGCCTTCGTACGTATTAACCGCCTCAAGATTTACGAGGTGGCGGATGACGTGGTACTCGTCGACGATACCGTTACCCCCATGGATGTCGCGTGCCTGGCGGGCGATATCCAGCGCTTTTCCTGCGTTGTTGCGCTTGATCAGTGACAGCATCTCGGGCGTGAATTTGCCCGCTTCCTTCAGGCGGCCGACCCGGAGAGCAGCCTGCAGGCCGATGGCGATTTCAGATTGCATGTCGGCCAACTTCTTTTGCACCAGTTGGGTGGCACCGATCGGCCGCCCAAATTGCTTCCGGTCCAATGCGTAGGTTCGGGCGGCGTGCCAGCAGGCCTCCGCGGCGCCGAGACATCCCCAGGAGATCCCGTAGCGGGCACTGTTCAGCGAAGCGAACGGTCCCTTGAGCCCGCGCGCGTGGGGGAGACGGTTGGCGTCCGAAACGAACACCTCGTCCATTTGCACCATGCCGGTGCTCGATGTGCGGAACGCGACCTTTCCTTCGATCTTGGGCGTGGCCAGGCTTCCCTTAGCGTCGCGCTCAAACAAGAACCCGCCGATGACCCCATCGTCGTCCTTGGCCCAGATGAGGAACAGGTCAGCGATGGGCGCGTTGGTGATCCAGTTCTTGGCCCCTGACAACAGCCATCCGCCTTCCACCTTGCGGGCACGCGTGAGCATGCTTCCAGGGTCCGAGCCGTGGTCTGGCTCAGTCAGACCGAAGCATGCGATCAGTTCGGCCTTAGCCAGCTTGGGCAGGTACTTGCGCCGAAGCTCTTCGGATCCGAACCGGTGGATGGCCGGCATGACAAGACTCGATTGCACGCTCAGGGTCGACCGATAGCCCGAGTCGACCCGTTCGATCTCGCGTGCAATCAGGCCGTACGTGACCCAGCCCACGCCGGCGCACCCGTAACCTTCCAGCGTGGCTCCCAGCAACCCGAGACGCGCATACTCGTTATAGATTTCCCGGTCGAACGTTTCGTTGCGAAAACTGTCACGCACCCGGGCCATCAGCTTGTCCTGCGCATACTCGTGCACCGAATCCCGCATCATCCGTTCATCCGCAGTGAGCTGATCCTCCAGCAGCAGAGGATCGGCCCAATCAAATTTGGGCTTTGGTTCGATCGGCGTCGTCACTGAGGCGGCTGTGGCGGTTGCAGTCATGGGTAGACGATCTCCTAAAAGCGAAGCGAATCCGCGATGGCTGAGAGCTGCCGGAACCGCCGGCTGTTGTGCGCCCGCGCGATGATCAGATACCAAGTATCCCCGGCTTGCTGCAGGCGCACGAGCAAGTGCGTGCTGGTGCCTGCCAGCCAAAAAGCGCAATCGATCTCAATCGTGGTACCGGTGTCATTGTACGATTCCGTGGGTCCATCGCAAAAATGGTGCGGTTGCTGTGCCACCAGATCAAGCGTTCTGTGGACCGACTCGGGACTGAGTTCCTCGTCGTTGACGCGTGCCCCGGCGTACGGGTTGTCAGGATCGAACAATACGAGCGCGGCCTCGGCGACTGCCGCGGTTTCTCCGGACACCCGATCTATTACCCATTGGTGTGGGTCGCCGATGGCGTGTTCGACCATGGCGACATCGATTCGGGTGAAAGCCCGAAAAGGGCCGGGTTTTCGTGGCTCGATCCGGTAGAGCCCCAACTCGCCCGAGTGCATGTTAAGGATCAGTGAATTGCGAACGAAATCGGGTGGGAGGTCGGTCGCTAGCCCGACCGGCACTACGCACACGACGGCTAGAAGTGTGAATAAGAAAATAGCCCGCAAGTCATTCATCGGCCTAGCCTGCAAAGGTCACCGGACATCCAGCCGGGGTCCCGAGCATTTCGTCTTCTCGCATCACCAGGTGCCCGCGGACGATGGTCATGACTGGCCATCCGTGCACGACTTTGCCGCTAAAGGGAGACCAGCCCGCTTTCGTGGCGATCCAGTCGTCGCGAATAGTACGCTTGGCATTGAGATCGACAATAGTGAGGTCGGCGTCGTATCCAATGGCAAGTGAACCCTTGCGCTGCGCTCCGTAGATCTGGGCGGGAGCGCGAGAAACCAGATCCGCAAGCCGCGTCAGCGTCAGCTGGCCTCGATGCACGTGATCGAGCATGACCGGAAGCAGGGTTTGCGTGCCCGGCATGCCGGACGGGCTTTGCGGATAGGGAAGCTCCTTCTCGGCGAGCGTATGGGGGGCATGATCGGAACCAATCACGTCGATTGCGCCGTTGCGAATTCCCTCCTCCCAGAGGGCGTGCCGGTGAACCTCGTCCCGAACAGGGGGGTTCATCTGGGCGCGGCTTCCCAGTTCGCGATAGCAGGCAGGAGCCGCGAGCGTCAGATGGTTGGGAGTGGCCTCGGCCGTGGCAATGTCCTTGGCAGCGGCCAGGAGCGGTAGTTCCTGCGCGGTCGAGATATGCAGGACGTGGATGGGTCGCGCAGCTGCACGGGCGATCGCCACGATCCGGCGCGTAGCCCGGAGCGCGGTCTCCGGATCGCGGATCCATGGATGTTGCTCCACACCCCCATCGACCGCCAGCAGTGCCTTGCGTTCATTCAACCGCTCCTCGTCTTCCGCATGCACGGCACATCTTCGGGTCCCGGAGGCCAGCACCTGCGCCAGTGATTGGTCGTCTGGGACCAGAAGTGTCCCGGTCGAACTTCCCATGAAGATCTTGACCCCGACGCAGCCGGGCAGGCGCTCCAATTCGGCGAGTTGATCGATGTTGCCGGGACTGGCTCCGACAAAGAAACCGTGATCTACCCAGGCGCGTCCGCGGGCGCGCCGCAGCTTGTCCTCGAGTGCCGCAGCCGTCGTGGTGGGTGGCCACGTGTTCGGCATTTCGAAGACTGAGCAGACGCCGCCGAGAGCTGCGGCGCGGGTTCCCGATTCCAGATCCTCTTTGTCCGGATGGCCCGGTTCCCGGAAGTGCACCTGGCTGTCGATCACCCCGGGAAGCACCGTGAGCCCGCGGATGCTGATTTCGGACCCGCCCTTGGCTTCGGGTCCCACGGCTGTGATCCGCCCGTCCCGAATGGCAATGTCGGCACGGTGGATTCCGTCACTCGTGACGACGTCGCCACCCGTCAGGACGGTCTCGGCTAGACCGGGCATGGGGAGTCAGTCGCCGAGTGGGACAGGTGCCCTGAGAAACGCTGGAACGTCTTCCGTATCGCGAAAGGATCTGGTGCCTGAGGCAGCCTTTCGGCCGGCGCGGCGGTCGCTTCGAGTGTCCGCATCCTGGCGGGGTACCGGTTTCTGGCGGAGCGGGCTTCCTGCCACTATGTTCGGAGGTGCCCGGTCGGCCGAATCGCGATTTTGGCGACGCGCGCGACCAACCTTCTCGCTCCAACTCGGCAGTTTCTTGGGTTCCGGAGCAGGAACTTCGTTCGGTTTCTTGCGAATAGGCGCTGCGCGCCGGCGGGCAGGTGCAGCGTTGTTACCTTGCTCAGGAAGGTCGCTTCGCGCCTGCCGCTCCGACGGTCTGGCCACCGCACTGGTATTGGCTCTGGTCGCGAACCGTCCGGTTCCCGCTGCACCCGTCTGGATCGAGCCTGAAGCGTCCGCATCACGAACGGGGATCTTGAATTTCATGAGCTTCTCAATCGCCTGGATATGGTCGCGCTCCGGAGGAGTGGCGAGGGTGACCGAGGCTCCCCGGATACCGGCGCGGCCGGTTCGACCGATGTGGTGCACATAGTCTTCAGGTTGGGTTGGGACGTCGTAGTTGAAGACGTGACTGATTCCTTGGATGTCGAGACCACGGCCTGCGACATCGGTCGCGACGAGAAAACGAATGCTGCCGTTTCGGAAGCCGTCCATGGTTTGGAGTCGGACGGGTTGCGCCATGTCTCCGTGGAGAGCGGCTACCGGCAATCCGTCGCGGCGAAGTGTCTTGAGCAAGTCGTCGACAGTCCGTTTCCGATTGCAGAACACCAGAGCGGTTTCGACGGCGTGGTTTCGCAAGAGACTGCGGAGGGTGCGGTCCTTGGCACTTGCCTGGCAATGGATCAGTGACTGATCCACGAGTTCGGTCGCTGCCGACGGAGGGGCGACGGAAACACGAGCCGGCCGCTGGAGGAACCTGTGGGCGATACGGCCGACCTCAGTGGGCATGGTTGCCGACAGCATCACTGTCTGGCGCTTCGTCGGAAGCTTGGCGACAATGCGTTCGATGTCGGGGATGAAACCCATGTCGAGCATGCGATCGGCCTCGTCGATGACCAGCATCTCAACGCCGATCAACAGCAGGACACCGCGGTCGAAAAGGTCGAGCAACCTTCCGGGAGTGGCAATCATGATGTCGATTGATTGGGATGCTTGTTTGATCTGCGGCCCGATGTTCACGCCACCAATGAAGAGCTCGGACGATAGATTGACGTGTGCGGAAAACAGCTCGACTTGTTCCTGGACCTGAAGCGCGAGTTCTCGAACCGGCTCGAGTATGAGGGCGCGAGGCATCCGTGCCCGCGCCCGCCCGCCCGCCAAACGGTCGATCATGGGAAGTGTGAACGCTGCGGTCTTGCCGGTTCCGGTCTGCGCCGTGGCCAACACATCGCGGTTCTGCAGTATCAGCGGAATTGCCGCGTGCTGAACGGGCGTCGGCGTGGTGAAATTCGCGTCCCGAACCGCGCGCCGGACCGGCTCGGACAGCTGGAAATCGTCGAACGTCAATTTGGGGGTTTCGGATGTGCTCAAAGGTCGAGACCAACCGCTTCAGGGGCCCGTGCCCGGATAAAGGCCAATCGCTTTTCCGGGTTCCTTCCCATCACGTCTCGTACAAACAGCTCAGCGCTGTCTCGCTCGGCGGCCGGCAGTCCGACGCGGATCAACGTGCGTTCTCCAGGGTCCATCGTGGTGCTTCGCAACTGGGAAGCGGGCATCTCGCCAAGTCCTTTGAACCGGCTGATATCGATTTTTTTCGATCCATCAAAAACATCCTTTAGCAACTGGTCCCGATGTTGATCGTCTCGGGCGTACCGTGTGTTGCCTGCTTGAGCAATTCGGAAGAGTGGCGGCTGGGCCACATACAGGTGCCCCGCTTCTACCAGGGGGCGCATCTCGGAGAAAAAGAACGTGAGGAGCAGGGACGCGATATGCGCGCCGTCCACGTCGGCATCCGTCATGATGATAACGCGCTCATACCGGAGTTGTCCAAGATTGCATGCTTCACCAGTCCCGCATCCAAGTGCGCTCACGAGATCGCCGAGTTCCTGGTTGCCGCGCAGTTTGTCCGCACTGGCACTTGCGACATTCAGGATCTTGCCTCGCAGCGCGAGTATCGCCTGCGTGTCGCGCCTGCGCGCTTGCTTGGCTGAGCCCCCTGCGGAGTCGCCCTCCACGATAAACAATTCGGTGCCTTCGGCTGAAGTCCGGGTGCAGTCCGCGAGCTTGCCGGGCAAGCGAAACCGCCGCGCTGGCGAGGCTCGGAGCAACTGTTTGTCCTGCTTGCGTCGAATGCGATCCTCGAGTCTCAGGACGCAGTGCTCCAGGAGTGCGGTGGCGGCCTTGGGGTCGCTGGCCAGCCAGTGCTCAAATGCGTTGCGCACTGCACTTTCCACGTGCTGGCGCGTGACAGTTGTGGTCAGCTTTTCCTTGGTCTGGCCTTGAAACTGCGGCTCCTGGACGAAGACGGAAAGAACCATCCGGCACCCGCCGCAAATGTCGTCCGCGGTGATGTCACCGGCCCGCTTATGCTTGGCCAACTCTCCGTATGATCTCGCGCCGCGGGTAAGCGCGGCGCGAAAGCCCGCCTCGTGGGTACCTCCCAATGGGGTAGGGATCGTGTTGCACCACGTCTCGGACGATCCATCTCCCCTGTCAGGCCAGCCCACCGCCCATTCGGCTCGCCCCCCGTCCGGGAGTTCCGCGCTGCCGGCAAACGGCTCCGGGGTTACGGCGCCATCACCGCCCATGCTCTCGCAAAGGGCATCGACGAGCCCGCCGGGGAAGTGCAGCAGCGCCGAAGTCGGTGTCTCTGTAGCCGTCCCTACCAGGACGGGATCGCAACGCCACGCGATCGAAACGGTCGACACCAGACGGGCTTTGTCACGTGCCATGGCGTAAAGCAGGTCTGGCCTGAGCGCTACGCCGACCTCGAAGATCTCATGATCGGGGACGAAGGTGACCTGAGTACCAGAACGTCGGCTGGACTTGCCGGTCTCGCTCACCGGAGCTGTGGGAACGCCGCGCCGGTAGGTCTGCTTCCAGCGGCTTCCTCCTCGCGCCACCTCTACAGCGAGTTCCGAGGAGAGGGCGTTCACCACGGAAAGCCCGACTCCGTGCAGGCCTCCGGAAGTCCGATACGCCGCATCGCTGAACTTCCCGCCCGCATGCAGCAGGGTGCTGGCTACCTCCAGCGCGGACATTCCGGGCATGTCGGGATGCGGTTCCACCGGAATGCCCCGTCCATCGTCGGTGATCGTCAGCACATTGCCCATCTCGAGGGCCATCTCGATCCGTCGCGCGTGACCGGCCAGCGCCTCGTCGATGGCGTTGTCCAAGATTTCGGCGGCGAGATGGTGCATCGCGGTCTCGCCCGTCCCGCCGACATACATGCCTGGATGTTTGCGGACCGCTTCCAGGCCCTTCAGGATTTCAATACTGGAAGCCGAGTAGCCGGTCTGATTCACGGAACCCAATTCAATTCTCCGCGCCAACGCATGTCTGCGGTCTGTCGATAGCCTGCAAAGATGCTCGGTCTATGCCGCGGGCCTGGGCTGTAGCCCCAACGGGCCCTTTCAGGCATTCCATCCGCGAAGTCTCCACAATGGTTTCCATGACGGCGGCCCAGACGGAATCCGGGCTTCAGCCGGCCGGGGCTCTCCAAGCCAATCACTGCCGGCTTGTTGCCCCCGGGGTATCGTTTCACTCGTCCAGGGTCGAACTGCCCCGTACCCGTGTCTGGCGCATGTAGCGACGGTACCGGCTCGCGTCGTACCCGGTGCCTCGATGCAAGAGACAACGATTGTCCCAGATGACCAGCTGCCCGGGCTGCCACGTGTGCGTGTAGACGTGCTCCTCGCCGACCGCCGTGGTTAGCAGTTCGTCAAGGAGGCTGCGACTTTCGTTCTCGCCCCAGCCGTCGATGATCTTGGCGTGCGACCCCACGTAGTAGTTCTTTGCTCCGGTCCGTTGGTTGGCTCTGACCAGGCGCTGTTTGACCGGGGGCAGGGAGGCGGCGTGCGACCGAGTCACGGCTTCCGGGCTCACTTTGCTCCGCGAATACACGTAGTCGTGGATGGCGACCAACGGGTCGATGGTGGACTTGAGCGTCTCGGGAAGACGGCCATAGGCTGCGCGCGTGCTGACGTACTGTGTCTTGCCACCCTCTGCGGGCACTTCATACGCACACATGATGGAGACATAGGAAGGCACTCTGCGAAACGAAGAGTCGGAATGCCACATGTTGTTGCCGGTCAGGAAAATGATCCTTTTGTGGTCATTTCTTAATTGCGTGCCATCCTGCTGGACGTTGCCGATCGTGCCGAAGTAACTGATGACCCCGCGCTGTCCCAGTGCCACATGATCCTCTTCGGGCTCACCTAGGCTGCAGGTAAACGCGAGTTGACGTTCGTCATTGAAGGACTGATCCGGAAAACACAGGAACGAGTAACGATCAACCAGTTCATGGATCTCTTCGACTACCTTGACGGAAAGCGGCGGCTTTAGGTCCAGTCCCGTGATCCGTGCACCGAACTCAACATGTAGTGGTTCAATAGTTAGTTCGGACATATCCCCTCAAGGCTCCGCATCTTCAACGCCAGCCCCATCACCTATTCCTCTTCCCGCTCGAAGTATATAGAAGGCGGCCTTCTGGACGGAAAAAAAGAGAAGCAGCCGTGATCCTGTAGGAAGCAGAGACGAGAACGCCTCTGTGGAGCGAGATTGTCCCTGACTGAGCGCCGCAAAGTGGATCAACGCCTGATCTTCTCCTTGCCGAGGCCGTGGTATCGCGCAGTAAGGAGGGACCGGATACCGGTGTCGACTCCGCTCTGTTGGCGATTGTTCGGTGGCGGTGGTGTCTCTGAGAGGGGTTGACCTGTTCGGTCAGTTCGCCGAGGGCATCTGCTGCGGTCAGGAGTCCGGGGCCTTGGAATCCGGATGGCGCCGGTAGTTCCCGAACCCGCCCTCGCTGGGGTTCTCCTGCAGGATATCGGCAACCTCCTTGGGCATGTAGTTCTCGTCATGTTTGGCGAGAACCTCGTTGGCCGCGAACGTGCCGTCCGACGCAAAGCTGCCCTCGACCACGACTCCTTGCTGGTCGCGAAAGAGGTCAGGCAGGAGGCCGTTGTACGCCACGACCACTTCGCTGGCGCCGTCCGTGACGACGAAGTGGACCTCCAGACTGTCGGAGGCCCGTGCAACGCTCCCGGCCTTCACGAGGCCACCGAGACGAATTGCCTCGTCTGGTCGAAATTGCCGTTCTGCAGCCTGGCTGGGGCTGTAAAAGAACACCAGGGTGTCGTCGAGCGCCTGGAATACCAGGATGGCGGCACCCCCAAGCATTGTGCCCGCAAGGACGAGGCCGGCCAGCCGTCGATGTTTGGGAGTCAACGCATCCGTCTCCTGGGCGCCGCCCGCTCGGCTTCGGCAAGGCTTGCGCGCATGTTGCGCCGGGCGCGAAGGCTAGCAGCGACCAGTATTCCGAGCACCAGTGCGGTGACGCCATAGGCGGACCAGACGTAGGCGGCATAGCCACCCATGCCAATGACGGCTGCGACATCAGGCATCGGCGGTCCGGGGAGCGTTGAGTGAGGCCCGGCGCAAGGCCATGGCGCGACGTCTGGCGATCTCGGTTTGCATCCGAACGATAACGAGGCAAACGAACAGCAGGGTGAAGCCCGCAGCCATCAGAAACAACGGCAGCAGCATCTCCGGATCGATTGAGGGTCCGTCCATCCGCAGGATGCTGGCCGGCTGGTGCAGCGTGTTCCACCAGTCCACGGAAAACTTGATGACAGGCAGATTCACTGCGCCAATCAGCGCGAGCACGGTGGCGGCCCGTTCTCCGGTCTCCGGCTCATCAAAGGCGTGGATGAGCGCGATATACCCCAGGTACAGGAACAGCAAGATCAGAACGGACGTCAGGCGCGCGTCCCAAACCCACCAGGTTCCCCACATCGGGTATCCCCAGATTGACCCCGTCGCCAGCGCAATCACGGTGAAACAGGCGCCGATCGGCGCCATGCATCTCGCGGCGACGACGGCGAGCGGGTGGCGCCATACGAGAGCGACGGCGCTCGCGATCGCCATTCCGGCGTAACCGGCGAGAGCACTCCATGCTGCGGGCACGTGGACGTACATGATCCGTGCGGCGTCGCCCTGCTGATAGTCGGAGGGCGAATCAACCAGGCCGAACCAGAGTCCTGCGCCGAGACAGCCCACGGTACCCGCAGCCGTCCAGGGCAGGAGCGGAGTCGCCAAGCGCAGAAAGCGGGCTGGATTCGCAAGCGAATGCAGGGCACGTGCCATCAGCGGGATCCAAATGCCTCCGTTTGCGGAGCCAGAAACGTAGTCAACTGCGTATCGCCCGAAGCGCGGCATTGCCAGCAAACGGTGCAAGCGCCAATGCTGCGAGCGTGAAACCGCCCAGCACCATAAAGTGAGGTCCGGGATCGCGCCCCTTGAGGGTTTCGCTGACGGCTGCAGTACCAAAGATCAGCACGGGCAAGGTTTGGGGCAAGACAATCAGCGCGGCAATGATTCCACCGCGCCGCACAGGAGCCGTCAGGGCGGCTCCGACCGTGCCGATCAGGGAAAGCGCCGGGGTCCCGATCAGGAGTGCCCCGGCTAATGGTAGGGCACCGTTTGCGTCCATGCCGAGGGCCAGCGCGGCCAGGGGTGCGAGAACGGCGAAGGGGAGGCCGGTCACCATCCAGTGGGCCAGGCTCTTCGCAAGCACCAGCATATGAGCTCCCGGGGCATGCAGGAGCAGGACATCCAGCGATCCGTCGTCATGGTCGGCAGCAAAGATGCGTTCGAGGGACAGCATCGAGGCGAGGAGTGCGATAGCCCAGGATGCGCCTGGCGCGATGCGGCTCAGGATTGAGGAGTCGGGCCCGACACTGAGCGGCAGCATCGCGATGGCAATCCCGAAAAACATCCAGACGCCGATAAGATCCACGACGCCTCGCACATGTAGTCGCAGATCGCGTTCAACGACAGCGCGTACGAACCTCATGAGTCTCCCAACACGAGACGCGCGGCGTCCACCATTGGAAAATCGGTTGGCGCGGTGATCACGGCGCTTCCGCCTCGCGCCTGATGCCGTGCGAGCTCCGCCTGGAGCACGGTTTCTCCCGATGTGTCGAGGTTGGTTCCTGGTTCATCCAGCAACCACAGTCGCGCGTCCGCAATCAGGAGGCGCGCCAACGCCAGACGCCGGAGTTGTCCGGCAGAAAGCCATCCTGCCGGCATGTCCGCAAACCGTCCAAGGCCCACCTGTTCCAGGGCAGGTTTCACTACCCTCACGGCGTCGAAGATTGCTGCCCAGAAGTGGAGATTTTCTTGAACAGTGAGCCGCACCTTGACTGCATTTGCGTGTCCGAGGTAGCCGATCGGATGCGTAAAGGAACCCCGGGTCGGGCGGTGACACGACCCCGCTGCCGGCGGCAGCAGGCCGCCCAGGATACGAAGCAGAGATGATTTCCCGGAACCGTTCGGACCGGTCACGACCAGTGCATGGCCACCGAGCACTTCGAACGAGACTCCCGAGAAGAGTTCCCTGCCGCCGCGTTCGCAGGCCAAATCGCTGACCGCCAACCGATCGGATGCTTCCCCGGAATCGTCAGCCATGGGAGCGCGTGTCTTCAATGAATCGGCCGTCGTCGGGAATGACCTCAGGCGCAACGATCTTGGTCTCCGCGCGCACTCGAAGCACCGACCGCGAGGTTTCCGAAATTTGCACAACCACATCGGGGTCCTGCGCCGCGGTGACGACGTGGAGCACGGCCGTATCCCGGTCGTCCTCGCGGCCAATCAGGAGGCGGAGGCGACTGATCTCGGGGTGCCGTTTGGCGATTTCCTGGACTTGGCCGGGATGCACGAACATGCCGCGTACCTTGGCCGTCTGATCGGCCCGGCCGAGCCACCCGGCAATTCGCGAGGCGGTACGGCCACACGGACTCGGCCCCTCCAGGAACCGCGAGAGGTCGCCGGTGCCGAAGCGGATCATCGGGTAGTCCGGATTCAACAGGGTCACGACCACTTCACCAATGGCGTCGGGATCAACGGGCTTTGAGCCGTTCGGCTCGACCAGTTCGACGATCACGTCTTCGTCGAGAACCAGCCCGGCACCCGGCGTGGTCTCATAAGCGATCTGTCCGACGTCAGCTGTTCCGTACCCCTGCAGGACATGGATCCCGTGCGCCTCAAACTGCTCGCGGAGGGACGGCGTCAGGGCCTCTCCGCCAACGATTCCGCTTTCAATCGACGATAGATCGAGACCCCGGGCGGTACCTTCCTTCAGCAGGATGCCAAGGAACGATGGGGTTCCCGAATACCGGTTCGGACGCAGCGAGGCAATCGTTTCCAGTTGTAGCTCGGTGTTCCCGATTCCGGCTGGGAACACCGCGCACCCGATGGCGTGCGCTCCCTGCTCCATCATGAATCCGGCTGGCGTGAAATGATACGAAAACGCGTTGTAGACAAGGTCACCGGCGCGGAAGCCGGCGGCGTGCATAAGGCGCGCCATTCGCCAGAAGTCGCCGTTGTGGCCAGGTTCGTAGATGGGCCCGGGTGATGCAAAGATGTGGCGAAATGCCCCGGCGGGCCGGGTGGCCAGGCCGCCGAACGGGGGTTCCTTCCGCTGGAAGCCGGGAAGGTCGGACTTGCGAAGGACCGGGAGTTCGGCCAGCGCTGCACGATCGGTGACCGCATCGGGGTCAACGCCCTTGAGGCGCTCGGCCCAGGCCGGCGCTTCGTCGATAGCCTTTCGCAAGACAGAGCGCAGCATTTCGAACTGCGCCCGCTCGCGTTCTTCGGGTTCACGTGTCTCAAGGTTGTCGTAGTAGGCATCGCTCATGGATGGGTTTCCTGCTGGCAAGTCCGTGCGTCAGTAGCCTTGCGCTGGCGACACGATGTGCAGCGGGGCCAAACCGGCCCGCACTCGCTCAAGATTGTCCGCTAGCAGCTGCGCGGCGTAGGGAGTTGCGAAATTCACGCCCGCCGCATGTGGGGTGATGATCACCTTCGGGTCGTTCCACAGGGGGCTCGTGGTGGGTAGAGGTTCTTCCTCAAACACATCAAGAAAGCACGAGGCGATATGGTCGGACGCGAGGCACCCGGCCAGGTCGGATTCAACGATGGTACTGCCTCGTCCAAGGTTGATGACATGGGCCCCCCTTGGCAACTGCCGCAGCCGCTCTGCGTTGAGCAGCCCTTCGGTCGCCCGGGTGCCGGGCAGGACCGAGACGAGAATGTCGGTGTCGGCGAGAAAGGGGGACAGTTCCGAAGGCCCGCAAAAGTGCGACACATTCGGCAGGCTGGCGTGGCCGCTGCGAGACCAAGCCCGGAGGCGGAACCGGAATGCCTGCAGCCGATCAAGGATGGCGCCGCCAATCTGTCCCACGCCCATCACGCCGACCCGGGTCTCGGAGGTCTCGGCGTACGGGGGCTGGCCCCAGACCGCCATGCGCTGGTTCTCCAGATGGCCGAGCAGACCGCGATGGCAGGTCAGGATGGCCAACAGCGCGTATTCCACCATCTGCTCGGTCAAGGTGGGATCAACAGTACGGGCGAGGACGACCGGAGCGGGAGGGGGATGGGCCAGAAGGTGATCAACTCCCGTGCCGATAGTCTGGACCAGCCGGAGGTTGGGGAGCGTCTCCCAAATCTCGGGCGGAGCCATCCAGACGAAGGCCGCTTCGATTCGTTCAGGGTTCTCGATCTCGTCCGGCCAGTTCTGAAGCTCCAGGGGTGGAGTTGCAGCGCGGCATAGCGGTCGCCAGGGATCCACGGGATCATCGACGCTGAAGTAGGCGATCACCGCGGAATCAGTCATGCGGGAACCCCCGTTCCTGCTGTCAACTGCGCCGCTGCGAGCAATCGCCTCGTGTAGTCGGTGGCCGGTGCGCGAAATACCTGTTCGGCGGGTCCGCGCTCGACGACCGTGCCATCCTGCATCACGAGGATTTCATCGGCCATCGCGCGGATGACACGGAGATCATGACTAATGAACAGGTAGGCCAGTCCGTGCCTCGCCTGCAGTGCATTGAGTAAATCCACGATCTGCGCCTGCACCGATAGGTCCAGCGCCGAGGTGGGTTCATCCAGTACCATTACTTTGGGGGTCAGTGCGAGAGCCCTCGCAATCGAGATTCTTTGCCGCTGGCCACCGGAGAACTCGTGGGGGTACCGGTCCATGACATTGGGCGTCAGCCCGACCTCATCCAGCGCCGTCGCTACACGTTCGCGTGCCTCGTCCTTGGTTGCCACCACCCGATTGAGGAAAAGGCCTTCCGCGACGATGCCGAACACCGACAACCTGGGGGACAGCGCTCCATACGGGTCCTGGAACACGAACTGCATTTTGGGGCGGAGCGGCCGGAGTTCGGACCAGCCCAATCCATCGATGGGTTGTCCTTCAAAGGAGATACTCCCGCTGCTCGCGACGAGCCGCAGCAGCGCCTGACCCAGCGTGGTCTTTCCGCAACCCGATTCCCCGACGACTCCAAGTGTCCTGCCGGGGTGGAGCGCAACATCAACGCCATCCACGGCTTTGACCTGTCCAACCGTGCGGCGGAGGATCCCCTTGCGAACGGGGTAGTGCACCTTCAGGTCGCGCGCCTCGAGGATTGGGTCAGGCGCTTCCCCATCTCGGCCGGCGAGGGCGCGGATACCCGGCTGATTGGCGAGCAAGGTCTGCGTATAGGCGTGGGCAGGTTGGGAAAAGATGGCGTCGGTGGCCCCTGCTTCGACGATCCGACCCGCCTGCATGACGGCAGTACGACGCGCCACCGATCGAACGATTGTCAGATCGTGCGTGATGAGCAGCAGGCCCGTGCCGCTTTCGTGTTGAAGCTCTGCGATCAGAGCAAGGATTTCCTGCTGGACGGTGACGTCGAGCGCGCTCGTCGGCTCGTCGGCGATCAGAAACTTGGGCCGATTGGCAAGCGCGGACGCGATCATCACGCGCTGGCGCTGGCCGCCCGAGAGCTCGTGGGGGTAGGCGTCGCGGCGCGCCCCCGCTCTCCACAGGCCGACGCGGTCCAGCAGCCTCAGAGATTCGGCTCGAGCGGCCTCACGCGACAAACCTTGGTGCAAAATCACTGATTCGGAGACCTGCCGAACAACGGTGTGCAGCGGATTCAGCGAGGTCATGGGCTCCTGGAAGACCATGGAGATCTCGTTGCCGCGCACCCGGCGTAGTCGTTCCTCCGGTGCGCCGAGCAATTCCACCCCGTCAAGCCGGATCGAACCTTGCGGGTGGGTTGCGCGGGGGTAGGGAAGCAGGCCGAGTACCGACAGTGCGGTAACCGACTTTCCGGAGCCGGATTCGCCGACCAGCGCAAGCGTCTCCCCTGGCGCGAGCGACAGGCTTACGTCATGCACGGCATCAAGATCGCCGTCTTCCGTCTGAAACCGGACGCCGAGGTTGTGGATTTCCAGCATCAGGAAAGCTTCCGCAGGTTCATCGGAACACCTTTCTCGGGTCGAACGCATCCCGGACGGCTTCACCGATGAACACCAGGAGCGACAGCAGCACGGCGAGCGCGGCAAAGCCGGTGAACCCGAGCCACGGAGCCTGGAGATTGTTCTTGCCCTGATTCAGCAGTTCTCCCAGCGAGGCTGAACCCGGCGGCAGGCCGAATCCAAGGAAATCGAGGGAGGTGAGTACGGTGACGGAGCCTGCGAGCGTGAAGGGCAGGAATGTCAGCGTCGAAACCATGGCATTGGGCAGCACGTGCCGCACCATGAGTCGAGCGTTGCTCATGCCGAGGGCGCGCGCCGCCTTCACGTACTCGAAGTTTCGGGCGCGGAGGACTTCTGCGCGCACGACACCGACGAGCCCCATCCAGCTGAAAAGAAGCAGAAGAAAAAGCAGCAGCCAAAAGCTCGGTGTGACGATGCTGGCAAGGATGATCAACAGGTAAAGGACCGGGAGCCCGCTCCAGATCTCGATCAGTCGCTGCCCCACGAGATCGGTCAGTCCGCCAAAGTAGCCTTGGACAAGTCCCGCCCCGATACCGATTGAGGAGGACAGGGCCGTGAGAATCACACCAAACAGGATCGAAAGGCGCAACCCGTAGATCAGGCGCGCAAGAACATCTCTGGCTTGGTCGTCAGTACCGAACCAATGATCCAGAGACGGCGGGGACGGCGCCGGCTCGCCGAGATCGAGTGCGACGGTCCTGTAGCTGAAGGGAATGAGTGGCCAGACCGCCCAGCCGTCGGCGCTGAGCAGGTCGCGCACATAAGGATCCCGGTAGTCGGCGGTGGTTGCGAAGTCGCCCCCGAACACGGTTTCCGGATAGTCGACGAGCACCGGGAAGTAATAGTTCTCCTGGAACTGCACCAGCAGGGGGCGGTCGTTCGCGATGAATTCGGCTGGGAGCGTAGCCACCAGGAGCAGAGCCATCATCCAGGTGCTGAGATATCCCCGTCGGTTTCTACGGAAGTTTGTCCAGCGTCGGCCTGCCAGTCCCCGCGTCGCCTGCGATTCCGGACTGCCTCCGGTTGCGTCAGACATTCCTGTGCTCGAAGTCGATGCGGGGATCGACCACCGTCATGGTGAAGTCACCGACGATGTTCATCACGAGACCAAGCAGGGTGAAGAAATAGAGGGTCGCGAACATCACGGGATAATCCCGGTTGATGGCCGCTTCGAAACCCAGCAGACCGAGGCCGTCCAGTGAAAAGATCACTTCGGTCAGCAATGCGCCGGTAAACAGGATGCCGATAAAGGCCGCCGGGAACCCTGCGATCACGATCAGCATCGCGTTCCGGAACACGTGGCCGTAGAGGACACGCCTGCGGTCAAGACCCTTGGCGCGGGCCGTAAGCACATACTGCTGATTGATTTGGTCGAGAAAGGAGTTCTTGGTCAACATGACGAGACCGGCAAAGCCGCCGATGACCATCGACAGGATCGGAAGCACCATGTGCCAGAGGTAGTCGAGAATTTTCTCGAACGAGTTCAGTTCATCCCAATCGGAAGAAGTGATTCCCTGGAGCGGAAACCAGTCGAAGAATCGGCCGCCGGCGAAAAGGATGATCAGGAGAATTGCGAAGAGAAATCCGGGAATGGCGTTTCCGACCACGACAACGCCACTGGTCCACACGTCGAACGAGGAGCCGTCGCGTACTGCTTTCGCCACTCCCAGGGGAATGGAAATCAGGTAGACGAGCAGTGTGGTCCAGATGCCCAGCGATATGGACACGGGGAGCTTGTCGAGGACTAGGTCGACAACTTTCCGGTCGCTGAAGAAACTTTCCCCGAAGTCGAAGACGAGATACCGGCCCATCATGTCGAAGAAACGCACATGGGCTGGCTCATGGAACCCGTACATACGCTCGATGCGCGCGATGAGTTCGGGGTCAAGGCCCTGTGCACCGCGATAGCGCACGTCCATGTCCCGGCCTGTCGCCGTGGGGCTCAGCTGTTCTTGAGTGCCCCCGGCGAATCGCTCGGTAGCGTCCGAACCAAGGCCCTGAATCTGGGCAATTAGGCTTTCAACCGGCCCGCCAGGGGCGAACTGGATGATCGCGAAATTGACCACCATGATCCCGAACAGCGTCGGGATCATCAGCACCAGACGCCGAATGAGGTAGGTGATCATCGGAAGCTATTCGGCCGGCATCCCGTCCCGTGATGCGCGCTCCTCGTCGTACCACCACGTCGAGGGGAAGCCCAGGCCATAGCGCGGCACCACTGTCGGAACTCCGAATCGGTCCCAGTAGACCAGTCGAAAGCGGGAAATGTGCCAGTGGGGAATGACGTAATGGCCCTGCAGCAGCACGCGGTCCAGTGCACGGGCAGCCGCAATTTGCGCGTCGCGGTCCGGCGCACGGATGACCGCATCCACGAGTTGGTCGACGACGGGATCGGAAATCCCGGGGTAGTTGCCGCTGCCGGGAATGCCGGCCGCTTCAGAGGTCCAGAAATCCCGCTGTTCATTGCCGGGCGAGAACGACTGGCCACGCGCCATCACCATCATGTCGTAATCAAACTCGCGGAGGCGGTTCTCGTATTGGGCTCGGTCCACGATGCGGATGGAGGCCTCGATCCCGAGACGCTTGAGGTTGCTGACGAAAGGAGAGGTGATGCGCTCGAAAGCGGGGGAGCCCAACAGGATCTCAAAGGTGACCGCCTCGCCGTCGGGCCCGACAAGGGCCTGTCCGTCGATCCGGTACCCGGCCTCATTGAGCACCTGCTGAGCGATGCGGAGGTTGGCCCGATTGTTTCCGGAGCCGTCGGACGTCGGCGCACGGTAGGCCTCGCCCAATACCTCGGGCGGAAGTTGGGTCCGATGCGGCTCAAGCAGTTCCAGCTCCGCTGGCGAAGGGGTCCCCCGTGAAGCGAGTTCCGAATTGGAGAAGTAGCTCTCGGTGCGGTCGTACTGGCTGTAGAAGAGTGTGCGATTGGTCCACTCAAAATCGAATGCGAATGCCAACGCCTGTCGCAATGTTCGGTCCTGGAACACCGGCCGGCGGACATTGAACACGTAGCCCTGCATGCCGGTCGGGAGTTCGTGGTCCACCGTGCGGCGGATCAGGAATCCTTCCTTAACCGCATCAATGTCGTACGAGGTGGCCCATTCTTTCGCGATATTTTCGGCCCGAAAGTCGTATTCGGCTGCCTTGAGGGCCTCAATCATGACGTTGGCGTCGCGGTAGTAGTCGTACCGAATGTGCTCGAAGTTGTGACGGCCCACGTTTACCGGCAGCTCACGGCCCCAATAGCCGGGTACTCGCTCGTAGACGATGGAGCGCCCGGGATCGACCTCGGCAATTCGGTAGGGGCCGCTCCCCAACGGGGGCTCAAGGGTCGTGGCCTCAAACTCGCGGCCCTCCCAGTAATGCTTGGGAAGCACGTCGAACTCGCCGACGATCAACGCCAGTTCGCGATTGACGCCGGGAGCGAACGTAAAGCGGACGGAATGCGGTCCCGTTGCTTCGACTTCGGTGACGTCGTTGTAGTACTTTGCGTAGAACGGGTGTCCTCGAGTCATGAGGACGTTGAACGTCCAGATGACATCGTCCGGAGTGATCGGAACGCCGTCGTGCCAGCGGGCCTCCGGCCGTATCTGGTACTCCACCCAGGCGTTGTCCGGACCCACGGTGATGGATTCCGCGAGCAGGCCGTACTGGCTGAAGGCTTCATCTTCGGGGCCGTAGGTGAGACTGTCGTAGATCAGTGCCGCTCCTGCCCCGGCTATTCCCTTCAGCGTGAACGGATTGAGGGTGTCGAAGGTTCGGTCGGCAGCCAGCCGAACCGTTCCCCCCTTGGGGGCTGTGGGGTTGACGTATTCGAAGTGTCCGAAATCCGCATCATATTTCGGGTCGCCGAACAGCGATAAGGCATGGGTTGTGACGGAGTCATCACTCGAGGCAACCGGGACGCCGAGAAGCAGGCACACCAGCGCGCATTGACAAATCGTAAGCAGAGAAAGACGCATCGGGAACAATCATGGAGTGGGAAGCGGGACCGGGCTATCGGCTTGGAGCCGCAGCCACGCGATGATAGCGGCGCGCGTCTCCGGATCACGGATACCTGCAAACGCCATGCTCGTGCCGGGAACGTAGCCTTTGGGGTTGGCCAGGAAGGCGTCAAGGCTCTCGTAGTCCCAGCTTCCGTCCTTGGCAGACATTGCGGCTGAGTAGCGGAAGTCTGCGCCGGTCCCCATCGGGCGACTCACCAGTCCGTGAAGGTTCGGCCCGACCCGGCCCGGCTCGCCGGGCGCGAACGTGTGGCAGGCGGCGCATTTCTTGGCTGCCCGTTCGCCTTTGGCGGCGTCGGCGTCTACAAGCCGCATTGCGATCGAGGCGTCGAGGCTTTCACCCGTGGACCGATCATCATCTGCGGGCTCCTGGGCGACGGTGGTCTTGAATCCGGCCATGAGGACCTCTGGCGCATGCTGTTCGGGATACACAAAGTTACTGATCGTCGTAGCCACCCCTACGGTCAGGAACGCCGCCAGAAGGGCGCCAGCAATCTTGTTGATTTCAAATAACGGCACGTGGGTCCCCCCCGAAGGACAACAGGTGTATAGGCGCCCATTGGTCCCGATGTAGCAACGGGGCAAGGCGGTGGCAAAGGGAATGCTCAGTCCGGCCCAATCCGGAGCCGGGTTCGCGGCGCGGCGCCCGGCACCATGACCCCTCGCGCCTGCCGCAGTTCGCCTAACGAACGCCTCCGCGTCCAGGCGAGCCCGCAGGCCCTAAGAGCTGGTTATCCGGCCGGAATTACCTGCCCCGCGCGACGACGTCAACCAACGGGGTGCCGCGCATGGCGGCGGGCACGTCCAGACCGAGCAACCGGAGTGCAGTCGGCGCGAGATCAGCCAGGGTTCCGCGGGGCAGAGCAGGACCCGATCCGGTGCCGTCATGAAAGAGAAGGGGCACCGGGTTGGTGGTGTGTGCCGTCAGCGGGTTGTCCGGTGTTCCCATCTGCTCGGCATTCCCGTGATCGGCGGTGAGCAGGAGGGAACCCCCGGCCACGTTCAAGGCATTGGCCAGATGACCGAGGCACGAATCGACAGCTTCGACCGCCGCCACTGCTGCTCCCAGGTCGCCGGTATGCCCCACCATGTCGGCGTTCGCATAGTTCACGACTGCAATGTCGAAGCGTCCCGCTGTCAGGGCGTTCACGAGTTGCGTGGTGATCTCCGCCGCGGCCATCTCGGGCCGCGAATCGTACGTAGCCACCTTGGGAGACGGAACCAGGAACCGATCCTCGCCATCGAAGGGCTCCTCCTGCCCGCCGTTCAGGAAATAGGTGACGTGTGCATATTTCTCAGTTTCGGCGACCCGCAGCTGCCGAAGCCGGGCGCGTGCCACGGTTTCGCCCAGCGTGTGATCCGGCTCAACGGCGCGAAACAGAGGCCGTGCCAATTTGGCGAGCACGCTGGAGCACGGGGTGAGGGTCAGACAGGAAGCCCATCGGTAGCGATCGACCGGAAAGGATTCGAACGCTGGATCGATCAGCGCCGAGAGCATCTGGCGGGCTCGGTCGGCCCGGAAGTTTGCGAGGACCAGCGAGTCGCCGTCTCGAATGCCGCGGTAGCCGCCGATGACCGCCGGCTCCACGAATTCGTCACCGGCTCGAAGCGATGATTCGTTCGAAACCGCTTCTTGCGGAGTTCCAAGGGGGATGCCGTCACCACGAGCAATCGCCCGCCAGGCCCGCTCGGTGCGCTCCCATCGATGATCGCGGTCCATGGCCCAATACCGTCCCGATACGGTCGCGACCCTCACACCGGAGAGCGTGCGGATCGAGTCCAGAAAGACTTTCAGGTGCTCGGGCGCGCTATGGGGAGGCACGTCGCGTCCGTCAAGGAAGGCATGGACACGGACGTCCACGCCGCGCCGGGCCAGGATGCTGCAGAGCGCGCGAATGTGGTCCTGATGGGAGTGGACACCTCCCGGCGACAGAAGGCCAAGGACATGGCAGATGCCGCCGGCGCGGAGAGTTGCCTTCGCAAGTTCCGCAATTAGCGGGTGTTCAGCAAGGGTTCCGTTCGCCACTGCTTCGTCGATCCGCGGAAGATCCTGAAGGATGGTGCGTCCCGCGCCAATGGACATGTGCCCGACTTCGGAATTTCCCATCTGCCCCGCGGGAAGCCCGACCGCTGGACCCGACGCCTCGAGGAGTCCGAATCGGCCGGTCTCCCGGAGACGATCGAGAACCGGGGTTCGGGCCTGCAGGATGGCGTTGCCGTCGGGGTTGGTGCGGTGTCCCCAACCGTCCAGAATGCAGAGCACCAGCGGCGCTGGCCTCTGAATGGAACTAGGAGCCAAGGATCAAGCGCCCACGCTGGTTTCCGCGGGCATGGTGCTCCACATTTTCTCGAGGTTGTAAAAAAGACGCGTCTCGGCTCGGAACAAATGTACGATCACGTCGCCGGCATCGACGAGAACCCAGTCGGCCTGTCGCTCTCCCTCCACGGCCAGCCGGGGAACACCCGAGCGTCGCAGGGCGACCGTCAGCCGTTCAGCCAGTGCGCCGACGTGCCGGGTGGACCGCCCGCTGGCGATGATCATGCAGTCGGCAATCGACGACTTGCCGGCGAGATCGATGTTCACGATGTCTTCGGCTGAACCGTCGTTGAGAATCTGCGTGATCAGATCCGGCAAGTCGGGCTGTTCAGGGCCGGGAACGGGTTTTGGGGCGGGCTCGGTCATGAAGCCTTACTGGTGGAATCACCCGTCTGGCTGCGTTCCCCGCGCATCGCCGTCGCCGAGGCCGGATGCGAGGGACCCCTGAGAAACGTCCATGCCGGGGGGCGTTGCGACGCAAGAGTGCGGCCACGTCCGCCCCGGAGGCGTGCACGCTGAAACCGTCTGAAAGCCATGCTTGTCAAAGCAGGTCGAGGATATGCCGGGCGGGCGAGCACTGCAACGCCCACGGTCTCGAAAATTCTGGCCCAGTGTTGCCACGTGTGCACCAAGGCGGGCAGGTCAGCACCCATCAGCCAGACAAACCGGGTTCCCGGCAGCCGCCGGTGAATTCGGGCGAGGGTTGCATGCGTGCGGACGGTCCCGAGGCGTTGCTCGAGATCGCTAACCAGGATCCTGGGATGACGGGTCACCTTCCGGGCACCCACCAGGCGCCGTTCGAACGGGGCCATGCCCGTCTCGGGCTTATGTGGGTTCTGCGGGGAAATCAGCCACCACACCTCGTGCAGGCCCAGTTCGGCGATGGCCCGGACGCTGATCCAGCGATGACCTGCATGGGCTGGATTGAACGAACCGCCGAGGAGGCCGATGCGCAGCCCTCGCCGCCGGGTTAACGCGACGCTTCGGTTCAGGGACGGACTCCGCCTTGGCCCCGTACGACGTACTTGAATGTGGTGAGCTGCTCCAAGCCAACCGGGCCACGCGCGTGAAGCCGGCCAGTGGAAATGCCGATTTCCGCTCCCATGCCGAATTCGCCACCGTCGGCGAACTGCGTGGAGGCATTGTGGAGGACGATTGCGCTGTCGACCTCGTCGAGGAAGCGTTCCGCGGCATCGCGGTCGTCTGTCACGATGGCGTCAGTGTGGTCGGAGCCGTGCCGGCCGATGTGCGCGATGGCGGCATCGAGATCGTCAACCACCCGGATCGAGACAATCGCGTCCAGATACTCGGTATCCCAGTCAGCCGGAACCGCCGGGACGACGCGCGGATCGATCTTCTGGACGTCGGGATCTCCCCGCACTTCGCATCCGCTGCCGAGGAGGCGCGCCACGACTTGCGAGAGCGTGTCCCCCGAGGCGTCCCGATGGCACAGTACCGTCTCGGTAGCGCCGCAAACGGAGGTTCGGCGCATCTTGCCGTTGTGGACGATCTCGGCAGCCATGGCCGGGTCTGCTCGCCGATCGACGTAGGTGTGACAGAGGCCCGCAAGATGGGCGAGCACTGGGACTCGGCTTTCGCGCTGCACCCGTTCGATCAACGACGGGCCGCCACGTGGAACCACGACGTCGATCCACTGCGACTCAGTAATGAGCAGGCCGGCGGCCGCCCGGTCCGTAGTCGGCACCATCTGCACGGCAGCGGGGTCGATACCGGCGGCGGCGAGACCCTCGCCCAGCGCTTCCACGAGGGCGCTGCTGGAATGAAAGCTCTCGGACCCGCCGCGCAGGATGACGGCGTTGCCGGATTTGAGACAGAGCGCCCCGGCATCGGCGGTTACGTTCGGGCGCGATTCGTAGATGATCCCGATGACGCCAAGGGGGACGCGCACGCGGGCGATGTCAAGACCGTTGGCCTCGTTCGTCCAGCGCGCCGCCTCGCCTCCAACCGGGTCAGGCAGAGTTGCGACCTGTTCGAGGCTCACTGCAATTCCTTCGACACGGTCCTCGTTGAGGCGCAGGCGGTCACGCAGGGCGTCCGTCAGGCCGGTCGCTTCCGCGAGATCGCGTGCATTTGCGGCGAGGATGTTGCTCCGGCGCCGTCGAATTGCCGCCGCAGAGGCGCGCAGCGCCTTGTTCTTAGCGGCGGTGGGTGTCCGTGCCAGGGCCTGGGCGGCAGTACGTGCGGCGGCGGCGAGGCCGGCCATCAAGGCGCGAACGTCGTCGCTCTCAGCGGGCACTGCGTGGATCGGTGTCACGGTCGAGGTCATGCTTGAGCGTTCTCCGGCCCCAATACGAGATCATCGCGGTGGACGAGTTCATCGCGCCAACGATAGCCCAGAATCCCTTCGATCTCATCGCTGCGGTGGCCGATGATGCGGGTCGCGTCGCCGGCCGGATAGGAGGACAGGCCGCGGCCGAGAACGTTGCCGGCGGCATCCTGGATGAGGATCACGGCACCCTTTTCGAATTGGCCGGCGACTCGGGTCACTCCTGCAGGCAGGAGGCTTCGGCCCCGCCGGAGCGCGTTCGCGGCTCCGGAGTCGATTGTCACCGCACCGGAAGTCTGCAGCTGGCTCGCTATCCAACGTTTTCGTGCGGATCGTGGCGAGCCGGTAGCGAGGAACCACGTGGCCCGCCCACCGCTGACGAGATCCCGGAGGGCGCCGGGGCGACGTCCATCAGCGATCGCCATGATGCAGCCGGCCGCAGTCACGATGCGCGCTGCCTGCAATTTGGTCACCATGCCGCCGGACCCGCTATCGGTCGTGCTCTCCCCGGCCATTGATTCAATTTCTCTTGTAATTGCCGGTACTTCTGGAACATGTTTCGCATCGGGATCAAGTTGAGGATCCGCACTGTACAGGCCGTCTGTACTGGAGAGCATCAGCAAAGCGTTCGCTCCGACCAGCTGGGCGATTCGCGCTCCCAGGCGGTCATTGTCGCCGTATCGAAGCTCCCGGGTGGCGACCGTGTCGTTCTCGTTGATGACCGGAACGATTCCGAGCCGCAGCAGCATTTCCAGCGTCGCCCGCGCGTTGAGGGAATTCTTCCGCTCCTCGATGTCGTCGTGGCCGATCAGGACCTGGCCGACCGTGAGGCCGTAAGCGTTGAACGCGCTGCGCCACGCGTTGACCAGGGCAATCTGGCCGACGGCGCTCGCGGCCTGCAGTTCGTCGATGCGTCGAAGTGAAACGTTGGCGGGAAGCAGGGCGCGGCCCGCGGCGGCGGCACCCGAGGAGACGATTAGGACCTGCCGACCCTCGTGACGAAGCGCTGCGGCGTCCCGCGCCAGCGCGTGCAGCCAAGCTTCGCGGATCCCGCCGGTCTCGGAATCGGTGACGAGTACGGAGCCGACCTTGATGACAACGCGTTTGGCCTCCCGGAACAGGGAAGAGGCTGTCACCTGGCACCCCTTGCCGGCTTTTCTGACTGCCGTGTCTGCGACACGTGCTCGGCTAGGACGGCAACGGCGGCATCAAGCCCGGTGCGTGCGTGGGAGGATAGAGCCAGTACGGAACCGCCCGAGGCCTCGGCCAGAGCCGTTCGCTGCTGTTCGAGTGCCTCCTCGTCCACCTCGTCGGACTTGCTGATGGCGACGACTTCAGCCTTCGTGGTCAGGCCCGCGCCGTACTGCTCGAGTTCACCGCGCACGGTCCGATAGGCAGCCGCAGCGTCCTGCGTGGCCGCGTCGATTAGGTGCAGGAGGACCGCGCATCGTTCAACGTGGCCCAAGAAGCGGTCACCGAGGCCTGTACCACTGTGCGCTCCTTCGATCAGACCGGGAATGTCGGCGAGAACGAATTCCTCATCCACCCCGTAGCGGACGACCCCGAGACTGGGAGTGAGGGTCGTGAAAGGGTGGGCGCCGACTTTCGGGCGAGCCCCTGAGACGGTGCCGAGGAAGGTCGACTTGCCCGCATTTGGAAGTCCAACCAGGCCGACGTCAGCCAAGAGCTTGAGGCGAAGCCGGAGCCACATCTCCTGGCCTTGCCCTCCGGGGGTTGCAGTGCGCGGGGCACGGTTTGCAGAAGTTCTGAACCGCGTATTACCCCGACCCCCGGCGCCGCCCTTGACCAATACTTGCCGTTCTCCCGGCCGGATCAGATCAACCAGCGGAATGCCGTCGTCGGTCAGGATCTCGGTTCCCGCGGGAACCCTGAGGATCAGGTTCGGCGCGTTTGCTCCGGTCCGTTTCTGGCCCGCTCCGTCCACCCCCCGCTGGGCCTTGAAATGCTGTCGATAGCGAAAATCAATGAGCGTGTTGGATGAACTAACTGCTTCTGCTTCGATATCGCCGCCGCGCCCGCCATCCCCCCCGTCAGGCCCACCGTATTCGACGTACTTTTCCCTGCGGAAACTCACGCATCCGTTGCCACCGTCCCCGGAACGCACATAGATCTTGGCTTGGTCGAGAAATCGACTCATGGGTCTGTCCTGTGTTCCCACATCGCGGGATCACAAGCGTCGTGCTTCATGGTCGGTGCGAGACGCCCGATGCGGGATCCAACGGTACCATCCTGCAGGCGACGCCGTTCTGTTCCAGGTGTCTGCACTGATGGCTACCAGTACAGCGGTACGCCGGGGCGCGGTAAGGAGTTCGGAGGCTCAACTGGGGCAAGATCCACGAAGGGTCGGAATCCCCCGGTTGATGCTAGACAATCGGGCAGGGATTTCCGCGCGACTTGCGGCCGGCGCTTTAGGTCTCTGCCGCCCCGATCGAGACGTAGGATCGCCCGCCGCTTTTCTTGCTGAACTCCACGTGGCCTTCGGCTAGGGCGAACAATGTGTGATCCTTGCCGATGCCGACACCTGAGCCCGGATGAAATTTGGTTCCGCGCTGGCGGACGATGATGTTGCCGGCCCGGACGCGTTCGCCGCCGAACTTCTTCACGCCAAGCCGACGCCCGGCGGAGTCGCGACCGTTACGAGACGAGCCGCCTGCTTTCTTGTGGGCCATCGTGCGGTTTCCCTATTGCGCGTTTGTGGCCGAAGGATCAGTGGACTCACCGTCAGGAGGAGGTACGTCGGGCAAGGACGCTTCCGATGGCGACGCGTTGCCTTCCGATGGGGCAGCGCTCGGTGCGCCTGGAAGGTTGATGTCCGTGATCCGAACGACGGTCAGGTGCTGGCGGTGCCCGTTGCGGCGACGATGATGCTTCCGGCGCTTCTTCTTGAACACCAGGATTTTTGGACCGCGGGCCTGCTCGGCAACCGTGCCTGTCACCACAGCATCATCGATCAGTGGGGCGCCGACCAGCGTCTGCTCACCATCGGATACCATCAGGACTTCGTCGAAGGTGACAGTCTCACCGGTTTCTCCGGCGAGCAACTCGACCTTGACGACGGCCCCGGCGGCGACCCTGTATTGTTTTCCGCCCGTACGAATGACCGCATGCATGCTCAGCAATCCACGAAATCCGTTCTCTGGGGCAGCGTGAGCATCAGCGGTTGCTCGCGCCGGTGTCCGGCCGACTGCTCACCCGACGCAGTATCCATCATTTGCGCGCTAGGTCAATCGTGTATCCATCGGACGAAACAAAATGCGAAGGCCTCGAAACCCATCCCGGGGCAGGTCTGTCGATCGCGGACGGGAGTGGCGTGGCTGGAATTCAGTGACAGCCTTGCAGGTTTCGTGCCGGACAGGACACAGCAGTCCGGCGCGGTGTCCTGCCGGTTCAGATCCGTCATTTGATGGCGACGTAGGGCGCTTGAATGGTGCAGATCGTCTCGGCGTGCAACGTGGTCAGGCCAGAGCGGTGGCGGGGGCGTAATACCACCCAGAGTTTTCCGGTAGGAGGACTCAGGATCGCTTCGCCGGTGCCCAATACCTGCTGCTCTTGCGAATACAGAACGCACCGAACCAGTCCCGGAGCCACCGCTCCCGGCGGGATCCTGACTGCGACCTCGACGATATTGATGCAGACGAGCTTCCCGTTGTGCGCAAATCGGTTGCACAGCGGCGGGGTCACATTGGTCGCCTGAACCGGCCAGGTCTGGGCGACACTGGCAACGCACCCTAGGAGCCAGGCCGCGCCAATGACCAGCAGATGGGCGCTGATGCGTAGGGGTCGGATAGCGATCGATGTGGCCATGGAGCTAGGCAAGGATACCCTACGGGTTGACGTCGCGGTTGGGTGGCAGACCTGCCACGCGCGACGTTTAGCGCTTCGGCGGCGGGATGTTGCTCGTGGACCACTCAGACAAGCCTGACGTTGTGCTGGTGGTGGGCGCCGGTGACGCCACCGGTGGGGCGGTTGCGACCCGCTTTGCGCGGGGCGGCTATACGACGGTGGTTACCCGGAGAAAGATTGAGCGGCTGGACGGGCTGGTTGCGCGCATGCGCGCCCAAGACCTGAGCGTCCACCCGTTTGCACTGGATTCCCGCACCGAAGATGACGTGGTCCCGTTCTTTCGACACATTGAGGACAGCATCGGCCCGCTGGCGGTGGTGGTGTTCAATGTGGGGCCTAACGTTCAGTTCCCCATTGTCGAAACCACCAGCCGTGTGTACAGAAAGCTCTGGGAACTAGCCGCCTACGCGGGTTTCCTGACGGGCCGAGAAGCGGCTCGGCACATGGTGCCGCGGGGCAAGGGAACCATTTTCTTTACGGGGGCGACGGCCTCGGTGCGCGGCGGCAGCGGATTTTCGGCGTTCGCTGGTGCCAAGTTTGCGCTCCGAGCCTTGGCGCAGTCGATGGCCAGGGAACTGGGACCGAAAGGAATTCACGTGGTCCACGCCATTATCGACGGCCCGATCGACACGGCCTTTGTCCGCGAGAATCGGCACGACCTGCTGGAGGCCCGCCCCCATCGCCCCAATCTGCTAGACCCCGAGCACATAGCCGAGACCTATTGGTCAGCCCACACACAGCCGAGAAGCGCATGGACCTTTGAGTTCGATCTCCGGCCGTGGGCCGAGTCCTGGTAACCCGGTTCTCACCTGCTCAGGAAAGGAATCGACACGATGGCAGAGCCTAACGTTCTGTACGAAAAGTCCGGCACGATCGGTCGCATCATCATGAATCGGCCCGATGAGGCCAATGCCCTTGATCTTCAGAGCACGAAGGATCTCTACGCCGCCTCGCTGGCAGCCGCCGCCGACCCGGAGATCAGGGCCGTCCTTGTTGAAGCCCGAGGTGCGATGTTCTGTGCGGGTGGGGACCTCAAACACTTCACCAGTTTTCGCAACGACCGGGTGGCACTCGGAGCAGAGATTCTCCAGATGACCACCTACCTCCACGGGGCGATTTCCCACCTGAACCGCATGGCTGCGCCGGTGGTCTGCAAGATCCAGGGAACCGCGGCTGGCGGAGGGTTGTCGTTCGCCCTCAGTTGCGATCTCGTGTTCGCTGCCCGTTCCGTGAAATTCGCGGTCGCCTACACCGCTGCTGGGCTGGCACCCGACGGAAGTTCGACATTTTTCCTGCCGAGACTTGTGGGACTTCGAAGGGCCCGCGAATTGATGTTGACGAACCGGCGGTTCACGGCTGAAGAGGCATTGGCGATGAACATGATCGACCGCGTGTGCGACGACGATCAGTTGGATGCGGAAGTGGCTGCACAGGTTGAGCGCTTCGCGAACGGCCCGACTCAGGCGTACGGAGCCGTTAAGCGGCTTCTGCTGGCCTCGGTTGGCGGCACGTTGGAAAGCCAGATGGATCTCGAGTCCCGCGCGATTGCGGAAGCTGCAACAAGCGCTGACGGTATCGAAGGTGTCATGGCGTTCGCGGACAAACGTGCTCCGTCATTCACCGGGGCTTGAGGTAACGATGGCATCCGCCCGCGACATTTCCGCTGCTGAACTCCCGAAGAAACGGGTTCAGGTCACCGGTCTCGAACTCGCCTACGTCGATGAGGGAGCAGGGGACCCGGTCCTATTCCTGCACGGAAACCCGACCTCTTCCTACCTGTGGCGCAACATCATCCCGTACCTGTCAGACCGGGCGCGGTGCTTGGCACCCGACCTGGTGGGAATGGGAGACTCCGACCGTCTGCCTCGGTCGGGGCCCGGAACGTACCGGTACCCTGACCACCGGGCATTCGTGGACGGTTTTGTCGCAGCAATGGGGATTGGCAAACGACTCACACTGGTAGTGCATGACTGGGGATCGGCGCTTGGATTTGACTGGGCCGCGCGACATCCGGATGCGGTGCGTGGCGTGGCCTACATGGAGGCGGTCGTTCGCGTGGTCAGTTGGGACGAGTGGCCTGAGGCGTCACGCGGCATCTTCCAGGGCTTTCGCTCGCCCAAGGGGGAAGAGCTGATCCTGGAACGCAACCTCTTCGTGGAGCGCGTGCTTCCGGGGTCTGTCCTGCGGGGTCTGTCTCCGGAGGAGATGGCAGTCTATCTGCGCCCCTATGTCGAAGCCGGCGAATCGCGCCGACCCACGCTCTCTTGGCCGCGCGAAATTCCCGTGGAAGGCGAGCCCGCCGATGTCTGTGCCATCGTCGACAACTATGCCCGATGGATGGGCGAAACCGAGGTGCCGAAGCTGTTCGTCAATGCCGACCCCGGGGCCATCCTGGTGGGGCAGCAACGCGAGTTCTGCCGAACGTGGAAGAGCCAGACGGAGGTGACGGTGAAGGGAAGCCACTTTATCCAGGAGGATTCTCCGCACGAGATCGGGGAAGCCCTGCGTCACTGGTATGGCCGGCTTCCATAGTCGCTCCGTGCGCACGCATTCCGGCAACACGGGCAGGATCTGTGCCGGCGTGAGAGCCTTCGTCGTACTTGTTGCCACGGGGCTCGTCGTCGCGCCCGGGGTTGGGAGCAGCGTGGAAACGGCCGCACATGGGTCGCATCTTGCGTGGTGCCTGGGGTTGGCGAGCGAGACCGCAGCGCTTGCCCCGGATACCTCGGAGGCAGCGCTCAGCCTGGCGAGCGACATGCGCGCACGTATTGTCGAACTGGAGCTCGGGGACGACCTCGTGGCCGAAGGAGTCCGGAAAGGCGTTACGGCTGCGATGGGCTACCTGGAGGCCGGTCGGCGGCAACGTCTGGACGACGCACTGGCCGGCTGCCGGACCTCGCTCCTCACGGGTGTTCGCTAGGGCGAGCCCAACGGCTCCTTGAGCCGGCCGACCCGCCGCCGGCGGTGTCGCGCTAAGGGGACGAGAATCTGAAGGCCTTGCAGGACGCGTAGTTCCCGGTCCAGCCGTTCCCTTCCACCTTGAGGTCGCCGTGCGTGACCCGGCGGAAGATCGAGTGGCAGCGGCCACAGGTTTGGCTCAGTTCGCATACGGAGCGCTGGGCCGCTGGACCGTCGTCGCTGGACAGCGCTTCGACGAGTCCGTCGGCGGCACTGACGGTATCGTCGAAATAACGCTGGAAAACCGAAGGAAGCACCCAAATCACTGGCTCAGCACGCGTGGTGCCGTGCCAGCCGCGATTGGTGTTCGATGGCCAAAGCGTTCGCACGTGTCCCAGAAGATCCGAAATATCCCGGGCGTCGGTCGCGGGCTCGGTCCCGTGAACCAGCGCGTACACTTCTGTGGGACTCATCTGGCCTGGCTGCACGATGACCTGGCCGCCCTCATCGCCCATGTCTGCGCGCGACTCCTTGATGAGCGCTGACAGACGGTCGAGACGCTGCCAAATGGCCGCCATGGTTTCCCGACGAAGCTCAATGGTGTCCTGACCCGCGCCAGTGCCTTGGGCCATGGCCGATGGCGCGGCCAAGAGGGCAAACGCCATCACTAGTGCAGTGCAACCGACTTTCCGCATTTGACTAGACCCCTGTGAGTATCGCTTACCGCACGAATCCTTCGTGCTGATTGCAGATCGTGAAGATGTGCCGGTACACGGATCAAGTCAACGCGGACGTCGACTGCTGCGCGGTCAGTCTTCGTCAACTGGCGCAAATCCGGCGCGGTCTGGAGGGCCGTCGGCGAAGCGCCACATCGGCCGCATCCCAGGGTCGGCTGGAATGGCGAGCAATGCACTGGAGACAGTTCCGAAGCCCCGTGCGTTCATCCTGACCACCATGCCTGCGTCAGGCTCCTCGTACCCCGCCGGCGTTCTTCCGAGCAGATCCGGCCAGTCGCTCCAGGCGTCGTGTTCCGGCTCGGGCGCAGGCGCCTTCTGGAATAGCGGTCGGTTGGTTCGTATCCGCGCGTGGGACAAAGCATTCAGATCATTGTTGGCCAGCAAGGAAAGTCCTTCGGGAACCCGGTGGCGGGTCATGACGGTTTCTCCCCGGATCCAGATCGCCCCATGTCGATCCGCGAGGATGAGGTTGAACGGCTTCCACTCGGTAGGGTCGAGACTCATGATGGCGTCGGCCGCGGTGGCGGCCGAACCGTGTTCGAGAGCGAGGAGGGGCAGTTCACCGCGCGTGCGGAACCCTGCTGCAAACGGATCGGGGGTTGGGCGATTGAGCAGCAGAGCAAGGACGTTGGCATCGCTCAACGCCAGCCACGTTCCTCTCCCTTGTAGATCGAGGCCTCCGCGGATGGAGGGATGTTCGGGCCAATGACGGCCAGGAGGGCGCCAGGGACGAGTGAACACTTCGTCCCGATTGGCGCCCACAATCACGGGCCAGCGGTGTTCCGGGCGTGCAAGCAGGACCAGGGTGCACATCGCGTGTGTCTACCGAGGGCGAGGAGATCCGCGGAACCCTAGCGAATGCCGATTGGCGCGGCATTCTGCACGCTTGGCCTGCGGGCTCCCTGTGCACGGAGGAACGAGAACGCTACAATTTCCATCTGGATTGGGGAGTTTTCCATGTCAAAACTGCAGACCGCTCAGAAGCTAGTGCATGCAACGGCCGAGACAGCCCCGAGTGTGGCTGGCCGGCGGGACTTCTTCACGTACCGTGATCTCGGCGTAACGGACGCGAGCCTGGGCAAACTACGCGCCGAGACCATAACCGCGATACGCGGCATGACGGAGCCAACGGGTTGGCATTACCACGCCTGTGAGGGCCAGTTCGTCTACGCTCTGAAAGGATGGGTGGAACTGGAGTTCGAGACCGGAGAGACCATTCGGCTCAGTGAAGGCCAATCACTGTATATCCCCGGCGGGCTGCGCCACAACGAATTGGAGGCATCGGACGATCTCAAGATCCTGGAGCTCTCGATTCCTGCCAAGATGGATACCGTTGCCTGCGATCCGCCGACATCGACATCCTAGAATTGCTCGAACGATCGTAAGTCTCTAGCGGTATTTCGGCTGCCTTCGTCCTTCTTCGGGCTGCGTCACCGAGCGCGGCCGGGCAGGCTGTGAGGCGTCGCGCGCCGCAAACGACGGGGGACCAGCCACCCCGCAGGATCACCCATTCGTGTTCCGGGAAGTCCGTCTGCGCATCGCCTGAGGCGTGGTATCTGGGCGCGTCATCCACCGATATACATAGTGAAGCCGGCAAGCGCCGTGGGTGCAGGATCCGGCCTTCAAGGGATACGAGAGCATGACCACATTCGATGACCGCAAAGATGAAGCCGAGAAGAAGTACGTGCATGACAAGGAGCTGCAGTTTCGGATTGCCGCGAGACGCAACAAGCTCATTGGCATGTGGGCGGCCGAGGTCATGGGGAGGCCCGAATCCGAGTGGGCCACCTACGCGCAGGAAGTTGTAATCGCTGACTTCGACGAACCGGGTGACGCTGATGTTGTCCGGAAGCTACTGGCAGATTTCGAGGCGGCCGGCATGCAAAAGTCCGAACAGGAAATCCGCGGCGAGATGGACCGCCTCCTTGAGGAGGCGAAGACCCAGATCATGTCCGCGTAGCGCTGGTTCCGAACACGCGCTCGAAGATGGCGTCTGCGTGTCTCACGTGACGGCTGTCGTCAAACGCATCCGCAAGCGTTGCACTGTCTAGGTACCGAGTGATATCCGGGTCGTTGGCGAGGAGGTTCCGAAACGAGTCTCCCGTTTCCCACGCCCGCATGGCGTTGCGCTGAACCATTCGGTATGCGTCTTCGCGCGACGCGCCCGCTTCAGCGAGGGCCAAGAGAACAGCCTGGCTCGCGTGAAGGCCTCCAAGTCGATTCAAGTTGGCTAGCATGTTGTCAGGAAACAGCACTAATGCTTGGATTACATGCGTTAAACGAACCAAGGCAAAATCAAGCGTAATGGTGGCGTCGGGCGCAATCATGCGTTCGACGGAGGAATGCGAGATGTCGCGCTCATGCCAGAGCGCAACATTTTCAAGGGCGGGGAACGCCATCGAACGCACCAACCGTGCCAGTCCCGTCAGGTTTTCGGACAGAACCGGGTTCCGCTTGTGCGGCATCGCGGAGCTGCCTTTCTGCGCATCTCCGAAGGCTTCCTCGACCTCGCGAACTTCGGTCCGTTGCAGGTGGCGGATTTCGGTAGCGAGCCGTTCGACCGAACTTGCAATCACGGACAACGTTGCAAAAAACATGGCATGGCGGTCGCGGGGCACGACCTGCGTGGAAATCGGCTCGACTTGAAGTCCCATTCGCTCCGCGACATGCTCCTCGACGGCTGGTGAGATCGACGCATAAGTGCCAACTGCGCCCGAAATCTTGCACGTGGCAATTTCTGCGCGCGCGGACCTCAGGCGCTCCCGGTTCCGGTCAAATTCGGCATAGGCCTGCGCAAACTTGAGGCCCATGCTGGTCGGCTCGGCGTGTACACCATGCGACCGGCCGATGCAGATCATGTCCTTCGCTTCGTAGGCGCGGACCCGAAGGGCGTCCAGAAGGGAGTCGAGATCCTCCAACAGGCGGTCCGAGGCCCGGGTCAGCTGTACCGCAAAACACGTATCCAGCACATCAGACGAGGTCATCCCGTAGTGCACGAAGCGAGCCTCGTCTCCCACTTGTTCGGCCAGGCTTGTGAGGAAAGCGACCACATCATGACGGACATCGCGTTCGATGGCGTCGATCCGAGGGATGTCAATTCGGCCCTTGGCGCGCAGTTTTGCAGCGACCCCTGCGGGGATGGTTCCAAGTTCCTCATGCTTTTCGCAGGCTAGCGCCTCGATCTCGAGCCAGATGGAGTACTTTTCTTCTGCCGTCCAGAGATCGGCCATTTCAGCGCGTGCGTAGCGAGGGATCATCGGATTGCGTCCAGGTTTGGCGGGCTCGCCGGTCTGCGTGGGCGCGTGGCCGGTCAGGAGCCGGACAGTGCAGGGGACTTATACACTTCAAGCTGGGCGTCCAATCGTTGCAACCCCCTGCCGGCGGTCGGTAGCCCAGGAACGGTCGCCGTCCTGCCTTACGCTCGAGAAAAGACGCCTTTCGCTGGGCTTCGGCCAACGCTCAAAGCGGTCGATGTTGCATTCTGTGACGACTTCGCGGGATCGCTGGCACGGGTGGGCGATCCGTTGCCCGAGTTCTGTCGTGTGTCTATCGAGACCGGCGAAGTGCCGGCGGCATGGAGGCGAGAACTGGTCCGGCAACCTCGATCAAGCTCTTTTAGGCCGTTGCCGCACCGGCGACAGGCGTGAACGGATGGGCTGCACCCACGCAGCCCTTGCCTGCGTCAACAGCGACGCCGCTTGGGCAGGCGTACATCGTGGGAAACGTGGTTGGTGACCAGGGTACTGACGGGGCAACCGCCTCGAGCGAGGCCACGATGGCGTCGTCCATGCGGCTGTCGTGCACGAGGCTGTCAATGTTGCCCGCGTCAATGCGGGGATGGGCAAGCGCGCCGTTCAAATCCATCCCGAAGTCGTTGGTGAATGAGGCAAGCTGGAAGACGGCGGGCATGATCTTCCGGCCCCCCGAGGCTCCGTAGCCGAACCACGGCAATCCTTCCCGGGTGGCGATCATGGGACACATGTTGGAGAGCGGCCGTGCTCCGGCCTTCATCGAGTTCGGCCGACTGGGCCGCGGATCGAACCAGTTGATCCCGTTGTTCATGAGCACGCCGCTGCCGGGCAAGAGGAGGCGCGAGCCGAACGGCGACAGCAGAGTCGAGGTCATCAACACGAGATTGCCTTCGGCATCGGCAGCTGAAATATGCGTTGTGCAGCTCTCACTCGCGTGCCCCATGGTCGCTAGTCGGGTTCGATAGGCATTGAGCAGGGTGGTGGCATAGGACCGGTATGCGATGGCGTCAGGTTCCGCGGTATGGAACTCGGGAAGGCGCGACAGCGCGTCCGCAAATGTAGGCCCTGCGGTCAGTCCGGCCGGGAGGTGGTAGACGGCTTGGCCGCGCGACACCGCCAGAGGATCAACCAGCCGGGCACGGTAGGACGCGAGGTCACTTCCCGAAATTTGCCCCCCGGCAGCCTGGATGTCTGCGACTATGGAACGAGCAAGTGGCCCCTCATAGAAGCTGCGCGGTCCATGGTCGGCGAGGGTGCGGAGGGTTTGCGCAAGCGCATCCGTCCTCAGGTACGTGGGCGCCGTGTCGGAATCCATCGACGGAGGGAACCCAGCCGGAAGCCACAATGCGGCTGAGGATGGATAGCGCGCGAGAATCGAAGCTTCAGCCGCCACCTGAAGTGTGGTCCACCAGGTCACGCGGTGGCCACGCTCTGCGAGCGCAATTGCCGGGGCGAGCAATTCCGACCATGACTTGCGTCCGAACGACTTTGCCGCCAGCGAGTACCCGGCGACCGAGCCTGGAACCGCGATCGATTTCGCCCCGTGGATGTTGGCGTCGTCCCGGACCTCCGGCCAGCCAAACATCTCGGCACCGGCGGCACCCGTCATCGGGTAGTCGGCTGGGTCAAGCGCTTGCGGGGCGACCATCCCGAAATCGATAACGCGCACTCTGCGCTCGGCGGCGACGTACACCACTGCAAAACCGCCGCCGCCAAGTCCGCTCATCCAAGGCTCCGTTACCGTCAGAGCAAGCGCGGTGGCTACCGCCCCATCGAACGCATTGCCACCGTCAGCAATGACCTCTGCCCCCATACGCGCCGCTTCAATTTCTTGGGCAACCACCACCCCCCTTGGGCTGCACCGAGCGGCCTTCGCGACGCTCCAGGTTTCCAGTGAGTTAGGCAGTGAGGCTGTGGTGCGCATGCTTGCTTCCCTTGCGGTTCCTTGCTCGCTGTGCTCGTCACGAAATGACTGCAGGAGATCGTACAGAGCGGCCCCTGCGCCCGTCGTGTCCGCACGCGGGTCTTTCAATGTATCGACCGCTGGGGACCGGACGAAGGGGCCCGCGATCTTCGCGGCTCCTGTCCAGCCCTATTTCGAGACACAAGCCGAGAACGTCGCCGACGCGAAGCGACCACAGCGCATCCCCACCAGGGGGGCCGCTTGAAATTCTGGGCGAAACGTCGGGTCACTCCGGAGCCGGGAGATGCGACCGCACCTGATTGCAGACTGCGCTTGCGCTTTGCTCCCAGGATTCGCATCACCGTGCCGCTGGAGGCGATGCCGAGCCGCGGGGCGGGCTTCGGCAAGTCGCGAATGTGATCGGACGGCGTGGTGCAACGGACGATGCGGACGAACGACTGCAGCCCGGGCTTGATCGACTCGGACATCAGGTCATCGGGTTTTACAACTGGATCGCGGCACTCTGTTCCTTGATGCGGTGGTTCAAGATTTCATCATTCTCGGCATAGTCGACAGGGCAGTCGACCAGGTGCACGCCATCGGTCTGAAGGCACTTCTCCAGCAGCGGGATCAATTCATCGGCATTCCCAACCCGATGTCCGTGCGCTCCATAGCTCTCGGCGTACGTCCGAAAATCGGGGTTTCCATACTCCAGGCCCCAGTCACGAAAGCCCATGTTCGACTGCTTCCAGCGAATCATTCCGTAGGCGCTGTCGTTCAAAATCAGGCACGTCAAATTCATCCGTAAACGTACCGCGGTCTCGATTTCCTGCGAGTTCATCATGAACCCACCGTCGCCGCAGACGGCCAGGACTTTGCGGTTCGGATGGACCAGATGCGCAGCCATCGCCGACGGTAACCCGGCTCCCATGGTCGCCAGCGCATTGTCCAGCAGCACCGTGTTCGGTGCACGAGCTCGGTAGTTCCGGGCAAACCAGATCTTGTACACGCCGTTGTCCAGACACACGATGCCGTCATCGGGCATGACCGACTGGACGTCACGAACCAACCGCTGGGGATACAGGGGAAATCTCGGATCCTCTGCCCCTTCCTCCATGCTGGCGTCGTGGTGCGCCTTGATTGTCATCATCCGGCCGAAGTCCCACGACGTTTCCTCGAGTTCGAGCAACCTGCTGATCCGCCAAATCGCGTTGGCGATGTCACCGACCACCTCGATCTGGGGGAAATAGACGGGATCCACTTCCGCGGAGCGGAAATTCACGTGGATGACGTCCGTTTCGCGGGACACGCTGACGGGGTCGACATCCGACTGGTGCGGGGCGTCGGCCGATACGGGGCCGCGGTGCATGAAGAAGGGGGGTTTTTCGATCACATCGTGGCCGACGTTGATTACGAGGTCGGCACTTTCGATGGCTCGATGAACGAAATCGCCAGCGGAGAGGGCGGCACATCCCATGAACAGGGGATGGTATTCATCGATAACGCCCTTGCCGAGCTGGGTCGTGGCGAAGGGAATTCCGAAACGCTCGACCATGGCGGTCAGCATCCGACTGGTGAGTTTGCGGTTGCCGCCGGCGCCGATCACGATGATCGGCGACCTGGCACTGGCGATCCTCTCAACTGCTGCCCTTACAGCCTTTTCCTCCGCGATGGGTCGCCGCACATAGGACGCAGGTACCGGCCGCTCTACGGTCTCCTCTCCGGCAATGTCTTCGGGGAGTTCCAGGTGCACCGCCCCGGGTTTTTCTTCCTCCGCCTGTCGGAGCGCCTCCCGCACCCTGCTCGGGATGTTATCGGCGGAAACGATTTGGTGAGCGTACTTCGTAATCGGCCGCATCATCTCGACAACGTCAAGAATCTGAAAACGACCCTGCTTCGAGCGCTTCACCGGCTTTTGGCCGGTAATCATCATCATGGGCATCCCACCCAAGGTCGCGTAGGCCGCTGCCGTCGTGAAGTTCGTGGCACCAGGGCCCAGGGTCGAGAGACAGATCCCGGCCTTGCCCGTGAAACGACCGTAAGTTGCAGCCATAAAGCCAGCGGCCTGCTCGTGGCGCGTCAGGACCAGCCGTACAGTGTCCGACCGGCTGAGGGAGTCCAGGAAATCAAGGTTTTCCTCACCGGGGATACCGAAGATCATGGTGACCCCTTCGGTCTCCAACGCTTTGACCAGCAGGTCTGATGCCTTGCCCATGTTGCCTCTCCCGCGCCCACCGGCACATGACCGACCGTCTGATACAAGCGGATGCCATCTTTGTCGAACGACGGAGCCGGAAGGGAAACTACGGCCTCTGGCGGCACTGGCAACAGGGCAAGCCGGTCGGCCTCGGAAGCGCACTACCGCCGCGACCTACGGATTTTCGGATGCGGCCGCCTGTGGCTGCAGGCGAAACCATGCGCTGGTGCTGATGCCGCCGAAGGCTCATGCGGAGGTGGCTGCCCATTGCTAGGCGACTTTTGGGTGGTTATCGGGGCGATGCATGTACATTTGTGTTGTAGGTGTTGCTGAAGTTGTGGGCTCGGCCGGAACAAATGCTCGAAGTTTTTCGGCCCTAAATCTTTCTGGAGGCAAAGTGTGGAAGACGTAGCCGCACAGAACATCCCCGAGGTGGGAAATCCCATCGAACTCTTGTTGGAGTGGCGTGCAGACGCCAAAGAGCGCGAAGTACACGATTCAACAGGCGCGTGCCTTGCCACCTGCGATACGCATGGCCTTCCCTCGGCGCGGATCGTGCTGATCAAGTTGGTCGATACCAGGGGACTGGTTTTCTATACCAACAGTTTGAGCCGAAAAGGAAGTGAGATCGCTCGAAATCCCCGCGCGGCGCTCGTCTTTCATTGGCCAACTTTGCAGCGGCAGGTTCGTGTAGAAGGAGCAGTTGAACAAGTGGATGGCGACGAGGCAGACGCCTATTTCGCGTCGCGCCCGAGAGGCAGCCAGATTGGTGCGTGGGCAAGTGCACAGTCGTCCGTGTTGAAAGGTGGGCTCGAAGAATTGGCATCAAGCTTCCGTGATGCAATCCAGCGTCACACCCAAGCCGACGTGCCACGCCCGTCATATTGGCAGGGATACCGAGTGGTTCCGGAGCGGATCGAATTCTGGCGGCATCGGGATGATCGCATGCACGAGCGCCTGCGGTACCGCCGCGATAGAGGAGGCTGGATACGCGAGCGCTTGGCGCCCTAGCGCCCGTGAGTGTGGAGGCCACATCCCAACCGGGAAGGATGGGGTGCGGAATCTAGCTCTGGAACCCCAGGTCGGGTGCCGGCCTTGGGGGGGGGGGCGTAAAAGCTTCTAGGCGGGAATGGACTGCGCGTTTCAGGACAGGCTCCGAAGTTCCAAGACAACGTATTCTCAGAGCAAATCCTGGCGGATCCTGGTAGGCGCGAGGCGGCCGCGCGAGGTTGTTGCCTTTGCTCGTCAACGATTCTCAAGAGGGAGAGGTTGTTGCCTTTGCTCGGGCGTGTGCCCTCGTTTCGGGCGCGCACAAGCCAGGTCATGCCCTCGGCATAGCATCCCTCGAGCAGTTCGGAGCGATCAGCCCCGGTTCCGCCATACCTCTCGTCGATGAGTTTGAACTGTTCGATATAGCGTTGGGCTGCCGCCAGAATCCTAACCCCGTCAACGATGTACCGGAGTTCGTTCGCGCTCCAGCAATCAACCTTGAGTTCATCTCCGGACTGGAGCGCGATGTGACCGAATTCGTGGAGAAAGAAGAATTTTGATGCTCCGGGAAACCTGCGTTCGATCGCAACCACGCGCTGCAGGCAGTAGAAGATTCGCCCTTCGGGCTCCGCTACGGCAATGCCTCCACCGGTTCGGGCGCAACTCGGGATCAATTCGGCTTCCGAAACTGCGATCTGGTCGTCAGCGCCGTCGCCAGCGAATGCCTGCACTTGCTCTACCACCAAGAGCATGCAAAGCGCCGTAAGGCCGCGCAGCAGTAACCCGTGGCGGAACCTTCCGACCAGCGCCGCGCAGCACGAAGTGCTTGAAGGCCTAGGCGGCAAAGGGCCGTCTGGCATCACGTGAACACCTCCAAGAATCGGCGGATGCTGGCGCCGACTTCGTCAGGAGTGTGATTTCGAGGGCGGAAGTCGCCGGATGGCGGCCTTGCCGCCGGGACGGGGCCGATGTTCGGGGCTGATCAGCCCCACCTGGCGGCATCGGGGCAGACTCAGGCTCTGGCCGCTCGGCGTTCGTGGAAGACCAGCCGCTGGAAGTTGTAGGCGAGGTTCACCAGACCGATCTTCGTGCGAGCCCGCGCGAGCCCGATCGTTCGCACGCGCAACCCCATCCGCTCTTTCTGGTGGGCGAAAACGTGCTCGACCGTGGCGCGCACCGACGATTTCCGCGCATTCCCGCGGGCGATAGGGCGCGGCATCGGCCGGCCCGGCGGTTTCTTCCGATGGATCTGCGACACCCGCCCCAGGCTCGCGAGCCACGCCTCGTTGGCCGCCGAGCGGTAGGCCGTATCCGCCCAGACACTCGCCGCCAGGTTGTCACTCGTCACCAGCTCGGACAGCATCGATCCGTCATGGCAGGCCGCATCGGTCACCGCCGCTCGCCGGATGAACCCGAACCGACGGTCGATCGCCACGTGGTTCTTGTATCCGAACACCGGGATCGCAATCGTCGGCAGCTGCCGCCCGGCGCCGTCCGGCGGACGCTGCCGCCCGGTTTTCACCGTCCAGCGGGCATCAAGGTCCTTCTGCGCCGCCCTCGCCGGCTGCTCCGGCCAGATCACGTCCGCGGGCTGCCCGGACTTCGCCGCCTCCTTCTCCGGACGCGTCAGGCGCTGCCGCGGCGCTGCCACCAGCGTCGCATCCACGATCTGGCCCCCCATCGGCAGATAGCCCGCCCCGCGCAGCGCCCGATCGAAGGCGAGGAACAGCGCATCGATCACGCCGGCCCTGATAAGCCGCTCCCGGAACGTCCAGATCGTGTTGCGATCCGGCGTCGGGGCACCCAGCTCGAAGCCGAGAAACCGCAGCCAGCTCAGGCGGTCGCGGATCAGAAACTCCATCCGCTCGTCGCTGACCGTGTGCCGCGCCGCCAGGATCAGGACCTTGAACATCACCACCGGGTCATACGGCGGACGGCCGCCCTTCGACCCGTCCGCATAGCCCAGTGCGCGCTCCAGGGGCTCCCGGAACTGCTCGAAGTCGATCACCCGGTTCAAGACCTCCAGCGGATCTCCGGTCTTCGACAGCTGCGCAAGATGATCCGGCAAATCAAACAATCCCGTGGGTCGCATCGCTCGTGCCCCTCGCTGCTTCGGCAACCGGCCCGCACCTTAGTACATGCGCCAGGTAAATGGAGGGATCCACGTGGCTCCGGACAGTTCCCGAATCTTTCAGCGAAGCCCGAAACTTTGTGCCGCGAGGCGGGGCACCACGGGGCCGGACGTGAATTGGTCCGCCCTGTCAAGCTGGATAGTGCACTGCTATTCCTTCGAGGATGCACGCGGGGCGTTCAGCTCCATCGATCTCGATGGTTGAACGGTTTTCGACCTTGATGCCACCCTTGAAGTCCTCTACGCGGAGAATCTCCAGTCGACCGCGAATCCGGTCTCCTGGTCGGACGGGGGTCAGAAATCGAATTCTGTTGGCGCCGTAGTTGATTGTCTGCGCCACGCCATCAACCGTCAGGATTTCGCCGGTAAATGCGCTGACCAGCGAGAGAGTGAGGAATCCGTGCGCGATGGTGGATCCAAACGGGCCCGCAGCGGCTTTCTCTTCATCAAGATGAATCCATTGATAGTCGCGGGTTGCTTGAGCAAACGAGTCGATGCGCTTCTGATCAATCTCCAGCCAGGAGCTGGCGCCGATTTCGGTTCCGGCGTATTTCGGTAGATCTGCAAGTGCAATGACAGTTGGCATCGTGGATTTGCTCCGGAGTTCTGATGGGTAGTGTCTCGGACTGACAGGTCAGGCGTCGGCGCCGCATTGGCGTCAATGCGAAATTAGATGCTCAGGACCGTGTCCTTGGAAGGAGCCTAGCAGGACAACCGCGCGATGGGCTGTATCCAGTTCCAAGAGCGATTCCTGGCAGGGTTCGAAGCGATAGCCTTCTTGGAGTTGGCCTCCAACCATCAATTTGCAGGCCAAGGCTGGCGAATCGGGTACCTGCTGCCTCCGGGCCGAGCGATGCCGGTACTGTTCGACTGTTGAAAACTGTGTCCCGCCTGCTCCCGGAGATCGGGCAGCATGGCGGTCTCCCCACGAGTGGAGCAGGAACCTTATCTTGAAAAGCGCCCTGCCTGACGGTTGGCGGCTCGGAGCGACAGTGGCTACCGGCCCCTATGCAACAGTTGGCCAACCTAGGCCGACGAATGGTCCGCCACACCTGGTCTTCGCAATTCGAGCAGGTGTCGCAGAAGCGACACGAGACTGGTGATCGCCTGCCGGTCGAGATCACCAAGCCATTGACGCTCTCGCGCATGTTGGAGCTCGAACGCTTCCTTGACGCGGCGACGTCCCTTGTGGGTGACGATCACCGTCACCACCCGTCGATCCGCTGATTGCCTTCGACGCTTGACGAGTGCGTCCCGTTCCAGAGTATTGAGGACGCTCGATACCGTGCCTCTCGATACAGCGCACAACCTGGCGAGTTCGCGCGGCTCGACCTCCCTCTCTACCCAGGTGCAGAACAGCACCCTGAAGCCTGCCCAAGATATTCCAAGTGGTCGATGAACATTGGTTTCGAAGTCGTACATCAAGCGATTGGCGACGCGGATTAGATCGAACGCCGCAGCGAACACTTCCGGATCGACTACGGTTTCCGCTTCTTCGGCAAGCCGAGCGAGGGCCTGCCTTTCGAAGGTAGCGGCCCGTGAGAACTGGTCAGGGGACTCGCTCGCCAATGGTTTTGGCCGAATCTTGTCGCCCATCGTGTGTCTACCTCTCTTGTCAGGTTGCTCGGCTGGCGTGGAGATCAGAAGTCGGTCGGTCGATCGATCGGAAATCCTGCCGGTTCGGCGCCTAGAACGGAACGGAGCGCTCCAGTTTCACAGCCGGATGTGATCGACGGGGCTTTGCCCACCGCCTTCGCGGTGGTGAGAGCGACGATGCCCCAAAGTCTTAAGTGCATTGGAAGCTACCCCGCGCGTTGCGCGGCAATCATTTTCCCTAGAAGTCTATCGTATGGACGCTGTTCCCTCCGGGTTCCAAGCCGGGCTCACAACCGTCACCAAGACAGCGACGGCATGTCCGCCGGTCCTCTAGCCGATTGTGTTCGCCTTTATTCCGTTGAGCATACGTGGGGATCCATCAGCCCACGCGCTTGTCCACAACACGTACGGCCTTGCCGCTAAATCGCTCGAAAGTATTGGGCGGCACGACTTCAAGAGAAGGCTTGACGCCGAGGCGTCTATACAGGTCGTAAAAAAGGTCTGATTGCAGTGAATCGTCCGGATGCTCGTACCTGACGGCTATCGTATCGTTGGCGGCCCGCTTTCGGTCAACCTCGATTCTCCACTCCGCGCCCTGGGTCAATTGCCCCGCAAGCACATCCTCGATCACGCTTGGGTAGACCAGCGCTCCGCGCACCTTGATGGCGTCATCTACGCGACCGACGAGCGTCGTCACTTGCGGCCAACCCGACGCGTCGCGCTCGGATGGTAGTGATACTGCGAGATCTCTTGTCCGGTATCGGATCAGTAGCGTGCCTTCACGATAGGGCGTGCTCAGGGTGATTTCCCCGATTTCCCCGGCCCCCACGGGTTCATCTACATCGGGATGCAGAAGCTCCACCACAAAATATTCGGTGTTGATGTTTAGCCGACCGGCGAACGGATCCTCGGGAGGGGCAAAAGCCAGGATCGGTCCACCGGTTTCGGTCGCCCCGTACAGCTCTTGCCAGCGGAAGCCAGAGCCAAACGCGTTCGAGACGCCCCGCTTCAGAGACGCGCTCGACCCCTCCCCGCCGAGGAGGCCCATCCGGAGACCGAGCTCCTTGAGATCGTCCCCGGATTGAGTGGCTGTTTCGGCCAGTAGGCGCATGTAGGACGGCGTGGCCGAGATAAGGGTCACCGCCGGCAGCTCCTGAAGCCATTCGATGATCTGAGCGGGTCCCGTCGGCCCACAAGATACGGTGCCGGCACCGCCGGAACGGGCCAGTTCATCGAGCGACGGGGCTCCGATCCAGAGCCCTCCGCCGTGGGTGTTCAGCAGGACGTCGGTGCTTCCGATTCCGATGCACTGTGCCACCCAGTGATACTGGTCCCGGATCGCTTGCCAGTCGCTTTCCGTAAAGCCGATCAACAGTCGTGAACCGGTCGTGCCGGAAGTCGCCGACACCCGATACATTTCTGACAGCGGCCGTGCGGACAGGGGCAATCGGCCGAAGCTTGTCAGCTCTTCCTTACTGCAGGTGGGAAGGGCGTGCAGATCGAGGGAGCCTGTCTTGCGATGGAGATCGGCATAAAATGGGATCTCCCGCCGCGCACGATCAATCGTATCCCTGAACGCCGCCTCGTGGCGGCCCAACTCACCGATAGGGGGTGCCTTGGCCTCAGGCACTCCCTGGGCCTTCTTCCCGATTTCGGCGGAGAAAGTCGTCGCGATTGTTGAAGTAGTCTGCGGGCTCGATACCGTAGCCTTCGTTCTTCATGCGGTGGTAGTCCTTGCCGAGAGCCACCGCTCTGACTCCCTTGCTGTTGTTGGGTTGATGACCCTCAGCATGGCTTGGAACTGGCCCTCCAATCACGGTGTTGGAGAGGCGACCCAGGCCGTCGATCTCTACCTCCACTTTGTCGCCGACCGCCATCGGCCGCGAGTGCCATGGCGTTCCTGTGAGCACGACGTCTCCCGGCAGCAGTGTGATATGGCGGCTCAAATCCGCGAGGAGATAGTCGATTCCCCAGACCATCTCGCTCACGGGCCCTTCCTGGACAACCTGGCCATTGAGATAGGTGCGAAGCATCGAATTCCGCACATCTACGCCGCTCACGATTCCCGGGCCGATTGGACAAAAGCCGTCCATGCCTTTGACTCGCAGCATGGAGCCAGCGTCGGTCCCGCGAAAATCATGCGCGCCGACGTCATTGGCCGGGGAGAAGCCTGAGAGATGCTCCCAGACCTGATCACGGGAAGCGTTCTTCAGGGGCCGGCCCACGATTGCAGCGATCTCCCCCTCGTAGTTGAGCCAATGACAATCAGCGGGTCGTACCAAGTCCCCGCGATGAACGTTGAGCGCGCTCGCCGGTTTCGCGAAGTAGGTCGGGGTCTCCCCTTCGAGATCGCGGCCAAACTCGATGGCACGCGAACGGAAATTCAAGTGCACGCAGATGATCTTGCTCGGCTCGCAAGGCGGCAAATAGACCGCTTCCCGTTCCGGCACTCGACGACCGTCAGACAGGGCGAGCATCTCGCCGTCCGGTTCGCACCACTGCGCCCTGCCTTCGAGGAGAATGCGGCGTCGATCCTGTCGGGGACCCTCGAGAACGCTCATTTCCAGCGCCATGCTCGCACCTCCCGCTCAATCTGCAGCGTGTCAGTTCTCGAGATCAAAGACCATATGCACCTGACCGGTGCCGATCGAATTCTCGTAAGCGGAATATCGTTCGCCACAAGCCTTGCAGGCGCGGCCGCCGACGGCGCCTAGGAGCATCAAGTAGTGGGCGAAGCGCCCTTCCGGCCCATGGCGGCGGTACTCGGGGTAGAAATCGTAAACGGCGGCGTGGTCGCCACGCTCCCAGCATTCCAGCACATATCGATCCGCAGCTTGCGCCTCCAGCGTAACAACGTGGCTCGGATCGTAGTCCTGATGGTCAAAGAGCGCCCGCAACGGCCAGAATCGATGTGACAGGCCGCCGCTCCCGAGAAGAGCGACGCGGGCCGGTGTGCGTTCTATTGCGGCAGCGATCACGCCCCCAAAGGCGAGATAGTCGTCAAGTTCCGCGGTCTGGCAGACGCCTACGGATAGGACTTTCTCGTCGCGGCGGATGTGATGCACGAGGTTAATGGTGGGGTAGTGGTGAGGCAGCGTCGGCGTGGTGACGTTGGTTGTCCTGATGCGCCGCTCCTTCGCCACGCTGCGGATTGCTTCGGCAAGAACCGGGGCACCCGCATAGTCAAACGGGACTTCGTGTATGACCCGGGGTACCTCTTCCGAGGTGTAGACGCCCTTATGGTGTGTGGCGCCAGCGATGACATGCTCGGTGGTGGTGAACCAGTGGGTATCGAAGATCACCCAGCTATCAACCGCCTTGGCCTCGAAGTGTGCTCGCAAGCGCTGGTAACCCTCGACCAAAGTGGTGTCTTGCCCACTGCCTCCAAGTCTCCGCCGGACATCTTCCTCCAGCATTACGGTCGGCACGTGTCCGACCACTGCCGCGCTTACGATCTCACCCACGCGTTGGGCTCCCGAAGCTTGCTCTTTGGATTGCCACATTCTTGACGTCGCAGAAGAAGTCGAAACTCCAACGTCCGCCTTCGCGACCGATGCCGGATATACCGGATCCCCCGAAAGGTGCTGCCAAGTCGCGAACGAAGAAGCAATTGACCCACACCGTGCCTGCGACAACGGCGCCGGCCACACGCTCGGCCTTGGCCTGATCCGTCGTGTAGACCATGGCGGCAAGCCCGTAGCGGGTGGCATTGGCGAGTACGATCGCCTCGTCCTCGTCCTCGAACACGTTCCACGTGAGCACCGGACCGAACACCTCTTCCTGGAAAATCTCGTCGGTGGGCGAAATGTCGGTCAGTAGGGTCGGTTCATAGTAGAGCTCACCGAACGGATGCTGCCCCCCTCCGAAAAGGGGCCGAGCCCCGTTCGCAATCGCTCGCTCCACATAACCGTGGACCCGCGCGTGCTGGCGGGGGTGGATCAGGGGGCCGACCCGCGTTGCAAGCGCCCGAGGATCGCCGACGGGTAGCTTCGCAGTCTCGACGCGGACCTTGCGGAGTAGTGAGTCCGCAACGCTTCTCTCGACGAGCACTCGGGTCCCGGCGAGGCATACCTGCCCCGCGTTGATGTATTGATGGGCAATGGTGCGTGCGGCGGCGTCTGGGTCGGCGTCGGCGAACACGATGAACGGCGACTTGCCGCCAAGCTCAAAGCTGACCGGTGTTAGCGACCCGGCCGCGGCTTGACCGATCAGGCGGGCCGTCTCGGGAGAACCTGTAAAGCTGATGCGATCGATGTCCGGATGCGCCGCCAGGGAAGCCCCGGCGTCGGTGCCCGCTCCCTGCACGACGTTCAATGCGCCAGGAGGCAGGCCGGCCTCGCTCGCGATATCGGCCAGCATCGAGCAAGTAAGTGGCGCCCACTCCGGCGGTTTGAGCACAACCGTGTTGCCCGCCGCCAAGGCAGGGCCCGCCTTCCAGGTGCTCAACATCAAGGGCGCATTCCAGGGCGTGATCAGCGCCGCTACCCCTGCGGGCTCGTAGTGAACGTGGTTGTCGACGGTGCTTCCGGCAATAACATTGCCGTGCATCCTGGACGCTAGTTCAGCGAAAAAACCGATATTGTGCGCACATCGCGCCATGGTGTTCTTTCGGTTGCCGAGGAGCAGGGATCCATTGTCGTGAGTCTCGACAGTGGCGAGATCGTCGATGCGATCACGGATGCCCGCTGCTAGGCGCTCCAGGATAGGTCTGCGGCCGTCGGGCCCGAGCGCGGCCCACTGTGGGAACGCGTCCCGGGCGGCCTGTACCGCCTCATCCACGTCCTTGGCAGTGCCGGCAAAGACCTCGCCGAGGGGCTGCCGGTCAACGGGCGAGAACACCTCGAATCGGTCGGATGAGGCAATGCGCTGACCGCCAATCCAGTGTCGGGTGTCGACATCAACAGAGGCGATTCGAAGGTGATCCGACATGTGTCTATGGCGCGGCGTCCAGGTGCGCCCAGAATGCTGGAACTTGGCTCCACTCTTGGTCCCTCTGCGCCGCGACATGAGCCAGCGTAAAGGCGCGCGCTGCGGAAGCGAGATAGTAGCGCTCGTAGAGTTCCGTCCGCGCCCCAAGCGCGGAGCCCGCGAAATCCCAGGCGGTTCGGAACAAGCGGCTTCGCTGCTCGGGATCCACGCCGCCCGTACCCGGCAGGTAGGAGTTGAGCAAGGGGCGGAGGTCGGGATGCCCGAGTTCAGATTTTGAGGGCGTCGCGAGCAGATTGTGCGAGGCGATGAGCTTGATGATCTCATTCACCCGAGCCATCCACCCCGGCAGCGTCGGGCGAAGTGCGCGGAACGGGGCCTCATTGCAGAACCAGGTGCCGTCGCCGAATTCATGTGCGTCGGCTTCCGCTGCACGAATGGCGGCGCGGGTGAGTTCGGCGTAGCTCCAGATCTCTCCCAGCATCTGCATCACGTCTGGCCGCCGGCTCTGGCCGATGGTCTCAGCCATGCGGCAGCAGAGCTCGTAGGCAAACTCCAGCTTGACCATCGCCCGAATGCAGGTCTGCTGCATGACATTGCCGATCCAACCACGGGCCATGACGGCGTTATAGATTTCCGGATCCCCGTCCAAGAAGATGCGATGCCGTGGTATTTCCACGTTGTCGAACACGACAAAGGCGTCCTGCTCGTCGAAGCGGGAGGAAAAGGGTTTGTCGAAAGGGTCGGCTTCGAGCCCGTAGTGATCTCGGCAGAGGATCTTGAGGCCAGGGGTGGACAGCGGAATCGAGAACACAAGAGCCACGTCGTGACGATCTTTCGGGATTGGTTGGCCGGGATAGACGGCAAGCTCATCGGCGAATGGCCCTAGCGTGGCTAGGATCCGGGCCCCGCGTACGATGATCCCCTGGCTGGTTTCATCCACCTTCCTCAGCGCGACTTCACCGTTGACGCCATCGTAGGGCGCGATCCGCCCGTCCACGGTGGGGTGAATGATGGTATGGGTTAGGGCGAGGTCTCGCTTGGCGACATGGCGCTGAAAGGCGGCGAGCTTCTCGGCGCCTTGCGCATTGCCGTTGGCGGACCAGGCGCTTGGCTGGCCGGCAAATCCGGCAAACGTAAGGTTCACGTAGTCGGGTGTGCGACCGAGCATCCCCACGCTGTAGCGCGCCAGCCGTTCGAGGCCGCAGTGACGGCGGTGCAAATCGTCAGGGCTGCGCGGAATGAGATGGCTGATGCCGGTCGGTTGCTTCGAAATCGGATCGGCGACGATGCAATCTTCGGAGTGGAGGTGCTGCCAGTCGAAGAAGCCGGATATCCCTTGGAGCGAGCCCCTGAATCCCGAGTGCTCGGTGACGTCAGGTACCTGTTCTCCGCCGATCCAAACCTCTCGCCCGTCAGCGCGCAGGCCGCCAACGTATTCGGCCCCGGTTCTGGCTGCCATTTGACAACTCATTTGAAACGAAATGATTTGATCTTAAATCATCATCCTGCGAGTGTCAATTTATCGCTGTTTTTGCTATCGCCCGATAGGGTGGGCGAGTGCGCTTTCCCCCTTGGAGCTGCGACCTGTTGGTCAGATCAGGGTGAGGAATCCTTGTGCTCATGTTCTAGTCCCTGTCGAGTATGTCCATTGCAAGCGGGAAAACGGTCGGCACCAACAACAGGAAGGATTCGATACGTCGGGCATTGCTTGGGGCCTGCGGCTGGATCTGGGCTGCGCAAGGAACAGATACCTTGACGGGGTCGCTCGAAGGAAATGATGGCTCAACGTGACCGCTGGCAGAGGGGAGTCGGCCGAGCACAGGGGCTCGATGCCGAGGGAGTGCGAGACTGCCTCGGAAGTGCTATCGCGGCGACGGACTAGCGAGCCTTCCGAGCACGGACGGCAATGGGGCGCGAACTGCTGGTCAGAGCCGCATTTCATTTCGCTGCCGATTTGGCCGGCTTTGGGACTTGGCGGTGGACGGCATCTCAGCGTAACAGGTTGCGGTTGTCCTGGGGTCCTCGCTGACTTGATGAATTCGCTCGAATGTGATCCATCCATCGGGCATGGCCGGCCTTGCCTGATCCGGCGCCCGCTACGCTAGAGGGCCGCGTGCGGGTACGGAGCGGGGTTGTTGCCAGCTGGTCACCGGTTCAGATTGTTCGCCAAACCCGGCTTCTGGTAGGGTGCAGCGACCCGGCAACAGGCGGAGTTTGCCCCAATGTACCGACCCGGCCTCGCTCTCTTAGCGGCCTGCACAACCCTCCTAGTCGTCGGTGGCACGCCGCGGGCGGGAGACTACGACCCGATGCGTTCGGCCCTGTGGGCAGATATGCACACAGCGTTCCTCGGGGATGGACCAGTCAAATACGACTATCAGGTCCGGCTGATCATCCCGCGCACGGTTGAGGACGCGTTCAGTGTTCCATTGGTGGTCGAACTGACCGACCGCATTCAACCCGTCCAGGAAGTGGTGGTGATCGCGGAAAATAATCCCATCCAGACCGCCGCCCAGATTTTCCCGAGGCGGGCGATCCGCTCGGTCGGAATGAATATTCGCCTTGAGCAGAGCACGCCGGTTCGCGCTGCAGCGCGCGATGCCAACGGTGTGTGGCACGTCGCGAGTGTCAGGGTTGAGGTCCTGAATCCTGGAGGTTGCACCGCGGCGGGCGGAGCAGGCAGTGCAGAGAATCCGCCCGGCACGATCGCGATGAAGCGATTCAGACGGCCGAAGAGCGTGACGCGGCTCAAGGTCGGCATCACCCATCCGATGGATACCGGTCTGGCAATGGACCTGGACGGCGCAATCGTCCCCGCCTACTTTGTCGATACGGTGACGCTTGCCGATACGGCGGGCCCGATCGCTGACCTTGTTACGTCGGCTGCGATTTCCACGGATCCGAATTTCTATTTTGACCTACCTGACCGACTGCAAAGCGTCCGCGTCTCCGCGTCCGATTCCAAGGGCCTCACCTTCGATTTCCTAGAGGCGTCACGCGACGATCCGAAGGGCGAGATCTAGAAAACCGGCCATGCCTAGAAGTGTCCGGCCGGTGCTGGAACGCGGGCACTAGTCGGAAAAACGCGCCGACCAGCGCTTGCGCCTAGATGGGAGATTTGCGGCCATGTGCACATGGATCCGAAATATGGTTGTGATGGCCGCCGTCCTGGGACTCTCCGCGAGCTTGGGCGCTAACCCTGGCTTGGCGGCAGCCGGATCGCCCCCCGTCGGCCCGATCGATGCAGTCGAGACCGGGTCCGATCTCAAATTCGCCTGCGGCCAGGAAGCCGAGGGCTTCGAGGACGTGGTCGGGGAACAATTCCATCGCTGGATGCTGATCGTCCAGTGCCGCGCTGTCGTCGGCGCGATCACCACGATGATCAGGTCCGGGCAATTCGCCCTCGACGATGCGCCGCGTTGGCAGTGCGTTACAATTCCCGAGGATCTCGGCGAACTGTCGGCGACGTTCGTGACCTGGGTCGGCCGCCGGCCCGCGCTGATGCGCGAATCCGCCGCGGTCGCCTTCGTAGAAGCCATCGAACTCAGTGCGCCGTGTCGGGATTCCTGAGCAATCAACCGGTCTGGCCAAAGTGCTGACGCATCAATTTGTTCTGTAACCTTGCGGACCAGTTCGAACAAGCTGGATTGGGCAGGCGCTGGGCCGGCGGTTTGACCGCGCGGGTAACCCGGTGACAATGATCGCTCTTTGGGACGGATTGAATTCAAGAAGGAACCTTAGATGAAGTTGGCGGCTCCCATTCTTGCGCTCCTCATGTGCACCGGCGTGGTGCAGGCGGCGATGGAAGATTGTGCACAAGGGCCGGAAGGCAACCTGTGCAAGGCCCAAAACGGCGATGCGCCCGCGATGTACATGATCGGGCGCGAGGCCTATGACAAGGCGCGCGAGACCGGGGATTTCAGCGAAGCCTATCTGTGGGCAACCCGCGCGCGGGAAGCCGGCTTCCTCGGCGGCAGGATGCTGTTCAAGATGGTTCATCTTCAGGCGGGCCAGGGACGTCACCACGATAATGTGGAGGCCCACCAATGGATCACCAAGGCGATTGCAGAGGGGGAGGACTATCTGGTTCCTTGGAAACGCCGGCTTGAAGCCATCATGACGCCCGAGCAGATCAGAGCGGCGCTTCGCGCGGCGCTGGCGGAGTAGGGTGCGGTCGGCTTTATGTCGATAAGGGGAGACGCGGACGGCAGTGCGCGATCCGCGCTGCAATTGAGATTCGGGGGCTGCCGACTTTAGACGCTAGTCTTGGGAGATTGCCCTCCGCGGGCCTTCCATATTTGCGGCCTCTTCCAGGGTGATGCGGTTGCCAGCGTCGTCGTAATAGACGCCCTTGATTTTCCCTTCGATATACGTCGCGATGCCGGCGATCTCGCGCTTCGACATCGTGCTCTTGAATTCAGGCATGCCGCGGTCGCGAATCCCGACTGTGATGACGTAAACCAAGCCGTCGTGATCGAACAGTGTGGCGCGCAGATCGGCTGCGAAACCGCCATAGGCTGGCCCACCGCGCCCGTCGGCCTTGTGGCATCGCGCGCATTGGTTCGGAAATTCGGTAAATACCATTGGCGGCGGACCTGAACGTCGGGGCTTTTCGTTGTCCGCCGATACCGGGCTCGCCGACGCCGCGTAAAACGCTGCACCAATAACTACCGCTGCTGCCAGGCTGCCGAGAGTTCGTCCTTGCTTGGTGAAATCTTGCATTTCTTCAAATCCGGCCCATTGGTCGGGTAAGGCCTATCTGAGGCGCTTCGCCTGCGAGGCAAATTGGCTAGGCGCGTCACTGCCGGAGTCTGGACTAACCAATTGCGGGCTTAGGAAAAAAGTTGTGGGCCGGCGCAGGGGCCGGCCCACATTAGGAGTGTGCGCTCTAGAGCGCGAATACGTACAGAACGTTACTCGGTACAGCGGCCTTCAACTCGGGTGTCGAGTCGGTGAACCACTGCGGCCAAGCACCGCCCAGGCCGACCTGGATGGCGATGTACTGCTTGCCGTCAGCTTCGTAGGCCATTGGCGGAGCATTGATCGACGAGCCGGTCTCGAAACGCCACAGCTCTTCGAGAGTCGTGTCGTCAAGAGCGACCACCGCGCCGTCAGCCGTACCAGTGAACACCAGGCCGCCCGCCGTCGACAGAATGCCGCCCAGCATCGGGAACTCGGTCTCCCACTTGCGTACGACAACGCCGGTCGAAACATCGATCGCGGTCACGCTACCGGTAATACGGCCCGAGCGCGGGTCGTCAAAGGTGAAGTAAGGTGCCCCACCCAGGAACCACTGACGCGTCGCCGGATCGAAGTTCGTCGGGGAGACTGAGGCAAACGCCTTGTTGCAGCTCTCGATCACCGGAATGTAGTACAGGCCGGTGTGCGGGCTGTACGAGGTCGGGGGCCAGTTCTTTCCGCCAGTATGCGCTGGGCAGGAAATACCCTCGATCTCACTCCGCGCACCGACTTCGGTCAACTCGCCGCGATGCGCCGCACTGCCCGCAGCGTAGCTCTGGACATCGGCGTCGGGGTCGTACGCGGCTGGCCGGCCGTTGGCGTCGAGCCCGTCCGTCCAGTTCAGCTTCTTGACGAACTGCGTGCCCCAAACGAACTCGCCGTTCGAACGGTCGAGCGCGTAGGCAAAACCGTTACGGTTGGCATGCAGGGTCGAGCGCACGAACTGACCGTTGATCACGGTGTCGACGAACGTGTTCTCCGCAATCGAGTCGTAGTCGTACGGGTCGTTCGGCGTGTGCTGGAAGCCCCAGAGGAACTCGCCCGTGTCGGCATCCACCGCGATGGTGCTGTCGGTCCACAGGTTGTCGCCGGGACGGTAGGCGTTGTCCCAGTCCGGACCCGGATTGGCGGTGCCCCAGACGATGATGTTCAACTCGGGGTCGTAGGAACCGGTCACCCAAGTCGAGCCGCCACCGGTCTTCCATGCGCCGTAATCGTCCTTCCACGTCTCATGGCCAGGCTCACCCGGTCCAGGAATCGTGTGGGTCCGCCAAATTTCCTCGCCGGTGTTGATGTCGAGCGCAGCAATCCAACCGCGGACGCCGAACTCGGCACCAGCCATGCCCGTGACCACTGTGTCCTTGACGATCAGCGGAGCGCCGGTGATGGTCTCGGCGATGCCCGGATCGGCCACTTGGCTCTCCCAGACCAGGGTGCCGTCCGTCTTGTTCAAGGCGCGGATGCGGCCGTCGATGACCCCAGCAATAACGAGATCGCTGTGGAGTGCCACACCGCGGTTGTTGATGCCGCAGCACAGGACGCTTGGCCCCCAGTCCTTGTCGGCTTCAGGATCCGACTTCCACACCGTGACCGGCTTGCCGCCGCGCACGTCGAGCTTGGTCACCACACCCCAACCGGTGGTCAGGTAAAGGAAACCGTCTTCGGCGATCGTCGTGCCTTCCAGGCCTGCGAACGGGAACACCACCGGATCTGTGCCGCCACCCTGGGCGCTGCCCATGGCATAGGTGAAGGCGACTCTCAGATCACCGACATTGTCCGTGTTGATCTCGCGAAGGGCCGAGAAGCGATGGGCCTCGTAGTTGCCGTGATGATTGATCCAGTTTCCCGGTTCGTTTTCGCTATTGGCCAGACGGTCATGCGTAACGTCGCCGGCGATTGCCGTTCCGGCAAGCATGGCCGCGCCAATTGCTCCAACGGCAAATAGGCGCAGCTTGCTGAATCTATCGAATATCATATGGGATCCTCCCAGTGCGTTGCCGGCCGCAACGCGAACCGGGTCATGAAACCTAGGGACGCGTAAACAGGCACGCACCTCTGCTTCGACCCGAGTTCCGCGTTGTACCGCCACGTCCACTTGATCCGGGGCACCCCGGACCGACGCCAATAGTCGCTGTCCGACGTTGGCGCCGCACGGATGCTAGCAGCGAAGGATAGAGCCCGCGAATCCTGCCGTTTTGCGCACCTCGGGACCGGTCTCGGGCATTCGGAGCACCGTCGCTCCGGAAAGAAATCTCATGCTTCCGGCCTCACGGTTCGAAGCTGTGGGTGCGAACGCCAACGCGTGCTTGTCCTCGGTGATGGGCAGCAGTGCGGTTACGCCGCGCTTGGCACTCGATCGCAGTTCAAGACCGGCGGCATAGGCGTTTGATCGGGAACTGCAGGCGATGCACGTCACCGGTGTGGCGGCTGTCCGGATTCGCCGTGTTTGGTCAAGACCAGCGGAGTTCAGCGAGGCCGGCTCCGCGACTGGACATTGACTCAAGGCCTAGGGACGAAAGTTGAGCGCATCGAGTTTCTGTACGCGCTCTTGGAAGCGCTCCCGGACACCGTCCAATGCACTCGTAGTTGTCCGCAGCTGGTGCTGTTCAAACCCTGAGAGCACAAGGCCGTCGGAACCCAAAACAAGTCTGTCACATCAGAATCTTATGGCGTGCAGAAGGCTTTGCATAAGTCGCGGGAGCGACATGACCGTTCGGTGATCGCGGGTCGAAGACCTGCTCACTTGATCAGCCTTCTGTGGTGGCCGGGCCGGTCTGAATGGGAAGGTCGGAGTCGGGCGCCCACTCGCCCATTGATCCGTCGTACAGGGTGAGGTCGGGGTAACCGAGCTGGTGCAGCATGAAGAGCCCGACGGTCGCGGAGATTCCGCCGCCGCAGTAGGCGACGACGTGCTTGTCCGGGGTGACGCCAGACGCCTCGTGCGTTCGCTTTGCGTCTTCCAGGGAAACGAAGGTTCCGTCAGCGGAGTCGAGCAGGTTCGCCGCCGGTACGTTGATGCTTCCCGGGATGCGACCAGGACGTCCATAGCGGCTCGGCCCCTCACCGAGATGAAACGCGGGCGCGAGCGCGTTCACCATCGTGGAGCCGTCATCGTCCAGTCGGGCCAATACATGGTCGCGGTCCACAAAAAAACCGGGTTGCGCTCGGGTATCGAACCGGGCGGGCGGATAGCCGCCGGCGACGGCGGACACCGGGCGTCCCTCCGACTTCCACTTGGCGAAGCCGCCGTCGAGCACTGCGGCCCCATCGAACCCGAATCCCCGCAACATCCACCAAACCCGAGTCGCCCACATAATGCTGCCGTTCGAGTAGAGCACCACACGGGATTCATTTTCGATTCCAAGGCGTCCCATGGCTTCGGCGAACTGTTGCTCGGACGGGGCCATGAAGCGGAGCCGCGTGCCGGAATCCGAGATTTCGCCCTGAATGTCGAGGAACACCGCTCCGGGGATGTGTTCCGCCTGGTACTCGGCGATTCCGGGCACGACCCGGTAGGGCGCTTCGTCGCCTGGCTCGGCCGGCATGAGCCAAGTGGTGCAGTCCACAATTCGCAGGGCCGGATCCGATAGGTTCGCCTCAAGGGTGTGGGGTTCAATGAGCGCGGCCGGGTCGCGCCAGTCCTGGAGATCGCTTCGCACGGGCTCGACCCTCCGTTCGTCAAGGCCTCAGCGGCACGATGGTATCAGCCTGGGTCCCCGAGATCCCGACCGCTATGGCGTCCGTGGCGACGCCGGCCGTAGCGCCTAATCGGATGCCGGCGGGTCAATCGCATCGGACTTGGGTGCCGCTGCGGCCAACCGCCCACTAGGGTGAACTGCGTTCGCCCGCGATGTTGGAACCGACGGAGAGAGCGCAGTATCCGTGGTGCTCAGGCTGTGGCGCCGAGCCAGACCCGCGCTCGGTTGTGGCGGCGTGACAAAGGGCTGCGATATGGCCAGCGGGCCGAGTGAATTGCCGCGCGGACGGCCCGGGGGACTGGCGGCCCGGATACTGCCTTGGAGCCTGGATTTATCGTGGCGCAACCAGGCCGTATCGTGATGGCAGGATCGTCCCTTGGAATGGTGAGCGCTTGAACAGGAATTTCCGATGCCCCGAATCAACCGTGCGATTGAACTACTGGAGCAGGGTCAGTCGGTGTACTGCGATGCTGTCACCGAGCTGACCTATGACAGCGGCCTGCGTCAGGCCCGCACTTGGGCGGACTACCTGACCGTTGACCTTGAACACCACCCGTTCGACATGACCCGGCTCCACGACTTCATGCGCGGTCTTGTCGCCGGCGGACCCACGGCCAGTGGGCATCGAACACCGGCGGTGTTCATCACACTGCCGACCGATGGCAGTGGCATCCAGACGGTACAGGCCAACCGGTGGATGACCCAGCAAGCGCTGGCTGCGGGGGTGCATGGCCTTCTTCTGTGTCATGCGGAAGCTCCGGAGGCAGTGAAGGTCTTTGTGGAGGGAGCAAGGTATTCCTTTCAAACCCTTGGTGTCGGCAGGCACTTGGCAGAGGGACGGCGGGGCTCCGGGGGGCAAGGGACCGCCGCTGAAATCTGGGGTACAACGGTGGAGGACTATCTGGAGTCCGCCGATGTCTGGCCGCTCAACCCGAGCGGTGAACTGATGCTTGGCGTGAAGATCGAGAACCGCCGGGCGCTGGTTCAGGTCGAAGCCAGCGTCGCCGTGCCCGGCATCGCCTTCGCGGAATGGGGCCCTGGTGACATGGGCATGTCTTACGGCTACCGAGAGGCACATGATCCACCGTATCCGGCAGACATGCTGGCGGCGAGAGACCGGGTCAAGGCTGCTTGCGACCGGACAGGTATCGCTTTTCTCGAAATCATGCAGCGCGACAACGTGATTGAGCTTATCGATGCCGGCGTGAAAATCGGTGCGACAACCGAAGAGGTTGCTGCCATCGGGCGCCACCACAGCAGAGGCAGATCAGGATCCAACGGCTGACTGGCCGGCAGTGGCACCTTGACTCATCAGGCCGCGGTAAATTTCGTTGTCGCCGATCACGCCGACCATGCGGCCGTCCTCCATCAGCAGGATCGGCCGGCCGGTGCAGTGCCGGAGTTCGATCGCAGCGCGAATGCGCAGGTCGGGCGTGGCCGTGCAGATCGTCTCACCGGTAAGCGTCGCGGTATCCATCTCCGGCGTGTAGTGCCGGATCGTCACCGGCGCGGGCTCGATGCTGGCTTCGTCCGGCTCGCCCTTGTCGTTCAATTTCAGCTTGTTGAGCCCGGACCAGTCGAGTTGCAGCGTGTCACCCTGGCGAGGTACGTCGGCGACCGACGTCATCAGGGATCGACAGCGCAGCACGTTGAGCGCGTCCATGTGGGCGATGAATTCGGCGACATAGGCGTTGGCCGGATTGAGGACGATGGCCTCGGGCTCGCCGAACTGGACGATGCGTCCTGCCTGCATAATCGCGATGTGCTGGCCGAGCTTCAGCGCCTCATTGAGGTCGTGGCTGACGAATAGGATCGTCTTGTTGAGCCGGCGTTGCAGGTCCAGCAACTCATCCTGCAGATGCTCCCGAATCAGAGGGTCGAGCGCCGAGAACGGTTCATCCATCAGCAGGATGTCGGAATCCGTAGCGAGCGCGCGGGCGAGGCCGACGCGCTGTTGCATACCCCCGGACAGTTCATGCACGAACCGCTCGCCCCACTGGTCGAGATCGACCAGCTTGAGTTGTTCACGGACGATGGCGTCGCGTTCGGCCCGGCCGGCGCCGCGCAGTTCGAGACCGAAACTGACATTCTCATGGACAGTGCGCCACGGCAGGAGGGCGAACTGCTGAAACACCATGGCGATGCGCTCCGTTCGCATGCGCCTTAGCGTGGCGAAGCCAGAATCAGCCATGTCGAGCGAAGCTTCGCCGACGCGCACCAAGACCTGACCACGAGTGACGCGGCAGAGGCCGTTGACGGCACGCAGCAGGGTCGACTTGCCGGAGCCCGATAGGCCCATCAGGACGCAGATCTCGCCCTGCCGGACGGTGAGCGATGCCCCCGCGACGCCGACGACCGAGCCGGTGGCATCCTGAATTTCTTGCCGGTCGGCGCCGCGGTCGAGCATATCCAGGGCAGCCGGTATATCGCCCCCGAACAGGATGTCGACATCCTTCAGTTCGATCGCGTGAATGGCTCAGCCCCGCTGACCGCCGCTGCCGCGCTGCTTGCACATGCGGTCGAGCAGGATGGCGACGATGACGATGGCAAGGCCGGCTTCGAAGCCCTTGGCGATGTTGACCGTGTTCAGCGCGCGCAATACCGGAACGCCGAGCCCGGGCGCGCCGACCATCGCCGCGATCACGACCATCGATAGACTGAGCATGATGCATTGGGTGACGCCCGCCATGATGGTCGGCATGGCGTGCGGCAGCTCAACTTTCCAAAGGACCTGGCGCTTCGTCGCCCCGAACGCCTCGCCGGCCTCAACAAGCGGTCGCGGCACACCAGAGACCCCGAGGTGCGTGAGCCGTATCGGCGACGGAATGGCGAAGATCACGGTCGAGATCAGGCCCGGCACGACGCCCAGCCCGAACATGATCATGGTGGGGATCAGATAGACGAAGGTCGGGATCGTCTGCATTAGGTCGAGCACGGGGCGGAGGGCGTTGTAGAGCCATGGCCGGTGTGCCGCCGCAATGCCCACGGGCACGCCCACGGCGATGCAGATCACCGTGGAGAACAGGATGAGAGTCAGGGTCTGTACCGTGGTCTCCCAGTAGCCGAGATTGATCACCAGCATCAGCAGCAACGCGACCGCGGCGACCAGTTTCCACGACCGGTGCAGCCAGAATGCGAAGCCGGCAAGCGCCGCCACCATGGCAAGCGAAGGAACAGCCAGCGCTAGGCCGGCCACGCCCTCGATCAAGAATTTCAGGATCTCGGACAGATAGTCGAAAAACCAGGCCCCGTGGTCGAGCAGAAAGTCCGCAAAGGACTTAATCCACTTACCAAGGGGAATCTTCTGGTCGGTCAACCAGTTCAAGGACTACCCCGCGGCGCTAGCCGCCCCGTCCCGCTACCGGGACGGGGCGGAACCGGTTCTAGAGACCTAGGCTCGCGTTCACCGCAGCCATGCCGTCGTCGCCGCTCGTGGTCATCACTCCAGCGAGCCAGTCTTGGAGGATGGCTGAGTTCTCCTTGAGCCATGCCGCTGCCGCCGCCTGGGGCTCTTCTCCGTCTTCGAGGATCGCTGTCATGATCTCGTTTTCCATCGCCAGCGTAAATCTCAGGTTGGTCAGCAGCTTGCCGACGTTCGGGCATTCCTCGACGTACCCCATGCGGGTGTTGGTGTACACCTCTGCACCGCCGAAATTAGGGCCGAAAATGTCATCGCCGCCGGCGAGGTAGGTCATCTCGAACTTCGCGTTCATCGGATGCGGCTCCCACCCCAGGAACACGATCCACTCGTCCCTGCGGTTGGCCCGGTCAACCTGGGTCAGCATGCCTTGCTCGCTCGATTCGACCACTTCGAACCCGTTCAGGCCAAAGGTGTTGTCGTCGATCATGGCCTGGATCAGCCGGTTGCCGTCATTGCCCGGTTCGATCCCGTAGATCTTGCCCTCAAGTTCAGCGCTGTAATTCGCGATGTCGCCGAAACTCTGGATGCCACCGTCGGCCGCTAGCTTGTTGACGGCCAACGTGTACTTCGCCCCGGTCAGGTTCTGTGCCACCACCTCGACCGATCCTTCGTCCCGGTAGGGCGCGATGTCGGCTTCCATGGTCGGCATCCAGTTGCCGAGGAAGACGTCGATATCGCCATTCTTGAGACTGGTGTAGGTGATCGGCACTGAAAGCACCGTAGCTGTCGGCTCGTAGCCGAGGGCCTTGAGGACCACCGAGGTGGCGGCGGTTGTCGCGGTAATGTCGGTCCAGCCGACATCGGAGAATCGAACCGTCTGGCACGATTCGGAATCGGCCGCCCAGGAGGCGGACGAAAACAACAGAGCAGAAATCGCTCCCAGCACTGCCATACGCACGCTTTTTGTCACTGCCTTGTCCTCCGATAGGGTTCTGATGTGCGCCCTCGCGTTGGCACGGCGCTCGCTAGGGCTACCATGACGGCCATATCCCTGCAAGGGCGACAGCGGCAAAACAACCGGATGAACGCGGGTCAGGAGTTCGATTTTGTCGTGGTTGGGGCCGGGTCCGCGGGATGCGTTCTTGCCAATCGGCTGACCGAGGATGGATCGGCACGGGTGCTGCTGATCGAGGCCGGCGGCGCCGATCGAAGCATATTCCTGCAGATGCCGACAGCGCTGGCCATCGCCATGACGCATCCACGGTACGGCTGGGACTATTGGACCGAGCCAGAGCCGCACCTGGGCGGCCGGCGACTGCACTGTCCACGTGGCCGGGTGCTCGGCGGCTCCTCTTCGGTGAATGGTATGGCTTATGTCCGGGGCAACGCTTTGGACTACCAGGGCTGGGTCGCGGCCGGCGCAACCGGCTGGTCCTATGCCGAGGTGCTGCCGTACTTTCGCAAGGCCGAGAGCTTCAGCGGTGGCGGCGACGACTACCGCGGTGGCGGGGGCCCTCTACACGTCTCGCGCGGGACCATGGCGAACCCGCTTTACGGCGCCTTCATCGAAGCCGGCGAACAGGCCGGTTATCCCCGCACCGCTGACATGAATGGCTACCAGCAGGAAGGCTTTGGACCGATGGACATGACGGTCCATCGTGGCCGGCGCTGGAGTACCGCGAACGCCTATCTGAAGCCGGCGGCGAGGCGGGCCAATTTGGCTGTCGCAACCAATGCGCTGGCGACCCGGCTGCTGCTGGACGGCCGTCGCGTCAGCGGCGTGGAATACCGGCGGGGTGGGGCGGTCCGAACCGTGCAGGCGCGACGCGAGGTGATCCTGAGCGGCGGACCGGTCAACGCGCCGCAACTGTTGATGCTCTCGGGCATCGGTCCAGCTGCACATCTGCGCGAACTCGGCATCGAAGTGGTGCACGACCTTCCGGGCGTCGGTGACAATCTCCAGGACCATCTGGAGCTCTATATCCAGCAGGCCTGCACCCAGCCCATCACGCTCTACGCTGCTACTGGGCTGCTGCAAAAGGCCCTGATCGGCATCCGGTGGGTCACGTTCAAGTCCGGGCTCGGTGCGACCAATCATTTCGAAACCGGCGGGTTCATTCGCTCAGGTGCGGGCGTCCGCTGGCCCGACATTCAGTATCATTTCCTGCCGTTGGCGGCCTCATACGACATGCAGCAGCAGATCCGCTGCCACGGCTACCAAGCCCATGCCGGCCCGATGCGCTCGAAGTCGCGCGGCACGGTCCGCTTGGCGTCGGCCGATCCGCACCAGGTACCGCGGGTCTCCTTCAACTACATGAGCCATGCCGACGACTGGGCGGAAATGCGGGCCTGTGTCCGGCTCACCCGGGACATATTCGCGCAGCCCGCCTTTGATCCCTATCGGGGCGAGGAACTGGCGCCTGGTGCCGCGGTTCAGAGCGACGCGGAGATCGACGCCTTCGTGCGCGAGACGGTCCAGAGCGCCTACCATCCCTGCGGCACCTGCAAGATGGGCACGGACGGGATGGCGGTAGTGGATCCGAAGAACCGTGTGCACGGCGTGGACGGCTTGCGCGTCGTCGACAGCTCGATCATGCCGACGATCACGACTGGCAATCTCAACGCGCCCACGATCATGGTTGCCGAGAAGGCCGCCGATGCGATCCGCGGTCGCGAGCCCTTGCCTTCGTCGGAAACCCCGGCCTACACAGCGCCCGATTGGGAGACTGCGCAGCGCTAAATGGGCAGCTGGGCGCCGTCAGTGGTCCCTGAGGTTCGCTCTACAGCTGCCCGGCCCATTCCTTGAGTCCGCGATAGACCAGGAGGCGCACATCTCAGTCATGAGAGCTGAACGTATTCCAGCGCGGCGTCTCTGAGCCAGTGCGACGTGTACTCGGAGAAACTGCGCGCCACGGTGATTTCGTACAGAAGACCGTCTCCAGGCCGATGCAGCAGGACGGGTGCCTTCGCGAGCAGGCTGCGGGCGCAGCAACCCGCGCGGAATTGATCCGGGTCGAGGTCCAGCGTCATTCCCTTGGCCAGTACGTCGACCGCCCTCGGACCTGCGAGCGACAGTGTGACACTGCTGTTGCCGACGATTGCAACCGAGGCGTGGAGTTCGGAGAGGGCGTTCTCGAGCGACTCGGCGATTTTGGTCTCCACGGCTGCCGGGACTTCGATCACCCACTCATCGGGGCCTAGCCAGAGGATGGCGGCATCGGGCCCTTGGCGACCGGTGTTGGCCGTCGATGGCGGATCCACTCCGATGACCTCTTCCACCCCCGCCAAGAATTCGGGGTTTGCGGCATCGCCGCGGAGGTTGATCCGTCCGCGTGGCGGACATTGGGTCAGTGCAACCGCGGGCGCTTCGGTGGCAGCGGTCTCAGCCATGCAGGCGCACCCCTTCGGGATCGTAGAACCGTGGATCGCAGATCCCGGCCCGAATTGTGCGACCGTCCAGCGAAACGTGGACATTGTCGGGCTCTCTGTCGCGGCCACCCTGGACGAGCGCCAATGCAATCGAGCGCCCCAGAGTTGCGCTCCAGTAGCTGGAGGTGACGTGGCCGATCATGGTTTCCGGTGGCCCGGAGGGCGGTGCCGGCAGGATCTGCGCCCCTTCGGCTAGCACCACCGCTGGATCTTCCGTCCTGAGCCCGACCAGCCGCTTGCGCATCGGGTCGAGCATCGCAGGGCGCGCGAGCGATCGGCGGCCGAGGAAGTCCTTCTTGCGGCTCAGGATCCATTTCATGTCTAGATCCAGAGGTGTCACCGTCCCATCGGTTTCCTGGCCGATCATCGGATAGCCCTTTTCCGCACGGAGCACGTGCATGGCCTCGGTTCCGAACGGCGTGACTGTGGGTTCTGAATCTCGCTGACTCAGCGCAGTCCAGAGGCTTATGCCAAGACCTGCTGGTATGCTGATCTCATACGCGAGTTCGCCCGAATAGCTGATCCGGAACACCCGTGCCGGAAGCCCCGCTACATGACCTTCGCGCCAGGTCATGAACGGGAATGCGTCAGGCCCTACGTCGATATCGCTAGTAAGCCCTGCCAGAATTTCCCGGGCCTCGGGGCCCGCCAGCGCCACCGTCGCGAACTGTTCCGTGACCGAGGTGAGATAGACATTGAGGGCGGGCCATTCGGTCTGCAGCCAGTCCTCCAACCAGGCAAACACACGGGACGCATTGCCGGTCGTCGCCGTCATCAGGAACTTGTCTTGTGCGAGGCGTGCTGTCACCCCGTCGTCCAGGACCATGCCGTCCTCGCCCAGCATCAGGCCGTAACGGCACTGCCCCACGTCCAAGCTGTCCCACGCATTGGTGTAGACCCGGTTCAGAAACTCTGCCGCATCGGGACCGCGAATCACGATCTTGCCGAGGGTGGTGACGTCCATGATGCCGGCCGCATTGCGCACGGCTAGGCATTCCCGCGCGACGGCGTCACGCTTGGTCTCGCCGGGTCGTGGGTAGTAGAAGGGGCGTTTCCAGAGGCCCACGTTTTCGAATACGGCTCCGGCATCCGCATGCCAGGAATCCATCGGCGTCCGGCGCACCGGATCCGCCAGGGCCCCGATATCGCGTCCCGCGATCGCGCCGAATGTGACCGGGTCGTAGGGAGGGCGGAAGGTGGTCGTACCGAGGGTGGGGATCGGGACGTCCAGCGAGTCGGCAAGGATGGCGAGCCCTGGCACGTTTCCGGTCTTCCCCTGGTCGGTGCCCATCCCGAGGGTGGTGTAGCGCTTCAGGTGCTCGACCGACTCGTAGCCTTCGCGCGCCGCCAGCCTGATGTCAGCCGCGGTGACGTCGTTCTGGAAATCAACGAAACATCTTGCCTCGCCGGCGCGGGTTCTGGCCGGAACCCGCCAGGACGGGCAGATGGACGTCGGCTTCGGTGCTTCCGCCGCTGGACAGGACTTGCTCATGCCGGCGTTGCGTCCCTCCAGAATGCAGGTCGCCGTGTCCGCAGCGCCGTTCACGGCGCCGGCACAGCGGACATTCTGCCGCGAACGGTCGGGAAGAAAGCCGCCGCGTGCCTCGTCGTAGCGCAGTCTTCCGCCGGACTGCGAAAACAGGTGCACGACCGGGCTCCAGCCGCCGGACATCAAGATCAGATCGCAATCCAGCGTGCGAACAGGTCCCGCCAGCGTTTCGTCCTGGCCGATACTGGCGATATGGGCGGCACGTACCCGGCGGCGTCCGCTGGTGTCCACGACGGCATGACCGTTCAGGACATTGAGCCCGGCTTCACGGGCGCTCTGGATTGCGTTTCCTTCTGCATCGTCCCGGAGATCGGCGATGGCGGCGATCTCGACACCGCGGCGATGGAGTTCCACAGCCGCACCGTAGGCACTGTCGTTGTTGGTCACGATCACTGCACGGCGGCCGGGGCGGACCGCGAAGCGGTTGACGTAGGCCCGGGCGGCTCCGGAAAGCATCAGCCCCGGCCGGTCATTGTTGGCGAACACCAACGGGCGCTCCTGGGCTCCCGTCGCCAACACGACCCGACCGGCACGGATGCGCCACAGCCGTTGGCGAGGAAGGTGGGGGGGCGCGCCGGGACCGAGATGGTCCGCGACCTGTTCCAGGGCAGTCAGGAAATTGTGATCGAAATACCCGGCTACCGTGGTCCGCGTCAGAACCCGCACGTTCTCCATCGATTGCAGTTCGGCCGCCACTTCGCCGACCCAGCCGGCGCCGGGTAGTCCTTCCTTGCCGGCCATGTCTAGGAGCGTGCCACCAAGCTGGCTGCGTTCCTCGGCAAGCATGACCCTTGCGCCGCTCCGTCCCGCGGCTTGCGCCGCAGCCAGTCCGGCGGGTCCGGCTCCGATCACCAGGACATCACAATGCGCGTTCATGCGTTCGTACCGGTCCGGGTCCGAACCCTCGGGCGCGCGCCCCAGCCCCGCCATCTGACGGATCAGCCGCTCATAGAAATGCCAGCTGCCATGCGGCCACATGAAGGTCTTGTAGTAGAAACCCGCCGGGACCAGACGGTGGGCGATGTCGATGACGGCACCGGCATCGAATCGCACGCCGGGCCAGCAATTGACACTGGCCGCGGACAGATCCTCATAAAGCTCGACCCGGGTGGCCTTGAGATTGGGGACGCTGCGGTTCCCGGACTCCAGCTGCACGAGCGCGCTCGGCTCCTCCGTGCCGGCAGAGAGGATGCCGCGTGGTCGGTGGTACTTGAAGCTGCGGCCAACCAGATGCACGCCGTTTGCGAGTAGGGCCGAAGCCAGCGTATCGCCCGCGAATCCCGTCAGTTGCTTGCCATTGAAGGAGAAGGCAATCGGCCGGGTCCGGTCGATTGCGCCGCCGTCGGACAGGCGATGCGGCTGGACCGTCACGACCCGTCCTGACCGCTGTCCCGAGGAGGACGCTTGCCCATCGGATAGACCGAAATGATGTCGTGGGTCACGGTGTGGCGCTCCACATTGAACCAACGGCCACAGCCACGGGTGTGGCACCAACGCTCGCAATGATGGCCCTTCGAATTCGTCCGCATGAAGAGGTAGTCGGCCCATTCCACGTCGTCGAGCGCGTCGGGATCGGGCGGACGCTGGATATGCGCCTCGCCACCGCAGGTGAACTCGCTTTCGTCGCGTGGGCCGCACCAGGGGCAGGGGATCAGAAGCACGACATCCTCAATGCGCAACCGCAGCGGCGCCATGCTCATCGATCAGCACGCCGGTGTTGAAACGCTCTAATGCGAACGGAGCATTCAGTTCGTGCGGCCTGTCCTGGGCGATGGTATGGGCAAACACCCAGCCCGACCCCGGCGTCGCCTTGAAACCGCCCGTGCCCCAGCCGCAATTGATGTAGAGACCGTCAACGGGCGCCTTGCCGACAATGGGGCTCGCGTCCGGGCAGACATCGACGATACCGCCCCACTGGCGCAGCATCCGGAGCCGCGAGAAGATCGGAAACAGTTCCAGCAGGGCTCCCATCTGACTCTCGACGATGTGGAAGCTGCCGCGTTGCGAATACGAGTTGTAGCCGTCGATTCCTGCGCCAATGACAAGCTCGCCCTTGTCGGACTGGCTGACATAGACATGGACCGTGTTCGACATCACGACACTGTTGAGGACCGGTTTGATCGGTTCGGACACCATGGCTTGCAGCGCGTGGCTTTCAATGGGCAGCCTCAGGCCCGCCATGGCGGCGAGGACGCTCGAATGTCCCGCGGCAACGATGCCCACCTTTCTTGCGGCAATCGCGCCGCGCGACGTCTGGAGACCCCTGACGCGGCCGTTCGCAATATCGATCCCGGTCACCTCGCAGTTCTGGATGATGTCCACGCCGCGTGCATCGGCTGCGCGTGCAAATCCCCAGGCGACCGCGTCATGGCGTGCCACCCCTCCGCGTCTCTGCAGGGATGCCCCCAAAATGGGGTGTCGCACCTGCTGCGAGGTGTTGATGATGGGGACTTCCGCCTTCACTCCATCTGGATCCAGAATCTCCGAGTCGATTCCGTTGAGGCGAATGGCCCGCACGCGCCGGGACATTTCCTTGAGGTCATGCTCGTTGTGGGCAAGGTTCAAGACGCCCCGCTGGCTCAGCATGATGTTGAAGTTCAACTCGCGGCTGAGGCCTTCGTAGAGCTTCAGGGCCTTTTCGTAGAGATGCGCACTCTCGTCCCACAGGTAGTTGGAGCGGATGATGGTGGTATTGCGCCCCGTATTGCCGCCACCCAGCCAGCCCTTCTCTAGAACCGCAACGCTGCCGACGTCATGCTCCTTCGCCAGATAGTAGGCAGTCGCCAGCCCGTGGCCGCCGCCGCCGACGATCACAACGTCATAGGACGGGCCCGGATCGGGGCTGCGCCAGACGCGCGGCCAGTTGCGGTGATAACCGAGCGCGTTGCGGGCAAGGCTGAAGATCGAGTAGCGGGTCATGACCGCTTTCCCCTTGCAACCTCGATAGCGTCAACGACGGAGGACGATCCGATGATGCGGCAGCACAATACCGAATGCCTGCGGTCTGGAATCGTGTCCGCCCGTCCGTTCGGGGGAGACGTACGCCGGCCGATGCGCCGTTCACGCGGTCGGGAGAAGCCCATCAATAGGCCGTATCTCGCCCCTGCGCCTTCGCGATTTCCCGTGCATTCGGGTTGACCGAGGGGCGGAACGGCATTTCTACGATTGTACCGTCAACCGGCTGCCCCGGGCTGGCCTGGTATTCGTCGGGAAGCCAGACTTTTACGTCGGTTCCCAGCGCCGACATGGCGCAAGGGACGTAACCCATTGCGATGTTGGCTTCCAGTTCGGGCGAGTACCAAGGCGATGTGACATAGCCGACGGGACTGCCTCCATCGCCACCCGAGATCAGCCAGAAATCCGGCGCGTAGTCGTCAATCGGTTTTCCCCCGAAAACCAATCCGACCAGAGTCAACCGGAAGGGCGGATTGCCTGACTCGAGGAGGGCACGGACCTCCTCCAGCCGGGCTTTGCCGACGTACTCGGCTGTCTTGGAGCGCGGCACCTGGTATCCCAGATTGCATTGGAACGGCAGGGTCTCGGCATCCATGTCCTGGCCCCAGGACAGGATTCCCGCCGCGATCCGGCGGTGGTGAGCCGGCGCGATCACCATCAGATTGTGTGCCCTGCCGGCTTCCAGGATCGCATCCCACAATTTTTCGGCGTGCAGTGTCGCGTCGCGCAAATAGACTTCGTAGCCCTTTTCTCCGCTGAACCCGGTCTGGGAAATGATCGCGTCACACCCGGCCACACGGGCCTCCTTGAGACCGTAAGGCGGCAATGCGCGAACTTCCCCGCCCACCAGATCGGCCATCAGATCTGCTGACTTGGGTCCCTGGATCTGCAATGGGCAAACATCGATTTCGTCAATCTCGACGTCGGCATTCCTCCCCACGTTGACGCCCTGCAGCCAGAACATGATGTCGGAGTCCGACAGGCTGAACCAAAATTCGTTCTCCGACAAACGCAGCAGCACCGGGTCGTTGAGAATTCCTCCCTTTTCATTGCACAGGATCACGTACTTGCCGTTCATCGGCTGAATGCGCGTCGCATCCCTTGTGATCACATAGTTGACGAAAGCTTCCGCATCGGGGCCGGCGACCCGAATCTGGCGTTCCACGGCGACATTCCACAGTGTCACGTGGTTGACCAGGGCCTCGTATTCGGCCATTGCGCCGCCGTCTTCTGGCCTGACGTACCCGCGCGGATGATAGATCCGGTTATAGACGGTGGCCCGCCAGCAACCCGCCTGGTGCGACAGGTGCCAGTAGGGCGACTTGCGCACTCGAGTCGAAATCAGCAACTCCGTCGGCGTAGAACCGGACTGCCGTAGATTGATCGGTACCCTGCGATCGGATTGATCGACCGAGTCCTGATAGTTCACCATGATCGGTGCCCTTCCTTGCGACGTGTCACGACACCTGGCGCCCGGGCCTACGGAGCCGCTGAACGGAGCCGAAAACCAGGACCCGAACGTCAGCGGGCCAACCTGCAAATGCTACATTTGCTGTAGAGAATCGTGCAATTGCAATCGCCCGGATATGCGGGTCCGGCGTCGAAGGAGAAGGTTCATGGCAGACCGTCGACGTGATTCGAATGCCCTGACGGATCGTGCTGATCCATCTGAAGTCCGATCGACAGGGACCGAAACGGGTGGTTCGCCCGGCGAGACCTGCACGGGGACTTCCCCCGCTCGGTCGCCATGCGCGACTTATTCCTGAGGGCCTACCGGGTGTCGCAGCTCGGGTCGTCGGAGGATGCTTGCGCCGCAACTTCTGTAGAAATGTAGCTCGGGACCTGCGGCATGGCGGAGGGGAACCTTGAAGACACATGCAAGGGTGGTGGTGATCGGCGGCGGGGTCGTTGGCGTCTCAACCCTGTATCACCTGACCAAGAAGGGTTGGTCGGAGGTAGTTCTGTGCGAGCGTACGGAGTTGACCGCCGGCTCAACGTGGCACGCCGCCGGCTTGTTGCCCCTGTTCAACATGAGCTACAGCGTCGGTCAGCTGCACAAGTATTCGATTGACCTTTACAAGACCTTGCCCACGGAGACCAGCCAGGACGTCAGCTTCCATGTGACCGGCAACCTGCGGCTAGCGACCAGCGAGCAGCGGATGGACGAGTACCGCAATTACTGCGGTACCGCCAACACGATCGGCGTCCCGTTCGAGATCATCACGCCAGACGAGATCGCGTCGCTATGGCCCTTGTGCAACACCGAAGGCTTGGTCGGCGCGCTTTATCACCCGCATGACGGCCATATCGCGCCAGCGGACGTCACCCAGGCCTTGGCGATCGGCGCCCGCAACAATGGAGCCGAGATCTACCAGAACACCCCTGTCACCGCGCTCGAGCGGAGACCCAACGGCGAATGGCTGGTCAGGACAACTAACGGCGACATCGCCTGCGAGCACGTGGTCTGTGCCAGCGGAAACTACAGCTGGCACACCAGCCAGATGCTGGGGATCTACATTCCGTCGATGCCGGTGGAACACCAGTACATCGTCACGGACGAGGTGCCGGAACTGGTGGAACGCCACCGGCAAGGGCTGCCGGAAATGGCGGTCTTGCGCGAACCCGACGCTTCCTACTACCTGCGTGAAGAGCGCCAGGGTTACATTCTGGGTCCCTACGAGCGGGGTGCGCCGGCCCGCTTCGGGGATGGTGTTCCGGACGGTTTCGAGCGTGATCTGTTTCCAGGTGACCTGGATCGCTTGCTGCCGCATGTGGAGGCGGCGATCAACCGTGTGCCGAGTTTTGAGCGTGCCGGCATCAAGGACATCGTCAATGGTCCGATCGCCTACACGCCCGATGGCAGCCCCCTGGTCGGGCCGGCTTGGGACTTACGCAACATTTGGCTGAACGAGGGCCACAGCTTCGGCATCACGGCGGCTGGCGGGGCCGGCTGGCAACTCGCGGAATGGATTGTCGAGGGTCAACCTTCCATTGACATGATGGATGTCGATCCGCGCCGGTTTGGGAGCTATGCGAACAGACCGTATGTGAAGGCCAAGAATGAAGAAGCCTACGAGCACGTCTTCATCATTCACTATCCGGACGAGGAACGACCCGCTGCCCGTCCGGCCAAGACCAGCCCGATTCACGACCTGCTCGACGGCATGGGTGCGGTCTGGGGCCAGCGCTACGGTTGGGAGCGGCCCAACTGGTTTGCGTCGGCCGGCGTTGCGCGTTCGGATGCCTGGAGTTTCCGGCGGACCAACTATTTTCCGCATGTGGCGAGCGAACACCGCAACATTCGCGAAAACGTCGGGCTCATCGACATCACGAGTTTCTCCAAATTCCGGGTTTCGGGACCGGGTGCGGAGGTTTGGCTCGACCGTCTGGTCTGCCGCAGACTGCCGCGGGCCACCGGCCGCATCCATCTGTCCCACGCACTGACCCACCGAGGTGGCGTCCGTTCGGAATTCACGATCATGCGGGACGGCGCAGACGCCTTCTATCTGGTCAGTTCTGGTGCTGCAGAGCGTTTCGATGGGGACTACCTGACCAAGAATCTGCCTGCCGACAACAGTGTCCGGCTTGACAACCTCACGACCTCCCACGCGACCCTTGTGGTGGCCGGCCCTAACTCTCGGGCCGTGTTGTCGAAGATCACAGAGGCCGATCTCGACAATAGCTCCTTCAAGTGGTTGACCGGACAGCACACGCATGTGGGGTTCGCGCCGGTCCGCCTGATGCGCATCAATTTCGTCGGTGAGCTTGGCTGGGAAATTCACCACCCGGTGGAATACCAGCGACACATCTTCTTGGAACTATTGCGCGCAGGCGCTGAATTCGATATCGGCCAATGTGGAATGCGCGCGATGGATTCGCTGCGTATCGAAAAATCCTATCGCATGTGGGCGCAGGACCTCACTCGCGATTACACGATTCTGGAAGCCGGACTGGGCCAGTTTGCTGCCATCGATAAGGGGGATTTCATTGGCCGCGACGCCCTGATTCGCCAGCGAGCTGAGGGTGTTCCCCAGCAATTTGTCACCATCCACGTGCACGATATCGACGACGCCGATGCCATTGGCAATGAACCGCTATGGCGGGGCGAGCGCCTTGTCGGGCGCGCGACGGCCGGCGCCTATGGTCATTTCACGGACAAGTCTCTGGCATTGGGCTACGTAGACAGTGGGCATGAAACCGTCGGAACCGAACTGGAAATCGAAATCCTAGGAACGCGATATCCGGCTCGAGTGATACCTGAATCCCCACATGATCCTGACAACGAGCGATTGCGATCGTGAGGGGGGCGAACCAGCAGGCGGCCTGAACCACGCGATCGGGCCTGGTCGGTCAGGTGGCACTGTTCTCCCTAGGTCGTCGGTCGCGAGGGAGCGCCGGCTCCGGCTTCCAATTGTGACTCCTCCCACCCTTGGGAGCATATCGGCAGGTGGGTTCGAACTCCTGTCGTGCCGCGCCAACGGCGAGGTCAGCCATCCTGCCATCAACCGCCCATGCAAGGCCTCCAGGCTGCGCACTGTTGCGACCGACACCAAGGCGCCTGCGACGCGTCTCCAGCTGAGCTTCGCCTTTTGCGGAGTGCCTGCCGGTCCTCCGGCATCTGAACGGACAGCCAGGCGATTGCACACGGCAGCCTGCCAGTACGCCCAGAACGGGCACACGGTGATCGTCTGGCAACGACTGAGGCTTTTCCGCCGGCGAACCTGACGTCACGGGGCTTGACCGGACTCTCGAGTTGCTCGTCGCGGGCGGGAGCTGGTTCAAAGATCGCGCAAGAAGCTGTCCAGGGCAGCGATGCACTCGGGCTCGGTCAGGGTCGGGGCATGACCCGTCCTAGGCACGGTCACGAGGCGGGCATCGGGGTGCTCTTGGCCCAATCGTGCGAAGCATTCATCGGGAAATAAATCCGAAAACTCGCCGCGAAAGGCGAGCAGCGGGATCGGACGAAGTCCCCGGAAATAGGGCCAAAGGTCGGGGAGCCCGCCTGAAGTTCCGATGATCGGCTTGACGATATTCACATCCCAGTCGAAGTACAGTAACCCGTCCTCCCCTTGGCGATAGGTATTGCGGACCATCGCTTGGAACATCGCTTCGGTCTGAAATACGGCGCTGGGTGTCTGCGTCCTGATTGCCTCTGCCGCCGCCTTCCAATCGGGCTGTGGTCGGTCGACGCTGATATAGGCCAGCACTTGACTTAGCTTTTTTGGGATCGGTCTCCGGACCTGCGTCGTTGAGCACCACGCCCGCGAGTGAGAACGGCATAAACGCCCCGAGCGCCATCGCCAGCAAGCCGCCGAACGAGGTTCCGATCACAACAAACCGATGGATATTCGCGAGGCGAAGCAAACCAGAGATGTCGTTGAGAGGGGTTCCCGGACGGTAGTTGCCCCGGTCCGGGTCGTAGTCCGACCGTCCGTCGCCACGGAGGTCCGGGCACAGAACCTGCCGCTCCCCTGCGAGTCTGTGTGCGAGGGGCTCGAAGTCGCGGCCGTTTCGGAAGAGTCCACTAAGACAGAGCACGGGCGTTGCGGCCAAGCTCGGATCGCCGCAATCCCGGAAATAGAGGCCGAGGCCATCCTCGCTGATGAATCGGTGCTCGCGATATGCCATCAGTACTCCGGTCAGACATCGGCGGGGGGGCAGGTCTTTGACCACATGCCGGAAATCAACGAACTTGCCATCGGCTTTGCCCCCGAAGGGATGCGAGCAAGGCGCGTAGCAGCTTGTCCAGCATATCCGTAGGCGGATCGCCGCAGCAGGCCACGGCCAGCGTTTTCCTGCCGAGCGGCGCGGGTGAAGAAGAGCCCACGCTGGCAACCGTGTTTGGCGGCACAGCACGCACACCCGGCATTTGCGCGGATTTCCTGGCACGAGGCGACGCGCATCACTTGGGCAATCGTGCCGACTAGAACGCTGTGACTAGAGCTGGGGTCGAACCGACACCCTCCGTTCCGGCCGCCGTCGTTCCTCAGTTTTCAGGGGGCTTCCGGCCGCGCTCGTTAACTACCTGGATCTACGCTCGCCGCAATCGTCGCCGGGAGCCTGCCTGCGCGGCCCCGCTCCGAAGGCAAGCGCGGCCGCTGGAGTGGACGCTCGACAACGACCGGATGACGATCGACATCTGAACGGCGCGCGTTGCCACCAACTGACACCCTTCTGATGGCTCCATCACCACCACGGTCGTCATGCCGCCGGGTCTGCCCTAACTAGTATTGAGATTAGCCCTGATCGCAACCCTGACCCGGACGGCCGACACGACGGACCCAAAAGCCCCCCGGCCGGCCCCGGAGCCGCCCGGCCGCAGCAAGTCCCTTCCGCCGGTCAAGGAGCAGGCCTTGGTCCTTGCCCATGACGGCGGCTGGACGCTCCACCACACCCCGGCCACCGGACGCTGGCACGCCACTCGCGGCCGCGCCGCCACGCGCACCTACCCGAACGAGTACGAAGCTGCACTGGCTGCGCTCGCCCGCGCCCAAGCCCCCGTGTGAGCGGCCGCCAAGGGCCGTTTCTCCATTCCCGATTCTCCCATTGGCCGCCGCCGCCAATGGCCCTCGCTATCGACGCCCGCGCCATCCCGGAGCGGCGCGCAATCGTCACCGGGAACCTTTCGGCGCGGCCCCGTTCCGCGGTCAGGTACGGCCGACTGGAGTCGGCGCTCGACCACAACCGGATGGTGATGGTTCCGCTGCCCTCCAGAGACAATCAGGAGCCGTCACAACGCGTTTAAGCCCGAGACGGGCAAACACGACCTAGGCACGGCCGCAGCGCCCATAACGACTGCGACCACGCCGGCGCCGCCAACATCCTCCTCGAAGGTGCGGCCCAGGCCGCTTCCGCCCACAACAGGCCTGCCGGGTCCGTCGAGGCCAAGGTCTCACGTCGACCCGCTGCCTTGAACAGTGACCGAGCGTGCCCGGAGCCCCAGACGTCAGCTTCAATCTCATAATCTAAAGGTCATAGGTTCAAATCCTACCCCGAAATTACCAATAAAACCTGGAAATCAGGGGTGTTCCCAAGATTTTTTTCGTGCTGTTGGGAAGACCGGGTGGGCGATCTGGCAAACAATCGGGATCTAATTTGGGGCGATGATCGGCATGGTTGACGCGCGTATTTGCGCCGTTGCGGGTTCTGGCTAAGGATCGGCAGGGAGCTACTCGTAGAGGCTGTTTACACGTCGGTGCACACGGGTGGCGCTAAGGCACTTCGCTACTGACGTCGTGTTCGGAGTGGTCGGCGAGGCGCTTGCGGAGAAACAGTATGCGATGATCCCGAGGTTCGGGGAAAGTTCACGACGAGGAGCCGGTCCGCCCATACCGGGCGCGATGTGCGCACGGGAGAGATCATGGAGATACTGGCCGCCACGACGCCGGAATTCACGGCGGCCAAGGCACTCAGGACATGGTGAATGCCGGCGACGCGTCGTGAACCGGAAAGGGGTACCAGAAATGGTTTCGACCTCAGCCGGGTCGTGCTCACCGACACGGGCAACTAGCGTCGGTAAGGTGGTTTGGCGTGCGGCCGCTTGGGCGGGGTGTCAAGTCGTACTGGGTTTCAGGGGGAAGGAGCTACCAACACCTGAGACAATTCCGAAGTCAGCAAGCTTGGCCACGGGCCCCCAGTCATGGGGCTGCGCCGACGACGGTGGGGCGGCCGGCTTCCACGTCGTCTTGGCGGGCGCGACCGCATTGCCGAAGAGGTCGCGGCCGGCGACGGTAGCGGGCGCTGGCCGGTCCGGCTCGATGACGAGGCGCGGCGGCACCTTGACGATCACGGCATCCGGTCCGGGAAAGCCGGTCCGGCTCGCCCTCCTCGACCGCCGACCCGGCGCGGCGAAGGACGGGGCGCCGCCCGAGCGCCGGCGCTTCGAGGGATTGGTCCCGATTTGAGCGCGGCATCACCCGGCCGGGCGGCACGGGGCCAATTCGACGTTGAAATTCACCGAGACCATATCTTTTTATGGTGATAATTCACACTCAATTCAGACCAAATATTGTAGCTTCGTAACCCACTTATGCGGACGTGGCGATGGTGGCGACGCGTGCCCGGGAGGCCTCGCGAACCTTGGCACGGCATCGCGCTGCGCGGCGGGATTCGCTGGTGAATGTCAGGCTAACTCTGACGTGGATAGCCGGTGAAAGTCCGGCGGGAGGAAAGGTGTAACGAGCCGCCTTCGCCGCGAGCCGTGCGCAGGACATCGTGAGGTGTCATGTGAAGTGTCGGTAGCGGCGCGTGCGGGCTGTCATTCACTGCCATGGGCCGTTTTCGGCAAAGTTACGCGGTGCTTCCCGCCGGGATGATTGCGCGTCGCTTTCGGGTCGACTGGCAAGCACGGAGAAACCCTCATGTTCTATTTCCTGAAACGACTCGCTTCAACGCTCGCATTGACCCTTGCAGCAATGCTGTTGGCAGCCGGCGCACATGCGGCGACGCCGAAGAACACGCTCGTGACGGCCAAGGACATCGCCGATCTGATCACGCTGGATCCGGCGGAGGTGTTCGAGCTGTCCGGCGGCGAGGTTATCGCCAACATCTACGACTGCCTGATGATGTACGAGCCGGAAGATCTGACGACGCTGGTGGGCGGCGTGGCCGAGAGCTGGGACGTGAGCGCCGACGGCAAGGTCATCACCTTCACCATTCGGCCGGGATTGACGTTCCATTCCGGCAATCCGGTGACGGCCGAGGACGTCGTGTTCTCGCTGCGCCGGGTGGTCAAGCTGAACAAGACGCCTTCGTTCATCGTCACGCAGTTCGGCTGGACGCCGGAGAACGTCGACAGCCTGGTGGTGGTGGAGGGCGACAAGGCGAAGATCACGATTGCCGAGGAGTTCTCGCCCGGGCTGGTCCTGAACGCCTTTTCGGCCGGAATCGGCTCGATCGTTGACAAGGAGACGGTGCTCTCGCACGAGAAGGACGGCGATCTCGGGTATGGCTGGCTGAAGACCAACAGCGCGGGCTCCGGACCCTTCAAGCTGAAGACCTGGAAGGCCAACGAGCTGGTCACCCTGGAGTCCTTTGCCGACTATCGTCACGGCGAGCCGGCGATGAAGCGCGTCATCGTTCGCCACGTGGCAGAGCCGTCCGCGCAGCGTCTGATGGTCGAGAAGGGCGATGTGGACATCACGCGCGACCTGACCCCGGATCAGATCAAGGGTATCGCCGGCAACGCCGATCTCGAGGTCGACGCCAATCCCAAGAGTGCGCTCATGTATCTGGCCGCCAACGCCGCGCATCCGATCGTGGGCGATCCGAGAGTGTCGAAGGCGCTGCGCTACCTCGTCGACTACGAAGGAATGGCGGGATCGTTCCTGGCCGGGCAGCAGCGGGTGCACCAGGCGGTCTGGCCGTCCGGTCTGTGGGGAGCGCTGGACGAGACGCCCTACTCGCTGGACGTCGATGCGGCCAAGGCGCTCCTGGCCGAGGCCGGACATCAGGACGGATTCAAGATCCGGCTCGACACGCTGACCAGTTCGCCGTTTCCGGAGGTCGCGCAGTCGATTCAGTCGACGCTCGCCAAGGCGGGTATCGAGGTGGAGATCATCACCGCCGAGGGCAAGACCCTGTGGCCGATGTACCGCGCGCGCAAGCATGAGCTCATCCTCGCGCGCTGGTCGCCCGACTACACCGATCCGCATTCCAACGTCGACGCCTTCGCGCGCAACCCCGACAACCGCCCGGAGGCAAAGCTGACCGGGGTGCTGGCATGGCGCAACTCCTGGCAGGACGAGAACATGAACGCGATGGTGGTGGCGGCGCGCAACGAGCCCGACCTGGCCAGACGCGAGCAGCGCTACCATGAGATCCAGCGCTCGTTGCAGGAGAATTCGCCGTACGTGGTCATGTTCCAGCAGACGGAGCAGGTGGCGCGGCGCAAGAACGTGCAGGGATTCGTGTCCGGCTCGAACTCCGACCTCGTGTTCTACCGCAACGTGACCAAGTAGGCGCGGATTCGGAGCCGACACCCGTGGATTGATGTCGATCGCGAACGCCGCCGCCCGGGGACGGGCGGCGGCAAGAATCATCGGAGGGATGGGGTTCACCCTGCTCCTCACGCTCATCGGCCTCACCGCGGTGACGTTCGTCATCGGCCGGGTCATGCCCGCCGACCCGGTGCTCGCCATCGTCGGCGATCGCGCCCCGCAGGACGTCTACGACCTCGTCTACCGGCAGATGGGCCTGGACCGGCCGCTGTACGAGCAATACTGGCGTTATCTCGGACAGCTCGCGCGGGGCGATCTGGGCACGTCGATCATGACCGCCCGGCCGGTGCTTGACGATCTCATCAGGTTCGTCCCCGCCACGATGGAGTTGGCCACCATCGCGACGGTGCTCGGCGTGTTCCTCGGCATCCCCATGGGGGTGCTGGCAGCGGTGCGCCAGGGGCAGTGGCCGGACCACGTGGTCCGGGTGGTGGGGCTCATCGGCTACTCCATGCCGATCTTCTGGCTCGGCATGGTGGCGCTGCTCATCTTCTACGCGAACCTTGATTGGGTGGGTGGGCCGGGCCGGCTCGACGTGTACTACGACGGGGTCGTGGAACCGGTCACCGGACTGATTCTGGTCGACGCCGCGCTTGCCGACGAGTGGGAGATCTTCGCCAACGCGGTCTCGCACCTGATTCTGCCTTCGCTGGTGCTCGCCACCTTCGCGCTCGCCTACATCGCGCGGATGACGCGCAGCTTCATGCTCGACCAGCTCAATCAGGAATACGTGCTGACGGCCAGGGTCAAGGGCGTGTCGGAATTCGCCGTCATCTGGCGCCATGCGTTCCGCAACGTCCTGGTGCAGCTCATCACCATCATCGGGCTGACCTATGCGTCCCTGCTCGAAGGCTCGGTGCTGACCGAGACCGTCTTCTCGTGGCCCGGGATCGGGCAGTACATCACCACCTCGCTGTTCAACGGCGACATGCCGGCGGTGCTCGGCGCCACCATCGTGGTGGGGATCTGCTTCGTCTGCATCAACATGTTCTCAGACCTGCTCTACCGGCTGGTCGACCCCAGGGCACGGGCATGACCAGGGACACGTACCGGGAACGACCGCCGGCGCGCACCGCGCTGCGCGCCTGGCTGCTGTCCAACAAGCCGGCGTCGGTGACTCAGGCGCGCTGCCAGCGCTTCTACCTCTCCTGGCTGGCGTTCCGGGCGAACCCACTCGCCATGACCGGTCTCGGCATCGTCCTGGCCCTGGTGCTCATGGCGGCCTTCGCGCCGTGGATCACGAACAGTGACGCGCTGGAGCCGGAACTCGGCAACCGCCTGCAGGGCGCGAGCGCGGAACACTGGTTCGGCACCGACCAGCTTGGCCGGGACCTGCGGGATCGCATCATCTGGGGATCACGCATCACCCTCTACATCGTGGGGCTGGTCGGCATCATCGTGGTTCCCGTCGGCCTGCTGATCGGCACGGTGGCGGGATACGTCGGCGGCGCGGTCGACAACGTGCTGATGCGGATCACCGACATTTTCCTGGCCTTTCCGCGCCTGATCCTCGCGCTGGCGCTGGTTGCGGCCCTGGGTCCGGGACTCGAGAACGCGGTGCTGGCCATCGCGCTCACAACGTGGTCGCCGTATGCACGCACCGTACGCGCGGAGGCGCTCACCATCCGCAACAGCGAGTTCATCCTGGCTGCCCAGGTCCAGGGCGCATCGACCGTCGGCATCCTCTATCGCCACGTCATGCCGCTCTGCGTCTCGTCGGTCATCGTCCGCCTCACCCTGGACATGGCGGGCATTATCCTCACCGCGGCAGGGCTCGGGTTCCTCGGGCTCGGCGCGCAGCCGCCGTCCCCGGAGTGGGGGGCGATGATCTCCACTGGAAGGCAGTATCTTCTCGACCAATGGTGGGTCCCCACGGTGCCGGGTATCGCGATCTTCGTCGTGAGCCTGGGCTTCAACCTGCTCGGCGACGGTCTCCGCGACGTACTCGATCCGAAGAGCGAGCGGTGACGTGGATGCTGCCCTCCCGACGACACGCCGCCGAATTCCGTCCCACCAAATTTGCGTGTTCGCGCGCACCTTGAACTCACATGCATTACCTCGAACTCATGCACGGACCTCATGGACAAGGACCTGCTGACGATTGAAGACCTGCGGGTTCGGTATCGGACCCCGAAGGGGGTGATCGACGCGGTGCGCGGGGTGAGCTTCACGCTCGGACGCGAACGCCTCGGCATCGTCGGCGAATCGGGCTCCGGAAAGACGCAGACCGGGCGCGCCATCCTCGGGCTGATTCCCCGCAACGGGATGGTCCGGGCGCGGCGCATGGCGTTCCGCGACGTCGACCTGCTGAACGCGAGCGAGCGCACGATGCGTAGGATCCGCGGGGACCACATCTCGATGGTGATGCAGGATCCCAAGTACTCCCTGAATCCGGTCATCACCGTCGGCAAGCAGATCGAGGAAGCGTTCCTCGTCCACACCCGCGCCGGGCGGCGCGAGGCGCGCGAGCGCGCCATCGAGATGCTTGCGGCGGTGCGTATCCGCAACCCGGAACGCGTCTATCGCGCCTATCCGCACGAGATGTCGGGCGGCATGGGGCAGCGCATTATGATCGCGATGATGATGATCCCGAATCCCGAGATCATCATTGCCGACGAGCCGACCTCCGCCCTGGACGTGACGGTCCAGATGCAGGTGCTGGCGATTCTCGACGACATGGTCCGCGAACGCGGTATGGGGCTCATCATGATCAGCCACGACCTGAACCTCGTAGCGTCGTTCTGCGATCGCGTAATCATCATGTACGGCGGTCGGATCATGGAGATACTGGATGCCCGCGATCTGGGCCGGTCGAACCACGGCTACACCCGCGGGCTCATGAGCTGCCTGCCCGGAATCGACAAGGATGCCGAGACGCTGCCGGTGCTCGTGCGCGACCCCGCGTGGCTGGAGCCGCAGGACTCCGGGCATGATTGAAGTCCAGAACCTGAACGTCGTGTTCGGGCACGGCGCGCAGCGCGTGCACGCGGTGCGCGATATGACCTTCTCGGTCCCGCGCGGCGAGAGCTTCGGGCTGGTCGGAGAGTCGGGCTCGGGCAAGTCCACGGTGCTGCGCGCCCTCGCGGGGCTCGTCCGCAACGCCGCGGGTGCGATGCGCATCGACGGCGACGCGCTGGGGCGCCGCCGGTCGCGGCAGTTCCGCAAGCGCGTGCAGATGGTGTTCCAGGACCCCTACGGCTCGCTGCATCCGCGCCACACCGTGTACCAGATCGTGAGCGAGCCGGCGCGCATCCATCGCTTTGACGGCATCGAGGCGCGGGTGGTGCGCGCACTGGAGGAAGTCGGGCTCGACGCCTCATTCCGCTTCCGCTACCCACATCAGATATCCGGGGGGCAGCGCCAGCGGGTGGCGGTCGCCCGGGCTCTGATCATCAAGCCGGAGGTGGTGCTCCTCGACGAGCCGACCTCGGCGCTGGACGTCTCGGTGCAGGCGGAGGTGCTCAACCTGCTGACCCGGCTCAGGCGCGAGCACGGACTCACCTTCGTGCTGGTGAGCCACGATTTTGCGGTGGTCAGCCACATGTGCGACCGCCTGTCGGTGATGCAGCACGGGGCGGAACTGGAGACGTTGTCCGTGCAGCAACTGCGCGCCAACGAGCCCGAGCACCCGTACACGCGGCAACTCCTGATGGCGAGCCGCGGCTACGACCGATCCGCGGTCGACAGCCTGGAAGACGACTTCTGAGCGTTGTTCCCCGACGGCTATCTGAAGCTCGCCGCGCAATGGTAGAGCGCGCCGGGCCGGATCTCCGGCATCCGTCCCGCAGGCCCCTCCTCCCCTTGCCGAAGGTCACCGATGTAGCCGGTGCGCCCCGCGGACGCAGCCCATGCGGGCGACGGTGACGCCGGAGTAGCGCGCCAGGAGGCATGTGCGATTCCGCCCCGGGGATTGTCGCCGATGTGGCCTGCGATTGCCGGCCGGCTGCCTAATCTCACCGAAGTTCGACGCGCTCACAAATCCGCCGCCGCATCGCCCGCGCAGGCTGCGGCGGAGGAAGATCACGCGATGGGCGGACGTGCTGACGCGGGAAATCACGTCGTCCCAGAACATCGTATTTTCTGGCGCGGGGCCTAGCCCGCTTCGCTCACCACCGGACCTGCCGCCGCCGGCTCAAGGCGTCTGCGGGCGGTGTCGGGGGTTTCGAAGCCGTTGGCGGCGTGCCCGGCGGCCCGGGGCCGCCGGGATCGGGCGCGACAGAGCCCGGCAATGCGGATTCCGGGCGCGGGTCACGCTGGATGGCGGGCGCCGGGCAGACGGCCTCCGTGGCGCCGGTCGCGGCGCGTGCGGCAGGAGGAGGCTGGGACCGTCGCGGGCGGGGTCAGCCGGGCTCCGCGCGGGCCGGCGGGGCGCGCAGGGCGGCGAGCACATGCGCGAACAGCTCTTGCAGCGGGTAGCCGGACGGGAACGCGACCCGGATCCTGCGGACGGTGACGGTGATGCGGGCGGCGACCTTCAGCAACCGGGCGCGGATGGTGTCGGCGCGGGCGCGGGCCAGCGCCGTGCCCTGCAGCCCGACCTGGCGCAGGAGGGTGAGCAGGGCGCCGGCGAACGCGGAGAAGGTCAGCCGCAGCTGGTTGGCGCGCATCGTCGCGCTCGAGGTGCGGTCGGCGAACAGCCACAGCTGCTGTTCCTTGATCCGGTTCTCCATGTCGCCCCGGGCGCAGTACAGGTCCTCGTAGAGGGCCTGCGCCCCGAGGGTGCGGCGCGGGATGTTGGTGACCACGAAGCGCGGGTTGGCGCCGCGCAGCCCCGGCAGCCACTCGGCCTTGCCGATCACCCGGCGGGCGCAACTCCAGGACGTCAACGTGCGGTAGCGGCATTCCCGGAACCGCCGCGAGGCCCGGCCGGTGGCGGCGCCCCGGCGCCGGGACTTGTGCAGCGCCTTCGCGAGCCACGGTTCCAGGCGGGCGTTGCGCGCGAGCCCGAACACGTACTCGAGGCCGGCGTCCTCGCACCAGCGCAGGATGTCCTCGCGGCAGAACCCGGCATCGCCGCGCACCCGGATCCGGGTCCCGGGCCAGCGCCGGCGGATCTGCGGCACGATCCGCGCCGGTTCGTCCACCGCGCCCGCCGCCGCATCGATATCGGCCGGGCGCAGCCGGGCGCACAGCACGTGCTCGCCGCAGGTCACGTACAGCGGGAGATAGCAGTAGTGCCCGTAGTAGCCGTGGAAGAACCGGCCCTCCTGGCGGCCGTGCAGCGGATCGTCGGTGGCGTCGAGATCCAGCACGATCTCCGCCGGCGGGGCGGCATGGGCCTCCAGGAACAGGTCCACCAGCAGCCGCTCGATCGCTTCCCGGTCGGCGGCAATCCGCTGGTAGCGGTCCTGCGCCGCCGCCTCCGGCACCCCGAGCTCCAGGCGGTTCAGCGTGCTCGATCCCGCCAGCGCATGCCCCCGGTCCCGCGCCCGCCGCCGCCCCTCCCCGGTCACGTCCGCACACCCGCTCGCCAGCGCGAAGGCGCTGTCGGCGCGCAGCCGGTCATGGTCGTTGAGGTCCTCGTAGCCCGCCGCCAGGGCCAACACCCGCTGCGCCACCAGCGTCTCCAGGCGATGCTCGATGCGTCGTGGGTCGCGGTGGTCCCGGAAGCACGCCGCCAGCCGCGACGTCACCCGGAAGCGCCGGTCGACCTCCCGCAGCAGCAGCACGCCGCCATCGGTCGTCAGCCGGCCGCCGTCGAACCGGCCTACCACCGCACGCCGGCCAAGGCCTTCAAACGTCAGTGGCGTCGAGGTACAGTCTGTGTGCATGGGGTGGCTCCGTCATGGCCGGTAAGGGGTTAACTTTCTTACCTGTACCACGCGTTCCGCTCCATGCACCCCCCGCTGGTGAGATATCCGGGCTAGAACCAGCCCTTGTCCTTGAGGTCGCTGGCGAAGGAACGGCTCACCGGGACCGCGCTTCCATTCACCAGGTGGAGCACTATCCGGCCGTTTCGGCGCGCGATCCTGTCGAGGGCGGCGCGGGCGACCCAATGGGAACGGTGTACCTGCGCGCCGTCCAGATCTGCGACCTCGCGCAGCGCGTCCCGGAACCGGATCAGGAGTAGGTCGCTTCCCCGGTCAGTATGAATCTCCAGATAGTGATCCTGCATGTGCAGGTGCAGCAGGTTCCGTCCAAGGCGGGCCGGGATGCGCTTTAGAAAGGCGTTGGCGGGCGTGGCGGGGGGTGGCGTCAGATGCGGTGCCTCTTCCGGTTTCACGTGCCGTGACGGCCGGACGTTCAACCAGGTGACGAGGGACGTCAGTACGAGATGAATCGCAATGACCTGCGAGTACAAGGATGTGATTCCCACCGCACCGGCAGCTCGGGAGTCCATGAAGGCTGTCACCAGTAGCCATACCACGGCGGTCCCCGGTATCGCCGCCACCGCGCTCCCGCCGGCAACCACCACAGCCCAGGCGAGCATTCCCCGCCTCCAGAATGCCAGCATTGCGCCGAATCCGACGATCAGTCCAAAGATCCAGTTGGCCGCCGTCGCGAGGGCCCAGAACGCGACCCGGTCCGGTAACGCTAGACGGCCCCAGGTGTCGAACGGCCCGAGGTAGGCAAGCACTGCGACCGCGGCCGCGAGTCCGAGAGCCTGGTATTCGAACCGAAGCCGCGCCTGCAGTTCACGAAACGCGAATTGCAGCGTGTGTCTCATTCGCGAAAAAAGACGTTGCCTCACGAATTTCCGCTTGTCAGCACCGACGGGGCCGGGAACCCTTTCCGTGGCAGCCCGCTCTTAGCGAAGTGCTGCCATATCGATTATCACACTCTCGTGGAGGACACACCATGCCCCGTTCCCTCATCGTAGCCACGACGACCGCGGGCATCATGACCCTAGCTGGTCTGGTTGCGTTGCCCGCTTCCGCTGCCGATCTCACTATCGAGGTCCATGGTGTTCGTTCCGGTGCCGGCCACCTCTTCGTGGCTGTTCACACGCAGCGGGAGGGAGAGGAACTGCCATATGCGGCGGGCATGTTCGCAGGTACACTCCAGCAGGCTCGCGAAGGCAGCATGCGGTTCGTGTTCCTTGATCTTCCGGCCGGGCGTTATGCCGTGCAGGGGTTCCACGACGAGAACGGCAACGGGGAACTCGACTCCAGCGCGCTCGGAATCCCGACGGAAGGGTACGGTTTCGCGAATGATCCTCCTTCACAGTTCGGTCCTCCCAGCTTCGAGGAAGTTGCGGTGACAATCAGCGATGAACTGGCGAAAGCTGTACTGACCATCACGTATTGACGCGGAAGAGGGGCCGAGGATGCAATCGAACCACAGCGTAAGCCGGCGGCGCCTGCTGGTGTCGTCCTCCCAGCTTCGAGGAAGTTGCGGTGACAATCAGCGATGAACTGGCGAAAGCTGTACTGACCATCACGTATTGACGCGGAAGAGGGGCCGAGGATGCAATCGAACCACAGCGTAAGCCGGCGGCGCCTGCTGGTGTCGTCAACGCTTGGAGGGGCCGCGGCCCTTGTCCCGTCGGGCATGCTGCCATTGGGCCGGAACTTGGCGGGGGCGGAGAAGTCCGAAGAAGACTGGTCCGAGGGCTTCTCCGCTAGCGTCAGATCGGATCCGATGCTGCTGGGCTGGCAAGGGATAACCGTCGATCGACTCGCCAGCGAAGCCCGGATTGATGGGCGCCTCCCGGCGGAGCTTCGGGGCACCTTGTATCGCAATGGGCCTGCGGTGCACGAGCGGTTCGGGCTTCGTTACCGCCACTGGTTCGACGGCGACGGCATGGTGCAGGCGTTCCGCTTTGACGGCACAGGAATCAGCCATCGGGGACGGGTAATTCAGACGCCCAAGTTCGCTCAGGAGGCCGCGGCCGGACGACGGCTCTATCCCACCTTCGCGACCTTGGTGGTTCGTGCGGCGCCGGTGCGCGAGCCCGACGACCTCAATGCCGCGAACATCTCCATGCTTGACCACCACGGTGAATTGCTCGCTTTGTGGGAAGGCGGGTCAGCGAGCCGGCTCGACCGCAAGACGCTTGCCTGGCAGGGCTTCAAATCCTGGAGCGAAGGGCTGCAGGGCGCGCCGTTCACTGCCCACCCCAAGGTCGAGACCGACGGAACCCTGTGGGCGTTCGGTATTAGCTACCTCCCTAGGATGCGATTGGTGCTGTACCAGATTGCGCCTGACGGAGTGCTGATGAACTTTGCGGTGATCGACGTAGGTCGTATCGGCATGGTTCACGACTTTGTGGTCACAGAGAGACACCTTGTCATCGTCATCCCGCCGTTCATTTTCGGGCCGGAAGCGATACGAGACAAAGCCTTCCTCGACGCGATCGCCTGGCGACCGGAGCTGGGTTCGCGGGTGCTCATCATCGCCAAGGACGATTTCTCGGTGCGGCGCTGGCATCAGCTTCCGGCCGGCTTCGGCTTTCACCATGGCAACGGCTGGGAAGACGCAGAAGGCGTTATCCGATTCGATCACTGCATTGCGGCTGACGCCACGTTCTTGACTGAGCGGACCCGGTTCATCATGCGGGGCGAGTTCCGCAGTGCTGCGCCGGAGCGCTACACGCACTTCACTCTGTACCCGGATGGGAAAGCCGATATCGAGACCACGCCGGGGTGGACCGAATTTCCCCGGGTTGCGCCCTCGGTAGTGGGCCGGCGTAACCGTTACGTCTATACGCTCGGTGCGCCGGACAGCGCGGGCGAGCGATGGCTCCGGCGGGTCGAGAAACGTGATCTCCAGCGCGGCACCCTGGACGCGTTCGACGTTGGTCCCGGTGTCATCCCGGAGGAGCATGTGTTCGTTCCGCGGCGAAATCCGATTGACGAGGACGACGGGTGGCTAGTCGGTACATTCCTTGACTACGAGCGGCGCGAGAGTGGCGTCATGGTCTTTGACGCCAGCCGGATCGGGGACGGGCCGATCGCGCAGGGGAGGTTCGACTACGCTTTGCCTCTTGGATTTCACGGCCACTTCAGCTCGGCCTGAATCGCCCCTTCAGGACCGCTATCAGTAAACGGGTCGGGCGCTAATCCCTTGCGCACGAACAAGAATAATTGCAAGACCTGAGGAAGCCGAAAGGTTCCAACCAAATCGCTACAACAGAAGCCGTTACTGGCGTAGGAGTCGCAGTAAAGCCGCGCAATGCATGGCCGGGGAATCAGAGGCCGAATGCACGATCCTGTCCGAAAAAGCCCGGCTCGCCGGCGTTCTGGGGTCTGGGTCTGCCCCCGACGTTCCAGCCCAATGACTGGAAATTCCGGCGTTTCGCGAATGCTCTTGTCCCGATTCGCAGTTATTCATGCCCCGAGTCGGAGGTGCTTCAGAACTATGGCCTGACGCTCGACTCGATCCTGCCAACGCGAAGCTTGAGGCCGATCTGGGCGTCGTTCTCGCCCGTCTGGTCCGCGCAGCGTAAGCGCCTTCGAAGCTTAGACCGGGGCCGTGCCCCTGGATCGGGCTCTCAAGCCCTCACGCTCTGCTCGTCGGCAGTTGTTGAACAGACGCCGGTAGGATGCCGCGCACCCGGCAAGCCGCATTGTTGCTTGCTCTCTCTTGTCACGTATGTGTCGAGTTGACCGAGAATTTTCCCCAATGCGCCCCGACACCTTGCTTCGGCGGGTAGTGGTACAAACCGTTCAAGCACGGATTACGTCGACCAGGGTCGTGTGCGCGGTGCAGCCTTGGCCAATGCGCGAGGTGCCGATGTCCCGCGTTAGCACATTCGGATTGCCTTGGCAGTCGGTGTCGTCTTCGTCGGGATCAAACCAGGCGCCAGTGGATATGGCGACGACGCGTTCCCGGATGTCGTCCGAGATCTTGGCTCTAGCGCGACATCGGCCCCGATCGTTGAATACGAGAACCAGGTCGCCGTCGCCGATCGCGCGCGCCCTTGCGTCCTCGGGATTCATGACGATCGGCATCGGGCGCGCATCCTCGATGTCCGCGAGCGCACTCTCCATTTGGCTGTGTAGTTTGTCGCCGGGTTGCGGCGACACGAGATGGAGCGGATAGGTGGCGGCGGACAGCGCGCCAAGCCATTCATCGGGCGCACGCCAGACGGGATGGCCCGGGCACTCGTCATATCCGAAGTCCGCGATGGTCTCCGAGAAGATTTCGATCCGGCCGGAAGGGGTATCGAGCGGGTTCGCGACCGGGTTCTCACGGAAGGCGGCAAAGGGAACCGGGGCGAATTCGGGGCCTTCAATCGGAAGTTCCACCCAGTTACGTTTCCGCAACTCGTCGAGGCCCGGAGTTTCGACGCCGTCGCGCGCCGCGTTCTGGCGGAAGCGGTCGTAGAGGTAGCGTTGCCAATCCGCGGCCGTCCGGCCTTCTGAGAACGCCACGCCCTTGCCCAGCCGACGCGCCAGTTCTGTGAAGATCTCATAGTCGTCGCGAGCTTCGCCCACGGGTTCGATCAGCCGGTCCATGTGAAACAGATAGGCGTCGTTCGGCGAGCGCCCGATATCCTCACGCTCGAAGGGTGTCGTGGCCGGAAACACGATGTCAGCCCGCTTCGCCGTGGCGGTCCACCAGGGTTCGTGGACGATGATCGTGTCAGGCTTCTCCCAGGCTCGGTTCAGCCGGTGCAAGTCCTGATGGTGATGGAACGGGTTGCCGCCGCACCAGTAGATCAGTCGGATGTCCGGGTAAGTCCTGCACTGTCCGTTGAAGTCATATTGGGCACCGGGATTGAGCAGCATGTCTGCGATGCGTGCCACCGGGATCGCCTCAGCGACGGGATTGTCTCCTTGGGGGAGTGACAAGCCGGTCAAGCGCTTGAGGGGAACACCGACACCACCGATCGCTCCATAGCCGTATCCGATGCCACCGCCGGGAAGGCCGATCTGTCCCAGCATCGCCGCCAGGACCGCTGCCATCCAGTAGGGCTGCTCTCCGTTCTGTCCCCTCTGTAGGGACCACGCGACGGTGATCAACGTGCGTGTCGTCGCCATCCTGCGTGCGAGTGCATCAATTCTTTCTACGTCGATGCCGCAAATTGCGGCCGCCCAATCCGGGGACTTCGGCTGACCGTCCGCTTCGCCGAGAAGGTAGGTGCGAAACCGGTCATAGCCGATCGTGCACCGGTCCAGAAACGTGCGATCGACGAACCCCTCCGTCTCCAGAACATGGGCGATCCCCAGCATCAGGGCGGTGTCGGTGCCCGGTATTGCGGGAAGCCACTCGGAGCTTGCGATGGTGTCCGTGCGCTGCGGGCCAATATTGACGAGATGCATGCCCTTCGCCCGGTAGCAGTCCAGCCACCCGAGGGCCTGGTGCCGGGTCACCCCGCCCATGCTCACCTGCGAATTCTTCGGGTTGATCCCGCCGAACATGACGAGGGTCTCGGTGTGCCCTTCGATCATTGGCCAGGGGTTCTGATGACCCCATAGCAGCTTGAGAAACGGCATGCCAAACACGTGGGGGATGATGGCCTGTGCCCCGGCGGTGCTGTAGCTAGCGACCGAGGCGACGTAGCCGCCGATCGAGTTCAGGAATCGGTGGACCTGGCTTAATGCATGGTGGAAGCGGCCGGCACTGGCCCAACCGTAGGAGCCGCCGAAGATTGCGCTGTTGCCATGTTCGCGCCGAACGCGCTGGAGCTCGGCACCGGCGATATCCAGCGCCTCGTCCCAAGGGAGTTCGACGAAGGTGTCCTTTCCGCGACACGCCCGCGCCCGGTCTGCGCGCCCTTCGAGCCATCCCTTGCGGATCGACGGACGGGAAACCCGCGTGCGGTGGTGGATGGCGGCGGGAACAATATCGGAGATGGCAGGGGGATTCGGATCATCCGCAAAAGGCGCTGCCGCAACGATTCGGCCGTTTTCGGTCGTTACCTGGATCGCACCCCAGTGGCTGGTGGTGACCCTGGTTTTTCGGCCCGCAGCTGGGCTTTCTTTAGTGACTCGCGGCATATCTTGCTCCACCTCGTTTACCGGGCCTCGGCCTGGCCTCCCGTCAATCCCGGGCAATCTCTGTAATCAAGTCGCCTCTTTGCGTTCACTCGTCCCTGATGCCGATCTGCTGATGTCCACGACCCGGCCAACTCGCGTCGAAGCGGATCTTCGATGAGCTTGCTGTGGATCGGTCCTGGTCAACTGGTCCAAGCGAAATGTTAGTGCAAGGTGAGTTTTGCGGCCATGACGGCCATGCTGTCGCCGCAATTCTGCCGCCCCGGCTGCGCCGCGGCGACGTAACCCTTCACCGGCACCACCAAGTCAGGGGCGTCCACCCGCCAGACCGCCTCAGCGATGTCCTCGAATGGATCAACGAGTTGATTTCCCGCGATCAGGCTCTTGGCTTGCGGCGATCCGTGGTCCGGCCGGCGGCGTTGCTCAAAACCGATGCTCTTGGGATACCTCACGGCTGCCAGCAAACAACACCGTGTCATGTTCCAAGACCGTCCGTTCAGTCAAGAGAATGCGTCAGATCGCATGGACATGATTGAGGAACGTCGGTCTCGCTGATTCGATACCTCTGCATCCGAAGAAAGGGCAGTGAAGACACTGCGGTCCTCAAGATTCCTGGATTTGCCGCATCTGGCGTCCTGAATGGCTGTCAACTTATGATGAACACCGGTGCCGAGGCTGCGAAACGGGCCAACAGCGTCTGTAAACAGGTAAGTTGGTCGGTTGTCGCTGATCGACTTTGCGATACGGGCGAAGGCGGTGGCGAGGAGAATTACGGCAACTTGGGAGTAGGGCGATGATCGATCGGATAGATCATGTGGTGCTCAACTGTCGCGACGTCGATGGGATGGCGGAATGGTATGAACGGGTGTTGGGATTTGAACGCGAGGAATTCTTCGGGCCGATTCGGCGGATTGCACTCAAATTCGGCCGCCAGAAGATCAACCTTCGTCCGAGCGGGGTGAAGAGTTGGATGACCGGTGAGGTCGATCCGCCGGGCGCGTTGGATCTCTGCTTCGTTACGGAAGGCGGTCTCGACGCAGCAATCGAGCGTCTGCGGGCAGAGGCTGTCGACATCGTCCACGGACCCGTCGCACAGAAGGGCGCGCTGGGCGAGATGACCTCGGTCTATTTCCGGGATCCGGAGGGCAACTTGCTCGAGATCGCCTCCTACGGCTCAAATTAGCCGTCGGATCGCCGGGCTTTCGGGCACGGCGATCGACAGTGGCGGGCTCGCCTTGCGACTTGCCACGAATGGATGGGGATGGCGATGACACGTCGTCTGACCGCTGACGCCCCCAAAAAGGGTGTCAGGGACCCGGCCTTGCGCCAAAATACCGGAAATATCTCAACCAATCGGAATACCAGTATGTCTCCCGAAGCCGTGCATGACCTTGCCCCGAGCGGGACTCTGCGTGCTGCCATCAATATGTCCAACTTTCTTCTGGTCACCGGCCGGACGGCAAGCGGTGATCCGGATGGCGTCTCGCCGGACATGGCGCGCGAACTGGCCCGTCGGCTCGGCGTCGGGCTCGAACTCCTGCAATACAGGACCCCGGGCGAGATTTCCGACGATGCCGGGACCGGTGTCTGGGACATTGGCAATATTGGCGCAGAACCCAAACGTGCCGAAAAGATAGATTTTACAGCCGCCTATTGTGAGATCCAGGCGACGTACCTGGTGCCTGCCTGCTCACCGCTCGAAACCATCGAGAATGTCGATACTCCGGGAGTGCGCATCGCTGTCTCTGCCCGCAGCGCTTATGATCTGTGGCTGGAACGCAATATCGAGCACGCCGAGCTGATCCGCATCGATGGTCTCGATGCATCATTTGAACTGTTCGTGAATGAAGAGCTCGACGCGCTTGCCGGGCTGCGGCCCTGGTTGACAACCGATGTGGAGAAACTGCCAGGCGCCCGCATTCTCGATGGACAATTTACCGCGGTACAGCAGGCCATAGGATGCACCCGTGGGCACGATGCCGGCGCTGCCTTTCTCAAGGAATTCGTCGAAGAGATGAAGGCCTCGGGCCTCGTCGCCGAGCTGATCCAGAAGCATGGCGTGATCGGCCGCCTTTCGGTTGCGCCGGCGGCCCGGTAGCGGATCTTGTCAAGACAAGACAGCATGAAAGCGTAATCGGGACCGATACCAGCAGTCTCCGAATACTTCGGAGCGAGATCGTCGGCTTTGCTGTTGCCGCCACCTTGGACGGCCCGCCTGTTCCGACCGGGACAATCGGAGAATATTGGTCTCGGTGCTTACGTGCTTTCGCAGACGACGCCAGAATCTCGAAAACACGCCATTGTCAAGGGCTTGCTGATCGCCGGAACAAAGCTCGCATGGCAAGCTGGCAAACGATCGGCAAGCGACAGGATCATATATGCGGATTGCGGATAGCGACGTTTACCGGCATTGTTGTGCTCTTGCGCGCGCGGGTGTGAGCATGAATGTCAGATCGTGATCGCTCCCCAGTTTCCCACGTTTGGTGTCGCATAAATCCATCTGACAGTGGACGAGCCCGGCCGGTAACACCCCGCAAGCAAGCCGGATATTCGCCTGACAGACAGACCGGAGATTGTCGATAAACTCCAGAGACCTTGCTGGTCTTAAAGCGTTTCTCGCATCACTTCATGGGGCATTCCCTTGTCCATGCTTGGGTCCGCAAAGAGGAGTTTGAGAGGCTGGTTCTCTTCCTCAGGCTGTTTTGGACGCCGCGTTCCGGAAGGGCATCAGGCCACCGTGCTTCTTGCGGCAGCGGTAGTTCGTCTGCCGGGAAATGCCCGCTTTCCGGCACACCTCCTCGACGCGGGTTCTTTCCTCCGCCTAGCGCAACAAAGGAGCGGTCTGATGCTCGCTGAACTCCGACCCATCCCACGGCCTGATTCTCGGCAGATCCCTGAAAACTAACCGAACATGCTTTTGCTACGAGCGGCGCGACTTCCGGGTAGCAGATCGCTGCTCGAATCGGGGTTCGGCGTGGCCCCAGTTCCGGCTAACTCCGCAGCGTAGATCATCCCCTACAACGGAACTGCCGACTGAGAGGTCGTAAGGATGTCGAAGCGCATTCGCATTGCGACCGCCGTCATTGCTGTGGCGCTGGCGGTTCCCGAAAATGCAGTCTCACGGGGAATTGATCAGGCTCGTTGGCCGTAGCAACCGTCTCAGCGCCGATATACGAAGAATGTCGCATCGTGCCGGATCGCGGCGTGGGGCAGCGCCGTGACCGGCCCTGCAGTGTCGATTTGGGTCCAAAGGCCGGCGTCAGCGAGAGCTTGAATCTTGGCCCCAAAGCCGCCCTCCGAGAGCGCCGCTTCCGTGCAACAGAAGATTAACACCCCGTTGCTCGCAGTTACGCGTATGAGTTCGGTCAGCGAATCCGGCGGCGCATGGCCCGGCGTAAAGACGCCGGTGCAAACCACAGCCTGGAACGCGCCGTCCTCGAAATCCAGCGGCTCGCCCAGGGTCCTGCGCCGCAAGTCCCGATACACGCCCTTGCGAGCGGCGGCCTGCAGCATGCCTTCCGAAAGGTCAATCCCGGTAAGTTCGGCATAGTTGAGACACGCTAGGGTCGCCCCAATCAAACCGCTGCCGCAGCCGGCGTCCAGAATCGGCGTGTCCCCGGGTGCGACATAACGCCCGAACAGACCAGCCGCCATCGGAGCGTAGCTATAACCTCCGGATGACACATCCGCGTCATAGCTCTCCGCCCAATCGTCGTAGATTCGTCGACTTTCCGCCGTGGACCGGGCTTCATAGACCCGCTTCAGCCACCGGTCGAGATTGCTCACTAGGTTCCCCTCCTTGGCCCCGCTCGACGCGGCAAAGAGTGGGGAAGATAGATGATCAGCGGTACGCTCGGTGAAAACTGGTGGCCTGCTCCTCGTCGGGGACCGCGCATTTCGAGAAAATTCGGCCAAGTTTTCGAGATACTATCGAAGACCCAGCCACGAAGAGATCGATGTTCGGCGGGCAGCAAATTGCGTCCATCTTGAGCGAGGCGGAGAAGGCGGTGCGTTTCGAGGAAGAGTGCCGGAAGGCGGGGATTTCCCGGCAGACGTACTGCTGTTGGCGGAGAGATCGCAACACCGTCCATCGGCTCAGTTCGCGCAGCTAGAAAACCCCGATGGAACTGGTTCATGCCCTAGCGCCGGCACGCCGGCCCCTGGGGTGGGGCATCCGAGATATTCGCATTGCGGGTGGTCCAGCGTTGGGGGCAAGCTCAAGCCTTCAGTCCCTCACATTGGGGATGGACCAATTCCGTGGAGGCAGATCAAGATGAATGCGATGGGCAACGATGGTCAGAACATCTGGAAAGCGGTGCCGGTGATTGTCGGGCCAGATCGATTGGATGATTGAAATTGAATACCGACCAACCCCAGTGGCTTATCTTTGCACCAGCATTGTTTCTCGCGCTTTGGTCAACCGGATACGTGGCGGCCAAATTCGGTTTGGCCTATATCGAACCAATGACATTTCTGGCCCTTCGTTTTGGCTGTGTTGTCGCAATCATGGCTACGCTGTTCATCATACTTAAGCCGTCGTTGCCAGCTTCCCCTATGGATTGGGTGCACTTAGCGATCGTCGGTTTTCTTCTCCAATCCATGTACTTCGGCATGTGTTACATGGCGTTCAAAGCCAGCCTCGCTGTGGGAACGCTCGCTCTGATACTGTCACTGCAACCCATTCTGGTTGGTCTTGTCGCGCCCCGGTGGGCCGGGGAGAAAGTCGGATGGCGGCGGTGGAGTGGGCTGGTCTTGGGCCTGTTTGGCGCCGCGGTCGTAATCATCACCCGCTCAGGGATCGACCCCCCCACAGGGTTAAGTTTTCTATTCGGTTTCCTTGCGCTTGTTGGCATTACCGCAGGATCATTGTGGGAAAAACGCTTCGGGGTTTCGCACCATCCTGTGACTTCGAATCTCGTCGGTTACACCGTTGGATTCGCGGGCGTCTTGCCTTTCATGCTCCTGTTGGAATCAATGCATATCGACTGGACATGGGAATTCACCGCCACGCTGGCTTATCTTGTCATGGGTACCTCTCTCGTCGCCGTAGGCTTGCTGCTGGCCATGATCCGGGCAGGAGACGTTACCCGTGTATCTGCGATGTTCTTCCTGGTGCCGCCTTTCGCTGCCCTGGTGGCTTGGTTCGTATTGGACGAGATCATGCCGCCAATGGCCTGGGTCGGGATGGGATTCGCCGCAGCGGGCGTGCTCATCGCGACGCACGCACCAGAGAAGCGCGTTTCGGAACTGTAACCTCAGCACAACTGAGCCTTGCATTCGGACAAGCTTGATACTCTCCAATACGAGACTTTTGCTCGGTACAAACTGAACCGCAGCCATGGCGAATTTCTATTGATTGGCTCGGTTGTCCACGCACTTCGGACGATGTCGTGATTCTCGTTGATGACACCCGTGCCAAACGGAATGTTGCCGTCCTTGTGGCCGCGCAAGCCATCTTGGGTGCGCAGTTGCCGATGAATTTCGTCGTCGGCGGGCTCGCTGGCGGCATGCTGACCAGCAATCCGTGCCTTGCCACGCTACCAATCTCGCTCATTGTCTTTGGCTCGATGACCACGGCGCCGTGGATTTCACCGCTCATGCAGCGCAGGGGTCGCCGGTTTGGCTTTGTCATCGGCGCCATTGGCGGCTCCATCGGGGCAGCCGTTTCGGCATATGGTCTCTATGTCGGTTCGTTTGCCGCGCTGCTTTTGGGATCCTATTTCACCGGCATCTACATGTCTGCGCAGGGATTTTACAGGTTTGCCGCTACCGATACCGCGTCTGTGGCGTTCCGCCCCAAGGCGATCTCCTATGTCATGGCGGGTGGGCTCTTGTCAGCTCTTGTCGGGCCGCAGCTGAACAAGCTCGTCTCTGACGTGACCGTCTGGCCCTTTATAGGCGGCGCCATACTCCCCATTCCGTTCATCGGTACCTACCTTGCGGTGATCGCACTGAATCTCGTAGGCATGTTTCTATTTTTGTTCCTTGATCTGCCAAGGGCCAGCCACGATTGGGAAGCAGGGGTGAGGATGCCCCCCAACCGGTCCCGCCTCGAACTCCTACGCGACCCCACGATCTTGGTGGCGATCATTTGCGCCATGGTTTCGTATTCGCTGATGAGCCTGGTGATGACCTCGACTCCGTTGGCCGTGATGGGTTGCGGCTTTACCAGCGATAACGCCAATGACATTGTTTCGGCGCATGTCCTGGCAATGTATGCGCCATCCTTTGTCACCGGCCATTTGATCGTCCGCTTTGGTGTGAACCGGATCGTGACCGCGGGCCTCCTGATCCTCGGGATCGCGGGCATTGTGGCGTGTTTGGGTGTAACGCTGACCGATTTCTTTGCCGCCCTGATCTTGCTCGGTCTTGGCTGGAATTTTGGCTTCATTGGAGCAACGACACTGCTGGCCGGCGCCCACGCATCCCACGAGCGAGGACACGTGCAAGGGCTCAACGACACAATGGTCTTCGGCTGTGTAACGCTGGCAAGCCTCGCCTCGGGCGGCTTGATGAACTGTTCGGGCGGCACGCAGGTCGGTGGCTGGACTGCCGTCAACCTGGCAATGCTCCCGTTCCTCATCCTTGCCGGAGCAGCCTTAGTTTGGCTCTCGACCAAGGATCGACGGCGGAGGGTCTCGTGACCGAGCTTGCCAATGACGACCCCGTCGACCCGATCCCGGCTAACTGACCTTCGCCCTTGTTGCGGATGTTGGCCAGAGTCCGTGCGGATTGAAAGACTTCTCGATGGCAGGTTGCCGTCGTGGCTCACCGTCTCCGACGGCAGCATGTAGGCCCGCCAGGTCGGCAAGGCGCCGTTCCACCTTGGCCCCGTGATCCGTCATTTGGACGAGAATCGTCGGCGGGCGGGCGGGTGGTTCAAGGACGGGACACCCGTGCCGGTGCTGGACCCGGGACGCGGCAAGACAACGACGGGGTATCTCCGGGCTCTGAACCCTGATGACCCCTTCTTGAGCGGCGCCTATCCATCTGGCTTGGCCTGTCGCACCCTTCCGGGGTGTGGCGGGGAAGGGGAGCATGCCGCGAGTGCCAGCCGGTTTCGACCGCATTGTGCGGGTCCACTGCATTGCCGGCTACTAACTCTGGGGATGCATGGACCTAAGGGAGGTAATGCGCGGCAAGTCGCTCCGTGCCGGGCGCATGACCGCAGAGAACTGCGCGAGGCCCTAGGGTGCGATGGCTCGTGCCGCGGTTGTCGGGCCCCATGCGTGAATTGCAGGAGGGGATCTGCCGAACCACGCCCGGGCGTCCGATTATTCCCTCCAGGAGTAGAGAGATGTCGGTTCAGGTCGGATCGAAGTAGCCGCGCGGAACGCTGTCCAGCTTCATGCCCTCGACGCGGATGAGCTTGGTCGCCCCATCGCTGCGCGGCGAGTGGATGTCGCCCTCGTGGTAGATGTGGGCGTCACCAGGGCAAAGGATGTAGGTGCGGACCGCCTCGACGAGCCCCTGCGTATCGTCGCTGCAGGCCTCGGTCTCGCGCCAATCCGTCATTTCAGTGTGCCCTTCGACCTGCGCATAGACGGCCCAACTCGGCCCGTGGTCGTGCGGACGGCTGTCACTGATGCCTTCCAGCACGTGGGACAGAATGCAGAAGCCGAGGTCCGGGTCCTCGTAGAGGATCTTGCGGGTCGAGGTGTTGTCTGGGCCGAAGTGGGCGGCGACGAAGGCGCCGTCGGCACAGGCCCGGGAGCAGCAGGTCCGGATGGTTTCGCGCGCAAGCCGGCTTTCCTGCTCGCGAAGCGCCCGATGGCAGTCGTTGGCGAACTGTTTGAGGGAGTAGGGCAAGCGAAAATCCTCCGGCGAGTGCTTCGAATCCTGCGGCAGATTATGCCATCCGGGCATGGCGCCGCCGCGTTGTCCGCCGTCCGTGAGGCCAACGATCGGACTATAGATTGCGGCGGAGAACGGCAGCGTTGGCCAGCGCCCCGGCACCCGTCTTCCGCTGCCATGGCGACGGCGCCAGCGTCGTGCCGACGGTTCGGCTGCTCATCGGAACATACCCTGCCGGGCACAACGCCCGGTCGTAGGTCGCAGACAGCGCGTCGATTGCGCCGGCGTGAGTAAGTCCGCTCGCGGAATGTCCAAGTGGTGTTGCGATCGGGCGGGGCCGGGTTCGAAGCCGAGGAACGGCAGCCAGATCAACAGGGTCGCACACCAGGATTGCCGTCCGCTGGTCATCCTCCGTGGACTGCGCCACCAGGATGAGAATCTCGAACAACTCCACGAAGTCGTTCGGCGGACGCCCGCTTTTCGACTCGTTGGCATAGCCCAGTTTCGCCTCCAACAGTGCGGGATTTGTTCGAAGTACAGCACCTCAGCTGGCGCCTCTCACGGATCGCTGGTGGCCGAGTACCCTTCGTGGTCGTCCGGCAAGGAAAGAAGCCCTGCGGGTTGCATCCCCGCCCCCAAAGTTCAGCGCCTCACGCCCCCGGGCAATGCACCAAACCGGCGAGGATCTTGGAGGATTCCGGGTCGACGAAGCGTGGCTTTATGTCCTCACCACGACGGAATTGGCGGTGGATCAAGGATCCGCATTTCGTGCGCTCGCTCAGTTCGTCGGCGAGTCGTGCCCGTGCGTGAGGAGGCAGTCGTCGCCTAGGGGCTCGATCGGCGACCAGTCGCGGGTGCAGAGATGCTCGGCGCGCTGGAACTTGGTGGGCGGATTGTCGACCGCGGCGACGTTGAGATAGAAGATACGCCGCGGCCAGGGAGTGATGTTGCCCGCCGAGCCGTGGACCATGTTGGCGTGGGTGATGAGCACCGATCCGGGCGGGCCAATGAAGGGTTTGATGCTGCCTGCGTCGACGATGCGGGTGAGATGCTCCCTCCCGATTTGGAACACCGTGTAGGCGGGCGATTCGTGATTGTCCGCGGCCTCGGCGATCAGCCCGGAGTGGTGGGAGCCCGGCACCAACATGAGCGGCCCGTTGCTGGTGTTGGCCTCGTCCAGCAGAATTGCGACCATGAAGGCGCGAGGCTCGCGGAGGCCGTCGCGGTCCGACCAGGTGGCGTAATCCTGATGCCACGCCCAAGGCCCGCCCTGGAACGCGGCCTTGGTGTTGAGGCGCGACTGGTGGATGTAGACGGGCCCTCCCATCAGGGCCTGAGCCGGTTCCAGCCAGCGCGGGTGCCGCGAGAGGCGGTGGAACGCGTCGTTGAAGCGGTGTGCGCCGTAGACCATCCGCACGGCATCCGACTCCGATTCGTACACCACCTCCGGACCTTCGCGCGCCGCGATTGTCTCGACCTCGGATCGCACCTGCGCAATCTCGTCCTCTGAGAAGAGGCCGGAGAACAGGAGGAACCCGTGGTCTTCGAATTCCTGGCGCATGGATTCGGTGAGTGCGGTCATCGCCTTGTCTCTAGCGGTCCTTGCCGCCGGGTTCCGAAATCGCATCGAGGTTGGAAAATTGCGCCGGCGCGCCGACGATCGAATCGAACGTCAGCACTGTTGTCGTGGGGCTGTACGTGTGCGGACAACTATTCCGCCGCGACCAGCCCTGCGTTCGGCAGGCGGCCGTCTGGTGTCCGGGCTGTCCGGCGCATGTCCTTCTTGACGTGATGGGTGCTGTAGCCATTGAACAAGTGGCCGAACAGACCCCGATCAAGGTCGGATGTCCCGAAGAACCAGTCCATGATCGGAAACGTCAGGTTCATGTTGCGTTCCATCATGAGCGACTGGCTGTGGTGTGCCGTGTGGTGCCGGCGGATGGTGTTCACGAACGGCATATTGCGGACGAACCAGCTCTCGTCGACGTGACAGCAGAAGTGCATGAACTCGTAGATGAGATACATGGATGTGGTGGTCGTGATGACGAGCCAGCCGGTATTGGGCGTGAACAACCAGCCGGCGACGAGCGCAATTGGTACGGACATGCAAATGAATGTCACCAACGCAAACGGCGGGAAGAAGGTGACACGCCAGTCGTGCTGGCCCGCAAAGCGCATCTCGTCGTCGGTGAAGAACTGATGGTGCATCATCGTGTGGCGCATGTATATGGCCCGCAATGCCTTGTTCTTCTGCGGTCTGTGCATGATATGGGTGTGCAGGAACCACTCGAAGAAATTGGCGCCAATGAAGGCCACCGGCACGATCAGAAGTTCATACCAGCGCACGTTTGTCATGCTCTGGAAATAGATTGTGAGGGCCGTGAAGCCGATCGCATAGATCACGCTCACGTGGAGCCACCCGTTGTACCAGCCGACAATGCGCCGACGGTACGTTTCGCGATACCGGTGCTGTCGGTCGGACATGCGTGTTTCTTCGAGTTCCCGAAACATGGCTACTCCCCAAGACCGTTCAATGGGTTGCGCGGACATTTGCAAGAGCGAGATCAATGTCGGCCGATGTCATTTCCCACTCATTACCGAAATTGGCGACAACTCTGGACATGAACGCCGCGCACTTGGCTCTGGCCCGCGCATCATCTTCGAAATGTTCTGCCAGGATCGCCAGCGCCAGCTGGAGCGGCCCGTCGCCTTCGTAGCCCCACTCGAAACCGCGTCTCGTAAACGCGTGGATGTCCAAGCGAGGGCTCAGGGGTTCGCCATCCGCGGTGACCTCGGCTCCGTCGATGGTCCGCTCCCCTTTGTAAATGCGATTACCCACTGTCTCCACCTGGCGCTTCCAATACGATGCCGAATGCTAATATATCAGACATGTATCACCGCGCAATGAGCTCGAAATCACAATGTCCGGATTGTTGGCAGATCTAGACTACCACGTGCTGGCAGGCTTTCTGGCGGGCGTCATTGTCGCCGTGTGGTCAACGGTCGTAGTCAGCGGGTTTTTCCCAAGAGCGGTGGGGCCGAAAGCAGCACGCGGCGCAATCGGTGGGATATTCGTGTATGCGCCGACCTTGGCCATAAGCATATTGCTGACGGTTCTGGTCCTTACCGTACCAAGGTTGCCATGGACGGTAAGCGTGATTGCTGCCGGGTTAGCCGTGCTCGGCGCACCCTTTCTGGCCAGGCCACTGCCCAGGTGGTTCCGAAGATCACGATCGGGACTGCTGACCGTGTTGGCGCTGTGTGCTGTGATTTCGTACAAGTTGTCTGGCGTTATCCTCGTCTGAACGGAGGAAATCGATGCCACCGAAGATCCGCGCGTTCCTTACCCTCGCGGTTATTCTCACCAGCGCCGTGCTTTGGTTCATGCGCCAAGAGATCGCGCTGGATGTATCTCCCGAACTTCTCTTCGGGCTGACGGCCTTCATGTGTATTGCGGTATGGCTGTTCCCGGAGGTTAAGAAAGACGACCGCGCCAAAGGCTAATCGCCAATATCGCGATCCTCCGGACGAGTTTCACGACCAGGTCGGTTCGCGGACCATTCGCATCGACCGTACCGCTGTCTACCGTCGAAAACCCTCGCCTGCTGCTTGAGCGTTCAGGTCGGGTGCGTATCCGGTCCAGGACCCGGCTCTTGCCTCGCCATTGCCGCCCTTCAGGATTGAACGGATCGCAGGAGACCTGCCGGATTTCGAAAATGCGTCATACAGGCGTTCCAAGTATTAGTGTCCGCCCGGGTTACTTACCATTCAAAGGCTGGAGCGGGTGAACTCGGACATGTAGTCGATCAGCTGGTCCGATGCGCGGCCAGCCTCGTCAACTTGGCCTTCGGCAATTGCCCTCGCAACTGCGGCGTGAAGAGTCGCACAGCGCTTCAAGTCGAGCGTCTCGCGGTAGTGCTGATACCAGAAGCGGCGAGCCAAGCCCTGCATGAGCTGCATCGTTTTTGCGGCATATTCGTTTCTGCATGCCGCAACGGTCGACTTGTTGAACTTCAAATCCAAACGCATGAACATCACATCGTCGTCGGCCTCGGCGGCAGCGTCCAGGTCTTTGGCGAGCCGGGCAAAGAAGCCATGTTCTTCGTGCGTGGCCCTACGGGCGGCATCGCGCATGATCATGCGCTCAACTTCACGGCGTAACTCAAGCAATTGAAGTTGGCGCGCGTGATTGATTTCCGTCACCATGACGCCTCGGCGCGGCATGATGGTGACCAGTCCTTCGAATGCGAGACGCTGCAGCGCTTCGCGTATGGGTGTACGGCCGATGCCGAGTTCGGACATCAGTGCCGCTTCGGTCAGCAACTGGCCCGGCTCGAGCCGAAGCGTGACGATCATCTCTTCGATTCGCAGATAGGCCTGGTCGGAGAGGGAAGACTTGGTTTCTCCCCTGAGTCCCTTGTGAGCGCCTAGATTTTGCCGCCCGTCCATTGGCCTGCCCTCGTTGAGTGGTCCAGCCCTTGTGGGAGAACTGGTCGCGGGTTGAGTTGAAGAGCCGACCGTAGCCCATTGGCAGCGTAGGTTGGATCTTCGACGTTGGGCAATAATGTTTCTTGCGCTGGCGGCCCGCTTGCGAGGGGAGTTAGCCCGCTTCGCTCACCAGCGGACCTGCCGCGACCCGCTCGAGGCGTCTGGCGGCGGTACCGGGGGTTTCGACGCCCCTGACGCGGTGCCCGGCCGCCCGGGGTCGCCGGAATCGGGCGCGACGGAGCCCGGCGCTCCGGATTCCGGGCGCGGGTCACGCTGGATGGCGGGCGCCGGGCAGACGGCCTCCGTGGCGCCGGTCGCGGCGCGTGCGGCAGGAGGGGGCAGGACCGCTGCGGGCCGGGTCAGCCGGGAGCGGCGCGTGCCGGCGGCGCGCGCAGGGCGGCGAGCACATGCGCGAACAGCTCCTGCAGCGGGTAGCCCGACGGGAAGGCGACCCGGATCCTGCGGACGGTGACGGTGATGCGGGCGGCGACCTTCAGCAACCGGGCGCGGATGGTGTCGGCACGGGCGCGGGCCAGTGCCGTGCCCTGCAGCCCGACCTGGCGCAGGAGGGTGAGCAGGGCGCCGGCGAACGCGGAGAAGGTCAGCCGCAGCTGGTTGGCGCGCATCGTCGCGCTCGAGGTGCGGTCGGCGAACCGCCACAGCTGCTGTTCCCTGATCCGGTTCTCCATGTCGCCGCGGGCGCAGTACAGGTCCTCGTAGAGGGCCTGCGCCCCGAGGGTGCGGCGCGGGGATGTTGGTGACCACGAAGCGCGGGTTGGCGCCGCGCAGCCCCGGCAGCCACTCGGCCTTGCCGATCACCCGGCGGGCGCAACTCCAGGACGTCAACGTGCGGTAGCGGCATTCCCGGAACCGCCGCGAGGCCCGGCCGGTGGCGGCGCCCCGGCGCCGGGACTTGTGCAGCGCCTTCGCGAGCCACGGTTCCAGGCGGGCGTTGCGCGCGAGCCCGAACACGTACTCGAGGCCGGCGTCCTCGCACCAGCGCAGGATGTCCTCGCGGCAGAACCCGGCATCGCCGCGCACCCGGATCCCGGTCCCGGGCCAGCGTCGGCGGATCTGCGGCACGATCCGCGCCAGTTCGTCCACCGCGCCCGCCGCCGCATCGATATCGGCCGGGCGCAGCCGGGCGCACAGCACGTGCTCGCCGCAGGTGACATACAGAGGCAGATAGCAGTAGTGCCCGTAGTAGCCGTGGAAGAACCGGCCCTCCTGGCGGCCGTGCAGCGGATCGTCGGTGGCGTCGAGATCGAGTACGATCTCCGCCGGCGGGGCGGCATGGGCCTCCAGGAACAGGTCCACCAGCAGCCGGTCGATCGCTTCCCGGTCGGCGGCAATCCGCTGGTAGCGGTCCCCGGCCGCCGCCTCCGGTACGCCGAGCTCCAGGCGGTTCAGCGTGCTCGATCCCGCCAGCGCATGCCCCCGGTCCCGCGCCCGCCGCCGCCCCTCCCCGGTCACGTCCGCACACCCGCTCGCCAGCGCGAAGGCGCTGTCGGCGCGCAGCCGGTCATGGTCGTTGAGGTCCTCGTAGCCCGCCGCCAGGGCCAACACCCGCTGCGCCACCAGCGTCTCCAGACGGTGCTCGATGCGGCGTGGGTCGCGGTGGTCGCGGAAGCACGCCGCCAGCCGCGCCGTCACCCGGAAGCGCCGGTCGACCTCCCGCAGCAGCAACACGCCGCCATCAGTCGTCAGCCGGCCGCCGTCGAACCGGCCTGCCACCGCACGCCGGCCAAGGCCTTCAAACGCCAGTTGCGTCGAGGTACAGTCTGTGTGCATGGGGCGGCTCCGTCATGGCCGGTAAGGGTTTGACTTTCTTACCTGTACCACGCGTTTCCGCCCCATGCACCCCCCGCTGGTGAGATATCCGGGTTAGGGGGCCGGACGGTGTCGCAGTGGATGCGCCCGACCAGCCAGCGGAGGGCATGCCAGCAGCACGGGGAGGGGTGACGTTGACGCGGCCGAAGTCGCGCCGCCAACTGGGCGAGGCGGAGCAACGGTGGAGCCAAACAGGGTCATCGTGACCTCTGACGGGTGGAGAATGTGATGTATGGAACGCAGCCGCCGAACATGCCGTCAATGTTGGTGGGGGGCATGGCGATCGACTGAAGCGTGGAGTGATTGACCGGAGCCCTCACATTCCGGCGAGCAGGTTCTCAACCTCCGCTCGGCTTGGCATAGACCGGGCTGCTCCAGGACGCGTCACCGAGAGGCCCGCTGCCGCACAGCCGAAACGCGCGGCTTCGGTTGGGTCTCGACCATCGGCCAGCGCAACAGCGAATGCACCGTTGAACGCGTCCCCTGCGCCCGTGGTCTCAACCACCGGGCCGGCTCGAAAAGCAGGAATGAACTCGTTTCCCCCGGGGCCATCGAACAATGCGCCCAAGGCGCCCAGAGTAATCACAGCGGCACCTGCACCACGGTCGCGGAGCACCTTTGCCGCCTGTCGTGCCTGATCCTCGTTGGCAACAGGGAGTCCGGTAATGGCCGCGGCCTCGGTCTCGTTGGGCGTCACATAGTTGCTGAGAGTGAGCATGTCCGCCGGCAATGCCGCGGCCGGAGCCGGATTGAGGACCGTCAGCACATTCGCCTCACGAGCGATCGCCAGCGCCCGCGCTGCGGCTGGGAGCGGCTGCTCCAATTGGGTAACGAAGACCGCGGCAGAGCGGATCACGTCTGCTGCCGCATCGATGTCGGCCTCCGAAATTTCGGAAGCGGCCCCTGGACATACGATGATCGCGTTCTCCCCTGTAGCCGCATCAACCAGGACCGAGGCCGCACCCGTCGCCGAACTGTCGGACCGGGCGACCAGCGGCTGGACGCCCGCGTCAGCCCAAGTGGCCATGGCCATATCGGCAAATGAATCGCGGCCGATTCTGGAGATGAACTGAACCTCGGCACCGAGCCGGGCTGCAGCAACAGCTTGGTTCGACCCCTTGCCGCCGGGGCTCAGGACCACGCTTTCACCGATGACGGTCTCGCCCATCTGCGGAAGGCGGGCGGTACGGAAGGTGGCATCGGCAACGAAGATGCCGAGAATCGCTACACGGCTGGCCATCACTAATTCCTGGGGTCAACAATCCCGACTGTTGTGTCAACAGTGTCCAGCGGCAAATCAACGCCCAGCGGCGTGAACGAGATTTCCGATCATAGGGTCATGACGTCTCGACTCGGTCGTCGTCGGGTGCTTTGGCTCCCAGGCGTCAAGGCAACCGGCGGGCTTCGGTTCGTGCGGGATACGCTAACTTCATGATCCTGAAGCACTGCCTCCGGACATGGCGGCTAACGCAACAAACAACGGTGGCATCCATGAACAGGGGAGAAGGCCGCCGGCATCAACTCGTGGAGGCCCTGGCACGGCCGTTCGTGAGCGAGACTCGTGGCCCGGAGTGGTTCGTCCTGACCAGCGACAACGAGTTGGGTACGAAATTCGCGTGCGGTGGTTCACCGAATCCCGGCAAGCTTGTCAAGATTGATCCGGCGAAGCTCTGCAGCAGTGTGTCCAATGTCGTAGGCAGGTGACAGTATCAATTCGGCATGCGTGATGGCGATGCTGACGAAGTTCTGCATGTAGGTCAGATATGCCCCCCAGTGCTCCTGAAAGGCGGGCAACAACTCCTTTGCCGCCATTGACTCGATCGGAACGATCTCCGCCTGTCCCTTCAGGCGTACCGCGCGTCGGGTTAGAACATCGATGAAATTCACTTCCACGTCCGGACGCAATCGGATGTTTGCAACCGTCCCGGGGGACCGGATGTCTCCGAAAGCGATACATTCATCGTTGATGATCACGAAGGTTGCTTTTGGCGACACTGCCGGCGTTCCGTCTTCATTGCTCGTGGCCACCGCGCCAGCGCTGTAGTTCTCGATGAGCCGCTTCATTAGCGGAGTCAATGTGCTCACCATCTGTCTCCCGCTCCTTCTTGTCGGGGCTCAACGTATCAGCAGGATACGGCCCAACGGCGCGCATACGGGGCCGATATCTACATTTGGACAAAACATTTTTCCGTCGCCGCGTGAGCCGCCGAATGAGGATGTGAAAACGGGTTGGATCGCGACCCCGGCATAGCTTGCGCTGCCAGGTGCCCCGGACAGCCCTGAGCATGGTGAGGGAGTCAACCTCGACAGGCCCGATGACCAGTTCCCGGATACTCCGCAGCGGGAACGCGATCTGTTGTGGTCTGCCTGGATTCGACCCGTTGCCGTGACGCCTGCGGAACCAATTGATGTCAGGAAGGGAGCGTGGAAAGAAGTAGCGTAAACCAGTTGTTTACATTGATCTTGAAGATTTAAAGCGCGATTGGTGACGATCAGATCGCGTCGAGACGCATGTGCTAAAGCTGAACGGTTTCCGTGCTCTTTGGGACAGGCGAACGTTTTTCCGCGCTGGTACGTCCAAGGGCATTTGAGTTCTTGGTGGTCACCGGAGGCGCCGGGCGGTTGGCGTGGTATGGTGCCGCAGCTGAAATGCATTCGCGCATGCTCGGAACGATCTGCGGGCACGACGCTGAAGATGGAAGCTTCATTGGACTTTCCGGCACTGGTGGCGTCGTGCGAGGCGGTTGCTTGTGCCAAGAAAACGCTCAGAGGAGGTAATGAGTGCGGTATGAGATACCCGAATCCGTCGAAGGAGCGGTGAAGCTCCTTGGAGGCGGAGGCCCGAGGGGGCGTGTGCTGGCTGGCGGGACGGACCTGCTGGTACAGCTCCGCGCCGGCATGGTCGCCCCGGAACTCGTTGTCGACATCAAGCGGATCGCTGAAACCCGGGAGATTCGCGAGGAAGATGGAATGCTCGTCATTGGGGCCGCAGTGACTGGAGCCGAACTCGGTGAACACGCCGTGGCAAAGTCGATGTGGCCGGGTGTGGTCGAATCTGCCGAGCTCATTGGCTCGACGCAAATCCAGGGTCGAGCCACTCTTGTGGGCAATCTCTGCAATGCGTCTCCGGCAGCGGACACCGTCCCCGCCCTGGTCGCTGCCGCCGCAGTGTGCAAGATTGCGGGTCCGGACGGCGTGCGTCGCATTCCAGTGACAGACGTGTGCACGGGCCCTGGGCAAGTGTCGCTTGGTGAAGGAGAGTTCGTTCTCGCGGTGGAGCTTCCCAAGCGGCCGGCCCGCTCGGCTGACGCTTACCTGCGCTTCATTCCCCGTACCGAGATGGACATCGCGGTGGTTGGCGCCGGAGTGAATCTCGTGTTCGACGACGGCGGACGATGCATCGACGCGCGGGTTGCCCTTGGTGCGGTCGCCCCCACAGTGATCCTCGTCGAGGAGGCGGGCGCGGCGCTGGTCGGCACGGAATGCGACGATGCCGCGGTGCAGACCATGGCTGCTGCGGCGCGGGCCGCATGCCGGCCTATTGACGACAAGCGCGGCACCGCCGAGTACCGGATCAAGGTTGCCGGGGTGCTGGCGACGCGGGCGGCAGGGATTGCTGCGCAGAGAGCAAAGGGGGTGCAATGATGGCCAAAACACACGTTATGACGACGGTCAACGGCGATCCGGTTGAGTTTCTCTGCGACACCGAGCAGACCCTGCTCGACGTTCTCAGGGACGAGCTGTATCTCACCGGGAGCAAGGAAGGGTGTGCGTCCGGCGACTGCGGCGCGTGCAGTGTCATCGTCGATGGACGCCTCGTTTGCGCGTGCCTGATGCTCGGGGTGGAGGCGCAAGGACATTCCGTCGAGACTATCGAGGGGATGGCCAGCGGGGACCAACTTCATCCGTTGCAAACGAAATTTCTCGAGCACGCGGCGCTTCAGTGCGGGGTATGCACTCCAGGATTTCTGGTGGCTGCGAAATCACTGCTTGAGCGAAACCGCGACCCATCTGAGGTCGAGGTCCGATACTGGTTGGCGGGCAACCTGTGCCGCTGTACCGGTTATGACAAGATTGTGCGCGCCGTACTCGATGCGGCGGAAGAAATGCGGGGAGGCTGACCGATGACGGCTGCTACTCAAGGAACGACAAACGGCGGCACCCGATGGGTTGGGACTCGCCCGGTGCGGCCCGACGGTGTCGACAAGGTGACCGGCCGAGCGCGGTTTGGTGCCGATGTACATCTTCCGAACATGCTGGTGGGCAAGGTAGTCCGAAGCCCTCACGCACATGCGCGGATTCGATCGATCGACACATCTGCGGCGCTAGCGCTGGCAGGCGTGAAGGCGGTCGTCACCCGTGACGACTTCAACGATTTCTCCTCCGAATTCGTGCCGGCTGGAGAGATGCTGGTCAATTACCGCGACGTTGTTCGCAACGTAATGGCTCGGGAGAAGGCACTCTTCGAGGGTCATCCGGTCGCTGCCGTGGCTGCCGTCAGCGAGAAGGTGGCCAAGGACGCCCTGGCTCTCGTGAAGGTCGACTACGAGGTACTCCCGCACGTCCTCGATGTGGTCGAAGCGATGGCGCCGGATGCGCCGTTGCTGCATGAGGACATGATCACCGCCGGAGTCGAGCCAGCGCCGTCGACGCCATCCAATGTCGCCAAGGTCGTCGAGTTCAGCCACGGCGATATCGAAACAGGGTTCGCTGAGGCGGATATCGTCATCGAGCGTGGGTTCCGCACCCAGCCGGTGCACCAAGGCTACATCGAGCCTCACTCGTGCGTCGCGAACTATTCCGAAGATGGGCAGGCCGAACTCTGGTGCACCACTCAGGGCCACTTCGTCGTGCGAGGCCACTGCGCCAAGCTCCTCGGCATGGACGTGTCCAAGCTCCGCGTCACTCCCTCCGAGATCGGCGGCGGCTTCGGCGGAAAGACCGTTGTCTATCTGGAGCCGCTTGCGCTGTTGCTGTCGCGGAAATCAGGACACCCCGTGAAGATGACCATGTCCCGGGAGGAGGTTTTCCGCGCCTCAGGCCCCGCGCCGGGCACTAGCGTGTGGGTCAAGATTGGGATGAAACAGGATGGGCGGATCACCGCAGGGGAGGCGATACTGAAATATCAGGCAGGCGCCTTCCAGGGATCACCGGTCCAGCCGGGTTGCATGTGCGCATTCGCGCCGTACGACTTGCAGCACGTGAAGGTCGTGGGATACGACGTGGTGGTCAACCGGCCCAAGGCGGCCGCCTACCGCGCGCCTGGGGCTCCGCAGTCCGAGTTCGCCGTTGAATCCGTCGTCGACGAGCTTGCCAAGCGGATCGGGATGGATCCGATTGAACTCAGGCTGAAGAACGCGGCGAAAGAAGGCACCAAGGCTGCCTATGGCCCGACGTTCGGACCAATTGGGTTCGTCAGCACGCTGGAAGCGGCCAGGTCGCACGACCACTACGGCGCACCGCTGGCGCCGAATCGCGGTCGCGGCATGGCGTCCGGTTTCTGGTTCAACATCGGTGGTGAGACCTGCGCGACCCTTAACCTTGGCGAGGACGGCACCATCGCGCTCGTGGCCGGGACCCCGGATATCGGTGGCTCGCGGGCTTCTTTGTGCTTGCAGACTGCCGAAGCGTTGGGCGTCGACGTGGAGCGGATTCGCCCGCTGATCGGCGACACCAGCACGCTGGGTTACACGTTTCTGACCGGAGGAAGCCGGACGACATTCGCAAGCGGCTTGGCCGTGATCGAGGCGGCGAAGGACATGATTGTGCAACTCTGCGAGCGTGCGGCAAAGATCTGGAACATCCCCATCGATGCCGTGGAATGGGCGGATGGCATGGCACGCCCCGCAGGCTCCAATGCCGGGGACTTCGATCCGCTGTCTCTCGCTGACATCGCCAAGGTTGCCGGCAAGACGGGCGGGGCGATCGTTGGCCGCGCGCAAATCAATGCCCAGGGAGCCGGGCCGAGCTTCGGAACGCACATCGTCGACGTCGACGTCGACCGTGAGACGGGCAGGGTGACGATCGAGCGCTACACCGCCATCCAGGACGCCGGAAAGGCAGTGCATCCGAGCTACGTCGAAGGGCAGTTGCAGGGCGGTGCGGCGCAAGGCATCGGCTGGGCGTTGAATGAGGAATACATCTACGATGACCAGGGAAGGCTCCAGAACGCCGGTTTCCTTGACTACCGCATCCCGGTCTGTTCCGACCTTCCCATGATCGACACCGTCATCGTTGAAGTCGCGAATCCGACGCACCCCTACGGCGTACGTGGGGTCGGCGAAACGCCGATCGTGCCGCCAATGGCCGCTATCGCGAATGCAGTGGAAAATGCGTTGGGAGTGAGGTTTACCGATCTGCCGATGTCTCCGCCAAAGGTGCTGAAGGCGCTGGAGGAAGCACGCGTTCCAGAGGCTGCCTGACCGATTGATGGCGCGCGTGGTCTTCACGGGAAACTTCCGGCACCTCGTCGATGGAGACGAGGAGGCGGAAGTCCAGGCATCGAATGTCCGTGATTTGCTCACCCGGCTGGGCGAGCGCTACCCGGCGCTCGCCCGACACCTCGACGATGGAGTCGCGCTCGCCATCGACGGTGAGATTCATCAGGACGCACTCTTTTCGCCCATTGGGCCGGAGAGCGAGGTGTACTTGATGCCGAAAATCGCGGGAGGCTGACGCCGCGCATTTTGACGGGCACCCCTCGAGTGATCCATCGCGTCTGCGCTTTAACGATTTCTTTTCGCCAGCGGCTCGGGTCGCAAATCATCGTCTTCCAGGCAGCCCCGTAGGTGATGGCCCAAACCAGTGTCTGCTCGATCGTCGTCAAGTTCGTTTTGTCCGTGACAACGCTATCTGCGAGGCTCCCGGGGCCGGTCGTGGTTCCGCAGGCGATACCCCGGTGCGGGTTTTGCGAACTGTGTCGAAACGGACCGAAGCGGTTCTAGCCTGCAATTTCAGCGGGCAACAGCAATACGTCGGGAGGGCTCGCGGTGAATATCAGTCTTCAATCGGATCTCGGATTGGAAGGGAAGGTTGCCATCGTCGCGGGTGGTGGCGCGGCGGGCGACGGTATCGGCAATGGTCGCGCGGCGGCCATTCTCCTTGCGCGCGCGGGCGCCAAGGTTTTCGTCGTGGATCGGTCGCTCGATCTGGCCGCAGGTACGGTCCGAATGATTTCGTCCGAGGGCGGCGAGGCGACGGCCCACGAGGCGGATCTCAGCGATGAAGATCAGTGCGCCGCGATGGTGGAGACCGTGATCACCCGGTTCGGACGGGTCGATGTCCTCGACAACAACATCGGCATCGCGAGTCTCCATTCGGTGGTCACCGAGACACAGAGCCAATGGGAGCGGGTGATGCGGGTCAACGTTGAGGCGATGTTTCTTGCTGCGAAGCACGCTATCCCCGCGATGATCGAGAGCGGCGACGGCGGCGCAATCGTGAACATCTCGTCGATTGCTGCGCTGAGGCCGCGAGGCATGACCGTCTACTCGACCTCAAAGGCTGCTGTCATTGGCCTTACACGCGCGATGGCTGTCGATCACGCCGGCGAAGGGATTCGCGTCAATTGCGTTGCGCCGGGCGTTGTCTATACGCCGATGGTGTACGCGGACGGCATGTCAGAGGAGGCCCGCGAGCAGCGCCGCAAGTACTCGCTCTTGGGTATTGAGGGTACTGGCTGGGACATTGGCCGCGCAGTCCTCTTTCTTGCGTCGGGATGGGCGCGGTATATCACCGGCCAGACCCTTGTGGTCGACGGCGGTGGCACGCTCGGCGGGCCGCCGCGCAGCGCCGGCACAGAAGCGGCGCAAGTGAGCGGCTACGAGCGCTAAGACTGCATATCCGTATATTTTGTCGAACGGAAGCGAAAGTTGTTTCTCGTGGTCACGCGTCGCTCATTTTCGCTGCAACGAGGTATAGTACGATCGTCGCAGGAGACCAATGCATGAATGAGGCGCGGAACGACCGGACAGACCAGAACGTCAAGTTCCGTGAGAGGCTTACTCCAGAGGCGTACGCAGTGACGCGCGAAGCTGCGACCGAGCCTGCGTACACGGGGCGCTACTGGGACGAAAAGCGCCCGGGGACATATGTTTGCGTTTGTTGCGAGACACCGCTCTTTGCATCCGATACCAAATTTGATTCGGGGACTGGTTGGCCCAGCTTCACGGCACCGCTTTCCAGTTCATGTGTAACGGAGCGTCGGGACACGAGTTACGGGATGATTCGGACGGAAGTGGTGTGCACTACTTGCGACGCGCACCTTGGACACGTGTTTCCGGATGGTCCGCCTCCGAACCGACAGAGACACTGCCTGAATTCACTGGCACTGGTGCTGCATCCAGCTGACGGGTCAACACCCGACATCCCTGCCTGATCCAACCGGCCTGTCCTTTCATTGCCGGGTTCAACCTTGAATACGCCGCGCGTTCGCGTAGGCGTGGTAGGAGTCGGAAGGTGGGGACGTAACCTCGCTCGGAACTTCGAGGTACTTGGATGTCTCACAGGCCTCTGCGATTCGAATTCTGAAACCCTGGCAGGGGTTGCACGGCTCCATCCTCGGGTGCGGGCATTTGAACGCGTCGACGATTTGATCGCGTCAGGGACGATCGACGCGGTCGCGATAGCGACTCCGGCTTGGACCCATGCGCCGGTCGCCTCAAAGGTACTGGCTGCGGGTCTCCACGTGTTCGTGGAGAAACCGATGACGACCGAGCTCGCGGCCGCTCGTGCGCTGGCAACGCAGGCTGAAGCGGCAGGCCTGCAACTCGTCACCGGCCACCTCTTGCACTACCACCCCGCGTTTCAAGCGCTAAAGGCGCTCGTGCACCAAGGAACGCTTGGGACTGTCCACAGGATCGTTGCCCAAAGGCTCGTGCCGGGGCCGGAGGTTCCTTGGGAACATGTGCTCTGGGAATTCGCACCACACGACATCGCCATGATTCTCTCCCTTGCCGAAACCATGCCTCAAGTGGTGACGTGCACGCACGAGGGCCAAGAGGCAGGCCTTGCACCGGGAAGTGACGCGAAGGTTGAACTCGCCTTCGCCCCGGATTTACGCGCCGAGGCGCGAGTCTCGTGGCGTAGTCCGAACAAGGTGCAGCGGCTGGAGGTTTGCGGGGACGACGCGTTGGTCGTATTCGATGATGTCGCGTCGCACGGATCGAAGCTGATGCTTGCTCGTGGAGACGGCCCAGCGGAGGCAGTTCCACATTTGGAACAGGAACCGCTTGCGAGCGAATGCACTGCGTTCATCGAAGCGGTGCAAACTGGAAAGCCCCCATTGAGTGGCGCTTCGGAGGGGCTTCGTGTAATGACCGTCCTCGACGCCTGTTTTCGGTCACTTGGCCGGCAACGCACTGTGGCGCTTGCCAGCCAGGACCCCACGACATGACCGACACCTCCGCCGGAACCACGGTAAGCCTCCTGGATCCGGTCGCCCAGTACCGACGAATCCAGCCAGAAATCGATGCTCGCCTGGCCGCGGTACTGGCTCATGGCCGTTTCATTAACGGCCCGGAAGTTGCTGAATTGGAGAGCGAACTTGAGCGGTTTGCCGGGATCAGTCACGCAGTAGGAGTGGCGAACGGAACCGACGCGCTCAGCATGGCGCTTCGTAGTGAACGCATCGGTCCGGGTGACGCCGTATTTGTACCCGCCTTCAGCTTTGTGGCCACGGCCGGTGCAGTTGCCTTGAACGGAGCCGCACCCGTCTTTGTGGACATTGATTCCAAGACGTTAGTGATGGATCCAGCCGCCCTTGCCGATTCGATCCAGAAAGTCCGCAGAACCGGTGATTTGGTCCCGCGGGCGGTCATGCCAGTCGACCTCTTTGGCTTGCCTGCCGACTACGAGCGCCTCGTGCCCCTCGCCGCGGAGGAAGACTTGTTTCTCCTCGTGGATGCGGCACAAAGCTTTGGTGCGTGTTGGCAGGGGCGCAGGGCCGGTTCACTAGGTGATGCGAGCATCACCAGTTTCTTTCCCAGCAAGCCGCTGGGCGCTTGGGGAGACGGGGGGGCCATGTTTACCGACGATTCCGAGCGCGCAGCCCGGTGGCGAGCGGTCTGCGCCCACGGAACCGGCGAAGACCCGTACAATGCCGAGCGCGTTGGAACGAATTCTCGCCTGGATACCTTGCAGGCAGCTGTGTTGCTGGCCAAGCTGCCGCATTTCCCGGACGAAGTCGAACGTCGCAACAGGATTGCGGAAGCGTATTCGGCAGCCTTCGAGGGCCTTGCGGAGATTCCCACGGTGCCAGAGGGGTGCATCAGTGTCTGGGCCCAGTATTCGCTACTGGTACCCAATCGCGACGCATTGCGTGCAGCGCTTGCCGAGCGCGGGGTGCCAACGCGCATCTATTACCCGCGAACCCTACCGCAGCAGGCCGCGTTCCGACGTTACGCCGAACTCGGACTTCCCTGTTCTGTAGCCGAGGACACTGCCGGACGGATTCTTAGCCTACCCTTGCATTCTGACCTTGATGACGGTGCGGTAGACACAGTGATCGACGCTACTGGGGAGGTGCTTCGCAAGCATGGCAGACGGATTCGCGTCAGCGAAGTCGAGGATCCTCAACCTGCCGCATGATTGCGCCCTCGCCGATCCGCAGGCCAACCTGGTCTGCGCACCCTTCCTCACAGTCGGCGGCGCTGACCTTGATGCAGTAGTCACCACCGCCCTGAGAGTTGTGCAGGAACAAAGGGAAGTTGAACTTCAACTCCCGCTCCCCGCCATCAAACTTGGCCGGTTCGGTGATGAACCGTTTGGGTGCCTGATCGCACTCGGACGCATCAATCGAAATGGAAAACGCCAGTGACTGCTCCGGGTCTGCCGTAAGGCGTCGCAGGACTACGTTTACGTTGTAGACGCCGATGTCGGAGGTACCTCCGCCGGAGCCGTGAATACGGATCTGGCAGACGACGTTGGCATCCGAATCCGTTTCGCATGCTGGTTCCTGAGCGCTCGCACCATTCCCCATGAGTGTTCCTGCGATCAGAAGCACCACTCGTAGTGCGCGGCTCACGACGCGTCGGCTCCGCTCGTGGTATTGGGGACCTCCACGCCGAATGAATTGCCCGTGGTGCAGATGGCGTCCCAGGTAGTATCGGTCAGCGGAATCCCGTGTGCCAGCCGATCAGCGCGGGAGCGATTTTCCGGCTCTCCGGGAGCCATCACCGTGCCGCCTTGCTCGAGCGGACGGGCTGTACGGAAATAGTCGAGATAACGCTTCATCTCGGCGGCAAACGCCGATTCTGAACTAAGAATGTCGGGTCGGAAGTAGAACGACAACATTCCGTTGGCAAGTTTGCTTTGTTCCTCCGTCGCGCAGCCCGACCCAGTGAGGGCGCCGGCGAGGACTTCGCAGAGGAAGGCGAGACCAGATCCTTTGTGCTCGCCCATGGCGCGAATGGCACCATCCCCCGAACGTATGTCATTCGGATTTGGCCCTGCTCCTTTTCCGTAAATGAGTTCCGGATCGCTTGACAGTTCCCCTGCAGACGAAACCAGAGCGTCTCCGGGGAGGGGCTTGCCCCCTTGATGCGCAACCAGCACCTTTCCTTCGGCGACCACCGACGTCGCAAAATCGAGAATGAATGGTTCCTCTCCGGGGATTGGCACTCCGGCCGCGAACGGGTTGGTGGAAAAGCGCCTGTCCGGCGAACCGAAAGGAGCGACGAGCAGGCCAAGGCCCGAGGTATTGACGAAGTGCAACGAAGCGACTCCAGCCTCAGCTGCGCGCTCCGGCCAGTCGCCGATCCGCCCAAGATGTCCGGAGTTCCGGATCGCGACTACGGATAGACCGTGTTCGCGGGCCTTGGCTATCCCGAGATCGGCGCCAAATGGTCCCACTGTCTGACCGAAGCCGTAGCAGCCGTCCACGACCACGTGGGTTGGGCCTTCGCTCACAATATTGGGCGTTACTCCGACCTTGACAGCTCCGCTCTGTATCCAGGACACGTACCGAGGAACGCGAATTACGCCGTGGCTGTCGTGACCGGCAAGATTTGCCCGCACTAAATACAGTGCAATCCGGCCTGCCTCCTCTTCAGAACACCCTGCGCCCGCGAAGATATTTCCGACATAGGGTTCAAGGATTTCGGCAGCAATGCGCATGAGGAGAACTCCGGACGACGGTCAGATTGCGGACAGCAGGGTAGCGATTTGGAGAGCAGTGCGACATGCCAAGGCGTTCGGGTGCTCCATTCAGGGATGGGGTGCGTTACCAAGGGGTTGCTGGCTGGCAAGCAATCTGTTCAAGAGGGTGGCGAATGCTGGCGGGCCGGCGTACCTACACTTGAGGCGAAGCGAGACCGTTGTCGGCAGTCAACGCTGGCCGGACCGACAGCAGAAGAGCTGAACAGGGCCGCGACCGGGCCCGTCTTCCAAGATTCGCAACCCTAGGCCGTGACAGCCGTCAATCGGCTGCTCGTTATGCTGCTCGATAGTGCGCATGGACAGGAGGTATCGCCAACGACGGCGTGCGCAGCTTCTGGGGTCAGGGCCATCAGGCCACGCCGATAGGCTGCAAGCCAAGGCTTGATTGACCCGCCTGGACGTCCGGTGCGCTACTCTTCCGGATCGCAATCGCGCCTTCTGGAAGTTGGCCCTCCGTGGGCAGGAAAGGACAGCCATGAGACTGCAGAGCAAAGTTGCCATCGTCACCGGAGCAGCCAGCGGGTTCGGCGAAGGCATCGCGCGTCGGTTCGCGCAGGAAGGTGCGAAGGTGTTGGTCGCCGACATCAACGGCGGGGGCGCCAGGCAAGTGGCGCAGGCGATCTGCGATCAGAACGGCACGGCTAAACCTCATACCGTCGACGTCTCTAGAGACTCCGAGACCAGGGAAATGATCGAGGCAGCGACGGCCGTCTACGGGCGCCTTGACATCCTCGTGCAGAATGCTGCGATTGGAATGAGCCCGACGCCGCTGGTTGACGTTGAGGAGGATTTCTTCGACCGGCTATTCCGAATCAACGTCAAAAGCTGTTTTCTCGGTGCGAAGCACGCGGTCCCCGTGTTTCGTAAACAGGGCGACGGCGGTGTGATTCTGAACACGGTCTCGACCGCGGCCCTGTCTCCGCGCCCGGGTCTTGCGCCGTACAATTCGACAAAAGGAGCTTTGCTTACTCTCAGTCGGACACTCGCACTTGAACTCGCGCCGGAGAAGATCCGTGTGAACGGGATTTGCCCGGTTGCCGGCGACACGCCGATGCTCGACGACTTTCTTGGCGAGGGGGACCCGGTGGTCGCGCGCAAGCGGTTCCAGGACACGGTACCGTTGGGGCGGCTGTCCACGCCACAGGACGTTGCCAACGCTGCGCTATTCCTCGCTTCCGATGAGGCGGAGTTCCTGACTGGCGTGATGCTTGAGGTCGACGGAGGACGCTGCATCTAGCGTCGGGGTCTCACTAGCCGGCCGACACGTCGCGGATACGGGCAAGGGTTTCGGATCGTCCCAGCACATCCATCACGGTGAAGATCGGTGGTGAAGCCGTGGACCCGGTCAGCACTGCCCGAAGGGGCTGGGCGATGCTGCCGAGCTTGTTGCCGGTCTCGTCGGCGTATTGTCGAGTTTTGGCTTCCAGCGAGGATGCAGTCCAGTCGTTGTTCGCCGCGAGCATGTCTGCAATCTCGGCGAGAACGCTCAGGGCAGCGGGGTCAACCAGTCGACTGGCCTTCGGGTCGAGTTCGATTGGACGGGGCTTCACATAAAAGCGGGCAGCAGCCGTGAGTTCGACAAGCGTGCTCGCGCGTTCCTTGAGTTCAGGCATGCCGCGAACCAGCCGCTCGATTCCCGGCGTGCCCGCGTTGATTCCCTCCACGGCAAGACGATCCGCAATGGCTTCTGCCAAAGCCAGGTGATCCGTTTGGCGGAGATACAGGCTGTTGAGGTAATTGAGCTTCTTGAGATCAAACCGAGAGGCTCCTTGGCCCACGCTGTCAAGATCAAACCATCGGATCGCGTCGACCGTGGCGATGAACTCGTCGTCACCGTGCGACCATCCCAGCCTCAGCAAGTAATTTCTGAGCGCTTCCGGCAAGTATCCGGAATCGCGGTAGTGCTCGACTCCGAGTGCACCATGGCGTTTGCTGAGTTTCTTGCCGTCCGGCCCGTGGATCAGGGGAATGTGAGCAAAGGCCGGCCGTTCCCATCGAAGCAGATCGAAGATCTGACATTGCCGGAATGAGTTGGTGAAGTGGTCGTCGCCCCGAATCACGTGGGTGATCCCCATATCGTGATCGTCCACGACAACCGAGAGCATGTAGGTCGGAGTGCCGTTGGCGCGGAGGATGACGAAGTCATCGATGTCGCCGTTCCGGACCGAGACGTCGCCTTGCACCGTATCCTGGATGCGGGTCTCGCCGCCCGCGGGCGTCCGGATGCGGATAGTTGGCTGAACGCCCGGTGGTGCGTCCGACGGGTCCCGGTCGCGCCATCGCCGGTCGTACCACATGGCACGCTTTTCCGTGAGCGCCTTCTTCCGCATCGCTTCCAGCTCTTCCGGTGTGCAGTAGCAGCGGTAGGCAGCCCCCCTTTGCAGGAGTTCTTCTGCCACCGAGCGGTGGCGCTCGGACCGGGCTGACTGGAAAACAGTCTCGCCATCCCAGTTGAGTTCCAGCCAGGAAAGGCCTTCGACGATCGCTCGGGTGGCTTCCGGTGTCGACCTTGCCCGGTCGGTATCTTCCACCCGAAGCAGGAATCTCCCGCCGTACCGCCGCGCGTACAGCCAGTTGAAAAGGGCGGTGCGTGCTCCGCCAATATGCAGAAACCCGGTCGGGGACGGTGCGAAGCGCGTAACGACGGTCATATTCGGCAGTCTGGAAACAATCGTGATTGCTGCCGGCTACCGCACGGCGTACTCTGGGGAGAGTTTCGGCACACACCGAAATATTCAGCAAGCTCAGAAGATGTTGGTGCGGTACAGCCCCTTCATGATACCTTGGATCTGCAGCTGGCTCGAATGTACCAGGATAGGCTCCAGAGCCGTGTTTTCCGGTACTAATTCAATCAAATCGCCCTTTGGGCGGAAGCGCTTCAGTGTGGCTTCGCGACCATCGATGAAGGCAACAACGATCTGACCGGTTTCAGCGGTCTCCTGGCGGCGGAAGATTCCGACGTCACCATTCAAAATTCCAGCATCCACCATGGAATCGCCCTCGATCTTGAGCGCGAAGTGCTCTCCGCTGCCGAGCCCGAGATTCATGGTCGGGGGCACTTTGATGAAGGATTCATGCTGAATGGCTTCGATGGGGGTGCCAGCGGCAATGGATCCGAGAAAAGGCAGATCAACGAGCGCGCCCCAATGGCCCGGACTGCTGCTCTCGACGGTGGCCGCTGCTTCCTCGGGTTTGCGGACCACGCGAATCGCGCGGGCACGGTTCGGCAAACGTTCCACAAAGCCGCGTTCGACAAGTGAGGTGAGATGACGATGAATGCCGGACTTGGACTTGAGCCCCAACGCATTCTTCATATCTTCGAACGAGGGCGAGATCCCTGTTTCTTCGATTCGCTGGTTGAGGTAGACGAGAAGTTCGTGCTGTTTGCGGGTGAGCATGGAAGGAACTCCTCGAAGTCCGTGGCCTTCGTGCATTTATGTTCTATTTTGTTCACATGAAAAAGTCAATGTGAGCACCATGCGTCCATACGGAACTTTTGCGAGCACTTGGGCAAAGAACGTTTAGGGGCTTATGTCCATGACTTGAAATGGACACGGTCATGCCACGAGCCGGGCCACCGCCCCGCTTGGTTTGGACGCGCGGCGCGCGCCCAGTCGTGCCGTGGCCACGGGAGATCGAAGGTCCGTCAGGCTCCACCCGTGGGCGGGCCAGGCCCGCCGCAGGATCTTGGTGGCCGCGTTGTGATCGCGGTCGCGGTCGAGCCCGCGGTGCGGGCACCGATGCCGGCGGACGCCGAGCGTCTTGGGCACGGTGGTGCCGCATTGCGAACCGGGCGTGAGGACCTCGGCGATCCGGCGATGACCGACCGGCATGGTCCGAGCACGGCAGACGAACGTGCGGTGCACGAAGGCACGTCGTCCGGCTAGCGTACCGTAGCTGATGCGGACATGATCTTCTAATATTCTCGTAACACCCCTGTTGCGTGCACGTTTAGGTCAAGGTTGGGGGGTGTCAAGTCATGGATATAAGCCCCAACGTTTACGTGCCTCCTAAAGCTGAGGGAAAAGAGAGAACCGTGACGTGGTCACCGATGTGAGCCGGAGGCGCTTCGGGAGGACGGATGACCAGACAGTCGGCGCGCGCAAGTAGGGACAGCACCGAACTGTCCTGGAGTTTGAACGGATGCACGATCATCGTGCCGTCGGCGTCGTGGCTGGCCGTTGCTCGCAGGTAGTCTTCCCGGACGTCGTTGGCCGGCAATGCCCGCCCAAGCACCGCATTTTCCAACGGAAGTGTGGGATCAAGGCCGAGCATTTTCCGCAAGGCCGGCCACAGGAATACCAAGGCACAGACATACGTCGAAACGGGATTGCCCGGGAACCCCAGTACCGGCGTCCCACCGGGCAAGGTACCGAAAAGCAAGGGTTTGCCCGGGCGCATTGCAATCTTCCAGAAGCCTCGCTCCATGCCGACACGGTCCAGGACCCGCCCGACGAGATCGTAGGCGCCGACCGAGACTCCTCCGGTGGTGAGAAGAAGATCGAACGGTCGCGCACCATCAATGGCCGCCTGTAGGGCGCCAGCGTCATCGGGAACAATGTGCAGGTCCACGGTTTCGCCGCCCAATGCACGAATCATCGATTCGAGAGCAAATGTATTGGACGAGATGATCTGACCGGGACGGCGCGGTTCTCCTGGAAGTACGATCTCATCGCCGGTAGCGAGCAACGCGATGCGGGGACGGCGGCGGACACTGAACCAAGGCCAGTTGGCGGCTGCACCCAGCGCGACGTCGCGCGCCGTCAGAATTCTGTTGGCCGGGACGAGCAGATCGTCGATTGCAAAATCAATGCCGCGGGCTCGGATGTGCTTGCCAACCGGCACACCTGATAAAGCACGAACCTCGGTGCCGGACATGGGGTTTGCGTTTTCCTGAATAAGGATGCAATCCGCGCCTGTCGGCAAATGCGCTCCGGTGTAGATGCGGACAGCTTCATTCGCACCGACTGAGCCGTCGAACGGATGCCCTGCGGGAGCCTCGCCAACGACCTTGAGCGAGCAGGGGGTTGATTGAACGTCGGCGGAGCGAACCGCGTACCCGTCCATTGCCGAAACAGGGGCAGAGGGCTGGTCCGTACGAGCCGTGATGCCTATAGCCAGTACCCGGCCCAGAGCGCCGCTCACGGGTACGCGCTCCACCCCGAGCGACGTCATGGCATCAAGAATGTGCCGACGGGCCTCGGCAACCGGGATCATGGAGCGCGGTAGGTACCGGATTTCCCACCTGCTTTGTAGAGCAGGCGCACGCCTCCGACCTGCATCGCGCGATCCACCCCTTTGCACATGTCGTAAACGGTGAGGGCGGCGACGCTCACTGCCGTCAAGGCCTCCATCTCAACGCCCGTCTTGGCCGATGTCGTGCACGTTGCCCGGATATCGACCGTGCTCGAATCAGGTTTGCACTCGAGTTCGACGGAGATCGAATCAAGGGGGAGCGGGTGACAAAGGGGGATTAGTTCGTGTGTTCGCTTGGCGGCCATGATTCCGGCCAAGCGCGCAGCCGCCAGCACATCACCCTTCTGATGCCCTCCGTCCACGATCAACTGGAGCGTGGCAGGCGCCATCGAGATCTCCGCACCCGCCGTGGCCGTCCGCCGGGTCACAGATTTGTCGCCGACATCGACCATCTGCGCACGTCCAGATGCATCCAGGTGGGTAAGCCCGCCGCTCATGCTGCCTGCGCCTTGCTGGCAATGAGGCTGTGCACGGCGGCTGTCACGTTCGAAGCCCGCATCAGGGTTTCTCCGATCAGAAAGCGCGCAATTCCCGCGTCAGCCAATCGTTCGAGGTCGTCAGGTCCTGCAAGGCCACTTTCCGCTACCAGATCGGCCGACCCGGAAGCGCGGGCAGCCAGCCGCTCGGAGGTCCCGAGATCAACCTGGAACGTACGTAAATTTCGATTGTTGATGCCGATCAGGTCGGGAGTTAGGGACATCGCCCGATCAAGCTCCCGTTCATCATGTACTTCCACCAGCACGTCCATACCCGATTCTTGGGCAGTCGTGGCGAGTAACTTCGCCTGCACATCATCCAGGACCGCCAAAATCAGAAGTACGCAATCGGCTCCCAGCGCCCGCGCTTCGAGGATCTGGTAACGCTCGAGCATGAAGTCCTTACGCAGGGCAGGAATAGGTACGGCGGAACGCGCACTCTCCAGGTGAGCGTCGGCACCCTCGAAGAACGGTTCATCGGTCAGGACCGAAAGGCACGCGGCGCCACCTTTGTGCATTGCTCTCGCCAATGCAGCGGGCTCGAAGACGTCGCGCAGGCGCCCTTTGGACGGACTGGTCCGCTTCATTTCCGCGATTAATCCGTAGCCGCCTTGCTCGACCTTCCGTCGAAGCGCTGCGGCAAATCCGCGAGCCGGTGCCTGGCCGCGAATCCGGCGGTCCAGCTCCGTTTCAGGAATGATTTCACGCTGCGCCGCGACGTGCCGGCGTTTTGCTTCAAGAATGGTTTGCAGCCGGTCGTTCATGCCGGCTCCCGGGTACATGCGACTAGCTTGTCAAGTGCGGTCCGCGCGGCTCCGCTGTCGATCGATTGGGCGGCGAGCCCTGCGCCTTCCCGGAGGTCGGAGGCGCGTTCGGCCACCACGAGGACGGCCGCCGCGTTGAGGAGGACAATATCGCGATAGGCACCACTGGCACCATCCAGGAGGTTCCGGATCCGGGCTGCATTTGTGTCTGCATCGCCGCCGATGAGGTCGGCCGGAGCCGCACGGGCCAGTCCTGCTTCCTCTGGATCGACCGAAAACGTGCGCACTTCCCCGTTTCTGAGTTCGGCTACGTGCGAGATGTCGGTCACCGTAAGCTCGTCCATACCGTCCGCCCCGTGCACGACCCATACCCGTTCGGCATCAAGTTCGCGAAAGACGTGGGCAAGCGGCTCCAGCCAGCGGCGCGAAAACACCCCGACAACCTGTCGGCGCACCCGAGCGGGGTTTGCGAGCGGTCCCAGCAGATTGAACACGGTGCGGAGACCGAGATCGGCCCTTACAGGGGCGACATGCCGCATGGCGGGGTGATACGCCGGGGCCATCAAGAAGCCGATGCGGGCCACGCGAAGGGCCTTTTCAACCGCTGCCAGCGGAGCATCCACGTTGACGCCGAGAGCGCGCAGGACATCAGACGAGCCGGATTTCGACGATACCGCGCGATTGCCGTGCTTGGCGACAGGGACCCCACACCCGGCAATTACCAAGGCAGCGGCAGTGGATACGTTGACGGTTCCCAAGCCATCACCGCCGGTGCCGCAGGTATCCACCGCGCCGTCCGGAGCCTGTACCGGAGTAGCCTTGGCCAGCATCGCCTGGGCAGCACCGGTAATTTCTTCTACGCGTTCGGTGCGAACCCGGAGCGCCATCAGGAACGCAGCCGTCTGCGCCACCGTTGCCTTCCCTTCCATCAAAAGCGTGAAGGCCTGCTGCGCGGTGCCACGATCGAGCGTAATTCCATCGGCAACTGTGGACAGAATCGACTGAAAGGCGGGCTCCGTGCTCAAGGCTCGACCTTATTGCGCGTTTCCGTGAGAAAGTTCTCGAGCAGAGCGTGGCCTTGTTCGGAGGCAATGCTTTCGGGGTGGAACTGCACGCCGAAGAGAGGATGTTTCGCGTGCCGAACACCCATGATGACTCCGTCCTTGGTTTCTGCCGTGATGTGCAGGCAGTCCGGCAACGACGCCCGCTCCAGAACAAGAGAATGATATCGGGCCGCAATGAAGGGAGAGGGGAGGCCACGAAATACGTCTCGACCGTCATGCTGAATCGGGCTGGTTTTGCCGTGCATGACCGATTGCGCCCGGACAACCCTGCCGCCGAAGGCCTGTCCGATGGCCTGATGCCCCAGGCACACCCCCAGCACCGGCGTCCGCCCTGCTGCCGTCCGCACGAGATCCAGACAGATTCCTGCCTGGTCAGGCGTACACGGGCCGGGAGAAAGCACGATGCCTTCCGGGTTACACGCCATTACCTCGGATACCGTCAGGGCGTCGTTGCGATGGACCTCGACCGTTGCGCCCAGTTCTTCAAGGTAGTGCCAGAGATTCCAGGTGAAGCTGTCATAGTTGTCGATCAGGACGTGCATGAAGGGCTCCGAGCCGGCTGCTCAGGTGTAGGCTCGTCCACCGGCGAAGCGGACCGCCTCTTCGGCGGCATGGAACAGGGCCCGCGCCTTGCTGAGCGTCTCCTGGTACTCGGTCTCCGGATCGCTGTCGGCGACGATTCCCGCGCCGGCCTGTACGTACATGGTGCCGTCCTTTACGAGCGCCGTTCGAAGCGCGATACAGGTGTCCATGGAGCCGTTCACTGAGAAATAACCGACGCACCCCGCATAGATGCCGCGGCGCTCCGATTCCAATTCGTCGATGATTTCGAGGGCCCGCACCTTGGGTGCGCCGCTCACGGTGCCGGCGGGAAAGCCCGCCATCAGAGCATCGATGCTGTCGCGCTCCGGGTCCAAGCTCCCCTCGACGTTGGACACAATATGCATGACGTGACTGTACCGCTCGACAATCATTTGATCCGTGACCCGCACCGATCCGGGGACGCTGACCCGTCCGACGTCGTTCCGACCCAAGTCCAGCAGCATCAGGTGTTCGGCACACTCCTTGGGATCCGCCAAGAGTTCACGCTCGAGGGCGAGGTCGCTGACTCGGTCCGGGCCGCGCGGACGGGTTCCCGCGAGCGGCCGCACGGTTACCTTGCCGTCACGGGCCCGCACGAGAATTTCGGGGCTGGAGCCAACGACGGCCACATCCTTGAAATTTAGATAGAACAGGAACGGCGACGGGTTCAGTCGCCGAAGAGCTCGGTAAAGGGCAAATGGAGGTAGGCGAAACGGGGCAGCGAGGCGCTGCGCCAGAACCACCTGAAAAATATCGCCATCCAGGATGTATTCGCGCGCGCGCTTGACCATGGCCCGGTAGTGTTCCGGCGACATGTTCGACACCGGTGTGGGAGCCGAAAGTGCGTCTGCTTCCGGTTCCGGCTCAGGGGGCAAGGGCGTTCCCAGCGCCTCCACTGCCTCTCGGAGCCGCCGTTCAGCTTCGGTATACGCTGTCTCGGCGCCCAACTCGGCGGTGGGATAGACGGGAGTGGCCAGCGTGACAGTGTCGGATACCGCGTCGAAGATCGCCATCAAAGTTGGACGAATCAGGAGGCCGTCGGGGAGACCCAGGGCAGGAGGTCGGTCCGTGGGCAGATGTTCAATCAGGCGGACGGTATCAAACCCCATGAACCCGACTAGGCCAGCCGACATCGGGGGGAGATCAGGAGGCAGGTCGATCCGGGATTCCGAGAGCAGGCTTCGGAGCGAAGTCAGCGCGTCTTCGGGCTCCGGTTCGAAGGCATCAGGATTCGTCAGAGCACGGCGGTTGATCTCAGCCTTGACCCCCTGACTCCGCCAGACCAGATCGGGGGCAAATCCGATAATCGAATAGCGGCCGCGCGTGTCGCCTCCCTCAACGGATTCGAGCAGAAAGCTGTTCGGGCGCCGGCGCGCCAGCTTCAGCATGGCGGAGACGGGAGTTTCCAGATCGGCGATCAGTGTCCGCCACACGACTTGCGCGATGCCCGCCTGGTAGCGCTGCCCGAACGTGCCGAACGGGGGCTGGACCGGCATCACCGCGCTCTGTTCATTACGGCTGCGCGGTACTGTCGGAGAGAGCGCGATCGACCACCGCCTGGTTGATGGTTACTCGGTGGGCGTCCCGGAGTGCCGAGAGAAACGACACGACCAGGTCGTTGCCCAGGGCTGCGCCGACAGCAGTCCGATCCTCGTCGAGTTCCTCACCAGTTGCCTCGCTGGCCGCCGCGACCTCATCGAGGGTGACGACCGTGTAGCCACCTCCCAGTTCCTCGGCGCCGCTGGTTTCGCCCACATCCAGGCGGAACGCAGTCACCTGAGCCACCGCAGGGAAATCCGACGCGGCGCCATCGCCGCTCCGCGTGAACAGCTCGGATGTGTACAGAGTGCCGCCATGCACAATCGCGAGCGCTGAAAGGTTGCTCGTGGCGGACGTAGCGCTTGCATACGCCTCTGCGCGGCCCTGCGCATTGGCGAGCCGGGCTTCCTCGGCGAGATCCTCGAGGATTTCGTTACGCGCTTCGTCCAGGGTCATGGCACGGGCCGGTACATCGCGATCGATCCGAACGGCCACCATGCGGCCGTCATCGAGTTCCTTCAAATCCGAAGTCGCGTCGGGAATAACGTTGAAGGCCAGGTTCATTATGGCGCGACCTGGTGCCTCCGGATGCGCGCTTCCAGAGGCATCCCGCCCCTGGGCGTCGATGCCCGTGACGGTCACCACCTCGGCTCCGCTGGTCCGCGCTGCCTCCTCCAGCGACGCACCGCCGGCGCGCTCGTCGTAAAAGACCTCGGCCTGTTCGTGCAACAGGTCGAACGCCTGCTCGAGTCGCATCTCGTCAGCCAGTTCGGACCGAACGTCATCCAGCGCAGGCGTCCGCGCGTCTCGTACCTCGGCGACCTCGAATACCCGCCAGCCGAACGATGTCTCGGAGGGACCTTCAACCGATCCGGCGCTCGCGGAAAATGCGGACTCGGCGTAGGTGTCCTCTAGTTCCTCCTCCGTCACGAAGCCCAGATCGGTGACCTGCGTATTCAGTACTTCTTCGACGGCTGCCGCAAGTCCGATGCCTTCGCGCGCCCGAGCGATCACACGCTCTGCGTCCTCGCGCGTTTCAGCCAGATACTGGACGACATGCCGACGTTCGGGCTCGGAGTACTCGCCGCGCCGCAGTTCGTACGCCGCGGCCAAGGCCTCTTCCGTCACGTCGATCGCGTCCTTGAGCGCGTTCGGGTCCAGGACTGCATACGTGACGTCACGTTGCTGCGGGGCCTGGTAGCGCTCGCCTTCCGCTTCATGGTGCGCGCGCACGGCTTCATCGGAAGCGGGCTCCGGGTTCTCCGAATCGGCGGCGAGGAAGACGGCTGCCCGAGCCCGACGCCGCTCCTCGTCGAGCGCATGGAAGGTCTTGAGCCAGCGCTGCGGCGGACGTGCTCCGGCCGCGACCGCATCGAGCAGCAGTTCGCTGCTTCGCAGTTCTCCGAGGAGAGCGATGAATTCGTCTTGGTTGAGACCCTGGGTCCGTGCTGCGTAGCTGAACAGATTCGGGTCGAACTGGCCCAGACTGTTCCGGAACATGTCCTGGTCCTGGAGCCATCTCCCGAGGTCGGCGTCCCCGGCAGTGAGGCCGCGTTCGGAAACCTCGACTCGGACGAGAAGGCGCCGGGCCATTTCATCCAAGACATCGCTCGGCAAGCCGAGCTGCCGGATCAGCGATTCGTCAATGGCGCTTCCAAGGGAACGCCGGAGCTCCGACAACCGCTGGTTGTAGCGGTTGAAGAACGCTGACGCGTGAATCTTGCGGTCGCCGATTTCGGCCACCACAGGATCACGGTATCCACTGAAGATGTCGCCTACGCCCCATAGCCCGAAGCTTGCTGCGAGCAACAGCAGAAAAATCTTCGCGATCCAGGAGCCGGCATGGCGGCGAAGCGCCTGCAGCATGGCAGTCTCTTTCGACGGAAAAGCAGTGACGAGCAGACTATAGTGGAGCGTGACGTTCCGGCCACCCGCGCTGCCATGAATTTACGAGAGTGCCGCGCATGTCTGCATTGTCCTTCTTGGTGGTCGGCAACTGGAAAATGCACGGGACGCGGGCCGAAGCCTCCGCACTGGCCCAGAGCCTGGCGAAGCGTCAGGCGTCGTCTGCCGAAGGCAGCCCTTCAAGGCCCCAAATCGTTCTGTGTCCTCCCCATCCTCTGCTTGAATTGGTCGGCCGCTGCGTTGCTGGGTCCCTGCTGCATCTTGGGGGGCAGGACTGCTCCTGCGCGTCTTTCGGGCCGCGCACTGGCGAGGTCGCCGCTGCGATGCTCCGCGATCTCGGCTGCACTTACGTGCTGGCAGGGCACTCGGAACGGAGAGCCCTCCACGCAGAGACTGACGCGGACGTGCGGGTCAAGGTGGAGGCGGCCCAGGGGGAGGGGCTCACGGCCATTGTGTGCGTGGGAGAGCATGCATCCGTCCGGCGCGAGGGACATGCCGAGGCGCACGTCACAGCACAGGTCCTGGCCTCGCTTCCAAATGAGCCAGCTCCCGCGAGGACGGTGATCGCTTACGAGCCGATCTGGTCAATCGGGACCGGTCGCACGCCGACCGTGGCCGAGATCGAGGCGATGCATGGCGCCATTCGGGAAGTGCTCGTGAACGTCCATGGCGCCGGACCCTGGCGCATCCTCTACGGCGGTTCGGTACGGGCCGACAACGCGGGGCGGATTGGAGGCGCGACCGGTGTCGACGGCTTGCTGGTCGGAAGTGCCTCCTTGCAAGCTGAAGAGTTCTGGGGCATATCCGAGGCTGTTTCCCCGTCCCGGACCGACGCTTCATGACTACAGTTCTTCTTGTAATCCACGTCTGCGTGGCTGTGACACTCGTCGGTACGATCCTCCTGCAGCGGAGCGACGGGGGCGCCCTCGGAGGCATCGGTGGTGGTTCTGATCCGTTTGGCGGGGTCATGAGCGGCCGGGGATCAGCCAACCTTCTGACCCGCACGACGGCGGTCCTGGCCGCGGTATTCATGGGAATTAGCCTGCTGCTGGCCGTAGTCGAGAGCATGCCCGAAGAAGGTGCATTTCCTGCAATGCCGGTAAGTGAAGGGATATCGACCGAAGGGATCCTGGAATCGGTACCCGGCGATCTGGACTCCGAACCTGCGCCTCCCACCGGGGAGTGACGGTCGCGGCGCGCGCGGGGACCGTACCGCACAACCGCGCCGTCTTTAGGCAGCATTGATGTCTGCTGCCGGCCCGCGATTTGTGTTCATCACGGGCGGCGTGGTCTCGTCGCTCGGGAAGGGATTGTCTGCAGCCGCTCTTGGGGCGCTGCTGCAGGGGCACGGCTACCGGGTGCGCCTGCGGAAGCTGGATCCGTACCTCAACGTGGACGCGGGCACGATGAGCCCCTACCAGCACGGCGAGGTCTACGTCACCGACGATGGGGCCGAGACGGATTTGGATCTCGGTCACTACGAGCGCTTTACCGGTGTCGAGGCACTTCGGAGCGACAACGTCACGTCGGGCCGCGTCTACGAGACCGTGCTGGCGCGCGAACGGCGCGGCGACTATCTCGGGGGTACGGTGCAGGTGATCCCGCATGTCACGGATACCATCAAGGAGTTCATCCGCACAGACACCGACGATGAGGACTTTGTCTTGGTCGAGATTGGTGGGACCGTCGGGGATATCGAAGGTCTCCCGTTTCTTGAGGCAATCCGCCAGTTTGGCAACGAACTCGGCCGGTCGAGGGTTCTCTATCTGCATCTCACGCTTGTTCCGTATCTTGAGGCCGTCGGTGAGCAGAAGACGAAGCCGACGCAGCACTCCGTGAAGGAACTGCGCGGGATCGGAATCCAGCCCGACCTGCTGCTCTGTCGGTGCGACCGTCCCATTCTGGAACCGGAACGTGCCAAGCTGGCGCTCTTCTGCAATCTCGCTCCGGACTGTGTCGTGCCAGCCATTGATGCTGATACGGTCTACGAGGTGCCTGCGATCTACCGGCGCGAGGGTCTGGACGCGAAGGTCCTCCGCCACTTCGGGCTTCCCGCCGAGCCACCTCCCGATCTGAGCCGTTGGGACGAAGTCGTGGACTCGATTCGCCTGCCCGCCGGTCAGGTGAACATCGCTGTCGTCGGCAAGTACACCGGTCTGCCCGATGCCTACAAGTCCCTCATCGAGGCGCTGGTGCACAGCGGGGTTGCCCATCGGGTGGGGGTTCAAGTGCAGTGGCTGGATGCCGAGCTGCTTGAATCGAACGACCCGGCCGGAGAAGCGTTGGCCGTATTGCAGCAGGCCCACGGCATTCTGGTGCCCGGCGGCTTTGGCGATCGCGGGATCGCCGGCAAGATCCGGGCCATCGAGTTTGCCCGGACCCGGAATGTGCCGTATTTCGGTATCTGTCTTGGGTTGCAGCTCGCCGTCGTCGAGGTTGCGCGCGCGGTGGCCGGGATCAGCAAAGCGGGGTCAACGGAGTTCGGATCGTGTGCGGACCCGGTTGTCGGACTGCTGACGGAATGGATGAGTGCAGCGGGTATCGAGACGCGAAGCTCAGGTGACAATCTGGGCGGCACCATGCGTCTCGGCGGCTACGAGTGCATCATTGATCCGTCCACCCACGCAGCAAAGGTTTACGGGATGTCCCGTGTTCGCGAACGCCATCGCCATCGCTATGAGGTGAATCCGGCGTATGAAGTTCGGTTGCGCGACGCGGGACTTCGGTTTTCCGGGAAATCGCCTGATGGAGCGCTATTCGAAATCGCCGAACTCGAGGATCACCCGTGGTTCTTCGGCGTGCAGTTTCATCCGGAGCTTCGGTCGCGGCCGTTTGCTCCTCATCCGCTATTCACGTCCTTCATCGAAGCAGCGATCCGGCAGGAGCGGCTGATCTGATGCATCCTCGGGAAGTCCGGGTCGGCAACGTCGTGTTCGCCAACAACCGGCCACTTGCGCTGATCGCCGGCCCGTGCGCGATGGAAAGCCGGTCCCATGCGCTTGAGACCTGTGCCGCCCTTCAGGAGATTGCGCGTCGGGCTGACGTCGGATTGGTCTACAAGAGCTCGTTCGACAAGGCGAACCGGACCAGTGCCTCCAGCCCGCGCGGGCTAGGGATGGATGCTGCCCTGGAGGTGTTCGCCGAGCTTCGTGAGCGGCTGCAGGCTGTTGTTGTGACCGACGTACACGAGCGCGCACAATGCGCCCCGGTCGCCGAGCACGTCGACTTGCTGCAGATTCCTGCGTTCCTTTGCCGGCAGACGGACCTGCTGGTCGCGGCCGCCAGCACCGGAAAACCGGTGATGGTGAAGAAAGGACAATTCCTGGCGCCTTGGGACATGAAGAACGTCGTCGGCAAACTGGACGGCGCCGGCAACTCGAACGTATTGGTCTGCGAACGCGGAACATCCTTCGGATACAACCGGCTGGTCAACGACATGCGGGCCTTGCCCGTCCTGCGGGCAACGGGTTGCCCCGTGGTGTTTGACGCTACCCACTCCGTGCAGGAGCCGGGTGGTGAGGGGAGCCGTTCGGGAGGCCGGCGCGAGTATGTGCCGGTGCTGGCACGGGCTGCATGTGCCATTGGGGTTGCCGCGGTATTCATGGAAACCCATCCGGACCCTGACCACGCACCCAGTGATGGGCCGAACATGGTTCCGACAGCGGAATTGCCGAACCTTTTGGAAACCTTGGTGGCATTCGATCGTCTGGCGAAGGGTTGCGCCGCGTGACTTCCACCATCCTGTGCTCACTGCGTGCACGTGAAATCCTGGACAGTCGCGGTCATCCAACGGTTGCGGTCGAGGCCGAGCTCGAGGGCGGCGCCCGGGCGCTTGCCGCCGTGCCTGCCGGAGCGTCGACGGGATCCTACGAAGCCCACGAGCTGCGCGATGGCGATCCGGGGCGGTTTCAGGGGCGGGGCGTGCGTCAGGTGATTGCGAATGTCGAGGGCGAGATCCAGGATGCCGTACTCGGCCTCGATGCAGCGGAGCAGCGGGTAGTCGACAACGCGCTGATCGCGCTCGACGGTACTCTGGACAAGTCACGCCTTGGCGCGAATGCCCTGCTGGGAGTAAGCCTCGCAAGCGCCCATGCCGCTGCCAGCGCGCATCGAGTCTCGCTCTACCGGCACCTCGGCGGCATTCGAGCCCGGGTCCTGCCGACCCCCCTGATGAACCTGCTGAATGGCGGGGTCCACGCGAACAACCGCCTGGATGTGCAGGAATTCATGATCGTACCCGGCGCCGCGCCAACGTTTGCGGAAGGATTGCGCTGGGGGGCGGAGATATTTCATGCCCTGGCTGAACTGCTGGCGGAATCCGGCTTGGGTACTGGTCTCGGGGACGAAGGGGGCTTCGCACCCGCGCTTGACAGCAGCGCGACGGCGATCGGCTTGCTGCTGCGTGCGATCGAGCGGGCCGGGTATCGGCCGGGCGACGATGTGGGAATAGCCTTGGACGCAGCCGCGGGTGAGTTGCTGGCGGACGGCAGGTACCAGCTCGCTGGCGAGGATCGGGTACTGGAGGCCGAGGGTCTGGCGGAATACTGGACCGATCTGATGGCCCGCTATCCGATCGTCTCGATCGAGGATCCGTTCGGCGATGACGACTGGGCCGCATGGGAAAATTTCACGAGATCGGTGGGAGATCGCATCCAGATTGTTGGCGATGATCTGTTTGCGACCAATGTTGAGCGGCTCGGCCGGGGTGTGCGCGACGGTGCCGGCAACGCGCTTCTGGCCAAGGTGAACCAGGCCGGCACGTTGTCCGAGGCACTCGATGCCATCGAGGCTGCGGCGACCGCGGGTTTCGGCGTGATCGTGTCGCACCGGTCAGGAGAGACGGAAGACACAACGATCGCAGACCTTGCGGTCGGGACGAACAGCGGACAGATCAAGACCGGCTCGCTTGCGCGCAGCGAGCGCACGGCAAAATACAATCGTCTACTGACGATAGAAGACGAGTTGGGAACCGGCGCCCGGTACGCCGGCTGGCGCTTACCGGCTCCGCTGCGCTAAATAATCAGCATGAGCGTTTCCAATGTGGGCTTGGCGCATGCCTCCAGATGGGAGCTGCTGCGTGTCGCAAGCCGGAACACCACGGCGTGCCTGATCGGATGCGCCATCGGCGACCTTGGCACCATCGGTGTTTGCCAGTTGCTCGAGGTCGGTTGGGAGACCTGGCAGATCATGGGCTTGGCGATGGTGAACGGGATCATGACCAGTTTCGCGCTCGAAACCGTGCTGTTGATCAGGATCATGCGGCTCCGTGACGCGGTGCGGACGGCCGTGGGCATGTCGCTGCTTTCCATGCTGGGTATGGAAGCTGCCATGAACGCAGTGGACATCGTGCTAACCGGGGGCGCGCAACTCACGTGGTGGGCGATCCCGCCGATGCTGGCGGCCGGCTTCCTGGTACCCCTTCCTTACAACTATTGGCGGTTACGCGTGCTCGGGAGATCGTGCCACTAGACCGCCAGCCGGATCACGTCAGCCGATTTGCGCAAAAGCGCGGACTTCCGTTTGCAGGAACGCCTGTCCGGCGCCGCCGATGGCACGGTAAAGCTGCGCGTCTGCCCTCGCTGCGAGGTCCCGGAACAGGCCAGGCATCCAGGGCTGGATGTGCTTTGCGAAGAACTCCTTTTGGAGCGCCGGGTCCGCGGGCGGGCCATAGGCGCCGGTGATCAGTCCGGCCATCGCTTCGAGAATGGCCGCAGCGTGATCTTCAGGGTCGCCGGTCGATCGGGTTCCCTGGATGCCCAGGCGGCCAAACGTGCGACGGAGTTCCGCGAGCGGCTTTTCGTACATGAATCCCGTGCGGTAGTACGACTCGTAGGGATTGATGGTTGTTCCGCCGAGGCCGTGAAACAGATCGCCGTACTCCTGTCGGGCCGCTTCGGCGGACGTCGTGCGCGCGCATCGGCCCAGATCACCCAGGGCTGTCAGTAGCGGTGTCTCTGAACCGCCCTCCAGGGTTCCGATCGAGGCCAACGCATCGGCATTCGGCGGTCGATGCAGCAGATTGGCAAACAGCAGATAGCACTTCGCCCGCGCCAATTCCTCCGGCTCAGTACCAACTGCCGCATCCGTCGCACTATCGTCCCGCTTCATCCGGAGGCCTCTTCGGGGTCCGGATTGGCGGCAGCAAATGCGGTGGCTTCCGAATCTTGCAGCTGCTCATCGTGGGTGTCCGGCTGAGCACCAGCGACGGGAGACAAAGAATCATCGGTGGAGCCGCCCGGTGCGCGCGCGTATTTGCGCCCGGCACGAATGGCGTCAGCGATCGCCTCCGCACCCGAGCGATGCAGGGCGGCGAAGTCGTCGTCATAGTCGTTGAGCCCATCGAGGTTTGCCAGCAACGGATCACTCCGCCAGAGCCTCCGGAGCGCCAGCCGTCGGAGCGCAGGTGCGACACTCCGCCGCAGGAATGGCCGATAGTCCGAGTCCGCGTCGAGTGTCTCCGGGTCCGGCAAGTCTGGCTCACGTTCGGTCGCAGGTTCGCTGGTCTGTAGGGCAGAAGAAGACTCGACGGGGAGTTCTATGGTCGGATCGGCAAACTCGGTTTCGCGGGACTGCCTGGCTTCGGCCGCCCGTTTGGACCACCGTGTCAGGAAACTGCTCATCCCTTCACTCTCGGCGGACGCGCAAACGCCTCTCTCTCGACGCGTGGACCGCGTTCGCGTTTGCGGAACGGTTCGTCCACATGGTGACGCCGGACGAATGCGATCAGCCAAGCTGCGACAAGCTCGGGCATCGGAACGGCGTCCACCCGCGAATCCGCATCGTCCGCATAGTCCTGCGCCTCGAACGGGCATACGGTCGCCAGGAATGGTTGGCGCACGACTCCGGAGGCGTCTGGCCGCAGGATCACGTAGACCGCACGTTCCCCAGCCAGATTAGTGCGGTAACCCTCCGTTTCCTTTCGATGCAATGCCAGCGTCATCGGAGTCCCCGTAGAACCTCCGCAATCTGGCTCAAGCACGACCGACACCGCCTCCCAGGCGGACACGGCCCACCGTCCACCGCCCTGGGATTGACGGAGGTTCACGCGGATCGGCATCTCGGTTCGCATCAGCCCACCATTGAGTACGCACACCTAGACTACGATATAGCGGTCGCACCGTTATCGACGAACGGGACACGGATTCGGTCGGTCTCAGCCGCTTCCGAAACCGTAACGGAAGCGGCCAAGGACGTTCACTGTTCTCCTGAGGACGGATGCTTGATGCAATCAGCCCTCCCGTTCTCACGAGAGCAAAGTGAGGCTGAGCGAAACCATGACCGACATCCAGGCAAGGTCGCGGACGTGCCGCTGCCGTTAAGCTGTATGAGTTCTTCGGTCTAGGAGGGGATCCGGCAGTGAGCGCATCCATGCAAGGGCCCGTAGAAGCCGCCCTGGCAGCCATCGCACAAGAGTCTGTGCCGCCTGGACGGACCATGGCAGTCACGGCGGCGGGACGGGTGCTCGTGGTCGGGCCGGCTCGGCATGCAGTTTCCGCAGCACGGGCGCTGGCCCAGCGCAGCCGTGTCACGGTATTGGTCACCGATCAGTCTGAGGCTTCACGTGTAGGCAGGGGAGATCAGGCGGGACCGTTTCCAGTCCATATCGGAAAGCCGGCGCGGCTGAACGGCCATTTCGGCGCCTGGGGCTTGACGGTTCGCGAGACCGGGGCTGAGTTGCATGCTGATGCCGTCCTGGACCTCAGCCGGGGCCCGGCGCTGATCCCGACCCCGGAACTTAGGACCGGCTACGTGCGTTGCGACCCACGCAACCGGGCGGAGCTGGAGATTGCGCTGAACGCAGTGGCCGACAGCGACGGCGAGTTCCAGCATCCGCTATATGTCGAGACTCGATCCGAACTCTGCGCACACTCGAGAAGCCGAATTCAGGGTTGCACGCGTTGCCTCGAACTCTGTCCTCCCGGAGCGCTCAACCCAGCGGGCGATCACGTATCGCTCGACCCTTACGTGTGCGCTGGCTGCGGTGCCTGCACGGCCGCGTGTCCGACGGGGGCCCTTCGATTCGACTGGCCAAACGAGGAAACATTCCTGCGTGGACTTCGGTCAGGGCTCAGGGCGTGGGCAGATGCCTCTGACGTGGTGCCGACCGTGGTTTTTCACGGGTACGGATTCGGTGTCGATCTCCTGGAAGCTGTGGCGGCACAGGCCGGTCGGCTACCGGGCCACGTGCTGCCGTGTCTGTCGGGTGCGGTCGCAGGAGTGAGTGCGGAGGCGCTTTGGATGACCCTTGCTTGGGGTGCCGGTGACATCGTGTGCGTCGCCGATCCCGCCCGACCCGATACGCACGGGCCGCTCGCCGTCCAGATCGAAATCGCCAACACAATCACCGGCGCCCTCGGCTATGGCACGCGCGTCTCGCAGAGCGTGACGGGCGATCCTGACGAACTTCTGCCGGTGCTGGCAAACGCGCCGGACGGTCGGCCTTGGCCCGTGGCGGAATTCTTGTCCCTGGGAGAGCGGCGAGCCGGGGGGCTGCAGGCAATGCGGCACCTTTGCGTCCATGCACCTGCCAAGCCTGAGACCATTCCGCTTCCAGCCGGCGCCCCCTTTGGGACAGTCAAGGTCGATCCGGAGGCATGCACGCTCTGTCTCGCTTGCGTCGGCGCGTGTCCGACTGGTGCCTTGCAGGACAATCCGGACGTCCCGCAGCTGGGTTTCCAGGAAGACGCATGCATCCAATGCGGTTTGTGTAGCAGGACCTGTCCAGAGCAGGCGATTTCTCTTCAAGCCAGGTTCGTGCCGGAAGCCCAAGCCGGCGCGCGCCGGGTTCTTCAGGAAGAGCAGCCCTTCGCCTGCATTTCCTGCGGTCAGCCGTTTGGCGTCCGGCAATCAATTGAGCGGACTCTGGAGCGGCTTGCCGGACACCCCATGATGACGGCTGACCCCCGCTTGGTGCGACGGGTCAAGATGTGCGCTGACTGCAGGGTGGTGGATCAATTTCGTGATCCCCTGGGATCCCAGGTGAACCCTCGTCCGCGAGTTCGTACAACCGACGACTACCGTTCCGGGATTGGGTCACCAGGTCGTGATGCTTCTTCCGACGGGAAAGACGAATGATTCCGCGAATTGGGGTCGTCGGCTGGCAGGGGAGCGGCAAGACTTCACTTCTCAGCCGCCTGATCCCGGAACTCCTGCGACGACGACGGACGGTGTCGACCATGAAGCACGCTCACGAGCATTTTGAGATCGATCGGCCGGGTAAGGACAGCTTCGTCCATCGCGAGGCCGGTGCTCGAGAAGTGTTGGTGGCCTCCAGACGACGCTGGGCACTGATTCACGAAGAACCCGATGCCGACCGTGTCCCCGAACTGCTGATGAGCCATATGGAGGCGGTTGACGTCCTCCTGATCGAAGGCTGGAAGAAAGGATCCCACGAGAAGATTGAGGTACATCGGCCGTCCTTGGGATTTCCGCTGTTGGCTGTAGACGACCCGTCAATCATTGCTATCGCGTCTGACGTCCCTTTCCTATCCAGCGATAGGCCGGTTCTGCCTCTCAACGATGCGTCGGCGATCGCGGATTTCGTGCTCGCGCGCCTCGGGCTAGTTGAAAATGCAGCTTAAGGAGGACTGTTTCGCGTTCGGGGAGGGACTGATCCCGCTCGCCCAGGCGCAGCACGAATTGAGTACCCGGTTGCAAGTGGTGACGTCCGAAGTTGAGATGGATGCCAGGGCAGCAAACGGTCGAATTCTTGCGGCTGACGTGGTGAGCACGCGGAATGTTCCTCCGCATGCGAACACGGCTGTCGACGGCTATGCGTTCCGATTTGGGGATCTCTCCCCGGGAGGGGAGGGTGTACTGACGCTGGGGGGAAGGTCTGGGGCAGGGCACCCGTGGACGGCGAGTCTGCCGTCTGGAGCGACCGTGCGGGTTCTGACGGGGGCGGTGCTTCCACCGGGTGCCGATACGGTCATCATGCAGGAAGACGCGGAGGTACGTGGTGAGGAGCTGCATGTTCCTCCCGGGATGCAGTCCGGGGCCAATGCACGCAAAGAAGGCGAGGATGTGTGCGCCGGAACCCGGGTCCTGCAGTCCGGACAGCGGATCGGGGCAGCCGAAAGCGGAATGATTGCCGCCTTGGGCCAGACCAAGGTTTTGGTGCGAAGCGAACTCAGGGTGGGCGTGTTTTCGTCTGGCGATGAGCTTGTAAATCCTGGCGTCGTGCCCCGCCCGGGACAGGTGTTCGACTCGAATCGGGCCATGTTGTGCGGTCTCGCGCGTGCCACCGGAGCACGCGTTACCGATTTCGGCATTCTCGCGGACAAGGCAGATAGGGTGCACGACGCATTGAGCGGAGCCGCTGGTACCCAAGACTTGCTGCTGGTTTCGGGGGGCATGTCCGAGAGCGAGGAGGATCATGTCCGCCGTGTACTGCGCGATCTTGGGACCCTTCACTTCTGGCGGCTTGCCGTCAAACCAGGCCGGCCGGTGGGTCTCGGTCAACTGAGTGGAATTCCCGTCGTCGGCCTGCCGGGCAATCCGGTGGCTGCTTTTGTGATGTTTCTTGTGATCGCTCGGCCCGTGATCGCGCGTCTCACGGGCGAACGTTGGCAATTCCCCACAGGGATGCCGGCCACCGCCGGATTCACTTACCGCAAGAAGACGGGCCGCTGTGAATTTCTCAGGGTACGAAGGAATTCGGATGAAAGCTCTGAGATGCTTGATTTGTTTCCACAGGCTGGTGCAGGGATCCTGTCTTCAGTGATTTGGTCAGACGGGCTGGCCATACTTACCGAGGCGGAGAGCAAAATAAGCCCGGGTGATCCGGTACGATGGATCCCGTTTCACGGACTGATGGACTGACCTTTACTGTTCCTGACTCACTGCCAGGTAGGGCTTGGTCGTAATCCCATCCACCGTACCTTGGCGGAAAGACCGCCTGACGTGAATTTGGCAATATACTGGACCTCGGATGATATTTTGAAGGTTACTGTCCTCCATCAAAGTACCGGCCCCTTGGCGACAGCCGCAGCGCGCTTTTGAAGAGATCGAGCGATTCTTTCCGACGGAAAACCAAGCTGAACAAATCCAATTCCCACGTCGAATACTTCCGAATATTCAAGAATCAGCCTATCGCTAAATCGGAACCGACTCATGCCTTCCATGGTTATGCGCTTTCCTTTTGCACTGGGGATGAGCGAATCGTAGTGGAAGCGATAGGTGCCGTAGGCAATTCCGTCACCTTGACAGAGGTGTTTGTACCGCCAGTCAAGATTCTCGGAATGAGCATGGAAGTGCTCATTGATCATGGCGGCGATGGCATCGCGTCCCTTGAATGCCCCGTAGAAACCATCGTGATAGACACCATTCTCGGTAAAGAGCTTGGCAAGTCTAGAGCCCGGTCCGCCGCAGGCGGCATTGGTAAATTGACCGATAAAGGCTGCAAGGTCGGCGGGATTGTCGGATGCAGTAGACATGGTCGTTCCAAGATGTCCGAGTTTGTGGTGTGACGCACTCTAAACGCACTGAGAAAAAGGAGTGGTTTCGGCAAATACAAATGCGGCCTCCACAAGTAGTTCGATAACTACAACCTTCGAGATTTCTTGAGTTTGGAGGGGGTTAAGAGGGTTGCGGAGGGGGCTGTGATCCGTTATATCTGCTGAGAATGAGTGTCACTCGCACCGGTTCCGCAATGAGATTTCCAGTCCTCGCATTTGCCGCCGTCGCGGCTGTCTCCGTCTTCCTCTTGAGCACCTCGGCGCAATCGGCAGAGACCGTCAACCTTTACTCGGCACGCAAAGAGGTACTGATTCGGCCGCTTCTCAACGCATTTACTTCGGTCACTGGCATTGAGGTCAAGACGGTAACGGCCAAGGGAGGGCAGCTGCACCAGCGCCTGATTGCCGAAGGTGAGAATTCTCCTGCCGACGTTTTTCTGACAGTGGATGCGGGAAACCTCTGGCGGGCTGCGGCGGACGGACTGCTGCGTTCGATCCGGTCGGAGAGGCTTGAGGCAAGCATCCCGGCCCAATTTAGGGATTCGGACGGGCAATGGTTTGGGCTGAGCCTGCGGGCTCGAGCCATCGTCTACGCGACCGACCGGGTGACACTGGACCAGATGTACACGAGTCTTCCAGGCTATGTGAACCTGGCCGACGCGGCTTGGCGGGGGAAAATCGCCGTCCGGTCCAGCAGCAGCATTTACAATCAGTCGCTGCTTGCCGCGATCATCGGGAACTACGGACCGGAGGCCGCAGAAGAGTGGGTGCGCGGGCTTGTGAGCAATCTGGCTCGACCTCCGAGCGGCGGCGATCGTGATCAGATTCGCGCCGTGGCAGCAGGCGAAGCCGATCTTGCCATCGTCAATAGCTATTACTACGCCGTGCTACTCGAATCCGAAGAAGGATCGTCGATTGCGAATACGGCGATTTACTTCCCGGCTGACGAACAGATGGGAACGCATGTGAATGTCAGCGGGGCTGGCGTTACCCGCTACGCGCCGCACCCGGAGGCCGGAGTGGCATTGATCGAATATCTGGCCTCGCCCGAAGCTCAGGCGATCTATGCGGCGGTGAATCACGAATTTCCGACGAATCCGGACGTGAGTCCCAGTGGCACGGTAGCTGAATGGGGAGGTTTTACCGAGGACGACCTTCCTGTGGCTGAGTTTGGTCGCTTGAATGCCGAGGCCGTGCGCACCGCAGATCGAGCGGGCTGGAAATAACCCCGTACGCATGAGCGTCGCGTCGATCGCCCGAATGGCTTCGCTAAGAGGCTTGCTCCGGAGGGCCAACAGCTGGACTTGGAGCGCGTCGATCACGGCACTCCTGCTTGTGACTCCACTTCTGGTTGTCATGTTCGGTTTTTCAACTCCGGACAGTGATCTCTGGCCGCACCTTGTCGACACAGTGCTTGCCGACTACGCGGCCAACACGTTCGGTATCGCAATCGGTGTGGCCTGCGGAACCGCAATCTTGGGTGTCGGTACCGCTTGGCTAGTGGCAATGTGCGAGTTTCCCGGTCGGCGGATTTTCAGTTGGGCACTGGTATTGCCGCTGGCGTTCCCGGGCTATGTGGCCGCCTTTGTCTACGGCGATCTGCTGGAATACGCGGGCCCGGTTCAGACCGGGTTGCGTGATTGGTTCGATTGGGGAAGAGACGACTACTGGTTTCCGGCAATCCGGTCACTGCTCGGAGCAGTCGCAGTAATGTCCCTGGTTCTCTACCCGTACGTCTACCTCCTCGTCCAAACCGCGTTCGCAACACAATCAGCGACGCTTCTCGAGACGGGGCGGCTGCTGGGCGGTAGTCCGGGCAACATCTTCCGCTCGCTGGCTGTTCCACTGGCACGTCCAGCGTTGGTGGCGGGATGCGCGCTCGCGGTGATGGAAACGCTCAATGACATTGGTGTAGCCGAGTTGTTTGGCATTGCGACGTTCACTACAGGCATCTACCGGGCCTGGTTTGGATTTGGGGATATCGGTGCCGCGACGCGCCTGGCGACCGTGTTGCTGCTGGTTGTGTTGGCCGTGCTGTGGGTTGAGCGTCACCTCCGCAGATCCGGCCGCTATCACCCGGAGAACGACCGCAGCCGTCCCGTCGCGCGTTATGCGTTACGTGGACGCCGGGCCCTGTTCGCGACATTCGGCTGTTCGTTGCCTGTCGTGTTGGGATTTGCGCTGCCAGCCGCGTGTCTGGTTTGGTGGCACGTTCGGGCAGGTGCACCCATTGACCCCGCGTTCGTCGGAATCATGTTCAACACTCTCGGCCTTGCGCTTGGCGCAACCGTGCTGACGGTTGCGATAGCAGGGCTGGTGGTTTTTGGACTCCGGCTTGATCCGGCGGTCGTGCGGCCTTTCGCGCGTACAGCCGGAGCCGGCTACGCCGTACCGGGCGTCGTGGTCGCGGTCGGGGTGCTTGGAGTCTGCACCTTTCTGGATCATTCGCTGGACAGTGCAACTCGCCTGACGTTCGGCTCCGGAACAGGGCTATTCCTTTCAGGCACCGTCGCTGTGCTTCTCTTTGCCTATGCGGTCCGCTTTCTGGCGGTGTCAATAAATGCGTTGGAAAGCTCCTACCAGCGCATTCCCGTGTCGCTCGACGCCGCCGCCCGAACGCTTGGTGTGTTTCCTCGCGGCATGTTGTTCCGCGTTCATGTTCCATTGCTACGAGGAGGGGTAGCTACGGCGGCCGCGCTCGTTTTTGTCGAAGTCATGAAGGAACTACCGGCTACATTGGTTCTTCGCCCATTTGACTTCAACACGTTGGCAGTTCGAGCCTTCGAAATGGCGGACGAGGAAAGGATGGGGGATGCGGCTTTGCCTGCGCTGGCGATTGTTGCCGTCGGTCTGATCCCGCTCATCATGCTGTCACGCGGATTCCGGCAACCGAGCATAATGCATAGGGGACGAGCCAATGATCGGCTGACCGCGGCTTCTGGCTCAGTGATCGCCATCAGAGACTTACCCGTCCGTTCGCCCAGTTTGCGGTCAGCACCTCCTCACGAACAGACCCCTTGACGCCAGGTGCGGAGGGGCATTCCGGCAGTCCCGTACAATCGCGAGGGGCCGCAGGTATCTCGCCGCGCAGCTGGAGGAAGCTAAAGACACTGACCTAGGCCTGCTCGTCGTTGCCCCTTTGCCCCGAAGCGTAGTCGAACTCCGTCCCGAGACCCCTGTTGGTTCCCCCCAGTCCGCCATACGGTGGCCCCCGGACCGGTCTGAGGTTTTCTGCTGCTTTCGGGTTCGCATTCCATCTGCCGTACCGGTTTCCGGAACCTCGGCATTGAAATAGACTTCGGGATACCCACGGGCTGTTCCTCCCTCATGCACACCCGACGACGTAGTTGGCCGAGGAAGACACGTGCTCCCGGGAGTCTCCGAGTTCGATTCTTGGTTGATGGGTAGCGCGGGGCGGTGGTGATGGATGCCAAGTCCAAGCAAGGCCTGGAAGTGAGAGGCCTGTCGGTGCGGTCGCCATCCGACGGGAAAGAATTGATCACCGATGTCTACCTCGATGCGCGTCATGGCGAGGTACTTTGGATCGTCGGGCCATCCGGGGCCGGGAAGACCACGTTGCTCCGAGCAATCGCAGGCATCGAGCACATCCATGGCGGCACGATCACCATCGACGGGCGGACTCTAGCCAGCCGTACCGTCGATATTCCGCCCGAGCAACGGCGGGTAGGGATGGTGTTCCAGAACGCAGCCCTGTTTCCACATCTCAGCGCTGCGGACAATGTCGCCTTTGGTCTGAACGGCGGTGGTCGCCCCATGCGCGCGTCACGCGCCCAGGAATTGCTTGAACGCGTCGATCTCGCAGATGTGGCACATCGTCTTCCCCACACCCTGTCAGGCGGCGAAGCGCAGCGTGTGGCCCTCGCTCGTGCCCTGGCAACGAATCCAGACGTGATGCTGCTCGACGAGCCATTTTCGGGCCTTGATCCGCAGTTGCGAACAGACCTGGCAGCCACGGTCTGCCGTGTCCTCAGAGCGCATGGAACCGTGGCGGTCCTCGTGGGACATAACCCGGAAGACGCCATGCGATTTGCCGATCGAATCAGCGTGATGCAAGATGGAACGATTCCCCAGTTGGGCACGCCGCAGGAGATCTATTCCGAACCCGCAAACGCCTTTTGTGCAGGCATGTTGGGGCACGTCAACCGAATCCGAGTGCGAGTTCAAGGCGGACAAGTCACGACGCCATTCGGCTCGCTTGAGGCGACCGGCATCGCCGACGGCACCCCTGCCGAGCTGTTGGTCCGTGAAGAGGGACTGCTCCTCGGGGAAGGTTTACCGGCGCAGGTTCGGAGCGTGCGCCCGTTGGGCGCGCTTGCAGTGGTTGAGATCCAGCCTCCGGATGAAGGGCCGATTTTCCACGCTCGGGTGCTTGTCGACTCCGCTCCTCTCGCGGGCACGGTAGTGAGAGTTCGACTCGACCCAGCACGGGCTTTCGTTTTCCCCTTGGCTAGCTGATTGTTGCGGAACCCCCCATCTTTGCCATACTGAACATTGTGGGTCGCGTCGCCCTACCATGGCGCAACAAGGGGTGTATCGGCCATGGGCATTGGCATTTGGCAAGTTGTACTGATCCTTGCGATCGTCCTGATCCTCTTCGGGGCGGGTAAGCTGCCCCGCGTGATGGGGGATGTAGCAAAGGGGATCAAGAGTTTCCGCACTGGGATGAAGGAAGAGGTCGCCGGAGAAGCCGATGGTCCGAAGGAAGTCGGACACGAGGAAGTCACGCTCTCCGACAATCCTGCATCTGCAACAACGGCCGCAGCGAAAGCCGACGAGTCGGCGAAGTCCTGACGCTGCGCCCCGGCGTGCTCCGAGGCATTGATGTTCGACATTGGCTGGACGGAAGTCCTCGTCATCAGCGTGGTCGTGCTCTTTGTCGTCGGCCCCAGAGATATTCCGAAGGTCCTCCGAACAGTTGGTCAGTGGGCCGGGAAAATCCGCGGACTGGCTAGGGAGTTTCGGGAATCCGTCGACGATGCCGTGCGTGAATCAGAGCTCGACGAAGTACGGAAGACCGTCGAATCGGCACGTAGTGGATTTCGGAAGGAGATTCGCGCCACGGTAGACCCTGGAGGGGAACTCACGCGCTCCCTCCGGGATGTTGGCGCACCATCATCCGTGGCGGAACCGGAAAGCTCCAGCGCTGACGAACAGTCGTTGGAAGAGCAGGAGGGGGGCAAGCCAGCCGCCGGAACCCCGACTCCCGCCCCCCCACCGGCTCGGCCCCCGTCTGTGCCGGCCGGGGCCCCAATGGCGGAGCGGACTGCGGTAACGGAAGCGGCCGCCCGTCCGGTCGGACTTCGCCATCTGGGTGCCTCCAAGCCCGATCCGGCCAGCGATGAGGGGTGATTGCTGGAAATGACGTCGCGCGCGGAGAACGATGAGGCAGAAATTGAGGCATCCCGAGCACCATTAATCGATCATCTGATCGAGCTACGTGATCGTCTCAAGTGGGCCCTAGTTGCGTTTTTCGTCTGTTTTATCATCGCGTACGTCTTTGCAGAAGACATTTACGGATTTCTGGTTCGGCCGCTCGCCAAGATCTATGAGCAGCAGGGTGTCGAGAACCCGCGAATGATCTATACGGCGCTGACAGAAGCCTTCTTCACGTATCTCAAGGTCTCGTTCTATGCAGCTCTCTTCGTGTCGTTCCCGGTAATTTCCAGCCAACTGTACAAATTTGCTGCCCCTGGCCTCTATCGCACTGAGCGACGGGCGTTCCTTCCCTTTCTGATCGCCACTCCCATCTTGTTCGGCCTTGGTGCGGCACTCGTTTACTCCTTCATCTTTCCGCTCGCGTGGTCGTTCTTTCTCTCATTTCAGACGTCCGGTACTGATACCGGACTGGCCATCGAGCTTGAAGCCAAAGTCAACGAGTATCTCTCACTGGTGCTCAAGCTGATGTTTGCGTTCGGCCTGGCATTCCAGCTACCCGTTGCGATCACGCTGCTCGCGCGGGCCGGTCTGACTACCGCCGACGCTTTGCGAAAGCAACGCAAATACGCTGTTGTGGTGGCGTTTGTTGGCGCCGCCGTCTTGACCCCCCCCGATCTCATCAGCCAAGTCGGTCTTGGAATTCCGATCATCGTGTTGTTTGAGATTTCCATTTTGTTGGCTGCGGCGATGGAACGTCGCGCCAAGACTGACGAGGTCGATCTCGACGACGAAGACGAAGCAGATACCGGTGGCGATGAGATCGACGATGACCTTCCTGAGACCGATTACCACATGGACAGGTAGGCGAACACTCCATGTTTGCGATGCCATGGATTCGGGCCAATCCCGACATTTTTGATGTTGGATTGGTGCGCCGCGGACTAATTCCTTGCGCTGGCGAAATCCTCAAGCTCGACGCAGAGCGTCGACAGTGTCTGACAGAACTCCAGGCGGCTCAGACCGAGCGGAATTCAACGAGTCGCGAAATCGGATCGCGGAAGGCGACTGGCCAAGAGACGAAGGACTTGGTCGAGCGGGTCGGTCAGTTGAAAACATCGATTGCTGATCTTCAGGAGCAGGCCGATCAATTGACTGGGCGAATTCGCGAAGCTCTTGCCGGATTGCCGAACCTGCCTGCCGGTGAGGTACCGGATGGCCCTGACGAGGCGGCCAACCAGGAAATCCGTCGCTGGGGCGAACCGGCAACCTTCGACTTTCCGGCCCAAGACCATGTCACACTGGGCGAACAGCTAGGAATGATGGATTTCCAGCGCTCCGCGCGGATGTCGGGAGCTCGCTTCGTCACGCTCACGGGCATCCTAGCGCGCCTTGAGCGTGCGCTATGCGCCTTCATGCTGGATCTGCAAACACAAGAACACGGCTACCTTGAGGTCAATCCTCCCGCCCTGGTCCGGGAAGCCGCTTTGTTCGGAACCGGGCAGCTACCGAAGTTTGCGGATGATCTCTTTCAGACGAAAGATGGTTTTTGGCTGATTCCGACTGCCGAGGTTCCTCTCACGAACCTCGTGGCCGGGGAGATTCAGGATGCGTCCGCGCTTCCCATGCGCTTCGCAGCCCTGACGCCCTGTTTCCGGGCCGAAGCGGGGGCGGGCGGAAGAGACAATCGGGGCATGATTCGCATGCATCAGTTCGCGAAGGTGGAACTGGTTTCAATTACCCGCCCGAAGGATTCCGACAACGAACTTGAAAGGATGACCGGCTGTGCCGAGGAAGTCCTGCGCCGCCTTGGGATCGCCTACCGCGTTGTTCTTCTGTCTACGGGAGACATGGGGTTCTCAGCGCGCAAAACCTATGATCTTGAGGTCTGGCTGCCAGGGCAGCAGGCCTTTCGGGAAATCTCGAGCTGTTCCAACTGCGGCGAATTCCAGGCTCTCCGCATGAACGCGAGATTTCGGTGTCCCGATTCCTCGGAGTTGGGTCTCGTGCACACGCTCAACGGTTCCGGGGTCGCTGCCGGACGACTGCTGATTGCCCTGCTCGAGAACTATCAAGAGGCAGATGGCTCCGTAACGGTACCCGAGGCGCTGAGACCGTACCTTGGCGGTCTTGAACGAATCGTCGCCTCGCCTGACTGATGGACGGAAATTCCAACACTGGAGAGACACGATGGACTATGTGAGATTTGGCGCAACGGGGACAAAGGTTTCCAGGTTGTGTCTTGGAATGATGACTTTCGGCACTCCCGGCTGGCGCGACTATGTGATGGAAGAGGACTCCAGTCGGCCAATCATCAAGGCAGCGGTGGAGGCCGGTATCAACTTCTTCGATACGGCGGACGTCTATGCGCAGGGAGGAAGCGAACTAGTCACGGGCACGATACTGGGAGACTTGCTGGGCCGACACGAATACGTGCTCGCCACCAAGGTGTACAACCCGATGGGGGACGGACCGAATGATCGCGGGTTATCCCGAAAACACATCATGGAAAGTATCGACGCTTCGTTGCGTCGCCTCAAAACCGACTACGTTGACCTCTACATCATTCATCGCTGGGACTACGCGACCCCGATCGAAGAAACGATGGGAGCACTGCACGATGTCGTGCGCTCGGGAAAGGCTCTCTATATCGGGGCGTCGAGTATGTATGCCTGGCAGTTCATGAAGGCCCAGGCAGCAGCACGTCAGAATGGATGGACTCCCTTCGTGTCCATGCAAAATCACTACAATCTGATCTATCGCGAAGAGGAGCGGGAAATGATCCCGCTCTGCTTGGATCAGGGTATCGCCGTGACACCGTGGAGCCCGTTGGCCCGGGGATTCCTGGCCGGGAATCGGCACCGCCAAGGAGGCGGTGAGACGGTTCGGGCAAGGACTGACGACATTGCGCAGAATATGTACTACCGCGATGTTGATTTTGCGATCGCCGACCGGGTCGGCGAGGTGGCGTCACGCCTCGGCGCCTCGCGGCCAGAGGTGGCGCTCGGCTGGATGCTGACAAAACCGGCCATTACCGCGCCGATCATCGGAGTATCGACCGAGGAGCAACTCAGGACAGTCCTGAAGGCGGCCGACCGGAAACTCAGCCCTGATGATGTAGGGTACCTTGAAGAACTCTACGAACCCCGCAACATCGCCGGCCATAGTTGAGCGCGCCGTGGCGGATGGGGAGGGATTCGAACCCCCGGATTCCTTGCAGAATCGCCGGTTTTCAAGACCGGTGCTTTCGACCACTCAGCCACCCATCCGCGATGCCCGGCCAGCGCGCAGACTACGGCTTCAACGACGTCTTCGCCAATACGTGGACGTTGGTAAATCCGGCAGGTTAGCCCCTTGATTGCCAATTCATTGTTTGCGGTGAACGCTCATGATCACCAGTGACCGGTTCATTCCCGTCGGTGACGTTGTCGCCGAATTTCTTGACGCCGTCGGTGTGACTACGGTTTTCGGAGTGGTGTCGATCCATAACATCCCGATTTTGGACGCGATCGGTCGGCGAAATGCCATTCGATTTGTCATGGGTCGGGGCGAGGCAGGGGCCGGCCATATGGCCGACGCATATGCGCGCGTGTCAGGGGAACTTGGCGTGCTCATCACGAGTACCGGACCGGGAGCGGCCAACGCGACCGGCGCGCTGGTTGAAGCAGGCTTCGCTGGCACCCCACTGCTTCACATCACCGGCCAGACTGCGACCGGCAACCTGGATCGAGGGCAGGGTGCGGTCCACGATGTCCCCAATCAGCTTGGCATGTTGGCCGCGGTGTCGAAGGCCGCGTTTCGAGTACGAAGCCCTGAAAACGCGCTCGGCACGCTTGTCAAGGCAGCGACCATCGCTCGTACTCCCCCGATGGGGCCCGTTAGCGTCGAAATCCCGATCGATATCCAGCGCTCAGAGATCTCAGCACCAGCAATCTTGGAAACCCTGAGGTTGCCGGTTCCTGAGCCGACTTCGGGCTCTGCACTGGTGCTCGACGAAATCGCCACGCGCGTCGCCCGGGCGAAACGTCCGTTGCTGTGGACGGGGAACGGTGCAAAGCATGCCAGAGATGCTGTAAAGCGTTGGCTCGATCTCGGGATCCCGCTCGCGACAAGCTTCAATGGTCGAGGGGTTGTATCTGAGCGGCATCCGCTTGTGCTGGGGCCTTTGGCGACGACGCCTGAAGGTCTCAAGTTTCTCCGGTCGGTCGACCTCATGATCGTCGCAGGCTGCAGACTCCGGGGACAAGAAACGGTCGACATGAGTCTGGAACTTCCCGACAACCGCATCCAGATAGACATCGATCCTGGCGCGGAGGGACGCACGTACACAGCAGAACTATTCCATGTCGCTGAGACAGGTGCAGCACTTACGGCACTCGCTGACCGGTTGGAAGAGGGCGGTATGGCCATCAGTCCGGCACATGCCGGCGCGGCGACTTCAGCCAAGCACAAGGCCACAGAGGTCTACATCAGCGGGCTCGACGCCTACCACGAGTTCCCCGCCCGTATGCGGGCGGCAATGCCAGAAGACGCAGTCTGGGTACGCGATATCACACTTGCGAACAGTACCTGGGGTAATCGGGTATTTCCGATCGACGATGCACGGGACAACGTGTACCCGGTGAGTGCAGCGATCGGTCCGGGGCTGCCTTTTGGCATCGGGGCTGCGATCGGGTCCGGAGGCCGCAAAGTCGTTTCCATGTGTGGGGATGGTGGCTTTAGCTTGAGCTTGGCTGAGTTGTGGACAGCCGCCCAGGAACGGCCGGACGTGGTGTTCGTGATCATGAATGATGGCGGGTATGGCGTCATTCGGCATATTCAGGACGTGCTGTACGGCGGCCGACATTACTTCGATGACCCGAGTGTCCCTGATTTCGAAAAGCTGGCCGAACTTGTGCAACTGCCGTTTGCTCGGGTTCAGACTTCAGAACAATTGGAGGATTCATTGCGGCAAGCTATTGCGGCCGATGGACCTGCATTGATCGAGGTCAACATGGCCGCATTCGGCCCGTTCCCGCGCTATTTTCGGCCCCCGCCGTACACGCAGAAGCCGAATGCAGCCGGTCAAGAAGCTGCGTCGCGTTGAGCCCGAGTCTGGGCTCCGTCACGTCTCTGACGGGCAACCAGACACAGCTGCTTCACTTAACCCTACCCTTGAGTGGGCCTCGAATTGTTGCCCGTGGGCTAGATCCACTTAGGCATAGCCGGCTGGACATGCCGGCCGGGGCCGATCATCGGGCGGCCGATGCACCAAGCCGCTTCGCTACATCTTCCTGCAAGAATTGTTCGTAAGCGTTCTTGTCCGACATCGCTTCGATCCGGCCGAGAAGTTCGCTGGCGAACTCTCGATTGTCGTCTTCATCCAACTGGAGAAGACCAATCGCGTAGTGCGCCAGGATGATTGCATCGTCAGGAAGGAGGGCAATTGCGCGCTCGTAGTGTTCATGGGCCTTGTCTTCACTCGCTCCGTAGATCAGTGCGCCCATGAAGCCAGCAGCATCAATGATGCGCGCGTGCCATCCCCCGATCGCTAAATGGACGTAAGCGGAATCCGGATCGAATTCCAGTGCTCGCTGCATCGCCGCCATTGTTTTTTCCGCGTAACCGCCGCGCAACGCTTCCATGGTTGGCAATGACTCAGCGTAACGCCCCTCGGAATGGGCTATTTCGTGGTATGCGTACGGATTCGACTCGTCAAGTTCCATTGCCTTCTTTGCGAACTCAATGGCCCGTAGCAGGACTTCCTGCCGCTCCTCAAGCGTGGATGCAATGTATTGGCTGTAAATTGTGAGCGATCGGGAGGCCCAAGCATATCCTTCAGACGTCCCTTGACCTTCAGCAAGATCCGCTGCCTCAAGGAATCGGCCGTCGTCATAGGCCCGAATGGCTTCTTCGATGGGCCCTCCGAATGCGGTGCCCGCACAGAACTGCGCAATGGCGACCGCGCAAGCGAGAAATGTTTTCTTGATCACGAAGAGCATCTCAAGGTGTCGATCGCGAACAACTCCTGTTGATCTCGAGCATGAACTCTGTTAGCCGGTGCCAGGGCGTGCATGGTGTCATGTTGGCAAAGCGCTAAGTCGAGGAAACACTACCTTGCGATCGGGCATCGAACAAGGTTGCGCGCTCCGCAAGGCGCGGGGCTCTAGGCAGATGGGAACCTCGATTTACCTCGCCAAATCAAGGAGGCTGTGATTCAATGCGCTGGTATGCGTGTTGGAGGCGGTCATGGCGACGCAACCCGGGTTTTTTGACGTTGAGGAACGGCTGCAGCGGCTGAGCGACATTGGCGACCAGCTTGAGGCGTATGCGGCAGTGGTGGATTTCGTGATCTTCCGGGCGGATCTGGAAGCGGCGCTTGACTATTCGGACGGTGCGAAGGGCGGGCGGCCGCCGTACGACCCGGTCCTGATGTTCAAAATCCTGGTGATCCAGGCGCAGAATGGTCTCAGCGACGACAAGGCGGAGTTCCTGATCAACGACCGGCTGTCGTTCATGCGGTTTCTTGGCCTCGGGCTGAACGACCGGGTGCCGGACGCGAAGACGATCTGGATGTTCCGCGAGCGCCTGACCCGGGCGGGTGCGATCGACCGTCTGTTCCGGCGGTTCGACACGGCCATCCGTGCGGCCGGGTACATCGCGATGTCGGGCCAGATCGTCGACAGCTCCCTGGTGGCGGCTCCCAAGCAGCGCAACACCCGGGACGAGAAGCAGGCCGCGAAGGCGGGCAGGAGCGCCCATGAAATCTGGCCGGATCAGCCGGCGAAGGCGCGCCAGAAAGACGTGGACGCCCGCTGGACGATCCAAACCGGGAAGGCCCGGCGCGATGGGGATCGCACGATGCTGGACATTGCGATCCCGACCTTTGGATACAAGGCCCATACGAGCATCGACCGAAGGTATCGATTGATCCGCTGCTGGGAGGTTACGGACGCCAGCCGGCACGACGGGTGGCTGTTACGCCAGGGCCTGCTCGACCCCACGAACACCGGCGCCGGCGTCTGGGCCGATACCGCGTACCGATCGCAACAGAACGAGACGTTCCTGTCGCGGCACGGGTTCATCAGCCACATCCATCGTCGTCGCCCCCCCCCCCGGTCGTCCGCTGCCTGCACACATCCGCCGCGGCAACGCCAGGCGCTCGCGCGTCCGGGCTCCAGTGGAGCACGTGTCCGCAGTACAGAAGCAAGCCATGGGACTGATCGTCCGCACGATCGCTCTCACCCGAGCCCGCACGAAGATCGGCATGGCCAACCTCGCCTTCAACATCCGTCGCCTGGTTCAACTCCGAGGCCGGGTCACCGCCTGACGGTGCGACCACGGGGTTCGTCTGCACCGACCTCCCGAATGCGCCGCATTCACCCCCTCAAATGCTTAGTTTCGTGCCCGAATCATCGCCAACGAGCCGCAAAACGGTCAATTCCGGCTACCAGAACCTCACCATGCATGGTTGTTCGAGGCCCTCAGATGACTCACAGGGTTAGCACACGTAAGCCATCGTTTTCTTGATCGAGATTCAGCGATTTATCCTTGTGCCTGATCGGGGTCAATCCATCACACCGCTCAAATTGCACGCATTGATTTTCCTGTCGGTGCCTATGCCGAACTGTCAGCGTCAAGTATCGGCTCACTCTTGTAGGAGGACTCCCAGCAATTTGTGGGGGAGGGGTCGAATTCGCAATAACTTGCCTTGGTCGTTTGACCGCTAACGAGAATCATGCGGATGGTCACTCTCCGGTGGGCAATGCCATAGTGACCGCCAGTCGCTGGCGGCTCACCACTCAAGGTTTTTAGACAGCACAAGCTGGAGACCACTGGTTGCCGTGAAGTCAGCCGCCCCCACCGATTGAAATAGACTCGCCATGAACACGCCTTCCTTACTCGCCATTGATCAAGGAACCAGCAGCAGTCGCGCCATTTTGTTCGGGCTGGATGGAAGCCCGATCTTCGTGGCCCAGGAAGATATCGGGTCGCAGTACTCGCCAGGCGGGTGGGTGGAACAGGATCCTGAAGACATCTGGCGTACCACGCTAGGCGTCTGTCAAAAGGCGGTAGACGCTGCCGGAGGTCTGGGTTTCGGTATCGCCGCTGCGGGAATTGCTAATCAGAGAGAAACCACGATTTTGTGGGAACGATCCAGTGGAAAGCCGCTTCACAATGCAATCGTTTGGCAGGATCGCCGTGGAGCAGAGGTTTGCAGAAACCTCCGAGATCGTGGATTAGAAGGATTGATTTCAAGCAAGACGGGGCTCGTACCCGATTCGTATTTCTCAGCGACCAAGCTGCAATGGCTGCTGGAACATGTTGAAGGCGCTCGGCGGGCCGCCGAGGCGGGCGAATTGGCGTTTGGCACGATTGATAGCTTTCTCCTGTGGCGGTTCACCGGCGGGCGAATCCACGCCACTGATGCCACTAATGCTTCCCGCACCATGCTGTTCAACATTCATGACCAGGAATGGGATCCCGAACTCCTTGATCTCTTCGAAATTCCGACTGCGGTGCTGCCAGAGGTGCGCGATAGTGCCGACGACTTCGGAGTGATCAGTGCTGAACTCCTCGAACTGGAAATTCCCATCCGCGGCGTCGCGGGCGACCAGCAGGCGGCGGCAATGGGGCAAGCTTGCTTCGAACCTGGCATGACAAAATGCACGTACGGTACGGGCGCGTTCCTGCTGACCAATGTTGGGGCTGTGCTTCCCGAAATCACGAGCGGCCTGCTCGGGACGGTCGCATGCCGGCTCGACGGCCGCGTTACCTTTGCAATCGAAGGCACCATCTTCAATGCAGGAAGCACGGTGCAGTGGCTTAGCGAGACCATGCGCCTCGTTGCGGATCCCTCTCGCTCGTCGGATCTGGCAGGAACGGTTGCCGACAATGGAGGAGTCGTCCTGGTCCCCGCATTCACGGGACTTGGGGCACCCTATTGGGATCCGGATGCCCAAGGAGCAATCTTTGGTTTGTCGCGCGATACGACGCCAGCTCACATCGTGCGGGCCGGCCTTGAGGCCGTGGCCTATCAGACCTACGACTTGCTTTCTGCGAGCGGAGAGTTTCGTCCTGGCGGGTTGCTACGGGTGGACGGCGCCATGGCGAAAAACGACTGGCTGATGCAGTTCTTGGCCGACACCCTTGGAGTTCGGGTTGAGCGGCCAACGGTTACCGAGACCACGGCGCTTGGCGCTGTTCTGCTTGCCGGACTCGGTGCGGGTGAGTACAGCAACCTTATGGAAATCAGTCGCCTGTGGAAGAAAGATCGCCGTTTCGACCCAACAAAGGTAGATCGTAGCGCGGACGTCAGGCGCTGGCACGAATGCGTTGATCGCGTCCGGGTACGGACACGCCCGGGTCGGTAGCTCAACCGATAGACGGAGCATCGAGAGCGCCGGCAGGGGAACCGTTTGCATTGTGCTCTTGCAAACTTCTGCCTTTCCGCCTACAGGGACAGCAGCACTCACACGGGATTGGCCCGGCGTCCAACGACGCTCGGCCTTCCGGTGCCGATATTTCGGTTTCTCCCGTGGCGGCTCAACCGGATAAAGGAGCACAAATTGTCCATTCCACACTTCACCATGCGCCAGCTCCTGGAGGCTGGCGTTCACTTCGGCCACATGGTCCGTCGTTGGAATCCGCGAATGGCCTCGTTCATTCACAGCGAACGTGACGGCATACACATTATTGATCTTCAGCAGACCGTTCCGATGCTCTATTCCGCACTTGGGTTCCTGCGGGAAGTGGCGGCGGGAGGCGGTCGCGTCCTGTTTGTTGGCACCAAACGGCAAGCCCAGCGTCCGATCGAGGAGCACGCCAGGCGGTGTGGACAGCACTACGTGAATCAGCGGTGGCTGGGCGGCATGCTCACCAACTGGAAGACGATTTCGAAATCCATAGATCGCCTCAAAACAATGGAGCAGCGACTGGAAGAGGATGAAGGCAGCCTCCCCAAGAAAGAGGTGCTGACTCTCCAACGTCAGCGCCTCAAGCTCCTCAAGTCGCTGGGCGGGATTCGGGAAATGGGCGGCCTCCCTGACGCTATGGTGGTTGTTGACACGAATCACGAACGGATCGCGGTCGCAGAGGCAAGGTCGCTGGGTATTCCGGTGATAGCAATCCTGGACACGAACTCCGACCCGGTTGGAATTGACTATCCCGTACCCGGGAATGACGACGCCACACGCGCGGTCATTCTGTACTGCGAGCTTGCGGCCAATGCGGTGCTGGGCGGCCTTGAAGAGGAACAAAAACTGGCCGGAGTCGACATCGGAGCTTCGGAAAAGGGTGGTATTGGAGATGACTCCTTGGAGGTAGTGGACGAAGAGGCTGCCGCCGACGATGACCCAGCCGCGGATGCACTCGCCGTCTCCAGCACCGAAAACGATTCTCCGGCTGAAGCACCGCCAAGCGAGACGACGCCCCCGGCGACTGCCGATGAGGCTGAACCGACGCAACCGGAGCCCGCACCTTCTGATGAGAAGGCAGCGGAATTAGAAGGAGAGGAGACAGAGCAATGACGGCAATTTCTGCCTCACTTGTAAAGCTGCTCAGAGAAAAGACTGGCTCCGGCATGATGGACTGCAAGCGCGCGCTTTCCGAAACACAGGGGGACCTCGAGGCTGCGCGGGACTGGTTGCGGGCAAAAGGCGTTGCTGGCGCCGCCAAGAAAGCCGGGCGGGCGGCCGCCGAAGGCCTTGTGGGACTCGCCGTTGACGGACAGCGCGCGGCCTTGGTCGAAGTGAACGCGGAGACGGATTTTGTTGCTCGCAATCCTGAGTTCCAAGCGTTTGTGCGGGCCGTGGCCGACGCCGGCCTCAATGCCGGAGGAGATGTTCAGGCTCTGAACGAACTCAAGCTTGCTGGGGGTGCAACGGTTGCCGAACGTGCGGTCGAGATCACTGCCCGGACCGGCGAGAACGTCGTGGTACGGCGCACTGCCGCACTGGAGGTAGGAGAAGGCCTGATCGGCAGCTACATGCACGGAGCCGTAGCGCCTGGACTGGGCCGAATCGGCACCCTTGTGTCTGTTGAAACCGAGACCGACTCTGCCGTCTTCAGTGAGTTCGCGAAGCAACTGGCCATGCATGTCGCTGCTGCCAGGCCGCAGGCTCTTCGACGTGATGACTTGGACCCGGCGGCGATCGAACGCGAACGTGCGGTTCTCGTCGAGCAGGCAAAGGAAAGTGGCCGGCCCGACCACATCGTGGACAAAATGGTCGAGGGGCGGCTGCGGAAATTCTACAGCGATGTGGTTTTGACCGAGCAAATTTGGGTCATTGACAACAAGACCAAGGTCAGCGACGCCCTCTCCTTGATTGCGGCCGAAGCGGGTGTGGCAGCCAAGCTGGCTGGCCTTGCCTGTTTGGTGCTTGGCGAAGGTGTTGAGAAACGCCAATCGAACCTGGCCGAGGAGGTTGCGGGCACGTTGAGGGGCTGAGCGAACCCTGCAACCGGTAGGCCTGGAAGACTCCCGATGACCACCAAGAAGGCACCTAGGATAAAGCCGGTCGCCCTGCCCCCTGGGCCCTATTACCGCCGTGTTCTGGTCAAGCTGTCTGGAGAGGCATTTGCGGGGCCGAGTGGCTACGGAATCGATGGAGAGAGGGTAAGTCATCTCGCCCGTGAAATCCGTGCCGTGTATCGACTTGGGGTCCAGATCTGCATCGTAATTGGGGCCGGGAACATTTTCCGCGGGGCAGAAAGCAAACTCAAAAACCTTGATCGTCCTACGGCGGACGAGATGGGAATGTTGGCGACCATCATCAACGCTCTCGCTTTGCACAGTGCACTTCGTGCGGAGAACATTAAGGCGCACGTCATGTCGGCGATCTCCATGCCTGAGATCTGCCAGCCATTCGTCCGATGGCAGGCGCACACCTATCTTGAGCAGTCTGAAGTACCTGTATGCGCTGCCGGAACCGGAACCCCTTTGTTTACCACCGATACAGCGGCCGCAGTTCGGGCAGCAGAACTCCGCTGCGACGCGATCTTCAAAGGAACGCAGGTCGATGGCGTCTACGATTCCGATCCGCACCGAAATCCCAACGCGAAACGCTTCCCCTGGATATCGTATCAGCATGCGTTGACAAAAAATCTCCAGGTGATGGATTCTGCAGCACTTTCAATTGCGCGTGATGCGAAGATCCCGATCGTCGTGTTCTCGCTGGAAGGAACCAACGCCTTGGTGGATGCCGTCCAGGGACATGGAACGTTCACGATGGTCAGTGATGAACCTCGTCATCTCGTCCTTCATGATCGTCGCGTCGGTGAGGGAACGTTCAGCGTGATCGGTACCGAGGAAGGTGAACAACCATGAGTGATGCGAATCTGGCCGATGCCAAACGGCGCATGGAGGGCGCAGTACGCGTGCTCAGGGAGGAGTTCTCGGGGCTGCGCTCCGGCCGAGCCCACACCAGCTTGCTGGAGCCCATCCAGGTGGAGGCCTACGGGCAGACGATGCGATTGTCCGAACTGGCCACGGTTGGCGCTCCCGAGGCGCGGCTGCTCAGCGTACAGGTGTGGGATCAGGGAAACGTGAAGGCCGCGGAGCGCGCTATCCGCGAATCAGATCTCGGACTCAATCCCATTGCCGAAGGCACGTTGCTACGGGTTCCACTTCCCGAATTGACGGAAGAACGCCGCAAGGAATTTGCCAAGGCCGCCGACCGCTACGCGGAACAGGCCCGGGTAGCCATCCGGAATGTTCGCCAGCACGCGATGCAGGCGCTTCGTAACGCCCAGCGTGACGGCTCGTTGTCTGAAGATGAACAACGACGGCAAGGCGAGGCTGTGCAGGAACTTACGGACAGTTTCGTTAAGCAGGTGGATGAACTGCTGGCCGGCAAGCGTCGGGAAATTTTACAGGTGTGAGTCGGCATACCGGAACTCCCTTTGCGCAAGGAGACACTCGTACCAAGGCCTCTGCGGGAACACCGATGCACGTCGCCGTCATTATGGACGGCAACGGTCGCTGGGCCCAGCGGCGTGGGTTGGCTCGCGTGGAAGGGCACCGCAGGGGAGCTGAAGCTGTTCGTGAGACCATCGCCGGCGCAATTGAATGTGGCGTGCGCTATCTCACGCTGTACGCCTTTTCTACCGACAACTGGAAACGGCCTCGCACCGAAGTCGACGTGCTGATGTCATTGATGCTTCGGCATGTGCATACCGAAATGGACGACCTGAAGGAACGCAACATCCGCGTGTCGTTCATTGGTCACCGGACGCACCTGCCAGCTGAAGTTGCCGCTGCCATGGACATGGTGGAAGCCGAAACGTCTGCCAACGATGGGCTTCAATTGACTGTCGGATTGAACTACAGCGGTCGTAGCGAACTTGTTTGGATGATCCGACGTTTAATCGACGATGCCGTCGCTGGTCGCACCGATCCGGACCAGCTGGACGAAGCTGCGTTGAGCCGTCGTCTGATGACGGCGGGAGTACCGGATCCTGACCTCGTGGTCCGTACCGGAGGCGAACATCGCCTTTCCAATTTCCTTCTTTGGCAGGTCGCCTATTCGGAACTGTACTTTTCTTCCGTGCTTTGGCCCGATTTCACTCGGAAAGACTTTAGGGATGCTGTCGAGGCCTACCGTTGCCGGAGGCGACGGTTTGGCGGAATTGATGCCTAGGCTTGCGGCTGGGGAACTCGCTGTACGAGCAGCGTCGGCAGCGGTGCTGGCCCCGTTGGCCTTGGCCACTGCTTGGACGGGCGGCCAGCCACTGGCGGTCTTGCTCAGTGTTGCAGGTGCGCTCATCGGGTACGAGTGGTTTCGCATGTTCGGAAGCCGGGGCGTCAGAGCCTACTTGCCAGCGTTGCTGGCAACCGGTGCCGGCGTGGTGCTGTGCACGGTGGTCGGGGCGGAGGCGGCCGTTGCAGGTGCCGTCATTGGGGCAATCACCGGGAGCCTTGTGGTTGGCGGCATTGATCGGGTCATTGCCCAAGCATGCACCGGGATCTTGGTTCTTGCAGTCCCGCTCACGCTCGTGTGGGAACTGCGGCAAATAGGGGACGAGGGCAGGAATCTCTTGGTGTGGTGTCTGGTGGTTGTCTGGGCCACAGACACGTTCGCCTATCTGTTCGGCCGGGGTCTCGGCGGCTGGCGTCTCGCACCTGCCATTAGCCCGCAAAAGACGTGGAGTGGGTCGTGCGGAGGGATTCTGGGGGCCGCATTCACGGGCGGCGGCGTCGGGATTCTGATAGGATTTTCCGTGGAGTCTGCGGCACTCGCCGGAGCTGGCGTTGGATTGACCGCAATTGCGGGAGACCTCGCCATGAGCGCGATCAAGCGCGCGCGTGGTTGCAAGGACACAAGCCGCCTCATCCCGGGACATGGTGGGATTCTCGACCGGGTGGATGGGTTTCTGCTCAGTGTGACGGTGGTCGCAGTGTGGGTGCTGGTGGTCGGGGGAACATGACATGGGGCCGCCCGGCGGAAAGCTTACGATCCTCGGCTCTACAGGTTCAGTGGGGCAAAGTACTGTCAGCCTGCTGTTGGAGGATCAAGGCCGCTGGGACGTGGAAGCCCTGGCGGCGGGGAGCAACGCGGGGCGACTGGCGGAGCAGGCACGGGCCCTCAATGCCCGATTCGCAGCGATAGCCGACCGGCACCAAGCAAAGGCACTGAAGGATGCACTCGCGGGAACCTCCATTGAGGTCGGTGCCGGCCCGGATGCAGTAGTCGAGGCAGCATCGCGTCCAGCGGGTTGGGTGATGGCCGCGATTGGTGGGGCGGCAGGCCTGGCGCCTACCGCAAAGGCGCTGGAGCGCGGTGCGACCGTGGCGCTCGCAAATAAGGAAAGCATGGTGTGCGCGGGCGCCCTTCTCAACAAGGCGGCGGCGGAATCGGGTGCGCAAATCATCCCTGTGGATTCTGAGCACAGCGCCATCTTCCAGGTATTTGACGTAGAACGTGCGGAACGGGTTCGTTTTGTGATTTTGACAGCGTCCGGAGGCCCGTTTCTGGATCGTAGCCCGGATACGCTGGCCTCGGTGACACCAGCCGATGCCATTGCTCATCCTGTCTGGAGCATGGGGGCCAAGATTTCAGTTGATTCGGCCACCATGATGAATAAAGGCCTAGAACTGATCGAAGCCGCGCACTTGTTCCCGGTTCGCCCGGACCAACTCCAAGTGCTAGTTCATCCTCAGTCAATCATTCATGGTCTGGTCGAATACGTCGACGGAACGCTCTGTGCCGTTCTGGGACTACCGGACATGCGAATCCCGATATCTTGCGCGCTCGCTTGGCCTGATCGAATGAACCTCCAGCTTCCCCGCTTGGATCTTGCTGAGTGCCGCTCACTCACCTTCCAGAGGCCGGATTCCACACAGTTTCCGGCTCTGCGAATCGCTCGCGAGGCCTTGCAACAGGGGGGAGCTGCACCTACGATCCTCAATGCTGCCAACGAGGAAGCAGTAGCTGCGTTCCTTCGTGGCGAGTTATCGTTTCCCAGAATCACCGCCGTGTCCGAGGAAGTTCTGGCGATACTCCCGGACACTCCCATGGAAGACTTCGCCGCCGTGGCCGCGGTTGATGCGCGTGCCCGTGCATCGGCTCGTGCGCTGGCAAGCAAGTACTCGGGGTCATCGCATCCGTGATTGCTTCCCTACTCTGGTTTTTGTTGGTGCTCTGTGTCGTGGTCTTTGTCCACGAGCTCGGCCACTACCTGATCGCGCGCTGGAACGGGGTACGCGTAGAAGTATTTTCCGTGGGATTCGGGCGTGAATTGGTGGGCTTTACCGACAGCGCTGGCACGCGGTGGCGGATTAGCCTGATCCCTCTCGGGGGCTATGTCCGCTTCCCGAACCCTCCGGAGGAAGCGGACGGTCAGGGCGAGGCTTCGGAACCTGATGAGAGCCTCCACGCACATCCGCCGACGCGTCGCATCGCCATCCTGGCGGCAGGCCCGGCGGCCAACTTTCTCTTTGCGGTAGCCGTCTACTTCGGGCTCTTCTACGTATTCGGAACCACCAGCGTCTCGAGCACGGTGGAAAACGTTCTACCGGGCAGCGCCGCCGAGGTGGCGGGCATCCTTCCGGGAGACCGCATAGTCGCTATCGACGGAAAGTCGGTCGCACGGGCCCAGGAAGTCCGCGATGCCGTCATGCCATTTCCGGATATTCCCTTGACGTTTGTCCTCGAGCGCAACGGTGCGGTCGTTGAATTGCCGGTCACACCGACCGCGGTTGACTGGACCGATCCGCTAGGCACAGTTCATCGCATCGGCCGGGCCGGTGTTGCCATTGCGGCCGGCGAACGACAGCCGGCAAATGTCCTTGAAGCTGCCGGGCACGCGATGGCCGAAACCTGGTACTTGACCGCTTCGGTGTTGGAGGCGTTTGGGCAAATTCTTGCGGGTCAGCGCAGTACGGACGAATTGGGTGGCCCGGTGATGATTGCGCAGGTGTCCGGCCAGTTTGCTGAACAGGGACTGCTGCCATTGCTCGGCTTTATTGCATTCTTGTCAGTAAATCTCGGGATCATCAATCTATTTCCGATTCCGATGCTAGATGGCGGACAGATCGTGGTCGCCATCGCTGAATTGGCTCGTGGTCGTCGTCTTAGTCAGCGTTTTATGTACTGGTTCCAGATGACCGGCGTGGTCACGGTTGGAGGGCTCATGCTGTTCGTCCTTGCCAACGATCTCACCAGGCCGAGCGTGGTGAATTTCTTCGGCGGTCTATTCCAATGACCTGGCGCCGCGTTGCGCTGGGCGGGCCCTTGCTTCTCGCGCTCGTCGGAGCGGGTGTGCTTGGTGGGGCCTCTGGTGCTTCCGCGCAGGACAACACGATCAGTGAAATCCGGGTGGAAGGCAATCAGCGAATTGAGGATTCGACCGTGTTGTCGAACCTGACGGTTCGCCCGGGCACACGGTTGGAAGCCGAAAGCACATTTGACCCGCTGTTGTTAGATGCTGCGTTGAAGTCCTTGTTCCAGACCGAACTCTTTGCAGACGTCACTTTCATCCGTGACGGCGACGCACTAGTCGTGCGTGTGGTGGAAAATCCGATCGTCAATCTGGTGGCCTTCGAAGGGAATCAGAGAATCGAGGATCTGGACCTCGCGGGCGAGATCACATTGCGCCAACGCACGGTCTTTACCCGAAGCCGCGCACGAATTGACCAGGAACGTTTGCTTACAGTCTATCGGCGAAGCGGGCGGTTTGGCGCCTCCGTGGTTCCCAAGGTGATCCTGCTCGACCAAAATCGGGTCAACGTCATTTTTGAGATTGATGAGGGTCCCTTAACAGGGATTGCCGGCATCAACTTTGTCGGGAATCGCGCGTTCAGCGATGGAGCATTGCGTGACGTCATGCGCACTCGCGAAAGCCGTTGGTGGCGCTTCCTGACGTCCAGCGACCGATACGATCCGGACCAGTTAGCTTTCGATGAGGAACTGATCCGGAGGCACTATTTCGATCGCGGATATCTCCGTCTCAAGATTTTGTCGACTACGGCCGAACTGCTGCCGGAGGGCGACGCATTCCTGATCACGATCGCTGTGGATGAAGGAGGCCGATACACGTTCAGTGAGGTGGCCACAGCCTCCGACCTCCCGGAAGTTGATGCAGAACCGCTCGAGGAGCTCGTTGAAACCGAGCCAGGAGACGAGTACAGCCGCAGTGCGGTTCAGGAAACCGTCGGAATCCTCTCGGATGCAGTCGTCGTTGCAGGATTTCCGTTTGTGCAAGTGGATGTCGAGCCGGAAGTCGATGACGAGGCCAGAACTGTCGCGCTGACCTACCGACTGAGCGAGGGCGAGCGGCTGTACGTGGACCGCATCGATATCAAGGGCAATGTACGGACGCTGGACAGCGTAATTCGGCGCTACCTGAGGATCGCCGAGGGCGATCCCCTCAACCGCGGCTTGCTCGCCCGATCCCGCACTCTCGTCGGGAACCTCGGGTTCTTCTCTGACGTCCAATTTCAGGAAGTCGCGGGCAGCGCTCCCGACCAGCGCAATATTGAACTGACCGTTGCGGAGCAATCCACCGGCGAAATCAGTTTCGGGCTAGGTTATTCGACCAGTCGCGGCGCGATTGGGAATATTTCGCTACGCGAGCGCAATTTGCTCGGTAGGGGCAGTTCTCTCACGATCGCGTTGGAGAATGCCCGCACCGGGGGGCTCTACAGCGTTTCCTATTCGGAGCCGTATTTCCGGCAGCGCGATCTCTCATTCAGCACCAGCGTGTTTTCATCGAACACCGATCGGATCGGAACGGCATACGAATCGGAGGAAACGGGAGCAAGAGTCGGATTTGGCTTTAGTCTCGGCGAATACCTGCGTCATCGAATCACGTACGGACTAACGAGAGTCCGGGTCACGGGCAGGGAGGAAGTCCAGGTCGACCTCGGACGGCGAATCGTGTCCGCGGTGACCGCATCCTGGTCGTACGACCGACGTGACAGTGCGTTGCTGCCTACCCGGGGATACAACGTTGACCTGTCGACGACGCTGGCCGGCCTTGGTGGTGACGACCGGTACGCGCGAGTGGCGGTCAGCGGCGGCTACTACCGGGAGCTGTTTCGCGAGGACTGGGTCTTGGGCCTCTTGGCACGGGTCGGAGTTATCGACGGACTGGACCAGGATGTCAGCATTTATGATCGCTTTTTGCTCGGCGACCGGACCTTCCGTGGCTTCGAATACGCTGGGCTCGGGCCACGCTACCTCGGTGCCGCGAGTTCGAGTGGTTTGGGCGGAAACATGTATGCCACTCTGACCGCGGAACTCAAGGTCGACCTCGGGCTTCCGCGCGAACTCGGCATGCACGGACGCATCTTCGGGATCGTGGGAACCCTGACGGGGATCGACCGCTCCACGGTCGTCACCACTGGCGGCGAGGTGGTCGATTCGGGCTCGGCTCGGGCTTCGGCTGGTGTCGGGCTGTCCTGGAGTTCGCCTGTAGGACCGGTGCGCATCGATTGGACGTCAGCCCTCGTGAAAGAATCGTACGACCGAACGGAAACAATACTGTTCAGCCTCGGCAGCACCTTCTAGTCTCCACTACCTTCCCCGAAGGAATCGCAACCATGCCTCATCTCCTCCGGCTCCTTGCCGCTCTAGTAATTACCGGTTTTGCGGCACAAGCTCTTGCCCAGGAGGAAGCGGGGGAGCAGCTGCCAACGATTGCCGTCCCTGACGATTTTGCAATCGGCTTGATTGACATCAATCGAATTTTCCGGCTTTCGACAGCCCTAGGAGGGGTTCGTGACGAAGTCGCTGCGCGCGAGCAGCGCTATCGCGAGGAGATCACCGCGGAGGAAGAACGGCTGCGCAACCAGCAGGATGAACTGTCACAAAAACGTAGCGTTCTCTCTCCTCAGGAATTTGCAATCGAGGAAGCCAGTTTCCGCAGCGAAGTCGAGAGTCTTCAGAAGCGTGTCAATGAACGCAACCAGGAATTGCAGGAAATCATGGCCCAAAGCCAGCAGCAGGTACAAGAGGAAGCTGTTCGGATCATCGCCGAAATCGCACTGGAACGGAACTTCGCGTTGGTGTTTGATGCCTCACAGCTTGTCATTGCGGCTGAGCAAATCAATATCTCCGACGAGGTTGTCGAACGGCTCAATGAACGCTTTCCAGCACTCGAAGTCCCCGAGGCCGGGTCCGCACAAGAGGCCGACGGCGAGGGCAACTAGCAGTCGATGCCGGACCCACGTTTCTTTGCGGCCCGAGGACCTTTGTCAGTTGCCGTATTAGCCAAGCGGGGTGGCGCCTCTCTCGATCGGGATGCAGACGGCAGTAAGCTTATTGCTTCGGTAGCTTCTGCGACCGACGCTGATCGGGATGCGCTGGCCTACTGCGTTTCGCGATCGCAGCTTCGCGACCTTGCGGCTACCGCTGGAGCCTGCGTTACGACCCCGGTTTTGGCCTCTGAAGTTCCCGCTGAGACGGTGTGCCTGACGGCGGACGATCCACGCCTCGCGTTTGCTCGGATGGCGGATGCGCTCTATCCGGCCGCTCTTCCCAGTCCCGCCGTCAGCGCTGATGCGCGAGTCGCTGTCGATGCCGTAGTTGCGCCTAGCTGCCGAATCGAGGCTGGAGCCGTAATCGGCTCGTGCGCAGAACTCGGTAAGGGAGCGTGGATTGGTCACAATGCAACGATCGGACCCGGCGTGATTCTTGGGGCGCGAACGCGCGTTGACGCCAACGCGACGATCGTTTGCGCGGTGATCGGGGCAGACGTCCATGTGCACGCGGGAGCTAGAATCGGGCAAGCCGGGTTCGGATTCGTGTGGTCCGATGCCGAAAAGGGTTACAAGCGGGTGCCTCAGCTCGGCCGGGTGTGCATCGGCGATCGCGCAGATATCGGGGCCAATGCCTGTATTGACCGGGGCAGTCTCGGTGACACGGTCGTCGGTGAGGGCGCGCTGCTCGACAACCTTGTACATGTGGCACACAACGTGCAGGTTGGCCCACATGCCGTGCTCGCTGGGCAAACCGGAATTGGCGGGAGCAGCTCGGTAGGGGCGTTCAGCCTGATCGGCGGACAAGCCGGAATCTCAGACCATCTGGAAGTTGGACGTCACTGCCAAATCGGTGCACAGGCAGGCGTCGTTCGTGATCTCGCTGACGGGTCCAAAGTCGCGGGCAGTCCCGCAGTCCCCGTCCGGCGGTATCTTCGCCAAGCAGTCGTTCTGGGGCGTCTGGCCGCCGGTCGACGCCAGCCAGTCGGGGGCTCCGGATCATGAAGCAGTCGAACGGAGAAGCCGGCAAAGCCAGCCTTTCCAGCATACTTGAGGCGATCCCGCACCGGTACCCGTTCCTATTGATCGACCGTGTCACCGAGTGCGTGCCTTACGAGCACGCGGTGATGCTCAAGAATGTCACGATCAATGAAGGTTTTTTTCAGGGACATTTCCCCGAACACCCGGTTATGCCAGGAGTACTGGTTGTCGAAGCGATGGCGCAGGCGGCCGGGGTTTTTGCGATACAGTCGCTGGGCAAGGAGGGACAAGACCACATCGTCTATCTCATGGGGCTCGACAACGTGCGTTTTCGCCGCCCCGTAGTGCCCGGAGACCAATTGTGGATTCGGGTGACCAAGCAGCGCCTGCGGGCCAATGTCTGGCGTGTCGGTGCAACTGCCGAAGTGGATGGCGAACGCGTGGCAGAGGCTGTACTCACTGCAATGATTCGCCCCCGGAGCCAATGGGTTGAGGGCAAATGAGCCGCTGGCATCCCAGCGCCAGTGTCGATGAACGGGCGGAACTCGCCGATGACGTCGAGGTTGGTCCTTGCTGTGTGATTGGACCAAATGTGCGGATCGGGCCCGGAACCCGATTGATTTCCCACGTGACAATTGACGGCCATACCACCATCGGGGAAAACAACCTGCTGTACCCGTTTGTGGCGGTGGGGCACCCTCCGCAGATCCGCTCGGCCGTAGACGGGGTCACTCGACTGGAAATCGGTTCCGGCAACGTGCTCCGGGAACACGTCACGATGCACGCGGGTTCCCCCAAGGGAGGTCGCGTTACCCGGATCGGAAACAATGGGTTGTTTATGGTGGGGACCCATGTGGCCCACGACTGCGTGATTGGCAACCACGTGATACTTGCCAACGGGGCCCAGGTCGGCGGTCACGCAGTCATTGGAGACTACGCGCAGGTCGGCGCGCTCACCGGCGTGCACCAGCACGTGCACATTGGTGCATATGCCTTTATCGGAGGATGCTCTGCGGTTGAGAAGCACATCATTCCCTACGTACTCGCCACTGGCAATCGGGCGTGGCTTCGGGGCCTCAACATCATTGGTCTGCAGCGCGCAGGCTTCAGCAAGTCGGAAATCGATGACCTTCGAAAGGCTTACGGCTTCCTGTTCTCTGGAGACGAGTTGTTCCGCCTTCAGGTGGCAAATCTGCAGATCCAGCTAAAGGGGTCAGAACGCGTGGTGGAAATCGCCCGGTTTTATGGCGAAATCGAACGCGTACCCGAACTCGCTAGGCGCGGGATGTGTCTTCCCAGGGACGGCCGTCTCTGACAGCGCCTGCGGGTTTGCGAAGGGATGTCCCTCCGTCCCGGCTAGGCATTGTTGCTGGCGGGGGGCTACTGCCGGGCCTCGTGGTGGAAGCCTGTCGATCCGCTGCGCGGCCGTATTTTTTGCTGGGGCTCGAAGGGCAGGCCAATCCGAAGGAATGCGGGCAGCCACCTGACGCATGGGTGCGTCTTGGGGCCTCTGATCGGTTGCTTGCTGCCCTTCGCGCTGCCGATGTCGACATTGTCGTTTTGGCCGGGAACGTTCGGCGTCCGTCACTCGCAGAACTCAAGCCAGACGCACGGTCACTCCGTGTTCTAGCGAGAGCGGCACGGATGGCACTAGGCGACGATGGCTTGCTCCGGGCCATTGTCCACGAATTTGAACGCGAGGGCTTTGAGGTTGTTGGTGCAGATAGTCTCGTTGATGCGTTGTTGGCGCCGACCGGCGTGTTGTCGAATTGCAAGCCGGATGAGCAGGGTAGCGTCGATATCGAGCGCGGGATTGCAGTGGCGAGAGCTCTCGGTGAAGTGGACGTCGGCCAAGCGGTGGTGGTCCAAGGCGGGCTTGTTCTGGCCGTCGAAGCAGCGGAAGGAACAACGGCCATGGTGCAGCGCGCGGGTCGGGAACGGCGGGCGGGTGGTGGTGGCGTTCTGGTCAAGGTGGCGAAACCAGGGCAGGAACGCCGTGTCGATTTGCCGACGATTGGTCCCGATACTGTGGTGACAGCGGCTGAAGCGGGCTTGGCGGGGATCGCTGTCGAATCGGGCTCGGTCCTGATCATTGGACGGGACGAAGTGATCGCGCAGGTCAACACGCATGATCTTTTCTTGGTCGGCTGCCGAACGCCCGCCTGATGGCATGCCACACATATATGTAGTCGCCGGCGAGGCATCGGGTGATGCCCTCGGAGCCCGACTTATCGATGCGCTCACGTCCGAAGTCGGCGGCGAGCTACGTCTTGATGGGGTGGGGGGCGGTCGCATGGAGACCGCTGGGCTTCGTCCGCTATTCCCGTCCGATGACCTCGCAGTGATGGGAATCGCGGAGGTTCTTCCTGGCTTGCCCCGCATCCTGCAGCGGTTGGGCCGGGTCGAACGATCCATCCGCCTCGCCCGGCCGGATGCCGTCGTCACGATCGATGCGCCCGGCTTTAATTTCAGGCTGGGGCGTCGCCTTCACGACACCGGGATTCCGCTCATTCACTATGTGGCCCCGACCGTGTGGGCGTGGAAGCCAGGCCGGGCGCGCAGGATCGCGCGCTTCCTGGACCGGCTTCTGGCGCTGTTTCCTTTCGAACCTCCCTATTTCGAGCGTGTTGGGCTGCCGACCACCTTCGTTGGTCACCCGATTGTGGAGACTCCACCGTCAGGGATCGAACCCGGTTTTCGCGCCGCCCAGGGCGTCGACACCGACGCACCGATACTGCTCATCCTGCCCGGGAGCCGTACTGGTGAAGTCAGTCGCTTGGGACCACTCTTTGCGCAAACCGCAAAACTTCTACTCGCTCGATTGGATCGTCTTCGGATCGTGGTGGCGGCGGCATCAGGACGATCGGAACAGATTGCCGGCGCTTTCCGTGATCTCCCCGTCATCGTGGCCGTTGACGACGCCGACAAAAAAACCTGGTATGCGGCTGCTGACGTTGCCCTTGCGGCATCCGGTAGCGTGACTCTGGAACTTGCCCACGAACAAACGGCCATGGTCGTGGCGTACCGGATGGCGCCGATGACCTGGGAAATCGTCAGGCGCATGGTGTCGATCGATTCAGCCACCGTCATCAATTTAATGCACGGCTCCAACGTCATTCCGGAGTTTCTCCAGAACAACTGTCGGCCGGAGCAGTTGGCTTCAGCAGTCGAGCATCTCTTCCGGTGTCGTGAAGCCCGGGAACGCCAGGTCGAGGCGACCTCCGCCCTCATCCGGACGCTCCGATCGGGTGATCAGCCACCAAGCCGCCAAGCCGCTCGAGCAATCCTTGCTACGCTCGGTACCCTCACCGTCCAGTCCAGGAGACTTTATCCGTGATCGCACCTAGTTCGGGCTCCACCCGCGTCCTTCACACCATGATGCGCGTGCAAGACTTGGAGCGCTCGCTGGCGTTCTACACTGACATCATCGGCATGCAGGTACTTCGCCGCCAGGACTACCCGGGAGGACGCTTTACCCTCGCGTTTGTCGGTTACGGGCCCGAAGAAAGCCACACCGTTTTGGAACTCACCCACAATTGGGATCAAAGCGAGCCGTACTCACAGGGCGATGCATGGGGCCACATCGCGCTCGCCGTTAGCGACATCTATGGAATGTGTAAGCGTTTGGCGGCGGCCGATGTCTCTATCCCACGTCCACCGGGACCAATGAAGCACGGCAAGACGGTGATCGCCTTTATTGAAGACCCTGACGGCTACAAAATTGAGCTGATTGAGCGCCATTAGAGGGAACTCGAGAGTGGTTTGCCCCGGTCAGGGAGGCTGGTTACGGTCCGACTCATTACCTTCCCATTGTTCCCCTAGTTCCGAAAGACACGCTTATGCCCACCGACCGTGAAGAACGGAAAGCGCACTTGACATTTAACGATGGTCGAAATTTTTCGTTACCCGTGATGTCTGGTTCCGTCGGGCCGGACGTGATTGATGTGCGTTCGCTCTATCGGGACGCTGGCGTGTTTACGTACGATCCGGGATATACCTCGACCGGGTCGTGTGAATCCAAGATTACGTTCATCGACGGGGAGCAGGGGCTTCTCCTGCATCGCGGCTACCGGATCGAGGATCTAGCCGAACACTGTGATTTTTTGGAAGTCGCGTACCTCTTGCTGCGTGGGGAACTTCCAGACGCAGACAACAATCGACAGTTTGCCTACACGATCAGTCATCACACAATGATCCACGAACAGCTCAATTATCTGTTCCGAGGATTTCGCCGCGATGCGCATGCAATGGCGATCCTGTGCGGTGTGGTCGGCGCTCTCTCAGCTTTCTACCACGACAGCACCGACATTACCGATCCGCATCAACGCATGGTCGCATCGCACCGCCTGATCGCCAAGATTCCCACGATTGCCACCATGGCGTACAAGTATTCGATCGGTCAGCCCTTCATTTACCCGCGAAATGACCTGAGTTACGCGGAAAACTTCCTGCACATGATGTTTGCTGTGCCCGCAGAGGAGTACGCATTCAACGATGTCCTCGCGCGCGCAATGAACCGAATCTTGATCCTCCATGCCGATCACGAGCAGAACGCTTCGACCTCGACCGTGCGGCTGGCCGGATCTTCCGGAGCCAACCCCTTCGCATGTGTAGCGGCCGGCATCGCGTCGCTCTGGGGTCCCGCACACGGCGGAGCTAACGAAGCGGTCATCAACATGCTGCAGGAAATCGGTGACGTTTCTTCGGTCAAGGGATTCATCGACCGAGCTCGTGATCCGGCCGATCCATTCCGACTGATGGGTTTCGGGCATCGCGTGTACAAGAACTACGACCCACGGGCTCGGGTGATGCAGTCAACCGCGCACGAAGTGCTTTCAGTGCTCGGCAAGGAGAACGAGCCGATGTTCAAACTTGCCCGAGAACTCGAGCGCATCGCGCTTGAGGACGACTACTTCGTGGAAAAGAAGCTCTATCCGAACGTGGACTTTTATTCCGGAATTACGCTTCAAGCCATCGGATTTCCGCCCAGTCTGTTTACGGTCGTGTTCGCAGTTGCTCGTACCGTCGGCTGGGTCGCACAGTGGAACGAGATGATTGAAGACCCTGCCCAGCGGATCGGGCGACCGCGGCAGCTGTACACCGGCGCGGCCGAACGCCCATTCATTGCGATCGAAGAGCGCAGCTGAAGCGTATTCCGGTACTGCAGGCGCGCGCCAATGCATGCGTGAATCCCTCCAGCGCAGAGACGAGCGGCTTGCCCGTTGGGCAACCCCAATCTAGAATGAGCGAAACCGGGGTCCGTCGCGGCACGCTTGGAATCTCGCCTCTTCGGCGAACCGTGCGGCCGACGATCCCTTATCGATTCCTGAGGAGGGATTATGGCTGTTCTTAACATCAACGGCGTGTCACACGTCGTCGATGCACCAGGGGACACCAGGCTGCTGTGGGTGATACGCGAGCATTTGCGTCTCACCGGCACGAAGTTTGGATGCGGCATTGGCCTTTGCGGGGCTTGTACCGTCCACCTAAACGGTGAGGCGGTGCGGTCTTGTCAGCTGCAACTTTCGGACGCGGAAGGGGCAACGCTCACCACGATTGAAGGCCTCGACCCGAAGGGTCAGCATCCGGTACAGAAGGCTTGGCTGGAACTACAGATTCCCCAGTGCGGGTATTGTCAATCTGGACAGATGATGAATGCCGCTGCGTTTCTTGAGTCCAACTCCGATCCGAGCGACGGGGAAATCCTTGACGCCATGCAGGGCAACATCTGCCGCTGCTCGACGTACGTTCGGATCAAGCAGGGTGTCCGCCGGGCCGCCCAGATGATGCAGGGGGCCTGACCATGACCAAGCACATGAAAGACTTGGGCGGCGCTACGCGTCGTGACATCCTGGTCGGTTCTGCGGTAGCCGGCACCGGCCTCGTAGTCGGCTACTCAATCCTGCCCCACATGACTGGCGGCGCTCGCACGGCGCTCGCAGCTGGCAACTTCGAGCCCAACCTGTTCCTGACGATGGAACCGAGCGGGATTGCCACGGTCCACATCACCAAGACGGAGATGGGACAGCACGTGGGAACGGCGCTGGCTCAGGCGGTTGCCGAAGAACTCGAAATTGACTGGAATGATGTCCGCATCGACTATCCAGACAGTCACGAGAAGTGGGGCCTCATGATCACCGGCGGATCCTGGTCGGTGAACTGGACCTTTGATCGGAACTCGCGCGTTGGTGCTGCGGCTCGCATGGCTTTGGTCGAGGCGGGTGCGAACCTGCTCGGTGTCCCGGCGAACGAATGCGCTGCTGCCAGCAGCACCGTGACTCACACGCCGTCTGGCCGGTCAACTACGTACTCCGAGATCATCAGCGCTGGTTCGATTGACCGGACCTTCAGCGAAGACGAGATGAAGGCAATTGAACTGAAGAAGTTTGGCGAATACAAACTCGTCGGTACTTCGGTTCCTGCCTTGGACATCCCGGCAAAGATCAATGGTACGGCGCGGTACGGCATTGACGTGTTCGTCCCGAACATGGTCTACGGCCACATCGTGACTTGGCCCACCCGCTGGGGTGCAATGCCGAATTCCGTCGACGACTCGGCGGCGAGTGGCATCGACGGCTACATCAAGACCGAGATCATCGAAGACCCGACCGGCGTGCAGCGTGGTTACGCGATCGTGCTGGCGGAGACGATCTGGGCGGCTGAAAAGGCTGCCGGGGTTGTCAACGTCGACTGGGATTTGGGTCCGAATGCCAACGTCAGTACGGCCGACATCCTCGGTTACGCCCAGAAGGCAACTGCTGACGGCGAAGGTTTCGCTTGGGTGATCGACGGTGACACCGATGCCGGCATGAGCAATGCCGCAACGGTGGTCGAAGCTGAGTACCAAACCAGCATCGGTTATCACGGCATGATGGAGCCAATGAACTGCGTGGCGATGGAGCAGGGAGGTGTCTGGCACCTCTTCACCGCTTGCCAGTGGTCCACCCGTTGCGCGGCCATAACGGCCGAGGCACTCGGGGTGGAAGCCGCAAACGTGGTTCACCACCAGCAGTACGCAGGTACAGGCTTCGGACGCCGGCTCGAACCGGATGCGATGGTCCCCGCCGCTCTTGCGGCCAAGGCGATCGGTCGCCCCGTGAAGCTGGTTTACACCCGTGAGCAGGACGTGATGTTCGACTTCCACCAGTCGCTCACGTACCAGACTGTTAAGGGGGGCGTGAACCCCGCGGGTGATCTCGACACCATGGTGCACACGGTCTGCTCCGCTTGGGCAACCAAACGGCAGGCTCCCGGTTTCCTTGCTGAATCAGTGGACAAGAAGGGCAAGATCGACCCGTTCTCAACCAACGGTTCGGACCACTGGTACAACATTCCGAACCAGTACGTCCGTTCTATCGAGAACCTTGTCGGCCAGAGCGCGACCCCTCCGGGGCAGCTTCGCGCAGTGGCTCCGACTTGGACGATGTGGGCTATTGAGTCGTTCCTCGACGAAACGGCACACGCTGTTGGTCGTGACCCGCTCGAGTTCCGGACCTCGCTGTTGAAGGCGGTCGGCAAGAATGCCGGTACCCCGCCGAACACCGTGGGTGGCTCGGAACGTTTGCGGAACGCGCTTCTGGTTGCAGCCGGCCGAGCCGGTTACGGCGTGAAGCCGCTGCCCGCGAACACCGGTCAGGGCATCTCCAGCGTTTCGTCGCAGGAACGTGGTTCACCGACGTGGACCGCTTGCGTGGCTGAAGTGCACGTAGACCCGGAATCCGGTGAACCGACGGTGAAGAAACTCACCATCGCCATGGATGTCGGAACCGCAGTTAACCCGGACGGCGTCCTTGCGCAGATCCAGGGTTCAGCGATCTACGGCACCTCGCGAGTGCTCTACGAGAACATCACGATGAAGGATGGCTCAATCGAGCAGTCGAACTTTGACACCTGGACCCCAATGCGGATCAACCAGGTGCCTGAGATTGACGTGAACATCATCCAGAACGGTCACTACCCGGCTGGAACGGGTGAGCCGGTCGTGACGGTTGTCGGGCCCGCCATTGCCAACGCCATTCAGGCGGCAGTGGGTGCACGGGTGCGTTCGTGGCCGATTACCGCTGAGAAGGTCAAGGCTGCAATGACCGAAGCCTGATCATTATTCGTGATCATTGTGTGGGCGGCGGTCGCTTGACCGCCGCCCTTTTTTTGCCGTCAGCAGATCGCCGTTCCCCGAGAAGGCGCCGAGTCCCGAAGTCGGTTTTCACGAAGCAACTGCGGTCCAGTCCGTGAATCTCAGGGGGAGACAAGAGCTAAATTGGCAAAATTTCGGCGAAACAGCCGATCTCCGCGCTTTGCGAACGGCGATGGGAGGCTGTGCAAGTCCCTCGAGTCCCGCAAGTAATCCCCTCTAACCCCCAGGCATACGGACGATAGATCGGGATCGCGCAAATTTAATCATTTGGTAGTATGCTTTTGTCGTGATAAGCAAAGGGGGAGCGTATGCCGCAGAATGCTGACAAGGCTGGGCGTAAACACGCTGGTCGTCCGGGCATAGATCGCCGAACGCTCTTCGCAGCGGCTGGCGCAACGAGTGCCGCTGGTGTCGCTGGCTTGGCGACGCGCCGCACTGACGCCGCGTCCCGGCAGAATCCTTCGAAATCCCGAGCCGGTTATCGCGAGACTGAGCACGTCCGCACGGTTTACAGGCTCGCGCGTTTCTAGGTACCCGTCTTGAACCCAAAGCAGGTGTCCTGATGTCATCTCGACCAACCGCCTCCGGTCCATTGCTTGACCGTAGGGCGTTTCTCCGCAACTCCGGGATTGTGACTGCAGGCTCCGCCTTGGCCGGCATGCTACCCGGAGGGCGAGTGGAAGCTGCGACTTCCGCCGGCTCCGCAGGTGGAGCCATCGAAAAGGTGCTGTCGGTTTGTACTCATTGCTCGGTGGGCTGTGCGGTGACGGCTGAAGTGCAAGACGGCGTTTGGATCGGGCAGGAACCAAGCTTCGATAGTCCGTTCAATCTGGGGGCCCATTGCGCCAAGGGAGCATCGGTTCGGGAGCATGCGCATGGTGAGCGTCGCCTCCGTTACCCGATGAAGCTCGTTAACGGGCGCTGGGAGCGGTTGGATTGGGATCAGGCCATTGCCGAGCTTGGTGCAGAACTGGAACGCATCCGAACCACATCGGGACCTGATTCGGTCTACTGGCTTGGTTCAGCGAAGCACAGCAACGAACAAGCGTACCTCTTCCGCAAGTTTGCAGCGTTCTGGGGGACCAACAACGTTGATCATCAGGCGCGGATTTGTCACTCAACCACAGTTGCGGGCGTAGCCAACACTTGGGGCTACGGCGCAATGACCAACAGTTACAACGATATTCACAACGCCAAGTCCATCTTTTTGATCGGGGGCAATCCGGCTGAAGCGCATCCTGTCTCCATGGTCCACGTGCTGAAAGCGAAGGAGCTCGGAGCCAAGTTCATCGTGGTGGACCCGCGCTTTACCCGCACGGCGGCTCACGCCAATGAATACGTCCGGATTCGGCCCGGGTCCGATGTGGCGCTGATATGGGGAATGCTCTGGCACCTGTTTGAGAACGGTTGGGAAGACCAGTCCTTTGTTCAATCCCGAGTGTGGGGTCTCGACCAGGTCCGGGAGGAGGTCGCTCGCTGGAATCCGAAGGAGACCGAACGGGTTACCGGGGTGCCGGGCGAGCAAGTACGCCACATCACGAAGACACTGGCTGACAACCGGCCGGGAACCGTCATCTGGTGCATGGGAGGAACGCAGCACACGACTGGCAACAACAACACTCGTGCGTACTGCATCCTGCAACTGGCCCTTGGCAACATGGGCAAGAAAGGCGGCGGTACCAATATTTTTCGAGGGCACGACAATGTTCAGGGTGCGACCGATCTCGGGGTGCTCAGCCACACGTTGCCCGGCTATTACGGCCTTTCGGAAGGGGCCTGGAAGCACTGGGCGCGCGTTTGGGGGGTTTCATACGAGCAGCTGTACGCCCGGTTCTCGTCCAAGGAACTCATGCAGTCGAAGGGAATTCCCGTATCGCGTTGGATTGACGGTGTCCTCGAGGACAAGGAAAACCTCGATCAGCCGGAAACACTGAAGGCCATGATTTTCTGGGGCCACGCTCCAAACTCACAGACTCGGCTTCCAGATATGCGAAGGGCGATGAGCAAGCTGGATCTTCTTGTCGTCGTCGACCCGTATCCAACCCTTACTGCTGTCCTGCACGAGCGGACAGACGGCGTGCTTCTCCTGCCGGCGGCGACCCAATTCGAAACATACGGGTCAGTCACCGCCTCGAATCGCTCCCTTCAATGGCGTGAACGGGTTGTCGAACCGCTCTTCGAAGCGAAACCCGACCATGTGATTCTGTACCGCTTGGCCAAGGAGTTGGGCATCGAAGGCCCGTTGTTCCAAAACATTGAAGTGCGGGATGATGAACCGGTCATCGAGGACATCACCCGGGAATTCAATCGCGGGATGTGGACCATCGGCTACACGGGCCAGACGCCCGAGCGACTACGCAAGCACATGGCCAACATGGCGACGTTCGATCAAACCACCCTCAAGGCGGAGGGAGGCCCCTGTGATGGCGAGTACTACGGTCTTCCATGGCCGTGCTGGGGCGACGACAAACTCGGACATCCTGGAACCCCCATCTTGTATGACACATCGAAGGCGGTAGGGGACGGAGGATTGACGTTCCGGGCCCGGTTCGGTGTCGAACGCAATGGTGAGAATATTCTAGCAGACGGTTCTTTCAGCAAGGATTCCGAGATTGAAGATGGCTATCCGGAATTTACGATGGCGATGCTCAAGAGGCTGGGCTGGGATACGGACCTAAGTGCAGAGGAACGGGCCGTCATCGATTCCATCGCCGGTGAATCCACCAACTGGAAGACCGATCTGTCGGGAGGGATCCAGCGGGTAGCGATCCGACACGGATGTGCCCCATTCGGAAATGCCAAGGCGCGAGCCGTCGTTTGGAACTTCCCGGATCCGGTCCCGCTTCATCGTGAACCGCTCTACACGAGCCGACGGGATCTGGTGTCCGACTATCCGACTTACGAGGACACCAGAGGGTACCGGGTTCCTGTGCTCTACCGGTCTATTCAGAAGCAGGACTACTCGAAGGACTACCCGATCATCCTCACTTCAGGACGTCTGGTTGAGTACGAAGGCGGTGGCGACGAAAGTCGCTCAAACCCGTGGCTAGCCGAACTTCAGCAGGAGATGTTCTGCGAGGTGCATCCCAGGGACGCAAACAACGCCGGGTTCAGGGACGGTGATGACATCTGGGTCGAGGGTCCGGAAGGAGGGCGTGTACTAGTCAAGGCACTGGTAACCCGCCGGGTGGACCCCGGGGTTGCATTTATGCCATTCCACTTTGGCGGTCGATTCATGGGGCAGGATCTCCGCGATCGCTACCCTGAAGGCGCCGACCCCTACGTGTTGGGTGAATCATCGAACACGGTTGGTACTTACGGCTACGATTCGGTAACACAGATGCAGGAGAGCAAAGTCACGCTCTGCCGCATCATAGCGGCCTGAGGAGAACGATCACGATGGCCCGCATGAAGTTCCTCTGTGACGTAGATCGTTGCATTGAATGCAACGCGTGCGTCACCGCGTGCAAGAATGAGAATGAAGTTCCATGGGGTGTCAATCGCCGGCGCGTTGTGACAATCAATGACGGTCAGCCCGGCGAACGATCCATCTCAACGGCCTGCATGCATTGCTCGGACGCGCCCTGCATGGCGGTTTGTCCGGTCGATTGCTTCTACCAGACGGACGAAGGCGTCGTGCTTCACGACAAAGACCTTTGTATCGGCTGTGGCTACTGCTTCTATGCCTGCCCGTTCGGGGCTCCCCAGTATCCGCAGGCTGGGAACTTCGGCGGTCGCGGAAAAATGGATAAGTGTACGTTCTGCGCCGGAGGTCCAGAGGAGGACGGTTCCGAGGAAGAGTTCGCCCTCTACGGCCGCAATCGTCTTGCTGAAGGAAAACTTCCTCTTTGTGCCGAGATGTGTTCGACGAAGGCGTTGCTCGCCGGAGATGCGGATACGGTTTCGGACATTTACCGTGAGCGCGTCACGGCTAGAGGCTTTGGCGGTGGAGTATGGGGATGGAACACGGCCTACGACTCCGAATCGTAGCGGCTGTTGGTGCCATCGCTCTGCTCGTTCTCGGCGCATGCCGCGAGTCGGAGCAAGGACGTCGCCTCGATTCTTCCAAAGGCGCGTACGCCGGTGCGCCCGATCAGGAACTCGACTCCGAGACGCGTGAGGCCTTGGCTCTCCGAGCCGAGCACCAAAGGTTCTAGATTACGATGCGTCCACAAGTCCGCTCATTTCTGACAGCAGTTGGCTTCGTTGCCGCACTGGCCGCAGGCGGGTTTGGCATTTCCGTATTCGGTGCGGATGTATTGCTGGCGGATTCGGACGCGGCTCAGGTCACTGCGGGAAAATCCGACGGTTGGCGCAGTGTAAGAACAGGGACAGCGGGACGGATTTCCATACCCGACCAGCGTGCAGCAGTGCTGATCCAGTCCGAAGGGGAAATCTGGCGCTCAATCCGTAATGGACCGGTTTCCGTTGTGGGGGCCTGGAGTATGCTCGCCATGCTGTTGCTGTTGCTGGTTTTTTATCTCTGGCGCGGGCGCGTTCGCCTGGCAGGTCGGCCAAATCAACGAGAAGTGATCCGATTTAATGGGCTGGAGCGCTTTGCCCATTGGATGACGGCCACCAGTTTTATTGTGCTTGCATTATCGGGGCTGAATCTGCTCTACGGTCGCTATGTTTTCATCCCCTTGGTCGGCAAGGAGGCGTTCGCGATCGTCACGGAGGCTGGAAAGATACTCCACAATTTTGTGGCGTTTCCGTTCATGGTGGGCATTGCCCTGATGTTTGTCCTCTGGGTTCGCCACAATATCCCAAAGCGGGTCGACTTGGCTTGGCTGCGGCAGGGCGGTGGCTTGCTGTCCGACCGGCATCATCCCGCCGCGGACCGGTTCAACGCCGGGCAGAAGGCCATTTTCTGGATTGTGGTGCTCGGCGGGTTTTCCGTAAGTCTGTCGGGGGTGGCTCTGCTAATGCCGTTCTCGCTTCCGATCTTTGGCAAAACATTCGCCCTGCTCAACCTTTTTGGTCTGAGTTTCCCTGAATCACTTTCGCCAATGCAGGAAATGCAACTCTCCCAAGTCTGGCATGCGGTCGTCTCTCTTGGGCTCATCATCGTCATGTTCGCCCATATCTACATCGGTACGGTTGGGATGGAGGGTGCTTTCCAGGCGATGGGCACAGGAAAGGTGGATTCGGCGTGGGCGAAACAGCACCACAGTCTATGGGCACCGAAAGCCGAGCAGGCCGAGACAGAAGGAAGTCCCGCGGCGCCTGGCGTGAGCGAAAGTCCCGGCTGACTTTCCTGTTCTTTCCGAAGTTCCTCGCAAATCTTGCAAATCAGGCCTGACAGGGAGGCGGAATCCCCCCTCCCGGCATTCCCGAACCTCTCGGGACGAAGCTTGTTGACCCCGAGTTCTTGATCCCTCATCAATAAGGGCGCCGCCAGCCGTGAGATAAGACAGCATTCCCGGGCAGCGCAGAAAACACTTGATCCTTCGATGCCGGCGAAACTGCCTGGACAATCGGTGGTGCCCAACTCGCAGGAATCAGGACTTGAAGGTATCGCGTCCATCAGGGCTCCCGCGAATCTTGCGACGCCTACGAGGGAACTGCAAAGAACGACGGATCATTTATCGGTACAGCGAAAATGCCTCCGCAAGATGCCGATTCGGGCCTCTCATCTGGAGGGATTCGTCAACTGATCACCGGGCTTGTTGACGCCAGCGCGTTTCGCATTGGGGCCATGGTCATCATTGTGCTCAACGCCGTCGCACTCGGATTGGAAACTTCTCCCACGGTGATGGCATTTGCCGGTCCGGAACTCCACGCATTCGACCAATTTGTAATTGCCGCGTTCTGCGTGGAAATAGGACTTCGGCTGGTGGCCCGGGGATTCTATTTTTTCGCGATCCTTGGGGCCTGTTCGATTTTGCCGTCGTCGCCATCACGTTGGCGCCTGCGGACGATTCGCTGTCGGTTCTCCGAGCGCTCCGCTTACTCAGGGCGCTGCGACTGGTCTCCGCGATTCCCCGAGTGGTCGGTGCCCTGCTGCACGCTGTACCTGGGGTCGCCGCTATCGGTGTGCTCCTCCTGCTGATCTTTTATGTGTACGCTGTCATTACCACCGATCTCTTCGGTCCCGAATTCCCGCTCTGGTTCGGCACGGACGGAGATTCCATGTTCTCTTTGTTCCAGATCATGACGTTGGAAAGCTGGTCCATGGAGATCGTATGACCCATCCTTGATGTCCATTCTTGGGCTTGGGTCGTGTTTGTTTCTTTCATTGTCGTGTCGAGCTTAACGGTCCTAAATCTCTTCATCGCTATTGTGACCGATTCAATGCAAACGATGCACGCTGATTCTGCGGAACAACCCGGCCTTAAGGAAACGGACGAGCCCGGAGCAGTCCTTCGGGAACTGCGGGAGTTACGGAAGGAAGTCGCCCGACTCCGGGCACCACGACAGGCATGACCCCCTGTCTGCAACCAAATACATCTGAGGGTTGGCTTGCCGGTCTCTATTCGCTGCCTCGGCGCATCCTAGAGTCGGACATGTGCACCAACGCGTGTATCGCGTCCGTAGCAGTCCGCCCAACTCGACAAAGTTCCTGCCGCTAGCACGGCAATAGCACCGGTAACCAGCAACGCTGCAACAAATGCCTTCAATGATTCCTCCCGTGCAATTCTCACCGATAGTGCTCCCGCTATCTTGCACAATTAAAGCCTATTCTGCCACGGCATCTAGCTAGGAGAATTTCAATGGATGAGGAACGCTTCAATCGCAGCGTGCGCCGGTTCCTGAAAACGCTTGGGGTCAACGCCCAGCGTGAAATTGAAACCGCTGTGCACTCCGCCGAGCGGAATGGAGTGCTTCCGGAAGAGCCACTTCAGGCAACCGCGGAAATTCAAATTGGGGGTATCGGTTTTCGCTTCGAGATCAACGAAACGATCGAAACCACGTGAACGCAATGCGGAGGAAGACAGGCAACTGGAGGTCCGCGCCTTTGGATCTTGGGGGTGAATTTCTGATTGCGCCACAACCTGATGATCCCGACCTCACCCGGAACGTTTCGGGATTAGGCCACGATGGTCGCCCGGTCAATACCGATGTTGTCACAGAACGGCCGCTAACGATTTTCCTGAATGATCAGGAAATCGTGACAGCGATGACGTTAGGCGATCACCCGGAGTTGCTCGCGGTTGGATACTTGGTGAACCAAGCGATGTTGCAGCATGATGACGTATTGAAGGCCGTGGAGCATGACCGGGAGAGCGAAGCGGTAGTCGTGCGGACCGAACGCGAGACGGACTACGAAGAGATGTTGCAGCACCGAATTCGCACTTCCGGCTGCGCGGTGGGGACTGTTTTTGGACAAATCATGGAAAATTTCGAAGAGATTAAGCTGGATAGGGAAGTTCGGATCAAGACGTCGTCACTCTACGCATTGAGCCGCAAAATCTCGCTCCAGCCTTCGCTTTACCTTAAGTCCGGTGCGATTCATGGCTGCGCCCTCTGTGTAGGCGAACGGGTCCTTGTGTACGTGGAAGATGTCGGTCGCCATAACGCAGCCGACAAGATTGCTGGATGGCTTTGGCTCAACGGTATTGATGCGTCGCGAATGCTTCTTTACACCACGGGCCGTCTGACGAGCGAGATGGTAATCAAGGCAGTTCAGATGAGGATTCCCGCTTTGGTGTCTCGGTCAGGGTTCACCGCTCAGGGTGTTGATCTCGCGCAACAGGCCAACTTGACGTTGGTTGGCCGAGTTCGGGGCAGGCGGTTTCTGGCGCTCGCCGGGACAGAGCGTCTGGTGTTTGACGCCGATCCCGCGGAGGTGCCCGAGGACCCGCCTGAGGTGGTGCGAAAGGGAGCCGGTCATCGTTAGCTGCGGGGACACTTCAGTGCGGATAGGCGCTGTTCTGGCTGGAGGCCTAGGGACACGACTGCGGCGTGGGGACAAGCCCTTGGTCGCGGTGGGGGGCATCACCATGATTGGCCGGGCGTGTGCTTGCCTGACTGCGCAGGCTGACAGAGTGATCATCAATGCAAACGGTGATCCAATGCGGTTCGGTTTTCTCGGAGTACCGGTGATCCCTGACGAAATCACGGAACAGGGTGGGGCAGGCCCGCTCGCGGGTATTCACGCCGTGCTCTCGTGGGCACTCCGCGAGACCGGTCCTTTGGCCGCGGTTGTCACCGCGCCAGGAGATACCCCGTTTCTTCCTTCAGATCTTGTCCTGCGCCTCAGCACGGCTCGAATGCGGGATGGCGCCGACATCGCGGTCGCAGGTTCGAATGGCCGTGTTCACCCTATAATTGCTTGCTGGCCCGCCACCTTGGCCGATGATCTTGGCAGAGCATTGCGTTCAGGAATCCGTAAGATTGATCGATTCACATCCATGTACGAAGTCGTAACCGTGGACTGGAAGGCTTCTTCGGCGGACCCCTTCTTCAATGTGAACACTCCGGAAGATCTGAACCAAGCCGAAATCCTAGCTACCCGCAGTCCAGAATCTGAATGCTGATCGTTGCCCTGACTTGGCGCCGCAACCACGACCAGGCTGGTCATCGGCAGCGGCTTCTCTCCACCTATACTGCCACCGAATCGGCCGGCCAGATCGGGGAGGGATAGAGCATGTCGAACCTTGCCCTAGTGGACGGAATGGGGCGCCTCGGCACCGAAAGCGCGTTCGTGGTGCTAGGTCGCGCTGCGGAACTCGAGCGGCAAGGCCACAAAGTGATCAATCTCGGAATCGGACAGCCGGATTTCCGGACCCCATCTCACATCGTCGAAGCCGCCGCACAGGCACTCCGCGACGGTCACCACGGGTATACGCCGGCCAACGGGATTCTTCCGCTTAGGGAGGCGGTGGCAGCCGACATTCTTGAGCGTCGAAGGGTCGAAGTGCACCCCGACCATGTGGTGATTGTTCCGGGTGGCAAGGTCACCATGTGGCACGCGATACTCATGTTCGGAATGCCGGGCACGGAAATCATGTACCCGAATCCCGGATTCCCCATCTATGAATCGGCGATTCGCTTCACGGGCGCCACGCCGGTTCCCATTGAACTCGAAGAAAGCGGAGGCTTCAGCTTCGACCCGGAGACCGTGCTGGAGCAGATTACTCAGAACACCCGGCTCATCATCATCAACAGCCCCGCCAATCCGACCGGGGGCGTGATCCCCGGTGCGGTATTGGACCAGCTCGCCGCTGGTCTTGCCGATCACCCCCATGTCGCTGTCCTTTCCGACGAAATCTATTCGCGCATTGTGTATCCGGGCACTGAGTTCAATTCAATGCTGCGGTATCCCCATCTCCGTGACCGGCTAATCATCCTCGACGGCTGGTCGAAGACCTATGCGATGACCGGCTGGCGGATCGGTTATGGGATCTGGCCCGATGCTCTCGTTGAGCACGCGGTGCGCCTCAACATTAATTCCGTCAGTTGCACAAACGCGGCAACACAGTATGCCGCGATTGCGGCACTTGAGGGACCGCAAGACGATGTTGACAGGATGATTTCCGCATTTGCGGAGCGACGCGAGGCCCTGATTGAAGAGATTGCGACCCTACCGGGTTTTCGAATGGGGCGACCCGAGGGCGCCTTCTACGCGATGCCCAACATCGAAGGGACTGGGATTGGAGCGGCGGAATTCCAAGACCGTTTGCTGGAGCAGCTCCATATCGCAACGGTAGCGGGGACCAGCTTTGGTGCCCTGGGCGAAGGCTATATCCGCATCAGCTATGCCGCTGGAATCGAGGAAATCCGCACGGCCATGGGGAAGATCCGGACGCTTGCAGAGGTAGAGGGCTGGAAGCAATCCCCGTGAGTCAGCCAGTAGAGCTTCCTTCGGGGAGGCATGCGGGAACCCACGACGAATTTCAGCTCGTCGCTGATGTTAAACCCGCCGGCGATCAACCGAAGGCGATCGCGGAACTAGCAGACGGATTGCAGCAGGGTCGACAAAACCAGGTGTTGCTGGGAGTCACCGGCTCGGGCAAGACCTTTACGATGGCGCATGTAATTTGGCAGCTCCAACGGCCTGCACTGATTCTTGCCCATAACAAGACTTTGGCCGCACAACTGTATGGCGAAATGAAGTCCTTGTTTCCGCATAACGCCGTTGAATACTTCGTGTCCTACTACGATTACTACCAACCTGAGGCTTACGTCCCCCGTACCGACACCTACATCGAGAAGGACGCCTCAATCAACGAACACATCGATCGCATGCGCCATGCAGCGACCAGGGCAATCTTCGAACAAAAACATGTGATCATCGTGGCGAGCGTCTCATGCATTTACGGAATTGGTCCGCTCGACACCTATACGCGCATGATCGTCGAGCTGACAGAAGGAGGACTTGTCGAACGGAATGCGCTCCTGAGCCGCCTGGTCGAGCTGCAGTACCGCCGGAATGACCTGAATTTGGTTCGTGGCACGTTCCGGGCTCGCGGCGATACGGTGGAAGTGTTCCCGGCCCACCTTGAAGATCGAGCGTGGAGAATTGATCTCTTCGGCGATACCGTCGATCGGCTTTCCGAGTTTGATCCTCTGACAGGCGAACGTACTGCGACGATGGAAGTGGTCCGAATCTACGCCAACAGCCATTACGTCACCCCTAAACCAACACTGACACAGGCTATCGAACGTATTCGCGTAGAGCTCACCCAGCGGCTCATCGAACTCGAGGCGGGTGGAAAGTTGCTGGAGCGTCAACGATTGGAAGAGCGCACTAATTTTGATTTGGAGATGATGGCAGCGACCGGTAGTTGCGCCGGAATTGAGAACTACTCGCGTCACTTGACCGGCCGAAAGCCGGGACAGCCGCCTCCTACGTTGTTCGAATATCTGCCGGAAGACTCAATCCTATTTGTCGATGAAAGCCATGCGACCGTTCCTCAGTTGCGCGGCATGTTTCGCGGTGATTTCAATCGGAAGACGACCCTGGCTGAGCACGGGTTCCGTCTGCCTTCTTGTGTCGACAATCGGCCACTGAAGTTCGAGGAATGGGACGAGATGCGGCCAGCGACCATTTTGGTCTCTGCTACTCCGGGTCCTTGGGAGATGGAACATGTGGGCGGAAAAACCGTTGAACAGGTTATCCGTCCTACCGGTCTGGTTGATCCGGAATGCGAGGTCAGACCTGCGGGGAATCAGGTGGATGATCTACTGGGAGAGGCGCGCGCCGTCGCAGAGCGGGGAGGGCGTGTCCTCGTTACAACGCTCACCAAGCGCATGGCAGAGAACCTGACCGAATATCTTGAGGAAGCGGGGCTGCGCGTCCGCTACCTTCACTCTGATATCGACACTCTTGAACGCATCGAGATCATTCGGGATCTGCGCCGCGGTGTGTTCGACATTCTAGTAGGCATCAACCTGCTCCGTGAAGGCTTAGACATCCCTGAATGCGAGCTTGTGGCGATTCTCGACGCGGACAAGGAAGGATTTCTCCGTTCGCGCACCTCGCTGATCCAGACGATCGGGCGTGCTGCGAGAAACATTGATGGCCGCGTCATCTTGTATGCGGACCAGCAGACAAATTCGCTTCGCGGAGCCCTCGACGAAACCTGTCGCCGCCGCGAACTACAGCTCAACTGGAACCGAGCACATGGGATTCGCGCCGAAACCGTAAAGAAGGACATTGCGGATGTGCTGAGCAGCATCCACGAGCGCGACCGCGTCACTGTCGACATCGATTCAGAGACCCCACACCGCGTCGGTCACAACCGGGAAGCCTACGCCGGTGAGCTCGAGGAACGCATGCATGAGCATGCGGCCGCCCTGGAATTCGAGGAAGCTGCCCGCCTTCGTGATGAACTCCGGGCCTTTCGTGATGGCGAACTTGGCCTCCGACAGGTCGAAATGCCACGGTCGCCTGCTCGTCGCCGCCGCGCCCTGAGGGTACGGGGCACCGATCGGATGCGGCGGCGCTGAATTCATGGCGTCCCCGAGCGAAGGTATGGCACTGGTCACGGGAGGAGCCCGGCGCATTGGTGCATCGCTGGTACGGGCTCTTGCAGAAACAGGCCGCCCCGTGGCCATCCACTACTTTCAGTCTCGAGACGACGCGGAACGGCTCGCGGCTCAGGTAGAAGCGAGTGGAGGGGTTGCCAAAGCATTCAGCGCCGATCTGCGGGACGAAGGTGCGGCAAGAGAAATGCTTGATCGTGCCGGTACGAAGCTTGGAACGTGCACCGTTTTGGTCAACAACGCTTCCCATTTTGTGCACGACACCCTGAGCACCGGAACACGTAAGTCCTGGGACGATCATCTCGAGCTCAATCTTCGAGCGCCGATGGTTCTCGGGCGAGCGTTTGTTGAAGCATTGCCTCCGCAATCGGACGGGTTAATTGTCAATCTTCTGGACCCTCGCGTCTGGACTCCGACGCCCAATTACCTTTCGTACAGCGTGAGCAGGGCCGGGCTCTGGGCCGCAACCCGAATGCTGGCGCTTGAACTCGCACCCCGAATCCGCGTCAACGCAATTGGCCCAGGGCCAACCTTGGCGAGCCGCTCCGAAGGCAAGGCCGGTTTTCTTGCCACACGAAGCCGACTTCCCCTAAGTCCGGGACCGGATCCTGACGATGTGGCCGAAGCCCTCCTCTACTTGCTCCGGGCGAAGTCTGTCACCGGTCAAATGATCGCCCCCGACGGCGGTCAGCACTTGGGCTGGCTCCATCCAGCTCCGGACGAGCCTTCCCGTGGCTGATTCGCGAACACTGTTGGTGCGCGGCTTAGCGCTCGAGTGCCTGATCGGGGTGCACGCACATGAATTGGACAGGGTGCAACGCGTACTAGTAGACGTCGAACTCGAAGTCGAACCGACGCGCCACAACGATGACGTTGGCCAAGTGATCAGTTACGTGGATGTGGTGAACCGCATTCGCGGCCTCGCAGCCAACGGACACCTGCACCTCGTGGAAACATTTGCTGAGCAGGTTGCCGACCGTTGCCTGGCCTTCGATGGAGCCTTATCGGTCAAGGTGACTGTCTTGAAGCCAGACGTGCTTTCTGGTGCTGCCACCGTCGGAGTGGAGTTGCGACGAAACCGGTACAACGCATAGGAAGTAACCAATGCCAGTTACAAAGTTGTAGTTGCAGCATTTTTATTCACAACCTGCGACCAAACCGCGTCAGTGAACAAAATCCCGGCGTGTCGGATGAAATTTTTGGCAGGGAAAGAAAGCAGGATTTCTATTTATCTTTTACAAACAATCGGTTAATGATCATTCTGGCAATTGTCCCCAGTAACTAAGAATGGCTGTTTAGCTTTTAGAACCAATAGATTGGCGTGACTGCCATTTCTTTTTCCACAATGTTTTCCACAGGCACGCCTATTGTGGTCCCGGAAGATCTGCGGTTGATTGTTGTTTTCAGTGGGACCAGATTCGGGCAAGATGCACTGCGGAACAGTCTCCGGCGGCGCTTCCGAAATTTCGGCTCGGCCTGACGAGGATCCTGTGCACGGAACCCAAAGCGATCTGCAGAAGGGCGCCGAAGTTGTGCGAGCGGCCGCCCGCACGCTGCCAACTCAGCCAGGTGTCTATCAGATGGAGGCGGCCGACCGGGAAGTCCTGTACGTCGGCAAGGCACGCGTGCTGCGAAATCGCGTGGCAAGTTACGCCAGCGTCCAGCGTCTATCTATCAGACTCCAACGGATGATCGCTCAGGTTCGGCATGTTGAGTTCACGGTCACTGAGCACGAGGCGGAGGCTTTGCTTCTTGAGGCCAATCGGATCAAGAGACTCAGGCCGCGCTACAACATTCTCCTGCGGGATGACAAGTCCTATCCGTACTTGCACCTGCGAACAGGCCACCCTTGGCCGCAACTTCTCAAACATCGTGGGCGACGCCGCAAGGACGGACACTATTTCGGGCCCTTTGCTTCAGTCCGCGCTGTCAACGTAACCCTCAACGCCCTGCAGCGCGCGTTTCCTCTTCGCACATGCACTGACCGCGAGCTTCAGGTTCGGGAGAGGCCGTGCCTGCAGTACCAAATTCGCCGATGTTCTGCCCCTTGTGTCGGGAAAATCAGTGCGGCGGACTATGCAGGACTGGTCGAACAAGCGCGACGGTTCCTTGGTGGGGGCGGTCGGGAAGTGCAGACATCATTGAAGTCTGCCATGGATTCCGCCAGTACCGATCTAGAATTTGAGCGTGCGGCGGTGCTTCGCGACCGAATCCAGGCGCTGAACACCATCCAGACTGCGCGTGGCGGGGACCTCGTGCACGTGGGGGATGCCGATGTATTTGCAGTTGCGGGAGAGGGAGGGCAGATCGCAGTACAGGTCTTTTTCTTTCGCGGCGGAAGCAACTTCGGCAATCGGACGCATTTCCCGGTACATGGCCGGGAGGTGAAGCCTTCAGCTGTGCTAGGTGCATTTATTTCCCAGTTTTACGATACCCAGACGCCGCCTCCCACGCTGCTTCTAAACTTGACCGTAGCCGACATCGAAGTGTTGGCCGAAGCGCTTTCCATCAAGGCGGGCCGAAAGGTCACGATCCTAATTCCACGGCGAGGCGAGAAACGCCAGGCAGTGCAAGCCGGGGAAGACAACGCGAGAGCTGCCCTTGCGCGCCGGGCCGCTGAGCGGGCCAATCAGCAGGAACTCTTGGGCTGCCTCGCCCGACTATTCGGTCTCGATTCGGTACCGCAACGAGTGGAGGTGTACGACAACAGTCATTTACAGGGCGCTCATCCGGTTGGAGCACTAATCGTTGCGGGCCCGGACGGATTCATGAAAGCGTCTTACCGGCGTTTCAACATAAGGGTCGCCGAAACAGGAGATGATTACGCCATGATGCGCGAAGTCCTTGGACGGCGGTTCAAGAGGCTCCAGCGCGAAGATCCTGACCGAAGCAAAGGGCACTGGCCCGATCTGATCTTAATTGACGGTGGTGCAGGACATCGCCAGGCGGCACTTGATGCGCTTGCGAAACTGGATATTCAGGAATTGGTCGTAGTCGGGGTAGCCAAAGGAGCAGACCGCAATGCCGGCAGGGAAGTCTTTCATTCTGGCGGAGATCGCCCCATCTCGCTTGCGACTGACGACCCTGTGCTCTACTTCCTCCAGAGACTACGCGACGAGGCTCATCGGTTTGCCATTGAGGGCCATCGGGCTCGACGTTCCCGGGCCGGCGTGAAATCCGAACTGGATCAGCTTCCTGGAATCGGTCCTCGCCGAAAGCGTGCTTTGATTCTGCACTTCGGGTCTCTCATGGCGATTCGTGACGCAACGATCTCAGAGTTGCAACAAGTGGACGGTATCAGTGCGAAAGTAGCTCGTACCATTCACGATCGATTTGCTACCGATGCTTGACCGCAGAACGTTCAACCCCGCTTTGTGGGTAACTTGCATGCGAATTGCATTGACTGTGCCCTTCGCAATGTGTTTCTTTCTGCCAGACGCATGGGCAGTGTGGGGGGCCGGCAGTATTTTCGTGCTGGCGGGAGTCAGTGATGCCGTAGACGGATGGCTGGCCCGGCGATTCGACATGGTGACCGACCTCGGGGCGGCGCTTGATCCCGTAGCCGACAAGATCATCCAGGCGGTGGCACTAGTCATGTTGACCGCGGACGAGCGCGTGCCCGCTGTCGCGGCCGCACTCCTGCTGGCTCGAGATTTTCTAATCGGAGGTATGCGGGAAGTTGCGCGAGGCAAGGCCGTTCTGGCTGTTTCCGCGGTCGCGAAAGCGAAGACTGCACTGCAGTTCGTTGCATTGTCTATCCTGCTATTTGCGCCAGGCATACTGATGGCTGGTTGGCTGCAGGACGTCGGCTTGGCACTGCTATGGATCGCTGTGGCGCTCAGTCTCTGGAGTGGTACCGCCTACATGTCCCGGGCAGTTAGAGCTCTGTCCCTTTCAAAGTGACAGCGAGTTCCTCGCATCTGCAAGTGCCGATCTCCGGTAGATGGCTTGTCTGTCGTTTGTAATGCAGACTGAGGTAGCCCAAGTATGACGAAGCGCAAAATCATGGGCGGACACGTTCACTCAGGAAGTCCATAAGCACCATGTTCGACCAAGTCATGCCGGGATTTCGAATCCCGCGAACAATATTTGGTGGCCGAGAAGTAGTGGAGGGGGCGGGTTTCCGTCTCCGACGTTTAATCGGAGTTCCAGAACTCGACATGGTGGATCCGTTCCTGTTGCTGGATGTCTTCTCGACTGATGATGATGCCAACGACGGAAATACCGGCTTTCCTCCGCATCCGCATCGAGGAATCGAGACGGTGACCTATCTTCTGGATGGACTGGTCCGTCACAAGGACAGCACCGGGCATGAAGGGGTTGTGCGGGCAGGGGGAGTTCAGTGGATGACGGCTGGACGCGGCGTCATTCACTCGGAAATGCCAGAACAAACGCAAGGACGGGTGGCCGGGTTCCAACTCTGGGTCAACCTCCCGAAAGCCAACAAGATGGACCCTGCTCGATACCAGGACTTCGCCGCCGACGAAATACCGGTCGAGGAAAGAGGAGCCGCGGTGACGGTTAGGGTCATTGCCGGGACGACCGGACGAGGTACACCGGGTCCGGTTCGGCAACCTCTAACGGAGCCTCGCTACTTCGATGCGACGCTGAGCCCAGGCTCCGCGTTTATCGATCCGGTCCCGAGCGATCACAATGCGTTTATCTACATGGTCGATGGAAGTCTGGAGTTCCCGGGAGACGACCTCAGCGTCCACCCACTGACGCAAGGGACGCTGGCGATGCTTTCGCATGGTGATGAGGTCCGGGTATCGGCCGGGCCTGAAGGAGCTCGGTTTTTGCTAGTGTCGGGGCGACCACTACGAGAATCAGTCGTTCGCGGGGGAGGCTTCGTCATGAACACGTTGGCAGAAGTCCAAAGGGCGCGGGACGACTTCCGTCTAGGCCGCTTAACGAGCTAAGGCGGGCGGCGTGGAAGTCCTTTATTTCGCATGGGTTCGAGATCGTACCGGGATAGGACGGGAGCATGTCGACCCCCCCAATTCCGTAACCACGATTGATGATCTGGCGGGCTGGCTCGCGCGGCGTAGCGCGGGTCATGCCGAAGCATTTCGCGATCCAGCACTTATCAGGGCAGCAGTCAACCAAGAACACGTGCCGTTTACGCACCCGGTGACCCCCGGTGACGAAGTGGCGTTCTTCCCTCCGATGACGGGAGGGTGAAACGGTGATCCGGGTTCAGGCCAGCGATTTCGAGCCGGGAGCCGAGATTGATCATCTTCTGGCCGGCAATACCGCCATTGGCGGAGTAGCTAGCTTCATTGGCGTAGTTCGGGATTCTCCAGGACGGGAGGCGCTCAAGGCAATGACGCTTGAGCACTACCCAGGAATGACAGAGCGGATGCTTGCCGCAATCGAAGTCGAGGCGAACACCCGCTGGGAACTTGCTGCAAGTCTGATCATCCACCGCTATGGGCGACTTGTCCCCGGGGACCGAATCGTCCTTGTGGTTACGGCCGCACCGCACCGACAGGCCGCCCTGGAAAGTTGCCAATTTCTCATCGATTGGCTCAAAACCAAGGCGCCGTTCTGGAAACGCGAAGAAAGCAACGATGGCGAGCGCTGGGTGGAGGCACAAGTCCGCGATGACCAGGCGGCAGCGCGATGGCAGGCTGGACAGCCCGCCAATTGACTACGACGGCGCTGAGCCAGAGGCTTCAAAGCGGCCACCTGGGAACCTCGATCAACTATGCATGGTGAGGTTCTGGTGGCTGGAATCGGCCGTTTTATGCCTTGTTTGCAGTGATTCGGGCGTCAACCAGGGTGTTTTGGGAGGCTGCATGGCCTGCGTTCAGGTGGTGCGGGCACAACGGATCCCGCGGTTGGCTGGTCAGGCGGTAACGCGGCCCCGAAGCTGGACCAGGCGCCGGATGTTGAAGGCGAGGTTGGCCATCCCGATCCTGGTGCGCGCCCGGGCCAGGCCGATCGTCCGGACCATCAATCCCATCGCCTGTTTCTGCACCGCGAACACATGCTCGACCGGAGCCCGCTCGCGTGACCGCCTGGCGTTGCCGCGGCGGATGTGTGCAGGCATCGGCCGGCCGGGCCGGCGTCGGCGGTGGATGTGGCTGATGAACCCGTGCCGCTCCAGGAACGTCTCATTCTGCTGCGAGCGATAGGCGGTGTCGGCCCAGACGCCGGCGCCGGTGTTCGTGGGGTCGAGCAAGCCCTGGCGCAACAGCCACCCGTCGTGCCGGCTGGCGTCGGTGACGTCCCAGCAGCGGATCAATCGATACCTTCGGTCGATGCTCGTGTGGGCTTTGTACCCGAAGGTCGGGATCGCAATGTCCAGGAGCGCCTTGCGCTCCGGGTCCGGCCGGGCCTTGCCCGTCTGGATCGTCCAACGGGCGTCCACGTCCTTCTGGCGGGCCTTGGCCGGCTGATCCGGCCAGATTTCGTGTGCCGTCTTCCCCGCCTTCGCGGCTTGCTTCTCGTCCCGCGTATTGCGCTGCTTGGGGGCCGCCACCAGGGTGCTGTCGACGAGCTGGCCCGACATCGCGATGTACCCGGCCGCACGGATGGCCGTGTCGAACCGACGGCACAGGTCGTCGATCGCACCCGCCCGGGTCAGGCGCTCGCGGAACATCCAGATCGTCTTGGCATCCGGCACCCGGTCGCTCAGGCCGAGGCCAAGAAATCGCATGAACGACAGCCGGTCGTTGATCAGGAACTCCGCCTTGTCGTCGCTGAGACCATTCTGCGCCTGGATCACCAGGATTTTGAACATCAGCACCGGGTCGTACGGCGGACGCCCGCCCTTCGCCCCGTCGGAATAGCCAAGCGCCGCCTCCAGATCGGGGCGGAAGAGCTCGAAATCCACCACCGCCGCATAGGCCTCGAGCTGGTCGCCAATGTCGCTTAGCCGCTGCAGCCGTTCCTCAACGTCAAAAAGCCCGGGTTGCGTTGCCATGACCGCCTCCAATACGCATGCAACCGCATTGAATCACAGGCTCCTTGATTTGGCGAGGTAAATCGAGGTCCCCACCTGCAGTGCGGCGCCGACTGATTCAGCCAATTCAGGACAGCAGGGGCCTCCGGCTGCTGCTGTGCCAGTTTGACCTTGCGGCGGAAGAGAGATTTTCCTGGCCGGACTTATCCGGCAGTGAGCTTGGCGTACTCCTCGATCATCAGTCGGCAAACAGGCCCGGGTGTGAACCTATGTTCACCGATCACCGACACTGGTGTGACTTCTGCCGCCGTCCCGGTAACGAAAACTTCCTCAGCCTGGCTGATCTGGTCGGGCATGATGATTTCTTCAACGACTTCGATGCCCTTCGCCTTCGCTATGCCAATGGCCGTACGCCGAGTAATTCCATCCAAGAAACAGTCCGGAATGGGTGTGTGAATCATGCCATCCCTCACAAAGAAGATGTTGGCCCCCGTTGTTTCCGCGACCCGGCCTCGATGATCCAACATCAAGGCATCGTCAAACCCGTCTCGTTCAGCCTCGTGTTTGGACAGAGTACAAGTCATGTACAGTCCTGCAGCCTTGGTGTTGACCGGAGCTGTTTCGGGAGACGGCCGCCTCCACTTCGCTAGTTGGAGCCGGATACCCTTTAAACGAGCTTCTGGCGAGAAATAAGACGGCCACTCCCATGCGGCAACTGCAATGTGGATGGTATTTCGTTGCGCCGAAATCCCCATCATCTCGCTTCCACGCCACACCACAGGACGAAGGTACCCGTCCGTGATCTTGTTAGCATCGAGCACAGCCCGACGAGCCCGGCCAAGCTCCTCTACGGAACACGGAAATTCCATCCCCAGAGTCTTGGCTGAGTGGATCAGCCGATCCGTATGTTCCTTTTCCTTGAAGATCTTTCCGCCGTAGGCGCGTTCACCCTCGAACACGGAACTGGCGTAGTGCAGCGCATGGCTCAGCACGTGAAGCCGAGCCTCACACCAAGGCAGAAGCTTGCCGTCGTACCACAGCTGACCAGGCAAATTGCCGTAATCTTCGATCATGGGGTGTCTGCCTCGAGGGTTGCGGGAGCCGTTCCGGAAAGGGTCGCATCGTAGTACCTTACCGCCAGAAACGTCAACATGGCTGACGCATTTATGTCGGATCTCGCAACGCGTGCGATCGCTGAACGATTGTTCTTCGGGTACCGAGCATTCACTGGAGATGCTGACCGTGTCCTGGCAAGCCGCGGTCTCGGTCGAGCCCATCACAGAGCACTTTACTTCATCGAGCGGGCAGGGAGCATTCCGGTCCAAGAACTGCTGGCGACACTGGGGATAACGAAACAGGCTTTGACCCGGGTGCTTCGCGAGTTGATGGATGCCGGTTTGGTCGAGCGACGGCGAGACCCGGTCGATGGACGGCGCGGGATCCTTACCCTGACGAAAGCAGGTCGTTCGCTGGAACGTTCACTCCTCCATGCACAGAAGACGCGTATTGAATCTGCTCTCGTCCGGGCTGGGCCCAACGGAACGGAGGCCGTTCACGCGTTTCTTGAAGCGCTGATGGAGCCAAACGACAGGTTTCGAATAGGACTCCCGTCGTGACCAGCCGCCGGGCTTCGAGGGCTGACCATCACAACTGGCGGTTGCTGGTGGTGGACGACGATGCGCGCTTAAGAGATTTGCTCCAACGCTATTTGTCCGGCCAGGGCTACAACGTCGAAGTGGCCCAAGACGCAACCGATGCGCGGGAGCGTCTGGCAGGAATCCAGTACGACCTGGTAGTCCTTGATGTAAGCATGCCCGGAGAGAACGGCCTGAGTTTGGCTCGCTCTCTGCGTGCACACGGTGACATCCCAATTCTGTTTCTGACAGCACGCAAGGAAACGAAGCATCGAATCGAGGGATTGGAGGCTGGTGCTGACGACTATATGGGGAAGCCGTTTAATCCTCACGAGCTCTCGTTGAGGGTTGCCAGTCTTCTTCGTCGAGCCCAGCCAATTCCGCTGCCCGGATGGGTCCATTTTGGACAGTACCGATTCGATCTAGAGCGACGTCAGCTCTGGAATCGCTCTGGACAGGTGCTGCTCACCGCACGTGAGGGCGAAGTCCTGCAGCGGCTGTCAGTTGCCGTCGGCGAGCCAGTATCCCGTAACGTGTTGGGGCAGGGGAGCACTCCCGGTGAACGGAGCGTTGACGTCTGCATCAACCGGCTCCGCAGAAAACTGGGCGAGGATGCGAGGTCAGCCCGCCATATCGTGTCGGTACGGGGCACAGGATATGCACTTCGCGCGGAGCTTCTATGAAGCTTTGGCAATTCCGTCGACCTAGCTTTGTCCTTCGCCGCGTGCTCCCGCGTGATTTTTTCGGCCGCGCTCTTGTAATCGTGGGAGTACCCCTCGTCCTCCTGCAGTTGCTTCTCGCCGCGATCTTTTATGAAGAACATTGGGAGGAAGTCGGAAGACAGCTGGCCTTCCAGTTTGCTAACCAACTGAATTCCATTGGTCAGCAAATTGCGTCTGCTTCAGAATCAGTCGAAATAATCCTGGCCCAGAACGAAACCGCGTTCAATGTTGAGCTGGACTATGTACCCGGAGCTAAACTGCCGGTTTCTCGGGTGCATCCGGCCAACACCTACCTCGACCACGCCTTGGAGCGCATGTTGGGGCGAAGGCTTGATTACCCTTACCAGTATGACACTCGATCACATGCCGACGCGGTGGAAGTTCAAGTTGGCCTGCCCGAGGGCGTCCTCACGATAGTCACACCGGTCGAACACGTTTCCAGTTCCACAACGAACATCTTTATTTCGTTGATGATCATGAGTTCCTTGCTGGCGTTTGTCCTGGCGGTCTACCTGCTCAGACAACAAGTGCTGCCACTTCGTGCGGTTGCTCGAGCAGCGGAGCGTTTCGGGCGCGGCGAGATGCATGCGCCACTGGTAGTGCGGGGCGCTACTGAAGTTCGCCGCGTCGCACAAGAGTTTCTCACCATGCGCGACCGCATCCGCGCTCAAATCGAACAGCGGACCGACTTTCTGGCGAGTGTTAGCCACGACCTGCGAACCTCGGTCACGCGCCTCCGACTTCAGCTGGAGCTGCTGGGCAGCAGCGATGACCACAACAGCATGAAGGCCGACTTGGGTGAAATGGAAAACATGATCGAGTCCTATCTGGCTTTTGCGCAGGGGGAGGGGGAAGAGACGCCAGGAGACACAGACCTGGCCCAACTCGTTCGCTCCGTCGTTGAGCGTTTTCGCGATGATTCCAGCCAGATTGAGCTCACCGAGTCCGACACCATCATCACGCGAGTAAGGGTAGGCGCTGTGCGGCGGGCGATCACCAATCTGGTGGACAACGCCACCCGCCAAAGCGGCAATCTGCAGGTTTCCGTGATTCGCGACAGGGAAAGCGCTCACATTGTTATCGACGATGATGGACCTGGAATTAAGCCTGAAGACCGGGAAGAAGCATTCAGAGCATTCACACAGCTGGAAACCGGCGGAGGTCCCGGCGGAACCGGACTCGGGCTCACCATTGCGCGCGAAGTTGCCCGCGGCCATGGCGGAGAAGTTGAGTTGACCGATTCTCCCGCTGGCGGCCTACGCGCTCTGTTTCGTATTCCGATCTAGTTGATCGATCTGCAGGTTCGCGCAAGGCCTCGAATGAATACACCAGCGCATGTGCTCCTAGGGGTCGCGGTTTGCGGTACGCCAGGGTCAAAATCACGCAATACGGCGGCGCTTGTTGGGAGCGTACTTCCCGACGCCACGATCGTTGGCATGGTGGCTTGGCAGGGATGGGTCATCGGCCGAACTGGCCCGCAAATTTTCGGAATTGATTACTTCACTCCGTTTTGGCAGGAAGTTTTTGCTGTCTCCAACTCACTACCGTTGTTTTTCCTTTGCGCAGTCCTCGGGCTGCTGTTCCGGAGGAGTTGGATTGTCGCCTTTGCCGCAGCCGCCATTCTGCACGTTTTCGCGGATCTCCCTTTGCATGCCGATGACGGTCATCCGCCGTTCTGGCCGTTTTCGGAGTGGATATTTGCGAGTCCGTATTCCTATTGGGACGTTCGTTACGGCGGAGGTTATCTGGCCCCGGCCGAATTCGTGCTGACAGTCGCCATGGCGGTCTGGATGTTTGGGCGGTACCGGGACTGGCTGCCACGCATCGCCGTAGGCATTTGTTTAGCGGTTGAAGGTTTGTTCGCGCTGGGTGGCAGCTTGATGTACGGGGGCTGAGGATTCGGTTTGGACCGACGAACTCGGGACCAACGATTCGGAGAACCTCAGCAGAATCACGACCGAACATGGCACTCGGTTCAGGGAGGGTTATTGTACAGACCCAAACCTGATTAGCGCATAATGATGATTATGGCAAATCCATGGCGCGCTCAGAATCCCTTCTTAAGTATTTGTTATAGTGCACAGTATGGCTCATACATTTTTGCTCACGGCAAGCTGAAGAAACTTGCGGCATCTTCATCGTCGAATGCACTGCGGATCTCGACGGGCGCTCGACCCACATGCCCACAGAGAGATGTCGCGCTAGATTCGATAAGTTGGCCTTGGGACGAACGTCCCCCAATGGCCGCACATCCGAAACCGCTTCCTTGCGCCAATTGGGAATCCTGGTTTTCGTTCAGGCGCTACCCGTAACGTCGTGGAGCACTCGAGGGCCCAGCCTTGGATACGATAGAATCAAAGCGATCCATCCCACCTTCCGACACTAAGTCTGGAAGGCTGCTAATCCCGCGCCCTACGCTCTCGGCATAGGCTCTGCGAGCATGCGGGGGATCCGTGGGGCTTGCGTGACGGATGCCTAGAAGCATTCACTCGATTTAGGTCATTCAAGCGGCAATTGGATCTGTTCGCGAGGGTATATGCGCAAATCATGTGATGACCGCCCCCTGGGTGGCTGTGCGCTGGCTGCACGCCCGGGCGATCATGTTCCGGCAGAGGCGGACTGCATTCGTTTGCTCTTCAGGGATGCGGATCTTCCTTGAAAGCAAAGACAGTGAAAAGATCAAGCCTTATTCCCAGAGGAAATAAAATAAAACTTGAAACAAGTACCTTTTTAACATAATTCTTGATTACTTAAATGACTAGGCAGGTCGGTCTATCTTGCTAAGGCGGTGTCGATGCGATATCGTCAAGCACCGTCTGCGTTGCACGGAGTGCCGATCTAAAGCACCTAAGCCTCCGTCCTCTCAAGCCTCGCTTTGAGCGATAGCAATGGAGCCCATTCGGAATACATTCCGATTTCTACACGGTGAGACACGACATGCCGGAACCAAAGAGAGACAAATCACAGAATATAGGAATCATCGCTCTGTGCCTTGGCCTGTTCCTGATGATGGCTGGGGAAGCGACAGCCGAAGACAGTCCAATCAGGGTTGGCGGTGCTTTGGGTCTGAACTGGGCATACGGCGACTACACCGACGACCGCGGTGACAACCTCGGAGCTATGCGTTTAGAAGTCTTCCGCATCGACGCCGATCTTGATTACAACAATGTTATTGGCCGCGTCGAGTACCGGTACTACAATGAGCCGAGCTACGATTACAGCTTGATGCACACAGCGTGGCTGGGCTACAATTCGGACGATATTGGTATGGTGCGGGCTGGGATCGTTCGCGTCCCCTTCGGCCCCGGCAACTACGGTATATCGTCGAGCTGGTTCTTCGACCAGCACTATTACGTCGGTCTCATTGACGACATGGACCTCGGAGTCAGATGGACGAAGTCCATCGGCGGACTCACCGTCGATCTCGCCTACTATCTGCAGGACGAGGGACACTGGGACGGGTCCAGCGTAGACAGTGCGCGGTACAGCTACGATCCCGTGATGTGGACAGAGGGTGTCGATTCCGTAGGTACTGTTGACTGGGGCGCAGCCGCCGAGCACGGCTTCACAGAGGACGGACAGATCAATCTGCGCGCGGAATATACGATCGAAGGCGTCGGAGACGTAGGAGCGTCCATCCAGTACGGGGAGCTAGAAGGAAGAAATGTCGGCGATAGCAGTGCCGATCACTTTGCGGCTTCCGTACACGCAGCCGGTACTTTCGGCAATATCAAGGTGGCTACTCAATTGTCGTATTACGAGTACGACATCACCAACACCCCCCCGTGGGGGACCGCCGACCTCATACCCATGGGAGCATTTAACTTCGCCTGGCCCGTCGCATCTGAGGGTTGGATTCCCTCCATATCTCTTCAGTACCAAGGGATAGACACGTCCGGCCTGGCAGAGCTTGACAGCGTCACGCCATATGTCGAGTGGAGTTCGATTTTGAAGCAAAGGGACGACTTCAACGATAGCTCCTTGTTGACCATGGGAGCTGTGTGGTCCTGGGCCGGTTGGTACGTGTACACAGACCTTGCTTTCTCGGATGGCAACTTTTTCGTCGGGAACGATGGCGATGGCTACTCGAACGTGTACGAAGATGTCGGCGACTTCGGGGCCAACGGAAATGACAAGTGGAATGCAAGGTTAAACGTGAACATCCGCCATTACTTCAATCTGTATAAGTGATCGGTCCTTAAAGCGGGCTAGCAGCCTGTCGGACTTAGGACTTCAGATTATGGTAAGTCTTTGATTATTATGTGTTTATCTTTTCAACCTTGGAATGCGTCGATTCACGAATATCTTTATCTTTCAACACTTTACGAAACCAGTGCCCGCTAAGTCCGACAGGCTGCTAGCTCGACAGTGGCTCTTCGCAGCGATTTCTCGTCTCTGTAGAGGTGTGAGTGCGGACGCAAAACTGCGTTCAGTTGGTGCCGGGTCCGCTCGCCTTGGGAGCACCGTGATGCGGGCGCTTCATGCCAATACCTTGGCCCTACACACAAATGGGTCTCGCAATAGCCGGAGGTAAACCGGTCAACCCTGCAGTAGTTCAAGCCCCCGCTGCTCCGCCCAACAGGCTTGCTCGTTTTAATAATTCTACTATATTGGAAATATGGAACAAAAAGCGGTAATTGCCGCCTTGGGGGCACTGGCCCAGGAAACCCGTCTGGACGTGTACCGCCTGTTGGTTGAACAAGGACCTGCGGGTTTGCCGGCGGGATTTATCGCTGAAGCCTTGAGCCTGCATGCAGCAACGCTCTCATTCCACCTGAAGGCGCTCAAGCACGCTGGCGTCGTGCGATCTGCACGCAGGGGCCGCACCGTTGTGTATGCCGCTGACTTCCAGCACATGGATGAACTACTCAGATTTCTTACCGACAACTGCTGCCAACGCGCCGCCTTTATCGCGCCCCCGTCCAAGGAATGAACGCATGCGCCTGCAACTAGCACTGAATGTGAACAATCTCGAACAAGCAATAGACTTTTATTCCAAGATGTTTGGGGCCAAAGTTCACAAACGGAGGCCCGGTTATGCCAATTTCGCACTTGATGAGCCGCCGCTCAAACTCGTATTGGTCGAGTGTCCTGGAGCACAGGAGCGGATCAACCATTTGGGTGTAGAAGTCTTCGACGATGAGGATGTCGCGGGTGCGATCGGGCGTCTCGACGCCGCAGGACTTAGCCATGAGGTCGAAATAAGGACGCACTGCTGCCACGCTACCCAGAACAAAGTCTGGGCAACGGAGCCCGAGGGACTGCGCTGGGAGTGGTATCGAATCGTCGCCGACGGCGATACCGTAGCGCCCATACTAGGGCCGCTCTCGGAAGAGCAACAGCGAAGGACCTGCTGCCCTTCGACCGGTCCAAACGCGCGCCGGGGACTGAGGAGGTAGCGCACCCTGCACGGCCCGGCGATGCCCGGGATGCTGCTGCAGATTGGAAGAGGGAGGGGCCTCACTCGCACCGGAGTCTGCAGGATGGCTGCTGCCGGTCGCTTGGCCTCGCACAGAAATTGTTGCCAGCATGCGGACAGAACGCCCTGAGCGGGTTTCAGCGAGACTGCACGACGACGTGCGAAAGGTAGCCCGCGCGTTCCAGCTGCCGGACGAGTTCGTCAGCCTGTAAGGCTGATCCGAAGGGACCAAAGCGTACGCGATGCAGTCCCTGCTCCGCATTTGCTTGAATGTGGGGATCACCGAACCGATCCACTTCCTTGACCAGTTTCCGCGCATTGTCACGATGGCTGAAGGCACCGACCTGGACGTACACGCGGCCCGTCTTGACCGGCGCGACCACATTTACCTGATCAGGTTCCTTCAACACTGGCTCGTCGAGGAGGTGGGGACCGCTGTCCAGTAGTTCCAATCGCACCGGAGCCACCCCGCTTTTCTCGATTCCAAGGAGCTGGGCCGACCTTCTAGAGAGATCGATGATCCTGTCCCCGACAAACGGCCCGCGGTCGTTCACCCGAACCACAAGCTGACGACCGTTATCGAGATTTGTCACACGCACCTTGCTTGGCAACGGCAATGTCTTGTGCGCAGCCGTCAATGCGTATTGATCGAAGATTTCACCGTTGGCCGTTCGTTTGCCGTGGAATTGCGGCCCGTACCATGATGCGATTCCGTCGGCCCGATAGTTCGGCTGTACTTTTGGCGTATACCAGCGCCCGCTGACCGTGTAGGGATTTCCGATCTTGTAAATCCCGCCGTTCTTTCCCACCACAGCCCTTCCCGTCTCGCCGGATGTATCGAAGATCCGGGAAGGAATGCCGCACCCCGTGAGGACCACGGCCGCGGCTAGCAGGACTGCCAGGAACGAAGCAAAGGGCATTTCAAAGGCCGCGCGCAATCCGATCCGACAACACGCCGACCGCGGTGGCGTAGTAGCTGGAGCGATTGTAGGTCAGCGTCACGTGGAAATTTTCGTACACCAGGAATGCGCCGCCTTCCGGAAAGTCGGGAGCCACCACCGAAGCCTGCAGAGGTCGGGTTGGAAGATCGGTGCCGTCGGCACGACGTACCCCGAGTTCCTGCCATTCAGGAATCATTCGGGTCACCTCAAGTCCGATGAGATTCGGGTCAAAGTCAACAGGCAGCCGCACTGCCCTGCCCCATGTGATGTCGTCCCGCCATCCGTGTTCCTTCAGATAATGGGCAATAGAGGCAAATACATCCGCCTCGGTGCTCCAAATGTCCCTTCGGCCATCGCCATCGTAATCCTGCGCAAAATCGGAAAAGCTGGACGGCATGAACTGGCTTTGTCCCATGGCTCCCGCCCAAGATCCAAGCATGGCGTCCGGCGCCATTCTTTCTTGCTCCATAATTTGCAGCGCCATCAGCAACTCGCCCCGGAAAAACTCCTGCCGACGACCGTCGAACGCCAAAGTGGCCAGCGCCCCCAGTACCGGGAAGCCGCCAGTGATCTTTCCGTAGTGAGTCTCGATTCCCCAAATGGCCAGAATGAAGCGTGGTTGCACGCCGTAATGATTCCCAACCCTCTCAAGGAGTGCCCGATACCGGCGTCCCATTTCGCGCCCACGCTCTACGCGGTCTGTGCTGACAGCTCTATTGAGGTACCACTCAAGCGTGAAGTCGCGAGTCCACTGTTTGCGATCGAGTTCAAGCACTCGGTCAATCGGACCATCAACGCCCGCGAGGGCGACCTCGAGAACCGCCTCCCCTACTCCGTTTGCCCGCGCTTCCTTGCGCACGCCTTCAAGCCATTCCGTAAAAGAGTCAGCCTTAGCGGGGAGCGCGAACAGGAAGATGGAAACCAAGAAGAAGGCAACGTGGGTCATGGAGCGTGTCCGATCAGTACGCCCGGATTGAGGATGCCCGTCGGGTCGAATACCCGTTTCGCGGCGACGAGCGCGGTTCCGAAGAGTGCCGGGCGCTGTTGCGTGTACCAAGGCATGTGTTCGCGTCCAACTGCATGATGGTGGGTGATCGTTCCGCCGGCATCCATCAGGGCCTCGCTTGCTGCGATCTTGATCTCCCTCCAAGCTTGGAGGGCTCCGCCATGGGGCGCCTTTGCGTGGAACGTGAAGTAGGGCGCTGGTCCATCCGTATAGGCGTGTGTGAACCGGCACGTAACATGCCCGGGACCTCCTGTAGCCCGTCGAATAGCGTCCTCTATCGCGGCCTTGATCTGGTGATGAAATTCGGGAAAGCGGTCCCACGTGATGGCCGTTTCGATGGTGTCGACAATGATCCCGTGAGCGATCAGCGCTTCCCGCACATAAGGGGCTCTGATAAACGCATCTCGCCAGATCCCAGCTACCCCCGCGCGGTGCGGGGAATCTCCCGGGTTCTCATCCGGCACACCGCCGAGATCAGTTACACAACGCAACGCTTCCTTCATCCACGGGTCTACTGATCGGTCCGCATTCTCGAAACCCAGAACCAAGAGATGGCGAGTCCCGTCACCCGCGCCTGCAATGCGAGCCTCCTCTGCATCCACCACCCGGCAATTCGCGGGCCAGAGGCCTGCCTGCACGACCGCCCGTACCGCTCCGGCTGCTTCAAGGAAGTGATCAAACCAGATCGCGGCACTTCGCCGGTAGATCGGACGCGCCATCACGCGCATCCAAGCCGATGTGATGATACCCATCGACCCTTCGGATCCGGCAAAAAACCGGTCGGCACTGGGCCCCGCCCCCGAACTGGGAAGGCGACGCGTTTCGAGCGTGCCTCGCGGTGTGACCACCCGCAGCGACTCGACAAGATCCTCAATATGGGTGTGAAGCGTTGCAAAATGTCCCGCAGAGCGAGTCGCGATCCAGCCTCCTAACGTCGAGAACTCAAACGATTGCGGAAAATGCCTCAGCGTGAGGCCATGCGGCTTGAGCTGCTGTTCAAGTACCGGACCCAGCGCGCCGGCCTCGATTTGTGCGGTACGTCCCGTTACATCGATTTCGCGTACCCGGTTAAGGTTCCGCAGGTCCACTGTGACCACGCCTGAGAACCCAACTCCAACCGCCGGCTCGACACCTCCTACCACGCTGGAACCGGCACCGAACGGAATCACTGCAACGTTGGCGTCAGATGCCCAATCCAGGATAGCTTCGACATCGCTTTCGTCTCTTGGACCAAGGACGATGTCTGGAGCACAGGTGAAATCGTGGGCAAAGGCGCGGACATAGTCCGGAAACGATTTCCCATACGTATGGGCGGCACGATCGTAAGTGTCACGCGAAGTGATTGGCTCGAGGGACTGTGGAGGGGTTACGCGGGGCGCGGCGAGACGGACACGTTCGATTTCGGGCCATGGCATCGCCGCGGCAGCTTGAACACCGGTGATACTGGAGATGCGCTGCACAGTATCCGCTGCATCTTCCGGTTCGAGAACCTGATCTGCATAGCCCCACCCCCAAAACTTGTAACGGCGTTCAACCATATTGAATTTCCCAATCCCGCCGAAGGGCGAAACGGAACCCGCAACGTGATGCTTGACCCTCTCGACGGAGCCAGGTCAGTCTAGTATGGGCACGATTGTTGAACTGCAAAGGGTCGCCATGTGCGGGTCTCCCGACAGGTCACACACGCTTTCCTGAAGCCGGCAATAGTACGTTGTTGAGGGCCAAAATAAATGAAGACCAGGTGGCGCGGGATGGAGCCCGCTGAACGAGAAGCTCACTTTAACCCCCGGATCGCGGTTCCCGACGCAGACACCTACCTGCAACAGGCTGCGGAATCTGCTGCGGTTGCCCGCGACCGGCTAGCCGGAAGCTCTCACTTTCAGATCCGTTACGGGGTGGGCCCCAAGCAAACGCTGGACGTCCTGAAGTCGTCCCATCATCGCGCTCCGGCTCCTGTCGTAATGTTTTTTCACGGGGGCTATTGGCGCGCACTGGACAAGGATGACCACACGCATCTTGCCATTCCGTTCGTCGACGCAGGCGTGCTGTTCCTAAACGTGAACTACGACCTCTGCCCCGATGTGACGCTCAGTACGATTGCGGCCGAAATCCGGGCCAGCCTGCTTTGGGCGTCGGAGCATGTCGCTGACTACGGCGGCAACCCCAATGAGCTCTTTCTCTACGGCCATTCTGCAGGGGCACATCTCTCCGCAATGCTGATGGCCGAGACGTATTCGGAGAGCGTGCTGCGTCCCGACCAGGTGCGCGGCATATTCGCGATTTCCGGAATCTATGAGCCAGAAGTCGCTCGCACAATGCCTGTGAACGCTGAAATTGGACTGGATGCGGCCGAAGCAGCGAGCAATGACGTCTTGCAGCGCGCTCCGAAGCACGCGTGGCGGACCCTCGTTGCCGCGGGCGATGCCGAACCGGATGGGTGGGTGGAACAGTCTCGTGCGTTTGAAGCGCACCTTCGGACACACCGGGTGCCCGTGGAACTAACCCTTGTGCCAGGCTGCAATCACTTCACGTTCCTTGAGGTCCTCTCCGACTCGGGCCACCCTCTGGTCAAGGAGATGCTGCTACGAGTCCACGCATAGCCCTAGACGATTGTCGACCACGAGTGAAACTGCTGCACCGACGTCGCACTCAGTCGCCCAGCATGCTTCGGAGCATCCAGGCGGTCTTTTCATGGACATCCATGCGTTGGGTCAGCAGATCAGCTGTGGGTTCATCGCTCCCTTCGTCCGCTAGCGGGAATACCGCCCGCGCAGTCCGCGCAACCGTTTCATGTCCGGCCAGCAGATTCTCAATCATCGCCTCCGCCTCGGGGGCGCCCTCTTCCTCCGGGATAGCCGTCAGCTTGGCGTAGCTGGCGTAAGACCCGGGAGCTGGATGACCAAGCGCGCGAATACGCTCCGCAATCTGATCGACCGCGAGCGCGAGCTCGTTGTATTGCTGCTCAAACATCAAATGCAGGGTGTTGAACATGGGACCCTTGACGTTCCAGTGGTAATTGTGCGTCTTGAGGTAGAGCGTGTAGCTGTCTGCGAGCACGCGCGACAATCCGTCTGCGATCGCTTTGCGGTCTTCTTCCGATATCCCGATATCGATGATCCGTGTCGGCTGGGTGACTGGCATTGAGGTTCTCCCGGAGGCTCCGCCATGCGGTACAGGCGAGGGTAAAGCGCAGTGCGCGTGGCTTGGAGGTTAGGTAGGTACGTTGCTGCTTCGGTTCAATTCAATCGCCGGGGAAAGGCAGCATGCCCTCAACTGACCAGGGTGCCTCGAGAGGCACATTGCGCCTCTCCGTTAGGCATTGGGCCAATCGTCGTACATCCGTCGCTCGCAGAATTTCCGGACTGACCCCAAGCAAATCCACGAGCACTACCGCTATCTGTCCGGTCGATCCCTTTCGTCAAGAACTTCCTATGCCTTGTAGATCAATAGGAAGCGACAAAGCCGAGCCTCAGCAGGCCAGCAGCCTCTCCCAACGGAGCTACGGGCAAAGGGGTCGTCCGCACCCTAAATCCAAAACTTGACCATAATGGCGCTCGTGCCAGACGAAGTGCGGGTACCGATCCCGCCACGTTACAAGGAACCCGGATCATGAACACGAAAATTTCCTCTTGTTCCGTTCTCGTCACGATTGCACTGGCGGTCATTCTGGCAGGGTGCCAGGGTGGCGGTCCGAAAGAGCAATTTGGAACTCTTGCCGGTGCAATCGCAGGTGGGGTTGCCGGCTCCCAATTTGGCAAGGGTGACGGAAAGCTGGTTGCCGTCGGAGTCGGCACCCTAATTGGTGCGGCCCTGGGCAGCGAGATCGGCTCCAGTCTCGACAAGGCAGACCAGTTGTATGCCGAGCGAACCACCCAGAGCGCTCTGGAGACTGCTCAGAGCGGCACTGCACTCGTCTGGTCTAACCCGGATAGCGGTAACTCCGGAAAAGTCATTCCGCGACCAGCAGTGGTTGTTGGCGACACCTACTGCCGTGAATACGTGCAGGAAATCGTTATCGGCGGTGAAGTCCACACGGGCGTCGGACGCGCTTGCCGCAATCCGGATGGTACGTGGCAGATCCAACCCATGTAGGCCCTGACCGAGGCGCCGGGTTATTTCCGGCACCTTACCGCTGCCAAGGCTGAACTCCTTTTTGCGCCCCCGCCGCAGGCTGCCGATGATTTCCGTTTCGATTCGTAGTGCATGAGGGAATTTCGCATTCCCTCATCCCGTGAAGGTAGTCCTGCATTGTACGTTAGGCACCACTTCATGGCGGAAACCGTCCTATAGCCCCGCATCGCCAATTGAGATTGTCAGTGAGTCACTTCTACGCGCACATCCTCCTCGTGAAGAATCCGGACAACGTCCCCTTGTCGCGAATCGTGGCTCAGAAAATTCGGATTTGAGGGATCCAAAATTATATGTAAAATTGGTAGCTTATGAAGTTATTGTAAGAACAGGATCAGCTTGGATCCGCCTTCAGGGTCGGTCTAGGGCGTGGAAGATTCGCCAGTGGCCTGGTCGACGCGCAACGCTCAACAAACTCCGCTATCCGACCGCGTACTTCCTCCGGTTGGTCACGATGAGGAGCATGCCGGCAGGCTTGCAGCATGAGCGTTTCCACTGACCCGCCGCACTGGCGCACGATGTGCTCGACCTGCCGGGGCGTTCCATATTCGTCGTCACGGCCCTGGACCACGAGCACTGGACAGCCGACGGCTGGGAGATATTCCTCAATGTTCCAATTCCGGAACGCAGAATTCAGCCAAATGCGATTCCAGCCGTAGAAGGTCTTGGCGCCGTTGGTGTGGTGCCTCGCCATGCTTCGCGGGAGGTCCGATGTCCTATACGCCGCCGCAGCCGCCTTGATGCCTTCAATGGTGACGTCTTCCACCATCACGTGGGGTGCCTCGAGAACTAGGCTGCGCACGGGCCACCGACCGTCCCCTGCATGGATCAAGGCGATAGACGCACCATCGCTGTGTCCAACGAGGATCACGTCGTCCAGACGCAATATTTCGCGCAGTTCAGGCAGATCCCCCAAGGCCTCCTGATGCATGTAGTGAACGGAGCGCGGCTCCTGCAGCACGTCGGATCCGCCGTAGCCGTATCGTGAATAGACCAATGCCGGTAACCCGGTCAGAGCACTTACCTGAGTGGGAAATTCACGCCAAAGCCGGGCAGAGCCAAGTCCCTCGTGAAGAAAGACAAGGACCGGTTCCCTGCCTTTTCGCTCACGTGTCCAAAAGAACTCGAGGCGACGGCCGGCCACCACGATCTGCTGCAAAATCTGAGGGGTTTCGCTTGTAGGCATGCATTTGCCTTTTGCAGTCCGATGGCCCATGACTTTCGCGAGAATATTGTGAGCGAGCGACGCGAGTTGCGCTAACTCCACATACAAAGGCGATTTCAGTAGTGTCCACGCCGAACCAAGGTGAGCTTCCCGCCCCGATGATCAACTTCAATACCTATCCGGACCGCTACCGGCACTGGCGGCTGGAAATCGATGGCCGGATTGCCACCCTGCTGCTCAACGTCGACGAGCGCGGCGGCATCGCGCCCGGCTACGAACTCAAGCTGAACTCCTACGACCTCGGTGTGGACATTGAGCTGTATGACGCGGTCCAGCGCTTGCGTTTCGAACATCCCGAGGTAGGTGCAGTGGTGATCACGTCTGCCAAGGAGCGCGTATTCAGCGCCGGTGCCAACATTCCAATGTTGGCGAGGTCTTCGCACGGGGCCAAAATTAACTTTTGCAAGTTCACCAACGAAACCCGAAATGCAATTGAAGAAGCGAGCTCCGAGTCGGGCCAGACCTATATATGCGTCGTCAACGGTACTGCTGCCGGAGGCGGTTACGAACTGGCGCTTGCATGCGATGACATCGTTTTGGTGGACGACGGGTCAACATCCGTGTCTCTACCCGAGGTTCCTCTCCTAGCAGTATTGCCTGGCACCGGCGGGCTCACACGTGTCGTTGACAAGCGGCGAGTGCGGCGTGACCGCGCGGATTTCTTCTGCACGACGGGTGAAGGAATTCGCGGCCAACGAGCATTGGAGTGGAAACTGGTCGACTCCCTCGCGCCCCGTTCGCGAATCATGGATGTCGTGCGCGAGCGCGCCACAGCCCGAGTTCAGGCGTCGGATCGGCCGGCCGATGCTCGGGGTATACGCCTCGAACCCCTCGACCGCTCCATGTCGCGGGACCGAGTCGCATATCCGAATCTCGCCGTAGTGATTGACCGCGGCACGCGCTCCGCGAGGTTTACCATCATGGGGCCGGAAGAAATTCCTCCGACAAGTCCAACTGCGGTCCAGGCCTTGGGCGATGCATTCTGGCCGTTGGCGGTGGCACGCGAACTCGACGATGCCATCCTGCACCTGCGCTTCAATGAACCCGACATTGGAACCTGGATCTTTCGCACCATCGGCGACGGAGGTTTGGTCGCAGCCCACGATCGACTGCTCGAGAACCATGCCGATCACTGGCTTATGCGAGAAATCAGGCTATTTCTCCGCCGTACCCTCAAGCGTATCGACGTTTCGTCGCGTTCGTTGATCGCTCTGATCGAACCCGGCTCTTGTTTCGCGGGTACGCTGTTGGAGCTCGCCTTGGCCGCCGATCGATCGTACATGCTCGACGGAATCTTTGAGGGCAATAACGAGCCCGCCGCATTCCTACAGCCGACATCGATGAATTTCGGTGCCCTTCCGACGTGCACAGGACTGACGCGATTGCAGCTACGCTTCTTGGGTGACGATGACGCGGTGACCGCGATCGAGGCAAAAATCGGCGAAGCTCTCGAGACATCTGATTGCGAAGCTCTCGGACTTGTCACGTTCGCTCCGGATGACATTGACTGGGATGACGAAGTTCGACTCGCGATCGAGGAGCGGGCGGCGTTCTCCCCGGATGCTTTGACCGGAATGGAGGCGAGTCTCCGTTTTCCTGGTCCCGAGAGCATCGAAAGCAAGATATTTGCACGACTAAGTGCATGGCAGAATTGGATTTTTCAGCGCCCGAATGCCGTTGGCCCTGGCGGCGCTCTGGAACTCTACGGGACCGGGAAACAGCCGCATTTCAATCGTGAGAGAGGGTGAGTCCGTGAACGTCGACTACAACGAGACGATTCCCAATAACGTCAATCTTGGCGACGACCGTCGGCTGCTACGGGCTCTGGAACGCTGGCAGCCTGCCTATCTCCGTTGGTGGCAAGAGATGGGGCCCCATGAAACGCGAGATCTCCAAGTGTATCTGCGGACTGCCATCAGCGTGGATAGTGACGGATGGGCTCATTTCGGCCATGTCCGGATGCCGGACTACCGCTGGGGAATCTTTCTCGCCAAGCCGGAAACCGACCGCACGATCGCATTTGGCACCCATATGGGTCAGCCCGCCTGGACGGAGGTCCCCGGCGAGTACCGGACCGAGTTGCGCCGTTTGATTGTCACCCAAGGCGATACCGAGCCCGCTTCGGTGGAGCAGCAGCGGTTCCTGGGGCACACCGCTCCCTCCCTCTACGACCTCAGAAATCTCTACCAGGTCAATGTCGAGGAAGGCAGGCACTTGTGGGCGATGGTTTACCTGTTGCATGCGCATTTTGGTCGTGATGGGCGTGAGGAGGCCGAGGAAATGCTCGAACGGCACGCGGGGGACCCAGACCGGCCGCGAATCCTTCAGGCGTTCAACGAGCGAACGGACGACTGGCTTTCCTTTTTCATGTTCACCTATTTCCAGGATCGCGACGGCAAGTTCCAGCTCGCGGCGCTCGCCGAATCGGGCTTCGACCCCCTATCGCGCACTTGTCGTTTCATGCTGACCGAAGAAGCCCACCACATGTTCGTCGGAGAGACCGGCCTGATGCGGGTGGTGCAGCGCACATGCGAGTTGATGCGCGAGTTTGATACCGAGGACTTGCAGACCGTCGGCGGAATCAACCTGTCGACGCTCCAGAAGTGGATCAACTTCCACTATTCGATTTGTCTGGACTTGTTTGGCTCAGAGCGATCGACGAATGCAGCAAATTATTTCTCGATGGGGCTCAAGGGCCGCTACCACGAAAGCAAGCTGAACGATGACCACAGGCTTGATGGCGAACAGATCGAAATTCCGAAGGTCACTTCGGACGGAATCGGCGAGCAGGTGGTTACGGCGTTGTCCGCCATGAACCTGCAGCTTCGCCGCGAATTTACCCTCGACAGCCAGCGGGGTCTCGATCGGTTCAACAAGGTGATCGCAGCCCACGGCATCGATTCCAGACTGATCCTGCCGGACGAGAAGTTTAATCGCGCCATTGGAATCTTTTCTGGAATTCACGCGACACCGGATGGGCGGCTGATCGATAAGGAAGCCTGGGAGCAACGGAAGCACGCCTGGCTTCCGACTGACGAAGAACGTGCGTACGTGCGTTCACTGATGATTCCGGTGCTGGAACCCGGCAAGATGGCCAACTGGATCGCCCCTCCCAAGCGCGGCATTCATGGCAAACCCCTCGACTACGACTACGTACTGTTTCACTGAGCTCATGCGACCCAATACTGTTGACGTTGACACGTCCACCCGACCTGCGACGCTCACCTTTGCCAAGACATTCAACGTCGCAGTTGCGTTTATCGACCGACATCTGGCAGAGGGTCGTGGTGACCAGATTGCCATCCGGGAAGTGGGCGGAGACACCACGTATCGTGAGCTGGCTGACGGCGTAAACCGCGCGGGGAACGCCCTTGTCACACTGGGCTTGGCACCTGGCGACCGTGTGATCCTGGCTATTAAGGACTGTCCCGCTTTCTTTTTTGTCTTTTGGGGTGCCATCAAAGCCGGCTTGGTGCCGGTGCCCGTCAATACGCTGCTGCGTTCCCACGACTACCAGTTCATGATCGAGGACTCCGGAGCCGCCTGCGCGATCTGGTCACCGGAATTTGGCCCCGAGATCCAACCGGCTCTTGCTGCGCTCTCCACCGCGCCCTCTCACCAGTTTCCGACAGAGGGAGGCGGGGGTTCCTTGTCGTCGCTGATGGACGCAGCGGGTTCGGAACTCGAACCGACGCGGGCGGCGGCAGATTCAGACTGCTTCTGGCTATACACATCCGGCTCAACCGGCACGCCGAAAGGCGTCGTGCACGCCCACAGGGACATGGTCATCACCAGCCAGTACTACGGTGTTGAGATTCTCGGCATTGACGGGAAGGACACCCATTTTTCGGCAGCCAAGCTGTTCTTTGCCTACGGGATGGGCAATGCGATGACCTTCCCTCTCTGGACCGGTGCCCAGACGGTTCTGTTTGCCGGCAGGCCGACGCCCGAAAGCATGTTCGATCACATCGAGCGCTTTCGCCCAACGCTGTACTTCGGTGTGCCCACCTTGTTTGCGGTACAACTCAGCGCGCTCGACCGCATGGCGCCCGATCTCTCAAGTCTGCGGGCTTGCGTGTCGGCGGGCGAACCCTTGCCTCCCAATATCTTCGAGCAATGGCTTCAGAAGACCGGCATCGCGATTCTGGACGGGATTGGCACCACTGAAATCCTTCACATCTTTATCTCGAACACACCTTCCGGCCCGAGGCCGGCGGTAAGCGGAAAGTTGGTGCCCGGATACGACGCCCGCATTGTGAACGATGACGGCACCCCGGTCGGAGACGGCGAGACGGGTCACCTCCTGATTCGTGGTGATTCAGTGATGTCCCGCTATTGGAAACAACCGGAGCGCACTGCCGAGGTCATGGCCGATGGCTGGATTCGAACCGGCGATTCCTACAGCCGGGATGCGCACGGCTATTTCACGTGTTGCGGACGTAGTGACGACATGCTGAAAGTCGGCGGGATCTGGGTTTCTCCCGTGGAAATCGAGGCGCGGCTCGCCGGGCACGACACGGTGCTGGAGGCAGCGGTGGTGGGACGTCCCGATGAGTCAGACCTTGTGAAACCCGAGGCCTTCGTGGTTCTCAAGGACCCTTCCACCGTTCCCGATGGGCTGGCGGAGGAACTCAAGGAGTTCTGCAAGGGCGGGCTTGCCCGCTACAAGTACCCGCGCTGGGTCCATTTCGTCGATGACCTTCCGAAGACGGCAACCGGCAAGATTCAACGCTACAAGCTCCGAGCCTAGGGAAGGGAAGCGCATTTCTGCTGCCTGTTTCAGATAACCAATACAGGAATTGCAATGTGCTCCTCTACGAGGGCATCCCGCTGGAGCGGGTCTACGCACGCGACATCAGCGCGCAGGTTTCGTCCGCCCTCGGCGGCTTCGGAAGATGGCCCGACCAAGAATACCTTGGTGCGAACAGCTGATCGAGGATATCCAGTTATCCCATCGAATGGTTAGCCGAAATCTCGCGTCAGGCGTGCGCATGGTCAAGCAATAGGGCCGTCAGTAGTTGCGCAAAATACGCGACGAGCCCCATCATGCACGGATACGCGATCTCAGCCCAACCCGTGCTGCGGTTTGGACCCAGGGCCAGGAGTCAAACGCCCAAATATCGGGTCTGGATGGATGAATCGGCGCGTAACTGTTCTGATGTGCCGGTCCAGACCACCTTTCCTTTCTCCACGATGTGATGGCGGTCGGCAAGCCGCATCAGCGTCTGAACATTCTTGTCGATTACGAGGATCGATTGCCGCGCACGCTTCAAGCGTTCAAGGCAAGCCCAAATGTCCTGCCGCACTAGTGGAGCAAGGCCTTCGGTCGCCTCGTCCAAAATAAGCAGTTGGGGGTTCGTCATGAGTGCCCGACCGACCGCAAGCATCTGCTGTTCGCCACCCGAAAGCTGATTCCCTGCATTGTGAAGACGTGGCCCGAGGACCGGAAAGAGTTCAAGCACCTGCTTGAGCGTCCAGCTCTGCGTCGTTCCCGACCGACGGGGACGGGCGGTTGCTACAAGATTCTCCCGAACCGAAAGATTAGGGAAGATCCCCCTACCCTCTGGGACCAAGCCAATCCCAGCTTGAGCGATTTTGTGCGAGGGCAGGCTGTCGATCCGTTCCCCGCAAAACGTGATTGCACCCCCGCGGGGTTTCACGATTCCAAGTATGGTGCGGATGGCAGTTGTCTTACCCATGCCGTTTCGACCAAGCAGCGTCACGACCTCGCCAGCGGGCACCGAAAACGTCATCCCGAACAACACTTGACTGTCGCCATAGGAAGCGTCGATCTCGCGCAACTCAAGCACTAGGGATCCATTTCGCCGAGATACGCAGTCCGGACTTCCCGGTTTCTGCGGATTTCATCCTGCGGACCGGTTGCAATGACACGACCGTAGACCAGAACGCTGATTCGATCGGCAAGAGCAAATACTGCGTCGAGATCGTGCTCGATCAGCAACATCGTGTAATCGCCTCGGAGCTCTCCGAGCAGTTCGATCAGGGCCTGGCTCTCCTCTGGTCCCATACCAGCCATCGGTTCATCGAGCAGCAAGACTGACGGCCGCGTTGCCAGCGCAATCGCAATCTCCAACTGCCGCTGTTCGCCATGTGCAAGATGCGCGGCTCGCACCTCCGCGCGTCCGCCGAGTCCCACCCGTTCGAGGAGTGCGCCAGCAGGGTTGAGGAGATCCGGATCTCGCATAACGGGCTTCCAAAACCTGAAACTGTGTCCGCTCCGTCCCTGAACCGGCAGGATGACGTTCTCGAGCGCCGTGAATTCGCGAAAAATGCTTGTGACCTGAAACGACCGCGCGAGCCCGCGGTGAACACGGGCCGGGGCAGACAGATGCGTAATGTCTTGTCCGCCGAGGACCACGCAGCCGGCATCGGGCCGCATCAGGCCCGAGAGCACGTGCACCAGCGTGGTCTTGCCAGCACCATTTGGCCCGATGACGGCGTGGATCTCTCCCGGTTCCACGGTGAGCGACAAGTCGACGAGAGCCTCTACGCCTCCGAAACTCTTGCACAGCCCGCGCGCTTCCAGGCCCGGACTCCCCGGGCCGCTACTCACGAGCCGCGCGCGATGTCAGAAACCCCATGATCCCGCCCCTCGCAAAAAGGACGACCAGTAGGAGGAACGGGCCGAAGACGACGTGCCAATGGATCGTCAGTGTCGAAAGAAATTCGGCGAGCATGAGGAATACAAGTGCGCCGGCGACAGGGCCGAACAGCGTTGAAGTGCCGCCGAGCACCACCATCAGAATGAGTTCGCCCGAACGGGCCCAGTTCATCATGTCCGGCGAAACAAAGCGCTCCAAGTTCGCTTGAAGGAATCCGGCAATCCCGCAAATAACCCCGGCAATCATGAAGGCCATCAACCGATGACGATACGTGGGAATTCCGACCGCCTGCACTCGGACGTCGTTGGATTTGGCCGCTTGCAACGCGAGCCCGAACCGGGACCCGACCAGCCGCCAAACCAGAATCAAAGTGCCGAGCAGCACCACGAAGATCGCGTAGTACATGGTCACGCCGTCTTCGAGACTGAGCACCCCTGATCCGAAATTGCTACGAGACAGGATGTTTAGCCCGTCATCGCTGCCGTAGCGCTCGGCACTGACAGCGAGGAAGTACACCATCTGTGCCAGGGCGAGCGTGATCATGATGAAGTAGAGACCACGCGTGCGCAGGCAGATGGCCCCGAAGACCGCGGCCGCAAGTGCGGACAAACCAATGGCCAATGGCAACTGGACCCACCCGCTCGTGACTCCATGAAACGCCGTAATCCCGACCGTGTATCCACCGATTCCAAGGAAGGCGGCGTGTCCGAAGCTGATCATGCCGCCGTACCCCATAATCAGGTTGAGGCTTGCCGCGGCGATGGCCCACACCATGATCCGGGCAAATACGATCACGTAAAACGGTTCGTCGAGAGCTGACGCGAGGTAAGGGACAGCTGCGCACAGGACGAGCATGAACGCAGTGAATACGTTCGCTGGGTTCATCCGACTAGTCACAGTGTCGATTGCACCCCCTTCGGCGGGAACAGTCCCTGAGGTCGGAAGAACAATATTCCGGCCATCAGGATGTAAATCAGCATTGACGAAAGCGCTGGCCCTGCCGATTCGGCCGCGTTGGCCGGCATGACCAACAGCAGCAATACATCGAGAAACGAGCGTCCCATCGTGTCAATCACGCCGGTCAGGATTGCAGCCATGAATGCGCCGCGAATGGAACCGATACCGCCGATCACGATCACCACGAACGCCAGAATGAGTACATCTTCGCCCATGCCGACCGCGGCCTGCGTAATCGGTGCAATGATCATTCCTGCGAGCCCGGCGAGTACCGCACCGATGCCGAACACGAGTGTGAACAAGAGCGGAATATCGACTCCGAGAGCCCCAGCCATGGTTCGGTTTGATGCCCCTGCCCGGACCAGCATTCCGAAGCGTGTGCGTACCACGAGCACGTACAGGCCGAGCGCTACCAGAAGGCCGACCATAATGATGAGAATGCGGTAGACCGGGTAGGTGAGGCTCCCAACGAGCGCCACGCTCCCCTCCAGGAACGTCGGCAACGGGATCACCAGACCTTCAGGGCCCCAGATCAGACGGGTTGCTTCGTTGAAGAACAGGATCAGTCCGAACGTCGCAAGCACCTGATCGAGGTGATCGCGGCTGTACAGCGTTCGAAGAGCTGTCATTTCGACCACCACGCCGATCGCGAACATGGCCGGCACCATCAGGATGACGCCCCAGACAAAGGACCCTGTCACCAGCGCGAGTGTCCCCCCGACGAACGCACCGAGCATGAACAGCGACCCGTGGGCCAGGTTCACGAGATCCATGATTCCGAAAACCAAGGTCAGGCCGGCCGCCATGAGGAACAGGATGATCCCCAGCTGAAATCCGTTCAGAAACTGTTCAGCTAGGAGCACGTAATCCATCGTCTTCCGATCCGGGGTCTGCCCTTAGGGAATCAGGGAAAGGACCAATCGACCGACAGGCGTATCCCCCGATCCGCCTGCGCTGACGCGGCGCTAGTCCCCTAGCTTCCCAGTTCGCACTGGTTGGCGTACGGATCCTGATGGTGTTCCAGGACCACCGGTCCGATTGAAGTGGTCCAGTTACCTTCGGCGTCTTGGACAACCCTGCGTTCGTAGAAGTTCTGAATGGGGAAGTGATTCGTCCCGATTTCAAATTCGCCGCGCACCGAGGGGAAATCGGCTCGTTCCAGTGCCGCCCTCAGGCCATCGACATTCTCAAGGTCGCCATCCACGGCCTCTACCGCAGACTTGATGTAGAAGATCGCATCGTAGCTCTGCGCTGCATAGAACGACGGATAGCGGCCGTATTTGTCCCGAAAGCCTGCCACGAACCTTCGGTTCTGTGCATTGTCGAGATCCGGTGCCCAGAACTGGGTCATTCTGCTTCCGAGCACGACTTCCATCCCAGCCTGCTGGAACAGCGGAAGGCTGATGGAATCGAACGTGTAGACCGAATAGAGCGGGGTACTCTCGCCCAGCCCAGCCTGCTCATATTGCTTCACGAACGCCGGTCCTGCTGGACCGGGATAGAAGACGAACACGGCCTCAGGCCTGGCTGCCTTGATCTTCGACAGTTCCGCCGACCAGTCGCGTTGCGACGGCCAGACCGTCATGTCCTTGCCTACAACCTCGCCCTTAAACGTGCGTTCCACGCCGGCCACCATGTTCTGGCCAGCCACGTAGTTCGGAGCCACCACATACAACGATTTGATTCCCTGCCGGTTGAGCAGCTCCCCGAGAGCCATCGGCGTCTGGTCGTTCTGCCACGAAATATTGAAGAAGTTCTCGTGACACTGCGCGCCCGCTAGTGGCGACGGCCCTGCATTGGCACTAATCAGGATCTTGTTCGCATTCACAACCACAGGAGCCGACGCCAGTAGCACGTTCGACCAGATGTAACCAGTCACAATGTCGACGCCGTCGCGAAGCACAAGTCGCTCCGTAGCTTGTTTACCTTTCTGCGCGTTGAACTCGTCGTCTCCGTACACCACCTCGACCGCCTGCGATCCCATCTGGCCACCGATGTGCTCCAGGGCAAGTTCCACTGCATCATGCATGTCGCGGCCGATCACCGCCGCTGGCGTCGTGAGCGTCGTGACGAAGCCGATCTTGATCTCGGCTGCGGCGGGCAACGCCGTGAGCACAGCTGTGACCGATAGGATCAACAGTCGCTTCAACATATTCAACTCCTTGTAGTGAATTCCTCATGGTGGCGCCAAGCCTCTTAGTAGCCAAACAAGCGTTGTGACTCTGGAACTGCCGATCCAGATCTCTCACTAGCGGAGTGCGGTGACACCGTCTGTCGTATTATTTTCGATCCCATTACCGTCGTCCGCATGGCGAGACAGAGAAGATCCAAGTCCTGGGTGGGAACGTCGTCGCTAATGCAGGCACATACGTTGTGAGATAGGCAGGTCATCATAAGGCCCGCGGCTCCCAAGTGAGCCCATTGGCTCTTTCCGCGGTAACTCGGTCAAAGCTGAATTCGATGCCTGGTAAGCGCTCACCATCTCCGTGGAGTGCCGGCCGGTTCGAATCAGGTCGGACGTTTGGGTAGATCGAATGAGCCAGCCACATGAATGGGTTGGGCTTGGCTTGGCACCTTCGACATCAGCAGTCTACGAGGTCATGTCATGTCGGCCCAAGAGCCAAGAAACTAAGGTTGGGACTGTCGGCCCAAGAGCCAAGAAACTTCACAGCGAACGCATTCAACCCAGCCGAAACTGCCCAGAAACAACTCCATGGAGAGGGAATTCGGGTCCGTCGTGGCCAGGGTTCACTCTTCAACCTGTTCGCCTCGCTTAGCCGGGCTCCATTGCCAAGTCAGGCAGCAGAGGCTTGGAATGGCTCACTTTGAACCGTCAGGCCCGCCTTTGCGGCTTCGTATTCCAAGCGAAGGCGCCGGATGATCTCTGCCGCTGAAGGCACGTCATGCACCATGCCAGTACTCTGTCCAGCGCTCCAAATGTCCCGCCAGACGCGCTGTTCCGCGCTCCCCCGGGACCGGAAGTCCATTTTTGACTTGTCCGCTTCCGGCAGATTGGCCGGATCCAGCCCGGCCCCGGCGATGCTGCCCGACAGGTAATTCCCCTTTACGCCAGAAAACAGACTCGTATACACAATGTCGCCAGCGGCACTGTCGACCAGCATCTGTTTGTACTGTTCCTTTGCATTAGCCTCCTTCGAGGCGATGAACCGGGTGCCGAAGTAGGCAAGATCCGCCCCCATCGCTTGGGCGGCCAGGATATGGGCGCCCGTGGCCATGGCGCCTGAGAGGATGATGGGGCCATCGAAGAACGCGCGCACTTCGGCCACGAGCGCGAATGGGCTAAGTGTCCCAGCGTGCCCGCCAGCTCCGGCGCAGACCAAGATCAATCCATCGGCGCCTTCATCGAGCGCCTTCTTGGCGTGCCGAATATTGGTGACGTCGTGAAATATGCGCCCGCCATACCCGTGGATCGGCTTCTCCAGCGCCGCGGGTGCCTGAAGACTGGTGATGATGATGGGAACCTTGTGCTTCACGCAGATGTCGACGTCGTGCTCGAGGCGTTCGTTTGACCGATGAACGATCTGGTTGACAGCGAAGGGTGCGATCGGAGCATGGGGGTGAGCTTTTGCCCATGCGTCGAGTTCGCTCGTGATTCTCCCAATCCATTTGTCCAGCATTTCCGGCGGCCGAGCATTGAGCGCAGGGAAAGCGCCCGTGACGCCTGATTTGCACTGTTCAATGACCAGGTCCGGGTTGGAAACGATGAACAAGGGTGCCCCAATCAGTGGAAGCGAGAGGCGTCCCTCCAGATAGGACGGAAGTGGCATGGCGATCCTTTCGCGACGGCATTGTCAGGTGATGCAAGCAGAGAGGCAGGTGTTCCGGAGACCGGCACCGCACCGTTTTAGCTGCACAACGCCCTCGACGTAAGGTCTACGCTCATCCGACAGACCGGTAGAGGCAATCAACAACCGGCTCAGGTACGTTATGGGGTGGGACAATCCGAGGCGCTCCCGTCGGGGATGGGCTCTCTGCCGAGCCTCACAAGTTCCAGTTCGTGCCGTCAGCTCTCTTAAGCGATTTCAGGAGCAAGGATTGAAACGCGTACTGATCGCCAACCGCGGTGAGATCGCCGTCCGCATTGCGCGAACCGCTTCCGAGATGGGTCTTGAACCTGTGTTCGCCCATCCCGAGGACGATGTCCCGCTCTCCACGTCGTCGGGTCACTGGGAACGGCACCTGCTGCCCGGCCGGGGGGTGGCCGCATACCTCGACCAGAGGGAACTCCTGAAGGCCGCAGAAGCGTCGGGCTCTGATGCCATTCACCCGGGATACGGGTTTCTCGCCGAGAATGCAGACTTTGCGCGTGGCGTCGTGGAACGCGGATTTGTTTTCGTGGGCCCTGCTCCGGAAACGCTCGAACTCTTTGGGGACAAGATCAGGGCACGTGCCTTCGCTCGTAAACATGAGACTCCGGTGCTGTCCGGTTCCGATACCGACCACAACCTCGAAGCAGCCCGTGACTTCCTTGGTTCACTCGGCAACGGTGATGCAGTGATGATCAAGGCTGCAGCCGGCGGCGGCGGTCGGGGCATGCGAGCGGTGCGTGATGTTGCGGAACTTGAGCGCGAATGGCCGCGCTGCGAGGAAGAAGCCCGGCGAGCATTTGGAAATGGCGCGCTGTACGTGGAACGCTTGGTCGGGCGACCCCGCCACATCGAGATGCAGATCGCGGGAGACGGCCGAGGTCGCGTTATCGCGTTCGGGGAGCGTGAATGCAGCTTGCAGCGCCGCCGCCAGAAAATCATTGAGATTGCGCCTGCACCTAATTTGGACTCGCAGGTCCGCCGTCAGATGGAGGAATCGGCCATCCGCATGGCGACTGCGGCCAAGTACATCAATTTAGGGACTTTCGAATTTCTCCTGGACAAGGCTGGCGACTTCTATTTCATTGAAGCAAATCCTCGGCTTCAGGTCGAACATACGGTGACCGAAGAGGTTTTCGGGATTGACCTCGTTCGACTCCAGTTCGAATTGGCTGCGGGAAGGCCCTTGCCGGACGACACCCAACTGCGGGGGCCGCAGGGATGCGCGATCCAGGCGCGAATCAATGCTGAAGTGCTGCAGCCTAACGGCGACATCCGGCCGGCCGGTGGTACGGTCCGTGCGTTCCAGCCTCCCACAGGGCCTGGCATCCGAGTCGATACCCACATGAGGTCCGGGCACTCCCCTCACCCGGGCTTTGATTCCCTCGTGGCCAAGGTCATCGTTCGAAGTGACAGGTTCCAGAATGCGGCCATCAAGCTGGCGCGCGCGCTGGAGGAATTCGAGATTTCCGGACTTGCGACCAATATCCCATTCCTGCGACGTTTGCTCGCGCGGGATGAGGTCGCGTCTGGGACGCTTCATACGGAGTTGGTGGAGGACCTGTTGGAGGAGCTGGTCGTTCCCTCCGACACTGAAGCAGGTAACTCAGCTGTAGGTGCGGTCGTCGTCGGGGCCCGGGTTGACGCCTCGGATCCCCTGGCCGTCCTGGCGCATGGCAAGGACGGTGCGGCAGATCCCGACACGGTTCCTCTTTCTCCTTCGGCGGCGGAACCGGGCACCGTGATTGCGCCGATTCAGGGCACGGTCGTTGAAATCCTGGTCTCCGAGGGCGACCTCGTACATGCCGGGCACGACCTTCTGATCATGGAAGCGATGAAGATGCAGCACGTCATTGCTGCGGATCATGCGGGCTATGTTTCGAATATTCGGGTGGCCGTCGGAGATACGGTGGCTGAAGGGAGTCCCATCGCCGTGGTCGATGAGGCGGAGTTCGAATCGGGCAACAACGCCCAGACCGCCGAGGTCGATCTCGATTACATCCGCCCCGATCTCGCCGAAATTCTCGACCGCCAAGCCCGCACGCAGGATGAACGGCGGCCGAAGGCGGTGGAACGGCGTCGCCGAACCAAACAGCGCACGGCACGCGAGAATGTGGAGGACCTCGTCGACCCCGGATCATTTACCGAATACGGATCGCTGGTGCTTGCTGCGCGGCGGCAACGTTATTCCATGGAGGAACTGATTGATCGGACACCGGCCGATGGTCTGATCGCGGGCATGGGCCGGATCAACGGCAGGTTGTTCGACGATGAGCGATCTCGCTGCATGGTCATGGCGTACGACTACACGGTACTCGCGGGCACCCAAGGCAAATTCAATCACCACAAGAAAGACCGGATGTTCGCACTCGCAGAGAACTGGCGCCTCCCCTTGGTCCTCTTCACGGAAGGAGGCGGAGGACGACCCGGCGATACTGACATCGTTTTTGCGGCCGACCTGCATATCCCGGCGTTTCATCTCTTCAGCCGGCTGAGCGGGCTGGTGCCGCTGGTCGGCATTGCCTCCGGACGCTGCTTTGCCGGCAACGCGGTCCTACTCGGTTGCTGCGATGTCGTTATCGCGACACGCAACACGAATATCGGCATGGGCGGGCCCGCGATGATCGAAGGCGGAGGGCTCGGAATCTTCAAGCCGGAAGAGGTGGGACCGCTGGAAGTGCAGGTGCCGAATGGCGTGGTCGACATCCAGGTTGAGGACGAAGAGGAAGCTGTACAGGTGGCCAAACAGTATCTGTCCTACTTCCAAGGCCCCGTGCAGGAATGGTCAGCGGCGGATCAGCGCAAACTGCGGCACGTTATTCCGGAAGACCGGCTTCGCATCTACGACGTGCGCAAGATCATCGATCTCCTGGCTGACGACGGATCCGTGCAGGAACTTCGAAGGGAGTTTGCTGCCGGAATGGTGACCGCGCTGGTCCGGATCGAGGGGAGACCGGTCGGCTTGATCGCTAACAACCCCCTGCATCTCGCAGGCGCTGTCGACAGCAACGGTGCCGACAAGGCCGCACGGTTCATGCAGCTATGCGACGCATTCGACATTCCGATCCTGTGTCTGTGTGACACCCCCGGCAATATGGTCGGACCGGAAGCCGAGAAGACGGCGTTGGTCCGCCATTGCTGTCGGCTCTACGTGATCGGCTCAAGCGTGACCGTTCCCATGTTCACGATCGTGCTACGCAAATCGTACGGCCTTGGCGCCCAGGCAATGGCCGCAGGAAGCCTCCATGCCCCGTTCTTCGCCATTTCCTGGCCCACGGGAGAATTCGGCGGCATGGGCCTGGAGGGCGCTGTCAAGCTGGGCTACCGGGATGAGCTCGCGGCCATCAAGGACCCCGACGAGCGGAGGGCCCGCTACGAGGAACGGGTGGCAGGGATGTACGAGCAGGGCAAAGCGCTGAACACCGCCACGCTGTTCGAAATCGACGACGTAATCGATCCTGCTGATACCCGCCGCTGGATCGTGGAGGGCTTGCGCGCGTGCCCGCCTCCTCCGCCACGCGTCGGCAAGAAACGCCCCTGCATCGATACCTGGTAGGCCAATTGACGGGCGGTTGGCCGGAGCTGGCACCCGGCTCTTGGTACAGGAACTTCCGTGCGGCGGCGCACACGCCCGGAACAATGCTTGGCCAAACCCTGTCTTGGCGCACCCGTAGCGCACGCAAGAGGCAACCAATCACGTCGAGCTCAGTCGCTACGCTAGAATTGCGCCGGCAGTTGAGTCCCCCCGTCTCGTGTCTCGCTGGCAAAGTCGCGGAAACTCGATCAACTAGCAATCGTCCTATGCTCCAGTATGTACATTCTCCTTCCTGAATCTGAAATTTTGTATTTCGGGGTATCCCATGCCGAAGTCTTCATTTAGTCGCCGAAAGTTTCTTGCCGGTTCCGCAACTGCCGCCGCATCGACAATCGCTGCACCTGCGTACGCGCGAAACGAGCGCCGGTGGAAATTGGTCACGTGCTGGCAAAAGAACTTTCCAGGCATTGGCACCGGGGCGCAGCGCATTGTTGATCGGATCAACGAGCTGTCGGAAGGCCAGCTCACGATCAAGCTTTTCGCTGCGGGGGAACTTGTTCCTGCATTCGAAGTGTTCGACGTGGTTCGCGAAGGTAAAGCCGAGATGGGCCACGACTCGCCGTACTACTGGATATCAAAGAATCGGAGCGCCGCCTTTTTCGGCTCGGTGCCCGGCGGTTTAACTCCGCTCGAGCAGATCGCCTGGATCCGGTACGGGGGAGGTCAGGAACTCTGGGATGAACTCTACGCAAGCTACGGTCTCAAAGCATTTATTGCCGGCAATGCCGGCATGCAGATGATCGGCTGGTTCCGCAATCGCTTGCATAGTCTCGCCGATCTACAAGGCCTGCGGGTGCGTATGGCGGGCCTCCAGTCGGAAGTGCTGGCGCGCTTGGGAGCCACGACGGTCAACCTGCCTGGCGGCGAAATCATGCTGTCCCTGCAATCCGGCGTCATCGATGCAGCCGAATGGGGCGGACCGTGGATGGACCTTGCGCACGGCTTCTACAAGGTCGCACCGTACTGCTACGGCCCTGGAGTTCATGAGCCCGGCACCACGTTGTCGCTCATGATCAACCAGGAGGCGTACGACGATCTTCCGAAGCATCTGCAAACGCTCGTGCGTGTTGCAGCCGAGGCAGAGACAACCCAGATGCTGGCCGAGTTCACGGCAAACAACGCGCTTGCGCTGGAGCGCTTGGTGAGAGATTTCGGAGCAAAGGTTGAACGACTTCCGGAAGACATTCTTCAACGCTGGTTTGAAGTAAGCGAGGAGGTAGTGGCCGAAACCGCAGCAGACGGAGACATTAACCGCCAAATCTACGAGAGCTGGTCAGAATTTCGCCGTCGATCCATCGGCATTGCCGGGCTGGCCGAGCTTGGCTTCATGAACGCACGCGCTGCGTAAATCAACTCTGCAGGATTAGCCAATGCCGCAAGACCGCATGCCGCCGCAGCTCCAGAAGTTCATGGAAGGCTTGATCGTCCGCAATCCGGGGGAAAGCGAGTTCCATCAAGCCGTCTTTGAGGTTGCCAAGACACTGCTTCCGTTCATTGACCGCCATCCGGTCTATCGGGAACTCCGCATTCTAGAACGGATGACCGAACCCGATCGGATGATCTCGTTCCGGGTGTCCTGGCAAGACGACTCCGGCGAGATCATCGTCAATCGCGGCTACCGCGTACAGATGAATAACGCCATTGGGCCGTACAAGGGTGGACTCCGCTTCAGCCATACCGTGACGCCAAGCATTCTCAAATTTCTTGCGTTCGAGCAGACCTTCAAGAACAGTCTTACTGGTCTTCCTATGGGGGCCGGCAAGGGCGGCGCCAATTTCAACCCGAAGGACAAATCGTCGGCCGAAGTCATGCGTTTTTGTCAATCGTTCATCAATGAACTCTACCGGCACATCGGTGCCAACGTCGACGTACCGGCAGGAGACATCGGAGTCGGGGGACGGGAGATCGGCTTCATGTTCGGCCAATACAAGCGGGTTACCGGCTCATTCGAAGGAGTCTTAACGGGAAAAGGGCTTGAATTTGGCGGTAGCTTAATTCGCACCGAGGCCACAGGTTACGGCGTCATCCTGTTCCTCACCCACATGCTCAAGGAAGCCGGAATTGAACTCGCCGGTCTCCGCGTCAACATCTCGGGTTCCGGCAACGTGTCCCTTCATGCCGCAGAAAAGGTCCTTCAGCTCGGGGCGGCGGTCCAGACGCTGTCGGACTCAGGTGGCTTCATCCATGACCCGGACGGGATCGATGCCGACAAACTTCGCTGGTTACGGAACCTTAAGGAAGTGCGGCGGGGGCGGATCTCCGAATATGCGGACCAATTCGAAGCAGCCACATTCCATGAAGGCGGACGACCGTGGTGTGTCCCGTGCGATGTCGCGGTCCCCTGCGCCACCCAAAATGAGCTCGACACCGACGACGCCAAGCAGCTGATTGCCAACGGCGTAACCGCTGTCTGTGAAGGCGCCAACATGCCAACGGAACTCGACGCGGTGACAATGTTGACCGAAGCGGGTGTCATGTTCGGACCCGCCAAGGCCGCAAACGCCGGAGGGGTGGCGGTCTCGGGGCTGGAAATGAGTCAGAATTCTGCGCGCATGTCCTGGACACTTTCCGACATGGAGCGGCAACTCGAACAGATCATGTCAGACATCCACGGGCGTTGTGTGGCGCACGGACGCGAAGACAGTGACTCGGTCGACTACATCACCGGTGCCAATATCGCAGGGTTCCAGAAAGTGGCCGAAGCCATGCTAGCTTTTGGGGTCGTCTGATCTGGGGCCGTTTTGGACTCCGCCATGGATACCGGAACTTCCTTGAGCGAACGCCTGATTGCAGCTGCACTTGAGGCTGCGGAGCAAGGCGCATGGGAAGGTGCGTCCGTAGCGGATTTGGCCGATCGTGCGGGCATGCCAAAGGCGGATGCCGAGGCGACATTTCCCTCAGTGGGTGCGGTGCTCGACGCATTTGCCCGGCAAATGGACGAACGCATGCTCGGCGAACTGGATCCAGACGAACTCGCGAACGTGTCGCCCCGGGAGCGCCTGCTCGAAGCACTGATGTGCAGGCTCGACGCGCTCGTTCCTCACCGCGTGGCGCTAAAGGTATTTGGACGTGAAGCGCGGTACTGCCCGGCAGCTGCAACGCGCATGTCGAGACGGGCCCACGTTTCGATGGGAAACGTACTGGACGTCACGGGACTCGCAGGCAGTGAACTCCAACGGAATCTACGTTCCATGATTCTCGCCTATGTCTGGTTACGGGCATGCCGCCAATGGTTGCTTGAAGGCGGAGAAAAAAGCATCGACTCGATGATGGCGACGCTCGATCAGGACCTTGGGAGGCTGGAAACCCTGGCCGGTTGCTTCCGTGGATTTGGTACGTCGTCTGACGCCTGAGGCTTGGACCTGCAGGTCCGTCTGGCAATGCAACAACACCGTCTAGCTAGTACGTGACACTCCGGGATCGAGGGAGCCATATTAGGATAATCAGCATCATAGATTGATTTTTTGCTTTTCCCCCCAACTCACTAGCGATGAGAGTAAGTTCCTTGCGCCCGCAGCCTCCTCTATTCCCACGACTTCAAGAAGGGGGCTTCCATGATCAAGGGCAGCCGGTTGGCAAGACTGGGGTAGCTGACATGCACTGTCCGGAGCTTTCGGCCGGTAAGCGGTGTCCAGCACAGGTTCGAGATATCCGCAGCGCGGTGATTGTCCTGCGTTTTTGCAGGGCGGGCGGTGTGAATCGCGCCCCCCTCGCCTAGCAGCAAGTGCGATAAACTGGGGCTACCGAGAGCTTTGAATCCTTTGTGCAGGCGGGCGCAAGTACAACTGTCTGGCACGCTGTTCGAATTCGTAAACCATTCGCTTTACTGCGGCTCCAAACAGCGGCGTCATCGCAGCAGACAGCAAAGGCGAACGGAACTCGAAGTCGACTTCAAATGTTATCTCGGTCCGGTCGAGGGCAAGCCTTGTGAAGCGCCAATGATTGAGCAAGTGGCGAAATGGACCGTAAACGAGCGATGCGTCAATTCGGGATGGTCGCACATATTCGACACGGCTTCCGTAACTTGCACGGAGTTTTCGAAAACCGATCGCAAGATCGGCCTCAAAGTTGCCCTCCCCCCGTGAAGTGATCGAGGCATCGAGACACCAAGGGAGGAAGTCCGGGTACTTTTCGACGTCCAGCACCAGGTCAAAGAGCTGTTCCGGGCTGCAGTCAAACTTCCTCGATTCAGTGTGCCGCGGCATCAATGGTGTCCGGTCGAGGGGCAAGGCCGGACGGGCTCAGGTTTGCGAATGCACTGTCCCCCGGCCGACTCCGCCTCGCAACGCTGCGGGCCTCCTGCAGTTTTCTGAAGTCCTGGTCTGCATGGTACGACGATCGGGTCAACGGTGAGGCGGATACGACAAGAAAACCCTTCGCTCCGGCTTCCGAAGCCAGAACGGCAAATTCCTCCGGGGACACAAACCGCTCAACGGGGTGATGTCCCAAGGTCGGCTGCAAGTACTGCCCGATGGTAAGGAAATCGACGTCGTGTGTCCGCATGTCATCCATAACGTCCAAGATTTCCTGATTCGTCTCGCCCAGGCCTGCCATCAGGCCGGATTTCGTAAACACTTCTGGATTGAGATCCCGCATTCTCCGAAGGAGTTGCAAACTATGGCGATAGTCGGCCGCACGCCGAACCGTACGGTAGAGCCGCGGCACAGTTTCAAGGTTGTGATTGAACACATCGGGACCTGCGTTGGCAATCGTCTCGATGGCGCCCGGCTTCCTCTGGAAATCGGGAGTCAGCACTTCGATGGTCACCTCCGCACAGGCCGCCCGCAGGGCCTTGATGCAGGATGCAAAATGTCCAGCCCCGCCATCGTCGAGGTCGTCCCGGTCAACCGAGGTGATGACGACATGTTTGAGGCCGAGTTCCGCCACTGCATTAGCAAGACGATATGGCTCGCCTGAATCCACGGGTTGAGGCCGCCCTGTCGCCACGTTGCAGAACGCGCATTTGCGGGTGCAGACGCTCCCCAACACCATCATCGTCGCGTGGCCCTGGCTCCAGCACTCACCAATGTTCGGGCACGCGGCTTCTTCGCAAACCGTCCGGAGATCCAGCGCCCGGACGAGTTCCCGGGTTTTGCGATAGCCATCGGAGGTCGGTGCCTTGACCCGGATCCATGACGGCTTTCGAGCAACCTTCGCCCCCTGTCGGGGGATCAAGTGGGCAGTACTGATGTATTCAGCTTGGGAACGCATGATCAGGCTTGGTCACTTGGTGGCTGGTTATGGCTGTAGCTATTCAAATAAGGCAGCGCAGCTGCAAGTTTGCCCATTCCGTGGTTGAAAAACCCGCCACGCCGTGCACCGCAAGAGTGCTGCCCGAGGGGGTCTGGCAGCGGGCACCTAGATGTGAACGGCACGGCCAAACGCCTGCAACGTGGATTCGTGCATCATCTCGGACAAGGTGGGATGCGGGAACACCGTGCGCATGAGGTCGAGCTCGGTCGCTTCCATGGTTTTGGCAATCGCGAAACCTTGTATCAATTCAGTCACCTCTGCCCCGATCAAGTGCGCGCCGAGAAGCTCGCCGGTGGTGTCATCGAAGACTGTCTTGATGAGGCCCTCAGCTTCGCCCAGCGCAATCGCCTTGCCGTTACCAAGGAACGGAAATCGACCCACTTTGACCGTGTGCCCGGCCGCGATCGCCTGATCCTCGGTCAAACCCACACTCGCAATCTGAGGACGGCAATAGGTGCAGGCGGGAATCCGTGACCGGTCAGGAGGGTGCGCGTCTAGACCGGCAATGTTTTCAACGCACGCGACCCCCTCGTGACTGGCTTTATGGGCAAGCCACGGCGGGCCCGTGACGTCACCGATGGCATGGATGCCCGGCACACCGGTGTTTCCGAGGGAATCTGCCTTGATGTGTCCGCGCTCAACGGTCACGCCGGCGTCTTCCAGACCGAGATCCTCGACATTTCCCTTGATTCCCACTGCCAGAATCAGCCGGCTTACGGACAGGGTTTCCGTCTCCTTGTTCGGCAGCTCGATCGTCGCCTCGAGCGTTCTGCCCCTGGTTCTTACGGACTGCACCGTGGAACTCGTCAGCAGTCGCATTCCTTGCGCGGTAAAGGTCTTGGCAGCCAATGCAGAGATCTCTGCATCCTCGTTGGGGAGAATTCGGTCCAGCACTTCGACGACGATGACTTCGGAGCCCAGATCACGGAAGAAGCTGGCAAATTCCATCCCGATGGCTCCAGACCCGACAACGAGCAGACGTCGCGGAATGGCATCAGGGAGCATCGCCTCGCGGTAGGTCCAGATCCGTTCGCTGTCAGGCTCAATGCCCGGTAATGCCCGGGCCCGGGCCCCTGTCGCGATGATGGTATGGGATGCCGACAGAAGTCTCTCATCCTCGCTGGCCACACGAATTCGACCGGGCCCGCTAAGCGAGCCGGTCCCCTCGACCACGTCGACTTTGTTTTTCTTGAGGAGATGACCGACGCCCCGCGCCAGCTGTCCGGCTACCTCCCGGCTCCGTGTGACCAACTTCTCAACATCCACCCGGACTCTGCCGACAGTAAGGCCGTGTTCTCCTGCCTCGGTGAGCAAATGGCGAATCTCGGAACTGCGCAGCAGCGCCTTTGTCGGGATACAACCCCAGTTGAGACAGATTCCGCCAAGATGTTCGCGTTCGACAACCACAGCACGCATTCCGAGCTGCGCGGCGCGGATTGCCGCAACGTAGCCGCCAGGGCCGCCACCAATGACGGCGAGGTCGTATTCGGTCTGGCTCACCGCGTCACGCCAGCATCAGTGCCGGGTCTTCCACGAAGGCCCGCAGTTCCGACAGCCATCGCGCGCCCACCGCCCCATCAATCACCCGATGGTCTCCCGAGAGCGTGAGCGTCATCACGGGTGCAGCCACGATGGCTCCATCGCGCACAATTGGCCGTTCAGCAGCGGCACCAACCGCGAGAATCCCTGCCTGCGGCGGATTGATGACGGCTGCAAAGGCGCCAATTCCGTACATCCCCAGATTCGACACGCTGAAGGTTCCGCCCTGGTAGTCCTCAGGAACCAGCTTTCCGGCCCTGGTCTTCTGGACGAGCGCGCGGATCTCACCAGCGATCTCCAAAATTCCCTTGCGATCGGTGTTTCGAATAACGGGCGTGAAGAGTCCGTCTTCGACGGCCACCGCGACGGCGACGTGTACCGAGTGATTCCGGATGATGTGATTTCCTCCCCAGGCCGAGTTTACCTCCGGCACGCGCCGCAAGGCCATCGCCGCGGCCTTGACGACAAGATCGTTCACGGTGACCCGGTGTTCCCGTTCCAATCCGGCATTGATGCGACGGCGCAAATCCAAGAGGGTCGACGAGTCAGCTTCGATTTCCAGATAGTAGTGTGGAATCGTCTGCTTGGATTCCAGGAGACGCTCCGCAATCACCCGCCTCACATTGGTGAGTTCAACGCGTTCGGGCGGTGCATCCTCGCGCACTTGAGCCGGCCGCGGGCCCAGACGAAGAGCTTGATCGATATCCGCCTTGACGATTCGGCCGTGGGGGCCGGATCCTCGAACCGTTGCCAGATCAAGTCCGGTCTGCGCGGCCATGCGGCGCGCGAGCGGACTTGCGGCAATGCGCCCGTCAGCTCTGGCGGGCCTCGCCTCCGGGGCCATCTTGATCGGCGTCGCCGATGGAGCTGCGGCAACTGGCGTCGCTTCTGGGGGCACGACCTCTGCTGGCACCTCAGGCCGCGGCCCTGGAGCGGTGTCGGTGGGCGGGTGCCGGACTGCTGAATCCCCGTTGGCCGCGTTGGCCGCAATTGTTTCGAGGGACGCCGGGTCCTCGCCCTCCTCCAGAATCAGCGCAATGATCGAATTGACCGGGACCCCTTCCGTACCGTCGGTCACGAGAATCCGGCCGAGCTTGCCTTCGTCGACGGCCTCGACCTCCATGGTTGCCTTGTCAGTCTCGATTTCGGCGATCACATCGCCGGCCTCGATACCTTCCCCCTCCTTCTTCAACCAGCGAGCAAGCGTTCCCTCGGTCATCGTGGGCGACAGGGCTGGCATTCGGATCGGTGTCGGCATCGATTAACCTTTCCCCGGCTGCAGGCCGAGCTCAATCTCGCACATAGCAGACATCGCGCGCCGCCTGTACAACTGTTTCCGCCATCGGCAGTGCCAATGATTCGAGATTGGCGGCATAAGGCATCGGAACATCGGCGCCGGTGACCCGGCGCGGGGGTGCGTCAAGCTCATCGAATGCTGAGTCGACCACACTGGCGGCAATCTCGGAGCCAATGCCGCCGGTCGGCCAACCTTCCTCCACGCTCACAATCCGATGGGTGCGTCGAACGGAGGCCAGCACCGTCTCACGGTCGAGTGGTCGCAGTGAGCGTAGGTCGATCACCTCCGCATCAATTCCTTGTTTCGCAAGCTTGGCCGCCGCGGCAAGCACCACAGCAACTCCGCGCGACCAACTGACCAACGTGACGTCGCGGCCTGGCCGAACAAGCCTGGCACGTCCCAGTTCGGCCAAATGCTCCCCATCGGGAACCTCTCCGGTCTCGCCGTACAGAAGCTCGTGCTCAAGAAACACAACAGGGTCCGGATCCCGAATGGCTGCCGCCAACAAACCCTTGGCGTCGGCAGCATCAAATGGGGCGACCACCTTGAGGCCCGGCACATGCGCGTACCAGGCGCCGTAATCCTGACTGTGCTGCGCCGCCACCTGCGATGCGGCGCCGTTAGGACCCCGGAATACGATCGGCAGACTCATGAGGCCACCGGACATGTAACGCGTCTTTGCAGCGGAATTCACGATCTGGTCGATCGCCTGCATCGCGAAGTTCCAAGTCATGAATTCGACGATTGGTCGGAGCCCCATCATGGCCGCCCCGATTCCCACGCCGGCAAACCCGGCTTCCGTGATGGGCGTATCGACGACGCGCTCGGGCCCGAATTCCTTGAGAAGCCCCTGACTGACCTTGTATGCGCCTTCGTACTCGGCCACCTCCTCGCCCATCAGGAAGACCGATTCATCCCGCCGCATCTCCCCAGCCATTGCATCCCGGAGAGCCTCGCGCACCGTGATCTCACGCATCCGTGCTCAACTCTCGGAGCTATAGATGTGGGTAACCAGGTCAGCGGGATCCGCTTCCGGCATGGCCTGCGCAGCAATGACGGCCTTCATCACCCCACCCCGGATCTCCCGGTCCGTCGCCTTGAGCGCATCCTCGTCGACCACCCCAGACCGCACCAGAAGTTTCGCTATCCGCGCGATCGGATCACGCTCTTCGCGAACCTTCTGAACTTCCTCTCGACTCCGGTAGAGCGCGGGATCGGACATCGAATGGCCGCGGTACCGGTATGTCTTCATTTCCAGCAGCACAGGCCCGCCTCCGCTCCGCGCGTGCTCCAGCGCAGCGCGCCCCGCTTCCTCAACTGCTACTGGGTCCATACCGTCCACCGCATGACCGGGAATGCCGAACGATTCGCCGCGGCGGTGCAGTTCGGACACCGCATTGGCCCGGTCTACGGCGGTCCCCATGCCGTACTGGTTGTTTTCCACCACGTAAACGATGGGGAGCTTCCACAATGCTCCCATATTGAAGGCCTCGGCCACCTGCCCCTGGCTGATCGCGCCGTCGCCGAAGTACGTCACACAGACACGGTCGGTCTTCTGATACTTGAGGGCGAACGCGATCCCAGTGCCAAGCGGCACTTGGGCACCTACAATCCCGTGGCCGCCGTAAAAGTTTCGCCCCGGATCGAACATGTGCATCGATCCGCCCTTGCCCCGAGAGACCCCACCGGCCTTCCCGAGCAATTCCCCGATCACCTGTTCGGGCGCGGCGCCGCGAACTACCATGTGCGCATGGCAGCGATAGGCCGTGATCACGGGATCATCCGGGTGGGTCGCGCGCTCCATGCCAACCGCTACAGCTTCCTGTCCAATGTACAGGTGGCAAAACCCGCCGATCTCGCCCATGGCGTAGAGTTGGCCGATTCGCTCCTCAAAGCGCCGCAACAGCAGCATTTGGCGGTGTATTTCGAGCAACTCCTCTGCAGGAACCGCCTGCCGAGCATCACCATTTCCGCTCAGCCCTGGCCGCGGAGAGAGCTCTGGCTGCGATTCGGCGGCCGGCATAGGCCGCAACGCGACTACTCCTTCCTCCACAGGTTTCGACGCGGCCATCAAGAACAACCCTCTAGGCCGGAACGGATCACTGCCCCGTTGCGTCCGAATCGACGACGAAGACGTACTCGTCCGGCTTGGCCCACCCGAGCATAAATCGAACACGCTCCTCAAGAAGATCGAGATCTAGCGAATCGCGCGAAAGGCGGCTGACCCGATCCTCAAGCCGGTCATGGCTGGCTTGCAACTCGGCTACCCTAGCTTCCGCTTCCTCGATCTGAGGCTTCTGCTCAAATAGCGCGTCAGGCGTGTATTCGCCCTTGAGCACATGGAAAGCCACGTATCCGATGACCGCCACCATCGTGGCCCGGCGGACGAGACTAACGGTTCGCTGGCGGCGCTTCAGCGGGCTTCCTGTCCAAGGCTGCCCGGGCCAAGTTCCTGTCTGCCGCCCCGACGTGATCGGGCGGGCTCGAACGTCGTCCAGGGTCCCGCGGGCCATCGGACCTAGGCCGCCGTCTGGACAGCCGACGGAGGTGCCGCAGCTCCCCTCAGCAATTTGCCCGGCCGCGCACCCGTGAACTCACCCATCGACCGCACTTCCACTCCCGAGGCGAATGTGTGCATGTAACCTTCGGAGCCTTGTACCAAGCGCTTACCGCCAGCGGGTAGATCATAAACGATTTCGGGGCGCGTAACCCTCAAGGAATCAAAGTCGATGACATTGATGTCGGCCCGATATCCCGGTCTCAATTGCCCTCTATCGTGGAGCCCGTAGGAACCCGCCGTTGCCGCCGTCTGTTTGCGTACCAGATGTTCGATCGGCAGACCGGGTCCCTTGACCCGGTCTCGCGCCCAGTACGAGAGCAGGAACGTCGGGTAGCCGGCATCGCAAAGCGTTGCCACGTGAGCACCACCGTCACCGAGTCCGCAGACCGTGTGAGCCGATTGCAGCAGGGTGCGAATAACCTTGAGGTTTCCGTCCGCGTAATTCTCGAATGGGAAGAAAAGCAGCCCTTTGCTGTCATGATCGAGCATGACTTCGAGAGCTAGATCCCAAGGCGAACGCCCTGCCGCTTCTGCCCGAGCCTGGATGGTCTCGTGCGGCTGCGGCTCGTAGTCAAACCCGGCCGTGAATTCGGATGAACGCGTAAGACCGTGAGCCACAAATCTCGTATAAGAATCCGTCGGCCTTTCCTCTACCAGACGTCGCCGGAGATCTGAATTCCGAAGGGCTTGCACGCGTTCGGCCAACGGCAACTCCGCAACGGATTTCCAGGCCGGATGGGTGCCGAACGGGTTCATGGTGGTGTCCAGCCCCATCATCACCCCGATTGGGCGGCATCCGACCTGCCCCTTCACATCCAGTCCGGCGGCGTTCGATCGTTCGATCGAAGCAAGGGTTTCACGCCAAAGTCCAGGTTCGCGGTCGATCTGTAGCAGCAGCACCGACAGCGGGCGCCCGGACCGGCGTGCCACATCCTCGAGGACCGTGTATTCGCCGGGGCCAAAGTCCGTGTTGCATTGAAACACTCCTGCGCCGGCCCGTCGCATTGCGTCGGCGAGCCCGAACAGTTCGGCGCGATCAGCGGAAAGCCCCGGAGTCATCCGACCGTCTGCCGCCTTGTGCTTGGTCGTACGGGAGGTCGAGATTCCGAGCGCGCCGGCCCGGAGGGCGGCTTCTGCGAGCCGTCCCATTTCTGCGACTTCGTCGTCGGTCGGGATGGCCTCGTGAACAGCGCCGCGTTCTCCCATGACGTAGAACCGGAGCACGCCGTGCGGTAGTTGCGCCGCGACGTCCATGGTCCGCGGTGTCCTGGCCAACACGTCCATGTATTCCGGAAACGATTCCCAGCAGAAATCGACACCCTCGGTCAGCACCGTGCCGGGGATATCCTCCACGCCCTCCATAAGGTTGATCAGGTAGGGTTCGCTCCCGGGGCGCACGGGGGCAAAGCCAACACCGCAGTTCCCAAAGACTGTCGTCGTTACTCCGTGCAGTGACGAAGGGGTCAGGTCGGCATCCCAAGTAGCTTGGCCGTCGTAGTGGGTGTGAATGTCGACCCAGCCTGGCAGCACTAGTGCGCCATCGGCATCAACCGTCCGTCGTGCAGCCCCTCCGAGGGCACCGACGGCCGCGATCACATCGCCTTGGACGGCCACGTCAGCGGTAGTTGCCGGAGCCCCAGTCCCGTCGACCACGGTTCCGCCCTTGATCAGGAGATCGTACATCGGGCAGTTGAATCCTATTGCAGTTGCATTCCCATAGTAGCCCCATCAGGCGTGAGCAAACAGGCTTCCACCCACACTTCCCGACCACGTACCTAGCGCGGCAAATGACTGTCCTCTTGGTTGGCCCGGACCCTTGCGCCTCTCGGCAAGTCCTTGCAGTGTTCATGGCTTCTGGAGCGTAGTGTACTGTCCTTCAAGTGCCCGCCCTTTCTACCAAATCCTTGCCGCCACTCCCATCAGGGAGTTGCCAGCCGTTACGTAGTCGGACGACGGGTCAGCAACCTCAATGGCCGAACTGACCCCGTGTCAAGTTGGCGCAGCTACAACGGGAGCGCTTTCCATGTCTGAGGAACGTTATCAGAAAGGTCTCGAGATCCGAAAAAAAGTACTGGGTGAGCAATATGTTGACCGCGCCACTGGAAATACCGATGAATTCACGGCGGACTTCCAGAATCTGCTTACGGAATACTGCTGGGGCGGTGTGTGGGGACGGGACGGGGTGAGCTTTGCCCGGCGCAGCCTCAATAATCTTTGCATCCTGGCGACCCTCGGCCGGGACGAGGAACTCGAACTGCACTTGCGGGGTGCACGCCGCAATGGCTGCACATGGGAAGAAATCCGCGAGACCCTCATCCAGGTTGCCGTCTACAGTGGGATGCCGGCAGGAGTCGCGGCGTTTCGGATCGCCCGGCGCGTACGCGACGAGGAAATGGCATCAGCGACCTCATCGTGAATCACGAGGATCCGATCCGACTCGACTATCGAGGTCTCCGTTGCCCTCTTCCGGTGATCCGTGCCCGAAAAGCCCTGCGTTCCGCGGACCTCGGCTGCCCGGCCGTGATTCTATCGGATGATTCCTCTGCCCCGGCCGACTTCAAGGCCTTCTGCGACGTCACCGGACATGAACTCATCGACGTCAATGAGAGCAATGGCGTTTTCGAAATCAGACTCCGGACCGGGCGGCGTCAACGCAGGTTGAGCGGATAGGCAGGCAGGAACCCGCCGGCCTTTTGCCGGGTTTCCCCTAGATCATTCCGCCAACTGTGTGAGAAATCCCCTCGCCGCCTCGATATCGAGCTGAAATGCTACTCCGGCGCCTTCCTCCTCCTCGAGGCCCCCGGCCTCGGTAATTGCCGTCAGGACCTGCTCCGCACGACTCGCCTCCACCACAAACATCAACGCGTCGCACATGAGCTGCGTGTCCATGCCCAGAAACGTCTTCGCCGGAGCACGACCCGCTCCACGGGCTTGGTGGATCACCGTGGCACCCCTTGCCCCCGCCGCCCGGGCCGCCTCCTGCAAGTCCTCTGTCTGGCTGTCAGGCACGATGGCGATGATTAGCTTGAGTTTCATGACCGGATTCCGTGTTCTTGCAGCTTTCGACGGTACCGCACGATATGCGTCGCTGCCCAAGCGTATGCCAAGACGGAAATGATCGGAAACAGGCTGGCGAAGGCGATCAGTCCAAACCCATCGACGATCGGACTCCGTCCGGGGATCGTTGCCGCCAAGCTGATCCCCAGCGCAGAGACGACCGGAACAGTGACGGTTGAAGTCGTCACCCCACCCGAATCGTAGGCAATGGGAATCATGATGCGTTGAGACCAGATCGTCTGAAGGGCCATGACCACGTATCCCACGATGATGTACCAGTACAAAGGCGTTCCGGTGACGATTCGGTAGGTTCCGAGGGCAACGCCGACCGCAACACCAACCGCCACGGCCAGCCGCAGTGGAAACGCCTGAATCGTTCCTGCGGAAACCTGTTCAGCCTTGAGCGATACCGTGATCAGTGCAGGCTCGGCCACGGTGGTGGCAAACCCGATGGCGGCGGCAAATGCGTAGACCCAGATGTAGGTTTCGGGGGCGCCCACCGTCCCCGGGGCCACGCCGAGGAAATCCGGTGCCGTCAACTGGGCGGCCATGCTCCGTCCCAGCGGGAACAAAGCTCCTTCCAAACCGGCAATGAACAGTGCGAGACCGACAATCACATAGGTCAGTCCGGTCAGCTTTCGTCCCGGATTCCGAAGCGGCCGGCCAAGCACCACAACCTGAAAAACAAACAACAGGATGATGACCGGTAGCACGTCAACGATGGACTGTCCGACCGCACCGAGCAGCTCTACCGCATGTACCCCGAGTTCCATCAGGAGATGATCCCGAACCCGAGTACAAAAATGATTGGGAACAGGCTTGCGAGCGCGATCATTCCGAATCCATCGGTTACCGGATTTCGGCCCCGAATTCCCGTCGAGAGTCCGACTCCCAGCGCGGTCACGAGCGGTACCGTGATCGTGGACGTGGTGACACCACCGGCGTCGTAGGCGATCCCGACAAACTCCGGCGGCGTGAAGACCGTCATCACGATAACCAGCATGTAGCCGCCAATCACGATGTAGTGAACGGGCCAGCCACGGATAATCCGGAATACGCCCAACATGATCGATGCCCCCACGGACACCGCAACAACCTGCCGCAGCAAGTCCGCCCAAGCCGCAATGGCCGCGGGTTCGGATGCGATCATGCCTGCTTCGGCAGCGATTTTGCCGGCCTCTCCCGCAACTGCCATCAGGGCCGGCTCGGCAACCGTCGTCCCAAAACCTAGGCCAAACGCGAAGACGAGCAGCCACGGAACGCTAGCTTTCGCAGTGAGCGCATTGGCCATGTCCTCGCCAATCGGAAACAGGCTGGTCTTGAGCCCGTGGACGAACAGGGCTAGCAGCCTGTCGGACTTAGCGGGCACTGCTTTCGTAAAGTGTTGAAAGATAAAAATATTCGTGAATCGACGCATTCCAAGGTTGAAAAGATAAACACAGAATAATCAAAGACTTACCATAATCTGAGGTCCTAAGTCCGACAGGTTGCTAGTCCGAAAAGCACGAACACCAGGCCCGTCACGATTGCCTCAATATTCGGCATCGGCTGGCGAAAAATCACGAACTGGAAGAACGCGACCACGCCGATCAGCGGCGCAAGATCGCGGCAAGCCCCGAGAATGAGTCGCACGAAGTGGCTGAGAGCGCGCAGCGGGGCCAACGTCCGGCGAGCCGATGCCTGCGAAGCGGACGAAGACGGAATTCTCATGCCGACACCCGCTGTCCAAGCCGTTAGCCCCCTAACTGCCGATCCTTGCAGCCGGAGTCAACCTGAAAGCAAAGGAACAGCTGTCCATGTCTTCAGCAAGGATTTCGTCGCCACCCTCAGGGCCGCGCCCATTCCTGCATTCCGATTGCAATGGATTTGGGCGCGCGTTTGAATTCAAGATGGCAAGTAGCGCAAACCGCTTGGGCTATCCGCTTCCGCCAATTCTTTGTGCTGACTCAACTTGAAGTGACGCAACGGGCGGGCGGTGCCGGCGTTGCGCAAGCAATACGGCCCGACGAGCGTCGGCACCACCCTCAGAGGCTACGGAAACGGACGATTCGAATAGGCGCTGCAGGTGGCTCCCGCGAGGCGTGACAGGCGGTGGACAGCCATCCACCGACCCTGCTTACTGCCAATGTCAGAACAAGCCCTCAATCTGACCGTCGCTACCCAAATCGATCCGGGTTGCAGCTGGCTCCCGCGGCAATCCGGGCATTGTCATGATGCTGCCGCAGATGGCCACAAGGAACTCTGCGCCCGCCGCGATGCGTACCTCGCGCACCGGAAGGGTATGCCCGCTTGGGGCTCCCCTACGGGTCGGGTCGGCCGAGAAGCTGTACTGGGTCTTCGCCATGCACACGGGGTACGTTCCGAATCCGAAACTTTCAAATTGCTCGATCTGCTGACGAACCGCCGGGGTTGCTGTCGCTTCCTTGGCTCCGTAAACCTCCTGCGCGACCGTCTCGATCTTCTCCCATAGTCCCATGGTGTCGGGATAAAGGAAGCGAAAGGACGCCCTACCCTGCTCGACCAGATCAACCACCGACCGGGCAAGTGCTTCCGTGCCTGCGCTCCCTTGCGACCAGTGAGTACATTCGACAGCCTTCGTCCCACGGGCCGAGCAGTAACTCCGCACCACGCTGATCTCTTCCGGTGTATCAGTCGTGAATACGTTGATGGCCACGACCGCCGGCACGCCGAACTTCTCGAGGTTGTCGAGGTGCCGCCCCAGATTCACCAGGCCGCTTTGTACGGCGCCCACGTTATCCTCCGTCAAGTCGGCCGCCGCCACCCCGCCGTGAGTCTTTAACGCACGGATCGTTGCCACCACCACGGCGGCGTCTGGAGCAATCCCGGCCTTGCGGCACTTGATGTCAAAGAACTTCTCGGCGCCAAGGTCGGCGCCGAAGCCAGCCTCTGTAACCACGTAATCCGCCAGCTTCAGCGCGGTGCGTGTCGCGATAACCGAATTGCAACCGTGGGCAATGTTTGCGAAGGGGCCGCCGTGCACGAGCGCCGGGTTGTTTTCCAGTGTCTGCACCAAATTCGGCATCAATGCATCCTTCAGTAGCACGGCCATTGCGCCGTCCGCCCCGATGTCGCGCGCCACGCGAAACGCGCGATTACGGGTCTCCCCGATGATGACGTCGCCAAGCCGTCGCCGCAGATCTGCAAGACCGTCGGCGAGACAGAAAATCGCCATCACTTCGGATGCCACAGTGATGTCAAAGCCCGACTGCCGCGGGAAGCCATTTCCCACACCACCGAGACCAAGAGCGACATCACGCAGCGCTCGATCGTTCATGTCGACGACCCGACGCCAAGTGGGGCGTCGCACGTCAAACTCCAGCTGATTGCCCCAATGCACGTGGTTGTCGACCATGGCCGCCAGCAGGTTGTGCGCCGAGCCTATCGCGTGAAAGTCGCCAGTGAAATGCAGGTTGATGTCCTCCATGGGGACTACTTGGGCAAAGCCGCCACCTGCAGCGCCGCCCTTCATGCCGAAACAGGGGCCCAGGCTGGGCTCGCGGAGACAGATTGCGGCTCGCTTTCCGATTCGGTTGAGAGCGTCACCCAGCCCTACGGTGGTGGTCGTCTTTCCCTCACCAGCTGGCGTGGGGGTAATCGCAGTAACCAGTACCACCTTGCCATCCTCGCGTTCGGATAGCGTGTCGATGAATTCCAGTTCCAACTTGGCCATGTTGCGGCCGCAGGGAACGAGCTTTGAAGACGGGATGTCGATCTTGGCGCCAACCTCATCAATCGGAAGGAGGTTTGCCGCTCGCGCGATATCAATGTCGCTTTGTTGTTTCATGCCTCGCACCCAAATTGTCGCCATGTCCTGTCCAATAGCTGGCAGGAACGGGTTTCTACCATCTCATCGTGAGTGCGGGCACGGGCCCGTATGCCGGCGATCTTTGCGCATAGACGACAGTATCCGGCGTTGGTTGCACCAATGTTCTTTCGGAAGCAAGCCCGTCCTGCCGGAGCCGATCAGTGACGTCCAGAACAAGGAGACCCCAAATTGCTCGACGACGCCTGTCCTTGGCCGAAGGGGCGATCATAGTGCGAAATTGAGATCTCTTGGGGAGTGGGAAGCGCTAGCCGGCATTTCAAAAGGCGATGCCCGGTCAGGCTGCATCGGATCCACCCAAATCCGGCATGCGAAGCATACCCCTCAAGAGAGCGCACTCGCTTCCGACGTTCGTGGGGCGCGCGGGGAAACGCGATGTTCGACGCCGGGAACGCAGGTGGCAATCGCCGGCATTGTCACCGACGCCGATGTTCTGCCAATACGCTGCATCACTGGCTCCCACTGCTGACGACCATCGGCATCTGCGTTAGCAACTTGCCCCGCTCATCCCTCGTCAGCGAATTTTGGAATCCTCTGGACCTAGTGTTCGCTGCTGTTTCCTGACCGCGTCGAGCCATCATTCAGCCCCTCCGCAGGCATCGTCCGCCTCTTGGATATCCGCGGCATCAATGTCCGAACGAGCACCGGGCAATCACAATCGTAGGGAAGGCCGGGCGGGGTTCCCGCGCGCTGCCGCCCTGACCCTCTGCTCGGCGATCTCGTCGGAAACCCGTTCGGGAGGTTCGTTCCGCCGGCTTGCTGCCCCAAACACCTCATCGAGGGTGGCGCCAATTCCAGTCACGAGATCACGCACGCGTGACCATGAGAATCCATCCCCCACCGCTTCGAGTGCCAAGGCAATCAGCCCACCGCCGTTGATCACATAGTCGGGCGCGTAGAGGATTCCTTTGTCGTGCAGCGCTTCACCGTGCCGAGGTTCCAGCAATTGGTTGTTGGCTGAACCAGCGACGATCGCAACGCGTAGCCGCTCCGGAATTCCGTCAGCGATCACGCCCCCCATGGCACAAGGCGAAAAGATGTCGGCCTCGACGTCGAATACTCCATCGGGTTCAACCACGGCAGCGCCGCACGAGCGAGCAACTTTCTCGATGCGGGCCTGATCAATGTCGGTTACCGACAGCACCGCTCCGTCCCGGACGAGGAGTTCGGCAAGCCGACTGCCGACATGCCCAAGCCCCTGGATAACGATTCTGGCACCTTCGAGAGTGTCAGCCCCAAGCCTGTGTTTGGCCGCAGTCTTGATGCCTGTGTACACCCCGAGTGCCGTGGCAGGGGCAGGATCACCGCCACGGTTTTGTGTTCCGACGATGTAGCTTGTCTCGAGGCCGATCACGTCAGCGTCATCAACTGACAGCCCGACATCTTCTCCGGTAATGAAGGTCCCGCCAAACCGATCGAGGGCCCTGCCAAAAGCCCGGAGAGCCGCCTCGGTCTTGACTGCCACAGGATCCCCGATGATGACGGCCTTGCCGCCACCCCCTGGTACCTGCGCCATTGCCGATTTCATCGTCATGCCACGGGAAAGACGCAGCACGTCCGCCAACGCCTCGTTGCGGTTCTCGTACGGCCAGATCCGCGTGCCGCCAAGGGCGGGTCCCAGGGCTCGGCTGTGAATGGCGATCATCGCGTCAAGCTCAGCGACGTCATCCCTCACCCGGAACACGGCTTCATGATCCGCATACGACGGATTCACGCGCGCTTGCGCAGTAATGTCATCGATCACAGTGGAAGATCCAGCACCATTGTGCTGGCCTAGAGGCCTGATCGCCATCGCAACTGCCGGACAGGATTCCATTGTTCCTTACCATGCTAATAGAGCGCTTTTGTGTGCTGTTTCAATGCCGATTCACCTGGACCCTGACGTTTTTCTTGTCGGTACCGTGATGTATCGCTTGGCTCTCTGGGCTTCCAATGTCGGCCACACCGGCCTGCGATGCACTGCCCATTCCGGTGCTGTCAGCCGCTGGGCCGGGGCCCGGTGCCTTGGCATGCGTCCTGAATTCACCTCTGAAACCAATACCTGACACGACCTGATGCGCCTCCTCAAGCGAAATTCGTAGCAAGCGGCGCAGTGGGAGGGCGGGCCGACCCTGCATTGGTGAGCACCCTGCGCGAACTCGTCAAGGGCAGCGTGGTCACCGGTCATCCAGTCCACAGACGCGAACGAAAGGACAGACCAACTACGTCTGCCTGCGCGGCAGACATTACAGAGCCCTTGATTGTTGAAGCAAGGTTCCGAGGCATACCTGCCAACGACATCCGGCGGACCACCCTGGAAACGCGATGCAGCAACAGGTTCGATACGTGCCGCGATGCAACCGGTGTTCCTGCCGTCGCCAAGCCAAGAAGGGATTGCGCAGCGGCCGATCCCCCTCCCTTGCAACTCACAATGCCCACCGACGCATTGCAAGCGTAGGGCCGAGTCTGCAGACAGCAGGATTGAAGCCACTACCACCCTCTCGGCGCCAGCCCGCTCACGTTCTCACATTTCGATCTCGGCCCGCCGCTTTGACTTCGACAGATTTCGAGTCCAACGGAAAGCGCCAGCCTCAACGTGCTGGTCGCTAGGACCTTGGTGATCCAGATCCCGAGAGCCCCGTAACCCGAGATCCCTGAACTTAGATGGTAATCGGTCATGGATTGCCACTGAAGGGAATCCGGTATCTCGCCAGGTCCGAGTTTTGGCCACCACGAACACATCACGCGAGGTCCGACCAAAGCAACAGCTGGACTCGGCATGGCCTGTCCCGTCCGACTTGAAAGCTCAGCTAGAGCCCGTCCATCGTGAAGGCGTGACCGCGGGTCACGAACGGAACGGCTCGGGAATCGGGAATACGCGGGGGCGACGCCGGGCTATGCACTTTCAGAGACTCCACGGAGTTCGTAAGCTTCCACTTCACAACATCTTCCTAAACGCAGAGCAAGGCAGAGTGACGCGCACAGATGGAGAGAGCGCGAGGACCGTCGAGCGGCTGCGCGCAGTCAGCGGCGAACTCTCCGGCGCCTTCGGCGATCTCGGCACATTCCTCCCGTATGTGATCGCGGCCGTCGGGGCAGGCATCCTCGCGCCGACGCCTGTCTTTCTCGGCTTCGCGGCCGGGTATTTCCTGGTGGCGGTCGTCTACAGAGCGCCCATTCCCGTCCAGCCGATGAAGGCATTGGGCGCGGTCATCATCGCCGGTGGCGTGAGTGCGACCGATACGGTTTGGGCAGGCGTGATCATCGGAGCTGTCCTGCTGCTGCTGGCAGCGACTCCGGCTCTCGAAAAGGCCACTCGCGCCATCCCCCAGTCCATTGTCACGGGGCTTCAGGTGGGGCTGGGACTCATGCTGGGGGCGGTGGCCTTGGAGCTGATGGGTCAGGACTGGGGCACGGCCATCGTGGCGATCGCTGTGCTCGGGCTCTCCATCCCCTGGTCGCGTGGCCCTTGGGCACTCGTCGTGGTCATTGGAGCGGTACTACTTGCCCCGGCAGGCGCTCCGATGACCGGTGGAGCAGTCGCGGGTGCCGCGGAAAATTCCGGCTATGCCATTCTTTCGGGTGTGACGGCGCAACTCCCGCTCACGCTTCTGAACGCTGTTGTCGTTACCGCGGCGGTAACCCGATCCCTTTTTCCTGCCGAAGCATTCCGTGTCAGTGAGCGAAAACTGGCGGCTTCCAGCGGCCTACTCAATCTTGCATTCGTCCCGCTCGGTGCGATGCCCATGTGCCATGGGGCTGGCGGGCTAGCCGCGCATCACCGGTTCGGGGCTCGCGGTTTCGGTGCGCCGCTCGTAATGGCGGCCGCATGCGCTACCGCAGCATTTTTGGGACCCGAGGTCATCGATGTGCTGGCATCCATTCCCCCCGCTGCGGTCGGCGCCCTGCTGGCCTACGCCGCACTTGACCTTGTGCGCAGTCGAAGACTGTTCGATTCCCGTCCGGATTGCCGTCCCGTTATCGGGATCACGGCGGTAGCAACCTTCCTCGGGAGCCCATTCGTCGGGCTTGTCGCAGGCATCGTCGCCGAAATGATCCGGGTTCACATCCAGCGCCGGCGCAATCTGGGCTCAACGGGATTCTGGCGGTTGTAACACGGGCCCCTCGCCTATCCGACGGCCGCGTGCTCGCCGCCTACCTCCTCCGGAGCGATGGCGACCGTCTTGATGATGGCGTGACAGTCAATGCCCTCCGCCAAACCGAGCGCTTCCGTGGACCGACGCGTAATCCGGGAAAGCACCGTACCCGCCCGCGTGCGGACGGAAACCATGGCACCGGGCCCGTCTCCGACCCGAACCGCCTCCACCGTGCCCGGCAGCACGTTGAGCGCAGATATCCCCTCAAGGGGCTGCCGTGACAGAAGGACCTCGTGGGCTGGGATCCGGACTCGGACTCGGGTGCCCCGTGCATGCGGAATCCTGGGCAGGAACAGTCGTGATCCCTGTGCATCCAGCTCGGTCAGGCCATCGGAATGATGCGAGACAACCGTCGCTTCCAGCACCGCACCGGCGCTCCGCGCGCCGACTGGCGTCACCATTGGGTCGCCAAGCACCTCCACGGCCGGGCCCTGGCGCACCACCCGACCTTCTTGCAGGGCAACCACTGTGGTCGCGAGCCGAGCAACCTCCGCCGCCGAATGACTGACATATAGGATCGGCACGGATACTTCGTCGCGAAGGCGCTCGAAGTACGGCAGAATTTCCGCCTTGCGCGCCTCGTCCAGCGATGCCAACGGCTCGTCCGCCAAGATGAGTCGTGGACTGGACAGCAATGCCCGGCCAATCGCCACGCGCTGTTTCTCTCCGCCCGAGAGCATTCCGGGGCGGCGACCCAGTAGGTGCTCGATACCAAGCAGCTCGACGACATGCTCTTCGTTCTCGCGCGGACGGTCCTTGGGTGCGAACCAGCGTCCGTAGAGAAGGTTCTGTCGCACGGTAAGGTGCGGGAAGAGCCTGCCCTCCTGAAAGATGTATCCCAGTCGGCGGCGGTGGGGCGGAAGCCATTCCCGACTCTCCGTGTCGAACAGCACCCAGTCGCTCGCCGTGACGCGACCGTATTGCGGCCGAAGCAGACCGGCGACAGCGTTGACAATTGTTGTTTTTCCCGAGCCGGAACGTCCAAACAGAACTGTGAGCCCCGGGGGTGCTGCGAACGCCACATCCAGTTCAAAACCGCTGAAGGAATGCCGGAGGGCGACTGACAAGGTCATGCGCCGGCCACCCGTTTGGCAACCCGTGTCGCCACCACTTCCGACACCAAAAGGGCAGACATGGCCACGATGACTGCAATCACGACCAGGCGGAATGCCGACGCATCGCCACCTGGTACCTGCAGAAAGGCGTAGATCGCGGATGGCACTGTCTGCGTTTGGCCCGGAATGTTGGAAACGAACGTGATCGTGGCGCCGAATTCGCCCATCGCCTTGGCGAAGGCAAGGATTGCTCCCGCGATGATGCCTGGAAGGATGAGCGGCAACGTGACCGTGGCAAAGACCCATCGTCCAGAAGCGCCAAGCGTCGCGCTGGCCTGTTCAAGTTTCGGATCAACCGCCTCGATCGACAACCGAATCGCACGGACCATGAGCGGAAAAGCCATGACACCCGAGGCAAGTGCGGCACCGGTCCAGCGAAAAGCAAACACGATGCCGATCTCCTGCAAGAGGCTGCCGATCGGACCCTGGGTGCCGAACGTGAGCAACAGCAGATAGCCGGTCACCACTGGGGGCATGATGAGAGGCAGGTGGACGATCCCGTTGAGCAGCTGCTTACCGGGAAAACTCCAGCGCGCTAACACGTACGCCACGAACACACCAAGCGGCAGGCTGACAAGAGTCGCCCAGAACGAAACACGGAGGGAAAGCGCAACCGCCTTCCACTCTTCGGGGCTAAGCCAGTCCATGCCGCAGGCTTAGTCGGCGACGACCACAAAGCCCTGCCGCTCAAAGGCCTGCCGTGCGTCCGGTCCCCGGAGGTATGCGAGGAACTGAGTGTTGAGCGGATTCTCACTGGCGGCAACCGCTGCAGCCGGATAGACGATGGGCGGGTGCGCATCGGCTGGAAACCGGCCGATGATCGTTACGTTGCCGTCAGCAGCAGCGTCGGTGGCGTACACGATTCCGAAGGGGGCTTCGCCCGTCGAAACAAGCGCAAGCGCAGCCCGGACATTGTCCGCCTGCGCAACCTTCGCTTCGACTGCATCCCAGATGCCAAGTGATTCCAGTGCCATCCTGCCGTAGATGCCTGCGGGTACACCTCTAATAAGCGCCATGGCAAGGCGATCGTCACCAAGCATGGCCGAGAGGTCCATGTCCGGGGCCACCAGAGCCGGATCCGCGTCCCTCCCGCCATGGGCAATCAGCACAATCGTGTTGCCCAGCAGGTTGAAGCGGGTCGGCACGTCGATGAGGCCGTCTTCTTCCAGCGCATCCATCCAACCTGGGTTGGCGGAAATGAAGATGTCTGCGGGGGCACCGAATTGAATCTGGCGGGCCAGCGCGGACGAGGACGCCAGGGAGGCTGTAATGGTGTGGCCAGTCTCTTCCCTAAACCCGATGGAAATCTCGTCCAACGCGTTCTTGATGCTCGCGGCGGCGAAGACCGTAATTTCGTCCCCGCGAGCATCAACCGGCAGGATAGACGCCAAGCCAAGCCCGAGGGCAGCGATGAGCCCCATTACACGACAGGAGGCTGGAATCGGCATGGAGGCGCTTTCCCATCATCAACATGATTCCGCAGGAATATCGCAGCCCGAGCGTGAGGTGCAAGCGCTAGCCCGCTTCGCTCACCACCGGACCTGACGCCGCCCGCTCGAGGCGCTTGGCGGCGGTGCCGTCGGTTTCGACGCCCCTGACGCGGTGCCCGGCCGCCCCGGGGTCGCCGGAATCGGGCGCGATGGAGCCCGGCGCTCCGGATTCCGGGCGCGGGTCACGCTGGATGGCGGGCGCCGGGCAGACGGCCTCCGTGGCGCCGGTCGCGGCGCGTGCGGCAGGAGGAGGCTGGACCGTCGCGGGCGGGGTCAGCCGGGCCCCGCGCGTACCGGCGGGGCGCGCAGGGCGGCGAGCACATGCGCGAACAGTTCCTGCAGCGGGTAGCCCGACGGGAAGGCGACCCGGATCCTGCGGACGGTGACGGTGATGCGGGCGGCGACCTTCAGCAACCGGGCGCGGATGGTGTCGGCGCGGGCGCGGGCCAGCGCCGTGCCCTGCAGCCCGACCTGGCGCAGGAGGGTGAGCAGGGCGCCGGCGAACGCGGAGAAGGTCAGCCGCAGCTGGTTGGCGCGCATCGTCGCGCTCGAGGTGCGGTCGGCGAACCGCCACAGCTGCTGTTCCCTGATCCGGTTCTCCATGTCGCCGCGGGCGCAGTACAGGTCCTCGTAGAGGGCCTGCGCCCCGAGGGTGCGGCGCGGGATGTTGGTGACCACGAAGCGCGGGTTGGCGCCGCGCAGCCCCGGCAGCCACTCGGCCTTGCCGACCACCCGGCGGGCCCGGCTCCAGGACGTCAACGTGCGGTAGCGGCATTCCCGGAACCGCCGCGAGGCCCGGCCGGTGGCGGCGCCCCGGCGCCGGGACTTGTGCAGCGCCTTCGCGAGCCACGGTTCCAGGCGGGCGTTGCGCGCGAGCCCGAACACGTACTCGAGGCCGGCGTCCTCGCACCAGCGGAGGATGTCCTCGCGGCAGAACCCGGCATCGCCGCGCACCCGGATCCGGGTCCCGGGCCAGCGCCGGCGGATCTGCGGCACGATCCGCGCCGGTTCGTCCACCGAGCCCGCCGCCGCATCGAGATCGGCCGGGCGCAGCCGGGCGCACAGCACGTGCTCGCCGCAGGTCACGTACAGCGGGAGATAGCAGTAGTGCCCGTAGTAGCCGTGGAAGAACCGGCCCTCCTGGCGGCCGTGCAGCGGATCGTCGGTGGCGTCGAGATCGAGCACGATCTCCGCCGGCGGGGCGGCATGGGCCTCCAGGAACAGGTCCACCAGCAGCCGCTCGATCGCTTCCCGGTCGGCGGCAATCCGCTGGTAGCGGTCCTGCGCCGCCGCCTCCGGTACGCCGAGCTCCAGGCGGTTCAGCGTGCTCGATCCCGCCAGCGCATGCCCCCGGTCCCGCGCCCGCCGCCGCCGTTCCCCGGTCACGTCCGCACACCCGCCAGCGCGAAGGCGCTGTCGGCGCGCAGCCGGTCATGGTCGTTGAGGTCCTCGTAGCCCGCCGCCAGGGCCAACACCCGCTGCGCCACCAGCGTCTCCAGGCGATGCTCGATCCGCCGCGGGTGGTCGCGGAAGCACGCCGCCAGCCGCGCCGTCACCCGGAAGCGCCGGTCAACCTCCCGCAGCAGCAGCACGCCGCCGTCCGTCGTCAGCCGGCCGCCGTCGAACCGGCCTACCACCGCACGCCGGCCAAGGCCTTCAAACGTCAGTGGCGTCGAGGTACAGTCTGTGTGCATGGGGTGGCTCCGTCATGGACAATAAGATGTTGTCTTTCTTACCTGTACCATACGTTTTTGCCCCATGCACCCACCCATGGTGAGATATCCGGGCTAGATTGACTCGGGAATATCCATTCGGAGAGATCGTGCATCTGCCAGTAGCGTTGACCCTCGTCGAACGCATGGGATCCCTGGCCCTTGCCATGCACTCCGTCCCGGAAGACCCGGCCCCTGTGGAACACCCGCCGGCACCCAGTATTCACATGTGATCGGCATGGCCGTCATGGCCGCGGACATCCCGCCGGAAACAATGACGCGCGGCCCTCATCAGCATCAAAAGCGAGCATGCGCTCGGCAGCGGTGTCGAGTTCCTCAATACCCGTAACAACCACGGTGTTCGCTACCTCGCTCCCATCCACAACGGCCACAACGAGTTGGGCGATTCCGCGGTACCTATCCAGCGCTGTGAAGAACCGGCCGCAGGGCACGGAGGCTTCAGCGACTTCGGGCATGCGATGGTTCGACGGGCAACGCGCTGGGATCATCCTTGCCATCTCCCACGCGCCGATGTCTACGGCCCTCGACGCGGTCCTGGCGTCCCCTGCCCCGCTGATCGCCTCCCATTCGGGCGTGAGCGGTGTGCACGAGCATTCTCGCAATCTCTCCGACCAAGTACTGCGGCTCCTCCGCAGCAACGGTGCGCCTTGCTCGGTTGTTGGGTACGATTCCTGCCTGCGCGCCGTGCCGGAGGAAAAGTAGGCGGCTCCGGCTGCATTGCGCACTGACTTGATCATCCACGACTCGGCAGACTGGGCCCGATTCAGCGAAGCGAGGCGGGACACGCAATTTTCCGCGGCGGATCGAGATCGATCGCATCTGGCCCAAGGCCCCGGTTCGTTATCTCACCGATCACCTTGACTATGCCGGCCGCCTCACAGGCTCGGTCATGTGGGGATCACGTCTGATTTTAACGGTGGTGGTGGTTGTGGTGGCGCGCTACAAGCTTCCGGATTTCTTGAACTCCTCGGCGGCCGCTCGACCCGTACTGCGAGCGCGCCACATGCCCATGTTCGAACTACCGACCTGCTAGATCGTGTGTTTCAGAAGCCGGGCAAGAACTGCGAACAAGCGCTCAATGTCATCATCCGTGTTGTAGAGGTGCGGCGTTACCCGGATCGATGTTCCTCGAATGCTCACGTAGACCTGTTCGGCCGCAAGGCTGGAGGCAAGGCCGGCCGGGGGGTCGCCATCCGGAAAGCGGAGTCCCAGGAAATGCCCGGCGCGCAGCATCGGGGACACGGACTGAAGACCGAGCCCGGCGGCCCGTTCGGCGATGACGGCCGTGCGCGAAGAGAGCGTCTGCTCGATCGCATCAACGCCCCAGTCAAGGATCTGTTCCAGCGCTGCATTGAGCATCGGCACAAGTACAAAGTTCGCACCTTCGCCCACGTCAAACCGCCGTGCCCCCGGTCGGTATTCATCGCGGTAATGGATGAGGCGCACGAAGTCCTCAGCGCCCGCGCGTCCGGCCCAGTTGTGTTCGATAGGGTTTCCGTCGCGATGTTGCGGGGCTACCCAAAGGAAACCAAGCGAATACGGTCCCAGCAACCACTTGTAACCAGCACACACCAGATAGTCCGGCTGTATGGCCGCAGCATCGAAGCGCAGCGCCCCGCCCGACTGTGTGAGATCCAGAACCAATTTTGCTCCGACGTCACGGCAGCGCGCGCCGACAGCCTCGAGATCAAGCCATCCACCGTCAGACCAGTGACAGTGCGGCAGCGCGACTACGGCGGTGGGCTCATCAATCGCTGCGAGCACAACCCGCGACCAATCCCCGTCCGAAGGTCGCGGTATGGTCACGAGCGCAGCTCCGCTATTGCGGGCAACTTCGCGCCAGACGTAGACATTCGAGGGAAACTGATCGGCAAGCACAATGATCCGCTCGCCCGGCGCAACCTTGATATTGCGTGCGGCGCAGGACAGCCCATAGCTCGCCGACGGGACGAGAGCTACACCCTCGGCATCCGCGTTGATCAAGCGCGCGCAGAGTATCCGTGCCCGCTCGGTTTCCGAAAAGAAGTCGCCGGGGGCAATTCCCCATGGGCGCACCTTGGCCTGCAGGCCCTGTTCACCGGCCTCGATTACCGCGCGCATCAGTGGTCCCATATACGCGCAGTTGAGGTAGGCCACCTCATCCGGGATATCGAACAAATGGCGCTGGCTCGGAATCTCGGCCGGGTTTCTGCCAGTCATGGTCGTTGCGCTCCTTCGAATCGGGAAACCGGCGTGCTCGGTGCACCGCCCTGAGAACGGCTGCATCAGCCGAAGGGCGCCGAAGAACTTGTCCGATCGGAGCCTTGATTTCGGGACGGCGATAGCAGCAGTATGCCCGGGATCCCAAGGTCCGTTTGACTTGCCAACATCACTCCTCGACTGCGGGCGCGGGCTGACGTGTATCTAGGGCTGCGCTACGTGGTGGTCTGCGCCGCAATCCTGCGAACTGACGACGACAGCTTCGCCTCCACCGCATCAGCCCAGCCTGTGATTTCCCCGCCCATGCCTGTGCCGGGGCTACCGACCAACTCGTCAAATGGTGTATCCCAAGCGTGTCAAACCAGGACGGCATACTTCGTTCAGCGCCTCCTGTTCGCTCGCCTACAACCGACCGAATGTCAGCGATGTCGGGCGGGGGATAGCCGATACCTCGCGCACCCAGGCATCATCCTCCATGCCGGGATCAATGAACCGGATGAGACGTCGAATTTGGCTATCCGGATCTGCTTGCACATCCTCGACCCTAGCGTTCAGCAGCCGATCCGCGGGAAGCCTCGCCAGAACCTTCTGCCCTCTTTCCAGCATGCTGTCCCAAAGTGTTCCACAAAAAACCGAGGGTTCAAGTTTCTTCTCAGAGAGCTAGCAGCCTGTCGGACTTAGCGGGCACTGCTTTCGTAAAATGTTGAAAGATAAAGATATTCGTGAATCGACGCATTCCAAGGTTGAAAAGATAAACACAGAATAATCAAAGACTTACCATAATCTGAGGTCCTAAGTCCGACAGGCTGCTAGCCCGCTTCGCTCACCACCGGACCTGCCGCCGCCGGCTCAAGGCGTCTGCGGGCGGTGTCGGGGGTTTCGAAGCCGTTGGCGGCGTGCCCGGCGGCCCGGGGCCGCCGGAATCGGGCGCGACAGAGCCCGGCAATGCGGATTCCGGGCGCGGGTCACGCTGGATGGCGGGCGCCGGGCAGACGGCCTCCGTGGCGCCGGTCGCGGCGCGTGCGGCAGGAGGGGGCAGGACCGCTGCAGGCGGGGTCAGGCGGGCCCCGCGCGTACCGGCGGGGCGCGCAGGGCGGCGAGCACGTGCGCGAACAGCTCCTGCAGCGGGTAGCCGGACGGGAACGCGACCCGGATCCTGCGGACGGTGACGGTGATGCGTGCGGCGACCTTCAGCAGCCGGGCGCGGATGGTGTCGGCGCGGGCGCGGGCCAGCGCCGTGCCCTGCAGCCCGACCTGGCGCAGGAGGGTGAGCAGGGCGCCGGCGAACGCGGAGAAGGTCAGCCGCAGCTGGTTGGCGCGCATCGTCGCGCTCGAGGTGCGGTCGGCGAACCGCCACAGCTGCTGTTCCCTGATCCGGTTCTCCATGTCGCCCCGGGCGCAGTACAGGTCCTCGTAGAGGGCCTGCGCCCCGAGGGTGCGGCGCGGGATGTTGGTGACCACGAAGCGCGGGTTGGCGCCGCGCAGCCCCGGCAGCCACTCGGCCTTGCCGACCACCCGGCGGGCCCGGCTCCAGGACGTCAACGTGCGGTAGCGGCATTCCCGGAACCGCCGCGAGGCCCGGCCGGTGGCGGGCCCCGGCGCCGGGACTTGTGCAGCGCCTTCGCGAGCCACGGTTCCAGGCGGGCGTTGCGCGCGAGCCCGAACACGTACTCGAGGCCGGCGTCCTCGCACCAGCGCAGGATGTCCTCGCGGCAGAACCCGGCGTCGCCGCGCACCCGGATCCGGATCCCGGGCCAGCGCCGGCGGATCTGCGCGACGATCCGCGCCAGTTCGTCCACCGCGCCCGCCGCCGCATCGATATCGGCCGGGCGCAGCCGGGCGCACAGCACGTGCTCGCCGCAGGTGACATACAGAGGCAGATAGCAGTAGTGCCCGTAGTAGCCGTGGAAGAACCGGCCCTCCTGGCGACCGTGCAGCGGATCATCGGTGGCGTCGAGATCGAGTACGATCTCCGCCGGCGGGGCGGCATGGGCCTCCAGGAACAGGTCCACCAGCAGCCGCTCGATCGCTTCCCGGTCGGCGGCAATCCGCTGGTAGCGGTCCTGCGCCGCCGCCTCCGGCACCCCGAGCTCCAGGCGGTTCAGCGTGCTCGATCCCGCCAGCGCATGCCCCCGGTCCCGCGCCCGCCGCCGCCGTTCCCCGGTCACGTCCGCACACCCGCTCGCCAGCGCGAAGGCACTGTCGGCGCGCAGCCGGTCATGGTCGTTGAGGTCCTCGTAGCCCGCCGCCAGGGCCAACACCCGCTGCGCCACCAGCGTCTCCAGGCGATGCTCGATCCGCCGCGGGTGGTCCCGGAAGCACGCCGCCAAGCGCGACGTCACCCGGAAGCGCCGGTCAACCTCCCGCAGCAGCAGCACGCCGCCATCGGTCGTCAGCCGGCCGCCGTCGAACCGGCCCACCACCGCACGCCGGCCAAGGCCTTCAAACGCCAGTTGCGTCGAGGTACAGTCTGTGTGCATGGGGTGGCTCCGTCATGGCCGGTAAAGGTTTGACTTTCTTACCTGTACCATACGTTTTTGCCCCATGCACCCACCCATGGTGAGATATCCGGGTTAGACGGGATCCAGCAGCAATCGCGACAGCGGTTCGATTCGGGCACTGACGATGCTCGTAGCGGTGACAGACGCCATACGGGGGGTAAGGAGACCGGGTGCCGAGCAGGTACATCCAAGATCGCATCAACGCCGCATGCCCGTACCCTGTTCGCGACCGACGATCAATCACATCTACGTAAGGCACCCGGTGCAATTCGGGGTCACTCCGTTTGCTCTGCTGCCTGCTGACGCCGCCATGGGCTGCCGTAGCCCTGACGCGCCCAGTCGGGCGGCAGTTCGCATGGCCGTGGATCGAAGTTTGCGAACCTTGCCGGGCGACCACGAACGATTTCTCCAAGGCGCGGGCTTTCAATGGGACTCGCGGTATAGGCGAACGAATCAGCACTGGAGTAGACCGCCAACAGTAGCGGGCGGTCCTGGTCGGAGTCGTTGCGGAGCGAGCCGTGGATTGTCCGACACCCGAGCAGAACGGCGGTTCCGGGAGGGCCCGTTGGCGCGTCCACCATGTCGTCTGATAGCCACTTCAACTCGTTCGGTGCTATCTGGACGACAAACCGTCCTTGGGGATCGTACAGGCTATGCAGTTTGCCGAGGTGGCTTCTGGGAACGATCGCCAGCGGCCCTTGGTTCGGTTCGCAACCCTCGGTGTAAACGCCGATGGTCACCGGACTGTAGTCCGTATGCGGCCAAGCCTGAATGTCCTGATGCCAATGAAATCCGCGGCTGCCCCGCGCAGATTTAAGGTTCAATTTGGCATGGTGAAACTTGACGTCGGGCCCCACGACGTCCGCCGCGAGCGCAGTCATCTCATCGCTCCGCATGAAATCCCAAAACGCCGGATGGTGATCCTGCGGGCTGTAGATGCGATGCAACCGCGGATTCCTGGCTGAATGCCCCTCTTCGAGTTCGAACGTCCCATCGGATTCACTACACCGACAGCTTTCCTCAACGAGTTCCTTGGTGGCTTCCCGAAGGCGATCCATCCAACCCGACGACAGGGTGCGCTTGGGTGCCACGTAGCCCTGCTCGAAGTAATGTCTCCGTTCGAACTCGGTTAGCTGGACTGAGGAATGGGTGAGAATAGCTTCCGGCTCCATCAAACCGCTCCTCGGTAGCAAACCCGTTTGCCCAGGTTGCAAACAACAATACCGCACCTTGCAGGGTGCCCGAGCGGGTCTCCGCAACGCTTGGTCTTCGAGCAATTTGCCGGAGCCATCGGCCACCAGCGCGTCACCTACCCTTCCCAGGCTGGACCAGAATCGTCGCCCAAGAGAAGGTGGACTGCAAACTGGGGCAGGGCCACAGCGCCCTATGCCGAGGAACGGTCGGTCAAGCGCTTCATGCATGGACTGCCAGCTTGCGGACGGCGTTCACCCGGGCACTCATCGCTGCGTCTCAAGATGCTCCGCCTTTTTCTCCTATCTAATCTTGTTGTGTCGAGTTTAGTTGGTGCTCTTCGTCCAACCTCCCGTGATCACTACTTTCGTCCTGCATTGGCCGAACGCGGCGTGAGGATGCGCGCCGGTCGAGCATCGTGGACAGGTTTGGTAACGCCCGCTAGTTTTCGGCGAATGCGTACAGAAGGTGGTTGTTGGCATGCGGCTCGCACGGAAATCACAATTTATCAGCTTGTTGGCGGTTACTTGCTGCCTGGTGCTGGTGGCCGCGACCCCAGGACAAAGCACAGAGACTGGGCCCGAAACGTCCGTCACGAGCCTCATTCCCGGAGCGACGAAGCTCGATTTGCAAACCGTGATCGTGATCGACCGGTCAGATATCGAGCTTACGGGGATGCGGAACCTCTGGGACCTGCTGTCAGGCCGGTCGGGCTTCAACTATTTCGGCATTTACCGGCCACTCAGCCTCTCTGGCTATCCGCTGTATGCGGCGGGCGGCTACCGCATCACTATCCTGATCAACGGGCGGCGGATTTCCGATTCGGTCTATGACCTAGACGCACTCCCTGTCGCCGCCGTCGAACGCATCGAGATTCTCCGAGGCAGTGCGATCGGGCCGCACGGCCCGCAGGCCGTCACCGGGGCAATCAACATCGTTCTCAGGAACCGCTTCGAGGGCATTGAGACCGAAGTCGGAGTGGAGCGGCCATCCGGCACGGGCGGCGACACCGAACAGGCCAGCGTGATCTGGGGAGGACCGGTTGGTGACGGACACCTCGTGCTCGGTGTGGATGTATTTCAGCGGGACGAGATTCGGCGCAGTCAGCGGGATTTCAGCCGAGCCTCCTGGACTCCTGGAGGATCGTTCGCTGATGCGGCGGGTGTATCCATCGCAGGCAACACGGCCTTAGTCGCCCGTGAGGGCGCCAAGTCCCTGGGCGACTGCAAAGGCAGTGCCTACGCAGGTCCTCTGCTCAATCCCTACGGGTTGCCGGGGGAGGCATGCGGGTTTGCCTGGGCAGACATCGAATGGAGCTGGGAGCGGCGCGACCGGCAAACCCTGTTTGCTACTTTCGAGCACCCTGCTGGCGAGAACAAGGCTCTGTACGCTGACACCCGCGTGGGCACGGGCGGCTATATCGCCCCCTATGCGGCCCCTACAGCGGACAGAATCGTCCTATCGGCTGGTAATCGGGTCGATCTGCCCGGGGGCACCGTGGTGTTCCATCGCTACGCCGGCCATGGTGATCGGTCGTTTCGGACCGATGTTGAGGAGTATGATTTCACGGTCGGCGTGAAGGGCCAATTCGGCTCCGGAATCTCCTACGATGCGCATCTCCGCAGCTATTACCACGACGAACGCACCGTCGGCGGAGCCTTCGTGCGGACGAGCACCGTCCTGGAGGAACTCGGCCCCGACGGCCACTACGATTTGAAAAATCCTCTGTCCATGGACCCGGGTCACTTGGCTGCAGTACGACGAACTGGGATTCAGCTCGATCACAGCGACCTCACAAAGTACCGGGCTGCACGGGTCGTCGTCGATGGCGACGGCATGGAGCTGGGCGGTGGTGCCGCACGCTGGGCCACGGGCGTCGAATATGTCTACGAAGGCCGTAGCTGGCTGCCTGTTTACCGAGACGTCAATGGCAGTGTCATCGAAGATCAGTCCGACATCGCGGGAATACTTACCATTTCTTCGGAGGGGGAACGCGACCGCCTGTCGGAGTTCTTGGAGATCGTGCTGCCGGTCCGGAACAACATTGAAGTTGCACTGGCCGCGCGTCATGACAGGCATGACGATGTCGGTTCCGCATTTTCCGGCCAGATCAAGGGTGGCTACCGACTGAACAAGAATTTGCTTTTCCGGTGTTCCTGGACCGAGGCGGAGAAAGCCCCATTCCTCGCGGGGATTAATGCCGGCGCCGTCCCCGTTACCCGCCCTGTCTGGGATCCGTAAATAGGAGCCTCCTATCGGGTCAGGGCTGAATTCGAAGGTAATCCCAACCTCGGACCGGACCGGGCAGAGAACATCAGCCTCGGCATCGTGACCGGGACCGACTCCACATCAATCAGTGCGGACTGGTACCAGACTCGATTGTCTAGGCACTTGGCGATCGTGCCGGTCCAGGCGGCGATTGACTATGCGCATGAGCACGGCTCGCCTCCCGGGGACGTGGAGATCGATCGCGAACCACCTTTCGCCGGGGCTCCGGACTTCATCGAGTTGGTCACATTGCCTCTGCTTGGCAACGGGCAAACGGACATCTCCGGAATCAACGTGCGAGTGCATGGAGGCTGGACAGTTGATTCTGTGGAGCTGGAATTTGACGCCCACTGGTCACATACCCTCGACTATGAAGTTCGCGTGATTGGCCTCTCTGAGCCGTACGATTTCCCGCAGAACCGCGTCCACGCCACCCTGCGCGGGACGCGGGGCAATGTGACGGCGCAGTGGACCGCGTACGGACTATCCAGCTACCGAACGGAGGGTGGACGTTTCGGCAGCTGGATGGGCAACGATTTCTCGCTGCGCTGGAAGGACGCGTTCGGCATGCAGGGAACCGACGTGGTCGGAGGAATTCTGAACATTGGTGACCGAAGTCCACCGATAGATCTCAGCGATCCGGACTACCCGGACGAGGGGTTGGATTCCATTCGCGGCCGGACGCTGTTTCTGACCCTGAAAAAGAGCTGGTAGCTGCCAGGCGCAACGTCGCGGTGTAAAGGGACGGCACCGTAACCGACTGGAAGCTCAGCTTCAACCGTGCTACTGACACCACAAGGTGGCGTCGCGTGGCATGGGAGAGACTGGAATGCCACGTTTGGGCGCTAGGCCGTGCCCGATCTTCCGCGCCATCGCTACCGGTAACGGTTGCGTACCGCAACACCCGGGAGAAATGGAATTGCAGGAGATGTTGGAATGTTGAGGTCGATCGCCCTCACTGTCGTGCTCCTGGCCAGCACCACACCGGTTCGCGCCGACGTCACCGACATCGACAACGTCATGCTGGAGCACCTGCTGCGAAGCGGGGTACCTGTGGTCGATGTTCGAACTCCAGAAGAATGGAGCAGGACCGGAGTCATTGAAGGCGCACATTTGCTGATGTTCTTTGATTCTGAGGGACGGTACGATGCCCGGGCGTGGCTGGCACAACTCGCATCGGTGGTTGGGCCAAATGAGCCCGTGGCGTTGATCTGTCACAGTGGTGGCCGAAGCAGCACAGTCAGCCGCCTGCTCGATAGTGAGTTCGGATACCGGCAGATCTACAACGTGCGCGAGGGCATCGCGCAGTGGATTGCGGAACACAGAACGACTGTCGACCGCCCATAGCCCCCCCGTCCTCTGACCGGGTCCGACCTGGTTGGGCCCCGGCCGGCACTCCCGCATTTCCCGGGTACTGCGGGTTCAATACCTCACCAGAAAATGAAGCCAGGCACTGGTCACCTTGCGAGGACCACGAGACATTGATCAACTGAGAGGCACTGTCGCCGATACTGCGGACGCATTCGACCCGTGATAGGTTGAACAACGTATTGGTTGGAGCGCTTCGTCCTTGGGCAAGCTAACCCTTCGTCACGTGGCGGACCGTCTGGGCGTGTCTACAGCCACGGTGTCGCTCGCCATGCGCGGGAACCAGCGAATTTCGCCCGCCACACGGGAACGGGTGGAGGCCGCGCTGGAAGAAAGGGGGTACGTCTACCAGCGCAGTGCAGCAAGCTTGCGGACATCCATGACCGATACGGTTGGTGTCATCCTCAACAATATCTCCGATCCGTTCTTCAGTACTCTGCTCGCGTCACTGGAGGAAGCCCTAGCCGGATTCGGCCGGACCGTGTTTCTCTGTCACACCAACGAGGCCATCTCACGTCAGGACCAATTCATTGGGAAAATGGCGGAGTACAGCGCCGACGGCTTGATCGTTTGCCCGGTCATAGGGTCTACTCCTGCAGATTTCCAAGCGCGGCGGGGCGTCCTTCCTCCGACGGTGTTCGTGTCGCGCACAATTGCGGAACTCGGATACGACCATGTGATCAACGATGATCGTGAAGCCGCCTGCCTTTCCACAAACCGCCTCCTGAGTCTCGGCCACCGCCGTATCGCACTCGTGAGCGGCGACCCACGGGTTAGTGGCTCTCGTGATCAGCTCAGCGGATACCGACAATCCCTCGAGCAGTTCGCGGTTGGCTTCGATAGCACCCTTGTTCGTCCCTCGCTCTCCAACCGAAAATCCGGATTTGACGCGGCGCGCTGGATCGTGGAACTCTCACCCAGACCGACAGCTGCTGTCTGTTACAGCGATTCGTTGGCGCTTGGTCTCTTCGCTGGCCTGCAAAATGAAGGGATAGAGCTTGGCAAGAACTTTGCCCTCATCGGCAACGAGGACTTAGAGGAAGCCAGCATGACGAATCCCCCGCTCAGCGTGACTGCAGTCGACCGCGACGCAATGGGCAGGTGCGCGGCAAAGGTTCTGGTCGAACGTATCCGGAATCCCTCGGCGCCGCCGCAGCGCATCGTCCTGCCACCCAAACTGATCATTCGAGAAACTTGCAGCGTAAGGATCCCTGCGGAAGCGTAGTCCGCAGCCGCGCAGGGTAGGCCACTTGAATGCCTCTACAACATCCTCACCACGTGCGGCGTGCGCTGTTGGTCGACGGTGATTGCGCGTCAGCCCAAGCAGATCTAAGGGGCTCGCGGCACCGCGCCGAGCCTGATCTTTTCTCCGGTTTGTCCTTTCATTGCTCGTTTTAATTGCATTGAACCGAATCTATCGCTCGACATTTGAGCTTCTCAGTGGAATCCCGAACTCCTGATAGCAGACATCTGCAAGTTTCCCGACGCCTTCACCGATCGCTTCGATCGTCGGATTCCCGAAACATAGCCGGATCCGCGAGCGTGCCGGCTTGGCATCGACCGACCATTCAGGACCTGGATTGATAGCGATTCCCTGGGCGGCGGCGGCGCTGGCCAGTCGCATCACGTCAACGGTGTCTGGAAATGTCACCCACAGGAAGATCCCGCCCGGTGGTGTAGCGAATTCAGCCGCCGTCCCGAAATACTCCTCAAGCGCACTAGTCATTGCATCGAGTTTTTGCTTGAGAAGAACCGTGGTTCGGGAGACATGCTGATCGAAGCGCTCTCGGCAATATTCGGCCAGCATCATTTGCTCGAGCGCTCCGGTGCCCCCGTCTGCCTTGCAAGCAAGCAGCTGCCCCACCAAGCCGGAATCCGCAACGATGTAGCCAACCCGCAATGCAGGCGCGATCGTCTTCGAAAATGAGCCGCAGTGAAGGACGCGGCCGTTGTCATCCATCGCTGCAATCGCGGGTGGGCGCTCGTCGGTCCACAGCAAATCGGCGTAGCACTCATCTTCGAGGATCGGGACCTGATACTCCGCAGAAATACGGAGAAGTTCCGCGCGTCTTGTCTCGGGCATGATGCTGCCGCTGGGATTCTGGATGGTCGGGATTACGTAGATATATTTCGGGCGGATCCCTTCGGCACGGAGCGCGGCAAGACGTTCGGCCAGTAAGTCCATGCGCATCCCTTCTCCGTCCACAGGGATACCCACCGGATTCACGCCCAGGCTGCGGAGACGGGTGAGCGCGCTGGCGTAGGTAAACTGTTCAACCACAACCGTATCGCCAGGCTGACAAAAGATCGTGTTGACGAGGTCGAGCGCTTGCTGGGAACCGGAGGTAATCAATACGTTGTCCGGCGATACGGACACGCCGCTACGTTTCTGGAGTTTGGAGGCGACGAACTCTCGAAGCGGCCGATACCCGAGCGGGCCACTCGCCAAGTTGTAAGTTGCCAGTGTTGTGCCGTCGCGCCGTAGCGCGGTTGCAGTCGCCGCAATGATGTCTTCGACCGGCATACTCTCCGCATCGACATGACCGCCAATGAAATTGTAGAGCGGACGATCTCCGGAGTTGGGCATAGGTACCGGCAGATTTTGTACTAGCAGCGCCTCATAATTGAATGTGCTGGCCACCTCGTCACTCCATCGAATTGGACAGGGAGGCCGCGCAGCCTCCAGACTACAGGGGGAAGAGCGTCGTGCGGCCATGGGGTAACGGATGATACGTGCAATGACGTCCCCTGGCTCACTCGTTCCAGTTTGTGAACGAACCCGTACCCGGATCGAAATCTGCTTCCCATAAATCGAGCTCGAACTAAGCCTCCGACGCTCAATGGGATCGAGCAGCCGTCCTGCGCAAAATCCAAAAACCCAGCAGGTGCGCAGATTTCGCAGCGTATGTTTGGCGCCCCAGTTCCAGGTCGTGCTCCTCCGCTGCGTAACTCCGGGGCCTTGTTCGCGTATACGCTCGTGACCCGGACGTCAGAAAGCGCCCAAGATGCGTGCCGGAGTCCGAGCCAGCGGGTTGGGGACGTACAACAATTGGCTAGTTCGTCACGCTCGGTACTCTGATGTCTTCGTGTTGCCCGATCATGCCAGGGCGGTGCGTAGTAGACTTTCCGCAAGCCGGCGCTTTTGCTGGTCCGGATCACGCTGCACGATGCGCAGCAGCGCATCGCGCGCGGTCAGGTCGCCCCGTTCAGCCATCTCGAAGGCCATCTGGTCACGGCGGTCGTAATAGCTTCGGTCGAAAGGCACGATGGTGAGAGGGCGATCGCGCCAATAGAATTTCTGGTCATCGGACGACCATCCGGCATAAACCTCCTCCCACGTTCCGCAGCCGGAATAGGTTTCCAAGTTGGTTTCCGCGACAGGTCGACTCTCTGGCTGATAACGGGCATCGAAAGACTGCCGAAGTTCAGCCGAGCGGTTGGGGAGCGCTCGGTGGACGGTGGTGTCCGCGAAAATCAGCGCGTCGCCGGCCGCAAATGAGTCAGTGACCCATTCACCGGGGATTGGAACATTGATATCCATGCCGCCGGCGCCCTCGCCGACCTTCGTATCCAAAACGCCGGCATGGTGCGAACCAGCTGCGACCACCAACGGCCCATTCTTCCTCGGGCAATCGCCCAGCGGGGCCCACAGCGCATAGCTCGTTGAACCGCCGATGTGCACTTTGTCTTGATGCGCGCCGGTTGTGAAATCGAAGCTTTCGCTCTGAGGGAAAATGTTCCGCTGGATGAACTTCGGGTGTGCCAATGCCGGCTCGCCGAAAATCCGTTCGAACAGCGCCAGTACGCTCGGATGGGTCCTGAGCCGATGCAGGGCTTCGTCGGCCCACATGCCGCGAAACACCTTCATATAGGCTTCCTCAGGATCCTTGCCGGCCGCATCGTTGTTGGCGATGGCGTCCTCCACGGGGTGAGCCGGGTCGAGCCAGCCCCCTTCCGCAGCCTTCTCCAAGAGGCGCCGACGGACCTCCAGCACGGTTTCACGGGGAAGCAGGTCCTGGAGGAACAGATAGCCGTCACGCTCAAGCCGCTCGGCGAGCGCCGGACCGTCCCCCATGAGTTCGGTTGAGCGGAGAAAGCCGCGTATCTCGCCCATTGCCGTTCTCCTTATCCGCATTGCCAGACAGAGTGAGGGAGACCCGCCTGAGACGCAAGGCACCGTGGTCAGAGCGCGATCTCTGTAGTGCCTTGGTCGCAGACTACGTACTCGGGATTCTCGCCCTTGTGGTGATCCCCGCGAACGGAATTCGCTGCAAGACCCACCGGGGTGCCGCCGCTAACACCGCCCCCTGCCCTGCCTGAGGGGGGCCGGAACGCCCCTCGGTGGACTGGCCGTAGGGGCAAGGGGGAGGCATTGGCGAGCTTGCATTTGCGCTGGTCTACAAGCAGCACGTCGAGGTTTGAGTCCCTGATCTCTCTCGAATTCCTCTGCCGACCACAAAGCTGCTGGATATCCGCCCCCGAACCGCTATTCCGAAACGTTCCTGACCGACAGTTCTACGGCGCGCTGGAAGGAACGGGCCGAAGACCGCGGACTCATCAGTTGGAAGCTGTCCGCGCCGTCTCGGAGGATGATGGCCGCAAGATGTTCCATCACGGTGCGCGCCACCCGGCCTCGCGGGAAGGCTTCGTCGTTGAGGTCAAGGGAGCAGATGCGTTCCAGCGCGGCGCGGACGCCAGCACCGGCCATGTGCAGAATGGCCCAGCTGTCGGACTGGTCGGTAACATAGGCCGTAGATCCGAGCACGGCTGAAACGGTCTCAGCCGCCCGGTCCGGGTCCGGTGGATCGAACAGGATGAACATCTGGTCCGGCTGCATGCCGAGGACACGTGCTCCATACCGGTTGCCGAGAGTGGAATCGCCGGTTGCCGGACGCGCCGCGCCGAGACCTCTTTCAAGCGCGGCGGAGAAAGCCGCGTCCCCGCCGTGTGGCACCGCTAGTGAGACCAACGCCACACCGGTCACTTCGGAGAGTTCGACCGTGCCGATAGTGCGATTGTACCCGTCGAGCGGTGGGCGGGCGGTAAGCGTCGAGTCAGACACGAAGCAGCTCCCCGTCCGGGTCGTAGAAATGCGGTGAAACAATCTCTACAGGGATGTCCTTGCCCCGCATGGCGTCCCACGCTCGGACGGTCTCGCCGATGCGAGCGTGCCCCTTCCTGATGAAGCCCAGGCCAATCGACGATTGCAATGCGGGTGAATACGCCACGGATGTCATCCAGCCCTCGTCGTTCGCCATCTCCGCCACCGCGCCGGGTGCCAGGAAGTGCGCTCCGGCGGTGAGCTCATCGCCGGGGTCAAGCGGCTTGAAGCCCATCAACTCCCGCCCGTCTTCGCGGTTCATCTCCGGCCGTTCGGACAGCACGTTGCCGATACAGTCCTTCTTCTTCGACACCATGCGCTGCAGGCCCAGCATGCGTGCCGTGGTGTGGCCGTTCAGTTCATTGCCCGCCGCATGGCCCTTTTCGATGCGCATGACTCCGAGCGCTTCCGTCCCGTAAGCGATCGCATCAAACTCCTTGCCGGCCGCCATCAGCGCTTCCATCAGGGCTTCTCCGTAGCGCGCAGGTACGGCGATCTCGTAGGCCAGTTCGCCGGAGAAGGAAATGCGGAAAAGGCGGGCCGGGGTGCCGCCGCACACGCTCGCCTCGCCGCACGCCAGGAAGGGGAATGCCTCGTTGGAAATATCGTGCTCCGGATCGACAATCTTCTCCAGCAGCTTGCGTGAATTCGGGCCGGCGATGGCGAACTGCGCCCATTGTTCGGTCACGGAGATCAGATGGACGTCCAGGCCTGGCCACAGGCACTGGCGGGCGAATTCCATATTGCGGAACACCGGGACGGCATTCGCCGTCGTCGTCGTCATGACGAAATGGGTTTCGTCAAGCCGCGCCGTCGTGCCGTCGTCGTAGGCAATGCCGTCTTCGCGCAACATCAGGCCGTAGCGCACCTTGCCGACCGGAAGTCTCGCGAATCCGTTAGCGTAGAGCCGGTTCAGAAACCCGGCCGCATCGCCCCCCTGGATATCGATTTTGCCCAAGGTCGTGACATCGCAGATACCCACCGAGGCCCGGGTGCGCATCACTTCCCGGTCGACCGACTGTCGCCAGTGGGACTCGCCGGGCTGCCGGAACCATTGGGCCCGCAGCCACATGCCGGTTTCGACAAAGACCGCGCCCTGCCCTTCTGCCCAATCGTGACTCGGCGTCAAGCGGATCGGCCGGAATTCCTTGCCCCGTGACCGTCCGGCGAAGGCCGCGATTGGCACTGGCGTATAGGGCGGGCGGAACATGGTCGTGCCGGTCTCCGCGATGGTGCGGCCGGTTTGTTCGGCCATGATTGCGAGCGCCAGGACATTCGCTGTCTTGCCTTGGTCCGTCGCCATGCCGAGTGTGGTGTAGCGCTTGAGGAGCTCGACCGAGTGGAAGCCTTCGCGCTGCGACTGCACCACGTCCTTCACCGTGACGTCATTCTGCAGGTCCAGCCACGCCCGCCCGGGGCTCTCCCGGACATGCCAGAAGGCTGTGACGCCGGCGGACTCGTCACTCGCACCGGCCGGGTCGCCCGGGACGGCGCGAAGGCCGAGTTCACCCAACACCGTGATCGCTGCCCGATGCCCGTCGGCAAGAGCGGCCGCGGTTGTGAAGACGCCAGCGGCCGCCCCGGCGACAGTCATGCCGCCGGGAAGCCTGCGAGCGGGCACGAATGCGGCAATCTCTTCACGCCAAATCGGCCTGTCGCCATGGTGGCAGGTCAGATGGACATTGGGATTCCAGCCGCCGGAAACAGCAAGGCAGTCCAAAGCGATACGCTCGCCCGACGCCAGTGCAATACCGTTCAGGCCGTGACGTCCCCGGGTTGCCGTCACCCGGCCGTCCGTCACGATCCGGGCATTGGGAACGGAAGTTGCCGGTTCCCGACCTCGCACGTCAATGATTGCGGCGATCGTCACTCCCTTTGCGGCGAGATCGCCGGCTGTTCGCCAGCCGTCATCGTTGTTGGTAAACAGGCCGACTCGCCGACCGGCCCCGACAGCGAACCGGTTGGCGTAGGCGCGTACTGCCCCGGCCAGCATGACCCCGGGACGGTCATTACCGGCGAAGGCGATCGGCCGCTCGGTCGCCCCGGCGCACAGAATGATCCGCTTGGTGTAGAGCCGCCACAGGACCTGTCGTGGCTTTCCGTTGCTGGCGGCCAGATGGTCCGTCCGGCGCTCAAGCGCTCCGTAGATGCCGTGGTCGAAGGCGCCGAACACGGTCGTTCTCGGCATCAGGCGGACCCTCTTCATGGATGCGAGTTCGTGCACGGCATCGGCAGCCCAGGCGCCGCCGGATCGGCCGCCAACTTCGTGAGTCTCGCCATTGAGCCGTCCACCCATGACGAAATCTTCGTCGGCCAGGATTGTGCGCGCACCGCTGCGTCCGGCTTCAAGAGCCGCAGAAAGGCCGGCTGGGCCCGCGCCAACAATCAACAGATCGCAATGGAGGAAACCTTTGTCGTAACTATCCGGATCAGCCTCGCCCGACAGGCGACCGAGACCAGCGGATGCCCGGATAGCCGGCTCGTAGACCCGTTCCCAGAATGACTTCGGCCACATGAAAGTCTTGTAATAAAAGCCGGCCGACAGGAAGGGGGCGAGAAGGTCGTTCATCGCCAGCAGGTCATAGCGCAGTGAACCGCGATAGTTCTGGCTGGCGGCTTCCAGCCCGTCGAACAGCTCCGCGACGGTTGCCCGAGTGTTTGGTTCCCGATACGCACCGGTGCGCAGTTCAACCAGCGCATTGGGTTCTTCCGAGCCGGCCGTGAAGACACCTCGGGGCCGGTGGTATTTGAAACTCCGGCCGATCAGCCGAACCCCGTTGGCGAGCAACGCCGAGGCCAGTGTATCGCCCGGATGGCCCATCAGCCTCCGGCCGTCGAAGCGGAAAGCGAGGCTGTGGCTGCGGTCGATTGCGCCGCCGTCCAGTCGGAACGGGCCCTTCACCGGTCTCGCCCCCGCGCACGTGCGACGTCGCGCGCCAACTCGACCCGTACGATCTCGTGTGTCAGCGTATTGCGAGTCACGACCAGCCAAGACCTGTCACCCTGTTCATGAAACCACAGTTCCCGGTGCTCGGCAGCCGGGTTATTCCGGATATGGAGATAGTCGTGGAATTGGTGCGCGGCGTCCTCGGCCTGCCAATCTGGCCGGTCGATCAGGCAGGCATCGCCGAGATAGACGAACTCTGCAGCATCGCGTGGGCCGAGGAGTGGATGGTTGATGATCATCCCGTAACCTCGCCGGCCGGGACTGCTGCCGGCAGCTCGTCAACATTCGCACTTGCCGGGAGTCTGAGCGCCCGGTCTCCGATTCCCCTCTTGGCTTCCGATGTCGGCATGGCGTGCTCCCGGTTCCGATCCCGTTAGTGCAGGTTCGCCTGGGCACCCACGCCCTTCTCGTCAATCACAGCGCCAGTGGCGAAACGGTCCAGCCGCATCGCAGCCGCAACTGGGTGCGGCGCACCGGTTGCAAGCAGGTGGGCATAGCAGTAGCCGCTGGCCGGGGTTGCCTTGAAGCCGCCATAGCACCAGCCGCCGTTGAAGTAGAGCCCGTCGATCGGCGTTCTGTCGATGAATGGTGAGCCATCCATCGACATGTCGACCAGACCGCCCCACATACGCAGCACTCGCGCTCGCCCAATCATCGGCATCAGCGCCATGCCGCCCTCGCAGACATCCTCTATCGTCGGCAGGTTTCCGCGCTGGGCGTACGTGTTATAGCCGTCGATATCGCCCCCGAACACCAGACCACCCTTGTCCGACTGGGAAACATAGAAGTGCCCGGCCCCGAAGGTAATCACTCCGGGAACGGCCGGTTTCAGCCCTTCGGTCACGCACGCCTGCAGCACATGGCTTTCGATCGGCAGGTGCAAACCAGCGAGACCCATCACCCGGCTGGACGAGCCGGCGACGCAGACGGCTACCTTGTTGGCACTGATCGCCCCGCGCGTCGTTTCCACCCCTCGGCAGACTCCGTCGCGGATAGCGAAGCCGGTAACTTCGCAGTTCTGGATCAGGTCAACACCGCGCCGGTCGGCGGCGCGGGCATAACCCCAAGCGACAGCATCGTGCCGCACCGTCCCCCCGCGCGGCTGCCACAGGCCGCCCTTGATCGGAAAGCGTTCGTTGTCGAAGTCCAGAAAGGGACATTTCCGTTGCAGAGCCTCGCGGTCGAGCATGACCGCGTCTGCCCCGGCCAAGACCATGGCGTTGCCGCGCCGGGCGGCGACGTCGCGCTGGGGATCGCTGTGGTACAGGTTGATGATCCCGCGCTGTGAAACCATGACGTTGTAGTTGATGTCCTGTTCCAGGCCTTCCCAGAGCTTCATCGATAGTTCGTAGAAGGGCTCGTTACCGGGCAGCAGATAGTTCGAGCGGATGATCGTCGTGTTGCGGCCGACATTGCCGGAACCTAGCCAGCCCTTTTCCAGCACCGCGACATTTGTCATGCCGTGCGCCGTTGCCAGGTAGTAGGCAGTGGCGATGCCGTGCCCGCCGCCTCCCACAATGATGATGTCGTAGTGCGCCATCGGATCAGGCTCGCGCCAGAGCGGTTTCCAGCCACGATTGCCGGTCAAGCCTTCCTGGAGAATTTGCAGGACGGAATAGCGCATGACGTCCTCTTCCGAATCAGCGATTGATGCGCCGGTTGCTGCTTTCGCGCTTTCCAAAAATAGACGGATTTCTTAAGATTCAGGACATGTTCGAGCCCTCTCTCGCCAACCGCCGCATCGCCTTCGTTCTGGTCGAGGGGTTCGCCCTGATGTCATTTGCAGCAGTGACTGAACCCCTTCGCGCAGCCAACCTGCTGGCCGGCAAACGAATCTACGACATGTTCTATTTTGCTGCGGGACCGCTGACTTCGAAGATTCTGAACAGCTCGTCCGCGGCTTCGGTCGGCGTTGGCGCGCTTGGAGAGGCGACGGGTGAATTTGACCTTGCACTGGTCGTCGCCGGAGGCGATCCGGTCGGCTTTAGCAATGCGCAGACATTTCAATGGTTGCGGCGACAGGCCCGGCTCGGCTGCATGCTGGGCGGTGTATCGGGCGGGCCGGCGGTGCTCGCCAATGCCGGCGTCATGAAAAACCGGCGGATGACGCTTCACTGGGAACACTATGCCTCCCTAGCCGAACGTCATCCCGGCCTTCTCCTGGAACATACCCTTTATGTCGTGGATAGGGACCGCATGACCTGCGCCGGCGGCACAGCGCCACTCGACATGATGCACGCTTTGATCGCCGAGCATCACGGTCCGGATTTCGCCCGGAAAGTCAGCGACTGGTTCATGCACACTGATGTGCGTCCCGCCAGCGGTCCGCAAAGAGCCGGTTTGGCGCAACGCTACGGTACCAATCGGCACGCCGTCCTGGCTGCGATAGAGGCCATGGACAATCATATCGCCGATCCGCTGCCTCTGTCCGACCTCGCCCAGGTTGCCGGCGTGGGTGTTCGTCAGCTGAACCGACAGTTTCGTGCCGGACTAGGCCGCAGCGCCGCGGCATTTTATCGGGATCTGCGGCTCGAAAAATCCCGCGAACTCTTGCGCCAGACAGACCTGCCAATTCTCGAAATTGCGATCGCCACTGGCTTCTCCAGCGCCGCCCATTTCGCCACCGCTTACGGGACCCGGTACGGCGAGGCACCGTCACGGGATCGCCTGGAACTGTTGCACACAGATTGATTGTCTACTGCTGTAAGGCCCTCAAGTCTGACCGATTCCAACCAAGTGACGTGCAAAATTATTGAAATACTGGGAAAACTACGCCATGCTGTGCTGGAACGGACAGCTACCGGCTGGAGACAACTTGGTCGGAAGCGGCAATTGCCGCACGATCGATTCTGCCCCGGGGCCATGAGACGGCCGTTCGAGAAACGGGGGAGCCAAAAACCGTGGAAGGCAATCTCAATGCCCTGACAACGGTGTTCACCGAGTTCTATTACTGGGCGACCATACCGTTAATGTTTTTTATCCATATTGGCTTTTGCATGTACGAGGTCGGCGCTAGCCGGCGGCGCAACCACATGCATACGCTACTGAAGAACACAATGCTGATCCCGCTGGTGACGATCACGTTCTTCTTCTTCGGCTGGTGGCTGTACTGGGCCATGCCAAACGGCCCATTCATTACCGGAGGTCTCGACACCGAGGCCGCAGCTGCCAACACGGCCTGGTCCGAAACTATGGGCCCGAATGCCGGCGACCGCATCACCGGCGTGTTCTGGGCGGCCTTCCTGCTGTTCTCCTGGACAGCGGCCTCCATCGTCTCCGGTTCGGTCATCGAACGGATTAAGTCCGGTGCGTTCTGGATCCTTGCAGTGGTAATCGGATCAGTCGCCTGGATCATCGATGCGGCTTGGGGCTGGCACTCTAACGGCTGGATGGTCAAAGTGCTGGGCTATCACGATGCCTACGCTTCCGGCGTGATTCACGCGATAGCCGGTGGGTTTGCTCTGGGCATCCTCGTCGTGCTGGGTCCACGGCTGGGCAAGTTCGCCAAAGACGGCAGTCCACGAGATATAATCCCGCATAACCCCTGGATGGTCTGCCTCGGCCTGTTCTTGATCTACGCGGGCTTCTGGGGCTTCTATGTGGCTTGCAACGTCCCGATTATCGATCCCGCTGGCATCGGCGGTCAGATCACTGGTGATACCTGGACAGCGACAACCATCTACCTGACCCCGACGACGCTCGGCGCGATCACGGTCAATTTCCTGATGTCGCTTTCGGGCGGATTGCTCGTCGGCTACCTCGCCTCCAAGGGTAATGCCTTCTGGACCTATTCCGGCGGCCTTGCGGGCATCATCACGGCGTCGGCAGGCAACGACCTGTATCACCCGATCCATGCCATGATCATCGGCGGCTTGGGCACGTACTGCGCCTACAAGCTGCACTACTGGGTGGAGCGGAAGTTCAAGATCGATGACGCGGTCGGCGCCGTGGCGGTCCATGGATATGCGGGCTTTATCGGCCTGGTGATCTGCGGCTTCGTTCTGTGGGGTCACCCGAGTTCGCCGTACGAAGGCTTCGCAGCCATCAACCCGATCGGCCAATTCGTCGGCGCGATCATCATGTTCTTCGTGCTTGGTTTCATGCCGGGCTGGATTGTCGCCAAGATCCTGGCGACAGCGAACCTGCTGAGGATTCCGAAGGAGATCGAGTTGCTGGGACTGGACTTCAAGTCGAACCGCGAGGAACAGGCGGCTGCGGCCGACGTCCGCGCTACCGAGAAGGCAGCCGCCTGACAGGCTCGCTACCCCGATTCGTCTCAGGGCCCGCTGGCCGATCACCGCCAGCGGGCTTGAGACCAGAGAGGAGATTGAAGCATGACTACGACAGGTATCGAGAGTTGGGCGGTCGACCTGAAAGACATCGGCGCTATTTACCCCTTCCAAGGTACGGAGGGATTGTTCGTAATCGCCGGCGTGGTGCTGTGGCTCGGCTGGCACCTTGTGCAAATGCGGGGCGAGAACGAGGAGCAGGAAGGAATCGTTCGCCAGCACGGTGACGAGGCCAGCATCAGAGAAGCTCTCGAAGGCGACTAGCCGCACCGGGGCGCGGGCGACCGCGCCCCTTCAGCGGGAACTCTCTCGTTGCGGCCCCAGTTCGGCCGCGCATTCAGCTCCAGGGAAATGGACTGTTGCTCAGCGGATGCAGTTCGCCCTCGGCGTAGCGACTGAACCGGAAAGGCTCGAGCAGGGCCTGTTTCTCACCCATGATCTCGTCGGCAATCAGGTGCCCGACGCCGATCATCTTGAAGCCGTGGTTACTATCCGCAACGATGTAGACGTTCTCGCAGAAGGTATCAAAAAGCGGGAAACTGTCCGGTGTGAAGCAGCCCAAGCCGCCCGACGGCTCTTTTTTGAACTTGCTGATCTGGCCGGAGAAGCGTTCCTGGCAGAAGGCCAAAGCCGAGCACCACATGTGGGCGAAATCATCACCGACGATAAACTCCGGAGATTCAGGGCCGTAGGGATCGATCGCCACGTCATCCGCCGGGGTCCTGACCTCATAGGGCATCGCGCCACCCTGGACACCGCCGAAATGGAAGTCCGGCTTGTAGTAAATCCCCCACGGCTCTTCGATGATAACCGATCCATCCACATCGGAGCGGAGGGGCGCATCGGTATCGACATGAATCACCGGCGGCATGCCGCCGTCGTTGAGCTTCTGCAGATCGGGATCAACTCCGATGACGCCTTCCTCCAGGCACCAGTAGCGCCAAGTCGGAATGCCGTGGTGCATCGTGCCGTCCGGCCCCTTGATTGATACCTCGCGAGGCAGATCGAGCATATCCCAGATCGTCTTGACCCAAGGACCGACGGCAACGATGACCTGGTCACATCGGATCGTCCCCCGGTCAGTTACGACACCCGTCACAGCCTCGGAACGGTTGCCGCGCTCGAAGCCGTTCACCGTTACACCGGTGATGATGCGGACGCCACGGGCTTCGGCCTTGCCTGCTAGTCCGTAGATGGCGGCAGTATTGTTGGCGTAGCCGCCTTTCTTCTCGTGCAGGACGGAGGTGATGCCTTCGGCACGCCAGTCATTCAGCAGACCCTTCATGTAGGTCATGCTGTCCCGGCCGCCCTCGATGAACTCGGAGGGGTACCCAATCGCCTGCTGCTGCTCGTAGACGCTGGTCACGTCCTTGCGCATGGCCTCGTGGCTGACCTGCATGTAGCCGACCGGGTGATAACTGAAGGCCTCCGGATCCGATTCCCAGACATTCACGCTATGCGCCATCAGTTCGCGCATCGCCGGCTGGAAATAGTTGTTCCGCACCACGCCGCAGGCAATACCGCTTGCGCCGGCAGCAATGGCAGTCTTGTCGAGCACCAAAATGTCGGCGCCGTCGCCCTTGCCGGCCGCCTTCAGGCGTTCGGCCAGCCGCCAGGCAGTCGACAGGCCGTGAACACCAGCGCCGATCACGGCATAGCGAACATGTGTGGGAAACCTCATGGTGGTGCCTCTTCAGACCAGATTGTACGAGCGCAATCGGACCCATCCTGCGCTTTTCCAATCACTAAAAAAACAATATTACAGACAGAAAAAGTCATTATTCTGACGGAATCCGATCATGCGTCCGGGAAATCAGACGCAGGGGAGAAGCTGATGCGAGTCGAATTTGCCTTAATACCGGGCTTTTCGCTACTGGCGCTGTCCTGTGCCGTGGATGCTCTGCGGGCGGCCAACCTGGTGCTCGGTCGAACGGCTTACAAGTGGCGCCTGTCCGCCGACCCGGGTGAGGTATCGTCCGAAGGAGGAGTGCCCTCTTCCAGTCAGATACGGCTTCCTGCTGCGCCCTTGGCAGACCGAGGCACAGCTGAGATGATTCCCGATCTGTTCGCCGTCGTCGGTGGCGAGGGATCCCACAACTACAAGTCGCAAGCGCTAGCTGCATCGCTTACAAGGGCCGTGGGGCGCGGCGCCCGGATCGGGTCGATATCAGACGGCGCCTTCCCAGTCGCCGCTACCGGACTGTTCGACGGTTATCGCTCGACCATTCACTGGAAATGCCTTGATGCATACCGGGAACGATTCCCCGACCTCGATATCCGCACCTCGATCTACGAGATCGACCGTAACCGTTTCAGCTGTGCCGGTGGAACCACCAGTCTGGACCTCATGCTGACGTTAGTCATGGAGGGCCATGGCAGCAGGATCGCGTCCCTTGTCGCGGAAAATTACGTCCACGACCGGATTCGGGAGGCGACGCAAGAACAGCATGTTACCGCCGCTATCCGCATGGCCAGCAGGAACCGGCATCTTGCAGAAGCCATCCTTCTCATGGAGCGGCATCTGGAGGATCCATTGTCCGTGGACCAGATCGCCGACACCGTCGCCATTTCAGCTCGGCAGCTCTCCCGCTTATTTCGCAGCAGGCTGGGGCGGCCAGCGGGACAGTTCTACCTTGATCTGCGGATCGACCGCGCAGCCAGCCTGCTCCGGCAGACCAGCATGAGTGTTTCGGAGATCGCCGTTGGCTGCGGATTTCATTCGGCGTCGCACCTCGGCCGGCACCTCAAACGGCGTCACAGTGCAACACCAGGACAGTGGCGGCGCAAATCCTAGTACGCAGGTTTCCACCTTTGCTAACGTCATTGCTGACGGACGAAACAGGTGAAGAATCGTGACCCCCGAGATCTTGCGCCAACAGTTTCTCATCTGGCAATGCCGCCTCCGCCAGATTGCGATGCGCGATGAAGGCGGTCGGCCTTCCGATGGCATGAGGCCAGAAATCCTGTCGCCTGACGGCCGTGTCCTCTCCGAGGGTGTCATCGTCTTGCTGGTCCGCAATGATCCGGAAGAAAGCACGGACTTCTTCGAATTCCAGGTCAAGCAGAACCATGACCCCAACGAGGTCTACCAGAAAGGTCTGACCTTTCTGCAATCGATCCACTACCACCGCGCCAATCGGTTTTCCGATGAAATGACGGCCCTGTTTCTAACGGAATCCCGGCTTGCAACGCTGCTGGCGACCCTTCGGGAATGCCGGCTGGACTTCCAACAGTTCGGCCAGTCCTATCGTCTGCCCTGCGCTGTGCGGGAATTGGCACGCGATGAGCCGGCCCATCAGAATACGCTGTGGCACAACCGGCTGTTCAATACCCAGCTTTCCGACCATGTACGGATTCTCGGTTTCAAACCGGACTGGACAGCGGCGGCGGCACTACTGCTCGAAGTGAACTGATCCCCTCCTTCGGAAGCCGACCGGCCGGTCCTTCAGCGAACTGTTGAAAGCGCAGGGTAGCTCCGCCTTCTGCGGCTCACACTGCATGTTACGGCGTCCAATTGCACCGACTTTTCGCGAACAGTCCTGCTACCGCACTGGGCGACGATATCGGCGTCCCGCTCAGCGGAACTCCCGTCGGCCGGTAGGCAGCAGAGACACGGGAATTGCTGGCCGCGTCAGAACTTTCGATAGGCCTTGTAAAGGTCCACCAAGGGATGGTCAGGCGACATCTGGAACTTGATCAGCAGTTCGCGGGCGATCATGTCCCGGTCTTGCTGATTGTCCGGCAGTTCCATGTCCTCGGGGAGCGCGACCCAGCCATTGATGTTCCGATCGAACACCGCGGCCTGGCCGTCGTCGTAGCCCATATGGACATCTTCCAGCCAGTTCAGGTCATCCCAACCCATGAACTCCAGATAATCCTTCAGAAACGGCGTCAGCCTGTCATAATCGGGCAGCAAATTGACGTCGTAGCGGTAGCCGATGTGCTGCCCGATCGCTTGCTCGCGTTCCGAATCGATGCCGCCACCCTTCAGGAAGTGGTCGACATCTTTGATCTGAGCTCCCTTGTATCCAGATCCTGGCATCTTGCTCCCTCTTCCGTCTAGATGTGGTGATAGTCTTCCACACCGACCGTGAAGTCGGTGCCTGCAAGCGGAACCTGCGCAATCGCGGAAGCCTCCATCGTTAACGCGGCCAAGTCTTCAGGCTCGAGACTGTGGATGTTGGTCTTGCCGCAGGCACGGGCCATCATCTGGGCTTCCATGGTCAGTGTGTGCAGAAAATTGTAGACGCGTTCGGCTGCCTCATCGGGATTGAGGCGCTTGCGCAAAGCTGGGTCCTGCGTAGCGACGCCGACCGGACAGCGGCCAGTGTGGCAGTGATAGCAGGCACCGGCCGGGACCCCCATCTCGGCTGGAAAATCGGCTTCCGGAATATCCTTGTTGCAGTTCAACGCCATCATCGCCGAATGACCGATCGCAATCGCGTCCGCGCCAAGAGCGAGCGCTTTGGCGACATCGCCGCCGTTGCGGATACCGCCGGCATAGATCAGTGAAATGTCGCCTCGCTTTCCCAGATCGTCGATGGCCCGGCGGGCTTGCCGAATCGCCGCCATGCCGGGCACTCCGGTGTCCTCGGTCGCCAGATGCGGGCCGGCGCCGGTACCACCTTCCATTCCGTCGATATAGATCGAGTCCGGATCGCATTTCACCGCCATACGGACATCGTCATAGACGCGGGCAGCGCCGAGCTTGAGCTGAATCGGGATCTGACAATCAGTCGCTTCCCGGATTTCGAGGATCTTCAGCGCCAGATCGTCTGGCCCTAGCCAGTCGGGATGGCGGGCGGGCGAGCGCTGGTCGATACCAGCTGGTAGCGAGCGCATCTCTGCGACCTGGTCGGTCACCTTCTGGCCCATCAGATGGCCGCCCAGACCGACCTTGCACCCCTGGCCAATGAAGAACTCGCACCCGTCCGCCAGCAGCAAGTGATGCGGATTGAAGCCATAGCGTGACTGGATGCACTGGTAGAACCATTTGGACGAATAACGCCGTTCGTCCGGAATCATGCCGCCTTCGCCCGAACAAGTTGCCGTGCCGGCCATGGTGGCGCCGCGAGCGAGCGCAGTCTTAGCCTCAAACGACAGGGCGCCGAAGCTCATGCCTGTGATATAGATCGGGATGTCCAGTTCCAGCGGTCGTTTCGCGCGCGGCCCGATCACGGTCTTGGTTTCGCATTTCTCGCGATAGCCTTCGATGACGAAACGCGTCAGCGTGCCAGGCAGGAATGTGAGATCATCCCAGTGTGGGATTTTCTTGAACAGAGAGAAACCACGCATGCGGTACCGGCCAAGTTCGGACTTCACATGGATGTCGTTGATGACTTCCGGCGTGAAAATTCGGCTCTTGCCCAAGATGTATTTTTCTTCGACTTCCAGCTTCGAGTGGCCGGTGCCATCTGGGTTCGGATCGTCCGGCATGTCGGTCTCTTTCCTTGGTTTCTCTCTGAACTGGAGGAGGAGAGCGGGCCCTAGAGGACCAGCTTCTTCTCCGTCGGTTCGAGATTGTCGTAACTCCACAGCTGCTTGCCGGCGACAACCTTGGTGAAATGATCCACGCCCCGTTCGGGCAGCAGCTCGTACATTTTCAGTTTCCGGGTCAGCCAGGCGCAGTCGAGATCAGTCAACTCGGCCGGGACGGCATCAACGCCTAGATCTTGGATTTCGCCGCCGACATAGATCGTACCGTCATACATGGAATCGCCGAGACTCTTGCCGGCATTGCTGCAGACCACGATGCGCCCGCGCTGCATCATGAATCCGGAAAAAGCGCCGGTATCGCCGCCGACAATGATGGTGCCGCCCTTCTGGTCTATCCCGGTTCGCGAGCCGACCGAACCCTTGCACACCAGGTCACCGCCGCGTAGCGCGGCGCCAAACGTGGAGCCGGCATTCTGTTCGACGACGCAGACTCCGCCCATCATGTTCTCACCAAACGACCAGCCGACGCGGCCGGAAATTCGGACAGTGGGGCCGTCGAGCAGGCCGCAGCCGAAATAGCCCAAGCTCCCTTCGACCCGGATGTTCATCCGGTTCAGGATGCCCACAATCAGCGAGTGCTTGGCGCCTGGATTTTGGATCACGATGCTGCCGTGACCGGAGTCCATCAACTCTCGGATCTTCCGGTTGATCTCCGTCGGCTCCAGTTGGGCGCAATCAATTACAGCACGCCGGTTGAAGTCGACGTCGCGGGCGAAGTGGTAGCCGAAGCTCCCCTCGTTATCGAGCTTGAATTTGGTCTTGATGTCCCGGCCCAACAGAGGCTCGGTGTGCATGCCCATCTCGGAGGAGGTGGAACCGCTTACGCCTGCCATACCCGGACCTCCTCATCGTAGGGATCGCTCGTGTCGATTTCGTGGGGGAGAATGGCCCGAATTGCGACTTCTTCAGAGGCAAGCACGACCATGTCGTCCGCTTCGTAGAGCACCATCGGTTTTGCGGCCATGGCGTCCTTGGCCATGCCCAGTTCGTTCCTGGTCGTGATCAGATAGGTAAACACCCCATCGATCTCGTCAATCGACCTGTGCAGGGATTCCTCCAGCGTCATCCCTTTGTCGAGATTCACCGCCGTGTAGACCGCGAGGAGTTCCGAATCGCAGTTGCTGACAAAGCGCTGCCCGTCCCGTTCCAGCTGTCGGCGCATCAGCCAATAGTTGGTGATTTGACCGTTATGAACGACGGCTATGTCATTGTAAGGATATGCCCAATAGGGATGAGCGGAGCGGATGTCGACGTCGGATTCGGTGGCCATCCTCGTGTGCCCAATACCGTGGGTCCCTTCAAAACTGTCCAAGTCGTAAGCTTTGGAAACCTCAGCCGCATCGCCGAGATCCTTTATCAGTTCCAAGGCATTGCCAATCGACAGGATCTCCCCTCCCTCGACTTCCTCGATCTGGTCGGCAAGGCTCTTCAGGTCACCCCCGAAGGCAATCCGTGAGCGGATGGCATATTCAGTTGGCTCATCCATCTCGAGGACGTTGACACCGAGTTCCTTCAGCACAGCATCGACCGCCACCTTGCGCTCCGCGATCGCTCGGTGGATTTTCGTTCCCTTGCCGAGATCCTCCTTCTCCGCCACCTTGAAGCGCATCACGTACTCGTTCGGCTCAGACGCGCCATACATGGCGAAACCGGTTGAATCCGGCCCGCGGTGTCTCAGCGCCTGCAGCATGGCGGTCATCTCCTCGCCAATTTTGCGGGCGCCGTCGCGGTAAATCAGTCCGGCAATGCCACACATGCCATATCGCTCCTTTCGGAAATCCGAATTCCAAAGGCAGGAAACTGGTGCCCCGCCGGGTCCCCTTTTAGGGCAAGCAATCCAGATAGGTGTCAATATCCCATTCGGTTGTCGTGTGCAGGAAACGCTCCCACTCGTCCCGCTTGTACTCGTCGTACAGGCGGTACATTTCGCCGGGCATGGCGGACTTGATGACATCGTCGACAGCGAGCGCGTCGAGGGCGGCGCCGAGTGTCATCGGCAGCTTTTTGACCTGCTTGCCCTCTTCCATCGCCTGGTAAATGTTGCGGTCTTCCGGCGGACCGGGATCAATGTCGTTCCTGATGCCGTCGTCGGCCGCCTTGAGAATGGCGCCGGCCATCAGGTACGGATTCACCATCGAATCGACGGATCGGTATTCGAAGCGACCTGGCGCCGAAATGCGCAAGCCGGTCGTGCGGTTCTGGTAGCCCCAGTCGGCGAAGACCGGCGCCCAGAATCCGGTATCCCAGAGCCGGCGATAGGAATTCACGGTGGACGCGCCGATGGCGGTCAGCGCTCCTAGATGTTGGACGATGCCGCCGACCACTTGGAGGCCGACCTTCCCCGGCAACTGTGGATCGTCGGTGTCGGGCATAAAGGTGTTTTCGCCACCCTTCCGGTATATGAAGTTTTGCTCCATGCCCGGCAGTGGATCCTTCCCCAGTGGGTTCAGCTCATCCTGGCCGCCGCGCCACAGCGAGATGTTGTGGTGGCAACCGGAGGCCGATACGTTCATGAACGGTTTCGACAGGAAGCAGGCGATGAGGTTGAACTCGCGGGCGACCTGCGCACAAATCTGGCGATAGGTCGTCAGTCGGTCGGCCGTCCGCAACGCATCGTCGAATGTGAAGTTCAGTTCCAGCTGGCCCGGCGCGTCCTCGTGGTCGCCCTGGATCATGTCCAGGCCCATGGCGCGCGAATATTCGATCGTGCGCAGGTACACCGGGCGCAAGCTTTCGAACTGATCGATGTGGTAGCAGTAAGGGTTGGAAAAACCGCCGTCCGGCTTGCCGTCTTCGCCTTTCTTCAGCCACATCATTTCCGGCTCGGTGCCGTGGCGTAGGTGCAGACCGTCATGTTCTTGCTGGAATTGTGCGTGGATGCGGCGCAAGTTACCCCGGCAATCTGCGGTCAGGAATGTGCCCGGATCCTTCCGCTCTTCCCGGTTGCGGAACAGGGTGCACCACACGCGCGCAACACGCTTGTCCCAAGGCAGCTGACAGAAGGTTTCTGGCTCCGGAATGCCGACCAATTCCTTCTCATGTGGTCCGTAACCAAGATATTCGCCATGCCGGTTCAGAAACAGGTTGACGGTCGCGCCATATACGAGCTGGAAACCGCGCTCAGAGATCGATTCCCAATGATCCGCCGGGATGCCTTTGCCGCAGATCCGGCCGGTGATCGACACGAACTGGAGATACAGGTACTCGACACCCATCTCGTCGATCTTGCTGCGTACCTGTCTGACCAGGTCGTCACGGCCGTCCTGTTGCACAAAGGCTTCGATATCCGTCATGTCAGCGTCCCTTTCTGGCGCGCGTTCCCTGGGCTTGTCACGTAACCAAGATCGTTGACGTGACCAATACGAACCATTAAGCCGAATCCCAGCAGATGATCACGGGCGACACTCTTGGCATCGTAAAGGTCCGGATATGCGCGCTAAATCCGGCTTTGCTTTGGGCGCGGCCAGACGATTCAGCTTGACTGAACGGGCACTACTTTGCACAGCTGATTGACCGATTGCAAACCAATTACGCCAATACCGACCAATTAGTGTAAGAATGGACTCTACGGCGATTTCTGGAGGATGCTGTCGTGGCTGACGCCCGCGCGTCCGTACGAGACGGCCGCCATGCTGGTGGTCCAGGCCTCGGCGACGACGGCCGTCACGTCGGGCACATCACGGTCCAGTTGCGCGACGCTATCCGCAGCGGCTTCTATGTGAATGGCGACCAACTTCCCGCCGAACGTGAGCTCGCCGGGCGATTCCACACCGCGCGTAGCGCCATCCGCAAGGTTCTGTTCAATCTGGAAGCCGAAGGTCTGATCGAACGGCGGGTCGGTAGCGGCACGTTCGTCAAGTGCGACGACATGTCGATCAGCGCCGCTCACGGCATCGTCAGCCGGGTTAGCCCGCTGGAGCTGATCCAGGCGCGCATGGTGATCGAGCCGGATATGACCCGCCTCGCGGTGCTCAACGCGACAGCCAACGAGATCAACATGCTGGAATCAATTGTGGATGATCTCGAACTGTGCCGTAACGACAAGGAGGCATTTGCCCGGCACGACAGCATGTTTCACGAATGGCTCGCCCGGAGTTCCAAGAATCCCCTGATCCTGCACCTGTATCAGCAGATCAACGCGGTCCGCGGGCATGACCAGTGGGACGCCATGAAGAACAAGATCCTGTCGCCCGACGAGATCGACGAGTACAACCGTCAGCACCGCGCGCTATTCGAGGCGATCAACCGCCGGGATCTAGTATCCGCGGTCAAGCACATCAACGACCACCTCGAAAAGGCGCGGCAGGATCTGATGGGCGCGACCGCGCTCTAGAGGAGCCGCTCGCGCTGGCGCACCTTCTGCCGCTACAGTGTCTCGGGCGCAATCGGCCGGTCGTGGTCGAGCGCCGGTATCTTCCCTCGCGCGTCAGCCACTGCCGCAAGATCGATTTCGGCCAGGACAATCCCCTCGCTGTCGCCACCATCGGCCAGAACGGCGCCCCAAGGATCGACAATCAGCGAATGGCCGAAGCAGGCGCCGCCGCCTACGACCTCTCCATACTGGCAGGGCGAAATCATGTAGCAGCCATGTTCGATGGCCCGGGCGCGATTCAGCACATGCCAGTGTGCCTCGCCAGTGATGCGGGTGAACGCGGCCGGCGCCGCAAGCATGGAGGCTCCGTTGTGGGCAAGCTGGCGGTATAGCGGTGCAAAGCGCAGGTCGTAGCAGATGGACAAGCCGAGGCCGCCCCAGGGCGTCGGCGCCACTACCGACCGGTCGCCGGGGGCAATCGTGGCCGATTCGGTCAACGGACCAGAGTCGAGCACCACATCGAACATGTGGACCTTGTTGTAACGCGCGACCACCTCGCCGTCGCTGTCGATGACATAGGACCGGTTCGAGATGCGGCCGTCCCGGTTCAGCACGCCCAGAGAACCAAGCAGGAACCAGACGTTCCAGTCGCGGGCCGCCTCGGCGAAGGCCGGCAACACCGGATGTTCCGGTTCCGCGAACGCGGCTGGATGAAAGAGGCCATCCTGCGTTCGTAGCCCAGAGAAATATTCCGGTGTGCAGATCAGGTCGGCGCCGGCCCGTACCGCCTGTTCTGCGAGCCGCAGCGTCGTTCCGATGTTGAAGTCGACATCGGGAGTGGCGTTGTTCTGGACGCAGGCCGCTGTAAACGTCTTCGCCATCGAGTGCTCCTTCCGGCCGGCCGAACTAGCCCGGATATCTCACCATGGGTGGGTGCATGGGGCAAAAACGTATGGTACAGGTAAGAAAGACAACCCCCTACCGGCCATGACGGAGCCACCCCATGCGCACAGACTGTACCCCGATAGAACTGGCGTTTGAAGGCCTTGGCCGGCGTGCGGTGGTAGGCCGGTTCGACGGCGGCCGGCTGACGACCGATGGCGGCGTGTTGCTGCTGCGGGAGGTTGACCGGCGCTTCCGGGTGACGTCGCGGCTGGCGGCGTGCTTCCGGGACCACCCGCGGCGGATCGAGCATCGCCTGGAGACGCTGGTGGCGCAGCGGGTGTTGGCCCTGGCGGCGGGCTACGAGGACCTCAACGACCATGACCGGCTGCGCGCCGACAGCGCCTTCGCGCTGGCGAGCGGGTGTGCGGACGTGACCGGGGAGGGGCGGCGGCGGGCGCGGGACCGGGGGCATGCGCTGGCGGGGTCGAGCACGCTGAACCGCCTGGAGCTCGGCGTGCCGGAGGCGGCGGCCGGGGACCGCTACCAGCGGATTGCCGCCGACCGGGAAGCGATCGAGCGGCTGCTGGTGGACCTGTTCCTGGAGGCCCATGCCGCCCCGCCGGCGGAGATCGTACTCGATCTCGACGCCACCGACGATCCGCTGCACGGCCGCCAGGAGGGCCGGTTCTTCCACGGCTACTACGGGCACTACTGCTATCTCCCGCTGTACGTGACCTGCGGCGAGCACGTGCTGTGCGCCCGGCTGCGCCCGGCCGATATCGATGCGGCGGCAGGCGCGGTGGACGAACCGGCGCGGATCGTGCCGCAGATCCGCCGGCGCTGGCCCGGGACCCGGATCCGGGTGCGCGGCGATGCCGGGTTCTGCCGCGAGGAGATCCTCCGCTGGTGCGAGGACGCCGGCCTCGAGTACGTGTTCGGGCTCGCGCGCAACGCCCGCCTGGAACCGTGGCTCGCGAAGGCGCTGCACAAGTCCCGGCGCCGGGGCGCCGCCACCGGCCGGGCCGCGCGGCGGTTCCGGGAATGCCGCTACCGCACGTTGACATCCTGGAGTTGCGCCCGCCGGGTGATCGGCAAGGCCGAGTGGCTGCCGGGGCTGCGCGGCGCCAACCCGCGCTTCGTGGTCACCAACATCCCGCGCCGCACCCTCGGGGCGCAGGCCCTCTACGAGGACCTGTACTGCGCCCGCGGCGACATGGAGAACCGGATCAGGGAACAGCAGCTGTGGCTGTTCGCCGACCGCACCTCGAGCGCGACGATGCGCGCCAACCAGCTGCGGCTGACCTTCTCCGCGTTCGCCGGCGCCCTGCTCACCCTCCTGCGCCAGGTCGGGCTGCAGGGCACGGCGCTGGCCCGCGCCCGCGCCGACACCATCCGCGCCCGGCTGCTGAAGGTCGCCGCCCGCATCACCGTCACCGTCCGCAGGATCCGGGTCGCGTTCCCGTCCGGCTACCCGCTGCAGGAGCTGTTCGCGCATGTGCTCGCCGCCCTGCGCGCCCCGCCGGCCCGCGCGGAGCCCGGCTGACCCCGCCCGCGACGGTCCAGCCTCCTCCTGCCGCACGCGCCGCGACCGGCGCCGTAGGCGGCGTCTGCCCGGCGCCCGCCATCCAGCGTGACCCGCGCCCGGAATCCGCATTGCCGGGCTCTGTCGCGCCCGATTCCGGCGGCCCCGGGCCGCCGGGCACGCCGCCAACGGCTTCGAAACCCCCGACACCGCCGCCAGACGACCCGAGCGGGCGGACGGAGGTCCGGTGGTGAGCGAAGCGGGCTAGGCCCGAACCCGCGATTTGGTCGGATCGTAAAACGGGAAGGGCACTACGCGGGCCGGGATGCGTTTCTGGTGGCCGTCCAGCTTGCCGATTTCGACAGTAGTTCCTTCATCGGAGGCGGTTACGTCCATCCGGCACAGCGCGATGTTCTTGTGCAGGATCGGCGAACGCATGCCGCTGGTAATGGTACCGACCTGCGCCCTGCCGATATGGACGCAATCGCCGTGGGCCGCCGTCTCGTGGCCGTCCAGCTCCAAACCCACGAGCTTGCGCTGGGGCGTCTCCTTGCGCCGCACCAGGGCCTCTCGGCCGACGAAATCCTCAGTTTTGGTCTTCAGGGCCACCGTAAAGCCGATGCCAGCTTCGAACGGATCGGTCTGGTCATCGAACTCGTAGTTGGCAAAAACCAGGCCGGCCTCGATCCGCACCATGTCCAGTGCTTCCAAGCCGAAGGGCGAGATACCATGCGGTTCTCCGTTGGCCCAAATGGCGTCCCACACGCCGACGGCGTCTCGCGGATGGCACCACACCTCGTAACCCAGCTCACCGGTGTAGCCGGTCCGGGAGACAACGACGGGTATCCCGGCATGATCGCCGATCCGGCCGATCGTGAAGCGAAACCAGCCCAGTTCTGCTATGGAGGGCTGGGCCGGCGAAGTCCAGACCACTTCCTTGAGGATTTCCCGACTCTTCGGGCCTTGTACGGCTACGTTGTGAAGCTGGTCGGTCGACGACCGAACCCAGACATTGAGGCCGAGTTTCGTCGCCTGTTCACGCATCCATTCGCCGCCATAGTCGCTGCCACCAATCCAGCGGAAGTTGTCATCGCCCAGCCGAAAAGCGGTACCGTCGTCGATCATGCCGCCGGTTTCGTAGCACATCGCGGAATAGACAACCTGACCGATCGCCAGCCGGCGCATGTTCCGGGTCAGCACCCACTGCATCAGGCGCTCGGCGTCCGGCCCCAGGACCTCGAACTTGCGGAGCGCTGACAGGTCCATGATCGCCGCTCGCTCGCGACAGGCCCAGTATTCATCGAGCGCGCCTCGGTTGGTAAAACTGTTGGCAAGCCAGTAGCCGTTGTATTCGGTGAAGTTCCTGGTGTGCTCGGCAAACCGGCTATGGAAACCGGTTTCCTTGGTTAGCTTTGGATCGGCGTCGGGTGTCATGCGATACGCTACCGCTTTCGAAAAGACGTTCTCGCGCGGGTAGACCCGCACATGGATGTCGGTCGGATTCCAGCCGTTGGCGGCGTCGATATCGTCCGGGCAGGCGGACGATACGCACACCAGATCGGTCAAGGCCTGCAACAGCACATAGTCGCCTGGCCGGGACCAGGGATTGTCGTGAAACGCCTGGTTGCCGTCGTCGAACCCGGTGTTGAAGAAGAAATTGAGCGCCATCCAACCGCGCCGCGGTGCGATCCCAAATGGCGTCAGAGCCTCGTTGAAGTTGTCGGTGCAGTTGACATGGCCGGGATAGCCCATGTCGTCGTAGTATTTCGCCGTGCAGGCGTAGAGGAAACTGTCATGCCGCCCGCACGTGTCGCGGACCACTTCGAGCATCGGCTGCAGGCTTGTGTCGTAGCATTTTGCCAGCAGGCCAGGTGCCGGATAGGCGCTGCCCATCAGCGTCCGGGTTGCCGTCGCGTCCAGGCAGAGTTCCTGGCCTTTGTCGAGACCGGCGACGGTAAAGGCCTGGAAGTCTGAGCACTCCCGGCCCTGCACGTCGATGATCTGAATGAATTCGCCTGCCTTGACCTCATAGGCCTCGGCTGTACGAGCAGCGATACGCTGGTCGATTCTCGAATCGGCCAGGGGCTCCGGCACCGGATGCTCGGCGGGTGCGACCCAATTGGCGCGGATGACGAAGATCTCGATCCGGGTCGGCGGATCATGTTGATCGACCCGCATGGCGGGGCCGGGCGCCGCCACGAAGCACACCAGCGGTCGATCGGCGGTAAAGGTTGCCTCATCGCCCGGGCGCGAGTCGCCGCCCAAAACTTCGATTGATCGCGCTGCAGCGATATCGAGGCCGCGCCGCTGCAGGCTGCCGGCCAGCGACCGGGCCGCTTCGTCTTCGCTGCCCAGAATCGCCCTCAGCCCTTCGGCGGCTCCGGTCGACGCAATACCCAACGCATCCGTGTCCGCCGAGCCCGCAGGTGCGAAGGCTGAAATTTCGGCAGCCTGCTGCCCTTCCCGGTCACGAACCGTAACCGCATCGCCAGGCTCCAGCGAAAAGACGGTCGCGCTGCCTCCTTCGGCGACGTAGCGCTCGACCCCGACGCCCAGCGTCGGCACACCGGGTACCAAGACGGCGCCGGCGGTCGAGGGCTGTTGCAGCAGCGGCCCTTGCTGTTTCTGGATGGTCATGCCAACCCCAACATCTTCTTGCGTTCCCGGGCCCAGGCGTTGATCAGCTGATCCGCCATGAGGCCCATGAAGGCAATGCACAGGCCAACAACCAGCGACTTTCCGGCATCGTTCTCGGCCTTGGACCGGAAAATCTCCTGACCGAGATCCGTGGTGCCGATAAAGGCGGCAATCACGACCATGAACAGTGCGTACATGATCGTTTGATTGATGCCGAGCATGATCGCCGGGAAAGCAAGCGGCATGCGCACTTTCCATAGCACTTGGCGCGGCGTGCAGCCCGACGTGATCGCCGCCTCGACGATATCGTGCGGTACCGTCCGCAACCCGAAAATCGTCAGGCGCGTCGTCGGGATCGTCGCGTAGATCACGATCGCCATGATGGCAGCGAAGTCATTCACATTGAAGAGCATGATTGCCGGGATGAGATAAATGAAGGAGGGGAAGGTCTGGAAGGTATCCAGAATCAGTTCCACGACCTTCGCCCGCCGCGGCCCAGCAGCGGCCCAGATGCCGACGATTGACCCGAATATGACGCAGACGATCACCGAGAAACTGACCATGTAGGCGGTGATCAGAGTTCGCTCCCAGAAGCCGGCGAAGGCGAGATAGAGAGCGAACAGCGCCTGGACGCCGGCGACTTGCCAGCCGCCGTAATACCAACCCAGTGTAACGGCGAACACCAGCAGGGCCGACCACGGAAGCATCAGATAGAGATCACGCATCGGGATCAGGACATGGACCAGAACCGTGTCCTTGATCAGCTCCAGATAATCGAACGCATAGATGATGATGGCGTCGATCAGCGCGTCCCACAGCGGCGCGGTTGTGATCGACAGTGACTTTGGCCACACCTGCAACGCTGGAACAAATGCCGCGAGAGTGTAGGAAACGGCGACGACAGCGATTCCGGCGGTTACGAAGGGATGCCGGACGTGAAAAGGTCCTTCCTTGGCGCGCTCCGGCTCCTTCTGCGCCCAAGCCTGGCTCAGCCGGTCGAGAATGATCGCCATGAGGACGATCACGACGCCGATTTCCAGGGCCTGGCCAATCCACAGGGAGCGCAACCGGTTCAGGAGGTCGTGGCCAAGCCCCTTGGCGCCGACGAAGGATGCCAGAACGACCATCGCCAAGCACAACATGATGACCTGGTTGACGCCGACCATCAGAATCGGCCGTGCCGCCGGCAGTTCGACCTTCCAGAGCATTTGGCGCTTCGTGCAGCCCGCCATGATGCCGGCCTCGCGCACCTCCGCCGATACCCCTTTCAGGCCCAGAATGGTCAGTCGCGCCATGATCGGGAAGGCGAAGATGATTGTCGCAATGGTACCGGCCTTGTGACCGATGCCGATGAAAATTGCGACCGGGATCATGTAGGAGAAATGCGGCAGAGCCTGCATGACGTTCAGCGTCGGCCACAGCAGTTTTTCGAACCAGATCCTTTTGTAGGCCACGACCCCAAGGGTGGTCCCGATTGCGCCGGCGATGGGCGCGGCTACCAGAACCACCGACAGGGTGATCATCGACAATTCCCACTTGCCAAATATCGCCATGTAGGCGAAGCAGATGCCGGCGATGACGCCGAGTTGGCGGCCCCGCAGATACCAACCGAGCACGATTGCCAGGCCGGTGACCGCAATCCAGGGCAGCCCCGGAATCGAATCGGAGAAACCGCCGACCAGAACGGCCTCGACGAAATCGAGCGGATAGTCGATCAGGTTGGCGATCGCCCGGGTCATGTCCCGGAAGGTGAGGAGACCAAATATCTCCTCCCTGCGCAGGAATTCCACCGCCGCGTTGATCCAGCCGACGAACGGTGCTGACCACTCCTGGGGAACGAGCCGCATCCAGTCGGGCAGCCATGGGCTGATCAACAGGACGAAAACGAACGGTGCCAGCAGGCAGAGCGCGACGCGGGGGCCGGATTGCCCGCTGCCGGCCACCCAGCGGCGAACCGCGAGTTCGCCTTTGGGGGCCAGCGCCTCAGCCACTGGATTCGGACTCCTCGGAGAACAGTACATCCAGAATCTGGGAGCGGCCCACCAGGCCGACAATGCGCTCGCTATCGTCCGCTACCTGCAACGGAAGCTCGCTGCTGATGATGCGGCGGGCAACGTCGGCCACCTTGTCAGTTTGGCGCACAGCGTCGTCCGACACGGGCTGACCGTCTGCCAGCGATCCCATGACCGAGGCGACGGTCAGCAGCTTCTCCCGCGCGACATCGCGCGTGAAGTTTGCGACATAGTCGTCGGCCGGCCTTGTCACCAGCTCTTCCGGCGTGCCGATTTGCACGATTCGACCTTCGTTCATGATCGCGATCCGATCGGCGAGACGGAGCGCTTCGTCGAAATCGTGGGTGATGAAGACGATCGTCTTTTGCAGCATCGTCTGCAGGCGGAGGAATTCGTCCTGCATTTCGCGCCGAATCAGCGGATCAAGCGCCGAAAAGGGCTCGTCGAGAAACCAGACATCCGGTTCGACCGCCAGCGAGCGCGCGATGCCGACGCGCTGCTGTTGGCCGCCGGACAGCTCCCGTGGATAGTAGCGGTCCCGCCCCTTCAGCCCGACCAGTTCGATGACTTCCTTGGCCCGCTTCTCCCGGGTCGCCCGGTCGATGCCCTGCACCTCCAACGGGAAAGCGACATTCTGCAGAACGGTCCGGTGCGGCAGCAGCGCGAAATGCTGAAACACCATCCCCATTTTGTGGCGGCGGATTTCGATTAGCTCTTTCGGCGGAGTCTTCATCAGATCCTGACCGTCGAACATGACCTCGCCGGCGGTAGGCTCAATCAGGCGCGAGAGGCAGCGGACTAGCGTGGACTTACCCGATCCGCTGAGCCCCATGATGACAAGGATTTCGCCGGGGAAGACCTCCAGGCTGGCGTGACGAACAGCGGGAATGTAGCCGTCGGCCTCAATCACTCCATCCGAGGGATCGCCGCCATGCGCGGCCAGAAACCCTTCCGGGTCCCTGCCGTACAATTTCCATATGCTCCGGCAGGCGATCTTGGCGCCCAAAGTCCTGCTCCCCGTTTCACCGCTCTCCAAGGCACCCAGACATTCTAATTTCACGAGACGAAGTATATCGCGCCATCGAGACACCCGGCCTCTAAGGACCTGGCAAGATTGCGGTACGACTCTTTCTCAAACCGCGAACATGCCGTAGTAGCGCGGCTCTTCCCCGTTATTGCGTGCCGTACCAATCTTAACCAATTCCCACCATTCATGACCGACTTAATCGGTTGACACTGGTGGCTTTAGATGGATGATGAAATTCTGCGCGTCGAAAAACACACAATTGGTTGCAATTGGTTTGGCGTCGCACGACTGTGGGAGGATAGTTTATGCGCAATTTTGCGATGGCGATAGGTGCAGCCGCATTGCTGTTCATTGGCACCCTGCCCGCTGCCGCCGAGACAATCAATATCCCGCTCCACAACTGGTCAAGCCAGCTTGTGGGCGCCCGTATCGTCGGCAAGATGCTGGAAATGGTGGGCGAAGAGGTCGCCTACGTATCCGCAGACAGCCAAGTCGTCTACACCTCGATGTGCGAAGGCGACATACACCTCGTGCACGAGGTTTGGCAGGGTGCGTTCGGCGTCGCCTATGAGGAGCAGCTCAACAATGGCTGCGTGATCACCGCGGCGACCCATGAAGCCAAGACCCGCGAGGAATGGTGGTATCCGCAATATGTCGAGGAGGCCTGCCCCGGCCTTCCCGACTGGGAAGCGCTAAACGAATGCGCCGACCAATTCTCGACCGCCGCTACCCAGCCAAAAGGCCGCTTTCTTGCAGGTCCGGTAGACTGGCTAAAGAACGATCAAGAGCGCGTCGACGGCCTGGGCATGAACTTCGAGGTGGTGAACGCCGGCTCCGCCGCTGCGCTGTGGGCGGCATTGAAATCAGCCAGCAAGCGCAACGCGCCGATCGTCTTGTTCAACTGGACACCGAACTTCATCGAGGCCCTGTACGAGGGCAAGTTCGTGGAGTTCCCGGAATACCACGAGGACTGTCGCAACGATCCCAACTGGGGCCTGAATCCCGACAAGTCCTATGACTGCGGTAACCCGAAGGACGGCTACCTGAAGATTGGCGTCTGGAAGAGTTTCCCGGAGACGTGGCCGGAAGCCTACAAGCTGCTGCAGAACATGAGCTTCTCCAACCTCGACATCGCCGTCATGGCGAAGCTGATCGATGTTGACAAGATGGAGGCGGATGCCGCCGCAGAGAAGTGGATGGCGGACAACGAGGGCAAGTGGAAGCCCTGGGTTGCGGCAGCCGAGATGTAGTGTCGGGTGCTCGGCTCAGTACTTTGAAACGGCCCGTCAGCGGTGGCGGGCCGTTTTCTTTGCCGAAGGGCGCATTGCCGAGCGCGTTGGAAGATCCCTCAACCCCTGGGATGAAAAGGCCGTCGTGTTGGGTACCGGGCACCGCCCGAAAGGAAGCGAGGCGCCCTGAACCAAGCCATCCCTCTTAACAAGCGGACGCTCGTTCCCGCCCTCACGCGTTGCGCCGTCCCGTGAAAGCCCACTTCGGCCCTCGCAGCAGCCCGAATACATCCGGCTCCTACCGGGCAATTGCGATCCCCATGGCGACGATCTCGAGGCCGTCCAACTCCAACAATCCCCGCCGTGATCCCACGAGGACGCCGTCGATGGCCCGGCCGATGACCAACGGAAACAGAACCCAACCGCCGGCGTTAAGCACGATCAAGGTCAGGGTGACGGCAATGCGGCCGGCGAAACGCCTCAGGAGTGTGTTCAATGGCAGAAGCTTGGGCCATGAGAAGGGATTGCCTGCTGAATGGCGATCAACGCCCGATCGAATGCCGATCAGCCGCTCACCCAATTCTCTACTTCCCAGCCCTTAGCGCTCGGCCGGCTGGACACCACTCTACGTGAGGGTCCAACACCCGCTTGAGTACCGGGAGCCGCGTGAGTAGGCGGGCGATCTCGGCTTCGCTTGCCGGCGCCGGTCCGGCCAGAAGCGCACCCCCCACTACAGAAAATCCCGTTCGTGCACGCTCGCTGTCAGGTAGCCCGCCGCCAGAAGCCGGCGAGTGTCGGTCATCTCCAACGGCTGTTCTCGGCGCCACACGTCGAGCAGATCGGTTCCCGGATTTTGGATCGCGGTCAGGACTTTGGCGTCGTACAGTGCCATTCGGGTATCGTCCTCTGCGGCGTCAGCCCGGCCCGACAGCACGCGCGCGATCTCGGCGACTTCCGAATTGTTCGGCCCGAACGCCTGTTCGCGTTCGCCGAGCGCGGTCACGAGCAGATTGTCGGCCGTTTCGTCCTCGTCCAGGAATAGTCGGGCGATCGCGAGGTTGAAGCGGGTCAGGGCGATCGCGCCAATCAGGAACTCGCGGTGTCGCGCACGGCGGACATTGCCGTAGGTCTCAACGTGACGCTGTTCCATGCGCTGGTGAAAGAGCGAACTGCGGGCCATTGCCGCAACCGACATGCCGCCGACCCATTCCAGCGCTGCACTCCACGAGGAAAGTGCCGACGATAGGGCTAGAGCGGCGCTGTCGTGATCCTGATGGATCAGGAGGGCGAGCGCGCTGTTGTTCTCGCTGGCAGCCCGGCGTGGGTCGCCGGGCGCAAAATCCTGCGCCAGAGCTTGTGCCCGCCCCCATAGGTGACACGCCTCCTCGCGCCGCGCCGCGCGATAGCCGTCCAGCGCGGCTGCGGAGAGAGCATCCCACTCCCATTCCGCCGACAGATCGCCCATGGTCGGACGTTCCAGTTGCGTCAATCGTCGCGGAGGTAGCTCTCCATCGAATCATCCATGGCATCCACCCAGAGCGTGTGGTGGACAGGGGCCATGGTGCCGGTCATCACCGACTTGTACCCGTTGTCCCGGAACGTCATGATGTTTTGCTTCTTGTGCTTCTTCCATTGGAAGAAGGCATCATTCGCGCCGTCCACATCAAAGCTTGGATAGTCGGTCTCGGCGATCAGTTCCTTGACGTAGTCGCCCTGATAGCGGATCGCGCCATAGTCGTCTTCGAGAGCGTCCTCTCTGGCCTCCCGTTCAGCCACGTCGGCAGCCCGGGCGTCTCGGTCCGGCACGTGGATCCGGTCCATGATGATGTCGCGCGCATACCAAGCCTGTGCGTCGAACATGTTGAAGGTGTACCACTGGTCCTGCATGCCGAGATAGAACAGCTTCGGGTTATGGACCCAGACGACGCCCTTGTAGAGGTCAGCTGCCGCCAGCCGGTTGGCGGTCCTCAGGCGCAACTCCGAAGCCATGAAGGGGAAGTGATGGAGATAGCCCGTGCACAGGATGATTGCATCGACAACGGCTGTTGAACCGTCCTTGAAGGTGCATGTATTGCCCGCGACCTTCTGCAGCAGCGGTACCTCGTTCCAGTTGTCCGGCCAGTCATAGCCCATGGCCGCGGTGCGATGGCTCACGGTGACAGACTTGCAGCCGTATTTCCAGCATTGGGAACCGATATCCTCGGCCGAATAGCTGGTGCCGATGATCAGAATGTCCTTGTCTTTGAATTCAACGGCATCGCGGAAATCGTGAGCGTGCAGTACACGCCCGTTGAACCGCTCGAGGCCATCGAAATGCGGCACGTTCGGCGTCGAAAAATGGCCGGTGGCCACGACAACACGGTCAAAGTTTTCGCTGATCTCCTTGTCGGTCGCGAGGTCGTGTGCCGTGACGTTGAACAGGCCCGTCGCGGCGTCGTAGTCGACCCAGCGGACCGGCGTACTGAAGCGGATGAAATCGCGCACCCCCGCCCTCTTCACTCGACCTTCGATGTAATCGAACAGAACTTCGCGCGGCGGATAGGAGGCGATCTGCTTCCCGAAATGCTCCTCGAACGAATAGTCGGCAAACTCCAGCCCCTCCTTGGGACCATTCGACCACAAGTACCGGTACATCGAGCAATGGACAGGCTCCCCGTATTCGTCCAGACCGGTGCGCCAGGTGTAGTTCCACAGCCCCCCCCACTCCGCCTGCTTCTCGTAGCAGACGATCTCGGGAACCTCCGCCCCGCCGGCCTTCGCCGATTGGAACGCCCTCAGCTGGGCAAGGCCCGAAGGCCCCGCACCAATCACAGCAACTCGTTTGCCCATGGTCTCACTCGCTGTCCCGGCCGGTGCTCCGGATTACCCGGAATTGCTGGCGCCGTTTCTGGAATCCGCCGTATTGGAGTTCACCTCCGCAGATGGAACCAATCCACACCAATCCGCACCACTATACACCTATATCCCGATAGGGATCCGATTTCTATCAGCCGTTCGGTTCGGCGCGACTGAGTGCAGCCGAGCAGAATGACCGCAAGATTGCAGAATTCGCTTGCATTCAGCCCTCAATTTGTCATGCTGTACGGGATAGACCGCAATCGTGCACATACAAGCGATCCGCCCTGCGAATTGGTCAAAATTGGTCATTGCGCCTACGGATTGGCCCCCGGTTACGGTCACGCAGGCCCTTCGGTGTGCTGCCAAGCCGCCGATCGACCCCTTTGGAACGCCGCCAGGCAACGGGCATAGGCGTATCAATTCTGGGAGGCGAATATGTCGCGTAAGTCACTCGACCATAAAATCAGCAGGCGGAAATTTCTCGGCACCTCGGCGGCTTCGGGGGCGGCGCTGGCCGCGATGGGCACCGGCCTGCCGCGCGTCTCCTTTGCCGCCGATGACACCATCAAGATTGGTTTCCTGGCGCCGCTCACCGGCCCGGTATCTGCATGGGGTAAACCCGGCCTCGACGGCTGCCTGATCTGGGCGGACTGGGTCAATGCCAAGGGCGGGGTCCCAATTGGCGACACGTCGTACAAGATCGAATTTGTCGGCTACGACAACGAATACGATGCCGGCAAGGCGCGGCAAGGCGCCAGCAAGCTGATCCACGAAGACGGCGTCAAATTCGTCATGATGCTGGGCGGTGACACCTGGCCCGGTGTGGAGGCGATCGCCGAACGCGAAGGCATGCTGTTCTCGACTCTGCTGCCGAGCGACCTGACACCGGACACCAAGACACTTCTTGCACCCTGCGAAGTCCATCCGATCTACAACGTTACTGGCGTCGAATGGCTGGCGGAAAACAAGCCGGACCTGAAGACAGCCGCGATTTGCGCGCAGGACGATGCCCTTGGCAAGCCTTCGGTGGCGACCTATCTGGCGGCCTTCGAGGCGGCGGGTATCGAGGTCGTCGACGAACCGCTGTTCTTCGATCCCGCGACAACCGATTTCGCACCAGTCATGACCAGGCTGCTGGCCGGGAACCCAGACATCCTGTGCTTGGATACCTGCTACGCCGACTATGTCCATCCGTTGTGCGAACAGGCGTTCCAACAGGGTTACCAAGGTCAGATCATTTCCTGCACCGCCGACTTCTATCAGAAGATCATCGAAAAGACGTCAGAGGCCTTCATGGAAGGCTTCATCTTCCAGTTCCCGGACTTCGACGACCCGGCGCTGAACAGCGAGGACGTGAATTTCGTCAACCCGAACGAGTTCTACGCTGAATACGCCAAGCGCTTCGGCGCAAGTGAATGGAGCGCCGTTTCCTGGGAGTATGCCTCGATCATGGATCTGTGGGCTGACGCGGCAACCAGGGCGGGAAGTGCCGCACCGGCAGACGTCCTGACGGCGATGAAGGCTGGCGGAACCGGCAAACACGCCTTCGGCAATGCCGATTGGTGGGGCACGGAGCTGTTTGGCATCGACAATGCCCTGGTCGGCAACTGGCCGGTCGTGGCCATCGAGGGCGGCAAGGCTCGGATCAAGGCCTTCAAGTCCATCCCCGCCTGGTGGGCAAATCACAGCGAACTCCTGGTCAAGCACATGGCGGCCTTGGGCCAGATGTGGGACCAGCGCTGATACCGCGCCACGGTCCGCATGACATCGCTGCCCTATCCAGCCGCCGTTCCGTTTATCCGCTCCGGCAGTTGAGGCTTTTTGACTGATCTGCTGTGGCAGACTGCCATCAACGCCATGTATGCATCCAGCTACATGGCGTTGATTGCGGTCGGGTTGGTCATGATCTTCGGCGTCATGGGCGTCATCAACTTCGCCCACGGCGAGCTGTACATGGCAGGCGCTTATTGCGTCGTGTTCCTGTACGCACAAGAGGACTTTCCCTTTTTGCTGGCGGTCGCCGCGGGCCTCGTCTTTGTCGGCCTCATCGGCCTCGTCATGGAACGCGCAATGTTCCGGCCGCTACGGGACAATCCACTGGGCGGCCTGATCGCATCGATTGGCTTCCTTCTGATCCTGCAAACCCTGGCGGTGCTGGGCTTCGGACGGCGGATGGGCCATGTTCCGCCAGCCACCCAAGACAAATTTGAGATTTTTGGCGCGATCCTGACCTATCAGCGGTTGTTCGTCATCGTCGCCGCCATTCTGCTGCTGGCCGCATTGTGGGCCTTTCTCAAGCGCTCGAAATTTGGCTGGGCGCTCCGTGCCTGCGCCCAGGATGCCGAAGCCGCGGCGCTCCAGGGTATTTCGATGAGCAAGAGCGCTTACATTGCCATGTTCATCGGTGCCGGGCTTGCGGGCGTCGCCGGTGCCCTCACGGCGCCTCTAGTTAGTCCGACGCCCTACATTGGCCACTCGATCATCGTCACTGCCTTCATCATCATCATCGTCGGCGGCGTCGGCAGCCTCCAGGGTGCGGTGATTGCAGCGGTGCTCTACGCCTTCGTGCACACCTTTGTCACAACCTTCTTCGATGGCGTGATTGCTAATATTGTCGGCTTGGCGCTCATGCTTGCCGTACTAGTCATGCGGCCGACCGGCCTGTTCGGGGCAAGGGAACGTGCCTGAGACAACGGGTGCGGCACCTCCGGCCGGGACCGGCAGTCCGATCTGGCGTATTGCAGTAAGGCTGCGGCTGCTCTTCCTCTTCGCGGCACTGGCCGTGCTGCCGTATCTGCTGAGCTACTCGCAGAAAGAGATCGCCGTCGTGCTGGTGATCAACGTCCTGCTCGTCTGCAGCTACCGGCTTCTAACGCTTACCGGCGAATGGTCGCTCGGCCATGTCGTCATCATGGGAGTCGGAGCCTATACCAGTGCGCTGCTAGTCAAGCACCTCGGCGTACCAGTGCCGGTGTCCGTGCTGGCGGGTGGCATGGTTGCCGCGGCCAGCGCCGCGATCTTGAGCTTCCCGCTCTTCCGGATGAAGGGCTTTTATTTTCTGATAGGTTCCTTCGCCGCCGGCGAGATTATCCGCCTGATCTGGAAACGCTTTACCGATCCATTCGGCGGCCCCAAGGGGTTGAAGCGGATCGATCCTTTCCCAAACATCGATATCGGATTCCTGAACATCGATTTCTACGAACCGGTTAATTACTACTTCCTGGCACTGGTCGTCGTCTCGGCATCACTATTCGTCCTCTACCGGATTGAGCGGTCGCGCATCGGGCTCACGTTCCACGCCATTCACTGGCAAGACCGACTCGCCGAATCGGTAGGCGTTGATACGTTCCGCCATCGGACCCTCGCCTTCGTCATTGCCTCCTTCTTCGCAGGAATCGCCGGCGCTCTGTACGGCCACTATGTCGGGGCGGTAAACCCGACCCGTTTCGGCGTGGACCAGATGGTCTATGTCCTGGTCTGGGCAATCGTCGGCGGCACGGCGACCTTCCACGGCCCAATTCTCGGCGTTGTCGTGCTGACCGTGATCAACGAAGTCGTGCTGCGGGGTCTCGGTCTAGACACTGTCCGACCTCTGATCTACGGCGCCATCCTGATCCTCTCGGTGCTTTATTTGCCACAGGGCCTAGAAAGTTTGGACCCGAAACTGCGGGCACTGTGCACACGCCTGAGGCGGGGCCGGCCAACGACGGCCGAGAAGCGAGCGGCATGAGCGGCCCGGGCAATTTGCCGATCCTGGAAGCGCGCGGCCTGACCCGCCGGTTCGGCGGTCTGGTGGCTGTCGATAATTTCAGCTTTGCCGTTCGCGAGGGGGCAATCCATGGGCTGATCGGGCCGAACGGCGCAGGCAAAACGACAACCTTTAACGTGATCAGCGGTTTCTATGCGCCCAACGCCGGGCAAGTGCTCTATCAAGGTCAGGATATTTCCGGCCGCAAGACCAGCACGCTTGCCGCGATGGGCTTGGTACGCACTTTTCAGGGCTCAACCTTGTTCCAGGAATTTTCGGTCTTGGACAATGTCCGCGTCGGCCGCCACCTCAAGGCGGGTGCTGGGTTCATCAGTCGCCTGCTTGGCACCGACCGGTCGTCGGAGCGGGCCGCCGATGCGAAGGCGTGGGAAACACTGGCCTTCTTTGGCCTCGAAGACTTGGCCGGAGAAGCGGTATCAAACCTGCCGCACGGTCACCAGCGCATGCTCGGAATGGCGGTCGCTCTCGCGGCGGAACCGATGGTGCTGCTGCTGGACGAACCGTTCACCGGTATGAACCTGGAGGAAACGCAGCGCATGATGTCGCTGGTCCGGCGCATCCGCGACAACGGAACCACCGTGATGCTGGTGGAGCACGACATGCAGGCGGTTATGAACTTGTGCGACATCATTACGGTCATGAATTTCGGTGCCCTTCTGGTCGAAGGTCCGCCGGTCGTCGTGCGCAACGATCCCGCGGTCATCGAAGCCTATCTGGGCGCGGCCACGAACGGCGCGACCGGGGGGCCAGCGGGCGAATCCGCAGACGAGGCGGCACGGGGAGCGAGCCATGCTCCTTGAGGTATGCGATATCGAGGTGCGGTACCAGAAGGTCGCGGCGCTCAAGGGTGTCTCGATGAAGGTTCCGGCCGGCGGCATCGTGACCATCATCGGCGCGAACGGCGCCGGCAAGACGACGGCCTTGCGTGCCATTTCTGGGCTCGAACCGCTGACTCGGGGAGAGATCCGGTTCGACGGCGCCAAGATCGACGGACTACCGCCGGAAGACATCGTACGCCGAGGCGTCGCCCATGTGCCCGAGGGCCGGCGGGTGTTTCCGGACCTGACGGTCGAGGAAAATCTGCACACCGGCGCCTTCCTGCGCACGAACAAGGCGGAGGTCCAGGCCTCGCTGGCCGAAGTCTTCGACCGCTTTCCGCGCCTCGCCGAGCGCCGCCGGCAATGGGCACGATCCCTGTCCGGGGGCGAGCAGCAGATGCTTGCGATCGGCCGGGCGTTGATGAGCGCCCCCCGGGTGTTGTTACTGGACGAACCTTCGATGGGCCTATCGCCGGTGATGGTCCAGGAAATCGCGCGAATTGTGACCGATATCTCAGGGCAGGGCATCCCAGTCGTGCTGGTCGAACAGAATGCGGAGATGGCGCTGCTGCTGGCACAATATGCCTACGTGCTGGAAATCGGGACGGTGGCGCTGGAAGGCCTTGCGTCCGACCTCCACGAGAACGCTCACGTCCGCCGCGCCTATCTCGGCGGTTAGCGCCCGCAGGGCCGCGCTCGGGCACCGTCTCCCGGGCACTCTGTCTCGCCCGAGGCACCGCGGACCGACCTAATGGGCAGAACGGGCCGGAGAACGCGGCTCAAGCGCTGAGGGTAACCTCCGTTTCTGCCGTGGCTACGCTGTTTGAACGGTTGGCGCCACTGGGAGCATGAAGAGGAGCACGGTCATGCATGCGGTCCCCGTCAACTTTTACTCTGAGGGATGCAAGCTCGTCGGCGATCTCTACAAGCCAGACGACCTTCGGCCCGGCGACACGCGTGCCGGAATCGTACTCTGCCACGGCTACACAGGTGTGAAGGACCTCTATCTGCCGGACAACGCGGGCGTACTGGCGGATGCCGGCTACATCGTTCTTGTCTTCGATTACAAGGGCTGGGGAGCAAGTGCAGGGACGCGCACACGCCTCGCCCCCTATAGCCGTGTCGCGGACGTGCAAGCCGCTCTCACCTTCCTCGGAGCCCAAGCAGAGGCGGACAACACTCGGCTCGGGATTTATGGCACGAGCTACGGCGGGGCCACTGTGGTTTGGACGGGCGCCATCGACCCGCGCGTGCAGTGCATCGTGAGCGTTGTGGGAATCGGTCACGGCGCACGCTGGATGCGCAGTGTGCGCCGGCCGGACGAATGGTTCGATCTTCTCGAGCGCTCCGCCGCCGACCGCGTTCAGCGCGCCTTGCACGGCGCTTCGGAGCTGGTCGATCGCAACTCGGTGCTGCTCCCTGACCGCCAGTCGGCGGAACTTGCAGCGGCAGCGCGTCAACGGGTCCCCTCGGCGCTCAACACGCTTCCACTCGAATACGTCGACGAAACCCTGGGTTTCCACCCGGAATGGGTGGTAGACAAGATCGCGCCTCGCCCCATCCTATTCATCACGACCGACAATGATCGTCTTGTGCCGCCCGAGGAATCTCAATCCCTGTTCGCGAAAGCGGGCGAGCCGAAGAAGCTCGTGGTGCTCGAAGGTTACGGGCACTACGAGGTGTATTCAGAACCCGCCTTCAGTGAAGTGATGGGAGAGACACTCGCCTGGTTCCAAGAGCACTTGCCACCAACCATTGCCATAAGCAAGACCGGGCAGGATGTCACGAGCCAGCATCGCGGGACCAACAGGGATTGACGTTGGCTTCGTCGGAGTCTGAGGCTGCCAGCAGCGGCAGAACTGCGTACAGCGCGGGCGCCGCTCAGGCGACACCCACGAATGTTCACGCACCATCACGCCACCTTCGCTCTCCACTTGTGAGTGGGTCAGGGCGGCAGTGGCGCCGGAACCGCAATGGGCTGACGTCGTTGGGTTTGTATTTAGTGCCGAGAACAGCCCCTCTCTGGATTGGCCAACCGATGCACGTGCAAGCCCCGGGATTACTGATGGTTCCGCAAACGGACGTTTTGCTGGCCAGTGCCGGAGACCGATGACCGACTTCCCCGATTCGCTGCTTGAGGGGTACCGGTTGTTCAAGGCAAACCGGTATGCCCGCGAACATGCGCTCTACCGCTCGCTGGCAGAGCACGGACAAACACCGGACGTCATGGTGATTGCTTGCTGCGATTCCCGCTCCGCGCCGGAGATCATTTTCAATGCCGCCCCTGGCGAGATTTTCGTACTGCGGAATGTCGCCAACTTGGTCCCGCCATACGAGCCTGATGATGCCTATCACGGCACCTCCGCCGCGCTCGAATTCGCGGTGCAGGGCCTGAACGTCAAGCACATTGTTGTTCTCGGCCACGGACGGTGCAGTGGAATCCGGACAGCAATGCATCCGTCGGCCGAGCCACTGTTTCCGACCGACTTCATCGGGAAGTGGATGAAGTTGCTCGGGCCTGCGCTCACGGAGGTAGCGGCCGGCAGTCAACTGAGCGATGCCGAGCGGCAAACTGCTCTGGAACGCGCTTCTGTCCGCTATTCGATCGCGAATCTTCGAACGTTCCCTTACGTCGCGAATCTAGAAAACCGCAACCGGCTTAGCCTGCACGGTGCCTGGTTCGACATCGCCGAGGGCAAACTTTGGACGCTGAGCGCGGCTACCGGAGGGTTTTCGTTGGCGACATGATGGTCGCGGCGTTGTCCCCAACCCGCTGTGGGATTGCCGAATACCGCAGGTCAGGTAGCTCCATTACTCGATGTCATGGCGCCCAGACTGATGCCCCCGCAGCCAACGGCCACCCAGGTTCCAATTGTCCGGCAACCTAAGTACTTCAATACCGTCAGAAGTTCCTGTTGGTGACCAGGCATTCAGCCGCCGAACCCCGCGGTTGGAGCAGATGGGAACTGCTGCACTACGCCTGCTCACGCGTAGTGCAGGTTGCTGTCAGCGTCGAGCAGGATCGGTCCACGTGACCTACTTCGACCGCCAGGCTCCTAACGGCAAGAAGCGCGTTCCCATCTAGGCGGGGGACTTGGTATTCCTCGGCAAGGGCACCGTGCACCCCCGGCAAATCGGACCCGCAACGAAGGCTTCATAACCTCGACCGACCAAGTCGGCCAAGTCCGTTGTGTCATCGCGGAGGTTCGGGAAGCAGACACTGGACTAGTGGTGACCCACGGCAAGCTCAACGAGATACCGTTGCCGTGAGAAATGCACCGGGCCGTGGCCAATGCAGCACGGGGCGATTCTCAGGAATGGTGGCCGGACAGGCTTACTAACCATCAAGATCGCTTAAGACACGCACGAGGCCGAACTGAGACCCGGCGATATTTCCGATCCCCATCGGATCAGAAATGCCGGGATGTATCGGATCCAGGGTAACGCGGTTCCCGACGAGGGATGCTCTCTGCCTCGGCCCGCCAAAACAACTAGTTCCATAGCGGTTGCACCCCCCCCCCCCGGGCTCCCACTGCTTATTCCTGCAATCAGGAGCTTGTTAGGAAGTGAAACATTTAACCAATCCGTGTGATCGCGGCTGTTCCAGACTGCAAGACCGGTTCGTTCGACTGCCACTTGGGCTTGACCTCTTCTGGTTTACGGTATGCGTTTCCCATGATTGGTAATCCGACCACTACCATCGGCGGGAAGCAATTCATTGGAGCAGGACATTGCGATGCTAAGGAATGCGATTGGATTCGTTGGCCTCGGCAACATGGGCAGGCCGATGGCAGAAAACCTGTTGAAGTCGGGGCATTCGTTGGCCTCGGCAACATGGGCAGGCCGATGGCAGAAAACCTGTTGAAGTCGGGGCAGGACATCATCGTGCACGATTCGGCGGGTACCGAGGCTCGTGCGCCTCAGGGAGCAAGACTCGCAGCGTGCAGCCAGGCTCTCGCAAGCATGGTCGAGGTGATCCACCTGTGTGTGCCGGACGGCCAAGCTTCCGAAACGATTGCCCGCGCGATCAGCAGCGCGCCTGAACGCAACACCCGGGTCGTCGTGGATCATTCAACGATCGGGACTGATGCGGCCCAACGCGTGCACGGACTGCTAGCCGGGAGCGGAATCGAGTACGTGGATGCGCCGGTCTCAGGCGGCGTCCGTGGAGCGGTCAACGCAACCATATCGATCATGTACTCCGGCTCGGAGGTAACCTTTGACAAGCTACGGCCGGCCTTCGAATCCATGGCCCGCAACGTATTCCGCGTCGGCAGTGAGCCTGGCCAAGGACAAGCAATGAAGGTGCTCAACAATTTTCTCTCCGGCACTGCGATGGCAGCAACGGCTGAGGCCGTTGCCTTCGGTGTGAAACAAGGCTTGGACATGAAGATGATCCTCGACGTTGTGAATGTGTCGACTGGGCGCAACACCGCAACCACCGACAAGTTTCCAAACCGAGTTCTGACCGGAACCTACGACGCCGGATTCTCAAGCGCCCAATTCACCAAGGATCTCAAGCTCTATCGCGATGCGGCGATTGCAATCGGTGCGTCGCGTCCCGTCAGTCCCTCGGTATCCGAGGTCTGGCAAGACCTCGAAGCGTACGAGCCGAACACGGACATCACTCGCGTTTACCCGTTTGTCAATGCTCGCGGCACCGACTGAATGGTGTGCACCTTCCTGCGCAGCTATCGCCCTGTTGGACAGTGCCGCCCACGCGACCCGCTCAGTTTCGCCCGGTAGGTTTTTCGGAATGACGGTCACTTCAGCCAAGAAAAACGCGGTCCGCGTGAGAATGCAGACCCGCTAGGCATTGGGGCGAGCCGGTCCGGCATCGTTGTTTCTCGTCCAGCGCTCGATCGAGGACACGAAGAGGTTCTGCGCGGATCCAAGCACGAGACGTCCGCGACCGTCGCCACTTTCAGGCTGCTGCTCAAGGGCTGCCCGGTTGTCGGGAATCCGGACGCCCAGCTGGCACTACCTAAGGGACAATTGCGTCGAATTGCCGGACGTCAAGACCGGCGACCAAGCAGTACCGTCGGGGCCCCAAGCCCGCACCATGCCGGCGGCCACCCTGCGATCTGGTAGGAAACTGTCCAGATTCCAACTCCAGCACAGCAGGCGCGCGGCAATCCCAACGCAAGGGCTTGGTTAGGTCTTGTTTCGGTCAACCGATTGCCCACATCGGTGGAAAAATCCGCTTTATCGCAATTGGGTATACGCCCACTGGTACGCACGCTGATTCGCGTGCTTGTTGTCTGCCTTATTTCGAGCCCCGTGGCCATCTGGGTGTTCTACAAGCCAGTTCGGGTACTCGTGCCCGAACTGGCCGGCATTCCCCGTGTGAGCGAATTCATCTGTACCGACGATGTGTCCCGTCGCACGGAAGCCAACGTGTTATACGACCGAGCTCATGAATTTGTCTCTTCGTCGGTGACGAGCTTTGCGAAGAAACCCCGCGCCATCTTCTGCACCTCGCAGGCCTGTTTCAGGACCTTCGGATTCAACCGAGCGGCTGCGCACACCGTCGGCGTCTCCGGGATCGTGTTGTCTCCTAGGGGCTGGACGGATTACGTCCTGCGCCACGAAATGATTCACCATCTGCAGGCCGAACGGCTCGGCGTCATTCGGCAGTGGCGCATGCCCAGCTGGTTCTCGGAAGGCATGGCCTACGTGTTGAATGAAGATCCACGCCCAACACTCGGAGAGCCTTGGCAGCGACACCGTTACCAGTTCAAGCGCTGGTACCGGTCAATCGGAAAAGAGAACCTCTGGACGGAAGCACGTCGACTCTGGCCGTGATCGACGCACAGTACTACTCTGCTCAGCGCACTACACATCGATCGCAGGAAAGGTCCAATTTATGTATGTCGTCATTTTCGAGGTTAAGCCAACAGCTGGCGGCAAGGATGAGTATCTGGATATCGCCGGCCGGCTGCGGCGTGAATTGGAAACCGTCGATGGCTTTATCGCGATCGAACGGTTCGAAAGTTTGGCGCAACCTGGCAAAATCCTGTCTCTGTCCACTTGGAGAGACGAGACGGCGATCAGACGATGGCGGGAGCGTGCCCCGCACCAGGAAGCGCAGGAGAAAGGTCGCACTACGTTGTTCGAGCATTACCGTATCCGGGTGGCTGAAGTGGTGCGAGACTATGAACTCGAGACCTCGCCGTGGCGCCGTGATGAGATTCAGTAAAGGCGCCACCGTGATGCGCTGAAATCGGAGCCAATTATTCCAGCAGTTCAGTGGGTTCTTTCTCCGAAGGTTCCTTGCAACTGAGAAAAACAGAAGTGTTTGCAACCGATACCCTTTGATTCAGGGAGACCACAGCAACCAGATCCGCTTTCCTGGCCTTGGGCTGAGAGATCGGGTGCCCGACGTGAAGACGATCTGGATGTTCCGGGAGCGACTGGCACGGATGGGTGCGATCGACCGCCTGATCCGGCGGTTCGCCGCCGCGATCCGTGCAGCCGGATTCATTGCCATGTCCGGACAGATCGTGGACAGTTCGGTGGCGACTGGGCCCAAGCAGCGAAACACCTGCGCGGAGAAGCAGGCGGCGAAGGCAGGGAAGACGGCGCGGGAGATCTAGCCGGACCAGCCGGCCAAGGCAGCGCAGAAAGATGTCGACGCGCGATGGACGATCCAAACCGGTCGGACCCGGCCCGACGCCGCGCGCACGGGGCATCCGGAGATCGCCATCCCGGCCTTCGGGAACAAATCTCACGCGAGCATCGACCGACGGTATCGATTTATCCGTTGCTGGGTGGTGACCGATGCCAGCCGGCACGACGGCTGGCTCCTGCGCGAGAGACTGCTCGATCCCACGAACACCGGTGCGGGGATCTGGGCGGATACGGCGTATCGCCCGTAGCAGAATGAAACGTACCTGAAGGGCCACGGGTTCATCAGCCACACCCATCGGCGGCGCCTGCCAGGACGGCCGCTGCTAGCGCACATCGGTCGCGGCAATTCCAGGCCGCTCACGTGGTCGGGCTTCCGTCGAGCGTGTCTTCGTGGCGAAAAAGGAGGTCATCGAACTGGTGATCCGCACGACCGGCCTGGCTCGGGCGCGCACCCGGATCGGAACGGCCAATCTTGCCTACAACCTCCGCCGCTTGGTCCAACTCCGAGGCTGCGTCACCATCTGCCGGACCCCACCGCGGGGTCCGTCTGCCCAAAACTCCTGAACGCAGGGCATTCAGCCTCCCAACAACCCTGTTCCGCCCTGAATCACCGCATACGAGCCGAAAAACGGTCGATTTCGGCTACCAAAGCCTCACCATGCCCGGTTGACCGAGGTGCGCAGGTGTCCCCGAGATGAAACCACCCATCCCTAGTTGACGCGGCTTTCGTTCTCGTCCCATGTCCAGCGTACGCAATGACGGTGGTCATCTCGGTCAACCTTCTTCCTTTGGTGCTGACGAGAGACAGTCTCCACATCGAAGAAGTTGGTGTTCCGCTGGGACTCGTACAACGAGACGGCCTCGTGCAGCAAGATGGTTGTCAAGCGCTGTGTCCAAGACATGGCCAACTGATCTATGGCTCACCGACCCTGATCAGCCAGAAAACAACCGGGGCAGCCAAAGCGTGAGCACGGGAAAGGCAAGGAGCAACCCCACGCGCAGCAGTTCGGCGCAGAAGAACGGGACCACGCCTTGGAATGTCTCGATCATGGGGGTGTCCCGGGCAAGTGCCGAGATGACGAAGACGTTCATGCCCACTGGTGGCGTAATGAGACCAAGTTCCACCACGATGAGCGCGAGAATTCCGAACCAGATCTTCAGATGCTCGGTCGACATACCGAAGCCTGCGCCGTCCGCGCTCATGTAGAGGCCTCCGTTGAGGTCCACGAGCACCGGCCAGAAGAACGGGATGACAAGCAGGATCATGGACAGGCTGTCCATCAGGCAGCCGAGGAAGATGAGCGCCAGCAGAAGGAGCACCAGCACCGTCATCGGCGCCATACCCGTCGCAAGAATCCACTCTGCGGTCGCCTGCGGCAGGCCGATTCGGGACATGTAGATCTTCATCTGCTCTGCGCCGAGGAGGATCAGGTAGATCATGCCAGTAGTGCCGGCGGTCTCGCGCAGCGCCGCGATCATCCCTGCCAGTCGGATCTCGCGCGTCCAAGCTCCGTAGAGCCAGACCAAAACCACGCCGACAGCGGCGGCAGGCGTCGGGTTGTAGAAACCCGCGTAGATACCGCCCAATACGATCCCAAAGATGGCAAGAACGGGGATGACACCGATCGTCGCGTCGCGAAATTCCGTGGCGTCGACTCTTTCGTGACGTGGCCCGGCATCTGGGCGGATCGCGACGTAAATGGCAATGGTCAGCAGGAACAACACAACTGCCATCAGGCCCGGCAGCAACGCGGCCGCGAACATGGTGACAATGTTCGCTTCGACAATGATCGCGTAGATGATGAGGACGACAGAGGGCGGGATCAGGATGCCAAGAACGCCGCCAGCAGCGAGCGATCCGGTCGCGAGCGCGCCGGAGTATTGGTAGCGCTCAAGCTCGGGCAAAGCGACGCGACCCATGGTAGAGGCCGTGGCGAGGGACGAGCCGCAGACTGCGCCGAAGCCCGCGCACCCGGCGATCGCTGCCATAGCGGTACCGCCCCTGAGCCAACCTAGCCAGACATTGGCCGCGCGGAACAGCGCCGTGGAAAGCCCGGCCTTGCCAGCCAGTGCACCCATCAGGATGAACATCGGCACGACCGAAAGATCGTAGATCGAAAACTGCCCGTAGGCGAGCGTCTTGAGCTGGTTCAAGACCAGAACCGGCCCGTCTACGAGCGCGATGCCGATGCTGCCCACCAGAATCATCGCATAAGCGATCGGCATGCGGATGCCGATCAGCACGACGAGGACGATCAGAGAGCCGACTCCGAGAAGGATCGAGTCAACCACCTTGCGGCTGTTCCGCGACTCCGCGAACGTTCTCGGACAGCGTGATCGCCGCTGCGGCCACGAGTAGCGAGAGAGAGACCAGGATAGGTACGAACACCACCCAGATCGGGACCTGCAGGATTGCCGTGATGTAGTTGTACTCCTTCTGGTCGAGCAGGCCGCCATACATCCGCCAAAGAAGAAGCAGGCTGAAGAAAAGCGCGACGACGGACGCGAGCAGCTTGAACACCGAAAGGGTTCGTCGGCCAGCTCCGGAGGTGAATATGTCCGCCGTCACGTTGGTCCCGGTAAGCTCGCAATAGGGCAGGAAGGCAAAAGCGGCGACGGCGACGCCTACCTGCGTCAATTCAAAATCTCCCGGGAAGGGAATCCAAACCATGCCACCGACAACGGAGGCGAGGTTCATCGCCACGACGGCTAAAAGGATCACGCCGCCCAACAGTGCCCATGCATCGATAACGCCGGCCACCGCCCCGGAGAATCCGGAGCGGCCCGTACGTGCGGCGAGAGCCACTACTTTGCCCTGGCGTTGACCGCGATCAGCTCGCGGGCCTTCTGCACCAGTGCGGCCCCGGCGATGGCTTTCGACGAGACTTCCTCTACCCAGCGGTTGACGACCGGAGCGAGGGCATTGCGAAACGCCTGGGTTTCCTCCTCGCTCAGCGTGATGTGCGTATTGCCTGCGTCGGTGGCGAGCTTGATTCCCAAGTCGTCGGTAGCGCGCCAGATCCTGCCGACCTCACCCCACCAGTCGCGGCTGGACGCATCGCGGAAAGCCCGCTGGATATCTTCCGGGAGGCCGTCCCACCGCCGCTTGTTCATCGACACCTGGAAGGTGACCGTGCCGAAGCGTTCTTTCTCGGCGCCCTCGATCTGATACTCGGTCTGCTCCTGGATCTTGAGCGGCAGGATGATCTCCCAGGGAATGAACGCGCCGTCTACCACGCCTTTTTGCAGCGATGCCGGCAGCTCGGGAACTGGCATCGCCACGGGAGCTGCGCCGAGCGCCTCAATGATCCAACCGCCGGTGCGGGAGGGGATGCGGAGCTTGGTGCCGACGAGGTCAGCGGGTCGGCGGACCTCTTTATTCCGCATGTGGATGCCCATGCCTGCATGAACATGCAAAAACATGACTTCGACGCCTTTGTACTCCTCGGCGAGGTCGCTCTCGAACATGTCGTAGAGTGCGAGGTTCGCGGCGACGGGATCGTTCTTGAAGACCGTCGGGAGCTCAACGACTTCAGTTCGGGGGAACGAACCCGGGGTATATCCGTTTACGGTCCAGACCAGATCCACGACCCCATCGCGCACCTGCTGGATCAGTTCGGGCGGGCGGCCGCCGAGCGTCATCGCCGGAAAGATCTCGATTTTCACGCGACCACTGGAATTTTCTTCTACAGCCTTTGCCCAGGGCTCCAACATCTGCGTCTGTGCTGGCGCCTTCGCACCAAGAAAGTGATGGAGCTTGAAGGTGAAGTCCTGGGCCTCAGCCGCCGTGGCGACGGCCAAGGCGGCACTGGTTGCGAATGCCGTCTTCCAGAGTTCACTGCGCGTCATGATTCCTCGCAAGGCATTCGGCCGATGCCAGTGATCTTATTGAAAATCCCGTTGCAGATGCTGGAATCGCGAACGCGTCTGACTCGAGTGTCCGCAGCAGCAGCGGCGACGTCTTCGCGGACGTGGAAATCCCGGATTGGATGCGCTTTGCTGAAGGCAGACCTTGTCATGCGCATCAGCACCATCGTACGCCAGCGCAACATTACCGGGACCGAGGCAGCAGGATTATTCGGCCTGCCGGAGGCCGGCCTTTCGAGGCTCGATCGCGGTGAGTATTGCGAATATTCGTTGGAGTTCCTGTTCCGCCCCCTGACCGTCCTCAGCCTCGAGATTGAGATCATCATCCGCCGATAGTGCTGGCAGCCAGCGGGAAGCTGCGCGTTGACAACGCCGAGATCCCTGACGACAGCGCCGCGTTGTCGCTGGGGCCGCCAGTCCTGCTTCTCAGCCCGCGCACCGTCTACCTCAACCGATCAAGGCAGCCACCCTGTTCTTGTGGCAATCCGACCCGGACGTTGGGTTGCCTCGCTAAAGATATGTGGGGATGCGATCTAAGCTCTTGACATTGACCGGCATCGAAGCGATGCGAAGTGGGCATTTACGAGCAAGTGCCCGGTCAGACGAACGCAGAGGATGCAATGCAGAGCAAGCCTGATCAATTGTGGCATTGCGCCACGCTGGTCGGTCACTCGAACAACCGGCACGACGAATTTCTGTTTTTGGGCCGCCAACGGCACGGAAACCCGACCCCCCTTGGGGCTATACGTAGGGATTGCGGTCTACTCCCCTCCCCTTCACGACCCCCGAAACGTCGCAGGGCGGGACTCGCGGAAAGCAGCGACGCCTTCGGCAAAGTCCTCCGTAAGCTCGGTCAACATGACCTCCTCGGTGTCCATGTGGACGGCGGCGGCGGCAAGCGCGCCCGCGAACGCATTGATGGTCGTCTTGGTCATGCGCAGCGGAACCGGGGGCATTGCGGCGGCGCGTGTGGCGAGTTCACGCGCGCGCTCCGCTGCCTTGCCGTCCTGCACGACTTCTGCACCAGGCCCCAGGCAAGCGCGTCCGCCGCCTGAATCCGGTCGTTCCCAAGGCAGAGGATCTGCTTGGCACGCGCTGGACCCACGAGCGCAACGAGACGCGGGATCGTCCCCCAACTCATCGAGGGCCAAGAGCGACCTCCGGGGCGCGAAAGTGCGCGCCGTCGCCCGTCACGCGAAAGTCGAAGGCAGCCGCCAACGCGAGCCCGCCGCCGATGGCAAAGCGCTCCACGGCGGCGACTGTGAATTGTTCCAGACCCTCCCAGGCCGCGCAAAGGCGCTTACCTGCTCCGGCCACATGCCGCCGTTCCAGCATCGGCTTGTCTCGACGGTTCTCCGTGGCGGGATCCGAGAGGTCGCGCCCGGCAGAGAAGCCGCTGCCGGCCGGAGTCCGCAACACGATCGCCGAGGTTTCAAGGTCGTCGGCAAATCTCAGCGCCGCTGCGGTCAACTCCTCGATCGCCTGCAGCGACAGCGCATTGAGCCGGTTGCCCCGGTCGAACGTGACGATCGCGACACGGCCTGTGTGGGCGATCGTGACAAATTCATAGGCCATGGCGGGGACTGTCCTTGTCGGTTGGTGGGAACTGAGTCATGGGACAAACGCTCGGGGGACATCGGCAAGACAGTTCACAGCGGGCACCTGTCTGCCCCGCCGACCATGACCGTAGCCCGCGTCGATAAAGGCAGTACGGACTCATGCTGTGCGACATGATCACACGCTGCGTGCCGGTTGCTTGATTTCTCCCGTGGGCTAGACGGGTAAGCAACCAGGGATTGAGCACCATGCCTTTTGGCCGTTTCGCAGGTCCGCATTTGCTCAGGCTGACCGGCCAGATCGCCTATTCGGCTACTTAGAAAACGCCCGGCCGTCGGCGTTGCAAGAACAGTGCCCGCGCGATAGTCGGATCGGTACCGGGCAAGTCATTGGGGCCAGGGTGGTAAGCCCTGACGAAGATGTCGGACCACTCGATCAGATAACCCATGTGTTGAAATAGTCCGAATCCTCCCCGACTGTTGCGCGGCAGTTCGGGTGGAACCCGTCCATCCTCCTCCACGCACAGCCAGTTGTCAGGTTCCGACGTCCCTTCCAACCAGATCCGGTAGCGCGCGCGATGCCGCCATAGTGGCAGAACTGGGGGCGTACCCGATAGGCCGTGTTTCGTTCAACCGCAAATGGCGCCGCCGGATCGGCAGCAACGGCCCACATTCCCTCGGGTCGCCAGAATAGTCGCCCCAAGCCATAAAGGAGCGACCGCCGTCCACTGGGCTTAGGGCGGCCATACTAGCACTGCACCAGCCAACCTTGACGGCGCGAACCGGCACGCATTCCGTGAGCCCGGCGAAGAAATCGGACAACCCCGGCCACTTGGCCCCGGCCGCCTCCGTGCGTATCGTGTTTTGGTCGAGCATATCGTCATAACCCAGTACATAAACAAAAAGCTATCGTTATTATCTAGCAAAGAATGTATCGAGATAGACCGGTTACAGGGTCGAGCATGTCCCTTTCACTGCAGGAATACCCGGTACGCCGGATTCTCTGTCTCCTCCCGGTACTCATATCCAACCTCTTCCAGAAACGACTGGATGTTGCCCCGTTCATCCCGCGGTACCTGCAGTCCAATCAGCACCCGGCCATAGGCCGAGCCGTGATTGCGGTAGTGGAACATGCTGATGTTCCAGGGCTTGCTGCCCATCCGCGTCAGGAAGTGCATCAGCGCTCCCGGACGCTCGGGGAAGTCGAATCGATAGAGGACTTCGTCCAGTTCCCCGGGGGCGTGCCCACCCACCATGTAGCGCACGTGGAGCTTGGCCATCTCGTTGTCGGTCAGATCAAGCACGGGGTAGCCGTCGCGCTCCAGCGTATCAATGAGCGTCTGTTTGTCGGCGTTGGGATTACTGATTTCTACGCCTACGAAGATGTGCGCGTCCGCATTGTCGGCATATCGGTAGTTGAACTCGGTGATCGAACGCTTGCCGATGAGTTCGCAGAACCTGAGTAGGCTCCCCGGGCGCTCAGGGACGGTCACCGCGAGCAGACTCTCACGGTGCTCGCCGAGTTCGGCCCGCTCGGCGATGTGGCGCAGGCGGTCGAAGTTAACGTTCGCACCGCTCACGATCACCGCGAACCGCTGGCCCGTCACGCCCTCACGCTCGACGTAACGCTTCAGGCCCGCCACTGCGAGCGCGCCCGCCGGCTCCGCGATCGACCGGGTGTCCTCGAAGATGTCCCTGATCGCCGCGCAGATTTCGTCGGTGGAGACGAGCACGACCTCATCGACGCATTCGCGCGCAATCCGGAACGGCTCCTCCCCGATCTGCTTCACCGCCACGCCATCGGCGAAGATCCCGACGTGCTCCAGGACCACACGCTTACCCGCCGCGAGCGCCGCGTGCAGTGTCGGGGTGTCATGCGGTTCGACTCCGACGATGCGCGTCTGCGGCCACAACGCCTTGATATAGGCGGAGATGCCGGCGATGAGTCCACCACCTCCGACCTCGACAAAGATCACGTCGAACGGCTCGCCCTGCTGGCGAACGATTTCCATCCCCACCGTGCCCTGACCAGCAATAACGTACTCGTCGTCGAACGGGGGGATGAGGACCATCCGGTTCTCCGCCGCGAGGAATTCCGCCCGCTCGCTGGCACCGTCGTACGACTCGCCCGCGAGCTCCACCTCCGCCCCAAGCATCTCCACCGCCTCCACCTTGATGCGCGGCGCTGTCTCCGGCATGACGATGAGGGCGCGAACGCCAAGCTGGCGCGCAGCTAGCGCGACCCCCTGCGCATGATTGCCAGCCGACGCTGCGATGACCCCCCGCGCCCGCTCCTCCGCGGTGAGGGATGCGAGCTTGTTATGTGCGCCTCGGAGCTTGAATGAAAATACCGGCTGAAGGTCCTCGCGCTTGAGCCACACCTCGCTGCCAAGTCTGGAAGACAGTTTGGGTGCCAGCTCCAATGGTGTCTCACGGGCCACGTCGTAGACACGCGCCTTCAGGATTTTCGTGACGTAATCGCGAGGCATGTGGGGGGCTCGTTCGGCGGCCGGTGATCATAGGCGCTGACTCGTCCACCGGCATCAGCGATGGAAGAAAAACACATCGTACCGAGCGGAAACGATTCGATGAATCGGGCTTAGCTCTGCAACACGAATTGGGTGGGCCGGCAAGCGTCCCGCGGGACAGCAACAGCATCCTAGTGACCATCGCTAAACGTCCTGGGGGCAGCTACAAGGGGCTGATCCCGACTGAAGCTCGGCCCCTGAAGGCTAGAACTCGTATCACTGCTGGCGGAGGCCATCCCTTGCCGTCAGTGGTTGGCCAATCGGCTACATCCTCCGGAGCTTGAGCCGTCGCTCACCTGAACTCACTGCTCATGCCGACTCGAGCGCCCATCCTTTTTTGCCGACAGATTGCCATCGCCCGACGAACCGGTTGCGATACGCCGCAGCGGCAGTACGTCAAACGGACCCATTCAGCGATCTGCTCTCAACACTGCTTACCGAAGCCGGACCCAACGGTACAGTCCAGCCCACAATCAAATGGGATCAGTCAGCGGAAGCCGGTTCGTGCCGCGCGATGTTGTCGGGATAGCTGCGCGCGAAATAGTTCCAGAGTTGCTCGCCGTAGGTGCCGGGATGGCCCCTGCTCCGCATGTCGGCGACCCCGGCCTCGGTCTCGTCACGCTGGGCCATGAAGCCGGCACTGGCATGGTACGGACTGCGGGCGACCGCTTCGGCGAAGCCAGGGTGCAAGTCGAGCGGGTCGAGCGCCATGTCGAGCGACGGACCGTGAAAATAGCCGGCCGAGAGGCGCGGTTGACGTGTGACCACACGGTGCGGGGTAGCGACAAAATAGTTGCCGGTCATTGCCTGGAGGATTTCGCCCAGATTGACGACCAGCGAGTCTGGTACCACCGACACCGGGATCCAGTCACCGTCGGCATTTTCGACTTCGAGGCCCGGTGTCTTGCCCGGAGCAAGGATGGTCAGAAATCCGGTATCGTGATGGGCGTTGACACCAAACTGACCCGGCGGCGTTTCCGGGTAGCTGATCAGTTTGGTCAGCGACATGCGCTCGGCCCCGAACAGGGCATCGAAATGGTTCTCTTCGAGCCCCAAGCTGAGGGCAAGTAGGCGCAGGAGGTCATCGGCCAGTGCCGCCATTTCGACGAACCAGCGATTCATCGCTGGCCTGAAACCCGGCGCCAGCTCCTCCGGCGGCCACTGGTTCGGTCCCAACAGCCGCAGATAGCGGGGCATCGCGTCGCGCGGCCTGGCCGGATGCTCGGTCCACAGGTCGATCTGCTCACGCATGTCAGGCCGGTTGTTGGTGTATTCGCTGCCGACTGGCTCCCAGCCGCGGAAATGGCGGGAGTTGCGCTTGTCAATGCTGCGCTTGTCGGCCTCGGGTAAGGCGAAGAAGCCGATGGATTGCTCAAAGACGTCGCCGATCACTTCATGCTCAACGCCGTGGCCGGTGACGATAACGAAGCCGACGTGGTGACTGATTTCGCCCAGCCGCGCCGCGAGCGCTTGCCGGGCCTCGAACCCGTCCATCCGAACGCCGATGTCGACGGCCGGAACCGCCGTAAAGGTACCGGTCTCGAAGGAGGGTGCGGGCGTGGCAAGGTTCATGGTGCGGACTCGGATCGCTGCGGGCAGGCGGCCGGGACGGGATCAGGCAGAGATTTCCAGCATACGAAGCCAACAGGTCCGCTCCAACTCGTTCATTTTGCCCGCTACAGCAGAATTCCTTGACGCCATAACCACGCCGGCGACTGCATCCGGGAACCAAGGGGCGCTCCATGATCAACACCCCAATCCCCGCACAGGTCCGCAACACGCCTCTGACCGAGGCGTTGGGAAGGGCCACCCAGCTATCGCGATGTTTGATCGCCAGTAGGCTAGCGCGACGAAGCGAAGGCACTAGAAGGATCGAGCGGGGCGTGAGCCGGTAATCGACGTTTTCTCCGAAATGGAAATGGGGACGTCCCGTGGTGAAGATTGCCTTGTCCACCACATCTGCTCGGCGAGACATTTTCAACGTCGAGGGCATGCACCGCCCCTCCGCAATCACAGGGTTCAGCCTGTCGCGGCAATTCCAAGTCACCACCTGAGGCAGTGTTTGCGCCGCGCCGACGGGTCGCGCTGCCGGCCGCATTCGGGGCAAACGGTATGATCCCCGCGCGTGCCGCCGCTCCGGCGACCTGCCGCCCCGCCCCAATTAGTTCACACCACGGCAAATCTCGGGAGCAAGCCGCATGACACGCATCAACATCCAGTTCACGCTGTTTTCGGCGTTTTACTCGCCGCTCATCGCAACGATGGCGGGCGGGTTTCTTCGCGAGGAGGGGCTCGATCCGGAATGGTCGATCGCCGCTCCGGGAGTGAGCGCGCTTGCTGCCCTTGAGAACGGCTCCGCCCATGTCGTGCAGTCCGCACTTAGCCAAGGGTTCGGACCGCTTGAGCGCGGAGAGACCCCGGCCACCACCCACTTCGCGCAGGTGAACGAGATGGACGGGTTCTTCCTCACCGCGCGCGAACCGGACCCGGAGTTCTCGTGGAGGAAGCTCGAGGGAGCGGACGTGGTCCTCTTCGGCGGCGGCCAGCCGCTCGCGATGTTCAAGTACGCATGTCATCGGGCCGGCATCAACTATTCCCGCATCAACGCGATTCACCCTGGCAACGCCGCGGCCGTTGACGCCGCATTCAGAGCCGGCCAGGGTGCGTACGTGCAGCAGCAGGGCCCCTTCCCGCAGCAGCTCGAGGCGGACGGCGTCGGACACGTGGTTGCCCAAGTTGGTCCCGTCATCGGGTCGTGCGGATTCTCGAGCCTCGCAGCGATGCCCGCATGGCTTGAAACGGACATGGCGGCGGCTTTCGTCCGTGCCTATCGAAAGACGCGACGCTACATCCGTTCCACGCCTGCTGAGAAGATTGCGGAGGCAGAGCAGCCGTACTTCCCGGCAATTGACGGACCGGTGTTGGCACGATGCATCCGGACCTATCAGGAGCTCGGCTGCTGGACCCAGCACATCGAAATTACCCGCGCTGCCTACGAAGCAACCCTTGACATCTTCGCCTACAACGGACTCGTCACCGCCCGACACCCATACGAAGCCGTTTGCACGATTCCACCGGAGGTATAGACCGGACCGTAACAGGTATCCCGGAGTTGATTGACGGCTCCGAGCCGACCGACGTTTGCAATCCAATACAGGGCCAATCGCACGGTCTCTGACGACAAACATCCTCCCGAAGAGATCTTTCAACCGATCGAGCAAGAGCTCTTTCTCACCACGCGTGAGGCCGCGCCTTTTCTCAGTCTCAAGGCTGGCACACTGCATTATTATCGCGTGAGCGGCGCCGGTTCCGCGTATTGCTAGCTAGTAACACGGATCGTATATCCCCGCGCCCTTTCTGCGTGGTCTCGGATGCGTAGAGATTCCCGTTAAGCTATTACTTACAATAGATAAATGACTTTCTACCGCCCCTCTCCTCGCGATGATCGCATCCTGTAGAGGATCGTGTTGCGGGGAGGAAAGGCCTTATGGGAAGAAACGGGAGGTGACGTTGGACGGACGCCGCTGCCGCCAACGGCAACGGAGCGGCCAAGGCCCGCGTCCGGTCGGCTCTGCTGACCATCGCCCGTTTGCTCGAACGCCAGATCGCTCGCGAGCATCTCGTGCGGCTGGAGTTCGCATCGACAACACGCCGGTCAGGCAAGCCGGAGACCGACAGGAACGACGACATGATCCGCGCCGCGCTCCACGCCTGATATTCCTCGCCCCTGCAACGGGAAGCGTCGATCGAGGACCAATTTCGGATTTGCCGGGACCAACGCCGAGCGGGAGGGCTGGATGGTCGCGGAGACCTATTGCGATTCCCGGAACACAGGAGACACCGTAACCCTGCGTCCGGGCGTGCAGGCCCTCGTGGCCGATGCCCGTGCGGGCGCGTTCGCCGTGGTCGTCGCAGAGGTGCTGGACCCGATAAGCCGAGATCAGACAGATGTCTCGACGCTGTTCAAACACCTGAAGTTTGCCGACGCGATGATCGTCACTCTCACCGCGGGCGAGATCAACGAACTCCACGTGGGCCTCAAAGGCACGATGAACGACCTGTTCCTGAAGGACCTCGCTGCATAGACCCATTAGGGCTTGCGGGGCCAGGTCGAGAACGGCCGCTCCGGGCGTGGGTCGGCTGTGGCAATGTCGTCGTCACGGCCTTCTACGGCGCCGGCGACCCGGTACGGGGCGAACGCTTGATCAACGAGGTTGCGGCTGAGATCGTTCGCAGGGTGTTCCGGGAGTTCGCATCCGGTAGCAGCCCGCGCACGTAGGCGCGTCGTTTTAATGCCGAGAACCTCCCCTGCCTCTCGGGTAAACTTTGAGCCAATTCCGCCATCCAGGGCCAGGTCAAACACGGCACTGGGCTAATCAACAACGAGCTCCATATCGTGCGTTTGCTCTGGAACAGGCTTCGTTAGATTAAGAATGCAGAGACCGGAAAGAGAGTGTCGCGAGTCAATCCGCGAGAGGAGTGGATCGTCACGAAGGTTCCCGAGTCCCGCGTCATCGACGCTGCGTTCTGGCGGGCGGTGAAGGAACGCCAAGAAGAACTGACCGCAATACTCGCGACCATCATCAAGGCCGCGTGGAGAGAGCGTGCCAATCACCTGAGCACACCCACCGCCCCCGTCACCTCCTCTCGGGCCTCCTCGAATACGGGGCCTGCAGTGGTCCTTACGCGATACGCGGGCCGGATCGCTACGGCGGCTCCAACCGACTGATGAACGGCGGTTGCTCCAACGGCCGCGGCATACGCCGCGCGGTCCTCGAGGAGCGCGTCCTGGTGGGTCTCACAGATCGGCTAATCGCGCCCCTGATGGGCATGAGCTTTTCCGGCTACAGAAAGTAGAAGCAGGGAATACGTCTGCTCTGGTCGTTGTAATTCTGCTCATGCCGTGTACACCCCTGCCATGCTGCGGATCGATAACCTGACCTACACGATCGGAAATCGTGTCCTGCTCGACCGGGCGAGCGCGGTGGTCAACCCTGGCCATCGCGTGGGATTCGTCGGCCGCAACGGTGCCGGAAAGACAACACTTCTACACCTGATCACCGGTGCCCTGGAGCCGGACAACGGGGTGGTTAACGTGTCCGAACGCTGGCGTATCGGCATGACGAAGCAGGAGGCGCCGTCGGGCTCACAGAACTTGGTTGAGACCGTGCTCGCCGCCGACCACGAACTCACCGCCTTGCAGCTCGAGGCCTCGACAGCGACGGATCACGTTCGCATTGCCGAAATTCATGAACGTTTGCGGAACATGGAGGCGCACAGCGCGCCCGCTCGCGCCGCTCGCGTTCTCGACGGGCTCGGGTTCGATCACGCGGCTCGGCTGCGGCCGCTCGACACGTTCTCGGGCGGCTGGCGCATGCGGGTGATGCTGGCGGCGCTGTTGTTCACCCAACCCGATCTGCTTTTACTCGACGAGCCGACAAACCACCTGGATCTCGAAGCCACGCTTTGGCTGGAAGAGTATCTGCAGCGTTACGACGGAACTGTGCTCATCGTCAGTCACGACCGCAATCTTCTGAACAGTGTCGCTCAGCAAATCCTGCATCTCGAACACGGCCAGTTGAACCTCTATCAGGGTGGATATGATCGCTTCGAGCGGACCCGGCGCATGGGTTTGGAACGGGATGCGAAACTGCGTACTCGCCAAGAAGCGAAGCGTTCCCACATTCAGCAGTTTGTTGAGCGGTTCCGGTACAAGGCCACCAAAGCGCGCCAAGCTCAGTCGCGGCTGAAGATGCTGGAACGGATGGAATCCATTCCCGAGCATCGGGACGAAGCTGGCGTCATCTTCCGGTTCCCCGATCCCGAGCCTCTTGCGTCTCCGCTGTTCAGCGCCCGAGATGCATCGGTCGGCTACGACCAAACGCCGGTGCTGCAACGACTCTCGCTACGGCTGGACGATGACGACCGGATAGCGCTGCTGGGCGCGAACGGCAACGGCAAATCGACCCTGATCCGACTGCTCGCCGGCCGCCTGTCGCCGATGGGGGGCACGGTCTCCACTTCGCCCAAGATGCGCGTCGGTTACTTCGCGCAGAATCAGGCTGATGAGCTCAATCTGGCCGCGACTCCGATGACCGAACTGGCGCACAGACGGCCCGGGGATCCAGCGGAAAAAATTCGATCTCAGCTTGCCCGGTTCGGTTTTTCGCAAGAGCGTGCCCTGACGACCGTCGCCAGCCTGTCCGGGGGCGAAAAGGCGCGTCTTTTGTTTGCGCTGATGACGGCCGACAAGCCTCATGTCCTGCTGCTTGACGAACCGACGAACCATCTTGATGTCGACTCGCGCCAAGCGCTGATCCAGGCAATCGATGCCTTCGCTGGTGCTGTGGTCATCGTCACCCATGATCCCCATGTGATCAAGCTGACGGCAAACCGGTTCTGGCTGGTCGCAGACAGGACCGTGACGCTGTTTGACGGTGACATGCAGGACTATCGGAACCTCCTGCTCACCAGTTCCGAAGAAGGAAAGCGCTCCGAAGCTACGGCGGTTAAGGCACTGCTACCCGATCCGAAGAACAAACGGGATCAACGACGTCTCGCGGCCGCACACCGCGAAGCCCTGGCACCACTTCGCCGGGATCTTCAGCGCTCCGAGCAAATGGTTGAGAAATTGACGACAAGAAAAGCCGAGCTCGAAGCGGTGATGGCTGACCCTAAACTTTACAACGGTGACAGCGGGAAGCTGGTCGCGTTGCAAAAGGATCTCCGACACGTCGCCCGCGATCTGACTCAGGTCGAGGAGCAGTGGCTGAAATTGCAGGAGCAGTGGGAATCCACGCAGGCAGCCTAACCTGATTCAGGAGCTGTCGATGCATTTGCAATTGCGTCACAAGACACCGATGCGGCGGGTCTCGGCGAAGGTGCGCAAGGACCGGTGCACTGCCGCGGCACCGAACACGGCAAGGGCGGCGGACTTCCTGCCGGAACGGCTGTTCGACATACGTCGGATTCACATCCTGCCGGTCATCGATGCCCAGCCAAGCGTCATCTGCGATCGACGTCCGGCCAACCCCCTACGGCGTTATCTGCACAGCCCGCGGCGAAGTGCGTTACTGATCTTTCCTTCCATGAAACCACCCCCTGGGAACCTTGATTTACCACGCCAACTTACGGGCTCTGTGATTCAATGCGGCCGACTCCAGTACAAAGGCGACCATGGCAACACGATCCTTTTCTTGATATTGAGGAATATTTGCAGCGTCTTAGTGGTATTGAAACCAATTGGAAGCCTAGCTTCCGAGCTCGATTTCAAGTTCTTCCGGTCGGCTCTGGAAGCAGCGCTGGTAACCCTTGCGGGTAAGCCAAAATCAGCAGTAACAACGACACTTTGTGACTTGACACAAGTACGCTCTCCCACTCTTATCTTGCAACGGCGGCCGTAGCCGCAGGCCGAAGATCATGAGCAGCGCTGGCTTGGACTCTGCCTTCGCGCGTGAGGGTCACCAGCTATGAGGACCAAATGACAGGCCAGCGCCCCGTGCTCAACGATCGCATTAGCCGTGGATGAGGTCCCGCTGGACGCAGCCATGCTCACCTTCTCCGAAGAGATCCTGGTCCTCCTGCTGGAAGACGAGCGCGGAACACTCATACCGATTCCGCGCACCAAATTCGAATGCGCGCTCGCCGGGGCTGCCCTCATGGACCTCGCCTTCGCCAACCGAATCGACACCGACCTCGAGACTCTGATGGTCATCGACCGGACTCCCACCGGCAATATGATGCTCGACCGTACGCTGGCGAAGATCGGAGCCCGGGAGGAAACGACCGACACCCGCACCTGGATTAAAGAGCTCGCGGACGGGGACGCGGATTATATCCGCGAGCAGGCGCTGGTAAGGCTCGTCCAGCACGGCCTCCTGAAGCGGCGGGATAGAAGTTTCAACTGGGCCTTCGGCCCCTGGCGCGGCATCCTGGATCGGCGAGAGAGAAGATTCGTCTGGGCCTCTAGCGCACGGCACCACCACGAGGCCGAGCAGGAGATCAAGCTACGCATTGGCAATGTGCTGCTCTCAGACGACATCCCCGATCCGCGCGACGTCGCCCTGATTGGCTTGGTCGACGCCTGTGACCTGCTTGGCGATATCTTTCCGGACCGAAACATCGAACGGCTTCGCCCGCGCGTCGGGCAGTTGCGAAAGATGGACTTGATCGGCCGCGAGCTGGCGGGCGCTATCTCGGACATTGAGCGCGACGTAAAGACGGCCCTCTCGGGAGTGCAGTCTTGAAAGGGCGTCGGGCATCATCCTGCTGACAAGCGCGACCGAGACGATCTACGGCATCGCCCTCCCTCAGCTGCGAAGGACGGGTTGGCCTTTCTTGGAATCATGAGCCGCTAGAGGAGAAGCCCGATGCCGGGACTCGATGATTTGGCCAGACGTATGCGGCGGTGCGGTGCGCAGGTGAAACGGAATACCGATTCCCTCGTGAAGGCGGCCGCTCGCACCGCAAACCGCAAGGTCGTCATGGCAACGCCGGTTGATTCGGCACAGGCGCGTGCGAACTGGCGCGCGGGCGTGGGCGTTCCTGCTACGGAAGCGATCAATGCGAAGGATCGGGGCGGTGCGGCAACGATTGCTCGAAACAATGCTGAAATCGCCAAGCGGATTCCGGGTCAGAATGTCTCAATCGCCAACAATCTGACTTACGTGTTGCGATTGGATGCCGGATCCAGCACGCAGGCACCAGCGGGCTTTGCGAAGCGGGCAGCCGACCGTGCGGCGCTCGAGGCCGGAATAAAAAAGGTGCTCGAATAGGTGGCGATCAGAGAGTAGGCAGTTGATACTGCGCCGTATTCGGCCTACTGGGGCCCGACGCGTGAGCGCAAACGACCCCCGTATCCGCCTCCAGACCGAGATCGTGCCTCAGCTGCACCTGCTGTTGGGCGAGGTGACGTGGGAACTGCACAGCCGCCCCGACGACGACCCCGAGCGGTCCGCACTGGATGCCGCGCGGATGAATTGCCTAGCACAGCTAGCCCGGATATCTCACCAGCGGGGGGTACATGGGGCGGAAACGCGTGGTACAGGTAAGAAAGTCAAACCTTTACCGGCCATGACGGAGCCACCCCATGCACACAGACTGTACCTCGACGCCACTGACGTTTGAAGGCCTTGGCCGGCGGTGCGGTGGTAGGCCGGTTCGACGGCGGCCGGCTGACGACCGATGGCGGCGTGCTGCTGCTGCGGGAGGTTGACCGGCGCTTCCGGGTGACGTCGCGGCTGGCGGCGTGCTTCCGGGACCACCGCGACCCACGACGCATCGAGCACTGTCTGGAGACGCTGGTGGCGCAGCGGGTGTTGGCCCTGGCGGCGGGCTACGAGGACCTCAACGACCATGACCGGCTGCGCGCCGACAGCGCCTTCGCGCTGGCGAGCGGGTGTGCGGACGTGACCGGGGAACGGCGGCGGCGGGCGCGGGACCGGGGGCATGCGCTGGCGGGGTCGAGCACGCTGAACCGCCTGGAGCTCGGCGTACCGGAAGCGGCGGCCGGGGACCGCTACCAGCGGATCGCCGCCGACCCGGACGGGATGGACCGGTTGCTGGTGGACCTGTTCCTGGAGGCCCATGCCGCCCCGCCGGCGGAGATCGTACTCGATCTCGACGCCACCGACGATCCGCTGCACGGCCGCCAGGAGGGCCGGTTCTTCCACGGCTACTACGGGCACTACTGCTATCTGCCGCTGTACGTGACCTGCGGCGAGCACGTGCTGTGCGCCCGGCTGCGCCCGGCCGATATCGATGCGGCGGCAGGCGCGGTGGACGAACCGGCGCGGATCGTGCCGCAGATCCGCCGACGCTGGCCCGGGACCCGGATCCGGGTGCGCGGCGATGCCGGGTTCTGCCGCGAGGAGATCCTCCGCTGGTGCGAGGACGCCGGCCTCGAGTACGTGTTCGGGCTCGCGCGCAACGCCCGCCTGGAACCGTGGCTCGGCAAGGCGCTGCACAAGTCCCGGCGCCGGGGCGCCGCCACCGGCCGGGCCTCGCGGCGGTTCCGGGAATGCCGCTACCGCACGTTGACGTCCTGGAGCCGGGCCCGCCGGGTGATCGGCAAGGCCGAGTGGCTGCCGGGGCTGCGCGGCGCCAACCCGCGCTTCGTGGTCACCAACATCCCGCGCCGCACCCTCGGGGCGCAGGCCCTCTACGAGGACCTGTACTGCGCCCGGGGCGACATGGAGAACCGGATCAAGGAACAGCAGCTGTGGCGGTTCGCCGACCGCACCTCGAGCGCGACGATGCGCGCCAACCAGCTGCGGCTGACCTTCTCCGCGTTCGCCGGCGCCCTGTTCACCCTCCTGCGCCAGGTCGGGCTGCAGGGCACGGCGCCGGCCCGCGCCCGCGCCGACACCATCCACGCCCGGTTGCTGAAGGTCGCCGCCCGCATCACCGTCACCGTCCGCAAGGTCTGGATCGCGTTCCCGTCGGGCTACCCGCTGCAGGAACTGTTCGCGCATGTGCTCGCCGCCCTGCGCGCCCCGCCGGCCCGCGCGGAGCCCGGCTGACCCCGCCCGCGACGGTCCAGCCTCCTCCTGCCGCACGCGCCGCGACCGGCGCCACGGAGGCCGTCTGCCCGGCGCCCGCCATCCAGCGTGACCCGCGCCCGGAATCCGCATTGCCGGGCTCTGTCGCGCCCGATCCCGGCGACCCCGGGCCGCCGGGCACGCCGCCAACGGCTTCGAAACCCCCGACACCGCCCGCCGACGCCTTGAGCCGGCGGCGGCAGGTCCGGTGGTGAGCGAAGCGGGCTAGACTTCCGGGAGCGGTTCGCGGCCCCTGATGCGTTCCTGAACAGTGGGGCGCGTGCCCTGCTGGTGGCCTACAGGGCCAGGCGTGCCCTGCCTGCTGAGGAAGCGGACTGATGCGCTGGCCTTGGCAGAAACAGACCCCTGAGCAACGCAGCACGCCACAGGGCTACACCGCGAGCTTGACGGCCGCATTCGAGGGCGCGGCTGTGGCAGGAACTGAGACTGCCCCTCTAGCCACGGCAGCTCTGGAGGCTGCTGCGGGCTTGTATGCGCGGTGCATGGCTGCAGCCCTGGTGCAGGGCGATCCAGCCATTGAGCGTGCCCTGACGCCTGCTGTGCTGGGCCTCATGGCCAGGAACCTGATACGGCGGGGTGAGGACTTCCACCTAGTCCAGGTGCGCAACGGTCGCCTGGTGCTGAGGCCCCAGGGGTTCATCTATGCCCATGGCAATTCAGCGGACCCTCTGGCTTGGACCTACCGCACGACCGAATACGGGCCAACCGATTCCGTCCATCGCTGGGTGCCAGCGGCAAGCATGCTTCACACCCGCTATTCCGTGGACAGCAGCAGGCCCTGGCTGGGGGTTCCCCCTGGAGCTGGGCCTCGAGTACCAGTGCAGGCATCGCGGCACTGGAGCGCATGATTGCGAATGAGGCCAAGGCCCCGCACGGTCGGCTGCTCAGCGTTCCTGGGGCACCACAGACCGGCGAGGACGACGACACCCGGCAGCTCGACAACCTGCGCTCAGACCTGGCCATGGCCAAGGGCCGGACGCTGGTGGTGGAGCGTGCGCAGGATCTTGCTGAAGGCCCTGGGACAGTTCGCATTGGGTATGAGCAGCAACGCTTCGGCTTTGAGCCCACAGAAGGGCTGAACGCCATGCGCACCGCAACGGGCCGTGACGTGCTGGCCGCGTGCGGGGTGCCTCCTACGCTATTCGTGGCGAACAGTGACGGCACGGCGCAACGCGAGGCGTTCCGGCGCTTCATGCACTCCAGCTTGCGACCCGTGGCACGCATCATGGAGGCAGAGCTGCGCCTGAAGCTGGACGCGCCTGAGCTGGTGCTGGACCTGTCAGAGCTGCACGCGGCAGACGTGGCCGGACGCGCGCGCAGCTTCGGGCAATTGGTGAAGGCCGGAGTCGATCCGCAGGACGCTGCATCGAACACTGGAGTAGTGCTGTCCCGCGACGTGCGGCAGCCGGAAGGGAACACACCATGAGCCAGGTCAAGCAGACCCCTCTATCCCAGGTGGCTGAGACTGAGCGCCAGAGGGCCAAGCATGGCCAGCTGGATGAGAACGCGGGCCAGATGCTGGACCTGATGTTGGAGACCATCAGGGAAAGTGGCCTGGACATGGACGCTGGCCGGCTGATGAGCAGTGCGATCAGGCTCTATGCGGCAGCCATGTATGGCAAGCTCACCATTGTGGAGCGCGAGCCCCCTCCAGGAACGGTGCCAGGCTCAGACGCACTGCACTGATGGGCCTGTGTGCGGCCTGCGAGGGCAACCTGTATGGCGATGGGCAGCTGTGCAGCCGGTGCCAGATAGCACGGACAGGTGCCTGCACCACTGATGCACAAGAGGCCAGGGACAGTCTTCCCATGCTGCCCAAACGATCTCCTGCATATGAGGCAGCAGTGAAGCGGAAGGCGTGGGCGGGTGATGCCTAGGCCGTCACGAACTTCGCTGGTGCTTCTGGAGCAGGTAGTTGGCAAAGGAGGCGCGTGCCCCGAACATGAACATCGCTTCGTCTACCCCAATGTTGGCCTCATCCCAAAATACAAGTGCGTGCCGGATACCTTCCTCATCGCTTGAGTAGCCATAGAGGACCTGAAAGGCCTTCTTGAGCGCCGGGTGTTGCAACTTACCTGCGCGCTCCAATGAGGCGAGTGCGAGTTTGAGATCCTTGCTTGCTTCAGAATCGATACGCTTTGCAATGGATTCAACAGCGTGGATGCTATCGCGAATAGCTTCCGCGTATGCACCGTTGTTGATATGGTTGCCTGCATCGCGGAGTTGCTTCGCAGTGCTTGTCATGCCGCCAGATTGCAACGCCTCGATAGCTGTTCGGGTTGCATCCCCTTGTGCCTCGCTGCTACGCGGCATGAATTGGCAGAAATAGCCAGAGTTATCGAGCCAGTACGGAGCTGCGTATTCATCAAACAAATGAGTGATTCTTGCCGCTCGGTCTTCATCTACATCTGCGTCATTCAGAAAAACTTCAAGCAAATCTAGGGTCTTGTTATATGAATGATGCAATATCCCATCTTTGAATGCCTTACTGACCGGCTCAAATTGATAGGGAATTTCGTCCTCTGGTCTCGTTAAATAACTTCCCAAAACACGTTCAACGAATTTTCGGTTCACGTCCCAGAAATACGGCTCGGGTTCTGAATTCTCCACAAGTAGCTCTCGAATGACATTCCAAATTTGAACTCGAAGATCGCGCGAAAGGCTCCCCAATTCCATAGGCTTTGGCAGTGGCTCGTCGTTATTGCGCTGTGAAAACGTCAATCGTTGCGCGGCGCTCGTGCGATCAGACATCAGCACCCCAATCCATGGAAACTAGTCATTAAGCAACTCCGGTCAGTCACTGATCCAAAACTGACCCAGTGCCATTCGTGTCATCTAAGTTTCTTGTAAGCTGTTGTTTAATGTGGTGAGCCCGCAGGGATTCGAACCCTGGACCTACTGATTAAAAGTCAGTTGCTCTACCGACTGAGCTACGGGCTCCCGGTCAGTACCGGACGTGGTTACGCCACCAAGAGAAAGGCGAAGGTACCTAACCCTCTTCCGGAAAGTACATCCGGACAATGACGTCGGGTTCGCTAACCATACCGTTTGCCCCGGCACCACGCTTAATCGCGTCAACGTACTCCATTCCCTCTTGGACCTCGCCCCATACCGTGTACTGTCCGTCAAGGAAACGGGCGTCTCCAAAGACGATGAAGAACTGACTGTCGGCACTATTCGGATCGCTGGCGCGAGCCATCGACACCGTCCCCCGGATGTGTGGCTGGCGAGAAAATTCAGCTGGAATGTTCTGCCCGGATCCCCCTGTGCCGTTCCCAAGAGGGTCGCCGGTTTGGGCCATGAAGCCGTCGATCACGCGATGGAACTTGAGTCCGTCGTAGAAGCCCGCCCGCACCAACTCACTGATCCGCGCCACATGTTGAGGAGCGAGATCGGGACGCAGCTTGATCACAACGGTTCCATCCTGGAGTTCAAGGTGAATTTTCTCGTGACTCGCACCCTGCGCTGTGGTGGCGATGGCGAGTCCCAGCAGCGCGATCCCGCCAGCGAGGATTGAAGGGGTGAGGTTCCAAGGCATACTGTGGTTTCCCTAGGAAGGTTGTTGGATACGTTCGTTGATCCGAGCAAGGATGCGCGGCGTAACGAAACCGGAGATATCGCCTCCAAGAAGACTGATCTCCTTCACTAGGCGTGACGCTATAAATTGATGGCGTTCGCTCGCCATGAGAAAGACCGTCTCGATATCGGGGCGGAGCCGCGCGTTCATGCCGGCCATCTGAAACTCGTAATCGAAATCAGTCACGGCACGGAGCCCGCGCACGATAATCGAACCGCCAACTTCGTCGACAAACTTGGTCAGCAAAATCGAAAAGGTCCGCGCTTCGATTGTGGCGCCATGCGTGTTCGCTAGCGCCTTCGCCTCTGCGCCAACCATCTCCGCACGTTCTTCCGGAGTGAAGAGAGGGCGCTTGTCGGTGTTGTAGGCAACTCCAACGATCAAATGATCGCAGATCCGGGTTGCACGCTGGATAATGTCCAGATGCCCAGTAGTGATCGGATCGAAGGTCCCCGGATAGACCGCAATGCGCTGTGGCATCAGGAATTCTCACCCACAGAAACCACCGCGGCGGAGGATGCCGTTTCTTCCGCGGCAACGTTGGCACTTCCCTCGTCGGGCTCGGAGATCGCCAGGCGTGTCACCGACACGACTTTCTCTGCGTCTCCGAGGCGCAGTATCCGCACCCCTTGTGCCCCCCGTCCCGAAACCCGGACGTCACCGACGGGGCAGCGGATGACCCGGCCGAGATCAGTCGCGAGCATGACCTCGTCCGTCCCCTCGATTGGGAAACATCCGACGGCCGGGCCATTCCGCCCCTCGGTCTGGATGTCGATCACTCCCAACCCTCCGCGTGCCGTCGTGCGGTACTCATGTGACGAAGTGCGTTTTCCAAATCCCTGTTCGGTCACCGACAACACGAATACTTCCTCAGACGCCATTCTCTTCACAAACAATTCATCAAGCAATTCCGGCGGTTCCGCGCCACGACGCCGAGCGCTTGCATAGCGGAGGTACATCTGTCGGTGTTCTGGTCCCGCGGCGGTACAGGGCAGCATCGACATTCCAATCACGGAGTCTCCTGGCCTGAGTCGGATGCTCCGCACTCCCCTCGATGCGCGTCCTGCAAATACCCGCACCTGCCCCATTCGGAATCGGATCGCTCGGCCGGATCGCGTCGCAAGCATAAGGTCGGTGTCAGGCTTGACTTCCGCGACTCCGACCAGAGCGTCCTCTTCATCGAGCTTCATCGCGATCTTCCCGTTGACGTTGATCGACGCGAAATCCGACATACGATTGCGACGCACAAATCCGGCGCGGGTGGCAAACACAAGCTCTGAAGCTATGTCCTCCCCGTTCCCATCGTAAGGCTGTGGCAGCATAGCGGTGATCTGCTCTTCCCCATCGATGCGGAGCACGTTCACAATCGGGCGCCCGCGAGACTGGGGCGTGCCAAGCGGGAGGTCGTAAACCTTCCGGCGATGGACGATTCCGCAAGAGGTGAAAAACAGGACGGGATCGTGGGTGCTTGCGGTGAAGACGTGCGTCACAAAATCATCGTCCTTTACCACCATCGCGGACCGCCCCTTGCCACCCCGGCGCTGCGAGCGGTAGGCCGCCAATTCGGTCCGCTTCACGTAACCCGCCCGGGTCAAGGTGACCACCATGTCCTCGCGTTCGATCAGGTCGTCGCGATCGGCATCCTCGTCTCCTTCCACGATCTCCGTCCGGCGCGGCGTCCCGAATTGATCGCGAACCTTCTCAAGCTCGGCTCGCAGAATTTCCAGCAGACGGGGCCGGGATCGAAGCGTCTTCAGATAGCCATCGATTTCGTCCGCCTTCTCCCGGAGTTCATTCCCGATCTTCTCTCGCTCAAGACCCGTTAGTCGGTGCAGTTGCAGATCGAGAATTGCTCTTGCCTGGCGCTCGGTGAGTCGGCAGGTCCCGTCGTCTGCGATGCTGCGACCCGGCTCTGCTATCAGTTCCAGGTACGTTCCGATATCGGCCGCCGGCCATGACCGGCCGACCAATTGTGCTCGTGCGGCGGCCGCGTCCGCAGCACCGCGGATGAGTGCGACCACGGCATCGAGGTTCGCGACCGCGATGACTAGCCCAAGGAGAATGTGGGCTTGTGCGCGGGCCTTCTTCAGCAGGAACAGCGTGCGCTTGGTGATCACGTTCTCGCGAAATGCGAGAAACGATTCAAGCAGCTGTTTGAGATTGAGACACTCGGGTTTTCTTTCGCGCAGAGCCAAGGCGTTGATACCAAACGTTGTCTGCAGGCTCGTAAATTTATGGAGCTGGTTGAGCACGACAGCTGGCGTGGTACTACGCTTGAGCTCCATCACGACGCGCAGCCCGTCTCGGTCGGATTCATCCCGCAGTGCACTGATGCCCTCGATGTCCTTGCTCCGCACTCGCTCGGCAATTTGCTCGATCATGCGTGCCTTGATCACCTGGAACGGGATTTCGGTGATGACGATGGCGGCCCGATCCTTGGGACGCTCCTCGATGACGGCACGACCTCGCATCACGACCCGCCCACGTCCGGTCAGGTAGCCATCGACAATCCCCCGTCGCCCAATGATCAGGCCACCGGTCGGAAAATCCGGTCCTGGGATATGCCGCATCAAGGCATGAACCGGCAGGTCGGGGTCATCGATCAGCGCCAGGCAGGCAGAAATCACCTCCGTAAGATTGTGAGGCGGCACATTGGTCGCCATCCCGACGGCGATCCCACCGGCACCGTTGACTAGGAGATTGGGGAACCGGGCGGGTAGTACCGAGGGTTCTGAATCCGAAGAATCGTAGTTGTCCTGAAAATCAACCGTTTCAAGGTCGATATCTTCGAGGAGCGTCGCCGCGGCCCGCGCCATTCGGACCTCGGTGTACCGCATGGCTGCCGGAGGATCGCCGTCAATCGAGCCGAAGTTCCCTTGCCCGTCGATGAGCGGAAGCCGCATTGAGAAGTCCTGCGCCATGCGCACCATCGCGTCGTAGATAGCGCTATCGCCATGGGGGTGATACTTCCCCATGACATCTCCCACGACCCGCGCAGACTTCCGGTACGGCCGGTTCCACCCATATCCACTCTCGTACATCGCGTAAAGAATGCGCCTGTGTACTGGCTTGAGGCCATCCCGAGCATCCGGCAGGGCCCGGCTGACAATCACGCTCATCGCGTAATCGAGATACGATCGACGCATCTCGTCGACAATTTCTATCGTCGCGACGGAAGCTCCGGGCGTCGTGCCCGTTCCAGAACCGGCTTCAGAGGTCACAGGTCAAGCTCGCGCAATTCATGAACCCGCCGCGGCGCGAATTCGCGATCCGGCCGGGGCACGCACCTAGAACGGCACTTCTTCGTCGAATTCGTCTTCGTGGGCGTGCTCGGCGGTCGCGCGTCCGGAATATGCTCCATGTGTGCGCGTGTCCGCTGCATCATTGCCGTGCCCTTCGTTGTGACGCCGATCGTTCAGCACGATGATCCGGCTGCCAAAGCGCTGCAGTGCTATTTCGGTCGTGAATCGATCGTAGCCGGACGGGTCTTGCCAGCGGCGGGTTTGGAGCTGCCCTTCAATATACACTCGGGTGCCTTTGAACACGCGATCGTCCACAATGTTGATCAGCATCGGATTGAACACTACAATTCGGTGCCACTCGGTGCGCTCCCGTTGCTCACCTGTCTGCTTATCACGCCACCGCTCTTCGGTTGCAATCGAGAAATTAGCCACACGCCCACCGTTCGGCAGTTCACGAATCTCCGGATCCCGTCCCACATTCCCCAATAAGATCACCTTGTTAACGCTCATCACCATGAACTGATTCCCTAACTCAATTCGACTTAAAATATCCTAGCCACGAAGTCTACGCACTGCGGATGACCAACAGTCCGAAAATATACACGATTCATGCCGTTGCGCATGCTTCCCGGAGGATCAGCCGGGGCCGGAAACCTGAGGCTGATGAGGGTGGAGCGTACTAGAATGCACTGCCTTCCAGAGCAGGATTCGCAATGTCCTCACCCGTGAATCCGTCTCTGGCCGCCGGGCGCAAATTTGCCGCGCAAACCGACGGTAACACCGCGGCCTCCATCGGCGGAGCCAATGGAGTGCTGTCGGTTCAGGGAGCTCGGACCCATAACCTGAAGTCGATCAATGTCGATATGCCGCGCGGGCGCCTCGTCGTTATTACCGGCCTTTCCGGGTCTGGAAAGTCCTCGCTGGCTTTCGACACGATCTATGCAGAAGGACAGCGCCGCTACGTGGAAAGCCTGTCGGCCTATGCCCGCCAGTTCCTCGAAATGGTGGAGAAACCGGATGTGGATCGCATCAGTGGTCTCTCGCCTGCAATCGCCGTTGATCAGAAGAATGTCTCGCATAATCCGCGGTCTACGGTGGGAACCGTCACCGAGATCCAAGATTACTTGCGCCTTCTCTTTGCGCGCGTCGGGATCCCCTATTCCCCTGCCACCGGGCTCCCAATCACCAGCCAGACCGTGACCCAGATGGTCGATGCGATCGTTGCACAACCGCCCGGGACCCGCCTCTTCCTGCTTAGTCCTGTGGTGCGCAGCCGCAAGGGAGAATTCCGGAAGGACATTGAGGACCTGATGCGGCAGGGCTTTCATCGGGTCAAGGTCGACGGGACGCTCTACGAGACCGATACGGTACCGACCCTCGATCGCTATCGGAATCACGACATCGAGGTAGTCGTCGACCGGATTGTGCTCCGGGAAGGCCTCGAATCGCGACTCGCTGACAGTATCGAGACCGCGCTTCGCCTGTCGGACGGTCTGCTGGTTACGGAAGATGCGGACTCGTCGGCCCGCACGACGTTCTCTGCCCGATTTGCGTGTCCGGTATCGGGCTTCACGATCGATGAAATCGAACCGAGACTGTTCTCCTTCAACAGTCCTTCGGGATGGTGCAACCGCTGTGGCGGTCTGGGTATCACCGAGTATTTTGACCCTGACCTTATCGTCGTGGATCCGGGCCGATCACTTGCTGACGGCGCCATCGAACCCTGGCAGGCGCCTCCTTCAGACTATTACCTGCAGGCTCTGGCCGGTGTGGCCCAACATTACCGGTTTTCCTTGGAGAGGCCGTGGCGACGTCTTTCCAACAAGGCACGCGAAGTGATTCTCTACGGTTCCGGCACGACCGATATCGCGATCGATTACCACAGCGACAAGGATGCCACACACACGCTTACCCGGCCGTTTCCGGGTGTCATTCCCTCGCTCGAGAAACGCTGGCAGGAAGCATCCGAGCCGTGGGTGCGTGAGCAACTGGGCAGCTTCCGGGCAAAGCACGCATGCACGACCTGCAGCGGTTATCGGCTGCGTACCGAAGCCATCGCTGTGCGGATCGGCGAGCGTCACATCGGGACGGTGTCGGGGATGACGATTGCCGAGGCCAAGTCCTGGGTGGAGAACGAACTGCCGGGAGTACTTGACGTTCAACGGCGCGCCATTGCTGAGCGGACGGTGCGCGAACTTTCGCTCCGGCTCGGCTTTCTCGTCGACGTGGGGCTTGAGTATCTGACCTTAGCCCGGAGTTCCTCCACGCTTTCGGGGGGAGAAAGCCAGCGCATCCGACTTGCGTCGCAAATTGGATCCGGCCTCACCGGGGTCCTGTACGTCTTGGACGAGCCTTCGATTGGCCTGCACCAAAAGGACAACAGCCGGCTTCTTGAAACACTCAAGAATCTCCGCGACCTCGGCAACACGGTCTTGGTGGTTGAGCACGATGAGGACTCTATTGTCGCCGCGGACTTTGTTGTCGACATGGGTCCAGGAGCAGGAGAAACCGGAGGGCAGGTCGTTGCGACCGGAACGCCTGAGGACCTGAGGAATCAGCCGGACAGCCTGACCGCGCAGTACCTCAGCGGAGCCCGCACAATTCCTCTGCCGGAACAGCGCCGGCTGCCAGCGCCCGACCGGATCCTCACTTTGCACGGCATCGACACCAACAACCTTCGGAATATCGACATCGAAGTGCCGGCCGGACTACTGACCTGCGTGACCGGTGTCTCGGGCAGCGGCAAGTCCAGCCTGGTGCTCGACACACTGCATCCCCTGCTCAAGTCCGCCCTTGCCCACCGTGAGCGCCAGGACGACCGCATCCGGGGAACCTGGCTTTTCGACAAGGTAATCGATATCGACCAGTCGCCGATCGGCAGGACGCCTCGGTCCAATCCGGCAACGTACACGGGCGCGTTCGGACCGATCCGGGAATGGTTTACGCAACTCCCCGAATCGCGTGCACGCGGCTACCGTCCGGGCCGATTCTCGTTCAATGTTAAAGGTGGCCGTTGCGAGGCATGTCAGGGCGATGGGCTCATCAAGATCGAGATGCACTTCCTGGCACCGGTTTATGTCATGTGCGAAGCGTGCAAGGGTCGACGCTACAATCGCGAGACACTCGAGATACGGTATCGCAATCGCTCGATTGCCGATGTTCTCGATATGGACGTTGCCGCCGCAGCCAAGTTCTTTGCGGCAATTCCGGCCATTCGCGGCAAATTCGAGACATTGCGCCGGGTCGGGCTGGGTTACGTGCGACTGGGCCAGTCCGCAACCACACTTTCCGGTGGCGAAGCGCAACGGGTCAAGCTTTCACGAGAGCTATCCAAGCGGACGACAGGCCGGACCCTGTATCTCCTAGATGAGCCGACCACCGGCCTTCATTTCGAGGATGTTAGGGCTTTGCTGGAAGTTCTCCATGCCCTCGTAGATCAGGGCAACACGGTGCTGGTCATCGAGCACCATCTTGACGTGATCAAGCAAGCGGACTGGATCATCGACCTCGGCCCCGACGGGGGTACCGCCGGCGGCCTGGTGGTCGCCCAGGGAACCCCGGAGACGGTGGCAGACGTGCCAGAGAGTTACACCGGCGGGTATCTCAAGCCCAAGCTAGCCACTGCGCAGTAAGGATCGCGTTGTCCTCAGCCGCGCACATTTGGGCTGTCGGGGCAGACCGCCGGTTGAAAGCCCCGCCGGCATGGGCCCCTGAGCCTACTTCCCCGCTCCCGGCGCCTCGGCGGCGGCATGCCAACCGGCCGGCAGGAGCCCTGCAACCACGTCCCGCCCTTCCATTGCCAGCACGTTCCAGGTGCGGCAGGCGGCACCGGTACTCATGAATTCGGGCTCAAATCCCTGGCTGCGAAGTAGCGCCAGAAAACGGACGTCAGGAATCACCCGAGCGCGACCGGTTCCCACCAGAATGATGCCGGGATTGGCAAAACCCTCGATAAGGACGCGGGCTGCCTCCTCACCCAGTCGGTGAGGCAATGTCGGCGCCCACACGGCCACCTCCGTTACGCGCAGGATGAGCGGCCCCTGCCACCGGGTTCCCGAGATGGTAAATCCGGTTTCCCCATAGCCGTCCACCCGGACGAGCGGCGCGTGCTCGTCAGACGGCTTCCTCACCTTCAGCCTTCGGATCAGTTCGTTCCGCACCCCGGCGGACACCGAACGTGAGGAGAAGCGGGGCCGCCAGGAAGATCGACGAGTACGTCCCGACCAAAATGCCCCAGATCATGGCGAAACTGAAATCCCGCACGACCGGACCGCCGAGTACGATCAGCGCGCCAAGCGCTAGGATCGTCGTGACGGTTGTATTGACAGTGCGCGCGAGCGTTTCGTTGATACTCCTGTTGAGTACTTGGTCCAGAGGGGTTTTCTTGTACTTTCGAAGGTTTTCGCGCACCCGGTCGTATACCACGACCGTGTCGTTCATCGAATAGCCGATGATCAGCAGTAACGCCGCCACTGTCGCGACGTTGAATTCAAGACCCGTCAGCGAAAACACGCCGATCGTGAGCAGCACATCATGGACCAGGGCTGCCACCGCCCCCCACGCGAACGCCATCTCGAACCGGAACATGATGTAGAAAAGCATCGCGATGACGGCGAGCACGACCGCAATGGTACCTCCTCGCAGGAGATCCTGGCTCACGGTCGGGCCCACGAACTCGACGCGGCGGTAGTCCACCGCAGTTCCGAATGCCGCCCCAAGCCGTTCCCGAGCGGCTTCTACGGCCGCCTGTTGGGCTTCGTCGCCTCCCGGTTGCCGCTCTATCCGGACAAGAAAATCAGTCTCCTCTCCGAATTCCTGGATCGCGACCTCGCCCAGCCCCGCACCATCAAACGCACTTCGTACTTCGGCGACTTGCGGAATGTCCGGAATCCTCACTTCGAGGAGAATGCCTCCGCGAAAGTCAATTCCGAAATTGAGGCCGATCGCCAGATACAAAATGATCGATATGACGATTGCGGCGCCTGAAGCTACCAACGCGTGACGACGCCACCGGATTATCTCCAGTGTGGGGTCGTCTGGGATCAGCCGTAACCGGAACATACTGCAGACCTAGACTTTCAAGACCTTGGGACGAGTTCGGCTGAGCCAGCCGATCACAAGAAGGCGGCTTACCAGCAGCGAGCAAAACATGGTGGTAAACACACCGACGGCCAAGGTCACCGCAAACCCGCGAATCGGCCCCGAACCCATCTGGAACAGGACGAGGGCGGCGATAAGCGTGGTTACGTTGGCGTCGATAATGGCTCGGAGCGCCTGACGGTAGCCGGTATCAATCGCAGAGACCGGGGATCTCCCACGCCTGGTTTCCTCACGGATTCGCTCGAAAATCAGAACATTGGCGTCCACGGCCATGCCGATCGTCAGTGCGATCCCGGCGATACCCGGCAGCGTCAGTGTGGCCCCAAGGGCAGAAAGAATCCCCAGCAGAAGCGAGATGTTGACCGCGAGGGCGATATCTGCCGCCACTCCAAACAATCCGTATACCGCGATCATGTAGATCACCACCAGCACGAGGGCAATTTGGCCGGCGAGCCTGCCGGCGGTAATGGAATCACGGCCCAGGCTCGGACCAACGGTGCGCTCTTCGAGAATGACCAGCGGCGCCGGCAAGGCACCTGCCCGGAGCAACAAAGCGAGATCGCTTGCGGACTCGAACGTGAAATTCCCTGAGATTTGTGCGTTACCGCCTGGTATCGGCTCGCGAATGACCGGAGCACTGATAACCCGTCCGTCGAGGACGATCGCAAACCGTCTCCCAACGTTCTCTGCGGTCAGGTCGCCGAAGCGACGAGCTCCCGCTGCATCGAACCGGATGCTCACGACCGGCTGGTTATTCTGATCGATCACCGGTGCTGCACTGGTGAGATTGTCGCCGCTCACACCAGTCCGTCGGCGCACGACGATCGGGATGCCCTGCTCGGATCCTTCCTCCTCGTAGAGGAGCTCGGATCCAGGCGGTACGCGGCCTGCCAGTGCATCAGCAATGGAGGCGGTTTCGTCGACCATCCGGAAATTCATCTTGGCGGTCTGACCGAGCAAGCGCTTGATCCGTTCAGGATCGTCAACACCGGGGAGCTGAACGAGGATTCGGTCGTCACCCTGACGCTGAATGGTCGGTTCGTTGGTGCCCGTCTCGTCGATTCGCCTGCGAATGACTTCCTGTGACTGGGTCAGGGCCGAGACCCGCAGTTCCTTCTCGGCAGAAGGCCCCAGACGGAATTCAAGGCGGCCCAAATTATCGACCGTCACTTCAAGGGTATCGTCGACATCTTCTGCCAGGGCAAGGGCTTCCGCTCCCTGCGTAGCGTCGGTCAACGTCAAGCCACCCGTCTGGTTAACGACACCGATCCCCGTATAACCGATTTCGGCGGCCCGGAATCGCGATCGAATCTCGTCGAGAACCGTTTCGAGGCGTTCTGCCAACACGACATCCGATTCGACCCGCAAGAGAAGATGCGAGCCCCCCTGCAGGTCTAGGCCGAGGCGTACCGGATCCCCTGGTAACCACGAAGGCGGCGTCGTGAAGAAATTGGGCGCCGAGTAAACCACGGCGAACAGTACCGCTCCGATGGCGACCGCCGTCTGCCAGCGCGGAATGAAAATCACGCTGCGGTTCCCGGAAACGAGCGGTCCATGCCGCTCAAGACTTGGTTTTTGACTGGTTTTCGGATGAGGCCGGCGCAACGCCCTTTGGCATGACCTGGGACAGAGTGTCGCGCACTACCTTCACCGTGATATCAGGAGCAATTTCGACGGAAACCGTTTGGTCGTCGTCGATGTACGTCACGCGCCCTTTGACTCCGCCTGCCGTTACGACCTGATCACCGCGCTTGACTGCGGCCACCATCGCCTTGTGTTCCTTGAGCCGTTTCTGCTGCGGGCGGATCAGCAGGAAGTAAAAGACGGCAAAGATCAGAACCAGCGGCAAGAGTTGAATCAAAAAGGAGCTTCCGCCGTCAGCGGACGCGCCTTGAGCGAACGCAGGCGCAATGAGCATGCGCGAATACTCCTGAATGGAAGGCGCGGACTATACAGCCCATGCCGGTTTCGCCGCAACCGCAAGAAATCGCGCCTCACTTCGCGAGATCCTTTCAGTATGCTCCTGCTGCTGTTCCGGCCGGCATCTTTCTGTTTCGCGCCCAGGCGCATCTTCAAGGTGCACCCGTCGCGGGTCCGTGTGGTTTCGGGACTCAGGGAATCGGGACGCCTGCCTTGCACGCTACTGAACCACGCGACCTGCTCCTCGAGCGAATCGCATCGGCGCTTGAACGACTGGTGCCGTCAGCCGAAGTGCCGCTGCCGGAAACGGACGACGACGCCTTCCTTTGGGACGGCAAGGCCGGATCCCTGCGCCCCATTCCCGAGGTCAGCCGCATCCCTCTGGAACTGCTGCGCGGAATCGACCGAGTCCGGTCCGTCCTCCTGGAAAACACGCGCCGCTTTGCGGATGGTCTGCCAGCGAACAACGCCCTGCTTTGGGGCGCACGCGGCACCGGCAAGAGTTCGCTGGTCAAGGCCGTCCATGCCGCCGTGAATGCCGACCGGACCCGCAATCGCTTGCGGCTGGTCGAAATCGCACGCGAAGACATCGAGACTCTCCCCGCGCTCCTTCTCGCCCTTCGGCCTCGGCCGGAACGCTATGTTCTGTTCTGTGACGATCTTTCGTTCGAGGCGGGAGACGCATCGTACCGCTCTCTCAAGGCCATGCTGGAAGGCGGCATCGAAGGTCGACCAGCCAACACGCTGTTCTACGCCACGTCCAACCGTCGTCATCTCATGGCCAGATCCATGATCGAAAACGAGCGCTCCACTTCGATCAACCCGTCCGAAGCCGTCGAGGAAAAGGTTTCGATGAGTGACCGCTTCGGGCTCTGGCTCGGCTTTCATTCCTGCTCACAGGACGACTACCTGGAGATCGTAGGCGCCTATGCGGAATATTTCGGGCTTCCAGCCGACAGTTCGATCCGGGCGGCGGCGCTGGAGTGGTCGGTAACCCGCGGTGCGCGCTCCGGAAGAGTGGCTTGGCAGTTCATTCAGGACCGGGCCGGTCAGCTCGGAATTCCGATTCCCTGATCCGCCTACTGTCCCAAGTGCTTTAGCGGATCGACGGGCCTTCCCTTCCCAGTCCTCAGTTCGAAGTGCACTTGGGGGCCAGGCACGTTTCCCGTGTCTCCTACCTGAGCGATGGTCTGCCCCTGTCGGACCTGCTCGCCCCGAGCGACCTGAAGTCGGTCGTTGTGCGCGTAGGCTGACATCCAGCCTCCCTCGTGCTTGATCAGGACAAGATTCCCGTAGGCCTGTAACTCATTGCCGGCGTAGGCCACGGTGCCATCAGCCGTCGCACGAACCGGGCTTCCCACCGGCGCTGCGATATTGATTCCATCGTTGCGCAGTCCGCCGGATTTGGTCCCGAACCGTGATGCAATTGTACCCTCAGCGGGCCAGAGAAACTTGCTTTTTCCTGCTGTACCCGCGGCCCGAATGGGCACAGCAGGGACCACAGGCCCTGATTCTCCCGCGACATTGGTCGGTGGTGCTCCGGGCTCCGCTGGGGCCGGGATCACGATTGGCAGCGCGGCAGCCTGGGCCGGTACCGGAAGCCCGGAAGCAGCCGGCTCATCCTGCACAGCCACAGGCGTTCCAGCAGCAACGGCAATGGCAGGCCGTTCCCCTGGGCAGTGCGGCGTCCGGATCTCGCGCGGGATTCGCAACTTGCGCCCCACGGGCAGCACATAAGGTGCCTCAAGCCGGTTCGCCTGCACCAATGAGCGGAGATCCACGCCGTAGCATCGGGCAATCTTCGTCGCCGTGTCGCCCTTCTCGACTGTGTAGGCCCGGACTTCGGGAAGGATCAGGACGTCGCCCGGGTAGATCGTGTACGGCGGCTCGGCCCCGTTGCGCTCGATGAGCGCACGGGTCGATACCCCGTGCGCAACCGCAATCTCCGAATAGGTATCGCCTTTCCGGACGACAACGGTCCCCCGGGCTTGAGCATCGGCAACGTCCGACCCGCCAGGCTGGTCGGAAGCACCGGCCCCTGGCTGCCCTGAATCCACCGGCGCCGGCGGCCCTTGGCGTGCGCAGCCTGCAAGGGCAAGCGTCACCAATACCCACCCTATGGCGCGGACAGTCATCGACCGCATCTCCGGTCTGCGTCGATTCCGCATGGTGCGGCTGAGAGGACTCGAACCTCCACGGGGTTTTGCCCCCACTGGCACCTGAAGCCAGCGCGTCTACCAATTCCGCCACAGCCGCCTGCGGTCCCGCACTTGGCAATGGTGCGGCCGAGAGGACTCGAACCTCCACGGAGTTTCCTCCACAGCGCCCTCAACGCTGCGCGTCTACCAGTTCCGCCACGGCCGCAGACTCGGTCGAACCTAGGCAATGCCCATGGCACCGTCAACCTGCAATCGTCTGAAAACGATGCCCGATTGAACATGGCCGATTTTATCATTTCCTCGGAAGCAACAGAAGGCCAATGTCGCGGACACCGTCAGTGTGCTCGGGCTTCTGCCCGCGTACACGCCGTGCGTCATCGCGGTGGCACCCGGCCGCGTCCATCGGATGCGTTCGGCGGGAACAATCCCGAGAACCTGCACCCGCCGAGCAATCGTCACGCAGCTAGCGCGCAATGGCTCCCGGGCGGGAAATCAGCCTCCCTGGAGTCCCAAAACGCAGCCAACCAACCCCGAAGGATCTTTGCTCCCCTCAGCAGTGGGCCAGCGCGCATGAGCAAGGTTGATCTGGGAGCGGCGACGCCGCAGTCTTCTTGAAGCTTTCCCTGTTACTCACAGCGGAAATACGGTACCGAGAGCGCGTCATCCGCGCCAGCGGTGCACGTCGTGCCGTCCGGGCGGGGCCGACTCACCGATGCAAAGGAACCATTCGGAAGTTGGTACTCGCAGATCAGGTCGCCGCCGCGGGTGTACAGTTGCGGCAGCCCGACGGTCCGTTCCCCTTCACCCCGGCGGATCCGCACGTTCCAATGCCCCGTGGTCTCTGCCGCGAGCTTTTCGTCGAAGAACTGAAACCGGTACGCAATCTGGCCCGGGCAATCGATTCGCGTGTCCGCTTCGGCTCCTGAACTCACCACCACTGCCATCGCACCGGCCAGGATCGGCAGGTAGACAAGACGACGTCGGTCATTCATCGAGCAGTTCCACGTTCGTCATCCGATACAGCGCGCCATCGGCCGCATCGTCGGTGATGTCGAAGCGCCCCTCCACCACGACTGCACGCAGAAAGAACCCGATCGGATCATCACTGGTCAACTCGATCAGTCCTTCCCGACCGACCGGCACACAAAACGGGCAGTGCGGTGACATCTCCATCAAGAACTGTCGCTCGCCGGAAGTGTCGAGCGGAAGCAAAAACCCGACCGCCTTGACGGTTTGCCCAACCAGGCCGCGTACATCCTCGGGGACCGCCACACGAGCACGGCTGCCCTCGATCCGGACCTCCGCCTGCCCCAGTGCCTGCCAAGACAGGGCGCCCTCGACATCCGGCACAGGAAAGAGATTGCTTTGGTCCTGTTGCGCCAATCCGGGAAGCGCCGCCGCCGCAATCACTGCGGCCACGATGCAGCCAGTGGCCGAAGCTAGCCGGTGTCCGCGCATGGCCCGTCAACCCAGTTGGAAGATATCGCCCCAAAAAGCTGGGGACCGGCCGCAAGCCCGGCCCCCAGCATCGCAACAGCCTTAGTAGGCGGCAATCGGATTGCCCGGCGCACCGGTGGCGCCCACGAGCTTGAGCGGTGCCCACGAGAACAGGAATTCGTAGGCCTGGTCCTCGCCCAACTGCTTGAGGTCTAGGTTTTCAAAGAGGTAGATCCCACGGCGCACCGACAGGTTCATGTGGCAGTACGCCCAGTCGGGCACGTCGGCGAACGGCGTGGGCCATTGCCCCTGACTGGCGAAGTCGTACGGCTCGATGCCCCAGTTGTCCGCACCCAGCATCGCGATCTTTTGCGCCGCGAGGTGGTCGCAGACTTCCGGAGCCACCCCTGGGCCGCCGGCATTGAAGGCCGAATTGTTGGCGACCGCTTCACCCGTGGGGAGGTTGTGATTGTCGCGCCAGACATCGTTCCAGCCGGTTCGGAAAAGAACCACGTCGCCCTGTCCGGCATCCGCGATGCCTTGGGCCGCCAGTGCTGCGTTGTAATCATCCATGGAAATCGGATAACCGATAGGCAGGTTCTCGCCCTTCAGCGCTACGAGATCGATCAGGATGCCGCGCGTGAAGAAGGATCCGACGTTCTCTGTCCCGTTCTTCTTCAGGCCGTACGGGGTTCCAACGTCCTCGAGCCGCGCACCGTTGTAGAAATAGTTGCCGTCTTGCCAGCCTTCCTGCCCCTCGATCTTGATCATGGGGTGTGCAAGCGAGTCGAACTGCGTGCCGACCTGACCGATGTTGGCGGTCATCAACTCGTCCATGAAGGTCTGCCGGTAGCCGTCGCCCGTCCACGCCAGATTATGGGTAGGCCCGCCGCCGCCCGGAATTGTGAGGGAAAGCACGCGTCCGGGGAACAATGGTGTCGTATTGTGGTAGGGCATCCCCAAGGTTGCTACACGGCCGGTCTTGACCAGTGCTGCAGCTGCCATACGTTTTTCGGGCGTGATCCAGTTCGTTGCGCCGGCCTCATCGTCAGGTCCGAACTCGCTGGGCCACCAGTTTTCGTCAACCGGATTGTTACCGGCGTGCGCCGAGACCGCAAACAGGAACGCTGCAGCGATCGGCACCAACACACGTAGTTTCATAAAAATGTCTCCCTCCAGGAGCCGTCGGAACAATGCGCCGACGGGAGCGTGGCAGGGTGCTGTAGACACCTCATGCTGTCAAGAAGAATCAGCGGGGGCCGACACGCATTGGAGCGAGTAACATTGTGATTTATTACGTATTTTATCTGTAAACTAGCCCCATGTGTGCGATGCCAGCCGCAAGCGGGAGCCCTGCCGTGACCTGGTTGCGCCACGATTCGGACATCCGCGCGGTAGCGGACGATCATCACGGACATGCCAGCGGTTCCTCACGATGGGAGTCGCACTGCGATTGCTGGTCCCCGCGTCGGCGCGCCCTAAGCGCCTAGGTGCCGCGGATTCGCGTGCAGGTCAGGGAGCTAGTGCCGTGGTGCGAATCACCTCAGTCCGCGGTTCCGAAAGGCTCGGTCACGGATGCGACCGCTGCCCGCGCCGCCGCCAGCCGCGCTATCGGCACCCGGTAGGGCGAACAGGAGACGTAGTCCAGACCCCATGCGTGGCAGAGCGCTACCGAAGCCGGATCTCCGCCGTGTTCCCCGCAGATTCCCAGTTTTAGGTCGGGCCGCACGGCTCGTCCGCGCGCCGCCGCCAGCTGAATGAGTTCGCCAACCCCCTCGGCGTCGATCGAGACAAACGGATCGACGGTGAACACACCTGCCTCCAGATAGCGGGCCAGAAAGCGCCCGGCGTCGTCGCGGCTAATTCCGAAGGTCGTCTGCGTGAGATCGTTGGTCCCGAAGCTGAAGAAATCCGCGCTTTCAGCGATGGATCCTGCAACCAGAGCCGCCCGCGGCAGTTCGATCATGGTGCCCACTGCGTAGCTGGGAGTCCAACCCGTCGCCGTTTCGATCTCCTTCGCCACGCGGTCGATCCGAGCCCGGAGGAGGTTGACCTCTGCCTGGCTGAACACCAGCGGCAGCATGATTTCGAGTTCGACGGGAGCCTCGACGGTTTCGTGGAGCGCTTCGAAAATCGCCCGCACCTGCATGTCGTAGATCTCAGGGTATGAAATGCCCAGACGAGCCCCTCGATGGCCCAGCATGGGGTTCGCTTCCGCAAGTTCGGTCGCGCGACGACGCAACGCTTCCGCGTCTAGGCCAGTCCTGGTCGCCACCTCGCCAAGCTCGTCGAAGTTGGCCGGCAAGAACTCGTGCAGAGGTGGATCCAGCAATCGGATCGTCACCGGACACCCAGCCATGATTCGAAAAAGCTCGACAAAGTCCTGGCGCTGCATTGGAGCGATACGGGCCAGAGCCACCTGACGCTCCTTCGCGTCTTCGGCCATGATCACTTGCCGCATCGCAACGATACGTTCGCCATCAAAGAACATATGTTCCGTGCGGCACAGTCCGATCCCCTCGGCTCCAAACCGGCGTGCCGTCTCGGCGTCCGCTGGTGTCTCCGCGTTCGCTCGGACTTGGAGGGTGCGGATCTCGTCGGCCCAGCTCATGAGTTCGTGGAATACTTCCGGGAGTTCGGGATCGATGGTCGGCACCCTGCCGAGCATGACTGCTCCGGTGGATCCGTCGATCGTGATGATCTCCCCTTCCCGGATTTCGCCGGTCGGTGTGCTGGCAACGCGGGTGGCATGGTCGATCACCAGTTCTCCGGCTCCCACCACACAAGAGCGGCCCATGCCTCGGGCCACCACCGCTGCATGGCTCGTCTGTCCGCCTCGGTTCGTGAGGATGCCCCGCGCGGCGTGCATGCCATGAATGTCTTCCGGGCTTGTTTCCGAACGCACGAGAACCACATCTTCTCCCGCACTCCCCAAGCGCTGGGCTTCGCCTGCGCTGAAGACAGCGATCCCGGATGCGGCGCCCGGGGACGCCGGCAGTCCCCGCGCAATGACGCGGGTGTGTGCTGCGGGGTCCAGCGTCGGGTGCAGCAACTGATCGAGGCGTTCAGGCTCAATGCGGGTGACAGCTTCAGACCGGCTGATGACACCCTCGTTTGCCAGGTCGACCGCAATCCGGAGAGCGGCCTTGATCGAGCGCTTTCCGTGGCGAGTCTGGAGGATCCAGAGCTTCCCTTTCTGAACCGTAAACTCGATGTCCTGCATATCGCGGTAGTGCCGTTCTAGGCGGGCAAATGCATCCGTGAGATCGGCATACACCGCAGGCATCGCCGCGTTCATGGGGAGTGCATCTCCGTGGGCCGCGCGGTCTCCCGTCAGCGGCTGCGGTGTACGGATTCCAGCCACCACATCTTCGCCCTGCGCGTTCAGCAGATACTCGCCGAAATAACTCGGATCACCGGTCGAAGGGTCTCGAGTGAAAGCCACTCCCGTGCAGGAGTCCTCGCCCATGTTCCCGAACACCATGGCCTGCACGTTCACCGCGGTACCAGCAGCATTGTCGAGGCTGTGCAACTCCCGGTAAGTGACGGCCCGTGCATTGCCCCAACTGCGGAATACCGCACCAATGGCACCCCAAAGCTGCGCCCGCGGGTCGTCCGGGAACGGACTGCCCGTCTCGTCGTAGATCAGGGATCGGTAGCGCGCAATCACTGCCAGCCAGTCCTCGGCCGACAGGTCGGTATCGAGTTCGACCCCCTTTGAGAACTTCACCTCGTCGAGCAGGTCTTCAAATGTGCGGTGGGAAACGCCGAGCACGACGTTCCCGTACATCTGTATGAAGCGTCGGTGACTGTCGGCCGCAAATCGCGGATCCCCACTCGAGGCGGCCAGTCCCGTTCGGGTGGCGTCATTGAGTCCCAGATTGAGAACCGTGTCCAGCATCCCCGGCATCGACGCCGCGGCTCCCGAACGCACCGACACCAAGAGAGGTCGGTCCGGATCGCCGAAGCCTGTGCCGGTCATGGTCTCGACGGACTGGAGGGCCTGTTCGACCTCCTCCTCAAGCCCAGTTGGATAGCCTCCGTCATGCGCTTGGCAGTGAGCGCACACCACCGTGGTGATCGTGAACCCGGGTGGAACCGGCAAGCCGAGGCTATTCATCTCGGCAAGGTTCGCCCCCTTGCCGCCGAGTAGCTCCCGCATGTCGGCGCGTCCGTCAGCGTGACCGCCGCCAAACCGGTACACCTGCTTAGTCATGTCGACCAGACTCTCCGCCCTCTAGTTTCGAGAAGTCCGCGGCCTGGTCGATTGTCCGCTGCAACGACGCAAGCAGTCGGAGCCGGTTGACCCGAACGCCCTCGTCATCGGCGTTGACCCGTACCGAATCGAAGAATCGATCGATGGGCTCCCGCAAACGAGACAGTTCTTCCAGGGCGCCGAGGAAATCATCGGCGCGCACGCGCTCCAGGGACTGACCCCCGCAAGCCTGAAGAGATTCGTACAAATCGGACTCGCCGGGCTCGGTGAACTGTGCGGTATCCACCTCCCCGTACCAATCTGTGTCGCTCTTTCGGGATTCGATCCGCACGATATTCGCCGCTCTGCGGTAGAGGGCCTGCAGGGCGATTCCTGCCGCGGCACCGAGATATTCGGACAGAATCGCGACGCGCTTCGCAAGCCCGGGAAGATCCCGAAAGACGTCCGATCGGGCATCCAAGGTCGCCGCCACGTGATCATGGCGACTTCCGGAAGCGCGCAGATAGACACGCAACCGTTCCTTCAGGAAAGCACGGAGTTCGTCCCGCTCCTGGCCAAATGTTTCGGGATCAAGGTCGCGCGCGCCACCGTTCACATGTACTGCCATGGCATCGTGCAGCATGTGATCGACGGGCAGCCGCAAGTCGTTCTCGAGTGCGATACGGATGATGCCAAGTGCCGCCCGGCGCAGCGCAAAGGGGTCCCCCGAACCGGTGGGCCGGATTCCCTGCCAAAAGAATCCAACCAGCGTGTCGAGCTTGTCGACGAGCGCAACGAGCGAAGCCACCGGTGCTGTCGGGCATGCATCGGTCGGACCGAGCGGCCGGTAGTGCTGCGCAATGGCAGAGGCGACATCCTCTCCCAGACCTTCGGTACGGGCCAAATGGCCCCCGATGACACCCTGCAGTTCAGGAAACTCCCCTACCAAGTCCGTGACGAGGTCCGTTTTGGCGAGACGGGCAGCGCAGGCGACAGTCTCTTCATCGGGCATGCCGAGCCGGAGACAAAGCTTTCGCGCCAGTGTCTCCAATCGTCGCGCCTTGTCCTCCATGGAACCAAGCTTGACGTGAAAGATGATTCCGCCGAGTCCATCAAGGCGGTCAGCGAGTGCGGTCTTTTGATCCCCGTCCCAAAAGAACGCAGCATCCTGCAGGCGAGCCCGAAGAACCCGCTCGTTCCCTGCAATTACCGCAGCCCCGCGGTCGTGGGCGTCAACGTTCGCCACCATCAAGAAGGCGGGTGCCGGAGCGCCGTCGTCCCGGATCAGCGGCAGGTAGCGCTGGTGCCGACGCATCGTGGTGGTCAGCACCTCGGCAGGCAGGGATAGGAACGATTCATCGAAGCTGCCAAGCAGCACGACTGGCCATTCAGTCAGTCCCGTGAGTTCTTCGAGCAAGCCATCGTCGGATGCCACCCCGTATCCGGCGGCTCGGGCCACCGCCACAGCATCGTCATGAATACGCTTGCGGCGTTCGTCTGGATCGAGAACCACGTGCCTCGCCCTCAATCCATCGCGGTAGTCCGCAAAGGATTGCACCGCAAACGGATCCGGGGCATGAAACCGATGCCCGACCGTGCTTGCTCCGGATGCGATCCTTCCCAGTTCGAACGAGACTGGTTCCCCGTCGAATACGCAGAGGATCCCACGCAGCGGTCGCACCCAGCGCAGGTCCTCAGCTCCCCAGCGCATCGATTTCCGCCAGGCGAGGCGTCCCGCTACCGCGGGCAAGACTTCCCGCAGCAAGTCGGCGGCGTTCCGTGCCGGCTCGTCGATTACGGCGAAGTAGAAGCGGCCCTTGGGAAGTTCCCGGATTTCCAGATCCCCGCGCGAGACTCTATTCGCCCGACAAAAGCCTTCGATCGCGCTCGCAGGCGCTTCTACACGCGGCCCCCTACGCTCGGTCCGCGAAGCCGGGCTGGCGTCCGGCACACCGGCAGCCCGCACAGTGATGCGCCGCGGAGTCCACCAAGCGTCGATGGAAACCGCGGGGATGCGCGCCTCGGCAAGGCCCTCATCGAGCAGCCGCCGAAGTTCCTGCGCCGCGGGGCTCTGGGCCCCGGCAGGAATCTCCTCCGACCGCAGTTCGAACAGAAGTTCAGGCACGCGCCCTGCCGGAAGAGGACGAGTCCTCCTGCTCCAACCAAAGTTCACAGCTTGCTGCCGCCATTGCCCTCACCCGCAGGATGTAGTCAGCGCGCACCGCGACTCCGATTGCCCCACGGGCGTCCAATTGATTGAAGGCATGAGACGCGCGAATGCATTGTTCGTACGCAGGAAGAACCAAACCTCGACGGATCAACGACTTGCATTCCGTTTCAGAATCGTCGAACCGCCGTCTGAGGATCTCCGGATCAGATGCTTCGAAGTTGTAGGCCGACTGCTGGCGCTCGTTCTCCAGAAATACCTCTCCATACGTGACGCCTTCACGATTCCAACGCAGAGCGTAGACATCGTCCACGCCCTGCACGTACATCGCGAGTCGTTCCATCCCGTACGTGATCTCACCCGTCACCGGGCGGCAGTCGATACCGCCGACCTGCTGGAAGTACGTGTACTGGGTGACTTCCATGCCGTCGCACCAAACCTCCCAACCCAAGCCCCAAGCCCCGAGAGTCGGGCTCTCCCAGTCGTCTTCAACAAAACGGATGTCGTGACGAAGCGGGTCAATTCCCAGCGCCTCAAGGCTTCCGAGGTAGCGTTCCTGCATGTCTGGGGGCGACGGTTTCAGGACCACCTGCAGCTGGTAGTAATGCTGTAGCCGGTTCGGATTGTCGCCGTAACGACCGTCCGAAGGGCGTCTGCACGGTTGCACATAGACGCAGTTCCATGGATTCGGGCCAAGTGCGCGCAAAGTGGTGGCCGGATGAAAGGTCCCGGCACCCACCTCCATGTCGAGGGGTTGCAGGACCACGCAGCCCCGCTTCGCCCAGTAATCCTGCAGGGCGGCAATCAGCCCCTGAAACGAGGTGTCACGCGTCTGCACGGAGCCATCCTCGAACGGGCCACAAGAGAGGCGCAACCTACGAAGCGCGCACCAACCCGGTCAAGCGTTTGACGTCACGACGCCGGGTCAGGGTGCGGACAGTCGCTGCGCTCGCAAGGTGCCGGGGAGTTGCGCGGAATGAAACTGCCGCAGGTCTCGCACTCTGCGGTGTCCACGCTCTCCACCCGCTCATTCCGCCCGCGCTTCCTGACATTTCGCCGTACAGCAGCCGCGGCCGCCTTCTCGATTTCATCGCGGCGCTTCCCGTCACTTCTTCGTTCGAGAAACTTGAAGAAGTACCAGACGACCGCAAGGAGCACCATTAGCAGGAGCAGTTTGGGAAGGCTGAATCCGAACATTTTTCAGGCCTCCCGAAACAGTGTCCACAAGTTCACCGTGCGCACTCCCTCAATCCTACAATCCGTAGCGGGCGTATAGCGCCCGCTCTTCCAGCTGGTCCATGAGCCCGGCAATCACGTCGCCTGCGCTGGCCTGCCCCCCGAACGGGGACCGGAACCATTTCCGCTTCGGCGTGAAGTCGCGCAAGCGCACCTCATCTCCGAAACGGTCCCGCAGTACAGATCGCATCTCGCCGAGATCATCAATCAACCCCAGCTTTAGGGCACCGCGCCCGCTCCAGACCGCAGCGCTGAAGATCTCCTCGTCGTCGTTCTTCAGGCGCGCGCCCCGGCGCTCTTGGACATGATCAAGAAAGTCTGAACGGATATCCTTTAGTACCGCCTGCAATACGGACACATCCGCCTCCCTTACCGGCAGAAACGGATCCATCATCCCCTTGTGCTTGCCTTCCGAGTAGACCCGTCGCTCGACCCCCAACCGTTCGAGCAACTGCGGAAACCCGAAGCCGGCGTTGATCACGCCGATACTGCCGATCACTGAAGATGAGGAAGCGAAAATCTCGTCGGCTGAACACGCCAGCCAGTACCCGCCGGAAGCGGCGATATCTTCGATGAACGCCAAGACAGGGAGATCGTGCTTGGCCGCGAGGTGGCGAACCTCCTGCGAGATCAGGCTGCACTGCACCGGTGAGCCACCCGGCGAGTTGATCGCCAGCGCGACGGCCTTGGCCCCCCGCAAGGCAAACGCCCTACGCAGGATGGGAAGCATGCCGGTTGCCGAAATCCCTTCGGAACCGGGCACCCGGCTCCGCATGCCGACGGCACCAGTCAGGCGCACCAGCGGGATGACAGGCGTACGGCGACGCCAGAAAGACAACGATATAGGCATGAACGCAACCTAACGCAGAGTGCGGAACTCGTCTATCGGGGTTCCTAGCCGGCCGGATCGATCTCCTCCCCGACAGTCCTCAAGATGGATCGCGCGCGATCCGCGTCGGGCTCGGCTACCATCAGCCGCCGCGGCAAGATCCCGATGCTGCCCTCGGTCACGCTCATGTGGCCATCAAATACGAACGTCGCGATGCCCTCCTCACCCAGAACCGCGCGGATGTACTCCAACCGCACCACGTCGTTGGTCCGCAAAATCTCCTCCACCGCCGTCTCTCCGATGTTCCCGTGTTGACCCGTTCTGGAACGGCTTCTTATGCTGAAGCGGGGCGGATCCGCGCGCAAGCACGGAAGCGTGGAGGCCACGTCGTGGAAACAGCGGGGGGCACCGGACCCCGGCCGGACCAACCAACTCTCACCACCGTCAGTGCGCTGGTCGCAGACGATCTCGCCAACGTCGATCGGACCATTCACCGACACCTCGCCAATCCGGTTGCCCTGATTCCGGAGCTTGCCCGGCACGTCACCGACGCGGGAGGCAAGCGGATCCGTCCGCTCGTGACGCTCCTCGGAGCCCGCGCGGCAGGTTACAGCGGCGAACGTCATATCGGGCTAGCCGCTGTCATCGAGTTCATCCACACCGCGACGCTGCTGCACGACGATGTCGTGGACAACAGCCTGGAGCGGCGTGGTCAGGAATCCGCCAACGCCATCTGGGGAAATTCGGCGAGCGTTCTGGTTGGGGATTTCCTCTTCAGTCAGGCATTCCGCCTCATGGTGGCTGACGGCTCGCTTGCCGTACTCCGCCTGCTGTCAGACGCCGCTGCTTTGATTGCCCAAGGGGAGGTCATGCAGCTGACAACCACGAGCAACACAGCGACCACCGAAGACGAATATCTGGAAGTTGTTCAGGCGAAAACAGCCCAACTGTTCATGGCCGCAGCCGCAGTTGGTGGTCATCTGATCGAGCACAACCCAATTACTCTGACGGCACTGGAGCGCTATGGCCGTCAACTTGGCACCGCCTTTCAATTGACGGATGATGCTCTTGATTATGCGGGACAATCGTCGGTGACGGGGAAACCATTGGGCGGGGACTTCCGCGAAGGACGGCTGACGCTTCCGGTGATTCTCGCCTATGCGCGTGCCAACGAGCACGAACGCGCCTTTTGGGAACGGACCCTGGGCCGGCGGGAGCAGGCGCCGGAAGACTTCTCGGAAGCGTGCCAAATCATCCGAAGCCGCGGGACCATTGCCGAAACGCTCAAGCGGGCAGTCGCATGCAGCGACGACGCCGTCGCGGCACTCGGTGCTCTGCCGGGAAGCGTATTTCGGGACGGACTCGCCGATCTCGCCCAGTTAGCCGCCAGCCGAACCTGGTAATCGCCCGCACCCGGGCGGCACGCACGGGCCTCGCACCGGGATTGCGCTGACAACAGCCGAACGGCTATATGCTGAGGCGGACACACGGAGTGTAGCTCAGCCTGGTAGAGCACTGTCTTCGGGAGGCAGGGGCCGCTGGTTCGAATCCAGCCACTCCGACCAGTCCGCAGGGAAACTTCCTACATCGGGACCATCGCGTGCCACAGTTAGCCGCCAATCTCACGATGCTCTTCGGCGACGAACCGCTCCCTGAGAGCGTCCGCCGGGTCAAGGCGGCAGGATTTCGAGGGGTCGAGATTCTGTTTCCCTATCAATGGGCAGTGACCGACCTCCAAACGTGGCTCAAAGACGTGGACCTCGAGTTGGTACTTCTCAATTCCCCGCCCGGAGCCTGGGAGGCTGGAGAGCGCGGTCTAGCTGCCCTGCCCGGGCGCGAGGCGGACTTCCGGGCGGCTTTCGATTTGGCGTTGGAGTACGCCACGCAACTCCATAGTCCCCGTATCCACGTCATGGCGGGAATCCGAGAGGACGATGCCGACGCCTGTGACGCGACCTTTGTCACGAACCTTCGGCACGCAGGGGAAAAGGCCAGCCGCTTGGATATAGCGGTGGTTATCGAGCCTCTCAACGACCGCGACGTCCCCGGATATCACCTTTCCCGTCTGGATCACGCGTCACGGATTCTGGCCGCCGTGGCAATGGACAACGTTGGCCTGCAGTTCGATTTCTATCACACCCGAATCATGGAGGGAGACCTCGAAGCTGCGTTCCGGAAACACCGGACGCTCATCCGACACGTACAGATTGCCGGCCTCCCGGGGCGCCACGAACCTGTGGGGGGTGAGATCGATGGCCCGCGGCTGCTCAGGATGTTGGATGCGGATGGCTATGCGGGCTGGGTGGGCTTCGAGTACCGTCCGGAGAAATCCTTTGAGGCCGGTCTGGCATGGGCCACGGATTTCGGACTCAGCGGTAGCACCGCGCAATCTCCCGCGTAGTCCCGCAGAAGATCGCGCCGCGGGCCGCTCTTTGCTTCCTGGATCACTTGCCCGGGCAAGGTTGACCTTGGACAGGAGATACCCGCTCGCCATCGAATATGAACGCCGACCAGCACCGTGCCGACCGGTCAGCTAATCAAGAAGGAATGCCCCACTTGTGCGGCTTGCACTGCACACGAGCTGGCCGCCTCTACTATCCGCGATCGGGCCAACACGCTGTGTGAGCGCCAGTTTCTCTCTTCCCGGAAGCGAGGTCCGAGGCCCCAACGGGTAGTGCCCTAAGCGATGCGTTTGGGCGGATCCCGTCCGGTGCGGGAAACTTCGTCTGTTATAGTTATTGCGCCGACAGCAATGCCGGGTACCGGGCAAACGTGCTCTTTTGGATCCTTTGGGGGAGTCTTCTATGGCCTCCATTCTTACTTCACTGCGTAATACCGTTATCGCTGGCTTTGTTCTGGCGATCATACTTTTCATCTTTTACTACACGGTCATGGGCTATTCCGCCGACGCATTTCCAGCGTTTTTCCTGCGCTGGCTGCACGTCATTTCCGGTGTCATGTGGATTGGGCTGCTCTGGTACTTCAATTTTGTGCAAATCCCGAGCATGCCGGAAATCCCCGATGATCAAAAACCTGCTATCTCCAAGGTGATTGCTCCGCTGGCGCTCTGCTGGTTCCGCTGGGGAGCGATGGCCACCATCGGCACCGGTCTGCTGCTGGCATGGATCAATGGCTACATCGTCGACGCTCTGACGATCGGGATTACCGGGGGTTCCGGGTCCACGACTCTGCTCGGTATCGGCATGTGGCTGGGCATCATTATGTGGTTCAACGTCTGGTTCGTCATTTGGCCCAACCAGAAGAAGGCGCTGGGCATAGTTGAAGCCGACGCTGCGGCGAAGGCGGCAGCGGCCCGGACGGCAATGCTGTTCTCTCGCACGAACACGATACTGTCCGTGCCCATGTTGTTCGCAATGGTAGGCGCCCAGAATCTCTAAAACTTAAGCCGACTAGGACGCTCCGGCGGGGCGACACCTCTCGCCTCGCCGGAAGCTAGCGTCAGACAAGCCCTATGTTCAAATGACGGGCAATCGGCGTCCTCTTTGAACGCCACTCCATTCCCGAGACCTTAGTGCTCAGGACGTTGGTTTCCGCAGGGTGGCCTAGACCACGCACCGGCATGATCCAATCAACCGGAGTAAACGCAGCCGGGTCAGCCAGCCCTGCCTTGATTGGGGCTCGCAATCAGGCGTGAAACGAACGCACCAACTGCCCCGGCCGAGCATCCCTGACCGGTAATCCTCCAGACTCGGCTACATGCACACCATTGACCCAGACCCCGTGCAGACCGTCTGCTGACGCCACCAGACGTGGCGCCCCCGACGGCAGGTCATGAACCCGTCTCGACGATCCGACCCCCACACGATCCGGGTCGAACAGCATCATGTCCGCTGCCTGTCCGGGCACCAGCCGCCCACGTCCCGGAATCCGCATCACATCGGCAGGACGCCCCGTCAGGCGATGAACACCCTCTTCCAGTGAAAACAGGCCGCGGTCCCTGACCCAGTGCCCGAGCAGATGCAGCCCGAATCCGGCATCACAGAAAAACGTCAGGTGCGCACCCGCGTCCGACAGGCTAATCAGGCTCCGGGCATGGCCGAGTCCCTCGCCAACCGCCTCTTCGTCCGTGTTCAACAAAAGCGCCACGAACAGCGTGTCGAGCCCCCTACCCATCGCATGGTCCAGCAACCAATCAAGAGGGTCCTGTCCAGCGTCCAAAGCAAGATCGCGTACGGACCGCTCTTCGAGCGATCCGTCCCCGTCATCTGGGGCCTCCCTGAGGATGATCTTGTCCCAGTCCCCGTTGAAAACCCGCACCTTTGCGGGAACCGCCAGTTCCTCCCGCACAGCCGCGCGGAACGTATCCGAACCATAGACCGAGCGAAGACCGTCGAGCCCTTCCGCCGCCATTGCCGGCTTCCATGCCGACAGGCCTTCGAACAGGTACGGGCTGGCCATCGTGAACTCCATGCTCAGCGGTCGGCATGAAACCTGCCCCCACATCTCGTGACCTCGATCGGTCGCCGTTTCGAGCCGGGCAAGAGCCCTGCGAACCGCGTCGGGTCGAGTCGGATTGTGAAGCAGTGCCGCAACGAGGGCCGGCCGACCGGATTCGGCCACCATTTCCTCGATCAAATCGATCTTTGTGCCACTTCCCGACGTCAGCATGAAGATCCCGCGCCCGGTCTGCCCCATCGCACGAACCAAAGCCCGGAACTCCGTCTCGGAGGCGAACCTCGAGGGCATCGGCACGCCGTTTTCGCCGTTGTGCCCTTCGAACGTTGTGGTCGAGAAGCCGACCGCCCCGGCCCTCACCGATTCCCGCACGATCTCGGCCATCCGTTCGATCTCGTCGTCAGTCGCAGCGCGTTCCGTCGCCGCAGATCCCATCACGTAGGTGCGGACCGACGAGTGACCGACGTAGGAGGCCACATTCGGAACCAACCCCGCGCGCTCCAGCAGGTCGAGATATTCGGGGAAGCTCTCGAATTCCCAGCGCACGCCGGCCCGCAATGCAGACAGCGACATGCCCTCGACGTGAGTGAGATTGCGGAGGGTCGCATCCCGGTCCCGTTCATGGCACGGCGCGATCGTGAAGCCGCAGTTACCGATCACCACGGTCGTTACACCGAGCGAGGGCGACGGCGAAGCGCCGGGATCCCACGTCAGTTGGGCATCGAAGTGAGTGTGGGTATCGACAATGCCAGGAGCCAGCGCCAAGCCATCAGCTTTGACCGTCTCCCGCGCTGCACCGACCTCGCTCCCTCGGGCGACAACCAGCCCGTTCTCGATGCCGACATCGCCCCGGAACGGCGGCTTGCCGGTACCATCAACGATCAGCGCATCCCGTACAGCAAGGTCGTGCATGGCGTGACTCCTATTTCAGCTCGTCTGCAACCGCGTCAATGCCCGCCTGGGCACACTGTTCGTCCTGATCGCCAGTCGCACCGCTCACGCCGATCGCACCGACGGGTGTCCCGTCAGCCATGCGGATCGGCAATCCGCCGGTCAGCGCAGTCAGATGATCGAATTCACCCAACGCCGGGGCGCGCCCGGGCTTTCCGTCCGCACCGTGCACGATCTGGCCCAACGTCCGAGTGGGGAACGGCAGAAGGGCCGCCGATTTAGCCTTGCGCTGAGCAATCTCGATGCTGCCCACGAAGGAGCCGTTCTGGCGCCGGAACAACACTAGATTTGCGCCGGTGTCGACAATCGCGATGTTGACGGGACGAAAATCTTCTTGGCTTTCGCGGAACGCCTCACACGCATCGGCCATGTGCTTGGCGAGGTCGAGGGTGATCACCGGGCGCATTTCGACATTTGCGCCGGATACCGCGGGCCACATACCCGCAATGAGAACGCCTGCAAGAACCAGGCCTGACAGTTTGTGCATGGGTTGGACTCCGAGTGATAAGGACTTCCAGAATCGTAACGTGCAAATCGGAGGAAATGGAATCCGGGGGAATCGCCCGTCTGGCCGTCACGGAGAAGTCTAGATCAGACCGAGCCGGAACAGCTCCTGGGCCATCGCATCAGGCAGGTCTGTATCCACGAATACGCTCCGGTCAGGAGGTGCCCGATCGGCCTCGAGATAACGCCATCCCTGAAACGCTCGAAGACGACGGGGCTCCGTCGCCACCAGCTGGGAGTCGAAAACCAGTTCCACCCCCTTGATTCCCCTTGCATTGGTAGCGTCAACGATATCGAGTAGACGTTGGCGGAGCGAAATGTGTCCTCGTACCACCCAGTAGATCGAGCCGCCAGCCAAGAGTTCATCGCTCCGTACGGGGCGATTTCGCGTGAAGTGTGCAAGCCGCCCGCGCCCGTTTGGAGCAGCCCGGAGACGCCGCTGCTGGGCTCGATGCAGCGCGGCAGGCGAGCTGATTCCCTGGGCAAGCTTGACGAGGTGCAGTGTCGGCCCCGCCGTCATCCGCCGCAGTACGTGCAGCGTTGCAGCAGCGTCCGTGTCAGAGCCCTGCATGACCATTCAGAAGCGCGAAAAACGCCACTGGTCCCGGGCAGGACCAGCTGCGACTCGGCTGCAGCCTGGGTGCGCGTTGTCATGCGACCAGCAGCTCGAATTCGACCAATGGTTCGCCCTCGCCGATCCACGCGCCTTCCTCGCACAGTATCGCGGTCACGCGCCCGGAACTCGGAGCCTGGACCCTGTGTTCGATCTTCATCGCTTCGACGACTACCAGGGTCGCTCCCGCCTCCACCTCCATGCCGGGCTCTACCGGAATATCCACGACCCGGCCAGGCATTGGACACGCGAAATCTCCAACGTCCGCAAGCCCTGCCACCGAAGCGGCGGCACGGTCTAGCCGGGTGACGACATGGGAGTCAGTGTCCGTAAACAGCCATACGTGCGTTTCGTCGCTGAACGCCCGTGCACGAACCATTTCAGCATTGACTCTCGCCTCCAGGCGGCCGTCGTCAGCAAGTGTCCCGGTCACGGTGAAACACTGGTCATTAACCGTGACGCGCCAGTTGCCAGTACCGACCGACGCGACGGTCACGGGGACCATCTGGTCACCTCGAGCGAATATCAGCGTGCGCCCCGGGGAGCCGCAGGTACGCCAGCCATCCCTCACCATCCACGGATTCCCAGGCTCGGGCAGAAGCTCACTCCGCGCCACCGCGAATGCGGCCAAGACGAGCACTTCGTCGCCCGGGGCCGCCGGCGCTCCGCTCAAGGCGTCGATCCGTTCTGGGATGAACGTAGTGTCGAAGCGGCCCTCGCGGAAAGCGGGGTCTTCGAGACTTCCGGTCAAGAGCCCTACGTTCGTCACTGGACCGGCACACTCAATTTGGCGCAGAGCCGCCACGAGACGTGAACGGGCCTCCTCACGATCCCGGCCCGACGCCACAACCTTGGCGATCAATGAATCGTAGTGCGGTGGGATTGTGTCACCCGTTCCCACGCCCGCATCCACGCGGATGCCTTCTCCTTCCGGCCACGCCACGTGCCGGATACTTCCGGGCTGCGGCCGATAGTCGTGCGTCGGGTCTTCCGCGCACACACGCGCCTCGATGGCGTGGCCGCTCACCCGCACATCGTCCTGATCAAACGCCAAGGGTTCGCCGGCAGCAACACGAATTTGCCACTCGACCAGATCCAGCCCGGTGATGCACTCGGTCACTGGATGCTCTACCTGCAGGCGTGTATTCATCTCGATGAAATAGAAGCGTCTGTCAGCACCGAGCAGAAATTCCACCGTGCCGGCGTTTTCATAACCGATCGCCTCCGCCGCCCTGCAGGCCGTCTCTGTCAGCGCACTTCGGACATCGTCGTCAAGCCCCGGTGCCGGCGCCTCCTCAATCACCTTCTGGTGGCGCCGCTGGAGGGAACAGTCGCGTTCGAACAAGTGCACGGTTTGTCCATGGGAATCCGCGAGCACTTGAACTTCCACGTGACGGGCCTGGCCGACCAGCTTCTCGACAAGGAGCCGGCCGTCGCCAAACGCAGCCTCCGCCTCGCGCGCGGCGGCGCGAAGGGCCTCGTCAAGGTCTCCTGCTGACTCCGCGCGACGCAGGCCGCGGCCGCCTCCGCCGGCAACCGCCTTGACCAACACCGGGTAGCCGAGTTCCTGGCACTGCGCCGAAACGTTAGTTGACGAATCCACCGCGAACCCCGGCAGCACCGGTACGCCAGCCCCCTCCATGCGCGTGCGGGCTGCATGCTTGTCTCCCATCAGACGGATGGATTCCGGGGACGGTCCGATCCAGTGAAATCCCGCCTCCTCGCAGCGCGTTGCGAACTCAGGATTCTCCGAAAGGAAGCCGTAGCCCGGATGCACTGCATCTGCCGATGCGCGCCGGGCAGCGTTCAGAATTCGGTCAATGTCGAGATAGCTGTGTCTCGAAGCCGACGGTCCCAGCGAAACAGCCGTATCCGCAACCCGTGCGTGAAGGGCATCGCGGTCAGCCCACGATGTCACCCCGACGGTGGCGATGCCAAGACGACGGCAAGTCCGGGCGATCCGCACCGCGACCTCGCCCCGATTGGCAATCAGAACGCGACGGAACACCGGGGCTCAGGCAGTCCATTCGGGAGAGCGCCGCTCCAGGAACGCCGCTGCCCCCTCCTGCCCTTCCGCGCTTGAGCGCCGGGCCGCGATGCGCCCAGCGAGCTCCCTCCGGAGCGATCGGTCGCGGGCACGGCCTGCGACGGCAATCGCCAGCTCCTTAATGTGGCGCTGCGCTTCCGGTCCACCGGCCAGAAGCGCCTCGACCACGTGCTCCACTGCGGATTCCAGATGGGATTCGTTGGAAATCTTGCTGACGAGCCCCAACTGCAGCGCTTCGCTCGCATCAAACGGGGTTCCGGTCAGGGCGCGATGGCGAAACTCGCGGGAACCGATCGCTTCGACCACGTACGGTGCGATCATGGCGGGCTCAAGGCCGAGCCGTACTTCGGACAGCGCAAACTTTGCCGAAGCCCCGGCGATCGCCATGTCCGCTGCAGCCACCAGACCGAGGCCTCCGCCGTAAGCGGCTCCCTGCACTTTGGCGACGGTTGGCCGCGGAAAACGAGCAAACTCCTCGAGCATCGCTGCAAACCGCTCGGCATCGGCAACGTTTTCGTCGACGCCCATCCCGGCACTTCTCCGCATCCACTGAAGATCAGCCCCGGCGCAGAACGCCCGGCCCCGTCCGGCGAGTACCAGGACACGTACGCTGCCGTCACCCGCCAATTCGGCAAACGCTGTGTAGAGCGCTTCGATCGTCGATTCGTCGAGTGCGTTCCGAATGCGCTCGCGGGCGATCTCGACGCGGGCAACTCCCCGCGCATCGATCGTCCGCACTACCGAGGCCTTGTTGACGCCGTCCTCCATCCGCTACATCCGGAACACGCCGAAGCGCTGGTGAGGGTCTGGTTCCGACGCGACGACACGGAGGGCTAGCCCCAGCACCTGCCGCGTCTCACGCGGATCGATGATGCCGTCATCCCAGAGCCGGGCGGTCGCATGGTAGGGATTGCCCTGGCGTTCGTACTGATCGCGGATACCATCCCGAAACGCCGTCTGCTCGTCCTCGGGCCAGTCTTCACCCCGGGCAACCATGGCGTTACGCCGAACCACGGAAAGCACATGGGCAGCCTGCTCGCCGCCCATGACCGATATGCGTGCGTTGGGCCAAGTCCAGAGAAACCGCGGGCTGTAGGCGCGACCGCACATCCCATAGTTGCCGGCTCCGAAGGAGCCGCCAATGATCACCGTCAGACGCGGAACGCTCGACGTGGCGACCGCCGTTACAAGCTTGGCGCCGTCCTTCGCGATGCCACGCGCCTCATAGCTGGCGCCCACCATGAAGCCGGTGATGTTCTGAAGGAACAGCAGGGGAATGGCTCGGCGTTCGCAGAGCTGGATGAAATGGGCTCCCTTGCGGGACGATTCGGAGAACAGCACTCCGTTGTTTGCAACGATGCCGACCGCCCTTCCCCAGATCTCGGCGAAGCCACAGACCAGGGTTGCGCCGTAGAGCGGCTTGAATTCGTCGAAGCGGCTCCCGTCAACCACCCGGGCGATGACTTCGCGGACGTCCCAGGGCTCGCGAGGGTCGGCCGGAATCAGCCCATACAGTTCCTCCGGATCGAACTCCGGATCGTCCGGCTGCTCTTCATTGATCTCGAGCGGGCGGCTGCCGAGGTGCCCCACGGCCTGGCGTACCAGTGCCAGAGCGTGTGAATCGTCGCTCGCAACATGATCCACGAGCCCAGAGCGCCGCCCGTGAACGTCAGCCCCGCCCAGTTCCTCGGCGGTCACGACCTCTCCCGTCGCCGCCTCGACCAAGGGCGGCCCTCCGAGGAAGATCGTCCCTTGCCCAGCCACGATGATGGACTCGTCGGACATCGCCGGGACGTACGCACCTCCCGCCGTGCACGAACCCATGACCGCCGAAATCTGCGGAATGCCGCGGGCCGACATGCGGGCCTGGTTATAGAAGCTCCGGCCGAAATGGTCCCTGTCGGGAAACACCTGATCCTGCAAGGGCAGGTAAGCGCCCCCCGAATCCACGAGATAGATGCACGGCAAACCGTTCTCGGCCGCGATCTCCTGAGCCCGCAGGTGCTTCTTGACCGTAACCGGGTAGTAGGTCCCGCCCTTCACCGTGGCATCGTTGACGATCAGCATGCAGGCCCGGCCGACAACCGGACCGATTCCGGTGACGATTCCCGCTGCGGGGGCATCGCCGTCATACAGATCGCAGGCCGCGAGCGGCGAAAGCTCCAGGAATGGCGCGCCCGGGTCCAGGAGCCGTTCAATTCGGTCGCGCGGCAGGAGCTTGCCGCGCGCCACATGGCGGGAGCGCGCGCGTTCCCCGCCGCCGGCGCGCGCGTTCGCTGTGCGTTCGTGCAACTCGTCGACCAGCGCCCGCATATGACGCCAGTTGGCCCGATAGGCGGTCCCCTGGACGTCGAGGCGGCTGACGAGCGCTGGCATGGGCGCCGGAAAACCTGCCCGCTAGTGCACGACTTCCAGCGCGACCGCAGTTGCTTCCCCGCCGCCGATGCAGAGTGACGCGACGCCCCTTCGCAAGCCGTACTTCCGAAGCGCAGTGATGAGGGTCGCCATGATGCGGGCGCCCGAAGCTCCAACGGGGTGTCCGAGGGCACAAGCACCACCGTGTACGTTGACTTTCTCGGGAGACAGGTTGAATTCACGCATCGCCACCATGGTGACTACGGCGAACGCCTCGTTGACCTCGTAGAGGTCCACGTCGTCCGCCTCCCAACCAGCCTTCTCCAGCACCTTGCGAATCGCGGGCGGGGGCGCGGTGGTGAACCAGGCCGGCTCCTGGCTGTGCGTGGCCTGCGCCACGATTCGCGCGAGGGGCGTCAGCCCCCGGCGCTCGGCCTCCGACGAGCGCATCATGACCAGTGCCGCGGCCCCGTCCGAAATCGAGCTTGAGTTGGCCGCCGTCACCGTTCCGTCCTTGCTGAATGCCGGGCGGAGCGAAGGGATCTTGCTGACGTCGGCGGCGAACGGCTGCTCATCGCGCGCGACCACGGTTTCGCTCCTGCGGGTCTTGACCGTCACGGGAACGATCTCGTCGCCGAAGGTACCGTCCTCGTTCGCGGTGCGGGCCCGGTTCAGCGACCGGATAGCGAACCCGTCCTGCTCTTCACGCGTGAACTGGTACTTTTCGGCCGTGGCCTCTGCAAAATGCCCCATCAGCTTGCCCGGTTCGTAGGCGTCCTCAAGGCCGTCGACAAACATGTGGTCCTGCACCTCCGCGTGCCCCATGCGAAGCCCTGCGCGCACCTTCGGCAGCACATAGGGGGCATTCGACATACTCTCGAGCCCGCCTGCGACCACCACGTCCGCGTTCCCGACAGCCAAGGCGTCGTGGGCAAACATCGCCGCACGCATCCCTGATCCGCACATCTTATTGATCGTCGTCGCCCCCGCGTCGACTGGAATCCCCGCGCCGATCGCAGCCTGACGCGCAGGAGCTTGCCCCTGACCAGCCGGCAGCACGCAGCCCATGATGACCTCGCTCACGTCCTGGCTCGGGACTTTGGCTCGCTCAAGCGCACCCCTGATGGCCGCACTTCCCAACTCGGGGGCAGTCACTGCCTGCAACGCACCCTGGAAACTTCCCATGGGGGTGCGCGCTATACCGGCGATGACGATGGGGTCCTGATTCATGTCAGCGGTCTCCGTTGTAGCGGGTACAATGCCCGCGCTTCCTCAGTTGGCAGGTGGCCGGATGTCATCCGGGCCGGATCCTGTGGCGCAGTCGCGGAAACAGAGTACGAAGTTGCCCTCGCATTGCTCAACCGGTTGGCCAGCCCGCGCGCAACCGTCACGATAGTCGGCGCATGCGCGTGCACAGGCACGCCTCGAATCGGCGCGGGCTTCGGGATCATACGGGAAAGACGGGACACCAACCTCCTGCTCCGACCTGGCGCCGGGGGCGGCTCCCTCATCCGTCGCAACTCTGGGTCGGGGAGATGGCTCCACCCAGCGCTGCTCGGGCGAGGTACCAGCGGAATGGTCTCCTGAACCCTGTGCCGTGGAAGGCAGAGCAAACGGACTCACGCCCTCATCAGTCTCTCCGCCCGGTCCCGCAGCGGCTGAAGCTGCTGGCGGTTCCCCGCCCGGGCGTGGGGCGATCGGAAACGGGCTCACTCCTTCGGCCTCTTCGCGCGGTCCGACGGCGGATGAATCTGCTGGCGATCCCCTGTCCAGGCGTGGGGCGATGGGAAACGGTGCCACGCCGCCCTCGGAATCCTGGGCCAAGAGAGTCCCGCCCCGCTCGGACGGGCTCTTGTCCTGCTCGGGCAGGAGGGCATCGGGAGGTGATGCGAAAAGGACAGATCCGGTCAGCAGCGGGACTGCGACAGCCGCGGCAAGCACATGCATCACGTCGATTCCTCGAAGATCTCGCGCCCGATCAGCATCCGTCGGATTTCGCTGGTGCCTGCGCCGATTTCGTACAGCTTCGCGTCGCGCAGCAACCGACCGGCAGGGTAATCGTTCGTGTAGCCGTTGCCGCCCAGAACCTGCACGGTCTGCGAAGCCATCCAGGTGGCTCGTTCGGCCGTGTAGAGAATCACGCCGGCCGCGTCCTTGCGGGTGGCTTCGCCCCGGTCGCAAGCTTGCGCCACTGCATAGCCGTAACTGCGGCATGCATTCATCGTGGTGTACATGTCGGCCAGCTTGCCCTGCATCAGCTGAAACGTGCCGATTGGCTGCCCGAACTGCTGTCGTTCATGCACGTAGGGGACCACAAGATCCCAGCAGGCCAGCATCACTCCGAGCGGCCCGCCGGCCAGCACGACGCGCTCGTAGTCGAGCCCGCTCATCAATACGCCCGCTCCCTCGTCGATGGTTCCGAGTACGTTCTCCGCAGGCACCTCGCAGTCCACGAAGATCAGTTCGCCGGTGTTCGAACCCCGCATGCCGAGCTTGTCGAGTTTGGGGGCACGGCTGAAGCCCTTGGACCCGCCTTCGATCAGGAACGCGGTGATTCCCCGTGCCCCAGGCCCGCGATTTGTGCGCGCGTACACCACGATGACGTCGGCGTCCGGACCGTTGGTGATCCAAGACTTGGAACCGTTCAGGACATAGCGGTCTCCCTTCCGTTCCGCACGGGCCTGCATCCCGACGACGTCGGAGCCGGCATTCGCCTCGCTCATTGCAAGCGCCCCCACGTGGGTCCCAGCCACCAGCCCTGGCAAATAACGCGCGCGCTGTTTCGGCGTCCCGTTCAGGCGGATCTGGTTGACGCAGAGATTGGAGTGCGCCCCGTAGCTCAATCCCACCGAGGCCGATGCCCGACTGATCTCCTCCGTCGCCACCACGTGTTCGAGGTAGCCCAAGCCCGCTCCGCCGTATTCCTCCTCTACGGTAACGCCGAGCAGACCCATCTTGCCCATTTTTTCCCAGAGGTCAGACGGAAAGTCGTTGGACCGGTCAATCTCCGCCGCCCGAGGACCGATCTCGCGAGCTGCGAACCCGCTGACGCTGGTCCGCAGCATGTCCGCGGTTTCGCCGAGGTTGAAGTTGAACGTGCCGGGAATATTGGGAATCATCGTCGGTCCAGGTTCGTCTAAGGCGTCTCTACAGCAGGGTCAGCTGGGCTAGGCCCAAGAAGGCAAAGAAGCCTACAACGTCGGTCACAGTCGTCAGAATGACCGCGGCGCCGTGCGCCGGGTCGACCCGGGCCCGTTCGAGCAGCATGGGCACGAGCGCCCCGAACAGGCCGGCCACCACCATGTTGAACATCATGGCGGCGCCGATGACCAGACCGATGGGTACGCTTGAGAACCAGAGACCGGCCGCCAGCCCGGCAAGCGCAGCAAAGGCCACGCCGTTGTAGGCGCCTACCATGACTTCCTTGCCCAGAACCCGCAGAGCATTGGCCGCGGTTAGCTCCCGGGTAGCGATCGCTCGGACCGCCACCGTGAGCGTCTGCATCCCTGCATTGCCTCCCATGGAGGCGACAATCGGCATTAGGATTGCGAGCGCCACGACCTGCTCGATGGTGGACGCGAAGACGGCAATCGCGGCCGAAGCCAGAAACGCCGTGAACAGGTTGACGAGGAGCCATGTGAAGCGGTTCCGGGCCGTCTGGATGGCTGCCGTGTAGATGTCATTCTCAGGCCCCACTCCGGCCAGCCGCATCATGTCCTCGCTCGCCTCCTCCTGGATCACGTCCACGACGTCATCGACGGTCACCATGCCGATCAGGCGGTTCTGCGCATCGACGACGGGAGCCGATGTGAGTTCGTACTGGTCGAAAAGGAATGCGACGTCCTCACGGTCGGCATCGACCCGCACCACCTTGGGATCGCGGGTCATGATATCCGCGATCCGGACGTCGCGGCGCGCGCGCATCGCTCGGTGGAGCGGGACGGTTCCCACCGGCGTGTGGCGCGCGCCCACCACGAAGAGCGCATAGAACTCGTCCGGAACGTCAGGCGAATCCCGGAGATGGTCGATGACCTGCCCGATCGTCCAGTACGAGGGGATCGCAACGTACTCGCGTTGCATGATCCGCCCCGCACTGTCCGGCTGAAACTCCAGCGCCTGCCTGGCAAGCTCGGCCTCGCTGGCCGGCATGGTCGCGAGCAGGCTCGCTCGGTGCTCCTCGTCGAGGCACTCGAGGACGTAGGCCGCATCATCGGTTTTCAGTTCACCGGCAAGCCGGGTCAAAAGGGCCGGCTCGACCGCGGGCGCGACCCTGGCAAGCACGCGCCGCGACAACGCCGCAAGGGTGTCGGCGGGCAGATCTTGGCCAAGCAGTCGGACCGCGCGCAGCCGTGGCTCCGATGGCAGCTGCTCAAGGACGTGGGCGAGGTCGGCCGGATGGCAGGCCCGGAGTTCCGCAAGCTCAGATGCAGCGGGCTCCCTGGCCGTGTCGGCAAGGCGCGCGATCAGTCCGAGTCGGAGTTCTGGCGCGGCAACGCTGGCTTGGGATTCGGGCATTGATCCCTCCCACCATGACACCCGTCACGGGTTGTCTGCACCTGCGGCCAGTACCACCTAATTTATCGCGTCGGGGAAATCGTTCCAAGTTCCTGAGACACGTCTGAAATAGCCTCCAAAACGTAGCGCGCGCACTTAGCCATAATTCGACGGAAGCCGGCCGCTTGCAGGGCCTTCCGGTCCGCGGGGAACCATGGAGCAAACACCGGGACAGGTAACGTGGCAACGGAGCAGGACACCGGTCGGATATGCCGAGGCGGTGGCAGCGATGGAGCACCGCGTGGCACAGATCGCTGCCGGCACGGCAGGCGAGTGCGTTTGGCTTGTCCAGCACCCTCCGCTCTATACACGCGGCACCCGCGCGGAAGCCGGTGAGATCGTCGAAAACGCGCCGTTTCCGGTCCTCGAGACCGGTCGTGGTGGTCGGGTGACGTACCACGGGCCGGGGCAACGGATCGCCTATGTGATGGTGGACCTCCGGGCCCGGGGCAGCGATGTCCGGGCGTTCGTGCGGGGTCTCGAGGCTTGGATCATTGCGGTCCTACACGACTTCGGGGTAGCCGGAGAAACCCGAGACGGTCGAATTGGCGTCTGGGTCCGGGAAACCGGCGGCCAGGATGCCAAGATCGCGGCCATCGGGATCCGCGTGCGCCGCGGAGTGACGTTTCACGGAGTCTCCCTCAACCTGGACCCCGACCTCTCCCACTACGACGCAATCGTGCCTTGCGGGATCCGGGATGCCGGAGTGACTTCGCTCCGCAGCCTCGGCCTCCCGGCATCGATGGAGGACGTTGACGCGGCCCTGATGCGGAATTTTACCGGTTCAATTCCGCCACGCATTCCCCTGGGCACTGCCTGAAGACACTGTCCTGACGCCCGATTTCCGGGCCTCCGTCAACCGCGCACGCCCTCAAGGCCGGGCTCCGGTAACGGCCGTTGAGTGCGACCGTCGGCGAGGATCGTGGCTTCGAAGGCTCGTAGGCGCTTGAAGATCGAGATCAGTTCCACGATGGTTGACCATGAGTTGACCAGGAACTGGAACGAGTTTTCCACCCGGTCGAACGCCCGCAGGATCTGCTGCAAGACTCCCAGCGTGATCAATCCCGCCACGATCGTCGGCCCCATCATGATGTAGGGAACGATGACCGCAAACTGCAGGTACGACCACTTCGCGATATCGAAATACAGGTAGTGCTTGTAAAGGCGGAAGTAGTTCCGGCGCACGTTGGTGAACAGCTCGCCGACGGTTTCCGGTTCCGCACGGTCGGCCTGATCCTCCCCGTACACGAGTTCTTTCCGGAATGCGGCTTCGACCTTTTGGTTGTTGAACTCGAGGCCCGGAAGCTTGATACCGACCACCGCGAGCAGAACGGTTCCGAAGGCAGCAGAGATGATCGCGAGATAGACCAGTGAATGTGAGACGGCACCGATCCAAGGCAATTCAGTGACGTGCTCACTGAGAGTCCACAGGAGCGGCAGGAAGGCAATGAGGGTCATCACCGAACGCATGAAGGCGACGCCCAGCCCCTCGACGATGCGGGCAAATCGCATGGTGTCTTCCTGCACTCTCTGGGCCGCGCCTTCGATATGGCGAACTTGGTCCCAGTACGACATGTAGTAATTGTTCATCGCCGTCCGCCAACGGAAGACGTAGTGGCGGACATAGAACTCCAGCAGCACCGCCACAGTGATGTAGATGGCAGCGATCTCGGCAAACGTCAGACACTTCACAAGAAAATCCGCGAACTCGACTGCGCCGGGTTCAGCGAGCGCCTGCTGCAGGGTGTCGTAGAAATCGCCGAACCATTCGTTGATTCGGACATCCAACTGAACCTTGTACCAGGTCACGAGCAGGATCACGGCGCTGCCCAGCACCGACCAGTGCATCCACCGTCGGTTGGCAAAAAAGGACTTGAACACGGGCTGTCTCCTGTGGGAAATGCACTCAGCGGGCAGCCCGCGAGGCACTTGCCTAGATGTGGACCCACAACACCGGCAGGCTGTCAGCCCCCAAGCCATGGACCGGCCCCGTCGCAACCGCCCGCCAAATGCCGTACCGCATACGGCGTGGGGGCAGACGCACCGGGCGGCGCCGTCCTATCTAGTCGCGTTCCTCGAGCCCGACAACAGTTCCCTGGGGGCGCCCACTGATCGCCCGCTCCCCCGCTAGTTCCTCAAGCCCATCAGGGTTGATTGCCCCGGACCACGGCGCTGATCCCCAGAGTGCCCCGCAACAAACCCGTGGTGTTCGCTTGACGATCGTATTGATCACTGTGCACTTGACTCCCGGCCGATTGCAGCTAGATTAAGTATATCCCTACCCCCGTAGGGTATTTACCGCAGCGTGCACAGGGTGGGCCAATGAGACCCCAAGCCAAGGAAGAAACACGGAACCGACTCGCCAAGATTGAGGGTCAGGTGCGCGGAATCGATGGTTGAGGGCGACCGGTATTGCATCGACGTGGTTCGGCAGATCCAAGCCGCCCGCGCGGCGCTTGGCGCGCTCGAGGGGATCGTCCTGGACGATCACCTCCAGACCTGCGTCGACCACGCGCTGACGGCTGACGACCTCAGCGATCGACGCGCGAAAGTCGAGGAGTTGGTCATGGTACTCGGCGGTCGTCGACGATGACCAAGTCGTCCCTTGTGACTTCGAATTCTTCGGAACGATTCAGACGTCGGCCGGTCCGATGGCCAGGCATGGCGGTTCGGTGGTTCGGATCGCCGAAGGCGGAACGTAGCAGGATGATGATTTCCGAAGCCCGCCAGTCTGGCAGTCTCCTGGTCTTCCTGACACTGTCTTTCGCGCTCACGCCGCCAACCGCAAGCGCGCAAAACTTCGAGGAATTGGAAGCACGCCTACGCGATCATCCAGCGCTCCAGGCCATGCGCCATCAGTCAGTGGGCTTCCGGGAGAATGCCCAGGCTGCCGGCGCCCTGCCCGATCCAGTCCTGTCGGTCGGAGTTCTGAACTTTCCACTCTTCGATCCATCGTTCACCCAGTACTTGCCCACGAGCAAGGCCGTCGGTGTACGCCAGCAGTTTCCAAACCGCGCGTTCCGTGCAGCCAAGACCCAGGAAGCTGAGCGACGCGCACTGCAAAACGACGCTGCCACGAACCAGCGTTTCGCGGAGTTGCGGGTAGAGCTCATCGTCTCCCTGATCGAACAGCAGCGCATTGCCCGCCAGCGCATCCTGCTGATGGAGCGCGACTCCAAGTACGACGAGCTCGCAGCCATCGTCGAGACGGAAATCAATGCCGGACGTCCGGCCTTGTTCCGGCTGGCCGAGATCGACATTGAACGCGCCGAAGTGGTGCGCGCCCTGGCGGACCTTGAAGCAGAGGCGAACCAGATCGGCGCCCGTCTGGTCGATCTCGTCGGCGAGCCGGTGAGCACGCCCCCTCCCTTGCCTCGTCAGCGAGACTGGTCTGGCGACGCGGCCACGTTTCACGCTGTCCGGGTGGCGGAGGCCGGCATCTCCCTCGCCGAAACGGCAGTGGACAAGGCGGAGGCGTCCTGGCAGCCGGACTGGGGCGTCCAGCTCACCTACCAGCAGCGGGACGGACCGGGCGACGACTGGGTTACCGGTGTGGTGACGTTCACCGTACCGTTCTGGGCGGAACGGTCCCAAGAGCCCAGGCTGCGAGCGGCCGCAGCCGGACGAGAAGCCGCGCGTGGCCGGTTCATGGCCGCTGCCCGCGGCGCTTTGGCCCGGTATTCCTCTCTTGACGCGACGCGCGCGGCGGCGGTGACCGGAATCGAGGTTCTGGAACAGAAGATCACAGCGATCGAGGATCGGGTGGCCGCCCAGCTCACGATCTATGAATCCGGGGCGGGGGACTACTCGCCGATCCTTGACGGCGAGATCGCGGTCCTCGCCTCGCGGAGCCAGATCGCGCAGGAGCAGGCGCGGCGCGACGGGGCGATCGCCCGGATGAACGCGCTGCTGGCCGGGTCATGAAACAGGTGCTTTTCCACGGCGGCCTAGGTCTCATCCTCGGGCTGATCGTGTTGGGGTCTCTCCTTTACAACCGGAACTATCTCCCGGAAAGTGCACTTGCATTGGTGCGGGTTGATCATCCAGCTGAAGCCCGCGAGACCGGCGTCGCCGGCGAACCGGGGCAGTACACGTGCCCGATGCACCCGCACTACATCGCGACCGACCCGGACGGGACCTGCCCGATCTGCGGCATGGACCTCGTGCCCGTCCAAGTGGAAACCGGCACTGTCAGCGACGGTGCGGTAGCCGTGGCGCCGGAAATGATTCAGACGATGGGGGTCCGCACGGCATCGGCGGAGTTCGCCCCGTTGCTGCGGACAGTGCGCGCTTTTGGCAACGTCGATACCGACGAGCGCCTGGAAACCGTCTCCGCGTCGCGGCTGGAAGGGTGGATCGAGGATCTGACCGTCCGGGCCGAAGGCGATTCCGTTCGCGCCGGAGAGTTGCTCTACCGCGTGTACAGCCCGGAATTGATTGCCGCCCAGAAGGACTACGTCGCATCACTCGTGATCGGCAACGAAAATCGGGTTGCCGCCGTTCTGCAGCGGCTCCGATCCGTCGGCATGCAACCCACCTCCATCGAGCGGCTGACCGACAGCGAGGAAGTTATCGAGCGCTTGCCGATTTATGCAGAAGCAAGCGGAACTGTCAGCAAGCTCAACGTTCGCGAAGGCGACTATATCAAGCCCGGGACGCCCATCTTGCGTCTGCAGTCCTACACGAACGTTTGGGTGCATGCGTCGATCCCTGAAGCCGATCTTTCCCTGATCAAGGATGGACAGCAAGTTTTCCTGGATTTCCCGAGCGCGCCAAGCGCCTCATCCGAGGGGCACGTGGATTACATCTATCCCACCATCGACCCTGAGACTCGCACAGCCGACGTGCGGATTGTGGTGGACAACGCCGCCGGACACCTGCGGCCCGGCGCCTACGCTGACATTCGATTCGAGATTGATTCCGGTGCGCCGCAACTGTCCGTCCCAAGTGAGGCGATCTTGAGGGACAGCCGCGGCGCCCACATCATCGTCTCCCTGGGGGGAGGCCGGTTTGCCGGTCGCGCCATCGAGACCGGCCAGTCGGCAAACGGTCGCACGGCGGTTCTCAATGGTCTGTCCGAAGGCGAGCAAGTGGTGACGAGCGGGCAGTTCATGCTGGATTCCGAGGTCAGTTTGCGTGGAGGCCTAGCGCGGTTAGAAGCCCCGCCTCCCATTCGAGCCGGCCCGGAGACGCCGCTTTCCCAACTCGCAGTCGACGCCACAACGCTGGCTGAGATCAATCATTTCGTGGACATGGCGCTGTACTTTCACGAAGCTCTGATAGAGGACTACGCGATTGACCCCTACTTCCTCGATCCGGCGCTGCGACTTGGCGATTCGCTGAAAGAGCGCTTTGGCGGCACGCGCCTAGCGCCGATTCTTGAGAATGCCCAGGAAGCCCTGAGATCGGCCAAGGAATCAGGTCCGGGCACAGCGCTTGCCGGTGACCTCGCGACGCTCATGACCGCGCTCGAGGCGTGGCTCCTGGAAGGAGCGCCCGCCCATTACGACGCGGCCGGGCTCCACCTCTTCCTCGAACACGAAACCGGCCGCTTGTGGTTGCAAGAAGGTAGTACGCCCGCGAACCCGTACAGCTCCAATTCGGCAGACGCGGTCGAATGGCCAGACCTCATGGTCGGCATGGCAACGGCCGACACGCAAATGCAACCCCAGCCCGGCAACCCGCGCGCCGGCCACATGCATTAGCCGCAATGACGACGGACGATTCCCATGACCGTCTGACCGGTCGCGATCCGTCCCAATCAGCTGTCGCCCAGCTCATCGCCTGGTCGATCGCCAACCCGATCATCGTGCTGGTCCTGGCGTCCGTGCTCGGCGCGGCCGGGTGGCTCGCCATGGAGCGTACCCCACTCGACGCGATCCCAGATCTCACCGACACCCAGGTGATCATCCGTACTGATTTTCCGGGCCAGTCGCCGCAGATCGTTGAAGATCTCGTGACATATCCCCTATCGACAAACCTCCTCGGTCTCCCCCGGACCAAGGACGTGCGCGGCTCATCGATGTTCGGCACCAGTTTCGTCTACGTGATCTTTGAAGACGACGTCGATCTCTATTGGGGACGGGCCCGGGTGATCGAAGCGCTCTCGCGCCTGGGATCAGAGTTGCCGCCAGGGGCCACGCCCCAGATTGGCCCCGACGCGACCGGCGTTGGGTGGATCTACCAGTACGCGCTGGTCGACAGGAGCGGCAGGACTGATCTTGCCGAGCTGCGTTCGCTGCAGGACTGGTTTCTGAAGCTGGAGCTTGCTGGTGTCGATGGCGTCTCAGAAGTCGCTTCGGTCGGCGGGTTCGTTCGCGAATACCAGGTGCTGATTGACCCCAATCAGTTGCGGGCTCACGACATCTCGATCCGTCGCATCGTGCAGGCCGTGCAAGCCGCTTCGAGCGAAGTCGGGGGCCGGGTGCTCGAGCAGGGCGAGAGCGAGTTCGTCATTCGGTCCTCGGGCTACGTCAAGAACCGCCTCGATCTCGAACAGGTGGTAATCCATGCGGAAGACGGCACGCCGGTGACGCTCGCCGATGTCGCGCGGATCGTAGAGGGACCGGCTCTGCGACGGGGCATCGTCGAACTCAACGGAGAGGGCGAAACCGTTGCCGGGATCGTGATCATGCGAGACGGCGAGAACGCCCTCGATGTCATTGATCGAGTCAAGGCGAAGCTCGCCGAACTCCAACGCGGCCTGCCGGAAGGCGTCGACATCGTGACCGTTTATGACCGCTCGCCGCTGATCGCCGGCGCGGTTGCCTATCTGGAGCGCAAGCTGCTGGAGGAAGGTCTTGCCGTTGCACTCGTCATCGTAGTCTTCCTCCTGCATCTGCGCGCTGCCTTCGTGGTGATTATCACGCTGCCGCTTGGTGTGCTGGGAGCATTTCTCATCATGTCTTCCCAGGGCATCACGGCGAACATCATGTCGCTTGGCGGGATCGCCATCGCCATCGGGGCCATGGTCGATGCCTCCATCGTGATGGTGGAAAATTTCAGCCGAAGACTGGGGGAACTGGGCCCTCGGCCCGATCCGAATAAGCGCCTTCAAATCCTGATCCAGTCAGCACAGGAAGTCGGCCCGGCGCTCTTCTTCTCGCTCCTCATCATCACGGTCTCCTTCCTCCCGGTTTTCGCGCTCACCGGTGAGAGTTACCGACTGTTCTCTCCGCTTGCCTACACCAAGACCTACGCCATGGCCTTCGCTGCGTTGCTGTCGGTCACGCTGGTACCGGTGCTGATGCATTGGCTGCTTCGGGGCCGGATGGTGCCCGCAGAACGGAATCCACTCAATCGGCTTCTGGTCTGGCTATACCGACCGTTCCTCTATGTGGCGCTCAAGTTCCGGTGGCTGACCGTGATTGCAGCCGTGGCCCTCACTGCCACCGTTGTGGTGCCGCTGAACAACCTCGGTTCGGAATTCATGCCAGCCCTTTACGAGGGGGAGCTCCTCTACATGCCGACGACCCTGCCCGGGGCATCTTCCACCAAGATGCGGGAGATCCTTGGCCAGACGAATCGAGTTATCGCCACCGTACCCGAAGTCGAGAGCGTATTTGGCAAGGCTGGCCGCGCCGACACCGCCACCGATCCAGCGCCCCTTACGATGATCGAATCCTGGATCCGCCTCAAACCGGAATCCGCCTGGCGTCCCGGCATGACGGCCGACGGAATCATTGAGGATCTCAACTCGCGGCTGCAAATGCCGGGTCTTGTCAACTCCTGGGGCTACCCAATCAAGATCCGCATGGACATGGTATCCACCGGTGTCCGCACACCCGTCGGGATCAAGATCACAGGCGATGATCTCGAAACCATTGAACGCGTCGCCCGCGAGGTGGAAGGCATCGTTGCGACCGTACCCGGCACGCGCTCCGCATTCGCAGATCGCGTGCTTGGCGGGAAATATCTCGAAATTGCGCCTGACCGTTCGGAACTGGCGCGCCGCAATATCGACATGGGCACCTTCCAGTCCGTGGTGCAGACCGCGCTCGGCGGCATGAAACTTGCCGGAAGCGTCGAAGGACGCGAACGCTACGACATCATGCTGCGCTACGACCGGGCGTACCGCGAAACCAGCGAGGACCTGGAAGACATCCTCGTCCCCACGCGGTCCGGTGCGCACATTCCGCTCGGGGAGCTTGCGACGGTGGCCTTTACGGAAGGTCCGCCGATGATTCGTTCGGAGAACGCCCGCCTCACTGGGTGGGTATTCGTCGACATCGTGGGCCGCGACCTCGGGGGTTATGTCGAGGATGCGCGTAAGGCGGTTGCGGACGCCGTCGACCTTCCCTCCGGATACGCGATCGAGTGGTCCGGCCAGTACGAACAACTGGAAGCGGCCAGCGCCCAACTGAATATTGCCATCCCAGCAGCTGTCGCCCTGATCTTCCTGCTTCTCATGCTGCACTTCGGACGACTCGATCGAATCCTGATCATCATGCTGTCGCTGCCGTTTGGATTGATCGGCGGACTCTGGGCAGTGTGGCTGGCCGATTACAACCTGTCCGTAGCCGTCGCCGTGGGTTTCATTGCACTGGGCGGCATCGCGGTGGAAACCGCCGTGGTCATGCTGCTGTATATCGATCAACAGGTACGGGTCGACCGGCCGACCACGAAGGACGCCCTGTTCCGCGCGATCAGCCAGGGTGCCGCCCTTCGCGTGCGCCCCCTCCTGATGACAGTCATCACCGTCATCGTTGGCCTGACCCCGATTTTCCTCACGGAAGGTCTGGGTTCAGATGTGATGCGGCGGATCGCGCTGCCCATGCTCGGTGGCACGATTTCCACCACCGTACTGACCCTGTTCGTGATTCCCGCGATCTACTACCTGTGGGTAGAGCGGTCCCTGTCGGCGCACGCACGATCCACGGATCAGCACTTCGAAGCACTCCCTGCCAGCTCCCAAGGAGACGTCGCATGACCCGTCCACAAACAGCAATCGCCCTCGTCACGTTCTCGGCGTGGCTCCTTGCGCCCATCGCGTCCGGGCACGCGCAACGTGTCCCGGAACATGTTGTTGGCCCCACCCCCGAAATCCTGTTCCTGCTTGCCGACAGCCACGAAGACGAGCATGCCGGCCATGCAGCCGACAGCGCGATGAGCCGTGTAGGTCATGGCACCGGTGTCATTCAGTCCGTCGATGCCGAGGGACGGTCGCTGACAATCGACCACGGGCCCATCGACGAGACCGGCATGGGGGCCATGACGATGGGCTTCGATGTTGTTGGGGCGGTCGATTTATCCGGATTCTCTGAAGGTGACCCGGTCGCATTCCGGATCAAGCGGGGCCGGGATAACTCCTTCCGCGTGACCAAGATTTGCAACACTGAAACCGACGGACCCGACTGTCTGAATGGAGCCTAGAGTGCACCACAAAACTGATCGGACGACCGGAGGAGATTGGACAGCGAGGATCCTCTCCGGACTTCTGGTCGCGACCACGCTGATGGCGGTGCCGGCCGGTGCCCAGTCCATCGTTGCATACAGGAACATCGAAGCCGGAGACGTCCTCGATGCGGCGCCTGCTGCCTTCGAGATCCGTTTCACACGCGAGATCCTCCTGGAACAAGCACGGCTCGAGGACGGTTGAGGCGAGTTCCTGGATTTCCAGGTATCGGCACATTCGGCCAGGCAATCGCAGTTCGTGATCCCCCTTCCCCAATTGCGCGACGGGGATTACGTGATCTCGTGGCACGCCTCGGAAGCCGATGACGAGGTTGCCAGCGGCCAAGTCGGTTTCGTTGTCGTGGTCGGACACCACGATCATTCAGAACATGATCATTGAGACCGTGATCATTCGCACTGAATTCGTAGCGGCGGTGCCTGGTCGCGGAGTTGACTTGCCTTAGCTGAAATACCGGGCGCTACCGTCTCGACGGCCGCTGGTGCACTGCCGGTGGCGATGTTCTCCCATGGCCGATCGCTCACAGCCGCGGATTGCCAATGTCAGGCCCTGCGGAACAAGTCGGATCAGGCCAGCAAATCCCATGCTTGGCCTTCACCGGCCACGCCCGACGCTTCCACTCAAAACCTACGTCGCAGGGAAATGCGCAATCCGCTGCCCCGCAGGTCGGCTTGTGTCGGCGCCACGTCCAGCAGAAGCGGGTCGCGGCTGCCGTCCCGCCAGACCACCCTCCCCTCTCCGCGGCCGGTCTCGACCGCTCCGCGGTCCGTGTAACGCCAGGCGACATCGAGGAACGCGGCCTCACCCAACGGCATCGCCAGACCTGCCGTCACCATCCATACGCAGCTCGTCGAGGTACTGCCCGGGACCAGCGTCGTCGTTCTTGGAAATGTCTGACTCATCTGGCCGAGCGTGTTCCGGCCAACGCCGATGCCGGCCCCGACAAACGGGTGCACACCCCCAGACCCCGCAATCCCGACACGACCCAGGTCCAGGAACATGGATGCCAGGCCAGCGTACGACGACAGGCCGGCCTCGACCGACTGGCGTCGACCAGTTTCGAGAAAGTTGGCGCTCCCGCTGAACCGTTCCCTTGGCCGGTACTCGATCGCGAACTCCAGCCTCACTACCGCTGTCACGGCGTGCCCCCATGCCAGTTCGAAGGCAGGAACAACTCCGAAATCCCCCCGGGCGCTTAGCGGGGCCCCGTCCTTCCCGGCCCCGCATCCGTATAGCGCCGTCGGGGACTCGCTCGCGCAATCTGCGTCCAAGAACCTCGCTTGGGCGGGCCTCTCCAGACCAATCCCGATCCGCAGATAACCGCCGTCAGCCGCCGCTGCCGGCAACACACTCATCGGTGCGACAAGTAAGGCAGTGCTAAGGGCAAGACCGCGCACCGGTAGCTTCGTGGCCGCAAACGCGATCAGGCCAATCGCGGGGCGTCCCTGGCTACTAGGGGAGTGCCTGGCAACTAGGTCCGGCGCTCCCAGAGGCCCCATCGGGCAGTCAACCTCGGCACCTACGGGCAGCGAGTCGCCAGATTTGGCCAAGCGTTGCGGACTCAGGCTCGCCGCGCACCGCGGCCCGACCAGCGAGATCTACAGCGCGGGACGGCGAATCATCGGATCCCGCGCCAATCCATCTCCGGGACGCCAATCAAAACCAGTTCGCCTTATCGACGACGTTCCTTAGATCCTGACCCTGCGCGAACCGCCGGCAGTTGTCGAAGAACACCTCGGTTCGGCGCTGGTTGAGATACGGACCAGCGGCCGCGACGTGCGGCGTGATCACCATGCCGCGGGCCCCCCACAGCGGATGGTCGGCAGGCAGCGGCTCGATCTGAAACACGTCCAGGGCCGCACCGGCAAGCGTCCCGGACCGAAGCGCTGCATCCAAGTCATCGAGTTCGACCGCGGCTCCGCGGCCGATGTTGACGAAGTAGGCACCGGGCTTCATCCGTGCGAACTTGGCGGCGTTAAACAGTCCCTGGGTGGCGGGCGTCTCAGGGACGGTGACGATCACGAAGTCCGCGTCCGGAAGCAGGTCGTCGAGCGCCTCCGGGCCGACCATGTGAATGACGCCTGGAGGCGCAACCGTTTCCCGCGGATCGACACCGGTCACGATCATGCCAAACGCAGCGCACAGGCGGGCCGCCTCAGCCCCGATGGCACCCACGCCCACCATGAGCGCCGTTGTCTCCGGCAAGTGTAGGGTGGTGGCGTCCGGCCGCCACCGGCGCTCGCGCTGCCGGTTTATGTACGTCGGAAGTCCACGGGCGAAGCCAAGCACCAGTGCGAGAATGTGGGCCCCGATGTGGTCGCTGAAGATGCCCCGCATGTTGGTGACGACCACGTCGCTTTCCACCAGCGCCTGGTGGTAGAAGCTTGGTTGGGGACCGGCCAGCGGCGACTGAATCCATCGGAGTGACTGGGCTTCGGCAAACACTTCCGGGGCCACCTTGCCGTAAATCGCATCGAAGGTCCCGATCCGGTCCGCTGCTCCGGCACCGTCGCCGGCCAGATGGACCTCGATGCCCGGGATGTCGGCCCGCAGGCGCTCGGGCCACGCCTTCACCATGTCGATGGACGAAGGCGTCTCGAGGTTCGTCAATAGCAGCAGCCGGAATCCCATCGCAATCTCTCACCGGAACTACCGTCCGCTTGGACATCCGTGCGAAATCTGGCAGACAGGCCGCTTGCGCGGACCATCTGCAGGTTGGTCGATCCCAGAGAGCATAGCCATGAACAAGACCGGCAACGTCGCGGACGGAAGTCAGCATAACTTCGTCCGGGAAACCGTGCGCCAGGACCTGGACTCCGGTCGGACCGCCGGCGTGATCACCCGTTTTCCGCCGGAGCCCAACGGTTATCTGCACATCGGGCACGCCAAGTCGATCTGCCTGAATTTCGGCATCGCGGAAGAGTTCGGCGGTCGGTGCCATCTGCGATTCGACGACACCAACCCTGCGCGCGAGGCGCAGGAATTCATCGACGCGATCGAGGCCGATGTCCGCTGGCTGGGTTTCGACTGGGGCGAACACCGGTATTTCGCGTCGGATCACTTCGAACGCCTCTACGAATGGGCCGTGCATCTCGTCCGGGCGGGAAAGGCGTACATCGACGATCAGACGGCCGATACCATCCGGCTCAATCGCGGCACCCTCACCACGCCCGGAACCCAGAGCCCCTTCCGCGACCGCTCCGTTGATGAAAACCTGGACCTGTTCCGGCGGATGCGAGCCGGCGAGTTCCCCGACGGATCGCGGGTGCTCCGCGCCAAGATCGACATGGCGTCGGGCAACATCAACCTCCGCGACCCGGTGCTGTACCGCATTCTGCAGGCTGCGCACCCCCGCACCGGGACCACGTGGTGCATCTACCCCACCTACGATTTCGCCCACGGCCAGTCCGACTCGATTGAGGGGGTGACCCACTCCATCTGCACGCTGGAGTTCGAGGACCATCGGCCGCTCTACGACTGGCTTATCGAGAACCTCCCTGCCCCGACGCGGTCACGGCAGTACGAGTTCGCCCGCCTCAATCTCTCCCATACGGTGCTATCGAAACGGCGCCTGAGCCGGCTTGTCGAAGAAGGGCACGTGGACGACTGGGACGATCCGCGTCTCCCCACGTTGCGCGGACTCCGGCGGCGGGGGTACCCCGCTGAGGCCATCCGCGACTTCGCCCGCCGGATCGGGGTAACCAAACGGGACAACACCGTCGAATTCGCCATGCTGGAGCACTGCGCGCGGGAGGTACTCAACCGGATTGCGCAGCGGCGGATGGCGGTGCTTCGTCCGCTCAAGGTCGTCATCGAGAACTACCCGGAAGACAAGGTCGACCATCTCGACGCGGTCAACAATCCGGAGGACGCAGCTGCAGGCACAAGGCCGGTTCCGTTCACGCGCGAACTCTTCATCGAGCGCGACGATTTCATGGAGGATCCGCCACGAAAATTCTTCCGTCTCGCCCCCGGTCGGGAAGTGCGGCTCCGCTACGCGTACCTAGTAACCTGCCGCGAAGTCGTGAAAGATGCAGCGGGGAACGTTGTGGAGCTCCGCTGCACATACGATCCGGAGACGCGCGGCGGGAACGCACCCGACGGCCGGCGGGTCAAGGGCACCCTGCATTGGGTCTCGGGCCAGCACGCCCTCCCGGCTGAAGTGCACATGTACGGCCCACTCTTCCTGTGCTCCGACCCCGCCAGCGAAGGCAATGCCTTCGATCACCTGAATCCCACCTCACGGGAGGTGCTGAGCGGGTGCATGGCAGAACCCGCAGTGGCCGATCTCCCTCCCGGTACCACCGTCCAGTTCGAACGCCAGGGGTACTTTTGCCCTGACCGCGACAGCAGGCCGGATCGCCTTGTCATGAACCGGACTGTGGCGCTACGGGACAGCTGGGCGAAAATGGCCCGACGGGATCAGCGTTAGCGGGCGACGCACCCAAGGGGTCGCCGGCCCGGACTCGATCGCACTATTCGAACCTGAGATCACCCACCGGGGGCTCCAAGAAATGGTGCCCGACTAGGTCGTCCGTTACGGCTTCAATCCGTTCCGGATTCCACCGGGGTTTACGGTCCCGGTCGACCAGCGCAGCCCGGATCCCTTCCATGAAGTCGTGCCCGGCAACGCAGGCTTGACTCATGCGGTATTCGGTTTTGAGCTCATCTTCGAACGAAGCTGTCCTTGCCAGTTCAAGCTGACGGAGTGTGATCCGGAGGCTGGTCGGCGATTTCCGTCCAAGCTCCACCGCTGTCCGTTCGGCCCACTCCGTGCCCTCGACCCGAAGCATCTCCAGGATGGTCTCCATGTCGTCGTGGGCAAAGCAACGCACGATGGCATTCTGCCGTTCGAGCATCGTTCCCGGCACCGGTTCTCCTAGGAACGGGGCCAGTGCCGCCTCCACGTCCCCCTCCTCCATTGCAGCCATTGCCTCAACCGCGTCGCTCACCGACGATGTGGTGTCCAGTCCATGGGTTCCGATCCCGAGATCCAGACAATCGCCCGCATTGAGCCGGCTCCCGGTAAGCGCGATCCAGGCTCCCAAGCCGGCATTCAGTCGGCTCAGGAAGTGGCCGGTGCCGACATCCGGAAACAGTCCGATCCCGGTTTCAGGCATCGCAAACATCGTGTGCTCCGTCACCACCCGGTGCGACGCGTGGATCGATATCCCGACGCCGCCTCCCATTGTGATCCCGTCCATGAAGGCCACGATCGGTTTCGGAAAGCGCTTGATGCGCCGGTTCAACATGTATTCCTCGCGGAAGAAATCCGCAGCGACCGTGCTATCGGTTCCGCGCGCGTTGTAGAAGGCCATCACATCGCCGCCGGCACAGAATGCCCGCTCGCCGCGGCCCTCAATCGTGATGGCATGCACGTCCGAGTCACTCTCGAACGCGTCAAGAGCCTCAGAACACGCGCGGACCATCTCCAGGTTGAGGGCATTCAGCGCCCCCTGGCGGTCAAGCACGACGCGCCCGGCAGCCCCCTCCCGGAACCAGTGAAGCCCGGCCGCCAAACGCCTAGCCCCCGGCCGGCCGGGGATCAGTCGTCAAGAAGTCCGCGCGAGACAATTACGCGCATGATCTCGTTCGTCCCCTCAAGAATCCGATGGACGCGGGTGTCTCGCTGCAACCGCTCGAGGGGATAGTCGTTGAGATAACCGTAGCCCCCGTGCAGCTGGATCGCCTCATCACACACGTGGAACCCGACATCGGTCGCATACCGTTTGGCCATCGCGCACCGCACCGTCGCATCCGGCCGTCCCGAATCCACGGCCCGGGCAGCAGCGTGCACCATCAGCCGCGCGGCCTCCAACTCGGTGGCCATGTCGGCATACCGAAAGCGCAATCCCTGAAACGACGCAAGGGTTTCGCCGAATTGCTTACGGGTGCGCAAATGCTCCCTGGTTTCGTCCAGGGCCCGACGCGCGGCTCCGAGTGAACAGGAGGCGATGTTGATACGACCGCCGTCGAGGCCACGCATGGCAATCTGGAAGCCTTCTCCCTCGGCGCCGATCCGATTCGCCACGGGCACCCGACAGTCTTCGAAAATCACGGCGGCGGTAGGCTGGCTGTGCCAGCCGAGTTTCGCTTCCTGCCGACCGAAGGACAGGCCCGCTGCCCCCTTTTCAACGACCACGCACGAAATGCCGCCCGCACCGGCGCCTCCGGTGCGGACCATGCATGCATAGAGGTCGGATACCGAGCCGCCCGAGATGAACGCTTTCGTGCCGTTCAGGACGTAGTAATCACCCTCGCGGACGGCACGGGTCGACAGCGACGCCGCATCTGAGCCCGAGCCCGGCTCGCTCAGGCAGTAACTGGAGAGCAATTCCATCTCCATCATGCCGGGAAGAAACCGGTGACGCTGCTCGTCGTTCCCGAACGTCGCGATCATCCAGGCGACCATGTTGTGAATGGAGATGTACGCGGCCGTCGACGGGCATGCGGCCGAAAGCTCTTCGAACACGATCGCAGCGTCGAGACGCGAAAGACCGCTTCCTCCGTGCTTCGCCGGCACGTACAGGCCGGCCAAGCCGAGCTGCGCCGCCTCGCGGAGCACGTCTACCGGGAACGTCCCGTCGCGGTCCCAGTCGGCAGCGGCCGCGGCCATCCGTTCCTCGGCAAACCGGCGGACCGTGTCCTGGAACAGCTGTTGTCCTTCGTCGAGAAAGGCGTCCACGGCGCTCTCACCCTCTAAACGTCCGTTTACGCGATCGTACGGCGCCCCCTCGGGCTGTCAACGAACACCCGGTCTCGCGGAGTAACCCGCGCCATGTGGCCCGCGACCGGATTCCCCGAGGGTACGTTGGATGGCGGCCCCGCCGACGTACCAAGTATCCCTCCGGCACTCCGTCGTACCAACTCTCTACCTTGCTAGCATGCGAGCCAAGCAGACCGCCGTTCCATCGGCATCGCACAGCCGGGCCTCCTTCAACCAAAACCACGTCATGCCCTGCTCCATTCCATGGGAGAATTTGTCACGTTGCTGAATCGTCGAACTTTCCTCGAAGGCGCGGCAGCTGCAGCTGCTGTTCCCCTGCTCGGTCTGCGCACTGCGCGGGCTAACGATCCCATCCCGGTCGGCGCGATCTACGACCTATCTGGGCCCCTGCAAGGATTCGGGCAAAACCAGTGGCGCTGCGCAAAACTGGCGATCGACCAGCTCAACGAGTCCGGTGGGCTTCTCGGAAGCCCATTGGAAATCAAGCTCTACGACTCCCAATCCGACCCGCGGTTTTACAACCAGTTTGCGAACCAGCTGGGTCTCCGGGACCGCGTGACCGTGGTGCAAGGCGGCCTGACGAGTTCATCGCGCGAAGTCATCCGGCCAATCTTGTATCGGCTCGACACGCTCTACGTCTACAACACCAACTACGAGGGCGGCGTCTGCGACCGAAACTTCTTCGCGACGGGCGCAACGCCAGGCATCTACGTCGATCTGTTGCTGAAAGCCGCAGCGGAACGGTGGGGCAAGAGAGTCTATGTGCTGGCAGCGGACTACAACTACGGCCAGATCTCGGCGCAATGGATTCGGAAGGCCGCCCTCGCGCTTGGCGGCGAGGTCGTTGGTGAGGAATTCTTTCCGCTCAATGTCAACCAGTTCGGAGCCACCATCAGCCGGATTCAGGCTGCGGAGCCTGACGTGGTGCTCAACGTCTTCGTGGGCCCCGCACACGAGGCTTTCTACGGACAGTGGGCCTCGGCGGGCATGAACCGGCAGATTCCGATGATGTCGACGACCTTCGGCGGAACGAGTGAAATCGTCCGCATGCCCCCGGAAGTAGTCAACGGAATCATGGTGATCGGATCGTACTACGAGAGCCTTAGCTACCCGTTCAACCAGTCATGGCTGGCGGATTTCCGCCAGCGCAACGGGACCAATTACGGGTACCTAACCGACGTCCCGGTCAAGGACTGGTACGGCTGGATGCTGTGGGCCGAAGCCGTCCGGCAGGCCGGAACCACCGATCGGGAGCCGGTCATCGAGGCTCTGGAATCGGGGATCAGCGTGGAGGGCCCCGGAGGTCCCGTGACCATTGACGCCGCAACTCACCACTGCTTCATGAATACCCACCTCGCGGAGGCACGTGACGGCGAGTTCCAGATCCTGGAGCGCTATCAGAACATGCCCCCCACCAATCCCGCCAATCAGTGCGACCTCCAAGCGCGTCCCGACACCAACATCGTGTACACCCCCGACATTTAGGTGATACCGGGGCATCGTCTGGCATGGATCTCGCCCTCGTCGTCGGCCTGCACCTTCTGCACGCGATAGCCAGCCTGGCGCTCGTCAGCGTCGGACTGGCTGTCATCTTCGGCATGCTGCGGGTCATCAACTTCGCCCACGGCGAGTTTCTGATGGTGGGAGGCTACGCCTTCGTCCTATCTGCCGGAGCCGGAATCAATCTCTGGCTCGCCATGCTGGTCGTTGCGCCCGCGGCGGTCGGAGGCCTCGGCTACCTCGTCGAACGCCTCATCATCCGCCACCTCAAGGGCGACGTGATCGCCACGATTCTTGCGACCTGGGGATTAAGCCTGTTCCTGGTGGGCCTGGCGGCCACCGTGCTTGGGTACCATCAGCAAGGAGTCGCCCCTCCTTTCGAAACGATTCAAATAGGATCCTATACTATTGGTATTTATACGTTTTTTGTGATCCTTGTCGCGTTACTGGTCATCTCTGCATTGTTTGCCTGGCTTCGCTGGAGTCGCTCGGGGCTGCTTGTGCGTGGCGCCATGCAGAATGTGGAACTAGCTGCAGGGTTCGGAGCCGAGACCGGGCGCATCCGAACTGCCACCTTCGTTCTCGGATCGGCCCTGAGCGGTCTTGCCGGCGCGGTGCTCGCGCCTCTCGCGGGCGTGCTACCGGAAATCGGGGCCACTTACGTTGTCAAGGCGTTCATTACCGTCATCAGCGGGGGGGCAGCCGTGCTCACGGGTACAGCACTGGCGGCAACCCTCTTCGGGTTCACGAGTCAGGCCGCCACCTTCCTGAGCCGACCCGTGGTGGGTGAAGTGGCGCTGCTGGTCGTCGCCATCGTGCTGCTTCGCATGCTTCCCACGGGAATCACCGGGCGGTACTTCCGGAAGGCCCTGTGAACTGGATCCGTAACCGAGGAAGCCTGCTGGCGGCCGGGGTCGTGAGCGCCGCACTAATTGTCGTGATCCCGGCATTTGCCGAGATCTACGTGCTGTTCGAGTTCACCCTGTTCCTAGTCTTCGCAATCCTGGCACTCAGCCTCGCCTGGGTGTGGGGATTCGGTGGCATCCTCTGTCTCGGCCAGTCGGTGTTCTTCGGACTTGGCAGCTACACCTTCGCCGTCGCGGTCATCAACATCGGCGAAAGCACCCTGCCCCTGATCCTCGGCGTGCTGTTGCCGGCGCTGCTTGCGGCCACTCTTGGTTACTTTTTGTTTTGGCAGCGAATCAGTGATGTTTACCTGGCTGTCATCACGCTGGCGGTATCCCTGATCTTCTACTACCTGGCCGGTGCGTCAGCAGGTAGCGACTACCGGATCGGGGAAGCCTTGCTCGGCGGCTACAACGGCATCCCGTCGGTGCCCCCCATCAATGTTCCGGGTGCGCCTGAGCACCCGCTGATCTACGGCGATCTTTACGTCCTGACGGCGGTCACGCTGGTCCTCGTCTACGGCGGGCTCCGGTGGTTGCTTTCCACCGACTTCGGTCGGATTGTGGTCGCCATTCGAGAAAACGAGGTCAGGGCGCAGTTGCTGGGATATGACGTCCGCACGCGGAAGCTGGCGGTGTTCGTGATCGGGGGGGCGATCGCGGGATTGGCCGGCGTGTTGTTTGCCGCCTGGGGGTCCTACGTAAGCCCCCACGTGTTCTCCATGACGTTTACGGCGCAAATCATTGTCTGGGTGCTGGTCGGCGGTCTCGGAACGTTGAGCGGAGCCGTGGTCGGATGCGTGCTGGTCCAGGCCGCCATGACCTGGCTCGGTGAGACCAAGCTCGCCGATACCAACCTGATCCTGGGGGCCGGATTTGTCGTGCTGGTGTTGTTCGCGCGCCAAGGCCTGATTCCGGGGCTCCGGGACTTGTTTGCCGTTCTCCGGCGCCGTGCAAGAGGTGCGCCGTGACCGCCCGCCCTCCCCTTCTCGAAACCAGTGCGCTGACCAAGCGATTTGGCGGCGTTATTGCCGTGAACCGTGTGGATTTCCAGGTTGGCGCAGGGGAGCTGCGTTGTCTGATCGGCCCCAACGGCGCCGGCAAGAGCACGTTTTTCCGCTGCCTTACCGGGCAGCTCCGGCCAACGACCGGACGGGTTCGGCTGAACGGACGCGATATCACCGACGCGGGGTCACATGCGATTGCGCGCAAGGGAGTAGCGATCAAGACACAGATCCCCGCCCTCTTCGATGGACTGAATGTCGCCGAAAACATCCGCCTCGCGACCTGGCGGTGCGGTGACCGCGCTGCCCGCGATCGCAAAACCGAGGAGGTTGTCACTACCATCGGCTTGGCCCAACAGGCATCCAGGCTGGCCGGGGAACTGCCCCACGGTCAACGACAATGGCTCGAACTCGGCCTGGTGATCGCTGGGGATCCGATGCTCATGCTCCTCGATGAGCCCACGGCAGGGATGACACGCCCCGAAGTCGCCCGGACGGCCGAGCTTGTCCGCACATTAGCCGCGAACCGGACCATCATCGCTGTCGAGCACGATCTCCAGTTCATCCGGATGGTCGCGGACACGGTAACAGTGTTCCACCAAGGTCAGATCCTGGCAGAGGGAACGGCCGATTCGGTCTTGGAGGACCCGAAGGTCCGCGAGGTGTACCTCGGGCAGGCGGGGAACGCCGAGACATGCTGACGGTAAGCGGTCTGTGCGCCGGGTACGGCTCCATGCCGGTACTGAACGGTGTGGAAATAGTGGTTGAAGCCGGGACCTCGGCGGCCGTGCTGGGTTCCAACGGCATGGGGAAGACCACCCTCCTGCGCGCCCTCATGGGATTCCTGCCGGCGACCGCCGGGCGGGTCGTGCTCAACGGGCGCGACGTGACCAAGGACGCACCGCAACAGCGCGCCCGCGCCGGCTTCGGGTACGTGCCGCAGGGAAGAGGGGTATTTCTGCGGATGACCGTCCGTGACCAGCTTCGATATGCCATGGCCGCCAAGGGGTACCCATCGACCGATCTGCCCGACATCCTGGAACGATTTCCGGTCCTGCCGCCGTTGCTCGATCGGACGGGCGATGCGCTCAGCGGGGGCGAGCGCCAACTGGTTGCGCTTGCTTCCTGTCTCTGTACGCGCCCCAAGATGCTGCTGCTCGATGAACCTACCGAAGGAATTCAGCCCGCCTTCGTTCAAGTAATCCTCAATCTGCTGATCGAGCTGAAGGAGCGCGATAACTTGACGATCCTGCTGGCGGAACAGAATCTGGAGTTCGCGGCAGGACTGTGCGACCAGGCCCTCGTCATGCGCAAGGGATCCATCGCAGCGACCTTCGCCGCCTCCGCCATCCGCGAATCCCACTCGGAGCTGGACGAACTGCTCGTCGGTACGCAGTGACGCCCGTCACAGTCCTGCACGGGGCCCGATCACACGTTCCTCCAGAAATGGCCCCCGGGCGCGATCACCCTCGCTTTCGGCGAGCAGTCCCGTACCCGGTCCGCCAGTCCGCAACACGCCGCCCTGCACCGGTGCCCTAATCGCAGCCAAGAGTTGATCCGAGAAGGAATTGGCGGAACTGATCACCGAGGACAGTCTCATTGGGGCGGCGGTGCCGCGAGTGGGATCATTGCGCTGTCGGTGGGCGGACGCGGATATGCTGGACTCGGCCGTAGACAAGGCAGGTACCCAGCCGGCGACGCTCTGGCGCAGCCTTGCGATGATGAGGTCTGGGGTCGGCCAACCCTGGGGCGCGGCGGTCCCCATCCAAGGCTTGCAAACGCAAACCGCCCTGGACCCGGGGGCGGCGGTAACAGCGACTGACGCTCACCGCGTGGACGCCAAGGGCCGCCGGCGCCGATTCTTCGTGAATCGCTGGCGGGAGCATTGACTGCCGGTGTGTCATGAAAACGGCTATCCGAATGTATAAATAAAGGTTTTTGCGACCCATCTTCATGCCGGGGCAGCCGCTCGGTAACTTGTCGTACTTCGGTACCTTGGCAGTGGTTCCACCGGCAAGCGTCTATGCTGGGGCGTCGAGGTATGCATGCACATCACCGTTGACGTTCTCTCCGACACCATCTGCCCCTGGTGCTACATCGGCAAGCGGCGCATCGAGGCGGCGCTAGCCGCGGTTGATTCGGAAGTAACGGCCGATCTGCGCTGGCACCCCTTCCAGCTCAATCCGGACATGCCGGCTGACGGAATGAGCCGCAAGCGCTACATCGCCATGAAGTTCGGCGCCACAGAACGCGGTCGAGCTGTCTATCGAAATATCGAAACAGCGGCCCAGAGTGCGGGTCTCGAAATGAATTTCGACCGGATCACTCGTACGCCGAATACCGTGGACTCGCATCGACTGCTCGTTTTCGCGGAACGCGCAGGCGTGCAAGACGTCGTCGTCGAGCAGCTCTTCTCTGCCTATTTCCTTGAGGGGCGCGACATTGGGGCGATCGACGTCCTAACCGAGATCGGAGAAGCAGCCGGCTTGGGGCGCGAGGAAACCGAGCGTTACCTCCAGGGGGATACCGACCGCGCCCAGGTCATCGAGAGCGACGCCCAGGCCCGGCGCGCCGGCGCAAGCGGCGTCCCGCATTTCGTTATTGACGGGAAGCTGGCCGTGGCCGGAGCTCAGGAACCGCAGGTATTCCGGAACGTGTTCGCCGTCATCCTCGCCCGCGCACAGCCCCACACGTAGTCCCACCCAGCGCTTGCGCCAGTCCGCTGGCGGCTCCAGAGCGCTGCCGCCAGTACCCGTGTCCGAGCCGCTCTTACTTGCCCGCCGCGGGATGTATCATCCCGCCAGGGAGAGGAACTTTCTCTGTGGCGGCGCGAGCACTCCGCCCGTCTCGCCCGGAGCAAGAAATCTCCATCACGCGGTTCCCGGACCGCGCCGACGGGCACAGGAGGAATCACATGCCAAGTCCGCAACTCCATAGGTTTATCGACCTCGCTGCGCCAAAGCAGCGGGACGACGAAGCACCGACGGAACGCAAATCCCGCGCAAACGAAACTACTCGCCGTGGCGTGCTTGCCGCCGCTACCGGAATCGCAGCCGTCACCGCAATGGCGCCGAATGCATTCGCCCGCAACTTCGGTCCTGATGCCGAACCGGTCCGCTACCCCGAGCCCGACGTGGTCCCGATGGATGACCGGTTCCGCTACAAGCTTGGCAACACGCCGATCCTAAGGCTCTACCGTGGGACTTTGTGGGCGGAAGGGCCTGCCTGGAACGGTGTTGGGCGTTACCTTCTGTGGAGTGACATCCCCAGCAACGAACAGCTCCGGTGGATCGAAGAAGACGGCCACGTCTCTCGTCAGTTCCGCTACCCGTCAGGGAACTCGAACGGAAACACCTTCGACTACAGAGGCCGGCAAATCGCGTGTGAGCACGGCAACCGGCGCGTCGTGCGCTACGAGTACGACGGCTCCATCACGGTGCTCGCCAGCGAAGCCAATGGCAAGGAGTTCAACGCTCCCAACGACGCCGTCGTGCACCCTGACGACGGTTCGATCTGGTTCACGGACCCCGGCTACGGTTCCCTGATGAACTACGAAGGTCATCGTCTCAACACTGGCAGCCCGCAACCAATTCAGAAGGAAGCGGTCTACCGGATTGACGCACAGACCGGTGAAGTTGCGAAAGTTGCAGACGAGCCGTTCAAGCCCAACGGCCTGTGCTTCAGCCACGACTACACGAAGCTCTACGTTGCCGACACCGGCGCGAGCCACTACTCGGAAGCCTCCCCGAACATCATGGCCTACGACATTGACGGCGCCAGCCTGAAGAATCCGCGCGAGTTCGCCAGCATGGAACTCGATGGCAAGACCGGATTCGCCGACGGCATCCGCTGCGACGAGGACGGCAACGTCTGGGCCAGCGCCGGCTGGGTTGGTGACGGCTACGACGGGGTGCACATCTTTGCCCCGAACGGTGACCGGATCGGCCAGATCCGCCTGCCCGAAATCTGCTCGAACGTCTGCTTCGGCGGCACCAAGCGCAATCGTCTGTTCATGACCGGCAGCCAGTCGCTGTACGCGGTCTACGTCGAAACGATCGGCGCCCACATCACCTGACAACAATTCTGCCCGCCTCGTCGCCAGCGACGAGGCGGGCCATTTCCTCTGCAATGCGGAAGGTTCCGTCCAGGATTTTTCTTGACCCGATCCACTCCGCTCGGATCACGATCGACGCTTGGTCCACAATGGATGCCTCCCGCGTCTCGTGGACCCACTTGAGCAGCGCCTCCGGATCGGCCGCCTGACGACCGTCGCGGAACAATACGCTGACTCCCCTGCCGGCCGCCGTCAGGCGCTCAATCCCGGCCACCCGGCAGCGCAGCCGGATGGCCATGACCCGCAACAGATTCTCGACTTCTGCGGGCAGAGGCCCGAAGCGATCCTCCAGTTCATCTCCGAACGCGACCAGTTCCTCGTCCACTCGTAGCGCGGCTAGCCGGCGGTACAGCGTAAGCCGGACCCCGAGATCGGCCACATAGTCGTCGGGGATCCGGCTCGGCACCCGAATCCGGACCTGAGGCGCCCAGCTATCAGTATCCGCCGCCTCCGCTGTCCCCGACCGAAGCGCCTCCACGGCCTCGCGAAGAAGCTGCTGGTAGTACTCAACCCCGACCTCGCGGATGTGGCCCGACTGGTCCGATCCCAGCAGATTCCCGGCCCCACGGATATCGAGATCGTGGCTGGCGAGCGTGAACCCCGCGCCCAATCCGTCCAGGCCCTGCAGCACCTGCAAGCGCTTCGTGGCGCTTTCCGTCATCGATTGCCCGGATGCCAGCGTGAAGTACGCATACCCCCGGGTCTGGCGCCGGCCAATGCGACCGCGGAGCTGATAGAGCTGCGAGAGTCCGAACCGGTCGGCATACATCACGATCAGCGTGTTCGCGCTGGCGATATCAAGCCCGGATTCGATGATCGACGTGGATACCAGAATATCGGTACGCCGGTCGTAGAACGCGGTCATCACCTTTTCGAGCGCAGCCGTCCCCATTCGACCGTGGGCACTCGCGATGCTGGCGTCCGGCGCGAGTAGCCGAAGTTCGCGCACTGCCATGTCGAGCATCCGAATGCGAGGCACGACGCAGAACACCTGCCCGCCTCGACCACGTTCCCGGCGGATTGCCTCGCTGATGGTCACGGGATCGAACGGCGTGACGTAGGTCCGGATTGACAGCCGATCGACAGGCGCCGTGGAGATCAGGCTCAAATCGCGCACGCCCGTCAATGCCATGTGAAGAGTACGCGGGATCGGGGTCGCCGTGAGGGTCAGAACATGCACCTGGGATCGAAGTGCCTTGAGACGTTCCTTCTGCGCGACGCCAAAGTGCTGCTCCTCGTCCACGACCAGCAGCCCGAGGTCGGCAAATCGAATCCGCTCGGCGAGCAGAGCATGGGTCCCTACCACGATCGACAGGGAACCGTCCGCGAGACCTTGACGGATTTCGGGGCGTCGGGACGCGGGAGTGAGGCGGGACAACTGCGCAATCGCGATTCCAGTCCCCTCGAAACGTGACCGAAATGTCTCGTAGTGCTGCCGGGTCAGGAGAGTCGTCGGGACCACGACGGCCACCTGCTGCCCGGCTCCCGCGACCGCCCTGGCCGCCCTGAGCGCCACTTCGGTTTTACCGAACCCGACGTCGCCGCACACCAGACGGTCCATCGGACGCTCACTCGCCAGGTCCGCTTCTATTTCACGGATTGTCTCCAACTGATCGTCCGTCTCGTCGTGGGGGAAAGCCGCACAGAATGCGGCGTAACCGTCATCATTGGCATGAATGGCCTCGACCCGGCGCTCGCGCCGCTCGGCCGCGAGCCGGATCAGTTCACCCGCCATCTCCTCGACTCGCTTCTTGACCCGGTCCCGGCGCAGTCCCCAGCCGGAGCCACCGAGCTTGTCGAGTGCGGGCATGCTGTCGCTGTCCGCGCTGCCATAGCGCGAGACCAGGTCGATCACCTCCACCGGCACGAACAGGCGGTCGCCACCCCGGTACACGATGCGCAGGCAGTCATGGGGCGCGCCGTCCGCATCCACGGTTTCCAAGCCTTCGTAGCGCCCGATTCCATGATCGACGTGCACGAGGAAGTCACCCGCCCCGAGCGCCGTTGCCAACCGCAGTGCCTCGTCGGCCCGGCGCCGGGGGACGGCCGGCCGATGCGCCCGCGGCCCGAACAGATCATCCTCGGTAATGACCACGAGGACGTCCGACCGGAACCCGGAACGGAACGGCCCCACGATGACCGGAACCTCGGCCGGTGCGGTTCGCGCTGCTCCCTCCCAATCGCTGACCGTGCTGGCACCTAGAAGGCCGTGCCGACGAAGCAAGGGGATCAGACGGGCCCGGGATCCCGAACTCTGGCAACTGATCGCCACTTGACGCCCTGCAGACCGCTCCGCCAGCGCGAACGCCGCGACTGCCTCGAACAGGGCATCCGGACCCCGGTGTCCCTCGCCAACGAAGTTCCGACCGGCCCGCCCGCCCAAGTCGATGGTCTCGGGTGGTCCCGCAAACGGAATCAGCGCCGCACTGCGGGAGCCCGCTATCGCAGCCTGAAGTTCGTCGGCACTCAGGTAGAGCCGATCAGGCTCCAGCGGCTTGTAGGTGGGTCCTTCCGAAGGGCGACGCCCCCCCTTTCGTCGGGCCGCTGCGTATTCGCCAATGATCTCCCACCGCTCGGCCACCAGTTCCGGGAAATCGTGATCGACGAGTACTGCGCCGGGGTTCACGTACTCCAGCAGCGTATCCATCGAATTGTGGAAGAGCGGCAGCCAGTGTTCCATCCCCGGATACGGCACGCCGCTGGATACCGACTCAAACAAGGGATCATCGTCGCGCACCGCGCCAAAGGCTTGCCGATAACCGTCGCAGAAGCGGTCTCTCCCCTCCTGGTCAAATGGGATTTCGGAAAACTGAAGGATTTCGACCTCATCCATGCTGGCGGACGTGCGCTGTGACATGGGATCGAAGGCCCGAATGCTCTCGATTTCATCGCCAAAGAAATCCATACGGACGGGCTCGGCTCCACCAGCGGGAAACAGGTCGAGCAACGAGCCTCGAACGGCATACTCCCCTGGCTCCATCACCGTTCCTGTGCGGCGGTACCCCCAGCGGTTCAGGCGTTCCAGCAAGCCTTCGTAGGCCGCAACCGATCCTGGCTGCATCCGCACCCTGGCATCAGCGAGGGCCGAACGCTGCGGCACCCGCTGGATCGCTGCGTTGACAGTGGTCAGGACGATGGCCGGAGCACTGGCCGCCAAGCTCACGAGTGTGGCAAGCCGCCGCCCCGAAATCCGCGGATTGGGCGAGACGCGGTCATACGGCAGGCAATCCCACGCGGGGAACGTCAGCACTTCGACCTTGGGCCGCACTGCGGCCAATGTGGCCTTGGTTACTGCCAGATGTCGGTCATCCCTGAGGATCCAGAGAACAGGCCCGCCAACGCCACTGGCCGCAGCGTCGGCCACCTTGAGGGCCGCATACCCCTCCGGCATGCCGTGCACCGGCACCGGCCTATTGCCGCCCGCCAGCTGGGTCACGAACGTCGTGCTCATCGGGCTGGCCGCTGCGTTCCCACGTACGATTCAAGGCGCGCCGTGACGGAATCCGCCCATGCAGGCCACGGTCGGTTTCCCGACAGGAAATCCAGGAGATCAGGGTCGGAATAACGCTCGAGAAGGCGCAGCAGCACCTGAAGTTCCGCCGCCTCCAGTCGCGCTCCTTCTGTGTCGAAGAACCCGGACATCAAGACTGCGAGTTCCCGGGTTCCCATGGCGCGGCACCGGAACCGGAGCTTGCGGATCAGAGTGCCCAGTTCCGGTCGCGGCTGCGGGCAGTTACCCGAGCCACTCACGGTCCGTCGGAAACCGGGTCTTCACCCGCTTGACGTAGCCGATTCTGGGGTGGGGTGACGATCCCGGCTGAAATCACCATCTTGATTCCTTCCTCGACCGACATCTCGAGCCGCACGAGGTCCTCGCGCGGCACAAATAGCAGGAAACCGGATGTCGGGTTCGGAGTGGTCGGGAGAAACACGTTGACCAAATCCCTGGCGATTCTTTCCTTGACCTCACCCTTGGTCTTGCCCGTGATGAAACCCACGGCCCAGAGACCACGGCGCGGGTACTCAATCAAAACAACTTCGCGAAACGACGACGACGAATGTGCGAAGACTGTCTCGAAGATCTGCTTCAGAGCTCCGTAGACGCTACGCACGACCGGTACGCGGTCAATGACCCGCTCACCAAGTCGAAAGACCATCCGGCCAATCAAACCGGCGGCGAAGAACCCAACGACCAACAAGAGGATCAGGAGTGCTAACACTCCGAGACCGGGGATATCGTAGGGAAGGTATCGGGTCGGATCGTACTGTTCGGGAACGAGTCCGCGCATTTGATCGTCAACGAACTCGACGAACAGCACCGCGAGGTAGAGGGTAATGCCGATCGGCGCTGTCACGACAACGCCGGCCAGCAGATACGTCCGCAGCCGGGCTGTCAGTCCCGGTCGGCGCCTTGGCTCAGATGACGGGGGTGTAGAATCGGGCACGGGCAGCCCCTTCAACCAGAGTGGTCGGTGAGAAAGGCATTCAGCGCGCGTAACGTCCCGTCAGGCGCCTCTTCGGGCAGGTAGTGCCCGCAATCGACCGGCTCGCCGCGGACGTCGTCCGCCCACTCCCGCCAGACCGCAACCGCATCGTACAGCTGCTGCACGACTGCGCGAGAGCCCCATAGCACGAGCAGCGGGCAGCGGATCCGATTCTCTCGATCGGCAGCGTGATCCGCGAGGTCGATCGTCGCTCCGGCCCGGTAGTCTTCGCAGCTTGCGCGGATCGTCTCGGGGTTCGAGAAGCAGCGAAGATATTCTGCCCGCACGTCGTCCGGCAGCCAGTCCGTTCCCTGTCCCCAGCTCCGGAGTTTCGAATCGAGATAGAACTCCGGCTCATTTCCAATCAGGCGCTCCGGCAATGGGGATGGCTGGCTCAGAAAGAACCAATGGTAATAGCGCCGCGCGATTCTTTGGTCGGCGGATTCGAAGACATGCGAGGTAGGCACGATGTCGAGAACCGCCGCGCGGACCACCCGGTCCGGCCAGTCGAGACACATTCGGTGGGCCACGCGTCCCCCTCGATCGTGACCGACGACCTGAAAGGCCTGATACCCCAGCCCTGCCATGACCGCCACCTGATCGGCGGCCATGACCCGCTTGGAGTACGACCGGTGGTCCGGGTCCGAGGGCGGCTTGCCGCTGTCGCCGTAGCCGCGGAGATCGGCAGCGACGACGGTGAAACGCTCCGTCAGCCGTGGGGCCAGCCGGTGCCACATGACGTGCGTCTCGGGGTACCCGTGAAGGAGAAGGAGCGGTGGACCGCTACCGCCGATGCGAACAGCGATCGGACAGGTGGCCGTCTCGATAACGCGTTTTTCGAAACCGGCGAACAGTTCGGACATGCTGCACCTCCGTCTTCGCCACACTACCCTGCGCGCCGCCTCCGGTCATGGCCTCCGCGCCAATGCCTTCCTCGTCTCGGAAGACCAATTGAGGCGGCTGCGCTAGCCACAGCCGGCGACCGACGGCCGGTCCGCCAATGCTGCCGCAAGCGGGAAACCTACACGGGGCCGTCAGTCCCTTCCGGACGGTTCTCCCAAGAGCACATCGCGGGCCTCGTTCACCATCGCCGCCAAATGGTCCGTCCCCCCGGCATCCGGATGCAAACGTGCCTGAAGCCGTCGGTAGGCCGCTTGCACCGCCTCTGCATCCGCGTCCTCGTCGAGACCCAACACGCGAAGCGCTTCCACACGCGTCATGGTCCCTGAGGCACGTCCGGGCGAACCGGCAGCCGGGCTGACGTGGTCCCGCCAGTCTCCTCCATAGCGGTCGAGCCAGCTCTCCAGGAGGCGAAGCGAGCGCTCACAGCGCGCAGCACATTCCGCGTACAGCGCACGCATCTCGTCCGTCGTCAGCGACCGAAGTTCCCGAGCTTCTAAGGGTCCCGAAAGAATCTCCCCCGCAAGGTCACCGGTGGCGTGGTCCAGGGCCATCCGAAGCACGATGCCCTGCACCTGCGATGTCCCTGGGTGCCCGCCCGCTGTCTGCGACGATGCCATGCGTCCCAGGAACGCGGCGAAAATGCGCCCCAGCACGATGCCGCCGCCGTGCCGCATCAGCCAGATCGCAGCCATGCCAAGAAAGGCCGGAAGCGCTACGAGCGCCCCGGTCCCCCGCAGTGCCAGAAAACCGGCGAGGGCTCCAAGCGCAATTACCAACGAGACCAGAAACAGGCGTTGGCCGGTACCTCGCTGCGTCCGCAGGTACAGCTCACGGGCAATTCCCAGCAAGGCGACCAGCATCAACCCCGCCAGCAAATAGGTCACGGCTGTCCCCGGGCCCTAGCCTTCAGCGCGGCGCGGACAGACGAAGGACGCGTTCGCCGGTCCGCTGTTCATGCGCCTCCAGGGCCTTTGGACCGCCCGCCGCATAGATGGCCGTTGCCCGCAGCAAAGACCGGAGGGTGGCGGCGCTGCCCGCCCCGAACCTGGCATAGGCTCCGCCTGATACCTTGGCCACTGCCTGAAAGACGTCGGTTGCGATGGGGTCCAGCCCTTCCTGGAACATAAAGACGCGCAAGCCCTGCATCCCCAGCGCTCCTGCCTGGGCCACCAAGGGGTCGGCCGGTTCTTCGCAAGCGTCTCCCACATAAACCATGGCGGCGACGGCGGCACGTTCATGTTCGACGGCGGCATGCGCTAGCGTGCGACCGACTTGGGTCGCGCCAGCTCGGCATTGGACTGTTGTCATCTGTCGCACCAGGTCCTCGGATTTCGTCGTCCAGGGATGGGCTCGGAACTCCCCGACGCCGCGGAACCAGATCAGTTGCACGGACAACCCGCCAACCCGACCAGCCTCATGAAACAGATCTGCCTGCACGGCTGCCGCCTGATCCCAGGTCCCTTCCCGGCTCATCGTCGCATCGAGCGCAAACATCAGCCGACCCCGCCCACGCGACGCGACAGGCACGCCGCGTACGGCGTCAAGGAACGCGTCAATAGCCCCGTCGCTCGAGACGACTGGCGGAGACCGCTGGCTCCCTCCGTGCATGCCTATATTCTCCCGCTTCCCGTCACTGTGTCGAGTGTGCCTTCACCATGTCCCAGCCCCTGCTGTTCACGCCACTAACGATCCGCGATGTCACCATCCGCAACCGGATTGTGATCTCGCCGATGTGCCAGTATTCCGCCAACGACGGCGTGGCGGGCGACTGGCATCTCGTCCACCTCGGCCGGTACGGCACGGGTGGGGCGGGCCTCGTGTTCACCGAGGCAGCGGCCGTGGAGCGGATCGGACGCATCACGCATGGCGATCTTGGCATCTGGTCGGACACACACCGAGACGCGCTGGCGCGGATTGCAGGTTTCCTGAAGATCGAGGGGGCGACCCCTGCGATCCAGCTCGCCCACGCCGGACGCAAGGCGAGCATGCAGCGCCCGTGGGAGGGCAATGGTCCACTGGGCACCACCGAGTTTGCGCGCGGCGAGACCGCTTGGCCGATCCAGGCGCCGTCGGCCCAGCCCGTCATGGACGGCTGGCTTCAACCCGCAGCCATGACCACGGACGACATCGCGCGGGTCATCCAGGCATTCGCCGATGCTGCCCGGCGGGCCGATGAAGCCGGCTTCGAGGTGGTCGAGGTCCACAGCGCCCACGGATATCTCTGCGCCAGCTACCTCTCGCCAGTAACCAATCGACGCAATGACCGTTACGGCGGTGACCGCCGCGGCCGCTCGCGTTTTCTCCTGGAAACGGTCGAAGCCGTGCGGAGCGTCTGGCCTGACGGGAAACCCCTATTCGTACGGGTTTCAGCCGTCGATGGCGCTCCCGATGGCTGGTCGCTCGACGACACGGTAGCACTCGCGCGGGACCTCAAGGGGGCGGGCGTCGACGTGGTTGACTGCTCCTCCGGCGGGATCGCCGGACCGGTCACCTCGGCTCGCGGTCCGATGCCCGGTCCCGGCTTTCAGGTGCCTTATGCCGATGCCGTCAAGCGTCAGGGTGGCATCGCCAGCCAGGCGGTCGGCATGATTCTCGATCCCGAGCACGCTGAGGCGATCCTTCAGGAAGGTAAGGCCGACCTCGTTGCCATTGGGCGCGAGGCTCTGATGGATCCGTACTGGGCACATCACGCGGCCAGAGCTCTGGCGGCCGATCCCGAGTTCGGCGCCTGGCCAACCCAGTACGGCTGGTGGCTCAACCGGCGGGAACGAGCCATGTCCAGGGCTTGACGTGACGGAGCGCATCGACGCCGCGGTCATCGGGGCGGGCGTCGTCGGGCTAGCAGTAGCTCGGGCGCTCGCACTGGCTGGGCGCGAGGTCGTTGTGATCGAGGCGACCGAGACGATCGGCACTGAGGTAAGTTCGCGAAACAGCGAAGTCATCCACGCCGGAATCTACTACCCCACGAACAGCCGCAAGGCTGTGCACTGCCTGCGGGGACGCCAAAGGCTCTACGCCTACTGTCAACGTCACGGGGTCAGCCACGATCAGATCGGCAAACTGATCGTCGCCACCTCCGAGAAACAGCGTGCAGCCCTCGATCCGATTGCCCGCCAGGCGGCAGCCAACGGCGTCGACGACCTTCGACTGCTCGAGCGCGCCGAGGTTGAGCGCCTCGAGCCCGCACTGCACGCTGTGGCTGCCCTGCATTCCCCATCCACCGGCATCATCGACAGCCACGCCTTGATGCTGGCGCTCCAGGGTGATGCCGAGGATCACGGTGCGATGATCGCATTTCGCTCCCGCGTCACTGGAGGATCCGTGGTCTCCGGTCCCGGCGGCGGTATTGACCTCACCGTTTCGGATGACTCAGGCACCACGACCGGGTTCCGCGCCGATGTCGTGGTCAACAGCGCTGGTCTGGATGCGCAGGCGATTGCGAGAACGATCAACGGTGTGCCCGCCGTATCCATCCCTCCCCTCTATTACGCCCGCGGCTGCTATTTCACGATGTCGGAGCGCTCCCCGTTTTCGCACCTGATCTATCCGATACCGGAGGAAGGCGGCCTCGGCGTTCACGTCACGCTCGATCTCGCCGGCCAGTGTCGGTTCGGTCCGGACGTCGAATGGATCGATACGCTCGACTACACGGTGGACCCCGCCCGGGCCGAACGCTTCTACCCGGTGATTCGCACCTACTGGCCTGACTTGCGAGACGACGTTCTCACGCCCGGGTACGCGGGAGTCCGGCCTAAGGTTGCGGGGCCGGGAGAGCCTGCCGGTGACTTCGAACTGTCCGGCCCGGAACACCACGGCGTCTCGGGCCTCGTCAACCTCTACGGAATCGAATCGCCCGGCCTGACCTCGGCACTGAGCCTGGCCGATGAAGTGTGTGCGTGCCTGGGGTTCGAATGCCCCGAGCCCTAACCCAGGGCGCTGCCGCCTGCCGCACGCGTGCGCGCCAACCCATGTATACCATCCCGTCGTCCCCGCGGGCCCCGAGGCCCAGCGCGATGGAGACAGAAGGCAGTCCGGATGCGCTGAAGTGCAATCGGAACCCGGCCGATTATCGCCCGCCAGACACGTCGAGCGACGCGCCGATCGAATAGGACGCCTCGTCCGACAGCAGGTAGAGAACGGCCGCGGCGACTTCCTCGGGGCTCCCGGCCCGCTTCAGCGGCAGCGAAGGCGCTATCTCCTCCAGCCTCCCCTCGGGGTGGATATCGGTTGCGATGATGCCGGGCCGCACGCCGTTCACCCGAATCCCGAGATCTGCGCACTCGATCGCAAGTCCCGTGGTCAGCGTGTCCACCGCACCCTTGGACGCTCCGTAATGCACCCAGAGAAAGGGATTGGCGAGGCGCGCCGCCACGGAGGAAATGTTGACGATGGCCCCGCCGGACCCGCCGCGCCGGGTCGACATGCGGCGGATGGCCTCGCGGGCGCAGAGGAAGTAACCCGAAATATTGACCGCGAAGGTACGCTCCAGAATCGCCCCCGTGACCTCCTCGATAAGACACTGGCCACCGACAACCCCGGCATTATTGACGAGTGCTGTCACCGGCCCGAGTTCGCGATCACAGGTCGCAAACAAACGCTCGATCTCGGTTTCGGACCCTGCGTCCGCCTTTACGGCGACGGCGCGCTGTCCCGCTTTTCTGATGTCGGCAACGACTGCGCGAGCCGCTTCTTCGCTGCTGTGGTAATTCACGCAGACGTCATACCCGGCCGCACCTCCGGCCCGGGCGATGGCGGCTCCGATTCCTCGGCTGGCACCGGTCACCATGAGAACTTTCGGCATCGGGGGTGTTCCTCCGACCTGTCGGATTGCGGCTGCGACAATACAGACACCGGAGTCGACGCGGGAAACCAGCGCCCCCCCCCCGTTCAGCCGCATCCTCCTTCGCCGAATCCGGCAGAACCATTCCGGGGGTTTGACTTCCGCCCCCAACAACACAACATTGAGACCATGGACACTGCAGCCGACGCGCCGATCCAGCTCACAGAGCGGGCCAGACAGCGCCTTTCCATCATCCTCAGTCAAACTGACCAAGCTTCGAAGTTCGTCAGGGTCGCCGTCCAAGGTGGCGGATGTTCGGGATTTTCCTACGAGTTCTCGCTTGACGACACTCTCAATGGCCAGGACGACGTCATCATCACGTCGGGCCCGAACGGGACAGGGGCCGGCCTCGTCATCGATTCGATGTCCATGATCTACGTCACCGGAAGCAAGATCGACTGGGTCGAGAGTCCCGGAGGGGCCATGTTCGATATCGAAAATCCTAACGCGACGGCCAGTTGCGGCTGTGGCACGTCGTTCGCTATCGACTGAACCATCCATGAAGATCGCCACCTGGAACGTGAACTCGATCCGGGCGCGGCTTGAGCACGTCACCGACTGGCTGCGCGATGCGGAGCCCGATGTGCTGGCGCTGCAGGAACTTAAGGCCACGACCGAGCAGGTGCCTGTGGAAGCCCTCGAAGCTTGTGGCTACAGGGCAGCTGTGTCAGGCCAAAAGGCCTACAACGGGGTCGCGCTACTGTCACGATATCCCTTCACCGACGTAGTTACGGGACTTCCCGGGAACGAAGGCGACGAGGCGGCCCGATACATCGAAGCCTGGATCGACGCCCCGGGCAGACAGGGCGCAAGAGTCGGATGCCTGTACCTGCCGAACGGTAACCCGGTCAGCGGTCCGCGATTTCCGTACAAACTGGACTGGATGGGGCATCTCCTTGCCCGCGCCACACGGCTGCTCCAGCTTGAGGAATCAGTCGTTCTTGCTGGCGACTTCAACGTTTGTCCCACGGACCAGGACGTCGCCGATCCCGTCTCTATGGCAGTTGATGCCCTTTGCCGGCCGGAAGTGCGCGCTCGGTTTCAGGCGCTGCTCCATCTCGGCTACACGGATGCCTACCGCGGGCTGCGGCCGCGTGCCGGCGGGGGCTACACTTATTGGGACTACGGTCGGAACTTCGATGACAACCGAGGCCTGCGAATCGATCACCTGCTGCTCTCGCCGCAGGCCGCTGACCGGCTGCAAGCCTGCGATGTGGACATCCGCCCGCGCGCCAGGAAACGCCCGTCGGACCATGCGCCGGTTTGGTGCACGCTTGCCTGAACGCTTCGCGCGAACACTCAGCTCGAACGTCCACCATCCGTAAGCTTCGGCTGTATTCTGCCGCTTAGCACCCCGTAGCTTCCTGTCCCTTGCCAATTCCGGTGGACCCATGAGCAACCAGGATTCCCCATCGCCCGGAACCATGTGGGGCGGCCGGTTTGTCGGCGGACCGGCCGAGCTGATGCAGCGGATCAATGCATCACACCTCTTCGACCGCAAGCTGTGGCGCCACGACCTCCTCCAGTCGCGTGCCCATGCGGACATGTTGAAGCATCAGGGCCTGCTCGACGCGGCCGACCACCAGGCCATCGTCGACGGATTGGCCCAGATCGAAGAGGAAATCGGTTCCGGGGCATTCACGTGGACAGACGCGCTCGAAGACATCCACATGCACGTGGAGCACCGCCTCTCCGAAATCGCCGGTGCGGCCGGCAAGCGACTGCACACGGCCAGATCGCGGAACGACCAGGTTGCGACCTCCATGCGGCTATGGGCGCGCGACTGTCTGGACGGATTTGACCGCGGGCTGCGGGACCTCCAGGGAGCCTTGCTGGACCAAGTTGACCAGCATGTCGCCACGGTCATGCCGGGCTTCACGCATCTCCAACCGGCCCAACCGGTCACGCTGGGCCACCACCTGCTTGCCTATGTAGAGATGCTGGACCGGGACCGGGGACGCGTTCGGGATGCACGCAACCGGTTGAATGAGTGTCCTCTGGGGGCTGCGGCTCTTGCCGGCACCCCCTTCCCGATTGACCGGGAACGAACGGCCTCCCAGCTTGGATTTCGACAACCCATGCGCAATTCGATCGACGCGGTTTCGGACCGCGACTTCGTGCTCGAAATCCTGTCGACTGCGGCCATTGCCGCTGTGCATCTTTCCCGACTCGCCGAGGAGTTTGTGCTCTGGTCGAGCCCGGCCTTCGGATTCGTCGCGCTCCCGGACGCGTTTTCGACCGGCTCCTCCATCATGCCGCAGAAACGCAATCCTGATGCGGCCGAACTCGTGCGCGCCAAGTCGGGTCGGGTACTGGGCGCATTCGTGGCCGTCAACACCGTGCTCAAGGCTCTTCCACTCGCCTATGCCAAGGATCTGCAGGAGGACAAGGAGCCGCTGTTCGACGCGACCGAAGCGCTTTCTGTCTCGATCGCAGCACTCACCGGCATGCTCTCGGCCCTGACCTTTAAACCAGAGGCCATGCGGGCGATGGCGGAGATCGGTCACCCGACCGCGACAGACCTGGCCGACTGGTTGGTCAGCGAAACGGGGATGCCGTTTCGCCGGGCCCATGCTGCCGCAGGGAAAGCGGTCCGGCGAGCCGAAGACAAGCGTTGCCGTCTCCACGAGTTGACCCTGGCGGACCTGCAGGAGGCTGCTCCCGGCGTGACCGAGGATGTCTTCCGGGTCCTCCGCACCGACGCGTCACTGGCAAGGCGGACCAGCCTCGGCGGAACGGCGCCGGAACGCGTACGCAAGGCTGCGGCCGCTGCCCGGGCCCGACTGTCGTGACCCATCCCTTGGTGGTGATCGGAATCCTGATCGTGCTCCTCGCCGGCTGCGGGCGAGCAGGCGACCTGGTTCGCCCCGAACGAAGTCCCGAGGAGCCGCCCTCGCCCGGCCTGGAAACGGATCCGCCCTACCAGTTCTGAAGCCCATGCATCATTTTCATTACGACGAGGCGGGAGTGCTCTGCGCGGAAGGCGTTCCGCTTCCCGTCATCGCGCGGGAGGTGGGAACCCCCGTGTACGTCTACGCCGCAGCAACGCTAGAGCGTCACTACCGGGTGTTTCGGAACGCGCTCAACGGGCTCGACGCACTCATCGCCTATTCAGCCAAAGCAAACCCGAATTTGTCGGTACTTCGGCTGCTGGGAAATCTCGGGGCAGGTGCGGACGTGGTTTCGGGAGGTGAACTCGACCGGGCTCTACGTGCCGGGATTCCCGGGAACCGCATTGTGTTTTCGGGCGTGGGCAAGTCCAGGAGCGAAATCGGCGAAGCCTTGGCTGCCGACGTCCTGCAGATCAACGTGGAATCCGAGGCGGAGCTGGAGATCATCAGCAGCGTCGCCCGCGAAGCCGCCCGATGCGCCCGGGTCGCCTTCCGGGTCAATCCCGACATCGGCGCAGGCGGACATCGGAAGATCGCTACGGGCCACCGGAACTCGAAGTTCGGCGTCGCGATCTCTCGTGCCCCTGAACTCTACGCCAAGGCCCGCCAAATGCCTGGCATCGAAGTCACCGGGATCGATGTTCACATTGGTTCGCAGATTCTAGACCCCGCCCCGTTTCGGTCAGCGTTCCGGGCGGTGGCAGAGCTGTCGTCAACTCTTCGAGCCGAAGGCCATGATATTCGCATCATCGACCTGGGTGGTGGGATCGGCATCCCCCACGGCGATGAACCGGGCCTTGCCCCTGAGACGTATGCCGCGGCGGTCCGTGAAACCCTGGGATCAGACATCAGTCTGGTATTTGAACCCGGTCGTCTGATCGCCGGCAACGCCGGAGTCCTGCTCGCCTCAGTGCTCTATTTAAAGACGGAATCCGAACGCCGGTACGCCATTCTTGACGCAGCCATGAATGACCTTCTCCGCCCGACCCTGTACGAGGCCCACCACCCGCCCGTCATTGTCACACAACCCCACGGGCCAGCCGAGCCCGTGACGTGCGATCTTGTTGGTCCGGTCTGTGAATCTGGAGACGTGTTTGCCGAGAACGTTTCGCTTCCGCCACTGGAAGCCGGGGATTTGATCGCCTTCGGGACAGCTGGTGCCTACGGTGCAGTGATGGCGTCCGAATACAATTCCCGTCCACTCGTCCCAGAAGTGATGGTCTCCGGGAACCGGTTCGGCATTATTCGGCGACGACCCACCCGCGAGGAATCGCTCGCCCTCGAGATGCCGTTCTCTCCTGAAGACAACGCAGCCGGCACCAGCCCATGAGCCAGACCCCTTCCCTGCCCAACGGCATCGCGCTCCGCGTGGCGCTGTCGCGCGTGATCTTATGGACCGAACGCGCGGTTCCCGCCTTCTGGCCCGCCGTGCTGACCGTTGCGGTGTTCATGGTACTTAGCCTGTTCGGGTTGTGGCCCGCGCTCCCTGGCTGGTTGCATGTCCTGCTCCTGCTTATCTTCGCCGGCGCCCTTCTCTTTGCCCTCGGGCGGGCCATCGTCAGGCTGCGGTTTCCCACGACTGCGGAGGGAATCCGGCGGCTTGAACGAACCAATAGCGCGGAACATCGGCCGGTCACCACGCTCGTGGACCCTCCCGCCGCGCTCATCAGCGCCGCACGTGTCGCCTGGTCCTCTCACCTTTCGAGGACGCTGCGCCGTGCGCAGCAACTGCGGCTCCGCGCCCCGCGAAACCTATTCGGGCGGGGAGATCCGCTCGCCCTGCGGGTCGGTCTCGGAATGCTGCTCGTGGCCGGTTTCGCCGCATTCGGAAATGAGACCGCGGCGCGTGTGGCGGACGCGTTCCGGCCGGACTTCTCCGGGCCTGCAACGCTACCGGGGACCCTCACCGCCTGGGTCGCCCCCCCGAGCTACACCGCCCTGCCATCCATTTCCCTCGAAGCCGCGCGAGATCAGCAGGAAGTCCCGCACATTGAGGTACCCGACGGGAGCACGCTCCTCATCAGGGTGCACGGGGGCTCCGGCGACTCACATGCTGCACTCGGGACCAGCGAGCACCTCTCGTTTGTCCAGCTAGACGCCGATAACGCCGCCATCGAAACTCCCGTCGGCACCGGGGGACCGGTCGTCGTGCGGCAAGGTGCGCAGGTGCTCGCCCGCTGGAACTTGGACGTTCGCCCAGATACGGCGCCCAACGTCCGGTTCACGCGGCCGCCCTCCGGCACGGCCCGTGGCACGCTTCAGCTCGACGTCGCAGCCAGTGATGACTACGGGGTTCAGGCACTGCAGGCCGTGATTGACTGGCGCGGCCAAGAGACAGTCATAGACCAGGACCCGGTAGTCCTCGCTCTTCCGATCAGTGCGCGCAGGTCTCGAGAACTCGAGCAGGTTTCCTACCACGACCTCGCCGCCCATGTCTGGGCAGGAGAGCCGGTTCATCTCCGTCTGGAGGCAACTGATGCGGGCGGCCAGAAGGGGTCGGAGTCCGTCGAGACGGTCTTGCCGGCGCGCCGCTTCGCCCACCCGGTCGCTGCGGCCCTTGTCGCAGAACGCAAGGAACTCGCTTTCCGGCGTCGTCCTGCCCCGGATATCGCCCGGGCGCTAGAGCGGATCGCACAAGATGGGGACGCCTACGGCAACGCTCCACGGGTGCGCAAAGCGCTGGACGAATCCGCGGCAATATTGGCCGCGCAACCTGACACCGATGCGCAGGGCCGCGTCGTTGAAGTTCTCTGGGACACTGCCGTCTGGATTGAAGAAGGAAATTTTGCCGAGGCCGAAACGGATTTCCGGGCTGCTCAGGACGAGCTTGCTGAAGCCCTGCGCCAGGAAGGCCGGCCAGATTCGCTTGAACAGATGCTCTCCGAGCTGCAAGAGAACCTCATGGAGTATCTGGAAGAAATGGAGAACACCGATCCGCAGTTCCAAGAGGAGAACACGGATGTCTCCGTGCCGGGCGGCTTCGATGCAGATCAGAACGCTAACCGTCGCGAACTCCAGGATAAGGTCGACGAAATTGTCGATCTGGCCACGACGGGAGCACCGGAGGAAGCAAAAGACGCGCTCGATGACCTGCGCGAGATTACCGAAAATATGGAGCGCGCCGGCGAGCGCCTACTCGCCGAATCCGAACAGCGGCTCGACCAACGGCAGGCGATGATGCAGCAGATGCAGGAGATGATGCAGCAGCAGGAACAGATGATGGAAGAGAGCTTTTATCAGTCTGCACGCGCTGGCGTCGCCGACCAGAAATCACCTGGATCCGGCAGTTTCGATCCTCCCGAAGAGCACCAGAACCGACTGCGCCAGGAACTCGGCGAGATGATGCGCCGACTGGGCGAAGAAGGTGAGCAGATTCCGAATGAGCTCGGCCAGGCGGAACAGGCAATGCGCCAAGCCGCACAGGAATTGCAGCGCAACCGGCCAGGCCTCGCCTCCGATGCCCAAGGCCAAGCCATCGACATGCTCCGCCTCGGGCACGAGCGGCTACAGCCGATGCCCGGAGGAACCGGGCCCAGCCAAGTGGCAGGCGAGCAGCCGGGCGAACACAACCGCCGGGCGCGTGATCCCTTCGGGCGGGTTCCGCCAGGAGACGGCAGTGCATTGACCGGCGAGGTGGGGATTCCGACCAAACCGGAGCGCAGGAAAGCTCGTGAAATCGTCGAGGAGCTCCGCCAGCGTGCCGGCGATGCAGCCCGGCCCGAACTCGACCGGGACTACGCAACCCGCCTTCTGGACTGGTACTAGACCTTCAAGACGGTTGGAGTTTGGACGGATCTAGGGAGGACTACCGCTAGCTCTACCGGCGTCCTTGCTCTCGCCCAAGGCTCAGAAATTCGATCCCAGCGGAAACAGGCGCGTCACATGCCCCATTTTGCGGCCCGGCCGCCAAGTCGCCTTGCCGTAGAGATGGAGCCGATTGGCGCGGTCACCGACGTAGTGCTGCCAGTGTTCGACATCTGCGCCAATCAGGTTGGTCATGACCGCGTCACGGGTCCGCGCCACACTACCCAGCGGCAGACCGCAACACACACGAACCTGTTGTTCGAACTGGCTGGTCTCGGCGGCATCGATGGTCCAGTGTCCCGAGTTGTGGGGCCGCGGCGCAATCTCGTTGACGACGATCGTTCCGTCTGAGAGCACAAACATCTCCACCGCCAAGACTCCGACACAATCCAGCTGGTGCACGACCTTGCGAGCAGCAGCGACCGCGGCGGCTGCCGTCCTCTTGGCAATTGATGCCGGAACCCGTGAGGTTCGCAGAATTCCGTCTGCATGGCGGTTTTCGACAGGCTCGTAAATAGCTTCTTTGCCGTTCTCAGCGCGGGCCGCAATGACGGAAATTTCAGTGGCAAAATCCAGCCAGCACTCGAGAACGCAGGCTACCTTCCCGAGTTGTCTCCACGCGTCGGCGAGATCATCCGCATTCTCGACCCGTATCTGCCCTTTGCCATCGTACCCCTGTCGTCGCGTCTTGAGGACCGCCGGAAATCCAACATCAGCGGCGTCCCGGACGGACTTTTCCGTGACGATCCCTCGATATGGTGCCAATCGGAGACCCGCGCTCGACAGGAAGTCCTTTTCGGCCAACCGGTCCTGAGCCACCGCCAGTACATTAAGTCCAGGACGGACCGGAACCCGTTTTGCGACGATCTCCGCCGCCGACAGAGGAACGTTCTCGAATTCGAACGTGACCACATCGACTGCATCGGCAAACCGCTCCAAAGCCGCGCGATCGGCAAACGGAGCGACAGTGGTCGCAGCGGCGACCTCGGACGCCGGTGTCTGTTGCTGGTCTGAGAACACGTGGGTCCGGTACCCCATCCGGGCGCCCGCCATAGCCATCATGCGACCGAGTTGGCCGCCGCCCAAGAGACCGATCGTCGAACCCGGCGCCAAGGCGCGATCCGCGTCCTTCAAGAGTACACTTGGTCGGTTCACGCGCGATCGTCCGGCTCGGGATCGACCTTACTTGACTGCCTGTGGCGCCACTCCGCGAGCTTGGCGTCCAGTTCCGGATCCCCGAGGCTTAGAACTGCCGCGGCGAGTAGAGCCGCATTGACTGCTCCCCCCTTCCCCACGGCCAGGGTTCCTACCGGGATTCCTGCCGGCATCTGAACGATCGAGAGGAGGCTGTCGACCCCGCCACCGAGTGATGAGGGAATGGGTACCCCGAAGACCGGCAACGTCGTCATGGCTGCTGTCATGCCCGGCAGGTGGGCGGCCCCGCCCGCCCCGGCGATAATCACTTGAAGCCCCCGCTTTCTCGCGGTGCGCGCGTATTCGTAGAGGCGCTCCGGAGTGCGGTGTGCCGATACGATGCGTCGCTCGTGGGGAATACCAAACTCGACTAACACATCCACAGCGTGCCTCAGCACTGGCCAGTCGGATTGGCTTCCCATGATGACACCCACCTTGGGAGCCCTCTCACCTTGCATTTGTCTGCCTTTCTGCCGGGAGTGCTCTTGCAGGCTTGCGGTCAAACAGCGCGCGGAACGGCGCCACGTTACCGACCTCAGGCAATGATATCGGGGGGAGTACGTTCAAGTGCGGTAATCTGCTCTAAGGCAGCCCGTTTCTCCTCCCGCAGGCGGCGTATCTTGGCAAAATCACTGACAGGGCCCTTGGACAGTTCCGCAATTAAGCGGTCCAGCTCGTCGCAACGTTCGCGCAACTCACGCAGCCTATCCGCATGAAATGTACCGCTGCCCATATGCCGCACTCACATCTTGAGACCAAGCAAAATGTATAGCAAAGTGCTGTGTACCGAACAGCCATTCCCGCGCGATTTCCTGCTATGCACAGCTTGGAACGCCCTTGATCGGTCCGGCCGGGCCCCACTACGCGCAACCAGTGATGCGAGGTTCCGCCAACAGTGACGCTAATCGAATCCGTTGCAGGCCCCCTACTCCGAAATCTCGCGCCAGAAACGGCACACCATTTGGCACTAAGAGCCCTCGAGGCGGGCATCGCCGTCCCTCGTGTTGCCGTTCCGGATCCGGTCTTGGCCACGCAGGTCGCAGGCCTCAGTCTCCCCTCTCCGCTAGGACTGGCTGCTGGTTTCGACAAAGACGCCCGCGCTGTCCCGGCCCTTGGCCGATTCGGCTTTGGTCACGTCGAAATCGGCACCGTTACTCCGAAACCCCAGCCCGGCAATCTTCGGCCTCGGGTTTTTCGGCTTCCCGCACAACAGGCGATGATCAATCGTCTCGGGTTTCCGAGCGACGGAATCGAGGCGGTTGCGGATCGGCTGGCGAATCGACCCGAGGGCCTCACCGTAGGCGCGAACGTCGGCTGCAACCGTGCCACGGCCGACCCGGTCGTAGACATCACCACTGGAATTCGGCGGCTGGCCAGCCTAGTCGACTACGTTTGCGTCAACGTATCCTCGCCCAATACGCCCGGTCTAAGGGATCTGCAAACGGGAACCGCACTCGACCACCTCCTGACTCAGGTACGCGAGGCAAGGGAAGACGTCGAGAACAAGATCGGAAGACGTCTTCCGGTCTTCCTGAAGATTGCCCCGGACCTCAACCCTACCGGGGTTCGAGACTTAGCCGACCGCATTATCCGGCAACCGGTCGACGCGCTGGTGGTATCCAACACCACCATCGCACGGCCCCCGACCCTCACTGGACCGCACCGCGGCGAGGTTGGCGGACTGAGTGGCCCGCCGCTCCTCGAGCCGTCCACCCGCCTCCTTGCAACGCTGTACGGTTTGTTGCCCCGGACGGTCAGCCTTGTCGGAGTGGGTGGAATATCAAGCGCATCGGACGCCTGGAGGAAGATCGAAGCCGGGGCCTCACTCATTCAGCTTTACACGGGTTTCGTGTACGGCGGCTCCCAACTAATCGAAGAAATACTTACCGGCTTGGTCCATCATCTACGCGAGGCCGGTTACGGTTCGGTGTCTTCGGCAGTCGGGCGACGCTCTGAGGTGCTGCGCAAGGAGCGGCCCCGTGATTGATGGGCCTCCACCAGCCATTTTCGATTCACTAGACGCGCCGGAACTTGCGACTGATGCGTATGTGCTGGATGTATGGGGCGTACTCTGGGATGGAATTCAGGCCTATCCGGAGGCAGCGCTATGCCTCTCGGAAATACGGCGGCAGCACAAGCGCGTGCTCCTGCTCTCCAATGCTCCACGCCGCAGTTTCCGGGTCGTCCAAAGTCTCGATCGCATCGGTATCAGCAACCATCTGTTTGACGGAATCCTGACCTCTGGTGATCTCTGTCGAGAGGCATGCGCCGCTGGAGTCGACGGCTTAGGCAATTCCTATCACTACGTCGGTCTCGAGAAAGATCGTGGCCTTCTAGACGGGCTGCCGTACAGTGAGGCCGCAGACCTCCGTGCCGCCGATTTCGTACTCAATCTGGGAACTCGCCGACTCGGCGAAACCGCGGAAATGTACCGCCCCGAACTTGACCAGGCGGTACGACGTGGATTGCCGATGCTGTGCGCGAATCCCGACGAAATCATCGTTCGGTCCGATGGCACTCAAGTTGAATGTGCTGGTGCGCTGGCCTGTCTTTACGAGGAACTTGGGGGTTCGGTACATTCGTTCGGCAAACCGCTCCGGCGAACCTACGACTCGTGCCTGGCAAAGTTAAGGACATGGCGACCGGCAATTGCTCCGGTTGACGTTCTCGCGATCGGCGACTCCCTGACTACAGACATCCGTGGTGCAGCAGGCGCCGGGTTTCGCGCGGTGCTGGTCGCAGGCGGAATTCATCGCCATGAACTGGGGATTCGAAAACACGGAGACCGGCCCGACCCTCAGCAGGTTGCGGCGTTGACCCGGCGGGAAGGCATTCGACCGACCGCAATCCTGTCTCGTTTCCAATGGCGCATGCCAAATAGGTGACCAGACCGTCTCTGCAGCAGGGGCATCCCACTAGGATTGCACATGGGGCATGCGTCGACAGCCAGTTCTCTTTTGCTGGCAGGCAGACGCCGTGAGCAACCCACAGATGGAAACAATTCTGAATGCCACTTGGCTCGCACGGACGGTGTGAGCGGAACGTCCATCGGCCAACCTGCACTGGGTCCCTCACACCGTGATGGCATCGCCCAGAGCGAGAACCGGAAAATCAAGACGATGTCTCGCCTCTGCGTACTGCGAGTCCTATCATTCTGACGCGCGCCGCTAGACGTCAAGAAGAGACGTTGACTGTTCAAGTTAAGGATCGTCAAGAGGCCAAGTCGTCAACCCCACCAAGAGGCTGTCAACTGCAACCGTCTCCGGCAGCACAATTCAACCCCTCCGGGCACCCCCATCGCTTGGGGCACAATTGAATTACATACTTCGAAGAAACACCAAGAGAATTTTAATGCGAATAGTTAGTCCAAAAAAGCATGTTACGCCGGGCCAGTAACCGTTTTTTTTCTGGCTCGAAGTAGGCTGACCGATCAATGGGAAAATTTGACGACTCTTAGCATGATACTGAAATGGCTACCGATACCTCCTCTTTGCGATCAAGCGTCCGCTACGAACCAAGCGACAGGCCTCCCCCGCTGCTGGCAGCTGGACTGGGCTTGCAACTAACCATTCTCACCATATCGGGGATCGTCATCACGCCGGTCATCGTGATCAAGGCGGCAGGCGGGTCTGAGACCTACATGCTGTGGGCGGTCTTTGCCTCAGTCGTGATCAGTGGGGTCAGCACAATTCTGCAGGCCATTAAGGTTGGTCGGATCGGCGCGGGCTATGTCCTCTTGATGGGCACCTCCGGAGCATTCATCGCGATTTGCATCACGGCGATCGCGGAAGGCGGGCCCGCCATGCTGGCCACGCTCGTCATTATCTCGTCCCTGTTCCAGTTTGCTTTGGCCAGACGTCTTTCGCTGTTTCGCCGAATCCTTACCCCCACCGTAGCGGGAACAGTAATCATGCTGATTCCTGTGACCGTGATGCCTATTATTTTCGACCTGCTCGCAAACGTTCAGGAAGGCGCTCCTCCCCAAGCTGCCCCCCCTCAGCGCATTTGCGACCGTGATCATCATTACCGTCATCGCCGTATTCCTGGCCACCGTCTCGATCAAGGGCGTCGCCAGTACACGACTCGCCCGTGACCTCGGCATCACGCAGAAGTCGGCGTGGTTCATGCTGCACCGCATCCGCGACGCGCTGGAGGGCGCGGGCTTAGGCGGCAAGCCGTTCGCCGGACCCGTCGAGGTCGACGAGACCTACGTCGGCGGGCGCTTCCACAACATGTCGAACACGAGGCGGAGGAAGCTGCGGGAGTCGGGCGCCAGTTGGCGAGCCCACCGCACGACGGTCGCGGGCGTGCGGGATCGGGAGACCGGGGCCGTGCGGGCTGGCGTCGTCGAGCGCGAGGACCGAGAGACGCTGCACGGGGTCATCGCCGACAACATCGCGCCCGGCGCGACCGTCTACACCGACGAGGCCCCCGCCTACAGGGGTATGCCCAACCCACACGAGACGGTGAACCACGGCGTGCGTGAGTACGTGCGCGAGATGGCGCACACAAACGGGATCGAGAGCTTCTGGGCTCTGTTGAAGCGCGGCTACATGGGGACGCACCACTGGATGAGCGCCAAGCACCTCGACCGCTACGTGAAGGAGTTTGCAGGACGGTGGTCGCGCAGGAAGCTAGACACCGCGGACCAGATGCACGCGGTCGTAGCGGGCATGGTCGGACGGCGACTGACCTACCTGAAGCTAACGCAGAAGCCTACAGCTTAGGGGTTATACCACCCGCCAGACATCATTCCTCATGTTCTTCTGCCGGTTCGCTATCTGAGCCAGTAGCCAAAACTGTCACTGCTGCCTCCGGCACTAGCTCCTGATTCGCCTGCAGCCAATCGATAAGCTTTTTCACACCGCTGCGATCAAGGCGTGTTGCATTGACGTCAACGAAGAATTCATCGTTCATTGAAACGAGGAACCTGTTAGCCGTGACAGCCCTAACCTCCGCAGCTGGCTCATCATCCGTGTCTGAGACAGGCTGCCGTAGTTCGGGCCGCATCTGATCCGCCTCTTCGGCAACATTCCGATGAGCCTCCTGTAACGTCGAAGAATGCTGGTTAGTCTCACGGATCACAAGGTCAATTGTTTCACGGTAGGCGAGTATAGCGTTAGCGGCAGCTGCGCCCGTGAAGTTATTTCGCAGCAAGTAGTTCCGAATCAGTTCCTCATTGACGACCCCGCCGGGGAAGCGTTCCCCCAATGTTGCAAACAGCTCTGGTTCGGCAGCCGCTTCTCGGATGGCACTGACACGCTCAGTTGGTTCTTGTGGGTGCAGGTACATCATCCCCCGCTCACTAACCTGAAGGTCTGTGCCAACCCGCTCCAGAAGGCCGTATTTTCGCAATGCAGACACTGCACTATTGGATGCTCCGTGCAAACCAGAGTAGCCCATCCCAGTTGCCACGAGCTCGCGAGGAGCGGGGTGTCTTTGAATCGCGTCCCAGAGAATTTGCAGGCGTTCCAAAGCTTCTGGCAGCCCAATTGCTGGATAATTGGGTGATCGTGCGCGCTTGGCCATTGGGGTTTCTCCGGAGTACTTCCGGATGAGTATAAATAGCTTCCGTAAGCCCTGCAATTACTTTGTCGCGTTAGGCGAGTCTAGGCTTGACTGCTGGCGATCTGTTCGCCAAAATGTGGGCCGACCCGGTTAGTGTACCGGGTCGGCCCGGGTCGGCCCCGTGGGAGTGTGGCAGAGAGGCTTATTGCAGCGGTCTTATAAACCGCCAAACGTGGCTACCGTTTCGTGGGTTCGAATCCCACCGCTCCCGCCGTCCCGAGAGGCCGAGATGCATCGTAGCATAGGGGCAACTGAGGTATGTAGCTCTCCGGGTTCCACGTGGAGGGCTAGCGGTCGCAAGCCGCACCCCACGCCAGCGCAGGAAAGCGATTGCCCTGCTTGTTCACCTAAGCCCAGGGAGCGACCCCACGCCGTGTCGAAGGCTGTTCTATTCGGCAGACGACCCTACTCAGCGGGGTCCCGCGTTGGTGACATCTTCCATATTAGGTTCTGCGAGCGTCGGTATCAACAAAATGCCTGCACAAAATCACATTATGTACTTGATTTTATGTCTGCATCCTCTTATACTACCATCCAAGGAGTGGTCAGCAGGGAATAGAGGGATGCCACCGAAACTCACGCTACCCCCGCTCAATATGACGCCGGAGGAACTCGGTGAGCTTCTGATGCGCCCTCGCTCTGTTGGCTCAAATCGGGTTGAGAAGCTGCCCGATGGCGCGGTAGACGCGGTCCGCCCGGAGTTCGATGATCTCACCGGTGCCGATTAGCCGATCGCCGTCCGCCTGCATTCGCTCGAACTCGACGGCCGATATGCTTCCGCCTCTTCCTAGCAGGCGGCGCGGCTGCAGAAAATGCCTGATCAGCACGCCTCTTGTCTGCGCGATTTCCTGCTCGTAGACGCTCGCGTTCATTGCCCCGGGGCCGCGACGATACGCGATCGTCACTTCTTCCGCCCCGAGAAGCCGGCTTTGTACAGCAACATCGATTGCTGTCATGCCGCCGCCGACCACCACGACGCGGCGGCCTGGATCAACGGCGCCATAGTCCCCTGCCTGGCGTAGTTCAGCGATAAAGTCGATGGCGTCGCGAACCCCTTCAAGTTCATTCCCGTCGACGGAAAGAGTGTTGACGGTGCCCAGGCCGATTGCCAAGAAAAGTGCGTCATAACCGGCACGGAGATCCTGAAGAGATATATCCCTACCGACTACTACTCCACTCTTGATCGCAATTCCCCCGATGTCCAAAACGAATTGGACTTCGCGTTGCGCAAAATCGTCAACTGTCTTGTACGCCGCGATGCCATACTCGTTCAGACCGCCAAGCTTGTCGCGAGCGTCAAAAACGGTTGCCGCATGCCCTCGGAGCGCCACCCTGTGGGCACATGCCAGTCCTGCCGGCCCGGCGCCGACTACGGCTACCCGTTTCCCGGTCGCCGGCCGTCTCGAGTAGGGGTGCGGGCTGTCCATGCTGTGATCAGTGGCATGGCGCTGCAGCAAGCCGATCTTTACCGGCCTGTCTTCACCATGGTTTCTGACACAGGCTCCTTCGCAAAGGGTCTCTGTGGGGCATGCCCGCGCACATATGCCTCCGAAAATGTTCTCGTCAAATATTGTGCGTGCGGCGCCAGCAAGATTGTGAGTCTGTATCTGCCTGATGAAAAGCGGGATATCGATACTAGAGCATGTTCCGAACGCGTGGAATCATTAGGGGTTTTCAAATGGCAGCGGATGTGATTCAACGGACGGACCGAGTTGGAGGGTGGTCCGAATGCCGAAACCCCTGTCGATTGACTTGCGTGAGCGCGTCCTTGCGGCGGTGGCCGGGGGAATGTCCCGAAGAGCGGCGGCCGAGCGGTTTGGGGTGGCGCCCTCAACCGCGATCAAGTGGGTTGCGACCTGGCGCGCGAACGGCCGAGACCGTCCCCTCACCGCGGGCGGCGACCGACGTTCGCATCCGATCGAGACCCACGCCGAGGCGATTCTGGCGTGGCTGGCGGAGACCCCCGATGTCACGCTGGCCGAAGTGACGGCCGACCTTGCGCGTCAGCGTGGCCTCCAGGTGAGCCGCAGCACGGTGTGGCGATTCTTTGCGCGTCGGGCCATCACGTTCAAGAAGAAGACCGCGCACGCCTGCGAGCAGGAACGCCCCGATGTGGCACGGCGCCGACAGGCGTGGCGGGCTGGCCAACCCGATCTGGACCCTGCACAGCTGGTCTTCGTCGATGAGACCGGGACGTCGACCAAGATGGCACGGCGGTCAGGGCGCGCCCCGCGCGGGGAACGCTGCCGGGCACCGGTCCCGCACGGGCACTGGCAGACGACGACGTTCGTTGGAGCCCTGCGGGTGGACGGGATGACGGCGCCCATGGTGCTGGACGGCCCCATGCATGGCCCAGCCTTCCGGACCTGGGTCGAACGGCTGCTGGTCCCCACACTCCGGCCCGGTGACGTCGTGGTGCTGGACAACCTTCCCGCCCACCGCGTTGCCGGCGTCCAGGACGCCGTCGAGCAGGCGGGCGCCGAGTTGCGCTTCCTGCCGCCGTACAGCCCCGATCTGAACCCCATCGAAATGGCATTCGCCAAGCTCAAGGCCTGCCTCAAGAGGATCGGCGCCCGCACCCTCGAGACCCTCTGGGACGCCATCGCCACCGCGTTGGAGGCGTTCACCTCCTGCGAATGTCGAAACTACTTCACGGCAGCAGGCTATGACCGTACCTGAACGGAACACGCTCTAGTTGGGCATGCCGTCACACACGGCGCGTCGTGACAGAAATAGCAGCGGTCTGTTCGACAGCGGCTTCGTGTGCACTGAAAGGTTGATGCAGATCCCCAAATCCCGAGGCGAGTCCCCTCCCTTCCGCCGGTGTTCCGATCTTGTCGCAACCGCTTTGAAACGATATTGCCATGACTCCTCCAACCATCCTGTACAGTAATTTCTGACCCTTATCTTTGCCAACGCTGCCGACTCCATCAGGCGCGCTCGTTGTTGAGTCACGAGACAGCCCGTCCACTCACTGCCCCAGCGCCGCACACCAGATTGCCGATACGCCTAGTCAGGCGACTGGTATCTGTATCGCATAAGCAACTTGGGCGACGGCGGGTCATACCGTTGAGTGCGAATTGCGCCATGAACGCCCGCATAGTCCTTCCAGATCTTCTCAAACAGCCCGCACGTGTCAGAGAAATTCTTTGCCAGACGTCGCAGATCAACACACCTCGGCCTGGCGGTAACGCTGTTCCAGCAATTGATTCAGTTCGGCTAACCCGTGCTATTGATCGTCGTTTCCTGCTATCGAGTCTCGCCCACGGCCACTCTTCGATCTTGATTCTCCCCTCGCCGTTCACGCCCTTAAGTTCCGAGTTTGACATCGTCCGGGTCGTAACTAGCTCCTAGAGCGTGTCTGGCATTGAGGGAATCCTGAGGGGGGGATTCCAATCGGGTTGGAAATGTGATTCAAAGGGGTCATTGGTCCAGGAGGGCTTCCGACATGACCCAACCCTATTCGAATGACCTGCGCGAGCGGGTGGTGCGGGCGCACCTGGCGGGCGAGCCGATCCGCACGGTGGCAGCGCGTTTCGGCGTGAGCGTGTCGTCGGTGCCGAAATGGACGGCGCGCTACCGGGCCACCGGCAGCGTGGCGCCAGGCCGGATCGGCGGTCACCGTCCCTGGCTGCTGGAGCCCCACCGGGAGCGGGTGCATGCGCTGGTGGCGGAGACGCCGCATCTGACCATCGACCGGCTCCAGGAGCAGCTGGCGCCCGACGGCATCACGGTGTGCCGGGACACGATCCGGCGGTTTCTCCGGCGCGAGGGCTTGCGCTTTAAAAAAAACGCTGTTCGCCCTTGAGCAGGCCCGGGCCGCGGTGGCCCGCAAGCGGGCTCGATGGCAGGCGCTCCGGCGCCGGCTGGAACCGCGCCGACTGGTGTTCGTGGACGAGACCTGGATCAAGACCAACATGACCCCGCTGCGGGGCTGGGCGCCGAAAGGCCGGCGTCTGAAGGGGTTTGCACCGCATGGGCGCTGGCGCACCCTGACCTTCCTGGCGGGGCTGCGCCACGACGGGCTGAGCGCGCCCTGCGTCTTCGACGGGCCGATCAACGGCCGCTCCTTCCACGCCTGGGTCGAGCAACATCGGGTCCCGACCCGGAAGCCCGGTGACATCGTCATTCTCGATAATCTCGCCAGCCACAAGGGCAAGGCCGTGCGCCAGGCCATCCGCACAGCCGGTGCGCGCCTGTGGTTCCTGCCCCCGTATTCGCCGGACCTCAACCCGATCGAGCAGACCTTCGCCAAGATCAAGCATTGGATGCGGGACGCCCGGAAGCGCACGGGCGAGGACACCTGGCGCCATCTCGGCGACCTCCTCGGCACCATCGAACCCCACGCATGCCAGAACTACATCCGCAACGCCGGGTACGGTTCCATGTAAAGCGGACACGCTCTAGAGCGCGAATTTCTTGGCCAGCCTTCATTCATTGGGCATGTGAATATCGTCGTTTGGCGGCGCGCATTTGGGAGTGTTCCCAATCAGCGACAACAGACCCAGCGCTCCTCTTCCAGCCTGATTCGAGCAAATGTTATCCGTGCCCTAAAGGGCAACACGACTTCCCTCATTCATACTGTTTCGCTTCTCGCTGCGAATTTGATCAGTGTGTTGAGCAGCGTAGGGTCGTTGATGACGCGAGGGACCTTGTTCTGCCCCCCTAGCTTGCCCCGCTCTTTCATCCACACGGCAAATCCCCCAGGCGGGAGGACCGTCACCTGCGGCGGATTGAGACCCCATCCGTCTGCACGATGGGCCGCATAATCCTCGTTGAGGCGCATCAAAACCGAGTCGAGCCCTTTGGCAAACAGGCCGACCTGCTCCCGAGGCACGCCGGAAGTTGAAAATTCGACGAAGTAAAGGTGCCCTCCGCGCGCACCGCTACGTTCTGAGAATAAACTCCCCACGGCAAAATCGTTCACCATAGTCCCGACCGCCTTGGCGGCTTCGGCGACAGCCTGTTCGAGTTCCGCTCCAATCACATGCTCTCCGAATGCGGAAAGCGTATAGGCGGTGCGACCGGTAACCAGAACACGCGGAGGGTTTCGACTGACGACGGTGACGGTGTCTCCCACGGCATAGCGCCATAGACCCGCCGCCGTCGATACGACCACAGCGTAATTGACCCCTGTCTCGACATCGCCAATCCACCGGCAGTCCGGGTTATCAGCTTCTAGATCGTCTATAGGCACAAACTCGTAGAAGACCTCGTTGTCCAGCTGCAGACGCAGCCCTTCGCCGTCTGCGCCGTCAGCCACCCCGAAAAATCCCTCGCTCGCAGCGTACACTTCGCGGGTTTCCGCACCCGTTCCCTCCAACAACGTTGCAAATCGGTCGCGATATGGAGGCCAAGCTACCCCGCCGTGAACAAGCAGTTCGAGATCGGGGTACACCGCGGCGATGCGACCATCCGCGACACCGGCAATCTCAAGAAGCCGATCAAGGAAGATGAGGAGCCAACTCGGTGTCCCGCCGACAGCACGAATGTCTTCACGAAGAGATCGGCGGGCGAAACACTCGATCTTGAGTTCCCAGTCAACAATCCTCTCAAGGCGCCGTGGAGGAAAGTAACGGCGCCCTGCCCATGGCGGGCGAGCCACCGCTGCGATTCCACTGAGGTCGCCGCTGTAGACCCCTGGCGCTTGGCGCGTAAGTCCAGTGGAGCCCCCAAGCATGAAGCAGCGGCCGGCAAGAATGCGACTGTGCGGACGATTGGCCGCGTGATGAACGAGCAAATCAGCGATTGCGCGGGTATTGGCGCGGTTGATCTCGCGGCTCACCGGGATGAATTTGGTCGTCCCCCGCGCTGTGCCAGAGGACTGGGCGAAATACGGGATTTTTCCGTACCAACTGCAATCCACCAGACGAGGAAACGAGTGGCTCCAGTAGGTATCCCAGAACGTCTCATAGCTCCGGATCGGTACCCGCTCGCGGTAATCCTCAAGTGTACGGATCGCCTCGAATTCGTGATCTCTGGCAAAACGTGTCCGTCGGGCTCGTGCTACAAGCGACATCAGCAATTCGAGCTGCACCCGGCCCGAATCCATTTGAGCCAAGTGATGCAGACGGCGCTTCGCATAGGCCCGCAGAATCCACGTCGCGTCGTACACGGGCTAGTCCCAACAATGGGGATCACAAGCGGAACGCATCAGGAGCCAAACAGCCGTTCGCCCTGATCGAGGCGGATGTCCGTACATGCGAGTTCCGACACTTGCGGCCTGCCTGCCCACTCCCCTTGGACCTGGGCCCCGCAATGTTGCAGGGGCCTGAAAAATCCCTTCGAGCCGGTTCCTAGGCCAAGGCTGGTCGACCGATCCCGGCAACCAGCGGGCGGCGCCCCCGGTCTACGCGGCAGCAGCTGTTCATCAGTTCGCACTTCCTCGCCCATTCGACTCCAGCCGCCTCCCGGAACTTGTAGCTGGAGACTTCATCGTAGTGGGCTTCGCTACCGCAAGCACGCAGCAAGATTTGAAAATTTCGAATGGATAGGGCGCCTGTTTTTCCGACCCGAATCTCGACTAGTTCTCAAGGACCAACCTGCGGGGAAAGCTGTCACGAACGGCATCAAGAGACAGAGGTACACGGATGTACTTCCCGTCGCGCCAAAGCGGCCATTGGTCAAGCAAGGTCGTGCTGTTGAGCCAGCCGTCCTGGCCGCCGAGAAGGACAAAGTAGTTTGCGTTCGGGTCTGTCAAGTCTGAGACATGCCGGGCGTTGGCGCCGTACCTGACGGTATGACGTTCTGCAGAACTCGCGTGGGCCGTCTTCATGAGTGTGTCCGTGCTTCCACCGACTCCGTACTCGGCAAACCGGTAACGCTCTCCGATGATCGGAACGAAGGCAAGCGGATGGGCCAGCTGCAAGCGATGCATTTCGGACCAATTCTCGAACGAATTCAACCCTGCTGTGGCCGCTTCCAGACCCGCATCCAGTGCGGCACGCACGACTTCCGCGTCAGCCGCAGCGATGTCCTCGGGCAACAGCGAGGCCATGCGTCCGGCGTCCAACAGATGCCGACCCCTGTCCTCGCCAAATGCGAGTGGATAGAAGCGATGTACAAAGCCAACGCGAAACTGTTCAAAACTGACTGCTCCAACCGATTCAGGCCGATAGCTTCCATCCCAGACCCGCATTCTGCGGACGGCCTCCTTTGCTTCCTCGCTTGTCCCGTTCATCAGGCCAGAGGCATCGAGTGCTGCCATGAACACATCACGAAGCGAGATCGCAGACGCCATCCGGACGTCCCGATGGAATGCCATCACCGATTCCAGGCCAATCGGTGACCCGGCCTCGACCATTTCAGACATGCGCTGCACGCGGTCATCGGACGAAAAGAAGAACCCGACCGGCATTCCCGTAGCGGCGGGCCGATTGTTCGCGGAGGCCAGATATCCGGAGCGAGGATTGAAGCTGAACGGGAGGTCTTTGGCGGATTGCATCTCGTTCCAGTTGACGTGCTCGGTCGACATGTCCTGAATAATGTCGCTGGGAGGACCACTACGATGGGGCAGATGTACCGCCATGACCTGCCCAATGTTGCCGCGGTCGTCTGCGTACAGCATGTTCTGTCCGGGGACAGCAAAACGGTCGAACGCTGCATGGAACTCCTTGAAGTCGCGCGCGCGACTTACCGCGAGCATCGAGCCGATTTCGTCGCTCGCTTGGTGCCCTGTCCATCGAAGCGCCACCGGCGGGAGATCCAGTTCAGCGAGTAACGGCGCGTCCGAAAGAATTGGGCCAAAGGGCGTCTCGCGCACCGTGATTTCCTCGTCAAGCCACCATCGCACCGCGATGTGCTCGGTGCGCTCCGAAATATCCGACTCTGGAAGTTCGCTGACGTCATAGAGATCGCTTGAGGCCGCCCGCATATTCGTGCCCCCCCAAGCGACATTCGGGTTGCGGCCGATGGCAAATATGGGAAGGCCAGGCCCCATTAGTCCGACCACATGGTAGGACGGCGATTTCAAGCCGACGATCAGCCACACGTTGGGAACCAGAATTCCAAGGTGCGGATCATTGGCGATGATTGCGCCGCCCGTTGCCGTGCGCTCGGGCCCAAGCGCAAGACTGTTGCTGCCGGAACGCCCGAGACCTCCGAGGAGTTGGTGCAGGCCGGCGGTCTGGGGCGTCCCGTCAAAGCTGGGCAGCGAGGCGGTACCATGCCGGATCAATCGTGCCCACAACTCGGACCAATCGGGACCAGTTCGGAGCGGCAGCAGGCTTGCCCAAACCAGCCAGTTCACGTCTGTGCCGGCGAGGCGCCCTATGGTCAGAACGTCAGCAACCGTCCAAGGCTCACGGTCAAGTCCCAAGACCCTGAACTCGTGGGGCAGTTCCCTGACCGTGTCCTGGTAGTGATTGATTCCCTCCACAAACCGCTGTGCCCAGCGACGGGACCGATCATCCATACGATCTTCGATTTCCGCTGCAGCCCTCGAGAAGGACAGCACACGCAGCCCGCGATCGACATCAAGAGCGATAGGGCCGACCAATTCGGACAGGCGACCACGGGCCACCATTCGAACCAGCCCCATTTGGCCCAGCCGAAGATGGGCATGGACGAGGCCAAGAGTGAAGGCAGCGTCGCCGTCGGTGGCCGCTTCGACGAACGGAATCTGGTGTTCGTCCCAGTGGATCGTGACCCGATCCTCCAAGGGCAGACCTCGCGTCGGGAAAACGGCAAGCCTGTCATCGAGGCTGGCTGGCTTGGGCAAGGAGGTGAGAAACGTGCAGCCCGCCATGAAACTGCCAGCAACCGCTAGGCCCAGCCACCGGGCAGCACGGTACGAGACGCGGGAATGCTCGGTGCTCATCGCTCTGATTCTACTAGAGTGTGTCCCTTTCGCTTGGGGCCCGAACCAGCTTGTCGCCTGGACTCGCCCCGGCCGCCGTGTGCATCATCGTGGCAAACGGGATCCCGCGAATTGTCGTCGCCCAACTCTAAACAGGCCCCATGAGCAAGTGTATCGCACAAGGTGAACCCGTTCCCCGTTCGATGATGGGCGAGTTCGTCGATTCGAGTGCAGTTTTCCCCGACACCGACGAATTGAGTCGACGTCTTCAAAACGACGGCTACCTGTTCCTACGGGGCCTGCATGACATCAGCGCAGTACGAGCGGCCAGACGCGAGGTATTTGAGCGGCTGCAGGAAGTCGGAGAAGTGAAAAGCCCACCTGAGGACGGAATCTTCACCGGTGTCAGCCATCGCCGGGAACGCGAAGCCGACCTCGGCGCTTTCTGGCAAGCAGTCTCCGAAGGCCCCTGCCTCCGCGCGGTGACACACGGTTCCAGAATTCGCGAAATCATGACCTGTGTCTTGGGCGAGGCGACCCTGCCGCACGACTACGCGTTCATACGCCCAGCGCCCGTTGGCCGCTCGACAGGGCCCCATTGCGACTATCCCTTCTTCGCTCGGGCCACGGAACGCGTTGTCACCGTGTGGACTGCTCTCGGCCCGGTCCCCCTCTCGGACGGTCCCGTGACCGTGATCGAGGGTTCGCATCGCTTCCAGGATTTGATCCAGGCCACGCGCGGCTTTGATGTCGCATGCGATACGAGCCGCAAATCAACGCGGCCAGAGAACCACATCGGCTTTGCCCGGGCCCGAAACACACGTCTTTTGAGCGCTGAATTCGGCCCGGGTGACATGCTGATCTTCGGCATGTTCACCTGGCACGGGACTCTCGACAATCATTCCCCCCAGGGACGACTCCGGCTATCGAGCGACGTGCGGTTTCAACCCCTGAGCGATCCCAGAGATTCGCGCTATTTCGGAAGCAATCCTGGCGGCACAACCGGTGCAGGCTACGGTGAACTCAACGGGGCCAAGCCGCTGACCGAACCCTGGCATACACGCTAGGACCCGTACCTTCAGGTCTCCGTTCGCGATCACAAGCGAGCGGCTGACGGGCCGGCATGATCATGTCCTCCATGGCAGTGCCCGCAGGTGCCGGCGTCTCGTGGCACGCCGACCTTCGAGACCGTCCTCGGCTGGAGTGCCGGTTCAAGTCGGGAACGATTGGCAAATTCAACTCACGATCGATCTACATCTACGCAGATGTTCCTCCAATTTCCCGCGGGCAAGGTATCGGGAACACCCCAACCTGTTGCATACGGGGACGCAGTACTTGCCTCGGCCACGGATCATTGCGTTCGGGTAGCCACTCATCCCCAGGGCCCCGGGCGTCGAGGCGGCGGCTTACGGTCCGAGGGGTGGCGGAAGCGGATGTTGATGGGACGCCGCCGGGCCTCGTCGCTTCGTGGACCACCGTCCGACAGCCAAACCACACCTCGCCGCTTGAAGAAACCGATCAGGAGCATGCCGGCAACGAATCCCCCGACGTGGGCAACAAAGGCGACCCCAGGCGAGCCGGGCGGTGTGATCGCAGCCTGAAGCGCCTGACCGCCAAACCAAATGCCCAACAGAACCCAAGCGCGCAGGCGCACAACGGTCACGAAAATGAAGAGAAACACGAGCGTCGATACGCGCGCGCGCGGAAACAGGAGCAAGTACGCCCCGAGCACTCCTGACACGGCGCCGCTCGCTCCTATCATCGGGATCTCCGACAGGGGAGCGCTCGCGACTTGCGCCAATGCGGCTCCCACCCCGCACAGCAGATAAAACACCAGGAACTTCAGGTGACCGGACGCATCCTCGATGTTGTTCCCGAAAATCCAGAGAAACAACATGTTGCCACCAAGATGCATCCAACCCCCATGCAGGAACATCGAGGTGAACACGGTGATGATCGGGCTGACAACGCCGGGCACGAATGCGCCGTCTCCGACAAGTCGCGCCGGAATCAACCCGAAAACCCAAACAATTTCATCGTGATGTGGCGCGGAAACTTGCCAGAGAAAGATGAGAATGCAGGCGGCGATCAGTCCGAGCGTGACATAGGGCCGATGGGTCGTGGGATTGTCGTCACGGAGCGGAAACATCGGGATCCAAGACTGCCAGCACATCGCCGGCCACCACGCCTTCGCCGTCGTTTGCAACGAAGAGCGGATTGACCTCGATCTCTGCGATCTGCGGGAAGGCGACGGCCATTGCGGACAAAGCGGAAAGCGCTGAGGCGGCGGCGCGGACGTCGCCACGGGCGCTTGAACGGGCACCGTTGAGAAGAGGAAAGGTCCGCAGTGACTGGATCATCCGCTGTGCCTGCCGGACGCTTACCGGCGCCGGCATCAGCCTCACGTCATCAAGGATCTCGGCAGCCGTTCCGCCGGCACCCGCGAGCGCAACCGGGCCAAACGCGGGGTCCTGACGAACTCCGACAAGCAGTTCCTTCGCTTCCGGCACCATGCGATGTACCGCGACGCCATGGATGTCAGCATCCGGGCGCCTTGCCGTGACCGAAGCGAGGATGCGCGCGTGCGCCTCGCGAATCGTGTCCGCTCCCTGCAGCCCGAGCGCCACGGCGCCAAGCTCGGTCTTGTGAGCAAGATCGGAACTTTCGACCTTGAGGACCGTGGGGCCATCCGTTAGCTCGGCTATCCGTACTGCGTCCTCCAGATCTTCCGCTAGAGCAATGCGAGCCGTCGGAATTCCCAATGAGGCAACCAGTGCCATCCCCTCACCTTCCGACAGCATCGTGCGTCCCGCCAGGATTCCCAACTGTTTGCCCACCCGCTCACGTGCCGCCAAGGGCAGTGCCGGCGGGTCTTCTGGGGCCGGCGGTTTCCAAAAGAGCGAGCGAAGCGCTCGGATCGCCCGCTCCGGGGTTCCGAATACCGGGACACCCCCGTCCGCTAGGCGTCTCGTGAATTCAAGGTCCGTATGCGGGCATGCAAACACGAACGGCTTCCGGAAACGTGACACCGCCGCCAGGATCGCGTCCGCAAAATCGAGGTTCTTCGGCCTGTAGAGGCCAAAGATGGACAGGATTCCTTCCACGTTGGGATCCGACAGTAGTGCGTCGAGGTACCGGGGGAGTACGTGTTGTTGCTCGAGCGGCTGCAAGGCAATGTCCACGGGGTTTACGGGATGGATGAAGGGAGGTAAGTGCTCCCGAAGCGCCGTCTGGGTTTGCTCGCTGAATTGGGCTAGTGCCAGACCCGATTCCTCGATCCGGTCGGCGACGAGGACGCCGAGGCCGCCGGAATTGCCGAATACTGCAACTCGCGGCGGGTCGTCGCTCGCGGGAGCCACCGCCGGCATGCGCACAGCCGCCTCAATGAGGTCAAAGAATTCCTCGAGACCACGTGCCACGATCACGCCATTGGCGTCAAACACCGAACGGTACACGCGGTAATTGCCTGCCAGCGACCCTGTATGCGAACGCGCTGCCCGAGCGGAGTCCTCGGATCTTCCCACCTTGAGGACAATGACCCGTTTCCTAGCTGCACGGGCCCTTGCCAATGCACTCTGCAATTTCCGGCCGTCGCGCGCTCCTTCCATGTAGGACGCGATCACCGAAATTGTCGGATCGGCAGCGTAATGGGCAATCACATCCGCGATCTCGATTCCGGCCTCGTTCCCCACGCTAACCAGGCTGCCGACCCCAAGGCGCCTCTGGATCTGCTCAACAATGGCGAGGCTGACGAACATTCCCGATTGGCTGACAAAACCGACCGGTCCGGGAACCGTCTCGTGCCCTTGGAGCGAGGAGGCGAAACTGGCCATGAGCCCGGTATGCCGGTTCACCACGCCGATGCAGTTCGGACCGCAAAGAACAGTGCCGTGGGCCTCCGCGATACGAACAAGCTCGGCCTCCAGTTCGGCGCCCTCTTCCCCTGCCTCACGGAAGCCCGAGGTAAACATCGCGACGGCCGGGATTCCGCGTTTCGCGCACGCGCGAAGCGACTCCACCGCCAACGACACCCGGACCGTGATTACTGCCAGATCCGGTGTCTCCGGCAGATCAGCGACCGAGGGATAGCAAGGCCTTCCGTCCAACTCCGAGCGCCGGGGATTGACCGCGTACAGTCGTCCCTGAAACCCTGCCTCGGCGGAAAATGGGATGGGCCTTCCTCCTGCTCGGTGGCGTTCAGGAACGGCCCCGATGACCGCCACGGAACGCGGCGCAAGCAGCGGCCCGAGGTCAGGAAACTCCCGCATGCTCATTCCCCGTGCCCCCCGAGGTTGGCAATTGGACGTTGTCCGGGCTTGCGTCCGGGCAGCGCGTTCACCGGTCCGGCTGGGTTTGGGGCATTTCCACCCTCGGGCGGGTGGCAGCTGTCAGAAGCTTGCGCAGGCTTGAACATCGCTGAATGCCCTCATCGTTCCGGATGGCCTGTTCCAGTGCGCGTCGCTGCCCAATGAGCACAACGAGGTTCTTGGCACGGGTCACGGCGGTGTACAGCAAGTTCCGACGCAGCATGATCCGGTGCTGAAGTGTCATCGGCACAACCACCACCGGATATTCAGAGCCCTGCGACTTATGGATGGTCACCGCGTACGCGTGCCGCAGTTGCCCGAGCTCGCTCAAACCATAACTGACCCGTTGACCGCTGATCTCTGCCCAAGCCAGACGCTCATCGGAGTCGTAGGACGTCACCATGCCAATGTCACCGTTGTAGACATCCTTCTCGTAGTTGTTTTCCACCTGCATCACGCGATCGCCAACCGCGTACTGGTTGTCCCCGCGACCGGGCAGCAGTTCTCCCTCCGGGTTGAGCCGGCGCCGCAGCGCCTCGTTCAAGTACTCCGTGCCCAACACGGTCTTCCGCATGGGAGTAAGCACCTGAATTTCGTCGGGCCGTCGCCCATATCGAACCGGAATCCGCTCGGCCACCATCCGGACGATGATCGCAGACGCCTTTTCGGCTTCTTCGCAGTCGACGAACAGAAAATCTCCGCCAGCTCCAGGTGATCCAATCTTCAGGGATTCACCGCGATTGACGCGATGAGCGTTGGTGACGATTTCGCTCCCTTCGGCCTGCCGATGCACCTGCCGGAGGATTTCCACCGGCACGATCCCCGCACGGATGATGTCGCCGAGGACATGTCCCGGGCCGACCGAGGGCAGCTGATCGACGTCGCCCACTAGCAGGAGGCGGGCGGACTCCGGGATGGCCTGCAGCAGGGCCGCCATCATCGGCACATCGACCATGGAGACCTCATCGACCACGACCAAGTCGGTCGCCAGCAGGTTTTCCTTGTTGCGGCGGAACCGACCGTCACTGGGGTCAAACTCAAGCGTCCGGTGCATGGTCTTGGCCTCGAGCCCCGACGCTTCCGACAGCCGTCGGGCCGCCCGGCCCGTCGGTGCACACAGATGTGCCCGAAGGCCCTTGCTTCGCAGGATTCGGAGCACGGAATTGAGGATGGTGGTCTTCCCCACTCCCGGACCTCCGGTGATCACAACGACCTTGGCCTGGAGCGCTGTCGCCACCGCACACCGCTGATCCGCCGAAAGGCGCGTTCCCGTGCGCTGCTGCACCCATTCAAGGGCTCGCGGAATATCGACCACCGCCTCACCGAGCGGGTGGCGGTGCAGGGCAACCAAGCGCTCGGCAATAGTCCGCTCCTGCGCGTGGATCCGCGCCGTAAACACACAAGGGACTCCGTCCACGTCAACGCGCACGAGTTCACCCTCGGCGAGTTCGGAATCAAGCGCGTTCCTGATCGCCTTTTCATGCGGTCCCAACGTGTTTGCCGCCGCACCGACGAACAAGGCCTCCGGAAGCCCACAGTGCCCGTCACGGTCGCGGGCGGACGCCAGCACGAAATAGAGCCCCGCCTGGAGACGCATAGGCGCATCGCCCGTAATTCCCAGCGTGCGCGCAATGTTGTCCGCGATGGCGAAGCCGATCCCTCGAATGTCGGCGATCAGGCGGTAGGGATTTTCCTGGACGATGCGCGCTGATTCCTCTCCATACCTTCGGAACACGGCCGCAGCGCGTGCCGAACCCAACCCGTGATCTTCGAGCCAGATCATGACCTCGCGCGTTCGTTTCTCACCGGTCCAGGCATCACGGATTCCGCGCAGGGTTTCGGGGCCAATCCCCTCGACTTCCAGAAGCCGCTCCGGCTCGTCGTCGATCACCCGAAGGACATCATCACCGAAGTGTTTGGAAATCCGTTCGGCCAGCTTCGGTCCCACTCCCCGAAGCCGGGAAGCGAGGTAGCGGACCGTCCCCGTCCTGGACACCGGGAGCTGTACCGAGACCTTCTGGGCCCGGAGTTGCCGACCCCACTGTCTACTGTTCTCCCATCGCCCTTCGGCAGTGACGTGCTCTCCGACCGCCAGGCGATCGACGACGCCGAGTACAGCGACGGGATCGCGCGCGCCTGCTACGTCAAGCCGAAAGATCGTGTATCCGGTGTCTTCGTTCCGATAGGTGATCCGAGCCACGTGTCCTTCGACCGCCTCGATGTTAGGAAGCTCGGCCTGGACAGGCTCCCGCGACACATCAGGAGTCATGGAATTTCACCGAATTGCCGCAACATAGGATCGCCGTACGCTGTCCGTGGACCCCGCTGTTCCAGCCTGCGCTTTGCGCAGTGCCGTGTAGTCGGCCGGCCACCCGGATAGCAGACCGACAAGTGGCTCAGAACGGAGGACTATCTGAATCGTTGGCCGACTGTGGTACCGACTCCACGGCGCCGTCCTTGACGCGAATCTTGCTGATTCTCTCCTGCGCTTCGTTCAGCTTCCGCTCGCAGTGGTCGCGCAGCTGCACGCCACGTTCGTACGCCTTGATGGCCCGCTCCAGATCCACATCATCGCTGTCGATCTCTTCGACGATTGCTTCCAGCTTTTCCAATGCCTCTTCGAAGGACAGCGTCTGCAAATCCGGGTCGTCCATGGAACTATTCCTCGACTAGATGTGAGATTGCAACCAGTTCTCGCGTCCGAGGGGCTTCACGAGCCCGAGCTGGGTCTCCAGCCAGTCGACGTGCTCCTCCTCGGCATCCAGAATCGTGCGGAACAGGTTGCGAGAGACGAAATCGCGCACCGTCTCCGCGTGTTCGATGCTATCGCGCAGTGTTGGCAAGGCCTCCTGCTCGAGTGCGAGGTCGCATTCAAGGCATTCGACCGGATCCTCGCCGATTCGCACCTTGTGCAGATCCTGAACATTCGGCAACCCTTCCAGGAACAGGATTCGCTGGATCAGCTCGTCGGCGTGCTTCATCTCGTCAATCGACTCGGCGTGCTCTTTGTCCGCCAGCGCAACATAACCCCAATCGCGGAACATGCGCGAGTGCAGGAAGTACTGATTGATCGCCGTGAGCTCATTGGTCAGTACGGCATTCAGGTTACGAATAACGGTCTTGTCGCCCTGCATGAGCACTCCCCTCAACCATGCAACACAAGTTGCCAATCCCCCGCTTTAGCCTGAGCCGCAGGGCTGCCCGAGGCAAATGCATTGCCCCGCCGCATCGTAGCACGCCGGGGCTATAGTCCGGCCAGCCGGCGGTCTGTTGGGCCGGTCGAACCCGTTGGAGCACAACGCCATGGACCCAAAGATCGTACTCGTGACCGGAGCCGGATCCGGGATCGGCCGGAGCGTCGCCCTCAACTTCCTGAAGAACGGGCATTCGGCGATCCTCGCCGGCAGGCGTCAGGATCGACTCGATGAGACCGTCCAGCTCGCCGGAACCGACGGGAACCGCGCCAAGGCCGTGGCCACGGACGTTGGGGATCCAGACGCGGTAGACCGGCTGTTTGCCACCGCCAAGGAGCGGTTCGGCCGGCTCGATGTGCTTTTCAACAACGCGGGCGCCGGAACTCCCCCGATCCCGATCGAGGAACTCACCTGGGACCAGTGGAAGACGGTCGTCGATGTGAACCTCCACGGCGTGTTTCTCTGCACCCGGGCGGCGGTCCGCATCATGAAGGAGCAGGATCCCCAGGGCGGCCGAATCATCAACAATGGTTCCATTTCGGCTTACGTCCCCCGACCGAACTCGTCGCCGTATACGGCAACCAAGCACGCTGTCACCGGCCTCACCCGGTCGACCTCGCTCGACGGCCGGGCATTCAACATTGCCTGCGGTCAGATCGACATCGGCAATGCCGCAACCGACATGACCGCAGGAATGGTCAAGGGCGTACTGCAAGCCGACGGCTCCACCAAGGTCGAGCCTCGCTTCGATGTGCAGCATGTAGCCGATGCCGTGCTGTACATGGCGAATCTGCCGCTCGACACGAACGTGCAGTTCATGACGGTCATGGCTACCACCATGCCGTACGTCGCCCGCGGTTAGTTGGGAATCGGCTCAGCCGGGAGCCGTCTCGAGTTCGAACTCGACGGGGTCGGTCGATCGCAGGGGTTCTGATGACAATGGGGAGAGAAGTTCAACGATGGTGTCCCGACATCTGCCGCACTGCGGCCGGCACCCCATGTGCCGATACACTCCGCCCGGCGTCGAGACGCCCATGCCAGCGGCGTTCCGCACGTCGGAACAGCGGATCGAATTGCAGAGACAAACGTACAATGTCGTTCTCCAGAACCCGCACGAGAATTAAAGGTGTTGCGAGTGATTGTCAACCGCAACAGGTTGTACCGGCCGATGGTTCCCGCGGACGGGGAACTGCTATCCGTAGCTGCGCTCCGGAAGCACTGGGTACGAACGTCCTAGTGCTGGATTTGCGCCGCAGCATCGTACCTAAAGGTAATCACTGATATTTTCTGCAACCGCCTGTCACAATGCACTCTCCGGTCATCATTTGATCACGTCTCTGGGTGGGGTCTGGGTGGGGACCTGGAGCGTGCCGACATCGGCGCGCAAAGGGCCGGCAAGGGGTGTGGCCGCGCGTGCGGATTGCCGCGAGCACCGGCAACATCCGGGCTCCAATCTTCGGATCGGCCCAGCAGGCGGCATTATCGCGAATCATCCCGCTTCAATCCGTAGACGCTACGATCGTGTCCCCGTTTTAGCCTTGAGGACCTTGCAGCTATGACCGACGCGCCGGTACGTCGACCCACGACCACCGATATCCGAGCCGCCAAGGGGGCCGCAGAACCACTTGCCTGCCTCACCTGCTACACGGCCCAGATGGCCCGGGCGATTGATGGGCACGTAGACCTGATCCTGGTTGGTGACAGTCTGGGAATGACGATTTACGGCTTCGATACCACGTTGCCGGTCACCCTCGACATGATGATCGCGCATGGCCAAGCGGTGGTCCGCGGCACCCAGTCGACATTTGTCGTGGTGGATCTTCCGTTCGGCAGTTACGAAGCGAGCCCAGATCAGGCGTTCCGAAGCGCTTCAAGGGTCCTCGCGGAAACAGGAGCGCAGGCAGTCAAACTCGAAGGGGGCACCGAAGTGGCCGATACGGTTCGCTTTCTGGTGGATCGGGGAATACCGGTGATGGCGCACGTGGGTCTCATGCCGCAGCGGATCCAGGCCCTGGGCGGCTTCCGCGCCCAGGGGCGGACTCCGGAGACCGCTCTCGCCGTGATCCGGGACGCCGAAGCCGTTGCCGACGCCGGGGCATTCTCCGTGGTAGTTGAAGCGGTGCCCGTCGAAACGGGCCAACGGGTGACGGCTGCCGTTGCGATCCCGACCATCGGGATCGGCGCAGGCCCTCACTGTGATGGGCAAATCCTGGTAGTCCACGACGCGCTCGGCATGTTTCCGGCGTTCACTCCCCGATTCGTGAAGCGTTACGCAGAAATTGGAGGGATGATCTCGGATGCGGCAGCGCGTTATGCCGCAGAAGTTCGCGCACGCGAGTTTCCAGCACCCGAGCATACGTTCAAGGCAGCCAAGGTCGCGTCCAACCACACTGACCCTGCTCCGTCTCCGGCAAAAGGGCCATGATGGAGATCGAGACCGCAGACCGGACAGCCCAGCATTGGCGGGCACGGGAACACACCAGGAACGCGGGTTTTGTGGCCGACCTAGCCGCGGACTTGATCGATGTGCTGGACCCCAGGCCGGGCCAGCGCGTGTTGGATGTCGGATGTGGAGACGGCGGGTTCAGCATGCGCGTGCGGGCACGCGGAGCCGATGTGGTCGGAATCGATTCCGCCCCCGACATGGTCCGCAGTGCGCGCTCAAAGGGTCTGAACGCACGAGTATGCGCGGCCCAGGACTTGTGCGAAGAAAACGAATTCGACCTTGCGGTCAGCAATGCTGTATTTCACTGGATCCCGGAACCACGCCCGGCCCTGAGCGCGATCCATCGAGCCTTGCGGCCTGGCGCGAAGCTCGTCGGGGAATTGGGAGGAAAGAGCAACATCGCAACCGTCATCCGCGTACTGGCCCCGCTATTCACTGCGCAAGGGATTGATTTCTCCGAGCGCAATCCGTGGAACTTTCCCGACCAAGACCAATGGTCTTCGGACCTGCACGCGGCGGGCTTCACAGTGTTGGGCATCGAACTATTCGAACGTCCAACGCCGCTCCCCACCTCATTCGGCGACTGGATTGACACGTTTGCCAACGGGCTTCTCGCGGGGCTGGATGTCCCCGCCCGGGAAGATCTCAAGGCCGACGCCGAGCGCGCGGCGGCGCTGCTGCGGCAAGCCGACGGAACTTGGGTACTTGATTACGTCCGTTTGAGGTTCACTGCGGTCAAGCCGATATCAGCCACTTGATGAGAGGTTCGCTGCACCGGGTCTTGAATCGCGAAGGCGGGCGTGATGTCACCTGTGTTGTATCTTTGATCGAGGAGTGACTGTCTGCGCTGCGCGCTCAGTACAACCATCGTTATCAAGCATTAGATACTGATATATCACTCCTTTCGTTGTTCTCTAACTCCTTTTCGGATGCGCCTCGTTTTCTGGTGTGAAGTCGATCACGCATTGCGCTCAGGCAAATCAGCCGTCGGAGCGAAGCGGCGCCCTATGTGCCGCGTGTCGAATCTGCAAGGGCGGAACGACGGGTCCTGCAAATCGAACGGACCCTCTGGGAGAAACCTACTGCCGCACCTGTGGACTGCCTGCAACGTCGGTTGCGCGCCGTGCACTTCGCCCGGCACTGGTACGATCTCGCTCGACTCGACGATGCTGACTTTGCAGAACCCGCCTTGGCGAATAGAGCAATCGCCAGCGCCGTAGCGGCGCACAAAGCCAGCTGAGGGCCTCGAACAACCATGCATGGTTGTTCGAGGCCCTCAGCTGTCTCAGGCAGTCTCCAACTCGTTCCGACAGGACACTCTCTCGCTGCGCTGTCCGACGACTACGCGCGCATGCTCGAACACGGTCTGCTGCCTGATGACACCGAGCCCATTATTGCCCTGATGAATTCCTGCGAGGCAATAGCAAACCGGGCGAACCGATCGTTCTGACCACAAAATCATCGCGGTTTACATCGGAGGCCGGGGACGGCATCCGGACACGGTTCCGGCAGCCTGTTGTTCTCGTGAAATTCTTGTCGACATTTGCGCCGTACGTGGCAGAACGCTTCCATTTGCCCCGGAAGCATTGCGCAAGCGCCCTGATTCAATCATTCGCGCCTTCCTGGGGTTCCCGCAAACCCCATTCCTACGTAGGCGCAAGAGCGACAATGCACTGGGGGTCGTCGTCGCGAGGGTTGTTCACTCGGCGACCGACCCGATGTGCGACCACCAGGTTCTCGGGCGCGGGCTCGAGCTGAACCTCCTCTCCCCGGAGCCAGGGCTCGAACCTTTCCGGCGACAAGATCACCGGCATTCGGTGATGAAGCGCACGTAGGGTCTCGTTCGCCTCGGTGGTGAGGATGGTGAAGGTTTCGACGACATCGCCTGGCTGGTGTTCAGCGCGTGAATCGCGAAGCTCGGCATCCCTAGGCACTCGCCAGTGCTCCCACAACCCGGCAAATGCCATCGGCCCCCCGTCAGGCCTGGCGATGAACCAGGGCTGGCGGCCCGAATCCTCTCGCCGCCATTCGTAGAACCCGTCCGTCGGAACGAGACATCGGCGCTGCGAGAATGCCGCCCGGAACGAAGGTTTCACCGCAGCGGTCTCGGCTCGCGCATTGATGAGCTTATTACCGATGCGATGGTCCCTCGCCCAGGCGGGGATGAGCCCCCAGCGCAGCATGGAGAGCTGCAGCCCGGCCGCGTCGCTGCGTACCACCGCCGCACTCTGGCTCGGTGCCAGGTTGTAGCGCGGACGAAGGTTCGCCGCAGGGCCAATCAGGCTCAGGAACGCATGCACTTCGCGCCAGGAGAAACGTTGAGTGAACCGCCCGCACATGATCCGGAGGCTACCCGCTGGAGTAGGAGCGGCGCCAGTGACAAAACGAGTTGCCCCCCGGCCGGGTACCTTCCAGGTCCTCGAGGGGCCACCGCTTGCAGTCATGCCGAGCAGTTCCCATCTGAACTCCGGTCGAAGCGCTTCGGGCTTCGGTGGGATGGGGGCCTCCCGATGGCCCCATCAATGGAGTTCAACTGATGAACACGTTTGACTTGGCGCCACTTCTTCGGACTGGGATTGGGTTCGAACGAATCAATCGCGTGCTCGGCAGCATGGCCGAAGACCTGCGGGACGTACCCTCTTACCCTCCCTACAACATCGAGAAAACCACAGGCGACCAGTATCGCGTGACGATGGCCGTGGCGGGTTTCGGTGAACGCGATCTCGACATCGGCGTGAAGGATCACACCCTGACGGTCCGCGGAAAGAAGGACTCGAATGGTGCTGCAGGCGAATACCTCTACCGGGGCATCGCAACCCGCGAGTTCGAGCGGAGATTCCGGCTCGACGAGTACGTCCGGGTAGCCGGCGCCCACCTGGAAGATGGCCTGCTTCACGTGAATCTCGTAAGGGAGATTCCCGAGGAGAAGAAGCCGCAACGGGTTGCGATCACCAGCGGCACGAAGTAGGCCAACCCTCGGGGACGGACCTGCGTCGGCAGGACCCGTCTTCGACCAACGGACACAATCGGGGTACCTGGTCCTCAGGTACCCCGGTTTTCTCACATTATTTCGACTGGGACGGGCCGGCCACTTTGGGCCAGTGGCTTTTCCGGGACTGCGCCGTCAGTCACTGTGCGACAACACTCCGCCACTTGCGCTTTCCCCTAGGCGCGGAGCGTTTCCGGTTGGCCCGAAACCCTGCTTCAGACCCCGTCAACGACGAACAAGTCTCCCACCGATGCTTCCATACGCAGCTCCCGCAGAGGTACGTACTCCGGCGAGTTGTACCAACCCAATGCAGCTTCCCGATCCGCGAACTCGATACAGACAGTCCGCCGATCCGGCATCGATCCTTCAAGCACCTCGCTGGCACCACCGCGTACCAAATAGCGGCCACCATGATTGCGGATTGTCTCGGGAACTTGTGCCGCATATCTCTGGAAGGTCTCTTGATCGGTAATCTCGATGCGTCCGATGATGTAGGCAGCCATATGCCTTCCTTTCCGCTGGTTGTTCACCAGGCGCTTGTGCCCATACGTTCGTGATCCGTGTCTTGACGCAACCGCCCGCAGACAACGGACGGTGCAAGGTATCAGGGAAGCACCAGGCATGCGACGCGGCGGGTGGGCGCCCGTTGCCGGGTCCTGCGCCCGCTGCCATCCCCCAGAATCCAGGCCGACTCCAAGCCGGCTCGTCATCGACACGAACTACAACGAATGAGGCGGCCGGTTGAGGGTGCGCAATGACCGGCTATGGTCTACTTCGGCGTGGCTACAAGGACCACGAGAGGACGCAAATGATCGAAAAGCGAGGATTTGGACGGACAGACCACCTCAGTACGGTGACGATCTTCGGGGCTGCAGCGCTCAAGAACGTCAATCAGGGCCGGGCCGACCAAGTTCTTGATCTACTCCTCCGCTACGGCGTGAACCACATTGACACGGCGCCACGTTATGGCGACGCGGAACTCAGGATTGGGCCGTGGATGCGCACCCACCGCAGCAAGTTCTTTCTGGCGACAAAAACAGACGAACGAACGTACACAACCGCACGCGAGCAAATCAGACGGTCGCTTGATCGGCTGCAAATCGAGTCGGTGGACCTCCTGCAACTCCACTCGCTGTCCCACCCGGACGATTGGGAAATCGCCATGGGGAGCGGTGGCGCGCTTGAAGCATTGATTGAGGCCCGAGAAGAAGGCCTGACGCGCTTTGTCGGTGTCACGGGGCACGGATGGACGATCCCATCCATGCATCGGAAAAGCCTCGACCGCTTTGATTTTGACTCGGTTCTGATGCCGTGGAACTTCTCGATGTACGAAAATGCTCGCTACCGACAAGATTTCGATGCGGTTTGCAGGCTGTGTGAGGAGCGCGACGTCGCCGTTCAGACCATCAAGGCCATTGCCCGCGGCCCGTGGGCCACAACGGAGCCCAACCGCAAGACCTGGTACCAGCCGTTCGAGGATCCGGAGGACATCGCACAGGCGGTTCACTGGGTCTTGGCAAGGCCAAGGATCTTCTTAAACACAGCTGGGGACCCTGACTTGCTCCCCTCGGTCCTCAAAGCGGCAAGCCAGTACGCGGAATCGCCCGACACCGGCACCATGCGGCAGTTCACATCGACCCGCAGAGCGACGTCAATCTTTGGGCTCGGTAGCTGACACCGAGTTCGCCAGAGCCCTAAGCCACCACCCGTACCGGCCCGTGGAACCACCAGAAGAAAGCTGCTGGGCTTCGATTGCTGCGCCTGTCGCCCGAGTGGACAGAATTGAGAGCACCGACGCGTCACCGCCCAAGTCAAGTCTCCGGATCACCCTTCGCCGGGCAGCGCGGCGCTTTGCCCACGGGACTACGCTTGTCTCTGGCGATTGCGCGACCGTAAACGCGGGGCTGGCCCGAGTGTATGGGCCCCGTCCGTCACGTCCCTCGAGCCGGAGATTCGCCACGCAGCTGGCACGCGGACTCGCTTTACGCGCAGTCCGGTGGGGGCAAGCGACGCAGGACTACCGCCGGGCAAAACCCAGCCACGGGAAGCCGCAGGAACTCAGCGCGTGAGTTCGACGAACCTTGACGCCACCTTGCTCCAGGCCACGCCACTACTCTCGCGAGCGTGCTCGCTCATTCGCGAATACGTGGCCTGATCGTCCAGCAAACGTATTGCGTACTCAGCAAACGCGTTGTCGTCGCCGGCTAGCACCCCGGTCGTGCCATCGGCAATCCTTTCACCAACCGCTCCGAGCGGGCGTGCCACCGCCGGAACTCCTACCGCCTGGCTTTCAGCGAGTGTCGCTGCCGCCACCTCGTTGTCGTCTGACGGATAAAGATGGACCCGGGCAGAACGCAGTACCTTGACCATCTCGTGATCCTGCAGCGGCTTGCGTACGCGGACTCCCGACTTTTCCGCGGCCTGCACGACGGCGTGGATCCTGGCATAGGCAGGAGCCGGTGAGCGGCCCTCGACCGCTCCGTAGAGGGCGCTAGAGAAGACGTGCAGCTCCGCCCACGGCAGGCGCCCATGGATACGCCGCCGCCAGATTCCGATGAGCCACTCGAGCCCAAGCAGCGGGTGGGTAGTGACAACTGCCACCGGAGTAACCGAGGGTACCGGCTCTTCGGCCTCCAGGAACGCCACCCCGACTCCATTCGGGATTCGCGCACCATCGAATGCCAAGAAGGCGTCGGGGATGGTCTTGAGATGGGCCTCGCCCTGATAGACGAGCAATGGCCGGTGCCGTGCAGCTGCCGCAAAGGGTTCGGGTTTCACCAACGGGCGTCCCGAGCCGGTCAACCATAGAACCCGCGTCCCGACATCGGGGACAAGATCAAGGAGTTCAGGATCCTGGTGGGCGACGAGCAGGTCCGTGCTGGCCGCTGCAGCCTCCTCGAGGGGAACCCAGCTGACGTCACGGACAACGGTTGCAAGCTCGCAGTTGTTGAACACACGGACGGTGTGGCCGGACGCCGCCAACGCCTCCGCCAGGTCCACGAGCCCTTTTTGAGCCGGAGGCATCGCATTGTCTGCCCGAGTATTTCCGTCGAATGGAAACGACCGGTCCGCAATCGTTACAAGCATGGGCGAGCTTATAGCCCAGAAACCGCAGACGTTGAGACGGTGTACGATGCGCTCCGAAGCAGGCGCCGACAAATCAGATTCCCATGCCCAACTATCAAGCCCCGGACCTTTGTTGGTGCCAGCTGACAGAGCGAGTCATTACCCGAATAAGCGGACCGGACGCCCGGAACTTCCTGCAGAGCATCGTGACTAATGATGTCGACAGGCTGCGGCCTGACCGAGCGCTCTATGCGGCACTGCTGACTTCGCAAGGCATGTACCTGCACGACTTCCTGCTCACCGAGTTTCAGGGGGACATACTGATCGAGAGCGATCGAGAGCGGCAACCCGATCTCGCCCGCAAACTCACCCTGTACCGCCTGCGGAGCGAGGCGACGATCGAGATGGATCCTGACCTAGCGGTGGGAGCAGGATTCGGTGCACGCGCACACCAAGCCATACAACTCGATCCGGCACGGGGAACAGCACACGAACTGGAAGAGGGAATTGCGTTCACAGACCCGCGCGCCACGAGCCTGGGAGTGCGCGCCTACCTTCCTGCATTCAAGCTCGCCGACTTCTTTGCCGATGCCGGCTTCGAACGGTCGGACCAAGAGCAGTATGACCGTGTGCGCCTGGAGGCCGGGGTTCCGGACGGAAACAAGGACCTGGTGGTTGGTCGCAGCTATCTCCTGGAAAGCAACTTCGACCTCCTGGACGGAGTCTCTTTTTCCAAGGGGTGTTACATCGGCCAGGAAAACACGGCCAGGCAGCGATACCGCGGAACAATCCGGAGACGTCTTGCCCGCATCACTGTGACGTCGGGAACCGCGCCTTCCCCCGGCACCCCGATCCGCTTTCGAGGCAGGGATGCCGGGACGATGCGCTCCAGCCAGGCCGGATCTGGCATGGCGCACCTACGCCTCGGTCCAGCCAAGGAAGCGCTTGCGGCTGGAGCAGAGCTCGAGTCCGGCGATGCCAGGATCCGGATCCGGGAGCCCCTGCCCGAGCCACCGTCCCCAGATTGAACGCCGTCAGGCGACGGTGTACCCGCCGTCCACCGGGAGCAATGCCCCGGTAATGTAGGAAGCTGCTGGTGAGCAGAGGAACACCGCGGCTCCAGCAATATCCTCGGGCCTCCCCCACTCTCCCATCGGGATACGTGCTCGGATCCCTTCGTATTGCTCACCGTCCTCGCGCAGAGGCTGGGTCATCTTCGTAGCGATCCAGCCCGGTGCGATGGCATTGACCCGCACGCCGAGTTCCGCCCAAGCGTGTGCGAGGGAACGCGTCAGACCCACCAAGCCTGTCTTGGACGCGGTGTAGCCCGGCGCCGCCCGGGATCCGAAATACGACCACATCGACGCGATGTTGAGAATGCATCCCCTGGTCAGCGCAAGCTTAGGAAGGCAGTGCTGGGCCATCCTCTGCGTCCCCATCAGATTGGCGTTGATGACATCGGCGAAATGCTCGCTTTGGAACTCAAGGCCGCGCTTCACCATGCCAGCGCTGTTCACGAGGATGTCGAGCCGGCCAATCTGTCCCAAGAGCCCTTCGATCGAGAGCTCATTGGTGACGTCGAGGCCAAGCAGCGACAACGTCCCGTGTTCGGTGTCCGGGTTACACGACTTGAGAGAGGTTTCGGTCCGGGCTGTAGCGACGACCGTAGCCCCGGCCTCCAGGAGTGCACAGGAGATCGCGTAGCCGATGCCTGTTGCTCCGCCGGTTACCAGCGCGGCCTTCCCGGAAAGATCGATGGTCCAAGTCATCAGGCCCTCCTCCTCAATACTTCCGGGTTGATTGCCGTCGGCACGTCGCCGCCCAGCAAGGCTCCCTCCAGATTGCGGGCCGCCAGCTCGATCATCGCAAGGCGCGTGGAGGTGGTGGCGCTGGCGATATGCGGGGTCAGCACGACGTTTTCCATCTCCCAAAGCGCCCGGTCCAGCTTGGGCTCGAACTCGTAGACGTCGAGCGCCGCTCCGGCGATCTCGCCGTGCTTCAGCGCCTGCACCAAGGCCTGTTCGTGAACGACGGGCCCCCGTGCCACGTTCACAAGAAATGCGTCAGAACGCATGCTCGAAAGTTCGTGCGCCCCGATCAGGTGCCGGGTCTCCCGAGTGAGCGGGCAGAGGAGCAAAACGTATCGCGCCTCTGCCAACAGCTCCGGCAGACTTCGCCACTCGACTCCCAGCCTGTCCGCCTCTTCTTGGGGGATGCGGTTCCGGTTGTGATAGCAGACCTTCATGCCGAAGCCGCGGGCTCGGGCCGCGACCCGCTTGCCGATACGACCCAGGCCAATGATGCCGAGGGTCTCCCCACCGATGTCGGCGCTCCACATGAGAGAGAACGGGTGGGTGCGGAATTTCCCGGCCCGCACGTAGCGGTCTCCTTCGGTGAGCCGGCGGCCCACCGCAAGCACGAGGGCCATGCTCATGTCGGCCACCGGTTCGTCGAGAACTCCCGGCGTGTTGGTTACCAGCACGCCGTGCCGGGTGGCAGCCTCCACGTCGATGTTGTCGACCCCGACAGCAATGTTGGCGACAATCTTGAGTGCGCCGTCACAGGCACGGAAGATGTCTTCGCCGACGAACGCCCCTAGGAGAAGAACACCGTCCTTACCCTGGAACCTTGCCGTCAACGGCTCGCCTTCCAGCAGCCCGTCGGCAAACACATCGTGGTAGTCGGTGACAAATTGGTTGTCGAGCCGGGCCCCAAGTTCATCCGGAACCCAGCTGTGGACAAAAACCGCTTGACCGCTCATCGATAAACCTTCACGAAACCCCACCTGTCATCGGTCGATCCACTTGCTCACTCTCTGGCGTTGCGCTCCGAGGCCCTCGATGCCGGGCTCCATGACATCGCCATGGTTCAGGAACTTGGGCGGCTTCATTCCCGAACCAACGCCCGGAGGCGTGCCCGTGGCAATCAAGTCGCCCGGAAACAGGGTCATGAACTTGCTGATGTAGGACACCAGCGTCCTGACATCGAAGATCATGGTGTTCGTATTGCCGTCCTGCATGCGTTGTCCGTTGACGTCCATCCACAGGGTAAGGCGCTGCGGGTTGCCGATCTCGTCCCGGGTGACCAGCCACGGTCCAACCGGACAGAATGTGTCGCATCCCTTGCCCTTGTCCCACGTCATGCCGCGTTCGATCTGCCACATCCGCTCCGAGACGTCGTTCACAACGGTGTAGCCGGCGACGTGCTCCAGCGCACGGCTCTTGGGAACGTTGTTCGCTCTCGTCCCGATCACCACTCCAAGCTCGATTTCCCAGTCCGACTTCTTGGAACCCTTCGGCATCTCCACCACGTCGTTGGGCCCGTTCAGTGCGCTGGTGGGCTTCATGAACACGATCGGTTCCTCGGGAAGCGCAGCACCAACTTCCTTCGCGTGATCGCTGTAGTTGAGACCGATACAGACGATCTTGCCAATGCCTGCGACGGGAACACCGATCCGTGGACGACCGGTGACCTTGGGAAGCCGCTCCGGATTGATTTTCCCCAGCCGCTCCAGCCCCTTGTCCGACAAAATCTGCGGGGTGATGTCTGAAATCCGTTTGCCGAGCGAGCGCAGATTGCCCTCAGCGTCTATCAGGCCGGGCTGTTCCTTGCCGCGCGGGCCATAGCGCACCAACTTCATCTCAACTCTCCTTTAGAGGGATCAGAACAGCGTACCGCAGGCACGCGCCTCGCACCTTAACATGGCGTTAGCATGGCTTTCCCGGCCGCCCCCCAAGGCCGCCTCCCGAGAAGTGGCGGTTGCCGTTGCCGATCGAGAGGTGTCCTGGCCAACGCGTTTATTTCTGCGGACCCGCTCATGATGACGGGACGGCAACCTTCACGCGCGGCGCATCTGGCAGGTTCAACAGTTCCCCGGCGGTGGAGGAACTCGCCCCGCCCAGCTGCCCGGCGCCGTTCGTGCTTCGCACCCCACGACCCACGGGCAGATGCCGGCCAACGGCGTTCGTTCCAGAGATCCTGAACAGACGGATGCCGCCGACCAGCCGGCGCCGCCTCCGTTGTATGGCTCCGGAGGGCAGGTGGTAGGATCAGGGCAGCTGACACGAGGCCAGCAAGGTCAGGGAGGCCGCCATGGCCGCACAGGAAGCGCTCACGATCCGTCTGAACGCGGCAGACAACGTAGTGACGGCAAAGACCACTCTGCCGCCGGACACGGACGTCCCGGACGAACACGTCACCACCACCCGACAGATCCCGGTCGGGCACAAGATTGCCACCCGTTCGATCGAAGCCGGTGAGGCCGTGCGCAAGTACAACCAGATCATCGGGTTTGCGACGGAGGCAGTGGCGCCCGGTGATCATGTCCATACTCACAATGTGGCGGTTCGCCAGTTCCGGCGCGACTACGAATTCAGCCAAGGCGCCCAGGCGACCGCCATGGTTCCGGATTCCGAGCGCGCCACATTCCAGGGAATCCTGCGGGCCGACGGCCGGGTTGCCACACGGAACTACATCGGGGTGCTCTCGTCGGTGAACTGCTCCGCCACGGTCTGTCGGAACATCGCCGACACGTTCCGCGGCGATGCCCTGAGAGAGTTTCCCAACGTCGACGGCGTCGTCTCCATCACCCACGGCACCGGCTGCGGCATGGCGGGGAAGGGGCTGGGCTGGGACCTCCTGCAGGCGACCATGGCCGGTTACGCCCGCCACCCGAACTTCGCCGGAATCCTCGTGGTCGGACTCGGTTGCGAGGTCAACCAGGTGGACACCATGGCGGCGAACCATGACTGGGCTTCCGGTGACCTCTTCCAGATGATGACGATCCAGGATACCGGCGGGACGCGCGCGACCATTCAGGCCGGCGTCGAACGGGTGAGGCACATGCTGCCGCGCGCCAACACCGCTCGCCGGACGACACTGCCGGTAAGCGACATTCGCCTGGCGCTGCAGTGCGGCGGCTCCGACGCCTATTCGGGAATGACGGCCAATCCGGCGCTCGGCGCAGCCGTGGACCGCCTGGTGCGCCACGGCGGCACCGCGATCCTGGCCGAGACGCCGGAGATCTATGGCGCCGAGCACCTCCTGACCCGGCGGGCCGTCAGCGAGGAAGTCGGAGAGAAGCTGATTCAACACGTCCGCTGGTGGGAGGACTACACGGAAAAGAACGGAGCCGAGCTCAACAACAATCCTTCACCCGGCAACCAGGCCGGCGGCCTGACGACCATCCTGGAGAAGTCTCTTGGCGCAGTCGCCAAGGGAGGCACGACCAATCTGGTCGATGTCTACCAGTACGCCGATCCTGTCCGTGCTCAGGGCTTCACGTTCATGAACACTCCGGGGTACGACGTGGTTTCGGTCACGGGCATGGTCGCGGGGGGCGCCAACGTGGTGTGCTTCACTACGGGACGCGGATCGGTGTTCGGCTGCAAGCCGGCGCCGTCCATCAAGCTTGCGACCAATACACCCATGTACGAGCGGATGAGCGAGGACATGGATATCAATTGCGGCCAGGTTCTCGATGGCACGAAAAGCATCGACGCCATGGGCGAGGAAGTGCTCGACACCATTCTCCGGGTGGTCTCCGGCGAACAGTCGAAAAGCGAAGTCGCCGGACTTGGTGACCTAGAGTTCGTCCCATGGCAAATCGGCGCCTTGCTGTAAGGGAGGTCGCCGGACCACCGACGGTCCGCCGGCGCATCACGACCCTCAAGACCTCGGGAATCCGCGCCATCGCCGATGCGGCGATGGGCCGGGACGACGTCATTCCGCTCTGGTTCGGCGAACCGGACCGCCCAACGCCGTCCTTCATCTGTGACGCCGCATCCCGGGCTCTCCGTGCGGGCGACACGTTCTACGCCCCCAACCGGGGCAAGCCCGAACTCGTCACGGCCATCGCGGAGTACGAGAGCCGCCTTCACGCTCGACCGGTCACCGAAGACCGCGTGGTGGTCACCTGTGCCGGGATGAACGCTCTGATGATCGCGGCGGAACTCCTCGTCGACCCGGGCGACGAGGTCCTGTGCGTGACACCGGTATGGCCCAATTTCCTCCGCTGCGTCGAAATCATGGGCGGTCGGGCGATCGAGATACCTCTGGCTCCCCGAGCCGGACGATGGCATCTCGATCTTGACCGGCTCTTCGATTCGGTCTCGGCCAAGACTCGAGCGATCTACCTGAGCACCCCCGGCAATCCCACGGGGTGGATGGCGGAACGGGAGACACTCGACGCCATCCTTGCGTTCTGCCGCCAGCGCAGGCTGTGGATCGTCTCGGACGAAGTGTACGCGCGGGTCGTTTACGACCGGGACGTGGCGCCATCGTTCCTCGATTTGGCCGAGGCCGACGATGGGGTCATTGTCGTCAACAGCTTCTCGAAGAGCTGGTCGATGACGGGCTGGAGACTCGGATGGGTGGTGGCGCCGAGTTCGGTCGCTTCGGTGTTCGAACAGCTCAACGAATTCAACATCGCCGGGCCTGCGGCGGCAACACAAACTGCTGGCATTACCGCCATCCGTGAAGGTGAACCCTACGTGCTGGAAATGCGTGCCGCTCTCGGTCGGGCCCGTGCCACCGTGATGTCGGCCCTCAGCAAGATGGACCGCGTTGATCTGATCCGGCCGGACGCCGCGTTTTATGCCTTCTTCGGAGTTGCCGGGATGGAATCGCCGTTGGCCATGGCGCGCTCCCTGATCGAGCAGGCAGGCGTCGGCCTTGCGCCAGGCGATGCCTTCGGCGCCGGAGGCGAGAACTATCTGCGGATCTGTTACGCCAAGTCGCCCGAAGTTCTGGAGACGGCACTTGACCGGCTCGCTACGGCGCTCCGATAGGTGCCGGTTACGGCTGAGGCCATACGCCAAGCCTCGTCATGCCTGCGAAATGGCGGCCTCGTAGCGTTTCCGACCGAGACCGTCTACGGCCTCGGTGCCGACGCCGCCAACCCATCCGCAGTGGAACGGGTGTTCAGCACCAAGCAACGTCCGACCGGCCACCCGCTGATCGTGCATGTGGCCAATGCTGACGCCGCCTTCGCAGTCGGCGAGCCCGACGCTAGGGCCGAGCAGCTCGCCGCGCGCTTCTGGCCCGGTCCTCTCACCCTGGTACTGCCCTTGCGACCGAACGCAGAGATCGTCCCAGGTGTGACCGGGGGGCGATCCACTGTTGCAGTTCGGGTGCCCCGGCATCCCGTTGCCGCCGCATTGCTACGCGAGGTCGACCGGCCCGTGGCAGCGCCGAGCGCCAACCCGCACGGTCGCCTCAGCCCCACCCGGGCCCGTCACGTCAGGGACGAACTCGGCCCCTTGGTCGACCTGGTCCTCGACGGAGGACCGTCCACCATCGGGCTGGAATCCACCGTGCTCGAGCTTGGTGTCGGCCCGCCCACCCTGCTCCGGGCCGGCGGGATCACGATCGAGGAACTCGAGGCAACCGTCGGGCAAATTGCCGAACCCGAACCCAATGCGACTCCGCGCGCGCCCGGGATGCTTTTGCGCCACTACGCGCCGAGGACGCCGCTCCGCCTTGACGCGGACGCCCCGCGCCCCGGAGAGGTCTATCTGGCATTTGGCCCCTCGCGTCTGGCAGCCTGCAATCTCAGTCCTGCAGGCGAACTAGAGGAAGCCGCCAGCAATCTGTTCACGATGCTTCGGCAACTCGACACCGCGGCGGCAGAACGGATTGCCGTCGCCCCGATCCCCGACCAGGGCCTTGGCCGGGCCATCAATGACCGGCTCCGCCGGGCCCGCCTCGGTTTCGCGCCAACCCAAGGGACACCGCCTCAGGCCGTGTGAGAGGCGCTTTCGGGGGACGTCAGCTCCTCGACGGCAGTGACGCCCGCAAGCTGCTCCACGGCGGTTCGGAAACTCATTCCGAGCCACACGCCCACTCCGACATTCAGAGCGGCCTCAAGATCGGTGCCGACCGGAAATACCACCTCCAGCCGCCCCGCTCCTGGACGGGTATTCTCAAGGAGGTCGAACAGGCCTCCGACGTCGAAGCTGGTGTCGGTGCGCACGAGCAGCCCTGCAGGGAGATCGCTTTCCAGGCCGCCATCCTCCAGCAATGCAACATCCTGGACGATCAGGCTATCTGCCCGCGACGGATCGCTTTCCCGGGTGACCTCGAGCAGAAGGAGCGCCCCCTCCCGCAGCAGGTCCTTGTGTCGGGCCAGGGTGTCCGGGAACACCATGAACTCCTCGGCCCCCGTGGCATCGGAGATCCGAAGGCGGGCAAATCTCCGCTTCTTCTGTGATGTTCGCTCCTTCATTTGAGCCACGATTCCGGCAACCCGGAATAAACCTTCATTCGCTCGGGTCGGCTCGCCTATCTCGCTGATCGGGACGGCGCCCGCTTCCTCTAGTTGTTCAGCGTGCTGTTCGAGCGGATGGCCAGAGCCATAGAAGCCCAGGACGGAGCACTCGCGAGCGAGCATTTCCGACCGCTCCCAAGGCTCGGCGTCCGGAAGCACCCACAGTTCCTGAGCCTCGGCCCCGCTCTCGAACAGACTGACCTGTGAGTTCCGCTCGGCAGAAGCGGCTTCATGACCGCACCGTGCGGCCATCTGGGCCGCAGCGTAGGCCACTGCTCGCGACTCGGCCGGGGATTGGCCCGCCATGAGGCTGTCGAAGGCGCCTCCCTCCGCGAGATTTTCGAAATGCTCCTTGTTGAGCTCCGCCGCCCGGGCTCGGCGAGCGAAGTCCCACAGGTCCGTGTAGGGGCCGCTCCGCTCTCGTCCCTCTACCACCAGCTCCATCGCCGCATTGCCCACGCCGCGCAATGCACCCAGACCGCAACGTACCGCGGTCCGGCCATCAGGCGTCGCCTCCACCGTGAATTCAGCCTGCGAGCGGTTGATGTCCGGCGACCGAAGGTCGATGCCGCGACGTCCGAGTTCGTCGCGGAACATGTTGAGCTTGTCGCGGCTCGCAGACTCGATCGTCATCATGGCCGCAAAGAAGTCGGCCGGGTGGTGGGCCTTGAGGTAGGCGGTTCGGTAGCTGATCAGCGCATAAGCGACTGCATGGCTCTTGTTGAAGCCGTAGCCGGCAAACTTCTCGAGATCGGCGAAAATGCTCTCGGCCACCTTTCGCGGCACCTGATTCCGCTCGGCGCGTTCCACGAAATCGGCTTCCAGCGCCTGCATTTCCGACTCGATCTTCTTGCCCATGGCGCGGCGCAAGAGGTCGGCCTCGCCGAGGCTGAACCCAGCCAGGATGCGGGCCGTCTCCATGACCTGCTCCTGGTAGACCCAGATGCCTGACGTTTCTTCGAGAATCCCCCGCAACTTCTCGTGCGGATACGTGATGGGCTCGCGCCCCCGGCGGCGCTTGACGAAACTCGGGATGTTGTCCATCGGGCCGGGCCGGTACAGCGCCAATACGGCGACCAGATCCTCGATCCGATTCGGCTCGAGCCGCCGCAGGACCTCCCGCATCATCGGACTCTCGAGCTGAAAGATGCCACCGGTCGCACCGCTGGCGAGCAGTGCGTAAGTTGCCTCGTCGTCAAGGGAAACGGTATCCAGATCCAGGTCGATTCCGCGTTGCTTGAGCAGTCGGACGGCGAGGTCCATGGAGGTCAGGGTCTTGAGTCCCAGGAAGTCGAACTTGATGAGTCCTGCCTGCTCGACGCGGGTCATGTCGTACTGGGTCGCAACGATCTCGGAACGCGGGTCTCGGTACAGCGGCACCAGTTCCTCGATGGGACGGTCCCCGATCACCAGGCCGGCCGCATGCGTCGAGACATTCCGATTCAGTCCCTCGAGCGCAAGGGCGATATCGAACAGCCGCGCGACGTCACCGTCGTTTGCGCGCGCTTCCTTGAGGCCGCTCTCGGAATCCAGGGCCTCCTGCAAGCTCACGGGATTGGCGGGGTTTTCGGGGACCTGCTTGGCCAGTTCATCGACCTTGCCGTACGAAAGTGCCAGCGCCCGACCCACGTCACGCACCACCGCGCGGGCCTTCAGAGAGCCAAACGTGATGATCTGGGCGACCCGGTCCGCGCCGTACAGTTCGCGCACATGGGCGATCACCTCTTCGCGCCGGTGCTGGCAGAAATCGAGATCGAAGTCCGGCATGGACACGCGTTCCGGGTTGAGGAACCGCTCGAACAGGAGCCCGAATCGAAGCGGGTCGACATCCGTGATCCCAAGCGCCCAGGCGACGACCGACCCGGCACCCGAGCCGCGGCCGGGCCCGACCGGTATCCCCTGCTCGCGCGACCAGTTCATCACCTCGCCGACGATCAGGAAGTAGCCGTCGTAGCCGGTCTGGCGGATGATCTCGAGTTCGTGACCGAGTCGCTCCCGGTAGCGGTTCGCACTTGCCTGCCGCTCCTCGTCCATCATGCCGGTAGTGAACACATGCCGGCGCAGCCGAACCTCCAGCCCCTCCCGAGCGCGTTCCGCCAGTACTTCTTCCTCGGATCGGCCGCCCGCGTCCGGAACTCGCGGCAGGATCGGCTCCCGCGAGGTCAGGACATGCGCGCAGCGCCGGGCAATCACCGCCGTGTTGGCCAAAGCCTCCGGAAGGTCCCGGAACACCTCATGCATACTGTCCGGTGACCGGAAACAGTGATTGGGGCTCACCCGGAAACGCTGATCGTCGAGAATCGTCGTGGAATCGCGAATACAAAGCAGGCATTGATGGGCATCGTGCAGGCTTGGGTCCGCAAAATAGATGTCGTTGGTGGCAACCAGCGGCACCCCGTATGCATGGGCGAGGCGGAGAAAATGCGGCTCGAGGCCGGCTTCCAGCTCCGTTCCATGGCGCTGCAGCTCCATGTACAGCCGGTCCGAAAAGACTGACAGCAGGCCCTCGAGCAACCCGCGGGCGGAATTGATCTTGCCTTCGGCAATCAATCGCCCGAGTGGCCCCGGTGCGGCGCCCGTGAGCCCGATCAGACCGTCGGAGCCTTCCCGAAGCTCGGACAAGGTCAGGGCCGGCGCGTGTTTTCCGTCCCCTTCCAGGTACATGCGCGAGATGAGTCGCTTGAGATTGTGCCATCCCGCCTCCGATGCGGCCAGCAGCAGAATCGGAGAGCGCGGCCAGGCCGGCGACGACACCGAGCCGCTGCCATCGTCGGGCGCGAGATCGACCAGGACTCCGGGGATGGGCTGAACGCCGCAGCGACTTGCGGCAAGGGCGAATTCAAGCGCGCCAAACAGGTTCGCGTGGTCGGTCAGCGCCAGTGCCGGCATATCGTGCCGGACCGCCATCTGGATCAGGTCGGGCACCTGGATAGCCCCCTCCGCCAGCGAATACGCGGAACGGGCCCTGAGGTGCACGAAGGGCATCCCGGTCACGGCGCCGTCGCCCCCCGCAAGGGGTGTCCGGTGAGCACACCCGCTCCGTCCGGCACCCACGGATGGAGGCGGCCCGACTCCAGGCGAACGCCGCGACTCATCCTGCGCGCCACCGCAGGATTGTGGGTCGCGACGAGCGCGGCCAGCCCGGTCGCTTCGACAAGTTCGACCAGCATGTCCGTGACGTCCGAAGCCGTCGCGGTATCGAGGTTGCCTGTTGGCTCGTCGGCAAGCAGCAGCCTCGGGTGGTTGGCAATTGCCCGCACGATGGCCACCCGCTGTCGTTCGCCACCGGACAGCGCCGCCGGCCGATGCGCACTGCGGGCGCCGAGACCCACGCGATCGAGTAGTTCGGAAGCGCGCGCCCGGGCCCGGGCCGGGCTGAGGCCGGCCAGGCGGAGCGGCACCATGATGTTCTCGACGGCCGAGAACTCCGGCATCAAGTGGTGGTTCTGATAGACGAATCCGAGATGGCTCCTGCGTAGCCGGGTGCGGGTTCCGTCGCGTCCTCCGCGCACCACATGGCCGACCAGAGCAACCTCACCCGCTGTCGGGGTCTCCAGCAGGCCTGCGACGTGGAGCAGCGTTGACTTGCCGGCGCCGCTCGGGCCAACCAGCGCCACAGTTTCGCCCGGCTGCAGAACCAGCTCGACCCCCGCCAGAACCTGCACCGCGCCGCGGCCCTGTCGATAGGAATGGTGGATGTCGGCAAGCCGCAGTACTGGCTCAGCCATGCCGGAGCACCTCGGCCGGTTCGATCCGCGATGCGCGCCATGCAGGGTAGATCGTGGCCAGCAGCGCCAATGCGAGCGCGAAAGCCAGGACGCCAATGACCTGCACCGGATGTACCTCGGAGGGCAGCTGCGAGAGGAAGTACACCTCGGCCGCAAACAGGTCGACGCCGGCCATGCCTTCAAGGGCACGCCGAATTGCCTCGATATTGGTGGCGAACGCAAGGCCCAACAGGAAGCCAAGCAGGGTCCCGACCACCCCGATAGCCCCTCCGGTGAAGACAAAGATCCGCAGGACCGACGCACGCGTCGCTCCCATCGTCCGCATGATCGCGATGCCTTTCTCCTTGTCCCTCACCAGCATGATCATGCTGGAGATGACGTTGAAGGCGGCCACCAGGATGATCAAGGTCAGAATCACGAACATGACGTTCCGTTCGACCTTCAGGGCATTGAAGAACTGGCGGTTGAGGCTCGGCCACGCAGACGTTCGTGCGCGACCGGCGAAGGCGTCGGCAAGCTCTGCGTGCACCGTATCGGCGGCGTCGGCATCCTCGAGCATGACCTGGATCTGGGTGGCCTCCTCGCCCTTCCCGAAGAAGACGAGCGCGTCGCGCAACGGGAGGAACACCAGCCCAGAATCGTATTCGTACATGCCGATTTCGAAGAGGGCGGCAATCGTGTACGTGCGCACCCTGGGAATCGTGCCGACGGCAGTGACATCGCCGTCAGGATGGAGCAACGTCAGAGGGTCTCCGGCGCCGACCCGCAACGATTGCGCCAGCCGCGCACCAACCACAACGCCTCCTTCGCGATCGAACGTCTCGAGCGAACCGTCGGTGATGGAGTCGGCAACCAGGGAGCGGCGCATGAGGTCGGCTGGGCGGATGCCCCTGACCAGGGTACCGGTGGAACCGTTCGACGATGAAGCCAGCGCCTGGCCCTCCGTCTCCGCGAATACGTCCACGATGCGCGGATAGGCTCGCAATTCCCGTTCAAGCTCATCAACGCCAGTCAGCGTGTCCGCGCCAGCAGGAGCGTACAGGACTACGTGCCCGTTCACGCCGACAATCCGGTTGACGAGTTGCGTGTGGAAGCCGTTCATCACGGACATCACGATGATGAGGGTGGCCACCCCCAGCGCGATACCGACCAGCGAGAAGCCGGCAATGACGGAGATGAACCCCTCAACCCGACGCGCACGCAAGTAACGACGGGCGATCCAGAGCTCGAGTCCGAGATTCACGCGCCCTGGATGCGCTGGAGCGCGTCTTCGGGTGCAACGTCCGCCGTTTCACCGGTTGCGCGCGCGCGAAGCTCGACCACGCCATTCGCAACTCCACGCGGGCCCACCACGACCTGCCACGGGAATCCGAGCAGATCGAGGTCCGCGAGCTTGGTGCCGGCCCGCTCGTCACGATCGTCGTAAAGAACCTCGACGCCGGCAGCGGTCAGTGCGTCGTAAATCCGGCTGGCGTGCTCTGCACAGGAAGGGTCGTTCTGACGGAGGTTGGCAAGGCCGACGCGAAACGGCGCAACGGGCTCCGGCCACACGATTCCGCGCTCATCGTGGGATGCTTCGATGATCGCACCGACCAGACGGGAAACCCCGATCCCGTACGAACCCATCTGCACGGGAACCCGCAAGCCATCGGGGAGATCCACCGCGACTCCCAGCTTTTCCGAATATTTGGTCCCGAAGTAGAAGACGTGCCCGACCTCGATGCCGCGGGCCTCCACCCGTCGTTCCTCGGGAACTTCACGTTCGAACCGTGCCGTGTCGTGCATGTCATCAGTCGCCGCATACGGCCCCGTCCAACTGTCAACTATCCGCCCAAGCTCGTCGGGATCGCCGTAGACAGGGCCCGGGACCGCGAACTCCAGCAACGTACGATCGCAGTACACCCCGCTTTCGCCGGTGTCCGCGAGAACCACGAACTCGTGGCTCATGTCCCCGCCAATCGGGCCCGATTCCGCCCGCACGGGGATCGCGGTCAACCCCAGCGCTTGAAAGGTCCGCAGGTAGGCAAGAAACATCCGGTGATACGACAACCGCGCGCCAGCCTCGTCGGCGTCGAACGAATAATTGTCCTTCATGAGGAATTCGCGGCCGCGCATGACGCCGAAGCGAGGCCGCAGTTCGTCCCTGAATTTCCACTGGATGTGATAGAGGTTCTTTGGCAGATCCCGGTAGCTCTTAAGAAACTCGGACGCAATCTCGCAAATCTGCTCCTCATTGGTCGGCCCGTACAGCATCTCCCGCTGGTGCCGGTCCAGGATTCGAAGCATCTCTTGCCCGTAGTCCTCGTAGCGGCCCGAATCCTTCCACAGGTCCGCGGCCTGGATCGTCGGCATCAGCATCTCGACAGCGCCGGCGGCGTTCTGCTCTGAACGTACGATCGCCTCGATCTTCTTGAGCACCCGGAAGCCCAGGGGAAGCCAGCTATAGATCCCCGCACTTGCTTGGCGCACGAGTCCGGCGCGCAGCATCAGCCGATGCGAGACGATCTGCGCCTCAGCAGGGTCGTCCTTCTGGGTAGGAACTGGAAACCTCGTTCGCAGCATGGCCGGTGATCTCAATTCGGCATAGAGGTGCGGGTTCGTGGTCTCGCTGCTTCCAATCCCAAGGGACAGCGAACCCGCGCCCGCTGATGACGTTGCCCCGAGATCCGTGAAGTCCAACTGTCCGCACCTGATGAAGCGGATAATAGCGACAATGGACGTGACCGCTGACGCCTAAACTGCGGCCGGCAAGCTGACCGGAGCGTCCGCCTGCGGGCCGGGAGCCATCCTCAACAACCACTGTTGACCGTTTTCGAGCCAACCTGCAACTCGTCGGTGCCACTCGGTCAGCGGGGCCTTCGGGCGGCGCTCAAACCGGCGCCGATTCAGGGGACCTTGGACTTGTGTGGCCGACTTTGGTCAAGACACCGGGCACCCCGCAAGCAATTCGGCGAAACCGGTCAGGCCGCGACCGACTAGGGCGCGCCGAACCGCAGCCATTGCGCGAGCGCCTTGTCCGGGTCAGCCAATTGGTCAATGGAACTGTACCAGTAGGCCTCCCAACCGTGCTCGGGCAAGCCGGTGAACACCATCAGGTTGAGCGGATAGGCCTCGCTGTCGGTGCAGCGACGGAAATCATCCCGGAAAAGGAACACGGGTTTCTCCCAAGCCACTGCCATGCCTAGCTCGACCATTACGCCCTCGTCCGGCGGGCACCCGTTCACCACGGCAAACAGGCCGTCGGCTTCGCGGACGTCCCTGACATCTGCCTGACCGATGCGGTACGCCCAACCCGGTCCCGACCGGTCAACCTGATTGTTCCGTTCAACCGGCTCCCAAACTTCAGCCCCCATCTCCGCCAGGGCTGCCGACAGCTCGGCAAGGGGTCCGTCACGCTGCTGACGTGAAAATCCGTAGGGATTTGCCAGATACAGGGTCCGTCTTGGAGACATCAATCCGTGCTCCCAACTCGTTGTTCCGCCCAGTTGTCAGCACTGCATGGCTCGGCCGGTTCCGGTTCGGAGGGTACCAGTCCCTGTGTCCCGGCCTGTCACGATACGGCGATCGCAAGCGACCCTACGGCTGGACCCCAGCCAACCCCTGCGGCAATTGCCGAACCGCGGCACTGACCCGCCCGCGCGTCGGGGGGGGGGCTGCGCATGGTCCCCTCCGTAGGCACGCAATCCACCCACTGCGGGCGCGGCTGGGGCTGACCAGGAAGAGCTATTCGGCGCAGTAGCGCTTTCGACATCCGCGACCGCTGCGTGCCCGATTGCAAGGGGCGCGGCCTCGCCAAGCCCGGCGAAAGCCTTGTTTTGCCGAAGGCCACCTGCGGCCACGCCCGTCTCGCCACACAAGCCGGTATCGTGCCGCAATGTCCAATCTGACTGGATTGTGTGCCGGAGCCTTCGGTACCGCCTAGCCACGACCTCCATACCAAAGGCCAGCAGGGCCAATCGCGCGAGATCCTGGCCGTGGGGTTCGGTGGCCGCCCGAAGGCGCGATGCACTACCCGCCCCGGGGAATCTCTCTTCGCGGTTCATTTCGACCAGACCGCGCTTCAATCATCCAGATCCGGGCTCCTGTCCGCCCCGCTTCGGAGTTGCGCCATGACTGCAGCGGCGGCGGCTGCCAGCAAGAGCATCGTTGCGGGAAGTGCCAGGACCGGCAGCATGCCCTGGAACACACTCACCATAACCGCCCCGAGTGCCCCACCGAACAGAAGCAAGAAACCCAGCGTCCCCGAAGCAAACCCCACGTTGGTCGAGAACCGCGACAACATCATCGCGTTCACGGTCGGGATGAACAGGCCCAATCCCACCGAATGCACAACGAGCGTTACCGTGAACAGATGCTTGTGAACGATGCCCGCAAGCGGAAACAACAACATGAGGCCGAGACCAACGAGCATGAGCGCCAGCCCGCGGCCAGCGACTTTGGGAGGTGGCGTGTTCGCAGCAAATCGCCGCGAGACGAGACTGCCCGCAACGAAGGCGGCGACTGCCAGAACCGGATAAAGCCCGAATTCGACCGGCGACACGCCAAGGAGTGCGATGTAGAGCGACGGCGCCCCTGCATGGAATCCCGAGAGCGTCCCGTAAACCAATGCACCGGCAGCCGCACACGCCATCGCCGGCCGGTCGCGCAGAATCGCCCCATATCCGCCAGCTATCTCCTTGCCGTCTAGCCGGACAAGGCGCGTCGTTCCCGTTTCCGGAAGCCTGCGATAGGTGTAGGTGAGAACGATTGCGCCAACGCCCAGAGTCAGCCAGAAGCTTGCACGCCGTCCGATGAGTTCTTCGGTTATTCCCCCGAGGAGCGGGGAGATTCCTGGAACCATCGCGAAAGTCGCCATCACCATGGCCACCAGGCGGGCCAATTGCGTTCCCTCAAAGCTATCCCGCGCCGCAGCTCGTGCGATCACGATTCCGCTGGCGGCGCCAAACCCCTGAACCGCGCGCGCAAACAACAGCATCTCGATATTGCGAGAAAACGCACAGCCCAGAGTGCCGGCGAGAAAAATCCCGAAGCCGAAGAACAGGACCGGCCGGCGGCCGAACCGGTCCGCCAGCGGTCCGGCGAACAGCTGCCCCGCCCCGAGCGCGACGAGAAAGATCGCCAACGTCAGATAAACTGTGCTCATATCCGCGCCGAACGCCTGGGCAATCGACGGCATCGACGGCAGATAGACGCTTGCAGCAAACTGGCCGATGCCAGCCGTCACGGTCAGGAGCAGCACCGTACCCGCGCCAGGCTCAAGGGGAGTGGCATGGACGACCGTTGTGCGGCCGCGCCCGTTGTCGATCCGCGCCATCACCCCACTCCGCCGATCGGATGATCGGTTGCGACGCGCTCGAGGCGGCCGAGCCCCGATTTACTGCAGCCAAGGCTAACCCGGCTCAGCCTGTCCATGCTACTCCGCCGAAATGCAACGCGACCGGTCGGCTCTTCGGCTTCGGTCGCCAAGCGTGCAGATCCACGCCGAAGTGCATTCGACCATGGGAGTTCAGAGGAATTGGCCCCTGCGGGTCGGGGGCGTATTGCCGCATCAACTGCCCGCAACCATCACTCGATGAACCCGAACGTCCCAACCGCACTGCCGGCAAAGTTCGGTTTTCGCGCCGCGAACCCCGACGCGTGTCCCGAAACGTGCCGTGCGGACTGCCTCTACACGCCTCAGAAGTATCGAAGAAGAGGCCAAAACCCATTTGTTTGCTTGTTCGTGGGTCCCATCTCTCGGGCCGGCATCAGCCCTCGCCATAATGGTGAGGTTTGCCGGCTCAACTCGGCAGCAATCCAAGAGGCTCGACATGACATCCGCCCAACAGCTAGCTGCCCTGATCAGCGCACCTGGATGCGCTGTTGTGCCCGGTGCGTACGATGCCTGGAGTGCCCGGCTCGTCGCCCAAGCCGGCTTCTCCGCGTGTTACATGACCGGATTTGGTGTCTCGGCGTCGTTTCTCGGTGCACCGGACATCGGACTAACCACCGCCACACAGATGACTGACTGCGCAGCCCGCATGGTTGACGCCGCAGGCATTCCGATTATCGCTGACGCTGATACCGGTTACGGGAATGTGCTCAACGTCCGGCACACTGTGGCCGCATATCGGCGTGCAGGAGTAGCAGCAATTCAGCTTGAGGATCAGGACTTTCCGAAGCGTTGCGGTCACATGGCTGGCAAGCGGGTGGTCGAAGCGTCCGAGATGGTCGCAAAGATCAAGATCGCGAAAGACACGGCTGGCGAAGCCTTGCTGGTGGTTGCACGCACCGATTCCCGGTCGACCCACGGTCTGGATGAAGCCATCGATCGCGGCGGCGCGTTCCGCGAAGCCGGCGCCGACCTCGTGTTTATCGAAGCGCCACTCGACCGCGAAGAGATGGAAACCATCTGTCGGCGAGTGCCAGGGGTTCCGCTGCTGGCCAATATCGTCGAAGGCGGCAAGACCCCCTACTTGGACGCCCGGACCCTTGCAGCAATCGGCTATTCGATTGCCATCTTCCCGTTGAGCCTCCTCGTCGGCGCCACTTATGCAGTACGGACCGCTCTAGACGGCCTCCGGACCCGAGGCCTAGCTCCCGGCAATCTGGAGGGAGCCTTCAGTGACATGTGTCGGACTGCCGGTCTCGACCGCTACATTGAGGACGCCGAACGGTACACGGGGGGAGCCGCATCATGACCCGACCCTTGACCCTGATTGCATGCACGTTAGCCATCGTTTGCGTAGGCGGTTCCTGGGGGACTGCCTCAGCGGAGACTTCGCTCAGGATCACCACGCAACTCCCGCTTTCCACGCCGCTCGGTCAAAACCTCGTCCGTTTCAAGGAGCTTCTGGAAGCGGAATCCGGCGGTGAGTTGGTTGTTGAGATCTATCCAGCCGCGCAGCTGTACACGGACAAGGAGGTTCCGGGGGCAGTGGCTTCGGGCCAGATCGAGATGGGCTCATCCTCGCTTGCCCGATTTGCCGGAACTATTCCGGCCGTCGACATCTTCAATGTTCCGTTTCTGCTTAACACACCGGACCTCGTTCGCGCCGCAACAGAACCGGGTTCACCGGTGCGGGGTCCGCTCGATGAGGCGATGACCGCCAAAGGTGCCCGCCCGCTCTGGTGGCAGCCGTACGGCTTATCGATCTTGATGACCCGGAATACCGTCGTCCGCCGACCGAGTGACATGGTCGGCCTCAAGATCCGTACGTTCGGGAAGGCGCTGGAGCAATTCGTCAACCATGTGGGCGGAGCTGCCACCAACATCGGCGGATCCCGGCAATATCTGGCCTATGAGCGAGGTACCGTCGATGGCGGCATGACGGGCATGCAGAGCGTTAGCGAACGCAAGCTCTACCAGGTCATGGACCATCTGACCGTTACCAACCATTCGAACATCGAATTCGTGGTGCTCATCAACGAACGGGTCTGGCAGCAACTCGATCCAACCCTGCAGGCAATCATCAGCCGGACCGCGCGAGTGGTGGAGAGGGAGATACGGGATTCTCTCGCCGGTATTGAAGCCGAAGCGTACGCGGCGGCTGAAGCCAACGGGATGTCCGTTCATCGCCTCGACGAGCATGACGTAGCAGCCTGGAGGGAAGCCACGTACGAATTGAGAAACGTGTACCGGGATGCCGCCGGCTCCCTCGGCGAACAGTTGCTGAACGCCGCCGAGCGCCTGGGCGAGTCCCATACAGACTGAACCGAGCGGCAGCACTCAGATGATCGGGTTCATCCGACACCTGAGCCAGCTCGCCGCATGGGCCGCGGCATTGCTATTTGCGCTGATCGGACTGATTGTCTTCTACGAAGTAGCCATGCGGCACGCGTTCCTGGCGCCGACCAGTTGGGTCGAGGAGATGGCGCGCGTGCTGCAGATCTATGGGGTGTTTCTCGGGACTGCCTGGCTGGTGGCCCGGCGCCAACACATTCGCATCACAGTACTGACCGCCTATTTGCCGCCGACTGCACGGTTTTGGCTTGCCCGTTTCGCTCTGCTGTGCATTGCGGCCGTCTCTGCTTTCTCAGCTTGGCAGGGGGTCGAACTCATGCGCTTCTCGCTGAGCATCAGCCAGACCACCGATACCACCCTGGAACTCCCGATGTGGCTTCTGCAGTGGCCGGTTGTCGCCGGGCTCGGTTTGGTCGTGCTGGTTTCGGTCGCGACCGTCGTACAAAGTTTCAACACGCCTTCCCTGCTGCTCGACGACAACCCCGGCACTGACGGGTAGCGCGTATCCATGACGGGTGCAGTCATTCTGCTTGCTCTGTTCGCCTTGCTGTTGGCGGGTGTGGACATCGCCTTTGCCATGGCGGGGCTGGGCATCGCAATGCTGGCGCTTGCTGGGCATTCGCCACTGATGGTCCCGCAGGCGATGCTTTCGAGCGTCGACAACTTCATCCTGCTTGCAGTGCCACTGTTTATCTTGATGGCCAACGTCCTGCTCAAGGGGGGCGCAGGGGAGCGGTTGTTTGCCGCTGTCCAGAGCTGGATTGGCCACTGGCCTGGTGGACTCGCGGTAGCAACCGTGGTGTCGTGCGCGATCTTCGGTGCCTCTTCCGGATCCTCCGTCGCAACCTCGGCGACCATTGGAACCGTCGCTATCCCGGAAATGATCCGCCGCGGCTACGAGCGCCGCTTCGTCTATGGACTCTTGGCTGCAGGAGGGACACTCGGGATCCTGATTCCACCATCAATCCCAATGATTGTGTTTGGCTTCGTGCTTTCGGAATCCATCGCGGACCTTTTCTTGGCGGGAATCGGGCCCGGGCTGCTGCTTGCCACGGTATTTGTCGTCTACGTCGTGGCCAAGGCCCACTTTGGATCTGGCTACCAACCGGTCGAGCGCGCCAGTTGGGCCGCGCGGCGGGTGGCCACCGTGAGAGCCCTGCCAACGTTCATGCTCGCAGCGGGCATTGTGTTGGGAATCTACCTTGGAGTTTTTACCCCGACTGAGGCCGCGGGCGTAGGTTTTGTCGCTGCCCTCATCATTGCCCTTGGCATTCACCGTTCGTTGAAGATCTCGGAGTTGCCGGGAATTGCGCTGGCATCCATGAAGACCACGGTGATGATCCTGTTCATCATTGTTGGCGCCAAGGTATTTGGGCAGGCGATCACGCTCTATCAAATACCCCAGGAAGTGACTGCGCTGGTCGTCGGGAATTTGGCGGCACCGATCGCGTTCGTCGCAGCGGTCTGCGCACTGCTGCTGGCGCTCGGATGCGTGCTGGAAACCCTGTCGATGATGCTCTTGATGCTACCGATCATTCAACCGTCGCTCAGTGGGCTTGGCATCGACCCGATTTGGTTTGGCATCATCTTCACAATGATGATCGAGTGCGCGCTGATCACCCCCCCGGTGGGCTTAAATTTATTTGTTATTCAGGCGGTTGCACGCGATAGCCAAGGCGGGGCCGGCGCAACCATCGCGGACATCGTGCGAGGCGTGCTACCGTTCGTTGCTCTCATTCTGATCACGGTGGCAATCGTGGTCGCAGTGCCTGACATCGCGCTCTACATCCCCTTCCGCCTATAGGCGGACGCTCTCCTTCAAGCGAGCCGACCGGCCATTTCCGAGCTTCGGCCCGGCGCCCGTCCTACGGATGAACCGTTGTCGAAAGCTGGCTATGTCTGGTAGCCCCCGGGGCGGCAGCGCGGCGGGTCAGCGGAATCCATCCGAACTCGGCGGTTCCTGGTTGCCGGCCAATCAGGGCTTTAGCATGCCGGCAGCCCCCATCGCGTCGACACGGCGGTGATCAACACCGTGGGACTGTGCCGGCCTAGTCCTGGATGTCGGCGGCAAGCTCGCCCACGACTACCCTTGGGTTCGCACAGTCAAAAAATAGCGCGCTCACCGATAGGCTTGACGCTGGTCAGTAGTCTCAGGCCCGTCCGCGCCGAAAGCGCTGATGGCGCCCACAGACATCCTGGCGGGCTGCTGATCATGGCCGCCGTGGCAACTCACCAGGGCGTCGCCTCCGTCGCCTTCAACTTGTCCGGCAGCCGATAACTGAGATCGTCCAACATCGAAGCCTCGAGCAGGAAGACGAAGTTCTTGCCACGCCATTTGTTCGCGATGGTCGGAGCGATTCGATGAGACAGGCTCACGGCGTCGCGCTGGAATCGCATATAGCGAAGCAGGCCTGACGTGGACAGCTTGGGAAACTGCAGTTGGTCGGCAAGATCATCACCGAGCAGAGCGCGGGAAACCCGGTACGTGTGCTCCACCATTTGCTGGTGTTCAGCCAGGTTGGTTTTTCCCGCGATCTTTGGCAAGGCGGTCACGAGAGCGTTCGCGACAACCGCCGATTCCTGGCCCGGCGGCGGTTCACAGATGGCTGCGATGCGCTGAAACGCGACCGTCCGCTCCTCGTCACCCTCGAACAGGAGGGATTCTGGCGTCCCGATCAGGTGAGGGCCTCGAACAACCAGGCATCGTGAGGTCCTGGTTATCCGAGCGTTCATGTCGAGGTCAAAACGGCCGTAGGGGTTCACGTGGCTCCAGATCAACGGCGTCAAGGCCGCGTCGTCGCGTGGCGTCATGGCCTGCTGCCAGCGCGGGCGCGCCGAGACCTTCTGCGAGGACGGCAACGTGGCCAAGCTCGCTCGCTTAAGGTTGATGGCTGGCCTCACCCTGTCGGAAAACACTTGTTTTCCGACAGGGCGTCAGGGCCTCCTCGAACTCCCGATCTGAGCGGCTGAATCCTGCACGGAAAACCCTGACGGTTTGAGGTAGCATACGGAAACCACCAGCCGGGGGTTTTCCGTCGATGCTAGTCGGATACATGCGGGTCTCATCGGACTCGGATCGTCAGACCACCGACCTGCAGCGCGATGCGCTGCTCGCGGCCGGTGTTGACTCACGGCACCTGTTCGAGGACCACGCTTCCGGCGCCAAAGATGACCGCTCCGGACTGGCCAAGGCATTGGAGTTCGTGAAGTCAGGTGACGTGCTCGTCGTCTGGAAGCTCGACCGGTTGGGCCGCTCGCTTTCCCATTTACTGTCCATCGTCAATGCGCTGAAGGAGCAGCAGGTGGCCTTTCGTTCGCTCACCGAAGGGATGGATACGACGACTGCCTCCGGGGAACTGCTGTTTCATGTTTTTGGTGCGCTCGCACAGTACGAGCGCGCCCTCACACGAGAGTGGGTGATGGCAGGGCTGACAGCTGCCCGGCGTCGCGGCCGGGTGGGTGGGCGACCGCCGGTGATCGTCGGCGAGAAGCTGGATGCCATTCTTGCTGCGCTGGACGACGGCATGTCGAAGGCAGCCGTGTGCCGCAACTTTGGCGTCAAGCGTACGACGCTGATCGAGACGCTGGCGCGGATCGATACGGCCCCATGTTCCGGCGCCAGTTCGGCATGACCGGCCGTGTCGGGGCCCCTGACGCCCGAAGATCACGCCCTGGCGATGTCCAGGCACCGTCGTACGCGGCGCGGCTTCGTTGTGCTGTTGGCCTTCTTCCGCAGTCGCGGCAGGTTCCCGCGGTTCGAATCTGCAGTTGAGCAGCGAGTGATGGATGCGCTGGGCGAGCAACTCGACGCGCCGGCCCCGGCGGGTGATGGTGAGTTGCTGACAGCGCGCGACGACGCGGCCTTGACGCCGTTGGTCTGGAGCCACGTGAACCCCTACGGCCGCCTTGACCTCGACATGAACGCTCGGATGGCCCTTGCATGACGAATTTGGCGGCTGGTGACACGAGTGTTGGCTCTACCCCTCATCGCGACGCCATCAGATCGTTCACGCGCTTTGCCACCTCTCGCCCAACTCGCTGCAACGCGGCGACGAGTTGCTCGTCCACGTCCATTGCGCCTTCGTACTCGGCAAGATTGCGCTTGCGATGGGCATGGTCCAGCACGCGCCAGAGTTCCCGAGGCAGGCCGATGGTGTGTTGTAGGCATTGAAAGACCAGATAGCGCGAATCGGAGCGGTAGCCTTGCACCCGCAAGGCCGCCAGCGCCAGCGCATGGGCGGCGTTGTAACCAAGGTCGAAGCGGCTCTCCAAGCTCAATTCAGTTCGCCCGGCATCGTCCAGGCGACGCTGGCCGGAGCGTAACAGACCCTGGATTTCCCCCTCCGCGGCCGGTTCGGTCTTGAGTTGGCCGCTACGCACCAGGTTATCGAGTTCCGGATGCGTCATCTTCTTTTCCAATCAGGACCAGATGCTCGCCAGCGAGTACGCGGCACAGGAATGTGTTTCCGGCTGATCGACGCGCGTTGAACTCCTGAACCGTATAGAGGGTGGGGCTGATCTTGCGGTCCAAGCTGGCTTCCACCGGAGCGAGCGCCATGTAGAGTTCTTCCAATATCACGCCATCGGCGCTGACGAGCAGATCGATGTCGCTCTCTGCGGTATCCGTACCTTGCACGACAGATCCGTAGATCAAGGCCAGTTCGATGCGGTCGGCCAGCGGATCGAGCGCCTTCCGGATCGGTTCGACCATGGCGACCGTCTTTCGCACGATGCCGATAAGTTCATGATATACGGGGCAATCGGGATTGGCCCGGTAGTGCTTCCGTGTGCCGATCGAGGTGATGCTCAAGAGACCGCTCGATGTCAGGCGCAGGAGTTCGCGCTGCACAGCTCCCGAGCCGGATCCGGTCAGCCCGATCAACTCACTCGTAAAGAAGCTCCGGTTGGGTTGGCCATACAGCAGGGCGAGAACGCGCTGCTGGGTTGTGGTGAAGAGTGCATCGGCCAAACTGGTGGGTGTGCCGAAGAACTCGGCTGCCGCCTTGCGGCGGGTTGGTCGCGACCGGCTTGCTGGTGTAGAAATACCCATAACGGGCAATATCATACCTAATATGGGTAAGCTGTAATAGTGATTCTAATTTGTCTCCAATCCGAGACGCTCCCGTAGCTGGCGGGGGAATCCAGCTAAGATTAGAACACCCGGAAAGGCCACCCAGGATCTGAATGTCAGCACCGGGTCGTACGGCGGCCGCCCGCCCTTCACGCCGTCGGCAGAGCCAAGCGCCGCTTCCAGATCGGGGCGGAAGAGCTCGAAATCCACCACCGCCGCGTACGCCTCGAGCTGGTCACCGATATCGCTCAGCTGTTGCAGCTGTTTCTCAACGTCAAAAACCCCCGGTTGCGTCGCCATGACCGCCTCCAACACGCATACCAGCGCATTGAATCACAGCCTCCTTGATTTGGCGAGGTAAATCGAGGTTCCCAGGTGTGAGGCGTAACGCCAAATCTGCATGAAGCTTTGGCGAGTCTCGGCATCCATTCGGGCGCCCAGCATCTCTGCGTGCCTCAACATGGACACGGAGAAATTGGACGAGGCAAGCCCCATGTGGGCTGAACTCAAGGGCACCCCGTACTTGGCTTCATCCCAGCCGCCGGAATCCCGTATCAGGTTCCTGACCTGCGCATGGACCAGCCGGATTCTGACCGACAGTCTCCAGCCATCCCCATGGCGCTCAAGCGCGTGCGGCAGCATGATCTCAATGAAATGACGGGTGTTCTGTCGGATCCGGCGTAGACCAAAGCCACTTACCACCCGTCCCGTCGCATAGAACGCCTTGGCTATCAGGCTGGACGCATTCCTGAGGGTGACGACAAAAAAAGCCGGGATGAACAGGTCCGAATGGCTGTGGAACGCCTGGCAGCCAGGCCGGGTTGCAGCCGGATCAAACCAGTTCGGAGTACCCTCGATGCCCCGGAAAAAACGCTGCAGGGTTTCAGGAGCCCGAGCCAAGACCTCTGCATCCTCGTGGATGCCCGCCCTGATGAACCGATTGGCATCCCCTTGATCCATCTCCCCAAGGGAATCTATGGCCGCATCGGCCACCGGATCGCCAACCGTCGTCAATTCGATGTACGCCCTAGCCAGATCGGGATCGATCGCTGACGCCTTGGCATATCCTTCTTCGTACGCCGTGGGAATCCCTACCTCGGACACGGACTGCCCCTCCCGCCCTCCAGCCTGGGTGGCAGCGCGAACAAATGCGCTGGCCGCAGGGCAAGAACGTAACGCTTGCGGCAAGTTGCGGTCAGTCTCACGGCGGGTTGCCCTTCGTTCAAACGCCTCCACGCGCACGAAGGAGCCGCACAACCTTGTCTGCAGCCACTTCGGGCGACATCTCGACCGTCTTGATGCGAAGTTCAGGACTCGTCGGTGGCTCATACGGGGAATCGATACCGGTGAAGTTCGACAACTCACCCCTCCGGGCCTTCTGGTAGAGACCTTTCGGATCTCTCTCCTCACACACCGTCACCGGCGTATCCACGAAGATTTCCAGGAATTCGTCTTCTTCAACGATGGCGCGCGCCATCTCCCGTTCACTCCGGAACGGCGAGATCACCGCGATCAGTACAACCAGTCCGGCATCCACAAACAGCCCTGCCACTTCCGCGATTCGGCGAATATTTTCCACCCGGTCGGCATCTGTAAATCCGAGGTCGCGCCCCAGCCCGTAGCGGACGTTGTCACCATCGAGCACTTGGGTGTGCAACCCGAGCGCATGCAATTTCTTTTCGGTGAGGTCCGCTATGGTCGATTTACCGGCGCCGGAGAGCCCTGTAAACCATAGAATGCACGGCTTCTGCTTCTTCAGTGCCGCCCGCGCCGACTTGTCCACCTGCAGGTTCTGCCGAACCAAATTCATTGCGCGCGACAGCCCGTACTCGATGGAGCCCGCGCCAACGGTCCGTTTGGAGTAGCGGTCGATGAGGATGAACCGGGAACCCGTGGCACCATTCGTTTGGCGCGGGTCGTAGGCAACGGCCTGGCCCAGCGCGAGATTGCAGACACCGATATCGTTCAGTTGCAGGACCTTGGCAGCCGTCCGCTCGGTCAAGGAAACGTCCAGCACGTATCGGAGATCCGAAATCGACGCGACCGTCGACCGGGTGCCGATCTTCATCTCGTAGGCCCGTCCCGGAAGCATCGGTTCAGTGTCCATCCACAAGAGCGTCGCTCGGAACTGATCACTGACCGTCGGCGGCGCATCCACTGACCCGAGCACGCTCCCCCGCCCGACGTCAGTGTCCTCGTCGAGGAGCAGTGTCACCGCGTCGCCGGCAACCGCATCCGGCCGGTCGCCGTCCATCGTGACTATCCGAGAAACACGACTGACCTGTCCAGAGGGCGCGACAACGACCTTATCTCCCGGCCGAATTCGCCCGGTGGAGACCGTGCCGCAGTAGCCGCGGAAATCGGGGTGCGGGCGGTTCACCCACTGCACGGGGAAGCGAAAGGCTGCCGATTCCGGTACCGAACCAACCGGAAGGTCCTCAAGGCGGCGCAACAACGCTGGACCTTCGTACCAAGTCATCGCCCCTGTGGTCGTTGCCAAGTTGTCGCCGTGCAATGCCGAGACGGGCATGCAATCAACGGTCACGAAACCGAGCTTTGCCACCGCCTCGCAATAGGCATCGGCAATCATTTGGAAGCGCTTCTCAGAGTACCCGACAAGGTCCATCTTGTTCACCGCCAATACAACATGGCGGATACCGAACATGGATGCGATGTGACTGTGACGGTGGGTCTGAACCTGCAGTCCCTCACGGGCATCAACAAGCATAACCGCCGCGTCCGACGCCGATGCACCGGTCGCCATGTTCCGCGTGTACTGCTCGTGTCCTGGCGCATCCGCGACGATAAATCGGCGGCGGCGGGTAGCAAAATACCGGTAGGCCACATCAATCGTGATGCGCTGCTCCCGCTCAGCCTGGAGACCATCAAGCAGCAGCGAATAATCGATCTCGTCGGCAAAAGATCCGCCCCGACCGTTGGACTTAAGCTGAGCCAACTCATCGTCCGGAATCAAACCGGCATCGCACAACAATCGTCCGATCAGTGTGCTCTTGCCGTCGTCAACGCTGCCGCAGGTCATAAAGCGCAGCAAGCCAGCACGGGCTATGGAAACGGCCGCCATCAGAAATACCCCGCCTGCTTCTTGCGCTCCATTGCCGCTTCCTCATCATGGTCGATCGCTCTTCCGCTCCGCTCAAGCGTCCTGACTTCCTTCAATTCCCGCACTATGTCCTCGACCGTCATTGCAGCGGATTCGATAGCGCCAGTCAGCGGATAACATCCGAGCGTTCGGAAACGCACCTGACGCGCATTCGGCGTCTGCCCGTTCGCAAGAGGCAGTCGGTCATCGTCAACCATGATCAGAAGGCCGCCACGCTCAATTACTGGCCGCTCAGCCGCGAAGTAGAGCGGCACGACGGGAATCTCCTCAACCGCGATGTACTGCCAGATATCCAGTTCTGTCCAGTTCGACAACGGAAAAACGCGGAGGCTTTCGCCGGCATTCAATCGGCAATTGTAAAGGCCGCGTAACTCCGGACGTTGGTCGCGCGGGTTCCAGTGATGCTTGGCATCCCGAAACGATAGCACCCGCTCCTTCGCCCTGGATTTTTCCTCGTCGCGTCGCGCACCGCCAAACGCCATGTCAAACTCGTACTTGTCCAATGCCTGCTTCAGTGCATCGCTTTTCATCACTTCGGTATGGACTTGCGACCCGTGCGAAATGGGCCCAATACCGTTGCGCACCCCGTCCTCGTTGATGTGAACAATTATCTCCAAGTCGTACTCGCTGGCGACCCGGTCACGAAAGGCGATCATCTCACGGAATTTCCACGTCGTATCGACATGAAGTAAAGGAAAGGGGGGCTTGGCTGGGTAAAACGCCTTCAGCGCCAGGCGCAGCATCACGCTGGAGTCTTTACCGATGGAATAAAGCATCACCGGATTACTTGCTTCTGCAACAACCTCCCGAAAAATGCCGATGCTTTCGGCTTCCAGTTCCTTCAGGTGCGAAGTATCAAAGCTGGCAAGCCCGGCCATATCGTCGTAGACCTCTCTATGCGCGAGGTTTTGTCTAACGCGGGCCTCCGGCCGGCTGAAACGATTGGCAGCCCAGGACGCCCAAGTGTCGTTCCGGCCACATCGCTAATCTGTATGGTTCCGACGCCCAATTGTCGAATCCGAAAGATGAGAAACACGCCGCAAACGCCCGTAAGAACATGATAATAAAAAGATTCGTAGGGGCTAGTCAAAGCAGGACCCAGCGGTCTGACCATGTCTTGTAGCACATCTCGCAAGATACGTTTACTTTAACCAATATTATGATTGATCCACTGCTCTCAATTCTAACAGTTTAATTTGGGGTCTTAGTAGAAATGCGGCTTTTTTGTAACCGGATGAGAATTGCGCACCTCCAAACTTGAACCACGCACAACGGAGTTAGCTCACGGTCGGCCCGACCCGGTTCCGATTCAAACCGTTTGTCCAGACCGATTCCCGCACTCCCACCATGGCGCGGTTTTGCGTGAGCCGCTCTGGTGCCTTGTGCGGCCCCACCGAACAGCGGGCAGTGCAGCGCTCAGGGGACGTCTGTCAGTCCCCCGGAGGACTGCTCCGCTGATCGGGGGACGGGGTGCGGCTGATTGACAAAGCCGGTGCGCTACGGAGGCGCGTGTGCCCGCCCAACACCGTCGCTACCGCAACGGCGTCCCTTACCGAGTCTTATTGGACGCTTGGCGTCGAAAACCGTCCGATGTCGCCGAACAGTTCCTGAAGTAATGTCCGCGTGTTTCCTACGACCACCGTGGCGTCCTGGCTGAATTCCATGTTGCGGAACTGGCCCTCAGAGTAGTTCTCGATGTTGCCCACATTCGGGTTGGTACCACAGGCGGCAGATCCCGAATCGATCACCGAGTCGTAATAAACTACGAGCACTCTTTGTTCGATCACTTCCGGTGAGAAGAATGCGTAATAGCTGACCCGCTGACCTACGTAGTACCACATGGCATTTCCGAAGGGTTCTCCCATAAAGTTCCTGCGCGCAGTCGGGGTCCCGAGGATCCGGTAGACATCTTCACAGGTTGCGCCATCCGCATCGAGGCCAGCGAGATCGAGGCCGACGAACAGGAATCCATTGGTTGTCACTCGCGGCGACCCACAGGCCGTCAGCCCGAGAGCCACGGCCAGCAGCAGCGCCGGCACGGCCGAGGAGCGCCATAGCCAGAGCTGCAAACCATCCCTGCAACCCAAGCCGCTGCTCGCTGCACTCCTTCCGTCCAAGCGAAAGGCGGACCGAGCACGCACCATTTTCCGCAGATCTCCCACCATCAGGACGAACCACCTCCCAAGCGGGTCACGAGCCTCGACCACAGGGACAGGTCTGGTACTGGATCGGCACCAGAGCGTACTCGGTATAGGCGCGCATTCACTGCCGAGATACCTCGACCTCCTGTGACGTGATGAACTCAAGTAACGCCGGTTGGCCCGCTTCCGTAGCCGCGATTCCGCGGGCAATGGCCGACCGAATGTCGCCAGCTTCCGTGACTCGCTCGCCATACCCCCCGAAGGCTCGTGCCATCGCAGCATAATCTCCCGAGATATCGGTCGCACGGTACTTCTCCGTTGAAACCGGCATCACTTTCAATTCTATGGCCATCGAGAAATTGTTGAGAAGAATGGAAAGGATGGGGATGCGTTCGCGGACAGCCGTCTCGAAGTCCATCCCAGTGAAGCCTATCGCCGCATCGCCCCAGACATTGATGCAGAGCTTCTCCGGACAAGCCAGCTTTGCCCCCATGGCAAGTCCGAGCCCGTAGCCGAGCTGCGTGGTCTTCCCCCAGCCGATGTACGACAGCGGTTCGGTGGCCCGCCAGAACGGGGACAACTGGTCGCGCGGACTCCCGGCATCGTGCGTGATGACCACGTTGGACTTATCGACCGCCTGCTGGAGTTCCGAGAGCACGCGGTACGGATTAAGCGGGCTGGCATCGCTGGTCCGCTTCGGTTGCCACTCCGCCAACCACTCGGTCATTTCCCGGGCAATCTCCGCCGCGACCGGCTCCTGATCCCTCGGCCGCTCGTCTTCCAACACCGACAGCACGTCGGCCAGCACGAGATCGGCGTCTCCGACCAATCCAACCTGCGAGCGCACGTCCTTGTTCAGGTCCATGGGGTCAAGCGTGGCGTGAATGACCTGCTTGCCCTTGGGCATGGACACACCGAACGATGTCTCGGTGAAGCTGCACCCGATCCCGAAGATGAGATCCGCTCGGTCCAAGAATGTTCGAACAGGGCGAGGCATCGCCACCCCGCCCGAGCCGAGACTCAGCGGGTGATCCTCGGGAAACGCGCTCTTTCCCCCCAAACTCGTACACACCGGAATCGCCAGATGTTCCGCCAACGCGCGAAGGCGCGACCAGGCCTTTGCATAGTGTACGCCCTGACCAGCATAAATGACCGGGCGCTCGGCCGATCTGAGGAGTTGCGCTGCCTCGGCAACTGCTCCTGGATCCGGTCGGTAGCGCGTTCCGTACACGGGCGCGTAGTCAAGGTCACCCGGTATTTCTTCGCGCATTACATCGGTCGGGATTTCGACGACCACCGGCCCTCCTCGGCCGGTGCGCAATCGCGTGAACGCGCGACGCAGAACGTTGGGAATCTCGCCTGCGGAACTCACGGCTTCCGTCGATTTTGCTATCGAGCGCATGGACTGGGTCGAGTTGAAATTGGGGTGGATGTGGGCAAGGCGACGTTCGTAGCCCATCGGAAGAACCAGAATCGGTACAGACTCACCGAACGCCTGGGCTACGCCGCCGTAGGCGTTCTCGGAGCCGGGACCGTGTTGCATCGCAAACACGCCGAGCTTGGCCCCGGATGTCACGCGGGAGATCGCGTCCGCCATGTGCAACCCTACCCGCTCCTGGCGAACGATCACGGTCCGAATGTTGGCGCGCGCCGCGTACTCCAAGACGTGGTTTACGGGATAGCCAAAGATGATCTCGATGTTCTCGCGCCTGAGAACTTCGGCAACTGCCTCGACGCCGTTCATAAGCAAACGCCCCGTACGCTATTTCATCGCTTTGCAACAAGAAACCCAACCGCCCGTATTCCCGGAAGTAAGCCGGAGCCGCGGGATGGATCGCCAAGTCAATACGCATCATGGTAGCCAATGTCAGCCGTTGCCGTGCAAGATCAGCGCGCCGTCCTTCGCCGCCGAAGTTCGAACGCAATCTGCGCTTCATTGTCCTGCGACGACCACGCAGGGGCGTCGGCTAAACTGCCGATCCCTGTCCACGACGTACATCGTGGATTACCGGTTGGCCGGGTTCGGCCCGCCTCTCTGGTTCCGCAAACCGCCATCCCTTTCCTGTCTGCGGTCAGCTGATGCAGTACGCAACTCCGCTCTTGGCGCCCATACCGCTGGAAGAATGCGACGGTACCGTGACCCGAGTCCGGCGTCGATCCTCCAACGACGAATTGAAGACCATCGCCAGTCGCTTGCACCTGGCGAGCGTTCAATCGCTGACGATCGAGGCGCGGGTGAAGGCGATCGCCAATGGTGCCTTTCAGATCGATGCCACGCTCCGCGGGCGTATCGTCCGCTCCTGCGTCGTCACCTTGGAGGAATTCGAAGAATCCGTCGAGACCTCCTTTCGGGCGATATTCGACGATTCCGAAGACGGCCAGACGAATTTGGAAACGTTGGCGGACCGTGAGATCGTGGATCGCGAGCCGCTCCATGTTGACGGCCTCCCGCTGGGGGAGTTGGCCGTCCAGCATCTTTCCCTCGCGCTGGACCCTTACCCGCGTCATCCGGACGCGCCACCGGCAGGCGACTCCGACTGGCTGGAAGGCAAAACAGAGTCCGAGCTTGCCTCCCAGCTGGCCCGGATCGCGCGTCCGGCCGAATCCCGATGATTCCGTCCAGAACGCCGCGCTCATTACGGTTGCGCCACGCCGCCAATTCCGCTACCTAGACTGCCCCAAGCACAATTCAATTGGTCAGGCGGCCGCATGGCAGTTCCACGCAAGAAAGTCACACGCTCGCGGCGTGGGCAGCGCCGTGCCCACCAGCATCTCAAGCCGGTGAATCTGGTCGCATGCCCGAACTGCGGTTCCCCGAAACAGCCACACCACATGTGTGGCTCATGCGGGTATTACCGGGGCCGTGATTTCCTCAGCGACAGCTCTTCCGCCAGCGACTGACCTTTCCTTCATGAATCGTCAGCCGACTATCGCATTGGATGCGATGGGAGGCGACCGCGCGCCCGCGCTGGTGGTGCGAGGTGCAGCACTTGCCTGCGCCCGCCATCCCGACGTCAGGTTCCAGCTGATCGGCGATCCCCGCCAGATCGGCGCCCTGCTGGAGCGGCAGAAGAGGCTGCGTGAATGTGCGGAAATCGTGCCGGCGGGTTCTGTGGTGGGCGCAGACGAAAGGCCGTCCCACGCGCTGCGCAACAAGACCGACTCCAGCATGGCGCTCGCGGTCGGTGCCGTCGCCGACGGAACCGCGGATGCCGCGGTTTCCGCCGGCAACACCGGCGCACTGATGGCATTCGCAATCAAGAATCTCGAATGTCTGCCGGGTATTCACCGCCCAGCCATCGCATCCACGATTCCAACCCGCCGCAGCGAGACCGTTCTGCTGGACATGGGGGCCAACGCGGAATGCGAAGAAGGCCACCTGGTCCAATTCGCCGTCATGGGAACAGCGTTCGCGCGAGTCGTCATGGGGCGGAACGATCCGGAGGTTCGACTGCTCAACATCGGCCAGGAAAGGGGCAAGGGGCGCGCCGCCATCCGTGAGGCCGACCGGCTCTTGCGAGCAGGATCGCTGCAGAAGAACTACCGCGGCTACATCGAAGGGGACGGCGTGGCCGCTGGAGAAGCCGACGTCGTTGTGACCGACGGCTTTACCGGCAACGTCATGCTGAAAACCGCGGAAGGCATGGCGAAACTTTGCAGCCACTACCTCAGAACCGCACTCAAGAGTTCCCTTGGCGGTCTCATGGCCGGGGTTCTTGCCCGCCCGGCTTTTCAGGCTTTGCGCGAGAAACTCGATCCGCGAAAACATAACGGTGCCATCTTGCTTGGGTTGAACGGCATCACCGTCAAGAGTCATGGTGGCACAGACGCGCTGGGGTTCGCACATTCCATCGATGTCGCCTATGACATGGTCTGCGGCAACGTCAACCAGCACATCCTGGCTGCGATCGAGGACATTGCCGAGGCGGACGACACTTAGGGCCGGAAACGGGCACCCCCCGCGCGCTGGCGGCCACGCGCTATAGAGCCCCTGACAAAACAAGGCATTGACATATGCGATGTCAAAGGGATACGGTAGGGGGCGAAGGCTCTGGGGGTGGCAATGCGCAAGGGAACGCTTACGCGCGCAGGTCTGGCCCGCGAGATTTTTGATCAACTCGGGGTGTCGCAGCAGCTCGCCTCCACGCTGGTCGATCGGGTGTTTGAAGAAGCCGCGGAGTGTCTGGCGGACGGCGAGGTGGTCAGAATTCGCAATTTCGGAAGATTCATCCTGCACAAGAAGCGCATGCGCCTCGGACGCAATCCGAACACCCAAGTCGAAGCAGTGATCAATTCCCGGCGGGTGGTGAGTTTTCGGTCGTCCAACAATTTGAAACAGCGGGTGAATACGGCGCCCCGGGACGACTGAGGTGCCAGCCGAAGGGGGGGCCGAACTAGAGTCATCAGAAGAGGTCTCGACCAAGCCCATAGGGCAGAATGCTGATCCACCCCAGGCGGAAGGTCAAGATGCAGCAGGCCCATCCCGGAAACCACGCCCCCCGGTAACCGCCAGCGTCGCGAGCGGCACGCGAAGCCGGAACCGGACCCGGTCGGGTAGAACGCCCGCCAACACGTCCATGGCGCTCCGCGAGATCGGCGATGTCGCCAGCGAACTCGGTGTTCCGCAGCATGTGCTGCGGTACTGGGAGGACAAGTTTCCCGCGTTGCGGCCGCGCAGGGTCGGTGGCGGTCGCCGCCGCTACAGTCCGAAGGACGTGGCCCTTCTCTGGGGAATCAAGCGCCTTCTGCATGATCGCCACCTCACCATCGATGGCGCCCAGAAGGTGCTTCGGGAAGAGGGGATCGATGCGGTACGCTATCCGGGCCCAGTGCCGATGGAGCCCGGAACACGCAAACAACTCGTTCAGCTACGCGAAACGCTGCGGGCACTACGCACAGATCTCAGCGACGACTGACGCACCAGCATCCGTTGTGCCATGTCGATAACTTCGCGCTGCCCTGTGGTGCCGCCGGCTGGGTCACTCCCCGCGCGCACGCGGGCCGCTGCTCCATGCGTCGCATCCAAGCGGTGAGGTGCTCCAAGCCGTCCAACCCCGGAATTCCTGACCAATCATGGCGCCGCATCCACGGCCAAGTGGCGATATCGGCGATCGAGTAATCCCTGCACAGCCACTCGCGCCCCTCGAGGCGCGCCTTCATTGCACGGTAGAGACACGTGCGGTTTCGTTGCGGTACCGCTGTTCCACGACAGAGACCTTTGGCTCCAAATGCCGATCGAACACTGTCGCCCGGCCTTGCATGGGACCGATACCGTTAATCTGTACCAGCCACTGGAACACTTCCGAACGGCCCTGAAGGCCGCGTGGCATGAGTGTTCCTGTCTTTTCTGCCAGATTTAATGAGGATGGCGCCAGATTCAACACCGAGCGCCGCATCCACTATCTGCTGGAACCCGGATGGCGGGCCGACCAGGCGATACAGGGGCTCGGGCGCACCCACCGCACCCACCAGGCCTCGGCGCCCCTGTTCCGCCCCGTCGCCACCGATGTGAAGGGCGAGCGGCGGTTCATCGCGACGATCGCACGCAGGCTCGACAGCCTGGGCGCGATAACGCGCGGACAGCGCGACAGCCAGACCGCCATGGGAAGCGGTGACCAGGCGCTGTTCCGCGAAAGCGACAACCTGGAGAGCATCTACGCCAAGGCGGCGCTGCGGCGCTTCTACATCGCGCTCTGGCGCGGCCACATCGAGGGCTGGTCGCTCGACCGTTTCGAGCACGCCACCGGATTGAAGCTCGTCTACGAGGGCAACCTCAAGGAGGAGCTACCGCCGATGCCGCGTTTCCTGAATCGCCTCTTGGCACTCCCCATCGCCGAGCAGAACCAGCTCTTCGCGGAACTGGAGGCTCACATCGCCGAGAACATCGAACAGGCCATCGAGGCCGGCAGCTTCGAGGTCGGCGTCGAGACCGTGCGCGCGGATTCGCTCAGCCTCGTCGGACGGGAGACGCTCTATGAGCATCCCGGCACAGGGGCCGCGACTGATCTCGTGGAGATCCGCCGCCGCGACCGGCTCGTGCCGTTGACCGCCGAGGCCGCGCTCGATATCGGCGGACGAGAGCCCGGCGCCGACGGCAAGCCGAGGCTCGCCGTGAACGCCCGCTCCAAGCGCGCCGCCGTCCTGCTGCCAGCGCCCTCGCGCATGTTCGACGATGGCGGGGTACAGGAGCGGATGCGGCTGGTCCGCCCCGCGACGCGCGGGACGATGGCCCGACCCGAGCTCGACGCCTCCAACTGGCGCCGGGCCGACGAGGCCACATGGCGCACGCTCTGGGAGCACGAGATCGCCGAGCTCCCCTCGCACCGCGAATCGCGCTTCTGGCTCGCCGCCGGCCTGCTGCTCCCCATCTGGGACCAGCTGCCGTTCGAGAACATGCGGGTGCGCCGGCTTACCACCGACGATGGCGCGCTCTCATCGGGCGCGTGCTCGACGCCGAGCAGGTCCGTGCTGCGCGCGCGAGCTTCGGCCTCGACGGCGGCCCCGCCATGACCGGTGAGGAAGCCTTTGAGGCCGTCATGGCACGCGGAACCGCGCTCCCGCTCGCCAACGGATGGCGGCTCGCGCGGCGGCGCATCATGGGCGCCGACCGGCTCGAAATCGAGGGGCCGGCCGACACCGACGTGGCCATGCTCAAGCGCATCGGCTGCACGGTGGAGATCGTCTCGTACCGCGCCCGCGGCGCATGTGCTCGACCGCGTCCTCGAACGCTGGCCGCTCGCCGCCTGACCCACGCCCGCGCGATACGTATCGCCGGCCCGTCCACCACCGCCCCCGGCGCCGCCGTGCCGGGGGCACGTGGCCAGCCTCCCGGCCGCGGTTGCCGCCACCATCCGAAGGAGTCCCCAGCCATGACCGCCCAGACACTGCCGGACGATCCGAACTACTGCTTCGTGCCCGCCTACGACATCGAGGACGAGGTCCAGCAGATCCGCATCGTCGTCGACGGCATGACCGGCTATATCCCGACGGCGTTGGTTGCGCTCACGATCATCGGCGCGGAACGGCTCTGCGATCGGCTTAACGCGAAGCTCGGATTCTCGCGAGTGGACTGGACCGCGCTCGCGGCCAGGTCCATGCGCGACGAGCGCCCGCAACCCGGCGACCGCACCGCGCACTGAGCCGCCGCGTAGACTGCGTAGCCGGCCCGGCGACCGCCCGACCGCGCGTCGACAGGGACCACCTTGCCGGGATATGGTGAAACCCCTATAGTCCGGATTGAACAGCACCATGTTGAAGCCAGTCCAATGGGTCGGTTCGAGCAAGTCGGATCTGCAGCGGTTCCCCGATGCCGTACAGGACCGCATGGGCTTTGCGATCTACCAGGCCCAGGCAGGTCTCCGGCACCGCAACGCCAAACCGCTCAAGGGCTTCGGCTCCGGCGTCCTAGAGGTGGTGGCGCGTCACGACGGCAACACCTTCAGGGCGGTGTACACGGTCCGGTTCGAGACCGCGGTCTATGTCCTGCACGCCTTCCAGAAGAAGGCCAGGCGGGGTATCGCCACGCCGAAGCAGGAGCTCGACCTGGTCCGGCGCCGGCTGAGGGTGGCCGAGCAGCATTACCGGAACACGCATGGCGGAGGGTAGAACCATGACCACATCCGAATCGACCGTCGAACGCGGCAGCGGCAACGTCTTCGCCGACCTCGGCCACCCCGAGGCCGACGCCCACCTGCTCAAGGCGGAGTTGGTCAGCCGCATCGACGCCATCGTGCGCCAGCGCGGCATCACCCAGACCGAGGCCGGGCGCCTGCTCGGCCTGTCCCAGCCCGACGTGTCGCGGCTCCTGAGGGGCGACTTCCGCGAGTATTCCCTCGAGCGCCTGTTCCGCCTGCTCACCGCGCTCGGCCGCGATATCGACATCGTCATCCGGCAGCCGCGCTCGGCCACCGGCGGCAAGCTGCGCATCGCCGCCGCCGAGCCCGTCTGACGCACCGAGTCCGGCGTTCGAGTTTACTTCTGCTATGGGAGCGCACGCCTGATGAGCAGCAAGCCAATGAGGCCCTGCTACGGGGCATCCTTCATGGTGAAGTTCCTGGGGAAACGAGACCACGCCGAGAAATTCCTCAGCGGCGCAATGCTCGCGAGGCGACTGAACTACTTCAAGGACCTGGAGGATGATCCGGCGCGATGGGATCCCAACGATGGGCTACGGACGTACCGGCATATTTCCAGCAAGCCGGCCCCGGCGAGCAAACATTTTTCACACGTAGGGGCCGTCGCGGCGGGAGCGCATGGAGCACCTCGTATACGTGCTATGGAGATCTCCTACACCGCAGACGAGGACCCTTACGTAATCTGCCTCTCACGAATTGTCTCCGTGAACCCGGATCCCGCCACATGCCTGAGCCAACTTGCCCCGCTGGTGCGCGAGGCAGGGAAGACGGGCCCGAAGTTCGGTACGTACGCAGTTGTCATCGACAATAGTGTCCTGATCGAGAGGTTCCCATGATTTGGCACCATGTCCCCCTCTCGTCATGGCCGGACTTGTTCCGGCCATCCACGTCCCACCGCCAGGTGCGCGCCCTATGGATGCCCGGAACGTCCGGGCATGACGGCAATTGTGGCGGGGCGGAAGATGGCGCACGCCTAAAATGAAATCGCACGAACTTCGGAACCGGGACAATAGGCAGGAGTGCACATTCCTCGACATGGTGCGCCAAGCAGCCACGGATCGAGGCTACGAGGTCTCCTCAGAAGCGGTCACCTACCGCACCGACAAAATGGGACGAGAACCACTGGACGCGTTCTGCAAATCCGCTCGCTTCGCGCCCGAGAACGAGTTCCGCATCGCTCTCATGGGCGGTGAAGATGTCGGAACAGCCTTGCATCTGGACATTGGCGACCTGAGCGGCATCACCGAGATCGTCCCAACGAAGAATCTCGGCAGGGTTCGGCTTCATCCAGTACGAACGCGAGCAGATACACGCGTCTGATCCGCAAAAGCCCGCGCCTGCGAACTGCGACAGACTCGGCCGAGCGAGAGAATTCCTGGACAATGGCGCCATCGTTCCGTCGGCTTCGCTCCTGCTGCGAAGCCGGCCCGCCGCGCTCATGCGCGTCACGAAGGGTATACCCGGAGTGACAGGGGTCGTGCACACGCGGCGCCGTAGTTTTCCTGTTCATTTCGGGTGAGCTCCCATCGAATGTACAGGCTATGCATGAGAGCACATCCAAAACAAACAGTTCACCCAGCCCGAATGGGCACCTCGACGACCTTGCCCGGCCGCACGGCGGCAATCGCTCGGGCAATCTCCTTAACCTGATGGCGAATTGCCGGCCAATTGGACGAGAGCAGAACGACGATGCCGATGCGCCGGCCCTCCAGGTTCTGCTGGTAACGCAGGCTCTGGTCGGTCGTGACCAGCACGTCGTACCCATCGCGCTCCGCCAGCTCGAGAAAGCTCCCCGTTGTCCTTGTCCGACCAACCTTTCTCCGCCAGCGTGTCCACCGAATGGACGGAAAGATGGTCGCGGAGCGGAGCGGGCGTTCCCTGATCGAACAGCAGCTTCAACGCGCCGGGGCCGTCCGGAGAGCCTTGACCTCGTGCTCGATTACGGCGCGAACCTGCTTCGCATCGACGCCGGGGAACCACGCGACGAAGTCCTCCACCGTGGCACCGCCCGCGAGGTTTTCATACAACGCCGACAGGGGAATCCGCGTGCCGGCAAAGACCCATGCGCCACTGACCTTACCGGGCGTGCGCTCCACCGCCGGACACGTGTCCCAGTTTGTCATCTCTGCCATCTCCCATGGGATTGCAGCACCGCCTTCGACAGGATCCAAGGGAGCGCATTGCGTTCCTATTGACCCGTCGAACGACGTCTCGTGATGTACTTCGCGATCCCGGTCACGTCGCCGTTCATCATCGCACATACGTCTCCCAGTGGCCCGTGAGCACCTCCGACCAGCAGCCGACGTAGCGCTACGCGGTCGCGGACTCCCGCCGCAGTGTGCGGTAACCAATGGCACGGAGGGTCCGCTCCGTGCATGGAGACACGGTGAGCGCCGAATCAAGCGGCCCGGCCCTGCTTCCGACGCCCCCGCCTAGCGTTCCAGCAGCTGCGAGAACTCCACATTGACGTGAGTAAAAGTGTCGATTACCCCGTCGAAGATGGAATCGAGGGCGCGACCATAGCCTTGGCTTAACGCAGCCGGATCGAAACCGACGGTTTCCAGCTTGCTGACCATGAAACCCGCGTCGTGTGCGTCAGTAATGCGAAGGTCGTTGTTGACGAACAACGCCGCAAAGGCGCGGTTGTCGGTGGTCAAGTCTGCCGGTTGGGCGCTATCGCCGAAGGCGTTGACGTGCTCACCGCCCGCGTTCAGCCGCTCGACGACGTTCGACAGCGCCTGTAGCAGCTTGAGGCTGCCCAGATCTCGGACGGCCGGGCGGCTATGGCCCGCACTCACGAGCAGGTCTCGCAAGAATCCGTTTGGAATGCATTGCCAGAGTTCGTGAATGCTCTTGCATCGCGAGAGAAAAGCCTCCTCCGACATGGTGAGCGGGGCCACCCGCGCAAGACGTGACAGTTTGGAATAGTTCAACCAGCCGTTAGCGCGCAACTCCGCGCGGGAGATCCCGATGATTTCGTTCGCGGCCGGCGATGTCGCGCCGACGGCGCCGCCGAGAGCGGAAAGCCGGTCGCCGAGATCCAGGAGCTGATCCACGAGGCGCGCCGTCTTCGAAACGATGTGCTCTTCCTTCAAGTCGAATATCGCTATTTCCGCGGGGTCAAGTGCGTGGACATGCGCATGTCGGATCTCTTGGTCCGGCTTGGGCCCATAGAGTTCCTGCATCGGTACCCGGACAAGGTTCCGGCCAACCCGCCTGCAGCCGGTGAAGCTCCATTGCCCGCGGTAAGACGGACTGCAATGCCACTGCCCGTCGGCATGAAGCGGGGTAGTGCCGAAAACGGAGCGCAGCTCGTACCGCTCCAGAAATCGGTCGTCTAGGTATACGGGCGTAAACTCCACCAGCGCATCAGCTCGATCGCGGGTCATCGCTCCGGGGACACCCGGCCAGACGAGACCGTCCGCACCCGGCTCGGGGCTAACCCGGATATCTCACCATGGGTGGCTGCATGGAGCGGAAACGCGTGGTACAGATAAGAAAGTCAAACCTCTACCGGCCACGACGGAGCCACCCCATGCGCACAGACTGTACCCCGATAGAACTGGCGTTTGAAGGCCTTGGCCGGCGTGCGGTGGTAGGCCGGTTCGACGGCGGCCGGCTGACGACCGATGGCGGCGTGTTGCTGCTGCGGGAGGTTGACCGGCGCTTCCGGGTGACGTCGCGGCTGGCGGCGTGCTTCCGCGACCACCGCGACCCACGACGCATCGAGCATCGCCTGGAGACGCTGGTGGCGCAGCGGGTGTTGGCCCTGGCGGCGGGCTACGAGGACCTCAACGACCATGACCGGCTGCGCGCCGACAGCGCCTACGCGCTGGCGAGCGGGTGTGCGGACGTGACCGGGGAGGGGCGGCGGCGGGCGCGGGACCGGGGGCATGCGCTGGCGGGGTCGAGCACGCTGAATCGGCTGGAGCTCGGGGTGCCGGAGGCGGCGGCGCAGGACCGTTACCAGCGGATTGCAGCCGACCGGGAAGCGATCGACCGGCTGCTGGTGGACCTGTTCCTGGAGGCCCATGCCACGCCGCCTGCGGAGATCGTGCTCACACCAAGCAAGGCAGGCCAGGGTGTCGCCGCAAATAGCGCCACCACACACACGAACACGCCCACCGCCAGCAGAAACCACTTCATGGATGCCATTCCCCTCCGGCATCCCGCCACAGGCGGCGGCCGACCAGATTGCAACACCGTCGAGCCCATCCCCGGGTCGGAGAGAATTCCCGCTCCTGAGCGTCGCCGGGCATCACCGCAACGCCGTTCGCCGTCGCCAGCCTCGCCGCCTCACGAGGAGGCTGGAGATTCGAATCGTCTTCGGCAATGCGTGGACCGGTCATATGTGGCGTTCCTCTACGAGTCCAGGTGTCGCTTGGAGCCGAGATTCCAGACCAGCCGTTCCACCCTTGCCCTCTCGTCCGACCGTCCAATGGCGGGCGAGTGCTCGCGCTCGACGCACAGCACATTCCAGAACTCCTTCGCACCGAACACCTTGATCGGCTTTCCGTTCCAGTCGTAATTCGCTTCGAGCGAGTCATTGGAATGGTTCGCGATCACGAGCGCACCACGCACCGGAAGCGAAGTCTCGAGATGGCTTCGGACCCGGTCCACGTTCTGCGCCACCTGGCGCAGCGCCGGAGGGAACCGCCGCTTGCTTACCCAGTTCGACTTCGTCTCCACGACCCACACGCCGGCCGGTGTCAAGACGACATGGTCGACGTTCCCCCGTCCGCCCAGGGCTTCCTTCACGTCGTGCGCGAACCCACAGCCGCGTTGCGCCACGGCATGTTCGATGAAATCGCCGATTTGGCGCTCCGCTTCCAGACCCTGGCCCCACGTCGCATCGACCCGGCGGCAGTACGCGTAGAAGACGACGAACGCTAGGATCATCGCGCCCAGTATCACCCCTGACGTGTGGCTTCCCACCAACCCATCGAATACCGGTAAGCCCCGAATCAGGAATCCCAAAGCGATACCCATTACGGCCATGAACAGCATGCCAGCCGAGCCGATGCGCTGGAGGAACTCCCCGAGCACCCAGCCCCCGGCTGCGTTCTTTCTTCCCGTCTTCACCATGTCCATCCCTCGACTGGCCAACCCTTGCAGCGCCCGCGTTCCGCCAGCGCGTCCATCCGCCCACGCGGTAGCCTGGGATCCCGGCCGCCGGCCCCGGAAACGATCGTTTCGCCGGTCACCCAGCCTGGCCGAGAGGTTGACCAGCCCCGATCGATTGGCCCAGTTCGAATGTTAGTCCACGGCGGGTTCCGCGGCCAAGGCGGCCTGACCGCGGAGCGCAGCGGAGCAGGATGGCCGGCTTGGCGACAACATGGTCTCCGGTGCCGGTGGCCGGTAGTCCAAGGCACTGTGAGGCCGTGCTGTGTTGCAGAACGGAACACCTGACCGCCCACAAGACTGACGTCGGCCGGGCGTGGTATCCCCGGCGCCCGTGGTTCGGCAGCCTGGATCGCATACACGAAGTGGCATTACCTTGTTGTTTACAGTTCGGCGTTGCCTTGAGACGTTCGACGGCGTGCACGGAGCATGGCCTTCCCGCGGGCCGCAGTGGGCAGCGCCCGATGGGAAGACCCAAGCATGGGACCGTTGACGATCGACGCGAGGGGCACCATCGTGACCCTGGACGCCACGGCTCGACGGGGAGATGGGCCCATGGAGACCGGCATCTCGGTCCGGGAGCGGATCCGCCGCGGCTCTTCGCAGCTTGGGTGGTTCATCGCCCCGCTCTTCCTCCTTTCAGCACTCTTTTGGGCAACCGTGCTCGGGGTAATTGGAACCGTCTCCTACGATGCGATCACGACGCCTGGCTCGAACACCTGGCCGATCATCCTGACGGCCGTGGCGTGCGTCATCGTCGCCATTCCGATCCTCACCATGTTCGCGCCGGGGCTGGTACCGGGAATTTACTTGTCCCTGACCCAAAACGTCAGGATGGCCGCCAGGGATCCCGCGTATGCCGATCAAGCGGCCGAGGTACATCGGCTGGCGGAGAATGCGGGCATTCGGCCGGTCCGCTACATCGGCATCCAGCGAGGCGAGTTGAACGCATTTGCGTTCGATCTGTTTCCGTCACGGATGGCGATCGTCCTTGGCGATCACCTGATCCAGGCGTTGGCGGACGAGCCCGATCAGCTCCGCGCCGTCATCGGACACGAGATCGGACACATTGCCTCCGGTGACACGATCCTGAGCACGATGGTCATGGTTTGCAGGGATACGTTCCGCATCGGCATCATCGGTCCGCTCGCGTTCGTGGCCGGGCTCTTCGGGTACAGTTTCATGGGCGCCGCCAGCCCGCCGACGAAGTCGCGGGAGGATGGGGGCGTCTCCCTGGTATTTGCGCTGTTCGGCCTGTTCTTTTTGCTTTGTACGCTAGTCGTCTGGATCGTCGGATGGACCGTTATTACCATGATCGATGTCCTGCAGTGCTACCACTCGCGGCAACGCGAGTACATGGCGGATCGGGCGGGGGCGCTCCTGACGAGCCGCGCAGACATGATCGGTGCCCTGATGTGCCTTGAGAGCTTCCGCAGCGATGCGCAACTCCCTCCTCCCGATCCCCTGGGACCGCTCAAGATCGTGAATTTCTCCGGCCGGGGCCTGTTCGGGTTGTTTGCCACCCATCCCACCACCGAGAGACGGATTACCCGCTTACGCGCGTATGACGAACTCGATTCGTGATCGTGGCGCGCGTGGAAGCCCCCAAGGACCGGTACGTTGGCGCGCCATGGCGCGGGTTTGTCTCGCGCACGGGCGAATCGGCCTGGTCAGCGAACCTGAGCACACCGAAAACGCTCTCCATTGGACCTTGCAAGGGCGGAATCACGGATTTCAGACAGACTCAAGCTGCCGCCGCCCTTCGCTCATGAGACATCAAACGATGGAAGTTGCAGGGCAGGTTCGCCAGCCCGATCCTCGTTCCGGCAGGCCGGCCCGGAACGACCCGTTGAAGCATTCGATGAACGCGTTGTCGGTGGGCTTCCCCGGCCGCGAGAAGTCCAGCGTGACGCCGTGGAGGTAGGCCCAGCGATCGAGCGCCTTACTGATGAATCCGGGCCATTGTCCACCCGAATCGTCTTCGGCGTGCCGTGGATCTGCGTGACCCGCTCCAGCGTCTCGACCACGTCCGAGCCGCGGTAGTTTGGCCGGGCGTCGATCGCCGGCGAGCGGCGGCTGAAGGCATCGACGATGTTGAGGACGCGGTTTTGCCGTCCGTCGAACAGCTGGTCCGACGGGAAGTCCATCGCCCACACCACGAAGTCATCGGCATCGCGGTCCACGATGGACGGGATTCGGGTGTTCGGATTCAGTCTGAGAAACCATTCCTCCTGCTGCTCGTTCTCCCCTAGCTTGAGAGCGTGGACCGTATACGGAAGACCCAGCTCCTCGAGCGCGATGCTCACCTTGTAGCCGCTGGGGGTTGCTGCCGTGTAGAGACCGATCATGAAGTCCGTGCCCCAAGCGACAACTTGAAATGGGCGAAAACCGTCCGCGCTGAAAGGTCGCCGGCCGGCCAAATGTCCCTTCGGCCCGCCGATCCCACGAGGTCGGAAATTCCGCTTCTAGCTGGTCCGCACCCCTGCGAGTTCCCGCGAACGTTCGGTGGCGGCGGCGACCGCAGTATCGACCAGTTGCGCCCACTGGCGGTTGCGCATCAACTCCCGCAGGGCTGCCTCCGTGGTCCCGCCGGGGCTGGTTACATTGGCCCGGAGGAGCGCAGGATCGTCGTCGGAGCCCGCCATCAGTGCTGCCGCGCCGGCCACCGTCTCCCTGGCAAGGCTCCGCGCCAGATCGGGCGGAAGCCCCGCCTGCTCGCCCGCCTCAGCCATGGCCTCCGTCAGAAGGAACACGTAGGCCGGGCCACTGCCTGAAAGTGCTGTCACCGCGTCCATCAAGGTTTCATCTGCGATCCAATGGACTGAGCCCACGGCCGTAAGAAGCAAGTCAGCGCGATCCCTGACCTCCACGTTCACGTGAGCGTTCGGAACTGCGACCGTCACCCCTTGTCCGATGGCAGCGGGCAGATTCGGCATCGCCCGCACAATCGGCACGTCGTTGCCGAGTCCGTCGGCAAGCGTTCGCAGGTTCTTGCCAGCCGCGACCGAAATGGCACAACTCGCGGCACAATGCCGCCTGTAATCCGGAATGATTGCTTCCAGAATCTGGGGTTTGACGGCAAACACCACCGCATCGCCGGACCAGGCATCCGGAACGGTGGAACGTGGGTCGACGCCGTGGCCTGCAGTCATGGAAGCGCGTTGACCGTCGTCCGGCTCGACCACTGTGACTGCACGCGGGTCGGTGACCGATTGGCTCAACCAGCCACGCAACATGGCTGACCCCATGCGGCCGCAACCAACCAAGAGAATTCGCAGTGCTGTCGTCGGGGAGTTCACGGTGCCGGAAGTCCCTAAATTGTCATTCGGAAGCCGGCCCGGCCTTCTTCGCAGAAGTCCGCCGTCGCGACGTCGTCTTGCGTTTGCCCGATTCCAGCTGGGTGATTCGCTTAGCCAAGCGTTCGTTCTCAACGCGAGCGTTTTGAGCCATTTCGCGCACGCTGTCAAATTCCTCGCGACTTACTGCCCCGAGCCGGTCGAGCATCCGCTCGCGGTTCGGAAGGCCGCGACTTGCCGCCTCCCTGCCGAGCCGCCGGCACAAACCAACAACCCCCTTCGCCACTTGAATGAAGTCAGCAGGCAATCCTCTGGCTGTTGACATGTACATCTCTCCGCTGGTGCTCTCTCGCTAGTATACGTCCCGGCAGCGAACCTCTATCCGCGCCAGAGCAGAGAGCCCCCACGTGCCGATCCCCGACATTGATCCGGTGGCCTTCGCCATTGGTCCGCTAACGGTACGCTGGTACGCCCTCGCCTACATAGCAGGAATCTTGCTGGGCTGGCGCATCCTGGCCCGGTCCATTCACCGCTTCCCGGCCAACGCAAAGTCCTCGGACGTTGCCGATTTCGTTATCTGGGCCATCCTCGGAATCATCCTCGGGGGCCGTATTGGGTATCTGCTTTTCTACGGGCACCAAGTTCTACTCCAAGATCCCCTAAGCGCCTTCGCGATCTGGCAGGGCGGAATGTCCTTCCACGGCGGGCTGGCCGGAAGTGCGCTGGCTGCTTGGATCTTCTGCCGCACGCGCGGCATCCGCTTCGCCGCGTTCTGTGACGCCACCGCCTCCGTCATTCCGCTCGGACTGCTATTTGGCCGCCTTGCCAATTTCGTGAACGGGGAGCTCTGGGGACGGACCACGGATCTCCCCTGGGGGATGATCTTTCCCTCCGCCGGACCCGATCCACGGCATCCCAGCCAGCTTTACGAGGCGGCGCTCGAAGGCTTGGTCCTGTTCGTGCTACTTCAATGGCTGGCGCGCCGCACTCCGATCGCCGAACGTCCGGGAGCGCTCACCGGGATCTTCTTGGTCGGTTATGCCTCGGCGCGAATCCTCGTCGAGTTTGTCCGCGAACCCGACCGGCATCTGGGTTACTTGGCGGGGTCGCTGACGATGGGGATGATCTTGTCTCTCCCCATCTTGGCGATCGGGTTCATCCTTGCCGCGCGAGGGCTTGGGCCCCGGTAACGATGTCGGTGCGGGATTCCCTCATCCGCCGAATTCGCCGTGAGGGAGCCATTTCCGTGTCCGATTTCATGGCGACAGCCCTACTCGATCCGGCTGATGGCTATTACATGCGCCGCTCGCCGCTGGGTCGTTCGGGCGACTTCATTACGGCGCCGGAAATCCATCAGATGTTCGGCGAAATGATCGCCGCCTGGCTGATCGACTATTGGAACCGTGCCGACCGGCCGGCGACGTTTAGGCTGATCGAGTTGGGGCCTGGCCGCGGGACCTTGATGCGGGACATTCTTCGGACCGCGGATACGGTTGCACCGGCGTTTTGTGCCGGCGCGGACGTCTGGATGGTGGAGGTCTCTCCGAATCTGCGTACAGGACAGGGAGACGCCCTCCCGCGGGCTCGCTTCGCCGCCGACCTTGCATCGGTACCGGAGGGTTACGCGCTGGTTGTGGCCAATGAGTTTTTTGATGCGCTCCCCGTCCACCAATATGTGCCTGACGAAACGGGATGGCGCGAGCGGGCAGTGACCTGGAACGCAAGGAAAGCGCGGTTCACCTTCGTGCTTGCCGGCCGGCGCGCGCCCCTGCCGGCGGGCTTCCCTGCCGCTGGCCGCGAAGGTGAAATCATCGAAGTCTCCGCCGCCGCACATGCAATGGCCGCTGACCTAGCCCGTCGCGCAGTCAACCATGGCGGAGCAACCCTGATCATGGATTACGGCCGCGACGAACACGAGCCTGGAGGCACCCTGCAGGCGGTTCGGGAGCACCGCAGCGTTGATCCGCTTTCCGAACCTGGCCGCACCGACTTGTCATCCAGGGTCGACTTCCGGGGGCTCGCGGAAACAGCCCGGGCAGACGGTGCCTTTGTGTACGGTCCCTGCGGTCAGGGTGAGTTTCTGGAACGGCTCGGGATCCGAGCACGTGCCCGCAAACTGACCCATCTGAACCCTGCGGAACGTCCCCGCGTGGAGGCGGCCCTGCGGCGGCTCACTGCGCCGGAGGAGATGGGAACCCGGTTCCGGGCAATGGCAATCGCGAACCCGGACGGGCCCGTGCCAGCGGGTTTCGACTGATGGACGCGGTCCGGGTGCTCCGTTCGGGAATGATGCCGACCGACGGCGTTTCACACGGGTTCCTTACCCGTGAGGGTGGCGTCTCCGAAGGCCCCTTCCGGTCGCTGAACTGCGGCTTCGGTTCGAATGACGTTCGCGCACATATCGCGGAAAACCGTCGGCGGGCCGTGACGGCTGTTGGCCTTCAAGATGCGCCTCTGATCACGCCCATTCAGGTCCACGGCACCCGAGTGCTGGTCATTGTCGATTCGGCTGGGCAACCCGAGAAGGCAGACGCCATTGTGACCCGGATTCCACGGATCGCGATCGGGATTCTCACTGCCGACTGCGCCCCCGTGCTGCTGGTCGACCCGCAAGCCCGCGTGCTCGGTGCGGCCCATGCGGGCTGGAAGGGCGCCGTGGACGGCGTGCTGCAGCAGACCGTCGCCGCCATGGAGGCGATCGGGGCAAAGCGGGAACGCATTGTGGCGGCCGTCGGTCCGAGCATCGCGCAGGCCAGCTACGAGGTGGATCCACCATTCGCAGAGCCCTTCCTTCAGCAGGATCCCGAGCACAAGTCCCTGTTCCACCGCTCCGGCAAGAAACTCCTGTTCGATCTGTCCGGCTACGCCGTCCGCCAGCTCGCGCTCACCGGAGTGACGGAGGTCGACGTGCTCGACTGCGATACCGCGGGAGAACCCAACCGGTTTTTCAGCTACCGGCGAAACCTGCGCTCGGACGAAAAGCGTTACGGGCGGCTGCTGTCGGTGATCGGGATGCGTCCCTAGGAGCAATCACCCGGACCTTCCCGCCCAGACCAGCGATTCCACGCAAAAGGCGGACGGACAGAGCCCCACCCACTTCAGCATGAGGCGTGCCGGCGGGCCACCTGCCGATGGCACGACGCCGATGCGGGTACCGGAGAGCGCGAGGCTCTAACGAAGGCCCGCGTAGTAATGCGACAACGCCAGAATCTCGTCATCGGAAAGGCCGCCCATCACGAAAGCCTTCCCACGGGCGGCCGGGCTTGTACGCACACTGTCCCGGTAGGCTGCGCTGGCTGCGATCAGGTAGGCGACGGGTTGCCCGGCAAGGCGGGGAGCTTGAATGTTTCCCTGACCCGAAAGACGATGACAGGAGCTGCACGCACTACGGGCCTTCTTGCTGCCTGCCGTCGCAAGTTCTCCGTCGACTGCAGAGGAAGCAGCGACCCACTCCTGCTCCGACAACCAAGTCGCAAGGACATCAAGATCCGCATCGGCCAGGTCACTGGCAGCTTGCTGCATGGGTTCGTGCGGACGCTGGCCAGAGCGGTAATCCCCCATGGCAGTAAGGATATGCTTCTTGCGCAGTCCCGTAATTTGTGGGGTCAGTTCGTCGACCGGCGGTCCGCCAATCCCGTGACAGCTCGCACAGGCCCCTGCAAGCTCGGCGCCGTCCACTGCATGCGCCGAACGGTCGAACACGGCGACCGCAAGAGCCAAAGCGCCAGCCAGTGCGAAGCGGAGGGTGCCGGACATCATCAATCAGTAGCAGCGCATCGAAGGCAATCGAGGAACCGGAAACCCGGTGCACTCTGCCATACCTCCGAAGCCGACGCATCCCGACTAGTCGCGCGGCCGCCGGGCCTTCGAGAACAGGCGAAAAAAGTTGTCAGTCGTGGCTTCAGCCACGTGTTCGGGAGACGTCTCGCGCAATGTCGCGACCGCTTCGGCAGTTCGAGCCACGAAGGCAGGCTCACAGCGTTTGCCGCGGTGCGGCACCGGCGCCAGGAAGGGGGCATCGGTCTCGACCAAGAGACGCTCCAGCGGAATTTCGCGCGCGGCCGCATGGACGTTCTCGGCCTTCTTGAACGTCACGATGCCCGAAATCGAGATCATGAAGCCGATTCCGAGAGCAGCGCGTGCGACTTCACGGCCTGCAGTGAAACAGTGGATGAGTCCGGGGAACGACCCCTTCGCAAACTCTTCCTCAAGAACGGCAACGGTGTCGCTGTCCGCATCTCGAGCATGAACGATCAAGGGCAGTCCCGTCCGCCTACTGGCCTCAATGTGGCACCTGAAGCTCTGCAGCTGCCGATCACGTGGACTGTGCTCGTAGAAGTAATCCAACCCTGTTTCACCGATACCGATGATGTCCGGATGATCGGCCATCGTCACGATCCGGTCGGCTGACACATCCGGTTCGGTCGCCGCCTCATGCGGGTGCAGCCCGACGGAACACCAGAGATCGGGGTCACGAGCCGCCACCTCGAGCACGACGTCACGCGCCTCCAGCCGGGTGCAAATGGTCTGCATGGTCCGCACCCCGGCGGCCCGCGCCCGGGTGAGTACTTCGGAGAAATCTTCCGCGAAGTCGGGAAAATCCAGGTGGCAGTGGCTATCGACCAGCATGGGTTCCTGCCTTCGGTGCGAGGCGCGGAAACACCGGCCGGGGCGGCTCGAGCGACGTTCCCGGGACGGACGTCCGCTCAGCGTCGGCAAACGTCCGACGGTCCGACGGGACGCCCAGCTGGTCGAGGATCACGGAAGCACCCACCGGAACGAACGGCTGCGAAAAAATGCTCACCCGCTGCAAGACCTCAAGGAGGATGCCCAGAACGGCCCGACACCTCGGCGGATCACTGCGGGCGAGCACCCATGGCGCCGCCCGATCAACGTAGGCATTGGCGGCGCGGACCACGTCCCAGATCGTACGGAGCGCGAGGTGCATCTGCTGCGTCTCCATCAGCGCCCGAAGGGTCGGTCCGAGTCCAGCGGCAGCATCGAGGAGCGCCTGGTCTTCCGGGGTTGCCGGTCCCCGTTCCGGGACCGCGCCCTCGCAGTTGCGCTGCACCAGCGTCAGCACACGTTGCACCAAGTTCCCGTAGTCATTCGCCAGGTCGGCGTCCACCCGCTGGATCATTGCCGCCTTGGAATAGTCCCCGTCGTTCCCGAAGGGCACCTCACGAAGGAGGAAATACCGGACCTGATCGAGACCGTACTCCTCGACCAGCGCAAACGGGTCGACCACATTGCCGATCGACTTCGACATCTTCTGGCCCTCGACCGTCCACCAGCCGTGGGCAAACACACGTTGGGGCGGCTGAAGTCCAGCAGCGAGAAGCATGGCCGGCCAGTAGACCGCATGAAACCGCACGATGTCCTTGCCGACGACATGCACGTCTGCCGGCCAGAAACGGTTGTACGATTCGGAACTCTCGTCCGGAAAGCCGGCCGACGTCAGGTAGTTGGTGAGCGCGTCCACCCAGACGTAGATGACGTGCTCGGAATCATCCGGTACCGGAACGCCCCAACGGAAGCTCGTGCGCGAAACGGACAGGTCATCCAGTCCGCCTTCGACGAACCGAACGACCTCGTTGCGGCGGGTCTCCGGTCCGATGAATTGAGGATGGTCCGCATACCATTGCAGCAAAGGCTCCTGCCACTTCGAAAGTCGGAAGAAGTAACTCGCTTCCTCGACCCACTCGACGGGAGCGCCGCTCGCAGCTCGAAGAGTTCCGTCGGGCTGTCGCTCGAGTTCGCTTTCCGCCAGGTACGCCTCGTCGCGGACCGAGTACCAGCCTTCGTATTTGCCCGCATAAATCTCATCCCGCTCGACGAGCCGACGCCAGATTTCCTGGACCGAGCGATAGTGGCGAGTCTCGGTAGTTCGGATGAAGTCGCTCGGAGTTGCCCCCATGACATTCACGAGCGAGCGGAATCGCTCCGAGACCTGATCTGTGAACGTGCGCGGATCGAGCCCTGCGGCATCTGCCGATTTCGCCACCTTCTGACCATGCTCGTCAGTGCCAGTGGTAAACCTGACGTCCCGCCCATCCAGCCGCATGAAACGGGCCAAGGAGTCACACGCAACCGTGGTGTAGGCGTGCCCAAGATGCGGCACGTCATTGACGTAATAGATTGGCGTCGTGATGTAGAAGCGCGGCGCGTTCGGCGAGGTGTCCAAGCTCATCCCCCGCTCATGCGCCGCGGGCCAGTCGGCGACTGGCGAACAACACGTCTAGCACGGCTTGTTTGCGATCAAGATGCGCGCGCGTGACCGCGTCCGCAATGCGAGCGATATCGTTCCACAAGGACAGCACCCCTGCAAGACCTGCCGCCGCGCTGTAGCGCCGCTGAACCTCGCCTTCCCCGTCGACGATGTCTGCGCCAAGCGCAGAGTCGCCGACAACCCGACGGAGCGCCGCCCGGTGAACCCAAACCCGGAACATCGCCGCAAACGTCGGGAACCGTTCCGATCCCGGTTGGCGTGCAAACTGTTCACTGAAACCGTGTGCCGCAGCCACGTCGAGATCGGGAAGCTCCCTGCAGAGCCCTGTGATTTCGCCAAACAGTGGCAGCGCGTCGTTGCCGGCGTACGACAGCGCGATACCGGGGGCACCGCCTGAAAGATAGGCCAGTCCCATCCGCTGAGACGTCGTGTAGTCAGGCAGGATTCGTTCGAGAATACCTGAGCATTCGTCCGGACCCAGGCCCGCGAACTCCAGCCGGCTGCAACGCGAGCGGATGGTCGCCGGGACCGATCGCGCGCGATGGGCGATCAGGAACAGGAGTGCCCGGGGCGGCGGCTCCTCCACGACTTTCAGCAGTGCGTTCACGCCGTGCAGGCTCAAGTCATCCAGCGCGTCGACGATGGCCACCCGCCAGCCTCCCTCGGCAGACGTGAGGGCGAAGAAGCTACGGACTTCGCGCACCGCAGCTACCGGAATTGACCGCGCTTCGCCGGAACCCTCGGCTGCCCGCTCCAACGACATCAGATCGCCGTGGCTGCCCGCCCACACTCTACGTCTCACAGGAAAATCTGGACCCTCGCCTGTCGCGGGCACAGGCCCGCCGGCACAGCCCGACAACACCGTCACGGCCGCCTGATAGGCGAAGGTCGATTTGCCCACACCGCGAGGACCAATAAGAAGCCACGCGTGCGGAACCCTTCCGCCAGCGAGGCTTGCCTTGAACGCCTCGCTTGGACGAGCGTGGCCGACCAGGACAGGCGCGCGGCGGGGATGCAGCGGGTCCGATGCGAAGACGCGGTCAGTTGGGGCCATCGGGAACGTCCAGGCGGCCTTCAATCACTGCCCAAATCCGCGCCGCAACCATTTCAAGCGGCGGACTGGTGTCCACGACCACGCACCGCTCGGAGGCCAATGAAGCGCCGTCCAGAAACCCCTGCCGGATACACTCCCGAAGGTCTCGGTCCGTTAGCTCGTACCGGGCCAACGGCACGCCCTCGCGGCTGCGCTCGACAATCCTTTCCAGAGCCGTTTCCACGTCCACATCGCAGACCAGTGTCAGATCCGGCATGAGGTCGCTGACGGAGTGGGCTGCCACCGTCCTCAGGAGGCTGTCGGACACGGCACGCCCTGCCCCCTGATAGGCAAACATGGAATCCACAAACCGATCCGACACCACCCAGGATCCTCGCTCCAGAGCCGGGCCGATGATCCGGCGACAATGATCGGCACGTGCCGCCGAAATCAGAAACGTTTCGGCCACAGGATCCCAGCGCTCCACTCCGCCCGACGACAGGATGGCGCGCACGGCTTCCGCGCCCTCGCTACCACCGGGCTCACGCGTCCGGACGACGTCGAGCCCGCGGGCTTCCAGGCGGTCTGCAGCGAGACGGGCATGAACGGATTTTCCGCTTCCGTCGAGACCCTCGAAACTGATGAATGCAGCGCGCTTGGCGCCGAAGCGAGCTATGGCGGCCCCCAAATCAGGTATCCGGCGGCGCGCACCATGCGCATGAAGATGCCGATTTCCGGTACCGAACTGGCTGCCACCAACGGATACTCGGTCGGGGCCTGGGTCGGATTGCGCACGACCAGAGAGGCGACCTGCATACCCGCTTCAACGGGTGCCGGAATCGGCCCCTCGTAGCGGATCGCAAACTGGGTGCTGGCACGGCCGGCTCCACGCGGCAGGGTCGCAGCGAGCAGCGTTGGTGACGCGACCGGAACCTCCAGATACTGCCCGCCCGCCACAGAAACGTTACCGATGACCTCGCCGGCTTCGGCAAGATGCACAGCTTCAGTCTGCGCGTACGCCAATTCGATCAAGCGGGTTGCCTCCGCCACGCGCTGTTTCGGCGAACTCATACCGTTAAGGACCAGGATCAACCGTCGGCCATTCCGGTTGGTCGTTGCCGTCAGTCCATACCCCGCATCATTGGTGAACCCGGTCTTCATACCCTCGGCACCCATGTTCCGGTAGAGCAGCGGGTTGCGGTTCTGCTGTCGAATGCCACCGAACGTGTACTCGGTTTCCGCAAATAGCGGATAAAGATCTGGGAATTCTTGGAAGATCAACCCCGTCAGCCTCGCGAGATCGCGCGGGGACATGATATGGTTCGGGTCCGGCCAGCCTGTGGAGTTCGTGAAATGGCTGTCCAGCAGGCCGAGTTCGTTGGCGCGGTGATTCATCAGGCTGACAAATCCGGATTCGGTACCACCAATTCCCTCGGCCAGCACAATGCTCGCATCGTTCCCCGACTGCACGATCACACCGCGGAGGAGGTCGATGACCGGCACGGTGGTGCCCACCTCGACAAACATCTTTGATCCGCCCTTCTTCCAGGCATCGCGGCTCACCGGCAATTCCGTGTCCAAGGAGAGACGCCCCTCGCGGACGGCCTCGAACGTCATGTACACCGTCATCAGCTTGCTCATGGACGCCGGAGGCATGGCCTTGTCGGCGTCCTGGGCCATGAGTACCGTGCCGGTCTGCGCATCGAGCAGCAGTCCCTGCGGTGCCGATGTAGAGAATTCCACAGCACCCGCGGTGCCAGCGGAAGCCGACACGAGCAGGGCCAGGACAACGGCAATCCGGTCGAACAATGGACGGCGATAACGCGAACAAGGATTCATTTAACACCCCGAAACTGCAGTGTGAAGTCCAGATTAAGTGTACCACGCCGACGCCCATTCGCGTGCAGAACCCACTGGCAAGTGGCAGGGCAATTGCCACCGGTCGCTTGCCGCCGTCCGGCACCTCACCTATCGTTTGAATTATGGGCGCGGCCACATCGACCTTTCCCGTCGCTCGTCGCCATCTCCTCGGAATCGAGGAGATGAGCCGCGCAGAAATCATTCGTTTCATCGATCGGGCCGATCTCATTGCTGACCGGCTAGCCCACGACGGGCACCCTCCAGACACCCTGCCGGGCCATCTAATGATGAGCCTGTTCTTCGAGAACTCGACCCGTACCCGCGCCTCATTTCAGATTGCCGGCCAGCACCTCGGCTTCAACGTCGTGGACATGTCGGTGGCTACGAGCTCCACGGGCAAGGGCGAGACCCTTATTGACACGGCCATGACCCTGAACGCCATGCGCCCCGATGTCCTCGTGGTGCGGCACGCCATGAGCGGTGTCCCTCACCTTCTCAGCCACAAGGTCAATTGCTCCGTCATCAACGCCGGCGACGGCAACCACGAGCACCCGACCCAGGCCCTCACGGACGCCCTGACGATACGGCGCCGCAAAGGCACCCTGGAAGGGCTGACGGTCGCTATCTGCGGCGACATTGCGCACAGCCGTGTTGCCCGTTCGAATATTCGCCTCCTCACTATCATGGGCTCCCACGTCCGCGTGGTCGCCCCGGGCACGCTGATGCCACCCGGTATCGAATCGTTCGGCGCACAGCCCTTCGAAACCATGGCGGCGGGACTCGAAGGAGCCGACGTGGTGATGATGCTGCGCCTTCAACTCGAGCGGATGCACGGTTCACTGGTCCCTTCCACACGCGAGTATTTCCGGTTCTTCGGCCTCGATTCCGACAAACTGCGGGTGGCCAACGAAGACGCCGTGATCATGCACCCCGGCCCAATCAACCGGGGTGTGGAACTCGACAGCGTGCTGGCCGACGACATCGGTCGGTCGCTGATTCTCGAGCAGGTGGCGCACGGCGTTGCGGTTCGGATCGCGGCGCTGGAGGCCTCGGTCCAGGACCGCCCCCGGGCGACCGCACCATGACGGCGGGCCAACACCTTCGCGCGCCTCCACGGTGCACGGCCTATACCGGCGCTCGCCTCATCGACCCGGCGTCCGGCCTGGACGCACCAGGGGGGGTCCTGACCGAGGGCAAGTGCATCGTGGATGTCGGGCCCGGCTTGTTCGCCGACGGCCCCCCGGACGATGCAGTGCACGTTGACTGCCGCGGCCACGTGCTGGCGCCCGGGCTGATTGACACCCGGGCTCACCTGCGCGAACCCGGCGCCGAACACCAAGAGACCCTCTTCACGGCAAGCACAGCGGCCGCCGCCGGGGGCATCACGAGCATCCTGTGCACCCCCGACACTGAACCGGTCATCGATGGCGTTGCCGAAGTGGAGTTCATCAGCCGAAGGGCGCGAGAAACCAGCCTCGTCAAGGTGTTCGCGACCGCTGCCATCACCGTCGGTACACGAGGCAAGGAACTGACCGAAATGGGCCTGCTGGCGGAAGCCGGCGTCATCGCGTTCACCGACGCAAATCGTGCCGTCGAGGATGCAGGCCTCATGTTCCGCGCGCTCAAGTACGCGCGTTCTCTCGACCTGCTCCTGGTACAGCATCCTGAACACCCTGCCCTCATCGGCAACGGCACCATGAACGCAGGCCCGCTCGCAACCCGTCTTGGCTTGCCAAGCATCCCGACAGTCGCAGAGACCATCCTGATCGAACGCGACCTGCGACTTGCCGAGGCCGCCGAGACACGGATTCATTTTCCCAATCTCTCGACCCGAGGCGCCATCGAGGCCGTCGAAGCAGGCAAAGCCCGAGGGGTGGCCGTTACGGCCGGGACGGCACCGCACTATTTCGCGCTGACCGAGGACGAGGTCGAAGGATGGCGAACGTTCGCGAAGGTATCTCCACCCCTTCGAACCGAGGCCGACCGGGAGGCTATTGCCGATGCGGTGGCACGGGGTGTCATCGACGTTATCGCAAGCGACCATTCCCCTCATCACGAAGACAATAAGCGGCAGCCGTTCGAGCAAGCGGAATTCGGTATGGCCTCCCTGGAAACCGTACTGCCGTTGGCTCTCGAACTTGTACATGAAGGCCGGATGTCACTCATTGACATGCTCCGGCGCGTCACGAGCGGCCCGGCGGCCATTTTCCGGATGCCGGGCGGGCGCCTCGCTCCCGGCGAGCCCGCGGACTTGGTGGTATTTGACCCCGACGAAACGTGGGCGCTTGATGCCAAGCGGTTCCGGAGCAAGTCGCAGAACGCCCCGTACTCGGGACGGCCGGTACGCGGTCGGGCGGTCCGCACAGTCGTCGACGGTCGCACTGTGTACGGCGCCGAGGAGTGATCGCCGACCTGATCGCCGGCACCGGCCCAACAGGCTATTTGGCATCCGTGCTGGTGCCGGCCTACCTGCTTGGGTCAATTCCGTTCGGGCTGCTGTTGAGCCGCATCGCCGGGCTCGGCGACCTGCGCGAGATCGGGTCGGGCAACATCGGAGCGACCAATGTGCTCCGTACCGGCGGGCGTGGTCTCGCGGCCGCGACACTCCTGCTCGACGCGGGCAAGGGAGCGGTCGCGGTTGCTTTCGTTGAACCGCTCGGCCCGGAACCCGCCGCCTGGGCCGCACTCGCAGCGGTCGTCGGTCACATGTTCCCAGTTTGGTTACTATTTCGGGGAGGCAAGGGAGTCGCAACGACGTTCGGAGCATTGACCGCCCTCGCATGGCCGGTTGCACTCGCGGCAGGGGGCGTCTGGCTGGGATTGGCGGCCATTTCACGGAGATCGTCCGTTGGAGCGATCGGTGCATTGGTGCTGGGGACCCCGGCACTGCTGTGGAGCCTGCTGGAACTACAGAGGGCAGGTCACCTTCCAATCAGCCTTCCTGGAGACCCTGCCCACCTTCCATCGCTCGCAGTCATCGCACTGCTGGTGGCGCTCCGGCACCACAGCAACATTCGACGACTGATTGCTGGTACCGAACCCGAAATCAGTCTGAGTCGTTCCGCTTCCAATCGCGACGACAGTACCGAGGGCCGCTGACCGCGCCGTAGGTCCGCTCAGGCGCGGACTCCATCAACCGGCAATTTCTCGCTTCCGATGGTCCAACGTATAGGGGCAAGTCCACGCCCTCCGTACCCCAACATTTGAAGTGGACCAATGCTGTAGAGCGAGGCCGATCGCGACAGCTGCGGAGACCCCGCGTACAGGGGAACCGTTTTCTTAACTGTGATTGCCCGAATCAGGTACCAGAATGCCTGTTGAGGGAGGCGTATTTACGCCAACACGCATGCCGCGATCGACCCGCCGCAGCACGTGGCCACGCCCACGGGTCTTGCAGCGCGCTCTTCAACACAGCCCCGCAGAGGGTCCAAGCCCCCGGGCCTGTCGGTGCGCGACACCAAGGAGGTGTTTGAGGACCCGACCGGACGCTTGCTCCTGTCGCGCATGGCGGTCTCGGGGATCGGCGAGCGTCGGGGGGTGGACTGCAGGGAGTTCGCCTGCAGGAACCCCAGCGGCTCCGCCCGTGCAGCAAAACACGACCCGGTGCTTGCGGCCTGGAAGTTCGCGGTGACCGGGGACAAGGTCCTGTTGCACCAGATGGCCGGCTCGAGCGGCTAGCGGGTAGGAAAGGTCCTGTTGCACCAGATGGCCCCAGAAAGCGGCTTAGCGCGTTCAACCAAGACATGAGGCGCCGGCGGCCCTGGTGACCCCTCTTGGCGAGCACCGACGGTGCTCCGGGCAGCGTCAAGGCGATCGAAACCCGCAGCGCTGCCTCGCGCATTGCATGCACAACCTGGCTGCCAATGTGCCCGACGGCCGCGGGCCCGCGTTCCACGGCCGCTCCACGGCCGTCTGCAGGACACCGCCCTGGGCCGTCGGCCGAGAACCCGCGCGCGGAATAGTGATCCACTCCGCGAAGGACTTCCCGAGCGCCACGCGGTGCTTCGAGGACAACTTCGAGGCGTGTATCGGCCATCTGGAGATGCTGATGAACCACCGTCGCGCGATCCAGATCACCAACTTCGAGCCCCGGCAGATGGTCGCCGTCAGCGACGATCTCGACGCCAGATACCGAGCCCGGGTTGGCCCCGCTGATACCCTATCTGCCTCAGTTCGCTCCGAGCAAATAGCCAGCAGTTCTCGGACTTGACCTCGGGCGTCCTCTTGATGTTTCTCTTCGTTGTCGTGCATGACCCCCGGCCGTCGTTACGCCAAGGGCCTCAGCAAGTTCGTGCGCCGTGACGTCCGCGTGGAGTCGTAGCGACGCCACGGGATGGGATCAGGGTGATGATGAAGCGGAACTGCCGTCCGCAGCCGATGATTCTCTAGAATCAGGTTCCTGGATGTTCGTATCCCTGGCATCGGGTCCGGTTTCACAAAGGTGCTTGTTCAACAATGTCGCTATCTCTTCCGCCTGTTGGTTGATCAGCATTTCGAAATGATGTCCCGGAATGTGGTGCACATCGAGCCCGTCTCGGGCGATCTTCAGCCAAGACCTTCCAAATCGGGTCAGGTTGAGCCAGCGAATCCATGTCTTGTGCGGGAGCACATACGTGATGCGCCCCGGGTATGCAGCCACTTCATATTGTCTGATAACAGCAACGTGAGTGCATAGGCCTCCGTCGGAGACCCAGCCGAACAATCGGCTTTTCCAGCGGTGAATCATCCACCACCGAAACGCCGAAAGCCATTTGCTCGAATTGCAGAAACGTTGGAAGTTCAGATAAAAGATTGTGATGGAGAGCGGCACTTGGATGGGCGGATCCAGGACCATCAGAAGACCGACCGAATCCCCATTCCTAATCAGCTGGCGTGCCGTCTCGACCGTAAACAAGCCGCCCAATGAATAGCCGACCAGATTGTAGGGACCTATTGGTTGGACCGTCTTGATACCACTGATGTATGAGGAAATGAGCCAGTCCAGTGGTTTCCTTCGAAGTCCCTTGACTTCTTCGGGCTTTGGCGGTTGCAGGCCGTAAACAGGTTGATCGTTGTCGAGGAGTTCGGCGATTCGCTGAAAAGCCCGCATGTCGGCGTAGCCGGCAGGGATAAAATAGAGTGGCGGCCGATCGCCTTGCGCGCGCAGGGTTACCCGAACTTGAGCGGCGGCGTTCGTACTGACATCGGGTTGAGTACTTGGCGTCGTCACCGGGAGCACGTTCTCAAAACCGACCGCGCCTGCAGATTCCTCAAGCCGGCTTCCCTCTCACGCGCGTACCCGATGAATTTTCGCCTTAGCGAGCATAAAGGGTTTGTTGCAGTCGCGCCGGGACCAGCATGCCCCCGTGTTTCCTTCGATAGCCGGGTTACGCCAAGATCATTGAGGCTTGCGCGCGTTCGGAAGATTGTCAGGTGAGTCGATTTTCTTCCATCCACCTGCGGATCATGGGCCCTCCATAGGCATAGCCTGTTTCGATAGCCTCGTCGGCAACGCTGAAATCGAGAATGTGGAAATCGTCTACCGGCGGCCTGAGATAAAGGTCTGCAAAGTTCCGATCGATCAATTGTTGGCGATGGAACGCGCTCCCAAGTGCGCCCGCGCGCTGCAGAATATCGACGATACTTGGCAACTCAATTCGACGGGTCAGCGGATTGAGCCGGTTCCAGGAAAGGCGCCAGCTAGACGGAATTTGCTGCGTCCGCGTTCGAATGTTCAAATCAACGGGTGGAACCACATCGACCGCGATCAGCTGGCCGGTCTGGATTTTCTTCCGCATCACGTCGACGGGCAGATTGTTTAGGAGGCAACCGTCATAGAGCAAATCTCCATCGACGACAACTGGTGGTACCAATCCCGGAAGACTGCTGCTTGCCCGTACGGCCTCCCAGAGCGGCCCTGAGGCGTGGATCACCGTATTGGCGCGAGTCAGATTGCTCGACAAACAGAAGTAGGGAACCCAGAGATCCTCAATGTTCCGATCGCCCAACATGCCTTGCAGGCAGCGGTTGAAGCGGCGGCCACGTGTCAGGGAGACAAAGGGGAGCGTGTAGTCACGGAACACTCCTCGAAGCAATTTCTTGAACAATGCCACTTGCCCATCCAGATCGCTGGTGGAGGCATAGACTCCGGCGATAAGGGAGCCCATGCTGACCCCACCGATGAAATCGACCGGGATTTGCAGTTCCTGGATGGCCTTGAGTACCCCGATGTGCGCGAAGCCGCGTGACCCGCCGCCACTGAGGACCAATCCGATTTCGCATCGCAAAAAATACCGGACAAGCCGCTCCAGATCGCGCTCATTCTCAGGTCGGACATGGAAATGCCGCTCCACACCGCGATGGCGCAACCAACTGTCCGTACTCTGCGGATCCGACGTGCCAGCTGGGTGAAGCAAGACGAGCGTCTTGCGAAACTTGGTCTGCCTGACCCTTTCAAGGCGAAGGACCTCCTCTTCCGCTTCGTTCGAATCCGGCGTGCCGGAGGCGGTTCCAAGGAAGACGATTTCGTCCGCTTGCTGAATGCAGCGTCTGGTCCAATTGGTCAGCGTAGGGTCTGCCATGTAGACCATGTATTTTGATCGCGACTCTTGATCGCTAAGCCACGCACGGACCCGCAGGTCTCCTGAGCTTCCTTCCGCTGCTTGGGCAATTCCGTGAGTACCGAGATACTGATCCGTGAGAGCGCTGGACACGAGGAAGCACGAGGTTCGTCGTGTCAAAGTCCTTGAAAAACGTTCCCCGAATGTGTCGAAGGGCGGAGTATCGCCGACCGGAATCAACCCAATGTTACTGCCTAATTGCTCAAAGGGCTCTGCACGAACCAGGCCGCGCAAGCGCTTGGCCAATAGCTTGGCGAGCCATGCGTTCAGAGTGGGATGCTGCCGCGCGAGTTCATGAAAGCCATTGCGGGAGAAATCCAGAAGAACCGATTCGCGGACTGCTACCACCGACGTCGTCCGAAGCTCATCGGAAAACACCCCCGTTTCTCCAACAGTGCCGCCTTCTGAAATGAGATCCAGCACCTTTTCTTGTCCCGCTTCATCGGTGGCCAGTTCCGAAAGACGGCCGGCAATCAGGACGAAAAACTGGTCTGAGCGATCCCCTTGGCGAAACAGGATTTCGCCGCGGGCTAGGTGCCGCCAGGTCAACCTGGGCTCGACTTCGCCCAGCAGCGTTTCCGACAACGCGCCGAACATGTCACCAAGCACCGACACCAACTCGCGGTGGTAGAAACGTGGAGTAAAGGCGTGCCGCAGTTTGGCGCCAGCCTCGGGATGCTTCGCTACGTAATCGTCAAACTGTTCCTTGACGAGTTTGACGAGGTGCGTGGGCGTCACCGCTCGAAGGGCCGCCGTTGCGAGATTGCGGGTTCCCATCAGAGTGCGCATGTCGCCGATCACGTCCCCAGCGACCACCGAAGTGAGGGCTGGCGCTTCAGCTGTGACTGCGTGTTCGGAATCGCCTATCGCTTCGACGATTTCGACGCGGCCGGATGCGACGAAATAGAGGGCATCGCCGCCCTCCCGGCGCAATGGCAACATCTCCCCGCTGTCAAGAACGACCCACTCCAATGCCAGACCGCGCAGGCTGCTCCGGTCGAATGTTCGCAAGAGCGGACTGTCCGCAACGACTTGTACGGGGTCAGGGGCTACCTGCCCAGTGCGCATGGCAAAGTCCGGCACCGTTCAGTAGTGGACGCCCAATTGACACGCCCTCACCAAGAGGTCTCGGAGCGTCGGGCGCACTGATTGGCGGTCGGCCGGGGGTCCACCACCAGCCACCATGCACAGCGGCCAATACAGGACTATGTGACTGGCCCGCAACGCCATCGTTCCGCCCTCGCGATGAACTGCTTGTACTAACTACACATGCGGCGGCGTTCGTGGAAGCATGCCGTCGCATTTCGAGTCTCGTCGAGAACCTTCGCTCACGAAAGCGGGTGCGCCGTTGGTTGTGTGATGGAGTGGTCTACATCAAAGACCGCGTTCGCAATTTCTCTACCGATCACGTGCATTTTCCGAAGCTGTTCGATGCGGGGCTTGGCCCGCGCTACTTCCTGCTCTCCCATTAGGGCCGTTAGGACCCCGCAGGCTTCGGTGAGACAAACCAAGGCGATGTCGGCGGGATTCGGAATGTCGTCGGAGGACAAGACGTGAGCGATCCGCGCAAGGACGGCACGTTTGGCCTCCTTGTCAACAACCGCGTAACGCGGCGACCTAATGACCCAAAGATGCAGTACGGTCTCCTGGAGGAGTTTGCGTTCTTCGCGCTTCAGAATTCCGCGCGCCACCAGGCTAGCCAGCGTTTGTTCTTGGATCGTGCCCGTTGTTTGGGCGGACAGTGTTTCGATCCATACCCTTGTGCTACCAGGGGCGCGACTGCCGGCAACCTGTTCCAGCACCCTATCTATCGAAGCGTCGCCGGTAGTGGTGTCATCGATCACCGTCATGTGCTGAGTCTCGGTATCAATGCGACGGGCAAACGCGAGCTCCATAAGCACCGAGCCTGTCAACGCAAGATCCAGGGTGGTTTTTCCAACTGCACGGAAGATTCCTTCGTCATCATCGAGAAGAAGAAGCACCACTTGTTCTGGAAACGTCAGCACGAAACACATCCGGCTGGCCATGCGCGACGTCGAGATGAAATTGCAAGAAACACGACTGTCTGCTCTCCCGCAGGAATTCTAGCTCTCGTCCGATGAAGCATCGAATCGAAATACAGGGCTAGCAGTATTCACAGACCACCATCAGCGATCGTTCATTTCCGACCATCAAAGCTCGAAACCGAGCTGACCAACTTAGCGGCGGAGGAATGTGCCACGTCCACACGACGCCCGCCAGCTCCTTGTAGCAGCCGGGCCACCGAACAGCGATTCTGATCACGGAACCGGGGCCGAGTTCATTGCAATTCAGCCGAATAGCAAGCTTTCAGGCCGGAGTGAGACATTTAACGGATTGAATGTCCCCCAGATAGGCATCTGCCGGGCCACGTCGGAGAGGACGGGTTGAATCCGAAGAAGGCGGGGATGGTCTAATCGGGCTGCAACCGGCAGCACGTCGCGTGAGACCTGCTCAAACACCTCCTCCGCGGGGTGTCCATCTTCGGGCGGTGGCTTGAGGAATTGCGCTTCCAGTACCTGCCGAAATTCGCCATCCCAGGCATTTCCTTGGCCAACTTGGCTGATCCGATCCAGCAAAATGTCGATGGCCTAGCGCCCCAGGCGCTGCATCGCCCCGAGCGCTATCTCCGACTCGCCGGTTATGCGTTTGTCCCCCACAAGATCCCTTCTGCCGTCGGACGGCGTTGCCCGCCGTGAATTAGCATAGGAAAATGGACATCTTGGCGGCGGAAGACACGGAAACGACGATGCAACCAGGATGTGGGTTCGCTGGACTCGTGGGAGTTCCAGTTTCGAGCAGTCATCGCCATCGTGGTTGTCCCGCATAGCGATTTCCGTGGCTTGGAATGTCCCCAAACCGCATGCAGTGCACGAGGTTCAAGCCAAGGACGGCTATCCCATCACACTGCGTCGGCATGGAAATCCGGCCGGTCCCCGGCTTGTCGTAAGCCATGGGAATGGCTTCGCAATCGACGGCTACTGGCCATTCTGGTCTCAGTTCACGGGCAGGCTCGACGTTTTCGTGCATGACGTTCGCAGCCACGGCTGGAATCCGGTTGGTAGTTTGGCTGCCCACAGCATCCCTACGATTGCGGGAGATTTTGCCTGCCTCTCCCGCTCCATCGATCGGTATTTTGGCGCGAAACCAAAGATTGGAATCTTCCATTCGCTCACAGCGCTAGTGTCCTGATTCTGAAGTTTTGATGATTTCCCTCTGCCGTTCTGCGGTTTCGAGAGTGCGCAGGCAGAAGCGTTTGATGGTGGCGAGGATGTCGTCGGCGGACTTGGTCCAGCGGAAGGGTCGCGGGTCGGTGTTGACGGTATCGATGTAGGTCCGGATCGCCTGCTCGAGCTCCTGCGTCGAACGATGGACACCGCGCCGGAGCTGTTTCTCGGTCAAGAGCGCGAAGAAGCGCTCGACCTGGTTCAGCCAGGAAGCGCCGGTCGGCGTGAAGTGGACCTGCCAGCGCGGATGGCCGACCAGCCAGCGTTGCACCGCCGGCGTCTTGTGGGTGGCGTAGTTGTCCATGACCAGATGGACGTCGAGGTCGTCGGGAACCAGGGTTTCGAGAGAGCGCAGGAACCTGAGGAACTCCCGGCTGCGATGACGCGGGAAGCACTGCCCGATGACCTTGCCGGTGGCGAGGTCGAGGGCAGCGAACAGCGTGGTGGTGCCGTGGCGCATGTAGTCATGGGTGCGCCGCTCGATCTGTCCGGGCCGCATGGGAAGAAGCGGCCGGGAGCGGTCCAGCGCCTGGATCTGGCTCTTCTCGTCGACGCACAGCACCAGCGCCCGTTCCGGAGGGCTCAGATAGAGCCCGACGATGTCGCGCACCTTCTCCACAAACAGGGGGTCCGATGACAACTTGAACGTCTCCGAGCGGTGCGGCTGCAGGCCGAAGGCCTGCCAAATCCGGTGGATGGTCGAAGGCGCATAGCCCGAGGCGCGGGCCATCGAGCGCAGGCTCCAGTGCGTGCTGTCGGGCGGCGTCTCTTCCAGAGTGCGGCCGATGACGGCCGCGACCTGCTCGTCGCCGATCCTGCGCGGTGCCCCGGAGCGCGGCTCGTCGTAGAGGCCGTCCAGCCGGCGCTCGGCAAAGCGCCGACGCCACTTGCCGACCGTGTTGGCGGCGGCGCCCACCCGCTCAACAATCGCCTGATTCTCCAGCCCATCGGCCGCCGCCAGCACAATCCGTGCCCGCCGCGCCAGACCCTGGGCCGTCTTCCGACGGCGGGCCAGGCCTTCCAACTCACGCCGCTCCGCTGCCGACAACGTGATCGGCACTGCCACTCTGCTCACCAGGCATCCCTCCAACGTAACCGACGAGCTTATTCTAATTAACTTTACGATCAGGACACTAGTAACGTTTCATTCACAAATTAGCGACGAATACCTTGCCTTGGTCCTGTTCGACCCGCCACTGCGTCTGCCAGGTCGGGCAATGGGCGAATTGGAGAAGCTTGGATTGCGTATGGGAGCCGCCACGCGCAAGAGGCGAGATTACTTTGAGACGCTGGATGCTTACGTGGAGCTTCTCTCCAGGGCGCCAGCATTCGAGTGCATGAACGCAGGGAATCTCGACCTCTTGGCGCGCACAACGCTCCGGCCGACCTCCGACGGAAGCGGCTACGGACTGCGCAGCCCTCGCGAGCACGAGGCCCAACTCTGGGACTCTCTTTACCCCTTTGCAGGAAGAGTGGACTTCCACACCATCACGTGTCCCGTCAAGGTGATCGGGTCCGACCCAACAGCGCCAAACTCATTCCTGCCGGGTACAGCGCTGCCTGAACAGCTGCGTGTGGACTACGACTTTGCTCCTGAAACGACACACCTGTTGCAGCTGGAAAAACCGCAGATGTGTGCCGCATCCACCCTCGAATACTTCGGCAAGGCGGGCTTGCTCGGGGATTAGCTGGCGCTCGCCGGGGCTCGACACGCGCCGCTGGCCTTCTCGGAAAATGACGGATCTGACGACCCCGGAGAGATGCGGTTACAGCATGATAGCCGCCCAAAGCACCGCCGGAACATGCGTGTCACAAGCTGGGTCAACCGCGCATCCCCAGCCTGCAAACGCACGCCCAAGTCGACGCGAACCGAGGATCGTCTCTCTACTAGGGTGCAGCCGATGATGCCGGCAATCCTGTGGACGAGCCCAAAGAAAGTCCTCGCCCGGAACAACTGTCCCCTCCCCGAACTCGTGGCATGGTGGAGGGGCTCCGACCGTCACGGATGTGATGCTTCCTTAAGGCCGAAGTGGGTGCCGACCCGCACACTGAACTCCCGCTATTGCATTTGAACTCGCTCTTCGCCGCGGTTGTGCCGGGGTGGAGTCGCTGGCATCCACTGGACGGCCGCTGGCGCACGGGCCCCTATTCCGAGCAATCTCATTCATCCTGTGACGCGAGAATTCGCGGTCGATCGGTACTCCGGGAACGCACTGTGTGCCGCGGGTTACGAGGCCGAGTTAATACGGAAGACCGACGTAGTTCTCGGCGAACGCCCGCTTGGCAGCCTCCGAGGACAGCAAATAGTCGAGTTCGGCCCGCGCAATGCGTTCCCGGAATGGACCCGCGTCCGGGAACCGGTGTAGCAAGGTGGTCAACCACCAGGAGAATCGCTCGCATTTCCAAACCCTGGCCAAGGCTCTCCGCGAGTAACCCTCGAGCCCCGAGTCGTCGCCCCGGCAGTAGTGATCGATCAGCGCACGGGACACGTAGTGGATATCCGAAGCGGCCAGATTGAGGCCCTTGGCACCCGTCGGCGGCACGATATGGGCAGCGTCGCCGGCCAGGAACAAACGGCCATGCTGCATGGGTTCGGCGACATAGCTGCGGAGCGGAGCAATGCTTTTCTCGATGGATGGGCCCGTTACGAGAATGTTGCCGACGTCATTCGGGAGACGGCGTCTCAACTCGGCCCAGAAGCGGTCGTCTGGCCAATCGTCCACGCTGTCCCCTGCCGGACACTGGAGGTAGTAGCGGCTCAGGTTGCCGGAACGCATCGAGCAGAGCGCGAATCCCCGCTCATGGTGGACATAGATCAATTCCTGTGACACCGGCGGGGTTCGGGAAAGCACGCCGATCCAACCAAAGGGATAGGTCAGTTCGAACTCGCGGAGAATTCCCGCAGGAATCGCGCGGCGACTTACGCCGTGAAACCCATCGCAACCCGCGATGAAGTCGCAGTCGATGCGGAGACGTAAGCCACCCTTGCAGTACGTCACGTACGGCGCGTCGCCGCCAATGTCGTGGAGCGTCACCGCTTCGGCCTGATCGATGACGGCTCCCCTGGATCGTGTCCGGGCGTCGAGCAAATCTCGGGTAACTTCCGTCTGTCCGTACACCGTCACCGCACCGCCGTTCGTCAGCTCCGCAAGGTCAAGGCGGCGTCGCTCGCCGGCAAACGCAATTTCCAGACCATCGTGGACCAAGCCTTCGGTTTCCAGCCGTACCGCCACCTGTGCCTCCCGAAGCAGGTTCACCGTCCCCTGCTCCAAAACGCCGGCCCTGATTCTCCCCAAGACATGGGCCACGGTGCGCCGCTCCAGGACAGCCGTGTCGATATCCGCGAGGTGTAGCAGCTGCGCCAGCAGAAGCCCCGACGGTCCACCACCCACAATGACCACCTGAACCCGCATGGTCAGAGCAGCCCGCACAGCCGGTTCAGCATCTGACGTCCGAGACGTGTTCTGGAACGTCCACCCTCTCGGGCTCAGTCGTCCAAGGCGGCATCGACCAGTGCTCGCGCGGAACCGAGATGGCGCTCCGGATCGTCAAACTCGGACCACGCGACAGGCAGGTCGGTTCGCTGCAAGAGAACCGCCATCAACCCGCGCCCGGTTTCCCTGACCTCCCTGCAGGCATCGCCCACCAGCCGCTGGGCCTCCGTGCGTGGCATGTGTTTTGCGAGTGCAAACGACACGGCCTCGGCCAGGCACAGCCCGTCCGTGGCCTCCAGGTTGCGCCGCATTCGAGCCGGATCGACGCTCAGCCCCGAAGCGAGGCGCAAGCCGTGCGCCAGCGCGCCGCTGGTGGCCAAGACCATGCCCGGCAGGGTCAACCACTCCAGGGACCACGCCGCACCGCTCCGCTCGCCTTCGTGGAGCAGGGCTTGATGCATGGACCCCAGCGCGTTCGCGTTGTAGCGGGCCAAGGCGACCAGGACTTCGCTGCTCACAGGATTGGACTTGTGGGGAAGAGTGGAGGACTCCCCTGACCCTGGTTCCGCCGTCTCGGAAACCTCCGCGACCTCGCCCTGTGCAAGCAGCCCGACATCGACACCGATGGTTCCCAAGGCACCGCTCACGAGGCTCAACCAGCCAGCGAACTCGGCAAGGCTGTCGCGCTGTGTATGCCAGGGTATGGGCGGGACCTCGAGATCGAGCTCGCGTGCAAGCGCGCGACGGACTGCGGGCCCGGTGCCTTCCCAAGGTGCCATGGTCCCGGCTGCGCCGCCCAGCTGTACGCACAGAAGACGCGGGCGGAGTTCATCCAGCCGGACCCGGCTGCGCACGATCGGTTGTCGCCATCCCACCACGCGCAAACCGAACACCGTTGGTGTCGCCTGCTGCATGCGCGTGCGGGCCAGCATGACCGTCCCGCGGTGCCTGCGTGCCAACTCCGCGAGCGCCTTGATCAACGCGTCGATCTCACGGCCGAGCAGATTGAGCACGTCGCGAAGCGTCAGGACCAGCGCGGTATCGACAATGTCCTGCGACGTTGCGCCCCAATGCACGTAGTCCGCCGCTTCTTCCCCAACGGCGTCACGCAGCTGGGTCACCAAGGCAGGAACCGGGACGCCCGCGGAATTGGTTCCAGAGCCGAGCCCGGAAAGGACGGGCACGAATTCGGCCAACGCGTCTTCGATGGTGCGAACTGCGGCCTCCGGGACCACCCCGCAACTTCCATTTGCGCGGGCCAGCGCAACCTCGACGCGCACCATATCGGCGACCCGCCGTTCCTCCGACAACCGTGCCCGTACGTCGGCAGACGCAAAGAGATCCCCGTGGGACAGGAACGAAAACGGATCGGTTGTCACGAGCTTCCTAGACAGGACCGCCGGTCAGACGTCGAAGAATACGGTCTCACGTGCTCCCTGCATGTGAATGTCGAACTGGTACGACGGGCCGGGCCCTGAGTCGACCCGTGTCGCCACCAGGGTGGAGCGCCGGTCACCGGGAACCGAAAGGAGAACCGGATCGTGACAATTTGCGTCCGGCTCGTCGGAGAAATACATCCGCGTCGCGACGTGTGTGAGCAAGCCGCGCATGAAGAGGGTTACGTTGAGGTGCGGGGCCTGCACCCCGTCGACGCTCCCCGGCTTGATGGTCTCGAACCGGAATCCTCCGTCCGGATCTGCTCCGGTCCCCGCTCGCCCGAACCCTGAAAATGCAGCCTCGTCACGATGGGGAAGCCGGGAGTCCGCCGGGTGATCGTAACGCCCGTGTGAATCCGCCTGCCAAATCTCGATCAGGGCGTCCGGAATGACGTCACCTGCCCCGTCAAACACCTGTCCCATGATGGTTATCCGCTGTCCCTCTGTCCGCCCGGTTACCAAATTGCCATTGGCAATCCCGGTACGGGCGTAGCCGTACTGCTCAGGCAGCAGACCAAAGCCAAAGAATGGGCCGACGGTCTGGGAAGGGGTCTGCTTCAACACCGGGGCCCTATGGCTCCACTGGGGTCGCCTGCTCGCCCCGCAGCACGACGTCGAACCGGTACGCCAGCGCGAATTCGGGCACGGTCAAGTCGAGATCGAGTTCCGACACGAGGCGTCCCCGGGCACCCTCTGGCACGCTGTTGAAGATGGGGTCATGCGCGAGGAGCGGGTCGCCGGGAAAATACATCTGGGTCACAAGACGTGACCCCAAGGTCGGCCCGAACAATGACAGATGGATATGATTAGGGCGCCATGCATTGGCATGGTTGCGCCAAGGGTACGCGCCAGGCTTGATCGTCCGAAAGGAATAGTGGCCGTTCGCATCCGACACGCAGCGCCCCGCACCAAGAAAGTTTGGATCGAGCGGAGCATCGTGCTGGTCATTCGACTGCGCGTAACGTCCGGCAGCATTTGCCTGCCAGATCTCCACGAGTGCACCTGAGAGTGGCAGTCCTCCCTCCTGAACGATCCGCCCCGCCACGACGATTCGCTCCCCAATGGGCTCCCCGCTCTGGCGCGCATTTCTCGTGAGATCGGCATCAATGGAGTGCGGCCGGTCATGGCCGTTGACGGGGCCGGTCAGCTCCGAAAGCGTTCGCGCTATGGGTATCGAAGACTGCGTCGGCCCCCGCAGACGGCTTGATCGATAGGCCGCGAACACATGCGGCGGTTGGCTCGATCCATCTTTCGGGCCTACAGCCACGCTCTTTCCCCGTTCTAGGTCTTCTGATTCGGGAACCGGGGTCGATGACACGCCCTTGACCTCCGCCAAAGGGTACCGCATACGCACCAATCGCCAACCCCGGTTCGCGCCCGGTCACACCCGTCGCCCAGGGTCCGGGACGCGAACGGAACACCCTGCAAACCCGCCCCGCCGTCTGGTTCGGACCTGTTACCACCGCCAGGGGTCCCGTGGTCAAGCACCTCGGTTCTTTCTCACTATCCCCCATTCTTGCCATCTGGTCTCTCTGGACGGTCGCACACAGCCACTTTGAACGCGCAATTGCGCAGACAACCGGCAGCTCGATGAGTTCCGTCGCGAGGCAGCCGCCCAAAGCAGTTGCCGCGGAGCCCAGCCCCGCTGTCCCGCGTTACAGACCTTCGACCAAAACGCGTTGTGACGAGCTGCGGTGGAGTTCCGAAACGCCCAAGGACAAGGCTTTCCACTCCCACTCCACGACGGCGTTTTACTCTAGTGTGGCCCTGCCAAGGCAGGCGGCCAACCGGGGCAAAAGCATCTGGGGCGGATTGGCCGGTATGCCGGTACGGTGCGGCGGGGCGCCCAACCGGAGCTTGACATGCAAATCGTAATCGTGGGTGCCGGCTACGTCGGTCTGGTCTCTGGCGCCTGTTTCGCCGAATTCGGAATCAGCGTTGTGTGCGTTGACTCTGACGCTGACCGGGTGCGTCAGCTGCGCGATGGAGAGCTCCCCATTTACGAGCCGGGCCTCGATGATCTCGTCGCGCGCAACGTGGCTGCCGGCCGATTGACCTTCCAGAACCATCTCGACGACGCGATTGCTCGCGCCGATGCGGTCTTCATTGCTGTTGGTACCCCTTCGCGTCGCGGAGAACAGGCCGCAGATCTCGAGTTCGTGCATCAGGCCGTGCGCGCCATCGCCGAACGCCTGGATTCAGGTCGGAAGCGAGCCGTGATCATCGCCAAGTCGACGGTCCCGGTGGGAACTGCGAAGGCGATTGAGAGGCTAGTTGTTGACATTCGTCCCGACCTCACCCCGGGAGGCGACTTCGACGTTGCGTCGAACCCGGAGTTCTTGCGCGAAGGATCGGCGATCGAAGACTTCATGCGTCCTGACCGCATCGTCTGCGGCGTCGAGAGCGCGCACGCGGAACACGTCCTCCGCGAACTCTATGCCCCTCTGAACCTGCGCAACATGCCCATGATGTTCACCGATCGCGAGACCGCCGAACTGATCAAGCTGGCGTCGAATGCGTTCCTCGCCATGAAGGTTTCGTTCATCAATGAGATGGCGGACCTGTGCGAACAATGCAGTGCCGATGTCCAGGACCTTGCACACGGTCTGGGACTGGACCGGCGAATCGGGCCGAAGTTCCTGCACCCCGGCCCTGGCTACGGCGGGAGCTGTTTTCCCAAAGACACCAACGCGCTTGCCGCCATCGCCGCAGAGAACGGTGTCCCAACCCAACTGGTCGAGGCCACGATCCGGGCCAACGATGCCCGCAAAGAGGCGATGGTGGGGCGTATCCGTGATGCCTTGGGTGGAACGGTTGCCGGAAAACGCATTGCGATCCTTGGCGTAACCTTCAAGCCGAACACCGACGATTTACGGGATGCATCAAGCTTGGTCATCGTCCCCAAACTGGTCGAAATGGGAGCATCGGTGGTGGCATATGACCCGGCCGGCGCCGGCTCGGCCCGGGCGTTACCCGCCTTTCAGGGGGTACAGTGGGCCGAGTCCGCAGCGGACGCGCTCCGCGGATCCGACGCGCTGGCACTCCTTACGGAGTGGAATGAGTTTCGTGGCCTCTCAGCGCAATTGGTGTCCGGACTGCTGCGGGAACCCGTAGTCGTGGATCTGCGAAACGCCCTTAACGGCCAGGACATGGTGCAGGCCGGACTACGGTATTACGGCGTGGGAAGAGGCCGGATGCGTCAGGCGTTCCAGTAGTCTTCACGTGCCGTTGCCCGACCAGACCGAAAGGCGGAAGACCAGGTCGATCCTCCATGGCGAACCCCGTCCGGTCGGGGACTGGAACCCTCGCTTGACCCCAAAGCCGGCAATTCGACCCACGACCGCGAGCCGGCGAGTTCAGAAATCCAGGCAGGCGGCTCACCCCGCGGTCGGGAAGACCGGTCATGCAGGGCAAGGGTCGGTTGCCGTCCGGATTCCGCACCGCTACCAGGATACATCCGTGCGTAAATCTCCATTGGAACCGATTGCAGACGGCCCATCATGCGATGCCGTTGTGGCCGAGGATCCCCCCATGCCCAGAGTTATGCTCTCCTCCGGCCAAGAGACGTGAGCGTGCCAGGCTTCGACCGTTGAGCGGACCTCCAAATCCCCTGGAAGTTCTCCATTGCCCGCATCGGACGAGGGGCACATGACGGTATTGGTGACCGGAGCGGCCGGCTTCATCGGATTCCACGTCTGCAGGGCACTGCTGTCGCGGGGGGAGGAAGTCCTCGGTGTGGACAATTTTTCCGACTTCTATGATCCGGCCCTGAAGGAAGCCCGGCTCCACGAACTAGAACCGTTTCAACGCTTCACGTTTCGAAAGGTGGATCTGGCGGACCAGGGGGCACTGGAGGACAGTGTCTCCGCACAGCCCTTGGAATCGGTTATTCATCTTGCCGCCCAAGCCGGCGTACGTGGGGCACCGCCTCGCGCGTATGTGCGCGACAATCTGGTCGCCCAACTCGAGGTGCTGGACTTCTGCAGCAAACGGCGGATCGGACATCTGGTCAATGCGAGCACCAGTGCAGTGTATGGCGCCAATACCAAGCTGCCCCATGCGGTCGGCGACCGAGTGGATCAACCCATATCGGTCTACGCGGCGACTAAACGAGGAGGTGAACTCCTCGCCGGCGCCTGGTCATCGCTTCACGACCTCCCCATCACTTCACTCCGGTTCTTCACCGTCTATGGCCCTTGGGGGCGTCCCGACATGGCCGTCTGGAAGTTCACTGAGGCTCTCCTCGAAGGTCGACCAATCCGATTGCACGGGCGCGGTCAAATGTACCGGAGCTTCACCTACGTCGATGACGTGGTTGGGGGAGTCCTGTCCGCGCGTTCACGGGTACCGAAGCCAGCTGCATCGGGGCGCCGGCACGCTATTTACAATCTGGGAAATCCGTGTTCGGTCGATCTCGACACTCTGGTGACCATCCTTGAATCGCTACTTGGCCGGAAGGCCACGCGGCAGATGGTCGATGCGACACCGGGAGAAGTACGGGTAACGAGGGCCGACATTTCAAGCGCTGCAAGCGATCTCGGATTTGATCCCGCCACACCACTCGAGCAGGGGCTACGACACTTCGTGGAGTGGTATCGGCGGTACAGCGAGGAACGGCCCAGCCGATGATTTGCATCGGTCGTGCGCGCCAATGGAGGCAAATCCGCCTTTCCATTCTTTGTTTTGGCCCGGGTCGGGTGACGAATCGATACCTGCCGACCTGGCTTTAGCTGCTCCCGCCCCCTCGATCTTGTTGTTGGCTCCGGGCCGGCCACCGGCACGACGTCTCCTCGACAGGCGGTCTCCGCCCTTCTTTCGGCAACCGGGGTCCGGCGCCGCAACCCCGGCATTCGCTGGCCGCAATGGCGTTGGCGGCCTCTTGTCCGCTTGTGGCTCCGCGCGACCGGGAAGTCGAGACCCTGATGCCACCGAACCCTAACCAGGCGCCAGGCCGGCCCGCGGAGCGCCGTCAACTCCCCGCCCCTGCGAAATCCAGCGTCGCAGAACAGCGGCTCGGCGGTGCCCTGACCTCGAAAGACCCTCTGCAGGGTTCCGGCCGGCCCGGACCGGAGGTGGCGCTGACGGTCGTCACCACGCCGCCGGACCGGCCCCCGTCGGGGAGTATTCAAAAAAAGTAGTTGCGGACGTGCGATACGCCTACAGATCGCGGACATGGACCTCGACTCGAAGGGTCCAGCGTGGGAGGGCGAATAGCTGTCCTTTGACATTCACCGCCGCGCTCTCCATTTTTCGCCCCCATCTGCTCCGCGTACACATGCCCACTCCTCCCGGAACGAAGCGTCCGCGTTAAGCGGTCACTATTACCCATGCCGAAAGCCGCTAACGTCGTTGTTGTCGAATCGCCTGCCAAGGCGCGCACCATTGGCAGGTACTTGGGGCCTGACTACAAGGTGCACGCCAGTTACGGGCATGTCCGGGATCTGGTGAAGAAAGACGGGGCGGTCTTACCGGACGATGATTTCAGCATGCTCTACGAAACGCAGAGCAATAGCCGAAAGCACATCGACAAGATTGTCAGTGACTTGAAGGAGGGTGGCGACCTCTATCTCGCCACCGATCCCGACCGGGAAGGTGAGGCGATCGCCTGGCATCTGCTTGCTGTCCTTCGAGAGCGGCGGGGAGTGAAGACCACCGATCTGATCGTGCACCGGGTGACATTCAACGCGGTGACCCGTGAAGCCATCCTTGATGCGTTCGGAAAACCCGGCGCGATCAACATGGACCTGGTGGATGCCCAGCAGGCGCGTCGGGCACTCGACCACCTGGTGGGGTTCACACTTTCACCGATTCTTTGGCGCAAGCTTCCCGGCGCCAAGTCGGCGGGACGTGTGCAGTCGGTCGCATTGCGATTGATTTGCGATCGCGAAACTGAAATCGACGCATTTGTCCCCCGTGAATATTGGACACTGGACGCCCTGCTGACCAACCGGAGCGGTGCGGCGTTCCCGGCGCGACTGGTCAGCCTCGATGGAAAGCCTCTCGGCAAGTTTGACCTCGCCAACGAAACCGCCGCGCGGGGCGCCGCCCAGCGGGTGGCGACAAGTTCATTCGCAGTTACCGATGTCAAGAAGAAACGAACCCGCCGCCATCCACAGCCCCCCTTCACGACGTCGACCCTCCAACAGGAGGCCTCGCGGAAGCTCCGATTTTCCGCCGCGCAAACGATGCGGACGGCCCAGGCCCTCTACGAGGGCCTCACGGTGAACGGGGCCAACACCGGTCTCATCACATACATGCGAACGGACTCGGTGAATCTGACCCCAGCGGCGGTCCAGGACATCCGCGCCAAAATCCGCAATGAATTTGGCGACCGATACTGTCCCGCGACCCCGCCGCGCCACCGCACGCGCGCACGCAATGCCCAAGAAGGTCACGAGGCAATTCGCCCCACCGACTTCCAGCGTCATCCGGCAGCGCTCATCCGGCAGCTGGAGCCCGCCCAAGCCAAGCTCTACCAACTCATCTGGGACCGGACGATCGCCAGCCAGATGGAGAGCGCCCAAATCGACCAAACGACGATCGAAATCGGCAACCCCGGAGAGGATATCGGGCTGCGCGCAACCGGATCGACGGTTGCCTTTGACGGTTTCCAAAAGCTCTATCGCGAAGGCCGCGACCAGCCCGACAAGGAGAACGGCGTAACCGAAGAGACGACCAAGGTACTACCACCCCTGGCCGAAGCCGATCCATTGGGTCTGGAGAGGGCTGAACCAGCGCAGCACCACACCACGCCGCCGCCTCGCTTTACCGAGGCCTCCTTGGTCAGGCGGTTGGAGGAACTCGGTGTCGGCCGGCCCTCCACCTACGTGGCGATCATTTCGGTGCTTCAAAACCGCGAATACGTCCGGCTCGAGAAGGGCCGTTTCATTCCCGAATCACGCGGCAGAATTGTGACCACATTCCTCCAGAACTTCTTCGAGCGATACGTCGAATACGACTTCACTGCAGACCTTGAGCAGCAGTTGGACGACATCTCGCGGGGTGAACTGGCCTGGAAGGAGGTCATGCGGGACTTCTGGAGCGCGTTCAAGAGCAACGCGGAGGAGGTCTCCAATATCCGCTTGCGGGCCGTCATTGACAGGCTCGACGCCGTTCTTGCACCCGCACTGTTTCCTGTCACCGACTCCGAACGCGACCCCCGACTCTGCCCCACCTGCAACGACGGCAAGATCGGTCTTCGGATCGGAAAGTTTGGAGCGTTCTTTGGTTGCTCCAACTATCCGGATTGCAAGTACACCCGGAATTTCGGTCCCGGCGACGAGAACAGAAACGGGAAGCCGACCGTGCTCGGCCAACTGCAGAACCGCGATGTCAGCCTTCGGGCCGGCAGGTTCGGACCCTACGTGCAGTTGGGCGACGATGCGGAAACGGATCCCAAGCCGCGACGTGTATCCCTGCCTCCAAACCTAACGCCTGAAGCGGTTGACCTCGATAGCGCCACCCAGTTGCTCGATCTCCCCCGCGAGATCGGTCAACACCCCGAAACCGGCAAGCCCATTCAAGCCGGAATCGGCCGATATGGGCCGTACGTCAAGCACCAACGCGAATACCGGTCGATCCCGAAGGACGAGAGCGTGCTGGCCATCGGCATGAATCGGGCCATGGATCTGCTTGCCCAAGCCAAGGGCGGCGCCCGGCAGTCGCCCGCTCTCGTCCTCGGACAACACCCGAGCGACGGGAAGGACATCACCGTGCAAAGCGGCCGGTTCGGGCCGTACGTGAAGCACGGTCGGTTGAACGCGTCCCTGCCCAAGGGCATGGCCATGGACGAAGTTTCGATCGAGAAGGCAGTCGAGTTGCTGGCGGCCCGGGCTCAGAAACAGGCCGGCACGAAGGCCTCGGCTCGCAAGCGAAGCACGAACACCAAGCGATGACCGCCTGGGAACCGCAGGCCCGGTGAAGGGCGGCGTTCCTACAGAATCCCAAGTCAGGGAATGGCTTCACGCCCATCCCGGCCGCTCCAGTTCCCGTGAACTCGCTAGGGCCTTCGGAGTCCGCGGACACGCGGAATGCCGGGCCCTCCAGGAGTTGATCCGCCGAATTCGCCACGCAAAGGATTCCGTACGTCGCGACCAGCAGCAGCAAGCAATGGTCGCCCGCATCGTACGGTTAACCACTTCGGGCGACCTGGTCGCCATCCCAGAAGACCGGCAAGGACTCCGGAGGACCGGAGAGCTGATCGCGTCCGTTCCGGCTTCGCGGCGGCGCCATCCGCAGCTCTCTTCGCTTGGGGTCGGCGACCGGGTTCTGGTCCGTTTGGACACCGCGAGTGGCTCCCGGCGTACCGGCCAGATCCTGGCGCGCGTTCAGCGGCATCGCGAGACCTTCACCGGAGTCGTGATCGCTGGACACGATGGAGGCATCCGCGTGCAGGATTGTGCTCGAAAGTCGGAGACGACGCGGAAGGTCGAAGCCACGGAGGAAATCGCACCGGGTGACGTCGTGTTGTGTTCGGACGCGAGCGGCGGCAGGCAAAAAGTTCGCGTTCTCGAGCGCCTGGGATCAATCCATGACCCAAGGTGCATTCCCGTCATGGTGGCGGCCCAGCACGGCATCCCGGCGCGCTTTGATTCCGCCACCGAACGGGAGGCCGACGCGTGTGGACCACCTGCCGACGCCGCCCGCGCCGATCTGACCGACCTTCCCTTCATCACTGTCGACGGTGAAGACGCGCGCGACTTTGATGACGCCGTGGCAGCTACCGCCAGACCGGACGGTGGCTTCCACGTCATCGTCGCCATCGCTGACGTCGCCCACTACGTCCGCCCCGGAAGCGCGCTTGATCGCTCGGCGAGAACCCGCGGCAACTCGGTGTATGTGCCCGGACACGTGTTCCCCATGCTTCCGCCAGCCCTGTCTGGCGGCTGGTGCTCGCTGATGCCCGACGAACTGCGCGGCGCAGTCGTGGTCGAACTCCACATCACTGCCAACGGCCGACTGGAACACACGAACTTCCAGAGGGCGCTCATACGTTCGCGGGCGCGCGTGACCTACGAGCAGTTGGAGGATGCGGCGCTCGGCAGCCAACCAATCCGTGGCGTGCGCGTAGACCTCGTGGACACCCTATACGCGGCATTCCGGCTACTCCGCAGCGCCCGGGAACAGCGCGGCGCATTGGACATCAAGACAGCCGAGCCCCGGATCAGGCTCGATCCACTGACCGGCGAGGCCACAGAGTTCACGCTGGTAAGCCAGCTCGACTCGCACCGTTTGATCGAGGAGTTCATGGTGCTCGCCAACGCGGCCGTCGCCGAGCACCTGGCAAGCCGCGAGGTGTCCTTTCTCTACCGAGTCCATGCGGAGCCCCGGCCCGCAAAGATCCGGTCGCTGCAGGACGACCTGCTGGCATTGACCGGCCGTCGGCAGGTGCTTGCCGGCCGGGCACCGGTCCTGCGGTTCAACGAAGCCCTTGCGCGCGCGAATGGGACCGCCACGGAGCACGCCGTGCACCTTGCCGTTCTGCGAGCGCAGTCGCAGGCCGAATATGCTTCGGACAACATCGGACACTTCGGGCTCGGGATCCCCCGTTACACGCACTTCACTTCGCCGATTCGACGCTACAGCGATCTCACGGTTCATCGGGCGCTGCTGCGGACACTGGGGTTGGAGCCCGGGCCTCATCCCGGTGACGACAAACTGGCTTCGCTCGGCCAAGAGTTGTCCATCATGGAACGCCGTGCCACTGCGGCCGAGCGGGAAGCGTGCCAGCGTCTCGCGACCCGCTTTCTGTCCCGCACAGCCAGTTCGGCGATGATTGGAGACGTGATCAGCGTGGAGAAGTACGGAGCTTTCGTCAGGCTGCGGGACAGCGGCATCGAGGGGCTGCTGCCGATCTCGGCGCTCGGCTCCGGGTATTTCCGGTTTAACCCGCGTGCACGCAGGATCACCAGCGAGCGTTCCGGCGAAACGTTCAGTCCCGGAGATACCGTAATGGTGTCGCTTTACGACGCGGACCCAATCCGCGGTCGCGTCGCGTTTCGCCGAGCGAAGGTGGAACCCCGCGCCTAGCCCGGCCTGCCTGTGCTCTTGGCGCTACCTCCGCGGTGAATAGGCCGAGGGAATGAGGACCGTCGAAGTCATGTCCTCGATTTCCGGAACGGCGTCGGCAAGAAACGCCTTCCATTCAGGGTCGCTCTGCGAAGCAGCCCGAGCCCGAGCCCGTTCCTCGAAACTAGGATAGGCCCAAAGGTGGAGCACTTCGTTCGGGTCCGGAAACTGGGTCATCCAGAGCCCGACGTTCATCGAATACTTCTCCCGCGCTGGGAATGCGTCCAGCATGCGCTGGCACCATGCGGCGGCGCGACCCGGCTGCAGTCGATAAATCCGCAGTTCATAGATGTTCCCGTCCGCCTCTGGAGTTCGAAGGTCGCGCATCGGACGCAGGACCCGAATGGCTTGGGTCACGATGTGGGGCGACACCAACGGTACGAATTCTGCCTGCCAGGCCTCTTTCTGCGCCAGTTCCGCACGAAGGCGAACCAATTCGCCGACATCCGCATAGCTCCAGAGATGCACGTACTGATTCAGGCCACCAAACTCGCTGCCAAAATGCCCCTCCAATCGCCCGTAGGTATCGCCACCCCGGATTCGCTGACCCACCGTACCGCTTGCCTCAATGACCTTCGGAGCGGTTCCCGCACGGCAGGTATACATTCTAAGTTCATGAATCATAGTGCAATCTCCAGTTGGATCGCGGGAGATACCGGTGCTTAGGCGCAGGTATCTGTTGCAGGTCTCAGAAGGTTTCCTTGAACGGGCGGAGGTCGACTTCCAGAGTCCAGGTAGTCGGATTCTGGCGGTATAGGTGCCAGTACGTGTCGGCGATACCGTCGAGGTCGAGAAGACCCTGCTTGTCCAGAGCATCGTAGCGGTCGCGAGCGGAGTTACGCAGCCGCTCGCCGTTGATGCCGCCATCAATCACAACATGGGCGATGTGCAGGCCCTGCGGTCCGAATTCGCGAGCGGCAGCCTGCACAAACATCCGGAGACCGGCCTTGGGCGCCGCGAAATGCGCGAAATTGGCGCGGCCCCGTAGCGAGGCGCTCGCACCCGTGCAGATGATGGTGCCCGCCCCCCTGGGCAACATTCGGCGAACAGCTTCTTGCAGAGTGATGAAGCCACCAAGGCAAACGACTCGCCAGAATTCTTCAACCGTCTCCACATCCAATTCCAGGAACGGGATCCTTCGGTTGTTCCCTGCGTTATAGACCACGAAATCAACCGGCCTGATTGATTCGGCAGCATCAAACGCTGCTCGCACTGAGCCTTCGTCGGTGACGTCCGTGACGATGGCGCTCATCGCGTCACCACGCGCTTCGGCGTCCGCCACGTGGGATTCCAGGCGTTCCTTGGTCCGGCCCCCGATCACTACGTGATGTTCATGCTCGCGCGCAATGCGGCGCGCAATTGCTGCGCCCGCCCCCTGGGCGGCGCCGACACCAAGAACGACGGCTACTTTGCTGGCGGACCCTCGAGTCACGTCAGGTTCTCCAGTCTGCACCAAGTAGGAATCGCGCGGGCGATCCAGCGCTCCTGCCAGCGCCCTGCGGCTCCGCCAGCGGATTGTGGCCAGGAAGAGACTGCAGTCAATCCCGGTACGGATAGTGCTGAGCCCGAAAGGATCTGGCGGGAGGATGCGCCGGTCACCTGCCTACCCGGGCCCCTGCCTTCTTCAGGGCCAACAGCAAGGCGCGGCCAGGTTCCCGTCCGGCGACGCCGAAGAGCGTGTACCCGTACCGCGGAACGCTGGCACGAGGCGCCGAATCGCCATCCGAATCACTCTCCGGTTACCCGGTGGACCAATTGACATCCGGTCCGAAATCCGGTTCTCTGCCGTCTCGCGCAAAGTCCATAGGGGCGCACGATGGCCAAGACCGTTTCGGACAAGATCCGTCTCATGAGCACCGCCGACACGGGGTACTATTACGTCACGCGGAAAACCCAGCGGACCCGGGCGGGGACGCGCAAGGACAAGCTGGAACTCAAGAAGTACGATCCCATGGCCAGGAAGCACGTCCTATTCAAGGAAGCCAAGATCAAGTAGTCCCACGTCGTGGGCCCGAAACGTCGGGCCCGATGGCTAGCAGTCGGCCGGCTGGGATTCCGTCCAGCGATCCAGTACGCCTCGCATGCTGAAGTCCGTGTACTCGATCACGAACTGGTCCAGCACGCCGTTCTCCCGTACACGGAGAATCACCTCGAAGTCGGCCTCCAAGCTTCGATCAAAAAACGGGAAATAGCCGATCCGGACGTGCCGTCCGAACAGATCGCCGATGTCGGGTTCCGATCCCACCGGGCCCGGCGAGATCTCTGCGCCAAAAAACGTGTTCACCCGCTGGAGCCCGTCCTCTTCCGAGCCCGAGAACACCACGTCATTGCGCGGTCCTTCCGGAGACTGGAGGCTCTCCAGAATGTGCAAGAAGTGTGTGGATGGGAACATCGTCCCCTCGGGCAATGCAGCGCGGTACGATGTCGGCATGTTGTACAGAATCTCGCCTCCCGATCCATGATCATGCAGGATCGCCTGTCCTTCCACCTCTTCAATGACGGTGTCGTCGCGCACGGCTCGAATTGAGAAACGGAATGCGCTCCCATCCTTGGCTTCCCAGGTCAGGTACCTCCGGTCCGACCAGTGGTGGCGTCCTTGATTGTCTGTGAACCGAATTCCGAACCGTTGGTTCACCGCCCACCCGTCGCAGACATCACGCCACTCAAAGCCGAGTTTTCCCGTCATCGCTGCCACCATGGCCCCGGTACGGACGCTGTCCAGCGTGATTCGGTATTCGGCCCGGTGCGGGACAACCTGTGGACCCGCCCATGCCGTGTCTGACCCGGCGACAGTCATGCAGGCCACCAATGCGATCAGCACGACGGGCACATTCCTGCCACACCAGCCGGTACCTGCGATCCTCCGCGGTGCGCTCACTGTTCGGTCCTCTCGTTGCTTCCGCTCTGGTGCCAAGGCAAACGTTCCGATGGCGATAGCGGGGCCATCCTACCGCACTTGCCCTGGCCCGAGTCCTCAGAAAACCCGGACCCGGGCACGTGCGGCACCGGAAAGGCGGCCCCTGCATGGCCCGTGCCATATCCCCGACATAGCGCCGACCCCGAGCCCGCTCAACGTCGAGATCGGGAACCTGGCAGAAAACAGAAAGGCTCCCTAATCCGCTGGTCTCCCGCTTCACCGCGCAATGGCTTTTGCCGATGCTCTGCCATTGCCTGCAGTTCACCGCATTGCCCTGGGCTTCCTCGATATCCCGATGCGTCCGGTAGGTACAATGCGCTTTCAGGAAAGCCCTTTGGCCGCCAGGAGCACACGATGTCAACTATCGACGACAAACTTCGAGAACTCGGAATCACACTACCAACAGCACCCTCTCCGGGGGGAAGCTACGTACCGGTCGTGATCGCTTCGGGTATGGCGTTTGTGGCTGGCCAGATCCCAGCAGTCGATGGCGAAATTCGCTACACGGGCACGGTCGGTCGGGGTGTGGACGAGGACACAGCGCGTGAGGCCGCGCGAACGTGCGCCCTCAATATCCTTTCGGCACTGCGATCGGCCCTGGAGGGTGATCTCGACCGAGTCCGGAAATGCGTGAAGCTCGGGGTGTTTATCCAATGCGCGGACACTTTTGACCGGCAGCCCGAAATCGCCAACAGCGCCTCCGAGCTCATGCTGCAGGTCTTTGGTGAGGCCGGACGGCACGCTAGGTTTGCCGTCGGCACGAACGCACTGCCCCGTAACGTCACTGTCGAGATTGATGCGGTCTTCGAAGTCGCCTGAGCTATGTTTACCGCTCGCACCGTCGAACGTATCGCCGAAATTCCTGCCGCAGAGTGGGATGCATGTGCAGGCTCCGGTCATCCGTTTGTCCGGCACGGTTTCCTGCGGGCCCTCGAGGAATCCGGCTCGGCCACCGCCGATACGGGCTGGATGCCGTTCCACGTGGTGCTGGAAAACGCGGAGGGCCGGATCGAAGGTTGTGCGCCGCTATATGTGAAGAGCCATTCCCAGGGCGAGTACGTGTTCGATCAGGGCTGGGCCCAGGCCTTTGTGGATGCTGGCGGATCGTACTACCCCAAGCTGCAGGTAGCGGTGCCGTTCTCCCCCGTTACAGGTCCTCGGCTACTGGTTCGGCCGGACGCCAGCGACGGCGCCGACCGCGCACTTCTCGAAGGCCTGGTGACTATCGCAGAACAGACGGAAGTGTCGTCCCTCCATGTGACCTTTCCTACCGAAACCGAATGCCGCCTACTCGATCAATTTGGGTTCCTCACAAGAACGGGAGAACAATTTCACTGGACCAACCGCAACTATGACTCCTTTGATGCCTTTCTTGCCGACCTGAGCGCGCGCAAGCGCAAGGCCATTCGGCGCGAACGACGGGTGGTCGCCGAAAGTGGCATCGAAATCGTTCGCCTGCAGGGTGCAGCCATCGGGCCCAGCGAGTGGAACACAATGTTTAGCTTCTACATGGATACGGGAAGCCGCAAGTGGGGCCGGCCGTACTTGACGCGCGAATTCTTCCCTCGACTCGGGGCCGCCCTCGGAGACGCCGTGATCTTGGTGCTGGCGCGAACCGGAGGGACTTGGATCGCCGGGGCGCTGCACATCGCGGGAAGCAATACGCTGTTTGGTCGGTACTGGGGCTGCCTCGATTACCAGGCCTTCCTCCATTTTGAGCTTTGTTACTACCAGGCCATCGATTACGCGATCGAGCACGGTCTCGAGAAAGTTGAAGCGGGTGCTCAGGGTCCACACAAGATCCAGCGGGGCTATCTCCCCGTGCCGACATACAGCGCTCACTGGATCCGCCACCCCCACTTCCGTCAAGCGGTGGCCCAGGCGCTACGGCAGGAGACCCGGGCCGTTCGACTGGAGATTGACGCAATCCGAACGCACTACTCGCCATTCCGCCAGAAAGAATGCCGGTAACCGGGACTCTGTCAGCCGGGATCCTCTCCCAATCCCTTGCGGATCAGGTAGTAGCCTCCCGCATCCGGTGCGGTAACAAGGATGCGTGGACTTTCGGGAAGCGGTTCGAGCTTCTTCCGCAAGCGCGAGATGTGCGTCTCTAGCGTGTGGCTCCGGACCGATGGATGGTACCCCCAGACCTCTTCGAGGATCTGACTGCGTGGTACCGTTCCGGAACGCGCCCGCAACAGACATCTCAGAAGCGCGTTCTCCTTCTCCGTGAGGCGAATCTGGTCACCATCGGAGGCAACCAGAACTTTTGCACCGGGTCGGAACCGAAACGCCCCAAGATCAAATTCGGCAACATCCGTGAGTTCGTGCTGCCGGAGGTGGGCCCGCATGCGGGCGACAAGCGCCGGGGGAGATACCGGCTTCACCACATAGTCGTAGGCGCCCGAATCGAAGCCGCGAACGATATCGGCCGAAGAGTCGGCTGCAGTCAGCATAATGATCGGCGGCGAGCGGCCGAGGTCGAGAATTTGTCGACAGAGATCGCGGCCATCCGCATCAGGCAGTCGGACATCGAGCAGGATCAGGTCAAACCGCTGCGCCTTAATTTGCTTCAGCGCAGCCGCACCCGTTGCAACCGCGACCATGCTGAACCCGCTGTACGAGAGATGTTCGGAGAGTGACTCGCGCAGCGCCTCATCATCCTCAACCAACAGAACGTGGGGCGCAGACTCCCAAGTGTTGCGCTGAGTGCGGTCCAAGGTCGAACCTCCTGGCTTCGGCACCACTGCCGGCGGCCTAGGCAGGCCATACAACGCAGTATAATGGTCGCCTCTCTGCTTCAATGATCCTGCGAGGGGGCTTTGGGGCTCCCGGAGCCGCCATGTCTGAGCCCAGCCGAACCGGCCCCCGGGAGCGCTTCAACGGCGCTGTTCCCCACTCGGTCATTGCCGTGGATCGGGCAATCGGTGATCTCCGTCGAGGCCAGCCCGTCGTCCTGCTGGCCGACCATGCCCCTGCCCTCGTTCGTTCCACCGAGTTCCTTGGGGAGGGCGAGTTTGCCGCCATGACTCGGGTGCCAGGAGCGGCGCTTCGCATCGTGATCACCGGCAACCGTGCCCGGGCGCTCGGCCTCCAGACAGACGCCTCGGTCGTAGTGTTCGCGCTGGCACCCGACATCGCCCCCATAACGGTCCAGGCGCTGGCGAACCCGGAGGCGGGCGCCCCGAGGCCAGAACTCCACCGCACGCTTGAGGCTGACGACTTGGCGACGGCCGCCGTTCAGCTGGCAAAGCACGCGAATCTGACTCCTGCGGCGGTACTCAAACCGCTCGGGGTTCCGCCTGCCGAGGCCAGTTCGTGGGCCGTCGAGCGTGACCTGCTCACGGTCCACGTGGGCGAGCTCAAGCGCTACGGCGAGGAAGGAGATTTCAATCTGCGACGGGTCAGCAGCGCGCGGGTCCCGCTTGCCAACGCCCCTGACGCCCGGATGATCGCGTTCCGTCCGGCCTCGGGCGGGACTGAGCAAATTGCCATCGTAGTAGGGGAACTGAAGCCCGACTCGCCGGTGCTGGTGCGCTTGCATTCGCAGTGCTTCACGGGCGACCTGCTCGGCTCACTCCGGTGCGACTGCGGAGATCAGTTGCGCGGCGCCTTGACTGCTATCAGCGATGCCGGAAGCGGGGTTCTCGTGTACCTGGCGCAGGAGGGTCGCGGAATCGGCCTCGTCAACAAGCTGAGGGCCTACACGCTCCAGGACACCGGCCTCGACACGTACGCGGCCGACGCCATGCTGGGATTTACGGGTGATGAGCGCCACTACCGGGTCGCGGCGGAGATCCTGCGCCAGCTCGGCGTCCTGAAGGTCCGCCTCCTGACCAACAATCCAGAGAAAATCGCGGCTCTGACCCGATTCGGTATCGAGGTTGTGGAGCGGGTGCGGCACCGTTTCCAACCGACGGAACAGAATCGGAATTACCTCGAGGCGAAAATCCGGACCGGCGCCCACCTGCCCTGACGGGTACCTCGGCACACAGGCGTCAGGAGGCTTCAGCCCGTTCCTTTCCGCCGACACTCTCGAAAACGAAGGACACTTCGTTGTCCCGCACGTCGACGGTGACGTGCCCGCCGCGTGACAGACGGCCAAACAGGAGTTCCTCGGAGAGTTCCCGCTTCAATCGCTCTTGGATTAGCCGCGCGAGCGGTCTGGCCCCGAAGGTTGGGTCGTAACCCCTGTCGGCAAACCAGGCCCGGGCGCGGTCCGTCAGTTCGATCGAGACGTGGCGATCCTGCAGTTGGGCTTCCAGCTGCGCGATGAACTTGTCGACGATCAGTGCCATCACGGCCCGCGACAGAGCCGCGAACGGAATGATCGCGTCCAGCCGGTTGCGAAATTCGGGCGTAAACAGCCTGTTGATGGCCTCGGTGTCATCTCCCTCCCGCCGCTCACGGCCGAACCCCACGGCCGCCTTGGCGAGTTCGCTCGCACCTGCATTGGTGGTCATGATCAACGTGACGTTTCGGAAATCAACGGCTTTCCCGTTGTGGTCGGTCAGTCGCCCGTAGTCCATGATCTGAAGGAGCAAGTTGAAAAGATCAGGGTGCGCCTTTTCGATCTCGTCGAGCAGAACAACCGAATGCGGTTGCTGATCGACAGCATCGGTGAGCATCCCGCCCTGGTCGAAGCCGACGTAGCCGGGGGGCGCGCCAATCAGACGCGAGACCGTATGACGCTCCATGTACTCCGACATGTCGAAGCGGATCAACTCTACGCCCATCAGCTCAGCCAGGCAACGTGAGGCCTCCGTCTTGCCAACCCCCGTCGGTCCAGACAGCAGGAAACAGCCGACCGGCTTGTTCGGCTCCCTAAGCCCGGCCCGCGACATCTTGACGGCGCTGGCGAGCATCTGCAGTGCCTGCTCCTGACCGAACACCACAAGATTCAGATCGCGCTCCAATGTTTCCAGCGTGCTGCGATCGTCGCGGGACACCTGCTTCGGCGGAATCCTCGCCATGCTCGCAACGACCGCCTCGATGCTGCTCACTCCCACCACCTTCTTGCGCCGCGACGCCGGCTTCAGCATTTCTGCCGCACCTGCCTCATCGATCACATCGATGGCCTTGTCTGGCAATTTCCGATCGGCCATATGTCGTCCCGCCAGTTCCGCCGCGGCCTGGAGGGCGGGGCGCGTATAACGGATCCCGTGGTATTCCTCGTAATAGGGCTTCAGCCCATTGAGAATCCGAATCGTGTCAGCCACGCTCGGTTCGTTCACATCAATCTTCTGGAATCGGCGAACCAAGGCCCTATCGGTCTCGAAATACCCGCGATAATCCTTGTAAGTTGTTGATCCGATGCATCGAATATCACCACTTGCGAGCGCTGGTTTCAGCAGGTTCGACGCATCCATTGCCCCTCCACTGGTCGCACCAGCGCCAATCAGGGTGTGGATCTCGTCGATAAACAGAATCGCCTTGTCTTGCTTTTCCAGTTCTGCCACCACTCCCTTCAGGCGTTCCTCGAAGTCCCCGCGATAGCGAGTCCCTGCAAGCAGAACGCCCATGTCCAGTGCGTACACAACCGCACCCGCAAGCACTTCGGGCACGTCGCCCTCGACGATCCTCCGGGCAAATCCTTCCGTGATGGCTGTCTTTCCAACTCCGGGATCACCAACGTAAAGCGGGTTGTTCTTGGACCTCCGGCAGAGCACCTGGATCGTGCGCTCGAGTTCGCTCTGGCGCCCGATCAGCGGATCAATCCGGCCTGCCTTGGCCTTCTCGTTCAGGTTGGTGCAGAAAGCGTCCAGGAGCGATTCCTTGGCGGCCGGGCCCTCCTCGCTGCCGGCGGGCCGTGAACCGATCTCGACCGGTGAATGCTTCTCGACCCCGTGGCTGATGTAGGAGACCGCGTCCACCCTGCTTATCTGCTGCAAATGCAGGAAATAAACAGCGTGACTCTCCCGCTCGGAAAACATCGATATCAGGACGTTCGCGCCGGTGACTGCCTTTTTGCCGCTTCCTCGGACGTGCTGGGCCGCCCTACCCAAGACTCTCCGCACGCTTCTGCTTGGAACGGAATCCGTTGGCGCATCGCCTTCCAGAACCGTTGAACTGAGAACCGTTTCCAGGAATTCGTCAAGGTCGCTCTGGAGCTTCGGCAGGTCCGCTCGACAGGCCAAGAGGACTTCCAGAGCGTCTTCGTCCTCGGTCAGTGCCCGCAAGAAATGTTCGAGCGTGACGAATTCGTGCCGGTGACGCCGAGCGAGTTCGATCGCGTTGTGCAGGGTTCTCTCGAGGTTACTGGACAGCATCAATCGCCCGCTCAGACCTTCTCCAACGTACAGCGCAACGGGTGTTCGTGCTCCCGGGCGCAACTCATGACCTGTGTGACCTTACTTTCCGCCACCTCAAAGGTGAAGACGCCGCACACCCCGATCCCGTTCTGATGAACATGCAGCATGATCTGGGTTGCCTCGTCGTGACTCTTCCGGAAGAACTTCTCGAGAATCATGACAACGAACTCCATCGGTGTGTAGTCGTCGTTCAACAACAGAACCTGATAGAGCGCGGGCTTCTTGGTCTCAACGGTCGGTTGGACCAGCGTATCGCCGCGTTCCGGTCCGCGATCCGTCCGACGCTCCACGCTCATGACGCTCGCCGCCTCCCTGAACCTAACCGCCACGAACATTAGCGAATTCACCCGATGTCTGAAAGAACGGACCCACGAAGAACAGCGGGGCTGTGGGCGTCACGTGCCGGGAGCCGGTGGCCGAACGCTCACGACGTCATCGATTAGGCCGAACTCCTTGGCTACTTCCGGTGCCAGGAACCGGTCGCGCTCCAATGCTTCCCGGACAACCTCAACGCTCTGGTGGGTGTGGCGCGTGTAGATCTCGTTGATTCGTTCCTTCAGGGCAAGAATCTCCCGCGCATGAATCTCGACATCGGTCGCCTGGCCGGAGAATCCCCCCGAAGGTTGATGCAGCATGATGCGTGCGTTCGGCAGCGCGAAGCGCTTCCCCGACGTGCCTCCGGCCAACAACAGCGACCCCATGGACGCCGCCTGACCGACGCACAGGGTCGATATCTCAGGCCGGATGTACTGCATCGTGTCGTAGATGGCGAGTCCCGACGTGACCAGCCCGCCCGGGCTGTTGATGTAGAACGAGATCTCCTTGTCGGGGTGCTCGGCTTCGAGGTACAGCAGTTGCGCGATAACCAGCGAGGCCACCTCGTCTCCCACCGGGCCGGTCAGGAAGATGATCCGCTCCTTGAGCAGCCTCGAGTAGATGTCGTAAGCCCGCTCACCCCTGCCCGTCTGCTCGACGACCATCGGGACCAATGTGTTCATCGTGTGCTCGGGCGCCGGAACCGGCGGCACCGCCGTCACTGGGCTCCTCCCGCCACAGCAGTTGCCGCCCCACCTGCAGGCGTTCGCATCCGAGCCTCCAACGTGATCGGGGGGATCGTGGACATCATTCGCCGGATCATGTCGTTGGGAACCCGCTTCTCGGTCAGTCGAGCCTCCTCCATGGCTAAACCCAGTGCTTTCTCCCGACGGATGCGGAGCGCCACGGTCCTGACCACGTCCGCATCTGCCAAGTGTTTCTTAATGGTCAGTTCCGCATCCTTGTGGTTCGAGTCCACGCTCTGGACCACAAAACGCACGATCTCGTCTCGGGTGACCTGGATGTTCTTGTCATCCGCAATCTTGGACAGGAGAAGTTCTGCGGTAATGCTCATTCGTGCCAGGCCCTCAGATCCCATCTGCCGCTCCGACGGAACAAGGGGCCCGGACTGTCCCGCATCGTACGCCGATGCAACCTTTTCGACATATGGACCCGGAAGCTTGAGCTGATTTGCCCGCACCAGCTCGCCTACCAGCCGGACGGCCTTCAGCCGCTCCGTTGCGGACGCCGTCGCCTGGACCAACATCGACCGCACGTTGGAGCGGAGATCATCCTCGGTCTCCGCATTCAAGCGCTTCATGAGATCAGGGAGTTCGGCCGGCTCACGCTTGTGAATGGCCTGGACGACTATGCCGAGAGTGAACGGCTTGTCGTAGCAATTTCCGGCCGGTGGCGAAACCCGGACTGTTCGATTTTCGCCAGTCCGGATTCCCTCGATGTCAGCCTCTTTCCCCCACGTCTCCTGGAACGATCGCGGTGTGGCATAGCCCGTCGCGTTGATCCGTTTGGGGTTCGCTACATCGGAACGGTCAAACAACTCAACGACCACCGTGTCCTGCGGGCGGGCGCTGAAGTCTGCCGGAGCCACTTCTGCCGACCCGAGCATGTAGGTGAATTCCTTGAGTTCGGCATCCACATCGGCGTCGGTCACGTCGGCCACCGGAACCTCGATCTCTAAGCGGTCAAACGGGCCGACCTCAAATTTCGCGACACCATGCACGGTGAACCGGAGGTCCAGCGGTTCACCGGGCGCGCGCTTCGGCAGCCGCTCCGGAAGGACGTCGAGCGGAACCAGCTTCCGCTCGTCAACCGCGTGCTCAATGGCCGATTGGAGGAAATCGGAGGCGATTGCCGCCTCCACCTCGTCGCCGTACCGGCGCCGAATGATCGCCATCGGAACCTTGCCCTTGCGGAATCCGTCAATCTTGGCGTCGCGCGCGTATTCCGTGAGTCGGCCATCGACGGCGGTTTCGAACTGCTCGGCTGGAATGGTGGTGCCAAACGTCTGCACCGAATCCCGCCCGGATAGTTGCTGGACCTTCATGTTGATCTGACCTTCGCTGTGATTCCGGCCGCGAGACACGGAACAATGGTGCGGGCGGAGGGACTCGAACCCCCACGACTTGCGTCACGGGCTCCTAAGGCCCGCGTGTCTACCAATTCCACCACGCCCGCGAAACTTTATACGTCGGAGGTCGTCGCGGTCACCGGCCTGTCAGCGCCTCGGCAGCAGCGTCGAGGATGGCCTCACGATCAAGCCCGTAGGTGCGGTAAAGACTCACGAGATCCCCAGATTGCCCAAAGTCACTTACGCCCAACGATACCGTCCTGTGGCCGCGCACCGAGCCAAGCCACGAGAGCGCTGCCGGATGTCCGTCGACAACCGTCACGAGACTAGCGGACGATCCGAGCGGATCGAGCAACTTCTCGAGGTGCGAGCGGGCCGACCGGCCATCCCTCCGAGCCAACTGTGCATCGCGCCAACCAGTGTGCAGCCGGTCGGCCGAAGTCACTGCCAGCAACCCGGTTCCGGGTACGTCCGACCGGATCTCTGCAAACGCCTCCAGTGCCTCAGTCGCGACGGCCCCAGTGTAGACCAAGGCGAACGGCGCTTCCTCAGCTGGCGGGTGGAGCCAATAGCCGCCTTTAACGATGGCCGCCTCAAGATCAGCATCAAGCGTCCGCTGCGGCTGCTCGACAGGGCGGGTCGACAGACGTAGATACACCGACGCACCATTCGGATCCTGAAGGTACGAGAATGCCCACCGCAGCATCACCTCGAGCTCGTCGACGAAACCGGGTTCCATGGCTGCAAGGCCCGGCTGACCCATTCCCACCAAGGGAGTGCCAATCGACTGGTGTGCCCCGCCTTCCGGTGCCAACGTGATGCCTGAGGGAGTGGCGACCAGAATGAACCGCGCATCCTGATAGGCCGCATAGTTGAGCGCATCCAGGCCCCGCGCGATGAACGGGTCGTAAATCGTCCCGATCGGAATCAGCCGAGCATCGAACAACGAGTGCGCAAGTCCCGCCGCGGCCAACAGAAGAAACAGGTTGTTCTCCGCGATCCCGAGCTCGATGTGCTGGCCCTTGGGGGACATGGTCCAACGTTGCGGAGATACGACGGCCTCTTCGTGAAACACGTCGAGGCGTGATGTGTGTCGATAAATCTGTCGCTGATTGACCCAGCCACCCAGATTTGTGGACACGGTCACGTCAGGCGACGCGGTGACAATGCGAGCAGCCAGTGCAGTCTCTCCACGCCCCAGTTCCCGGAGAATCCGCCCGAAGGCTTCCTGCGTGGACGTCCGCGGCGCCGTCGACACGAACAAACGCTCTGGGATCGGCACCTGAGGAGGGTCGTGCCGCCTGCGCAGCGACTGCGCGAAAGGCACATCGTCGAGGTACGACTGGAGTACTTCCGACGCAACGTCGAGTCCGGCAAACCGACCCCATTCCTTGCCTTCGGCCACGTTCATCGACGCGCGGAACTGCTCCATCTGGCTCGTGTTCATGAGCCCGGCGTGATTGTCCTTGTGCCCTGCAAGGGGCAGACCGTGCCCCTTGATCGTGTACGCAATGAAGCAGGTCGGGACATCGTCGTCAGCGGCCGCAAACGCATCGATCACCGACTCCAGGTCGTGGCCCGCGAGATTCGTCATCAGCGCATGGAGGTCGTCATCCGAATGACGCCGGATCAGGGCCGACGCATCAGCATTGCTCTTGAGATCCTGAAGCAGGCGTTCGCGCCAGGCCGACCCGCCCTTAAAAGTCAAAGCCGAATAGAGATCGTTCGGACACCGGTCGATCCATTCAAGCAGCGCCGCACCTCCCGGCTCTTGCTCGGCCGCCTGCAGGAGGGTTCCGTACTTGAGCGTGATGACCCGCCAACTCATCGCTTCGAATAGTCCGGCAATGCGGGCAAACGATCGGTCGGCCGTGATCGCATCGAGGCTCTGGCGGTTGTAGTCGATAATCCACCAGCAATTTCGAAGACTGCTCTTCGCGCCGTCGAGCAGTGCCTCGTAGACGTTGCCTTCGTCGAGCTCGGCGTCCCCGAACAGCGTCACCATGCGGCCCGGACGGTGGCTGGCCGCGGCAAGGGCGTGGTCGGCGATATAGTCTTGGACTAGCGACGCGAAGAGCGCCATCGCGCCGCCAAGGCCCACGGAACCCGTCGAGAAATCGACATCATCGGCGTCCTTGGTACGTGACGGGTAGCTTTGTGCACCGCCGAAGCCGCGGAACGCCTCAAGGTGCTCGCGGGACTGGCGGCCAAGCAAGTATTGAATTGCATGGAAAACGGGGCTTGCATGCGGCTTGACGGCGACCCGGTCCTCAGGACGCAGCACGTGGAAGTAGAGTGCCGACAGCAGGGTCACCACCGAAGCCGAGGAGGCTTGGTGGCCGCCGACCTTCAGTCCGTCGGCCGAAGGTCGCAGGTGGTTCGCGTGATGAATGGTCCACGCCGAAAGCCACGCGACCTTGCGCTCGAGTGCACGCAATTCGGTGAGTTTGCGCGGGGCTGGCGTTGTCTTTTGCCGCCTTGCCTTGGTCGACGTTATCATGCCCGGGATGGTGGAGTACCCATGTTGATCAGTCGAATCTTAGACACCGGGCGCAAGACGGCAAATGTGCTTGCGCTCGTGACCGCGTTCACTGTTGGCGCCTCTATGAGTGCTGCAGCCGATGCAACGATCCGCGAAATGGCCGAGATGGCCGAACTGGATGTTCGCCAGCAGATCGACGACCGCTTCGGCACCGACGCTCAAGCTCTCACCATTCGGATCGGCATATCTCCACTTCCGAACTCTACAACCGGACAGTATGTTGCCATTAATTTCGCACCGGAAGATCCGGACCTGAATCCCGTGAGGTACGTAGCTGCCGCGATCGCTCTTCCCTCACTCGAACTGCTCAACCCGGCCGCCGTTGTGCCTCCCGAGCATCGCGCCGCGACCTCCAGAGCCATTGCGTCAGCTCTGTTAGAGACGCTCGGTGAAGATGGCATCTCGGCGCAACAGGCGCGAGAGGCGGCCGACATCGCCATGGGCCAGGGCTCAGCCCTGACCACACTCGAGCCGCCGACGCTGTGGACCAGCCTCAAGAATCGCATGCCGACATTGCACGTGGCCTTCCCCGGTTGTGCGCTCACGGCCTGCAAGCGCGGCATTGTTGAAGTTACATTGCCGGCCGCATGGGCGGGAGGGCCGACCGTACGCTAGCCCTCAGTTGCTCTAGGCGCCGACCTCAACGGAGGCGCCGGCATCTTCCAGCTTCTTCCTGATCGCGTCGGCTTCGTTCTTCGAGATGTCCTCCTTGACGGCCTTCGGCACACCTTCCACCAAGTCCTTGGCCTCCTTTAGGCCGAGACCGGTGATTGCCCTGACTTCCTTGATCACATTGATCTTCTTCGCGCCGAAGCTGGTCAGGGTTACGGTGACAAACTCCGGCTCATCACTGGCGCCGCCGCCATCGGCCGCGCCGCCGGGCACCGCTGCCACCACAACCGGTACCGCCGCACTGACGCCCCATTTGTCTTCAAGCAGCTTTGATAGTTCAGCGGCCTCAATGACTGTCAGACCCGACAGCTCTTCGGCCAGTTTCTCAATGTCCGCCATGGCAGGTTGCTCCCTTAAAGCGTGTGGACAAACTAGTGAATCGAGTCGCCTGGGATCGCTAGGCGTCTTGCGACTCGGAATAGGCTCCGAAGACGCGCGCCAGCGCGCCAGCGGGAGCCTGCAAGATCCCGACAACAGAACGGGCCGGCGAGCAGATCAGCCCGACGAGCTTCGCCCGAAGCTCGTCGAGGGAAGGCATCTTCGCCAGTTGCGTGACAGCAGCCTCGTCGAGTTCCTGAGCGCCGAGGCCGCCGCCGAGGATGACGAGTTCAGGATGCCTGTCGGCAAACTCCCGCAGCACCTTGGCCGGTGCCACCGGATCGCTGCTGAGTCCAATGGCGGTAGGGCCCACAAACAGGTCCGTCAGTCCAGCGTGTGGTGTGTTCTCCAACGCCAGCCGGGTAAGTCGATTCTTGGTAACGCGAAACTGCGCACCCGCTTCTCGCATGCGGCGACGCAGGTCGGTCGCGGCGTTCGCGTCCAACCCCGCGTAGTGGGTCACGATGACGGTCTCGCCCTTGGCGAAGACGCCATGCAGCGCGGCAACCGCCGCTTCCTTTGCCTGCCGGTCCATCAGACCGCCTCCTTCGCGGTCGGCAGGCCCGATACGGCCCTCCCAACCCTTGGTTTGCGCTGCACAACGTCAGCGCGGCGACGACTTCTGTCCGGAAACCGAGCAGGGATGCGCGCGCGACGCGCCCCCTAACCCCGTCTGTACAGGAAAATTAAGGCCTCGGGCCCCCTGCAGTCTCGGACAGGATGCAACCCCGGAATCGTGTACCGGGTCTGCACAACTATGGTCAGGCTGCCGCCTTCGCACCAGCCTCCAGTTCGGCCGCGTCCAACCGGACCCCGGGGCCCATGGTCGACGAAAGCCAGATTTTCTGAATATAGACGCCTTTGGCGCCCGCCGGGCGGGCCTCTCGTACGGCATCGATAAACGCGCGTACATTGGCGGCAAGGCTGCCTTCGTCGAAGCTCGTTTTTCCGACTCCAGCATGCACGATGCCGGCCTTCTCAGCCCGAAACGCAACCTGGCCACCCTTGGCGGCCTGGATGGCAGACTTCACGTCGGTCGTGACCGTTCCCAGCTTCGGGTTGGGCATGAGGCCACGTGGCCCCAAGATCTTTCCAAGCCTGCCCACCACGGCCATGCAGTCGGGTGTCGCCACCGCCCGATCGAAGTTAATCTCGCCCTTCTGCACTGCCTCGGCCAAATCCTCCACACCGACGAGGTCGGCCCCAGCGGCGCGTGCCTCTTCGGCGGCCTGGTCCCGGGCAAACACTGCGACTCGCACCGTCTTTCCGGTACCGGCCGGGAGCATCACCGTACCCCTTACCTGCTGATCGGACTGCCGGGTGTCCAAGTTCAGATCCAGTGCGATCTCGATCGTTTGATCGAACTTGGTGGTCGCGTGCTGCTTCAAGTGCACCAGCGCGTCCTGCAACGGCATCGGCGCCGAGCGGTCGATCCCCTCACGGGCACCGCGCAAACGTTTTCCTGGTCGTGCCATTGTCTTACTTAACCCCGATGCCCATCGAGCGCGCGGTACCCTCGACGATCCGGCACGCTTCGTCAATGCCCGCCGCATTCAGGTCCGGCATCTTCTCGGTGGCTATCTCGCGAACCTGGGTGGCGGTCACCGAGCCGACCACGGCAGTGCGTCCTGTCTCTCCCGAGCCCTTCTCCAGCTTGGCAGCGCGCTTCAGGAAATACGAAACTGGCGGCTTCTTGACCGTGAACGTGAAGCTCCGGTCCCGATAGACCGTGATAACCACGGGCACTGGCGCACCAGCTTCGGAGCCTTGAGTCTGCGCGTTAAACGCCTTGCAGAACTCCATGATGTTCAGGCCCGCTTGCCCCAAGGCCGGACCGATGGGCGGCGATGGATTCGCCTGTCCTGCCGGCACCTGGATGCGCACGTATCCCTGAATTTGCTTTGCCATCGGATGGATCCGATCCTGTTCCTAGATTTTCTCGACCTGAGAGTATTCGAGTTCCACGGGTGTCGCCCGCCCGAAGATCGATACCGACACCTTCACCCGCGAGCGCTCCTCGTCGATCTCCTCGACCACTCCGTTGAACGACGTGAAGGGACCATCCCCCACCCGTACGTTCTCACCGATCTCGAAGATGACAGCCGGGCGGGGCCGCTCGACTCCTTCGCGAATCTGGTTGAGCACCCGACCCGCCTCCTCATCGGTGATCGGGATCGGCTCCCCTTCTGTGCCGACGAACCCCAAGACCCGCGGCACGTCCAGGACGACTCGGCGGGTCTGGTCGGACAGATTCATCCGCACCAGCACGTAGCCGGGGAAGAATTTCCGCACAGTCTCGATCTTCTTGCCTTGGCGAAGTTCCACCACGTTTTCAGTGGGCACGACGGCCTCCGCGATCTGTTCACCCATTGCCTGGCGTTCGGCCTCGGTCCGGATTCCCGCCGCAACCCGCGCCTCGAAGCCCGAGTGGGCGTGCACGATGTACCAAGCGAGCTCCATTCCAGTGCACACCAGGTCGTCAGGCGCCCAAGCCCAGGATGGACTGCACCGCCAAGGCGATAATCTGATCTACACCGAGAAAAAAGATCGACAGCAGGAACACCATCACGAATACCATCCCGGTGGTAATCGTCGTCTCTTTGCGGGTCGGCCAAGTGACCTTTGCCAACTCCTGGCGAATTTCCCGCAGGAATTCCATCGGGGAAGTCCTGTTCATGGGCGAATCCTCGAGAGACGCAAGTCCAGCTTTCGACCGCAAGCATCGTTGCTGGCGGCGACCGGAACCAAGCACGTGTAGTGGGGTGCGGATACACAGCAACATAGCCCAAACAGGCTTGGCTCCGCAAGTGACCGAACGGAACCGCAACGTGCGGGAGATCAACTGGAAATCCGGAGCTCCGGGCGATACTCGTGCCTGGTGGAAATCCGACAGGCCGAGGCCGACCGGTCAGACAATCGGCGTGCCGACTCCTGCAATTTCGCGGATTCGGCGGTCGGGTAGCGCGGGACGGAACGTGTCAGCGCTCGGCCCGAGGAGCCGGCAGGAAGCGCAGGCGTGTGACCACGAAGAGCGCCAAGGCCGTAACGACGATCGAAGGTCCCGACGGCGTGTCGAACTCCGCGGAGGCGAAGAGTCCCCCCACCACCGCAAGAATGCCGACCAGGGAGGCACCGACAGCCATCCTTTCCGGACTGGTGGCGAAGCGGCGAACTGTCGCGGGCGGGATCACCAGCAGTGCCACGATCAGCAGTATTCCGACGACCTTGATGGCGGCGGCGATGATTGCCGCCACCAAGAACCCGAACGCCAGGCGAGCGCGTCCCGGCCGCAGGCCCGCTACGGCAGCGAGATCGGTATTCACTGTCGCCGCGAGGAGGGGCCGCCAGATCCAGCACAGAACGCCTAGGGCCGCGGCGCCGCCAACCCAGATAAACGCGAGATCAGCGCGCGTTACGAGCAAGATGTCGCCGAAAAGCAGTGCATGCAGGTCGAATTGCATTAGCGGAAAGAACGAGAGGACGACCAGTCCGAGGGCAATTCCGCCGTGGGCAAGGAGACCTAGAAGCGTATCGGTCGGTAGCGTATCGCGCCGCTCCAGAAAGAACATTACAAGAACAACGGCTGAAGCCGTGACAAAAATACCGACGGCGAGGTGCACTTCGAACAGGATCGCCAACGCAACACCGAGCAGCGCCGAATGCGCAATGGTTTCACCGAAGTACGCAAGACGCCTCCAGACCACAAAGCAGCCGCTGGGACCGGTCACGATTGCCAAGCCGACGCCAGCCAACAACGCGCGCAGAAAGAAGTCGTCCAGCATGACTCAGTTTTTCGGCAAGGATTGGGTGGACGTGGTGCTGGCCATCGCCTCCTGCCCGAGACTAGGAGCATCCTCGGCATGCTCATGGGGGACGAGAACCACCCAATTGTCGCCCCTGTTCTTGGCCAGTTGCAGGTCATGCGAAATCAACAATACGCCGCAACCGATGTCGCGGCGAATCCCTTCGACGAGGTCATGAAGGACTTTCGCTCCCGCAATATCGACCCCTTGGCCAGGCTCGTCGAGGACCAAGAGTTCCGGGCGGTCAATCAGCGCTCGTGCGAGCAGCAAGCGCTGAAACTCCCCGCCCGAAAGGGTCGTAACCGGCGGATCGCCCAAGCGTTCCAAGCCTACGGCCGCCAACGCAGCGTCGATATCCCGATCACGGTACCGGCCAGTCAAAGTCATGAGTCGGCGAAGATTCAAGGGAAGCGCGGGGCTGAGTGCCAGCCGCTGCGGGACATAGCCGACCTTGAGTCCAGGGGCCCGCTTGACCGTCCCTTCATCGGTGTCGATCAACCCGAGTACGGCCTTGGCGACCGTGGACTTCCCTGCTCCGTTGGCACCTATCAGGAAGACCAGTTCGCCCTGCGACACCTCCAAGTCGACATACCTGACGATCCAGCGGCCGCCCCGCTGGACCCCGATACCATATGCACTCACCAAGGAGCCCGAACTCGCTGGCGTCGTGCCTGCCATCGTCAATGCTCCCGCGCCCCGGTTGACACGCCTCGATACTGCGTCCCGGCTACCCGCAACGGCCTGTCATGATTCGGCCGCAGCGGCGCCGAGGGAAGCATGCCAGCGACAGAGCGCTACGCCGGCTAACGATGTCGATAGGATTCATCAAGTCGGGGGCGGGAGCCTTGTACAAGGGAGAACTTCACGCCCGAGTTACTTGAACCAACGGGACATTTCAGTGTAAGTACGTAGGCTTGGGCGCGCAAGACAGTCAGTTGACGCGGTACTCTGACCAACCTTCGGAAATACAATCATGAACCATCAGCGTCGGCGGTGCTCATTGGGCCGGTTGCCAGACATCGTGCTCGGAATGTCGTTGACCTGTGCCTTCGCCGGACCTGCCGCAGCGGATATCTCTCTTCGGGTCGTGACCTCGATCAAGCCCGTGCACTCGCTGGTGAGCACCGTGATGGACAGCGTGGGTGAACCTCAACTGATCATCAAGGGCGGTGCCTCGCCTCATACCTTCAGCATGCGTCCGTCGGATGCCGTCGCGTTTAGGGACTCTGACATCGTGTTTCTGATCGACGAGACACTGGAGACAGCGCTGTCCGGGATCGTCGAGACCGTTGCCAAGGATGCCCGGGTGGTCAAGCTGTCGGGCGCCAAAGGCCTGGTCGTCCGATCACTCCGAAAAGGAGGTGCCTTCGAGGCGGACCCCCAACACGAGCATGAACACGAGGAAAACGACGGACACCATCACGGGGAAAACGACGGACACCATGACGAAGATGAAGCCCACGCAGAGGAGAACACAGCCCTCCAAGGCACTGCCGGACAGCACATGAGCGAGCATGGCCCACGCGACCCGCACATCTGGCTGGACCCGGCGAATGCCCAAGCGATGACGCGGCTGATCACCGATACCCTGTCTGAAGTCGACCCTGAAAATGCAGCGACTTATCGCACGAATGGCCAAGCCCTGATCAACCACCTTAGTGAAGTGACGATTGCAATTGCTGAAGAGCTAGCCCCCGTGCGCGGTGTTCCCTTCGTCGTCTTCCACGACGGATACCGGTACTTCGAGGATCGCTTCGGGCTGACCATTGCCGGTTCCGTCGTCGTGAGCCCGCGACGGCCTCCAGGAGTGAGGCGCATCCGGGAACTGCGGGAGAAAATCAACGAACTCGGCGTGTCGTGCATCCTTGACGAGCCCCAATTCGATCGACGTTTCATCGACACAATTGTTGAAGGGATGCGGGTACAGGTCGGTACAGTTGACCCGCTTGGTGCCATGATCGATGACGGACCCGAACTCTACTTCACTCTTCTCCGCAATATGGCGTCGTCCTTCAAGAACTGCTTGACAACCGCCAACTCTGACTAGTTTCAGGAAGGGGGAAAGGTCGGACGCCGACAGATCTTCGCGAATCCCCGCAGACCGTCATCCGCACACTCATGACGTCTGGACGGGCGAGGCCGGCACCCTTGGCCCGGATTGCTCAAGCTAAAAACCGCGCCCACCGAGCACTACCGCGGGATCACGCCTGGACTTTGATTCGGACCGGACAGTCCAGCCGGTGCGCTCGGGAGAGAGAGGCGTGCGATCGAAGTCCGAGAAAATGGGCGCCTAACCCAAGGCGGGCAGGTGGTCGTCCGAACAGCCTTCTACTTCGACCTGCACGGTGACATGACTGACATCAAAGCGCTGAGCGAGGCGGCGCTGAATCTCGGCAACCGCCGAATCCGGGTTCGTGCCCTCAACGACACGCGCATGGAGCGTCAGAAGCGATTTCTCCTGGGACAGGGACCAAGCATGCACATGATGAACGTCTTCGACGTCCGCAATTTCCGAGACCAGGTACGGGCCGATTTCCTGCACGTCCAGCTGATCGGGCACACCTTCTAGAAGGACATGCGCGGCATCCCTCAAGAGGAGCCAAGCACTCCTCAGAACAACCAACCCGACCAGAATCGAAAGTGCAGGGTCGATCTGCATCCAACCAGTAGCCATGATGATCAACGCGGCGGCCACCGCCGCAACCGAACCCAGCATGTCCCCGAGCACGTGGATGAGGGCACCCCGAACGTTCAGGTTTTGGCGGTCGCCGCCGTGAAGGATCACGAAGGCCGTCGCGTTGATCATGAGTCCGAGGATCGCCACCGCCAACATTGGACCGGCAAGGACCTCGGTGGGGTTCAGTAGCCGACTTACCGCTTCAACAAAAATCCAGCCGACAATAAAAAACAAGCTGATGCCGTTCGTGAACGCGGCCAGCACCGGAAAACGATGGTAACCGTAGGTGCGGGCGCCGTCGGCAGGACGGTGGCTGAGTCGGAACGCCAGCCACGCGAACAACAGTGCGACGGTGTCCACAAGCATGTGCGCGGCATCGGCGAGCAATGCCAACGAACCGGAAAGCACACCGCCGATCACCTCGGCGAACATGAACCCCGCGGTGAGAACAAGAGCCCAGAAGAGGCGCCGCATGTTGTCTCCGGACGCTCGGCCTGCGTGGGCGTGGCAATCAGGTTTGCCCGTGCCGCCCACTACCTTCTTGTCCCGGGGGCGGAGCGGAGGTTGTGCGCAGTTCGCCCGATTTCCGCAATGACGCAGCGCGAATTTAGTCTCATACCGTCAGTACTCCGGTCGGCCAGTCCGGGCAGAAGCCCGGTGCGGGACTGCGAAGAGACTGCGTGATCCTATCCTTTCCACTGCCGAACGCGCCACTCACGGCCACCAGGCTAAAAACTCCCCTTGGGCCCATCCGCTGCAATCGCCGCGATCATGTATTGCCGATATTGCCACAAAAGGTTAGCTGATGGTTCAGCCACGTCGCGGCGACGGAAACACCGCACCGACGCCTCCAGGACAGGAGGAGAGGTGTGAGGTCGGACCAAGCCCGGACCCTACAGAGGCGGCACCAGGTGACCTCGGCCGGCCATCCCTTCGGGTCGGTTCGGCGACGCGCGTCTCGTGCATGGCGAGCGCCGCCCTTTGGCCGACGGCTTCCGGCGCCGCCAGCCCGCTCGGGTACCAGGCCGTCACATTCCGCTCGTGCCAGGTCCCGAGGGAAGAAGGGTGGGAAAGAGAGGCATCGGCTCGAGAGATGGAGTGTCCGTACGGGCCAGGCATGACCCGGCGTGAATGATGCACCGCTCGCAGATTCCAGGCCTGGCGCAAAGGACACCTGCGGCACCGTCCCGGCGCGCGGTGTGTTCGCCAGAAACATTTCCTATAGTCGTTCCCCTTTGTTCCGGTTGCCCTCCGGGGCTGCAGGCACGGCCGTTGTCAGAGGCCGAGTTTCGTCGGGCTCTCCGCAAGGATGATGTCGATCATGCAACTTCGCATAGCGGTGATTTTTGGCTCGGTACGACCGCAGCGAGTTGGAATTCGCATGGCCAGGTTCGTTCTGAACGGGTTTCGTGAGCGCGGCCATGACACTCAGCTGGTCGATCCAATGGAGTACCGCTTACCACTCCTCGAGAAACGCTACCGGGACTACAAGGAAGGCGAGGCCCCCGAAGCCCTGAATGCGGTCCACTCGATCTTCGACAAGGCCGACGCCTTTGTCGCTGTCACCGCGGAATACAACGGGTCCATCCCACCCGCACTCGTCAACGTCCTCGATTATTTCCTGCCGGAGTACGCGCGGAAACCATCCGCCGTCTGCAGCTACTCCCCGGGCCCGCTCGGCGGCGCCATGGCCACCATACCGTTGCGCCATCTGTTCACCGTCCTGGGCGCACCGCCGATAGGTACCCCGTTCCGCGTGGGCCAAATCCACCAGGTCATGGATGAGAGCGGCGACACCCAAGACGAGGATACCGTCAGGCGTTTCGGGGCGTTCGCCGATCAGGTTGAGTGGTACGCCCGCGCGCTCAAGGCTGCCCGCGACGCCGACGTCTGACGACGGCAATCGAGGAAGGCCGCGAAACCGGCCGCTCCACGCGCTTGAGCCACTCGGCGACATCCAGCCCCGTCTCATGGCAGGCTGCGACAAGCAGATTGCCTGCGGCTTTCGCGTCTTCGAGCGCGTCGTGCGCCTCGTATCGGTAGTTCAGAAAGCGTGACACGTTGGCCAATGCATAGCCTCTCCGGGCGAACTGCGGCCAAGCGCGCCTGGCAATTCGCGCCGAATCCAGCCAGACGCACCTGGGCAGACCCACATCTGCCGACGCTGCGGCTCGGCGGATCGCGTGCACGTCAAATGCGGTGTGATGCACTGTAATCCGTCCGTCGAGCAACTCGTACAGCGTAGGCGCGCAGTCCCGGAACGTCGGGGCCTCCGTCACCATGTATTCGTCAATGCCGTGGATCGCCGTGTTGAAGACATCGAACGGCTCTTCCGGATCGACGAGGGTGCTCCACTGTCCTGCCAGGCGACCGTCCTCGAAGTGCGCGACGCCGACCTGACAAATCGAGCCCGGATCCGAGTTGGCCGTTTCAACATCCAGGGCAGCAAAGGTCAGCTCGCCTGGTTCCAACGGCGGCACTACTCGATGGAGCATCGGACGTTCCGTGCGCCAACCGAATGTCCGCCTCCCGTCATGCTCACGTCCCCGTCCCACCCTGGCGTCCGATAATGGATTCGCGATGCACGTATACATTTAGCAAGAGGCCCAGACACGCGAACAATGTCAACATCGCCGTGCCGCCATAGCTGATCGGTGGCAGCGGGTAGCCGACCACGGGAAGCCGTCCGGTTGTCATGGAAATATTGATGAACGCATAGAGAAAGATGATGAACGTCATCGACGACGCCACGACCCGTCCAAAGTGATTGCGCACGAATTGCGCTAAAACTGTGCCCCATAGAATGACAAGACCGTAGATCGCCACCAGGGTAAGCGCGCCAACGAAACCAAATTCCTCGGCAAAGACCGTGAAGGCGAAGTCTGTATGGTGCTCGGGCAGGAACGCAAGCTGGGTCTGGCTACCGCTTAGGTACCCCTTTCCGAACGCCCCTCCGGATCCGACGGCAATCTTGGACTGGAGCAGATGGTATCCCGCCCCGAGGGGATCGGACTCCGGATCCAGGAACGAGCGGACCCGAACCCGCTGGTACTCGTGGAGCACAAACCACCAGACAACCGGCAGCATCGCGGCAAAAGCCAGGATGCCGGCAATGATGACACGCAGGCTAAGCCCCGCTTGAAACGCTGTGACGCACCCGACAGCCAGAATCGCAACTGCTGTGCCGAGGTCGGGCTGCCTCCAAACCAGGAGAGCGGGCGCAGCGATCATGATTCCGGGCACGATGATTGCCAGGAAGCCGCCCCGCCCACGTCGGTCGTGAAAGAAGCGCGCCAACGCTAGTACCAATGCGATCTTGACCGGCTCGGAAGGCTGAAACTGCAATGACCCAATCCGAAGCCAGCGGTCAACGCCGGCACTGCTCGGAATAAATTCCAGGATCAGGAGTAACGCCAAAGTGAAGGCCAGCGCCAAGTAGGAAAACCGCATCCAGACCCGAATATCGACGAGAGCGATTCCCAGCATGAGCACGCAACCGCCGAGCGCGCGGATTGCATGGGGCCAAAACCAGGGCTGCCCGTTGCCGCCCGCCGCCGAGAACTGCACGGCCAGTCCGGCAGACACCAGCGCCAGCATGGCGAGCAAGAGGTAGATGGGCGGAGTTTGGGCGAGGCCTGCCAGCCGCTCACGGAGGTCAGGGATGTTCTCGTCGACCTCTCGAACAAAGTCGATCCCGCTCACACGATCTGCCCCGCCTTTCGGTTCGGATTTGCCACGCCCAGGCGATCGGCCTCCAACAACAGATCGCGCGCGATCGGTGCTGCGACCCGCGATCCGCTTCCACCGTGCTCAACGATGACGGCAACTGCATAGCGAGGATCGATGACGGGTGCATAGCCGACGAACAGGGCGTGGTCCCGATACTGCCGGGGAAGGTCCTCGTTCTTACGCACTCCGGCTTTCCGCTCCTCAGCTGTGATGCGACGCACTTGCACGGTGCCGGTCTTCCCGGCCAAGCGATAGTCGTCGCGCTCGGGATTCACCGCGCGCGCAGTCCCCTTTGGGCTATTCACAACCGCCGACATCGCGTTCCGCACGAACGCGAGTGACGATTCATGGACGTCAAGCGGGTTGGCCGACGTTCCGGGGACGGCCTCTTCCGACCCATCGGCGTCCGCCGGGGCAGCCCGGACCACGGGCCCGTCTGAATCCTGGACGAAGTGCACCGCCAACTCCTTTCCGCTGGCAATCCGTGCGGTCATGAGAGCGAGCTGAAGGGGAGTGGTCAGCAGATAACCCTGTCCGATCCCGATGTTGGCCGTGTCGCTCTGATACCAGGACCGGTCGTAGATCTTGCGTTTCCATGCCTTGGTCGGTACCAGGCCCTCCTGCTCGTTCATCGAGTTGTCCTTGACCACCGGGGAGCCAAGGCCCAGGCGTCGGGCCATCTCGGCAATCTTGTCCACGCCCAGGCTGAGCGCCAGCTCATAGAAATGAAGGTCGCACGACTGCGCGATCCCTTGGGTCAGGTCCAGCCGGCCATGGCCGCTCCGTCGCCAGCAGTGAAAGCGGTTGCCACCGACCTCCCGCACCCCGCCGCAGAAGATAGTGGTTCCCGGATCATGGCCGGCCTCCAGCGCCGCCAGCGCGACAGCAACCTTGAAGGTGGACCCTGGGGCGTAGCGACCGCGTACCGCTCGGTCCACGAGGGGCGTCGCCGGATTGGTGCTGATGGATTTCCAGGCGACAGCGTCCAGTCCCGACACAAACATGTTGGGGTCGAAGCTCGGGGAGGAACAGCAGGCCAGGGCCTCGCCATGCTGGGCGTCCAGCACGACCGCTGCGCCAGTTTCACCGGCCAGTAGGGATGCGGCATAGCGCTGCAAGCGGAAGTCGATGGTCAACCGAAGGTCGCTTCCCGCGATTGCCTTCTTCTCCCGCAGGTTGCGGACTGGCTTGCCGTGCGCGTTGACTTCCACGTGCAGGGTTCCGATTTTCCCGCAAAGCGTGGGTTCGTGGTTTCGTTCGAAACCAACGCGTCCGATCTGATAATTGGTCAAGTGGGCCAGGACCCGATTGCGCTCGATATCTTCGCTCGTAACCGACGAAACGTAGCCGAGCAGGTGGGCCAGCACCTCACCCGACGGGTAGTAGCGCTCGGATTCCCGGCGTACGGACACGCCCGGCAGGACCACCGAGTGGGAGGCGACTTTCGTGACCTCTTCCCACGATTCAAGCCGAACCAGCTTGTAGGCTCCCCCGCTCCGATCTTCCGACGGGTCAAACATGCGACCGAGTTCACGAAGCTGGTCCGAACTCGGATGCAGAATTTGCGCCAGCCGGAGCAGCATCGTCCGGCGGTCCTCGTCTTCAACCGGCGGGATGACGTGCAGGTAATGGTGCCAGCGATTTCCCGCCAACAGGACCCCTTCCCTGTCGAAGATCCGGCCGCGCGTGGGCACCAAGAGTTGAAGCTTGACCCGATTCTCCTCGGAACGTGCAACGAACTGCTCGTGCTCGACGATCTGGAGTTGGTAGAGGCGCTCTGCCACGACTGCCAGAAGGCAGCCGTTCACTCCCAGCACAAGCAGGGAGCGACGATCAAATTCGTGCCTGCGACGGCTCTCAAGGGGCTTCATGAAGAAGCGCGGGCGGTTTGAACAGGTACTGGAGCAGTACGAACGACTGCAGGATCACCGGATAGAGCAAGAGGATTACGGCGATCTGAAAGGCGATCGCCATCCCGGACAGCGCTCCACCAGAGGGTCCGATTCCGATGAGCATGACGGCCAGGGTTCCGAGCGCGGTGAGGACAGGCCCCAGGATCCACGGGTAGAACCAGGTGGGAGCAGTCGCAAAACGATGCTGCAAGGCCGCAATTGCAAACCGAAGCACGAACAGAATGAGTGGCACCGTTCCGAGCAGCACTCCGGCCAGCAGATCACAGGCGATTCCCACCGCGAACAGAATAATCGGACTGAGGCGGCTCGTGTGGGCCGGGTAGAGGCAGCAAAGCCCGGCGACCGCGAGCACCGGCATTGGCGCCAAGACGTCGATGGACATTGCTGGCCCCGCCATAACGACCTGGCCAGCCACCAGGATGAGCATCGCGATCGGACCGAACGCTCCGGTGGGTAGGAGCCTCACAGCAACTGCTCGGCCGGCACGACATCCACGGGCTCACGCCGTATCACCTGCAGAAACCGTACTCCTTCGATGTCCACCGCCGGACGGATTCGCAGGCCCGTCTCCGTGCGTTCGACCCGGCCTACCAGCAGCTGCGGAGGGAACATCCCTCCCTGACCCGACGTGTGCAGAGCCTCTTTGTCAACGAATCCGGTCGGAGTGGACGATGAGCTGACGTAGGCAAATCGCAGCAGCCTGCTTTGGCTCCCCGTTACGACTGCGCTGTGGCCCGAGCGCTCCCCGAACACGGGAACATGCGAGGCGATGCTGGTGAGCAGTTGCACCCTAGCCGCCCGATCGCCCACGATGGTGACGTACCCGACCATCCTGTTCAGCGACACGACGGGGTCTCCGATTCCAATCCCATCCCTGGCGCCTCCGTTGATCACGATGGTATTTCGCGGCACCGCCGTGCCGGCAGCGACGATCTGGACCGATACGTAGGCCGGGGCCTGCGGAGGCACCAGGGCGAGCAACTCGCGTAACTTCAGATTCTCGTTCCGAACACGCTGCATCGAATTGAGCTGGCCCTGCAGGCGATCGACCTGGAACTGGAGCCGCTGGTTTTCCTCGCGCGCATGGACCAGTTCATCAAAATCCCGGATCACCATTCCCGCTCCTTCAAGCGGCACGTTGACAGCGGCAACCGTGACCGCCATTGCGTCAAGCAGGGTGGCCTCAATTCTCCAGACGGTCTGCGACCCAAATTGCCCTAGCAGGAGCAGCGTCACCGCGCCGCCCGCGAGAATCCCGGTCGCGTAGCGCCGGTAGCTCGTGTGCAGCCGATCGGCCACAGTGGCTAACCGATGCACGCTCCTCATACCGAACTCCGCCTACTTCCGGGTTTGTTCTTCGACCGATATAGGGAATTCCACGTCGGTCAGCTAGAACCGATTTGGGCCAGCTGCCTAAGGAGCAGCCGGTTTCCAAGTAGCTTACCGGTGCCGTAAGCAACACAGAACAACGGTTCGTCATGGATCGCGACGGGCAGGCCGGTGGCATCGCGGATTACCGAATCAATGCCCTTGAGAAGCGCGCCGCCACCCGTCAACAGAACCCCCTGGTTCACCAGATCCGCGGCGAGCTCAGGGCTGGTGTGCCGAAGCGCATCACGGACCGTCTCGGCGATCTGATCCACAGTCTCGGAGTACGCCTCGTACATGTTGCGCTCCGTCACCTCAATCTCGCGGGGCAACCCGGTCGTGAGGTCCATCCCCCGCACAGCACAGGTCCGGCCATCGCTTCCGTCCTCGGGAAGCTTTACGGAGCCGATATCCTTTTTGAGATTCTCGGCACTCTGCTCACCGAGCTGGAGTTGGAAGTTGTTCCGGATGTACGTGATCAGCGCCTGATCCAGCTTGTCACCGCCCAACTGCACCGAACGTGTCGTCGCAAGCCCACCGAGCGAGATGATTCCGACTTCCGTGGTGCCGCCGCCGATATCCACCACCATCGAGGCGTTGGATTCCATGATCGGCATGTCGGCTCCGAGGGCCGCAGCCATCGGTTCCTCGATCAGGACCACGTCGCGGGCCCCGGTCGACTCGGCAGATTCGCGGATGGCGCGCCGCTCCACCTGAGTCGCTCCCGACGGGATGCAGACTGCGATCCGCGGTGAAATGAAGCTCCGGTTCCGATGCACGCGGCGGATGAAGTGCGCGAGCATCAGGCCTGCCATCTCGAAGTCGGCGATGACCCCGTTCCGCATGGGGCGGATCGCCCTGATCGAGTCGGGAGTCCGCCCGATCATCTGCTTGGCATCCCTGCCGACCGCAAGCGTATGGGGTTTTCCGTCCCGGTATCCGACCGAGATGATCGAGGGCTCGTTGAGCACGACCCCCTGCCCTTGGACGTAGACCAACGTATTGGCCGTGCCTAGGTCGATTCCGAACTCGCTTGAGAACGCGTCCAGGATCCCGGAAAAGATTCCCATACGATAATCCGGCCCTGGCCGCGCCTAACCGCGCGCCGCAAATGCTGGCGGCACACCTCGCTGGCGTTTAGTGAACAGTCGATTCAGCGCGGCAATGTAAGCCTGCGCAGCCGCCACCATCGTGTCCGTGTTGGCCGCGTGACCCGTGACCGAGCGTCCATTCTCTTCAAGCCGCACTGTCACGTCCGCTTGCGCGTCAGTTCCGCCGGTGACCGCGCTCACTTGGAACAGTTCGAGCCGATAGTCACCAGGAACCAGCGCGGCGATGCCCTTGAAGACCGCGTCCACGGGCCCGGTACCGGTGATCTTCGTGGTCTGCTGCTCGCCGTCGATCACCAGCGCTACTTCTGCCGCGGCATCCTCATCCGTCCCGCAGTGAAGCGAAAGCGTGTCGAGTGTTACCCGCTCGTCCTGCTTGGCGATACCAACATCGGCCAAGGCCAGGAGATCTTCCTCGTAGACTTCTTTCTTCTTGTCGGCGAGTTCCTTGAACCGCACAAACACATCGTTGAGCTGATTGCCGGAGAGCTCGATTCCAAGTTCCCGCAACTTCGCGCTGAGGGCCGCCCGACCGGAATGCTTCCCCAACACCAGGCTCGACTTGGTTAGACCAACCGATTCCGGCGTCATGATTTCGTAGGTCTCGGAGTGCTTCAGCATCCCGTCCTGATGAATCCCGGATTCGTGCGCAAACGCATTCGCACCGACGACGGCCTTGTTCGGCTGCACAGCGAAGCCCGTGACCTGCGACAGCAATCGCGACGCGCGCGTGATGTGGCGGGTTGCGATCGACGTCTCGTAGCGCATCGCGTCCTTGCGCGTCCGCAGCGCCATCACGATTTCTTCCATCGCCGCGTTGCCGGCCCGCTCACCGATACCGTTGATCGTGCATTCCACCTGGCGCGCGCCAGCTCCGACCGCCGCAAGCGAATTCGCCACCGCGAGACCCAGATCGTTGTGGCAATGCACGGACAGCACCGCCTTGTCGATATTCGGAACGCGATTCATGAGCATCGAGATTAAATCCGCAAACTCCGAAGGAATTGCGTAGCCCACGGTGTCCGGAATGTTGATGGTCCTGGCACCCGCATTGATTGCACTTTCCACGCAGCGGCACAGAAAATCGTGATCTGTCCGCGACCCGTCCTCCGGACTCCATTCGACATCCTCAGCGAAGTTCCGCGCGTAGCTCACGCTGTCCACGACGAGCGCATGAACCTCTTCCGGCTCCAACTGGAGCTTGTGCTTCATGTGGAGCGCACTGGTCGAGATGAAGGTATGGATGCGCGCATGCTGGGCCTGTTTCAGCGCCTCCGCGGCCCGCTCGATGTCTCTGCGACTGGCGCGGGCGAGACCGCAGATGGTGGAATTCCGCACCGTCCTCGCCACCGCCTGCACGGCCTCGAAGTCCCCGTTGGATGCGGCGGGAAATCCAGCCTCGATCACGTCCACGCCCAGTTGCGCAAGAACCTCGGCTACCCGGAGCTTCTCGTCGAGATTCATTGAGCAGCCTGGAGACTGCTCGCCGTCGCGCAACGTAGTGTCGAAGATGGCTACATGTTCTGCGGATATAGCCATAATGTTCCTCTGGGCAGGCCCGCACGAATGCCGCCGGTCAGCGTGTCGTCTTGACACCGGCGCATTCTGACCGCGCTGTCAAGCTGTATCTAGCCTGAATCCGCTGCAAGTTCAACGAAATTCGCCGGTTCAGTCTAGTTTGCGGTATCAGTTCTTGTCGCGATCGACCAGCTTGTTCTCAGCAAGCCAAGGCATCATAGCGCGGAGCCGCTGGCCGACCTCCTCGATGGGGTGCTCGGCCGCCAGGCGACGCATGCTCTTGAAGCTCGGCTGCCCGACGGAGCATTCTCCCATCCAGTCGCGGGTGAAACGTCCATTCTGGATGTCCTGGAGGACGCCCTGCATCGCCGCACGCGCTTCCTTCCCGATGATGCGCGGGCCGCTCGTGTAGTCGCCAAACTCGGCAGTATTGGAGACCGAGTACCGCATGTTGGCGATCCCGCCCTCGTAGATGAGATCGACGATCAGCTTGACCTCGTGCAGGCACTCGAAATACGCCATTTCCGGGGCGTAGCCGGCCTCGACCAGCGTCTCGTAGCCAGCCGTAATGAGCTCGGTTAGGCCGCCGCAAAGGACAACCTGCTCACCAAAGAGATCAGTTTCGCACTCCTCCTTGAACGTGGTCTCGATGATCCCCGCACGTCCTGCTCCCAGGCCGCAGCCGTACGAGAGTCCGATTTCCAGTGCATTCCCCGACGCGTCCTGATGCACCGCGACCAGTGACGGCACACCCCCGCCGCGCACGTACTCGGACCGCACCGTGTGGCCGGGCCCCTTGGGCGCCAACATGAAGATGTCGACGTCGGGGCGCGGGTCGATCAGTCCGTAGTGGATGTTGAGACCGTGCGCAAACCCGAGCGCCGCCCCCTCCTTCATGTTGTCGGCGAGATGATCGCGCCAGATACCGCCCTGCAGCTCGTCCGGGGTCGCCATCATCATGACGTCGGCCCATGTGGCACCGTCGGTCACGGACACGACGTCAAAGCCTGCGGCCTCCGCCTTTGCCGCCGTCGCGGAGCCGGAGCGAAGCGCGACCTTGATCTCGGCCACGCCGCTGTCACGCAGGTTCGCTGCATGGGCGTGTCCCTGGCTTCCGTAGCCGATAATGACGACCTTTTTTCCCTTGATCAGGTTGGCATCCGCATCGCGGTCGTAGTACACGCGCATAGAGGGTTCTCCGGTTAGAAGTCGCGGGTTGAGCCCGGAAGTCGGGCGATTGGAATTAGGAAGTGGCTTCGCCGCGGGCGAGCGCGACCACCCCGGTCCGGGCTACTTCGGTAAGTCCGAGCGGACGCATGAGTTCGATGAAGGCGTCAAGCTTGCCCGACGACCCCGTCAATTCGAACATGAACGAGCGATTGGTACTGTCGACGGCGCGCGCGCGAAAGATGTCGGCGATCCGAAGCGCCTCGACCCGTCTCTCGCCACGGCCCTGCACCTTCACCAGCAGGAGATCCCGCGATACATACGGGCCCTCGAGCGTGAGATCGACGACCTTGTGCACCGGCACGATACGGCCGATCTGACTGCGGATCTGCTCGACGGTCATCGGGGTTCCGGTCGTGACAATCGTGATCCGGGAGACACTCTTTTCCCGATCCACCTCGGCCACGGTCAGGCTCTCGATGTTGTAGCCGCGCGCCGAAAACAACCCCACAACCCGTGCGAGGACGCCGAACTCGTTGTCCACCAGGACCGACAGGACATGGGTCGAACTGGCTGCGTCCACCTTCAGCCCCCCAGGAATGGAATGCGCAACGAGGGAGCGCCCCACCTGGGTCGTCCATCTCCGGCAATGTAGCGAAGGCATCGGTCAGGCGGAAGGCGGGCCGCGGCACATTGAGCGGGGACATCCTCGGTGTGGAGGCGTTCCCGATTGCCGGCAGGCCAAGGCGCAATCGCCACGGCTCGCGAGGTGCTATCCATGCAGGCCGCAGACACAGCCCCGAACCGTCCGCGCCGCTACGCCACCACAGCTTGTGCGCCCGCGAAGGGCGGGCCGCTCAGCCCGGGTTGGCATCCGCGAGGTTTCGGGTACCCAGCAGCGACCACAGCGAAATCCACCCCTGGAGCGCCGCAACGTGCACCACCACTGTGAGAACCGCCGCCGCCGCGGTTGCCCACAGGACCTTTCGCCAGAGTAAGGGTCGCGCCGGGGCGCCGGGATCCTGCCCGGGAACCTGTTCTTTCGAGGGTTCGATGCCGATCGGGAGGAGCATGAAGAACAGCAGCCACCAGACGATCGTGAAGACAACGATCAGGCCGAGTGCGGACATCAGCGCTCTTCCAGCTCGATCAGGGTCCCGTCGAAATCCTTGGGATGCAGGAACAGCACCGGTTTCCCGTGTGCACCCAGCCTTGGCTTGCCGTCGCCCAGTACCCGTGCTCCCGCCTGCTCGAGCCGCTCACGCGCCTCGCCCAGATCATCGACTTCGTAGCAGATGTGATGGATCCCGCCCGCGGGATGGCGGTCGAGGAACGCTTCGACCGGGGAGCGGTCACCCAGCGGATGAAGAAGTTCGATCTTGGTGTTAGGCAGTTCCACAAATACCGTGACGACTCCATGGTCGGGAAGCGGCACCTCTTCCGATACGCGTGCCCCGAAAATGTCCCGGTAGCGGCTTGCAGCCGCTTCCAGGTCGGGGACCACGATCGCGACATGATTGAGTTCACCGAGAATTGGGGGCATGGCAGTCAATCCTTCAACCGGACCAATTCCACTGCAACATCGGGCTGCTTCTGCAGTGTCCTTCGGCAGACCCGGCGCACCGCCTTCTCGAGAAGCGGCTTCGCGTAGCCGTCCTCACCGCGCTCGGGTTGCGTGAACTGCTCCCACACCGCAAGTACGCTTTCAGCGATGTCCCGTAGAAGCCCGGTGCCTGTGGGATCAAGACCGTGAAGCGTAACGCGCGGGGCCACGAGCACTTCGTCCTCCTCGAGCACCATGGTGACAGAAATCGCCCCGTGATACGCCATCCGGCGCCGCGCCTGCAGGAAGTCGGCCTCGCGCGAGACGACATTCGGGCCGTCCACGACGAGTCGGCCGCTCGCCACCAAGCCGATTTCCGCGGCTGGCGCCGGCGCCAGCCGGAACACCTTCCCGTTACGCGGCTCGAAGACGGCAGGCACCTGCAGTTCGCGGGCCAGGTTCGCATGCGCCCGAATGTGGAGTGGCTCCCCGTGTACCGGGAGCGCGATGCGCGGCCGAATGCACTCGTACATGCGTCTCAACTCATCCTGGGCCGGGTGCCCCGACACATGAATGCGGGCCTGATCAGAGGTGATCACATCGCATCCGAGTTCGGTGAGGCCGTTCCAAATCCTCCTGACGGCGATCTCGTTCCCGGGGATCACCCGAGACGAAAAGATCACCCGGTCGCCGGACTCGAAGCGGACGGCGCGATGTCGTCCCTCGATGATGCGCGACAGGGCGGCCCGGGGTTCGCCCTGCGATCCGGTACAGACCACCAGCAGATCCCGGCGCGGATACGACCGAATCGCATCTTCGTTGATGAAGGCAGGAGTGTCAGCGAGGTATCCGACCGCGCGCGCCGCAGTGGTAAGGCGCCAGAGCGAGCGGCCCACCAGACCCACGCGTCGACGGCATCGGCGTGCAACCTCCGCAATGGTCCGAATTCGGGCGATGTTGGAGGCAAAGCTCGCCACGGCCACCAAACCGCTCTGTCCTTCGACCAGCGGCAAGAGTTCATCCGCGATCTCGCCCTCGGACCCGGATTCACCCGACACCAACGCGTTGGTCGAGTCACAGGTGATCGCCAGAACACCGTCGTCCCCGATGCGCCGCAGACGGGCCTCGTCGGTCGTGGTGCCAACCCGGGGATCCGGATCGAATTTCCAGTCGCCCGTGTGGAGCACGGTGCCGGCCGGAGTACTCAGCGCGATCGCGTGGGATTCGGGAATGGAGTGCGTGATCGGGACGTACTCGATGCCAAACGGCCCTAATTGCCGGCGTTCGCCGGGCACCACCTCGTCCACCGGAACGACCTCGCGCAGCCCGGCGTCGGACAGCTTGTCGCGAAGTAGCAGTGCGGCAAAGGGCGTCGCGAGTACCGGGCACCGCAGCCGCGGCCACAAATGGTGCACGGCGCCGTGATGATCCTCGTGCGCGTGCGTCAGGACGATCGCCTCGATCCGCTCCTCCATGCCCTCCAGAGCGCGAATGTCAGGCATGATCACTTCGGCTTCCGGCATGCGCTCATCCCGGAACGACACCCCGCAGTCGATCATCACCCACCGGCCGCCACAGCCGTAGAGATTGAGATTCATCCCGATTTCGCCGGACCCGCCGAGGGGGACGAAGAGCAGCTCGTTCCGCTCCGGAACCGGAAGAGCACTCACGTCACGCGTCCGCGGTTGTGATGGTGGACGGCGCACAGTCCATGCAGGGTCAGGTCCCGATCCACGGTACCGATGACGTCGGTGGCGAAGGCAAATAGCTCGGCAAGGCCCCCGGTGGCCACGACCTGCATGGCTTCCCGCTCCCGCTCAACGCGGATTCGTGCCACCAGCCCCTCGATCAGCCCCACGTATCCCCAGTAAATCCCCGAGCGCATGGCGGAAGTCGTGTCCCGACCCACAACCGAAGCGGGCCGACCGATTGCGATCCTTGGCAGCCGTGCGGCTTCCGCGTGCAGCGCCTCGAGGGACAGGTTCACGCCTGGCGCGATGATGCCGCCCTCGTAGGCTCCGTTGTTCCCGACCACATCGAACGTGGTCGCCGTTCCGAAGTCCACGACGATCACATCGCCGCCGTAACGCTGGTAGGCCCCGACTGCGTTCACGAGACGGTCAGCGCCGACCTCCTGCGGGCTCGGAATCCTGACCTCGATGCCGAGATCGAGCCCATCCCCCACCACGGCCGCTCGGCATCCGAACATACGGTTGGAGAGGATGCGCAACTCGAACAGCGACGCCGGCACCACGGTGGAAATCACAACCGCCCCGATCGCGTCCGGGCTTTGGCCATCGATCTGCATCAGTTGGGAGAGCGTCGCAGCGTACTCGTCGGCGGTGCGGTCGACCGACGTCGCCAGCCGCCAGGACACCAGCAGGCGATCGCCGTCGAACAGGGCAAACACCGTATTGGTGTTGCCGACGTCGACCGCGAGCAACTGTCGGCTCATCGACCTTCCATGACCGGGAACGCGTCTCCGGCGATCATGCGCCGGCGGCGGCCGTCGGCGAGATCGAGCAGCAGCGCCCCGTCGTCGTCAATCCCGGCAAAGGTCCCGCCGACTTCACTGGTGCCGATCCGCACCCGAAACTTGGTACCAGTCGGCACGGAAAGCTCCCGCCAGCGCCCGAAGATCGCGGCCGGGGTGTCCTCGGCGCGCTCGGCGAGGCGACCGAGGTAGACGCCCAACATCTCCGCCGGGGCAATCTCCGGCCCGCCTTCGCGCACCACGTCGGTGGCCGGAAGGGACGTCCCTTCAGGATGAGAAATCAGGTTGACCCCGGTGCCGACCACCGTCGCCCGCGCTTCGGTGGACGTCTCGGCGAGCACGCCGGCAAGCTTCCGTCCCTCCACCAGCACGTCGTTCGGCCACTTCAACTCGGCGGGTACGGCGGCGCCGATTAGGGTCCGCACCGCCTCCACGAGGCAGATCCCGGCCCGGAACACCTCCAGAGCGGGATTCTCGGCGCTCGACATGGGACGGACCACGGACGCGTAAAAATTCCCCGGAGGGGACGCCCAAGAGCGGCCGTGCCGGCCCCTGCCCTGTTCCTGTCTGCGCGCCCAGATCACGAGATTCTGCTCGGCCGGGCGGCCTGCCCGACGCCAAGCCTCGGCATTGGTGCTGTCCACTGAGTTCAGTCGCACGACCCGGAAGCACGCCGTCATCGTGGGAATCAGGAGCCCAATGCGCCGGCCGCCCTGGCGGCCTCATCCACCACTACCGGAGCCACCACGAGGAACAACAGGGCAGCCAGCGACGTCGCCGCCACCGTCCAGCGGATCCGGCGACCCGGATTGCGTTCAAGATCCTCGTCGCCTTCGGCAACATACATCACGTAGACCACCCGGAAATAATAGGCCGCAGCAACCACGCTCGTGAGGACGCCGATGACGGCGAGCCACACCAGGTCGGCTTCAACCGCCGCCCGGAAAACGTACAGCTTTGCCAGGAAGCCCGCGAGCGGGGGCAGCCCCGCCATCGACAGCAACAGCGCGGAGAAGGCCAGGGCAAACATGGGGCGGCGCCGGCCGATGCCGGCCAGGTGCTCCACCTGCTCGAACGGCTGGTGGCTCCGATGCATCGCCAGGAGGCAAGCGAAGGTCCCGACCGTCATGACGGCGTACACCGCCAGGTAGACGCAGGCACCGTGAATCCCCTCGGGTGTACCGGCGGCAATGCCAACGAAGATGTACCCCGTGTGCCCGATCGCGCCATAGGCGAGCAGCCGTTTCAGGCTCGTCTGGCGCAGGGCCCCGAACGCCCCGACCACCATCGACAGGACCGCAAGCGCCGCGAGCGCCGGCATCCAGAGATCGGCGAGCCCCATGAGCGGGCCGAACAGAACCCGCAGCATCAGCGCGCCGGCGGCTACCTTCGGAGCAGCCGCCAGAAACGCCGTCACCGGCGTCGGCGCCCCCTCGTACACGTCGGGTGTCCACATGTGGAACGGCGCTGCCGACAGCTTGAAGGCGATGCCCGCAATCAGGAACACCAGACCTGCCGTCACCCCTGCCTGCGGAGCGCCCGGCAGCGCACCGGCCAACGCCTCGAACTCGGTGGTTCCGGCGAAGCCGTAGAGCAGCGCACAACCGTAGAGCAGCAAGGCGGAAGCCAGCGCCCCGAGGACGAAGTACTTGATGCCCGCCTCGCCGGCATGTCGCGATTCGCGCTTCAGGGCGGTCAGCACGTAGAGCGGGATGCTCATGGTCTCGAGGCCGAGGTAGAGGCTCATCAGGTTGTTCGCCGACACCATTGCAAGCATGCCCAGTGCGGAGAACAACACGAGGACCGGATACTCGAAGGCGCGCATGCTCGGCGACTGCCGACCCTCCTCGGCAATCAGGAGCGTCCACCCTGTCGCCACGAGGACCAGAACCTTCATGAACTTGGCGAAGCTGTCGACGATGAAGAGCCGGCCGAAGACCAGTCCCTCGGGCGTGGCCGGAACCGCGAGCAGGGCCGCCGCCAACACCACGAGGGCTGCGCGCGTCAACCAGTGGCGCCGCCCCTCCGGAACGAACGGCCCGACCATCGTCAGCAGCGTCGCCCCGGCTGCGATGATCAGTTCCGGGAGAGCACTCCCGAGCCCGGGAACCAGGTCCATCACGGGTTAGCGCCCAACCTGGGCGGCAGCCAGTCGCGCCGCCAGTTCGGCCGAGGGACCTTCCACGAGCTGAAAGACGAAGTCCGGCTGGATCCCCAGCCAGAGCACCAGCACGGCGAGAGGCACGAACATGCCGGTTTCCCGGTCGCTGAGATCGTCCAGTCCGGGACCGGCCGGTACGCCGCCGAACACGACGCGCCGGTAGAGCCAGAGCATGTAGGCCGCGGACAGCACCATGCCCGCCGCGGCGCATGCCGCGAACAGCACGCTCACGGGAAAGACCCCGACGATCACGAGAAACTCGCCGACAAAGCCGCTGGTCCCCGGCAGGCCGACCGCGGCCAGAGCAAAGAGCATGAACAGGACCGCGTACCTCGGCATGGAATGCACGAGGCCGCCGTAGTCGACGATCGCGCGCGAGTGCCGTCGGTCGTAGACAACGCCCACCACCAGGAACAGTGCTGCGGAGACCAGGCCATGACTCAGCATCTGCACGATCGCACCGGAGATCGCACGGGCCGACGCGGTAAACAGCCCCAGGGTCACGATCCCCATGTGAGCGACCGACGAATAGGCGATGAGACGCTTCATGTCCTGCTGCATGAGCGCCACCAGCGACGTGTAGATGATCGCGACGCCGCTCAGCACATAGACCAGCGGAGCAAATTCCGCGCTTGCCGCCGGCAGCATGGGGAGCGAAAACCGCAGGAAACCGTACCCGCCAAGTTTGAGCAGGACGCCCGCAAGGATCACCGAACCGGCTGTCGGCGCCTGGACGTGCGCATCCGGGAGCCACGTGTGGAACGGCCACATGGGCACCTTGACGGCAAACGACGCGAACATCGCCAGCCAGATCCAGCGTTGGGCATCGACGGAGATCGGGATCTCCGCGAGATCCCCCATGTCGGTGGTACCTGCCATGCCGACAAGCGCCAGGATCCCGATCAGGAACAGGACAGAGCCGGTCAGCGTGTACAGCACGAACTTGAAGGCTGCGTGCACGCGCCGTTCGCCGCCCCAGATCCCGATGATGAGGAACATCGGGATCAGAATCGCCTCGAAGAACACGTAGAACAGAAGGGCGTCCCGGGCCACAAACACCCCGATCATCAGGGTCTCAAGGGCCAGGAAGGACACCATCCAGGACCGTACCCGCTCCGTCACCGTGTTCCACGAAGCGACGATGCAGACCGGCACGAGAAGCGTGGTCAGCAGGATGAACAGCACCGAAATCCCGTCCACGCCAACGTGGTAGGCCACTCCGAGTTCCGGCAGCCACATGTAGTGCTCGACAAACTGGAAGCCTGCGCTCTCGGGATCGAAACGCACCGCCAGAACCACCGCAAGCGCCAGGTTGGCAAGCGACGTCCAGAGGGTCACGTCCCGCGCATTGCGATCGTTCTGATCGCCCGCGCCGGCGGTGAGCGCCAGAAAGGCAATCCCGGCAACCGGCAGGAACACCAGCAGGGACAGGATCGGCCAGGTGCTCACCAGGGGGCTCCGGCAAGAAGGTTCCATGCGGCAAAGACCACCGCACCGATCGCCAGAACGAGGGCGTAGTGATGAATCTGGCCACTCTGCAGGAGCTGCAGGCGCCCGGCCCCGGACAGCGCAGCACGACCGATTCCCTCCGGACCGTGCCAGTCGATCAACCCCCGGTCGACCGCGGCAGCCAGGAACGAGCCGAGGCGCTGGACCGGCCTGACGACGAGCGTTTCATAAAGCGTGTCGAAGCGCCAACCGCTCAAAAGAAAGTCGCCGACGCCGGCCATCCTCGCGCCGATCTCGGCGCGCAGCTGCGGACGAGCGACATAGAGCAGCCAGGCGGCTGCCAACCCGGAGAAACCGGCCGCGGCCGGCGCCACACGGACCCAGAACGGGACGGTGTGGTGTTGGGTGTCCCCGAACACGTTGCGCCAGAACGGAGCGTCCGCGAAGGCCAGTTCGACCGCCCACCACCCGGCGACGGCCGCGGCAATCACGAGGACGAATATGGGAATCCGCATCGTCCAGCCGGGTTCGTGGGCATGCGCGAACACTTCAGCCGGCGCCCGCGAAGGGCCTGCGAACACGAGAAACACCAGGCGCCAACCATAAAGACCGGTCAGAAACGCGGCCGCCAGACCGATCCAGAAGCCGGACAGTGCCAGCGGATCATGGGCCGCGAACGCACTCTCGAGAATGGCATCCTTGGACCAGAATCCGGCGAACGGAGGCAGGCCTGAAAGCGCCAGCGTCCCTACCCCCATCGCCACGCAGGTAAACGGCATCTTCCGCGCAAGTCCCCCCATGCGCCGAAGATCCTGCTCGTCCGCGAGAGCATGGATCACGGCGCCCGCGCCGAGGAACAGCAGCGCCTTGAAGAACGCGTGCGTGAACAGATGGAAGAGCCCTGCCGCCGGGGCAGCCACGCCAACCGCCAGGAACATGTAGCCCAGCTGGCTGCAGGTGGACCACGCCACGACGCGCTTGATGTCGGTCTGCGCCAGCGCAATGGTCGCGGCAAACAGCGCGGTCGCAGCCCCTACAGCCGCCACGAGCCCGAGCGCGACCGGTGCGTCCGCGTAGAGGGGCGTGCACCGGGCGACCAGGAACACGCCTGCCGTCACCATCGTCGCCGCGTGAAGCAGCGCCGACACCGGGGTCGGCCCCTCCATCGCATCCGCCAGCCACGTGTGGAGTCCGATCTGCGCAGATTTTCCCATCGCCCCCACCAGCAGGAGCACGCCGATTACCTCCTGTGCGGGGAAACCGAGGATCAGGTGCGGGCCGGACCCGACCGCTTCGAACACGGGGTCAAAGTTGAGCGAGCCGAACGTAGAGGCGATCGCGGCCAGCGCGAGGACGAGTCCGACGTCGCCGATCCGGTTCATCAGGAACGCCTTGATGGCTGCCGCATTGGCCGACGGCCGCTCGAACCAGAACCCGATGAGCAGGTAGGAGGACAGCCCGACCCCCTCCCAGCCGCAAAAGAGCTGCAGGAAATTGTCGGCGCTCACCAGCAGGAGCATCGAGAAGGTAAAGAGCGAGAGAAACGCGAAGAACCGCGGGCGGTGCGGGTCATCCACCATGTAGCCGATGGCGTAGAGATGGACGAGCGCCGCGATCGCGTTGACGATCACCAGCATCAGCGCGGAGAGCGAATCGAGCCGGAGGGCCCAGTCGAGTTGCAGGCCGTCGATCGCGATCCAGGTCGCGATCGGCACCCGGGCAGGCTCGGGCCCGAGCGTCAGCAGGACCGCGAGCGAGGCTGCGAAGGCCAGCGTGACCAGTGCCGTGGTTGCATACCCGGCAAAGGCCGGCGGCGCGCGGCGGCTGGTCACCGCGGCAAGCGCCGCCCCGGCCAGCGGCAGAAACACTGCTGCGGCTGCGATCAACCTTTGAGTTCCTGGATGTCCTCAACGGCGATGGTTCCGCGGTGCCGGAAAAACACCACCAGAATCGCGAGTCCGACCGCCGCCTCCGCCGCGGCCACCGTCAGCACGAACAGCGTGAACACCTGTCCGGTCGGGTCACCGAGATAGGCGGAAAATGCGACGAAGTTGAGGTTGACGGCAAGCAACAGCAGTTCGATCGCCATTAGAATCATGATGACGTTTCGCCTGTTCAGCACGATACCCAACAGCCCGACGGTGAACACGACACCCCCGAGCATGAGGTAGTGCGCCAGCGTGACGGTCATCGTCACTGCTCCGAGACCCCTGCGCCCACCGCCGGATCCTCCAGCCGGACCGCATCGCCGCGACGTCGGCCCGACTGGCGGGCGGCATCCTGTCGCCGCACCCCGGGCCGCGAACGGTGGGCGAGGACGATCGCGCCAATCATTGCCGAGAGAAGAATCGCCCCGGCCAGTTCGAACAGCGCCGCGTAGTCGGTGTAGATCAGCCGGCCGAGTGCGCGGGTATTGGACACGCCACCCGGGAGCGGCATCGGGGCCCCTGCCGGAACGCCCGCCGCCGCCGCAAACGCCAGTTCGACCAGCAGGATGACGCCTGCCGCGAGGGCTGCGGGGAGACGGGCGCGGAGGGATCCCGCCGGTTTGCCCGCATCCAGCGTCATCACGACGAACAGGAACAGGACCGCGACCGCGCCGACGTACACGATCAGCATCATCATGCCGAGAAATTCAGCACCCAGCAGAATGAACAGACCGGCCGCGTTCAGGAACGCCAGAATCAGGAAAAATACGGCGTGGACCAGGCTCCGGGCCGATACCACGAACACCGATGCAGCCACCAGTACGGCGGCGCACAGCCAGAAGAGAAGGTCCGGCGCCGTCATCGACCGTCAGTGCGCCGACGTGTCCGAAGCCAGACGCTCGGCTATCGCGTGTTCCCAGCGGTCGCCGTTTTCCATCAGGCGTTCCTTTGTGTAGAGCAGTTCTTCACGGGTCTCGGTCGAGAACTCGACGTTGGGGCCCTGCACGATGGCGTCGACCGGGCACGCCTCCTCGCACAATCCGCAGTAGATGCACTTGGTCATGTCGATGTCGTACCGCGTGGTACGCCGGCTGCCGTCGGCGCGCGGTTCGGCCTCGATCGTGATGGCGAGTGCCGGGCACACCGCCTCGCACAGCTTGCAGGCAATGCAGCGCTCTTCGCCATTGGAATAGCGGCGGAGCGCGTGTTCGCCACGAAAACGCGGACTGAGAGGGCCCTTTTCGTTCGGATAGGCGAGCGTCACCGGCGGACTCAGCATGCGCCAGAACGTGCGTCCGAGACCGGCGAACAACTCGAACAGAGTCGCCATCCGGAACGCCTGCAGCACGCGGAACAACATATGGCTCATCGTCGGAAACTCAGACCCCGCCGGGCAGGGCGTCGAACGCCATCAGAAATCCCGCCGTGAGGACCACCCAGGCCAGTGTGAGCGGCAGGAACACCTTCCAGCCGATCCGCATCAGCTGGTCGTAGCGGTACCTGGGCATGGTCGCCCGGACCCACAGGAAGACAAACAGAAGGGCCGCCGTCTTCAGCGCAAACCAGACGAACCCCGGGAGTGGCAGTCCGTCGAATCCCAACGGCGGCAGCCAACCGCCGAGGAACAGGATCGTGCCCATCGCGCACATCAGGATCATCGACGCGTATTCGCCGAGGAAGAACATGGCGAACAGCATCGACGAGTACTCGGTGGCGTAGCCGGCGACCAGCGCAGCCTCGTCCTCGGGAAGATCGAAGGGCGCACGGTTGGTCTCGGCCAGCGCGGAAATGAAGAAAACCACGGCCATCGGCAGCAGCGGCACGACGTACCAGAGGTCTTCCTGCGCGCGCACGATTTCAGACAGATTGAGCGACCCGGCGCACAGCACCACGGTTACGATCACGAATCCGATCGACACCTCATAGGACACCATCTGGGCCGCGGACCGCAGCGCCCCCAAAAACGGATACTTCGAGTTGCTTGCCCACCCGGCCATGATGATCCCGTAGATGGCCAGCGATGAGATCGCAAAGAGGTAGAGCACTCCAACGTTGATGTCGGCCAGGACGAACCGTTCGCTGACCGGGATGACCGCCCAGGCGGCAAGGCTCAGGGTGAACGTGACCACCGGGGCCAACACGAAGACCACCCGGTTGGCACGCGTCGGAATCACGGTTTCCTTGGCCAGAAGTTTCAGGCCGTCTGCGAACGGCTGCAGCAGCCCGAACGGGCCGACCACGTTCGGACCGCGGCGGAGCTGGACGGCGGCCAAGACCTTGCGTTCGGCCAGCGTCAGAAAGGCCATGCACAGGAGCAGCGGCACGACCACCAGCAGGATCCCGCCAAGGATCCGCAGTACCGCAACTGCCGCCTCAAGCATCGGTGGCGGCCTCCGCGCAGGAACGCATCGTGATGGACGACCGGCTGATGGGGCAGGTGCGGTAATAGTCCGGCACGACCTCCTCGAATGGGGAAGCGTCGAGAATTCCAGCGGCATCGCCGAGCATCGTCAGCGGGGCGGTCGGCGGCACGGCATCGATCCGCACGAGATGGGGGTGCTCCGCGGCGATCCGATCCCGTAGCCCCTCCAGCGAATCGTATCCCAGGGAAGCGCCCACACGGGCCGCCAGCGCGACCAGGATCTTCCAGTCCGGGCGGGCTTCCCCCGGCGGCGGGTGCGCGGGACGGGCGCGCTGGGGACGCCCCTCGGTATTGACGTAGGTCGCGGACTGTTCCGTAAACGCGCCGCCCGGAAGCAGTACGTCCGCATGCTGCGCGCCGCGGTCGGCGTGATGTCCCTGATAAACCGTAAACGCTCCGCGGAACGACTCCGGGTCCATTTCGTCGGCACCGAGAAGGTAGACGAAGTCAAGCCTGCCCTCGCTTGCGGCCGCCGCCATGCCAGCGGCGTCCAGTCCTCCTTTGGCCGGAACGAACCCGAGTTCGAGTCCCCCGACCCGTGCCGCGGTGCGCTGCAGGACGCAGAAGCCGTTCCAGTCCTCCGCCTCGGCGCCTGCGGTTTCCAGGACGCGGCGCGACCAGCCCAGCACCGCCAGGCCGTCCGAGCGGGCCACTGCGCCGGAACCGACGATGATCATGGGCCGCCGGGCAGCGCGCAGGGTGGCGGCGAAGGGATGTTCACCAGCGGCCAGCTCGGCCAGCACGCCTGGGGCGGCACCGAGCGAATCGACCGGATAGGACAGATCCGCCGGCGACCCGATGCGGGCAATCGGAATATCGGCGCTTCGCCAACGCTTGCGAATGCGAGCGTTGATGACAGGAGCTTCGCGGCGCGGATTGGTCCCCACCAGCAGGATGGCGTCAGCCTGGTCAATTCCGGCAATTGTCGCGTTGAACCGCCACGATGCGGGTGCGCCGCGGACGAAGGCGCCGCCATCCTGGCGACAGTCGAGGTGCGGGACGCCGCGCTCCCGCAGCAGGTCGCCAAGGCCGGTCATGGCCTCAAGCCCGACCAGGTCCCCGGCCAGTCCTGCGGTCCGCTCGGCTGCCGCATTCCCCAGTGCCGCTGCGGCGGCTTCCAGCGCCGCCCCCCAGCTCACGGGCTCGAAGCGTCCGTCTCGACGCAGCCAAGGTCGGTCGAGGCGGCGGACGGCCAGCCCGTCGATCGCGAACCGCGAACGGTCCCCGATCCATTCCTCGTTGATCGCCTCGCTCAGTCGCGGCAGGACGCGCAGCACGCGTCCATCCCGCGAATCGATGCGGATGGCTGAACCGGCCCCGTCCAGCACGTCCACGCTCTCCGTGTGGGAAAGCTCCCACGGCCGCGCCGCGAAAGCGTACGGTTTCGACGTCAGCGCACCGACCGGGCACAGGTCCACCAGGTTGCCGGAAAGCTCGCTCCGCAGGGATCCCTCGATGGCCGAGACGATCTCCATCTTCTCGCCGCGCCCCAACGTTCCCAGTTCGGGCACTCCGGCGACCTCGTCCATGAACCGGACACAGCGGGTGCAATGGATGCAACGCGTCATCACGGTCTTGACGAGCGGGCCGAAGTCCTTGTCGCTGACCGCCCGCTTGGAGTCGCGGAGACGACTCTGAACGCGCCCGTAGTAGAGCGCCTGATCCTGCAGGTCGCATTCGCCGCCCTGATCACAGATGGGGCAGTCGAGCGGGTGATTGACCAGCAGGAACTCCATGACTCCCTCGCGAGCGGCGCGCACTCGCTCGGACCGGGTCAGAATCTGCATACCTTCCGTCACCGGCATGGCGCAGCTGGCGATGGGCTTGGGCACTCCCACCTGCTCCACGAGGCACATCCGGCAGTTGCCGGCGATGGAGAGGCGCTCGTGGAAGCAGAACCGCGGGATCTCCGCACCGGCCTGCTCGCAGGCCCGCAGCACGGTCGTGCCGTCGGCAACGTCGATCTCCGCCCCGTCGATGTGGAGTTTGGGCATCGGCGGTCTCAGGCGGCTCGGATGCGATGACGCGCGATGACGCGCTGCTCGAGCTCACCGCGGAAGTGGGTCAGGAGCCCCTGGACCGGCCACGCAGCCGCATCGCCCAGCGCACAGATCGTGTGCCCCTCGATCTGCCCGCACAGCGATTCGAGGGTGTCCAGATCACCAAGTCCAGCCTCGCCCGTGACAAACCGATCGAGAATGCGGGACACCCAGCCGGTCCCCTCGCGGCACGGGGTGCACTGTCCGCAGCTCTCATGCCAGTAGAAATGGGATAGCCGGGCGATCGCCGCCACGATGTCCGTCGACCGGTCCATGACGATCACGCCGGCCGTACCCAGTGCGCTCCCCGCCTCGCGCAACCCGTCGAAATCCATCGGCAGGGTCTCGCAGGCCGAAGCGGGCAGGACCTTGGTGCTGGAACCGCCAGGGATGACCGCGAGCAGGTTGTCCCAGCCCCCGCGCACTCCGCCGGCGTACCGGTCGATGAGTTCGTGCATCTGGATCCCCATCTCAGCCTCGACCGTACATGGCCGCTCGACATGTCCGGAGATGCAAAACAGCTTGGTTCCGGTGTTCTGCGGGCGTCCGAAGCTGGCAAACCAGGGAGCGCCCCGTCGCAGGATGGCCGGAACCACCGCGATCGTCTCGACATTGTTCACCGTGGTGGGACAGCCCCAGAGGCCGGCACTCGCCGGAAACGGCGGCTTCAGGCGGGGAAATCCCTTCTTGCCCTCGAGGCTCTCGATCAGCCCGGTCTCTTCGCCGCAAATGTACGCACCAGCCCCCCGGTGGACGTGGAGATCAAAGTCGTACCCGGATCCGCAGGCATCGCGGCCGAGCAGGCCCGCCTCGTAACACTCCGCGACAGCGGCCTCGAGACAGCGTCGCTCGGCCTCAAATTCGCCGCGAACATAGACATAGCCCGTGTGCGCGCCGACCGCGACCGCGGACAGGAGGGACCCCTCGATCAGCTTGTGCGGCTCCCTGCGGAGGACGTCCCGGTCCTTGCAGGTGCCGGGTTCACTCTCATCGGCGTTGACGATCAGGTAGTGAGGGCGCTCCGGTGTCGCGACCTTCGGCATGAACGACCACTTGAGACCGGTGGAAAATCCGGCCCCGCCACGGCCCCGAAGCCCCGAATCGCGAACTGCACCCACGATGGCATCGCGGCCCCGTCGAACGAGTTCCCCGGTCGCGTCCCAGTCCCCGCGGGCCCGGGCGGCGGCCAGCTCCGGTCCCTGGCGCCCGTCCAGGTTGCTGAAGATCCGATCCGTGTCGCGCACCGCGTCAGTCCCTGCCCGACCGGCGAAGCGCACGAAGCTGTGCGCGCATTCCGTCGCCGTCGAGATCTTCGTGATAGTCGTCGCCGATCTGGACAACGGGCGCGTTGACGCAGGCGCCGAGACACTCGACTTCCACCAGCGTGAAGAGCCCGTCCTCCGTGGTCTCGCCGGTTACGATTCCGAGTTCATCGCGCGCGGCCTCGAGCACCGTATCGCTGCCCCGGAGCCAGCACGGCGTGGTGCGGCAGACCTGCACGAGGTGCCGCCCCACCGGCCGGTCGTTGAACATCGAATAGAAGGACACCAGCTCGCGCACGTGCATCGGGGGCATCCCGAGGTACTTGCCGACCGCATCGACGACATCCGGGGGCAGCCAGCCCCCGTGGCGCCGCTGGGCCAGATCCAGAAGCGGAAGCGCCGCGCTCTTGCGGTGTTCGGACGGGTAGCGCCCGAGGATCTGCTCGGCCGCCTCGCGGTCGGCGCCCGGGAACAGACTGGCCTCGATGCTCATCGGTCGACCTCGCCGAAGACAATGTCCAGCGAGGCGATGCAGGCGACCACATCGGCGAGCTGATGCCCCCGGACCATGGCTTCCAGTCCCTGGAGGTGGGCGAATCCCGGAGCCCGGATGTGGCAACGGTAGGGCCGGTTGCCTCCGTCGGCCACCAGGTACACCCCGAACTCGCCCTTGGGCGCCTCCACGGCCGCATACACCTCGCCCTCCGGCACGCGCACCCCTTCGGTAAAGAGCTTGAAGTGGGCGATGAGCGCTTCCATCGAGTGCTTCATGTCGCCGCGCGTCGGTGGCCGGATCCGGGGATTTCCCGCGAGCACAGGCCCCTCGGGCAGACTGGCAACGCACTGGCGGATGAGAGAGACGCTCTGGCGCATCTCCTCGAGTCGGAGGAGATAGCGATCGAAGCAGTCGCCATTGATCCCGACCGGAATCTTGAAGTCGAGCTGGTCGTAGACCTCGTACGGCTGGGCCCGACGGAGATCCCAGGCGATTCCCGATCCCCGGAGCATTGGACCGGTGAACCCCCATGCCAGGGCGTCCTTCGCCGCGACCACACCGATGTCGACCGTGCGCTGCCGGAAGATCCGGTTCTCGCTCAGCAGCTTTTCGACATCGGCCAGCACCGAATCGAAGCCGTCAGCCCATTCCAGGATCTCGTCCGTCAGTCCGGGAGGCAGGTCCCGCTGCACTCCACCCACCCGGTAGTACGCCGCATGCAGCCGTGCGCCCGACGCCGCCTCATAGAACCCCATCAGTTTCTCGCGTTCCTCGAACAACCAGAGAAACGGCGTGGTCGCTCCGAGATCGAGCGCCTGGGCACCGATCTGCAGGGCGTGGTTGAGTACCCGGGTGATCTCGTCGAACAGCACCCGCAGGTACTGCGCCCGCGGGGGAATCTCGAGTTCGAGCAGGCGCTCCGCGGCCAGGACAAAGGCGTGCTCCTGCGCCATGGGCGACACGTAGTCCAGCCGATCGAAATACGGAATGGCCTGGAGATAGGTCTTGTGCTCGATGAGCTTCTCGGTTCCCCGATGCAGGAGACCGATGTGGGGGTCCGCCCGCTCGACAACCTCTCCGTCCATCTCGAGGACCAGCCGCAGTACCCCGTGGGCCGCGGGGTGCTGCGGCCCGAAATTCAGCGTCAGGTTCTGGATTTGGACGTCACCCATGGTCCGGCGCCTCGGAAGCCGGCGGCATCTCCGCTCCCTCCCACGGGCTTTCGAAATCGAATTCCCGGAACGCCTGGGCCAGGCGCACCGGTTCGTACACCACGCGTTTGCGCCCATCGTCGTAGCGGACCTCGACGTTCCCGGAGAGTGGGAAATCACGCCGCAGCGGGTGCCCTTGGAACCCGTAGTCGGTAAGAATCCGCCGGAGATCCGGATGCCCATCGAAGGAGATGCCGAACAGGTCCCAGACCTCGCGCTCGTACCATCCTGCAGACGGGAACACCGACACCACCGAGGGAACGTCCTCCCCGTCGCCGACCAAGACCTTGATCCGAACCCGCCGGTTGCAGCCGATGCTGAGCAGGTGGTAGACGACGTCGAACCGGAGCCGCCGTTCGGGATAGTCGACGGCGCAGATGTCGATCAGCTGCCGGAACCGCAGGCTGGGCTCATCGCGCAGGTAGAGCAGCACCCGCCGAATGTCCGCCGCGGGCACCACGAGTTCATGATCGCCGAAGCGGTACCGGCCCGTCGCAGTCGGACATTCCTGCTGGACCAGCGACAGCAGGTGTTCCTGGTCGTTCGCGGCATCCGCCGGGACCGAGGGAGAAGGACTCATGCCGGCCCCTGGCTCCGACTTCGTGTGTCGCGCCGCTGCGGAGCGCGTCTCACGCCCCCTGCAGCGTCCCGGTACGCCGGATCTTCTTCTGTAGCTGGAGGATGCCGTACAGGAGGGCCTCGGCGGTCGGCGGGCAACCCGGCACGTAGACATCGACCGGCACGATCCGGTCGCAGCCGCGGACAACCGAGTACGAATAGTGGTAGTAGCCGCCGCCGTTCGCGCAGCTCCCCATCGAGATCACCCAGCGGGGTTCGGCCATCTGGTCGTAGACCTTGCGGAGTGCAGGAGCCATCTTGTTGGTCAGCGTGCCGGCGACGATCATGACGTCCGACTGCCGGGGACTGGGACGGAAGATCACGCCGAAACGGTCCAGGTCGTACCGGCTGGCGCCGGCATGCATCATCTCCACCGCACAGCACGCAAGACCGAACGACATCGGCCAGAGCGAGCCCGTCCGGGCCCAGTTCACGAGCCGGTCGAGCTTGGCGATCACGAAGCCGCGGTCGGAAAGACTCTCGGAAAGCCGGTTCGCCGCCCGGTCGGAGTCGCCTACTCCCATTCGAGTGCCCCTTTCCGCCACTCGTAGACGAAGCCGGCGGTCAACAGTGCGAGGAACACCATCATCGACCCAAAGCCGTACAGGCCGATATCGCCCAATGCGACGGCCCACGGAAACAGGAACGCGATTTCCAGATCGAAAATGATGAAGAGGATCGCGACCAGATAAAAGCGGACATCAAAACGGCCCCGTGCGTCATCGAAAGGGGCGAAACCGCACTCGTAAGCGGAGAGCTTCTCGGGGTCCGGACGTTGCGGGGCAAACAGCCACGCACCGACGGCCAGCGCGCCACCGATAGCGCCCGCCACCACGAAAAACAGCGCAATAGGAAGGTAGTCCGCCAAAAACGCGTTCATGGACCCGAGTTCGCATAATGGCGGGAGTGACGGGACTTGAACCCGCGACCTCTGGCGTGACAAGCCAGCGCTCTGACCAATCTGAGCTACACCCCCATCCAAACGGACAGGTTGCGGGGAATGTCCCCTTACGTTCTAGATTTGCAGCCCTGGAGTGTCAACCGTTTCCGCGGATTCCGAGGCCGGATGGGCACCCGGAAGATCCCCTGAGCGGGCCGCACAACCAGCCTCCGGAGCAGAACTCCGATCTTAGTCCTTATCGTCCGGTTTTCAATACTTTCTGATGGAAGGTGGCGGCTTCCTGTCCGATCGCCGCTCTCCCTTCTCCTGCCGGTCTGGCCGGTGCTAGGAGCCAGTCCCTCGCGCGATCCTCCTTCCCGGGAGGGATGTGGCTCCGAGGCCCCCTAGTTGACCAAATCCTTCAAAGCCTTCGCAGGTCGAAATCGAACTGACTTCGACGCCTGCACCTCGATTGCTTCCCCGGTCCGCGGGTTCCGGCCCATGCGCGCCTCACGGGCAGACACCACAAAAGTACCGAAGCCGGCGATCCGGGCTTCATCTCCCTCGCGAAGGGCGTTGGCGACATTGCTGAGTACCGAGTCAACGGCGCGGCTAGCGTCTGCCTGGCTCAGCCCGGCATCGGAGGCGACAGCGGTCACGAGTTCGCTCTTGTTCAAGTGCGCTTCTCCCAAGGTTGTGCAACAGGCCATTCCCGCCTGCCAAAGCTATGGAAGTTAACCCTGCCAACGCCGATCTGCAACGAGTTCAGATGCCTACCAGTATTGGGGCCATTGTAGGGCGGTCCTCGTCGTGCTGGCGCTCCGGTCCCCGGTTCCCCACAGGATGTTTGGGAACGCGGTTAGACAGGACTTCCCGGAGCGGTACGCTCGGATCGCAGGCGTTGCCATTCCTTGAGTCGCTCGCGGATCGTGCGCTCCTCCCCCCGGTTGCTGGGACGAAATAGGCGGAGACGCCGCATCCCCTCCGGAAAATAATTTTGTCCCGAAAACCCGTCGCCAACGTCATGGTCGTACGTGTATCCGGCCCCGTACCCGAGCTCTCGCATGAGATCCGTCGGCGCGTTCCGGATATGCAATGGGGGCGGCAGGGAACCCGAATCGCGGGCCGTCTTCAGCGCTGCCTGGTATGCGGTGTAGCCGGCATTTGACTTCGGCGCGCACGCGAGTTCGATCGTCACCTGCGCCAACGCCAGCTCCCCTTCCGGGGATCCCAGCCGCTCGTAGGCATCGAAGGCCGCGACCGAGTGCAGGAGCGCTTCCGGTGCAGCAAGCCCGATATCCTCCACCGCCATCCGGATCAGACGGCGGCCCACGTAGCGGGGATTCTCGCCCGCAGCCAGCATCCGCGCCAGCCAGTACAGTGCGGCATCCGGGTCGGACCCGCGCACCGATTTGTGGAGCGCGCTGATCAGGTCGTAGTGCTGATCGCCCTTGCGGTCGTAGAGGAGCGACCGGGCGCGAACCCGAGCGGCCAGACCGGACCGGTCGAGCGGTGCTTCGGAGGGATTGGCGGCCAGATCCTCTACGAGGTTGATCAGCATCCGTCCGTCCCCGTCCGCCATGGCGATCAGCGCATCCCTTGCCTCGGACGTGAGTGCCAGCGGCGCGCCGAGCAGATCCTCGGCCCGCCCGAGCAATCGTTCCAGGGCCCCGTCATCAAGCCGCTTCAGCGTCAGGACCCGACACCGTGACAGCAGTGCGGCTCCGATCTCGAACGACGGATTCTCGGTCGTCGCTCCGATCAGCGTGACCGTCCCATCCTCAACCGCGGGCAGCAGAGCATCCTGCTGCCCGCGGTTGAACCGATGGATCTCGTCGATGAACAGCAGGGTCCCACGCCCTTCCGACCGGCGGCTGGCAGCAAACGCGAAGGTCTTGCGGAGGGCCTGGACGCCTTCGCCAACCGCAGACATCTGAACCAGTTCGAGATCGCCGGCCGAAGCGAGCAGGCGGCCGATGGTGGTTTTGCCGGTCCCGGGCGGGCCCCAGAGAATGGCCGAGCGAATCTCGCCGGTCGCGACCATGGAGGCGATCGGGCCGTCACCCTCCACGAGATGCCCCTGCCCCAGCACGTCAGTCAGTTCTGTGGGCCGCATTCGATCCGCGAGCGGCCGCCGCGGCGCTTCCGACTCGAGGCCGGACGCCTGAAAAAGATCAGTCAGTGACCCTCGGATCCCCGCGCACCGGGAAGGATGCGCGTTGGCGACGGCTGCTGCGCCCCGAGGCGTCAGTCATTCCGGTCGCCGAACCCCAGCCGCCGCCACCAGGGCCGCTTTTCCGCAGGATCGTCAGCGGGTGCCGCCGGTTCAGTCCCGGGCACTTCGGTGACACTCTTCGGCTCGACGGACGCGCGGGGATGCCCAACGGAGCCCTTGTCGACGAATTCGATGTAGGCCATGGCCGCCGAGTCCCCATACCGATAGCCGGAGCGCACGATCCGGGTGTAGCCCCCGGGGCGCGAGGCGAACCGCTCCGACAGCGCGCCGAACAGCTTCGCGATATCTGCATCGCGGGGAAGGCGCGCCATCGCGATCCGACGGGCGTGGAGTGTGTTCTGCTTCCCGAGCGTCACCAGCCGCTCCACGATCGGGCGCAGCTCCTTGGCCTTGGGAAGCGTCGTCTGGATACGCTCGTGCCGGATCAAGGCCGCTGCCAGGTTTTGGAACGTTGCCTTGCGGTGCGCACCGGTACGGTTGAGCTTTCGGCCGCTGCGACGGTGTCTCATCGGTTCCTCCGCAATCCACCCGGGCTCAGCGCATGCGCGCCAAGCGGGCGTCGACCTGGGCCTGGACAAGTTCCTCGATGTTCTCGGGCGGCCAGTCGGTCACCTGCATGCCGAACGACAGTCCCATGGTCTTCAGAACATCCCGGATTTCGTTCATCGAACGTGCACCAAAGTTGGGTGTCTTCCGAAGATCTTCCTCTGTCTTGCGCACGAGATCGCCCACGTAGACGATGTTGTCGTTCTTGAGACAGTTGGCAGCCCGTACGGACAGCTCAAGTTCCTCGACCTTCTTCAGGAGGTGCGGGTTGAGCGAAGCCGTAACCTCGGGAGTGACCTCTGCTGCGGGCCGCACGGAGGCCATGGTGCCGGTCGTGACGAAAATGGCGAGCTGGTCGTTCAGGATGCGGGCAGCACGATCCACGGCCTCCGAAGGGGTCACCGTCCCATCGGTCTCGACGGTCAGCGACAGACTGTCGTAGTCGGTCACCTGACCGACCCGCGTGTTCTGGACTTGGTACGCGACATTCCGGATCGGGCTGTAGATCGCATCCACCGGGATCAGGCCCACCGACGCGTTCTCGGGTCGGTTCTGCGTGGCCGGCACATACCCCTTCCCGGCCGCCACCGTCAGCTCCATGTTCAGCTCCGCGCCATCATCCAGGTGACAGAGTACGAGGTCGGGGTTGACGAGTTCGACGTCCGCCGTCGGGGTGATCATGCCGGCAGTCACCGTACTCGGTCCCTTGACCCGAAGCTCCAAGTGCCGGGGGCGTTCGGAGTGCGTGCGCAGGATGATCGCCTTCACGTTGAGGATGAGGTCAATCACGTCCTGCCGGACACCGGGGATGGACGAGAATTCATGCAGGACGCCTTCAACGCGGATGGCAGTCACGGCAGAGCCCGGCAGCGAAGACAGCAACACGCGACGCAGCGCATTTCCAAGCGTGAGTCCGAAACCCCGTTCCAGCGGCTCGACGACCAGTGTCGCCTTGCGCGTGGGGTCAGCTCCCGACTGAACATCGACGCCCGAGGGGCCAATAAGGTGTTCGGAACTCAACCTGATATCGCTCATGCGGTGTGTCTCTCCCGACGGGATGCGGACCTTGGGCTGCCTGCGTCTTGCGACGAAGAACGGGTGAAACCGTGCTGATTCAGCTCAGACCCGGCGGCGTTTGGGGGGGCGGCATCCGTTGTGCGGAATCGGAGTCACATCCCGGATTGCCGTAATCACAAACCCGGTACTCTGCAGAGCTCGCAGCGCGGATTCGCGCCCCGACCCCGGGCCACGCACCTCGACCTCAAGGGTCTTGACGCCGTGTTCCTGGGCTTTCCGTCCGACGGCCTCTGCCGCCATCTGGGAGGCATAGGGGGTCGCCTTCCGGGAACCCGAGAATTCACGCTCGCCGGCGGACGACCAAGCCAACGTGTTCCCCTGATGATCGGTGATTGTGATGATGGTATTGTTGAACGTCGCACTGACGTGGGCGACCGCGGCCGTAATGTTCTTCCGTTGCTTCCGTCGGCGTTTATCGCGGGCCATGTAGCGTCACTCCGTTTAACTGCCAAAACATGTTGTCGGATCAGGCCTTCTTCTTGCCCGTCACCGGGCGCGCCCGTCCCTTGCGGGTCCGGGCATTGGTATGAGTCCTCTGCCCGTTCACCGGCAGGCCGCGGCGGTGGCGAAGTCCGCGATAGCAGCCAAGGTCCATGAGCCGCTTGATCTGCATCGCCGTTTCCCGACGAAGGGACCCTTCGATCATCGGCAGGCGGTCGACAATTTCACGAACGCGACCTAGTTCCGCCTCAGTGAGGTCCCGCACGCGTGTCTCTTGGGCGAGACCGGCCTGGACACGGATCTTCTGTGCCGTCGTGCGGCCTACGCCGTAGATGTGAGTGAGAGCGAAATCGACCCGCTTTTCGGCGGGCACGTTGACACCGGCCAAGCGAGCCACTGCGCAATCTCCAATGAGCGAAACGGGCCACGCCCAGGTTGAGGGCCCGTAAACGGGCCAGCATAACCTCCGCACCGGTGCCGTCAACGCTACCAGTGAAAACTACACTGACTTTTCGGCCACAGTTTGACTGTGGAGGACCATGGTACTGCCACCTCGGTTCAGCGTCAAAATTTCGCGGTACCGCCACTACGCCGGCTTGACCAACGCCACGGGTGAGATTGCAGTTCTCTTCCAAGAAGTCCCGGAAGCGTCGTGCTGCTTCCTGCTGCCGACTGCCGGCCCACTTGAACAGCCAAACGGCTGCCTGGCGGAAATCCAGAAGGGGCTGGGAATCGGTCCAAACGTCATCAAGTGTTCCTCTTATCGCTCTCCATGCCCTCGTGTACCTTGCTGTGCGCAAAGTATTTACCACGCCAGTTCGGGCGCACCGTGGTATCCGCCCGCCAACAATTCAGGCTCCTCGGCAAGGTGCCGGCGGCGTTAGCGGAGAAACCTGGATGAGGCAGTTTCAGCAGTCCCTGGCACGTAATCTCCAGTCGAGCCGTGGCCTGCACACGGCGCTGACAATCGCTATTGCCGTATCGGCAGTTGCAGAACCGTCCGTGGCACATGCTGCGGCCGACGCGTCCACTGACTTTGTCTTCAACACGTTCTCGTTCCTGATTTGGGGCGTGCTCGTCATGTGGATGTGCGCCGGCTTCACCATGCTGGAAGTCGGCTCAGTCCGCACAAAAAATGCGTCCGTCATCTGTCTGAAGAATATCGGCCTCTATTCGATCGCCGGGCTCGCTTACTACTTCGTGGGCTACAACCTGATGTATGTCGACGTCGGCGAGTTCAGCGGGACACTCAAGTTCCTGTATGGCTCGTCCGCCGACGAAGTTGCCCTCCTGTCGGGTGCGACCGACAGCGAAGCAGCGGTCGCAGAGTCGAACTATTCGACCATGTCCGACTGGTTCTTCCAGATGGTCTTCGTCGCCACCACGGCATCGATCATTTCCGGAACGCTGGCCGAACGCGCGAAGCTGTGGGCATTCTTTGCGTTCACACTCATTCTGACAGCGCTGATCTACCCGATCGTCGGTGCCTGGACGTGGGGCGGCGGCTGGCTCTCACAAATGGGCTTCCAGGACTTCGCGGGCTCCACGGTCGTGCATTCGACCGGCGGATGGGCCGCGTTGGCCGGCATCTTTGTCATCGGGGCACGGCGCAACAAGTTCCGCCCCGACGGAACCGTGAAACCCACTCCGCCGTCCAACGTTGTCGCCGTCACCCTGGGCATATTCATTCTCTGGATGGGCTGGTTCGGGTTCAACGGGGGCCCGCAGCTCGCGTTGGCCGGCGTGAGCGATGCGGTTGCGATGAGCATTGTGCTGGTGAACACCAATCTTGCCGGCGCGGCAGGTGTGATGGTTGCCATGGCCGTGTCCAAGCCGCTACTCGGCAGGGTTGACTTGCTGGCGAGCCTCAATGGCGCGATTGCCGGGCTGGTCGCGGTGACTGCTGGCCCGGATTTCGTGGACCACTACTGGGCAATACTCATCGGCGGTGTGGGTGGCCTGCTGTGCACGGTATCGATACGGTTGATGGAAGTCTTGAAACTGGACGATGTCGTCGGTGCCGTCCCGGCCCATCTCGTCGCGGGCATCTGGGGCACGCTTGCCGTCTGCATCGCAGCCGGCGGCAACTTCATCGTACAGCTGACGGGAGTCTTGGCTATCGGCGCGTTCGTCTTCATCAGCGCCTTGGTCACCTGGAAACTTCTCGAACTGCTCATCGGAGTGCGGGTATCGGCGGAGGTCGAGGACCTGGGACAGGACGCGGCCGAACTCGGCATCGAAGCCTACCCCGAGTTCGTTCTCATGCCGGATCAGGATGACATGGACGCCGCCCGCAGGGAAAATTAGGGATGGACTTGCTGTCCGCCGAACGGCTCCGTCTGTGGATGGTGTTCTAGACACTGAAAACTGTTTGGGGACTGTCGCGCCAGAACGCGCGTGCGCGGCATCGAAAGCTCAGTTGTTTTGCAGACGGATTGCGTTTCTGGCATAGTCCGCCCCGCTCTCCGCCGGTCTGCGTAGGAGACCTTCGGACGATAGAGGCTCGATGCAGGGGTGGCCGAGTGGTTAAAGGCACCAGACTGTAAATCTGGCGACGTTAGTCTACGTGGGTTCGAATCCTACCCCCTGCACCATCCGGTCATGCAGCCTCGGGGCCTAGGCCCTAGTCCCTTCGAGCGGGTGTAGCTCAATGGTAGAGCCCTAGCCTTCCAAGCTAGTTACGTGGGTTCGATCCCCATCACCCGCTCCATCGCCCAGCTGCAAGGCGCCGATGTGCGAAACGCACCGAATGTTTGCACGTTTGGCAATCTTTCGGTTTCCACCCGTTCAGCCGTCTTGATGTTTCCGCTGTCACAGCAACCGAACAAGAGTCATTGTTCCGGCGGCAAACCTGCCCTTATGCGCATCAGCAACATTGCGCCTTCTGGATCTAAATTCCGACGAGGTGATGACGGGTACAAGATTCTGGCGACGCGCCAACGTGTCGGTTGCGTCCCTGCTTCCGCCAGCGCGTTCACGATTCTTCGCATACGAATGTAGTCAAGACGTTGGCGTCGGCGCCGGATCCTAACGGGCCATTCCCGCCAGCGTGCCCGAACCTGGGAACCTCGATTTACCTCGCCAACTCAAGGAGCCTGTGATTCAATGCGTTTGCATGCGTGTTGGAGGCGGTTATGGCAACGCAACCCGGTTTTTTTGACGTTGAGCAACGGCTGCAGCGGCTGAGTGACATCGGCGACCAGCTCGAGGCGTATGCGGCGGTGGTGGATTTCGAGCTCTTCCGCCCCGATCTGGAGGCGGCGCTTGGCTATGCGGACGGTGCGAAGGGCGGGCGGCCGCCGTACGACCCGGTGCTGATGTTCAAGATCCTGGTGATCCAGGCGCAGAACGGTCTCAGCGGCGACAAGGCCGAATTCCTGATCAACGACCGGTTGTCGTTCATGCGCTTCCTTGGTCTCGGGCTGAGTGACCGGGTGCCGGACGCCAAGACGATCTGGATGTTTCGTGAGCGGTTGACCCGGGCGGGCGCGATCGACTGTCTGTTCCGGCGGTTCGACGCGGCCATCCGTGCGGCCGGGTACATCGCGATGTCAGGTCAGCTCGTCGACAGCACCCTGGTGGCGGCACCCAAGCAGCGCAATACTCGGGACGAGAAGCAGGCCGCGAAGGCGGGGAAAACGGCACACGAAATCTGGCCGGACCAGCCGGCGAAGGCGCGGCAGAAAGACGTGGACGCCCGCTGGACGATCCAAACCGGGAAGGCTCGGCCGGACCCGGAGCGCAAGGCGCTCCTGGACATTGCGATCCCGACCTTCGGCTACAAGGCCCACACGAATATCGATCGACGGTATCGATTGATCCGCTGCTGGGACGTCACCGACGCCAGCCGCCACGACGAGTGGCTGTTGCGCCAGGGCTTGCTCGACCCCACGAACACCGGCGGCGGCGTCTGGGCCGACACCGCGTATCGATCGCAGCAGAACGAAACGTTCCTGGAGCGACATGGGTTCATCAGCCACATCCACCGCCGACGCCGTCCCGGCCGACCGCTCCCGGCACACATCCGCCGCGGCAATGCCACCCGTTCACGCGAGCGGGCGCCGGTCGAGCACGTGTTCGCGGTGCAGAAGCAGGCGATGGGACTGATGATCCGGACGATCGGCCTGGCCCGGGCGCGCACCAGGATCGGGATGGCCAACCTCGCCTACAACCTCCGGCGCCTGGTCCAACTTCGGGGCTGCGTTACCGCTTGACCAGCCAACCGCGGGATCCGTATGCCCGCACCTCCTGAAAGAGGGCCATGCAACCCCCCCAACACCCCGGTTGACGCCCGAATCACTGCAAATGAGGCGCAAAACGGCCGATTCCAGCCACCAGAACCTCACCATGCATAGTTATTCGAGGTTCCCAGCTGCGGCTGACCTTCTCCGCGTTCGCCGGCGCCCTGTTCACCCTCCTGCGCCAGGTCGGGCTGCAGGGCACGGCACTGGCCCGCGCCCGCGCCGACACCATCCGCGCCCGGTTGCTGAAGGTCGCCGCCCGCATCACCGTCACCGTCCGCAAGGTCTGGATCGCCTTCCCGTCGGGCTACCCGCTGCAGGAACTGTTCGCGCATGTGCTCGCCGCCCTGCGCGCCCCGCCGGCACGCGCCGCTCCCGGCTGACCCCGCCCGCGACGGTCCAGCCTCCTCCTGCCGCACGCGCCGCGACCGGCGCCACGGAGGCCGTCTGCCCGGCGCCCGCCATCCAGCGTGACCCGCGCCCGGAATCCGCATTGCCGGGCTCCATCGCGCCCGATTCCGGCGGCCCCGGGCCGCCGGGCACGCCGTCAACGGCTTCGAAACCCCCGACACCGCCCGCCGACGCCTTGAGCCGGCGGCGGCAGGTCCGGTGGTGAGCGAAGCGGGCTAGCCCTAACGTTAAACCATCCCAAGAGGGAATCTCAGGTAGCCAGCCACACCGATTCCTCCGTGTTTTCGTTCACTCTGTCTTCAGCTACCGCGGCCAACAAGATCCGGAAAGCAGTCTACTGACGCCCAATTTCGCCACCGCGATGACTGGAAAACTCCACTTAACTGACAGGCCCCGGTCGACCGGTCTAAGCGAAACGTTAGTGCACTCCAGATTGAGCTTGCCTCCAACGTTGGGCCACCTGGAGCAAGAAAATCCCGAGTGCTTTGCTCATCCGCGATCGCGATTGAAACGATCGACCCGATAGGGGTGCAGGTCGATATTGGGCTGGCGCATGGCCACCAAATCGGCAATCAGCCTGCCCATCCTTGGTCCCATCGTCATACCGACATGTTGGGACCCGAACGCGAAGAGAACGGCCGGCGCATCTGGAAGCGGTCCGATCAGCGGCAAGCTGTCGACCGTTGACGGTCTCTGACCCATCCACGTCGTTTCCGTCCGCCATGAAAGCCGGGGGAAAACCCGCCGGACGGTACGCCGTAGCGTCCGGAGCGGTGCCCGGCTTGGGGGTGCGTTGACGGGGGCCACCTCCACTGTCCCCGCGAAGCGCAGGCCGTCCGCCATCGGAGTAACTGACGTCTTGGCATCGGCCACCATGATCGGGCCGCGCGGCATGTGAGAAGCACCCGACAACATCACGTGATAGCCCCGCTCGGCGACCATCGCCGTCTTGTAACCGAGGCGTTTTGCCAGTCCTGCCGACCACACTCCTGCGGCCAGCACCACCCGGTCGGCGTGGAGCCGGGCACCGCCCGCGAGGGTGACTGCCGCCCCACCACCCTCGCAGGGCACGATGTCGACTGCCTCCCCGTGCAGGAACCTTCCGCCCTCGCGTTCGAAATGCACCGCGAGAGCCGCAACGTAACCCGCTGGCGACGAGATGAAGCCGTGGTCGCGGAACGAGGCCGCGAAACCATAGGCGTCCGACAGCTCCGGATCGTGCGCTTTCAGCGTTGCGCGATCCCACTCGTCCCAGTCGCTGCCCAAACTTCGGCGCAGGCCGAAAACGAATGCGTCCTTCTTGAACGCCGCGCGGTCTCGATAGATGGCGGTGTAGTTGGCCGACCGGACAAAGGACACCGCATCGGTTCCGCGTGCCAGGGCCAGATGCTGCTCAACCGTGTCACTGATCAGTGGCGCGAGCGATTTGGCGATCTGCTCGACCTTGATGCGCCTGCCGTTCCACAGGAAGTGCAGGAGCCAAGGCATGGACCGCGCCAATCCACCCCAGTGAACGTGCAACGGCGCATCCCGGCTCAGCAGATAGCCCGGCACCTTCCACATCAGCCCCGGCACCGAGACCGGAATCGACGAACTCGCGGAGAGCACGCCAGCGTTACCCCATGATGACTGGCTCGGGTCACCCGGTCGGACCCGATCAATGAGGGTGACCTCGTGTCCGTCACGGCGCAGCCACTCGGCCGTGGAAACCCCAACGATCCCAGCGCCCACTACGGCGACGCGCACCGGGCTAACCGTCCCGCGACCCCGAAGGGAGCCAGCAAAAGCCAAACCCATCATGGTCGCTACCGGTCGCCGTCATGCGAATCCCTCGTGACCTTGCCCCGGCCACGGTTGAAGCTCCGCGTTGCCGTTGCCGACGTCAAGGAGTGCCCAGCCGCCACGATGGCTGGAGATCCCGTCGAGTTCAACTGTCGTTCCAGGCCTCGGTGATCAGTTGCTACGGACTTTCGGCACCCGCTGTGCGAGGACTCAGTACATTCCAATTGCAACATACTCCGATTACAACCGCTGGTCCCCTCCGGATCCCAAACATCTCGGCCAGCCGCGCCAGCTCGCCACAAAACAGTCTGTCTCGTCGGGGCCAACTCAGCAGCAGCGCGCCACCGCGAATCCTCGCAGCCCACGACCCCGTGGACGGTTCCCGCAAATGGGTCCACCAGCGGTGTTAGGAGCCCCGGGGAATTAAGCTTGCCCCCAACGATTGGCTTCTCGGGACGGAGAGATCGAGAGGAATAATTCAAAGGGCTAACGTGCCAGCGCATAGCGTCAGGCAATTCGTCCATACGATGAGATTTTTCCTTGTCCAGTCGGAGAACATCGCAAAGATTCTGTGCCCACGTGACTGCGGGGCCCGGATATGCGCCAGCAAATGGTGCAATCAATGGGTTTCCACATGTGCAAACATGAAGTGCGTTACACATGTGCTGGAGAAGCTCTTCGAGCTCTACGTCGACATGAGTGAAGCGACGGAGGCAGCATGGCCGCTTGGAGACATTGGGTGCGATGCCTCATTTATTGGGACGGGGACGCCACTTTGATTTCGCAGCCAGCTCGTTTGCATGTTCCTTCTGAGCATCTCGAAATTCAGACGAGAAAGTAATATTCAAGTCAATATCAGCGTGGTAAATATTGTCCAATGTCGGCGCTTCGCGAACTATTCGCCCACGCTGTGACGCCTCCTCAACGCTAACTGTTGCCCACCTGTAAAACGTCTGTCTTCGCGCTAATGCTACGTTATCGCCAATTTCTGCCATGTCTGCATCGGGCGCATGACCAAGCCGGTCAACCGAAATAGTGGTCACGTCTTCAGCCTCAAGAAATGCATGATGATCGACACCTCGTTTGGAGGCGCGTTTTGCACGCGACCTTGAGAAGACGCCGCGGCCCAAGACGTCTCTCTGATCTAGTGGGGGGAGATCATTATCGTTGCAATACATTGATACGGAGCAGCGCCGCCTTCGCAAATCCGTTCGGCAAATCCCGTGCGTCATCGAATCGCGCCCTCTGGCTCTTGTCTTCAAAATAGGAAAAACAGGCGCCACTACCTTCAGAATCACACAACAAGAGCACTGAACCGACAGCACTAGTAGCGCGAAATTGGATGGCGATCTCTTTATCTGACGTCGGATACACCGACGGGGCGATGCTCGTGATTCTTGCTAAATCCCGCAAAACCCATTCAGCATTTTTTCTTGCCCGTTCAGAACACAATGGGAAGCCTTCTACTTCGGACTCGTCATCGATGTTTGACAGTTCCTCAAGGGCTTCATCAAGCCACGCGCCAAGGCTACCGGGCCGAATTAACGAAAAAACACCAGTACATGATCCCGGCGACGAAATTTTGACACCGCCGAATAATGCCTCTAGACGGACGCCGCTCTTGGGACCCGAAGCACCGGGCCGGACAGGGAGTGAGTTGCTACCAATGACTGCACCAAAGCACGGTAATTTGCGCGGGGATGCTGCGCTCAGATGGCCCGTCATGATCTCGGATCTTGCGTAACGATATCTGCTGGGCCATGGCGAAGTTCGTGGGCGTCAATCAAAGTCTGCATAGCCGCTACTAAGTTTTTTGCCAAGCTGTAATTGAGATAAACAGGTGTATTGAAACGAGCCCCACCGTCGGAACCATCGCTCATAAATTTTCTGGTCCCGAACGCAATGCGGATATCAAAATCTGTTGGAGATACATAATAGTTGTTGGCATAACATTCCTCAACATTAGGTCCAAATGCCGCTTCTGCAGTCTGAGACAGCATTGCTGGGTCGTGGATCGGCACTTAACTCTCCTCAAAATCGTCAGATGTCATGTACAGATAAGTACGTGCGCGACCCCTAACAAGAGATGGCACCGCACAGCAATGTACCATTTTACACTCGCGGCTCTTTTGCGAGGCGGGAGCTATTCGTTATCGACAGAGCCAGACGCATGCTGTCCGACCGCGATTGATCTGCCCCCCGGAAGTTGGACCACGCACAACGAGAACATTCTCGGTTATGGACTTGCCCTCAAAGTTGGACCACCCGCAGCGAGAAAATCTCGGCTGTTGGGCCTCAGGACCGCCATGCCGGCCCTGAGATTTTTGTCACCTCGATCGGGGTTTTCTGGCCGATCGAGCTAGGCGAGCGTACGGTATCCGCGCAAGCTTTCCGGCATCATGTCCCAGAGTCTCTGTGGACGCTCTAAGACATCTCTTGCCGCGCCTCGAAGTCCACGAGGCGAACGCATGGCCCGCCTACAGAGCTTACCCATTTGCACGACTGCCTAACGGACTTGCCACACCTGACACCAAGGTCAGATCTCTGCGCCTGGACGTGGGATGGGCTTACCACCCGCCTACACCGGAAACCATCGTGGCGCCAATTCCCTCAAGCAATGCAAGTTTTCCGTGTCCACAAGAGCCAAACTGCAAGAATTGAGTGCCCAACTGCCTATCGAGATCTGCCAGGAGCCGGCAATTGGTGCAAACTTTTGGTTCCCATGCCTGCAAACTTGAGGCACCCAACCGGTTTGCAAACTTTAGGTTTTCAACGGCAGCATCAAGCCGACACCGTCGATGTTTACGCACCACCACGGCGCCTCCTTCAACCCTCATGAGACGGGCGGCGGGCTAGCAGCCTGTCGGACTTAGAACCTCAGATTATGGTAAGTCTTTGATTATTCTGTGTTAATCTTTTCAACCTTGGAATGCGTCGATTCACGAATATCTTTATCTTTCAACACTTTACGAAAACAGTGCCCGCTAAGTCCGACAGGCTGCTAGGGCAATGATTCGATGCGCCATACCGAGGCGTCTGCGTTTGCACTGGCCCTGAATCCGCCCTTTTGAACGTAACCACGAATGCAGAATCCGCTTGCTGACATGCTGCCTTCGCCCAGAGACATCTCGCCGGCAATATCGGGCAGGCCAGTGACACACCCGTCTGAATGAACTTCAAAGACCCCGCCGCCGGGAATGCTGCAGCGCTGGCCGGCGTTCAGCTTCTGCCCGACGCTGCAGGCGAGGGTCGGTTCGCGTCGCATGATCGCTATTGCGTAGGTGTTTGAAGCCGTGCCGTCATCGGTCGCCACCTTCACGATGATCTCGAATAGCCCTCGTGCGGCCGTATTGGAAAACACGTGCCGATACGAGACCGTCGGCCCGCGATCCTGACCGTCTTTCGTAAGGTCAACGTAGCGCGACATCGTCATTCCGCCGGACACAATTTGAAACGCGAGCCCCACCCTGATGCCGTGCCGGGAACTCATCTCCAGCGCGATGGCATTCGTGTTCTCGTCAAGTACGGCCGCATAGGATGTCGTTTCCGGATCGAACACCGGACGGATGGCGATCACATTGCCGTTTTCGTCTACGAGCTTTAATGAATGCAGGTAGGCAGCATCGCCCAGGATCCCATCCGCCTCCGCGCCGAGATCGGCATCTGCGGCCGGGTTTCCTGAACGTTCGCTGGTGCCCGTTGCGGTCTGGGCTGCCGACACGCAAAGCGCGGCTGCAAGGATGATCCCGATGACCCGATACATTGTGCTGGTTTCCTCAGGGATGGACCTGCGGGACTGAGCTTCCCGGCGCGGTCGCCTGTCCCGGAATGATATATCGATCCCGCCGAACTCCTCGTCGGCGAAATGGAGAAACGCGTCAAGGCGCACAAGCTCGACCTGTCTGCCAAGTCCTGCTCCAGCAACCTCTTCAACACCGACACGCTCCGGTTCTACTTCGCGACCTTCGCCTACGTCCTCCTCGAGCGGCTCCGCCAGGCCCTCGCCGGCACCCGGCTCACCCGGATACCCTCCACCGGCGGCTCCTCACGATCGGCGCGCGGGGGTGCACCACCGTCCGACGTCTGCACATCGCCCTAGCCACCACCTGCCCCGAACGACATCTGTTCCACCGCGCCCGGCGCGCCCCGCATCACCCTGATCCCAGCCGGACCGTACCAGCCCGGTTCCCGCCAGCACCGCTACGTCGCCACACCGCCAACGTCTACGCACTACCACGGCACTTTCCTTCAACCCTCATGAGAAGGTTTGGCTAGCGGAAGAGATTTGGCGGAGTTGGGGCTGCCCCCCAACGTTGGAAGGCCTGGCGCGTGAGGATCTCGGCCAAATCGGCAGGATTTAGTTCTTCAGCAAGGATCTTTGAGGGACTCTATTGCCGCCACGTAATGCCAGTCTGCCCGCTTCAACAGGCAACACCCTCCGGCCGGTTCCACCGAACAACCTGCCACTGAGCTTCCAGCCCGTTCTCAGCCAGGAAGACGCGAGGCGGCCGAGAGATGGGCGGCGGCACGAAAGCATGAGGTTTCCACGTAGTTTCCTCGCACGCTCGAAAACCGGCCGAGCCACTGGTGTCCCCTCAGCGAAACGTGACGACGGCCTCGGAGTCGCCGCCCGGGAGGCCGGTGTAGCGCACCGTGATGGTGCGTCCCGCTTCCGTCGGGCGGAAGGTTCCCATGGCACCTAGGCTGAGGACGTCGCCAGCACGCAACAGCTGTCCCTGGGCGTTGACGTGCTCGACGAGCCACAACACAACGTTCAAGGGATGGCCCATAATCGCGGCGCCCTTGGCGCGCTGGATTTCTTGGCCCGTCTCGTCGATCGTGAGGGATTCCATATTCCCGAGCGCCTCGATGAACGCCGGGGTCGGCTCGACGGGAATGCCCTTGCCAATCACGCCGTAACGCGACACCACGTTGTAACCGACGATCGTCGCAAGGTTCAGCGGCTCGCCTTCAGCCACGACCAAATCGAGTAGTTCAACGAAAGGGATCACTTCGCCGAGATAACGGACGGCTTCCTCCGGCGTACGCGCCTCGTTGATCCGTTCGTCGGCGACCGTGACGATCAGGTCGGCCTCGTAGACCGACCGGACGCCGAAATCGGCCTCGATTTCGGTTCCCGATGGCAGCAACATCGACTTGAACAGCACGCCGCCGACCGGCTCAGTTGCGCCGAACCGATCTTGCAGTGGCTTATTGGTCAGGCCGGCTTTGTACCCTGCTCGGTCACCAAGTTTCTCATCGAGCAACGCAAGGTATTTGCCTTGAGCGCAGTAGCCGTCCTCCAGGGACGTGCCGTCGGGGTAGCCCGGCCCGGGGGTCTTTGTGAAGAAGGCCTCGGCGGTCGCGGCGACGGCTTGATCGTCCGGACAGGCCGTCGCGGGAATAGTGGGGAGAAGAATTGCCGCGGCTGCTAGAAGCGGGATTATGCCGATCCGGTTGGTCATGAGGATGACACCTACATTGGCTGGAGATTGGGAGAGGTAGATAAAGACGGTTTGACCGGTAATCTAGTGATGTAGAGGGGGGAGAACCTTGGGCAAGACGACCGTGAAAGCAATCCGAATTCACCAGACGGGTGGGCCCGACGCGATGCGCTGGGAGGGCGTCTCCGTCGGCGATCCGGGCGCGGGTGAGGTGCGTCTCCGGCATACCGCGGTCGGGCTGAACTATATCGACATTCAGCAACGGTCCGGCGGCTATCCGATGAACGATTTGCCTGTCGTTTTAGGCATGGAAGGCGCCGGCGTGATCGAAGAGGTCGGGGCTGACGTGGTCGGGTTCGCTGCCGGCGACCGCGTGTCCTATTGCATGAAGCGCGGCAGCTATTCCGAGCAACGGGTGATCGACGCCAATCACCTGATTCAGCTGGATGACAAGACGACCGATGAGGTCGCCGCGGCCTCCACGCTTCAGGGGCTGACCGCGCATTATCTGGTGCGCGATCTGTATAAGGTGAAACTCGGAGACATAGCGCTGGTCCACGCCGCCGCCGGCGGTGTCGGGCTGCTGGTCTGCCAATGGGCGAAGCATCTCGGCGCGACCGTGATCGGCACGGTCGGCACCCAGGAAAAGGCAGCGCTTGCCCAGGCTCACGGATGCGACCACCCGATCCTTTATCGCGAGGTCGATTTCGGTGAAGCGGTGCTTGAGCTCACCGATGGAAAAGGCGTCAACGTCGTCTACGACTCCGTCGGTAAGGACACCTTCGACAAAGGTATCGACATATTGGCCGAACGTGGCTGGATGGTGTCCTTCGGCCAATCCTCGGGCCCGGCCCCGGCCCTGAATACCGCCCGCCTGGCGATGAAGGCGCAAAACGTCACCCGCGGCGGCCTGTATTATTTCGTCAAGGATCCCGAGGTTCGCGCGCGCAACGCCGCGGAACTGTTCGGCCTGATCGCCGACGGTATCTTGAAAGTCGAGATCAACCAGCGCTACAAACTAAGTGATGCGGCTCAGGCCCACACCGACCTCGAGGCGCGCAAGACCACCGGTTCGACGGTCCTAGTGCCGTAAGCCACCCGGCCAGCCTGTACGCGGCCCTGTCCGCCCGCGGCGATTGGCGACGCCCTCCGCGCACTGGCCGGCCGGGAAAATTATGATCGCCACGCTACAGATCAGCGACACCCGTGCTTAAAGAGTTCAGTCATGCTGCTAGATGCCTTTGATGTGACCGACAAAGTGGTGTTGATTACCGGCGCGGGACGCGGCATCGGCAAAGGCATTGCCCAGGTGCTCGCCGAGGCCGGCGCCGATGTGGCGATTAATTCCCTGACTCCGCGCTACGTCGAGGGTGTCGCGGCCGAGATCGCCGAAGCCAGTGGTCGCCGAGTGATCCCGGTGATCGCGGATGTCACCAAAAACGACGGTGTGCAACAGGCGATCGGTACGGTGATGGAAACCTTTGGCCGGATTGACGTGCTGGTCAACAATCTGGGAGACGCCATTCGTAAGCCGCTGGTGGCCTTGCCCGGGGAAGAAACTGCCGCTTTGACCGATGAGGAACTCAACCTAGTCATGAACGTCAATCTGACCGAGGCAATATTGTGCACCCGAGCCGTCGGGGCGCACATGTTGGAGCGGCGTTCCGGCAAGGTGATTAACATTTCGTCATGGACCGCCCGGCAAGGCGGCGGCGACATGGTCGTTTATTCGATTGCCAAGACAGGCCTGGCTGGCTTCACCCGGGCGCAGGCGCTCGAATGGGCGCCATATGGCGTGCACGTGAACAGCATCGCGCCGGGTATTTTTCCCGACCCGGTAACGGTCGGCGACGACGGGATGCAGCAAGCCAAGGATATGACTGCCCGCAGCGTTCCCTTGACACGTCCCGGTCAGTTGCGTGAGGTGGGTTATCTCGCGCTCTATCTCGCCTCCGCCGCGTCGGACTACATGACGGGACAGACCATTTTTCTCGATGGCGGCATGAGTCTGTAGGTCGTTGCGCCGCTAGCCCGCTTCGCTCACCACCGGACCTGCCGCCGCCGGCTCAAGGCGTCGGCGGGCGGTGTCGGGGGTTTCGAAGCCGTTGGCGGCGTGCCCGGCGGCCCGGGGCCGCCGGGATCGGGCGCGACAGAGCCCGGCAATGCGGATTCCGGGCGCGGGTCACGCTGGATGGCGGGCGCCGGGCAGACGGCCTCCGTGGCGCCGGTCGCGGCGCGTGCGGCAGGAGGGGGCAGGACCGCTGCAGGCGGGGTCAGGCGGGCCCCGCGCGTACCGGCGGCGCGCGCAGGGCGGCGAGCACGTGCGCGAACAGCTCCTGCAGCGGGTAGCCGGACGGAAACGCGACCCGGATCCTGCGGACGGTGACGGTGATGCGTGCGGCGACCTTCAGCAGCCGGGCGCGGATGGTGTCGGCGCGGGCGCGGGCCAGCGCCGTGCCCTGCAGCCCGACCTGGCGCAGGAGGGTGAGCAGGACGCCGGCGAACGCGGAGAAGGTCAGCCGCAGCTGGTTGGCGCGCATCGTCGCGCTCGAGGTGCGGTCGGCGAACCGCCACAGCTGCTGTTCCCTGATCCGGTTCTCCATGTCGCCCCGGGCGCAGTACAGGTCCTCGTAGAGGGCCTGCGCCCCGAGGGTGCGGCGCGGGATGTTGGTGACCACGAAGCGCGGGTTGGCGCCGCGCAGCCCCGGCAGCCACTCGGCCTTGCCGATCACCCGGCGGGCCCGGCTCCAGGACGTCAACGTGCGGTAGCGGCATTCCCGGAACCGCCGCGAGGCCCGGCCGGTGGCGGCGCCCCGGCGCCGGGACTTGTGCAGCGCCTTCGCGAGCCACGGTTCCAGGCGGGCGTTGCGCGCCAGCCCGAACACGTACTCGAGGCCGGCGTCCTCGCACCAGCGCAGGATGTCCTCGCGGCAGAACCCGGCATCGCCGCGCACCCGGATCCGGGTCCCGGGCCAGCGCCGGCGGATCTGCGGCACGATCCGCGCCAGTTCGTCCACCGCGCCCGCCGCCGCATCGATATCGGCCGGGCGCAGCCGGGCGCACAGCACGTGCTCGCCGCAGGTCACGTACAGCGGGAGATAGCAGTAGTGCCCGTAGTAGCCGTGGAAGAACCGGCCCTCCTGGCGGCCGTGCAGCGGATCGTCGGTGGCGTCGAGATCGAGTACGATCTCCGCCGGCGGGGCGGCATGGGCCTCCAGGAACAGGTCCACCAGCAGCCGCTCGATCGCTTCCCGGTCGGCGGCAATCCGCTGGTAGCGGTCCTGCGCCGCCGCCTCCGGTACGCCGAGCTCCAGGCGGTTCAGCGTGCTCGACCCCGCCAGCGCATGCCCCGGTCCCGCGCCCGCCGCCGCCCCTCCCCGGTCACGTCCGCACACCCGCTCGCCAGCGCGAAGGCGCTGTCGGCGCGCAGCCGGTCATGGTCGTTGAGGTCCTCGTAGCCCGCCGCCAGGGCCAACACCCGCTGCGCCACCAGCGTCTCCAGGCGATGCTCGATCCGCCGCGGGTCGCGGTGGTCGCGGAAGCACGCCGCCAGCCGCGCCGTCACCCGGAAGCGCCGGTCAACCTCCCGCAGCAGCAACACGCCGCCATCGGTCGTCAGCATGGGGTGGCTCCGTTATGGACAATAAGATGTTGTCTTTCTTACCGGCCGCCGTCGAACCGGCCTACCACCGCACGCCGGCCAAGGCCTTCAAACGCCAGTTGCGTCGAGGTACAGTCTGTGTGCATGGGGTGGCTCCGTTATGGACAATAAGATGTTGTCTTTCTTACCTGTACCATACGTTTTTGCCCCATGCACCCACCCATGGTGAGATATCCGGGCTAGAGGTTTGAACCCGCTGACGAAACAGCGGTTCGTGAATAGCCGGACCTTCTACGATCGCTACACCGTACCGCGCACTTGCGGTGCTAAGTACCTGAACTAACTTGACCTGCCCCCTTTGAATTGGTCCATCGCCAATGTAAGAAATCGGGGGCCTGGAAATACCCCAACGCTGGACTACTTGCCACGAGAAAATCTCGGCTGGTGGACTCCGGGGTCGGCGTGGCGGCCCTAGGGCACGAGCTATTCATCCAAACAATGAAAACTCTCCATAACCACTCCGGCCAAATTGCAAGAATTGGGTGCCCAACTGGCTATGGAAACCTGGCGAGCGCTGGCAACCGATGCAGGCGTTTGGTTCCCACGCGTGCAAACATGAAGTGCGTTACGCACCAATGTCCAAGGGCTCTTGGTTGTTGTTGCTTCATTGGGAAGGACTCGTTCGCGACGGTCAATCAAGCGCTCAGACGAAGCGGGCTCACGTGGTCTCCGCTGTTGCACCCGGAGCCCAATCTCGTCCACCGCTCTATTGCAAGAGGGGAATCCGGCGCCATGATTTCTAGCGCGTGACCTACTTTCTGTGTTTGGGCGAGCCATCTGGCCGCGGTCGGCCAAGCCACCATCACAATGCTCCGTGTAGGTTGCCGTCATGTTGAGGCCCACGTATCGTCGCCTGTCTAGGGGCGCATAGCTCAGTCGGTAGAGCAGCTGACTCTTAATCAGCGGGTCCAGGGTTCGAGTCCCTGTGCGCCCTCCAATCAAAACAAGAACTTACAAGGGACGCAGGACGGGCCCATTTCACCTGTGTCACCAGTATGTCACAACGGGAGCCTTTCCTAGCCTGAAGTCTGCGGCCGGGGCGGACCGCCTCGGCGATCCCAGTTTTGTTCGTCATATGCGCTTTGCTTACTTCGGGCATTCGATTGCGTCTCTGCCGACGCATGTCCCCACGAGATGTCGCAAGCACGCTCCTGCTATGGGAATAATTTCAACGCGTTGCCACTGGCTGCCAACGGGCAAGGAAGAGAAATTCTGGTCCTGACAATGACAAACCCTGAAATTGTTTATCAACAAAGGTACGAGGTATATCGGCATCTTGATCGATTGCGCTGGCAGGTGATGCAGATAAGGGACCCGATAGCGCGCGGCCATGCACACCCTGCCTTAGTCACGAAACGGAAGTGTTGACGCTGCGGTGCCCAGGGGAGGAATCGAAGGGACATACTTAGATATTGTTTTACAATCCGATACAGGAAAATTATATCTATTATTACCTCGTTTATTCCCACGCTAAATGCTTGATTACTGATCGGACTTGCCAGGAGAGCGTGTCCTCGCCACCTCACACATGCCGACCAATCGAAAGCCGGCCGGGGACATGCGGTGTCCGAGGTCGGTGGCGACATGATGTCATCACTCGCGTCGCACGAAGACTTCAGCCGCAAACTGCTGCACCGTGTTGCAGCCTAAAGTGGCCGACACCTGAGGCATGCTGGTCTCCTTCGTCCGGGGCGTACGGGGGTGACGCAGCCGCATCGCATTCGTAGTCCTTTTGCGCAAAGCCCCATTTGGCCTTGTGCCAACACATTGGCTTTGTATGGTGGCTCAATCTCACATATTTGTTCTATAAACGGGTCATTAGGATATCTTACGATCCATTTATTGAACGCGAACCTTCCAACCCGCTTGAAGTCTTCTAGAATGATCTATAAATGAGGCGTATTGTTACTCAACGCTCTATTTATAGGACTAAAAGCCATGGCGAAGCCCGCACACAGAAGCTATTCCCGCTATGCCCGCGAAGCCGCGGAGCTTCTCGGGCTGATGATCCGTAACGCGCGCATCGAACGCGGCATCACGGCCGCCGATGTCGCCGAACGCGCCGGGATTTCGCGCGGTCTCGTGCACCGCATCGAGAAAGGCGAAATGGGCTCCGCCATCGGTGCGGCCTTCGAGGCGGCCGCCATTGTCGGGCTGCGCTTGTTCGAAGCCGAACCGACAACGCTGACGCGCCATCTGTCGATGGAACGCGACAAGCTCACCCTGCTGCCGCAATCCGTCCGCACGGGAACGACCAAGGTGAAAGATGACTTCTGATCGCCCCGACACGAAAGCGCTGGAGGAAGCCTATGTCTGGATATGGCTGCCCGGCGCGACGGCACCGGTCGTCGCCGCTCGCATCGCGAGAGACGGCGAGCGGCTGATCTTCAACTACGGTCAGAGCTATCTGGATCCGAATGACCGCATTCCGATCTACGAGCCGGAGCTGCCGTTGCGCAGCGGAGCGATTGCGCCCGCAGCCGGGCTGAGCATGGCCGGATGCCTGCGCGACGCCGCGCCCGATGCGTGGGGCCGTCGCGTCATCCTGAACCGGACCTTCGGACGCAAGGGCAAGGATGTCGATATCGCTGCGCTCGACGAACTGACCTACCTACTGGAGTCCGGCTCCGATCGCATCGGCGCTCTGGACTTCCAGCACTCCCCTTCCGAGTACGTGCCGCGCACCGTTCAAACCGCGACGCTCGAAGAGCTGCTGAGCGCTGCCGAGAAAGTCGAGAAAGGCGTGCCGCTGACGCCCGATCTCGATCAGGCGCTGTTCCACGGTACGTCGCTCGGCGGCGCGCGCCCGAAGGCGATGATCCAGGACGGCGACACCAAGATGATCGCCAAGTTCTCGTCTTCAACCGACACCTACAACGTGGTGAAGGCGGAATATGTCGCCATGCGCCTTGCGGCCAACGCGGGGCTCAACGTCGCCCCGGTGCGTCTTGAGCATGTCGCCGGCAAGGACGTACTGCTGGTCGAGCGTTTCGACCGCGCAAAGACGAAAGACGACTGGACGCGCAAGGCGATGGTCTCAGCGCTGACGCTGTTCGGTCTCGATGAAATGATGGCGCGTTACGCCAGCTATGAAGACCTCGCGGAAATCATCCGGCACCGCTTCACCTCGCCAAAGGCGACGTTGCACGAGCTGTACGGACGGCTCGTGTTCAACATCCTGTGCGGCAACACCGACGATCACGCCCGCAACCATGCGGGCTTCTGGGACGGCGAATACCTGACCCTGACGCCTGCCTATGACATCTGCCCGCAAAGCCGTTCCGGTAATGTAGCCAGCCAGGCGATGCTGATCGTCGGAGACAATCGGGCGAGCACACTTGCGACCTGCCTTGCGGCCGCGCCCAATTTCCAGCTCAGCGAGAAAGCGGCGAAGGACATCATCGCCCGGCAGGTCGGCACCATCCGGGACGAATGGGACGAGATCTGCAAGGAAGCCGTATTGACCGAAGTCGAGCGCAATCTGTTCGGCCAGCGCATGTTTCTGAATGACTTCATCTTCGAAGGCACGGCGGAGGGCCTGCGGTGACGGAGACTCTATCGTGGCAATAGCGGAAGCCGAAGCGCCCGAGATCAATGATCCCGAATGGACCGAGCACCGAAAGAAAAGCGGTCTCGATCCGCTCGGCATGCCGAACAGCAGGATCAGTCTCTACCAGACGTATCCGCCGGGCAGCGGCAACCCAACCCCGTGATGCTCTTCATGGTCAGTGCTTGCCAGGATGTCCGTCGGGAGGTCCTTCGCTGCCGTGAACTCGGCCTTGTCCGGCATGTTTCGATCGGGGTGAAGGACTCGCCAAACGCGCCCGCTTTCTCGAACAGCGCGCGAGATGGAGACGGTCTTCGCCCCAAACCGGATCGTTCGCAGCGTCTGTTTCTCCCAATTCCCGTCCTCGTCGACCGGGCGCCCTGCCAGTTTCTGACTCATCGCTTGCCTCCCAGGCCTGCTGCTGCAATTGTGCGACCCTTGCGTTCCTGCGCGTCTTCAGGCATTCCGCACTCCGGTTCCTGACCGCTACAGGCCCAGCCCGGCGTCCCGGCTGCGTTCCCGGGCTCCCGCTTCGCGTTCCGGCGCTCGTGACACTTGGCTCGTGCGGTCACCCGGGCGCAGGTCGAGCCGCCGCCCGTCCTCCAGGCGGAGCGCGACGCGCCCGTTGCCGACGCTGAGCACCTCGGCCGTGCGGCTGTTGACCACGCCGAGGCCGTCGTCGTTCTGCGTCCAGCGGATGCGATCACCGGCGCGAAGCTCGATCCCTTCCGACCGGTGCACCTCGGTGCCGCCCCTCATGCCACCAATCTGGGCGGGTTTCGGGGCGCTCGCCGCCGAGCTCCGCATCCCGCGCGTGGTACTGGTGGGCGATGCCAAACAGCTCGACGCGGTCGAAGCCGGGAAGCCGTTCGCCCAGCTTCAGGCCGCCGGCATGAAGACTGCGGTGATGGACGAGATCCTGCGGCAGCGCGATCGGGCCCTGAAGGAAGCGGTGGAGGTCAGTCTCAAGGGCGATGTCCGCCGCGCCTTCCACAAGCTGGGCACCAATGTCGCGGACGCGGCTCACGTCCGGGGTGACATGCATGAGCACGACCTGCTGCCTGGGGCTACCCCCATCCCGCCGCGCCGGCGATCGAGACGACGGACTGCCACGCGCCCCAGATCGACAACACGAATAGCGCCGCGAGGAAGCCGTTCTCCCACCACCTGTTGCGCCACTCCGCGCCGATGAGCGCGCTGCGCGCCGTGAGGATCCACAGGGCGCCGCAGAGGATCGGCAGCACGACCACCGACGCCGCGTTGCCGACGATGGTGAGGAAGATGAAGTCCGGCGCGCCGGGCAGGCTCCAGACCAGCGGCGAGAACAGGCACCACGCGACGACGAACCGGTAGGCCGGCCGCGCGCCGGCGTCGAACGGCTCCGCGGGCAGCGTTTCAGCCGCGCGGTGGACGCGCACCGCATCGGTGACGAGGTAGCCGAAGCCCATTGCTATGCCGATTACCGAGCTGTAGACGGCGGCGAACACGCCGACGTAGAAGATCGACGCGCCGAGGTCGCCGAGCGCGATCGTCAGCAGCTTGGCGAGGTCGGCGAGACTCCCGATCGTCTCGCCGCGCGCGTGCAAAACCTCGGCGCCGATGGTCCACACCGACAGGTTGAGAAACACGAGCACGCCGACGCCGAAGGCGAGATCGTAGAGCTGGACGCGGCGGAAGCGCGGGCCCCGCCAGCCCTTCTGCTGGATGAAGTAGGGATACAGCAGATTGCCGATCGAGCCGCCGACGGCGCCGATCAGCGACACGATCACGAGCAGCGCGCCGTAGGAGCCCTGTTGCTCGGGGACCTCGAACAGGAGAACGCCCTTCGCCGCCGCGACGGGGTCGGGGCCGCTCCACGCCGCAACGCCGATCACCGACACGCTGAGCACGGCGAGGAAGACGTAGAAGACCGCCTCCAGCCGCCGGTAGAGGCCGCGGAACACGAACACCGCCGCCGCACTCACCCAGAACGCCGACCATACGAAGGGGGCCCCGAAGCCGAACAGGGCCTCGCTCGCGAGGCCGAGGCCGCGCACCAGGAACGAGCCGTAGATGTGGCCGAAGATCACCGCCACGAGGGCGACGAAGAGCGGCATCGCCCGGTGCACACGCTTGAGGCCCGAGAGCACGCTCTCGCCGTGCCGGTTGCAGAGCTGGTACTTGGCGACGATCGACACGAAGACGAAGCGCACGAACAGCGCGAGCGCCATCGCCCACATCAGCGTATAGCCGTAGTTGCCGCCGGCGACGGCGGAATCGACGAGGTCCCCGGCGCCGAGCCACGTCAGCGCGACCACCAGCCCGGGCCCGAGCGACCGGATGTGCTGCCAGAAACTCTCCGGCACGCGCGGCACAGTCTTCGCGTCGGCCATCGGCTCCCCCGTCGAACCCCGGTTCGTCATAGCACGCGGCTCCGCGGATCGCCGAATATGCCGGTCAGGCCATGCGGACGGACGGACGAACCGTTCGCTTCGCATCACCGGCGCGGACGCAGGCCCGCGCCGCGCCCACTCTGGCCGGAACCCGATCCATCGCCCGGCCCCATAAGTGGACGTTACCCCACCTCGGGGCACACCCAGGACACGCCGGGGCACAACGCCACGGCTCGGATCGGGAGGGGATCAGGAAACGGTCCTCAGTCGCCGGGCGGGCTCCAACCCGTTGCAGTGACTGCGGTTCCGTCGGCACTCACAAATGCGTGAGGGAGTCCGTTCGGAACGCCCTTCGGCGCTCCGGATTCACACCCCACGCAACACGCTGCGGGTGCGCGCCGTTGGCGCTTATGGCGCCTTTGGGCGCCAGCTTCTTGTTGGAACGCGAAGGTTCTCTAGAGAGCCTCGTTTATCACCTTGAGATGCTTGAGGTTTTTGCGTGGTGATTCTCTAGAGTATCAGCCCCGACTCTCTGGAGAACCGCCATTTTCGGCCCAGAGGTTCTCTAGAGAACCACGCGATGCGACGGCGCAGCGCTGGATTCCTCGGCAATTTCGACTTCGGCCTTTGAAACCTCGACGGGAAGAGTCCCCGCGATCACCTTGGAGATTGCGGCAGATGCGTGGGCAGTTTGTTCCCCTGCCCATTGCTTAAGCCGCGAGTGCTGGTCAATCAAAGCGTCGAATGAACCGATTCCGGCATGGCCGTTCGCGGCCAGATCGACGGCCTGATGCAATGGCCATCGACGGCCGCGCAAGTCTTCAGTGCTCATGCCGGCCTCCGACTGAAAACAACCTGATCCATCGGCACCAAATCTGCCGCCTCAAGGGCTTCGACCGCCTCAAGCCGGAGGCGCTCGGATTCTTGGACGTAACGTGCCTCCGCCTTCCAAGCGGCTTCCTCCCGCGCACGTTTCGCACGCTGCGCTGCGAGCAGTGCTTCTGTGTCGCGCTTCGTGCGGGCTTTGGCGAGCGGCGCACCAACGCGCAGGCGGGCTTCGCTGATTCGGATTACTGCTTGCTCTTCGTCCTCGGCTTCAGGTGCGCCGTTTAAACGCGACCACCACGACCGGACCTCTTGGATTTGCTGTGCGGTCTCCAACGCCAAGGCTCGGACTTCAAGTTGGCTTAGGGACTCGTCGGAAACATCGACTCGCAAACTTGCCAGCCGAGCGTCGGTCCACGGCTCGCCGAACGGCGATTGGATGGACCTTTGCGGGTCGGCATACGCCCTTGCCACGCGGGAGAGTGCGAACGGTACAAATTCCTCGCGCTCGGTCTGATCCTCGACGATTCTCTGGCGGAGTTCGTCTGCCGTTTTGCGCGCCTCGCCCTTGGCAAGCACTCGCAGGTCGCGGTCGATTCGATCCCCGCGCAAAAGCAAAGCAAATACAGCCGTTTGCAGGTCTATCGCCGGTCGATGTACCCACTGTGGCGGGTCTCGCAGGATTGCGATTGCCTCGGCTTCAAAGGCTTCGATTTGTGGCTTGTTGAGCGAGTCTAGTACTCGTCGCCCGTCTAGTTTAAAACTTCTCATGGTGAAGCTGGAATCCGTCCGTATTTGTCTTGTGCGGCAGTCAATGCCGCGTAGGTGTTGACTGTTGGAATTAAGGCACAAAATCGATAGCGGCAATTGGCAAGACCAACACTTTCAAAATCTTCAAAGGTTTTGCGGGTGATCGCCGTGCGCAAAAAATTCGGGCAAATAGTTTCCTGCTTATCCCTGAAAGTCATCCGGCGATGAGGAGGCGATAGGGCATGGGCTGGGTGCGTGCGGCGCTGTGGACGAAACGCTGGATCATTGTTTGAAGTTGATAGCGCCGGTTGTAGCGCCAGGCGAAGCTGGCGAGATAGCGTCCGGCATGGTCGGGGCCGAGCTTGCGATAAGTCCCGGTGATCGCGCTCTTGATGTTGCCGAGCGTCGTGTTCACCCATTTGAACGATGCCATGCGGGCCGCCTGTCGGCCCGACCCGGTACGGGTCGCCCGATGGCTGCAGGCGGCCTCATCGAGTGCGCTCCAGCAGCCCAGGCCGTCCGTCACAACCGCCGCGCCGGGGGCCAGCCAGTGCTTGGCGCCGCGCGCAATCTCGCGCTTGCGGAAGCCCTTGACCGGCGCCAGCTTCAGCTTGCGCGGGCGCCCCTCGGGACTGGTCGAGACCGCCGCCACGAAGGGCGTCTTGCCCGCCGCGCCGCGGCCCCGCTTGCCGCCGGAGCGCACTCCGCCGAGATAGGCGTCGTCCATCTCCACCCGCCCCGTAAGCCGTGTCTCCCCCTCGCGCCGCGCCATCACCGCCATGATCTTGTGCTTCACGGCCCAGGCCGTCGGCTGCTTGACCCCGAGACGGCGGCCGAGTTCCACCGACGAGATGCCGTTCTTCGCCGTCACGATCAGGTGGATGGCGGCGAACCAGAGTGTCAGCGGCAGCTTGGTCGCGTGGAAGATCGTGCCCGCCGTGGGCGATGTCTGCTTCTGGCACCGGTTGCATTGATCGAGATCCCGACCCGCCAGCACGCCATGCCCGCGATGGCCGCAGGACCGACAGACGAAGCCGTCAGGCCAGCGCAGCCGGACCCGCGCCGCGCGGCATTGCTCCTCGGTGCCGAAGGCCGTCCGAAACGCCTCGTCGCTCAGACCACGCATGCGCGATGCAACCTTGAACCCCATAATTGTGACCCCTCTTCCGGAACATATTGAGAACATACATCCCCACAGGCGGAGTGTCACGGATAAGCAGGAAAAGTTTTGCCCCTGAACCTGATTCGGCATGTCGGAGGCAGTCGGGCCTTGGTCTGAGCGACCGAGTGCCGGACTCCAAGACGATCTGGATATTCCGCGAGCGCCTTACCCGGGCGGGTGCGATCGCCGGGCTGTTCCGGCGGTTAGCCGGCCATTCGCACGGCCGGGTACATCGCCATGTCGGGCCAAATCGTCGGCAGCTCCCTGGTGGCGGCGCCCAAGCAACGCAACTCCCGGGACGAGAAGCAGGCGATCCGAATCGTGTTCGAAGGCATGGCCGGTTACGTGCCGACCGCGCTGGTCGCATTGACGGTCGAGTCCGCGTAAAACATTTGCAACCGCTTGAACCGCCGCCTCGCCGACGGCGACTGCGACCTCCATTGCGTCGACGCCGACGAGCCCCTGCCGGGGTTCCTGCGCCGCGAGCGGTTCCTCGACATGACCGCCGGCATCGGCGGCGGGCGCGATCACCCGCTGTTCGCTGCAACCGCCGCCATGGAGGATCTCGCGCGCTACCCGTGGATCGACTGAAAGTGCCGCGCTGGCCATGTCGGCGACCGGAAGTCCGGGTCGGGACCGGGTCAGCGCCCGCTCGACGAAGTCCATCCGATCCTTGCCCCAGAAGATTTCGCCGCCGATCACCACGGTCGGCGCGCCGAACACGCCGCGAGCGAGAGCTCCGTCGGTCGCCCCGATCAGCGCGGCGCGGCATGCATCGCTCTCGGCAGCCGCCTCGAAGTCGTCCGGATCGACACCAAGCGATCCGGCGATCCGGCGCAGGCCGGCATAATGCTGGATAGAGGCGTCGTCGCGCTCCCAGTAGGCGGCGAAGATGGCGTCGATAAAAGCCACCTCCTTGCCCCAGCGCCGCATGGCGATGGCGCCGCGCAAGGCCCGGCTGGTCTTGATCGGGAAGGTCGTCGGGAAGCGGAACGGCAGGTCGTAACGCTCTGCCCAGCGCTCCAGATCGCGGATGCGGTTGGCGATCTTGGCCGCGGGCTCCTCCATCAGGACATAGTTGTGGTGGCGGAAGACATGGCCCAGGTTGATCGGGATATAGCGGATCGCCGCCCCGTGGCGTTCGGCAATGGGCCGGAGCAGATGCAGCGCGAAATAGCTGTTGGTGCTGCCGACCTCCCAATAACAATCGATTGTCCGGGCATTCTCCACAGTAATTCCTTGGTTGAAACGGGACAGAAATTAATTCGTCCAATAACTATCAAATCGTGCACATTTGAACTGCCTCTACTGAATTGGTCCACCGCTCGAGTGAGCAATCGGAGGACCAATCATGGGGATCAAGCGGCACGGACCTGAGGAGATCGTGGCGAAGCTGCGCCAGGTTGAGGTGTTGGTCGGGCAAGGCAGGACCCAGGCCGATGCGCTCCGCGAGATTGTTGTGACCGAGCAGACGTACTACCGCTGGCGGAAGGCGTATGGCGACATGGGGACGGAGCAGCTGCGGGAGCTGAAGCGCCTGCAAAAGGAGAACGAGCATCGGCGCCGTGCGGTGTCAAACCTGACGCTTGACAAGCTGATCCTGGCGGAGCTCCGAGGGAGACTTCTGAGCCCCGCGCGTCGACGGCGGTGCTTCGACCGGGTACACGGCAGGCATTCCGGATCTTGGAGCGGCGTGCCTGCCGGGTGCTGGGCCAGCACCGCTCGACGCAGCGGCATGTGCCGCGCGGTCGGGATGACGAAGAACGCCTGATGGCCGACATGATCGAGCTGGCGCGGCGATATGACCGCTATGGGTATCGTCGGGTCGCGGCCCCGCTGCAATAGGCCGGCTGGCAGGTGAACGCCAAGCGCGTAGAGCATCCCTGGCGGCGTGAGGAGCTCAACGTCCCGCAGAAGCAACCGAAGAAGCAGAGGTTATGGCTTCACGACGGCCCGCTGCAGCGCCCCGGGCAGAACACCGTCGGGGCCGCGAGGCCGGGTCGCGGTCGACCTCGACGGCCACGTGCTCGCCATCCGGGGCCCGCCCGGTACCGGCACGACCTGCACGGGTGCTGCATTCCCCAGACTGGCGGTCGCCAGACGCTGCCAACCGGACAATTCGCATAGGCTGGTGTAAGGGGGGGGAAGCGATGAGCAGGACCTTTGTTATTGGAGGCGCACGGTCAGGAAAAAGCGCGCACGCGAAATGTCTTGCTGAGAGCATTGCGAAAGAACGGGTATTCATCGCAACAGCCGAGCCAATCGACTTGGAAATGCGAGAGCGGATTGCCCGCCATCAGGTCGACCGCGACCGAAGCTGGCTGACCGTAGAAGAACCGGTTGAGCTCCTCGATGCCATCGCAGCCCACGCATCATGCGAACGATCCGTTCTAGTGGACTGCCTGACACTCTGGCTATCAAACCTCACTTACCACAGGCGCGACGTCGCCAAGGCTACTGCAGCGCTGGTCACGGGTTTGGCCTCCGCGAACGGGCATGTGATCCTGATCTCCAATGAGGTAGGACTTGGCCTTGTACCGGACAACCCGGTAGGGCGCGCTTTTCGGGATGCTCAAGGTCGGTTGAACCAGGACGTGGCTGCCGTCTGCGAGCGCGTGTACTTCATGACGGCCGGTTTGCCCCTTCTTCTCAAGGGGTGAACGCGCGTGCAAGGCGATCTTCAGCCTCAAGATCCGCTGGCAGTCCCACGCGAAGATGATGTCCGGACCAAGGAAAGCGGCGGACGTAGATGCCGCGGTGCGCGAGCCTCGACCAAGTCTTCGTCGCTGACGGTGTTTCAAACACTCGGTAAAGATCAGTCCCACACACTTTCGAGAAGCCTCCATCTGAGAGAATTCGATCGAGGCGCCGACAAGCCTGCCCAAGACGCCGGCGCGTTTTACTCTGCCAGCCCAGATCAGCGTAAGCCTTTCTCGCGATGCACAACGCCAAGCTTGAGACAGACCAGACACCAAGGCGTTCGGCAATCGCCGCGCGGATGTCGGCTGGAGCAATTAGGGCTCCAAGGCGCACGCCGGGCAAACCGAAGAATTTGCCGGCAGAACGGAGGACGATCAATCCGTCTTCTCCTCCCCAAGGGGCCAGACTCGCTCCCGGATTGAGGTCGGCGTACGCTTCATCCACGATGAGCCAGCCGCGTCGCGCAGCAAGCCGGGAGCGAAGACGTTCCAGCGTTTCTGGAGCGTATACCTTGCCGTCGGCATAGCCCGGATTGCAAAGCACCAGCACATCGACCTCGTTCGATACGCATAAAGGACTGTCGATCTCTGTCACTCGGCAGGCCGCGGCCTTCCAGACGAGCGCATGATCGCCATACGCTGGAGACAAGATCGCCACGTGTCTGGGAACGACCACGGTGGGCAGCAAGCGGATGAGAAGCTCGCTACCGGGTCCAATTACGATGGACTCCTCAGGGGCGCCGAACGTCACGGCCATCGCGGCTCTGCAAGCGGCGAAGGAAGCATCCATCGGTAAGCGATGGAGCACCGAAAAGTCGAGATCATCGATCGGGTAAGGCCATGGATTGATTCCGGTGGATAGGTCGATCCACGGCTCGGGCGCGGACGGAAAGGCCTTCCGCATGTGATCGAGCGCACCTCCGTGCAGAAAGTCCCGGATCACCAGGCAAACCCCGCGACAACCGCACCGATCAGCAGCACCGCGCCAAGAGTCAAGGCCTTTCGATAGATTGCCAGGCCGCGCCGCAGGTCTTGCGGCGAAGGATCCGGAGCGCCTGAGTTGAGCCAGGGTTCGTCGCTCAACTGGCCGCCGTAAACGCGGGGCCCGGACAGGCGCACGCCCAGCGCTCCCGCCAAGGCGGCCTCTGGCCAGCCGGCGTTGGGCGAGCGGTGGCATCGAGAATCCCGAATCATCACCCTCCAGGCCTCCGGGCTGGCTGCCGCCAGTACGAGTAACGTTCCCGTCAACCGCGCCGGTATCAGATTGGCGACATCGTCGAGGCGCGCCGCGAAGCCGCCGTAAACCGCGAACCGTTCGTTCCTGTGGCCGAGCATGGAGTCCAAAGTGTTTATGGCCTTGTAGGCGGCAAGACCCGGGAGACCGAACACCACTCCCCAAAAGATCGGGGCAACCACGCCGTCGGACGTATTTTCGGCAAGGCTTTCCAGCGCAGCGCGCGTGATCCCGGACCGATTCAAGTGCGCTGGATCGCGTCCGGCGAGCATGGAAACCGCAGCCCTGGCCCCCGCCAGATCCCCGGCGCCAAGCGGCCTGGCGACAGCCGCGACGTGATCGTGCAGACTTCGGGAAGCGATGAACGCGGAACCGACGACCGCCTCGATCACAAGACCGAGCCCGTTGTCAGGCAGGGCACGCGTGACCAGGACGGCGAACCCGGCGACAGTCACGATCACGGTCACAGCGGAAAGGCCGCCCAGCACGTAGCGCACGGCATGCGGCAGGCTGGGTCGGTTAAGGAGTTTCTCCAGTGTCCCGACGAACGCACCGATCCACACCACCGGATGCCGAATGCAGCGGAACAGCGGATCCGGCCAGCCTAGGGCCAACTCGATCGCCCAAGCGGCCAGCATGAGCGTCGCTGCCATCACGGTTTCACGGGGACCATCCAGGTGGTGCCGCGCATCCAAGCAGCGCGTCGGTATCGATCGCGGCCTCGACCTCGTCCGCGAGACGGTCAATCGCTTGTTCCACGGCCACATGGTGTCGGCGCGTGGCGTCAGCCGCGCCACCCGCACGCCTGATCCAGGCCTGGCGAAAGAGATCGTTCGCGAACACGCCGTGGAGGTACGTGCCTTCGATACGCCCGTCCAGGCTCCGGGCTCCGTCGGTCCGGTCGTCCAACCTGAAGACGGGGTTCTCGGTATCGGGACCCACTGTTCTGCCGAGATGGATTTCATAGCCGGCCACCCCTTCGCCCCCCACGGCGCATCGGCCGGCCACCGGGAAGACACGTTTCTTCGGGGTCATTACCGTGTCGACATTCAACAATCCGAGCCCCGGCGCCTCACCGGGCGTCCCGTCCGCACCGCCTGGATCCACAATGCGCCGCCCCAGCATCTGGTAGCCGCCACAGATACCTAGGACACGTCCGCCCGCGCGCGCGTGCGCCACGATGTCGTGATCCCAACCCTGGGTTCGAAGGAACGCGAGATCGCTCAGCGTCGCCTTGGTTCCAAACAAGATCACTACATCCGCGTCTCGCGGGATTGGCCGAGCGGGTGGGACCCAATCCACGCGCACCCCGGGTTCGAGCTCCAACGGTGCTGCGTCGTCGAAGTTGGCCAAACGCGGCAGCATTGGAGCAGCAACCCTTAGCCCGCGGTGCTGTTCGCGGCGTGGGCGATTCAGCACCACGGCGTCCTCGGCAGGGAGATGAGCCGTCTCCGGGATCCAGGGAATGACGCCAAAACAGGGCCAACCGGTGTACCCCGTCACAGCCGCGACACCCTCATCGAAGAGTCGGGGGTCGCCACGAAACTTGTTGACGACGAAACCGCAAATTACTGCGGCATCCTTCGGGTCCAATACCGCTCCCGTGCCCACCAAGCTTGCGATCACGCCGCCTTTGTCGACATCGCCAATGAGGCAGACGGGCACACCTGCGTGTCTGGCAAAGCCCATGTTGGCGATATCGCGATGACGTAGATTGATCTCTGCTGGGCTACCCGCACCTTCGATCAGTACCAGGTCGTGAGCACCAACGAGCCGCTCGAAACTCTCCATGACCGATCGCATCAAGCCGTCGCGCCCGGCCAGATAGTCGGCCGCGCGCACGGATCCCACAACCTCGCCATGCACGATGACCTGCGCTTCCGCGTCGGCGTGAGGTTTGAGAAGCACCGGGTTGAAATCAACGTCGGGGACGAGGCCGGCCGCCTGTGCCTGCATCGCTTGCGCCCGGCCGATCTCGCCACCGCCTGCACACGCTGCTGCGTTGTTTGACATGTTCTGCGGCTTAAAGGGAGCCACGCTTATCCCCCGTCTCCGGGCGATCCGGCAGAGCGCAGCGGTCACGACGGATTTCCCGACATCCGACCCTGTTCCCTGCAGCATCAGGGCGCGCGCCGTCATGCCGCTCCCTCAAGGACAACCCTCCGTCCGTTCACGCGAGCCCGCACGCCGTAGATGGTCGCCAAGCGCTCAGCCGTGAGGGTTTGGTCTGGCGGACCATGCGCGGCCATTCGACCGCCTTTCATCCAAAGCAAGTGGTTCGCGTAGCGCACGGCAAGTGCGACATCGTGCAGCACGATCAGGGCCCCGCCGCCGCGCGCCACGAAGGCCTTCGTGATGTCCATGATGCGGAACTGGTGGAATGGGTCGAGGCCGGCGACAGGCTCGTCTGCAACTAGCAGCGGGGCCTCCGCAGCAAAGGCGCGCGCGCAGTGCAATCGAGCGAGTTCACCCCCCGACAACGTATCGCTTCGCCGGTCAGCAAGGTGCAGGAGATCGCATGCGTCAAGAGCACGCTCCACCGCTTCCCGATCCGCATCCCGTAGCGCCCCGATCACGGCGCCGTGCGAAAAACGCCCCAGCGCCACGATATCGCGTACGAGATTGGGCCAAGCAATCGAGCGCACCTGGGGGAGGTACGAAGCCAGCCGGGCCCGGGAAACAGGACTGAGGCGTTCGCTGTCCCTGCCGCCGAGGGCCGCCGAGCCACTGCTCGGCTTCTCAAGGCCGAGACTGGCACGCAGGAGGCTTGACTTGCCGGCGCCGTTGGGCCCGAGCAGCGCAACCAATTCCCCGGGCCGCAGGCGAAAACTCGCCCCCTCGACGAGTGTCGCCTTTCCCACTTTCAGCGTCAGGTCAGTGGCGACAAGCTCAGTCACCGACTGCCTGCCTCCGGCCCACGATCCAGACAAAGACCGGAGCACCAACCAATGCAGCCACGACGCCCAAGCGCAGTTCCTGGTCCGACGGGATCAGCCGGACCCCGATATCAGCCAGCACCAGCAGCAGCCCGGCCAGCAGAGCCGAAGGCACAAGCGAGCGCGCCGGATCGTGCGCGACCAGTGGTCGCACGATATGCCGCGCGACGATTCCGACGAACCCGATGGCGCCCGCCAGTGCGACCGACGCACCGGTACTGAGCCCCGCCCCCAGGACGGTCGCCACCCTCTGTCGGAGTAGGTTAAGGCCAACGCCAGCAGCAGCTTCCTCGCCAAGCGTGAGCGCTGCCAGCCCGCGGCGCGTGCCATACAAGATGATCAGGCCAAGCAAGAGGAACGGCGCGGCCAGCGCGATGTCGTCAACGCTGCGATTCGCGACCGAACCCAGCATCCAGTTGATCATGTCGGATAAGGCGTACGGGTGCGGCGCCAGATTCATCAGCAAGCTCATGGCCGCACCGGCAAAGCTGGCGATCCCGATACCGACCAGGATGAGCGTGATGACCGACCGGGCATACATCGCTGCCAGCACGATCAAGGCGGTAGCTGTCACTGCACCCACGATGGCGGCCACGGGAAGCCCCCAAGCAAAGACCGAGGCAAAGCCGTAGGACAGAAAAAAGGTTGCCGCCAGGGACGCGGTCGCCGAAACGCCCAGCACACCCGGATCGGCGAGGGGGTTCCGCAACAGGCCCTGAAGGGCGGCCCCGCTTGCGCCCAATGCCGCCCCGGCGAGAAAGGCCGCCAGCGCGCGCGGGAGACGGATCTCCCACACCACCAGTCGATCGCCAACATCCCCGCCGCCGGCCAGCGCGGCGACAACGCGGTCCGCGCTCATCGGCGTGGAGCCAAGGAGGCAGGCGGCCACCAACGCCAGCAAGGTTGCGGCGCCGAGGCCGGCGAGCAGCAGCGCAGACCGGGTCATCGCGTTCGCTGTCCGGCAAGAGCTTCAATCGCATCCATCACGAACCAGCCGCCGCACGCGATCCAAGCGCCGTTGAGAAATACGACCTCTCGATCGCTGAGTTGCCGTTGCGCGACCGGGTGCCTGACCGAGCTCCAGGCACTGGCGAGCTTGGTCGTCGTGTCAAAGAACCCTGCCGCGACCAAGTCGGGTTGGGTGCGGGCAAGGTGTTCGAGCGGGATCGGGTGCCAGCCTGAAGCTTCCTGAAAATTCCTAAGGCCCGCCGCCTCCAATATCGCGTGGATTAATGTACCCGGCCCCGCCGTCACCCCGGCCGGCGTCATGTAGAGCGCACGCGGACTGCCAGAGCCGGCCTTGATCGCTGCGAGCCGGTCCTGCATGTCTACCGCGAGCCCTTCACCCTGTTCGGGCACGCCGAGGCCTTCTGCGACGGCTTCGATGTTGGCCATCACGTCAGCGAGGTCCGAAGCCCAATCCACCTGCACGACGCGAACGCCCGCACGTGCGAAAAATGCTCTTGCTTTCGGCCCGCCCCCATAGCTGCGGACGACCAAATCTGGCCTCAGGACCAGTACGTCCTCTGCGATCGGCCGCACGGTGGGAATCCCGGCCGCGGCATCACGGAGATACGAGAAGCCTTGCAAGGCATCAGGGGACACGGCGAGGATGCGCTCTTTGGCAACGAACTTGAGAACAAACTGGTCGGCGCAATAATCGAGGCTGACAACTCGTGCCGGAGCATGTGCGGGACCGGCGTTCTGCGGCGCTGGAAGCGCATCGCTGGCGGCCAGGCAGAGAGCCACAAGCACGGCGAGCCGCCCTGTCATTGCCCGGAACTCAGTACTGCAGCCGCAGCCCGAGCCAACCGGAAAGGCCGGGCGTCCCGTACCCGGAAATCTGCTGGTAGTTCGCGTCGAACAGGTTCTCGATGCGACCAAACAGCTCCACGCGTCTGTTTAACCGATAGCTTCCGACGACATCGACCCGGGTCCACTCAGCGAGACCCGGACCATCGCTGAGATTGTCGAGTTCTTCGCCGTTGTAGCGCACAAGTACGGTCCCCTTGAGCCGGCCCTCTGGCCTAATCCGGAGGCTCAGGTCGCCGGAGTGCCGCGGGAGGCGCTGCAGCCGTTCGTTGGTCCCGCTTCTCGCGTCGATGTAGGCATAGTTCACCGATACGGTCAGCCACTTGTTGGCGCGGTAGCTGCCGTAAATCTCAACACCTCGGGATTCCACCGCACCAAGGTTTTCAAAAAGGCAATTGCTCAAGTTGTAGTCGATCAAGCTGTTTGTACGTTGGTCAAAGTAGGTGATTCCGGCGTCGAGGCGGCCATCCGGCGCTTGCCATCCGACCCCAAGATCGAACGCTTCCGCAGTTGCCGCTCCCAAGACTGCAATCAGTTCGGTCGCGGCGCCTTCGTCCACGCCGCAAAAATGGCGGTACGGCTGCGAGATTTGATCGAGCGTCGGAGCCTTGAAACCTTCTCCCCAGCTGGCCCGCAGCGTCAGGGAATCCGAAGGGTGCCAGGAACCGGCCAAACGGGCAGTGGTCTCCGACCCGAACTGTGCATGGTCATCGATGCGCAAGCCACTGGTCAACACCATCGCCTGATGGGGTTTGGCCTCATAAAGCAGGAAGTAACCATCAAGAGAACCTTCGTCCCCGTTCGACGAAGTTTCCTCGCGTTCGGCACCAAACGCGACAACATTCCGGCTGTTGAGAGGTATCGTGCCCTGATACCGGTAGCTCCAGTGATCACCTTGTGCGGCAAAGCTCGTCGTGCCATCCGTGAAGTTCTGCCTTTCGATCTCCGAGTAACCTGCGAAAAACGCATTCTCGAACCTCTCACCGATTGCAGGAATTTTGAGGCCGATCGCGGCGGCCAATTCTGACGTCTTGTTGAACAGATCGGCATCACCGAATACCCATTCACCCTGTGCATTTCTCGAACGACCGTCGAATTCAGACTCTGTGTCTGTCCGGAGCAAGCTCACGTCCAGGCGTAGATCGGCCGGGAGAGCAAGCCCGCCGCGGCCGGAAAATGCCAGCGACTTATAGGCATCGTCCTCCGTGTTGCCATCGTCGCTGTCGGCCTTGGATATCCCTTCTGACTGCGTTCCGGTTATCCCGATCCGGAAGTGGTTTCGTTCATTCGCACGCCCGAAGGACGCACCGCCACGGAGCGTGTCGAAGGATCCGCGGGAAACAAACGCGCTCCCCCCACTGGGTCGCTGTTGGCGCTTCGTCATCACCGACACAACGCCACCCACCGCGTCGGCTCCCCAAAACGTCGATTGCGGCCCCTTCAGGATCTCGATGCGTTCAATGTTCTGTGCATCGAGGCGTGCGAAGTTGAATCCGCCACCAGGCGAAGACGGATCATTCACGGGAACACCGTCAATCAGCACGAGCGTCTGGTCGCTTTCGGCGCCCCGAATACGCACGCTGGCCTCGCCGCCAAAAGGGCCGTTGGAATTGATCGTGACGCCCGGCGCGAGTGCGACGGCATCAAGTGCAAAGTCGAATCCGAATTCCTCTATATCTCTAGCAGTGATAACGGTAACGCTAGATCCAACTTCTGCCGCGGTCTGGCCCAGCTTGGATCCCTCGACCACGATGCGGTCCAGTCTCTTCTCCCCGGTACCTGCCAGCGCGATACCGGACACCGTGACGGCCAGAACCGCCATTTCGAAGATCGTTCGGTAAGGCATGCGCCCCGTCCCATCGCACCTCTCCGTCCGGAAGGGAGGTGCGCTTCGTAACGACATGCGGCCCCGCGCACAGCGGATCGGACGGCCGCGCTACTCAGTGTCGTTACAGGGGAAAGGCGATTGCCAGCGCTTTCCCGCCCGCTGAGGCTCATCCCGGCCTCCCGGCGAACGACGCGATGGCAGGTCTCCTGGCTTGCCGATCCACGCTTTTGGCCGCCTTCCCAGGGATTCCTCCCCAGTGGCTTCGTTGGCCATCCGCTCCTGGCTCACAGTTACGGGTACAGCGCCGGATTCACACCGGCTTCCCTCTTCGGCCCCGCTAAGCGAAGCACCATCTGCAACTGTTATGGTTGCGACAGCACGAACTTGTCAACTAGAGATTCGCCGAGCGCTTCAGAAATCGATGCCCCGCAGCGCCTTGATACCGGCGGCAAACGGGTGCTTTACCTCGCGCATCTCGCTGACGAGATCGGCATATTCGCAAAGCTCGAGCTTGGCATCCCGCCCCGTCAGGATCACGCTGGTTCGGTTGGAACGAGCGTCAAGCGCATTCAATACCGCGCGCATGCAGAGGTAATTGTAGCGCAGCGCGATGTTGATCTCGTCGAGCACGACCAGATCGTAAATTCCGTCCGTCATCATGGAGCGGGCACGGGCAAATGCGGCCTCGGCTGCTGCGATGTCACGGTCTCGGTCTTGCGTGTCCCACGTAAAGCCCTCGCCCATGGTGTGCCAGTCGAACTGGTCGGGAAACCTCTCGAAGAAACGCCGCTCGCCGGTTATCCACGTGCCCTTGCTAAACTGAACAACGCCAACCCTCTTCCCCCAGCCAAGCGTGCGAACGATCACGCCAAACGCAGAACTCGACTTGCCCTTGCCATCACCCGTGTAGACCAGCACCAACCCTTGCCCGGCGTGCTTGCCCGCGGCGGACTTGCGGCGCTGCTCCGCCTGCAAAGCTTTCATCCGTTCGGCATGCGAGGCCTCGGTGCCCACGGTATCTCCTCGTTACGTGAGGTCCGGCACGGTGATCCAGCCACCGAAATCGACCGGAGTGCCGAAACTCTCCATCGTATCGCCACGGGCGACTGCCGCTTTAATCACACCGGAATGCGTCACGATAACTGCCCGTTTACCGCAGCGACGATGGTCGGACAGCGCTTCGAGGGTCCGAGCCCGAAGTTCTGCCACACACTCACCGCCATGTGGGCGTACATGCAGGAAATCAAGCATCCAGGCGCGCACTTCATGGCGCGGGATGTCTTTCCACCGCTGGCCTTCCCACCGGCCGAAGTCCATTTCCTGAACGCGTTGATCGATGGTTAGCGCAATCCCGCCCTGTGCGGCGATATGCGTCGCGAGACGAAGACACCGCCTGAGCGGGCTTGTTACGATCCGTTCCACCGGCGGCAGAGAAGCCAACACCGCTTCGGCGTCGGTGAGGAAAGTAGCGGCAACATCGAGATCGGTACGACCGTAACAAACACCGGGAAGCACATCGGGTCGCGTATGTCGAACGAGTGTTAAGTCCACGCCGCAAGCCCGAGGTAGACGCCCACCTCGCTGACCTGCTGCACCGCACCGAGGGTGTCACCTGTGTGGCCTCCTAGCGTTGGGTGGACCAGCACACGCACCAACAGATGGCCGGTGGCCAAGCCAAGCAGAGCGCCGGACACCACGCCTAACGGGAGATAGCCGCCGAGCCCCACGACGATCGCGATCCCTGTGCCGCAAGCAACGAGGAGACCCGGTGGCGAGATCTTCTGCGCGGCAGGTCCCGGAGTACTGCCGACATATCGGCTCGTAGTGATCATCAGCACACTCGAGAGCCGCGACAATCCGTGGGCTGCCACTAGGGCGATGCAAGCGATCTCGACATCAAGGTGCGAAAGAGCCGAGAGCTTCAAAGCCAAGGCGACGATCAGGGCCAACGCGCCATAGGCCCCGAGCCGGCTGTCCTTCATGATGGCTAATGCTTGTTCGCGCGTGTGGCCGCCGCCAATCCCGTCAAGCGTGTCAGCGAGACCGTCTTCATGGAGCGCTCCGGTGACCAACAGGCCCGCTACGAGGGCCAGGATGATGCTTGGCAGGCCGGGCCATACCAGCGTGGCAGTCCAAAACACGGCGGCACAAAAACCCCCAATGAGGACGCCGACCAGCGGGTAGTACCGAACCGAGGCCGCCGCGCGTTCCAACGAATAGCTGTCGCCGACCGGGACGGGGAGCCGCGTCAGGAACTGAACTGCAAGCCCGAAGATGACAAATTCAGCTCTCATGCGGACCACTCACGCCAGCCTCACCGAAGCTGGCCATATCCCGCAGCATGGCCACTGCTGCCTTGACAAGGGGCCAAGCCAGCAATGCCCCCGTTCCCTCACCGAGGCGCATGTCAAGATCAAGCAGGGGCTCACCGCCGAGCGCATCGAGCACGATCCGGTGGCCCTGTTCCGCCGATCGGTGAGCGTAGATAAACGTGTCTTCGGCGTCGGGTTCAAGGTCCAGCGCACAGAGTGCCGCTACGCTCGCGATGAAGCCATCCACGATCACCGGCTTTCCGGAACGCGAGGCTCCAAGCATGGCGCCGGTCATCATGGCAATTTCGAATCCCCCGTATTCCTGGAGAGCGCACTCCACTCCTAAGCGGGCTTCAGTCCGTTCAGCGGCAGTCCTCAGCATCCGGCGTTTGCGCGCGACGCCGGCGTCGTCCAGCCCAGTACCGCGTCCCACCAGACCATCGACGGGAATCTCCAGCAACTTGGCCGCCACGAGACTCGCGGCAGAGGTATTCCCAATCCCCATTTCGCCGAAGCAGCTAACCTGGTGCGTCCCTCCCGCACCAAGAGTTCGCCCGGTTTGAAGCCCGGAGCGAAGGCATTCGCCGGACATCGCCGGCCCCACCAGGGCGTTCGCCGTACCTTTGCCCAATCGCCTCGAGATAAGAGCGGGATGCTCTATGGGGACACCCGCGACGCCGGCATCGACGATCGCCAGCTCGGCGCCTAACGCCGTTGCAAAGGCATTGGCGGCTGCGCCTCCAGCAAGAAAATTCAGGACCATTTGGCGCGTCACGGCTTGGGGGTAGGCGGAAACACCCGATTTCGCCATTCCATGGTCGGCCGCAAAGATCGTCAGCCGGCAACGATCCGCGCGCGGTTTGAGCGTTTTCTGGAAGCGCGCAATCCGCGCGGCCAAGGTCTCGATCTTCCCAAGTGCACCAAGCGGCTTTGTCTTGCCATCAATGGCGGCCTGGACGACCTCTGCAAAGCGGCCTCGTTCGACGTCAGACGGGCCAGCGTCCACACCAAGTCGAAGGCTAGGCCACTCAGTCGGCACGTCTGGCGCCATGTCAGCCCGCTACGTCGGCATCATCGGAAACATGAATCATAGCCTCGCGCTGTCACACCGGCACTGTTCCGCGACTGGAATGCGGCCGTGCCGCTGCCGGCACGGATGGTGTTCGGACAGCACAGCGGCCGGTACTGATACGAAGTGCCGCGGGACTACCTGGAGTCGTTCCCGCGCAGGCACCGCGCCCGATTGCACGGCCGGCTGAGAGTCTCTCGGAAGATTCTGACTCTTCCGCCGCTAACGGCGAGAGAGACCGCCGCCAGCGCTCCCATCAACCTCTACACGCTTTTCCTGTTTCGGGAAGGCACGCCGAAGCTCCTCCGGTTCGATGATCGCCGACGCAATATGCCGCTCCGCTGGCGTTGCGGCTCGTGCCGTTGCCGGGCCCGGTGAGGCATCCGCTTGGTCTGCCTATTGGTTGCCCGATAGCAGGTCACGACTACACCTTCCCGATGCACGACTTTGGTACCACAGAGACGCTGCAACCGATCCACTTCGGGTTCCCGGTGTTTGAGCGCGTCATCCGCGTCCTTTTCCAGGAGCAGGATGGCGTCGTCGTCAACCGGCGTACCCCCGGAAAAGGACCAGATTGATGTCCTGCTTGCGGAACCCCCGCTGTTGCATCAGCTGCCCGGCGTGCGTGGAAACCTTGACACTGTCCATCATCAGTCTCCCCTTCGAATTTCTGCATCCTGAGAGGGGCCGTTCTCAGACGGCGACTGACCGACCTGGTCCTCCGATGCGGTTTCGGACTCGACCGCGGCGCGGACCTGCAGGCTGCAGAACCGGAGACCGGAAGCGTCCGAGAGGTCGGAAGCCCGCTCGCCCGCGGCGGATACATCGCGCAAGTCCATTTTCGCGCGGCACAGGTCCGTTAGTCCCCACCCGGTTGGCAACCTAACGATCGACTGGCATCAACCGTCACATTGAGACAATGTTCCCACCGGGAGCTTTGCAACCTAGCGAATGACGAAAAGTCCGCAGCCATTCCTCCTGTCGGTGCCCGATGCGGCGCTGGAGGATTTGCGGGCGCGTCTCGCCGGCGCACGTTTCCCCGATCAGACGCCCGGCGCACCGTGGGCCTACGGCACCGATGTCGCTTGGCTGAAGGACTTGGTGACCTATTGGCAAAACGCGTTCGACTGGCGCACCGCCGAAGCGCGCCTCAACGCATTTCCACAATTCACCGTGCCGGTGTCGGACATCGACTTGCATTTTCTGCATGTGCCGGGGCAAGGCCCCAGTCCGCTACCTCTCCTGCTCTCACACGGCTGGCCCGGCTCGGTTTTCGAATTCACCCAGCTGATCCCGCGCCTCACGGACCCGGCGCGTCTTGGTGGCGATGCCTCTGATGCAGTGAGCGTGGTGGCGCCGTCGCTGCCCGGTTACGGACTGTCGTTCAGGCCCGGACAAAAGCGATTTTCAGTCGAGGAGATGGCCGACTGCCTCGCGACACTCATGACCGATGTTCTGGGCTACGACCGATATGCAGCGCAGGGCGGTGACTGGGGCTCATTCATCTCTTCGCGCATTGGCCTCGATTTTCCGAATCGCGTGATCGGGCTGCACCTCAACATGATGCCGCTCCCCCGTGATCCATCGGCGCTTGTCGACCCGACAGCCGAGCAGCGCGTTTGGCGCGAGGAATTGGCGGAATTTCTCAAGGAAGAGACCGGCTATCAATGGATTCAGGGCACGCGCCCCCAGACCCTGGCCTACGGTCTGACCGATTCGCCGGTCGGCCTCGCCGCCTGGATCGGCGAGAAATTTGGCATTTGGACCGATTGCGACGGCGAGAGCCTTGAAGCGAAGTCGCGTGAGGAATCGTAGTGATGCATATGGCCGTGCGAGATGTGACATGGCTCGCACCCAGATGTACCTGACAGAGCGGCAACGTGACGAGCTTGCCGCCAGTACACTTTCAGCCGCTTGACGAGGCGCTTGCGAATATTGGCGCGGTATGCGGGCAGCCTACGGACCAGAAATGCCCCCTCCAGATAGTCGCGATATCCGTTCACCGTGTGGTAGGCAAGGGCCAGGCTTTTCCCGATTTGACTCGCGTTCCATTCCTGACCGTGGGCGGCGGCAAGCATCCGGAGCGGTCGAATCGTCGTCTGCGGACGGGCTGTCATACCCAAGTTAGGGAGATCGCGCTGGGCGAGCAGGTTGAGACAATCACGCTGCCAGTGCGGAAAGCCATCGCCGCGGAAAACCCCTCCGTCGAAGAAGCCACCGCACAACCAAAGACGTCTCCGCTCCTCTTCGCTTTCAAGCTCGGAGGTCAGCCACGGCGTCAGCTCGACAACGGCAAGCCTTCCCGCAAGGGATTCTGATACTCAGGTCATCAAAGCGGGAGCGACCGACCCCAGCAGCAGGAACCGTCCGTTCCGCCTGCGGTCTGCGCAATAGCGCACATCGCATGCCGTAACGGGCAATCTCGCGGAGAGGAATGGAATGATCGACGGAAACGAGCTGGGAAGATCGGCGACCGGCGTTGCCGCCAATGACAACTGTGTGGCGGAAAGGTGCGCGGCGCTCGCGGACGTTGCAGAGCGGACTGCGGAGCCAGACACAGAAGGCCCACCCGGGCGGAATCTGGCGATCGACCGTCGTCCGAAGGGACTATGCGCCAACTGCGATTGACGACGTAGCTACGGGTCGCTACTTTCGGAGCCATGAGATCGGTTGGAATCAAGGTGCTGAACAGCCGGTTGAGCGAATACGTCCGGCTTGCCGCGTCTGGCGAAACGGTCCTGGTGACGGATCGCGACCGAGTGGTAGCGGAGCTTGGTCCGCTCAGAGAGACCCGGAGTCCGATCCTCGCTGACGCCTTCCTGGCAGACGCCGTGCGGTCCGGCGTGCTGACACCGCCGACTCTGGCCGCCTCGGGTCCGCCGCCAATGCCCGCGCCGGTCGCCCGCCTGGAAGAAATTCTCGGCGAACTGGATGCGAACCGGCGAGACCGGTGATCTACCTCGATACGTCCGTCGCACTCGCGTATCTCCTGGTCGAAGATCGTCGTCCCCCGGATTCGCTCTGGCACGAGACCCTGGTTTCCAGTCGGCTGCTGGAATACGAGTTGTGGATTCCTCTCCATGCGCGCGGCCTAGCCGAATCCCACGGCGAGGCAGCCCGCTGGCTGGTCGGGCGGGTTGCGATGCTGGAGCTTGCACCGTCCGTTCTCGCGCGGGCGGCGGATCCTTTTCCTAGCTCTGTCCCATTGCGGACGCTTGGCGCGCTCCATCTCGCGTCGTGCGCGTATCTAGTCGCGCGCGGTCAACAGGTCGCGCTCGCCAGCTACGACCGCAGGATGACCGCCGCTGCCCGCGCCATGGATATTCCCCTCTTCGAGCCGGCTGCCTCATAGGCCACATGTTCGGCGCACGGGCGGATTTTTTCCCACGCGCCTGGCCTTCCTTGTCGCGCCAGCACCGGCCGTACGTGCCCAAGTGCATGCTTCTGCGTATAAAATCTCCTATCGAAACCGTTTGACCATGCCGGAATCCGGGTTCAAATCCGCCCGCGACGGAGTTGTATGGCGGGAGGTGCGGAGCGATGGCCGCCAGGGAGGATCGCGGGTTACCGGTCGGCATCGCGACGAACGACAACGGTGCGGCGGAAACCCGTGTGCAATCTGCCGTCCTGACGCTCGCCCGGCTGCTCGGGCGCGAGCAGTTCTTGCAGTTGCACGCTACTAACGATCATCGACCGGTCGACGAGGCCGGAGACCGACTGGACCGCCAAGAGTGATGGCATGCCTCGTGCTGCCCTCTACTCCTCCGACCTGCAGCGCGACGCCTCGATCGGGCACCAGTTCCGGATCCGCCGCGAGCACGCGGAACGCCTGGGCTGGAGCGTGGCGGGAGGTTACCGGGACGCCGCGATCTCCGGGGGCAGCATGATCCTCTGCCCGGGCGAGCGCGACGAAGCCGCGACCGCGATCCCGGGGGCCTGATCGAGCGCATCGTGCTCACTCCCGGTGTTGCCTGGGGCGAGATGGACACGAAGGGCATCGGCGACCTCGACACCATCGCCATCGTCAAATGGATCAGCGCCGGGGACAAGAAGCGACAGGCGAGCGCTCCTTCGCAGAACATGTCGGTCTCGGGGGTTGCGGGGGCAGGATTTGAACCTGCGACCTTCCGAAAGCGCACCAGCGCGATGAGGCCCAGTCATGCGGAAGCGGGAAGGACATTCCCTTGGTTTACGGAAGGCCTCAGGACGGCAAATTCGGTCCACCGGTCAGCGCAGCGGTTATGAGCAGGATGGCGCAGACCGCGATCCACTCCAGAGCAATCGATCGGCGCAGCCCAACGGCTGCAGCCGGGTCGCCGTTGCTCAGGGCGGGAACGAAACGGAACTTGTTGGCCGCCGCACACGCCAGTAAAACCCCGACGGCGACAATCTTTCCAAGCAGCGTGAGGCCATAGACCGTCATTACGAGAACCGAGATGTCGCCCAGCAGGCGCCAGGCGACGATGACCCCTGCGGCAATCAGCATCGGCACCGTCACCGTGGCGATCTGACCGAAACGGAGGCCGAGCGTGGCAGCATCGGACAGGGTCCTGGCATCGCTGGCAAGCCGGCGAAGGGGAGAGAGGATTCCAATCCAGAAGGCAACCCCCGCGAGATGCACCAACAGCACCAGACCGAGCCAGAGCGATTCGGCCTCAGATACGTGCCCGACACGGGAAAACGACCATAGTGCGAGGATTCCGCCAGCGGCGGCAACCCAGATGCCGGTCTCCGTGGCCCACAATCCTCCGAGAAGCAGGGCCAGACCAATACCGAGGACGACCAAGCGCGTTCCGGCCGGCGTCCGCCACAGCAGATCCAGCATTTCGGGATCAACCATGCCCGAAGCCTCGCCCGTTAGCGCAGCGCCCTGCAAAACGAAACCGAAGCCCGCACCAAGGACGCCGAGCAGCGCAAGCCACGATGCCTGCCGGCAGATCGGGCCGCGCATCTGGTCCGTCGCCCCACGAAACACGACGCGAACCAGAACCAGGCCGGTGCTACCAAGAACCCCGAGATACAGCAGGAACTTCACCAACGCGGAAACGAGTTCCCAGATATCAGGCAAGGATCACTGCACCTCGAACGTCAATACCCCACGCATCGCGTGTCCATCCGCCGCAAGGCCGCGCCACTCGATTTGGTACGCGCCACGGCCCAGATCCATCACCGGCACCACAAATCTGGTCGCGAACGCTTTCTGATCCCCGAGCTCAAGATCGATCGCGGGCTGACCCTCAGGGGTAATTCGCATGTTCGTGAGGCGAATCCGACTCGCAAAGCTCAGGACCACATTCGGTGGCATCTCCGCCAGCACGGCGCCATTTGCGGGCGACGTCGTATCGGGTTCCGAATGTGCGAATCCCATTGTCGCGGGCAGAACCAACAGGAGGGCCAGAAAGATCTGTTTCATGATACGTAGGGGGCTTGATGAATCCGGGCAGCCGGAAAACATTCGGGAAAACCGCGAACATACTCTGTCTCGGCGGAGAGTACCTGCCGTTTGGCAGATGCCGAAGTCGGTCCAGCCATCCACTGCGCTCCCGGCGCCGCGTTTCTTGATGCCCGCGCTAGTCGCCGGGACAGCGCCGGTTGCCCGGCATCAATGCGCATGGTGCCCGTGCGATCCAAGAACCACGAAGTATTGGAGGTACAGCTGATTGTCGGCTTCCTCCCGGTTCAGCGATTCCCGGTTGAACTGCCAACGGACCCGCCCGAATTTGCTGTGGGTCCAATCGGTCATCACGGACATCGTGTCGGGGTGGTGAACGGCATCGTAGACCTCGCCTGCCGGGTCCGGTGAGCTCACGGGGTTCAAGCGCGAGTAACGGAGACCGACGCGCCAAACGGGGTTGAACTTATAAGCTCCTTGTAGATACCAGCCGCTGCTGGTGCCGTCGACCGCGGCCATTTCGCCCTCGTCGTTGCTGTAGATGCCCCGTTCGGCTCGCCATGCAGGTCGGCGCCATGCTGCTCGAGCAGAAAGGCGCGGCAAATGGGCCGTCGAGCGGGCCCGCTGCCTGCCGCTGGCCCCCGACGCCGAAACCTGCGACCCTCCGTTCGAAGGATCGCCTCCGGCAGCGGCCTGAACCCACCCTCAGCCTACCGGTGAGCACGACGCACCCAAGCCCTTCCCACGCCCTCTCGCGGGACACTATCGTAAAGCGAACGGTGCTGCTGCTCGGCGCCGGTCTCGCAATATTCATTGGGTTGTGCACGGTGCTCTATCTGCTGCAGGAAAGTCTCATCTTTCTGCGCGCGCCGCTTGCGGATGGTGATCGTCGGGCAGTCGCGCTCCTGCCGGACACGGAAGAGATCCAGATCACAGCGGACGACGGTACCCGGCTCCACGGGTGGGTCCGTCACACTGCCGGGGACACGCCGGCACGTGGTCTTGTGATCTACTTCGGCGGCAACGCGGAGGAAGTGTCCGGGCAACTGCACGACGCGCCGGAGTTCGCGCCGTGGTCATTCGCGGCTTTCAACTACCGGGGCTACGGGTTGAGCGAAGGACGGCCGAGCGAGGCGTCGCTCACCGCCGACGCGCAGGTGATCTATGACCGGTTTGCGAAACTGGACGGCATCGACCCGGATCGGATTGTGATCTTCGGGCGGAGTCTCGGTTCCGCCGTTGCAGTCCAGCTCGCTGCGAGCCGGCCCGTCCTCGCGGTGGTGCTGGTCTCGCCCTTTGACAGCCTGCGCAGCATCGCGAGCAGCCAGTACCCGTTTGTCCCGGTGTCACTCCTGCTCAAGCATCCTTTCGATTCGCTGGCGCGCGCGCCCGACATCCGGGCGCCGGCGCTGGTGCTTGCAGGCGAAGATGACCGGCTGGTCCCGCCTGAGCTATCGCGGCGCCTGTACGACGCTTGGGCCGGCTCGCGGCGATGGGTGAGCATTCCGGACGAGGGTCACAACAACCTCCATACGCGGCCGGGTTACTGGTCAGCGATTCGCGAGTTCCTGGATTCCCTCGCTCCGGGACCTTGAAACGTCGCTCATTCGGCCAGCAGCCGGGCTCGCGGTGAGCGAACCATCTCGCGTCATCCGCATGGATCGCCGAACGAAAGGGAACCGCGGGAGCCGCATTCCGGGGTGATGGGCCCCTGCTGTTGCCGACCGGCAGGAACGGCTGGGAACCTCGATGCGTAGATGCGTGTCGTCTCGACCCCCGCGCGCCACCGGATCGCCGCCGCCAGCATATGTCGGTCGCCGGGGGGGGGGGGCAGAATGCTCGTTCGAGCCGGCGCACCACAATGTTTCTAGGGGCGCATCGATCCTGACTCTCTAGTGATGACAGCAGGAGGCCCCACCGATGCTCTTGTTCGACGCAGAAACAGCGGGGAACGCCGCCGTTGAGGCCAAAGTGCGTCGCTTGGACCAGAAACCTCGCGCCCAAGACCCGGCCGAGCACCGTTATGCCGTGGTGGCGGGCCTGGAAACGCTGTCGAAAGCCGCAGGTCAAGCGGATGGGAATTCAATCGCCATCATCATCATCGATATCCAAACGGCGCGCGGCCTTGATGATCCCCAGTAGCGCCTCTCGGTTCCGAAGGACGCCAGGTTCGCAGCCCCAGTCCGCGATTTCGACCACAAGCCTGCCGGGCCTGGCGCGCCACCCAATTACCCCGCTGCAATGCGAGGTCTGCCGCTAACGGCTGATCCTGTCGACCTGCTGCTTGCACACTTTCATTTCATCGAAGCCCGCCACTGTATGCGCCAAGCGGAACCGGCCGTTCCGACCGAGCAGAACTTGATCGGGGGTAATGCCCGGCTCGGTTCCACTGACCGCCTCCAAATCCACCCTGCACCAACGTTCGATACGGACCTATCTGACGGAGCCGGTACCTATTCTTTCTTCTCTTCAGCCGCCGAGGGTGCCTCCTCCTCAACACCGACGATCTCAAAACCGGGTTCAAAGCCAAAACTCCTGGCAATCCGATAGGACTGCTTGGCTTTGTTTTCGTAGCGAATGACGCGCTGCTGATGCGTAGCCCGGTCGGATCGCCTCTTGGGCTCCAGTTTGCTCATGATCGTGTAGGTGTCGCCCATCTCTTTGTGGGCGGCGGCGTGGCGCCCCGGATAGTCCTCGACTGTAAAAACCGCAAGGGCCCTTTCGAAATTCTCGATCGCGTTCTGCAGTTGACGGTGCCGATATCCCTGTTCGGCGAGCAATATATAGGCCCGGCTGATTTCCATAAGGATCTCACCGTGCGCGACCGGTTCCTCGACCGGACCCGCAATCCGCAGTGCCTCGTCATAATCGCGCATCGCATCGTCCAGTGGATTGCTGTCTGGATCCAGCTCGTGCAGACGACGATGCGCGTTGCCGATCAGGCGCAGACCGGTCGCATAAAGTTCGACATCGTGCTCGGCGGACAGGACCAAGAGGCCGGCTTCGAAGACGCTGACGGCCGAGGCGACGAGCGCAGCCTCGCCGGTCGCGCGCGACTTGGCCATATAGGCGTTACCGATGCGGTACAAGGTCTCACTATGCGCATGGGACTCCGCCGCCGCTGGACGCAAGGCCAGCGCGACGCGATACGATTCAATGCCGCGGTCAAAACTGCCCTTTTCGTTGCCTGCCGCCGCTAATTCAACCAAACAAGTGCCGACCCGATCGCGCAGGCGGCTTTCGACCTCCGTCGCCAATTCGTCGACAAATCCAGCCAGAACATATTCGTACTCACTAAGCGCGGTCTCGTATTTGGCTCTAGCGAACAGCTTGTCGGCGCGGTCGATCTCGCGCGCGATTGTCGCCTCGCGCGCCGCAGCTTCCCTCGGCCACACGACGGTTTCGACATAGACCGTTGCCTCCCAGACGGACACAGCCAGGACGCCAAGAATGAGTGCTGTGATGGTTCTGGGAAATCGACCGAGAAATCTGCCGATCACGAACACCTCCTGCCCGGAAGAGCGGGCCGTCCCTGGACGACGCGTTAGCCAGAAGCCCTTGGGAACTCGAACAATGGCGTGCGGGCTAACTCGGCTTCGCGTTGGCCGGCGGTATGTCGATCCGGAAATCGACTTGCATGACCGAGGCTTCACCGCCCATGCGCATTGAAATCCACCGGCTGGTGAACCTCACGGTCGAGGCACCTTCCGGATAGACGAACGTAAAGACCGCGCTCTTGCTCTTTTTTCGGTCGACAGCGGTAATTTGGGGAGAAACGCCTGCGACCTCGAGAAGCGCAAACTGCGCCTGCGTCTGTTCATCAACTAGCGTGATCGTTTGCAGGTACTGGTCTTCCAAGAGAATGGGCCGCCCGGTCGAAGCACTATTTCGATAGCGGAGCGAGACTGTCAGCTTGTCGCCAACACGCTCGACACGACGCAGGGTCCAGCGCCAGTGATTGCGTTCCAACACGTTCTTGTTGAATTCGGCGCGCCAATCAACGCCGTCGAGAATCAACGGGTCGTCCTGTGCGATCGCTACGGGCCCAACGCCCATCCCCACGATCAGCGCGAACGCCGCGAAAAGAGGAATGACAGGAACTCGCATGACGTTTCACCTAGTGTTTCGTGCTTGTGCGGCGCCGTGCCACGCCCTGCTCCCGAGGGAACGAGCAATCAACGACCAGTACAAACCGTTTCCCCACCGTCGTACTATTCGATGTAGGACAGGTGTGCCTTGACCTGCGCGAGGCCGCCCTCGCCGTCCTCCCACGTGATGCTGCCATCACCGTTCGCATCGTGGCCGTTCAAAATCCAATCGATGCGCTCGACAATCTGCTCAGCATAAAAGGCTGACGACACGGGCGAAGCACCGCCGATCACCTGGCCCGCTTTATCCAGTGTCTTGCCCGCCCAAAACTGAATATTGCGCGTCGAAGTAAGCACATGCTCGGCATGGAGCTTTGCACTGTCACTGGCGTCCGGCGCGTCACGGGCAAATTCCATGTGTTGAATGATGCCTACCGCCGCCTTCACAATCCCGTATCCCTTTCCGGGGCCTTGACCAGACCGCTCGGCCGCCGGGTCAGCCGCATGACGTACGTGACGCGTATGCAGCTGAATGTTTTCCAAATCCTCCAGATCGGTCACCGCATACGCGGCATGTTCCCTGGCGATCATCGCTTCCTGCTCAAGGATGGTCGCCAATCCGACTTCGCCGGGCGTATCGTTCCAGCTGGTCAGAATGTGGCCAATGTGGACTTGATACTCCTTGGGCTCCGCTGGTTCCGAAGTTGTGGAAGCGGCAGGGATAACCTCCCCCTCCGGTTCGACCTCGGACGTGTCGGGCGGATCTGCCCAGTTGGCGCCGCGCTTGGCGAGGGTTTCCAGATAGGCGCCAACCTGCGCAATCTTTTCATCACTGATCTTGCCCATGGCGCCCCACGGGGGCATTCGCTTGTACCCTTCCTTGACCGCTTTGACGAAACGCGTATAGCCGCGCTTGAATTTCCGCAGGTCCGCCGAGTTCGGCAGACCGCGGCCGCGGCCATCCGCCCGCATGCCATGGCACAATCCGCAATTCGCGCGATACGCTGTCTTGCCGGCCTCTTCGGCTTCTTGGTTGCCTGATAGCGGGTTGGACGAGTTTCTGCCTTCCTCGCCAGCTGCGCTCGCCACGTTGCTGCCGCCGGACCAGACCGCCGCCGCGACGATCGCAACGCACGCGACCTGCGTTAGTCGCCGAACCATCATTCCATCCATCCTCGCATCGGTTTAGGAGAGGGGTGGCGCGCTGGGCGGCGCGCCATCCCCCTCTAGTGGCTACTCAAGACTGGTAACGAGAACTTACAGCCCGAACGTCACCATGATGCTTGAGTGGTTGACGGGATTGTCATCTGGCGCCGAGCCGAACTGCGGCAGACCGCCGAGCGCAAACGTGATGTATTGCTTGCCATCGACGAGATAGGTGATGGCGCCGGAATGCGAAGTGGAGTTGGTGTTGAACGTGTACACCACTTCACCCGTGGTCGCGTTCGCGATGGTCACCAACCCGCCCTGACTCGCGTAGATCGTCAGGTTGCCGGCCGTGGTCAACATGCCGCCGGCGTCGCCGTCACGCGACTCGGAGATGCGCCAGACTTCGGCGCCGGTCCGGAGATCGTGCGCCGCGTTGACCTGGGAACCACCCGGCATAATCTCGAACGTCGCACCGAGGTTCTGCACGTTGCTGCTCACCTGAACTTTCTCGAGCACGTAGCTCATGAAGTTCTCACGACGCGGCAGATAGACCATTCCCGTCATCGGGTTGATCGCCGAGGGCGACAGATTCACCGAGCCGAGCAGACTTGGCCAGATCTCAACTGTCTCACCTTCGGCCGGGACCGGAATATCCCAGATCGGATTACCGCCGGCGTCATAGCCGGTGGCCCAGTTGATCCTGTCGGCATGCGCCGGCGCTTGGAGAAACTTGCCGGTCGCCGCCTCGAGATAGTGCGTAAAGCCGGTCTTGTTCGGCTGCACGATGGTACGGACGCCGTCGATCGTGGTGAGCATTGGCGCCTGCGGGGTGTCGAAATCGAACGGATCGCCGGGCACCGCCGTGTAGCGCCACCGTACTTCACCGGTTTTGACGTCCACCGCGACAATTGCCGCAGCGCCTTCGTTGCGCATCCCTCCGGCGCCTGCGCCGTCCCGCTCGGTGTACGGATTCCACGGATAGGCGTTCGCGGTACCCGTGAAATAGAGACCCAAGTCAGGATCATAGGAGCCAATGATCCAGGGTCCCGCACCGCCGTACTCACGGCTGTCGCCGGGCCAGGTATCGGCGCCCGGCTCACCCGGACCAGGGATCATGTTCGCCGCCCAGAGCTGCTCGCCCGTCTCGAGGTCATGGCCATGCACGTAACCCTGCAAGCCGCCGGTATCGGTGGCGTTCATCGGCACGATGAGCACACCAGGAACGGCCATCGGACCAGAGGTGCAGAAGTAACCGTTCGAATCGTCTGCGCTTTCAAAGTCTTTCGGGTACGGCCGGTCAATCTTGTGCGTGAAAACTTCCTCGCCCGACTTCGCGTTCAGCGCGATAATCGTGCACTCGTTTGACACGAAATAGATGTTGTCGCCAGCGACCGCCAAGCCCTTAGTTTTGCCGGTGAAGAACGGCACAAACTGTCCGCCCCAGTCTTCCGGCAATTCCCATTCATACTTCCACACGCGAGTGCCGGAGCGCGCGTCAACCGCGTGCACAATATTGTCTTGCGGCAGATACAGCAGGCCATCGTGAAATAGCGGCGACGCTTGGATGTCGGTTTCGCCGCCGACAGAATAGATCCATTTGGCGTTGAGATCGCCCACGTTGTCCGGGGTGAGCTGAGTCAGGGTGCTGTACCGGTTAGCGTCGAAGCTCCCGTTGATATGCAGCCATTCACCGCCCGCCGGCCGTGCCAGATCTTCATCCGACACGTTCGCTTGCGCCGCTGTCGCCGCTAAGACCAGCGACGAGGCGGCCGCGAGCAGTCCGATCATTCTGGTAACGCTCATTGCACCTTCCTCCCTGTTGGCATGATCGTGGCGCGGTACTCGGCAGAGCAACGTAGACCACGGACGGTCTGAAGATCGCACTCATTCCACGAAAAAGCAATTTGTTATAGGGCCCTCTTCGCTCTCAACCGGCGCGCGGATTCGTTCGCCGCGCGGCAGTTTCAGGGCAGAATCGAGCCGCACCATTCAAGCAATTTCGGCGTGCGGCGGTGGTATAAGAGTCGCTTGGTTGGCACGGCTTCCGTTTGACATGCCAATGCCCGATTCCTAAGGTGCCGCCCTAAAAAACGTAGACTTTTGACAGGGTTCCGATACTTTTTCGTTGCATACGGACTACCAATGAAACGTGTGCATTGCGTGGGATCGCCGAGCGACTATTGCGATGTTGACCGAAATTTTCAAAAGGAAGCTTGATTGGGCCGCTGGACGAACGGGGAATGGGAACCGTCACATGGGCGCACAAATGAACAGTCCGAACGCTCTGTTTTATAAGTGGCTGGTGATCAATTCCTTTGCCGCCCTGCTTGTCTATGTCGCTTGGCTGCGCGATTGGATCAGTTTGGTTGTCGAAAGCGACGCCAGTTATCTGAGCGTCGTCATCGGCTTGGTTTTCCTGGTGTTTTGGCTGACCAGCTCGTTCCACATTCTCGCCATCAACCGCGAGGTCGGGCTGTTGGCCGGTGAGGCGAATACGGGCGCCGCAGCCGACTATTTCGACAGGCTGCGCCGCAAGGGCGCCAACTTTGGCGGCGAGAAGATCGACCAGGCTTTGCTGGCGAGTACGCTACGGGCGCGCTTGTTTCTGCCCATCCAAATTGTCGCCTATGTCGCGAACGTGCTCCTTCTGCTCGGCCTGATCGGTACCGTCGTCGGCTTCGTGATTGCGGTCAGCGGGCTCGGCGACAGTATCGCTGGCGGCACGAACATAGAACGGGTCCAGGGCGTCCTGGGACAGATCGTCAACGGCATGGGCGTCGCCCTGTTCACGACCCTCCTGGGTGCGATTTTGGGTGGCCTATGGCTGCAGATCCATTACCAGATGCTCGTGCGTGCGGTCGGTGGCCTGGTCGTCGATATTGTCGAGCGCGCCGACATCGAGATCATCCCCGAAATTTCACGACCAGAAGTCAGGCCAATGGCCCAGGCCGCGGCGGAATAGTGCCGGTGCGCATACGCGGTCATGTCTGATTTCGACATTCTCGGGGGCCAGCAGGAGGACCCCTCCTCGATCGCGTTTCGCGACATCCTGTTTCTGATGGTCTTCAGCCTGGTGGTGGTCATCTTTCTGCTCACCTTCCTGATCAATCCAGTGCCGAAACCGGACGACGTTCCGCTGCGCACGCAAATTCTGATCGAGGCGACCTGGCCGTCTGGGACCGCCTACGATGTGGATTTGTGGGGCATGGGGCCGGACGGCACCCCGGTCGGCTGGGGCATCTATGAGGCTGGCCCAGCCCTGAATCTCGAACGCGACGACCGCGGCAAAATAAACGATCTTTCCGAACTGAATTACGAGTGGATGTCGATCCGGACGCGCGATGCAGGCGAATACGTTGTGAACATCCACCTCTACAACGAGTACAAGGAACCCTTACCGGTTCCGATCAAGGTGCGGGTGACCGGCAAGGGTGATATCGGCGAAATCTACGAGACCGAGATCCTGCTGAAGCGCCGCAAGGAAGAAGTCACGGTTGTGCGCTTCACTCTGGACCAGGACGGCAAACTGGTCGATGACAGCATTCATGATCTGCATCGGTCGATCTTGAGCGAGCGCTGAGTCGGGCCATGTCCGAACTCTTGGTGTTCATCATTCTCTATGCGCTGTACGCAGCGACGGTGTGTTTTCTTTTCGTCATGCTGTTCATCCGCGACTTTCGACGGTGGTGGCTGCGCGGTGCGACGTTTGTATTCGGCCTAGTCGCGCTCGGTTTGCCGTTCGGGCTCGCAACCAAGACTCTCGGCTATCCGGATCCGTGGCCTGCGCCGGGACGCTACGACGTGCTGGGCTGGGATGTCGATGAATCCGGCGGTGCCTTGTACTTATTCGCCATGCAGCCCGGCGCGTCTGAGCCCTACCACGTGCGCGTTCCGTTCAAGCTTGGCGTCGCGCTCAAACTTCAAGAGGTGGCGGAGGAGGTCAGCATTTATCGGCAAATCACGGTCGACATTTTTCCGCATTCGACCGACGATGGACCGAACTATGCATTCAACATCGAACGCGTTTTCAAGGAAGAAGAATAGCGTGCTCGCTCGCCGGTATTTCGGGAGCCTCGTTCATGCCGATTGATTTCGCAACGTTGAATTGGGGCACGTTGCTGATCGCGCACGTCGTCTGCATGGCGGTCGTGTTGACCGCGATCTTTTTGCGCCGGCGGTGGCTCAAGCCGATAGCCGTCGTGGCCGGTGCGGTAACCTTGTGGCTGCCCCTGTTCGCGTTGCTCGAGACCCTGGGTTTGCCGCATCCATACCCACCGATGGGCGACTACCGCCTGATTTCTTCGAAATACGATCAGGAAACGGAACGGCTGTACGTCTTTGTCGATACCTTGGGGCGGGATTTCACACCGCGTGTGTTCGGCATGCACTTCGACAAGAGTCGCTATGACCGGATGGATCAGAACGTTGACTACAGTGTCGTCGTCATGCGCCTGGGTGACAACGCGGGCGGCGATTACGAGGTGGTCTACGTCGACTACGAACCGCCGGATCTGCTCAAGGATGGCTTGATGCGCGGCTGGCAAGAGCCCCGCGAGACGGACTAGCGCTGGCGTCTCGGTCGACGTCACGCGGTCGGCCGATTTTGCACCGGGGGTACGAACAAGGCCGGCCGCTCTTGTCCTGCAAACCACTGCACCCGCTCAACGACGCCGAACAGGAGAGCGCCCGAGAATCCTATTCCCTTGCCACTCCTCGAAATTCCGACCGATTTCGGGCGGGCACGTCGCACTCTCGGTCTTGGAGGGACACCTACACCTGCACGAAACCCACTGGTCGGCGGGGATGCGATGAGCATCGCCGATCTGGCTTTGTATGCCTGTACCCATGGTGCGGACGAGGGTGGGTTCGATCCCGCGCGATATCCGGTCGTCAGTGGCTGACTCGAACGAGTCCGGGACCAGCCCGGACATGTCCCGATGGAGCCTGCGTCGGAGGGCGTCACTGTCCCCATCGAGTCATGATGTGCGTTGCGTGTCCAGGGAGCATCGTTCAAGCGGATCTTCTGCTCCGCTGATCACGCGGCCCAGTTGTCCGCGGCCCTGGCCGCCCGCTACGAGGTCTCCTAGCGGGCTCGACCGCGAGGTCCCTTCCCGTTGCTTCTCGCCTGCCCAAGTTCGGCCACACCGCACACTCTCGCCGCCAATCCATCCAATGGGGCCGCGTTACAGTGCGCGTGATCGGGCGCGGGCGGGTCTGCTCTCGTATCGGGGACCGCTGGCATCTATCATCGACCGCAGTGCGTTATGTCGATGTTGGAGCGATCCCGCATGGTGCAGAGGCAACGTCGTGTTTCCTGTTTCGCTTGCGCCTCCGCAGCCGCCGTCGTCATCGCCGGCCTGTGGTCCTCCCCATCCACCGCAGCCTGTACCAATCCCGTGACGGTGCGGGTGGTTCCGGAGGAGTTTGTCCATCCGGGAAGCTCCTTTGCGGAACTGCAGGAACAGCTGGTCCTGGCGGGTCAGCGCATGGCGCTCCGCGAAGTCGCCACCCGCCGCCTCGGAGCTGTGGAGATGTTGGTCGAGGAGTACGGCTCGGCTACCTACGTGTCGGCGACCCGCGGGCGCGTCACGGGCACCGTCACCGGGCATCGCGTGGCCAACACTGGAAGCGGCCGCGTGGGCGAATTGCTCACCCTCCAGATCACAATGGACGTCGATGTCTGCGTGACCGCCCAAGATCACACGTTGTTCGTGCGGTTCGGGCAATTCCGGACGGAGAACGGGGAGGTGCTCGAACGCATGCCGGCTCAGCTTGCATGGCTGAACAACCAACGGGACGGGATCGGGTTCCTGGCTCCCGGTGAGAGTCCCGGCGTGCCCACCCGCTGGGTCATGGACGGCGAGATCACCGATGCGCACGTGGACACCCGCGACTGGAACAATCAGCAGGAGATCGAAACCTGGCGCACCTGCGACCAGAACCGGCAGCGATCCTCCCAGGGCGTCACAGGAAATCCGAACCTGGACCTGTTCCTCAGCGTACTGACCCAGCCGCCCGACTGCGGGCCACGACCCCAGCGGGGTCGGGGCCGTGACCTGACCGCGCAGGCGACGTTCCAGGTCCGGGTCTGCGACTCCGAGTTCGGCAACTGCCGGGTGTTTCGGGAGCGCTACGACGAGGCTTGGCCCAACGCCGGTAACCAGAGATGGTCCGACCTCGCGGACGCGTTCTGGCGCGACGGCTTCGGCTTCGTGGCGGCGCTGGCGGTGAACGCGCTGGAGGGGGTGGAGTGATCTGGGGAGTCTGGATCCTCTCCGTCCTTGCCGCACCAGCGCGCGCGGCGCAGCCGCTGTCGTCGGCGCGGGCGGCGGAAGCCTTCACGGTGTCCCGGGCAAGGTGAGAATGCCGAGCCGCGGTTCATACTTGTGAGTGACCGAGAAGGCTCCCGATCATGAGGTTGTTGAACAACCCGGCTTCGGATCGGGGTGAATGCAGGGCCATGCGGCAGCGCCCGCCCGGCGGCTGGTTTGGGTGCACGATTCAAATGTGAGGCGTGACGGTTAGACCACAATCACGTCCGTCCGCACAGTTCGCTCAGCCAGAAAGCCCCGATCGAGCTTGCCGACATCGCAAGGCCGGCATGCCGGCCGTGGGGTGAGTCAGCCGAGATTTTCTCACTGCGGGTGGTCCAACGTTGGGGGCACGCTCAAACCGCCCTGCACTGCCATTCCGCCTGGACCGATCGATCCGGGCTGGTCAATCGCCGGCGCCAATTCCAGCCTGCTGCCCGAACTAAGTGCAGCATTTCGCAAGTCTGGAGCAACCAGCGCTGGAAGGCGTTCCTACCCCATGGTTCTGGGGAGCCACAACACGATCCCTGGAAAGGCCAGCAAGACCGCAACCGTGAGCAAGTCGGCAACGAAGAACGGGCCGATACCGCGAAAGACGTCCTGAAGCGGAATGGCGAGCGAGCGTCCCTCTGAATCCCGAAGCTCGCGCGACACCCCAGCGACAACAAAGCAGTTGAGGCCGATCGGCGGCGTGATCAGGCAGATCTCAGCCATCTTGACGACGATGATGCCGAACCAGATCGGGTCATAACCAAGTGCAATAACGGCGGGAAAGACGACCGGAAGGGTCAGCACCAGCATCCCGATCGCGTCCATGAACATGCCGAGCACGGCATAGGCGAGAAGGATGCAGATCATGATCAGGATCGGGGGCATATCGAGGGTAACGACCCAGTCCGCAAACAGGCTCGGCAAGCCGGCGAAGCCGAGAAACCGGACAAACAAGAACACGCCCCAAATCAGGGTGAAGATCATCACGGTGAGCTTCGCGGTCTCCATCAGCGCCATACGAAGCTTCCCGCCCATCTCTCGAAGCGAACGTTCCCGATAGGCCCTAATCGCGTACAGGCAGAACACCACCATTGCACCGAGCGCACCTGCTTCGGTCGGAGTCGCTGCACCGGTATAGAGCGCGCCGAAAATGACACCGATGACAATGAAGATGGGCAGCGTGCCGGGCAGGCTCTGAAACCGCTGCCGCCAAGTGAAACCGGTGATCCGCCGGCCAAGTTCGGGGCGGATCTTGCACATGCCGATGATCAGCCCGGCGTAGATCAGCGCCGATACGATTCCCGGCAGGAACCCGGCAAGCAGGAGCCGTCCAACCGACTCCTCGACGATGATCGCGTAGATGACGAGGATCGCTGACGGCGGTATCAGTGACGCTAGGGTTCCGCCCGCCGCAATGACTCCCGCAGTCAGCCGCCGGTCATAGGCATTGCGCATCATGTCGGGAATGGCAACCCTGGAGAAAACGGCCGCCGTCGCCGTCGAAGCGCCAGACACTGCAGCAAAGCCCGCAGCCGCAAACACGGTTGCTACTGCAAGGCCTCCCGGAACCCAGCCGAACCAACGTCGCGCCGCTTCGAACAGCCGCGAGGTCAGTCCAGCGTGGAAGGCGAGAAAGCCGATCAGAATGAAGAGCGGCAGGACCGAGAGCGGATATGTGACCGTCTTCGAATGCGGGATCGTGCCAGCGATTCCCGCGGCTACGTCCCAGTTCCTGAGTGCGAGCAGGCCGAGAAATCCGGAAACCGCAGCTGCAACGAACACGCGGACCCCAATGACCACGAGCACGACGAGAAGGCAAACCCCGGCAATGCCGATCGTGGTGCTGTCCAAGCCCAGCATCACGGTCGGCCCCTGCCGTGGCTTGCGTCGGAACGGTCACCCGGCACCGCGTCCTGCGTCTGGCTGATATTTTCGGCCGCCGTCTGCTCTACCTCTTGCAGAAGTGGCACGGCCACCGGATCTCGTTCGGGATGGACGACGAGGCGAACATAGCCAGCCAGCTGAAGAACCAAGCGCCCCAGCAGGATGGTGAGCGCAACCGGCACCACGAGCTTTGCCGGCCACGTCGCGATCTCAATGTCGATCGTCGAGTCACCGAAATTGAGGGCCCGCTCGAAATGGCGATAGGAGTAGGGGATCAGCACCGCGACAATGAAAACTGCGAGCCCCGTCCCGACGGCCTCGGCAACCCAGAGCGTTCGCCCCTTGAGGCGGCCGACCAGGAGTTCCATCCGCACATGGCCGCCCAAACGCTGGACGTAGGAGATCGCGAGTACCGCGAATCCCACCATGGATACCTCGACAATGTCGATGTAGCCGAAAATCGGTGCCCGGATCACAGTCCGAAGGACGATTTGGGCGACACCCAGCAGCATAAGAGCGAAGATCAGCAGACCAGCCAGCAGGTTGAGCTGGTTCTCGACCCAACCGAGCCACCCGTCGGCCTTCGCCAGGCCGCGTCCGAAGGCATCCTTCATGGAAGAACCTGTTTCGGCATCAAGCGCACCGGTGCGGGGGCTGGCATGACCGTCTGAGGAACACCGAATCCGCTAGTAGGACTGCCCTGCGGCGTTAAAGATCGCCTCAATCACCCCGCGGGCATCAAACCGGTCTTGGTTTTCCTCGATCCAGGCTTCGATCACCGGCCTTCCAGCAGCGGCGCGAAACTCGGCGAGTTCGGCTTCTGAGTAGCGAACCTCCTCTAGCTCCCGCCGGAGCATGGGCAGATTCTCCTCGTCCATCAGGATGTAGGCTTCGATCTGGGCCTCGGTGACTTCGTCCTTCATGTCCTCCAGCAAGATCTTGTACTGCTCAGGAAGGCTTTCGTAGGCGCTGATCGAGAACGCTATGGGGCAGTCAGTGGTGCCGGGCGACAGGTTGGAAGTAAACCACTCGGTGACCTCGTGGATCTTGTAATCGACGTGGCCGTACGTGAATGGAAAGGACACCGCGTCCATCGTTCCCTGCTGGACACCGGTGTAGACCTCTGTTGCCGTTGAGCTCGTCGGTGTCGAGCCCAGCACCTTCATTGCGCGCCCAAGCCCGCCGCCGGCACGGACGGTGAGTCCCTTCCAGTCGTCAAGCGTCAGGGGCGCCCTGCCGCGGCCCAGGAACTCGTACTGGGGCAGGTAGGAGGAGACGTATGTCATTGCGTTCCACCGGGCGAGTTCCTTCCTGATCACTGGGTGCGCATAGACCGCGTCACGCACGTTCCGGTTGTCTTCCCAGCTGCGCAGCGGCAGGAACGGCATGGTGAGCGCCATCAACGCCCGGTTCTTTTTCGGGTGATAGAAGTTGCAGAACATCGCCGCCTGGAACGCGTCGACCGCCAGGCCGTCAAGATTCTCGCGGGCTTTTGACAGCGCTTCACCGTAGTGAAGGACGATGTTCCAGTTGCCGTCGGTCTTCTCCGTGACCAGATGGGCAAGTCGCTCGACACCCGCCGTAAAGGCGCGTTCCTTGCCCCAGAGCGAAACGTCCCACGTCAACTTCGGTCCCGTGACCTCCGCCGCCTGCGGCCCGGCACCTGCCAGCAGAAGAGCCGCCAGCAGCGCCAATCCCGTTGCACCCATTCTCGTCACTGCGCCATGCCTCCGGTTGCAACGACTCCTTGCGACGCCTTGGTCCCGCACAACGCGGGGACGGCGTCGGAATCGCTTCCGATTTGGCTGGATAGCTTAACGCTTGGATCGAACAGCCGTGGCCCAACCCTAAAGTCCGAAACCGGGCACCATCCAAGGAAGCATCACTGTCACCAAGGCGCGCCAAGCCCCTTCGGTGAGCATCTCCGGGCGGCGCGCCGCCACCGCCGTCAGCGGTCATTTGGTGGCCGCTCGGCGTGGGTCTGGCCGATCCTTTCCCATATGAAGCGAACGCGTTTCCCCTGACGCACCACCATCAACGACCCCCGTCTTGCAACCCACGCTGTGCATCTAGGCCGGGTTCTCATTGAACAGGCCGTCGCAGACAAACGCAGACCCGATCGCTTCGCAGTCGCGTTCGCTTGCCCCGGCGCGGTGTATTTCGGCGTTCTCGTCGTTAAACGTCGAGGAATGCCGGGCATTGCTTGGCCCGGCTCCCGATTGGAGAGGCTACGGCCCGGACGCGTTTCTCGCGGAATCCGCGAACAAGACCACGACGCCACATGCAACCAGCGCCGCGCCGATGAGCCGTGTCCAGGTGAAGGGCTCGCGGAGCACGAGCCAGGATACGATCACGGTAACGACGATTGCGCCGCTCACGATGACCGGTATCGCCACGTTCGCCGCCATCGGTTCGCCGCCGCCGATGCCTCGAAAGAGGTAGAAGTAGCCGATTTCGGCCGCACCGATGCAGAGTCCCGCCGTCACCGCCCAGGCGACGGCAGCCCGCGAGACGCCAAGAACGTGGCCACCTTGGAACACAAGCCCGGCCGCGAATGCCACTGACACGGCGAGCGCCGCCGCTTGTAGGGACATGGTGGCGAGAATTGGCGTGGTTGCGGTGGCAGGAACGTGTCCGCTCGAGACCTTGATGAGCAGGTTGTATCCCGCGTAGAGAGCCGTGACGGTGAACAGCACGACTAGGGACAAGTACATCGTGATCGGTCCTCTCGTACAGTGTTGTTTGCCATTGCGCTTGCGAAACCCGGATTATGTCATTGTAATACAATGAACAATTCCATGTTCGGCAGGGCTCTCCTCCAATCCTCCATTCGATCCACAATCACATGGTAGGCGGACTCATTCCGACTCCTGGTGCCATGCGTGCCGACATGTCGGTTGTTCGCGAAATTGGCGATTTCAGATCTGTGGCGCAGATTTCCGCCAATTCCTCACGCGCTAGTGTTGATCAGTGGCGATTGCAGGGGCCACAGCCTACCCCCCCCCCCAGCGCCGATACCCGGCGCAACGCTGTCGGTGATCGCCGGCTTGCCCGGACCAATTGGCAAGTTTTCTCCGCTGGCTTTGGAAATGGCATTGGCAACGCCATAGACGCTACCCGCTTCATACGTTTAGGCCACCTCGCCTCTGTCAGATGCTCTGCGGTACAGCGTCCCATCCAAGACATCATCTATTGATCTATTGATGAGAGCCTCTCAGTCAGCGGGTCCAGGGTTCAAGTCCGTGTGCGACCTCCATTTAGACACATGATTGATAAGACTAAATCGAGATCAAAGCCGGTGTGCTGACTGGCGCGACACCCCAATGACAAACGTCCGTCCGTTCACTCTGTGGAAAGGTGGCTGGCACAAGACAGAGTTAGACGAGAGGGTTGATCCACTGAAGACCAGGAAACCGTGCCATATCGGCATCAGTCGAGTGAAGCTCGGCCTGATGCTCAATCGCGAGGGCGGCAAGGTGTGCATCCGTGGTCAGATTGCCGGCCGAGCCCGCCGCCTCGAGGAGATCGAACAGGATATCTGCATGACGGTCTCCGGGGTGGATGAGGACCGCCTGCGGTCTGCCCAGCCAAGATCGTACGCGTGCGCAAACACTGCTCACGTCGAGGGGATTCTCAAGGATCTTCGGGTTCGTGGCGATACGGATAAAGCCCAGGATCGCTACCCAGGGGAGGCCGACACTACCGGTTCCATTCATCAATGTTTCCCACCAGTCCCGTGCGGCTTCGTGGCGGCGGGATTGCGAATCGTGGGCATGCAGCAGCAGGTTGACGTCGGGGACGATCACCGGTCACGCTGCCGGGCAACCTCATCTGCCTCCAGTTCATCGACAAGCTGGTTGAGCCGGTCAACATCGACCCCAGGTTTGAAGCCGAACGCGTGAGGCTCCACCTTGAACCGAGGCAGCCGGCGCGGTTTGCCTTGGATCCCGAGACCGACTCGCAAGGCATCGTTGATGACGGCTTTCATGCTGCTGTTTGTGCGCCGCATTTGTCGGTGGAGAAGCTGCTCGACATCCGAGTCAATGGTCAGTGTGGTTCGCATGACAGGCATCTTGATGCCTAGTACTATTGATGTAAAGATGTATCCGATTGGCAAGGAATTCTCTTACCCTCAAGGATTGCCGGCTCCGATGGACTGTCGGCACACGGCATGCAGTGTCTTGGCAGGCAGTGATCTCGATGGCGGCTCGTCAGAGCCGCGGGGAGAGCGTTGGTTGTGGGTGTCGGAAGGCGGGCTTTGTCAGCGATTCCCATCGTCTACTGCCTTAAGGCGGCAACAGACTGTTTGTAATTCGACTGTCTGGGATCGGCCCCGATGACCGGTACAGACACTCCCTGTCTAGAGCCCCTTGGGGGAACCGGAATTGGGGGGTACCTGCCCCTGGTGAATTGGTCCCCCTTACGGCTGTTGTTTGCTATCGCATCGGCAAAACTTGGTTTATGTCGTTGCAATACAACCGATCCATTCGTGTTCGGCAAGACTCCTTCCTAACCCTCCGTTCAATCCGCAATCAAATGGCAAGGAAACTCTTTCCAGCCTCTCATGCCCTGAGTGCCGGCATGTCGGCGACACTATCGCTTGATTTGCACGCCGCGGCTCCTTGAAAACCCCCCGAACCCACACGGCCTCGTCCGTGTCGAGCCATTGGAGGACTTTTGTCCGGCGGCTAGATTGAGTTTGGGACAGTAGGTCCACCGGCAGGTCCCATCCGAAGACTCTCGGCGCAAGCATCCAAGGAGGCGGGGCGTGTTGGAACCGTACAAGCTCACGGCAACTGAAGCGGCCGCCCGAATGGCAAACGGCGACATCACCTCGGTGCAGCTGGTGGAATCTTGCCTCGAGCGGATCCGCGAGCGAGAGCCGGATGTCGGCGCTTGGGCGCACCTCGAGGAGGATCTGGCGTTGAACGCCGCGCGCGCCGCCGATGCGACCGGGCCCAGGAGCCCGCTCCACGGAGTTCCGTTTGGCGTCAAGGACATCATCGACACCGCGGATTTACCGACCGAGTGCGGCACGCCGATCCACGCTGGGCGGCGGCCTGTTGAGGATGCTGCCTGCGTCGCCAAGATGAAGGCGGCCGGTGCGGTGATGATGGGCAAGACCATTTCGACCGAGTACGCGCTCTATCATCCGGGCAAGAGCCGGAACCCCCTCAACCTCGCTCACACCCCCGGCGGCTCGTCGAGCGGTTCGGGGGCCGCGGTCAGCGACTGCATGGTGCCGATCGCATTCGGCAGCCAGACGGCGGGTTCGCTCATCCGTCCGGCGGCGTTCTGCGGCATCTGCGCCTTCAAGCCGACACACGGCATCACTGACCTCACCGGCATGCTGCCGCTGGAGCCGAGCTTCGACACGCTCGGCTATATGGGGCGGAGCTTCGACGATCTCGCGGCCTTCTTCGCGATCATTCACGACGAGACGCCTGAACCCCTGGCTGACGGCATCGGCCGCAGCCCGAAAATCGGGCTCTGTCGCACGCCGATGTGGTCATATGCCGAGCAGGCGAGCATCGATGCGATCGAGGATGCGGCCGAGCAGCTTGCGTCGCTCGGTGCCGAGATCGACGAGGTTTTTCTGCCGACTGCGTTCGACGACCTGCTTGAGACCCACAGGACCATCCTCAAGGCCAGCCTCACCCGCAGCCTGGGCGAGGACTACCGGATCCACCGAGACCGAATGAGCCCAGGCCTTCGCGACATGATCGAGGACGGCCTCGCGGTGCCTGCAGCCCGGGAGGAGGCCCTGCGCACCCACGCGGAAGCGTGCCGAGCTGCGGTCAACGACGCCTTCGGCGATTGGCACGCGTTTCTCTGCCCGAGCGTCGTGGGCGAGGCACCCGAGGGAATCGCAGCGACGGGAAGCCCCGTCTTCCAAGCGATGTGGACGCTTCTCAACGTCCCCATCGCGGGGATTCCGGGCGCCGTGGGACCTGCCGGGCTGCCGGTGGGAATCCAACTGGTCGGCCGGCGGGGCGACGACCAGACCATCCTCCGCCTCGGCAAGTGGTTCCACACCCGTCGGGGCCAACTGTGAAGAGGAGCGCCGCGCGATGCCCGACACCCGGATCTTCGGCGCCGGTGACGTCACCCTGGAGTCGGGCCAGACGCTTCATGGCGCCGTGATCGCCTACGCCACCCATGGAACGCTCAACGCAGACGAGTATCACGTCGTCCTCGGCTTCACCCCGTTCCCCGTGCGACTCGGCGGTTGCGAGCACTTCATCAGCGCCGGCCAGGCGATCAACCCCGGAAAGCACTGCGGCGTCGTCTTCAACACGACGGGAAACGGCCTGTCGTTGTCGCCTAGCGACGCATCTTCGCCCTCCGACGGCGCGCTTCACAGGCGTCTCTGTACGCGACAACCTGCTGCTACAGTGTCGGGGGCCGACGGAGGTCTTGGCCATCGGGCGTGTCGCGCCGGCCGTCCGCCAGCGCGGCAGGCAACCGCCGCCGGAGGTTGAAAGCGTCGCAACGAGGGCGGGCACAGGGCGATACCGGTTCGGGTCGCTGCAGGGCATCGCAACGCACTGCACCATCTGACGCTCGCGACCGTCATTGCTGCGCCTCGCGCGTTACTGTTCATTTCCTGGCGCACCAAAGCGACTGCCGCGCAACCAGTCGTGACAGGCCGGCAACCCCTCAATTCGGAGCATTGAAACTCATGGTCGAGAGAGTACGAGTCGGACAAAGCCAGGTCGCCGTCGAATTGCACACCTTTGTCGAGCACGAGGTTCTGCCAGGTCTCGGCCTTGCGGGCGATGCCTTCTGGCGAGACTTCGATGCCCTGCTGCACGACCTTGCGCCGGTGAACCGGGATCTCCTTGCCCGTCGCGAGGCGCTGCAGGCGAAGATCGACGCTTGGCACAAGGCCCGCCGCGGGCAGCCGATCGACCCGGACGCCTACCAGCCCTTCCTCTCCGACATCGGCTATCTGGTGCCCGAGGGGCCCGACTTCAGCATCGAAACCTCCCACATCGACGAAGAGATCGCCCATATCGCAGGGCCACAGCTCGTCGTACCGGTGACCAATGCCCGTTACGCCCTGAATGCGGCCAATGCGCGCTGGGGCAGCCTCTACGACGCGCTCTACGGAACGGATGCAGTTCCGGAGGACGGGAGTGCAACCCGAGGCGGCGGCTACAACCCGGCGCGCGGCGAGAAAGTCATCGCCTGGACGCGGGCCTTTCTGGACGAGGCAGCGCCGCTGGCTGCCGGCTCGCACAGCGACGTCCTCGCCTACCGGGTCGACGGGGGTGCTCTTGCGGTGGACATGCCCGACGGCGCAACCACCCTCGCCGATCCCGGCCTCTTCGTGGGCTACCGAGGAGACCCGGCAGCGCCCGAGTCCGTGCTGCTGCGCCATAACGGCTTGCATATCGAGATCGAGATCGACAGCGCCCATCCAGTTGGTCGGACCGACAAGGCGGGCGTGTCGGACGTCGTCCTGGAATCGGCAGTGACGACCATTGTGGATTGCGAGGATTCCATCGCCGCCGTCGATGCCGAAGACAAGGTCCTTGTGTATCGCAACTGGCTCGGCCTCATCCAGGGCAACCTCACTGCGAGTGTCCACAAGGACGGCGGGGTAATCGAGCGCCGGCTCAACCCCGACCGCCGCTATGTCGGCGCTGACGGCGGCGAGATCGTGTTGCCGGGCCGCTCGCTCATGCTCAACCGCAATGTCGGCCACCTGATGACCAACCCGGCGGTCTTGGACGGAGAAGGCCGGGAAGCGCCGGAAGGCATTCTCGACGCGGTGTTCACCTGCCTGATCGCACTCCACGACCTCCAGGGCAACGGGGCCCATGGCAACAGCCGGGCCGGCTCCATTTACATCGTCAAGCCGAAGATGCACGGGCCGGAAGAAGTTGCGTTCGCGGACACGATCTTCGCCCGTGTCGAGGACATGCTGGGCCTCGAGCGCTACCGCATCAAGATCGGAATCATGGACGAGGAGCGGCGCACCACCGTCAACCTCAAGGAGTGTATTCGGGCGGCGCGACACAGGGTGGCCTTCATCAACACCGGTTTCCTCGACCGCACCGGAGACGAGATTCACACGTCGATGGAAGCCGGCCCGATGATCCGCAAGGCCGACATGAAGGCTGCTCCCTGGCTGCGCACCTACGAAGACTGGAACGTCGATATCGGCATCACCTGCGGTCTGCGCGGCCGCGCCCAGATCGGCAAGGGCATGTGGGCCATGCCGGACCTGATGGCCGACATGCTGGAACAGAAGATCGGCCACCCGATGGCCGGCGCCGATACAGCCTGGGTGCCCTCACCCACCGCCGCCACCTTGCACGCCACCCACTACCACCGCGTCAGTGTCGAGGAGTGTCAGGAAGAGGTTGCCCGCCGCGCGGGGGCCGACCTCGGCGACATCCTGTCGATCCCGGTGGCGCCCCGCCCCAACTGGGCGCCGGACGACATCCGCGCCGAACTGGAAAACAACGCCCAGGGCATCCTCGGCTACGTCGTGCGGTGGGTCGACCAGGGCATCGGTTGCTCGAAAGTCCTGGACATCAACGATGTCGGCCTCATGGAGGACCGGGCCACCTGCCGCATCTCCAGCCAGCACATGGCCAACTGGCTGCACCACGGAATCTGCACCGACGACGAGGTGCAGGCGACCATGCGCAAGATGGCCCAGGTGGTGGACCGGCAAAACGCCGGCGACCCGGCCTACACGCCGATGGCGCCCACCTACGATGGCCCGGCCTTCAAGGCCGCCTGTGACCTCGTCTTTGCGGGCCGGGCGCAGCCCTCCGGCTATACCGAACCGGTGCTCCATCGCCGGCGCGCCGAGCGGAAGGCCGAGGACCGGGTCTGACGCCGGGAGACGAATGTCTGACCGCCGGGCTCGAGCCCGACTGCGACGTCCGTGTCCAGCAAATGGGAACCTCTTACCTCGCCAACTTGCGGGCTGTGATTCGATACAGCCGGATCCGGTTCGGAAGCGATCGTGGCTACACCACCGGGCTTTTGTGCTGCTGAGGAGCGCCGCTAGTTGTTTGCTGCACCGGCCTCTAGTTCATCCAAGAGGTCCTGCGCCGGGCGATATCCTTGCGCAACCGCCTGTTCCAGCCACCATCTCGCAGAGCGCATGTCATTTCGCATACGATATCTGCCTGCCAAAGTATATTGCGCAGCGGCAAAACCCTTTCTGGCAGATCGTTCAATCCAAGATTCACCCAATTGGCTACTTTTCGCGACGCCTTTTCCGTCAATGTAACGCCAACCCATGGAATATTGGGCCGGAGCATAACCGCTCTCGGCAGATTGCCTCAGTAGGTGGGTAAATTTTGTTTGATCGCCTTCAATATGATTTCTATCGAAGGCATACCACAATCTATACTGAGCCAAGGGATGTCCGCCCATCGCCGCCTTCATTAGTTCTTTCGCCGCTCTGTCAAGACAACCGCCAAGAGTCTCCGAACTGCAGTCCACCCTTTCATATCTACGTTCAAGAAATCCGATAACTTTCTCTAGACTAATGCAATAAGCTATGTTTTTGCTGCCTTGCTTTAGCACTCCCACAAGTCTCCCACTTGCACTCAGGACGGGCGCCCCACTGGCTCCGTGGACATCTTCCTGGTCAACCGCAACGGAAAACTCGTAGAACGGAGGGTCCTTAAAGGATGCCTTTGCTATGCTCCGCATTCTCTTGAATGAATCACCCGGGTAACCGATAGCGGTCAAAGGTTCCAATTGCTCATCTGGTAGGGCCATGAACAGCGGGAAATATTTCCCGATCCGGGTTTTGGTTCGGAAATACGCCAGGTCGTACACTTCTGTCATGCTCAACACTTGGTCAATCTCAAGGATTGAGCCGGAACCCCCTTGCGTCTGATAGAGTTTGATCTGGTAAAGCCTGGCCCCGGCGCGGGCCACGTTGCGAATAACGTGCGCGTTTGTCAGAAAGAGATTGGGGCCGATAGCAAAGGCCGTCCCGAAATTGCCACTTACTCGCCAGCCACCTCCCACTCTGTGTTCGTAGCCGACATTCCACACACCAAGATGCGCATTGCTCAGATCCAGGTACTGCCCCTCACCGTCCGCAGCCTGTACAGCCGGGCAGAATGCCTGAACGGAAAGCATTGACAGAAAAAGTGCGGCCAACGTGACCTTCATCGACGGGCACCTAATGACTTCGACAAACGACCATTCAACATTCTATTTAGGACTTACCGCGAGCAAGCGCGTCCGAGACAACCGTTCTGGCAGCGTCGGTTTGTGCATCGCCAAGCTCCGTCAAGGCGATTGCTTCCCGGCCCTTATGAAGCTCTCGCCCGGCGGCCGAGAAGGCAGTCGCGGCAGTGACCTCGGAAGCTTACACACTAGGAATGTTGACCCGGTCGGCGGACGACCTGATGCGGGCGATGGGAGCACACGGCATCTTGAGGAGGCAACTCTCCCGTTTGTAGTGAGTCCCTTTCAAATTCACACCATTACTAATCGAATCGCCATACTCTTCGGTGCGCATGTTGCTGACGGTCGGCCCTGCCCCGATCCCGATGCGCCGCTCCGTCCTCCAGGCAACCCTGCACGCGTGTGAACACGCTCACATCCGCGGGCGTGCGCCGACGACAGCACAACGCCGGCTGCGTGTTCCTGCCGCTACAATTCCCGCTGTTGTATCCGTCATGACCGACTTCCACCTTTCGCTTGCGCAGTACGCCGACGCTGTCCACAGCGGCTGGCCGGCCTGCGACCTCGAGCGGGCGATCCTGCACGACCTCCCACGCCGGTTTCACGGCCTCCCGACCGACGCCCAGGCTGCAGTTCTAGCCGCCGCCCCCCCGCTCACCGGCACCCGCTGGGACGCGCTCCTCGCCGCCACGGCCGAACACATCGCCCGACTGCATGGACACCATCTGCCGGCCTGGATCGACGAGCCCGAGCGGTTCCTCGACCGACCCTGGGTGCTCCCCACCGTCCCGTTCATGCGTCAGAACGCCATCTTGTACGCACCGGGTGCATTCATCCGCCACGGTGCCTTGCCGGACCCGCGCGACCTCGACGCCCGCGGCGGCGAACGCCATGCCTGGGTCCCGTAACCCGCGCGGCGCACTCGACCGCAACGCCCTGCGGACGCTGTTCGATGAACTGGCCGACGAACTCAGCCGCATGCACACCCGCGCTCACGTCTACATCGTCGGCGGGGCGGCCATGACCATGGCCTACCAGCGCAATCGCACCACCCCGACGTCGACGCCCGGATCGACGATGGCCACGCTGCGGTGCTCCGCGCCGTGCATGCGATCGCTCGCCGGCATGGCCTGCCCGACAGCTGGCTTAACGAACAGGCCACTGCCTATCTCCCGGACGCTCCCGACCGGCGCGCCGCGGTCGTGTACGACTCGCCGTACCTCGTCATCACCGGCGCTTCGGCCGAGCACCTGCTCGCCATGAAGCTCGAGGCTGCCCGCCGGGCCGACGAATCCGACATCGCGACCCTGCTGCACTTTCTCCGGGTCCGCGACCCTTCTATCGCCATGGCGATCCATGCCGACCTGTTCCCGGTTTCGCCCCACGCCGGCCGAACCCGGGCGCTCCTCCACACTGTGCTCGCCGACCAAGCCCGTCCCGGTACTGAGCGCTCGCCGGAGCGCTAGGGCAGCTCAATCCAGCAATTGCCGGCACTTCCCGGATCTCGGTACAGTCGGCCAGCGTCCCAAGAATGCGCGTCATCCCCTAACGACAAATGTTTCTGCGGCCCCGCTAGCCCGCTTCGCTCACTACCGGACCTGCCGCCGCCCGCTTGAGGCGTCTGGCGGCGGTACCGGCGGTTTCGAAGCCCCTGGCGCCGTGTCGTGCCGCCCGGGTTGGCCGGAATTGGGCGCGACGGAGCCCCGCGCTCCGGATTCCGGGGGCGGACCGCGCTAGACGGTAGACGCCCGGGCAGATGCCGCCTGTGACGCCCGTCGCGGCGCGTGCGGCAGGATGGGAAAGGACCGCTGCGGGCGGGGTCAGCCGGGCCCAGCGCGCCCCGGCGGATCGCGCAGGGCGGCGAGCACAAGCGTGAACAACTCCTGCAGGGGTTCGGACGGGAAGCCGACCCGGATTTGGGCCGAAATTGAATCGCCTCCAGCCTCTCCTCCAGGGGAACAGACCGGCACTTGCGTCCCACGCCGCCGATGTCCCAAAACTGCGCCCTGGGGGGCCGTCCCAGTCCAAACCTTGGAACAATGGAGAGCCAGTGACTCCCTGGCAGGATGACCGTGCTTTTCCCTCAATCAACCCCTTCCGTCTGGGGCCTTATCTTGCCCAACGTTCCCCACCACCCTACGCTGTCCCCGGGCCTCGATCGGCCGCCCGCTAAGTTCACGCCAATCTGTCGAAGAGGCGCTGACCATTTCATTATCATGAGAGAAGGTGATCTAGCCGTTTAGCGGAAGGCTCGGGTGCATTCTGGCACGGCTAGAACCGCGCACCCGATCCGAAATCCGCAGCTTGGTCGACGATAGGCTGAGGGAAGGTATTGTGCCGTGGCCGGTTTCTCTCCGGCCCGTCGAACGCCAATCCTCACGTCCAGTGTCCGTAAGCCGAACGACTTTCAGGGAGTTTCCCATGCGAAATCAGCAGGAAGTTCGGGCGGACGGCGGGAACCACTGGCAGCAATTCTCGGTGGCATTTGAATACCCTGTCTATTTCACCGAAGGCATGTTTCGTTCCGACAACACGGTACTTTGGCAGGCGATGTGTCGCCTGGAACCAACAAAGCAGCATCGCGCTCTTTTTTTCGTCGATGACGGTCTCCTCGTACCGCGACCGAATCTTCTCGCCGAGATCTCTGCTTACGCGGACTACAACGGGGAACGAATCAAGCTCGTGGCAGATCCGATCGTGGTCCCTGGCGGCGAGCAAATTAAGGGCGGCCTTGGGCATGTCGAGAGCATGCAACAGCATCTTCTGAAACATCACATTGACCGCCATTCTTACGTCGTAGCCGTAGGTGGAGGCGCGGTGCTAGACGCGGCCGGTTTGGTCGCCTCAACAACCCACCGTGGTGTGCGTCACATCCGTGTACCGACCACCGTGCTTTCCCAAAACGATTCGGGAATCGGAGTCAAGAATGGGGTCAACCTCTACGGCCAGAAGAATTTCGTAGGCACGTTTGCACCCCCGTTTGCCGTCTTGAATGACATCGAGTTCGTCGAAGTACTGGCAATACGGGACAAGATCGCCGGCATGGCGGAAGCGGTAAAAGTGGCGCTGATCCGCGACCGCACGTTCTTCGATTGGATTGAGGACAATGCGGATGCACTTGCTGCCTTTGACCGGACTGCGCTTTCGTATCTAATCCGGCGCTGTGCTGAATTGCACATGCATCAAATCGCGCACGGAGGCGACCCGTTTGAAAGTGGCAGTGCCCGTCCGCTGGATTACGGTCACTGGGCAGCTCACAAGTTAGAGGGACTTACCGACTACGACCTCCGCCACGGCGAGGCTGTCGCAATCGGAATTGCTCTGGATACGCGCTACTCCGTACTTTTGGGACTGCTGTCCGACGGCGAGGACAGTCGCATTTGCCACTTGCTGGAACGCATCGGTTTCAAGCTCTGGCACGACCACTTGGATACAAGAGGAGTTGGCGGCAGCTACACCATTCTCGAAGGGCTTCGCGACTTTCGCGAACATTTGGGCGGTGAGTTAAGCATCACGCTCTTGTCGGAGATCGGCGTTGGCACCGAGGTTCACGAAATGCGGGAAGGCCTCGTAGCGGAAGCAATCGCCTGGTTGCGTCAGCGTCAGGTGTCCTGATGCGACTCGGTGGTACCCCGGAACTCGGACACCTAACGTACTGCACCAATATCCATGCTGGTGAAGACTGGCCCGAGCTTAGTGCGTCCCTCCGCCATCATCTGCCAACGGTCAAGGCTGGCTTTGCGCCCAAGACATCCATGGGGGTGGGGCTGCGGCTGGCCTCCGCGGCCGTCGAATCGCTTCAAGACCCGTCGGCCATGGACGAACTGCGAACGCTGCTCGTAGACCATGACTGCTACGTGTTTACGCTGAACGGTTTCCCGTATGGCGTGTTCCACGGTCAGCCTGTCAAGGAAGGGGCTTATCGGCCAGATTGGGCTGAGCCGGTACGGCTTCACTACACGAATCGCTTGGCAACGCTTCTGTCTGAACTGCTACCCAACGGTCTCGCCGGTACGGTTAGTACGGTACCCGGCACGTTTCGAGCTTGGGCGAAAGGCCGCGTTGACGCCATCACCGATAACCTTATCCGTCACGCGGCCCATTTGGTCGCATTGCGGGACGAAACCGGGAAGACGATTTCCCTGACCCTCGAACCGGAGCCGCGTTGCTTGCTCGAAACTATCGACGAGGCGGTTGCATTTTTCCAAGAGCATCTTTTCTCGCCTTCGGCAGAACTCCGAATGTCAGCGCTTACCGGTTTGTCCCGGGCAGATTCGGCCGAGGCGCTGCGGCGACATCTCGGGCTTTGTTACGACGTCTGCCATGCAGCGGTTGAGTTCGAAGACCCGCAAGCCAGCGTACGAGCATTGCAGGCGGCAGGCATAGCTATCGGCAAACTGCAGCTGAGTTCCGCCTTGAAAATTACTCGGGTCAGCCAAGAGACCGGCTCCAAGATCAAACCGTTCGACGAACCCGTCTATTTGCATCAAGTGGTGGCGCGAAGGCTTGGCGAATTGACGCGTTACCTCGATTTGCCGGATGCGCTTGAGGATCTCGATCGGACTCCGGATGGGACAGAATGGCGCGTGCACTTCCACGTTCCCATCTTCTTGGAGGAGTTGGAGGACTTTGCGACTACACAAGATTTCCTTAGCGAGATCTTGGCCATGCATCGCGCAAATCCCATCTGCCAACACCTCGAAGTTGAAACCTATACGTGGGACGTGTTGCCGGAAACGTTACGCAACGTCAGTCTCGGTGAAGCAATTGCACGCGAACTGAATTGGGCCAAGACCGCACTAATCGCATGAATTGGATGGTGGCATTCAAACTCGGGCGGGTCTCAAACCTGCCCACCGTTTGGACGAATGTATGGGCGGGCGCCATCCTCGCTGGCGGCAGCATTCTCGAACCCCTCACCATTTGGCTGCTGGTCGCCATTTCTTTGTTTTATGTCGGCGGCATGTACCTGAACGACGCCTTCGATGCCAACATTGATGCCGTCGAGCGACCGGAACGTCCTATTCCCGCAGGACAGGTTTCCCGACGCTTAGTCTTTGGATTTGGTTACGGGATGTTGTTCGTTGGGCTGGGGATTCTGACAGGGGTTGGGCTCGTGCCTGATCAAGGGACTGGAATCTGGCCGGCAATTGGCGGCATCGGACTCGCGGGTGCGGTCATTCTTTACAACTGGACTCATAAGCAATCTCCGATCAGTCCGGCGCTGATGGGAATTTGCCGTGCACTCGTTTACGTCGCTGTAGGACTCTGCCTGGCCGTACCGTTGCCAACCCCCGTCCTGGTCGGCGCTGGCCTGCTCCTGAGCTATTTGATCGGCCTTACCTACGTCGCCAAACATGAAAATTTGGGGCAAATCAAGAATCTCTGGCCATTGGCATTTCTAGCTGCTCCCATCGTGTACGGAGTGGACTTGATCATCGACCATCCGGAAACAGCCCCCTTCTTGGCAGTTTTCTTGGTATGGATGCTGGTTTGCCTTTTTTTCCTCAGGCGACGCAATGCTGGCGACATCCCTCGCGCGGTAGTCAGTCTCATTGCGGGAATTGCTCTCTTCGACGCGATGCTGATAGCGGGAGCCGGTGAACCCTGGCTGGCGCTGTGGGCAGTCGCCGCCTTCTTGTTGACCCTGGTCCTACAGCGACACGTGCCAGGGACTTGACAGCACGATGGATCAGGCTGCGGGCAACGCTCGTCGCGCCGAAGCCCGCGTGTCACAGGTCATATCGAGACTGACGACATCCGGCGTCAGTACGCGAATAACAGGCAAGCCAGTACTACGGGAACGCAAGAATGCAGGGCTACGGGCCATCCAAGCGCCCAACAGCCGCGTTCTTCATCGACCAGCCGTTGCCCATGCTTGCCAGCAAAGAACTCACCATCCACCGCTGTAAAGGGTTTGCTCCAGCCGCCATTTCTTCACTTGACTGATGGCGGGTATTGCGAGAGTTCGAGTAGAGAGATCCGCCTGGTCCCGAAGAGCGGGAGCCTACTCGATGAGCAAGGTCTCAAGTGAGCCACCAGCCGGTGTCTCCCGCACCACTGGATCGCGTCCTCCACGCAAAATGGAATTGCCTTCGAACAGCGTGCGCTGATCAATTGCCAATGGATTCAACCAGTCTTCCTCTTTCATTTGCCCGCTCTGTCCATAGGCACTAAGTGCGTTTCCATAGCACGCGTCTCGTACCACTTGCTCCGGCAGCCCCTGATCAAGTGCCAGTCGTGCGGTCTTAGCGACTGCCAGGGGTTCCGAAATTCCCCAATCGCATGCCGAATCGACAATGATTCGCTCGCTTCCGTACCGCCGGAGGATCTCCACCATTCTTACGTTGCCCATCTTTGTGCTGGGATAAATTGAAAAGGCAGCCCAATAACCTCGTTCAAGAACTTCGTCTACCGTTTCCTCGTTGTTGTGGTCGATGACCACTTTGGACGGCAGTAACCCTTGTTCCTCACAAACATCCATCGACCGAGAAGTGCCCCGTTTTTTGTCCCGGTGAGGTGTATGGATCATCACCGGGAGGTCGAGCTCCTTGGCCAGATCTAGCTGGAGGCGAAAATACTTGTCTTCAAGCTCAGTCTGCTCGTCGTATCCGATTTCGCCAATAGCAACAACCCCTTCCTTTAACGCAAAACGAGGGAGGATCTCCATAACGCCCTCCGCCAGCTCCTCGTTGTTGGCTTCCTTGGAGTTGAGCCCGATGGTGCAGTAGTGGCGAATGCCGAACTGTCCTGCACGAAATCGTTCCCACCCGATAAGTCCGGACAAATAGTCGAAGTACGTTCCGACGTGGGTCCGTGGCTGGCCGAGCCAGAAGGCGGGTTCGATGAGGGCCACGACGCCGGCCTCGGCCATCGCCTGGTAGTCGTCGGTTGCTCGCGAGGTCATGTGAGCGTGCGGATCAATAAGCATCATTCTTCATTCTCCCTTTCATGGTTGGTCGACGGTCGCTAGCCGAAACACGGCCACGATGTCGCCACCGTCAGCTCGGGCTGGAGAGGCTTCGCCAAGTCAATGTCCCAGCATCGATAGCAAGCTTGTGATCGTGAACCCGCTCCAGCAACTGCCTGGCCGGAGTGCCGGGATTGGACGACAGTGCAAGCGCGGCAGCCTGGCGCTCGATATCGGTCCCGGAATCGACCAAGCGCTCGATATCGGCTAGTGCCTCGCCGTCAGCAAACGGCCCCACACAACGCCACAATTCAGGCGAGATGGATCGACCTGCCGCCCAGCGTTCATGCGCATAGTCACAAAGGATCCGAGCCAATTCTGGGTTCGCGCGCGCATCCAAGCCCTGGATGGGATCCAGCCGACTATCAATGAACAATGCCTTCAGGACCATTTGGTTCCAACGATTGTCATCAAAGTATTCGCGCGGATACGGGCTACGATGCGCGACGGCCTCAAACACGGCCCGCAGGTTGGTACGAAGACCTTCACCGGCCTGCGGCTCGAGACGTTCCGGTAGCGGGTACAGTGGCAATCCTTGATAGAGCGCAATCGCTTCCTGCACATCTGCCGACCGGCACAGGTAGGTGAAAAGCCGCGGGAAGTCGGTGCACTTGAAGGCGTGCTCGTATAGGGCAGCAATGCGGGCGGCTTGATCCACGGTCCAGCTCGTAGGATCCCATCCACTTCTTAGGCCGTCGGCATCAGCGTGATCCGGCAGGCGCAGATCCAAATCCTCACGTCCCAGCCTCCGCGGGGCCAAGCCGAGGAAAATCTCAAGATTCGTTCGGGTAGGCTCGGACCGTGCCTTGGCCAGCTGTCCAGCCAGCCAGTCGCGTGCGGATTCCGGTAACTGACGGTCTAGCCAGCGCTGGATAAGTGTATTCGGTTTCATCGCCCAGCACCTTGAGAAAGGGTTGGTGCCCGTCGATCACCGACCAGGTCACAATTTATCCGATCCGCTGCCAATGGGGAACGGTTCACCGCGCAATGGGCGGCAGCTCCGCAAACTTGCCCCTACAATCGGGCCGCAACAGGCCTCACGGCAATGCTAGCGCTTCGAATTTGAACGAACGGATGGCGTAGTGAATCCAACCTTGGTGATCCTGGTTGTCGGTTTGTCGCCGAACCTGATAGGCGAGCACACACCAAATCTGGGGAAACTGGTACGGGATGGGGGCATGCGCCCTCTAAGGCCGGTAACGCCAGCGGTTACCTGCACGGTACAGTCAACCCTGACAACGGGACTTACACCCGCTGGTCACGGGGCGGTTGCCAACGGCTGGTACTATCGTGACTTGTCGGAAGTCTGGCTATGGCGTCAATCCAATCGCCTGATCAGTGGCGAAAAGATCTGGGAAGCAGCGAAAGCCAGAAATCCCGATTTTACCTGCGCCAAAATGTTCTGGTGGTACAACATGTACGCGTCGGCCGACTGGAGCGCGACTCCACGTCCTATGTATCCGGCTGACGGCCGAAAACTCCCGGACCACTATGCGCATCCAGCTGCACTGCGCGACGAATTGAACGCCAAGCTTGGTGTTTTCCCGCTATTCAGGTTCTGGGGACCGGCGACCGACATAAGTTCCAGCGAATGGATTGCACGGGCGACCATGCACGTGATGGAGACCCGCAATCCCACGCTGACTCTCTGCTATCTCCCGCACCTGGACTACAATTTGCAGCGTCTGGGGCCTGATCTGAACCAGCCCCGCCTCCAGATGGACCTCCAGGAAGTGGACAGCGTCTGCGGCGAGTTGATCGCGTCGGCGGAACGTCTGGGCCGCGAAGTGATCGTGGTTTCCGAGTACGGGATCACGAGGGTCTCGGAGGCTGTTCATATCAACCGGGCCCTGCGCGAAGCCGGCTTCATCGCTCTGCGCGTGGAGAATGGCCGCGAACTTCTAGATGCAGGTGCCTCGCGAGCATTTGCTGTCGCTGATCACCAATACGCCCACATTTACGTACAGGATCAGTCCCTGATCAACGATGTCAGAGACTTGATATCAAACCTCGATGGCGTTGAACTCGTGCTGGATGCAGAGGGAAAACATGATAGCGGCCTCGACCATGCACGGTCCGGCGAACTGATCGCAATAGCGCGCAGCGATCGCTGGTTTAGCTATTACTACTGGCTAGATGACGAACGTGCCCCGGATTTTGCTCGTACCATCGATATCCATCGGAAACCCGGGTACGATCCGGTAGAAATGTTCATTGACAGCAACATTCGTTGGCCGACGCTGAAAGTGGGTGCCCATCTCGCGCGGCAAAAGCTCGGAATGCGTTCCCTGCTCGAGGTGGTTTCCTTGCGGGAAACGGCACGGGTCAAGGGCTCACACGGACGCTTGACCGACGATCCTGGCGACGGTCCACTCGTTGTCAGTTCACGGCCAGATCTATTGAACGGTGAAATCGTCGAATCGACCGCGTTCAAGCAACTCGTTCTTGCACATGTCTTTGGGCCCTAGAAGCTTCCGTTTATCGATCTAGATTTCAACAGTCTTGCTGCAAGGGTCATGCCAAAAAAAGGGGCGGCCAAAAGCTGGCCGCCCCCGAAGCTGATGGATCACTCGGAACGCATCAGTTACCTGTGTAGGTGATGGTCCAGACCAACCCAGATCCCTTGACCGTGTAGAAAGGTGAGGGCATCTCGAAGTCGACATAAACTTCGCCGTAGTCCACGACGTACATGGTCTTCCCATCATTGGAGAAGACAACATCGTTGGGCCGCTCCAAGCCGCCCCGATTCTCTTCCTTCTGATAGGCGTTCGGGCCTGGTTCAATGTTTTGGGCGAAATAGCTCCACTTGATGCCAGTCGGTTCAAGGAACTCAACCTGCAGAATGGCCGGCCAAGTCGGGATCAGGCTTTCGGGACCCGTGTCGAGGATCCCGTAGACTGCACCGAACAGATCGTTGTCCGCACCATAGTTGTTGGCACTCCAGGCGACACCATCGATGGGGTTATTGGTGTCCCATTCGAGGACCGGGTTGATGTAGCCATCCGGATTCGGATTGGCAACGATCAACGGCACACCGCGGTTCCCTTCGACATGGTGCGCGAACCGGTATGGGTGGACCGCCGGCACGTACGGTTTGTTGCCGATGTACAAGTTCGGATACGGGCGATGAACTGGGGCGTTGTTGTAGTTCGCCCAGCCAAACCTCTTGTTGGATACGAAGCCCATGCCCTCCTTGTCCGGGAAGCCGGCATCCTGTCCCATCTCGGTAACGATCCAAAGCTTCTCCGCACCATTGGCAATGCGCCGGTTACCCAAGTCGTTGGCACCATTGTCGCTGACTGCGAGCGCATTCTCCCATTTCGTGCCCTTAGGACCGAACTCGATGCCCGCCTGGTTCCGGAAGCCCCACGCGTAGTTCTCCATCTGCTCGTGCGGGAAGATTCCGTCCTCACCTTGGTCGGACATCTTCACGCGGATCACGGAACCATGACAAGGAGTCTTGGCCTTGATCACCATGCCGGGTTCGGCGGGAACACCGGCAGGCAGAAAGGCACCGGTGAGGCGCCCGTCAGTGGATCTGACGTTGAGGCCTGTGTGGACCACGTCACGGCAAGGAGCGTCATGCGGTGTCGTGCCATGGCCTTCCGTGTCGTGCTTCATCCAATAGGGATCGTTTGGGATGTCCACCCAGCCGTGGTTGTCCGGGTCAGCGAAGCCGGTGTTGCTAGGAAAGCCGAGGGCAAAGTACAGATAGCCATCCTTGCAAGTCACGCCGCCATTCCGGTGATCACCGATCATCAGGTCCTTGACTACAAGCTGAAGCTCACCGTCGACGCCTTGGATCGAGAAAATCTTCTCGCCGTACTCAGGGATATAAACGGTGTCGTTTTCTGCGCAGTAACCGATCTCGTTCATCACGGTCGTGAACACGCCCTTGCCGATTTCCTTCAGCAAGTTGCCGCCCTTGTCATACACCTTGACATGAGCTTTTTCGGTGTCGTCCCCGCCGAACAGCGGTCCGGAGATCGCCACCCAAAGGTTGCCATCCCCATCGACGGTCGCTGCCGAGGGAGTGTCCAAACCACTAACAAACACTCCAACCTCGTAGCCCTCCGGCACAACGACCTTGGACGGGTCCGGCACGACTGCGATTCGGGGCTCCCAGCCCCCGGATTCGCCAGTGCCCTGCATGTCGGCAACCGAGTTGCCGGCCCACAGGCACGCTGCAGCCATGATTGCTGCAAGTTTCCATGTCCTCATGGTTTTCTCCTGGAAAAAGTAGGCATCTAAATTTTTAGTAGAGAGGTAAGTCGCGAATGAACATGACGATGTCTTCGATGTCTTGATCCGACAAGACGCTGGACCAAGCCGGCATGTATCCACTCTTGCCTACAACCGGCCCGCCTTCGGATATGACCGTGGCTAGGTATTCATCCGGAAGCAGATCAATGTAGCCCTTCTTGGTCAGCGTATCGACGTGAGGCATGAACGTCTTCGCAGCACCCCGCCCCTTCGGGCCGTGGCATCCGGAACAATGCTTGACGAACAAGTCCTGCCCACGTTCCTGGTCAGCCGCCTGTGCATCGGGCGGCGCCAAACACAGCAAGACGCCGAAAGCAACGAGTGGAAGTAAAGTCCGCATTCGCCCCATGTCCCTCGCCAATCCGTCGCAACATACAGCCCGTGCCGCCATTCTATACGATGTCTAGATTGCCTAAGTGCCTGAACCGAAGGACGTCTATCTCTACGACATGGTCCACTTCGACGCCACAGCCATGGCTTGGCACCCCGGACGGTGGCCACGTGAACAACGGCGAAGCCCGACAAGGACTTCAGGTCGTGCAGGTTGCTCCGTGCGAAACCAGCCAGGAACGGTCCCGGTGCCAGAGTGCACGACTTGCGTCCTGTCCCCTCAAGCGGGGCGCTGGCCCCGCTCGTCGCAGAACCGTGTCTGGAGTCGGCCACTGAAGGACAGAAGTCCCATTTCTCAGGCGTCCCGCATCCGGCTGCCTGTCGGGTCGTACAGGGGGCGAAGGGACGCGTCCGCAGGAACGATCGCGCCAGCGACATTGATCGCGAAATCAGTGGCATCGAACCCATCTGCCGGGACGTAGCCGAGGCCCACGGCACCACCCAGCGTGTGGCCGTAACTGGCCGAGGTGAGTGTCCCCACAATCCGACCGTCAGCGAGGATCGGTTCGTGGCCGAACAGCAGTGGCTCCGGGTCTTGCAGCCGGAACTGCGTGAGGCGCCGGGTGGCGCCGGCGTCGCAGGCGCGAAGATAGGCGTCGCGTCCGAGAAACTCCTTCGCGGCGGGCTTCACCGCAAACGCAAGGCCGGCTTCTAGCGGGGTGTCGGACGGAGCGATGTCGTGACCCCAGTGCCGGTAGGCTTTCTCGATGCGCAAGCTGTCCAGCGCATGCATGCCGATCGGCACGACACCGGCCTCCCGAAGCGCCGCCAGGACCCGCTCAGCCTCGCCCCAGGGGACATAAAGCTCCCAGCCGAGTTCGCCGACATAGCTCATGCGCGAAGCCCGAACCGGCACGCCTGCGAACTCGATCTTGCGCGATGTAGCAAAGGCAAATGCCGCGTTCGAAAGATCGGCCGATGTCAGCGGCTGGAGCAGCCCGCGCGCATCGGGCCCCATCACGGCAAAGACCGCCCAGGCTTCCGTCGCATCGGTGACTTCCACCCGCCGATCGCGGGCTTCCATCCGCAGCCGGGCGAGATCGCGCGCCGCGGCAGCCGGCGAGGTCACGACCAGGTAGCGCCTGTCGTCGAGGCGGGTAACGGTCAGGTCCGCTTCGATGCCGGCCGCGGCGTTGAGCCACTGCGTGTAGATCACACTGCCCGGCGCGCGGCCCACGTCGTTGGCCGAAACCCATTGGAGCAGTGCTTCGGCATCGGGGCCCATAACCAGGAATTTGCCGAAGGACGTGAGGTCGAAGACGCCGACCGCCTCGCGTACGCAACGATGTTCGGCAGCGCTCGCCCCAAACCAGTTCTGACGCCCGTAGCTGTAGACGTAGGCTGGCTTCTCGCCCGGCGCCGCAAACCAGTTGGCGCGTTCCCAGCCGGCAACCTCGCCGAAACAGGCGCCGGCTTGCGCCAGCGCGTCATGCGCCGGAGACCGCCGCTCGCCACGCGCGCTCTCGAATTGGCGATAGGGCCAGTGCATCGCATACAGCAGACCGAGCGCCTCGCTCACCCGGGACTTCAGATAGGTCTTGGTGTTCTGGAACGGCTGCATGCGGCGCGGATCGAAGGCGGAAAGATCGCAGGGCGGCACGCCTGCATCGATCCAGGCCGCGAGCCGCTGGCCGACGCCGCCGGCCGCCTGGATGCCGATCGAATTGAAGCCGGCAGCGATCCAGAAACCCTCGACGTTGCCGGCGGGACCGAGATGAAACGCTTGGTCGGGCGTAAAGCTCTCGGGCCCATTGAAGAACGTGCGAATACCGATGTCGCAGAGCGCCGGAACGCGGTGCAAAGCGGCTTCCAGCATCGGCGCAAAATGGTCCCAGTCGTCGGGCAGCTGGTCGAAGCAGAAATCCTCCGGAATGCCCTCCATGCCCCAGGGCTTCGCGACGGGCTCGAAGGCTCCCACCAGCAGTTTGCCGGCGTCCTCCTTGAAATAGATGGAGCCGTCCTGATCGCGCATGACCGGGAGGCCGGCCTCGACACCTGCCATCGGCTCCGTCACGACATAGAAGTGTTCTGCCGCATGGAGCGGCACGGCGGTACCGGCCATGAGCCCGATCTCGCGCGCCCACATGCCGGCGCAATTGGCGACACAGTCGGTTGCGATCGTCCCGGATTCCGTCTCGACGCCGGTGACGCGGCCGTCGGCCGTGCGGATTCCGGTGACACGCACGTGCTCCAGCAGCTGCGCGCCAGCTTGCCGGGCGCCCCTGGCGAGCGCCGCGGCCGTGTCAGCGGGGTTGGTCTGGCCGTCGCCGTGATGGAAGCTCCCGCCGATCAGATCGTCGGCGTGGATGAGCGGCCAGAGACGCTTGAGGTCATCCGGCGTGCAGAGGTCGACCTCGGCGCCACAGGCGCGCGCGCTCGCAGCCGCGCGCTTCAACTCATCCCAGCGTTCCGGGTTGCTGGCGGTGTAGATCGAACCGGTTCGGCGGAATCCCGTCGCTTGACCGGTCTCGGCTTCCAGTTCGGCATAAAGGCGCGCCGAATCGGCAAGAATTGCAGCCAGAGTGGGGTGCGGAGCGGCCGAGCGCACCAGGCCGGCCGCGTGCCACGTGGTGCCGCAGGTGAACTGCCGGCGTTCCAAGAGCAGCACGCCCTCGCGGCCTGCGCGCGCCAGATGGTAGGCCAAGCTAAGGCCGATGATGCCGCCGCCGATGATGACGACCGACGCATGGGAAGGCGGGGCTGGCATGGCGATCGGAGTCTATGCGCCAACGTCTCTGGCCGGAAGCGCCGCTATGCGGACGATTTGCCGTGCGCAACCCGCGGCCGGAAGACCCCTCAACGTCCCTTGCCGGTCTGAATGCGTCACGAGATATTGAATGCAATGACGTCATACTCGAAAACTGCATATGCCTATGCTGACCATTCGCAACGTACCCCATGAAGTTCACCGCGTTTTAAGGATTCGCGCGGCGCATCGCGGCAGCAGCACCGAGGCTGAGGTCCGCGCGATCTTTGAGGATGCCGTCAGGCCGGAAGGTCGCGTCAGGCTGGGATCGCTGCTCGCCGACATCGGTCAGCGTGCCGCTTCACCGGACCGGGAATGGGCTGGGTTCGCATCCCGCGACCGGACACCAGGGCGACCGGTTCCTGCATTTCGCCAAGGGTGTCGTTAGGACTGAAGGAGCGTTGCACTGAAGCAAGGCGCCTTGCGTCTGATCGCCTTTCTTGCGGCCTTGATTGAGCCAGACACCTAGCCATATAGTTAGCTAGATATACCTCGACCAAGGTGGAATGCCATGTACGTCGTGAATGTCCATCAAGCCAAGACCGAGCTTTCCCGATTGTTGGCACGGGTCGAGGCCGGCGAGGATGTCGTCATCGCACGGCGGGGCGAGCCCATCGCGCGTCTCGTCGCGTGCAAGGCGCGGATCAAGCGCCAGCCCGATGTCCTGAAGGGGAAGATCGTTGTTCCCGACACCTTCTTCGACCCGCTGCCGGAGGAAGAACTGACGGCTTGGGAAGGCCGATAGCGGTGCTGGTATTGCTGGATACCCATGCGTTTCTCTGGTGGATCGCGGCTAGCGAGCGACTTTCCGGTCCAGCGCGCACCGTCATCGCCGACGAGTTGAACGACATCGTGGTCAGCGCAGTGTCCGCTTGGGAAATCGCCACCAAGTTCCGGATCGGCAAACTGCCGGGGGTGCGAGGCGATGGCGGTCGATATCGCCGGCCACATCGCCGGGCAAGGTTTCGAGGAGTTAGCAATCGGCGTCGCCGATGCCGAACGCGCCGGGCGATTGCTCGGCCCTCATCGCGATCCGTTCAACCGGATGCTCGCCGCCCAGGCCTTGGCGCGTGAATTCCCCATCGTTTCGGTCGATCCGGTGTTCGACCGTTTCGGCGTCATTCGGCTGTGGTGAAGCGAGCGTCCTTTGCCTGGTAGCGCTGCCAGCGGTCGAAGAGGGCACGGCATGGCCGGACCGCCGCCCCATGGCTGGGGCATGGGGCGAGGAGAGTCGGATTTAACCGAGAGGATCGCAGAACGATCTCGTAACCGTTCGGCGAAGCCGCGATGGCGCGGGAGGCCAGACGTATCGAACTTCCGTGGAGGTTGGTAGCCGCGACGTGCCGGCACTGCGGTCGCTGCAGTTGACGGATATATCGCCGCCACGGCAGCCTTCCATGGAATGATGTTCGCGACCCGTGATAAGAAGCCCTTCGAGGTGGCTGGCCTCAGGGTCATCGATCCCTGACAAGAATGATTTGTGCGAACTCCGCACGCCATGCCCTTGTCGGCCGACCCGGGGTCCGTGCCGTGGCGGGCGCCGCCATCAGTTCGAGACGACTCCCGAAAATCGTTGACGAGCACTACTTCGAAGGTCTCGGCCTCCAAGACTCTTCGTCCGCCGGCAATGTGTGCAGACGGGCCCCTCTGCCGCCGCCAACGATGACGATCGACGCATGGGAGGCGGCGCTGGCATGGCGATTCGAGTTCTTGCTCCAACGTCTCTGGTCGGAAGCGCCGGCCACGGCAACCCTATTGGGTTCGCCTGGTCCGGTGGGCGCGCGAACTGCATGGCTCGGCGCACGCGGGAAAGCCGTTGGGCCGGGAACTAGCTGCCTTCAGTTCCGCTCGGCACGTTGCGGCGCCGCTGAGGATTCGACCGGGAACCCTTACTCCGGCTTAATGCGGGCGATACGGAGCACGTTGGTGGCGCCAGGTGTCCCGAAGGGCATCCCGGCGGTGATGACCACTGCATCACCCGGCCCGGCCACGTCCTCGTGCACGGCAGCAGCCATCGCCTTGCGCACCATTTCGTCGAAGTCCCGCACATCGGCCGTGTGCACGCTGTGCACGCCGCAGGCCAGTGACAGGCGCCGCGCAGTCGCGAGTTCGGAGGTGACGCCCAGGATCGGCTGCTCCGGGCGCTCGCGGGCGGCGCGGAGAGTCGTCGAGCCGGAGGTCGTATAAGTCACGATGGCGACGGCGCCGACGGTGTCGGCCACTTGATGGGCCGCCGCCGAAATCGCATCTGCCGAAGTCGGCCGCGGCAGACGCCGGTCGGCGGCCGCGATGCGCCGATGCATCGGGTCGCGCTCCACCCGTTCGATCACGCGGTTCATGATCTCGACCGCCGCAGTCGGATGGTCACCGACCGCGGTCTCCGCCGACAACATCACCGCATCGGCGCCGTCGTACACGGCCGTTGCCACGTCCGAGACTTCGGCGCGCGTCGGCGCCGGCGCCCGGACCATGGACTCCAGCATCTGGGTCGCCACGATCACCGGCTTTCCAGCCTCGCGACAGGTGCGGATGATGGCCTTCTGCGCAATCGGGACGTCCTCCGGCGGCATTTCGACGCCGAGATCGCCCCGCGCCACCATGACGGCGTCGGCAGCGCCAACGATTTCGTCGATGCAGTCGAGCGCGGCCGGTTTCTCGATCTTGACCAACACATGCGCGCGGTTGCCGATCAGCTGGCGCGCCTCGAGCACATCCTCCAGGCGTTGCACAAAGGACAGCGCGATCCACTCGTAGCCGAGTTCGAGCGCGAAACCGAGATCGCCGCGATCCTTTTCGGTAAGCGGTGAGAGCGGCAGCAGCACGCCCGGCAGATTGATGCCCTTACGGTTACTGAGACGGCCACCCACCAGCACCTGCGTCTCCACTGCCGCGTCGGATTTCGAGATCACCTTCAGCCGGAGTCGTCCGTCGTCGAGCAGCATGTCGTCGCCGGCGCCGACCGCGGCGAAGATTTCCGGGTGCGGCACGGAAACCCGGGCGGCATCTCCGGGCCGGTCCGCACGGTCGAGCATGAACCGCTGTCCCGGTTTCAGCTCGGCGCCACCGCCTTCGAAGACGCCAACCCGGAGCTTGGGCCCTTGCATGTCGGCCATGATGCCGATGGGCCTGCGTGCACGGCGTTCCAGTTCGCGCAGGATTGAATGGCGCCGGGCATGGTCCGCGGGTTCGCCGTGGCTGAAGTTGAAGCGGAAGACATCGACTCCCGCCTCGAACAGTTCGTGGATCGCCGCCTCACTCGAGGTCGCCGGCCCCAGCGTCGCGACGATCTTGGCCCTACGCTGGCGGCGCATCGTGTCCCTCGCTTGCGACGCGACCTTCATGACGCGGACGGGATCGCCTTGGTGCGTGTCGGTCATGTGATATTTCGGCTCGTCGCCGCGCGTAGCGTACACGGCATCAGTCTCTCGGGGCGCCAGCTGCCTGGAGAGCCGACGGGCCACGTCGTCACCGAATCGTGCAACGGATCGTGCAACGGATCGTCCCCGGCGGAGCACTGGTTCCTCCCCTTTGCGGGCGTCCCTATCCCCTCGCAGAACGACACAGAAAAGGCTGCCACCTATGGGCCGTCAGCTTCCACGAGGTATCCCTCGGCATCCAGCGGCCAAAACGGGTTGTGCGCAATCTCCCAAACGTGCCCGTCCGGATCAGAAAAATAGCCGGAATAGCCGCCCCAGTAGGCCTTCTCCGGCTGCTTCAGGACGGCGGCCCCCGCCGAAACCGCGGCGGCGAACGCGGTGTCCACCTCAGCCGGCGAGCGGTAATTCTGGGCCAATGTCATGGCCCCTGTGCCGAGTCCGACCGCGGGCCGTCCCTGGTCCCCTGCCAGAGCGTCTCTCCCGATCAGGCCGAGCATCAAGCCCTTCAAGCGATAGAACCTCACCTCCGGCAATTCTTCCGCGGCCTGCCAGCCGAGGGCCTTGTAGAAGGCGGCGGACCGTTCGAGATCGTCGACACCGAGTGAGATCAGGGTTACCCGCTGTGCGGTCAGTTGTTGAGCCATACCTTCCCCTTCGTCCTCGCGCCTGCGTCCAGCATCAGCGCGTTCTGCCGAGACTGTTTGACGCCGCGTCGAGGTCACTGTGCTTGCCTTGTTACTCCCATGCAAAGCAGCCCCGTTTCCACCCCAACATCGGCGAAGGGCGCAGCGACGGCAGCCCGCCCGCGCGCCCGGCCCGCGTACCGCGCTCAACGGAATCAAGACGGGCTGACATCCGCCCGCTTGTCTCTTGCGGCAGACCCGGGGGCCCGCCGCCAGGGTACCGACGTCACCGGCAGCGGTGACGCGGCGTCCAAGGGACCCCCGGACTTTTTCCGGCCAAATGTACGCTCCGGCGGCAGTCTTATGCCCTGACGCGAGCACGCGGGCACGGTCGCGCAGATCCGGGTCAGGGACGCTGAACCCGTTCCCCGAAGGGGGCGGGCTGAAAAACCGGCACTGCTTCTGCCTGCAGGTGCCGGATTCGGTCTGGCGAGTATCGCGTGGCCGGAATGTTGCGGGTTCCCGGCAACGCTCTATTTGACTTGAGACAAGGACGCTCAACTGGATCGGCGATCTTCCGCGCCGGCTTGCGAAGCTGAGCGAAAGGGCGGTGCGGGGGCGTGACCTTGAGCAATCGACAGCACTGCGGTTTGCGCAAGCTATGAAGGCGATGCGCGCGTTCGAGTCACGACTCGGCGGCTGGGCCATCGCATCGCGGTGGCCGATCATCGCCGTCACCATGATCCTGGTCGGAATCGCGGCAAGCGGCACGTCGTTTCCGAATTTCTCGGCCGACTACCGCATCTACTTCGCCGACGACAATCCGCAGCTCCTGGCGTACGAGGCATTGGAGAACACGTACGGGAAGAGCGGTAACGTCCTGTTCGCCATCGTGCCGGAGGACCGCGACGCCGCCTCGGCCCTCGCGCTCGAAGCCACCGCCTGGCTCACCGAGCAGTCGTGGACGCTTCCGTATGCGAGCCGCGTCGACTCGCTCACCAACTTCCAGCACACCACGGCCCACGGCGACGACATCCTGATCCGCGATCTCGTGGACGAGGCCGCCCGCGAAGATGCCGACGAACGGGCCCGGATTCGCGCGATCGCTCTGGCCGAACCGCGTCTCGCAGGGCGCCTCATCGCCCGCGACGGCAGAGTCAGCGGCGTGAACGTCACCGTCCAGCTGCCGGGCAAGGACGAGATGCTCGAAGGGGCCCAGGTCGCCGAATCCGCGGGCGCGCTCGCCGACGAGGTTCGGAAGCGCTTCCCCGGCATCGATGTGCGGGTAACCGGTCAGGTGATCTTCAACCAGGCCTTTATGGAAGTGTCGCTGAGCGATCTCAAAACGCTGGTCCCGGCGAGCTTCGGGGCAATGGCGCTGATGCTCGTGCTGCTGACGCGGGGATTCAGCGGGACGTTCGCAATCATGTTCGTCGTCGCGCTGTCGGTCATGACCGCGGTGGGTCTCGGCGGGTGGGTGGGACTCCCGATGACGTCCGCTTCCGCCATCGCACCGATCGTCGTGCTGACGGTCGCCGTCGCCAGCTGCGTCCACATCTATTCGACGCTTGTCCAGTGCCTGCGCGACGCTGCGTCCCGCCCGCCTGCGAAGCGCGGCAGCGGTGCCCTGCCCTCGCGCGCGCGAACCGCAGAGCTCCAGCGGGAAGCGATCATCGAATCGGTGCGGGTGAATCTACAGCCGGTTTTCCTCGCGAGCCTGACCACCACGCTCGGCTTTCTGAGCATGCACTTCTCCGAGGCGCCACCGTTCCGTCATCTGGGCACCTTCGTCGCGTTCGGGGTCGGCGCAGCGTTCGTGTTCTCAGTGACCTTTCTGCCGGCGCTGCTGTCGCTGCTGCCGATCCGCGCGCGCGCGACCGGACACCGCCGCGATGCGGCGATGGTCGCGCTCGGGGAGTTTGTGGTCCGCCGGCGCCGGGCATTGCTCTGGGCATCCGCACTCGTGGTACTGGCGCTCGTCGCATCGATACCCCGCAATGAACTTAACGATGTCTTCCTCCACTACTTCGACGAGAGCATCCAGTTTCGGCGCGACGCGGAATTCACCGTCGAGAACCTCACCGGCATCTACGCCATGGAGTACTCGCTGGATTCGGGCGAGCCGGGAGGGATCACCGACCCCGCCTACCTCGGCGACGTCGCCGCGTTCGCCGAGTGGTACAAGGAGCAGCCCGAAACGATCCACGTCAACGCCGTCACCGATACCTTCCGGCGCCTCAACATGAGCATGCGCGGCGACGATCCGGCCGAAGACCGGCTGCCCGCGAGCCGGGAACTGGCCGCGCAGTACCTGCTTCTCTACGAGATGTCGCTTCCGTTCGGTTTCGATCTCAACAACCAGATCGACGTCGACAAGTCGGCGACCCGGATGACGGTGGCGACGCAGACGCTCTCGTCGAACGAAGTGCTCGCTCTCGATCGACGTGCGTCGCGATGGCTCGCGGGCCACGCGCCCGACATTGCCCGTTCCGATAGTTCCGGCGCCACCCTGATGTTCGCGAATCTCGGCCGTCGAAACATCGTCACGATGCTCGTCGGTACCACCATTGCCCTCGTCGGCATTTCCTTCGTCCTCATCTTTGCGCTGCGATCGTTGCGGCTGGGATTGACGAGTCTCGTCCCGAACCTCGTTCCGGGCGCGTTGGGCTTCGGAATCTGGGGGTTGACGGTCGGCCAGGTGGGGCTCTCTCTGTCAATGGTGACGGCCATGACGCTCGGCATCGTGGTCGACGACACGGTGCACTTCCTCAGCAAGTACCAGCGGGCTCGGCGCGAGCTCGGTCACGCGCCTCCCGATGCGGTGCGTGTCGCCTTTCGCACCGTGGGTGGCGCTCTGCTCACGACCTCCCTCGTACTAGTGGCGGGGTTCGCCGTGGTCAGCCTGTCCAGCTTCGAGCTCAACGCCGGGATGGGCAGGCTCACCGCGCTCGTGATCGCCCTGGCGCTCATGGCCGATTTCTTCATCCTGCCCCCGCTTCTCATGCGGGTCGAAGGGGGCACGGGTGGCGCGGTGCCTGCTTCCGGGGGCGTCCTGCAGCGACGGGAATAGAGGCCGGGGCAACCATTCGGGGGATCGCGGCGATTCCTGAGGCCGACGGCTGTATTGCCGTTACGGATCATCAGGAGGGTTTCGCCGGTGTTGAAACTCTCAATCCGCTTCGATTTGCCGGATGCAACAAGCCACGTGCAGTCCATTGAATGTGCGTTGTCAATGCAGTGACGGGAATCAAAGGAATTCGCTTTGAACTGGCTGTGCGAGCCGCCTCTGTGACGTTCGCGTTGCCTGACGCGCAACGGCCTGGTCGCGGGAGCGAGGCACATCCGGCTTCGGCCGGCACGCCGCCCGGGCCCGCCCGACCCACCAGTCCGGATCGTGGATCACCTGCACGCACGTCGGCCTAGCGGAGCGGGCAGCGCCTCGAGCGGCCTCCGTCGCCTCAGTGTCCGTCGGGAGGTGGCTCTTCCTTCCCGCGGGTGCCGGGAGCGCCGGTCTTGCCCGCCGGCGGGATGCCTCCTGCGATGTGCACTGTGGACGTCGGGAACGCGGTCTCGGCGCCGTGACGGTCGACGATCTCGATGATGCGCAGCAGCACGTCCTGCTTCACCGCGTGGTACTCCGCCCACTGCTTCGTGCGCGTATAGCAGTAGACAAAGAAGTCGAGCGAGGACGGGGCCAAGGCGTCGAAGTTGACCATCAGGAACTTGTCGGCGGCGATGTCGTCGTGCGCGCGCAGCATTGCCTCTACGTCAGCGACGATGCTGCCCATCACCCCCGCGTCCTCGTAGCGGATGCCGATGGTCTCGTAGATGCGGCGGTTCCGCATGCGCGAGGGATTCTCCAGCGCGATGTTGGCAAACATGCTGTTGGGGATGTAGAGCGGCCGGGTGTCGAACCCGCGGATGACCGTCAGGCGCCATCCAATCCGCTCCACCGTGCCTTCGATCTGGCGGTCCGGCGAACGGATCCAGTCCCCTACCAAGAACGGGCGGTCGAGATAGATCATCAACCCGCCGAAGAAGTTCGCGAGCAGGTCCTTCGCAGCGAAGCCGACCGCGATGCCACCGATACCGCCGAAGGCGAGCACACCGGAAATGCTGAACCCGAGGGTCTGCAACGCCACCAGGAAGGCGGTGATCATCACCGAGAGCCGAAGCAGCTTGGCAATCGCATCGAGAGTGGCCCGGTCGACTTCCTCGCCCTTGGCCTCCCGGTTGGCGATGAAGTTGGCTTCTGCGATGCGGATGAACCGCACCGGGAACCATGCGACCGTCGCGATGAGGCCGATGTCGCGGATCGGGTCCGCCGCCTCGAAGATGGCGGTTCCCATCTCATCCCTGATGATCTCGATCGCAAACGCGATGCCCGCGATCCAGACGAACGCGCGCACGGGCGGACCGAGCGCCTCGGCGAAGCTCTCGTCCCACACGCCTGGGGTGCGCAGAAGCGCGGCACGCAGCCGAGCAACCAGGCGTCTCGTGGCGAACGCGAGCACCGCGGTAGTGAGAACAGTCACGAACACCTGCACCACCCACGACTCGAGGCCGACGGTGTTCAGGATTCGCATGAAGGTTTCGGTTCCATTCATTCTTCGATTGGGCACACCATGAAGCACACCTGGTGGTGCTAAGACGCTGAACTAACTAAGGGTATTTCCTCGCGATTGCAAGCCTGCGGGGCGGTCGGCACGCCGCTGCACTTCCCCGAATGCAAACAGCCTGTCGAGGGAATCCCCATGACCGACGACGAGGCCCGCCGCGCGGCTCGATCACGATCTGGTGGGTGTTCGCGCTGCCCGAGCATTCGCGCAGCGCCTCGATCAGGGATTCGTGCTCAGCCGTCCGGACGCAGAAGATCGCGTTACCTTGTTGCGGCCAATTGCCCGCATCGATCCCAGCCCGCAGCTTCACCTTCAGATCCGCAACCGACAGTTCCTCGATCCGACCGCCGGCGCTCCTCACCAAGTTGGCGAAGCTGGTCTTGATCCGATCTCACGCCGCACGCACGGGCTTCGACTGAACCCCGATTTCGGCAATCGCATCGGCCGGATCGGTGGCGGCCTCCAGATCGACGAAGACGACCTCGAACTCTCCCGTTTCGGCCAGACGGCGCTGCAACTCCCGGACGAGGCTCGTCTTGCCCATCCGCCGCTGCGCGGTCAGCAGGGTATGGGTTCCTTCCCGCGCCCGCTCTTCCAGCGCTTCCAGCTCCGTCTTGCGGTCGAAGAAGTTCTCTCCGTCGACCCAGTTGCTCCCGCCTTTTCGGATCATGCCTGTTTTCCAACGGTTCTGTTGGCATCAATACCGTTGGCAACAAGTTTGTTGTCAGCCCTGCCTTCAGGTCCGCTGGATTCCGTTGCGCCGTCCACCCGGCCCTCGTTTCGCAGGACCTTCCCTGCTGCGCAGCCGGCCTGCCTTTCGCCGCGTTCAACCGTTATGCGCCAGCCACCACCAGGCGACCCACGCGGGAAGGCTCCATATCACCGCACAGATGGCGATCGCCACCGGACCGAGTAGCCCAGCGAACACCGACGCCGCCACGGTAAGCGCGCCCAGCGTGACGCCGGCCCACCAGGCGCCGTGCCGGTAGTCCGGAACCGTCGGGGCCTGCGTCGCGCCAACAGCGCAGCCGTGCCCCGGCGAGATCGCTTGCGGCAGCGGCAACGCGTTCGTGGGGTGTTTCTTCCACTGGGCGATGCAAGGCACCAACCTCGGGAAGCGTCTGTGCCAGGCCCAGCCTGCCACTCAAGCCCGCCGCGGCGGCGCTACCGGTAGCGCGTAGAAACCCTCGACGATCCACGGTGCTCAAAATACGGCCCATTTGCAGGCCAGCCCATGACCTTCGGCACAGTTGTGCTAGTCCTCCCTTCCGTCTAGCCGCCTGAATGCCAATAACATACTGTATATTAGGTATTTTCTATACTATCCTATGACCTCCCAGCACATCCCCAATCGCGATCCGTGCACAAGACGTCACCGGATTCACCTCAAGACTTGTCGTGATTCGCGGCGCCTAAGCGACGACGTACCGATTTTCGAACCTTCCCGGGTAAACGTTCCGTTAGGCCGTGTATTCGTCTGATCTCGCCGCCTGCTGCTCAGTCGCGTCCGCGCTCCAGAATTCGGCGATGGTGCAACGCTTCCGATCCGCGTCCAATAGCGGGATGCCTCAAGCGGCGGCCTAGTGTCCCGGTTCCGAAGTTCGTGCGATTTCGTTTTAGGCGTGCGCCATCTTCCGCCCCGCCACAATTGCCGTCATGCCCGGACTTGTTCCGGGCATCCATAGGGCGCGCGCCTGGCGGTGGGACGTGGATGGCCGGAACAAGTCCGGCCATGACGAGAGGGGGACATGGTGCCAAATCATGGGAACCTCTCGATCAGGACACTAGCGCAGATTCCGTTCAGGTTGGACCGCATTTAGGGCCAGACTCCCATTTGTCGCCCCGGCCTGTGAGCCGGGGCCCAGCCCTGCCGTCCAAGCCCGGCGGGACGAGCGGAAGCTAGGCCCCGAATATTCGCTTAGCTCCGTCGCGCTGGCAATGAAGCGCTTGCAGAGGGCTACGGTTAAACACGAGCTAATCCGGCTCTCGTTCCCGACCTGGACATTCCGTTCGCCATCGCCGTGACGCTGCAAGTCACGGCGATCGCAGAGTGATGACGTACGCGAAGAAATTCGCGATCAACTTTCGATCCGTCTTCGCGCGCCGAACCCATCTGATGATGGTTTATCCTCGATTTGCGTCTACACGGTGGCAACAACCGGCAACGCCCAGTCAGTAATTTACTACCCCGCCAGTCTTCTGAATCCTGAACGCGTGGGATGATACGCCTCCAACAAACAGACCCTTCTTTCTATCGCCTCGTGCCAATCGAGCGGCATGTTCAACAACGCCCTTTCGAGTATTCGCCCCGCTGTAGATTTCCCGGATTGCCTCCAGGGGCGGGTCTATCACCTTGACCGGCCAACTGTTATCATCCGTCTGCCCAGTATCTCGCGCCTGCTCCAAGTCGACCAGAAGCCGCACTTCCTTCTCGTACGCCCATGAAATTCCTTTTACGAGCAAGAGCCGTGCCAACGACTTCCAGTCCGCGCCCAATTCCGTTAGGTCCGTACGTGCAAGCATCGGCAACCCTTCTCTAGTCCGGCCTGCTCTGAAATCACGCTCCACATACTCCCGATTGACAAAATCGAGCCGAATGACATCGCCTACCGAGGGTTCGTACATTGGAGCGATTTCTGAATACACTACCGGCCTCAGCTCAAAGCCGAGAGTTCTCAGCGCCTCGGCCTCATAACCCACAACTATTCCGGTATTCCGGGCATAGTGCGCCCACATCGTGGGGACCAATATGTCCGTGCTGAACGAGACCACACCCACCAGAGGATTCACGTATTCCTGGATGAACGTGGACAGCCGCAGGTCACCGTAGCGGATCGCCCGTAGCAAAAACTCTTCCCAAGGTGCTGCAATACCGAGGTGTTCCTCCAGTTTCGATTGCACAGCAGCTAGAAAAGCGAGCGTATCCGGCTCCCCGCTGCCCTTCATCGTTATGACATTGCATTCCATATCGTCGTTCAACGCTCGCAACTGCGTTGCCCGCAGGCTGTTCGGGGCCCCTTTGCCGATCAGTGTCTCGGGGATGTACTTGTACAAGATATCGGGAATATCGCCGTCGCCCCACACTGACCTCTGCGCGCACTCTTCGGATTGGTGCGATCGAAGCCAATGTGCGGTGATGTCGCCCATCCGCGACATCATCAGGTTTCTGTCTTCTTCCGCCATCGTCGATGCTTGCGCGCCGGTCGCGGTAAGGCTCGCCACCGTTTTCCTTATGGCCTGCTCGCCGAAAGGGTGGTGGCGTCCGTGGATGGAGCAATAGAATCCCTCGGCAACCAATCGATTGATCCCATTGACGGCATTGCCCAATGCTTGATGCATTCGCGCATCGTCTCCGTCTGATTCCGCACGCCTCGCCGCAACAGGGGCGGCGCCCGGCTGCGGCGAACGTTCCTCCCTCGCTGGCCTGGCCTCTCGCCGCGCCCGGTCGTTGCGAGAAATTTGGTTCTCCAACTCCCGGATATAGTTCCGGTACCTGACATTCTCGGCCTTGCGCGCTCTCTTGTCCGGCTCCTCTTCCAACCCGAAGTCGGAACAATGCGCGGCAAGCAGCCCACCTTTCTTGCCGTGGCAATCGCAGTCGTCCGTGAGAGTTTCACACCACGGATACGCCGCCCCAGCGATGTGGAACTGCCTGTCGTCCCATCCCGCTGGAAGCCGATCCACAATTGACATCCAGTTGACGATGCGATCCGACCGTTGAGAGAGTTCGAAAGGCGTCACGGGGCGATTCCCGTCGACATAATGATCGGCTCCAGTGAAGCGACGTTCGAAGAACTCCGTTGCGTTCTCCAGCGACGAATACGAAGACTGAAGCTTCAGCCACACCACCGTATTGCTGATTACAACCTCGTAGAGATGCCACACTTCCACCCCACCTTCATCCAACTTCACATCGTTCTCCAACCAAACCGGACTGAGATCGAGGGCGCCCTCATGACCTTTCCTTTGGAGCCGGAAAGCCACACCGACTGTCCTTCCAACCAACATAGAGGCTCACCCCGTCGCACGAATCACTCCTGAACACTTGTGCTAGTCCTCTCTACCGTCTACCCGCCGCGTTCCGTCACGCCGGAGGCCCGGTCAGCGCGATGTCGTACTCGTCGAGGGCGTCCAGGAACTCGGCGTGGTGGACCAGCTCGGCTGCGCCGCCGGCCCGCAGCCGACCGAACGCCCGGTCGAACACCGCCACGCACGGCCCGCCCGTGAACCGCGACGCGAACACGAACCCGTCCGCCTCCGGCACGCCGCCATGGACCGCACCGGACAGCGCCCGGCCGGCGGCATGGTTGCCGTCGTGGGCCACCGCGCTCGGCGCGCCGATGCGCACCGCCCCGTCGCCGCGAAGGTCGACCAGGGACAGGGCGCCCTCCGAGCGGACCGACACCACCAGCCGGGCTTCCGCTTCGGACCGCGGCAGCTCACGCTGGCGCCGCCGCGCGAACCGGTTGCGTCCCAGCGTCTCCCAGAAGGCGCAGCGCACCGACTGCGCGGCATATAGCACCGCATCGCGTGCCCGCGGGTCGCCGAACCGGCTCGGTGCCGGCACCGCGGTCAGCGGCGCGGAGCGATGGCTTCGATGAATCACGCGGAAGTCACGCGCTTCGATGAATCACGCGGAAGACGCGCTCCAGGCGCATTGTGCAGAGCCCGGAGCGCAGCCGGTCCGGGTCGTAGCCGCGGCTCACGCAAAGTCGCCTTGCAGATCTCCCCGGGCGGCGTCGGCCACACGGTCGATCTCGCCCCGCGCCAACACCGTGAGCGGCATCGCCCCGTCGAGCGAGGACAGCGGCGTCGTCAGCCAGACCCACGCCGCATAGCCGTCGCCGAACTGACCGGCCACGCGGTCCAGGCCGGGCAGCGGACGGTTGCGCCCGTCAAGCTGCGCCGCCGGGAAGACATAGCCCCGCCTGGCGTTCTGCCACCCGACGAGCCGGCCCTTTTTCCGCCAGTCATGAACCGACTGGCGGGTCTTGAGCCCGGCGCGCTCGGCCAGCTCCTCCGAGGTCAGCAGGGTTTCCGGCGCGCCGTCACGCGCCCGCGCCGCAACGCGCAGCTCCGCTTCCTCCTCGCCGACCAGCACCGGTTCGCCGCCCTCAATCGTCTCGACCGCAGAGCGCCGCTCCCCATCGCCCGTCGACAGCGCGTCCGCGGCAGCGGCGAGCGCCGAGCGCACGGCGTCCGGATGGGCCACCAGCGCCGCCACATGCGCCGCACTGAGACGCCCGGCGGCGTCATGGAGCATGTCTTCCAGTTCCCGCGTCTCCTCGACCCTGGTCGGTGCCATGACCGTTCTCCGATGCTTTGCCGCCACGGCCTCATATTTGTCTATTGCGTCTGTTTCGTCAATATCGCGGCGGTCACAACAGTCTGGGCCGCCGCTCTCCTGCCGCGACACTCCAGCCGGCCATGACGCCATGCCCGTGCATCCCGGCACCCAGAGGAAGAGCCGGGCCGGAAGCGGGGCGGCGGATGGATGTCCGGGAGGATGTTCCCGCCGTTCCCGTTCACCGCTGCGAAGGAGACGGCACGATGCAACCGGCCCAGGCGTTTTCCCCCAACGCAACCACGTTCCTCACCCATCTCGTCGGCCTCGGCCTCGCCGACATGCCGCATCCCCGCCTTCCTTACCGCGATACCGCCACCTCCCACACCTTCAACCGCCGTAGAATCCCCCCCATCGAGTGCCCAACCAGTCGCCCTTCGACCGCTTTCCGTTCTCCGCAACCCTCCAATCGACCGTCTTCGGACCATCCGAGCGACGCGATCGCGCCGAAACGACGCACGGCAACCTTGCATCCAGATGCCTCGATTCACCGTCAGCCTCTCAAAGTGCTCGCCGAATTCGACCCCGGCGACGGCAGATTGGGTTCCCCTTGCATCCGTCGACCTTCCGCTCCGCGTCCGACGTGCACGATCCCATGGCCCTCGTTGCCGCCTTCCGAAGGCCCCTCCCGACCCCCGATTTCCGCGTCATTCACTTCCCATCAGCCGCGAACCCGTTGAACCGCGCGATACAATCGCGCTATTCGTTGTGGTCCCAAGGGATGGGTACGATGGCCAACGTTTTTCGACTACGTCACCGACAAAACCATCGACGCGCGTGGTCGCCGTACACCCCCTCGGAACGTGGGTTCTCGGGGTTGAGTTTCCGGGATCGACTCGCCCTCGTTCTCGACAAGACAAACGCGTACTCGAGGCGGGCGATGCAGCACGACAACGTTCGCAACCAGGTCCCTCACGGCGCTCTTCGCTCCAAACTGATCGATGTATCGAGCGTCGTTCAGGGGTTCTATCTCATTCCCTCCGCGCTGACGCGCTCTTGACCCACCGCCCGTCGCGCTTTGCATAGCCACGCCTGGCGACGGAAACGGCCGCCCGCAATGACCCGCACTCCGTTTCAGACTGCGAAGTCAGGACCGGATACGAGGCTGGACCGGACGGAATGCAGGAATCGGCAGAGGTCCATACACCCCCAATGAACCGCCTCGGAACCATCATCACGAGCATCGTCACGAGCCTTGTCACGGCTTTGGTCGTGGTGTGGTTCTCGCAGGCTCTTGTTCAGGATGTTCCATCCCCGCAGAGACTGCTGCTCCGCATTCAGAACGCTCTGTCGGCCACCCCCTCTCGCGCGGAGGGGAGCTTTCGCATCGTCTTGTGTTGGCTGGAAAACGACTGGAGCGGGAAGGACACGCGAAACGTCGAGGATGCCTTCTCGGGCGTCGAGGGCATCACGCTGGTCGTGTCCGACGAGGACATCACCGCTTCGGGTGCCGCGGATGAATGGCGCCCAGCCATCCAGCGCAGCGCGCTGGCGGTACTGGAAGAATGGAATGCCGATCTGGCCATTGTCGGCACAGTGAAAACGCCCGGCCAGGTCCTGGGGCTATGGTTCGTGCCGCGCGAGGGCGACGGGACGCTTCGACGGGCTGACCGGCCCTACACTCTGGAAGAGGCGACACTTGGCGCCGACTTTCACGAGGATCTCCGGACTCAGCTGGCAGCGATGGCGTGGAACGCCGTAGCCCCGCTCGCGAACACCGAAACACGCGGCCATGTATTGGAGAAAGGACTGCAGGCCGCTATTGAAAAGCTCTCCAGACTGCTCCGCACTCCTACCATCAGCAAACCCGAACATCGCGGCGTCTTGTACGTCGCACTCGGAAATGCCCTCTCGACGCTCGGAACGCGGGAACCCGGCACGGATCGTCTCGAACAGGCCGCCGAGGCCTACCGCGGGGCACTCACTGCTTATCCGCGCCGGCACGCACCGCTTCAGTGGGCCAGAGTACAGCACTCCCTCGGCCTCGCCTTTGCAGCCTTGGCCGACAGAGAGGACGGCGCCGAGCGGCTCGACCAAGCCGTCGCCGCCTACCGCGCAGCTTTGGAAGTCTTTTCTCGTGAGCGCAAACCCCGTCACTGGGCGGCAGTCCAGGGCAACCTCGGCACTGTATTGAGACGCCTGGGGGAGCTGAAAACCGGCACTGCCCAGATTGAACACGCCATCGCCGCACATCACGCAGCTTTGGAGGTATTCACCCGCGAACGAACTCCCGACGATTGGGCCTTTGAGCAGGACCACCTCGGCAACGCTCTTTCAATTCTCGGCGAACGAACGAACAACACGGCGCTACTGGAACAAGCGCTCGATGCCCATCACGCGGCGCTCGAGGTACTCACCCGCGACAGGGTGCCGCTCGGTTGGGCCGCTACGCAGCACAATCTCGGTATTTCTCTGATGACCCTGGGCCGACGCGAGGGGGCAACGGCGCTTCTTGAAGAGTCTGTAGACGCCTTCCGCGCGGCGCTCCGCGAACGCACGCGCGAACGTACGCCCCTCGACTGGGCCGCGGCGCAGAACGCCCTCGGTAGAGCTCTCGAGCACCTGGGCGAGCTCAGAAACAGCAGGGAGTTCTTCGAGGAAGCCCGGAACGCCTACCGCGCGGCGTTGGAAGTTCTTGGGAGCGCAGGCGCACCACGGCACCGGGACATGGCACAGAACAATCTCGAAAAAATCGCGCGCAGGTTGCGAGAACCCGGCCTCCGCCCACCTCCGGGGCAGTAAGGCGCCAACCAGGTCCGAGGCCGAACCGAAACGACACCCGACGCGGCAGGGACTTACCTACGCCCTTCTTCCGTCACCCTCAGCCCGAACGTGGCCCGGTGCGCCTCCAGCAACTCGTCCTGCAGAGCGCGGGCCTCGCCAATCAGCGTCTCCACCTCCTCGTTCGTCCCGCCGCGAGCATCTCGTCGCGCATGTTCGTCGCCACCATGTACGAGTAGCGAAACGTCCGCTCGATCAGCGGACCGAGAGCGGCTGCCGAACCGGCCGCCGATTTCCCTTCCTCGATGGCCGCGAGTGCGGCGAAGCGCACGAACTCCGCCGCCGCGACTCGCGCTGGCGCATGATCTCGTCCATCGTCGCGGTCTTCAGCCGCCATGCGCTGCCGCGGTCTCGCGGGCGTATGCGTCGCTTAAAGTGTCCTGGGCCGCGCCGTATTCCGCCTCGCCTCCGACCGAGGCAGGGTCCGGTCCGGCCGGCGCCGGATAGCGCTCGGCGACGAATGCCGCGGCGTGCTCGCGCAGCGTCTCCGCCTCTTCCGCGCTCTGCGGCGAGGCGAGGCGCACCGCCCCGGCCGCCCCGATCGGGCGCCCGTCGGTGCCGGTGCGCTCGGAGAGCCAGGCGAAGAAGGGCTGGCCGAGCTCGCGGTCGATCGCCTGCGCCTCCCGACCGAAATGCGGATATCCCAAGTTCCTTTCCAACTCGGACAGCTTCGGTCGGAAGCCTCCGGATTCGCTCCATTTAATCATGTCCCGGCAGCGTTGCCGCCAGGTCCTGATCAGTTCGTAGGCCGCAAACAGCCACATCTGCGATTGCGCCGACAGAAAGCCTGCTTCCGGGAGCGGTGTTCCGTCCTCGCGAACCAACGCCTTCAACACGCCCTGCTCCAGACCGGTCAGCCAACCGTCGATCATCCCAAGATTGAACGCCTGCATGCGCAAGAAGGGATCGTCGCCGAGGAGATTGAGATCCGTAAGCGCCCGACGAAGCTGTGACGAATCCAGAGACGACGCCGGCGCGTAGGGCGGCAGGTCCTCGTACATCTCTTCCGGCCCCGAATCGACCCTTTCGTCGTCCTGCCGTCCATCGTTCACCGGGGCGCCTCCTCTACACGTTCGATGCGATGCGGACCGTCGGGCCATTGTCCAGTCTGTACGATTTTTCTTCCCCTACCCGCGGTCCCGTTTCACCTTGTCCTGCGTTACCCGCAGGGCCGGCCTACGGGCCTTTCTGTTCCCCTGCCGCAACAGTCGCCGTTCCAGTTCCGCCGGGAGCGCCAGCTCCCCGTCGCCCACCCTCTTCAGGCAATGGCGAAGGATTTCCCCGAAGTCGTACCGCGCCGACTCGGCGGTATGGTTCCGGTCCAACTCCAGCAACGCGGGGCCATGGCAATTGCGCAGCTTGGCTCCACTGCCGCACGGGCAATCGTGATGCCCCCGGTAGCCATGCTGAAAAAGATGCAATACGACCTCCAGTGCTTGGACCTCGTCCGCAAGGCCAAGCCTGTCGATGTAGAAGCGAGCGATACCCGCTCCCCCGTGATCCCGCTCTCCAAAAGGATGAACGCCATGTTTTTCCCAGTAGCAATAGCCATAGCAATAGGGAACGACGAGGTTGGTCACGAACCCTCGTAAACATGGCTCTTGCCGGAATATCAACCGCTCCTCGGTCGGCACTGCGAGGCAGAGTTTCCCGTTCGTGTACACGTGCTCGTAAGCGTCGCTGATCCTTCCGCTGGTTTCGAGCACCCAGGGCACTCCCTCGGGATAGGTCTCGGGAACGACCAGGTCTATCTCGAAGACGTCCGTTATCGTTTCGTGACCGTCTGTCGAAGCCTCGAACGGCAGCGTCCCCGACACCACGACACCAATCTTCCTTTCCCGGACTGTCGTCAGCCCCTGATACTCTTGCCGCAGGTCCGCAATCTCCGACTCCAAATCCTCCCGCACTCACGGTCTCCAGGGCCGCGCCGCACTGCTGATGTGCACCCGCGCCTGACTCGCCGCGGCCTCGGTCAGCGTGATCAGCCCAAGGTGACCTGCCGCTGCGGACGCGCCGAGAACCGCGGCGAGCCGGTTTCTGGCCGTCCCGAGCCGGTTCTCTGCAAGGATGTCCACGAGGTCTTCCTGGAGTGCCTCGACCCACTGGAAGAACGCCCGGGCCCGAGCATGATTGTCCTCATGCCATCGGTCGGCAAAGTTCTCCGCGGGATTGACCGGACTGCCGATGTACCACTTCCCGTCCCGCGTACGCTGGATGAGCCCCAAGGAAGCAAGCGTCTGTTCGATCATGCGGTGCTCGACAAGCCCCGCATGTCCATGCAGCTTCGCGACGATCGCGGTCAGAGCTGCATAGACATCGGGCTCGTCCCGATACAGATGCGCCGCCAGGGTTGTGACGATCATTGAAATCGGCGCGTAGTCGGCGCCCGTCCCGCCATTAAACATCACATCCCGGTGTCGCTTCATGATCTGGATCGACCGTTGCAGTGGCGTGCGGACCAGCTGATCGGGAACGTCGTCCACCGACGCATAGATCGTCGTCGCCCGTGCCCTGATCGAGTGCTTCTGCTCCGCCAGCACCCGCATGAACGCCGCCCGGTTCTTTTCGTCGAACCAATCGCCGTAACCTTTCGGATTGCTGGCTGACCAGTCGTAGAAGGTGCCCTGCCGGTTGGTGATCGCGATCGACTTGTCGAATGCGTATTGAGCATCCGGAACCGACGGAAGGACGTCCAGGTGAAACCCGATGCCGTCCTGCTCGGCATACTCAAGCGTCCAGCACCGCTTCCCTTCGTCATCGAGCATCCTGCGGTACCGGTCGTGCTCGCGAAGTCGGTCGCCCACCATCCGCTTCACCGCGCGCGCATCCGTCCGATCCTTCGTGATCGGCAATTCGCACACGAGGTCTATGTCGTAATCCGCCTCCTTGCCGCCCCGTATGGGCCGTACGACGGTCCCTAGCCGGAACGATCCCTGCGGATAGATGTCCGGCGCGTCAGCGCAACCCGGATACTCTCCGTCCTCAAGCCAGTGCCCGACCGCTTTGTACCGGTCGACCGCCTGCTGGTACTTGCTGGGTGCGATGTCGATGTCTTCGGCGACCTTCTCCAGGAAGTTCGCGTACGCGTTTTTGTCAATCGTCATGACAATCCTCATTCAAGTGGTAGACGGGCGTGAATTCCTCGACCGGACGATCGAAAAACACTGTTTCCAGGATCGGTAGCCCTTCTCGGCCTTTCGAGTGTCCGAGACCCTTGAGGTCACGGATCGTTCGGGTGTCATCCATCGGGTAGGCGTTGTACGGAACCGCATGGTTGACCCGGTACACGGCATCCCGGTCGTGCTCGTCTCCGGTCAGCAGCTTTGCCATCCCCATCGCGCCGTGCGACTGACCGTCCATGAACAGCTTCAGGGCCTTAGCCCCGAGTGTGCCGAGGCCCGCCCATTTCGGGACCGTGTAGGTCTCCTCCAGGCACCCGAGGCTCAGCACGTGCAGGCTCTCCCGAGGCCAGCCGAGCACACCTATGGCCTCGACCACCGCGATGGCGACCGGGTTGTTCGCCCATACTCCCCCGTCGAGCAGGCCGACATCGTGCTGCGTGATGTGCTGGCGCAAATAGGTGGGCGCGGCCGCAGTCGCCAGAGCCGCGTCAACGGCAAGCGACCGGTAGTCCGTCCGGAGCCGCTGATGATGCGCGGTCTTGTAGATGTAGACGGATTGCGCAACCGGATTCCACGCGGGAACCACCAGACGGGTCCGGGCATGGCCAATCCGTCGATCGCCCAAAACATCTTGAAGCGCGTCCCGCAAAGCCTCCGAGCCATACTTGTTTCGGTAGCGCCAGCGAATTCCGCGCAGCCTCCTGCCCACGAAATTCCCGAGAGCGCCCCGGTCCTGGCCGAAGATTTCCGGGCCCTTTCCTTCGTAGAGACCCAGTATCTCCGAGGCTGAATGCCCCAGCGCCAGGGCGATGCCGATGATTCCCCCCGTGGAGGTGCCGGCAATCAGGTCGAAATACGATCCGATCGGATGGTCGAGGTGCTGTTCCAGTTCCGCCAGGAAGGCCGCCGGAAACGTGCCGAGAATGCCGCCCCCGTCAATACACAGGAGGCGGCGCTTCCTTTGCCCCGGCCGTTCGTCCTCACCCACCAATGGCGCCTCCTCATCTTTGCACCAGCCGGTTCCGCCCTAGGCCGTAGAGACCACCGAACCGATATGCCGGCACAGCATGTATTTGGGCCGGGACTGCATATTGTCCGGTACGATTTTCAATCTGTAAATGGAAGTTTGTGACATTATATGTTCGATATTAGACTATGTGCCCGATGCTGCAGCAGCGGCATTGCAAGAGGGAGGAGCAGAAACCATGAATGCGAAAGATCTGGGACGACGATTGCGCTCGGCGCGCGAGACCCGCGGCCTTAGCCAGCAAGCAGTAGCCCATGCCTTGAGCCTTCCCCGAACCGCTGTCACGCAACTCGAGGCCGGCAGCCGATCGGTATCGACCCTCGAACTGACCCGACTTTCCGAACTCTATCTGCACCCTGTCGCCGACCTCCTGCATGAGGGGCCCAGGGACGAGGAAAGAGATGTCCTCGTGGCCCTGCACCGCGTCGCGCCGGGCCTGGAAGAGGATCCGGCCACGCGCGAGCAGGTCGCCCGGTGCGTGCACCTTTGCCGGGAAGGCGTTTCCCTCGAACGTCTGTTGGACGCGGAACCCCGGTCTGGCCCGCCCAGCTACGAGATGCGGCTTCCCCGCTCACCCGGAGAGGCCGTGGCCCAAGGAGAAGAGGCGGCCGAACAGGAGCGCCGCAGACTCGGAATCGCCGACGCGCCTATCGCCGACGTTTCCGAGCTCATTGCTTCCCAAGGCGTCTGGGCATCCGGCGTCACGCTTCCCGACGGCATGTCAGGCCTCTTCCTGCGCCACCCCAGCATCGGGCTGGCAATTCTCGTGAATTCCTCACACGCGAAGGGACGGAAGCGCTTTTCCTACGCGCACGAATACGCGCACGCCCTCCTGGATCGCAACGGCAAGATCACCATCTCCAGCACCGACAACTCGTCCGAAATAGTCGAAAAGCGCGCGAACGCGTTCGCCGCCGCCTTTCTCATGCCGAGAGGGGGAATCCGTGCTTCCCTGCGGAACCTCGACAAAGGGCTGCCGAGCCGCCAGGACCACGCCATCTTCGATGCGGCCAGCGGAGGCCATATCGAAGCGGCACAGCGCACGCCAGCCCGCTCGCAGCGCATCACCTACAAGGACAACGCCATGCTTGCCCACCACTTCGGTGTGAGCTACCAGGCGGCCGTCTACCGACTGAAGAGCCTTCGTTACATTTCCGAGCGCGAGTGCGGCGAGCTCCTCGACCAGGAGCGCTTCGGCCGCAAGTACCTCAAGGCGCTCAGCATGTTCGGCGACGTCGGCGAACGCGAAAAACAACGCTACTGGGACCGGGAACTCAGAAACGAAATCGCGCATCTCGCCATCGAGGCCTACCGCCGCGAGGAAATTTCCCGTGGCCGGGTGCTGGAGCTGGGCAAGACCCTCCGGATCTCCGGCGACACGCTGCTCAACCTTGCCGAAGCGGCTCGCGGCGAATGACACAGGTCGTGGGAGAACACCAGCCGGCGATCATCGTCACCGATGCGTCTGTTCTCATCAATTTTCTGCGCATCGACCGGACCGACCTGCTCGCCGGCCACTCCCACGCTTTCCTTGCCACCGACCATGTCGCCGCGGAAATCACGGACCGCTATCCCGATCAGCAACAACACTTCGCCGCCGCTCTTGCAGCCGGCGCCATCTCGGAAACCCGCGTCACCACGCCGGAGGAGATCCGACTCTTTGGATCCATGTTCGCCGCCGGGCGCCTTGGCGCTGGCGAATGCTCCGCCATCGCCCTCGCCGTCCACCGCCGCTACATCCTCGCTATAGACGACCGCCTTGCCACCACACATGCCCGCCGTGCCGACGCAACCCTTCGCATCCTCGCGACACAAGACCTGGTCGTCTCGATGATTCGCCAAAGCCTGCTCGACATCGCCCAAGCCGACCGCATCAAGCAGGAATGGGCTACACGGCACCGCTTTCGGCTTAAACTGGACAGCTTTCGAGACCTGACCCAGTAACTCTCCATGGCGACCGTCATCAGCCCGACTCGAAGGCCCCGTTTCACGGCCCAACGTCCTCCACGGTCGTCATCATTCGCGTGGTCCAGAGCCCCCGCCACCGTACACTGACCTTGTATGTCCCTGGGTACCTCAGGTAAGTCGGCCGCGGTCGGTTGCGTCCACCCAGTCAATTAGATCTGGCCCCCACCGATGTCGAAATCCGCGATCACTTTCGCTGCCAACCACCACGACACCACTCGGAGCACGCTACATGCGCATGGACCGTGATCTCTGGCGACCGCACTGGCAAGAAGGAGACTATCCGTCCCTTCCCTGCCCCAACTGCAGCGCAACCTTGAACTTCGAACCCGAGTCCCTGGCGGTGCGCACATCCGCCCACAACATGCAGCTTGTCGACCTCACGGATGACGAACACGCCCTTGCCGGGTTTACCGCATGGCTGGTGTGCGGCCATTCGAAGTGCGCCCAGGCCGTCTCTGCGTCAGGCTACTGCACATATCACTACGCATACGACCATGAAGGCAAGACCGTCACCAAACATGTATTTTCTCCGAAATCCCTGCTGCCTTCACCCCCCCCCTTCTCGTGCTCAACAGCGATGTCCCGGAACCGATCCACGAGACTCTTCGTGGTTCCTTTGATCTGTTCTGGCTCGATAGTGAAGCGTGCGCGAACCGGTTGCGCCTTGCCCTTGAACTCATCTTGAAGGACCGGGGATTCCCGGCGACCGACGCTGACGGGAAATTCACCGCTCTTCACAATCGCATCGACAATTGGCACGCTCGTTACGGCGCTCTGACTGTTGCAACGTCACTTATGGCCATAAAATGGCTGGGCAATGCCGCCAGCCACGAAACCGGTATATCTCGTGATCGCCTCTTGGACGCCTATGAGATCTTTTCCCAACTCTTGAAGCGACTTTATCCTCCCGATGAACGCGGCCTCGATCAATTAGCCGATGAAATTGTCAAGTCCAAGGGCCACTGAAGTTGCGTCACAAGTCATCATCGTTGGCAGAGGTTCGCCTGTCTTCTGAGTTCAGTTAGATCGCTCGTACAGCATAAACTTGCTCCGACTAGATCACATCTGCAGCCGATCACCGAGAGCAATTGCCAATGTCAAACAGGAAACAACAATCCCGACACACGCTTAGAAAACCCAATGCCCTTGAGCCAGCAGCCGACGCCAAGCGCCAGAGGTACTTCCAAAAATACCTATATTACATGGAGGGTTTGGTGGATTACTCTCAAGCCAACCACCCCTATGAAAGCGTCAAGAATGACCACCGTGCGTTGGGTTGGGCGATCGGGAAGCAGGTAGTTGCACTTTATCTCATCGAGATTCTTCTGAGGATAGACTACGAACGTCGTGGCATTACGCGTGGAACCTCTACCCACAACCTAGCACGCCTTTTCCGTCAGCTTCCCAAGAAAAGCCGCGAGACAGTAGAAACAACGTACCAGCGAATATTGCACAGCGAAGTCCAATGGACATGGGACGTCTGCCGTACCGTACAGTCCTTTCTTGCTTTCCTCGGCAAAGACCCCATCGTCAAGACGCGATACCCTTGGCAGCAGTATCCGGAAGGGACGCTCTACTCGCCGGACAAACTCCGACCCGTGATCTACGCCCTCTACATCGGCCTGCAGGGCTACCCATACGCCAAGGCTTCGCTAGAGAAGCAGTTCGATACCGAATTCAGGTCCTTCGAAGAATCTCGAAAGCACCGCTACGACAGCAAAGGTAATCTGATCGCAGAGTAGGGGTCCCTGCGAGCCCGACGCCGTCCTGCCGGACCTGACTTACTTCTGGAACCGCATCCAGGCGCGCGCCGGGCTGGAGGGCGTGCGCATCCATGACCTGAGACACCCCTTTGCCTCAAGGGCCCTGGCCCTTGGCGAAGGGCTGCCAATGATCGGAAAGCTGCTCGGTCACACACAGGTGCAGACGACCGCCAGGTACGCACACCTCGCCCGCGACACCGTCAAAGCTTCTGCAGCCCGTATCGGCGACAGCATCGACAACGATCTCGATGCGGCATAGCACTCCGATCGGAGGCAACCTGATGCCGACAGGGCCGACCATGCCAGCCCCGTCGACGCATGATCTAGCGGAGGAAAATCAGACTGCAGTTGACCGGGGCCAGGCTATCGGACAGTATTTGGATCATGGGTAATCTCCATATACATTCCATTCGCAGTCCATTCGATGAACCGAGGCTTGCATCCGCGGCTATCGCAGCATTGAGCCGCGCCGACGCTATGGGCCTGCTGTCTCGACAGATCACCTGCCTTGACGACACTGCCATGCAGGGACTTCAAACGGGTATGGCCGAAGCCGGCATCGGCCATACCTTTCTTGCCGAACTCAATCGCCTGCCGTGCTCCGACCCAACCCGGCTTTCTGTGCTGCTGGAAAAGATCAGCGAAGCCCTGGACCAGTCGCCCGCCCCCGAGCATGAGTGGCGCATCTTGCAGGACGCCCTGGGACTGGACCTGCTGGCCCGTCTCCTCGGCATCTCGCAATCCAGTGCGCGACGTTACTTGTCAGGCAGCCGCTCCACGCCCGACACGGTAGCGAGCCGTCTCCATTTCCTTGCCTTCGTGGTCGGCGATCTGTCCGGAGCGTACAACGACATCGGAGTCCGGCGCTGGTTCGAGCGACGGCGCGAGCGGCTGGACGGCAGTACTCCGGCCCAAGCGCTGGACGAGCGCTGGTCGCCGGATGACGATGGGCCTCGTCGGGTGCAGAAACTCGCCAGTGCCCTCAGGACATCGCCGGTCACGTGATCGCGTTCCGCCACGCTGATCCCCGCTTTCCCTTTTTGCGGGAGGATTCATCGCAGTCTGCCGGCCGATGGAATGCTGCCGGTGAGCTGACCCACTATTTCTGCGATACCTCGGACGGCGCCTGGGCCGAGTTTCTCCGCCATGAGGAAATCACGGATCCGGAGGATCTTCTCACGATTCGCCGTGCACTGTGGGCCGTCGACATCGGTGAGCCTCCATCCCTCCAACCCGATCTCCCTCAAGAGATCCTGACAGGCGGGCCAGAAAATTGGCCGGCATGCCGAGAGTTCGCTCAACCCTGTCGGACAGCCGTGGACGGCATCACCGCGCCCTCCGCCGCGCTGTATCCAGGCGGCGCGCACGGCTGGCGCGTCGATAGCGGCCTCCAGCGCGGCCCCGAGCGGGACGGCACGGTCATTGCACTCTTTGGCCACCGGCCCGATCTCGTCGGCTGGGCCGCAACCATCGAAGGTCGCCCAAACGAAGAATTGCTTAAGAGCGTACGACATTTCTGAGCTACCGTCATCGATCCCGCGTCTACGTTAGATTTGTGGACCATACGAGTAACATTCTGGAACGCGATGTCCGAAACAGACCGACAACTCAAAGATAAACTAAACACAAACCAAGCTATGCGAGAACGCATGTGCCTGGAACTGCTTCAAACCCAAAAGAATTTCACAGAAGCCCGTCCTCGTTTACCAAAAGGTGGTCCAGATGGAGGTCGCGATATTGAGGGTCGTTGATGCAGCCGCTCACGCGCGATGACGACCGATACGTTTCCTTCGATCCAGAGTCATCTAAAACGATTGTTAGAGGATGTTTTATGAGCGATACAAAGAAAGTCTTCGTAGTTGGCGGTGGAACGGCCGGGCTGGCAGCAAGTTACACGCTTCGCAAGCGCGGGATCGACGTGACGATCCTGGAGGCCACTGATCGCGCCGGAGGGCGCATGGCTGGCGAAGTGGTCGATGGATTTTACATCGACACGGGCGTACAACTGTTCAGCACAGCCTATACGGTCGCCCTTGGAATGTGTGAAGAGTTGGGAGTTCCATTCGACCGCTCTCCTGTGCAAGTCACTTCAGGTGTTTACAATAAAAGAAAAGACAAGATCAGCGTTCTGGATCCGTCAAGTCTTATAAACCTCACCAATCTGAAGACGATGCTCTCCTTCAACCTGTTCTCCCCAAAAGGTCACTTGCAGATGCTCAAATTCGGCAGGATGCTGGTGAAAAGGCGTGACGATTTTAGTTCGTGTGATCACACGCGTCTTCTGGACTTCGATTTGGAGGGGAATTTCGCCAATTTTATTCGAAAAGAGATTGGGCAAGAATTTTTGGAGCAATTCTGCGAGTTTCCTGTCGCCAGCGTCACGCTGAGCCAACCTGATCGCATCAGCCCGCTTCATGGAATGATGCTCTTGTGGATGGTGTGGTTTGAACGCCACCATAAGATCCATATGCCCGAGCAGGGGATAGGATTTTTCTCGCAGACTCTTGCCCAAGCCTGCGCGGACAATACTCGCCTTTCAACGCCAGTGAAGCGAGTGGTGATTGAGGACGGCGTGGTGAAAGGCGTAACCACAACAGACGGGTTCATGGAAGCTGATGCGGTGATATGTGCCACCACCGCTCCCGCCGCTTTGAACATTGTTTCTGATTTTCCTGAAGAAACCAGGAAATTCCTCTCAAACGTAACCTATTCCAGTTGCTGCCATGTGGTTTTCGGCGTCGACAACCACCCGCTTCATAATGGACACTACTTTTTCATGTTCCAGCGGAAGGGAGATTCTTTGTTGGATTGCTATTTAGATAGCACCGTTGGGTCGCCTCTGTCGGCACCGCCGGGCAAAGGCATCATTCACGCCTACCCGGCGGAAGAGTACTCAGAAGAGCTCTTTGCTCTAAGCGACGACGAGATTGAACGGCGGGTGGTCGATGAGATTCGGAAATTCACACCGGCCATGCCCGAAAAACTGATCTTCACGCGCGTTTACCGCTGGAAAAATGCGGTGTGCTTGCCTCATGGCGGGATGATGCGGGAACTGGAAGCGTTGCGAGACAGGGGCTTCCCGGGGCTGTTTCTCGCAGGCGAATATCTGCATCTGATATCTAGCATGAATGGCGCCCTGACCAGTGGGGTTAACGCCGCCGAGGATGTGGAGCATTTCCTGTCAGGTTGATATGCGGGAAGGCAATGAACGACTGCAGAAGCGTAATCCCCGCAGTGTCTGCTTCGCCGTAAGCGATTTGAGCGCCCCACCCCTTCCAGATAGGCATGTGATTTGAGATTCACCGCTGCGACGTGAGCAGGAGGTGAGTTTCTCAATGGAGCCCTCAACTGAGATTCTCAGTGACGTTGTAGCGCTGCCGGTGTCTAGAGGTCGGCGTCGCTGGCCGGATGCGGTGAAGGCGCGGATCGTCGCCGAGACGCTGGAAGTCGGCGCGACGGTTGCGGGCGTTGCCCGGTGACACGGTCTGAATGCCAACCGACTGTTGGGCTGGCGTCGCCTGGCCAAGGACTGCCGGCTGGTTCTGCCGGCGGCCGAGACGGAAGTAGAGTTTGCCGATCATTTGCCGGAACTCTCCGAGCGACAACTCTCTGCTGGTGGATCTGCTGCAGTTTCTCTACCGTCCCGCTGGCTTCGCCGTTACCGAACCGCGGCCGTGCAGGAAGTCGCCGGCGATGCTGGCGGCGACCCGCGCCGCAGAGGCCTTGACCGAATCCCGCGCCAGATGCGCATAGCGCGCGGTGGTGTAGACCCGCACACAAACCCCACAGTGTGAACGAGTCGGTTACGGTCCATTACCGTTTTCATCCGCTCGCTGGAACTCGTGCAAAGGCGCTCGAAAACCGGTCGCATCGCGGTGCCACGCGTGTGGCGTGACTGCGGTGACGCCGCTACCGTCCCGGTGACCGACCCCCGGGCGTGCGCCGTCGCCGAACGCGCCGCACTCCGCGGCGGCAGCTGCATCCGTGCCGTTCGAAGTCGTCGCCGAGGAGGTATTCCGGCGCTACGGGCGTCGGTGGAAGCCGCGCGCGTTCACCGTCAATCAGGGCTATTGCCGCCAGCAGATCCTGCCATGGTTCCGGGGTACTCCAGTTGCCTCCGTCGCCGAACGGGACGTCCAAGCGTGGTTCGCGTCACTCTGCGCCACGCCGGCCGCCGCCGACCGAGCATTGCCGGTTCTGTCGGTGATTCTCCGCCAAGCCGAGATCTACGGGTACCGGCCCGAAGGCAGCATCCCGCCGGCCGAAGCCGAGGAACGCCACTACGCCATGCTGAAGCAGTCAGACATGGCGGCGTGACTCAAACAAAATGGCCTCCGCCAAACCCGGAGCGGTTCAATTGGGCGTCTGGTAACCGTTGGATTAGGCTCTCAATTACCCACATCTTGACATTGAGATGTGCGCCCGTCGCAATTTCTTGGGTTGAGGGAATCGGCCGTGATTCCTTGTCTCGTACCGAATCGGCGAAAGCGACCGGGTGTTCGGGCTTGGATTTTGCGTGTATGGTTCCGCGTAGCGTTGCCCAGTCGTTGTTGCTGAACCGATCGCTCGCGCGAGCGGGCGACCAAGTTTTTACCCAACATTGTGAACGTTTTTCACGGAGTGCCGCATGAGGCGGCGCTTCGCCTAATTGTCGTGAAAGGAAGCGATCATGGTCACAGGTATTGTCAAGTGGTTCAACCCTGCCAAGGGTTACGGGTTCATCCAGCCTGAGGATGGCTCCGAAGACGTATTCGTCCATATCAGCGCCATCGAGAGGGCTGGCCTTGATACGTTGAACGAAGGGCGGAAGGTTTCCTTCGAGGTCGTCTCCGGCCGGGACGGCAAGATGTCTGCCGAGAACCTCGCTCTCGCCAGCTAGCACCATGATGGAGCGGACTGTGTCCGCTCCATCCGAACATCGCGGAGAGTGTGTATTGTCCCGAAAGCCGAACTACGGTTTCGAACGGCGCCAGCTTGAACTCGCGAAAGCCGAGAAGAAATTGGCGCGGCTGGAAGCCCGGGCCAAGAAACGTGAACGGGCAGCAGCCGAAAGCCAGTCTGGCGAGAGCGACGGTCAGGCCGACGAAAGTCCTCCAACGGTCGAGTAGGTGCGGTGAGCGGCACAGACATGAACTGAGAGCGCGCGACCCGCGGGATCGCCAGCAGCCCGGACCGGGCCAACGAGGCCCTCTACCTCGACAGCACCGAGGTGGGAAAGTCCTCCGAGTTCTCCCTCCCGAAGGATCTGGCCCGGCACTTGGCCATCTGGGAACCTCGATCAAGGCATTGTCAGACTAACTGGGTCGGGCCTATGGAACCTACGATCAAGGGCTCTCAGGCTGCGAGTTGACGCCATTCGGCCAAGGCGGTGGCTCTGTCTTGTTTAAAAATGTCGCGACGGTTGAGATGGCGTTGGTGGTTGAAATGGTTGTGGATCGAGGCATGGGCGGAGGCGAATTTCTGCAGCGCCTTGATGTCTCTGAACCGCGCCATCTCCCCTTCACGCCTTCGAAACGCCGGTGCGAGTTTTCCGCCCGGTTGTTGAGCCAACGACCACAGGTCTGGGCGGCCGCATTGCCGATCACATTCATCGCAGCACGGTAGGAGCGAAGCCCGTCCGGAACGACCGAAGCCGGTCGGCCATACCCCAAGCAGCGCAAACGGCTGACGGCGTCCGGCGCATCGGCCACGCGATCGTAGAGAGCAGGCAGGCGGTCGGCGTTCATTCCTCCGGCGGTGCCATCTCGGCAAGCAACGCCTGCACCATCTTGTGCAGTTCCGGCAGGTCGTTCTCGGCATAGTCCCAGACGCGATCGGGTATCACGATGGCATAGCCATGGATCAACAGATTGCGGAAGCCGACAACCTCGCGCAACGAGGGAATTCGTTCGGCAATCTCGGGGCAGGCTTGGTGCAGGCGGTTCAGCGCCTCGCCGATGATCTCGAATTTGCGCTCGACCGCGGCTTGCGTCCGAGCGTCGCCGACGTAGGTCTCGCGGTCCATGTCTTCGGTGAAGCGTGCAATATCCGCGGCCGCCCGATCGACATCCGCCAGCAGGACGCGAGGGTCAGGACGCATAGACAAGCTCGCGGGACTTGTCGATGGCCGCGCGCAGATACGGGTTCTGGATCGCGCCCGATTCGACCAGATCGACGGAACGACCCAGGGTCTGGCGCAATGCCTCGGCAAAGTCGAAGTATTGTCGGAGCGGCGCCCGGCCGTTGTCGAGTCTGAATTCCACCAGAAAGTCGGCATCGCTGGTCTGTGGATCGAAATCCGCGCCGCGCGCCGCCGAGCCGAAGATTTCGAGCCGCGCTACGCCGTGGCGTCGGCAGAGTTCGGCTAGTTCTTCCTTCTTGTCAGCAATGGTGGCGTGCATGTCCAATCCTCCCACCCCGGCTGCAAACGAACCCCTTCCTCGACGTTATCGTAACAGCGCCTCCGCCAAGAGCCCTTTCAACGGCATTGTCAGACTAACTGGGTCGGGCCTATGGAACCTACGATCAAGGGCTCTCAGGCTGCGAGTTGACGCCACGCGGCCAAGGCGGTGGCTTTGTCTTGTTTGAAAATGTCGCGACGGTTGAGATGGCGTTGGTGGTTGAAATGGTTGTGGATCGAGGCATGGGCGGAGGCGAATTTCTGCAGCGTCTTGATGTCTCTGAACCGCGCCATCGCCCCTTCACGCCTTCGAAACGGCTGGTGCGAGTTTTCCGCCCGGTTGTTGAGCCAACGACCGCAGGTCTGGGCGGCCGCATTGGCGATCACATGCATCGCAGCACGGTAGGAGCGAAGCCCGTCCGCAACGACCGAAGCCGGCCGGCCACAGCGTTTCATCGCGCGCTTCAGAAACTTGAGCGCAGCCCTGCGATCCCGCCGTTTCGTGGCAACAACCTCGATCACCTCCCCTTCATGATCGACCGCGCGCCATAGATCGTGTGTCTCGCCGTTGATGCGGACAAACACCTCATCAAGATGCCTACGCCAGTTCGAATACGAGTGACGATGAACCCGGCGCTTCCGGATCTCCGCGGCAAACAGCGGACCGAACCGGTTCCAGCAGTACCGTCTCGTGACAGACATGATCACCGCAACGCGGATGACCTCGGGCGAACGGTTGAAATAGCGGAAGGGATTACGCATCCGGCAAAACTATGGATGCCCCATCTGCACATCAATCCATTTTGTCTGACAACGCCGACCGCCGCCATGGGCGCTCAACGGCGGCCGAGGCGCGGATAACGTAAGCGCGGGCAAGTACCGCAATCTCACCCCGGGGCTCGACCCGGGGCCCGGGGAAACCGGGAAACGCGCCTGGCGGTTTGGCATTCCGGCGGGTTGCTGTCTATATAGACGTTTGGCCACCGAGTGCCCGATCCAGGGCGCTCGGTGCGAGCGTTCCGGTCGGAAATGGGTCCAGGCGGCAGTTCCTCACACGGCGGCCGCTCCGACCGCGACCCGGCGACGGACATCAAGCCGCGCGCCTATGCCCGCGCCTATGCCGGCATGGAGGGCGGCTCGGCGCCGGGCGATGCGGAGATCGTCTGGCGTATCGTCAGGATCGCGCTGCGCTACCGCGCCGGGATCGCGGTGGCGTTGCTGGCGACCTTGGTGGCGTCGGCCTTCCAGCTCGCGATCCCCGGCCTGGTCGGCGATGCCGTCGACGGCGCGCTCAGCCTGCTCGACGACGAAGCGGCAACGCCGGAGACCGCACGCGCGGCGCTCTACCACGCGGCGCTCCTGCTGCTCGGCGCCTCGATCCTGCGCGGGGTCTTCACCCTCGCCCACAACTATAGCGGCGAGGCGATCGGCCACCGCCTCGCCCACGACCTCCGCCTCACCTTCTACCAGAAGCTCCAGCGCCTCGGCTTCTCCTTCCACGACCGGATCCACACCGGCGAGTTGATCACCCGCGGCATGCTCGACCTAGAAGGCGTGCGCATGCTGATCAACGCGGGGCTGCTGCGCGCGGTGCAGATGGTCGTGCTGGTCAGCGCCGGCGCGGCGCTGCTGCTCACCACCGACACGGTCCTCGGGCTCCTGAGCCTGAGCTTCGTCCCCTTTATCGCTTGGCGGTCGACGACGACGCGGCTCCGGCTGCGCTATCTGTGGACCCTGTTCCAGGACCGGATGGCGGTGCTCGGCCGCATCATGGACGAGAACCTGACCGGCATAAGGGTGGTCCGCGCCTTCGGCGCCGAGCCGTTCGAGCTCGGCAAGTACGACGAGGCGGCGGCCGAGGCGCTGCTTCTGTCGTCGCGGCGCATCAATGTCCGCGTCGCCTCGACCACGGGGATGACCTTTGCCTATTTCGTCTCCATGGGGCTGGTGCTCTGGATCGGCGGCGAGCGGGTGATCGCGGGCACGATGACGCTCGGGACGCTGACCGAGTTCCTCACCTTCATCACCATATTGCAGCTCCCGGTGCGCTCGCTCGGGTTGGTGGTGAATTCCTTCGCGCGGGGCACGTCCTGCGGCGCGCGGCTGTTCGCGGTGATCGATCTGGAGCCGACGATCCGCGATGCCCCGGACGCGCGCGAGCTCGCGGTGACCGAAGGCACGCTGCGCTTCGAGAATGTCAGCTTCGCCTATGACGAGGACGGCCCGCTCGCCCTTGACGGGGTCTCCTTCGAGGTCCGGCGCGGGCGGACGCTCGGCATCGTCGGCCCGCCGGGCAGCGGCAAGTCCACCATCACCCATCTGCTGCCCCGCTACTACGACGTCACGGGCGGACGCATCGCCATCGACGGGCAGGACATAAGGGGCGTCACCCTCGATAGCCTGCGCCGCGCCGTCCGCGTGGTGCAGCAGGACCCGTTCCTGTTCACTGCCTCGATCGACAACAACATCGCCTATGGCGATCCGTGGACCGAGGAAGTCCCGATCCGCGACGCCGCCGGGCTGGCGCAAATCGACGGCTTCATCGGCCGGCTCGCCGAGGGCTACGAGACCCTGGTCGGCGAGCGCGGCGTGTCTCTGTCGGGCGGCCAGAAGCAGCGCGTGGCGATCGCGCGGACCGCGCTGCTCCACCCGGCGGTGCTGGTATTCGACGACTCGACGGCGGCGATCGACGCGGCGACCGAGAGCCAGATCCGCGAGGCGCTGGCGGAACGCGCCGAGGACACGGCGCGGATCGTCGTCTCGCACCGGCTCGCCGCGATCCGCGACGCCGACGAGATCCTAGTTCTGGAAGCGAGGCGGGTCATCGAGCGCGGCACGCATGAGACCCTGATCGCCCGGGGTGGTAACTACGCCAGGATTTTTGCCCTGCAGGCCCGCGAAAGCCTCGACGGCGGATTGCAGGGGGCGGCGGAATGAGCGCTGCCGTCGGATCGGCCCGGCCGCCACGCGCCGTCGTCGGCTCGCAGATCAGCCGCGACGAGGAGATATTCGGCGCCGCCTACGATCGCCGCGTGGCGAGCCGCTTCATGGCCTATGTCCGGCCCTATTCGCGCTGGCTCCTGACCGCGCTCGGGGCGGTGCTGGTCTATACCGCGGCCCAGCTCCTGATCCCGCTGGTCATCCGCCACGCGATCGACGAGGCGATCCTCGCCGATGGCGGCGACGTCGTGCATCTGCAGCTCACCGCCGCCGTGTTCGGCGTGGTGATCCTGGTCAGTTACGCCGCCAACTACCTCCAGGACCGCCTGGTCGGCCATATCGGCGAGCGGGTGATCTTCGATTTGCGCCGCGCCATGTTCGCCCATCTCCAGGAGGTGTCGCTCTCCTTCATGGACAAGACCGAGGTCGGGCGGATGATGTCCCGCCTGCAGGGCGACGTGAGCTCGCTGCAGGAATTCCTCGAAAACTCGGTCACCGCCTTCGGCGATCTGCTGCTGCTGGTGGGCATCGTTGTCATCATGCTGACGCTCAACCTGGAGCTCGGGGTGCTCACCCTGGTGCTGGTGCCGACGCTGGCGGTGGTCCGCATCGTCTGGCTGCCGCGGGCGAAGATCGCCTTCCGCCGCGCGCGTGAGACCAACTCGATCGCCAACGGCGCGCTGGCCGAGGCGATCCACGCGGTGCGCACCGTCCAGGGCATGCGCCGCGAGGACGTCAATTTCCTGCTTTACGGCGACAAGGCGGGCGAGAACCTCGACGCCCATCTGCGCGCGGCCAGATACGCCCAGGCGATGGTGCCGGTGGTCGACACCCTGACCGGGGCGGCGCTCGCCATCGTGGTGGTGCTGGGCGGCTCGCTGGTGCTCGACAGCGCGCTCGAAATCGGGGTGATGGTCGCCTTCCTGTTCTACGTCCAGCGCTTCTTCGACCCGATCCGCTCGCTCACCATCCAGTACAGCATCATGCAGCGCGCGATGGCGTCGGGGCAGCGCATCTTCGAGGTGCTCGACGTGGCGCTGGCGATCACCGACAAGCCGGACGCACTGTTCCCCAAGCGGGTGCGGGGCGCGATCGATTTCGATTGCGTCACATTCGGCTACGCCCCCGGCCAGCCGGTGCTGCACGAGGTGAGCTTTTCGGTGGCGCCGGGCGAGACGGTGGCGCTGGTGGGTCCGACGGGCTCCGGCAAGACCAGCATCACCGCCCTCCTCCACCGGTTCTACGATGTCTGGGAAGGACGTATCTCGATCGACGGGCACGACGTCCGGGAATACGCCAAGGCGGCGCTCGGGCGGCACATCGCGATGGTCCTCCAGGACCCCTATCTGTTCACCGGCACGGTGCTCGACAACATCCGCTTCTCCACCGACAAGGCGACCCGTGAGGACATCGAGCGCGCGGCCCGCGCGGTCGGCGCGCATGATTTCATCGGCCAGCTCGCCGACGGCTACGACACCGTCCTCGACCAGCAGGGGCGCAACCTCTCGCTCGGCCAGCGGCAGTTGTTGAGCTTCGCCCGCGCGCTGGTCGCCGACACGCCGATCCTGATCCTCGACGAAGCGACCGCGAATATCGATTCCTACACCGAGCGCCAGATCCAGATCGCGCTGGCACGCCTGCTGGAGGGGCGCACCGGCATCGTGATCGCCCACCGCCTCGCCACCGTGCGCGGCGCCGACCGCATCGTCGTCCTCAACGAGGGCCGGATCGTCGAGAGCGGCAACCACGAGGCGCTGATCGAGGCCCAGCGCCTCTATGCCAAGCTGTACGCGTTCAACTACGCCTCGTTCGACGACATCCCCGATGATCTCGTCGCCCGGGCGTCAGGCGCACGGGCGCGCACCTGATCCTCCGTTAACCTCCTCCGACCGAAGGATCATCCGCCAAGGCTACGTGATCTACGCCGTGCTCTGCACCGGGCTGGTGGCAAGCCAGTTCTTCCGGGTCTCCAACGCCGTCATTGCGCCCGAGCTGATGGTCGAACTGGCGAGCGGCACCGAGACCATGGGGGAGGTCATGCGGTGAGTGCTGGCCGTTGGCGCTTGCCTTTAGCCCGGCCGCGAGCACCCCGACGCGCCCATGAGGCAGCCGATGGCAAGGGGGTGCGGGGTCGTAGGAGGCTGTGGGAAGTGGGACATCGTGACAGGGTCTCGAATGTGGGAAAGTGCCGACGATTGCTGAGGGCTGACTGCAGTCATCGGACAGACAGCGGGCGCTCAGGCCCCTCCCCTACTCCTTGGTAGCGTGTTGGCAAGGTTAGCGCGGTGTGCTTCAGGCAGACGGTTGCGATTTGGCGGAGTGCGGCGTTTTCGTCGCGGTGGAGACGGTTGGCCAGCCGTCGATGTCCGTTCTCGATCACGGCGCCGAAGCGGAGCGCCTGGTCGATGAATGCAGACTGCTGTTCAGGCTCGAGGACGGTTGCTTCATGGACGCCGTCGTACGCGATGATGGTAGGGCCGTAGGTGCGGCGCTTGCCGCTCGGGTCGGTCACGGCGAAGGTGACGGGGACGCCGCGCGGAAAGGGCCCGAAGTTCGCGTTGATGCTGAGGCCGTCCCGCTCGATGCAGGAGATGAGAAAGCCGATGGCCACGCCGGGATTGTGGGGATCCGGGCGGAGGGCTCCAAGCAATCCGCCGTTGGCGGTTTCGAGGGGCTGCGCAATGTTAACTTGATGCAGGGACACGGTAGCCGTGCGCTGTACGTCCGCAGCAGCGGCAGCGGAAGATGCGACTAGTGCGGCTAGTGCTGTGAGTAACAGCGTTGCGGTGGGGGGGCCGTGGCGGGCCGTGGCCGACGTACAGCGATATGTGGGACGCATGTGGGTTTCTCGGGTGGGGTCATCGCGCGCGATGCGGGGATGTATGGCGGCGGCGGGTCGGCCCCCTACCCTGCCGGCTGGGAGTGCGTTGGGCTCGCACCGGCGCATGAAGATGGGGTTGTCCCGTTGTTTCGGGAAAGCGTCCTTTACAGTATTTAGCGGAAATATGGAAGGGTTTGCAGGGCGCAGAAGTGAACGGACAGGTCGATGATCGTTGCAGGAAGTGGTACCGGGTTGCAGTGGTTAAACCATGGAGCTGATCGTGGAATGCGCACACACTCTTCCGAGTGCGTATGCGCGGCACGCATATGTTGCGGATCTCACGGCGTCCATGGAGGCGCTGCGGGAGAGCAGGATCCGGGATCTTGAGAGCGTGCGCCGTCGTGATGTGAACGCGTGGCGGGATGCGCTGCGTGATGAGGATTTTGCGGGGCCGCCGGTGCGGCGGCGCTTGGCCGCGGTCGGCTCGATGTTCGGATATCTCGTGCGCCATGGAGGACTTGACGGAAATGCGGTCGCCGACGTCCTCCGGCCAGCTGAGCGGAGATAGGGGTCATCGGAAGATGGGATGGATGCCCCCGCGTCTTGCGGCATCTTGGTGCCAGCCGGGTCGCGAGGGACCGGGACACAGATCACGGAGGCATCCATGCAAACGATACACACCATCGGTCTTGACTTGGGCAAGCGCTTTTTCCAAGTGCATGGCGCTGACGAACGGGGCGCGAAAATCCTCAATCGGCGTCTGCGCCGGGATCAGGTGGAGGCGTTCTTTGAAGCGCTGCCTCGCTGCCGGGTGGCGATGGAAACCTGCGGCGGATCGAATCATTGGGGCCGGCTGCTGAGCGCGATGGGACACGAGGTGAAGCTGATCCCGGCGCAATTCGTCAAGCCATACGTGAAATCGAACAAGAGCGACGCGGCCGATGCGGCGGCGATCTGCGAAGCTGCGCAACGCCCGGACATGCGCTTCGCCGTCGTGAAAAGCCTGGGCGCTCAGGCGCTGCTGTCCCTGCACCGGCTGGAGACGCTGGTGGCGCAGCGGGTGTTGGCCCTGGCGGCGGGCTACGAGGATCTCAACGACCATGACCGGCTGCGCGCCGACAGCGCCTTCGCGCTGGCGAGCGGGTGTGCGGACGGGACCGGGGAGCGGCGGCGGCGGGCGCGGGACCGGGGGCATGCGCTGGCGGGATCGAGCACGCTGAACCGCCTGGAGCTCGGCGTACCGGAGGCGGCGGCCGGGGACCGCTACCAGCGGATTGCCGCCGACCGGGCAGCGATCGACCGGCTGCTGGTGGACCTGTTCCTGGAGGCCCATGCCGCCCCGCCGGCGGAGATCGTACTCGATCTCGACGCCACCGACGATCCGCTGCACGGCCGCCAGGAGGGCCGGTTCTTCCACGGCTACTACGGGCACTACTGCTATCTCCCGCTGTACGTGACCTGCGGCGAGCACGTGCTGTGCGCCCGGCTGCGCCCGGCCGATATCGATGCGGCGGCGGGCGCGGTGGACGAACTGGCGCGGATCGTGCCGCAGATCCGCCGGCGCTGGCCCGGGACCCGGATCCGGGTGCGCGGCGATGCCGGGTTCTGCCGCGAGGACATCCTGCGCTGGTGCGAGGACGCCGGCCTCGAGTACGTGTTCGGGCTCGCGCGCAACGCCCGCCTGGAACCGTGGCTCGCGAAGGCGCTGCACAAGTCCCGGCGCCGGGGCGCCGCCACCGGCCGGGCCTCGCGGCGGTTCCGGGAATGCCGCTACCGCACGTTGACGTCCTGGAGCCGGGCCCGCCGGGTGGTCGGCAAGGCCGAGTGGCTGCCGGGGCTGCGCGGCGCCAACCCGCGCTTCGTGGTCACCAACATCCCGCGCCGCACCCTCGGGGCGCAGGCCCTCTACGAGGACCTGTACTGCGCCCGCGGCGACATGGAGAACCGGATCAGGGAACAGCAGCTGTGGCGGTTCGCCGACCGCACCTCGAGCGCGACGATGCGCGCCAACCAGCTGCGGCTGACCTTCTCCGCGTTCGCCGGCGCCCTGTTCACCCTCCTGCGCCAGGTCGGGCTGCAGGGCACGGCGCCGGCCCGCGCCCGCGCCGACACCATCCGCGCCCGGTTGCTGAAGGTCGCCGCCCGCATCACCGTCACCGTCCGCAGGATCCGGGTCGCGTTCCCGTCCGGCTACCCGCTGCAGGAGCTGTTCGCGCACGTGCTCGCCGCCCTGCGCGCGCCGCCGGTACGCGCGGGGCCCGCCTGACCCCGCCTGCAGCGGTCCTGCCCCCTCCTGCCGCACGCGCCGCGACCGGCGCCGCAGGCGGCGTCTGCCCGGCGCCCGCCATCCAGCGCGATCCAAGCCCGGAATCCGCATTGCCGGGCTCCATCGCGCCCGATTCCGGCGACCCCGGGCGGCCGGGCACGCCGCCAACGGCTTCGAAACCCCCGACACCGCCCGCAGACGCCTTGAGCCGGCGGCGTCAGGTCCGCTGGTGAGCGAAGCGGGCTAGCTCCACCGTGTAGCCGAAGACGAGATCCTGCGTGCCATCACCGCCCGCGTAGTTGGCCCTCGCCCTGTGGGGGGCATTGGGACTCCCGAGGTTGAATTCGAGATACGGGCTGCCCGTCACGCTAACTGGTTTGGTGAAGACGACTTGAATCTCGATGCGTTCACCAAGTGCGTAGGTATCGCCCGACGCGGGCGCGGAGATCACTTCGGGGGCTCCGAAAACCCGCAGCGGGCCGGCTGCCTCGTCGTCGATTTCGACGACCACGATGTCGGGCAACTCGACCCGCTCCTGGCCACGATCGCCGCTCACAAGGTAATGGTGGAAGCGACGTTCATCGGGGTACACGTCGTTGTCCTGCAGCGCCTCCACGGTCACCGCGAAGGTCTCCTGCCAGTGGTGCGCATTCTTGCCGGCACTCGGCTGGGTCTCCGGGACGACGCTTGGCTGGCTCTGGAGATCAGGGGTCAAATCCGCTTCAGGAGAGAACGACCAGGACCGGTCGCCCATTGGAACCAGATCGGCGTCGCCATCGCCCGGTTCCCAGACGATGAAGCCCCACTGTGCCGGCCGTCGGTCGAGTTTCATCTGGTAGGTCAGCTGCTCGCCTTCGCGGACGGTCAGCCGGAAGTCCGGAAGCGGGTTTCCGTCTCCATCCAGGAACGAGACGCCTACCGCGTCATCGTCGACAATGACGATCCTGGCCTGGCAGGGCCCGTCGCACCGCGTACGATTGGGATTGCGCACCTGGACCAAGTCGCTGAGCGAAGCGTCACGCGACAGAGTTAGGGTGAGGAGTTCGTCAGACTCATCGTCGTCGTCATCAATCAGCGATAGCTCAATCGACTTGCGTGCCACCCATCGGCCGTCGGCGGCCGCGTAGTCCTCCGGCGCGAAGGTCAAGGTCGCGGCAACCGGAACGTAGTCGACGTTAGCGGTCGCGGTTCCCGCTTCGGTCGATATGGTCACTTCGTGGCTCCGATTTGGCGGCAGCAGTCCCGGCTGGTTCTCCACCAGGATTTCGAAGCTCGCTGCGGTGGCGGTCGCGTCTTCGTCGAAGCTGTACAGGGTCTGGCTCAGCCGTGCGATCAGTGCAGGTGCGGATGCCGCCATGTGAACGCTGGCTGTTGCCGGCGTCCCGATGTGGTACCCGGGGCCGGCGAGCAAGGTGGCCCTGAGGGTGCCGCCTCGAGAGGCGCGTGGATTCTGTTGGGAAGCGGGGATAAGCAGCTCAACGGCAATCGCGTTGGCACGGAACTCGACCCGCTTCATGAGATCGGCAGCGTCCAGGAACGGTTGATCTTGGGAGATCCTCACGTTCACCGCAATTTCCCAGTTCGTCGCCTCGGCCAGCGTCAGGTTGAAGACGATGTCGTCCAATCCTGCAATGTAGGCGTCTCGACCCGGCCGGATAGTGACCGTCTGTCCGGTCGCTTCCCCGTCGTCGTCGGCAATGCTCACCGTAACGGTGGCCTGAACACCGGCACGGACTCCCGACGGCAACGTACCGAAGACGATCGTGATGCTTTCGCCGTCGCCGTCCTCGCTGTCGTCGGTGGCTGTTAGCGTGAGACTTTTCTCTGTCTCGCCAGGTGCGAAGACCAGACTGGGTGCTGACAGGGAGTAGTCGTCGGCAGTCGCGCCGTCGCCCAAGACGGCGACGATGGGAATGGTGATCGCGCGCCTTGGGGCCGCGTTCAAACTCACCGTCACGGATGCAGTGGTTCCGCTCTCGGAGATGGTTAGGGCGGTCGCATCGAAAGCGGCGGTCATCGCGAAATCGACCTTGTGGTCGGCGTCGCCCGCGACGCCCGGGTAATCACGCGATGCCGGGAGGGAGCCCAGTTCGGGACTGGTGACGGGGAGCGGCCCACCAAAGCCGGAGTGCGGCCCGCCGGCATCGACACTGATGCCGTCGGCATCGTAATCGTCATGCTGCACGCGGTAGCGATAGGAGAGGCGGGTGGTCCCGGAACCCGATACGTAATGTGCCGCCCGGTAGTTGGAGACACTTGGCACGTCGCCTACACGGATGGCAACGGAGGAGCCGGCCGATGGCGCATACGCGTTGGCGCTGAACGTGAGCGTAACCTCGATGTCCTCGTCGAAGCGGTAGCCGTCGGGGTGAACGGGCGAGGAAGTGATTTCCACGCCGGTGACATGGAACGACCCGTCCACCTTGTGGCGGCTGTCGTCCGCCAGGCCGGGGAAATAACGGTCTACGGGTAACACGCCGAAGCTGTGGACGCTGGTGGGAACCCACCCGCTGTAACCGGTGTCGGAGCCCCCGGCGTCGACGCTGATGCCGCTGGTGTCGACATCGCCGATTTGTACCTGGTAGCGGAAGACCAAGCGGTTCGTGACCGAGCCGGATGCGTAGGCCGCGGCGCGATAAGTGGGCCCGTCAACAGCATTCCCCATCCGAACGGCAATGGACGTCGGGTCGTCCGGCGAAACGTAGACCTCGGTGTTGAATGTCAGGGCGATGTCGATGTTTTCGCCATACACGTAGGTGTGCCCGTTTCGCGGGCTCGAGACGATCGCAGTCTTGTAGGCGCGGTAGGGGCTGGGGCGCCCCTCCACTCGGAGCCTGAGAACTTTATTGGCGTCCAGAAACCATACGGGGCTGCCACCGAGACGAAAGCGGAGAAAATCGTGGATGGACCATCCGGCTTCGGCTCCCGAATCCTCTGCCTTGCTGGAGGTCGTGCCGAATTGGGCCCGGTTGTCGTTGGCGCATCCGGCGACGCAATCAAGCACGAAGATGTATTCCGTTCCGGGTTCCAGGTAGGTGTCAGCGGGGGCCTGCCAGTCACTGTGGGCAAAGTCGTTGAGCCGGCTTCATGTCAGATTGGCGACGTGAACGTACCTGCCCCCGACGTGCTTGTAGAGCCTGGCATTGATGGTCATGTACCGGCTTTCATGCGTAGCCCGCACGTACAGCCAGATTGCTTCCAGTTCATACCCCGCTTCATTCGGACCGGTCCTGAAAGGCTGCTGCAGCACTGTCGTAGACTCGGACAAGACCACCACTTGGCTCGACCCTGATGGTTGCAGCATGTTCGTCACCATCGTGGTAACGGGAGGATCGTACGGTTGTGCGGCTAAGGGCTGGGCCGAGAGAAGACCGCTGATCGCAGCCAGTAGCAGCACCACAGTGCAGCGGGGGTTGCCGTGGGGTTTGGCCGACCCTTGGTGATGACATTGACGGCGTCGAAGCCACCGTATGACCGTCGGGATGCCGGCGTCGATTCGATTGGTTGCTCTTCCCGGTCCGGCTACTGTCCCACAATCTGCCGGTGCGCGTTTGTCAAGGATGTCAACCCGAGTAGGTTGCATGCCCAACCTCCTTACACTCGGATCTATCCAGCGCCTCCTTCCATTCGCGCTGTTTCGAGGCGGTATAGTCAGTCTCGTGTATCGGTACTAGGGAGCAATTCGTGAAAATTTCTACGCTAACTGTCTATGAGTTTGTAAATGCAAATACAGTGTCTGTAGATTCATGCATGTTCAGCTGTGCCGAAGCGAACCTCCGCCCGGCAGCTGAGCCGCATGATCTGTCAGTCTATCAACTTGTGCATCTTGGTAGAGAACCGTTTCCTTCGGTGGATGCGACGACATCAGAGAGGGTACGATATTGCCTTCCTGATACCTCGCGGCGTGCCGCCAATGTTATCTTCCTCGGACGCTGATCGGCGGCGAATTCAAGGGCAAAGCAGCAGAAAGGGACGACTTGAGGCCCCGTATTCCGGGCCTCATGAAACCGATCACTAGGGCAGCCGCGAAAGGCTCGAGCCCAGCCCTGAAAGTGCGCTCCCTGGCCTGCCAGAGAACCCATGCCATCTGGGAACCTCGATCAACCGGACAGCGTCAGATTCTGGCTGCCGAAATCGACCGTGTGGCGATTTGCTTGCGGTGATTCGGGGGCGCATCCGGAGGATTAAGGGGCTGAATGCCCCTCGTTCAGGAGGTTCGGGCAGATGGGTTCCGCGGCGGGGTCCGTCAGGTGGTGACGCCACCTCGAAGTTGGACCAGGCGGCGAAAGTTGTGGGCGAACCCCACCGCGATCCGGGCCCTGGCGCCACACCGGCGGAGCCCCTCCTCGAGCTCCCCGTCGCCCCCGGACTCGCCCTGCGGACGGACGATGCACATGGGAACCTCCAAGTACGGCTGAATTGCCGCTCTGCGGCGAGATTGCGTCGCGAATCCGGTGGAATGGAGCTCGTTCGGGGCTCGCATGCGGGTTTTGGTCGGTCAGAGCGACCCCGATAGGCCGGGATTCGGGGGTGTGGACAGACTCAGGCCTCGGCTGCTCTCCGTTCATGGAAGACCAAGCGTTGAAAGTTGTAGGCCAGGTTGGCCAGACCGATGCGGGTCTGGGCCCGTGGGAGGCCGATCGTCCGCACGCGCAATCCCATGTGCTCCTTCTGCTGGGCAAACACATGCTCCACGCGGGCGCGCACGGCAGACTTGCGGGCGTTGGCGCGCCCGACGTGCCGGGGCATCGGCCGCCCGGGCGGCTTCTTGCGATGGATCCGCGACACCCGGCCGATGCTGGCCAGCCAGGCTTCGTTGGCCTGCGAGCGATACGCCGTATCCGCCCAGACGCTCGCCGCCAGATTGTCGCTGGTGACGAGGCGCCGCAGCATCGCGCCGTCGTGATGGGCGGCGTCGGACACGGCGGCGCGCCGAATGAACCCGTATGTCCGGTCGATGGCCACGTGGTTCTTGTAGCCAAACACCGGAATGGCAGTCGCCGGCAACTGCCGCTGCGCCCCCTCCGGGGGCGGCCGCCGGCCCCTCTTGACCGTCCAGCGCGCGTCGACATCCTTCTGCGCGGCCTTGGCCGGCTGGTCCGGCCAGATTTCGTCCGCGCTCCGGCCGGCCTTGGCCGCGCCCTTCTCGGTGGCGGTCAGGCGCTGTCGGGGAGCGGCCACCAGCGTCGCGTCGACGATCTGGCCGCCCATCGGCAGATACCCCGCCTCCCGCAGCGCCCGGTCGAACGTCGCAAACAGCGCGTCGCTGACCCCCGCCCGGGTCAGGCGTTCGCGAAACGTCCAGATCGTGTTGCGGTCGGGCGTCGGCGCCCCGAGTTCGAACCCCAGGAAGCGCATCCAGCTCAGCCGGTCGCGGATCAGGAACTCCATGCGCTCGTCACTCGCCGTGTGCTGAGCCGCCAGCACCAGAATCTTGAACATGGCCACCGGGTCATACGGCGGACGGCCGCCCTTCGACCCGTCGGCGTAGCCCAGCGCCGCCTCCAGCGGAGCCCGGAACACCTCGAAGTCCACCACCTTCGCCAGCACTTCCAACGGATCGCCGGTCGCCGACAACCGGGCGAGATGCTCCGGCAAATCGAACAGCCCCATGGGTCGCATTGACCGTCCTCCCGGGTCCACCGCTCCAAGATCACAAGGATTTACAAAATCAGGGGGGGTTTTGGAGGTTCCCAGATGGCATGCGGCTCGACGCAGCAGAACTCACCGACCCCGTCCCAGACCACCGGGACGAACACCAGCGACCCGGAGGCCCCGCGCGCGGCCACCACGTTCCGGTCGACCCCGCGATAGCGCGCGCCACACCAAGAAGATGGATAGGCAGCGTCGCGGCACGAGCGTCGGTTCGCTGGGCCGGACGCGATTAGCCCGACATCTTGCAGGCCTGGCTCGCGTTGCCAAGCTGCTTGGCCACATCCGGCAGGCCCGCTTCGGCAGGGATGATCTTCTGTCTAAGCAAGTGAGCGGCGGAGAGACACCGGGGATGACTGCCGGAGATGTCGCAACCGGCGATTCCCTTCAGGCCGGCGCCTCTCTCCGGCCCGATTCTGGAGCGGGCGCCGGGACCGCCGAGCTGTCCTCGACCAGGGATTTCAGAAGGCCGTAGGCCATGAAAACCAAGATCACCGAGATCGGCAGCGCCGCGGCGATGGACGCCGTCTGCAGGGCCCTGAGCCCGCCCGCCAGGAGCAGCACCGCAGCCACGAGCCCCTCGCCCATCCCCCAGACGATGCGGAAGCGTTGCGGCGGGTTGTCGCTCCCCATGGAAAGCATGGTGGTGATCACCAGCGTCCCGGAATCGGACGACGTGATGAACCACGTGGCCAGCAGGAGGGTCGCCAAGGCCGACATGCCCCATTGCAGGGCCGAAATGTCGGTCAGGCGCTCGATCGTCCCGTAGAGCGCCGCCGGCAGGTTCCACGCCCTCACCAGTTCGATGATGCCGGCGGTGCCGACGCCGCCGCCCGCGTTGAGTTCCAGGTAAATCGCGTTGCCGCCAAACATGCAGAGCCAGAAGAAGGCGATCGTGGTGGGAACGAACATCACGCCGACCATGAACTCCCGAATCGTCCGGCCCCGACTAATGCGCGCGATGAACAGGCCCACGAAGGGCGACCAGGAAATCCACCAGCCCCAGTAGAAGATCGTCCAGCCGCCCTGCCAGGCGATCTCCTTCTCGGTGCCGGCGGTCCAGAACCCCATCGGAATCACGTTCCAGATGTAGTCGCCGAGCGAGGTAACGAAGAAGCCCATCAGCCACTTGAACGGCCCGCAGAACAGGAAGAAGGCGAGCAGCACCACCGAAAGCCAAATATTCCACTCCGAAATAATGCGGATGCCGTTGCCAACGCCCGAGACCGCCGACAGGGTTGCCACGATGGAAATGCCGCCGATCAGCAGGATCTGCGTGGTGATGCCGGGATCGACGCCGAAGAGCACGTTGAGCCCGGTCGCCATCTGCTGGACCCCAAGGCCCAGAGAGGTCGCTACCCCGAACACCGTGCCGAACACCGCGAGCAGGTCGACGCCGTGGCCCACGGGACCGTAGATCCTCTCGCCGATGATCGGGTAGAGCGCCGAGCGCATGGTGAACGGCAGCTTCTTGCGGAAGCCGAAATAGGCTAGGCACAGGCCCACCACCACATAGACCGCCCAGCCGTGGAAGCCCCAGTGGAAATAGGTGACCCGCATCGCATGCACCGCTCGGGTCAGGTCCATCGCGGTGGCGCCCGCGACGTCGGCATGCGGGTTGTTGGGGTAGCCGAAGGCGCCCGAGTTGTCGAAATAGAAGGTTGGCTCGGCGACGCCGAAGAACAGGATTCCGATACCCACCCCGGCCGAGAAGAGCATGGCGAACCAGGAGAAATTGCTGAACTCCGGCCGGGAGTCGTCGTCGCCCAGGCGGATCGACCCGAACCTCGAGAACATGAGGATCAAGCAGAACAGCATCAGCCCCATGACGACGATGATGTAGTACCAGCTGAGCGAGGCTTCGATCCAGCCGCGGATCGCCGTGTAGACCTCGTTCGCGAACTCCACATTGAGCACCGTGAAGACCACGAAGGCGACCACCATGCCCTTCGCCGCCACACCCATACCGGCATGGAGTCCGCGCATGACCCCGGCCTGTGCGATCCGGTCTTTCCCTGCCGTTAACGACACGCTGTCCCTCCTTCGGCATTCGCCGAACACGTGCGTTCCGGAGATAACGTGAAAACCGTACCAGATAGGGAGCAGTCCGCAAATCCCCGGGATCCGGCCCGGCGGCAGGATCGGAGATTGACCGACACCACCAGTCACTGGTCACCGTGAGGCTCGTCACGTTCCGTCACGGAGCGACCGGCGCCCGGAATCGCGTCGGCGCCCGACCGATCGATCCCGGCTGGGTGCCGGATCTGCGCAACCAGCACGCTCGTGCAGAAGTGTCTTGCCTTTTCAAACACCGGGGTGGCCTAAACAAGAAGACACCCTGTCGAATCCTGGAGCGACGAACGAGGGATGAATTTCCAGAACGCAGATTGTCGAATAGTGAGATCGGCACAAGAGCGCCCAAACCCTAGGGTTGTCGGCGTCCCCAGCTGAACACGGTGTGCACGGGCACAGCGCCTCTGTCGATCCCAATCGTTCGGGATGGGGTCACAAGCCAAGATCCATCCCGGCACCCCGGCTCCGTTCCGGAGGCGACAGGTCCCGATCCGTGGGCGGTGACGCGGAGTTCCCGCTCTCCTTCCCGACCCCCGCTGGAGCGCGACTGCCGTGCGGATCCGAGTCCTCCCTCACCCTCCCCGTCGGCTGTCCCGGTTCCCTGTGCCGCATGCCGACCAAAGCGTCGAGCGCCGGGATTCGCTCTCCGGTCACCGCCTGGAGCCGCGCCCGGAGTTCTCCCGCATCGTCGGTGATCAGTTCCGCGCGACTTCGCACCCGGCCGATCTCCGCGTAAGCCGGGGTCTGCATCGTCTGATCCGCTTGCCCGGCTTCCATCGCGGCGATCACGTTGCCCAACGCCCGGCCACGGAAGGCATGCGCGCTGGAAGCCCAGGCATGGTCGAAATACCGCAATTGCGGATCGCCGCGGCCCAGCTCGAGCTTCTGCCGGTCCGCCAGTCGAAACGTCACCCGGCCGGATTCAACCGAGAGCACCTCGGCAGTGCGGCCGGCGAAGACCCCGAGACCGGCGCCGTTACGGGTCCAGCAGATCCGGTAGCCGGCGCGAAGCTCGATTCCTTCAGCCCGATAGATCTCGGTGTCGTCTGTCCGGGCGCTGGTCTGCGCGGGATTCCAGGCGAGGCTCCCACCGTCCCTGCCCCGCAGTAGCACCGCCCGGGCTTTTTGGATCGACGCCAACCACCCGGCGCACCTCCCCGCTCTCGACACCGAGGCGCTTGTCGGGCGCACGAAACGCCACGACGTCGCCCGCGGCATAGCTGCTTGCCAGGGATTTCTCGGCAAGAGTGTAGTCCTTCGAGACCAGCCGTTCGATCTCCAGTGCGGGTCCGCGCAGGCGTCCCTCGCCGGCGAGGCCCTCGCGGATCCGGCAGTTGATCTCCCGACGGAGCTCATCGCCCTGCGCCAAGACGCCGGTACGTTCGCGGTCTTCCGGCGACAGTGCGAGCCAGCGGGCAGCGACGGAGTCCGCGAGAGTGCCAGCCTGCACCTCGGCGACGCGGCTCCCGAGGACCGCGAACGCACGCATGATCTCGTCGGCGCGGCGCGTTACGGGGGCGAGGCCCAGTTCTGGGTGGCGCCTCCGCATGCTTGCGCCCAGGTCAGCCGTCTGCATGCCGGCCGCCCGGAGCAGGGCAAGTGGCTTGCCGGCATCAACGGGGTGATACGAGTTCGCATCCCCCACCAGCACCACCCGTGGTGCCTGCAGCCTGTGCGCGACGCGCAAAAGATCCCGAGCCTGCACGGTCTTGACGAGCGTGCCCGCGTCGACCACCAGGATCGTCTTCTTCAATCGGTCCCGCATCTCCTGCGCGCCACTCTTCGTAAGCCGCCCCTCGGCCGCACCCGCGTGCCGTGCGAGAAACCGCGGCAGCGATTCGCTCACGATTCCCGCCGTCGCCAACGGCTTTGCCGCCAAGGCCGACGGCGCCAGTCCCGCGAGACGCCAGCCCTTCTTCTCCGCCAAGGCCCGTGCCCGATCGAGCATGGCGGTCTTGCCGGCGCCGACGTCGCCCTGAACGCCGACCACGCTTTCCTTCGCTGACAGGATCAGCTTCACCGCTTCCTTCTGTGCAGCCGTGAGCGGTCCCTTGTCGAGCTGCCCCTCGGCGGCCAAGGCCCGCATCACGGCCTGCCCGCGGGCACGGCTGGAGCGCATGAGGGCCGCCGTTTCGCGCTCCTCGCCCGCCGCTCGGTCGATCGCGAGCGAGTCCCGCGCACTCGGCAGGCTCACGGCATGCAGGGTGCCCGCCTCCTCGCGTGCCGCCACCTCCCGCTCAACCGCGGCCATCGTCACCGTCCCCGGCGCGTAGGCGAGCGCGCCCGCCAAGAGCTCGGCGCGCTTGAAGACCGCTCCGCGTTCCGAAAGATGCGCCGTCGCCCAGGCCACCGGTGCCGCGGCCGCATCGCGTGCCGGGACCTGCCCGGGCGCAGCGGCCATGAAGGTCCTCGGGTCCGGCGCCATCACCTTCCCTTCCGCCTCGGCCACGATGGCCCGCGCATCGAACCCGAGGTCAGCAGCACGCCGCTCCCAGGCGCCGCGCAATGCGCTTCGGTCGGCTACCCGCTTGGCGGGGCGCGTGAATAGCGCCACGCGCTTGGCGATCCGGGGATGATCCGCCGGCCTCCACAAACCGCGCTCCGCCATCGCCGTTTCGATCTCGGTTTGCCGGGTCGAGAAGGCCACGATCACCCCGCGCGGGACCCCCCGCGACTTCGAAGCGCCCGTTAGCATGGGTCTTCTCGACGGCGTAACGGCCGCAGAGCGCGCCCCAACCGGCAGTCCCCCAGGCAAGCCCGGCGCGGTGCAGCCAGTAGAGGAGGCGCTGCGCCGTCAGCAGCGAGGCCTGCACGCCCCCGACATGCGCCGTCACGTTGCCGGTCAGCGGGTACATCCCGCCCTGGCAGCTCGCGCACCGGAAGAGCGGATCGAGCGGCAGCCCCGTGGACGACGCAACGCAGTCGGCCGCGCACGCGGCCTGCGCCGGCAGGTTCGCGAACAGCGCCGCTTCCGGGTTCAGCAGGAAGGAGAGCTCGTCATCGAGCCAGGCAGGATCGAGTTCGGACGTCCAGGCGATGTCGAGGCCGCCGGCCTCGAGGCAGCCGAGGTCGAGGAGCGCCCCGATCCAGGAGAGGAGCGGGTACATATAAAGGTGTGCGTGCCAGACCGAGCCCGCCGCGCCGTCGCCGCCCGAGGATCCGGTGCGCCCGCGCGCCGCGTGCAGGCCGGGGTTGATCGTGAGGCCGCCGAGGTTGGGAAAGCACCAGGGCGTGCGCGTTACGTCGAGCAGCCGCGCGGGCTCCCAGACGCCGACGGAGAGCCCGATCCGCGGGATCGGCGAGCCGCAGAGGCAGATCGGCGAGGAGGGGTTGGGCGTGTCCGGCGCGCCCATCGCACTGCCGATGGCAATCGGCCCGATGGAGATCGGGAACAGGCACTCCCAGCAGATGTCCGAAATCGGGTTCACGAACCGCCCGGTGCAGGTCTGCACCGCTGCGTCCCCGGCCGCGGCCAGCCCGATCAGCGCCGTCGCGAGGGCGGCGACGCATCACGGCCGCTTCCCCTGCGTTTGAGTGGCACCTGCGCCGACGACAGTCCGGTCGCCGATCGGCACCTCGGTCACGCGGAGCTCGGATCCGACCTGCTCGACCAGCGTTGGCGTGAAGCGGAGTCCGAAGCGGCCGGACAACCCTCCGCTCCAGTCAAAGAAGAAGGCCCGGCCGTGGGCTCGCATCAGGTCCAGCGGCCGCCCGGCCAGGAGCACGATCTTCGCGGGTCGCGCGCGGGCGAGCGCCCAGGCGACTTCCGGCTCGCGCCGCCCGTCGATGAACAGCAGGTTGCGGGTGAGAGGCCGGCGCGCGAGCGGGTCGACCCGCGTGCCGGCCGCCGCAATAAGCATGCCGTCGGGCGTGCGGATATCGCGGTCCAGGATGATTGCGGGATCGAAGCGCCGTGTGCGGAATTCCGTACCCCCAGCGACATGCTCGGTTCGATCCGTCGGGTGGTGTGCGCCGCCCCCAGCGACATGCGCGACTCGATCCGTCGGGTGACGTTCCCCGGAGTCGTTTCGGTGAGATCGAGCAGCGCCGACGCCAAGCCGGACCATCCCGTCCCGGCGACTGCTATGTGGCGAATGACGTCCTGTCGCTTCTCGAACATGTGCCGCTTCCTCGCAGGGAGCGGCCGGCCGCCCGTCGGATGCCGACTTCTGGAGGGTGGGCGGCCGGTCACTCGTTGGAACTGCTTCTATGGGGTCGGTCGGTCGGTCCTCCTCGGCGGGTGCCGCGGGTTGCGGGGGGTTGGTCGTGGCTGGAGGGCGCGGGCGCGAAGGTGGAGGGTTCCCCCGTGCCCTGCCCTCCGGCCACTTCCGCCAAGGAATTAGCGGGCCGGGGGCGGAAATGAAAATGCCGGTTGCGGCGATGTCCATGCTGCGGGGGTATTGGGGGAGTGGTTGGGTACGGGGTATGCGCAGCGCCGGTGGTGGGTGTCGTCCGGCGCCCCCAGCGACATGCGCGGCTCCATGCGGCGGGTGGCGTCCGACAGCCGATGCCGAACTCCTCGAGCCGGCGAACGAGCCCCCCTCGGTGTAGCGTGACGGCCCCATGCATGCAGGCCCGGCATGGGTGCCGGCCGCGGGGCGAGCGTGTCAGCCGCGCGAACCAGCGGAGGGAGGCCCACGTCCGTCCTCGGCGTGGCGGCAAGCCCCCCAAGGATTTGCTACGGGAACTACGTTTCACGTCGGTTGGTGTCTCCCGACTCCCGGCCGTTTACGGGGCCCTGAGAACCGTCGCCGAAGGGGTCGTGGGCGGGGGCGAAAAACCCCCAAGGATTTGCTACGGGAACTACGTTTCACGTCGGTTGGTGTCTCCCGACTCCCGGCCGTTTACGGGGCCCTGAGAACCGTCGCCGAAGCGGTCGTGGGCGGGGGCGAAAAACCCCTAAGGATTTGCTACGGAAACCGGGTTTTACGCCGGTTGGTGTCCCCCGCTCCCGGACGTTTACAGGCCCCTCAGAACCGTCGCTGAAACATTCGTGGGCGGGGGCGAAAAACCCCCAAGGAGATGCCTCGGAACCTGGGTTTCACGCCGGTTGGCGTTCCGCGAATCCCAGCCGCTTAACAGCCCCTATCACCCGTCTCCAAAGCAGTCTGCGACGAAGGCAACCCAAGACACCGGCTTGCCCGGCAGGTACCGGGACGCCACCCTCCCCACCCTGCAAACCCGATCGCGCACCCAGGGGGGCACGACATGAACCGATCCGAACTCAGCGCGCAGCTGGCCGCGCAGTTCTCCCTCGACAAGGTCGCGGCCGACCGGATGGTCGCCGGCGTCTTCGCCGCCATCGTCGAGAGCCTCGCGAAAGGCGAGCCGGTCTCGATCGCCGGATTCGGGACGTTCGCTGCGAAGAGCCGACCGGCGCGCCAGGGGCGGAACCCGCGGACGGGCGAGGCGATGGTGATCGCGGCGTCGACGGTGCCGGCGTTCAAGGCGGGGAAGGCGTTGCGGGAAGCGGTGAAGGCCGGGCGCGGGTGAGGTGGCGCGTGGGGGCTGAGGCCGCGCCGGAGGCGGCGCGGGCTCGATGTCCTCCAGGACGCATTGGCGGACGATTCCGCGGTCTGACGGAACGGTGACTTGCCGCCTCCCGCCCCCCGTGCCACACGCTCACGGGACTGGGCTCCGGTCGAGCACGTGTTCGCCGTGCAGAAGCAAGCGATGGGACTGATGATCCGGACGATCGGCCTAGCCCGGGCGCGAAGCAAGATCGGGATGGCCAATCTTGCCTACAACCTCCGCCGCCTCGCCCAACTTCGAGGCTGCATCACCGCTTGACCAGCCGACCTCGGGATCCGTTCGACTAAATCTCCCGATCGAGGGACCCACCGGCGTCCAACGATGCTGATTCTCGCTTAAACCACCGCAATCCGGCGCTCCCACGGTCCGTTCGAGCCGCCAGATCGTCATGATGCCGGGATGCTCGAGGATCCTATGGGATGGACGGCACGGTGCGCGGCGTCGCGCCTGTGAGCCCTGAGTCGGGGAAATTTGGGCGAGAACCGGGACCCTCGGCCAAGCGGCGGGTCTCGTGTGGAGGAGTCTGAGCGCGCCGTTCCTGAGTTGAGCCCGTCAGACGGTGACCCGACCGCCTGTCGGTTACCGACTTATCGGGGGTGGGCGGCCGGTCGCTCGCTGGAACCGTTTCTGGATGTTCGGTCGTCCTCGGCGTGCGCCGCGGGTTGGGGCGTGCGCGGCTCCACGCGGCGGGTGGCGTGATTTTTCGGACTAGGTTGCGTCGCCATTTCACCTGTAATGAGAATCGATTCTAGGTCTCATCTCGCGCTTTCGACCGAAGGGTCATCCACAGACCAAGCGTATTCACAAGTAGCTGAGAAATAATCTCTCCGTTTCACGAAAAGCTGAGAAAGACTCCCTTGACGTTCTACACGGCCTGGTGGGATTGCTTTGTAAAGCGCTGCAATTGCCGCCGTGCTGTGATGCGCATAATCGAGAACTTGGGAGCGATCAGCCGTCAATTTCCTCGAAGCCAACCTGCCACGCACTCCTCGCTGTTCGTCGACTTGGGATTCCCGGAAGCATGTCGTGACGGCGGCGGCTTCTCCTGTCACCCCCGGATCCCATCGCTGCTGCCGTGCCAAGTGATCGTACGGCGGCGCTCCCTTAGAAACTTGCTCCAACAGACATTCAGGACACCACGCGCGCGATTCTCGAAGTAATGTCCGACTTCTTGGATCAAACAGGTCTGTCCTACGCCTCATCGTCAGGCTTTGGAGGTCACGTCGACCCGTCAATGTTTCCAGCGCCCTAGATATTTTCCAGGCATACCGTCCCGTTCCATCCATCGAACGGGCTTCACCAACAGAAAAGTGCCGATACAGGAACCCGTTACCCACAGTCGGACCGCAGCGGACGAGTTCGCGGGTCAACCGGTCAGTGGACACGCAATGTTCGTGTGCCAACCTCACAAAATATCCCGACAGGCTTTCGACATACCCGCTGTCCACGCCGCCTGGCTGGCTTGGCCGCGCAACCCGTCGCGCACTAACATTGCCCCTAGACCAATCGATCGGGGCTGATCAGACTAAAGCGGCCACCTGCAGGCCGAGGAAGGCGCGCCAATATTCGACCACACGGAATGATCCCTGCGAGTTGTCGCCTGTTTCTGTGACGGTGACACGGCCACGTCGACCGCAATCCGGCAGTAATCGCGTGGTCCCCGCCCTGGCGGCTCATCAGGTGCGCGCGAAGGAACACTGTCGTCCGAGACTTCGGCGCACCTACGTCCGTGAACAACACCCAAATGACGGAAAAATCCATGACCGCAACACCACGCATGACTGAAGGCCCCGGCACGAATCCTGTCACGGCGCTCGCCGAGAAGATGGCGACCGGTCCGACTGCGGCCATCTTCGCTGAGATACGCAATGTCATGCAGATCCCGCTGCTGACCTCGATTTGGCGCACGCTGGTGAGCATCGACAAGGGGTTGCCGACGGTCTGGGCGGCCACCAAGCCGATTTATTTGTCTGGTCAGCCAGATGTAGCGCTCGGCCGTCTATCGCGTGCCGACATTTTCCCGGTGCCGGCGCCGTTGAAGGCCGATCAATTGGCCGATGCCGGCATTGGCGCCGAGGAGATGCGTGCCGCACTCGGCATCATTGATACCTATACCCGGTCCAATAACCTCAACCTGATGGCGCTGAGTGGCCTAGTGCTATCGCCGGTCGGCCCGAGCCTGGTCGATTCGGTCTCGCCGGCGGCACCGATCTTGCCGGACCTGCCCGACCTGCTCGAAAAATCCGAGATCGCTCCCGATGTCTGGATTCGGTTGGAACGGGTCAATCGCTTCGGCGCAGGTGCGAACTCCCGCCATGTGGCAACCCTGTGGCGCCACCTCGCGCACTACCCCGGCCTGCTTCTGTTGATCAACCAAGCCTTCGCACCATCGCAATCGGATGGCACGATCGACCGCGCTATGCAAGAAGTCTTTGAGCAATCGCAAGCTGAAGGCGCGCAACTGGCCCATTTTCGGGGCGATATCGGGGCGATTCCCGACCCTGCGATCGAAATGGTCGCCACCTACGTGGCCGGCCCGCGCGGCGTCGCGCGCATGGTCACCATGGGGCATGGTCTAGCCCGGTGGTTGCGACAATCGGAGCCGGTTTGATAGTGACGTTCGCTCAATCCGATTCGTACGAACCCGCTGTCGGAAGTGCGGCCGCGGACAGGCTGCTCAATTGCCTGACCAGCAATTCGAATGCCTTGTCGAAACCCGGCCGACCACGGTTTGGATCTCCGTCCTTGCAAGCATAGGCCTCCCGCTCGACCATGGCTGGCCGCAGCACTGGCCTGCCCGCAAGTTGCCTACCGCTTCTATGGGGTCCTCTGTTGGCTGTCAAAATTCCGCTGTCACGGAGAGGGATGCAGATCACCCAAACGTATCCCGGTACCCCAGCCGGACCCCTTCGTGGGCGGCGCGGTCTCCGAGCCGCCTTCCAATCCGCGCGTACTTGGGGGCCGGCACACCGAAAAAGTGACGCTCTTTGGGTATCCGCCGGTGACAACCTTTCGGCCGTTTTCCATGCGCCCTGCCTAGGCGATTCCGATCATGGCGCCGACGACCACGCCATCGCTGGCAAAGCGCGTCCGTGACACGTCGACCCGCCTGGGCCGGTGCTGCTTGTTCGTACTGTCGGGCACCAGCGCGACGTAGCGTTCGTCGACGGGCTCGTAGCGCCTGAGCGTCACTACCTCCCCGCCGCGGGCGACGACCAACTGGCCGGGTTGGGCGGCCGGCGCCACCCGGATCGCGGCCAGGTCGTTGTCCTTCAGTCCCACGCGGTCCATGCTGTCGCCGCGGACGATCACGAAGTAATCGGGCGGCGTCGAGAAGCAGCCAGCGACGTCCTCGTGGATGCGACGGACGATGCGGCCTTCCGCCAGCAGCGGTTCACCGACCGGTCCGGTCGCGATGGCCGCCAGCTCGGTACGCATGAGGCGAATCCCCCGCCGGATATCCGGACGCAACTCGACCCAGTCATTCCGCATCAGGGCGTTCAGGTGGTAGTTCACGGTCGAGATATGGGTGAGCCCAAGCGCCTTCGCGATTTCGGACCGGGCGTTCGCCGTCGGTTTGACGACATCGTGCGCACGGCACCTGCGGTACGGCTCGGGGACGTCGCGGCGCGTCTTGGTGTGTGGGTACGGCCCTGCTGCGGGAGAGGCTCCCCGATCGTGTAACCGCGCTCACATCCCGGCGACGGTCGGCCAGGCTGCACGGAGGGCCATCAGCACGAGAGAGCGGAAGTCAACGCATACCGGAAGACCGCGCGGTTCTGAACATTCTCGAATTGACGGCCAGGACGCGCCGGAGTATAGAGCCGTAACCTACAATATGGGTGCCCATATGAAGACAACCATCGAGATATCCGACGAGCTCGCCCGACTTGCCAGAGAGCACGCCGCCAGGGAGAAAGTGACGCTGCGCTCCCTGGTCGAGCGCGGATTGCGCATGGCATTGCATGCCGCTGGCAGGGGGGAGGAATTCAAGCTGAGGGACGCCAGCGTCGGCGGTCGCGGATTGCAGCTGCAGTTCCGCAACGCCGAATGGGCACGCGTCCTGGAAGCCGCCTACAAGGGACGGGGAAGTTGATCGCGGTCGACACCAATCTTCTTGTCTACGCACACCGGGCGGACTCGGAATGGCACGAGTCGGCACGAGCCCGCATTGAAGCGCTCGCTCAGGGCCGCGCGAGTTGGGGGCTGCCATGGCCTTGCATCCACGAGTTCCTGTCGATCGTCAGTCATCCCCGGATCTACGACCCGCCTTCGAGCGTCGACGAGGCCCTCGACCAAGTCGACGCCTGGCTCGAATCGCCGGTCGCTGAGCTGCTCACGGAGACCCGCGCACACTGGGAGGTGCTGAAGGAGTTGCTAAGGGCCAGCCGGGTGAAGGGTCCGATGGTCCACGACGCACGGGTTGCGGCGCTATGCATTGCCCACGGCGTGACCGAGTTCTGGTCGGCCGACCGGGACTTCAGTCGGTTCCCCGCCCTCGCTGCCCGCAATCCGCTGCAGGAGTGAAGTGTAGAAGTCAGGACCTCATCGGACAGCGATACCGTGTCAGCCTGGCGGGCAGCAGCCAAGTGGTAGCTGTCGCCGCCAGCCCTTGGCGCGGTGAGCATTTCGCCTGCAGGCCAGGCATTTCCCGGGTTTCCAGTTGCCACCGCGCGGCCTCTCGATGCCCGGAACGTGCTCCGCGACTCCGCTCCCGCAACGCAGCGCCTCACAAGCGCGGGCGTTTCCCGGCCGCGAGCTCGAGGTAACCGCCCGCCTTCAGGAAATGCGCCTTCTTCACCAGCCGCCGGACCTGCGCCCGGATGGGGCCGTCGCGGTCCGTGTTCTCGGCCCGCACCGCGTCCTCGCCGTGAATGGCGATCGCGGTCTGCCGCACCGACTTCCGGGCCACCACTCCCTCCACGGCTTTCAGCAAGTGTTCGTCTCCGTCCCCCGACCCCCGACCTGACAAGGAACATTCCCGGCCGCCATCGCCTAGCCCTCCCGCAGACGCTGGACGAACTCCCGCGGCTCCGCCAGGAGGTCGTGCTGCGCGACCACCCCGGCCAACGGTCCGAACCCGTCGCCGGCCGCAATCCGGAACTGCATGGCCTTGGTGGCGCATTCCAGCTTGAGCGCCAGGCTGCCGTCCAGGAGTCGGAGGCCCTCGACCGGAACCCCGCTCCGCATGACGCTCCCGGCGATAGGCGTCGCCTCAGGAGAGATCGCCGCCGGCGCCTGCCGGCCCGCCCGTGAGCCGCCAGCCGAAGCCGTAGTCGCGCGCGGTGTCCGAGAATCCGGCGCCGACTTCCGGCGTGAGCGTGAAGCGGTCGCCGAAGGCGGCGAAGCCGTGGGGAGGTCGCGGGGCGGGACTATGCGCACCGAGCGTCGGAGCCGAGGCCTGTCCGCGCGGCCCCGCCCTGCCCGCGCAGACCCTGGCCGGGCGCGCGGCCGGCGAGCCCCAGCGACATGGGGTGCCTTGGTAAGTGCCGGCGTATTCGGGGTGAGTGGTTGGCGCGAAACAGGCGAACAGTTCCCTGTGCAAATCCCGCGGATCGGCCAAAATGGCCTGTCGGCGGCCGACATCTGCGATGATCTCAGCCAGAAGCGGGCCGCACCGTGCGGTCATCGTGCCATCGCAATCGCTTGCGCTATGAGCTTGCCATCGGGGCGGTGGCTTCGTCATTCGTCGGCTCTCTCTCGTTTCGCAACCTACGACCTAGATGAGGAACAGCGGTCGAGCGCCGGGCCAATCGTCGTCCTCCATTTGCCGCGCGAGCTCAGCCCTGGCGATCCTGCGCAGGCTCGATCAGCAGGGCCTCTATTGCAGTTCTTCTTCATTCATGGGGTAGGGCCAGTGCTCGCTTCAGTTCGTCGTGCTCGAAGGCACTGGCCATGCGGTCGATCTCGGCAGCGCGCGCACCAGCCGCTTTCGCTGTGTCGCGCCAGGTCGCGGCCACGATCGCGACTTCCTTGATGACCGAGCGAGCCTGCGCCAGCGTCAGCGCGAAGAATTCGGAGGCGGCCTCCAGCAGATCGAGCGAACAGGTGCCCTCGTCGAGATCGATGTTGGTGGTCAGGACCCGCGCCTTGAGATCCGTGGGTACCGGATTGAGGTCGTAGGCGGGAGAGAGTGACCATCCCGTCTTTCCGAGCCACAGGAAGCCGTGGTTGCGCAGGTGATCGTCGACATTGGAGATCAGCACGTTGAAGACGACGCGCCGATAAAGGGCATGAGCGTCCGTCTTTCCCTGGGCGCCATGTTCCGCGAGAACATCGACAATCTCGGGGTAGCTGCCGCGCTCGCCGTCTCTCGCGCCCATCATCGCCATAGCCGACAGGAACGGAATGCGGATTGCGCCCTGGCGATCGAAGCGCCGTGACAGCATGACCTTCTTGCCGGCGACGTCGATCAGATCATGCGTGGGCGTGGCGATGCCGGCCTGGCTGGCCAGGCGCAGCGCAATCTCCTCCCAGGTCTCCATGCAGTAATCGTCGGTCTCCTTCGGGAACTTGGCGATGGAGAGGCGGCCGTGCTGGTCGATTACCGACGCCTTCGGGCGTGCACCGCCCAGGGAGGAGCCGGGCGCGAAGATGAGCTGGAGATCTTCGTCGGTCTCCTCGTCACGGAGAATCCGCTCGGTGATCCGAAGCAGGCGACCAAGCTCGATCAAAGCCGGCACCCCCGCGCCGATCGGAGCCTGGAACGTGTTGTCCCCAGCCCACCGGAAGCGCAATGCGCCCAGCCGGGTCTCGTCGGCCACGCCAAGGAGATAGTCGCTCTCCAGGAGCGTGCGAACGGCTCGGCCTTCGCGTTCGGCAAGGCGGCGCTCGGCGCTCTGCATCAGCCGGCGACCCCAGGTATCGGGCGCTGAATCACCAATGGACCCGAAGGTCGCGAGGCCTGCGGGCGGCGCGAAGGCGCCGCGTCCCAGGGCAAGGGCAGGCTCCAGCGAGAACCTGTCAGGGTCTTCCAGCCAGGCGCCGTCATACCCGAAGATGATGGTCTCCGTGCCGCGAACGCGATTGCTCCGCGCCAGCCCGATCTGCCGGGTGCGGCCGTCAAGATCGATATGGACCTCGAAGTCAGCCATCGCGCGACGATCCAGCCGGCCGCTTGAGATGGACATGCTTGGGTAGACCGGCCCTGGCGAGGGCCTGTCCGACGCTGTCATTGCTGATGTCGGCAATCTGGCTCAGGCCGTCGAGCAAGCCGAGCGCCTGCAACACACCGGCGTAGATGCCGATGCCGACATTGGTGTCACCGGCTTCGACCTTTTGAAGGGTGGAGCGGGACGTGAAGGCGCGTTCCGCCACGACCGCCATGGGCAGCCGCCGACGACGACGGGCATCATGGATGTCCGCTCCAAGTTTGCGCAGTGCTCGCCGAACGGCGGCGGGAGGATTGTGAGGAGTCGGCATATGGAATCTTCGCACTACAATTCAGCGAGAAATGTAGCACGAAGCTTACAATTTATCCACGCTGATCCTGGAGCAGCCGTCGCGCCCCTTGCCGGGACAACACCCTCCGGCTGCCGAGGCCCCGTGCTATTCGGCGCCCAACCTCGATCCCTCAGACTAGAGCGTGTCTGGCATTGAGGGACACTGGGGGGGGGGATTCCAATCGGGTTAGAAATGTGATTCAAAAGGGGTCATTGGTCCAGGAGGACTTCTGGCATGACCCGACCCTATTCGAATGATCTTCGCGAGCGTGTGGTACGAGCGGATCTGGCGGGCGGCCCATCCGCACGGTGGCGACGCGGTTCGGCGAGCTGTCGCTCGCCGAGAATGCACGGTGCTGCGGGCCAGTCGGTCGACCTCCACTACACGCCCCGCCGTCCGTCGAAGGCCGCCCTGAGCCGGCGGATCCGGGAGATCGCGGAGAACCCGCATCCGCTACGGCTATCGCCGGATCCACGTGCCCTTGCAGCGCGAGGGCTGGCAGGTGAAAGCCAAGCGGATCTACCGCCTGTACGTTGACGAAAGCCTGCAATTGCGCCACAAGACGCCAAAATGGAAGGTGTCGGCGAAGCTTCGTGAAGACCGGAGACCGGCTGCGGCGCCGAACTAGCTGAGAACTTTGAACAATTCAGCATCTGGACAGCATGGCGCGCGGAGTCGCGTCTGTGAGCCCTGAGTTGGGGTTAATTTGGGAGAGAACCGGGACCTTCGAGCGGGGTGCGCATCCCGCGTGGGGGCGTCTGGGCGCGCCGGTTCTGCTGCGGGCCCATCAGGCGACGATTCGGCCGCATGTCGGTTATCGACTTATGGGAGTGCGCGGCCGGTCGCTCGTTTGAACCGCTCCTGGACGTTCGACCCTCCTCGGCGTGGGCCGCCCCCGGCGACATGCGCGGCTCGATCTGGCGGGTGTCGTCCGGCGCCCGATGCCGAACTCCTCGAGCCGGCGAACGAGCCCCCCGGTGTAGCGTGGCGGCCCCATCCATGCGGGCCCGGCATGGGTGCCAGCCGCGGGGCGGGCGGGTCAGCTGCACTGGTAGAATCCGACCATGGCGACCAGCGACGTCCAGAACACCACCCATGACCTCGAGGCCGCGGGGGCCGACCCCAAGCTGGCCGAGGCCATCGCGCGGGCGATCCGCGCAGCCTCCCCGGCTGTCTCCCAACCGCCAACCTGGCCGATCCCGGTGATCGCTGCCGTACTCGTCGCCGCGATCGGCATCGTCGGCGCCGGCGTGTACAGAAACGGAGACCGCATCGACACGCTCACCGATCGCGTATCCAGCCTGGAAGTCAGCATGTCCGACCGGATCTCCAAGCTGGAGGTCAGCATGTCCGAGCGCTTCGCCCGCATCGAAACCCTGCTCGAGGAACGCCTGCCCGAACGGCGCTGACACCCGCGTTTCCAAGGTTCGCTGCCGCCGCACCATTTGCGACACTTCCACCAGTCGAAGTGCCCGTATGCCCTGCAAGCTGCGCGCTTGCAAGCCCGAAAGAGCCAGTGTTTACGGTCGCGGTCGACCTACGGCCCTGCACGGAATGAGACAGATGGAATGGATGCCCCCGTCACTCGGGACATCATGAGCGAGTACCGGATCAGCGGGTCCGGTGTCTCGATCGCGGGAGCATTCCATGACGCAAGGTACGACCCTCCACACCGTCGGGCTCGATCTCGGCAAGCGCTTCATCCAGGTCCACGGCGCCGACGCCAAGGGGGAGAAGCTCCTGAACCGGCGCCTGCGACGGGACCAGGTTGCGCCCTTCTTCGAGGCCCTGCCGCCCTGCTGCGTGGCGATCGAGACCTGTGGCGGCGGACATCACTGGGGTCGCGTGCTCGCGGCGATGGGGCACACCGTGAAGCTGATCCCGGCCGATGCACTCGAAGCCGCGACGGCCAGGCTGGGTCTGGAGAGCGAACCATCCCCGTCGGCATCGGGTCAGGGACAAACATCCCTAGATTTTGAATAACGTAACGAGGTGTCTTGGTATGAACACCCCCTCACATAAGGCCGCACGAACTGCGCCGGAATGAGTTTCACCTCGTGCCCCATGGACGTCAGCAGACGACCCCAGTGATGGGCGCCCCCGCACGTTTCCATGGCCACCCGGCACCGCGGCAGCGCCGTAAAGAAGGTCTCCACCCGCGACCGCGCCAAGCGACGGTTGACGCACGTCTTGCCCTGCCCATCCACGCCATACACGTGGAACCAGCGCTTCCCGAGATCGAACCCAACCGTCTCCACCTGCTTCGCGTCTATAGTTTGCATGGATGCCTCCGCTGATTTCGCTCTGGTCGACACGCACCAGGCTGGCACAACACGATGCCTCAGTTCGCGGGGGCATCCATCCCATCTGTTTCATTGGGTCTCGAGTTTTCAGGAATCAGACGAACCGCCCGAACCGTCGGTCTTCGCCACAAGACGTTCCACAATCCCCCCGGCCCATCCCGGTCCTCGCGGCCGTCCTCGTCGCCGCGATCGGCATGGTCGGCGCCGGCGTCTACAAACTCGGCGACCGGATCGACGCCGACCGCGACCCCATCGACACCGTCCACGAACGCATCACCGCAGTCGAGACCCGGCTGTCGGGCGACATCGCCAACGTCTTCGAACGGCTCACACGCATCGAGACGCTGCTCGAGGAACGCCTGCCCGCGCGCCGATAGGCCTGCCCCGGCCCGCGGCCGCACCGCCCGCCTGGCCTAGCACCCCCGATGCCGCCGCTACTTGCCTCGCCCCACCTCTTCGATGTCGAACGGCGCGGTCTGGTAGAGCTTGTTGATCCAGTTGCTGACCAGCAGGTGGCCATGCGCCTTCCAGGAGTTGCGCGGGGTCTTAGACGGATCGTCGTTGGGGAAATAGTTCTCCGGAATGCGCACCGAATCCGGCCGGGCCTCCGTATCGTGGACGTATTCGTTGTAGAGGGTGCGCGATTCGTATTCGAGATGGTTGAACATGTAGACGGCGTTCAGCGCCTGGTCGGTCACCATGCAGACACCGGCCTCGTCGGACTCCAGGACGATCTGCAGCGCCTCGTGCTTCTCGATGTCCCGGGCCCGGCATTCGGTGTAGCGCGAGACCGGCACCGGCAGCACATCGTTGAAGCCGCGGACCATGGGATCCGTTCGCCGCGCTACCCGGTGGGCGAAAACGCCCGAGAGCTTGCGCGGCAGCCGGTATTTCGGCACCCGGTAGTGGTGGTAGAGCTGGGCCTGCGCACCCCAGCAGATACTGAAGCTGCTGTGGACATGGGTTTTCGACCAATTCATGATCGCTTCAAGTTCGTTCCAATATCTCACCTCTTCGAAGTCGATCTCCTCGACCGGCGCGCCGGTGACGATCAGGCCGTCGAACTTCTCGTCGCGGATATCTTGCCAGGGCTTGTAGAAGGCGAGCATGTGCTCCTGGGGCGTGTTCGACGGGATATAATGGGACGGCGAGACCAGCGTCATCTCGATCTGTAGCGGGTTCGCCCCGATCAGGCGCGAAAGCTGAGTCTCGGTCTCGATCTTCTTCGGCATCAGGTTGAGCAATGCCAGGCGCAGGGGCCGGATATCCTGCCGGACGGCATCCTGCTCGCGCATCACATCCACCCCTTCCTTCTGCAGGATGTGGGCGGCAGGCAGGTCGTCGGGAATCTTGATCGGCATGGGCGCGCTCGGCTGCTGCAACGGCTCCGGAGCGCTGTTATGGCATCAGGCCGTTGTCCTTATCCAGAGCCCCGTCATCACACTAACGCCAGATCTCGTCGCACGAAACCGGATTGTCTCCCCACTTATCCCTAGCCGCGCGACGGATCATTTCATGACGAATCGCACATGGTTTCGTTGCTTGCAACCGGCACATTGTCATCCTGCGGATTCGGGCCCTTCTATTCGTTCGCGGCCTTGATCGGCTCGGCTTGAATACGAGAAGTTGGTTCCCGCCACGGGGGTTGTCATGTTTCTGCTGACTATGTTGCACGATCGGCTGAAAGCGCGTTCATTAGGTTCAACGTCGTTTCGACACTGGTAGCCGCGACCTGAAAATCTTGCGATGAAACAAAACGCTAATAGTGTTTCATGTCTCAGCCACGCCCGGATTCTCCAGATCAGGTTTGACCACCAAGCAAGAATCGCACAGCACGCGACTCGAACTCGCTCAACCGGTTCGCATCATCATGGCGCCCAGAATGTTGGAACCCTTGTCGACCGTAACTGCCGATACGATCGGATCCTTCTTCAGGATTTTCGCATAAAGATCCCGTGCAGCTGACTTCGCATCTTCTTCGTGCTCCCCACCCTGCTTTTTGCCCCGGCCGCTGACGAACGCCTCAAACAGCAACAGCTTCGCGCATCCTGCCTCCTGCCGTTGCCACTGAAGCCAGTCCATGGTCGCCGTCGCGCCCGGGACGGCCTCGCACAGCCCGCCAAGCACATACGGAACAACCACCGTCGCCGTGACCAGAACCGTGGCTCCAGGACTGGCCGAGAACGCCCGCGTACGCTCTCCACGCCGTGCTTTGGTGAGTTCCTCCGCCTTTTTTCGCATCGGTACGAACATGGGCGCTTCGAACCCGAGCGCCAAAGGCCCTTCACGGAGTTCCGCCGCGAGCTTCTCAACGCATTTATCGAGATCCGTGCCACAACAGCATCCGTTGTCGCCGACAATCGCCCAACCGATGTTCTTTTTTTGAGGGCTCCCGATATCGATCACTCCGACGTTCATCGGCAAGCCGCCGCGCCCAAGCGGGCCGTGTCCAAGTGTCTCATCAACGCCTCCTACCGGCCGGCCGCCGCCAGACCATTTCGCGCGTCACCTCCCTCGCGTAGAGCAGCGTTGGTTGGGTTATGGGTGTCCATCGCCCTCACAGAACGATATCGACATACCGTTTCCTAAAGATCCTCCAACACGACGCTCTCCTGCGACGAACCCATCCCCGGCGACGTCCATCAACTGCCCACGCCACCAACTCGGCACCACTGCCGCCGTCGTGCGGCCGCACCACCTGCCTAACCTGACACCCCCCGATGCCCACAGCCGCGACCCCATACCCTCCTGGCAACCCCCGCCGCGAAGAACTGCGCACCCAGCTCCAGACCGAAACGCTGCACGTTGCGTTCGTCCCGCGCGGCGGCGCCTACCACCTGCTGAGCTACCGCCTTGAGCCCGTCCGGCGCCAGCTTGACGAGCGCGCTACCGCGGAGCTGCGCACGCTCGTCCTGGCGCAGATCCGCCTGTGCCTGCCGCGACGTCCGTTCCGCGAGGGCAAGCGCGACCGGCTGCAGTGGGACCTGACGGCTGATCGCTTCGAGATCGGCTATTGAAGGGCGGTTCCTGACGCCGCAGCCCGGATCCCTTCCATGACCTCTCCACGCGTCCGCACGATCCCCGCCAACCCGCACGGGCGCGACTTCGTTGTCGGTGACGTGCACGGCTGCTTCCGGACGCTCGAGCGCGCGCCTGCCGAGCTGCGTTTCGAGCCCCACCGCCTCTTGGCACACTCCAGATCCTCGGGGGCTGATCTCGCGCGCGTTGTCCCATCGGGCTTCGAACTAATCCCTGACCTCTTGGGCCAGACCTTGACCATGTGCCACGAACGCGGCCTCGACGTTTGCCCGGCCGTCATGGGGATCCGTCGGAAGCGCCCGGCCGGATGCGTTTGCCGAGCCCAGGACGACGTCGTCTCCGCTCATCCAGACCTTGGCGTGCAACCGCGGCAAGGTCTTGACGCATAACCAACGAGTCAGCAGGTCCTCAATTGCAAACGGATTGCAGGCCACGTGGTCAAGGTTACAAATGATCCGAGCGCTTTGTGGATTCTCCTTGCGATCAAGCCCCGTACGCTCTTCGCCATGTATCCCCCAGTACGCGACGGCGGCCATGACCTCGCCAGGCCGTGACATGATGTTCCGTACCTCTTGTTGAATCTCAGATCCGGTCAGAAAGCGCATCGTTGCCTCCTTATTGCCAGATCGAGGACGCTCCACCGATACCGGCTTACCACAAGCCCGCAGGCGTTGCGTGGCCACCGCCCGCCGCAAGCGCTCGTTCTCCTTCTCCAGGCGCTTCAGCTCCCGCAGCGGCTCCAGCCCCATGCCGCCATACGCCTTCCGCCAGCGGTAGTAGGTCTGCTCCGTCATGCTGATCGCGCGGATCGCATCAGCCTGGGTCCTGCCTTGCCTGGCCAGCACCTCACGGGGGGTAGTTCACTTCAGAGTGTAATCGACAAGGAACCGGAGGCTGTCAAGTGGGCCCTGCTCTCCGCTTGAGAGCTGGAAATCGGTTCGCGCGACCGGACAATAGACCATTGTGGCAGGGCCAGTGCTGGCTTAGGATTTCACCGCAGATGACGCCTCCCGGTGACCCGCGATGAACCATGTTTCGCCCCCAGGGACGGAACCGACCAGGGCCGAGCACGCCGAGCGCGCGACGGCCTATCTTCGCGCCGGGGAGGAACGCGCCCGCGGGCTTGCCAATTGCGGGCCGGTCCGGTTCGGCGCCGACGGCAGGCTGCATCCCGACATTCTGGAGGCCTACTGGAAGCACGGCTTCTACGTGTTCCAGGGCGTGGTGGGCGAAGCGGAGCTGGAGGAGCTTCGGGCCGACGCCGACATGATGATCGAGCGCGCGCCCATACGTCCGGGAGCCGATCTGGACAGGCGCGGCCGCCCGGCGCTGGGGCGGGACTATGCGCGTGAGCCCTACACGCTGGTGAAGCCGCTCTCCGACCTCTGGGGCGGCACGGACAAGCTCAACGGCCGCCATCCGCACCAAATGGTCCAGCCGCAGGCGGACGCCGATGCGCCGGAATATGTGGTCTTCCTGATGTACGGTATGTGCCAGGCGATGCCGGCGGCGCTCCGGGTCTATGGCCATCCGCACCTGCTGGCCGTGGCGGAAGCGATCAACGGGTCGGACTTCGTGCCCTACAACGACGCGATCTTCGTCAAGCAGGCCGGCGTCGGCGGCTCCGTCGCCTGGCACCAGGACGGTGTCACCCATTGGGAATCGCCCGACTGGGACGAGGGCATCCACGGCTTCAACTTCCAGGTGCAGCTTTATCGGACGACGCCCGCCAATTGCCTCTGGATCGTGCCCGGCACCCACAAGCAGGGACGGATCGACATCAGGCGGCGGGTCGCCGAAAACGGCGGCGACGAAAAGCTGCCGGACGCCGTGCCGCTCATTTGCGAGGCCGGGGATGTCACGGCCGTCAACCGCCAAATGCTGCATGGCTCTTTCGCGAACAGCTCGCCCGACAAGCGCATCTCGATCACCATGGGCTTCCACCGCCGCCGGTCGGTTCTGGGCCAGCGGGGCAGGCTCAGCATGGGCGCCGACCAGATCTATGACGAGCAGCGCATCTTCGACCGCTCAGCCGTGATCCAGGTCGCCATCGACGCGCGGCGGCAGCGCTTTCCCGAAGAAGCGCCTTTCCGCTACCGGCCCTTTGCGGGGCAGGAGGACCGGTTCCGCTACAACGACGAGACCTGCGAGCGGGTCATCCGGGACTACAACACGAAGGATCTTGCGATCTGACGCCCCGCGCAGAGCGGCGCGGACAAGGAGGAACGAACCCGGACGCGATGGGCAACTTCCTCGATTAGACCGGTCTCATGGAGGGCGGTCCGGCGCTCGCCGAGCGGCTGGAGCCCGACGGCCACCTGTTCCTTTGGGGGCTCCTGCCGCGCGCCGCGGTGATGGAGTTGCGCCGAAGGATGTTGGAGAAGGTGGCGGAAGGCGGCTGGCTCGATCCGGCGCATCCGGTGGAGACGAGCATCGCCAACTTCAACGCGGCCCGCAGGGGGCCAAGGAGCGCGAGGCGGACAACTTGGAGCGCTATCGGCGTAATCACGGCGGTCGAAACCCACGCTACAACGAAGACCGAGACGGCTAACGCCTAGTCAAAGAACCCCGCGCGATCGCCCGTTTCCCGGTGCCACGCCGACCTCCGATTCCCCCGGAGCGACCACGACGCAGAGCGAGTCGCGCACTGCTTCGCTGGCGCATTCCTCATATCTGCCGATGCGCTCTGATTGGAAGTCGGCAAGGGTCACTGAGCCCACTGAATCCCGGGGAACCCCCATGGGATCAGGCGGAGTTTCGGGATGTCGAAAACCGGTGATACCAACAAGATGCGGTGATTTCGTTTCATCTATTGCGGCGATTGCGAGTGCCCTTTATCGTGGTCGCGAGCTCGTCGGGAGCGGGATTGAACATGAACATTGCAGCCTTGAAGGAAAAGCTTGCTGAGGATGGATTCCAGGAGATCGACGTCTTGGAATGGGAAGCGGACAGGTTCAACGAGACGCACAGTCATCCATACACGGCGCGCGCATACATCGTGTCCGGCACGCTCACGGTGGATTGTGGCAACGAAGCAACGACTTGCGGAAAAGGCGACAAGTTCACCCTTGAGCCCAATATCCCGCACACCGAACGTGCTGGTTCCGAGGGCGTGAAATTCGTCTTCGGCATTAAGCCCTAGTTGATCAGCCCCGACCTGTCGGGGCTTAGTCGGACTCTGGCTCGGCTCATCCGTTTCCTACGGAATGATGGGTGTCTGTCACCTACTACCGTCAACTCCGGTATTCGTCGGTGTGCGTCCCGATGGCATCATCGACGTGAGGCACGACACCCACCGGCTCATAGCGTCGGGGAACGGCGCCCCTCGACCAGTCGACCGCGGATGTCCTCCGGGAGATTGCTGAATCTCCGTCCGAGATGGAGGTCGGACGTATGGATAAAGCGGTATTCGGACATGCTTCTAATCCCGGTCAGGGGTTGCCTTGAACTCAGACGTGCTCTCGATTCGACCTACATTGCCGTCGGCCCTGCTTCTTGCCGACCTGGCGCAATTGCCCAAACCAGTCGCCGTCGGGAAGCGACGAGCAGGACGGCAGCAGCCGCTGGACAATGATCGCCGCATTATCGATCACGCCCCGTGCCTCGGCTGCCCGAAACCTTGTCTTGCCCGAAGTGACTGGGCCACGAGCTCGACCGGCGCCCTCCGACCCTTCCGGCGGGAACGCCGCGGCCTCGGTATGCGCTGACCTGACCACAGCGGGTCCTCGAACGTCATCGGCGCGCGCTTGATGCCAAAGCGCATCGCCGGAGTCTTGCCGTCATCCCCGGTCTGAACGAAGTTGCTCACCGCCCGAAAGATCGTGAGGTACTTCCCCAGCATCTGCGGATCGTAGGGCGCGTAGCCGTGCCAGACAGTGTTATGGCTGCTGGACGTCCCGATCGGCCGCTCAAGCGCGCTGAACAGCCGGCGCGTCGTCATGAACACGTTGTCGATCCGGGCGAGCCCGGCATTGAGAAACATGTCCGCCTTCCAGTCCTCGTCAATCGAGTCCTTGGCGAGCAGCCACGAAACGGCCTTGTTGGGCTCGTTCATGGTCGGGACGGGATGCACGATCCATTCGTCGTTCCACTTGCCGTAGCTCTGCCCGGCGCGGATGTGGTCCTTCATCATCCGGCGCGCAACCTCCGTGCGCTCCCCCCGCACGTCCTCGGGCAGGTTCGCTCGATACTGGGCCCGTGCCCGGGACGGCCCGCGGGCCGGTGCCTGCGGTTTCGACGCGCGCGGAACCTCCGTCGAGGCCGACCATCTCCCGGGCTAGCAGCCTGTCGGACTTAGGACTTCAGATTATCGTAAGTCTTAAAAGATAAAGATATTCGTGAATCGGCGCATTCCGAAAAGATAAACACAGAATAATCAAAGACTTACCATAATCAGGTCCTAAGTCCGACAGGCTGCTAGTGCGCGATCATGCCCTCGGGCCGCCTGGCGCTTGGCAGGAGCGGAGGAGCCACCGGCGAAGCTTGGGGCTGCGGCTCGGGCCGTCCGCCGGCCCGGCAACCCGGCTCCAGAGGACGCCTGCTCCCGCCGCCGTCACACCGCCGCCCGCGACCGGCGGGAAGCGAAGCGCACGTCTCCGGCAGCGACGAGGGCGGTCAGCATGCGGCGGCACTCGCTGCCCGGGCGGGGATGGCGCCCGGCACCCGTCTCGTCACGGTATCGGCGCACGACATCGTCATAAACGTATCGCCTGACACTGAGCGCCTCGCACAGCGCCATCGGCGAGGCGATGTGCCCCGAAGGGCCAAGACGCATGGCTGGCGCCACCGACCGACTGGCCGAAACCCGCCCGTTCGCATCGGCGCGGTGGCGTCCAGGCACGCCCGCACCCGACGCTTCGCCCCGACCAAAGCCCGCGTCGTCCGTCTCGAGCGCAACAGCCCCCACTGCATCGCCGATCACGGCTTCCGCACCCTCGTCCTCGATCGCACCCGCAAAGCCGGAATCCCCGCGCGCGGCGCATCGCTCAACAAGCACGGCGAGAACGGCCGCGGCATCCTCTCCCGCTGGTATCCCGACACCCCCGCCGCGCGACTGGCGGGGATCGCCGAGCACGCCGACCGGATCGCCTTCGCGGAGGGTGATGGGATGCAGCTCCTCGAGCCGCTTCTCCACGGCTGGGGCAGCGATGCCGCGGTCTTCGTGGGTCATCCCTACACCGCCGGCGGCAAGCGCGCCGGTTCGCGTCTCTACACGCACAACACCATCGACCACGCCGCGCTGTTCGCGCTCCTCGCCCGCCGCCGGTCCAACTTCCTCATGACCTATGACAGTGCGCCCGAGATCGTCCATCCTGTCCGCAAGCACAACCTCGCCGCGGTCTCGGTCCAGATGAAGAACGTCCATCACAACCACCTCACCGAGCTGGTCATCGCGCGCCAGCCGCTGTTCGCATGACCGAGCGTCGCACCGACCGCTACGGCATCGCTGAATGGTTCGGCGAGCCCCTCGCCCCGATGCCGGCGGGCCGCCGCCAGGAACTCGCCCGCTTCGCGCTCCACGACGACGACCTCACCAAAGCGGACATGCCCCCCTGCCCTTTTCAGCCCGGCAACCCGCCCTGCAGCAAGAAGGGCGGCGTCTGCTCGATCCGGATCTACCGCAACGATCCCGGCGACCATCCGCCAGACCGAATCGGTGAGCCCCATCGTCTCCCGGTCATCACCTGCTCGAATCGTTTCACGCAGGACAGCCTGATTCCCAAGTGGCTCGCCGAGATCGTGGGCTTCGACGACGTCTTCCTCGCCCGCGAGATCCCCTTCATGCTCTCGCCGGAGACCGGCCGCCCCGCCGGCCGCATTGACCTCATCATCTCCGGAGACGAACACGCCGCCGGGTGGTTCGGACTCGAACTCCAGGCCGTCTACTTTTCCGGGAAGGGCATGCCCAACGATTTTCGCAACCTGCGCTCCGACAGCGACGCGATGGCCCCTCTTCCGACCAACCGTCGCCGGCCCGACTGGCGTTCGTCAAGCGCCAAACGGCTCATGCTGCAGCTCCAGGTCAAGGCCCCCACGCTCCGCCGCTGGGGTACGAAGCTGGCCGTCGTCGTCGACGAGCCGTTCTTCACGGCCATCGGCGGACCGACGCCGGCGCACGAGCGCTCCCAGGACCTCAACGAGGGCGACGTCATCTGGCTGGTGCCGCGGATCTCCAGTCAGCACCAGCTCACACGGGGCCACTGGGAAGTGCTCTCCCTCGCGAAATCCCGCGACAAGCTACTCGCCGCCCAAACGATTCCACGCGCGGACTTCGAGGCAAGCCTGCGCGCCAAACTGCAGCGGATACCGTGAACTCTGTCGCCCCCCCCCATGCCGCCGCCGGCACCCTCCTGGCCCATCCCAATCACCGCAACCGGCCACGGGTTCACACTCATCACCGTCGTGTTCGGCTGGTTCATGGTCGGAGCCAACCGCGACCGCATCGGCGCGGCCGAGACCCAGCCGTCCGAACGCCTGTCGACCTTCGAGACCAGCGTCTCCGAACGCTTCACGCGCATCGAGACCCTGCTCGAGGAGCGCCTGCCGGGGCGCCGGTAGATCCGCGGCAGCCGATGCCTCCGCCCACATGGATCGACATCGCATGACAACACCCACGCGACCGTGGCCCATCCCACAGGCGGACCAAGGACCAGCCCGCACCGGTGGCCACAACGCCAGCAGCGTCCGTGCCACACACTGACGATCCCATAACCGCCGAATTCAAGCGCATGGAGCGCACGCCGGGCAGCGGAGTCGCGATGTGCCACCAGCAAGGCAAGACAGCCGTCTACCTCTCGGCTGACCGCAAGTACATCGTCCACCACCCCCCGCACGGCCCCGTCACCCGAAGGCATGCGCAGCTACCTCGGCCAGTCCTGCGACATCAAACGCTAGTGATCAAGACCTGAAAATGTCGGGATGAGACACAATCTATATTCTTGTATGGATGCCCCCTGGTTTGCAAAGGCAGTTGGCGGGCACAAACTTGCGTTCTTGTATTCGACCTTTAACGGAACTGGCGGTGCTGCCGGTCCTTGGCCTCGATGGATATCGCCGGCCGGGTCCCCCTCTGTCTCGCGGGCTTGAGGCCCACAGAATGTAACGGGTTGTCCCGGTCCCTGGAGCTGTGTCCGATTGTGCCATCTGCTTCCTTGCAAGCGTTGCTTGTGGGGCGTGACGACGGGGTCAGGCGGCGGCCGGGGGGACGGAGACGTGGCCGGGAGTGTACGTCCGGTCCCGGCGCACCAGCGCCCAGGCTGTCCGCGCATTCCGATTGGCGACGGCCACCGCGACGACCTTGATCGACTTCTCCGCGACCTGCGCCTGCAGGCGCGGCGCCCCTGGCCCGTCACGGCGCAGTCGCCAGAAGATCGATGAGCGTGCCCCGTGCACCAGGTTGCTCCGCAGGTAGGTGTCGCCCCGCTTGGAGATCCCCTTCAGCTTCGTCTTCCCGCCCGTGCCTTCCTGGCGTGGCACCAGACCCAGGGAGGCTGCAAACTGTCGTCCGCTTCGGAACTGGCGGCCGTCCCCGAGCGCCACGGTCAGGGCGGTCGCGGTGAGGACGCCGACACCGGGGATGGCCGCGAGACGCTGGCTCACCGGATGCTGGCGATGCCAGGCAGCGAGCTGGGTCTCCAGCACCGCGATCTGGCGCCCGATCTGCTCCAGCTGCGTCGCGTAGACCCCCAATGCCGAGCGGGCCAGCGCCGGCAACCGGTCATCCTCCGGATCCGCGACGATCGCGAGCAGTTGCGCCACGCCGGCCCGGTTCTGCGGGGCGACCAGACCGAACTCCGCGCCTTGTCCCCGCAGCGAGTTGCCGAGCTGGGTGCGCTGCTTGATCAGGAGCCGACGGGTGCGATGGAGCGTCAGCATGGCCTGATCCTCGGCCGTCTTGACCTTCGCAAACCGCATGGCCGGCCGCTGCGCTGCCTCGCAGATCGCCGCCGCGTCAGCCGCGTCGTTCTTGTTGGACTTCAGGTACGGCTTGACGAACTGCGCCGGGATCAGCTTCACGGTGTGTCCCATCGCCCCGAGCACACGGCCCCAGTGATGCCCGCCGCCGCAGGTCTCGATTGCCACGCAGCAGGGCGGCAGGGCCTCGAAGAAGGGCGCGACCTGATCCCGTCGCAGGCGGCGGTTCAGGAGCTTCTCCCCCTTGGCGTCGGCGCCGTGGACCTGCATGAAACGCTTGCCGAGATCGAGCCCGACGGTGTGGAGGGTCGTACCTTGCAGCATGGAATGCTCCTGCGATCGAGATCCCGGGCCCGCTGACCCGGTCGTCGCTCATGATGTCCCGAGAGGCGGGGGCATCCATTCCATCTGTCTCAAGGCGCAGTTCATCCGATTTCTGCCGACGCCGCCGCCCGAGACGCGCTCCGAGGCACGACGAGCAGGATCTGCCGCATTGACTGTGTGCACACAATCCGAACGTCTTGGGGTCCGCGAGACACCGCCTCACAGAATGGGACATCTGCACCGCCGCAATCGGACAGCAAGCCCGCAAGCTCGTCAGGCACGTGTGGACGCAGGAGGAGAGCACATGTCACAGAAGTTGCAGTACATCGCGGAGATCCTGGCCGCGACGGACGCGTGAGAATGAAACTCGCACAGATGGCAGCCATCGCGCTCGGAACAAGCCTGGCAACCGGTTGCAGCGATGTCGCAAGCATCGTGACAGCGCCGCTGACCATGCCCGTCATGGCCATCGCAGCAAGGGTGAACGACGGAGGACTCTCCATCGAGGAGCTGAGGAACACCTCGGAGTGGAAGGCGGACGAGGCCCTGATGCAGGCGCTCGAGCACGGAACAGTCGGAACCAGCACCACGTGGACAAACCCGACCGACCCGCAAGGACCAGCATGGGGACGTGCGACGCTGCTCGCCCGAGGGCTCGGGCCCGACGGCCAGACCTGCTGGCGAACGCGAATCGAGAGCCGGACGGGAGACGAACCCAGCCAGGAGAGGATCCAGACGCTCTGCCGCGTGGGAAGAAACGGGTGGATCGTGAGTGAGTAGAACTCGGTGGGGCGAATGGCGCGCACCGCTGCGCCCGGCCGCCAACGACTGACGCCGCGGCGAACCCGAACCGATCAGGAATGTCGATTCCGTCCCCGGCCCCAGGATCGGGACCGCGTCCACGAGCGCCCTACACTGTCGCCCGCCACGGCGACCGGCTCCTGCGCTCCGTGGTCCGGCGGCCCCACCCAAGTCGCGTCGTCGGTATCGACGGCCCCTAGACGTTCCGCCTGTTTGAGGTAGTTTCGGAATATTAGGGAGAACGTCCTCCGTTTCTCTTTGAATATATTGAATATATTCGCCAAGAAGAAGGTCGAGAATCGATCCCGTATGGGGGCGCTTGCCGCATCCGTTTACTCCACCACGAAGGGGAAGCCAATTGTTACCTTGCCTACAGGGCCAGGAACATGTTCACAAGCTGCAAAAGGCCGTCAAGAGCGGTGGTTTCCATGTTTTGGTGCGCTACCGGCCGCGAGAGGTAAAGTTTTTCGGCGAGGGTATTGACTGGTGAGGACGGTGAGCCGTTACAGGGTCAGTGCACAGAATCAGCCTGAAGAGCAAACCGATTAAGGGGAAGTCGTTTTCCATTTGACCGACTCTCAACGCGGCAATCCGCCGTCGAGCCTATGGGATCTGCAACTTCTCAGACCTTCGGAAACCGCTGTTAGTTGGATCGGCGGACGTCTCCTGGATCAATCTGTAGTGGCTGGCTCTGAAGGCTGCTCTTCTTCGATGGCCCGGAAGGATGACAGTGTGCCTGAAAACGGGGTAAAATAAGAACATAGAGAGAATACCGTAATAGTATTTCAAGCCAAGTCTCGTTGTCAGGGGATGGGAGTGTTATGCCGATAGGGAATCCCACCGAACCACGTGTTCCAACTGGTGCAACAGCTGTTTTGCCCACAACCAGCGTGACCATCCAAGTCAATCACTGTCGAAATCCCAGTTGCAAGAACTACGGTGTGCCGGCGAAAACCGAGCGCCAGAGGCCGGGGCCCCATCCAGACCGTGACCGGGCCTACAAGCGCAAAGGCACAAACAAGGGCCTCGTGCCCGCGATTCAGTGCCATGCTTGCCATGAAAGCCCGCCACTCCGGTCGAACGCTGCGATCTGCGACGAAATCAACCGCCTGATCGACGAGACACGCCTCCGCACGCTTGAGGAACAAACTGCGTGCACGCATATGAACTGCGTGAACCACGCCCGCCCGATCGGGCACTACCGCGGCGCATACCGCAAGGACGGCCTCACATCGTGCGGCGACCAGCGCTACCGCTGCAAATTGTGCGGCTCCACACCCTCCGTGTCCGACCCGGCACGACTTCGCGCAAATAACCAGAAGTACGCAGTGGACGTGTTCTCACGGGTCGCCAACAAGGCCCCAGTGCGCGGCATCGTGCGCGGCGCCCGGCTCAACTCGAGCGCCGCCTACTACCGGATTCTGGACTTCATCCACCGCCGGTGTCAGATCCATTCCGGCAGTGTCGACCGCGCCTTCATCGACGAGCGGATACGGCTGCCGAAAGCCATGAACCTAGAATCGGATGCGCAGGTCTACACGTTGAACTGGATCAGTCGGATGGACCGACGCAACGTGGACATTTCCTCGTACTGCACCGTGGACAGCGACACACGTTTCATCCTGGGACTGCACTGCAACTTCGATGCTGGCGCGGACGCCTTTGCGATCAACGCCGAGTCCGCGAAATCCGGGGACATGGCGCGGCGCGAGCCCTTCCGAAAGCACGCGCGCTACTGGCTTGCTGGCGACGAACTCCGCGCCGGCCGCAGCAAGAACTTCACCAACCCCGACACGCGCCGGGGCTTGGCTGATGCGATCGAGGCCCTTTATGCCCGAGCGGCGTCACGTGAAGATGTCGAGGACGTCGAACTTGAGCACATGGACATCACCTACCGCACGCCGTTCCTGCGCGACGGCTTGCTCGTGCATATGCCCTACACGACGTATGCCCATTGGTACTTGGTACGGCACCTGCTCGATGGTGCGGGGGTCGAGCGGGTGCAAGCGCATTTCGACATCGACTCGATGAGTCGCGCGGCCTTCCTGTGCAGCTTCCTTGACGCCATCAAGGCGAAACGGGCGCATGGCTTCTATGTCAAGTACAGCAAGCACCACACGATCGACCAACGCCGGAGGATCGTGAGAGAAAGTCGTGCACTGCGCGCGGCAGAACGCGCTGCGCTCCCGCCCGAGGAACGCGATGCCGTCGATCTGATCATGATGAAGCAATCGCTGGAAGAGGGGAGCCAACACGGGAAATGGCACGATCTCTGGTTCCAGCACCCCAATCCCACCATGAACGAACCGCACAAGGCCATGTGCTGGCTGACGCCGGACGATGCTTTGGACGCCGACGCCAAGGCGGCCATGTTTCTCAGGGCGGGGCTCGCCCGCGTCGACAACGTTTTTCAGATGACCCGCCGGCTTTTCAACGCCTTCGAACGGCCGTTGGGGACTTCAAGCAGCCAGAACACTGTCTGGCACGGCTACCAGCCGTACAACCCCGCCATGGTCGGCAAGTACCTCACGGTCTTCCGGACCGTGGCGAATTTCATCAGTGTCGGTACGGACGGGAAGACACCAGCAATGCGTCTGGGGCTGGCGAAACAGCCATTGACATACGAAGACATCCTGTGGCCAGGACAGAGGGCTCCACGACCGCGGCAGACTCGTCGCAAGGGAAAGCAACTTAAGGTCCTTGCGAGAGGCGCAATACCTCAAAATCGCGCAATCTCGGCAAATGCGGGCGTTTCTCGTCGGAAGAACCGTCAACGCTGAATACTGTTGGCGGATGCCAGCCGAAATCGCACAACGGTCGTTGAAGGCGATCACGACGCCCGCACTTCCTCCGACGCAAATCGGTAAACCGTGTCCGTCACCCAGCGCCGAAAGCCCGGGTTGGCGATCAGACTCGGCCGAATCGATTCTTGAACAAACCGACCCGAAGCCCCATATCTTGTGGGTTCGACCCTTCTCGCACCCCAGTCCTCGGACGATGGCGGTGCTGAGGCTGGGCACCGAGCCGGTCTGACCGGTGACGTGCGGATCGTCACGGACGCCCGTCTTGCATGGGTGACGTGCTCCGAAGGACGCCGACCCTTCGCTGCCTTTCGCGCCATGGCCGCGTTGCATTTCGATGTAAGTCACATGGCGAATGGGGCAAATTTTCAGGCGAGGGCCGGGGCGGGCTTCGCGCTTGACATTGCCAAAAAACCGCTAGGTTGGAGGCTAGGAAAATGCAGCCCGCCAAACTCAAGTGCTGCCTCCGGGCGGCTCAAATCTCAGTCGCTATGGCGACAGTGATTACGGCCCTTCTAGGCTTCGCACCCCAGTCCTCGGACGATGGCGGTGCTGAGGCTGGGCACCGAGCCGGTCTCACCGGTGACGTGCGGATCGTCACGGACGCCCGTCTTGCATGGGTGACGTGCTCCGAAGGACGCCGAGCGTGAAGGGTCAGAGTTGAACGCGGCACGGACTGACTCCGACCAACCACGCCCTTCTACTTCTCCACTATGCAAGCGCGTACGTGGCTTAGGGACGCTTTGGACCTCGTGGATCTCGCTTCGTTCTCGGGCTCTCCAATCCAATCATCCGCAGACTGCAGAAGATGCCCGTCGGATCGATCAGAACCCGACCGGAATCCTGCGTGGATTGCAGGTGTCTTTGCGGAAGGGGGAGTTCAGGTTCGGGTTGCAGCGTGGAGTAGTGCAACGAAGGAAGGGGAAGAAACCCCGACCAATCGTGGTCTCACCTATCACCAACCGAATAGTCCAACGGGCGATACTTGAGACCCTCCAAAGCGAGGCTCCAAGCATTAGACGCCGGTTGGGCAATATTCCTGAGGCGCTCCGAACACGTACTTCCGTTGGCGGTATCCCAGGCAAAGGCGCCAGCGACGCGGTCCAATTGATTTCGACGGCCATTTCGGCCGGTGCCACTCACTACGTCCGCTCTGACATCAGAGACTTTTTCACCAAAGTCCCGACCGCGAGCTTGATTCGATCAATCCGAGAACAAACCGGAGACGACGAGTTCGTCAACCTAATCCAAGCCGGCCTCAAGGTTGAACTCGAAAATGCCTCCGATCCGATGGTTTCCGAGTGGCTCGATCTGTTCCCAGGCGGAGAAATTGGTGTGCCTCAAGGGTCGAGCCTTTCAGCGTTTTGCGCCAATTACGTCTTACGCAAGTTTGATGTCAGCCTGAATGGCCCGACCCTGACTACGGTTCGCTACATCGATGACTTTGTTATCCTTGGACACTCAGAGGCTGCCGTCCGCGATGCGTGGATCCATGCGCGTAAATTCCTTACAGAGCTTGGATTGCAACCTCATGTTCCCACCCCTGGTGGGACCAAAGCCTCTGAGGGATTGGTGTCAGATGGCTTCGACTTCCTGTCGTTCAGGTTTCGGCAGGGCCAAATTGGGTTGTCACGTGACGTGAAAAAACGCCTTCTTCGCGATGTCGAAGCCGAGATAAGGGCTGCGAAGCACTTCATTCAGACCTCTTGGAGTACGCCTCGAACGACAGAACCGAGGTTCGCACAAGCCCTGACACGACTGGACCGAAAGATCTGTGGCTGGGGCAACAGTTTTCGGGATGTCGACCAGAGGGTGGAATTTGCTCAACTGGACGGCAAAATCTTTGCTCGCATCCAAGCATTCATCCGCTGGTACACGTCACGTGCGAGAGAGCATCAAGGGAAGGATAAAATGCGAGGGTTAGGAGTCGCGCTACTTGGGGACACGCCCCGTCGGCATAAGGTTTGATGGCGATAGGGGACTCGATCAACTTAGCTTGGCGAGGGCCGGCGACAGCTGTTGTGGGGTCTGTTTGGGGTGATGCGGCGTGGATCCTGACAACTCAGAGACTTCATGCCTGTGCACGCTCGCAATGACAAGGCTCCTGTTTGCTTGCATATGCGATCGCCGCCTACAGTGATCAATACAAGGACGTCGAGGCAGAGGTGCGGTGCAGGAGACGGCGAGTTGCCGTAAGCCTGAATGCGGGAACCACCGTCGAAGCGTTGCCCGGCACCCGGAGGCCTATAGCAGGCGGGGACGCCCGGCTTCCGGCAACGGGCGGTACTTCCAGTGCAAGGCGTGCGGGCGGAAGCTGCTGGTGTCTGCTCCGGTTCGCCTGCAGAAAGCGCACCAAAGCCTGGCGGCCGACGTGCTCAGCCGGATTGCCAACAAGTCTCCCGTTCGCGGCACGGGACGCGGCGTTCGGCTCAAGTCCATGGGTTCGTACTACCCGAAGCTTGGAGCGTCACATCTTCTCAAGGCTGTACGCGACGGAAGACTTCTCCCTGATTACCTCGACCAGTCGTTCGATCAACTGGCAGCTACCCTGAAATCAGGCCTGCCGAAAGTCGGGGGGAGGAGGGCGGTCACGGCCAGGGATCCACCGCGCGCGTGATTCCGCAGTACGTAGCTGGTTACGCGCTCCATCTGGCCGCCGCGCAGATTCTGTTTCTGGTCGAAGCTCAACAGGCCATGCTGTCTGGGCCATCGACCTGACAGGCATAGCGGAACTGCAGTTCCTCACAATCGTCGTGGCGACGGCGGTCACCGCCGCAGTAAGTGACGGTACAAGGAATCAGTTTTCGGACTGTGCCTGCCCCTGCCCCGGAATAGGTATGGGAATATTCAGCACCTGAGACGAATGCTGCCGCCCCCAAGCTATTCCTTCAGAATTTTCGAACGCCTTGCAAAATACGGTCTGATCGAAAAATAACGTGTACTGATGGTAGAGGCTCCGAACCAGATCGGCGAGCCTGTCCGCCAGGACTGTAGCAGGAATGCCCATTCCCTTTGCCGCCAAGGCGTCAATACTTCGGCCGTGGCTCTTGTGGAGGTCCCAGTCACCGAAGAATTTGACGGCCTTGTCAATCAATTCCCCTTCCGCAGATCGCATTGCGTAATCCGTCAACCATTCTCGTGCCAATTCTTCGGACAGTTCTTGAGCACTGCGGCATTGCTCAAGAAGATGGAGGTCATATTTTTGCAACAATGGTACATACGCGGTAAGCGCCTTTGGGCCCTCTTGCGCCAATCGCTCTTCCAATCTTTCGAACCCTCGAATGATCGCTCGAACTGGAACCCCATTAAGCTGAGGATCAATCGGCCCTAGAGTGCCTTCCGGGAGCATAAGGATTTCATCTCCGGCAAGGCACATAAGCGTGGCGGCGCTATAGGCATTGGATGGAATCAAGAAACGTAGTCGCGCGAAGCGCGCCCGTAACCGTCGAACGATTCGTTCAGTTACTTCGGCAGATCCGCCATTTGAAATGACAAGAACATCCGCCTGTTCTCCCTGGACCGAATCAATAAGGTCGCTAAAGCCGACTAAGTCTCCGTCATCGATAGAAACAGGAGCTCCATTGGGCACATTCGATGTTTGGGTCGCGTAACAAAGTAGCGGTCGCTCGGTCTCAGCTTGAATTCGGTTGATTGCCGTTAGACGAAGTTCGAACGGGTTGAAGTTCCCCTGCGCCTTGACGAAGGACTGAAGTTCTCCATACGATTTTGGGAGCGGGTCCGGATAAACTTTGGTCGGTGCCGCGTTCCCCTCTTCCGGTCGAGGTTTTCCCTCCTCCTCCTCCATTACCCGAGATCTTGCCTCGAACTCAGGTCGGAAGCGAAATTCACTACGACCTCCGTCGACGCGACAGGAGAACTCGCTGGAACGGCCTTCTGTCCCAAAGCGATGAGAGCTTGCTCGTGCACTTCAGACGCTTCGGTAAAGACCTCCATGATGTCATCGACAACCGGATCGGCTGCCCGGAGCCTCAAGAGCTCTTTCGTCCGATTCACCATGATGTCTCCCCGGATCTTGTCCAAAATCATCTCAAGCTAGATGCTAGCGCACTTAGCCATAGCATTCTAGCAATCCGGCGGTGATCCACCGTCCATCTCAACGCCGGGGCCACCTGCGATTTTGGTCAATATCTGCATTCTGCCTGGGTAATGGTCAGCACACCGACATCGCGCCCGCCGCGTTCGACATAGACTTCTTGGACAGCGCCGCCCGCTTGGAAAAGAGGTTGAAACGCGGGCCAATCGCAGACAACCTCTCGAACGGCCGATCGGAACTCCTCCGTAATCTCCATCCCGACGAGATCGACCGAATAGGTTCGCCGCAACATCGTTCCACGAGCCTCGATTCGAGAAAGTACTGTGACATCGTCTACAAAGATTGGTGTTTCCGCCGCCGCCTCTGCAGCCATAACACGTAGCGTCTCTTCAAGACCCTCCGTGCGGATCAACTGCCCAATGGCTGCCTGTTGCGACCTGGGACTGACATCGGCTGCTTGCTCCATCACGCGGGCTTGCACTTCGAGGTACACGTTCACTCCAGCGGATGCGGCCAATGCAACAAAACCAGTCAAAACGCCCAGTCCGCCGGACAGCAGCAGCATTGCCGGAGCGCGGTTGGCGGACATCTTTTTCTTTGACCGCGTCAACAGGAGCCAGAAGTTCGCGATCGAGATGAATGCCAGAAAGCCCTATGCGGGCGTGTCCGTAAGCGTCACGCGAGCGTGCCATCGCAATGTCGCAAAAGAAGTAGCCGCGAGCGCGCCTGGACACTGACGCAGAGGTTGACTTGGACGCCCTGTTACTCCCGTTAGGCTTCGACTGCCCTCACTCCAACGCGGCCACGTAGGTCCAATACTCCTCGTTCGTCAGTACGGACTCTGCGAACTCTCTCACGTCGGCCATGGTCGCAGGATGTCCGTCATCATTTGCAGACCCACCCAGGTCGTTGTCGGAGTAGGGGCCGAACCCAGCGTCTAGCGCATGAAGATTGAGTCCCCCATCGCGAAGTATCGTGAGCCACCTGCCTTGCAGGTACCTTGTGTCGTAAGCTGCAATGACGCCCCCTTCAATTGCAAAGGTGAAACAAACCGCCTTGCTCGGCAGGTGCTTCCGCCAGAATTCCACGTTAGATTTGTGAGCCGGCCCGGGCTCGGACCAAGGCACCACCTTACACTTCACCCGCAGCTGAATATTGGCTTTTCCTGCCCCTACCCTCACCCAGAAAAGGTCGGTCGCCCCAACTAGTTGGTAGTGAAACTCTTTGTCGACGTCGATGGCGAGCGACGGTTCCTCCTCGCGGGTCTCCTCACACACCGAGAGCAATGTACGCCTAAGATCCGAGTACACAGCCTCCGCCTGCGGAGCGCTTGCTTCTATCTCCGCACCAAGAGCTTGGTCGACTAGGAGCCGCTTGGCCGCCCCCTGACGCTTTGCCCGCGTGATCGTGCCCTTCCTAGTTCCCTCGGGCTCCTCTGCTTCCCTCTTACCGGCAAACAAGGCGTTCAGCAATTTGACGCACTCCGCACCTTCGCGAGGCGCTATGGACTCGGTCGAACACGCCGCGGTGAACGCCCGAATGGGCATCAACAAGTCTTGAATAATGTCACTGGGGTATTTGGCATGGTTCCAGTGTACAGGTCGACTCCAATGCGCTTTCGGGGCGTCCTCATCAAGCATCCAAATCATCAATTGCCCGAGCTCGAACACATCCAGCCAGGGACGTACCTCTTCCACCCGCATCCGCATGACGTCCGGACTGAATCGCGCGTTGCCCACCGCGTCAGATGTTGGAGTCAGCCGCGGACTGCCCTCGTCGTAAGCGACGCCAAAGTCGATCAAGATAGGCCAAGGATCCGCTTCGCCCCGCTTGACGACGATGTTCTTCGGCTTGATGTCACGGTGAACGATTCCCTCCCGATGGCACACCGCCAGCGCGGATGCCAATTCGCGCGTGATCCAGACAACCTTCCTGACCACATCTTCGGATGTGCGGCCTTTCCTGTGTTTCCACTGCCGCCACCACTTCTCAAAGGAGTCACCGAGTTCTCCGATGTACCATGGCGTTCGACCCTCAAGAGAGCACTCGAGTATTCGCACCACAGACCGGTGTTCTACGCGACCACATAGAATGCCTAATTCCCGACTAAATCTCTCTAGTGAGATCGTCGTAACCGGCTCCCTGAGCGTCCGAAGGACTCCTTCCCGGCCATCTCTATGGCAAACGACGGTGACATTGGCCTGCCCGCCGCTTCGCAACCTGCCCTTAGCAGACCAGCCCACGGGAAGCAGTTCGGTAAGGCCTACCGCAGAGTCCACCGTGTATCCCATCTAGTTGGCTCTCGCGCGGCTTTTCAAGCTCGTCATGCAAGATGCCAACGATGCAATGCATCAGCAACAGCGAAACCAGGGCCAAGAACCCGTAGCGCTGCCGGTTCAAGTGCTTGGCGCGAAAATCCTAGTCGTCCGCGATGGCCTTCCAATGATCAGCTACACCCGCGGGCATAGCTGCTCAGCTGCTGCCTCACGCTTGCGCGTAACCCCTTGGCGCAGAGGTCCTTCATTTGCGCTCTAACACCCAGCCTTCGAGAGAGCATGTTGCGGGTGTGCGTAGCTGGCAAGTTGGGAGGCGCTCGACAATCGGGCGTTTTTCGACCGGCGGCTGACGCCGAGATTGCGGGAGTTAATTGTGACGGGTCCGAACTAGCGGACTGGGAAGCCCTAGCGTCAGTGGCGGCTCCCGCAATCCATCACACGTTTCAGAATCACGAGCGCTGTCATAAGACCGAAACTCTTCTCAAAACTACCGGGTTTAGCCCTCAGAGCTTTGCACACCAAAAACCTAACCCGATCTTGCTCGATTCATCAATTGTCTGTTTTTAAAACATATCTCTGATTTCTGCTCCTCCTCAACTCGGAGAACATCTCAGCAGTTTTGCCCCAAAACTCAGAACGGCTATTGCTCCCTGGTACCGGTCCCGCGGACCGTGCATGTTCACATACTGCCAATCGGCAGCTTCTTCATATTGAACACCTCCCCCATACGCTCGCCATCACGGTTCAAATCGAACGCCCCCACCTCGGGCCTGAAGTCGATAATCCGGAGACCATCGCCCGTGGGCAACGAAGAAAACAAGAAGCAAATCCGGCCTTGTTCTCGACAGTACAAATCGTAACGACCCTGATGGTCCGGGCCCCACAAAATCTCACAACGATCGTCCTCACTCCAGCCAGGGCTGTTTATTCTGAGTCTGAACAACTCATTGTATTTGTTCAGGCGCTCGCGCCGGAGCCGTTCAGTGCGCTTGTATCGTAGCGGGTCGGTCCTATCGTTTGACACGCACTGACAGATGCGAATGCATCCAAAAATGACCTCATGCAAGTATCCCGCACTGACGGTTGGAAGTTCTCCACTCGACATCTGCTCGATCAAGAAATATCGCCACTTTAACGAACCAATGTGGCGTCCTTTGGCGTCCTCGTCTCCGTCAAGGTTGACCAAGAACGCGTCGACCGACTCAAATGGAAACCTGCCACCATGGCTGCCAATGGACCCGTGAAAATCGCGGTAGAACTCACGCAGGACTTCTTGGTCGCGATCCTTGAGTCGGCTGAATAACCGCGACAGCGAATGCCACTTACGCACCTCCTCACCGCGCATGTGCAGCACCGCCTTCAACGACTCCTCGAGCAAGAAGTATCCGGTGACCACATAACCCCAAGCCTGCGCATCCACATACCCTGGAAGAGAATCATTCAACACCGGACACTTGCTGTATTTCTCCTGCTCCTTCTCCAGCGCTGCATCCAGCCACGCGGTCATCCATAACGGATCCTTAAAGTTTATCGTCTCCGTCTTCGGCACACTTTCCTCCTGGATATCTACCGGTAGCAATTTCCCAATCCCGCATGAGGTCCTACGGCCTTTGTCTGCTCCACCTGTCCAAATGGACAGAAGCGCCCAGCCATCAAAATCTATCCGAGAATTTCCCCATTTTGGATGGCCCAATTTCCAGAGAGCACGCCATCGCTCCTTCTTGCGCCGATTAGAATTGCGGAATGAGTAGTTAGGGGCTTGACTTCGCTTCTAGGGTCTATGGATGAGAGGTTCCAGATTCATGCGTCTGAGCGATGCTTCTAGTCGGTGCCGTTCCTGAATTGCCTTCGACAAGCTATCAATGTCTGCCCGGACATCGCCCATCTTCTCAACCACGTTGTCCAGAAAGGGTACGCAATCGACTAGATGTTCGGCCTGTCCGGTCTTCGATTCGATCTGCGAAAGATAACCCAACCACCCGCGAACTCGGTTCCGAAGACATTCAATTCTGGATTGCAATTCGGCGTACCGTTCGATCACACGTAGCTTTTCAGCGGTCTGCTCATCATTTGTCATTGTGAAGGGCTTTTCGTTGAGATCAGTTCAATGCGAAGTTAGCCACAAATGGGGCAGGGGCCGAATCCGGCTCGTCGTCGCGTTCAACTTGCTACGCTGGTGGAACTACCGAAATATTCCATCTACGCGTCTACGCCTTTGAGCGGCAAGCGATCTTTGGCCGGCTCATTCTTCCGCAGCGCCTGTTTCAAAGCCTCCGCCATCCAGCGTTCGCCGTCTGCGACGTTCCGCCCGCGGAGCTGGCGGTAGACAGCTTCCAGTGCTTCTCTCCACACCTCGTTCAATACACGTAAGCCAGCCTGGGAGTCCTTCTCCAGGAGGGCATTTGCGACTTCATAGAAATCTAGCGACGTCAACGGTATCAGACGGACTTCGCGATCAACGTCCGGTTGCGGCGTTCCTCCGGAGCCGCCGCTTGCAGCGCTCGCATTCCGCTCCCTGCCGGCATCCATCCGCCGGAGCAGCACCCGGCTGTAAACCCCGTCCATTCGCGCATTCGACTCGACCGAGCACTTGTTGACGACCAGCGCGTACACGACACCGCTGGTGCCGAGCTCCAAAAGAGAGTCGGAATGTTCAAGCGCCTGCTTCAGCTGCTTACGGAAAAATCCTTCATCCGGATCCTTCTTCGTGCTGACCTCCACGAGGACGGTAAAGCCCGAATGCGTGACCCGGATGTCTTCACGCCCGGAGGGCGCATAGCTCTTGGGCCGGCCGCATTTCGATACGCTGCACCAGCATCTGACCTCGTTCGGGCTGTCGATACACGTCAGGATTGCAGCCACCAGAAGCTCCATGGCCAATGCCTTGTTGGCTATTCGGAAGCGTTTGATTTTTGACCGCTTGTTCTTGTGTTTCTTCTTGCGTTTCTTCTTGCGGTCTTCGCGCATCCAGGCCTCCCGGTCAATGCCAACGGCCTTGAACACGAACTTCTCGTTGGCGCGGAAATCGCCGACCAGCAGTTGCCAGAACACGCGTGTTGTCGTTCGGCAACTATAGCCAAATGCCCATTCCTTCGATTGTTTCTTGTGGCTCACCGTGACGGGGATGCGCGAACACGCCATCGCTAACCTCCGCCGTCAGGGGGCGCGAGGAACGAAACCTGGAGCCTCCAGAAGTGCTCGGAGAGAAGTTCTGCAAACACCATTGCCATGGCTGTCACCCGTAATTCGGTGATGGAGAGCCTGGACTTCATGGACAGTTCAGGCTGGTCGTAGTGCCAGATCGCGACCGCATCGCCGAAAGCAACCGGCCCAAGCCTCCCTCGGTCAGCGGTCAGTTCTCCATCCATTTCCCAGTCGAGCGCCCGTCCTCGCCCAGCCAGCCGCCCGAGCACCTGGTGCCGGATGTCCGGCAATGCGTGCGTCAAACGAAGGGCGCGCTCGGCATCCCTGAATCCCCACCACAAGAGCGTGTCGACCTCGACAAGCAACAGACCGGCAATGCTCCCGCTCCACGGTTGCCCCCCGGACGCCAGGGCGGCGCCAGCCTCGTGCAGCAACCCCACCAGCTCAAGGTCGTCGGCCCCGCGGTAGTGGCGGCGGATCTGCTCCGCCAGAACATCGGCCAAAATATCCGACGGCCCGTCGTCCCAAGCAGTGCCTGCCGACGCGGCCTCGTCAGCAAACTCCGCAATCTGGCGCCCCGCCACGGTCAGCGTGCCGTTCTCTTCGAGCAACTGAAGCCGCTTGCAGAACCGCACCGCGTCCTTCGCAACGAATGCGGTCAGGTCCTGCCGCATCCGGGGAGTGTCCTCCTGTTCCAGGTGGTCCTCGTTGAATCCCTGTTCCTCCAATAGCCGTGCCCACCCTTGCACCCCCGGATGTTCCCGGGCCTGCAGCCGAAGCAGGTCGGGCAGGGCAGCGAACTCAGCAAATGCCTTGCCAAGGCCGGTGGCGCGCATCAGGGGCGGCCCAGCCACCGCACCATTTCACGGGCGTGCTTCATCCCAAGCCGGAAAGACCAAACGGCCTGTTCCGGGGACAACACCGGCCGGTCGCGCGGGATCAACCCCATGACCTCTGCCCGAATATGCTTCTCCTCCGCCGCCGGCCGCCTGAAATAGTTACGAAGGAACAGGTACATCGAAAATTCTGCGCATACGACGCGCGGGTCGTAGCTGCTGGCGACATAACTCTGCCCGCCCGTCGAGGTCGAAGGCCGGTTCGCAGAGTTGATGCGGTAGCGCATGTAGGCAAAATTTCCGTCCACCGCTTGGAGCGTGGCGTTCAGCAGCAGGTCGAACCCCTCGTCGAGACCCTCACCCGGCCTTCGCGTCAACCAGAGCGTCCGGCAGTCCGCATAGTGACCCGTGCCCGGCGGATAGTGGAGCCATGCCCAACTCCCTTGCGCGTGGCGGGCACCGCGGAACGCACTCCGCCAGACTTTCGCCATGGCGAGCGCTCGCGTGTCCTCATCCAGGGAGCCGGAGCTGACCCGCAACTTCTTTCCGAACCGCTTTTCCATGGCCTTGAACTGTCGACGCAACCTCGGCTTGTCTCTTCGCTGCCGGCCTCGAGGATGATTCGGCGGCTGGTCGCCCGCCCTGGAGTCCGACTTCTTCCGGTGCTGGAAGAGTGCAATGTCAACCGACCTGTCCCGTATCTGGCGACGCATCGCGACCAAGGCGGCTTGGTACTGCGCCCTGTCTCCGTCCATGTAGTAGTGCCGGCGCGGAAACCGCGACAACATCCTGTCAACAGTGAGGAAATGGGCAACCTCGGCGTACGGCGAACGCAGCAAGTGACCGTCGTACCCGTGAGTCGGCGGATCCTTGGCGATCTTCCCATCCTTCACCAGGTCCCGATCATCCAGGGCCGTTTCAAGACCCTCCCAACGCCTGGCCAGGAACCTTGTGTATTCCTTGTCCTCTTCCAGGGCGCCGAGGTCCGGGCACTTGTCATCCGGGAGGAAATAGGGGTGCGCTGCGAGCAGGAAGTGGGTTCGAAAGCGCCGAAGGTTCACAACCGACGCGATGATTTTCAGTACCTTGTGCGAGGGTCCATCTCCGATCCGGTGCAAGGACAGTTCAAGTACGTCGGTATGCACTTCGACGGGTGAGGTCTGCAGCGCTCCGAACTCTGGGCTCAACAAGTACGCGTTTCGCCAAGCCGCGTAGTCGCGCACCTGCGAAGCCATAGCAAACAACCGCCGGTAGTATGAACCCACGTGGCGAATTTTCCGTTTCTTGCGACCATCTTGTCGGGCAGTTTCGGACAACGTGCGCGTCACGGAATCGGCTTCCCAAGCTGCGGTGATTTGCTTTGCAACGTTCTCCCGGACGCTCTTGGAACTGGCGCTTAACCCGAGTGCAGTTCCGATCGGAAATGCGGGCTTAGCCCTCTTCTCGCGTTCGCACTCGCGACAGGCGAGACGATGTGCCCCAATCTGACGGTAAGGGCTTCGCTGCGACCCCACGCGTTTGCCCAAATACTCGAAGACATTGACGCCGTGGTTGGCACACTCCTCTTTCGGACAGTCGGCAAAGGGCAGGCTCTGCGCCAGGAAATGCCGGGCGAGCGGACGGATGGACAATGGTGCGTGCAGTTTCGGCGAATAACCGCAGTTCCTGCAGACGAGTGTGAGGGGATCTCCATCGGACACACGAAAGCGGGCTTCGTCGTCCCCGGGTTCGTCCTCCGAGCCGTACAGAAACCCGAAATTCGCGCACATGGGATTCGCGCACATCGCCCAGCTGATCTCCAGGTTGCCAAATTCGGGCAATCTGGCCGGGCAAAGATCGCCCCGAACTGCAGTTGAAGCAGTCGTGGATTCGGGTTCGATTAGGTCAATTTGATCCAGAAACTACCTCATACAGGCGGAACGGCTTTCGACGGCCCCCTCTCCAAGACTGTTGCGAAATGCCTGGAGAGGCCTTGCATTGAACGCTCGGGCGTGATTCGCTGCGGACTGGCTGAAGTGTCTGTCTGGGAGCGTTGGCGATGGACCTGTTCATGGCGTTGGTGGCGGATCGGGTGGCAGCGGACAACGTGCTGCGCAAGGTGGATGCCCTGGTGGACTGGGGCCGCGTGGGCCAGGTGTTAGGCCGGGTGTTGGGCCCGGTGCGCTCGAGGCTCGGCCGGGCCGGCTGCGACGTGGAGCTGATGGTCCGGGTGCTCCTGCTGGGCCAATGGCACTCCCTGTCCGACCAAGCGCTGGAGCATGCGTTGCGGGTACGGCTGGACTTCATGCTGTTCTGCGGCAGTTCGGTGCTCGATCACTGCCCCGATCACACGACGATCTGCCGGTTCCGCCAGGCACTGGTCCGGCGGGGTCTCGATGCCAAGCTGCTGGCCGAGGTGAACCGGCAGCTGGCGGGGCACGGCCTGAAGGTGGAACGGGCGCCGGTGGCGGTGGTGGATGCGACGATCGTGGAAAGCGCAGCGCGCCCGCGCCGGCATGTGGAGGTGATGGCGGAGGACCGGGCCGAGGACGCGGCCCCGGAGATGCCGGTGACGGAGCGGCTGTCGGCGGATCCGGATGCGCGCTGGCTGCAGAAGGGCAGCCGGTGCTTCTTCGGCACCAAGGGGTTCATCCGGACGGACGGGGACGGGTATGTGGAGCGGGTGCTGGCGCGGCCGGCGAACGAAGGGGAAGCCCCGCACTTCCCGGCGCTGGTGACGGGCTGCACGGCGCGCCGGGTGCTGGCGGACAAGGGTCTGGCCAGCGCCGCCAACCGGGCGCACCTGGCCGCGGCCGACCGGAAGTCGGGGATCATGGTCCGGGCGTCCCGGGGGCACCCGCTCGGGGTGCGGCAGAAACAGTTCAACCGCCTGGTGGCCCGACGGCGCTGGGTTGTGGAGCAGGCCTTCGGGACGCTCAAGCGCCGGTTCCGGGGGGCGCGGTCACGCTACCTGACCTGCCGCAACGTGGAGGCGGAGCTGACGTTGAAGGCGACGGTGATGAACCTGCTCAAGGCGCCAACCGGATCGACCTGGTCACAGCCTGAGCGCGGGAGTCTGCCTCGCGCCGCCCGAGCCGGGGCGGCAGGGGGCGATCCAGCCCCAAATCAGCCACGAATCCGCTTCGATTCGCCTCATTCCGCCGCATTTCGGCGGCGGCAGCAGCAAGATGGATCGCACAGAGGCCCGATCTGTCACCCCACCGGCTTTCGCAACGGTCTTTTCAATGCTGTCACCGACGCGGGAAGCGGAGGCCCTCAAGCTGCCGCTGGCAGACGCGCCTTAGTTGCACCGGGCAACACGAAGTGCGTTGCCGTCGACGTTTTGGTTGCGCGGAAACGAGACTCTACGTGTAGCGGGCCGTTTCCTAATCCGTAGATCGCGGGTTCGAATCCTGCCGGGGTCGCCATCCTAAATGAATGTTTCTATAGACTTTCGTAAATCATCCCCTCATTTTATCAAAGCCCCTTTCCTGAGACTGGCAAACGATTGGCAAACACCAGGTAGATATTCTCTGGGTACCACAGGCCACGTGACCCCCCTATGAATCACCGAATCGCAGCGGCGGAGGTGAGTGTCCGTGGTTGACTTGTCGTGCAGCTTTTCTCGGGTGTAGCGGCCGAGACGCTAGGTGCTTCCGACATGGATCTGGGCCGATTCCTTGTAGACGGGGCCTGTGTGGCGCGAGGTCTCGATCAGCGCGAGCGGGATGTTGTAGCGCCCGGTCCCGTCGTCGGCCTAACGGCGAAGGAAGGGGCAAAGAATGTGCGAGCGCAGATCGGAATGATGGTCCAAAGCAGGGGTAAGATTTGAACCTACGACCTTCAAGCTATGAGCCGGCGATACGGGACTCTATTCTCCCGCGACCCTTATGCTTGGCGATATTGTACCAGGGCGGCCCGGCCGACGATGGCGACAATGCGGACCATCGCCTCCTGTCCCTCGGCATCGCTGACGTGCAGATCCTCCCCGAGAGCAAGGCGCGCCGGCTGCTGGAGTCCGCCGTTGATGGCGATGTTGTCGGCGTAGAGGTATGCGCGGTCAAGGTCGTCCAGGTTCGGATTGAGCCGGCCTCGCAGGATTGGCACATTTCCCGTACCGTTCGGGAAGATGACAGCGCCGCCATCGGACAGTTCTGTCAATTCGACGTCTAGTGGTCCGTCTACCGGTTTCCAAGTTCGCTCCAGGTGCGCCGCGAACCCGTTTGAGGCGACGAAAACAGTCATCGGCAATTGAGCCGAATGCAAATCGAGTATTGCCGTGCCGCTTTCGTCCGTGACCGCGTTCTTCCATGTCTTGTTGGGGAACAGTGCGAGCACACTGGCTCCGGTGACCGGCCGGCTGGTGGATCGGACAGTGACGATGCAGTTCGATGCATCCCAGTCGAACTCGTGCAATTCCCTCCAAGGGATCAGTCTGTCCGTTCCCCGGCGCTGGTGTTGATCGCCGCCGTAGACAACCATGACGGAGCATCCGCGGGTTGATTGGGCAAGGTGTCTTCGAACGCGTTTGGCGCCGTCGAACAGGCTAGAGGATGCGGTCTCGGAGGACTTGACTTCGATGATCGTGGTGCTGACCGGGTTTTCGACTATTAGATCGGCCTCCGCGCCGTTCCGATCGCGGTAAAACGAGATTCCATTGGCTTCGCCCTGGTTGGCCCGATGTTTGGCGATCTCCGAGACCACCCAGGTTTCTAAGATCGGGCCGCGAAGCGGATGCGCGCGGAGATGTTCGGGGGTGCGGATACCCAGCAACCAGCAGACGAGCCCGGTATCGTAGAAATGCAGCTTCGGCATTTTCACTAGGCGCTTGCGAAGATTCGCGTGAAGGACCGGCAGGCGGAAAGCGATAAAGCTGGTTTCAAGGATGCCGAGCCAGGCTTTCGCTGTCGGTTGCGAGATGCCGCAATCCCCTGCGAGCGACGAGTAGTTGAGCAACTGCCCTGTCCGGCCCGCACAAAGTGTTACGAAACGCTGAAAGGTCGTTAGATCGCCTACGTTGCTGATCGTCCGCACATCGCGCTCGATGTAGGTGGCCACGTAGGAACGGAGCCATTCCGAGGCTTCCTGCCCTTCATCGAATATGCGCGGGTAAGAACCGGTGAAGAGAGTCTCGTCGAGAGTCTCGGGGTGCCGGGGAAAACGTATCGTTTCGCCTCGTGTCAATGGGAGCAGGTTGTACACCGCCGTCCTTCCGGCAAGCGACTGGCTGACCGATTCGAGCAGGGAGAGGTTTTGCGATCCCGTGAGAATCCAGCGACCTGGCGCCGGGTCTGCGTCGATGATGCCTTGCAGGTAAGAAAGTAGATCGGGCACTCTCTGGACCTCGTCGAGAACTGCGCCTTCTTGAAACTGGGCCAGGAAGGCGCAGGGGTCTTCAGCGGCGAAGGCCCGCACGTCGGGGGCTTCCAGCGTCTCGTACTGATGCTGTGGGAATAGGGCGCGGCACAACGTCGTCTTTCCGCTCTGTCGAGGTCCGGTGAGCGTGATGGACGGCCAAGTCTGCGCCGCCTCCGTCAGCCTTGGGGCGAGGTCGCGTGCGATCATGGCGCACAGCATAGCAATTCTTAAGGCTAAATCCATATGTGATTTTGAATCAGCCTGAGATCTAGCGAAGAGACTTGCTCCTGCGCCGTCCATCATCCCCGAAATTCCGGTTCAGCCGCGGGTCGCCGCGGACGGGTCCACGCTCCTATGCGCACGACTTTGATCGCGCTGTTTGCCGGGCGGCACCCCGACTGCACGAGGTCCTTCAGGTCACGGACCCCATGGTCACCGTCGGCATATCTCGCCAGGACTGTGATCGACTGCCTTCCTGCCGAGGCGGCAGGTGAGAACCTCGAATAACCGAGGGTGGTGGATGCCAGGACGCGCTGAAGCGCGAGTAGTGGCGCGGGTGGCGAAGATTCGAGTGCGAATCTGAGCGGAAGGGCGGGTTGCACGCCCGGGGGAGGTGGCCTGGGCGCACGAACCCCGCGGTCAGACCGTCAGGCGGGAATCCGGCCGCCGAGCTGGACGAGGCGACGGATGCTGAAGGCGAGGTTGGCCATGCCGATCTTCGTGCGGGCTCGGGCGAGATCGATGGTTCGGACGAATAGTCCCATGGCCTGTTTCTGTACTGCGAACACGTGCTCGACCGGAGCCCGGTCGCGTGAGCGGGTGGCATTGCCGCGGCGAATGTGTGCAGGCAGCGGCCGACCGGGTAGGCGCCGGCGACGGATGTGGCTGCTGAACCCTGGGCACCCGTCCCGAAGATCAAGGAAGTTGACGAGCTCATCACTCCAAGCCTTCAGGAGCAGGTTCTGGAAGGCCACCCGGAGGTAGCATTCGCCGGCTTGACTGGCGAGCCGATGCCGCACAGCAAGACCACGCCCGCCGGCCCACCGGGACTTGCTCGCGGTGTTCTACCCACGCCTGTCATTCGACCGGAGCAGCTGACGCAACCGCTCCCGATGCATCCGCCAGCGGCTCGCTGGCGGCGCCAACTGCGGCGGAGAACCCAGCGCGCGGCACTGGCGCTGGCGCTCAGCGCCCCGTGCTACGCGGCGACGCTGGCGCTGCTCTACTTCCTGATCCCGGAGCCACTCCGGTTCGGTATCTGGCACCACGGCCCAGCCGCCGCCACGGCCGTGGCCGCCGCCGGCCTGCTGCACGCGCTCCGGCCCGAACACAACAACGAACCTTCGCTGCATCAGTCGAACGCTGACTGACAGCCCCTCCAGATTCACCCCATAGCGCCTAGCAAAGGCGCTGTGATCGGTATGCCAGCCCGACCAGTGCTAATTTACAGCTGCCGGACAGACCTCGGAGATCCCGTCATGACCTGGTGGATCTGGATTCTCATAGCCGTCACGCTGTTTGCCATCGAACTGTTTGCCAGCACCGCCTTCTGGCTCTGCCTGATCGCGGTCGGCGCGCTGATCGCCGCCGGCGCGAACGCGCTGTTCCCGGAAGCGGGCTGGCTTGACCTCGTCGTATTCGCCACAGTCTCGCTACTGCTGGTGGCGTTCGCGCGCCAGCCACTCCAACGCTCCCTCGCCACAGCCTCCCGCGTCCAACCGGCACCGCCCAACAGTATGATCGGGACCCGGATTCCCATCACCGACGATATGCCAGCCGGCACATCCGGACACGTCAACTTCCGCGGCTCCGACTGGACCGCACGCAACCCGGGCCCGCGCCCGATCCCAGCCGGCACCGACGCTATCATTACCGGTGTCCACGGCATTACCCTCGAACTGCAGCCGGAGCGCTCCGCATGATCCCATTCACCACCCTCATTGCCGCCGCCGCCCTGGCGGCGCTCGCCGTCGTCGTTGCCCTCCGCACCGTCGTCATCGTTCCCCAGCAAAAAGCCTACATCGTGGAAACCTTCGGGCGCTACACGGCCACCCTCCAGCCCGGCCTCCATATCCTCATTCCGTTCATCCAGCGGATCGCCTACCGGCACACCCTGAAAGAGCAAACGCTCGCGATGGAGAGCCAGGAATGCATCACTGCCGACAACGTGCGGGTGTCCGTCAGCGGCGTGCTCTACCTGCAGGTGATCGACGCCAGGGCAGCCTCGTACGGTGTCGCCGACTACAGCTACGGCATCGCCCAGCTCGTCCAGACCACGCTCCGATCCAAGTTCGGCGGTACCGTCCTGGACGAAACGCTCCGCAACCGGGACACGATCAACACGGACGTGGTCAAACAGGTCGACGAAGCGACCAGCCCCTGGGGTGTCAAGGTACTGCGCTACGAGATCTCCGACATCACACCACCGAGCGATGTCCAGGAAGCCATGGAGAAACAGGTACGCGCCGAGCGCGAAAAACGCGCTCGCATTCTCCAGTCCGAAGGTGAACAACAAGCCACGATCAACGTCGCGGAAGGCGAACGCCAAGCCGTCGTGCTCGCCTCCGAAGCGAGACGCGACCAGCAGGTCAACGAGGCCAACGGCCAGGCCAACGCCATTGAAGCGGTAGCAGTCGCGACCGCCAACGGCGTGCGGGCCGTGGCCCAAGCCGCCGAACAACCGGGCGGCGAAAACGCCATCCGCCTGCGCATGGGCGAACAATGGATCCACCAGTTCGGCGCCGTCATCGGCCAGTCGAACACGATCATCCTGCCCGCCAACATGACCGACCTCGCCTCGATCCTGACGCTAGCCCGCAACGTCGTGACCGCTGCGGCCGACACCGGTAGTGATACCAGTGCCACCACCACCAGCGCGAGCGCCAGTCTGCCCAAACGCACCGGCTGACCACCGGGCGGAGCCTGTTCCGCCACGGCCAACCCACTACAACTGCGCCGCCGCCTCGAGCGCGTCACCACCGTGCTCGACGGCCTCGCCGCCCGCAACACCCGCTTCCGCCTCGATACCGCCGCCAGTCACCGGCGCGCGCGTTCGGGCGCTGGTGCTGCTGCGCCTCCGCGTCGCCGCCGAGGCCCGCGATCTGGACGCTCGCCAGCCCTCCGGCGGCGACGGTAAGAACAAGGGCGGCCGCGGCATCACTTGACCTTGACCGCGTCAGGGGGTTCCGGTGACGTCCGTGGCAAGGCCAGCTGCCACCGACCGACCGCGCGGACGGCCGCCTGGTTGCGTAAGTCAGCGGTTCACGCAGTCGGGGCGCCGTGATAGAGAGTCACGACATGCTTGGCTTCGGCGAAGAATAGCCAACGCTCCACCATCACGCCCACCGACCCGGAGATCGAGGCAGCCAGCGCTGCGCAAGCCGCGATCCAGAAGGCTGCCTGCATCGTTACCAACGTGAGCAAGAACGGCAGCAAGAACAGGAGCAAGTAGGCATAGCGCCGGAGTTTCGCCGCATGCTTGCGGGCGATGCGGTAGCCCATCTCCTGGGTCACGTAGGTCGTTTGGGTCCGGGGCGGGTCCAGCAGACGTACCTTGCCGATTGCGCTCAACCCGGTCGCGGTTTCTGGCGTCGAAGCAGCCCGGGATCCGTCGATGAAGCGCCAATACCTCCACTTCAGGTAGAGGGCGGGGAGCAGCATGAGGATGACGAGGACAGCGGCCTCGGCAGATCTGTGGCCGAAGAGCAGGAGGATGGCATGGAGCCAAAGTGCGCCGGTGAACAGGGCGAGACAGAGATAGGTTGGGACGACCCATCGGTTGCACCACGCATGGATCGGCCGCAGCGTCGCGTAGATCATCCCTGTCGAATACACGGTGCAAACGGCCAGGACGGCGGCTGCAAGGCCGCAAAGGCGCCAGATCCCGCTGACCTCCCCGAAGCCGACCCAGCCGGCCGCGAACAGTCCCGTCGGCACGTAGGTCACGGTCGCCAGTACTCCCTCGCGGGAGAGCCAGCTTGAGCGCCACTGCGTGTAGGCCCGCAGGATGCGTTCCGGGCGGCCGAGGTGCCACGTTGACGCGAGCAACCCGAAGGTGACAGCGGCGAGGGTGATCCCCAAGGAGACCAAACCGAACCCGCGACCGGCCGGGAGCATCTCCGTCGGAACGAGGATTCCCAACAGGATCAGGAGGCCGTAGCCCATGCCCGAAGCCGTGGTGAAAAAGATGACCGAATAGGCGGGATGCACGCATTCGTCCTAACGTGACAGCGTGGCGTCCAGCCAACGAAGCAATCGGCCGCCATCCTCCGGATCGTGCTCGGTTTCGGGCGTGGTCGTACCGCCGGGCGCGAAATCCGCTTCGTTGCGCTTCGGCCGCGGCGGCAAGTACTTGTTCACGGGTCGATATCCCATCTCCGGCATCAGGTCGTAGCCGCCACGCTCGGCAACCAGACGCGAGACGCTGGAATTGGGATCGCCGAGATCACCGAAATGACGCGCCGAGGTGGGGCATGCCGCCACGCAGGCCGGCACCCGCTCGCCCTCGGGCAGGTTCCCGTTGTAGATGCGATCGATGCAAAGCGTGCATTTCTTCATCACGCCCGCGTCGTGGTCATATTCCCGTGCACCGTACGGGCAGGCCCAGGAACACAGCTTGCACCCGATGCAGAGATCTTCGTCGACCAGGACAATCCCGTCCTCATCGCGCTTGTAGGAGGCGCCGGTGGGACAGACCGTCACGCAGGCGGGCTCGTCGCAGTGCAGGCATGACCGGGGAAAGTGCACCGTTCGGCCGCCGGCGCCCTCCCCCGCCTCGTACGCGTGGACCCGGTTGAACCAAACGCCGACCGGATCGGCACCGTAGGGGTTCAAGTCCGTGAGCGGCGCAGCGACGCCGCCCGTGTTCCACTCCTTGCAGCTGACGGCGCAAGCATGGCAGCCAACGCAAGTGTCGAGGTCAATGACGAGCCCCAGCTTCTTCGGCGGCCGATCCTTCGGAAGCGAGGTCATGGCCGCGTGCGGGCCGGGCGTGCGGGCCGGAAGCCCGCCCCGAAGCGAAGGATGGACGGCGGCGTCTCCAGTCCCGGCGGACGGGGCAAGGGATCGAACTGGGGTGCACTTGCTTCGTCGCCATCCGTGGCGCGTTCGATCCGGACCCGCAGGTCGTACCACGCCGCCTGCCCGGTCACCGGATCGGCGTTGGCGTAACGGTAGCCGTTCGGCTGCAGGGGCAGCAGCTCAGGGATCAGGTGGTTGAGCAGGAAGCCCTCACGGGCCTCGGGGGCATCGTCTGAGAGTGCCCACGCGCCGGCGCGCTTGCCGATCGCATTCCAGGTCCAGACCGTGTCCTCGTTCACGCCTTCCATGAGCTTGGCCCGCGCACGGATCCGCCCGTGCGGGCTGATCACGTCGACCCAGCTGTCGTCCTCGATCCCCAGCGCCTCCGCCCGCTGACGCGGGACGTAGAGCCGGTTCGACAGGTGGATCTGCCGGAGCCAGGCGTTCATCGATCCCCAAGAGTGGTACATCGCCATCGGCCGCTGGGTCAGTGCGTGCATCGGGTAGGCGTCGCCGTCGATCGCAGCCTCCTGGAACGGCTGGTACCAGATCGGGAGCGGGTCGAAATACATCTCGATCCGCGCGCAGTGCTCGGCTGGCGGGAGGTTGGGTCCGTGGCCTTGTGCCGCCAGGCGAAAGCGCTGCATCGGCTCCGAGTAGAGCTGCAGGACGATCTGGTCTGGCGATCCGATCCAGCCCATCGCGACCGCGTGGTCCAGATAGTCGCGGTTGGCGTGCTTGAAGAACCGCATTTCGGGCGCCAGGGGCTGCTTCCAGAAACAGCCGGCTTCGACATAGCGGTTCAGCTGATCGGGATTGGGCTCGCCCCGACCCTCCTGGCTGCCGTCGGCACCACGCCAGCCCGCGAGGCTGCCGATGCCAGGCGTCCGTTCGTGGTTGATCAGATAGTCCGGATAGCCCCCCGGATAGCGCGGCGATCCGTCGTCCGCAAGCAGCCCGGGAAGACCCAGCCGGGCGCCGATCTCGATCAAGACGTCCTGGAAGGGCCTGACATCTCGATCGGCCCGGATCACCGGGTGACGGATTGCATCAGCCGCGCCGTCGGCGCTCGAGATAGGCCGGTCAAGCAGCGAGATACAGTCCCAGCGCTCGAGATAGGTGGTGTCCGGCAACACCAAGTCGGCATAGGCGATCATCTCGGAAGCGTAGGCATCGGCGCAGATGATCCGGGGAATGCGGTAGCTGCCCGTCTCGTCCCGGGCAGTCAGCATGCGCATGGTTTCAGCAGTGTTCATTGCCGAGTTCCAGCTCATGTTCGCCATGTAGATGAACAGCGTGTCGATCGGGTAAGGGTCGCCGCTCCAGGCGTTGGCAATGACCATGTGCATCATCCCGTGGGCGGCGAGCGGCGCCTCCCACGAGAACGCCTTGTCGATCCGGACGGGACTGCCATCCGCATGCACCAGCAGATCGTCGGGCCCAGCAGGGAAGCCCAGCGGCGGTCCCGGCATCGGGACGCCAGAGGCGACCTCGCCGGGCTTCCCCGTGGGCTTGGGCATCGGCGGTGCCGCCTTGGGAAACGGCGGCTTGTAGCGGAAACCGCCGGGCACATCGATCGTGCCAAGCAGCATCTGCAGGAGGTGAATCGCCCGGCAGGTATGGAACCCGTTGGAGTGGGCGGAAATGCCACGCATGGCATGCATGGCAACCGGGCGGCCGGTCATCCGCTCGTGCCGACGGCCGGCCCAATCCGTCCAAGGCTGCTCGATCGTCACCGTCTCCTCGAACGCGGTGAAGGCGAGCTCGGCGGCAATCCGACGGATGGTTGCCGCTGGCACACCGGTAGTCTCGGCGACGGCGTCTGGTGCGAATTCGGGCCGCTGGTAGCGACGCGCGAGAAGTTCGAACGCGGGCGTTCCCATGCGGCCATCGGGCAAGCGGTAGCGGCCAGCAAGGGCCGGTGCGATCCCGGTCGCGAGCGCTGAGGACAGACCGTCCGCCCGCAGGTCCCAGCACAGCGGGATGCCGTCACCGTCGCGCGCGATGAGTCCGTTCTCCGGACCGCCTTCGTCCTGGATCACCAGCCACGGCGCGTTGGTGTAGCGGATCAGGAATTCGGTATCGATGCTGCCGGCGCGCAACAGCTCGTGCACGAGGGCAAGTACGAACAGCCCATCGGTCCCGGGCCGGATTCCGATCCATTCGTCGGCGATAGCCGAATACCCGGTCCGCACGGGGTTTACGGAAATGAACTTGGCGCCGTTGGCCTTGAGCTTCGACAGTCCGATCTTGATCGGGTTGGAATCATGGTCTTCGGCGACGCCGAACATGAGCAACAGGCGGCTGCGTTCCCAATCCGGCTCGCCGAACTCCCAAAAGGATCCACCAATCGTGTACATGCCGGCAGCCGCCATGTTGACCGAGCAAAATCCACCGTGCGCGGCATAGTTGGGGGTACCGAACTGACTTGCCCACCAGCCCGTGAGCGCTTGGCTCTGATCCCGTCCGGTAAAGAAGGCCAGCTGTTTCGGATCCGTGCGACGGATGGCACCCAGCCATTCCACCGCAAGTGCGATCGCGTCCGCCCATTCGATTTCCTCGAACCGGCCCTCGCCCCGCTCGCCGACACGCCGCAACGGCTTCTGCAGGCGGGCCGGGGAATTGTGCTGCATGATGCCGGCCGAACCCTTGGCACAGAGAACGCCGCGGTTCACAGGATGATTCGGGTTTCCGTCCAGATAGCGAATTTGCCCGGCGCGCAGATGAACCCGTACCCCACAGCGACAGGCGCACATGTAGCAGGTGGTTTCCTTGACCTCATCGCTTATCTTTGGCGCGGTGTCGATGCGCTCGCGGTCGGGGATCGCTGGCAATCGGGACTCCTCGCTGCGCGGCCCGTGGGTTACCGCCAACGAATAGGGGGTTGGGCCGGGGCGGTCAAATCATCGCCACGGGTAAGCCGGGGCTGAGCCCGGTGGCGGCCGCAGCAGAATTTCCTCCGTTCGCAACCATTTGTCCGGGTAGAGCCGATGAACGCCAAGGTCGATGGGGTTTTCGATCCAGGGACCAATTCGATCTCGTCTGTCGTCTCGCATCCGGAGACGAAACGGGCAGCGATCGTCGATCCGGTGCTGGATTTCGACCTGGAAGCGGGACGGACAACGACCGGTTCAGCCGACAAGCTGATCACCGCGATTGAGCCCGGCGGGCTTGTTCTCGAGTGGATTCTGGAAACCCATGTCCACGCCGATCACTTGTCCGCTGCGTATTACCTGAAGGAAAGACTGGGCGGGAAGACCGGCATCGGCGTCGGTGTGATCGAGGTGCAGAAGACCTTCGCTGCACTGTTCAATCTCGGGCAGGCAGTTGCCCCGGACGGCTCGCAATTCGACCAGCTGTTCTCGGACGGGGAGACCGTTGCGCCAGGGAATCTGGCCGGGCAGGCGCTCTCCACGCCAGGGCACACGCCCGCGTGCACCTGCTATGTCTTCGGCGATGCGGCGTTTGTCGGCGACACGTTGTTCATGCCGGACTCGGGTACTGCTCGCGCCGACTTTCCGGGCGCTAGCGCTGAGCACCTCTACGATTCGGTGCGCCGGATACTCTCTCTGCCGCCGGCGACGCGGCTGTTCATGTGCCACGACTACGGTGCGGCGGGACAGCGCGAGATTTTGTGGGAGTCCACGGTGGAGGAGCAGCGCCAGAGCAATATCCACTGCCGGGACGGGGTCAGCCGGGAGAGTTTCGTGGCAACGCGCCAGGCAAGGGACGCCGGACTTTCCGTGCCGAGGCTGATGTTGCCCGCCGTTCAGGTCAATATTCGCGCCGGCCGCATGCCGCCGCCGGAGGGCAACGGGACCGCCTATCTGAAGCTGCCGATCAACGTGTTTTGACAAGTTTGCCGGTGCTGCCGGTCACCTGTCCGTCGGGGGGCGCTGCCGCGGAGTCGCGGCGACTCTCGCCTCGTCCGCAAGGCCGGCAGGATGCTTCAATCAGGGGAACATGCGATGCGATGCCAAGCGGTTGTTTCGTTCCTGCCGTTGCGCTGCAGCGGCCGATACCGGTCCCTTCCTTCCTCATCGGACGGTGCAACGGTTTCTGCCGACGGGTGTTGAATGTGCTGCGCCTCGAATCGCCGGGTGAAGACAGTGACGGTTCCCATGATTCGTGTGCGGCACGCCGTTGCTTGAGCGAAAGCAAACAGTGCGGGAAATTCTTCCATCAGGACGGCTGATTCACCAACCGCTCGCGTGCGTCGACGGGACTGAAACGGCGCCGGCCGACGTTATCAATGTTGACGCCTTCCACCCGTAGCAGCCGGGTCTCGCTCTGGCGCCGCGGCGAATGGATATCCCCCTCGTGGCAGACCACGGCCTGGCCTGGACGCAAACGATACTGTTGCACCTTCTCCACCTGTCCTGAAGACACTTCCTTCCATTCGATCATCTCGGTCTCGCCGGCAACCTGTCCATATACGGCCCAGCTCGGACCGTGGTCGTGGGGTTGGCTGTTCGCGGCCCCGAGGTGAACATGCGCCAGGATGCAGAATCCAAGCTCCGGATCCTCGTAGAGAATTTTGCGCGCATCTTCGTTAGCTGGTCTGAGGTGGCACGCACAAACTCCTGATCAGCACAGGCGCGCTCAATGTGTCTGCGGACCTCCTCTCGCCCGGCTTGGCCCGGGTCCCGCCAAAGTGACTCCCGGCAATCTGCCGCCAGTTGCTGAAGTTCGTCCGCCATGGCCATCCCCCCACGAATGCTTCGCCCGCACCGAGGTGAGAGCACAGTATGTGTAGCGAGCGAAAATGGCGTCAATCCGTCCCCATCCGTCCCGTGCGCCGGTCACGTCACGGGACCTTGCCCACGGTGAGGGGAGCTGCGCAGCGGCGGCCCGCCCGCGTGTTTCCGGAATAAATCCGCGCCGCTATCGCGGGCTGCAGCAACCTTTGGAATGCAACCCGCCCGGCGTTCGATGCCCTCGCGGCCGTCGAGACCCTGATCCCGCCTAGTACTTGTACCCGTCCGTCTTTGGCCGCGAAACAGGGCCAAGACCAGCGCCGCAGGCTTCTAGATCTGAGGGTAGATGGAGGCTCTTCCGATGGCCTAGTACCGCGGTGAAGGGCATGGGGCAGCAGGCGGCTTCGGACGCGGAACTCGTTCCGGGCTGTCCAAAGTCACGCGCGCTCTGGACAACTTAAGGACGGTCGACACCGATCCGTTGGAAGCGTGAACAGGTGATACCGACCCACGTATGTGGAGTGTGGGTACTCAGGTGCTTGGGCAGTTGTCGCCTGACCAAGGAGGAGCCGGGGGTTTCTGAGCGATCTCCAGTACGGGATGCTGGGCAGGGCGACATGTCTCTCCGCGACCTGTCCTCCTGCCTGCGTGCTCGCGAACGCGGCCGCGGGATGCCTGTAGACACGACAATTCGAGGGGATAGGGGGAGCTGATGCGCGTACGGGGTCGACTCATCATCCAGAGTTGGTCCGGAGTGACGGCGTGACGCGGCGCCTGTCGCAAGCGAGCATGCGGGAGTTGCTCTCGGGACAGGGCGAACTCGCGTTTCTCGATGTCCGCGAGCAGGGGGTGTATGCGCAGGGACACCCGTTCCACGCATGTTCGGTGCCGCTTTCGCACATGGAGACGATGGTGGCCGATCTCGTGCCCCGCCGGACGGTTCCGGTCATCCTGTTCGACAGCGGCGACGAAGGCATGGCCGATCGGGCAGCGGGCAAGCTGACCGATGCGGGGTACTCCGATGTCTCGGTGCTTGAAGATGGATGCGCCGGGTGGAAAGCGAGCGGCGGAGAGCTATTCAGCGGCGTAAACGTGCCGTCGAAGGCGTTTGGCGAACACATCGAACATCGATTCCGAACGCCGGCAATCCGTCCTGAGGAACTCAAGGCGATGCTCGATCGAGGCGAACCGGTCGTGGTCCTCGACTCGCGTCCTTACGACGAATATCACCGAATGACCATTCCGCGCAGCACTGATGTACCGGGGGCCGAACTCGTGTACCGGGCGCATGATCTCGTGCCCGACGCTGACACGATTGTGGTCGTGAATTGCGCCGGGCGTACGCGAAGCATCATCGGTTGCCAGTCGCTGCGGAATGCGGGCTTCTCCAATCGCGTGGCCGCCCTGACGAACGGAACCATGGGATGGGAGATTGCTGGCTTCGCCTGCGAGCGGGGCGCTGAACGTGTCGCTGCACCACCGTCCGCGCAGGGATACGCCAAGGCAGTGGAGGGAGCAGACCGGGTTGCCAAGCGCTTTGGGGTCGAGTTCGTCGGCGGCGAAATCGTCCGTGCCTGGCAGCATGACACTACCCGCACACTTTTTCTGCTGGACGTGCGTACGCAGGAGGAGTTCGAAGCCGTCCGGATTGCAGACTCGCGCCACGCACCGGGGGGGCAGCTGGTCCAGGCGACCGACGAGTACATCGGGGTGCGCAACGCCAGGGTTGTGCTGATAGACCCTGCGGGCGTCCGTTCCGTGCTGACGGCCTCTTGGCTCAACCAGATGGGACTAGACAATGTCTATGTCCTGCAACCCGAGGGCGACGACGGATTTGCCGGCTTTGCTACCGAGCGTGGCCGACGCCAGCAGGCCCCCCTTCGGTTTTTGAGCTGGCAAGCACTGCAGGTAGGGGAACTCGACGGGATGCTGGGTAGCGACGATGTCGCGGTGATCGACCTGTCCAGCAGCCTGAGCTTTCGGAGTGGTCACCTCCCGGGGGCGTGGTGGGGTGTGCGATCTCGCCTTGATGAGGCGTACGCGTCCCTGCCGGCGGTGAAGCACCTGGTGCTTACCTCTCCTGATGGAGTGCTCGCCCATTACGCGGCGCCTGAAGCTGCGAAACTCTGGCAATCTTCGAGCATCTGGGTGCTTGAGGGCGGGAACGCTGGTTGGCTCGATGCAGGATTACCGCTCGAGACCGGTACCGACCGAATCACCACGACGCTTGATGACATTTGGTACAGGCCTTACGAGCATGCGGAGGACTTCGAGAAGCACGCCCGGAAGTACCTAACGTGGGAAGTGGCACTACTTGAGCAAACTGTGCGTGATCCCACGGTGAGATTTCGCGACTACAGCTAGTGCTTTCGGACGTTGGGCTGAGGATTCAACTTGCGAACCCGACAAGAGCCCCGTGCAAGGCAGTAGCGGTGCGCGAAATGGGGGTCACGGAGCAGACGTTCTACCGCTGGCGGAAAGCCTATGGCGGCATGGGGACGGAGCAGTTGCGGGAGCTGAAGCGTCTGCAGAAAGAGAACGAGCGTCTGCGCCGCGCGGTGTCGGACCTGACGCTGGACAAGCTGATCCTGGCGGAGGCCGCCAAAGGAAACTTCCGAGCCCGGCGCGGCGGCGGCGGTGCATCGAGCGGGTGCGCCGGGCCTTCCGGATCTCGGAGCGGCGTGCCTGCCGGGTGCTGGGCCGGCACCGCTCGACGCAGCGGCATATGCAGCGTGGCCGGGCTGACGAAGAGCGCCTGGTGGCCGACATAATCGAGTTGGCACGGCAGTATGGCCGCTACGGCTACCGTCGGATCGCGGCCCTGCTGCGGGGCTCCGGCTGGCAGGTGAACGCCAAGCGCGTGGAGCGTCTCTGGCGGCGCGAAGGGCTCAAAGTTCCGCAGAAGCAACCGAAGAAGCGGAGGTTGTGGCTCCACGATGGCTCGTGGGTGCGTCTGCGGCCAGCTCATCGGGACCATGTCTGGTCGTACGATTTTGTGCACCATCGCACGGACGACGGCCGGGCTTTCCGGACTCTGAACATCCTGGACGAGTTCACCAGGGAATGCCTGCTGATCCGTGTCAAGCGAACGGCGAGATCAACGGGAACTGCACGCCCGCTCGTTCACCACCTGATACTCGGCAAGAAACTTGTCCACGGACTTGTCAACCAAGGCCAGAATAGTGTCGGAAGCCCCGCCGTGGGTTCCGGTGGCGCCAGTTGCCCAAGTTGTGGCGAAGCTATGCTCACCAGAATATTCATCATACAGGCGTTTCTTGAAGGCCACGATGATGTCAAAGGCTTCGCTCATGAAATTCACATTGATAAACAGATAGGTTTGGGCCTCGGAATCATGGAGGCTGGCGGCACGCAAGCGACTCTCTGCAGCGGCCACAATTGAATCCCTTGAGAGATTGATGGCTTCGGCTTCCGGGTGTAGCCCCCCAACACGAAGGCTGAAGGGTTCGCAGTTGGTGGACAGTTTGAACGCTGCTAAGCGCTCGTCCATTTCCTCAGCTCTTACCGTGCCGGCCAACAGCAGCGAGACAGCCAGAACGGCCAGTCCGGTTACCACGTTCAGGCCATACCATCTGTTTAGTGCTCTCACCATTTTTAATGACTCCAACGAGGTAGCCAGCAGCATCTGCGGACATAGGAATGGGTATCCCGAAACACTACCAGATGGAAATTCCACGCGTGATTGTCGAGGTCGAAGGCACGCTGGGGCTCGGCTCCCGCAGCTGCTGTTTGTGGGACACCAGGTAGACGACAGTACCGCTGACGGGTATCTGGACCCCAGAGAAGTTCACAGGAACTAGGCGCTATTGACCTGCGGGCAGGACAGAGCCGAAATCGCTTTCAATGCTGTCACCGACGCGGGAAGCGGAGGCCCTCAAGCTGTCGCGGGCAAGGTGCGCATACCTGGCGGTCGTCTGCACGTGCGTGTGGCCGAGCAGTTTTCCGATCATGGGGGTGCTGAATAAGCCGCGGTTTTGTAATTCTCTGAATCCATATCCTGTGTTGGATGACAGGATGCACCGAGATGTTGGGGCGAAAGAACCGCGATCAGTTGGAGTTGTTCGTCTCCGGCTCTCTGGAACAGCTGGTGCAGGAGGATCACGTGCTGGCTCGCGTGGATCGGGTTCTCGATCTGGGTTGGCTGCACGAGGAGCTGGCGGACTGTTATTGCCCAGACAACGGCCGCCCCGGCATCGATCCGGAGGTGGCGGTGCGGCTGATGCGGCGCTACCTCCTGCCCTTCTTCACAGAGATGCCAGCCTGCCAATCGCCCCATAGCGGTTCGCAAACGAAGCTAACCGGCACAGCGGACGACCCTTGGAGTCGTCAGCAACATTCTGCGTTTGACTCTGGTTCCTCTATTTGTCGGCGGTTGCTTGGCGCGGTGCTGCCTGTTTTGACTCCGTGCGGGAACAACGCTTCTCGGACAGTGGAATGCAACAAATGGTCTTCAGGCCCCCACCGTCGGGAAAAACACTAAGGCCTGAAGACGCCGGACTGTCGTCCTCGGCACACGGCACGCACCGACCGCCGTCGAGGCGCGGGAGCGGTTCCTGTCACGGGACGAGATGAAGCACCTCGGGTTCGTCCTCAACCATACGGAGGACCGGCAAGCGGCCGCCGCGATCCGGCTCCTGCTGTTCACCGGCGCGCCGTCGTCCGAGATCGCCGGGCTTCGGTGGGACTAGGGTCCGCGGCTCCCGCGCCGTTCTGCCGGACTCCAAGACCGGGCCCAAGACGATCCAGATGCCGCCGCCCGCCCGCGCCATCCTCTACGGACTGCCGCGCGAGGGGCTGTTCGTCTTTCCCAACCGGAAGGGCCACGGACCGATAACCGACCGCGGCCTGCGCTGGCGCGAGTTCGCCTGGCTCGACGGCGTGCGCATCCACGACCGCCAGAACACCTGGGCCTTGCATGGCGCGACGCACGGCGTGGGCCTCACTACGGTTGCTCGGCTGCTCGGACACAGCCGATGCGAGACCACCGCGATGCATGCCCATCTCGACGAAGCCGCGTTGCGGGATGCCACCGCGCAGGCGGGCGGCCGTCATCGCTCGCGCCATGGGATACCGGGCTGAACCGCCGTCGCTGCCGAAAATAGCGGGCGACGCTGGAGATGGCGTGGAACCCAGTTGCCCACACGACCAGACGGGGCGGACCAAGCGCGCCGGTTCACTTGACTCTCCTCGCGGCGGCGGCGCGTGACGGCACGCCCGACATCGAGAACGCGCACCGACATGGCTGATTCGCCGAGGCGCGACGGGATAGCTTAGGGGGGCGCGAGTCTGGGGCGGCGTCCCAAATCTACTACGATCGCCGCCATTCCCAGATCGAGCTGGGCAAGGATGAGAAGCCAAGGCAACCAGGAGGTCGATTTGGCGGGAGACGAGGCCCGGGGCGGACAGGAGAAGCTTGAGCGCGAAGGGGCGGACGTCGAGGACGGCGCCAAGGACGTCATCGAGATTACCGAGGTGGCCAAGGACGGAGCTCAGGGCGAACTGGAGAAGCCCGGGCGTAAAAAAACGGACGTCGAGGACATCGCCCAAGCCGTCGTCGAGGTTGCTGTTGAGAACGTGGTCGCGGACGTTGTCGGAACCCGGATGCCTCTCTTCGACACCCACATCATCGTCGACTGGTCGGCGCGATCTAAGCGGAGTCCCGAGAAGCCCACCAAGGACGCAATCTGGTGGGCCGGCGCCCGCGTCGACGGCAGCCGCGTGCCGGCACTCGAACCCAAGTACGTACGTAGCCGCGACGACGCCCTGCGATGCCTCGTCCGCTTGATCGCGGACGAACTCGACGCTGGCCGGCGCGTGCTGGTGGGATTTGATTTTCCCTTTGGCTATCCCGAGGGCGTGGCCGCGCACCTGACCGGCAAGGCGTCGACCTCGGCCTTGGATCTGTGGGACTGGCTGGCGGAGCGCATCGAGGACGCGCCCAACAACGCAAATAATCGCTACGAAGCGGCGACGGCGATTAACAAAGCCTATCCGGGAGTCGGCCCGTGCTGGGGGCGCCCTGCCAGCTGGTCGTTCCCGACCATCCCGGAGAAGAAATCAGCGCGCACCGGACAGGGACGGCACCCGCCGGAATGCCGCATTGCCGATCAATGCGCCGAGGGCGCGAAGACCGTGTGGCAATTGGCGTATGCCGGCTCCGTCGGCTCCCAGGTCCTCCTGGGTTTGCCCGCTCTGAAGCGCCTGATCGAGGATCCAAGCATCGCCGGCCGTGCGGCCGTCTGGCCATTGCAAACCGGCCTCCGGACGCCGGAGGCGCGGGTGGTGATCGCCGAGGTCTATCCCTCGTTGCTCAAAGAGGAGATCGCGGGGCGCACGCACGATGGCGAAATCCTCGACCGCGCTCAAGTGCGCGTAACCGCAGAGGCCTTCGCGCAGCTGGATGCCGGCGGCGGTCTTGCGCCCCTCTTCCGCGGCGCTTCATTTCTCACACCAGCCCAACGTCGACTCATCGAATCGGAGGAGGCCTGGATCCTCGGCCTTGGTCACGAGGAGGCGCTCAAGCGGGCGCTGCCTTCGCCCTGACCGGCCGACACAGCTCCGGACCCTGCAGCGCCGTACTTCCTGCCTACGCGCCCAATAGTGTGCTCTGCACGATTGCTCGCCACTCCGTCTATGCCGCCCCTCCACGACGGAGGCAGCGGTCCAACGCACCCCGCGCGGCTGACGCGACGGCAACGTGCACTTCGCCCTTGCCGGCGCTCGCGGAACCGGGCTCCCGTCGGGCATGTCTTTGCGGTGCAGAAGCAGACCGTGGGGCTGGTGGTCCAGACGACCGGCCTGACCCGCGCGCGCACCAAGATCGGGATGGCCAAGCTCGCTTACAACCTCTGGCGCCCGATCCAACTTCGGGGCTGCGTCACTGCTTGACCGCCCAACCGCGGGATCCGTATGCCCGCACCTCCTGAACGAGGGCGATGCAGCCCCTCAAACACCGCGATCGATGCCAAATCACCGCAAACGAGACGCAAAACGGTCGATTCCAGCCGCCAGAACCTCACCATGCATAGTTGATCGAGGTTCTCAGCTCCCGGAAACTTGCCGCTTCCATTTACGGCTGACTCGACCTGCAGAGCCGCACCCGTATCAGGTTTGGGAGAGGTCGGACTGCGACGTTAGGCGAGACGTCCAGTAGGAACCGACGCGGAGCATCGCCGCGGACACTGCGTAGCAGAGTACGAGGAACGGGCCAGCCGGAAGATCGGCCGCAGTTGACGCCCAGATTCCCACGATGACCGCCAAGAATCCGCTCACGAAGGCGCGCCACAGACTGTACGAACCATCCGCTTGTCGCCCGGCCAATGCCGGGAGAATCAGACTCGCGAAGACGACGTACACTCCCAGCAATTGCACCGATGCGGTAACCACGAGTGCAAACAATAGGAAGAACCCTTGCCCGGTTCGCAGCTTCGGATATCCAAGCCAGAGCCCGGCGACCAGCAGATACACGGGCAGGAATGCGGTCAGGTTCGCCCATGACGTGAACAAGATCTGGCCCGAGAGAATGTGCTCGAGCTTTTCCCCTCCGTGCGGACTGTTGGCCAGCAGCAGCAGTGTCACCGACGCCGCAACGATGAAGCAGCTTCCAATAGCCGCTTCCTGTTCGTCGGGCATGACCTTTTCCATCCACCGAAACAGGAAGGCAAATGCCGCTGCCGCTCCAAATGCCGCCACCTGTGTCACGGCCCACGACGGATTCATCACCCAGATGTTTAGCGCGACGATCGCGACTCCGGCCACCTGCGCCGTGGCAAGGTCGATGAACACGATTCCTCGCTTCAATACCTCGATACCAAGGGGCGCGTGCAGTGCCGTACACAGAAGGCCGGTCACGAACGCCGGCATGACAATCTCCAAGATCTCAGTACTGATCACGTACTGCTTCCAGCCGATTGAGCGTTACGTCAAAGAGATCAAACAGGTCGTCGACGTCCTCCAAGCCGCCAACGGTAAACGGTAATTCGACGATCGGAATTCCGGCCTTGTCAGAAAGCCACTCCATCCCCTCAGAAGGCTCATGGGGGGCACGGAGAATGGCGCGTGCCCCCATGCTCCGAGCCAGTTCCAGTACGTCTTGCAGATGGCCGGCGGTCGGAGGGACGCCCGGAAGGCGCTCGATCGCCGCGGTCTGTTTGATCCCGGTCCACTGGTGCAGATAGGCCCACGCTTCGTGGTGCGCGATGATCGGCATGCCCTCTAGTCGGGCCGCCCGTTCCATCCATTCTCCAGTTGCGTGCCTCCAACGCTCCTGAAACGCCGAGAGCTGACTGCGATACAGCTCACTGTTGTCCGGATCGATCACGACAAGTCTGCGAGCGAGTTCCGTCGCCAGGAAGCCGATGTTTTTGGGGTGCAAATGTACGTGCGGATTGCCCTCCGGGTGCACATGTCCGAGGCTGCGGTCGACGCGGCTCGGACGGTCCAGCAACTGGACGTGATCAGTTGCCATCAGGTGGCCGGGTTGACCCGGCTGGATGGGCACGCGTGCGCCTCGTTGCAGAAGAACCGGGAGCCATCCTTCTTCCAGACCAGCGCCGGAGCAAAACAACAGGTCGGCCCGGCGCACTTGAGCAATCAGGCTTGGGCGCGCGCGGATGTAGTGCGGATCCTGGCGGCCATGGGTGGCTGCGTAGACATGTACGGCATCTCCTCCGACCTCCGTGCTAACGGCCGCCCACTCCGGCTCACAGGCGAAAATTCGTACTTCGGCGGACGCCGGGGATGATTCGATCATCCCCGGCACGGCCAGCGCGATGATCCCGATCGCCCGCAGGAGCGATTTCGACGGCATCGCTCCGCCCTGATCAGTACGCATGGGCCCCGTGAGCGCCCAGGCTCATGATGTATTGCAGGAACAGCTGGTCATCGGCCTCCTCATGCGTCAGGGATTCCCGGTTGAACTGCAATCGGACCCGCCCGAACTCGCTGTTGGTCCAATCGCCCATCAGTGAGACGGTGTAGGGGTTGTGCTCGGGTTCGTACTCGTCGCTTACCACGTCTGCCGCGCTGATCGGGCTGAGACGCGAATACCGCAGCCCAACCCGCCAGGCGGGGTTGAATTTGTACGTCCCTTGCAGATACCAGCCGCTGCTCGTGCCATCGACCGCAGCCATTTCGCCCTCGTCATTGCTGTAGACGCCCTGTTCGTTCCGCCAGAAGTACTCGCCCTGGAGCGTTACTTCCTGATCAGCGGGATTGTGGGTGGGCGCCCACGTGTAGCGAACATCAAGCCCGTAGAGCGCGGCATCCCCGGAAAATACGCCTTCCGCGAGGAGGTCGTGATGTTCTTCATGCACGTCATGACCGGCCATGTCCTGTTCGTCGCTATGGGCGCCGCCCGCGTCCTCGGCCATGTGATCTTCGTCACCATGCTCCTGGTGCGCGTCGTCCATATTCAGGTCGCCGGTCGTGTGATCCTCGCTGTCATCGTCGTCACCCCCGTGGGCATGGGCGACACTCCGCTCGGCGGCAGACCCGTTCAGCACGTAGGCGCCGATTCGGAATGACTGGTTGAAGCCAATGTCGTTGCCAAGCCGGGCATAGGCCGAAGTCACACTGCGTCCGGTGTCCGAGCCGCCGAACGGGAAGTCATCGCCACGAAACAGACCGACGCCCGCCTCGGCAAACATGTCCGACGGGAACACATAGGCGAATTGCATGCCGTTGTCGTTGTACGACTTGTCGACAAACACCCGGTAGGGAAGCGGCCGGTCAACGAAATCATCCGCGTGGGGATGATGTTCGTTCAGGTAGCCCAAGGTCCAGAATGCGCGTCCGGCCTTGAGGCGCATTCCGTCCGGCAGGCCGGCTCCAGGCAGGGTCTGGATATAGGCTTCCTCGAGTTCAATGGTTTCCGTGCCGTCCTCTTCGGCGTGGATGCCGATGGTGCTGCCGCCATAGAACTTGTCATCGATGCTCGCCGAGAAATTGAATTCGGTCTCGATCAGTGCGAGACCTTCCTGACCACGCTCGCTCTCGTGCCCGAGCTGAAATCCGGAGATCTCCGAAGATTGGGCCGAGAAGTCCGACACGGCTGCATTCAAGATGACCCCGATGGCAGGATTGAAGGTACTGTCCCGACCACGTGCACTTGTGGCCGGAGGCTTGGGTGCAGCCGATTGAGCACTGATGGCTTCGAACTGCGCCTCGAGTTCTTGGATGCGGGTTTCATAGTCTTGTTTCAGCGCCTTGATTTCCGCCGCAAGTTCTGCCGCAGTCGGCGCAGGATCTGTTTGGGATTGCACTTCCGGTGCAATCAGAAAAATCGGAGCGGCCAGAAGCATAAATCTGGCGAATCCTCGAAGGGATGACATGGTGTTCTCCGTACGTTCACGCGATGAAGCGGGGCCGCGTGCGGAGGCGCCCAATGGTGCTCACAGCTCGGCCCGTGCGGTTCGGTCGGGCGCTAGTCGCCTGACCTTGCTGGTTTCAAGTCAGGCGGACGTCGGAGGGGCACGAATGCGATCCGCTCTCGATGCGCGTGTAGCGATCGGAAGCGAAACGCCTATCCCTGGCGGCTCAAGAAGGCTGGGCGCGTGATCCTGCAGAGCCTCAGGGAGAAGCGAGATCTCCGCAGAAGCGAGAGGGAACACGCATAACCCATGCTCATCGTGCCAATGCTCGTGATGGCCGAACTCCACCGCATGGCGGCTGGAAGCGACTTGCGCAGCCAGCAGACCCACGGCGAGAGCGACGCCGACGCAGCTTCGGGCCAATAGCGTGAATCTGTTGCCAGCGTGACGAGCCATGCCTGCAGCCTACATCAAGACTTTTGCGAAATGGCGTGGGCTTGCAGGTATTGGCGATGGAAATCTGGGAATCTCGATTTACTTCGCCATTTTGTGTGCTCTGTGATGCAATCCGGCCGATCCCAGTTTGGAGGCGGTCATGGCGAGGCAACCCGCATTTTTCGACGTCGAGGAACGCCTGCAGCGGCTGAGCGATATCGGTGACCAGCTCGAGGCGTGTGCGGCGGTGGCGAATTTCGAGTTCTTCCGCTCCGATCTGGAGGCAGCGCTTGGCTATTCGGACGGCGCGAAGGGCGGGCGGGCGGCGCATGACCCAGTGCTGATGTTCAAGCTCCTGGTGATCCAGGCGCAGAACGGTCTCAGCGATGACAAGGCGGGATTTCTGATCAACGACCGGTCGTTTATGCGGTTCCTCGGGCTGAGTGACCGAGTGCCGGACGCCAAGACGATCTGGATGTTCCGCGAGCGCCCTACCCGGGCGGGTGCGATCGATGGGCTGTTCCGGCGGTTCGACGCGGCCATTCGCGCGGCCGGGTACATTGCCATGTCGGGCCAAATCGTCGACAGCTCCCTGGTGGCGGCGCCCAAGCAGCGGAACACCCGGGACGAGGAGCAGGCCGTGAAGGCCGGCAAGAGCGCCCATGAAATCTGGCCGGGTCAGCCTTCGAAAGCGTGCCAGAAAGACGTGGGCGCCCGCTGGACGATCCAAACTGGGAAGGCCCGGCCGGACCCGGAGCGCAAGGCGCTCCTGGACATTGCGATCCCGACCTTCGGCTACAAGGCCCACACGAGCATCGACCGACGCTATCGATTGATCCGCTGCTGGGAAGTCACGGACGCCAGCCGGCAAGATGGCTGCCTCCTACCCTACCGATCTATAGCCGTGCTGGCGGTGCATCGGCACGAACGCAGGACCAGAGGATGTGCGGATCCAAGGTCTGCGGCATGCGTATGTCACCAGGGCGCTCGGTCACGGCCAGACCATGATCGGCAAGTTGCGGGGTCACACGCAGGTGCGACGACCGCGCGCTACGCACCTCCCGCTGGATTCGGTCTCGAAAGCCGCGGCTGAGCTCTCCGGCAGCCTGGGCGGCGACCTCCTGGGCAAGCCGCAGGATTGGCCGCGCCTGCTCCTTTGCCTGTGTCCAGCCCCATTTCAAGCGGCCGCCCACTGACGGGGCGGCACCAGAAGCGACCCGGTATTTCGCAATCTTGCGGATTTAGGCTATGCCGGCGTACTCAAGGACAAATGAGACCACGCCTCGCCCGTCACGTTCGGGGGAATGGTATTCTTGAGATCGGCTGCTGCATCTCAAGCGGGATAGGGAAAAGGTGCGCGCAGGATGGAAGGATGTGAACAGGCCATCTGACCGGCGTGGCGTCGCACGATCCCCGATGGACGACGCCAACGGCCGGGAACTCGGTCCGCCGAAGATATCAAGTGGCGGCCGTACTAGTGTCAAGCCTATGCAAGAGTTGCCGACATGACTCCAGACTTACCAATCCCGAATGCAGAGCTCGCAGAGTTCTGCCGTGCACATGGCATCCGGCAATTTGCAATCTTTGGCTCGGCGGTACGAGCGGATTTCGGGCCGGAGAGCGACGTTGACGTTCTGGTCGAGTTTGCCCCAGGCCGCACTCCCGGTTTGCTAGGAGTAGCCGGTATGGAGATTCAGCTCTCGGTCCTGTTTGGCGGCCGCAAAGTGGACCTGCGGACCAAGGAGGACTTGAGTCTCTATTTCCGACAGGAAGTCCTCGATGCGGCGGAAGTCCAGTATGCGGAAGGATGACGAAGTCCGGTTACGGCACATGCTTGACGCCGCACGGGAAGCCCTCTCTTTCGCGGACGGGCGGACGCGCGGCGATCTCGATAACGATCGGCAGCTGGTTCTTGCGCTGGTCAAGGAAATCGAGATCGTCGGCGAAGCTGCAACCCAAGTCACCGAGGTCACGCGTCAGCGCTTTCCGGAAGTACCGTGGGAGCGACTTGTCGGGATGCGCAATAGACTGGTACATGCGTATTTCGACATCAACTTGGACATCGTCTGGCAAACGGTGTGGGACGATCTGCCGGAACTTGTCGCTCTGATCGAATCAGCAATCCCGGCCAAGCCCGGTCGGCCTCCGGACGCGGCAACGTGATCAGAGGAGATCAACCAACGTGGGGTAGTAATTGATTGGGTAGAAACGGGCGGACGGTCTGACCCGCAATGGAGACACGTCGGGTGCAAATCCGGGCGGTTGATCGAGCTGGACGATTGATCCGCTGCTGGGAGCTTACGGACGCCAGCCGGCACGACGGGTGGCTGTTGCGCCAAGGTCTGCTCGACCCCACGAACACCGGCGCCGGCGTCTGGGCCGACACCGTCTATCGCTCGCAGCAGAACGAGACGTTCCTGAAGCGGCGCGGGTTCATCAGCCACATCCACCGCCGCCGCCGGCCCGGCCGGCCGCTCCCGGCACACATCCGCCGCGGCAATGCCAGACGCTCGCGGGACCGGGCTCCGAACGAGCACGTGTTCGCGGTACAGAAGCAAGCTATGGGACTGATCGTCCGCACGATCGGTCTCGCCCGGGCGCGAACGAAGATCGGGATGGCCAACTTCGCCTACAACCTCCGGCGCCTCGTCCAACTTCGGGGCAGCATCACCGCCTGATCACCCAACCGCGGGATCCGTATGCCCGCACCACCTGAATGCAGGCCATGCAGCCTCCCAAAACACCCTAATCACGCCCGAATCACTGCAAACAAGGCGCAAAACGGCCGATTCCAGCCACCAGAACCTCACCATGCATAGTTGATCGAAGTTCCCAGATCTCGGGTGCCGTCTTCCCGGCCCTGATCGCCTGCTTCTCGTCCCGGGTGTTGCGTTGCTTGGGCGCCGCCACCAGGGAGCTGTCGACGATTTGGCCCGACATGGCAACGTATCCGGCCGCGCAAATAGCCGCGTCGAACCGACGGAACAGGTCGTCGATCGCACCCGCCCGGGTCAATCGCTCCCGCAACATCCAGATCGTCTTGGCATCCGGCACCCGGTCGCCCAGCCCGAGGCCCAGGAAGCGCATGAACGACAGCCGGTCGTTGATCAGGAATTCGGCCTTGTCATCGCTGAGACCGTTCTGCGCCTGGATCACCAGGATTTTGAACATCAGGACCGGGTCTTACGCCGGCCGCCCGCCCTTCGTACCGTCGGAATAATCAAGCGCCGCCTCCAGATCGGGGCGGAAGATCTCGAAATCCACCACCGCCGCATAGGCTTCCAGTTGGTCACCGATATTGCTCAGCCGCTGCAGCCGCTCAGCGATCCGGGCGGCCGGGTACATCGCGATGTCGGGCCAACTCGTCGACAACTCCCTGGTGGCGGCGCCCAAACAACGCAACGCCCGGGACGAGAAGCAGGCGATCAAGGCAAGCAAGAGCGCCCCTGAAATCTGGCCGGATCAGCCGGCGATGGCGCGCCAGAAAGACGTGGAACCCCGTTGGACGATCCAAACGGACAAGGCCCGACGCGACGGGTATCGCACGATGCCGGACATTGCGATCCCGAGCTTCGGCACCAAGGCGCACACGAGCACCGACCGACGCTATCGATTGATCCGCTGCTGGGACGTCACCGACGCCAGCCGGCACGATGGGCATTGGTTGCGCCAGGGCTTGCTCAACCCCACGAACACGGGTGCCGGCGTCTGGGCCGACACCGCCTATCGCTTGCAGCAGAATGAAACGTTCCTGGAGCGCCACGGGCTCATCGGCCACATCCATCGTCGTCGCGCACCCGGCCGGCCCCTGCCCGCACACATCCGCCTCGGCAATGCCACCCGCTCACGCGACCGCGCTCCGGTCGAGCACGTGTTCGCGGCGCAGAAACAGGCCGTGGGACTATTCGTCCGAACCATCGGTCTCGCCCGAGCCCGCACGAAGATCGCCATGGCCAACCTTGCCTTCAACATCCGTCGCCTCGTCCAGCTCGGCAGCCGGATCCCCGCCTGACGGTCTTACCGCGGGGTTCGTGCGCCCAGGCCACCTCCCCCGGGCGTTCAACCCGCCCTTCCGCTCAGATTCGCACTCGAATCTTCGCCACCCCGCGCCACTACTCGCGCTTCAGCGCGTCCTGGCATCCACCACCCTCGGTTATTCGAGGTTCTCAGGTGGTCACCGCCGCGGGCGGCCGGCGGCCCCAGCGGTATGGGGTGGGCCGTAGGCCCCAGCGAGATGCGCTACGGAGTCAGCCGAGCAGGCCGCGGGTGCGCCCGGGCGGAATTGCCAGCGAAGGCATTGGAAGCGGTTGCGCCCGACCGGGCTGGCGGCGGGCGCCTTGTGATGTTTGTGTGCTGTGCTAGCAGCCGCGAGAGTGCGAAAGAAAATGCCGGCCGGGCGGGCATAACGCTGCGGCACGAACCGAGCTCCCCTTGATGGAGCAACTATGTCAAGAACTTCAACGCCCTGTTCCGGGACGAGCTGTTCAACCGGGGGATCTTCACGTCACTGCGCGAAGTCGAGATCCTAATTGAGACCGGGCGACGCCACTACTGGAGGGCGCGGCCCCACAGTGCCTTGGGCGACCGCCCGCCGGCACAGGAAATCATCCTGCCGCCAAGCCGGCCATCGCGAGCCTCACGACGCGGCGGCTTGACCGGTCGGTCCATTGCCATCCGGCTCCCCAAGCGCTCTGACTACAGCCTCCGGGTCCCGATCGATCACGGTCAGCAGGACACGTGCCGCCCTGTCGGGAATGCGGCGGCCCTGTTCCCACTCCTGAAGAGCGCGCGCATCCAGCCCGAAGCGATCGGCAAACTTTTGCCGGCTTAGTCGAAACCGCTTGCGGAGCGCGACAATCCGGCTGGCCGCAGGGTCGTCGACGATCCTACATGACAGATCGGTCTCCCCACGAACATGAGCGAGTACCTCGCCCAGCGCCGTCTCAATCTCCCGTCCGAGCTGCGTACGTTCCGTCGTCATGGTCCCTTGGTCCCCTTCTTAATTGCGGAAACCAGGCGCGAGAGCGCCTTGGTGTCGGCTGGTGTCAGATCCTCTCGATCCGTTTTCGCATAAGCCGTCAACAAGTAGATGGCATCCGGCCTGGCGTGGTAGAAGTAAACTGTACGAATACCTCCCCGCTTTCCGCGACCGGAGGCAGCCCACCGCAGCTTCCGGACACCGCCGGTACCTCGAATGACCGGGGCCGTTTTGGGTGCGGCCACGATCGATGCTTCCATTGCCCGACGGGCATCTTCCGTGAGCAATCTGCGAATCACACGCTCGTATGTGCGCGTGGACAAGACTTGCAGTGCCGCCCATTATGCGGCACTGCCGCAGTCTGTGCAAGCCCATCAAGAACAGGTTGCTCTCCTTCGACCGGCGAACATCTGGGAACCTCGATTTACCTCGCCATGAAAAAAATCCCGGCGGTGCGGGCGCGGATGATGGTCTTCACACGGGTATGGGTGGTCTCGTGGAGCTGCTCGAGGAGAGCGCGCAAGGACGGCCGGGCGTCGCCGGGGGCGGTCGTTGCGGGCGGGTCGAAGTCAATTCAGGGACAGCGGGCAAGGTCGTCGCTGCGGACGTTGCGTGAGAGCAGCGGGTGATCGCGCCAGGCGACGATGTCCGCGGTCATGTCCAGGAAGCGTTCGCGTCGGAGAGGCGATGGAGGGAGGTCGCCGGTACGCCATGCTGCACGGCGCGACCAGGAATCGCGACGTCCAGGTGGCGGCGTTCCAGTCCGGAGACCTGCCGCTGTTCCTGGTCAGCCTGAAGGCCGGCGGCACGGGCCTCAACCTGACCGCGGCCGACACCGTCATTGTCTACGACCCCTGGTGGAAGACGACGATCGTCAACTCGATCCTGCGCATCCTGTCCGCCAAGGGCGTCGATATCCTGCTGTGCGCACCCACGGGGCGCACAGCCAAGCGGTTGAGCGAGGCCACCGGGCTCGAGGCGGGTGAACAGGTTTTCGAGCTCCTGCAAAACCTCCTCGAATGGTCCCGCCTGCAAATGGAAGGGGCCAGGCTGGATGTGGAGATTCTCCCGTTGCGGGAGCTGGCCCAAGAATGCATCAATATTTAGAAACCCGTGGCCCTGGAGAAAGAGATCCGGTTGACGAACAAGATCAAGAATGCCGCCGCCTTCGCCGACCGGGGCATGGTCCAGACGGTCCTTCGCAACCTCATCGCCAATGCGCTGAAATTCACGCCGTCCAACGGATCGGTCGAGATAACGTCACAAAATCATGGCGATTGGATTCAGGTCACGGTGAGCGACACCGGCGTCGGCATGTCGATGGAACATGCGGAGAAGTTCTTCGCCCTGGATCAAACGTCCACGGAGGGAACCGCCGGGGAAATTGGAACAGGTCTGGGGCTTCCCCTGCGCAAGGACATGGTTGAACGAAACGGGGGGAGCATTTGGGTCGAAAGCACCCCCGGAGCGGGTTCACGGTTGCATTTTACGTTGCCCACCGAACCCCGAAGAGGACGGATGTCCGTTCACCATGAGATGTCAGCGGACAGGGTCTGATCGAGGAGGCGCCGCCGGCGCCCACACCATGTCCCGGTCCAGGGGGTAGATGGGCCGCGGCAGGTGGCGGAAGGGCACCCGGTCCAGAATGGGGGTGGTCAGGCCGGGGACGTCCACCTCCATGATTCGATCGTCGGTGAAGACCTCGTCGACGGCGGCGCGGAAATGGCCCCGGGACTTCACCACCAGGCCGCGGACCTGGCTCATGGATAGGCCGAAGCACTCCACGATCGCCGGGTCAGCGAATTGGAGGCGCTTGCTGGTTACCACCACGCCCATGCCGTCGCAGTCCAGCAGGGCCGACGGTCCCATGTCGAAAGTGCGGCCGGCGCGGATTCCCCGGCGCCCGACGATGGTGCCGTCGTGCAGGGCTTCCACCCGGCAGCCCCAGTCGAAGGGATCGGAATAGAGGGTGCTCTCCGCCCGATTGAAGCGGGCCCGGAAGCTGGCGCCCGCGCCCCGTTCGTGGGCTTCGGCCGCCAGCGCCGGGTCGAACACGGGCGCCACGACGGCGGCGCGGCAGCCCGCCTCCAAAAAGCCTTTCAGGATGTAGGGCGTGTTGCCCCGGCCGCCGCCGCCGGGATTGTCGGCCGCGTCGGCGAAGCAAAGGGACGGCAAGGCCGGGTCCCGGTTGCGGGCCAGCATCATGGCGACGGCTTCCGCGAGGGGCGTCATGGTGACCAGGTAGCGTTCCCGTTCTGCCCACACGTGGCCGGCGATCCGCGCCGCCACCCGGTCCGCCAGGGCCTTGTCGCCGCGGCTGGTGACGGTGACGCTCATGCCGTTCTTCACCGTATCACCGAGGGAGAATCCGCTGCACAGGGAAACGTTCATCACCCCATCGCCGAGCAGGGACTGGCCGAAGGCGATGTGATCGGCGTAGGGGCCAGCCTTGGTGTTCTGGGCGATGGACGGCGGGATCAGGGGCAGCTTGGCGAAGCCGACCGCGGTCGTCAGCCCGTCCAGCATGGCGTGCATGGCCTCGGCGCATTCGGTCCCCCGCGCGTACTGGTCCACGTGCGGGTTGGTCAGGTAGCTGCAGATCATGTCGACGGCGCCGGCCATGACGTCGTTCACGTTGGCATGCAGGTCGAGAGACGCGATCAGCCGCGCCCGGGGCCCGACGATCTCCCGCACCCGGGCCATCAGGGTGCCGTCCGGGTCCGGGTCGGTCGTCGCGGTGCCGGCGCCGTGTTCGGGGAAGTAGACCCCGTCCACCGGGCCGGCGGCGGCCAGGCGGTCGTTCACCTCGGCCATGAACCCGTCGAAAAAGGTCTGGTCCACCGGTCCCGCCGCGCCCCCCGACTGGATGGTGATGGGCACCGGCTCCCAGTCGCGGAGCGCCGTCAGCCGGTCGACGAACCCGGAAAGTTCCGCCGGACTGCGGGGTGCGTCGCGCCTCAAATCATCGAGGATCTCCTGCCCGCTGAAGCGGGTGAAATCGTCGCGGCCCACAACGGGCGCGTGGCCGTTGCTTTCGAGCACGAACCCGACGACGGCAATGCGGGGCTTGTTTGCCATGGGTGGCCTCCCGTCTTCAGTCGAAACCGTAAAGAACCGCCGCATTGTCGACGAGGATGGCCTTGCGGGCCGCCTCGTCCGGCGCCCAGTCGAGGAGCACGTCCAGGCACTCCGCTTCCTCGGGTCTGTCGTCGAGGGGCGAACCGGGATGGGGCCAGTTGGCGGCCCACAGCTTGCGGTCCGGGCGGGAGTTCACCAGCGCCCGAACTCGGGGCGCGGCGTCCCCATAGCGGGGCGGGTCGTCGCCTGATGACATATAAGGGCCGCTCAGTTTTACCCAGCAGCGGCCGGTCTCCACATATTTCAGGAAGGCGACGAACGCCGGGTCGGTAAGGGCAAGGGGCACCGGAAAGCGGCCCATGTGGTCGATCACCACCGGTACCGGGAAGTCTTGCAGGTAGGGCAGCCAGTCAAGAAAGTTCTCCCCGGAGCCCTGCACCACCACGTGCCAGCCGAAGGGCTCGATCCCGCGTGCCACCGTCTCGATGTCGTCCAGTCCAGGGTCCGAGGCAAAGAGGAAAAACCGCATACCGCGAATGCCGGCCACGTGGAGGTCCGCCAGCTCGGCCCGGTCGACGTCCGGGCGGGTCACCGCCACGCCGCGGGTGCGCTCCAGATTCAGATCCTGGATGGCGTCCAAAGTAGCCCGATTGTCGTCCGCGTAGAGGGAAGGCTGCACGATGACGCCCCGCTCGACGTCCAGCGATCCAGCATGGCCCGGTAAGCGGCGGCCGAAGCCTCCGGATGGGGCACGCGTCCCCGACCCTCGAAAGGGGGCTCGCCGGAAGTTCGTGAGATTCAGCATTGGAATCGTTCAACCCGGGATCTTCAGGGCGGATATTCCAAATCAGCATCTCTCCATTGTCGGTTCCACCAACCGAGAACCCCAAATAACCGAGGGTGGTGGATGCGAGGACGCGCTAAAGCGCGAGTAGTGGCGCGGGTGACGAAGATTCGAGTGCGAATCTGAGTGGAAAGGCGGGTTGAACGCCCGGGGGAGGTGGCTTGGGCGCAAGAGCCTCGCGGTTGGCTGGTCAAGCGGTAATGCGGCCCCGAAGTTGGACCAGGCGCCGGATGCTGAAGGCGAGGTTGGCCATACCGATCTTCGTGCGGGCTCGGGCGAGACCGATGGTTCGGATGACCAGCCCCATGGCTGCTTCTGTACCGCGAACACGTGCTCGACCGAAGCCCGGTCGCGTGGGCGGGTGGCATTGCCGCGGCGGATGTGTGGAGGCAGCGGCCGACCGGGTCGACGCTGTCGATGGATGTGACTGATGAACCCGTGCCGCTCCAGGAACGTCACGTTCTGCTGTGATCGATACGCGGTGTCGGCCCAGACGCCGGCGCCGGTGTTCGTGGGGTCGAGCAGGCGTTGGCGCAACAACCGTCCATCGTGCCGGCTGGCGTCGGTGACGTCCCAGCAGCGGATCAAGCGATAGCGTCGGTCGATGCTCGTGTGGGCCTTGTAGTCATGCGGGATGACCACCTCCTTGTTGACGCGTGAAGCCGGCAGACACCCCTTCTTGAGCGGACAGTGCGCGCAGTCGCTGACCCTGGAGAGGAAGACCTGACCGCGTTTGAGATGCCATGCCATACTGGGCGCAGGATCCTGGAGCGTGGACACTTCACAAGGTGGCGCCTGGCGTCATAGCGGAAGCGACGCAGGGGCACCCGGCACCGGGACGCGTCCTGCCGGGTCAGGATCGCCGGATCGATTCGGCGGCGCTCCAGCCCACCAAAGACCTTGGCATAGGCGTAACCCCCGCGTCGGCGGTCATGGTCCCGATCGCACGCCCCGTCGTCTCCTGCACCGCATCGACCTAAGCCTCGAACATTCCCCGCTCGCTTACCGCTCCGGTGGTCACCGCTACGTCGAGCACTACCCCACGCGCGTCATCCACCGCCGTGTGCTGCTTGTAGCTGGGTTCATGCCGCCGGTTGCTGGCTGACGTCGCCATGCTGGCATCCGGATCGGTGCGACTGACCTTCCTGGACGAACCCGCGCCACCGGCGGCGCTGCCGCGTCGCTTCCGTTTCCTGATCGCTTCCGTTCGCCGTCACGACCTTGCCGACATGACACTCGGCCAGCCTGTCCCAGCTGACATTGGCGCGGATCGGGGAGGCATCGATGTGGACCACCTCGGCCGTGGCGATCTTCGCCTCCAGACAGGCCGTTACCGTGCACTTGACGATCTCTCGGAACCGCGTCTCGCCCCAACGCTGGCGGATCCGGGTCAAGCTGGAATGGTCAGGCAGCGCGGATTCAAGCTCTTCAGTGCGGTAGGGATAGCCTGACGACAGCGGCCAGAGGTGCCACTGGTCGCTCGTCGGCAACAATTCCATCAGAACCGGATGCCGCGAGATGGCATCGGTTGCATCTCGTCGAAGTCGTTCGATGCTCTCGTCTTGGTCCCCCCGGTCCCGGCCGGCCTCGGGAAGCCCCAACGCAGCTAGAGCGTCCTCAAGTTCCTTGCGCCAGGTTATTACCGTTTCTTCTCCCGTGCGCCCCGCCGCCGTCCACCGCAGACCGCCCCAGAGTGCCGCCGCTGTGATTCTCGGGCATGTCCCGATCGCCTGCCGACGCCCGATGCCACATCATGCCGTTGGCAGTCCCAATTTATATTTTTCGTGATTCCCATACGATTCCCAGAACGGGAAGATACCCTTCCCCACGGAATCGAAAAATCCTGAAAATATCAATGGTTACAGGTCTTTGTTTTAGTTTCGGGGGCTCACAACCCCCGAGATCGACGTTTGATCGAAGTCCCAGTCTGATCCGTGTTAACCTTTTGATTTACAAGAAAAACGTGCAAGTACGCAGCTTGCCGCCTGCCAGAATAGCTTGTCTTGCCGCGATTACCGGCAACGATCCAGTCTCGCAACCTCTCCAGTCTGCAGACACTCGCGGCTCTCTCCCCCTTCGGCTCGTAGTAGAGCGAGGAGCGCCCGATCGACAGCGCGCGGCATTGCCCATCCATCTGCTTGCCATAGCGTGATATGTCGATCTATTCTCATTTTATCGACACATTAGGGTGACATGTCGACGGAATCGACATGTTCGGAAAACGTGTCGACAGGAGCTGGATACATCAACATGACCTTCGATCCCGGTCGTCCCTTCAATGACCTCCCGAACCTGCCACCGGCTTCGGAAACCGAGACAAAGGCCATTCTTCGCAGCTGCATTGCCGCGCGCACGGCACTGGCAGAGCTCCGGGTCTCCGGGAAGCTCTTCCCGAACCAGGCGATGCTGATCAACTCGATCCCCCTGCTCGAAGCTCAGGCGAGTTCCGAGATCGAAAACATCGTCACGACGACGGACCGGCTGTTCCGCTACGCCAACGACGCGGCAGGTCAAGCGGACCCTGCCACCAAAGAGGCCCTGCGCTACCGCACCGCCTTGTACCGTGGTTTCGAGATGCTGAAGCGACGGCCGGTTTCAACCGCCATCGCTGTTGAGGTCTGTCGAACGATCAAGGGTGTGGATCTGGATATTCGCAACACGCCGGGGACGGCGTTGATGAATGATGCAACCGACGAGGTCATCTACACACCGCCGGTGGGAGAGGACGTTCTCCGGAGCAAACTGGCCAATTGGGAGCGCTACATTCACCAAGTCGAGGAGATCGACCCACTGATCCGACTTGCGGTCATGCATTATCAGTTTGAGGCGATCCATCCGTTTATCGACGGAAACGGCCGGACCGGACGCGTGCTGAACTTGCTCTATCTCGTCGACAAGGGCCTGCTCGACATTCCCGTCCTCTATCTCAGTCGGCACATCATCCGGAACAAGGCGCAGTACTACCGGTATCTGCTTGAAGTGACGACCCGACAGGACTGGGAGACGTGGATGCTTTTCATTCTCGAGGCTGTCCGAACAACGGCCGAATGGACCTCTGCAAAGATCCATGCCATCCGGGAGCTTCTCGACGAAACGGCCGCTGCAATTCGACAGGGGATGTCGAAAATCTACTCCCGCGAACTGGCGGAACTGATCTTCGTGAATCCCTACTGCCGGATCAGTGACGTGGTCGAAGCGGACATCGCCAAGCGCCAGACGGCCGCTGTCTATCTGAAAGCCCTCGCAGCCGAAGGCCTCCTCGAGGAAATCAAGGCTGGGCGCGAGAACCTCTACATCAACCCCCCGCTCCTGACACTTCTGTCCGAGCGCGCTTGACTATGCGCGACGTGGCAGCCTGAGCAACCCGGCCCTTCCCGCCGGAGGCCGCGAAGGATGCCACGCTCTTAGACCACCGGCTGGGACACGCTCTCCGTCCGGCTGTTCTTGGCCAAGCACCTCCTTGAAGACGCCGAGGACAGCCTCTGCTGCCGGATCGCCGTGACCGAGGAGATCAAGATCGCGCGTATCTCGAAACGGCTCATCGAACCACGTCATCAACAACATGGCCCCTTTCAGAACAAAACGGTCGCCGTAGCAGGTTTGCGCGAGCCGATAGAGCGGGCGCTCGATCGCATAGTGCGTGAGGACCAGGTCGAAATTCAGGCCCTTCTGCTTGCTGATCGCGAGGAGGCGAGCCCGAACCGAGGCCCCGATGTCCTTGACCTCCTAAGGCATTGGCGATGAGAGCCTCGAGATACGGGCGAATCACCGTGGCGACGCCACCACGCTCCGCCTGCCGCGCTCTATCTCGCCGGGGGTGACCTTTGGCTGCCTGAGTGCCTCTTGTAGTCCCTCCAGTGCGACCGTCTGGCCAACCGTCCGGAAACAGTCGGCAATCGTCTTTGCAACGCCGAAGACTTTCACGGGAACATTCTCGATATGGCAAGCCATGGGACTGATCGTCCGCACGATCGGTCTCGCCCGGGCGCGCACGAAGATCGGGATGGCCAATCTTGCCTACAACCTCCGGCGCCGCGTCCAACTTCGAGGCTGCATCACCGCTTGACCAGCCAACCGCGGAATCCGTCTGCCCGCACCTCCTGAACGAGGGAATTCACCCCCTCAAATGTCCTGTTCCGCGCCCGAATCACCGCAAATGAGCCGCAAAACGGTCGATTCCGGCCACCAGAACCTCGCAATGCATAGCTGATCGAGGCTTCCCCCTGGCTCTCGCTATCTTTCTAGCCGTGATTCTCCGACTGCTGTCTACCATTGGATCATGGTGTATGTTCGGTGTATGTCACGCACCAATGTTGATATTGATGATGAGGCGTGCGCCGTGATCATGCGCCGTTACCACCTCACAACAAAGCGCGAGGCGGTCAACTTCGCACTTCGAGCCCTCGCGGCGGAACCGTTCGGCGTCGATGAAGCCCGCCGCCTTCGCGGGTCGGGCTGGGAGGGCGACCTCAACGAGTTGCGGACCGGCCGCTCGACATGATTCTGATCGATACGTCCGCGTGGGTCGAGTTTCTTCGCGACACCGGATCCCCGACCTGCGACCGCGTCGAAGCGTTGCTCGCCAGTGAGATCGCGATCTGCGACGCGGTTCGAATGGAAGTGTTGGCTGGCGCGCGCGACGAACGACATCTGCATAACCTCCGCCGACTACTGGCGCGGCCGACCGTTTTGCCAACCGAACCGATGCACTATGAGGATGCGGCCGCCTTGTTTCGCCTCTGCCGCCGGGAAGGGGAGACCGTTCGCAAACTGATCGATTGCCTCATCGGCGCCGTCGCAATTCACTCCGATGCGTCCATCCTTCATAACGACGCCGACTTCGATGTGCTCGCGCGTCATACAGAGCTGAAAATCGCGGCTTGAAACAATCGCCGATTGCGGCCGCGGGCTACGACCTGGGAACCTCGAAAAATTCAGGATCCGGACAGCATGGCGCGCGGCATGGTGAAATAGACCGGCCCCAGGGGCGGCGTCGCCGCAATGGCGAGCGCCCGCCCCACCACCGCCTCCAGCTGGTCGCCGAGGCGAAGTTCGTAGTCCCACGTGACCGCCTCGCGCAGCATCCCCGCCCGGTCGAACCTCTCATGGCCCCAATGGATCCCGCGGGCGCACGCGCCCTTGCGGCCCTTCTCGGTCACCGGCGAGCGCCCGGCGGCCATGAAGATCGGGGCACTGTCGCGACGGGCGTTGATGAGGTCAATCAGCGCATTGGCGGTGCCGACATTCACATCCGCCATGACCGCGGCCACCTTGCCCGAGGCCTGCCAGTAGCCGTCCGCCAAGCCGACCGCCACCGTCTCATGGACGATGGTGTGAGGCGTCGGAAAGTCGAGCCCGGTCTCGTCCACCCGCGCATAGGCCTCGACAATCGGCGCGAAGGCGGTTCCCGGATTGGGCAACCAGAACATCGACGCCGTGTGCCTACAGCAGCGACAGATAGGCCTCGGCGACGGTGATTCCGGGCCTGGAGCCGCGCCCTTATGCGTCTGCGGGCCTGAAGCCTGGTTCGTGCTGGAAGCGTTCTTCCGTCCAGCGGGCAAGATCGGCGTCGCTGAGTGCCGGGTCCCAGGCGACCGCCTGCGGCTGGGCCACCTTCCAAGGCGTGTCGCAGAATATCTCGATGCCGTTCCGCTCGGGATCCTCGAAATAGATCGACCACGTGTTGCCATGGCTGCGCGGGCTGTAGGAGATCCCTTCCGCATCCAGGGACGCCGCCATGCTGCGCAGCGACGCCAGATCGGCGGTGCGGAATGCCGCGTGGTTGACGCTATTGGAGGGGCCGGCCTCGCTTCTGCCGTCGATGAACGCGACCTGGTGGTGCTCCCGCGGGCTCTGGCTCAGGAAGACGATTTCCCTGTCGTCGGGGCCGAGCGGCCCCCGGTCTGTCACCTCGAAACCCAGTACATCGGTGTAGAACGCCAGCATCTGCTCCACATCCTCGACATAGAGCACCATATGGGACCATTCGAGCGCCATCGTCTCCACTCCCACCGCTATTCCGCTGCCATGCGTCGAGCTTGCCTTTGGCGCTCGTGAATGTCGAGGCGGCGCTTGCAAGCCGGATGGCCTGCGGCGTCACTTCGACCAGTTCGTCATCGGCGAGGCGATCGCCATCGCCGCCTCCACGACGCCGGCGTTCAAGCCCGGCAAGGCGCTGAGCGAAACGGTCAATACCGGGCGGGGGTGAGGGCGGCGGAGGCGCAGGCACAGCCTGCGCCGCCACCGCGTCCCCGGCCGCTTCCCGACCGCTCCGAGGTCATTCCCGGTCGTCATCGATCGGAACCCGTGTCAGGAGGCCTGGTGGCCGACATGGCAGACAGTCTCACTCGGCGCCTCGGACGCAGACCCGCCGTCAGTTCCCGCATTGCATTGACGGAAACACGGGCAGATTTCTCGAATTCCGCCGGACGAGGATCGCCGGCAAATCCTGCGCGAGCCAATCTGAAAACCGTCACCCGCCCCTGCCGAAGGAAACCGGGCTGTGCCGCAGCCGTCCGGAGACCCGTCGTCTCTTCCTCCCTGGGAAGATGCCGCGAAGGAACGGTTCGACCGGGGGCAGTCTCGGCAATCGGCGAACCGCCCCTGCATCTCCTCCGGCGGTGACCCCCCGGAGCAATTCCGCACTGGCAGGATCGCTCCGCGGAATTTTCCGGCGATCGCGACCGCCGTTCCGGCTGGCAACTGCGAATCCTCAGCCCGCTCCGCGCGGTCCGACCTGCATGCCACGGCCGCCGGTTCGCCGCAAATCCCGAATGCCGCGACCGCCGGGTCCTCCTGCGCATGGCAACGGCCGTTTCCCAGAACGGCAGCGGAGGCTGCGACGACGCGGCTGCTGGCTACCGGGCCTGCTCCGGACAGCCATGGCCTGTCCAGGCCGGCCGCGGCCGTCGAGAAAGCCCGGTGGGTCGGCACGGGCTTTAACGGCTCCGGAAATTCAACTAGGAGTCCCGTGAATCCTGTCCGGGCCTTGCCGGAGGCAATGAACGGCGGATCCATGCAGGGAGGGCGAATCCGTGAAGAACGCACAAGGTGGCGGGAATGGGCGGAGTCCGCATTCCCGATCGTCGCGACCGGGAACCGCGCGGGCGTGCAGGCAACTCGCGAGCGTGTTCGCGATGTGCGCCATGCTCGCGACCGGCGGCTGCGCCTATACATACGACACGACCGATCGCAAGAATGGGGGCGACGTGGTCAAGGATGCCGGCCGGGACTACACGATGACAGCGATACTCCTGCCGATGCTGATCGGCGGACTCCTGGCGGCGGCGTCCAAGTGACCCGGCCGTTCGCGGTCCCGGCGGAACGGGGTAGACGGTTGCCGTTGCACCGGGACAGGGTCCGAGAGCGGGAGCAGTCGTGACGCTTCGCCCGTCTTGGGCCAAGGTCAGGACCGTTAAGGCCGCCGGAAGGGAGCGAAGATGAACACGTTCGGAGAAGACCTTGTCCAGTCCCTCAACGAGGCCCTTGCCCACGCGAAGGGCGAAGGTCGCGCCGTCCTTCACGCCTCGGTGAGCCCACGCGAAGTACGCAAGCAGGCGAGGTTAACCCAGGCGCAGATGGCGCCCCTGATGGGCATGAGCCTTTCCGGCTAGAGGAAGTGGGAGCAAGGAAGGGGTCGGGGCAGCGGTCCTACAGCGACGCTGCTGCGCGTTATCCGACAAGAACCGGGGGCAGTCAGGCGCGCGTTGTTGTCTTCGTGACTAGACCACGAAACTGCCGCATGCCACACAAGCCTCGGCGACCAAGTGCGGCTTCACAGGGCCGGCATGCCGGCGCCAAAATGTGAGCCGTTCATCCCGCAGCGATGAATATTGTCCCTGCACACTCACGCCAAATAGCAAGGATCGGCTGATCAACTGGGAACCTCGATTTGCCTCGCCAAACTGGGGCGTCTGTGATTCCTTACGGCCGGCTCCGGTCGTGCAACCGGTCGGCTGCGTCCGAGCGCAGTTGAACCTTCCTGCGCCTCCAGCAGTCTGGTTCTCGATTCCTGCCGATTCCACGGTGCTCCGCACGCTCCCCGGTCGTTTTGGAAAAGATCCCCCGCAAATGGATGGATTTCGCCAGACTCAGCCTAGATCCGGAATCTTCGTCAGATATCACGACGGGCAGTTTGTGGGTCAGTGGGCTTGGGATCCTTACTTGCGGGAAACCCCTTCAGCTACTCACCCAAGCAAATGCCCCGCTTAACCGCACGGATATCCATTCTCCAAGGGTATGATCGCCACGGACTTGAAGGTTGTCTGGGAAGTGTCGGCTTGAATGTCCGGTCCTGTGACGCAACCTTCCCGGCAACGCTGGAGGCATCGGAGGAGCACGATGATGAGGCTCTTGTTCACCACGGTCCTGACCCTGGGACTCACGGCTCCAATGGTCGGGGCTCTGGCCCATCACGGCTGGTCGTGGACGACCGGCGGCAATATCGATCTGACCGGCATCATCAAGACCGTCCGCCTCGGCAATCCCCACGGCATTCTGAAGATCGACGTGGAGGGCGACGAGTGGACGGCCGAGGTCGGTCAGCCCTGGCGCAACGAACGCGCCGGCCTCAAAGACGGCGATCTTGCCGAAGGGGTCGAAATCCGGTTGATCGGCGAGCCGGCCGACGATGTGTCGAAAAAACGGATTAAGGTGGAACGGCTATTCCTGGGCAAACGCGAGTACATCCTGTACCCCGGGCGCGACTGAGACCTTGGAGGCCCTGTTCGCGGCGCTCGAGGGGACGGCCCTAGCGCAGGCTCTGCGGGGTTCCCGCTGGGGCTATGCCGCAGTCAACACCGCGCACATCTTTGCAATCGCACTGCTGATCGGGTCCATCGTCCCGCTCAATCTGCGGCTTCTTGGCGTGTGGCGCGGTATCTCTCGCGAAGCGGTGGTGCGGGTGCTCGCGCCCGTTGCGGCGAGCGGGCTGACCCTTGCCCTGCTCACGGGACCGCTGCTGTTCTCGGTCCGGGCGCGGGAATACAGTGACGTCGGATTCCTGCAGCTCAAGCTAACCTTCATCGCTGTCGGGGTCCTGTCTGCGCTCGCTCTGTGCCGGGCCCACGGGTTCCTGCTCAAGGACGCCCCGCACGCCCGCTTGGTCGGTCATGCCATCCTCTCAACGGTTTGCTGGCTGGGAGCACTCGTCTGTGGGCGATTGATCGCGTTCGCGGGGGATTGAGGTCCATATCTTTCGGCCAGCATGAACGTCCCTGTTCCATGCAAGCGAGCAGACGGCGACTAACTTTCAGAGTGGGTGCGCGTGTTCACGGTACCCGACCTGTCCAGGGAGAACCCGGGCTATTGCCTCGTGGAACGGTACGGAGAACACAACGTTCCTTCGTACGAAGGGTAGCCATCCGGTGAGGACCGCCTTCGCGATGTAGCGGGATTGAGCGAACGTGCGCGATCGGGAGTGGGCACCACGGCGGTGTCCACGAGTGAAAGGGACACGATCGCAGATGTTGGATGCTGCGGAGAAGTCGGGGGCGCCTGCCGGACGTGACGTAGTCGGTCGGACGACCTGCGTGAACGGCGGCTCTACTACAGCTGAGAGATGTCGGATGAGACTTCAATGCGTATGTCGGACATCCCGTTCGGAGCCACCGACTGGGCGGCGATCACGCCGACAGAGCATGCGGGGGAGAGCGACAATGCCTACTTGACCTGCCCCCAATGAATGGGCCCACCTGCAAAAAGAGAAATCTGAGATGGTTTCAGCGTCTCCGATCAAGAAACCGGGCCATGGCGGCCTGCGGTTCACCGCTCGCATAAGCCATGGGCTGCAGACGCGACGCCGCCGCGAACGCAGAGTCCCAAGCAGCCTGCGTCATCTCCCTCAGCCTGAGCTTCGAAAGCCGAAATGCGTTTGGCGGCTTTTCGGCAAGCATGCGGGCCTCTTGCAGCGTCACTTCCATCAACTCTTCCGCGGCAACCAGGCGATCGAGGAGCCCAATTCGCAGGGCTTCCTCGGCCATCACCAGGCGCCCGGACAGAGCAAGGTCCTGCGTGCGGCTATGCCCCAGGGCCAGTTCCATGAGCTGCACGCCAATGACACTCGCAAGGCCGACATTGATCTCCGGCTGGCCGATGCGCGTGTCGGCATGACCGATCCGGAGATCGCAGAGGAGAGCGATCTGGAGCCCGGCGCCCGCAGCCACGCCGTTGAGTGCCGCGACACACGGCTTGTCGAGATTGCGAAAGGCGTCGTGGTGGCGACGAAGATCCGCCACCCAGATCCCGCTGGTTCTTTCGTTCAGGCCACGGGTCTCGGCGAGATCGTTGCCGGCGCAAAACGCCTTGTCTCCTGCACCGGTGATGACGACCGCGCGAATGGCCGGATCGTCGTTTATCGGAGCAAGCGTTGTCAGGATCTCGCTTCGCATGCCGGCATGACTGGCATTGCGCGCTCCGGGCCGGTTCAGCGTGATGGTCCGGATCCCGTCTTCATCGTGAACGTCAATGAACTTCATCTATTTCCACGCGAATCTCTCGTTCAGGCATCTCCCGGGATTCATGCCAGAGAGACCGCACTCGGCCGTTCCCGAAACCGAAACGGGGCCCAGCGCGATCCGCCACCTACCGGGTCCAGATGCGAAGCGCGCTACGCCGCTGGCACCCGCATGACGTCACGTTGTCCTTCCGGCCACGGACCGCCCACTGCTGCGGGTTGAATTCGTCGCAGGATACCGCCGAGCGTCGATCGCTCGTGCGCGTCATCGGGTAGCCAAGCGCCGCTTCCAGATCTGGGCGGACGAACCCGAAATCCACCACCGCCGCATACGCCTCGAGCTGGTCACCAATGTCGCCCAGACGCTGCAGCCGTTCCTCAACGTCAAAAGATCCGGGTTGCCTCGCCGTGACCGCCCCCAACACGCGTGCAAACAGCAACACGCGTGCAAACAGATTGAATCACACGTTCTCTGAATTGGCGAGGTAAATCGAGGTTCCCAGCTGCGTGAACGGCGGCTCTACTACAGCTGAGAGACGTCGAAGGAGACTTCGATGCGTATGTCGGGCATCCCGTTCGGAACCACCGACCGGGCGGCGATCACGCCGACCGAGCACGCGGGGGAGAGCGGCAATGCCGAATGGCGCACCCGCGAGTTCGGGGGGATCCGGGTCCGGATGGTCGAGTACACCCCGGGCTAGCTGGCCGATCATTGGTACGAGACGGGTCAGGTGCTGCTGTGCCTCGAGGGAGAACTGCTCACTGAACTCGCAGATGGTCGCACCTTCACCCTCATCACCGGCACGAGCTATCAGGTAGCGGACGGAGCGAAGCCGCATTGCTCGAGCACGAGCGTCGGAGCGAAGCTGTTCGCGGTCGACTGAGCGCGCCACGCGGCGGCGCGGCCGCCACTAACGGGGCGAGCGCCCCTGGACGGACGACTTCGAGCGCACGGTCGACGCCGACTGCGGATCGGTCGACGTCGGCACCCGCATCCGCGTCGCGCTACTTCACCGCCTGCCGGCAGTATGCGACCAGCTTGTTGCCGTCAGGATCCCGAAAGTAACCGCCGTAGAAGTCGCCGGTGCCGCGGGGACCCGGTGACCCTTCGTCGGCGGCGCCCATCGCCAGCGCCTTCGCGTGGACCGCGTGTACGGTCTCGGGGTCGCCGCCGGCAAGCGCGATCATGGTGCCGTTACCAGGCGTGGCCGCGTTCTTGTCGAAGGGCGTGATGACAGCGAGCGATGCCTTACCGGCAGGGTCCGACCACATGATGAGGCGCTCGCCCTCGAGCGAACGGGTTCCGCCGAGGACCCCGAGCACCGCATCGTAGAACTCCCCTGCACGTTTCAAATCATTGGTGCCGACCGTGATGTAGTCCAACATGAGCGCAATCCTCCCGGATCCGTATCCTTGAAAAACGCGTCCGCACCGAGCGGGACGGACGCGAGGCCGCAGGGATGTTACTCGCGCGCGGTGGCATCGGGGTACCCATCCGGCGAGTACCGCGGGATGTGAGGTCCCGTTCCTGTGGGTCCGGGAGGTTGGAAGACGGAACGTGAGGTGAGAGCCGGCCTATGCGGCCAGGGTCTGGCGGCGGACGACTTTGCAGTTCCAGGGCAGGAGTTCGCGCACCCGGATGTGCGGCAGTTCGGCGATGCGAGCGAGGACATCGGCGAGCCAGGCCTGCGGGTCGACGTCGTTGAGCTTGGCAGTGACGATGAGGGTGTATACATCGCCGCAGCCCGCACGCCCCGGCGGTCGGAGCCGGCGAACAGCCACGTTCGTCTTCCCAGAGCGATGCCGCGCAACGCAGCGCGCGCTCGGCGGCGTTATTCGCAAGGCGGATGCAACCATCGTCGAGGACGCGGGCGAAGCCGTCCCTGCTATCAGCATTCCACGAGAGATTCGAGCGCAGCTAGGTGCTCCGTTGGAACGCCCGGATCCCGATCTATTGCCACTACGTGCTCGAAGTGCCCGCTGAGGCGCGATTTTGCCCATCAGTTGGGAGTTGGCCGCTCCGCCGCCGTGCCGGGCCTTTCCGCTGCGGCAACCGCGAAGCAGAAGAAGACGTCGCTTGGCTTGCCATACACGCTGCCGTTAACAAGATGAACTTGTGTCCGGTGAGGAGGGGGGAATCGATATCGGCGTTCATCATGAAATACGAACCGTCCCACACAAGCGCGTAGCCCCCGTAGCTCGGGTCGCCTAACGTCGCGCCCACCGACCGGTGCCCGCCCGCCATGCACACGATCCTCTTTCTCGAGCCCGGCCACTTCCACGCCGCTCTCACCCTGCGAGTGACGAATCCCCGGATCGACCCCACCATCCATCTCCACACCCGTCCCGGCCCGGAGCGCGACGCCTTCATGGCCCTGGTCCGCTCTTTCAACGCACGGGACGACCAGCCGACAGACTGGAATATCCGGGTGCACGAATCGGCCGACCCAGAGCGGGCCCTGGTCGAGGAGCGGCGCGGGGACATCGTCGTCGTTGCCGGGCGCAACCAGCCCAAGCTCGGCACCATCGCGCGGCTGCACGCGGCGGGGCTGCATGTGCTCGCCGACAAGCCCTGGCTCACCGAAGGCACGGCCCTCCCGGACCTCGAGCAGGCGACGGCGGGCTGGCCGATCGTGATGGACATCATGACCGTTCGCCACGACGTGGTGGCGCGACTCACGCAGAAGGTCGCGGCCGACCCGGAACTGTTCGGCGCCCTCGACGGGCAGGCGGACGAGCCCGCGATCGACATCCAGTCCGTGCACCATCTGCTCAAGGTGGTGAACGGCGCGCCGCTCCGGCGACCTTCCTGGTACTACGACACCCGCATCCAGGGCGACGGCCTCGTCGACATCCAGTCCCACATGGTCGACCAGACGCAGTGGATCCTCGGCGACGGTCCGGGCTTCGTATTCGAGCGGGACTATGAGCTCGAGGACACGCGCCGCTGGAGCACCCCGGTGCCACGTGAGCTCTTCCACGCCAGCACCGGACTCGACGAATTCCCGGAGGCTCTGGAGCCACATGTGGATGCCGGGGTGTTGCACCTCGCCTGCAACGGCGAGATCCGGTACCGGCTGCGGGGCGTGCCCGTCCGCCAGCGGGCGGAGTGGGGGCAGCGCGAGCCGGACGGAGGCGGCGACGCGCACCGGACGACGGTCCGAGGCGAGCACGCGACGGTCATCGCGCGCCGCGGGCCCGAGACCGGCTTCCGGGGTGAGGTGCACGTCGCGCCGCGCGACCCGGGACCCGGCTTCGAGATCCGCCTCTCGGAGAGGCTCGCCGCCTGGGAGGCCGAGATGTCCGGCCTGTCGCACCGCCCGTCTACCCTTGGGCACGAAATCGTCATCCCGGCCGCGCTTCACACTCCGCACGAAGCGCACTTCGCAATGGTTCTCGACGCCTTCCTCGACCTCCTCGACGCGGGCGAATGGCCAGCTGCGCTCGCCGCACGCATCCGCGCGCGTTACACGGTTCTTGCGCGGGCGCGCGAGCGCTGCATGCAGGCCCGCGGATGACTACGTGTTGCCAGGCGGCGCCATTTGACCCCTCAGACTCTCGCAACATCATGGGGTAAGATCGTTTATCGGCCTCCAGCACGCGCGCCGGACAACAGCTGACTCCGATGCCGCTGCGATACCACTGGGTGGGCGAGAACTATCGGCGCGACCTGGACTGGGGTGCCGGTTATCACCTGAACCAATCCAACCCGCTCCTACACGAGATTGACCTCGGCGACAGTCTGCGGGCTTTTGGGAACGCGGTGCGCGACGGGCTCATGAACCGGGGCCGGTGCCCTGTCGCATCGGCACACCTCCAAGAATGCTCTGATTGGACGTTTGGAGGCGTACACGGCACGTCGCCCGCGGCAACGCCCGGAAATCCGCAGTGCGCGTGAGAGTCGCGCACGTGTTCGCCCATCAGAAAGCGCGGGCGGGACTGTTCGTGCGAACGATCGGCCTCGAGCGGGCTCGCACGAAGATCGGTCTGGCGAACCTGGCCTACAACTTCCAGCGGCTGGTCCTCCACGAACGACGAGCGATCGTGGCCTGACTCTGCCTGCGCTCCGGGAATGGACCCCAAACTGCCCCGTCCCTCCGGCCGGGGAGCGCCCCAAACCGGCGATCAGCAGAGATTCTCGCTCCGGGGCGCGCCTAGTACGCCTCAAACCTTCCAATCAGAGCGTTCTTGGAGGTGTTCACCGGGATGGATCAGTCGCTGGCGCCGGCAATGCGCCGGTTTTGACAGCGCTCCATCGCGAGGCACGCGCGGGGATTGTCGGCATGTCGTCTCGGGCGGGACATGCCGTCCAGACGGTTGTGCCTCATGATTTCAACAGTTCTGGGAAGTACGTGGAATAGAAGCTTCGATCCCGCGTTAGAAAGGTATCGGCGACGGCGACAGCATGGGCGCCGATCAGGAAATCCGAGATGATGCGTTTCCTCGGCCCTCCCGACTGGCGATAGCGCATCCACCGTATTCCAGCGTCGTAGGCGATTGCCGTGTCGATGGAGGATATCGTTGCCTTGATTTCCCGCAATGCGCGATCGAGAACCGATCGGTCGCCGAATGCAGGAACCAGATCCGCATAGACGATATCGCATATAGCGATGGCGCCTGTGTCGTAGGCGGTACGAAGCCATGACTTCGACCGTTGGCACACTGGCGCAAGGTTTCGATTTCTTGCCGCAGCCTGGAAACGCCCTTCCAGCGTGCGGTATTCATGCAATTCCTGATCTCCGAGGTCCATCCATTCTCAGACGGCAACGGCAGGACGGCACGGATCATGATGAACGTCGAGTTGGCGGCGGCGGGTGAAGAGCGCGTCATCGTGCCCACCCTGTACCGCGTCAACTATCTCTCCGCCCTGAAGGCACTCTCACAATCCGGCCGGCCCCAGCCCCTGATCCGCATGCTCGACTATGCGCAGAGATGGACTGCAGCCATCGACTGGCGCTCGGTCGAGGAGACGAGACGCGAGCTTGACGACTGCCACGCCTTCCTGGATCCGCTCGTCGCCGAGCAAGAGGGAAAGCGGCTGCGCATGCCAGGCAGTACGTTCGTTTGAAGGAAAAGGACATGCGTTTCGCGGCTGCCGATCATTGGGTCGACATCGAGCATTTCGAGGCGGGGCTGTGGAAGGTCACCGACGATCTGCGAGCCAATTCCGGTTTGGCGTCAAACGAGTATTTCATGCCCGCTACGGGTCTACCGTTTCTCCGTCATGCCTCGAACCGATACTAACCGGCGCTGGCGGCGATCGAGGCCGACCAAGCCGCAGGCAAGATGCCCGACCGGGATCTCGTGAGCGCCGATTTCGTGCGCCGCAGAGCGATGATGCTACCCGATGCGGCGCGCTACGATGTGCTATTGCTGATGAGAACCTCGAACAACCATGCATTGTGAGGTTCTGGCGGCTGGAAACGACCGCTTTGCGTCTCGTTTGCAGCGATTCGGGCATCGATCGGGGTGTTTGGAGGGCTGCATCGCCCTCGTTCTCTGCGCCGTTCTCTGAGGTCATTGAACCGGTCTTTCTATGTAAAGGGTCACATACGTCCTTCTGTAGCGAAATAGATAGATTAGAGGCCGTCTATCGCCTCTAGACAAGAAATATCTTTATCGGCAATATACGACCCTTAATATGCGATTATCTGAGGTAAGAGGTCGTTATATGCCGATTGCTGTCCATATGAAGACATCTCAGCAAATCGAAACCGAGATCGGTTCCCGTCTGGCACGATTGCGACTGTCCCGCAACGTGACGCAATCCATGCTGGCAGGAGATGCCGGGATCGGTGTGCGCACCTTGCGGCGTCTTGAGGCCGGCGAACCATCAACCCTCGACACCTTTCTCCGTGTCGCCCTGGCGCTGAACCTGGGCGATGCGATCCTCGGCGCAATACCGACGGGTCAAATCCGCCCAATCGAACGCATCTCGCGGATCGGTTCCGAGCGCCAGCGGGCACGTCCGCAGCCAAAGGAAGACCGGGACGTGACCTGGACATGGGGTGACGACTCGGATGACTGACGCAAACGTCATCCTCTGGGGCCGACGCATCGGGGCAGTGTCCTGGGACGAGACGCGCTCTCTCGGGGTCTTCCAATACGACCCGGCTTTCGTCGGCGCCGGCATCGAGGTTGCGCCTCTGACGATGCCCACCAGAGAAACACCCTATGAGTTCCCGGCTCTCAACAGGGAAACCTTCAAGGGTCTACCGGGAATGCTGGAAGATGCACTGCCGGACAGGTTCGGCAACCGGCTCATCGATACATGGCTTGCGGACACTGGCAAGAGCCCAGAGGCCTTCAACCCGGTCGACCGGCTCTGCTACATCGGCCGCCGCGGCATCGGTGCTCTGGAGTTCGAGCCGGCGCTTCGGAGACCGACGAGAGCGAAGAAACTGGAAGTCGCCCGACTCGTCGACCTGGCGAATCGGGTGCTTGGCAAGCGCGCAAACCTCGCCGGACGACTCGACGGAGTGAACGATGCAGAGGCTCTCGAGGACATTCTGAGCGTTGGCACGTCGGCAGGTGGCGCGCGGGCAAAAGCCGTTCTCGCCTGGAACCCGAAGACAGGCGAATTCAGATCCGGACAACTTGATGCTGATGATGGGTTCGAGCACTGGCTCCTGAAGTTCGACGGCGTTTCGAACAACATTGACACGGAGCTGGCAGACCCTGCGGGCTACGGCAAGATCGAATACGCCTATGCCAGCATGGCGCGCGCAGCCGGCATAACAATGTCGGAGTGTCGTCTCCACCACGAGGGCGGCCGCAGTCACTTCATGACGAAACGGTTCGACCGGGACGATACGGGACGCAAGGGCCACGTGCAGTCACTCGGGGCGATGCAGCACTTCGACTTCAACGACCCATCAGCCTATTCGTACGAACAGGCCGTCATGACGATCCGGGACCTGGATCTCGGGATGGTTGCAGTCGAAGAGCAATTTCGTCGGGCGGTCTTCAACGTCATGGCGCGCAACCAGGATGACCACGTGAAGAACATCTCGTTCTTGATGGACCAGTCCGGGAAATGGTCCCTGTCCCCGGCGTATGACGTCGCCTACGCCTACAACCCGAGCGGCACGTGGACCCGCGACCACCAGATGAGCATGGCTGGGCGCCGGAACGGCTTTGAGCGCGACGATATCCTTCGGTTCGCCCACTCAATTGGCGTGAGAAAGCGCAAAGCACTGGAAATATTGGACAAGGTAAGCGCTTCCGTTCAGGACTGGGGCAAACACGCTGAAGCGGCGGAGGTCGCGCCGCGCGATATGACCCGGATCGCGAACACCTTCAGATCGGACTTGATGTCGGGCCATTAGACGTGCGCACCCCGGAGACGAGGTTGCTCGAAGCGGTTGCGCTCAAGCGCCGTTGCATTGCTCCCCCAGTTAGATTCGAGCGCCCGGTAGCGTGCAGGCAGTGAACAAGGGAGACATGCGCGCCGAAAACGGCGATCCAACCCACTCCACCATGCACTGAGGTCTTTATCGAGCACGTTGCCGAACTGTGCGGAGGAAAGCTCGTTTCGCACGGTAGTCAGAAGCGTGTCGGCAACCTCGCTCAGGGCGCTCCCTTCTCCAGTCAGGTGGAGTGCTTGCGATCGATCAGGGTCGCGATCACCGGGTGGTAGCGCGCGCCCAGCCCGCTCTCGACGGCCTCGTCGAACAGCGCCTTTACCAGCGCCGCGCCCGCGGCGTCGATGTCGGCCTCAGCCGCGAGCTCGAGCGCATAGTCGAGGTCCTTGATCGCGTAGGTCACGGGGAACGCGCCCTCCGGGTAGCGCTCCGGGAGCATCGCCTTCATGCCGTGGGTGCGGAGCGCGAAGCTGTCGCCCGAGCTCCGGCCCACTGCCTCCAAGAAGGTCTCCGGCGCGACTCCCTGGCGGCGCGCGATCGCGAGCCCCTCCGCAAGCGCGCGGACGTTCTGGAACAGAATCATGTTGTTCAGGATCTTGACCGCCTGCCCGCTGCCGACAGGCCCGCAATGGGTTACTTCGCTGGCGACGTGACCCAGCAGCGGGCGCAGGCGCCCCACCAGCGCCGCGTCACCGCCCACCATGACGCTGAGCGTGCCGTCGATGGCGGCCTGCCGGGTGCGGGCGACCGGCGCATCGGCGAAGGCGATGCCGCGCCGGCCGAAGGCGCCGTCGAGCTCGCGGGCGAGCGTCGGCGGCGCGGTGCTAGCGTCGACCACTGTACGCCCAGCGCCCATCCGCTCGATCAGGCCGCCGTCGCCGAGGCAAACCGCACGCACCTCGTGACCGGAGGGGAGGGACAGGAACACGAGATCCGCACCGTCGGCGAGATCGGCGAGGGAGGATGCGACCCGCGCGCCATCGGCGGCGAGCCGCTCCAGCGGCGCCGGGTTGAGGTCGTAGCAGGTCACCGGCCCGTCGTGCCTGCGCACGAGATTCCGGCACATGGGCTCGCCCATGACGCCGACGCCGACGAAGCCGATGCGCGCGCCGCTCACGTCTCCCCACCCTCCCGCGCGAAGCGGGCCGCGCCGGTGCCGGCGAGGCGGCCGAAGACCGCGCCCGAGACCAGGCCGGCGCCGCCCGGATAGTTGCCGTAGAAGAGCCCGCCGACCAGCTCGCCGGCCGCGAAGAGGCCGGGGATGGGCGCGCCCGAGACCGCCTGCACCCTGGCCTCCGGGTCGATCGCGAGGCCGCCGAAGGTGAAGGTGATGCCGCAGGTCACGGCGTAGGCCTCGAAGGGCGGAGTCTCGATCCGGTTGGCCCAGTTCGACTTGGGCGGGTCGAGCCCGCGAGTGCCGCGGCCGTCCTTCACCGTCGGGTCGAAAGGAACCTCCGTCGTCACGGCATCGTTGTAGGCCCGGACGGTCTCCAGGAGGCGCGCGCCGTCGATGCCCTCCATCCGCGCCGCGAGGGCCTCCAGTGTGTCCGCCTTCGCCCTGGTCACCTGCCGGATCCGGTACTCGTCGCGCAGCAGGTGGCTCACCTGCGCATCGAACACCTGCCACGCCACCTGGCCCGGCTGCTCCAGCACCCGGCGGCCGTAGGCGGCATAGGTGTAGTTGCGGAAGTCCGCGCCCTCGTCGACGAAGCGCTCGCCGTCCGCATTGACGACGATGGAGAAGGGATAGCTGTGCTTCTGGAAGCCGTCGCCCACGGCAAGGTCGCCGTAATCCGGCGCGTTCTGGTCCCAGGCGACCGCGTGGCAGCCCGACCAGTTGCCGGCAGGCATGGCGCCGGCCTCCAGCGCCATGCGGATCCCGTCGCCCTGGTTGAAGCGAGTGCCGCGCACCTTGGCCAGGTCCCAGCCGGGGCCAAGATAGCGCGCTCGCCAGGCGGCATTGGCCTCGAAGCCGCCGCAGGCGAGCACGACGGCCCGCGCACGCACGTCCACGCTGCGCCCCTCGATACGGGCGCTCACGCCCCTCACGCCGGCATCACCCGCGAGCAGGGAGCACGCCTGCGCCCGGTAGCGGACGGCGACTCCCGCCTTCTCCGCGGCCCGATAGAGCGCAGCGACCAGACCCGGGCCGCCGCCCCACGCCTCAACGGCGAGCCCGCCCCAGAATCGGAAGCGGCCGTCCTTCTGCTTGAAGGCCTGGCGGCCGTAGCTCGGCTGGAACCGTACGCCCTTACCGCGCAGCCAGCGCAGGGCGGCATGGCTGCGGGTCACGAGCTGCTCCACCAAGTCCGGGTCGGCGCGGTACCGGGTGAGCCGCGCCATGTCGTCGTAGTAATCGGCTTCGCGGTAGGCGCCGAAATCGGTTTCCGCCAGCTCGCGATCCGAGAGATCGGGCATCAGCGCGCGGAGGGCCTTAGTGTCGTCGAAGACCACGCGCATCGCGCCGGCGGTATAGGCGCTGTTGCCACCCCGCTGTTCCTCCGGCGCGGCCTCCAGCAGGCGCACGCGCGCCCCGGCCTCCGCCGCCGCAAGCGCTGCCGCGAGCGCGGCGTTGCCGCCGCCCACGACATCGGCTGCCAGCGCCTCGGTCAAGCGGATCCACCTTCCAGACTCGAAGTCCGGCCCGCGCCCTGGTCGGCAAGATCGCCAACACAGAACAACTTCGGCTTGAGTGACGCGCCGACGGCGTTCAGCAGATTAGTGAGCGGCCCGTAGTTCGACCGTTCACCGGTCACGCCGCCCGAGGCGCGCACCCGTCCGAGGTCGGTGCAGTACATCTCCATAGCGGCCGTCAGTTTTGTATTCGTTCCCGTCATCAATCCATTTCTGGTCGAGCTTGGGCCAAGGTGCAAGCTTCCTACCATGAGAGCCGTCCCCTAGCGCGGGCGCGAGACCGAATCATGCGTGCAATACGCCCGCGCGCCGTTCGGTGGCGGCCCGGTCTCGGCGCGCCTGCATCCGCATCCAGTGGTCGGCGGTGCCCCTGCCGATGTCCTCCAGCGCCAGCGCCATGGTCGCGGACGCACCCGCCTTGCCGTTCAGCAGGCGCGACAGCGTTCCGCGCTCGCAGCCGAGACGCGCCGCCGTCTCGGTCACATTCCAGCCCACATCGTCCATGCTTTCGCGGATCAGTTCGCCCTCGTGCGGCGGGTTCAGCATCGGGCCGACGCGAGCGCTTGCAATGTTGCTCATGGTCAGCACTCCCTTCCGGTCAGTGATAATCGATCAGGTCCACGGCCTCGCCGTCCTCGAAGCGGAACACCTCGCGCCAGTTGCCGGAGACGCGAACGCTCCACTGGCCCGTGCGATCGCCCTTCACCCCACGCGTGGCCTGAGAACGTCCCCGCGGTGCCAAGCGTACCATCCGTGCCGAGGGGCGGTGGCAGTCCGGCGGGGCGATTCGGGCGCGATCGAGGCGCGCAGTCGTCTGCTGCTTGCGGACTCCGTGTTGGCCCGAGCAGTCGACAAGGCGCTGGCCCAGTTTGAAATCGTGGTCTCCGAAGCGTCCGTCGAAGAGCTTGCTGACGTGCTGTCGCGGGAAAAGTTCGACCGATACGTCTCCCTGCAAGACCGTGAAGAGTTCCTTCGACGCCTGCCCCAGGTGATGACCATGGTGTTCGTGCTATCGGAGATCAGCGATTGCAAAGACCCGAAGGACAACCGGTTTCTGGCACTCGCCCTTGATTCGGAGAGCGACTGGATCGTCAGCGGCGACGCACACCTGCTCGCATTGAACTCATGGCGCGGGATCGAGATCGTATCTCCAGGGGCCTTCCTTGCGGTGGACGAGTAACAGACTGGTCGACAGCGAGCAGATGACACGTGAGCATGTTCCGCCGCCTATGGGGGTGCCGCCGTGCGTGCCCTGCCTGCCACATCCACCAAGGGATTAGCGAACCGGGGGCGGAAAAGAAAATGCCGGCTGCGGCGATGTTCATGCTGCGGGGGGTGATGGGGGGAGGTGCATGCGGCGATTCGGTTGCCAGCGTTTCCGAGCGCCCGCTAGAGCGGAAAGTCGGCGTGCTGCAGTTCCTTCGGCTGTGGCACATCGCGGCGCCGTCGGCAGAAGCCGCCCCCAATCGGTCCTCGGCCCCACCAGTCCCCGGATTCGGCACCGATAGCAATTCAACCGATATTCTTCACTCCGACTTTGCGGACCGGGAACTGACTCCTGGCGGAAAATGTCACTCGCTGTCCAAGCAGGCAAACCGTTCCAATCCGCATGTTCCGGCTGGTTTCGCAGACGTGCGCATAGCCGCGTTCCAGACGTGCGCATAGCCGCGTTCCAGACGCCCGCACACCGGCATACCGCGGCCACCAGGGGCACCACTCCGCCATCCGTCCAAGACCTAGGACCGTGCCCCGGAGCCGCCCTACCTTAATCCTGAACGGCCTTTGCGCCGCCGCCCCGCGAGTCCGGACCATGAACCCACGCCCGCCCGAAACCGACCCGTTCGACGCGCCGCTACCGTCCCTGCTCGTGATCGACGGCAGCAACGTCTACGCCAGTCGCCCCGACGGCTGGTGGAAGGACCGCGCCGATGCCGCCCGGCGCCTCGCCGCCCGCCTCCAGGCCCTGTTCGTCGCGAGCGACGAACGCGCCATCCTCGTCTTCGACCCCCTCCCCCGGGGCGCCGGCACGCCGTCCTCCACCTCGCACGTCGAGATCCGCATCGCTACGCACCGCGGCCGCGACGCCGCTGACGACACGATCGTCGCCCTCGTCCGCGAACTCGGACCCGCCCACCGCCTCACCGTCATCACCTCCGACCACCGCCTCCGCCAACGCGTCGCCGCCCTCGACACCCAGACCCAGAGCTCCGGCACCCTCCTCAGGCGCATCGAGGCCGCCGAACAGCACCAGAAGCCCGGCCGCGCGGCGCCGCTCACCATCGCCCGCCGGCCCCGCGCCCGCCCGCGGCCGAGCCGCCGCCCGGACCGCTGACACCGCCCGATTCCCGCCCCGCGAGTGCCACGACCGATCCGCTCCGGGACGCGCCCGTCCAGCCCGTCGCCGCCCTCGACGCCACGATGGGCGATGCCGGACAATCGACAAGCACTTCGCCGAGCTAGAGGACACGCCTGTGGGACAGGACTCTCCGACCGGCGATGCCTATCGGCGCCTCAAAGCGGACATAAGACCGTGCGGGATAGCGGAGATCGGCGGCGCCAGCGTCGCAGCACCCTATGTCAGTGCCTTTGCAGCAGCGGCCGCGATTTCCCGAGCAATCGCGGTGACCTCCAATTGCGAATGCCCTACCAATGTAGTCAGGAAGCTCTCAACGATGGCCGACCGTAAGCTTGCGCAGTTGACCGCGGTGAAGGGCCACGGCATTGGTCATGCAGGGAAGCCTGCCATCAGCGGCTGCCGCTAAGGGCAGGCAAAACTAGGGGCTTATATCGAATAGTTGACATGATCGTGTCAGTTACCCGTGGTGTTCGATCATTGTTCTGTGCTACAAGAACACGCATGCAACAGCCGCCGCCTCCCGTCCGGCTCGACCGAACCGCCCGGGCACCGACGACGGGTACGCCCGACGACGTGGAACATCGCCAAGTCGTCTACCGGGTGCTGTTCGACAGTCCGGCGACAGCCAGGCGCCTGGCGGCGGTTGCCGGCGCCTGCCGGTGCGTCTGGAACGAGATGCTGGACCAGCAGGCGCAGCTGGTCGCCATGGCGCGCATGTGCGGCGCGCCGGCGGCGGCGCCGACGTTCTTCACGCTGGGCAAGGCGTTCACGCAGCTGCGCCGGGCGACGCCCTGGCTGCAGGCCATGCCGTGCGCCCCGATGCGGTACACGCTGAAGCACCAGGCCGACGCGTGGCGGCGGTTCTTCCGGGGCAAGGCCGGGCGCCCGCGGTTCAAGCGCCGCGGCCGCGACCGCGTGACGATCCCGCAAGACGTCCGCATCCGGGACGACAAGCTGTACTTCCCGAAGCTGGGCTGGCTCCGGCTGCGCCGGCGCGGCGGCAACCCGTACCCGGACGCTGAACCCGTCCAGGCCGTCCTGAAACGCGTCAACGGCAAATGGATGGCGGTCGTCTGCTACGCCATCGCCGCCGTCGAGCGCCCGGACGACGGGACCGTGACCGGTGTCGACATGAACGTCGGCCAGATCGCCGTCAGCGACGGCCGCCACGCCCGCATCCTGCACGCGCCGGACACGCGGCGTCTCGCAGCGAAGATCAGGCGCCAGCAGCACCGACTGGCCCGGCAGCGCCGCGGCTCGCGACGGCGCGAGCGCACGCAACGCCGGCTGGCCATGCGCCGGCGCAACTGGCAGCACCACGTCTCGCGCGGCCTGGCCGGCGGCACCGTCGCGGTCGAGGAACTCCATACCCAGGCGATGACGCGATCAGCCAGGGGTACCAGGGAGAACCCCGGCACGCATGTGCAAGCCAAGGCCGGGCTCAACCGCGCCATCCTGGAAACCGGCTGGAGCAGCCTGCGCGCCATGCTCGCGTACAAGGCGCCGCGGCTGATCGCGGTCGATCCCAGGCACACCAGCCAGACCTGCGCCGCGTGCGGACACGTCGATGCCCGCTCGCGACCGTCGCAGGCGCACTTCCACTGCGTGCGCTGTGCGCACGAAGACCACGCGGACCTGAACGCGGCCCGCAACATCCGGCGTCGGGGACTGGCGCAGCTGCATGGCGAGGAGCGTTCGGGGTTGCCGACTCCTGTGGCCCGTGAAACGGATCGGAAGCTGGCAGCGTGAGCTGTCAACCATCCGATATAAGTCCCCAAAACTACGAGCACTGAAGTGGAGGTGGAGGACTTGGAGCGTCGGACGACAGTGGCCCACGGTCGGCTGGGGATGCGCGAGCTGAGGCTCCATGCGGCGCGGGCGCGCCGGCACGGCCTCCAGGTCATGACATTCGAGCAACTGGCGGTACGACTCGCGGGCGGACTGGCCCGGCCCATCGATGATGATGCTCTGCGTGAGGCCGTCAAAGCGGTTTTGCCAGAGACGGCGCTCGGCGAGCTCGACGACATCAAGGCGCTGCCCGGCATGGTGAGTGCCGCCGCCGACACTCTGCGCAAGGCGTGGCGTGCGGGCATCGACCTCCAGGCGCGGGCCGGCGAGCATCCTCGCCTCGCCTCGGTGGCCATTCTGGAAGCGGCGGTCGTGCAGACGCTGCCTTTCGCGATGATGCGGCCCGCAGACCTTGTCGCTGCGGGGCGCGCGAGGCTAGACCATGCAACGACACTGCTCGGCCCCATCGAGATCGTCGGTATCACGGAGCTCTCTCCCGTCTGGCGGCCGCTCCTCCACGCCATCGCTGGCCGCGTGCCTGTGCGCTGGATCGCGGGACCTCGTCCCATACCTGACTGGCTCGATGGCGGTCTCATCGAGATCGTGCGGACGGCGGCACAGACGCCGGGGGTCTCCGCCGTCAGCGCCGCCACCGCCTATCACGAGGCCGTCGAGGCCCTGCGCTGGGCGCGGCAGCTCATGGCCTCCGGCATGGCGGAGCCGGCCGATATCGCCATCACCGCCGTCGCACCCGCCAACTATGACGACCATTTCCTGGCCTTGCGCGCCGACGCCAACCTCGATCTGCACTTCGTGCACGGGGTCAAGGTCACGGCGAGCCGGGAGGGGCAGGCGGCGGCGGCACTCGCGGATATCCTGCTGCGGGGCCTCTCACAGACGCGGATCAGGAGGCTCAGCACGTTGCTCCGCCCCCACCCCGGTCCCTTCCAGGCATTGCCGGAGGGCTGGACGCGCATCTTGCCGGCGGACTCGACGCTTTCGTCTCCGGAGGCATGGGCGCGCCTACTCGACGGGCTGCGCGCCGCCGATTGGCCGGACGGAACCGACCACGGCCCGGCGCTGGACGCCATCATCGACCTGCTCGGCGGAGGCATCGAAGCGGCGGAGGAAGCTGGAAAGCAGCTGCTGCACGGACGGGCGCAAGCGATCTGGCGCAGTGCGCTCGCGGCTGGCGCTGCGGCATCGCTCGATCTCACCCTGGAGGCGCTGCGGCAGGATGACGGCCTTGAGGCGTGCGTCTCGGTCTCCTGGATGCCGGCGAATGCGCTGGCCGCGTCGCCACGGCGCTTCGTACGCCTGCTTGGCCTCAACTCCGCACGCTGGCCACGCGGCATTGCCGAGGATCGCCTGCTCTCCGATCACATCGTTCCTACTGCCGAGTTCGATCCCCTGCCCGTAGCCGCTGCCGACCGCCGCGATTTCGAGACCATTCTGGCGACCACGGAATGCGCGGTCGTTCTCTCCCGCGCCCGGCGCGACGAGGAAGGGCGGCTGCTTGGCCGGAGTGCGCTGCTTCTCCAGGTGCCGGCGGACGAGACCTATCTGCGACGCAACACCGTGCCAGCGCATGCCTTCAGCGAGACCGACCGGCTCATCGCCCGTCCCGAGGAGTTCGGTACCCTGCCGCAGGCGGCGGCCGCTTCGACCTGTTGGCGCAACTGGTGGCGCGATGGGCTCACGCCGCACGACGGCGTCGTTCGGCCGAACCACCCGGTGCTCCGCGCAATTCTCGACCGCACCCAGTCGGCGAACTCGCTGCGCCAACTCTTGCGCAACCCGCTGGGATTCGTTTGGCGTTACGGCCTGCGCTGGGGGGCGCCGGAGAGCGGCGTGGACCCTCTGACCCTCGATGCGCTCGCCATGGGCGATCTGGTCCATCGGACATTGGATCAGGCCCTCCAGTCGCTGGAGGCGGACGGCGGCCTCGCGATCGCCCGCGACGAAGAGGTCGCCGCCGCCGTAGAGGCAGCCGTCGGCCAGGTCGCACGGCTCTGGGAGAGCGAGCGGGCCGTACCCCCGCCCGTGATCTGGCGCCGTACCCTCGACGAAGTGCGCGCGCTGAGCTGCCGGGCGCTCGCCCTCCGCGACGAGCACCTGCCTCACGCACGCGCCTACGGCGAGGTGCCCTTCGGTGGGGTGGAACCAAAATCGGATGTCGTCGCCCCCTGGGACGCCACCGCGCCCGTCGCCATCCCCGACACCGGCTTCCGCATCCGGGGCTATATCGACCGGCTGGATATCGGGGCCGACGGCCGCCGTGCGCTGGTGCGCGATTACAAGACCGGCCGTGTGCCGACGGACGACATCGTTCTCGACCACGGCCGGGAGCTGCAGCGGTGCCTTTACGCATTCGCTGTCAAGTCGTTGCTGGGCGACGAAGTGAGCGTCAGCGCGTCGCTGCTCTATCTGCGCGACGAGCGAGACCTGCGGCTCGACGATTCCGACGCCACGCTCGTCGCGCTGACAGGCTACCTGCAGTCCGCCCGCGCCAACCTCGCCGGCGGCGGCGGCGTCATGGGCGAGGACACGGGCGACAAGTACGACGACCTGGCCTTCGCCCTGCCGGCCAATGCCGGCGCCACCTATTGCGAACAGAAGAGGGACGCCGCCACCGAACGTCTCGGGGCCGCCGCACAGGTTTGGGAGGCACCGTGATGGCGGGCCCACCACGAGCGCTTGCGGATGACGCCGCTCGGCGGTCCGCCATTGGGGTTCATGACCGCTCTTTCCTGGTGGAGGCAGGGGCAGGCTCGGGCAAGACCGCGGTGCTGGCCGGGCGTATCGCGATGCTGCTGGCGGAAGGCGCCGCGCCCCGATCCATCGCCGCGGTGACGTTCACCGAGTTCGCCGCCAGCGAGTTGCTCATCCGGGTCCGGGAGTTTGTCGGCGCGCTGGCGCACCGCGACATTCCGACACCCCTTCGCGTCGCCCTGCCGGACGGGCTCTCCGAGGACCAGCAGCGCAACCTGGTTGCCGCGAGCGAGGCGCTCGACGAGATCACCTGCTCCACCATCCACGGCTTCTGCCAGCGCATGATCACACCCTATCCGGTCGAAGCCGATATCGACCCCGGTGCTGCGGTAATGGACCGCGATCAGGCCGAACTCGCCTTCCGGGAGATCACGGATGCCTGGTTGCGGGAGGAGCTGACTGGCGAGGCAGACGGACTGCTCGCTGAGCTCGTCCTGCGCAACCCGGACGGGACGGTCGCGCTGATCCGCACCATCCTCGACCACCTTCGCCGCCATCGCTCCCTCGCCCACGAGGCACCGGAGGATCTGGCACCGCTTGGCGCCGCGTTCCGGGAGGCGGCGGACGGGTTCGATGCCTTCGTGTCCGACGCGGACGCCCCGGAGTCGGAGACCGCCGTCATCGCAAGCCGGTTCCGGGAGTTGGCCGAGGCTGTCGAGCCGGCGCTGCCGGCACGAACGCCGGCCAATCTTGTCTCGCTGCTGCTCACTGCACCCCGTCCCGATCTCTGCACGCAGGCCGGTGACTTTCGGAAGTACCAAAAGAAAGGAAAGTGGCGCGCGGCGGCCAAGCTAACGGGCTTGTCCCAAGCCGACGGTGATCGGCTGAACGACCTAGCCAGCACCCACTACGCCCGGTGCTGCGAGGGCTGGATGGCGGTACAGCAGGCCGCCGCGTCGCACGTGCTCGCCGCGCTGATCCCGCTCGTGCGGCCGGTCATGGATCGCTTCCGCGACCACAAGCGATCGGCGGCGCTGCTCGATTTCGACGACCTGATCTTCGCCGCCCGCGATCTGCTGCGCGATCACGATGACGTGCGCCGGGCGCTTGCCGCGCGTTTCACCCGCGTCCTCGTCGACGAGTTTCAGGACACCGATCCGCTGCAGACGGAGATTTTCTGGCGGCTCTGCGGAGACCCGCCAGCCGAGTGCGACGCCGCCGACTGGCCGACCTTCACGCTCCGGCCCGGCGCTCTCTTCCTCGTCGGCGATCCCAAGCAGGCGATCTATCGCTTTCGCGGTGCCGACATCGCAGCCTATGTCCGTGCCCGCGAGGCGTTCCGCACCCAGGCGGCAGACGGCGTGCTCTCGATCGCCACCAACTTCCGCTCCTGCGCGCCGATCATGGGTTACGTGAACGACCGCTTCGAACGCCTGCTCTCAGAGGAGCACGACCAGCCCGGGTTCCAGGCCCTTGATCCGTTCCAGCCCGTTCGCGCCGAAGGGCCCTCGGTCGCCGCGCTCGACATCGCGGTGGCCGATGAAAACGGCAAAGCCAACGCCCGGCAACAGCGGGACGGCGAAGCCGAGGCCATCGCGGAAATGTGCGCGCGCCTGATCGGCAGCGAGTCCATCCGTGACCCGGAAAGCGGCGAGCGGCGCCCGTGCCGTGCCGGCGACATCGCCCTGCTGGCGCCCACCGGAAGCGATCTATGGCGCTACGAGGAGGCTCTGGAGCGACGCGGCATTCCCGTCGCCACCCAGGCCGGCAAGGGACTGTTCCAACGCCAAGAGATCCAGGACTTGATCGCGGTGACCCGCGTGCTCGCCGACCATCGCGATACGCTCGCCCTCGGCGCGGTGCTCCGCGGCCCGTTGGTGGGACTGAGCGAGGAAGAACTGCTGGATATCGTCTGGGCTTTGCCGCGCCGCGACGACGCGCTCGACGAACTCCCGCGGGTCGACCTCCGCGTGGCACCCGAGGCGATCCCGCACGGCTACGCCCGCGACGTCATGAAGAAGCTCCAGGTGCTGCGCCTGAAGGTGAACGCCACGACACCGCACGCGCTACTGTCGCAGGCCATCGACGTGCTGCGGGTCAGGCCGATCCTGCTCCAGCGCCATCGCGGCCAGGCCGAGCGGGCGCTTGCCAATGTCGACCTTTATCTCAGCTTCAGCCGCGGTTACGCAGTGCGGGGACTGCGCGCCTTCGCCGAGGCGATGACGGCCGCCTGGAGCGACGAGGCCCGTGCCGTTGAAGGCCGGCCGGACGCGCAAGAAGAGGCGGTGGCTCTCTACACCATGCACGCCGCCAAGGGGCTCGAGTGGCCCATCGTCGTGCCGATCAACACCATGACGCGTGTGAGGACAACGGAGACCGCCGTCACCGATCGCGCAGGCGACCGCTTCTACTGTTCCGTGCTGGGGGTGGAGCCGAGCGGATATGCGGCTGCCCGCGGTCACGAGAAGGCTGAGCTCGATCGGGAGCGGGTTCGCCTCTGGTACGTCGCTACCACGCGGGCGCGGGAGCTTCTCGTTCTGCCGCGGCTCGATGTCGCCGCAGGGAGTACAGCCTGGCTATCCCTGGCCGATCTAGCGCTATCCACGCTGCCTGCACTGGACCTCCATCGTCATTCACCCGAGGTCGGCGTGGTCGAAATAGGGACGGAGAACGAACAGACGCGCGAGGTCTTCGCCGCCGAGGCAGCCGCGATCGTGGCACGTCAGCGCAGCATCGTCTGGCGCGCGCCGAGCCGGGATGAGGGCGAAACCGACACCGTTATCCGGGAGGAAGCGCCAGGAATCCTTGTTACCGACGGTGACGGGGCCCCGGCGGAGGGAGACGTGGCCATGATTCAGGGCGGCCGAGAACGCGGTCTCGTCCTGCATAAACTTATCGAGGAGGTTCTTACCGGCGAGACGTCGGACACGGTGCCGGCCCTGGTCGCCCGCGCCGAAGCCCTGATCCGCGCCTTGGGCCGCCCCGTCGAGGACGATCCCGCTCTCGGTCTGGCGGCGGCCGAGCTTGCCGATTGCGTCGCCCGTGCCCTGTCGCGGCCCGAAGTGGCCGCCCTCCGGCCGAACCTGCTGCCAGAGTTTCCACTCTACGCCTCGACGTTGACCGAGGCGGGCGAGGAGGTTACGGCAGGTATCGCCGATGCCATCGGCTTCGCGTCGGACGGCACGCCGCAGGTAGTGATCGACTGGAAGAGCGACGTGGACCCCACGCCCGAGACGCTAGAGCACTATCGCGCCCAGATTCGCGCCTATCTCGATATGACCGGTGCTGAGCGAGGCTTTGCTGTCTTCGTAACGTCCGGAATCGTTGTATCGGTGAATCGAATCGAAGCACAAACAATGCCCTGAAGCCTTCTTGAAGCCGGCACTAGGTTCTGTGGACGGATTTGATCGGGATGTATGGTGCGGCGAGGGCGACGAAAGAGCTGAAGTTTGTCACGGTCTTTTCGCAACGCAGTGCGATGCGTTTGAAGCGCTTGAGCTTCCTGAGGCCTGTTCAATACGGGCCCGAGCCCTGTAGAGGGCCTTGGCGAAGCGTTCTCGCCAGTTCTTGGTGCTGATTTGCGGCATGGAACGACGGTCTCCGCCGCTCCCTTTCAGTCATTAGGGACGCCGGAAAGAAAATAAAATGCCGCTTGGGGGGAAATCCATGCCCGCGGCGTATGCGCGTGACTTGTCCCGATGCACCTTCAGGCGTGATGCCGATCGAGAAAGGTGCGGATGAGTTCGCGGAACTGCTCGCGCCCGAAGCTCGAGAAATGCCCGCCGTGGACGGTCCGGACCGGCAGCGCGAGCAAACGCTCCATGCTGCGCACATAGTCGTCGGTCGACGAATGCCAGGCGTCGGTCACCAGCGGCCTGTCATAGACGGTGCCGCCCGAGAACAGCACGCCGCTCGCCTCCTCCCAGAGCGCAATCGAGCCCGGCGGGAGCCCCGGCGTGTGGATGGCCTCGAAGCGCCGGTCGCCGAAATCCAGCGTGTCCCCGTCGTCGATCAACCGGGTCACGGGCGCAGGCAGGACGGCGGCGGGGCCGAGCCGACAGTCAGGCCGTTGGCCAATCTGGACCTGTCGCCAGCTTCCCTGATGCTGCACCAGGGACAATCAGTCGCCGAAGGCTTGAAGGCGTACCGGAAAGCGCTGGGTGCCCGCGGCGGGTTCCCGCGTGACGCCTCCTCCCGACCGGCCGGGCCGGCGCGGAACAGGAGTCCAGGACGGCACCGGCGCCATGCGCAACCAGGGCGTCGTTGAACGGGTTGCTCTTGTGCGCGATGACCGCGGCGGCTACACCGGCTCCGGACGGGCGAGACGCCGACCACGGTCGCCCGATGATCGGGGCGCGGTCCGCCCGCAAGAACAATTTGCCGGCAATTTCCGGTGGTACTGGATCATCATGCATCGTTCGACCGGCCGCATCGAGGCCGCCGCCCTGACGGCCTGTTCGTTCGACCGCTTGGCATTCGCTGGCGGCGAAGAGAACCCGGATCGGCGCGACCGGTGTCTGGAAATTCGTCTGCCGTGAAACGCGTTTCAGGATTGCGCCGCGCAGCCCGGGGCTGGGCCGCCGGTCTGGCGTTTATCGTCATGGCCGTGAATGCCGTGCCCGCATTCGCGGGGAGCGAGGGCCGGACGTCCGGCTGGGCGGGAACCTATGCCGGGGCGTTTGCCGGCGCCGGGCGCCTGGGTAGCCGGATCGTCGATGTCGACGGGTTCGCGGACTGGGGCAATCCCGGGTCCAGAACGGGTTACGCCGGAGAAGGCGCTGTCGGCGGCCTGCTCGTGGGCAAGCGGTTCGGCATCGGCGACGGCCGGCTCCGGGTAGAGGCTGACGCGATGTTTGGCGACCTGTCGGCGGGAACGAACCGTCTCGATCCGGGATGCACCGACGAAGCAGCGGCATCGCGGTTTCGGTGGATCGCCACGGTGCGCGCCGGGGTGGAAGAGACAGTAGGTGTTGTCGGTGTGTTCGTATCCGGCGGGCCGGCACTGGCCCGGATCGTTAATTCGGTCACCGACACCGACTACAGCGGGACGACATGCTTGGAAACGGATCTGCGCCTGGACGCCGACGACTCGTTTCGCCGCGGTTCGACTGAAATTGGATGGGCGATCAGCGCCGGTTTCGAGATGCCGCTGGCCGCGCGCTGGGCGTTCCGGTTCGACGGTTCGTATCTGGACTTCGGCAGCGAGACCTATCGGGTGAACCTGTCCGGCAACAATTCATGCGGGCCCGGCGGCGCCATGACGGCCTGCCGCTACACCGTCAGGAACAGGCTGGGCATCGTCCGCCTGGGGATCGTCTATTGGTTCAGCGAATAGGGTGTTCAAGGCGGTGAATACGCCCCGGGGGTAAGGTGGGACCGCGGGCGCTCAATGTCCTCCATGACGCATAGCCCGATGATTACACGGTCTGACCGAACGGCGACTTGCCGCCCCTGCCCCTATGCCACCCGCTCACGCGATCGGGCTCCGGTCGAGCACGTGTTCGCGGTGCAGAAGCAAGCGATGGGACTGATGATCCGGACGGTCGGCCTGGCTTGGGCGCGCGCCAGGATCGAGATGGCCAATCTTGCCTACAACCTCCGGCGTTTGGTCCAACTTCGAGGCTGCGCCACCGCTTGACCAGCCAACCGGGGGATCCGTCTGCCCGCACCTCCTGAACGAAGGTCATGCAGCCCCCCAAACACCCCAATCGGCGCCCGAATCACTGCATTGCCATCGCGCATTCAATGCCCCTCACTTGCCTTCTTTCATCCGGCACTTCGAAGCGGATTGAGGGTTTCAACACCGTCAAAATCCCTCTGATTATCGGTAACGGCGACACACTCGTTGGCTTTCGCAACCGCCGCGATCATCGTGTCGAGCACGTTACGCGAACGACCTTTCGCGCTGCCATCCGCCATAAGCCGAGCCCAGACGAGACCTGCTTTCTCGTCAAAAGGGAGCACGCGTCCAGCAAACAGCGCCGACGGGCCTTCCGAACCCGCAAACCACGCTTCAAGTTGATCACGTTTGCGGCCCGGTGGTGTTTCCAACACGCCACGCTTGATCTGGGCAATGGTGAGCGCCGAAATGAACAGGTTTTCGTCCGCTTGCTCTGCCATCCAGGCAAGCAGAGGCGCTGACGGCACGACCTTCGTGACGTTGCTGATGATGTTCGTGTCAAGAAGATAGCGGCTCACAGGTCAACCTTGCGGCCTTCCTCAAACGGGCGCGGCGCAATGGCGTCAGCGCCAACGAGCGGCGAGCGGCGCAAAGCCTCAAGGATTCCACCTTTATTCGGTGCCTTCCCGGCGATGCCCTGACTGACGGTTGCCCGCAGACGATCGGCTTCAGGGCAGTCCTCCGCCAATCGTCTGGCCAACGACCGGATAAGCTCTCGATCTGCGTCACGCCCAAGCACCTCGAACCGGGCCATGCCACGTTCAGCCAGACGGCTTCGATAGTTCTTCACGGCCCGTCTCTGCGATGTACCGCTCACGGCCAATCTCCCAACCATTACCAGTAATATAACCGGCTATACTCTCAATGACCAGATCAATCCTGAAACCGGGAGAACAGGGACCCGTCCCAGACCTCCGCTGCGCTGCCAGATTCCTGAGCGAGTCGGATGCCCTATCACTGATGTCCGCCCGCCGCGGCCGATTCTGTGTCGCCGTCATTCCCGGACAAACATGAAGTACACCGCATCCCCACGCTCGCTATCACCAGACCGATCTCCGCCTCCAGTACAGCCGCGTTACGGTACTGATTGCCACTACATGCGGTAGCTTCACCAAGTGTTCTCATACCCTTTGTAGTGTAAGCCTCCGGCGTGAGCCGCCTTCTCGGACCGCCGGCCCTGACCTCAGGCGCGGCCGTTTTCGCTCCGTAACCGGCTGGATTCAACATCTTTCCGGGCTTGAACGCCGACGCCCACAACGCGGGGACGGCGATGATTTCACCGGTGGCGGGATTCCGGCCTTGTCGGTCAGTTCCGCTGCGGGTCGAGAAGGCCCCGAATCCCGTGATGGTGACGGCGGGCGATCGCATGCACTCGCCTACCATCCGGACTTCCATCGTTTACTTCGGCGCAGTCCTCCGGGCGCCCCGCCAAGCCGACACAGTACTAGTGTCGGATCAAGTCCTCGCTTCCACAAACGAGTGCGACGCGACAACTCCGGTGGTGACCCACGTTCTCCACGTGCCGTTGATGTAGTAAGGAATATTCCTTACAGTCTCGCGTAACACGGAGAGTGTCGATCATGTCGATCATCCACGAAATTGCCACGATGACCGCCAAAGGTCAGATCACTTTGCCCAAGGCAATCCGCCAAGCGCTGGGGGTCGACATCGGCACCAAGGTGGCGTTCGAACTCCATGAGAATGGACGAGTCGTCGTCAGTCGCGCCGACGCCGAGCATGAGGATCCGGCCATCGGTGGATTCCTAGACCTGCTGGCCAGCGACATCCAAGCCGGCCGGCATATACAGGGTCTCCCCGACGATCTGGTACAGGACATGCTGGACCATGCCGGACACAAGGTACGACTCGACGAGGACATCGATGGCGACGTAGACCTCTAATGCAGCAACACGGATGGACGCTGCTGTTCCACAATTGCCTGATCGCCCAACTGCGCAGGCTCAACCAAGCGCGCCAACGCGCAAGACGAAACGATCCAGCAAGATTCGCATCCAATGCAAACTTCAAGTTATTCCATCGATTGAGCCGGTTGATGTTGGAGGTTATCCCGCAGAATCCATCCCGGGATGAGTATCGCCAGGGGAACACGCTGGGCACACGCTACCGGCATTGGCGGCGCGCCAAAATCGGCAGACGGTTCCGATTGTTCTTCCGCTATGACGCCAAGGCAAAGGTGATCGTCTACGCATGGGTCAATGACCAACGGACGCTGCGGTCCTCCGGGAGCAAGTCCGATCCCTACACGGTCTTCGCCGCAATGCTCACGCTGGGCAATCCGCCCGACGATTGGGCCTCCTTGATGAAGGCTTCAAAACAGGATTGGCAGGCAGGAAAGTAAACGCGCTCGGATTGCTTCGGTCCGCCAAGCGGTCGCGCACCACCACAACGCGCTACCGGCACGATGGTGGTGCCGCCAGAGGCTGGAACACACCCGGCGACGAACCTGAGGAATGCTGCGCGTCGCACCGATCTACGCAGAGAGTCGCCGAGATCCTTCGCTTCGGCGCCTTGTGGCATAGCTGCACGCTTTCTTCGGTGTAGAGCCGGTAAATCGGCTTCGCATTAACTAGCCAGCCCTCGCGCCGCAAAAGCACATGGACCCGACGCAAGCCGTAATGGACACGGGTTTCCGCGATCTCCCAGATCCGCCGGCTCAGGACGGCCTGCGACGGACGACGGGGCGTGTAGCGGTAGGTAGATCGACTGGCCCGCAGCACCGCGCGCATGCGCGCCGGATGTTCACCTGCCAGACCTGCCGGGTGTCGTCGAAGAGCTCCCGCCGCCGCGCAGGCGTCAAAGCTTTTTTCGCACCACCTCCTGCAGCATGTCCTTGTCCAGGTTGAGGTCCGCCACCATGCGCTTCGGACGCCGGTTCTCCTCCTCGAGCTGCTTCAGGCCCTTCAATTTGGAGGGCATCAGCCCGCCGTTCTTCTTCCGCCAGCAGTAGTACGTCTGCACCGAAATCCCCGCCTTCCGGCACACCTCTTCGACCCGCGTCCCTTCCTCCGCCTGGCGCAGAATGAACGCAATTTGCTGCTCGCTGAACTTCGACCTCTGCATGGTTTCTTCCCCGGTAGATCCGCGAAAACCTAACCGAGAATTTTCTCGTTTTGAGTAGTCCAAGTTGCGGGGAGCGGTCATGGTCGTCCCAGCGCACTCCCGGTCGGGAAGCAGGCCCCCGGTCTTCCCTCGCCGATATCGGGGAGAGGGGGCGCTCGATCTGAACCGGGGACGGCGTCCCAGCGCGGGCCACAGCCCGGCACTTTTGAATGCGTCCGCTCTTCGCACGCTGCCATGCGCCCCGGTGCACCGAGCTGCCAGGGTATCGAACGACCGGGCGCCCCGAGAGCCAGCCTGACTGACGATGCTCCCGAACCTGCTTGTGCCACCCCGCCACGGATCGCCCAGAAATCCTTGTCGCCAAGAAGGCCCGGCCGCCGAAGCAATGTCATTATCGCGCATCTCCAAAGCGAGTATTTTCTTGACGCCTTAGGAAGGAGCGTTACTTTAACGCATCTCAGATGTGGGATAATCAATCATGCTGCACCTGGTGGGCGAAACCATCGACGCCAAGCGCGCGTACCATCGCGCTCAGGCAGGGACGCTGATTCCGTTGGTCCGCGGGGTCTATGTCGAGAGCGACAGCGACACCGAAACCGTGATCCTCGGTCACGCGGTGCGCATCGCTCGCTATCTCTACCCCAACGCTTACTTGTCGTCAGCAAGCGCGCTCCTGCTGGGGCCGGCGCCGGACGGACGGCTGTTCATCAGCGGCCGGCGCAATCAACGTACACGCCTTCGCACGCTTGAGATCGTCCAGAACACGGCCCCGCAGAATCCATCGACGGCCCGCGCCGTGATCGGCGACGATCTGGGCGAATTGCATGTCGACGTAGCGGCGCCGCGCCAGCGGTTCCTGGAGGCTTTTCGGCTGAGGAGCGAACACGCCAGCGCGATCACGCCCGAGACGCGCAACCGGATGGCTGCGCGTCTGGTCGAGGAACACGGTTCGCCTCATGCCGCGGCGGATGCCGTTTGGGCATTGGCGCGAAGGAATGGCTGGTATCGCGAAGGCGAACGTGCCGAACGCTTCTTCCTGCACCGACCCGGCGCAGTCATCGTGCCGCCCAACAAGGCCGCCCTCGATCTCCTGGTAGCCTGGCACGGCGAGGTGCGCGGCCAACTGGCCCATGACGGTTTCGAATGGCGCTGGAAACCACGGAAACGCGGCGGGCCGGCGCTTGTCCGCGAGACAACGCCGGGAAAGCTCCCACCCTTCATCGAAGCGCTGCTGCCCGAGGGCTGGCTTGCCCAGGTCCTCCAGGAACGCGACCAACGCGAGGCGCTACGCGGCGGCCGACGTTACATGTCCAATATCGCGATCGCCCCAAGCCGTGCCGAATTGGCGGCCTTGCCGGCGGACATCCTTTTGACACCGCTCGCGGCGTTCTGCGAGGCAGGCCGCTTCACCGGGCGCTATGCAGGGCCGGCGCGCGGAGACATCGAGGAAACGTTCGATCGGCAGCTCGCCCAACTCTTCTCGCAGAACAGGACGCCGCGCCTGTCGGGCGTCCAGATCAAGGCGCCGATGAGTCTTCTCGCCGACGGCACTCTGGTGCCAGCCGTCGACCGGGCGTTCACGCATGTCCTCAAACCCGCCGGAACCGCAGGGTTCGAGACCTTGCCGGTCGTTGAATGGCTTTGCCTCGAATTGGGCCGCTCGGGTGGCTTCGACGTACCGGCTGCTGCATTGATCGAGATGCCCGAAGGCATGCCGCCGGCATTGCTGGTCGAACGTTTCGACATCCGCCGTGGCCCGAAAGACCAGCGCCGTCTTGCACTGGAAGACTTTTGTTCGATCCTGGGCCTGCCTGCCTCGGCCAAATATGACAGCACCGTTGAACGCATCGCCCGGGCTCTCCGACCGCTATCGACGGATCCCACCCCGGATCTCGGCATTCTGTTTCGTCGTGCCGTCCTTGCCTGGCTCATCGCCGACGGCGACATGCACCTGAAGAATGTCGCGGTTCTCAAGACGGCCGACGCCGGGGCCAAAGCATTTGCATCGGTGCGGATAGCGCCGCTCTACGACGCCGTGACCACCCGCGTCTTTCCCGGCCTTGCCGGTGATCGCATGGCCCTGAAGCTCAACGGCAAGGATGACCGGCTGCGCCTTCAGGATTTTCTCGCACTGGCGCGAACGGTCGGGCTGCCGGGCGGCGAGGCCGAGACCGCCGTGGCAGAACTGACCGCACGACTTTCCCGGCGCGCAGCCACTCTGGAGCTGCCTGAATTTGCACAGCAGTCGGAAGCGGCGAGGGCAATGCGAGACAGGGTGACCGGCATTGCCGCAGAACGATCAACTGCATTGCTACGACCGACAACTGATGCTCCGCATTGATGCCTGTGCGCCCCTCCAACCCCGGTCGCAGGCCGGGGTGGAGCGGCAGATTCGCGCCCAGCAGGGCTACTACGATCCGATGCGCCCGGCTTTCGAGTCGCTGGAGGCGCGCTGCACATCTCGACCGACACCCGCCTTGCGGTCTGTGCGCACGATTCATCATCCGATCAATCGATCTCCGACATCGGTTGAATGTCAATCCGCGGCCACCGACGCCGGCCACACCCGCGTCTACCGCATTTTCCTCTCGGTCCCGTCCCGCAGGTAGACGGATCCGTCGGGGCTTCTGACCAGATGCGGGTGGGTCAGCGACCGGCGTGGTCTGGGTCGACGGGCAGCGCGGGACATCCGGATGCGCCTGACCTTCGCGATCCGGCGGACGTCGCCCCCTTCCCGGCTACGGCGGCGGCCGAAGGTCTTGATCCGGTGACAGTCGACGTGCATGGGGTAGGTGTTGCCGCCGCCGTCGTCCGCGCCGCCGAGCGCGAGCGGAAGTGCGTGCTCGATTTCGTAAGCGCCGTCGATCGGCTCCTGGCAGTAGCCGCAAAGCCCTTCATGGGCCTCGAGGATCCGTTGGCGCCGGGCGGACGTCATGGCCCGCCGCTTGGTCTGGACAATCCGCATCAGTCAGATCCTCCCGCCGGCACTGAGCTGATTTGAAAGGAACGAATGAGAAACATGTCATCAGCCTAAATCATCATTCAGCGCGGTGCAGGCAATGTATTGCCAAATAGATCCGCGAATGAACCTATCAATATGCTATATCTTACTCATGCCAAAACGCCACGAGATCGTGCGCGCGCTCCGGGCGCACAAGGAGGCCTCCGGCGAGTCCTTTCGCTCGATCGCGGCCCGCGCCGGCGTGCCCACGCGCAGCCTTACCGCCATCCTGCAAGGGCACGTGCCGTCCATCGATCGCGCCGCCGACATCTGCAAAACGCTCGGTCTCGAGCTTTACATCGGCCCGCCCCGGACGCCGGAGCCCGCGCTCGCGGACCCTGCCCCGCCTCCGCATCCCACCGCAGACCCCGATTTTGCACCGGCCGGCGATCCGAACTTCTCGTCCGTCCTAGCCGCACTCGCCGACGAATACCAAGCGATCAACGACCGCGGCCGGCGCTCCCTGATTGCGCGGTTCTGGGGCTTGTTTCCGGAGTTGCGGGGCGGCGCCGCGGGTCGGGAGGGGCGCCGCCTGGCGCGTCGGTGGGGTGGCACCCTGCTTGAGCGGGAACGCCGCCAGCCGTTCGGAGCGCGCCCGGTCGAGATCCTCGAGTTCGCAGCGGCGGCGGGTGGCGGAACCACCGCCGACCAGGAGCCGCGGGCCGGCGTGGTGTGGTTCCGCCGCGACTGGCTCCAACGCCTCGGCCTCGACGCCACCCAGTGCGCCGTCCTGCGCGTGCGCGGCGAATCCATGGAGCCCACTCTCCCCGAGGGCAGCTCGATCCTGGTCGACCGGAGCCGCACGCGGCGCCGGGACAGGCAGATCTTCGTCCTCCGGACGGCCGACGGCCTGGTCGTGAAGCGGACGGCGAAGACCGGCGACGACGGCTGGTTGCTCGTGAGTGACCACCCGGCCTGGGCTCCAGTGCCGTTCCCCGATGATGCCGTAACCGTTGGCCGCGTGGTCTGGACGGCGCGGGCCCTGGTCTAAGGGGGTCGGCTGCCCGGGGCTCCATCCAGACTGCAACCCCGCGGGTTACGGGAAGCATCGAGGGCAATCAGATTGCCAATGATCTTTCAAGACTCTCCGCCTGATGGGAGACGTAGTGCTTCGCATGTGCCTTGGTCGAAGGGCGAATTTCGCGAGCAGGCCCGTCCCAATCCCGTCATCCTGCTAGCTTGAATAAAACAAGAACACCACAGTGGGATTGGGCAAGTGAGCACGGGCATCTCCACACGGAGGCCCTCTCGGGCGGTGCTGTTGCATCGGCGCCGGTTGTTGTTGGCCTTGCTACAGGCATTTGATGGCCGTTTGGGGAGGCTGGATTTCCAGAATTACCTTTTCCTGCACGAGATGGAATTTGCCGTTACCCCTGCCTACGACTTTGTCCCCTTCCGATTCGGAGCCATTTCATTCCAATCCTACGCCGACCGGCGCAGTCTTGTCGCTTCCGGTCTAATCTCGGAGAAAGAGGACTGGCGACTCGCGACCGATCGCGACTTTCTCGGAGAGTTCCCGCCGGCTCGACGCCAAAGCGTGCTGGAATTCAAACGGAAGTACGTGAATCTCAGTGGTCGCCGCTTGGTCAGGGAGGCCTATCGGCGCTTCCCGTACTATGCGACTCGCAGCGAAATCGCCAATGAGTTGTTGAATGACGCGGAACTCGCTGCCATCGAAAGCGAACGTCCAAAGGACAATACCGAATGCCTTTTCACAATCGGCTATGAGGGTATTTCCTTCGACGCCTACCTTGATCGTCTCGTGCGCAACAACGTCCGGTTACTTTGCGACGTACGGCGCAACCCGCTCAGCCGCAAGTACGGGTTCTCCAAGGCAACACTCAGAGACAAGGTAAGGGAGCTCGGGATCCGCTACGTCCACGTTCCAGAACTGGGTATCAGTTCCGACGAACGCAGGTCTCTGACTACGGAACAAGACTACGAGCGTCTATTCGCTCGATACGAGCAAACCACACTCCGACAGGCCTGCGACGCACTCGCTCGCGTAGGGGCCCTACTTGCCGAACACAGGCGCGTGGCCCTTACCTGCTTCGAGGCAGACGTCAACATGTGTCACCGGGGCCGGGTCGCGAACGCGTTGTCAGCGCTCCCGGAACCTCCCGCAGCAACCAGACATTTGTAGGGCATTGTCTCGGCAGACATGAAGGTCCCAATCACCGTCAAGACGTACCCGACGCTTTGAAGGTGTCACACGGAGCTCGTCTGCACGGCCGGAATTACGGAAGACGGCTCCTGGGCGCGCATTTGTCCGTCGCCTTTCCACTTCCTCCACAACGATCGAGCTACCGCAAATATCAGTGGCTACAGCTGGACTTGGAGCGCAACCCGAAGGACCGGCGCCCGGAGAGCTACCGGCCACGCAACATTGATGACATCCGCCTTGGAGACTTCTGGATACCGGCAGTGATGTAGTTTGGCGTGGACGGGATGCGTCACTAAGGTGAGGCGGATTGAGGCTGAAACTGCCTATAGCCGAGGAAACACAATGCATCAGCTCACCATCCGGGGTTTCGACGACGATCTGGCGGAACGGATCAGGCAGCTCGCGAGCAGGGAAGGTATTTCGTTGAATCGAGCCGTACTGAGGCTGCTCCGCCGGGGTGCGGGTCTGGGCGAGCGCAATGACAACCCTGAAATCGTAGGAGACTCGCTGGATCATCTGATCGGCACCTGGACGGAGGAGGAAGCAGCTGAGATGAACCGGGCTCTCGAGGACCTCTCCCGGATCGACGAAGAGATGTGGAAGTGAGAATCCTTCTGGACTCCAATGCCTATTCGCATCTGAAGCGGGGACATCATCGAATCGTCGAAATCGTGCGCGGTTCCGAGAAGATCCTCCTGCCTTTCGTGGTGATCGGCGAATTGCTCTACGGCTTCAGGAACGGTTCACGCCCGGACAGGAACGCTCGCGAACTTCATGCCTTTCTCGACAACCCTCACGTTTCGATTCCAGCAATGGGCCTTACCACCGCCGACCGCTATGCGCGCATCGCAACGGCGCTGCGGACGAAGGGACGTCCAATTCCGTCGAACGACATCTGGATTGCGGCGCACACCATGGAGACCGGTGCTGACCTCGTTTCCTATGACGGGCACTTCGATCACATCGATGGACTCGTGTGGACCCATGTATCTACGGAGCAATTGCCCGGCCATGTGCGCCCGCCTCGCACGACGTAGACGATCCGTTGCGGTTCCTGAACCCGACGCCACCGGGCCGCTCTTTCAGGACACGCGGATGAGGGCGTGGCGCTTGCGCCCGGCGGAGAGTTTGATGGCGCCCTCGGCGGTGAGATCGTCCGGCCCCACCGTGCCGGTCTCGTTCTCGAAACGCTCGTCGTTAACCCGGGCACCGCCGCCGCGGATGGCCATGACGTTCTACGAACGCCTCGGCTTCCGGCCGTATGCGAAGGGGCTTATATCGATGACTTGACACCGCCACCACCTTGACCTGAATGTGCACACAATAGGGGTATTATGACAATATTCTAAGATCATGCACGCGCCAGATCCGGTACACCGGCCAGTCGACGTGCCCTTCGTGCACCGCACGTTCGTCTGCCGTGCGCGGATCACGCCGGTCGGCCATCGCCGGATCGCCGAGGTCCTCACGCTCACGCGCCAGCTCTACAACGCGGCGCTCGAGGAGCGTGTCGAGGCGTGGCGGCGATGTCGCCAAGCGATTACCTGGCAGGACCAGTTCAAGAGTCTGGCGACGCTTCGCCGCGACCCGCTGTACGCGGATCTCCGCGACCTCGACCTTCGCATCCAGCGTGCCCCGCTGCAACGGGTCGACAGGGCTTTCCGGGGGTTCTTCCGCCGTTGAAAGGCCGGGGAAACGCCGGGCTTCCCGCGGTTCCGGCACGCCCGCCGGTGGCGCTCGATCGAACTGAACGACGCCTCGCCGGGGATGGTCCGCCGCCGGGGCCGGCGCACGGTCCTCGTCGTCAAGGGCCTCCCGCCGATCCCGATCCGGACCTCCCGACCGCTGCCGGACCCCGCCGCGCTCAAGACCGTCCGGATCGTCCGCAAGCCGGTCCGGACCGAGATTCACCTCTGCTGCGGGATCGCGGCAACCGCGCCGGCGGCGGACGCGGCGCCGTCCCGCCCGGTCGGGATCGACGTCGGCGTTGCCCGGCGCCTCACGCTGTCCACCGGCGAGGCGTTGGCGCGCCGGGATCCCGACCGCCGGCGTCTCCGCCGGCTGCAACGGCGCGTCACCCGCGCGACCCGCCATTCCGGCAGCCGCAGGACGGCGGTGCAGGCCGTCGGGCGCGCCTGGCAGCGGGTCCGTGATGCCGACCGGCAGGCGCTGCATCGCGTCGCGCACGCGCTCTGCCGCCGCTTCGACGGCTTCGCCGTCGAGGGCCTCGACGTGCGGAACCTGACCCGTTCCGCGAACGGAACCGTCGCCGCGCCCGGCACGCGCGTCCAGCAGAAACGCGGCCTCAACCGCGCCATCGCCGACCAGGGCTGGTCAGCGTTCGTCACGATCCTGAAGGACCAGGCTGCAAGCGCCGGCCTTCCGGTCATCGCGGTGCCGCCGCACGGCACCAGCCAGCAGTGCTCGCAATGCGGCGCCACCGTGCCCAAGACGCGCGGCGTCCGCCGGCACCGGTGCCCGCACTGCGGGCTCGACCGCGACCGCGACCACAACGCGCCCATCAACATCCTGCGGCGGGCCTGGCCCGCCCACGGGCGGGGCCTGACGGATCTTCCGTCTCCCGTGGCCACGGCAGGACCGGACGCGCGCCGCGCGCCCGGACCAAGCGGGGCGGTGGCCCGGCTCGTGGCATGACCGTGTCCATGTCAAGTCATGGATATAAGCCCCTATGCGAAGGTACCCGACCAATGACGCCCATGATCGTGAAAGACGATGGGCACTTGTCCATTCGCTCTTATCCCCTCAAGCAGAACACGCACTCCCATGCGTTTCACCAGATCGTCATTCCGCTGAACGGTGCGATGGGCATCGCGTTCGAGGGCCAAAGCCACACTGTCAGTGTCGGCCATTGCATCGTTGTCCGGTCCGGGACAGTCCACAGCTACAGCGCGCCGGAACAATCCAGGTTCCTGGTTGCTGACATGGCGCATCTCCCGGCGAACGCGACCGAGCTCGAAGAAGCCTGCGTCGCCATCGGCGACGATCTGCTCGCGTTCTGCACCTATGCGGAGACCCAGCTTCGAATCTCCGGCGACCGCGCGGCCGGGGTCCTCCTGTCTTCGCTCTTCTGGCGTCTTCTCGAACAGCAAGCCTTCGCGGCAAGAATTAACAAAAGGGTCATGCGCGCCGTCACGATGGTCGAACAGGACCTGACCCACACGCATACCATTGGGGACCTGGCTGCTGCCGCCTGTCTGAGCGTCAGTCAGTTCAAGGCGCTCTTCCCAAGAGCGCTCGGGCGATCTTGCACCGAATATCTGATGATGCGGCGCATGGACCGAGCCCGCACGCTCCTCATGAACACCGACATCCCGGTCCGCATCGTTGCCTATGAGGTGGGCTACAGCGACCCATCCGCCTTCAGCCGCCGCTTCCGGGCGTATTTCGGCCAGACGCCTCGCGAGTTCGTCCGAGGGAGGTGAATTCCGGCCGCTCAGCCGGCTTTTCCGTCCGACCTGCACACTCCGAATGCCGGGGTTTCCGTACCGTCCATCCGCCACTCGCGACCCCCCTGTGCGGAGACGGAATTGCAGCAACGCGGCTTCAGCAAGAATTCAGGCAGGAGTCCGGTCGCCAGGCTCAAACCCATGCCCGTGGTGTTCGCATTCGCTTGTGCACAACGCGAGGTGTCGGCCACGGGCTCGCCACGCACCGGCGAGCGAGTCGTGTTCGCATGAACCGATCACGGGACGGGAATGCTGCCGGCGTCGCCGCAGTACTGAGCTGGGGGACACTCGCCGTCCTCGGTAAATTCGCCGAGACAGCAGACCCGCGTTTCGTGCTCGCGCTCAGTTTCGCCATCGCCGCCCTGATCGGGGCGGCGATCTGTCTTGTCACGAAGCGGCGGATCCGGCCACAGATGCAGAAGCGGAACATCCTCTTCGCCGGGCTGCTTGCGGCCTACCATCTGGTCTATTTCACCTCATTCAGCCATGCGCCTGCTTTGCACGCCTCGTTGATCAACTACCTCTGGCCCGCGCTCCTGATCCTGCTCGGAAACCTGCTCTTCCGGCTCGACAGCGGCTGGCCTGGCTATGCCGGCGCAGGCTTGGGCTTTGCGGGCGTTTCCTTCCTCATGCTCCGAGACGCCCACACGAACTACGATTCGAATGTGCTCGCCGGATATCTGATGGCCTTCTGCGGAGCTTTCCTCTGGGCGCTCTATTCCAATCTGAGACGCGTCGACCGGGCTGACCCAGTCGCCTCCATGACCCTGATATGCATGGCGTCATCGGCTCTTTGCATGCTGGCCGCCGCAGCCGACGGCACCGCGCTGGAGACACCCGACTGGAAGGAGATCGTCACTATCGTCCTGCTCGGCCTCGGTCCGGCCGGCAGCGCATTCTTCCTGTGGGATCTGGGCATGAAACGGGGCAACGTTGCCGCCCTCTCCATCTTCAGCTATTCCGCGCCAATCATTTCGACCATTCTCATGGTCCTGGTGGGCTTCGGGGAAGCTCGATGGAATGTTGCCCTCGCGGCCTTTTTGATCGCTGCCGGGGGTGCGGTCGTCGGTCTGAGAGATCGTACGCGTGCAGACCCTCTGAGAGCCTGAACCTCGCCACCCCGCCCGGAAACCGGTGAGACACGCGAACGCGCCGAACCGCCCGCTGCCGTTGATGTTCCGGCGTCGGTCGAAGTTGCCCTACTGCTGCGCAGCCGGCCCGGCGCCCTCTGCCATCACCCTCCGCGCGGCAACCACCACCATGCGCCCCCATGCCGGCAGACTGAGGACAACCGCATAGACATGGCATTCGGACTGAACCGCGTGGAACTAATCGGCGGCCTCGGGGCCGAATCGCGGTCTGGCACCGTCATCGCCCCGCCTCTTCGTCGGAACGAGGACACAGCCTTCCTTTCCGCCGCAACCGACGTCCCTACTCTCGGGAAAAGTAACGCTTTTCGACATGGCGAACGAAGGCCCCAGTGTCGAGCGGTCGGCCTGTCGTCTGCTCCAGGAGCGCGTCAGAAGACGGGTCGAAACAGCCCCGACTGTGCACATTGTCCCGCAACCAGCTGGCGAGCCGGCCGAAATCGCCGCGTGCGAGGTCGCAGTCGAGATCGACAAGCGTCGACCGCATGGTTTCCGCCAATTGCCCGGCCATGAGCGCGCCTAGGGTGTACGTGGGAAAGTATCCCCACCCCTCTGCCAGTGCCCAGTGCGGGTCCTGCATGCACCCTTCGCGCGGGCTCGGCGGGCGGATCCCGAGCAGCGAGCCCATGGCTTCATCGAAGGCTTCCGGCAAGAGGGCCGGATCGAGAGTCCCTTCCACCATGGCGGCCTCGCAGCGATGGCGGATTGAGATATGCAGCGGATAGCTCACCTCGTCCGCCTCGACACGGATGGGTCCGGGCTCGACATGGGTGAGCACTGCGTACAGCCGGTCCGGGTCCCAAGCGCCTTCCTGGCCGAACTCGTCCCTGAGCAGCCGGGCATAGTGGACGGCAAAGGCGCGCGACCGGCAGGCGAACATCTCGATCGACAGGCTCTGGCTCTCGTGGACGGTCATGCCCCGGTCCGCACCCACCGGCTGGCGACGCCACGCCGCCGGTAAACCCAAGGTGTACAGTGCGTGACCAGCCTCGTGGAGGACCCCCATCAACGCCTCGCCCGGAGGCCCGGAAAAGCGGGTTGTGATGCGTACATCCTCGGGATCGCCCAGAGAGAACGGATGGATCGACGTATCGAGACGAACGTGGGTTTCGGGTAGGCCGATCATCGCCATCATCCGCCGAGCGATCCGCTTCAGTTTCTTTTTCTTCCCGGTGGGCCCCGGAGGCTTCGGCCCGCCGCGCACCTGGTCGACGATGCCCGGCAGGGAGGCCTCCAGTTCTCCGAACATGACGATGAGGTCAGCATTCCGGCGGCCCGGATCGTGCTGCTCCAACAGCGCATCGTAGGGCGTACGGCCGAGCGCCTCGCCCTGAATTTGCGCTTTTTCGCGAACATGTCCGAGGAGCCCCTTCAGGGCCGGCAGAAACGCGGCGAAGTCCCCGTCCGGCCTTGCCGTCGCCCAGACCGCCTGGGCATGGGACGCCGCCCGGGCCTGCGCCTCGACGAGATCGGCTGGAACGGCGGCCGCAAGGAAGTGGCGCCGGCGCATTTCATGCAGATTGGCCGCTCGCCACGGCCCGTCCGCTTGGGCGGTTGCTAGGTCGTCAGCGCACTCCTGGGCTACAAGCAGTTCGTGCGCGCTCTTTCTGAGCTGGCCGATCTGGGCTCCGCGCACATCCTGCCCGGCTTTCGTGCCCCTAGTCATTGCATACCAGTCGATGGTGCCTGCCGCAGCATTCAAGTTATGCATCGCCGCGAAACGCGACTCCAGCCGTCTGCAAGCTTCGTTCTCCATTTTTGCACTACCTTCGTGTGTTGGTGTTTCCATGGCGACAGCCGTCACCGGCAAATCGGGCGACGCAGGTCTTTGACACCCGGATGTCGGGCCAGAGGTTCAGAGGGCGATGACGAGGAAACCGATTGCGCCGACGAACAACGCGCCGAACCGCCCGCTGCCGTTGATGTTCCGGCGTCAGTCAAGGCCGCCCTACTGCTGCGCAGCTGGCCCGGCGCCCTCCGCCATCACCCGCTGCGCGCCAGCCAATGTGGCGCGCCCGCGGTGCGGCCGTCGCGACTCCTAGTACGGCGTGCCGTCCTCGTGGACGAACTGCCACCTGCCGTCTTCACCCATGACCGCCTTGAGATCGTCCAGGGGATAGCTCCCCTCGTCGCCTTTGGTCCGATCCCCAATCTCCAGGATAACCGCATCCCGTACGGTGCGGTTGACCACGTGGTGCGCCTCGCCTCGTGCCGCGAAACCCGCGCACATGCCAGGCGCGAGCGTTGTCTCGCCCTCGAGGACGTAGATGAACTCGTCTTGCCTGCTGTGAGCGTGCATCAGGGCGGACTCACCACCGGGCGCCAGCCTGGTCAGGTTCACCCCGAAGTTTTTGAGGCCGAAGAAGTCGCCGAGTGGTCTCTTCTCCCGCTTGGCCATGCGACTCGCGTACGGCTCCGGATAGTTGGAGGGTTTCGTTCGGAGCGACACCTCGGTTGCGTCGATGGCCGAGGGCGATCTGTGGTCGCTCATATGGTGTGCCCCTCTGGTGCGCGATGCGGGCACGGGGCAAGGCGGATCCTTGACGGCGACGGCATTGTCATCAGCTTCAACGGCGCTCTCTATGGCTTGCCGCAACTGGCAAGGCTCGCCGGAATTGACGATTCCGATCCGCCTCCGCTGCGCCCACTACGACATGAGCATCGAGGCCTCCCGCTACTTCTTGCCCCCTCGCGTGATGGCGAGAACCCCTCGGCCCCGGCGACCAATCGCTCCGCTGTCATGCGCTCCCCGTTTCCCGGGCTGCCACCTTGCGCTTCCCGGTCTTGCGGCGGATATGCACCCCCTTGCCGGGTTCCCTGCGGATTTCGAACCCGCCGGATTTCTGCACCAGCGTGCTCAGGTTGGGGCAGCCATAGGTTCGGGAGTCGAAGTCCGGCGCCGCCCCCTGGATCCGGGTGCCGACGCTGCCGAGGTTCGCCCAGCCGTCCTCATCCGCGTCCTCGATCGCCTTGGCGATGAGTTCCACGGCCTTCGATGGCGGTTCCTTCTTGTCCGAACTCGCGGCAGCAGCACGGCCGTTCCCTTTCCCCGTCCCTGATTCCAGAACGTTTTCGAGATAGATGAACCTGCTGCACGCATTGCGGAAGGCCTCCGGCGTCTTCCGCTCGCCGAACCCGTAGACCACGAGGCCTTCCTCCCGGAGCCGCTGCGCAAGACGGGTGAAATCGCTATCGCTCGAGATCAGGCAGACCCCGTCCAGATTGCCTTTCGACATCAAATCCATCGCGTCGATCACAAGCGCAATGTCGGCGGCGTTCTTGCCTGTAGTGTTGCTTCGTTGCTGGTGCTGCAGGATGGCCAGAGACTGGATCGCCTTGTCCCAGTTCGCGAGCCTGGTGCCCGAGAAGTCGCCGTAGATGCGCCGCACGTTGGCCTCGCCGAACTTGACGATCTCCTCGAAGATCGCCTGGGCGTACCGCGCGCTCGTATTGTCGGCATCGATCAGCACCGCCAGGCTCGGAGTTGGTCCCTGGTTCGTCATCGGCACACCTCGCATGGATTCCATGTCCGCAGGCCTTCCTACTCCTTAGGCCTCCGCCGCGCCACTCTGCATCGCGTGTCGGTCGGGGTTCGTAACCGTTTTCTGCCGGCAGGCGGCGCGCATTCCTGCCTCCGGCCCTAGAATCCGAGGTCCCGGCCCGTGCCGCGTCCGGGCGCGGGCATCTCCCGCTCCGTTGAAGATGCTGCCGGGTCGTGGCGCCCCTTCCCGATATCCGGCCCCGCGCGGCGATGCCGCTACGGCTGACCCGCGCTGCATCAATGTCGGACTGGACACCGTCCGGCTGTTTCTGGCCGAGAACGTCTTTGAAGACGTGCTTCCGGGGCTGAGCTTCGTTGGCGCAGCGAGAAAATCTCGAGTTGGCCAAGAGCCGACATGCCGGCCCTAGAGCAAGCACCAGTTCCCTCGGGGTTTTCTGGCCCGGAACTATACGGATGCTCAGTACTGTAATCTTGGCGCCAGGCTTCACATTTAGGCCGTGCATCCTCCAAGCACAGAAACCAGGAGGCGTTCAGGCACTCGGCCCGGAACGAACCGCTGAACGATTCGATGAACGCCTTGTCGGTGGGCTTCCCCGGCCGCGAGAAGTCCAACGTCACGCCGTCCAGGCAGGCCAAGAGATCGGCTGGTGAAAACGCTAGAGCCTGGCATTGAGGGAATCCTGAGGGGGGGGCGGGTTGGAAATGTGATTCAAAAGGGGTCATTGGTCCAGGAGGGCTTGGACCCACCCTATTCGAATGACCTCCGGCGGGTGGTGCGGGCGCACCTGGCGGGCGAGCCGATCCGCACGGTGGCAGCGCGTTTCCGAGCGTGTCGTCGGTGCCGAAATGGACGGCGCGCTACCGGGCCACCGGCAGCGTGGCGCCAGGCCGGATCGGCGGTCACCGTCCCCTGGCTGCTGGAGCCCCACCGGGAGCGGGTGCATGCGCTGGTGGCGGAGACGCCGCATCTGACCATCGACCGGCTCCAGGAGCAGCTGGCGCCCGACGGCATCACGGTGTGCCGGGACACGATCCGGCGGTTTCTCCGGCGCGAGGGCTTGCGCTTTACAAAAAACGCTGTTCGCCCTTGAGCAGGCCCGGGCCGCGGTGGCCCGCAAGCGGGCGCGATGGCAGGCGCTCCGGCGCCGGCTGGAACCGCGCCGACTGGTGTTCGTGGACGAGACCTGGATCAAGACCAACATGACCCCGCTGCGGGGCTGGGCGCCGAAAGGCCGGCGTCTGAAGGGGTTTGCACCGCATGGGCGCTGGCGCACCCTGACCTTCCTGGCGGGGCTGCGCCACGACGGGCTGAGCGCGCCCTGCGTCTTCGACGGGCCGATCAACGGCCGCTCCTTCCACGCCTGGGTCGAGCAACATCGGGTCCCGACCCTGAAGCCCGGTGACATCGTCATTCTCGATAATCTCGCCAGCCACAAGGGCAAGGCCGTGCGCCAGGCCATCCGCACAGCCGGTGCGCGCCTGTGGTTCCTGCCCCCGTATTCGCCGGACCTCAACCCGATCGAGCAGACCTTCGCCAAGATCAAGCATTGGATGCGGGACGCCCGGAAGCGCACGGGCGAGGACACCTGGCGCCATCTCGGCGACCTCCTCGGCACCATCGAACCCCACGCATGCCAGAACTACATCCGCAACGCCGGGTACGGTTCCATGTAAAGCGGACACGCTCTAGACCGCCTGGTAGCAGCACAGCACCCGCACCTCGGAGCCGAGAACCCGCTCGGCCTGCGCCCGATGACGGTCGACCAGGGCGCGGAGCGCTTTGATATCCGCAGTCCCGAGCGTGTGCATCCCGATCCGCTCGCTCGCTGGGCACTTGACGCCCACCACCCAGCCGATCCGGCTGATCACGCACCCCGTTCGGCTACCACCGTGCGGAGAACCGGACGCCGATGCCGTACCCAGACGCGCCGTTGCCGCCGTCGGTCTCGTGCCAGCGCGCTTCCGCCGACAGTTGGAGCGCGCCCGGGCCGCCGGCTTTGTTGCGCGCCAGACGCCAGCTCAGGCTGAAGTCGCGGCCCGTTTCGGACAGGCCGACGCCGATCTCCGGGATCGACGCAAAACGATCGTCATTGACCACGAAGCCGTAGCCGAACTTCGCCTCCAGCCGACGACCCCGCAGTTCGCCGTTGTCGTCTACCCCAGAGCCGGAATTGGCAGCGAGCCCCGCCAGCGTGCCGCGCGCCAGCAGCGCATCGGCTCCGCCGGCAGCCGTTCCGCCGACCGACTGGGTCAGCGTCAGCCTCGGCCCGCGCTCCGAGGAGAGCGTCGGATTCCAGGCGAGCGAGCCGGAGAGGCCGCTCTCGCGGAAGCCCTTCGTCTCGTGGGTGAGCAGGCCCCGCCCACGCAGCTCCATCTCCAGGCCGTGCTTCGGCACGCTCCAGGCGATGCCGACGCCCATATCGATGCCAAAGCCGGTCTCGGCGTCGCCGCCGTCGTGGCGCACGCCGATCTCGACGGAAGGCGTCAGGGTCGCAGAGCCGCCTAGCTCTATGGGGCGTGACCCTTCCAAGCCGAGGCGCAGCCGGGTGACAGAGGCCCGGGCGGCGGCCAGGTTGCCGCCATCCGACCCGCGTGCCGCGTCGGACGCCGTCTGCACGATCAGCGCGTCGGTCTTGCCTGTCAGGGTAAGGGCATCCGGGCCGCCTTCCACCAGCATCCCGCGCAGCCCGGCCGCGGCCATCCGGAGATCCAGATCCGTCCGGATCGTAGCGCCGTCCTCGTCCGTCCCCGGCTTCTTCGGAGTCACCGTGAGCTCGCCCCGGCCGTAGCCGGCGGCACCCCAGGCGTCCGTCCGCTCGGAGAGCGCAAGGCGCCCCCAAGGGAACAGGCCGGTGAACGTGGCCTTGACCTCGCCTTCGCTATTGCCGACGTAGCCGCCTTCGGCGACGCTGTGCGAAACGATCAGACCGGCAGTCCAAGCGTCGCGGGACCAGTCGGCGCCGACCATGGCGCTCGCGACCTCGCCGTCGAGCGTGAGGTTGTCCTCGCGCCCGTCGAAGCGGGTAACGGCCCCCCGCCCCCACAGGGAGACATAGTCGCCTCCCCTGGCTTCGGCGGTGAACGCGAAGGACGTGCCGCTCAGCAGGTCGCCCGGCGCCGCTTCGCGCGATGCCAGAGAGTTCAAGCCGACGCGGTTCCGCCATGCCGGATCTTCCCCGCCCTTGAGCCAGACATGCGGGCCAGCGGCGGCATCCGACGCATGGGCCAGACCCTGCCCGCCGACACTTTGGCCGGCGAGCGTCATCTCGATTCCGGGCTGCTGCGCCCCTCGCATCCGATTCTCGACCGCGTCCAGGACCTGGTCTGCGACCGTACGCCCGAACCGGGCGAGCCACGCTTGCGGGATCGGACCGGTATTCCTGATCACGCCGATCGCCGCGGCCTTGTCGATGCGCGCGCCCTGCGCGTTCGACAGGACGAGCCGCATGGATTCGAAACCGTCGTCATGGTCGTCGGCAAGCACCTCGACCTCGACGGTCTTCAGGATCTCGCCGGGCTGGAAGGTCAGGGTTCCTCTGGTCGCCACATAGTCCTCCCCGGCGATCGCATTGGGCTCGTTGGCCGGGTCGTCTCCGGTCCGGTATTCCACTGTCACCGGGTCCTCGGAGCGCGGCGACAGGGTCACGCGAAAGACGAGCTTCGCCCCCGGCGCCTCGCGCACCGAAGTTTCGTGAACCCGCAGACCCGCCTCAGCCAGCGGCTGCCCGGTGTCGATCACCGGCACCGTCACCTCCAGCGGCTCTTCGGCCAGGTACCAGGCCCGAATTCTGTGTCCCATGTGCAGGTAGATGCCCGCGTCGGTTATGGCCAGTTGCACCGTCAGCGAGCGCGACTCGTCGGCCACGCCGTCGCCGAGCGGCATCACGGTGCGTGTCGAGGTCCGCACGCCGGGCTCGCTTGGCTCCCCGTCATGGAAATCGAACTGCCTGACGCCCGGCCCGTTCAGTGCGGGCGAGTACAGCTGAGGGATGTGCGGCAGCGCGCTGTCGGTCACACCGACGATGGCCACCGCCACCTCGTCGTAGCCGCCGTCGCGGATCACACGGATCTCGAAGGGCTCGCCCTCGCGCGCCAAGCCGGACACCTCGAGCCGCATGGCGTGCAGCCCGCCGCGCACCCGGTGCTGGGCGAAGTGTTGTGCCGCGATGGTTTCCGGCAGCAGGTCGCGGCCCTCACCATCCCGGATCGTGCCGCCGTTAAGGTCGAGGAACCTGAACTCCAGCCCGTCCGGGTCGTTGTCGCCCTTGGCAACCGTCCAGGTGAAGGTGAGCTGCCGCGTGCCCGAGCCCCCGGTGTAACGTGCCCGGCGCTCGCGGTCGTAGATGTCGAGCACCAGCTCGGGCGCGCCGGTGACAGTGACCTCGGTGGCGAGGTTGAGCGTGAAGGTCAGCGGGGCGCCCCGGCCGTGTACCGCGCCGTCCGACAGGGCGATGAAATCGTCCATCCGGTAGACGGGGCCGTGGTCGTCGCTCGCCTCGGGCGGCACGGGCGAAATTTCGATCCGGGACAACGCCGGGCCATCGTTGGCGGCGATCGTCACCGGAACTGTGCAGCCGCCCTCCGGGCAGAAGCTGCCGTCGGCATGGCGAATACTTATTCGGTGCGGCAATCCTGGCGAGCGCCCCAGCTCCAGATCGAAAGCCTCGTCGCCTTCGACCACGCCGTCGTCGACGATCGGAACGGCGACCTCCTTGCGCGCTTCCCATTCGCTACCCGCGGCAGCGAAGTCGGCAGGTTCGAAGGTGACGGTTCGCGCGACAGACGCATAGTCATCGGGCGCTGTCGCCCCGTCCGGTCTGTCTTCCGAGGAGATCGAGACGAGGAATGCCGCGTTGGGTCGGGGCAGGCCGGGGGCCGTGCGGGCCACGAATGCCACGGCTGCCGCGGCATCGTCTTCGACGAAACGATATGAAGCCTCCTCCGGCTGGACCACGATCGCGGGGTCCAGCACGATCATCCTGACCGTCGCCAAACCCGGCGTGCCCACCGTGTAGCCGTCCCCCGGCTCCAACGTCGCCGTCAGATCGCCCGACTGCGCTGCCCCGCCGGTAAAAAGCGTTCCGGAAAGCGTGAGCGTGGCGGTTGTTTGCTCGGAAGGGATCTGGAATGTCCATTGCAGACTGTCCGCAGGCACGTACGTGTCGTCCTGCATCAGGGTCACGCTGCCGGTTATCTCCGAAGCGCTCATCCCCGTTCGGGTCAAGGTGAAGACGACATTGTCGGTACCCAGCCCGTAGGTGTCGCGCTCCGCTGTGATGGTCAGGGCGGGGCCTACTTGGGGATCGGCGATGGTCACTGGAACCGCGCAGGGGATTGGCCCGCAGGCGCTGCCGTCGGCCTGGCGAAGCCTTATCCTTGCCGGCAGTCCCGGCGAGCGTTCGAGCTTCAGGTCGAGCGTCTCGTCGCCTTCGACCTCGCCGTCGTCGACGATCGAAAGGGCGACCTCCTTGCGCGCCTCCCATTCACCGCCCGCAGCAGCGAAATCGACGGGCTCGAATCTGACCATTTGGGAAACGGCCGCGTAGTCGCCGGGCGACTCCGCCCCGTCCCTCCTGCTGGCCGTCGAGATCGCCACGTCGAACACGGTGTTGGGCCTGGGCAGACCGGGCGCAGTGCGGGCAACGAAGGCTACGGCTGGTGCGGCATCGTCTTCGACGAAGCGCCAGGCAGCGCGCTCCGATCGGACCGTAATCGCAGGGTCCAGCACGACCATTCGGACCGTGATTGGGTCGCCCACCTCGATGCCCGGAGCCGGCATCAGCATCGCAGTCAGATCACCCGACCGCGTTGCCCCACCGGTGAAGAACTCTCCATAGATCGTGTGCGTGGCGGTGGTCTGGTCCGGAGGAATCCGGATCGTCCATTGCAGTCTGCCCGCAGGCAGGTACGTGTCGTCCTGCACCAGGGTCACGCCGGCGGTTATCTCCGAATCGCTCATCCCCGTTCGGGTCACGGTGAAGACGACATTGTCGACCTCCATACCGTAGGTGGCGCGATCCGCGGTGATGGTCAGGGAGGAGCCTACTTGGGAATCGGCGATGGTCACCGAAACCGCGCAGGGGGTTGGCGTGCAGGCGCTACCGTCGGCCTGGCGAAGCCTTATCCTGGTCGGCAGTCCCAGCGAGCGTCCGAGCCTGACCTTCAGGTCGAGCGTCTCGATGCCCTCAACCACGCCGTCGTCGACGATCGAAAGGGCGACTTCCTTGCGCGCTATCCATACATTGCCCGCAGCAGCGAAATCGCCGGGTTTGAATCTGACCCTTCGGGAAACGGCCGCATAGTCGCCGGGCGACTCCGCCCCGTCCGCCCTGCTGGCCGTCCAGACCGCCAGGTCGAACACCGCGTTGGGCCGGGACATGCCGGGCGCGGTGTGGGCAACGAAGGCTACGGCTGGTGCGGCGGCGTCTTCGACGAAGCGCCAGGCAGCGCGCTCCGGCCGGACTGTGATCGCCCGGACTTGCACGATGCGGGCCTCCATGCCGTGGGTGGCGCGATCCGCAGTGTTGGTCAGGGTTGGCTCCGATTGTGCGCGGGCACTGGGAACTAGCAGCAGCATGGCAAGCGCGAGCACGCCCACCGCCAAGCTTGTCGTGATGGCACCGAATAGCTGAAGCGTTCCGTTGCGACGCCGATCCCCTGCTCGCTGAAACCCTCGTCTCACCGCACGCCACAGCAAGCGCCGAGCTAGCGACCAAGCACCGACCGTTGGGCTTCGTGCGCTCCTCGTTGCGGCTGCGTTGTCGTGGAGGTGTGAGCGTCTCGCCATACCTTAGCTCCCTCGTCACAGCGTGCTTGTCTTGCGCACAGCTGCTCTCTGTTTGCTAAACGAGGGTCCCAAAGGTGGAATTACAAATGCCAGTTAGGTTCTTATGTATGCCGGGCCGACATGAAGGAAAGCGGTCTGCGGCAATCGCCATTTGCGACGTCCACAACGCCCGTGATTTGGGGGTCCGGATACCGCATCGTGCGCGAAGCGAATCCCATTTGGGCAGGCGTTTCATCGGTCGCGATGTTCTCCGTCCGACCGGCGAGCGGGGGACAACAAAGGTCCCGTTGCGGTGAGCACCACTCCAGGCTCGCGGGGTCTATGCCACAGGACTGTGCTGAAGCGCCCCAGCGACCTGCAGTCTGGCCTGCATCGGTCAGGGTTCCCGATTTCGAAGTGCAATGGCTGTGAACGGCGCCGAGTTCGTCGAGATGCGATGTGGATCAGCGGGCGATGACAGGGGACGGGTTCGCTACACCCTTGCGACTGGTGACCGCGACAAGAGTTCCCTCGGGCAGAAGCGCCCAGCCGGTGCAGTCCTTGCGGACACCCTGAAGGTCGCGGGGTGGCGATGGCGGCGAAGGTGAGCATCCCCGCGTTTGCGAGACCTGCGCGCTTGACCCCAAACTACGCCCCCCGACCGAGGACCGCCTGACGGGCTGCCAGCAGGGCGAGCACGGGCGACAAGCCTGGTCGAGACGCCCTATCAACCCAAACGTCCTGAGTCTTGCCTAAGTCGCCTCCTCCATGCGCTGAAGCCCGCGATTCCGCCCATCCCGAGCGTCAATGTCCGCGGTTGTTCGAGGATCCCATCTGGCTCCGATTCGCGTCACGGTTGTCGCCGGGACCTCCTGCAGCTCGCCGCGCAACGGGAGTCGGGGACAGCCCGGCGACACGGCATCCGAAGACATCGACCATCAGAAGGGGAACTGAGTGGGGCGAAGCGTGACCTGCATCGCAGACACAAACTGCTGTACCTCGACACGTGCCTCCACCGACTCTGATCCAGATTTCGCACTTTGCCTTGAAATGCTGAACGTTTCATGAGCTCTCGAGCTATCAATTGGCCTAAGCGATGGGCGCCCCGAGCGCCTCAGTGTGCGTATCGCTCCAGGAACCTCTTGAGGTGGGCCGTGAGGACCTCGGGCTGGTCGATGGGGATCAGCGTCCTGCTGTCGTCGATCCAAACGAGTTCAGTGTTCTCGAAGTGATCCGCCAGGCGCTCAGCGTGCTCAGGCGGCATCAGCTTGTCCTCGCGAGCCCACACGACCAGAACCTGGCCCGTAAAGGCGCGTTGCTGCTCGGTCCAATCAAGCAGCTGTGTTCTCTTCGGGACGCCGCGGAGATACTTGTCGAGATCGCGGCGGATCTTGCGGTCGCGACGCAGCGGCTCGATCCAGCTGAGGAACTGATCGTTGGGAACCCGCTTCTTCGATAGTCCGCCAAACTAATCGGCAGATGCCGAACGAAGCGTGGACGAAGAAGCTGCGCGGTCAGGTACGTGCCACCCGGCAACGACGCGTTGAGGCATAGCAGCCGCCCGGGGAAGCCTGGCGGATAGTTGTCGAAGGCTTCGCAGGAAATGAGAACGAGGTTGGCGACACGATCCGAGCCGCCCGGGCTGACGACCAGCTGGGCTCCGCCCCAATCGTTACAGACGAGCGTGACATCGCGGAGATCGAGTTCTGCCAGGAAATCAGCGACCATCTTGACGAGCGGCTCGAGCATCAGGTCGGCGTCATCAGGCATCGGCGTGCGGTGGGCGCCGAACGGGAGCTCAGGAACGATGCAGCGGTAGCGGTCGGACAGCTGGTCGACGATGTCGTCCCACAGTGCGCCGTTCATCAGCACTCCGTGGAAGAAGACCACCGGCGGCCCGCGGCCACCGGCATCCGAGTACATGAAGCCTGCAGAGGATGGTTCCATGAGTTGCATGAGAATCCCGATAGCGGTGGGGCAGATGATGCGATCTGCCAGCCCGAGTGATCCCACCCTCCGGTGACCCGGTTCGGCCGCCGGCGCACCCGGCCCGGTTTAGTTGCCCGGAGTTCTACCGAGGGCCTGACGCCTTTGCGGAACAAGCCTTTGTTACAGACCAATTTTATGACGGCCAGAGCCCCAATGTACATTCCTCTCGCGAGAAATCCGGGCTAGCAGCCTGTCGGACTTAGCGGGCACTGCTTTCGTAAAGTGTTGAAAGATAAAGATATTCGTGAATCGACGCATTCCAAGGTTGAAAAGATAAACACAGAATAATCAAAGACTTACCATAATCTGAGGTCCTAAGTCCGACAGGCTGCTAGATCCGAAACTGGGCCAGTCGGTGAGGGCCGGCCATGCTCAATGATCCCCTGCCCGGAACCTCGCGAGCCGGTCAAGCTGCAATCCAAGTGGGGCGCTCGCGGCGTTCGTATGTTGGCTGTATCAGTTGCATTTGAACGAGGGCTCTCTTCAGTTCCAGGGGACTTCCGCCATGCCGCTCACCCGCGCCCACCTTGTGGGCAGTCTGCCCTATCCGGATGCCGATACGACCTTTGCCGAGATCGGCAGCCGGCTCGGCGGGCATCTCAGGCGGATTCCGGACGGTGAAACCGGCGCGCGGGCACGCTGGATCTTCTGGCAGCGGGCCAAGGTCGCGGAGCATCCGGCAATGGAGGTCGCGGCCGACGAGGACAAGGCGCGCATTCATCAGTGGGACGGCAAGCTGATCCGCGAATGGAACCTCTTCCGCTTCCGCGCCGGCATCGATCCGAAGGCCGTCGACTTTGATCCCGGCTATGCGCCCGAGGCCATCGCCTCCTACGCCCGCTTTGTCGCGGTGCGCGACGCCGGGACGCTGCCGGCCGGGATCCGCTTCCAGGTCTGCCTGCCGACGCCGATGGCGATCGGATACTGGTTCATTTCGCCATCGGCCCGGCCGGATTTCTTCGCCGCCTCTGAGCGCGCCTTCAAGGCCGACCTCGCAAAGATCTGCGCCGCAATTCCCCACGACGACCTGGCGATCCAGTGGGATGTCTGCCAGGAGGTGCTGGCGTGGGAGGGATATTTCCCGAATCGGCCGGCGAGCTACAAGCAAGAGATCACCGGCACGCTGGCCCGGCTGGGCAACGCCGTGCCGGAGCCGGCAGAACTCGGCTACCACCTCTGCTACGGCACGCCGAACGACGAACATGTGGTGATGCCAACGGATCTCGCCAATACGGTCGAGATCACCCACGGCATCCTCGCCGGGCTCCACCGGTCCCTGCAGTTCCTCCACGTCCCGGCGCCGAAACACCGTGACGACGCGGCCTACTACGCGCCGCTTGCCACCCTCAGCGTGCCCGTGGACTGCGAGCTCTATCTCGGTGTCATCCACCACGACGACCGCGACGGCGACCGGCGCCGCATCGCCGCCGCGGCGCAGACCGTGGCGTCCTTCGGCATTGCTACCGAATGCGGCTGGGGCCGCGGCGACCCGGCACGCGCGCCCGGGCTGCTCGACAGCCACCGCATCGCGCTGGAGGCGAAATGAACCTGTCTGGAAGGAAAGTTTCGTGCTCGTCGTTACAGAGATTAAGTCTTTGAGCGCGGCGTATTCCAGCGACATGTTGTCAAGCGCAGGGCCCTGACCCTTCAGAGTCCAACAAGATCGATGGCCTACGGTGCTGCTCGGCGTCGAAACCGTGCGGCGAACTACAGCTGCAGCCATACCATGCCCGGGCCGTGATCGGCCGCCTTCCCTGGCCACGCAGTTCTCCCTTGACACGGCTTCGGCCGACCTGATCGTCACGGCCGCCTTTGCCGCCATCGGCGACAGTCTCGCGAAGGGCGAGCCCGTCTCCGTCGCCGGTTTCGGGACGTTCGCGACAAAGAGTCGGTCAGCGCTCCAGGGGCGAATCCCGGGACCGGCGAGACCATCGCCATCGCCCCTTCCACGGAGTCAGCGTTCAAGCCCAACAAGGCCCTTCGCGACGCCGTCAATGCCACCCGTAGATGGCGGCCGCGCCCGGAGGCGCAGCCCGAGGCATGGCGGCAGTCCCCTTGCCGCGCATTGACGACAACCGCCAACTGCAGGTAGCCCGCCTGCTGCGGCGCCTGCCAAGGGCCCGGCGAAGACAGGCCCGATAATCGACTTCGATTGGGGCGCTTAGCACCGATCCATGTCGGGTCGCCGGGGTTAGAGTTCGGCCCAGAGGGAAACGTGTCGGCCGCCGATTGCGGCAGCCCGCGCTACTCATGACCGGCCCCAATGGGGTCGGCCAGGTTCGGACATTGGTTGAGCGCTGACGGCAAAGACATGTACGAAACAGGCGGGCGAGCGCTTGAGCCTGGTATACGCTCGTGCGCAGCTTGGGGCCTGCGTTTTGCACATTGGAAGGGAGAGTTCCGTGAGAGCAGTATCCGTCGTTGTCGCCGCCGCGCTGATTTCTTGGTTTGCCGCAATGGCGTCTGCCGCAGATATGGAGGCGCCGGCGGGCCAGGTGATACTTACAGTCGCGGGCAATGTAGAGAACACCAACCGATCCGCGTACGACGAGAAAAACGACGTCTTTTTCAAGTATCACGACCAGACCTTCGACAAGGCGTTCGCCTTCGATCGCGCCATGCTGGAAGACCTCGGCGTGACGGAGATACGCATCTCGTACCAGGACTGGCGTGGCCCAATCACCTTTTCGGGGCCGCGGCTGGCGGACGTCCTGAAGGCGGCTGGTTGCGGTAGCGGACCGCTGTTCACTCGGGCGCTGGACGGGTTCGCGACCGAGATTTCAGCAGCGGAGGTGGAGTCGCGGGATTGGATGCTCGCGACCAAGGCCAACGGCCGGCCTCACAGTATCGGCGGAAGAGGGCCGCTTTGGCTGGTGTTCGACCCGCCGGGAGACCGTCCGGCCACGGAGGCGGAAGAAAACATGTGGCCGTGGGCTCTGTTCTTCATCCGGTGCGAATAGTGCAGGTCGTGGCGACACAGTACGGGGGCTTCACCTGCAAGCTTGGCAGGATCGAGACTGAAACAGGCGTCTGGGGATGGCCGCGCCCCATGCGGCATGATTTTGTTGCCGGTGGGAAGCCCGGTAAGCCTTGAGCGGTGAGCGCCGGCTAACCGCAGGCAGCGCCGCCAGTTGGGGCGTAGCTATCTTCGCGCCGGGCGAAATACGCCCGGAACCGATCAGGTCACCTCACCACGCCCACTTCTCCAGTAGCCGGTCGACTGCCATCGACGAGCGTTCGTCGCGGTTAGGGTCAACCTGCCGACACTGTTCCCGCCAATGATGACTGTGTGACCAAGGAAAACGACTTCACCTTCGGCGACGTTGCGGAAGCTAACGAGCTTGGGCCGGCGTATCCGCATCGTTGGCCACCCTACGGCCCATCCGCTTCGCGGGCGGCCGCAGTAGCCGGCACCGCGCATCGGGACAAAGTGTTGAGGGTGACCCAGGGTTCATCACCGCAGCCCAGCGCCTGGCTGACGAGCCATCGCCGGTCATCCGTGCGAGCTGCCATCAGTCGTTGCCAGGAATCTGGCTGCGAGCGATCCCCGTGCCTGGAGTCATGCCCTTGAGAAAACTGAACAGCTCGCTGTCGGTGGAAAGCACGAGGGTCGTGTTTTCTCCGATGATGGATTTGTAGGACTGCATGGTCCGAGTGAATTCATAGAAGGCTGCCGATTCGGGGCTCCGGTTGTAGGCGCCTGCATAGATTTCCGTCGCCTTCGCGTCCGCCACGCCTCGAATCTCCTCGACCTGCCGGTAGGCTTCGGACTGAATCTTGTTCAGGTCACGCACCCGATTGCCGCGAATTCTCGCTGCCTCGCCGTTACCCTCTGACAGAAAGCGCTCCGCGATCTGGCGCCGTTCGCTGATCATTCGGTCGTAAATCTTCGGCCGGACGCTCTCGTTGTAGTTGATCCGTTTGAAGCGGATGTCGAGCAACTCGATCCCGAACACTCGAACCTTCTCGGCCGCGGCGGCAAAGATCTCCGCTTCGACCAGTTTGCGCCCTTTCTGGATCGGCACCAGCGAACCCATATCCAGCTTTCGCTCCGCGTCGGTCAGGAGCGCGTCGCGCAGCGGCACGCGATCCTTGGTAGTGCGAATGATCTCGATCAACTCATGCTTGGCGACCGCGTTGCGGGTCTCGCTGCCCAGAATGTCGTCGAGGCGTGATTGCGCACTGCGTTCGTCGCGTAACCGAAGGAAATACTGGAGGGGATCTGTAATCCGCCAGCGTGCGAACAGGTCAACGGATATGTAGAGCTTGTCCTTGGTGGGCATATCCGATGGGGCGCCGTCCCACTCGAGAACCCGCTTGTCGATCGGGTTGACGTCCTGGATGAAGGGCACCTTGAGCTTCAACCCGGCCGAAGTCACCGGTTCACCGACGGGTTTGCCGAACTGGGTGATGATCATCTGCTCGACTTCGTTCACCGTATAGACCGAACTCGCTGCGATGTACGTCCCGAGGACCAGAACTACCGCGATGGCTATGGCTTTGTTCATGGCCGGGCCCCTTGCTGGGAGTCGAGATTCAGCAGTGGCAGGATGCTGTGCGATTGCTCATCGACAATGATCGTCGAGCGTATCGTCGGCATGACTTCTTGCAGGGTCTCGATATAGATTCGGCGGCGAGTGACCTCGGGCGCCTTGGTGTATTCCGCCAACAAGGCACTGAACCGGGCAGCGTCGCCCTCTGCTTCATTGATGCGCTTCAGCCGGTAGCCGTCGGCCTCGCGTATCCGTTGATCCTTCTCGCCCTCCGCCAGCGGGATCACCTTGTTGTAGTCGCGCCGGGCCTCGTTGATCAGCTTCTCCTTCTCCTGCTGAGCCTGGTTAACCTCGTTGAACGATTCCTGCACCGGTTTCGGCGGATTGATGTTCTTCAATTGGACCTGATCGATGCTGATTCCCATCGCATATTTGGAAGAGAGTTCCTGCATCTTGACCAGCGCTTCCGTCTCAATTTCCTGTCGACCGATGGTGATTACCTCGTCGACGGTACGGTCGCCGACGACTTCCCGCATCACGGATTCGGAAACAAGCCGGAGCGTCCCACCCGGTTCTCGAACCTCGAACAGGAACTTGGTGGGATCCGCGATCCGGTACTGCACCACCCATTCCACCAGTGCGGCGTTGAGGTCGCCCGTCACCATTTCCGTCTCCCGCTTGCCGTCACGCGGGCTCTGGAAGGGATCCGTGGCGCCTGGGGTCGTGAAACCGAATTCCTGCTTCAATTGGCGCTTGACGGGAACGGTCGTTGCCGAATCGATCCCCAGTGGCAGCTTGAAGTGCAACCCCGGCGGCACTTCCTTGAGGTACTTCCCGAATCGCTGCACGACCGCGACGGAATCGCTCGGAACCGTGTAGTAGGCGGTCCATAGGCCCAGACCGACCAGTACGAGAGCGCCGAGGACGAATACCCCACGCGCACGACCACCGAGCGTCATCTGCCTGAGTCGCGCCATGCCCTTCCGGTGTAGTTCTTCGAGGTCGGGCGCGGACCCGGCTCCCCGCGGGCCACCGCCGCCCCTATCGCTCTGAGATGGCATGAGTACATCCTTTGTCGTGCATGCTTTCGTTCGCCTTTATCTTCATTGAATCACCCTCGTTGGCCCAACGCCCGCGACGCTGATGCACGTACCTGCTCAAAATGCAGGGCCAGTCGCTTACTAGCGTTTGGAAATACCGTTTGGCGGGGATTGCCAGGACCGATCCACAAAGTGAACTATTCGGCTCGTGGGATAACCGGGAGGGACATGCCTCGAACGAACCGCAGAAGATTGATCAGGCCGCGTCAAGATGCACAGAACGTGCCCCATTTGTGCTGCAAATGATACCACCAGTGCAGCCGCTTGTCACATCTTCATTCTGCTTTCGCTGCGATTCTCAATCACAGCGCGTTCAACCACGGGAGTACAAAAAGGGTGTGGCGGGTTAAAGGCCGAGGAATATTGCTCCACGCGAGGGGTCCGGGCGGTCCGACTGCGGCGGCGCAATAATGCGCCAGCCAGGCCTCCTTGTCGGTTGTGGCGAGGGGCAGGAGATGTACGGCGCGGAGTTCTAAGCGGCGATTCGTCTGGCAGTAGTCGACGAGGGGTTGAACCATCACGAGGCAGGCCAGCGGTTCGGGATCGACCTTCGGACGGTGAAGCTGCATCCGTAAGGGACCTGAAATTTTCGATTCGGACGGATGCATTCCTCATCTCCTGCTCCCGAACCTATGCCGAGGCAAGCTCTTCACTACGGGCCGGTTCAAGTGATAACTGCCGGCCGCCAAGACCCTCGAAGAGTTGCTCCCGGCAGGTAAAAACAATGACTTGAACGTTCCGGGCTGCCATGTTGAGAATGTCGAATATGCGGCTCATCCGCCGGTCGTCCGAAAACACGAGGGCGTCATCAAGAACAATGGTCGCAGGGTGGCCCTGCTCGACGAGCAGTTCCGCGAAGGCAAGGCGGACGAGGACGGCGATCTGTTCCTGCGTGCCCATGCTGAGGTGATTGAAGGCTTCCTCGTAACCAGCCTCTCTAACCACCCCGGTAACGTGAAGGTTCTCATCGATGCGGATCTCGGCACCGGGGAAGAGGAGTTGAGGTACGGCCGGACACGCTTCAGCACGGGCGACAAATACTGTTCCTTGGCTTCTTGCTCGGCGCCGCGCAAAGTCGATAGCAGGAGACTGAGGACCTTGACCTCATGGGCCTGGCGGCCCTTTTCTTCTTCGGCGAGTTCCAGTTCACGGGTCTGTTGCTCGATGGCCTCGTCAAGTCCGACGCCTTCAGCAGCCTCGACGTGTGATTTCAGACCGGCGATTCTTTCCTTCAGCTTCGCGCGTTTTTCTCGCCTGTCCTCGAGAGCCCTTTCGAGGCGACCGATACGTGCCTTCAATTGTGGCAGCGTCTCATCGGTGCGATCCTTCTCAAGACGTGCAATAGCGGTTTCCTGTTCCGCCAGGGCGGCACTTGCTGCTTCGATGGCGAACTGAAGCTCTACGTCTGAACGGTCGTGTTCCGCCTGAGCAACCTGGCCCTGAAGCTTTTCGAGCCTCTCCTTGCTTTCGTCGTACCGACCCTGAAGCGTACCGATATCTGTTTGGAGCCCGCCCAAGATGTCCTCTGGCCCGCTCAAGGCGGCGCGCGCAGTAGCCAGTGCGCTTCGGGTCTCATCCGCCTGCTCTTGGGCCTTTCGCAATGCCGTGTCGGCCTCTTGGTGCACTGGCAGATCCTGCAAATCCAATTCGTTCATCTCGCGTTTCAGGACCTGCCGCAGACCTCCGATGCAATCGGCAAGCGCCTGCGCCCCGGCCTTGCAGTCGTTCGTAGCGGGGGCGTACAGCTCGGCCTCCCGACGGGCAAGATCCGCGTCCCCCAACAGCTTCTGGCGCCTGGCGTACTGATCTTCAGCGTCGGTGATGGATCTGGCGCCAGATCCCGCCAGCATTTCCTGTAGCACCGTTGTGGCATCGCGTTGCTGGCGAAGCAGCTCACCACGATCCCTGATCGCCGGCTCGACTGTAATCCGGCCACGATCCGGGACGGTGATGGTGACTGGCTCGATCGCCTGGACGGCCGGACGATCGGCGGTCAGTGGCTCCCCATCGACTTCGAAGCCGGACAAGTCGTCCGCAGTCATGTCGAAAGAGATGAGGGTTGCGGCCGCATTGAGGCGACTTTGGACAGTCTCCAGTTCTTGCGCTGCTTTGCGTATCGCCTTGATGGCTTCATCTGTAACCAGTATGGAGGCGGCAGCCTGTTGGGCCTCGCGCTGGCGTTTTTCAGCGGCGTGGACCTTTTCATGCCGTCCCTCAAGATCACGAAGCCGAGCCCGGCGGTCTACCGTGCCGAGCACGCGGCGATGCCGGGACACCGCTTCGTCAGCCTTGGTGACGGTCGCTTCCGCCTGGCGAACACCGGTACGCATGGCATCCACCCTCGATCGCGCCTCCTTTTCCCGCCCACGTACAACCGCCAGCCGCGTTCCGACCTGTTCAAGGCCTACTTCTTCGGACCTGATATCGGCCTTCAATTGCTTCCGGACGACTGCCGCCTGCTCGGCCTGCTCAAGAGTGCGTTTCCTCAGTTCCAATTCAGTGGATGCGGCCCCTATCCGGGCTTCCAGTTCGGCGAGCTGGCTATGGCGTTGCCGTGCTTCGACAAGCTCCTGCTGGTCTGCCTGATCTCGCTCGCCGGTAGAAAGGCGCGCCAAGGTGTCCCGAGTGTCTTCGAGATCGTTCAACGTCTGTGTCAGTTCCTGACGGCGGGCGCGTAGGTCCTCAAGTTTTCGGCGAAGTGTCTCAACGCGGTCGATCAGCTGTTTGTATGCACCGCGCGGCCGGTTGGTGGTGCCAGTGATCAGCTCGCCGAGCTGTTTCTCGATGGCCTGCGGAAGCGCGCGCCCCCGACGACCGCCCAGGACAGCGCCGACTTCGGATTCAAGAGCGCTGTGCAGACTTGAGCGGGCGCTCTCGGGAAGATCGAGCGCGCCAAATGACTGCCCCTGATGCACCCAGAGGACATTCCACATCCCAAGCGATTCCGGTTTGGCCCCGGTCTTGCCAGGTTCGTCGAAGTCGAGCAGATCGCGAAGCGCGTTTTCGGCGGCATCGCCTTCCAGACTGCGCCCGTCCGGACAGGACAGCCGGGCATAAGGTTTCTTGATGAAGCGCTTCGTGATCCGGTAGAGGCCGTCATCAAGCTCGAATGCCAGCTCGACCACAGGGGCGGCCTGGTTCCGGTCGTTCTGCAACGCCACGATGGGCTGAGCCCTGGAACTGTATTTCTCGAAGAGGGCCGCGCGAAGCGCGTCGAGCAAGGTCGATTTTCCCATCTCATTGGGACCGACAACGACATTGAGGCCGTCCTCGATCCCTTCCAGGCGTGTCGGGGTCGTGAATTTCTTGAACTGGTTGACGGCGAGGGATCGGAGCTTCATCGCTGCTCCGCTTGTAGCTTCATGTGCTCGATATAAAGACGTTGCAGCGCGGCGGCGGCGACACCGCCATCCCCCTCGCCTTCTTCGGCTAGCCGCTTCAACTCTTCGGCGGCTGTGCGCACGAAACCGCCGCGATCGATTTGATCCAGATCTTCGGCCGTGGGCTGCGAGAACAGGCGGCGATCATCGACGCGCATGAAACAAAACGCGGCCGATACACCGTCCACGATCTGCTCCTGGAAATGCTGGCGGCTCTCCAGTGACAGCGCGCCTTCCACAGACAGATGGATAAGAACCCGATCCGGCTGGTCAGTGCTGTCCCGCAGCTTCTCGGAAAGATAGTCGATGTCCGCGCGCGTGTTGATCTGCTCCGACAGCTTTGTCCAGCTGTAATTTCCCGTCGGGATGGGCGTCACGGTGGGAACCGCACTCGGTCCCTCGATGTGTACGAGCAACGCCTGACCACCGTCAATCACATCAAAAGCGTCGATTTCGGGCGTGCCGCTGTACCAGCACCGGTCGTTGATCTGCTTTTGGCCATGCCAGTCGCCCAACGCGAGATAGGAGAGACCGGCGCGAGTCGGTCGATCGGGGGCGATGAAATTGGGAACGTCCTTGTCGTCGGAGCCGAATCCCCTAATGGTGCCGTGCGCCAGCGCGACGCGAATGAGTTCTTCGGGCAAGTTCACGTCGTCCATGTAGGCCGTGAGATCATCAAGCGTTCGCCGGTGCAACAGCGGCGCCGGCAAAAGAACGGCAGTCTCGTCCCCGAGCATCGCCGGCTCCGGCTCGATATGAACATTCACGTTTTCGGGCAGTCCTTTGCGGACAAGCTGATCCCAGAGCCCGTTGGGGCGATACGGGTCATGATTGCCCGGCAACAGGTGCCAACGGACGCCAGGGAATCCGCGCATTCGCTCCAAGGGCTGGTTAAGCGAGCGCGGTGACAGCCCCTCCATGTCATAGACATCACCCGCGACCAGGACATGGGTGGCCCCGTGCGCGCTCGCGAGCTCCCCTAACCCGGATATCTCACCAGCGGGGGATGCATGGGGCAGAAACGTATGGTACAGGTAAGAAAGACAACATCTTATCGTCCATGACGGAGCCACCCCATGCACACAGACTGTACCTCGACGCAACTGGCGTTTGAAGGCCTTGGCCGGCGTGCGGTGGTGGGCCGGTTCGACGGCGGCCGGCTGACGACCGATGGCGGCGTGCTGCTGCTGCGGGAGGTTGACCGGCGCTTCCGGGTGACGTCGCGCCTGGCGGCGTGCTTCCGGGACCACCGCGACCCACGACGCATCGGGCATCGCCTGGAGACGCTGGTGGCGCAGCGGGTGTTGGCCCTGGCGGCGGGCTACGAGGACCTCAACGACCATGACCGGCTGCGCGCCGACAGCGCCTTCGCGCTGGCGAGCGGGTGTGCGGACGTGACCGGGGAACGGCGGCGGCGGGCGCGGGACCGGGGGCATGCGCTGGCGGGATCGAGCACGCTGAACCGCCTGGAGCTCGGGGTGCCGGAAGCGGCGGCCGGGGACCGCTACCAGCGGATCGCCGCCGACCGGGCAGCGATCGAGCGGCTGCTGGTGGACCTGTTCGTCGAGGCCCATGCCGCCCCGCCGGCGGAGATCGTACTCGATCTCGACGCCACCGACGATCCGCTGCACGGCCGCCAGGAGGGCCGGTTCTTCCACGGCTACTACGGGCACTACTGCTATCTCCCGCTGTACGTGACCTGCGGCGAGCACGTGCTGTGCGCCCGGCTGCGCCCGGCCGATATCGATGCGGCGGCGGGCGCGGTGGACGAACTGGCGCGGATCGTGCCGCAGATCCGCCGACGCTGGCCCGGGACCCGGATCCGGGTGCGCGGCGATGCCGGGTTCTGCCGCGAGGGGATCCTGCGCTGGTGCGAGGACGCCGGCCTCGAGTACGTGTTCGGGCTCGCGCGCAACGCCCGCCTGGAACCGTGGCTCGCGAAGGCGCTGCACAAGTCCCGGCGCCGGGGCGCCGCCACCGGCCGGGCCTCGCGGCGGTTCCGGGAATGCCGCTACCGCACGTTGACGTCCTGGAGCCGGGCCCGCCGGGTGGTCGGCAAGGCCGAGTGGCTGCCGGGGCTGCGCGGCGCCAACCCGCGCTTCGTGGTCACCAACATCCCCGCCCGCACCCTCGGGGCGCAGGCCCTCTACGAGGACCTGTACTGCGCCCGCGGCGACATGGAAAACCGGATCAGGGAACAGCAGCTGTGGCGGTTCGCCGACCGCACCTCGAGCGCGACGATGCACGCCAACCAGCTGCGGCTGACCTTCTCCGCGTTCGCCGGCGCCCTGTTCACCCTCCTGCGCCAGGTCGGGCTGCAGGGCACGGCGCTGGCCCGCGCCCGCGCCGACACCATCCGCGCCCGGTTGCTGAAGGTCGCCGCCCGCATCACCGTCACCGTCCGCAGGATCCGGGTCGCGTTCCCGTCCGTCTACCCGCTGCAGGAGCTGTTCGCGCACGTGCTCGCCGCCCTGCGCGCACCGCCGGTACGCGCGGGGCCCGCCTGACCCCGCCTGCAGCGGTCCTGCCCCCTCCTGCCGCACGCGCCGCGACCGGCGCCGCAGGCGACGTCTGCCCGGCGCCCGCCGGCCAGCCCGATCCGCGCCCGGAATCCGCATTGCCGGGCTCTGTCGCGCCCGATCCCGGCGGCCCCGAGTGGACGGGCACGCCGCCAGCGGCTTCGAAACCCCCGGTACCGCCCCCAAACGCCGCCAGCGGGCGGCGTCAGGTCCGCTGGTGAGCGAAGCGGGCTAACCGCGTTATGGCCCGTAAACGGGCCTCCTGGAGAAGCCCCATCGTCGCATGGTCGAGAAAGCGGAAGACTTTCCCGATCTGCCAGTCCGATGTATGGATGAGCCTGACGGTCATCGTTCGTCACCTGCCGGGTCCGACGGCTCGCGCGACGGTAGCAGAGCGAATGGGACAGGTGTCACGACGAACTGGAAGATTCCCAGATCTCCTGATCCAGGCACACACATGCCGAAGAATTGGCGGCGTCGCAGAAGGTAACGAACTTCAAGTCACGAACCAGTTCACTCGTTTTCGCCATCTGCCGCCTCGAACGCGTGCACGAGATCGCACATCACCGACCGCCGATCCTCAGCCTTGCTCGCCCCCCACTAACAGGAAGCCTTGCCGGATAACCCTTGGTCCCGTTGGCACGATGTCCCCGGAAGCCGCGGCGGTGGACGATGGCCCTGCACTCCGAGGCAAAGGCTGGTGGTCACCCCCCTTCCGGACGGATGTTCGGTCGGATGGGCACCGAGAAGGGGCGCCATGAGTCCATGGCAACCGAAAACCGCTCCTGCGCGAGACGGAGCGATCGGCCCGCGGTCGTCAGTCGAGGTATGACGGATCGATCCGATCGAGCTTCCTCATCAGTGCCTGGAACTCAAGCTCTCCCACCGCGGCCTCGGATTCGAGGAAGCGGGCGGTCTCCCTCGCGGAGTGCTCGACCACCTTCGGATCGATGATGTGCAGCCGGCCCGCCGCCATCGCGTCGAGCTGCACCTGGCAGGCGCGCTCTAGTCGGTACAGCCAGATGAACGCCTCGGGGATGGTGCGCCCGACGGTGAGGATTCCGTGGTTGCGCAGGATCATGGCCTTGCAGTCGCCGAGGTCGGTGAGCAGGCGCTCCCGCTCGTCAAGGTCGAGGCTCGGCCCCTCGTACTCGTGATAGCCGATGCGGTCGTGGAATCCGGTCGAGTACATGTGCACTTGGAGCAGGCCGTCCTCGAGCGCGGCGGCGGCCATCCCGGCGCGGGTGTGGGTGTGCATGACGCACTTGTTGACGGAATTCGCCATGTGGATGGCGGAGTGGATCACGAAGCCGGCACGGCTCACCGGATGGTTCGATTCCCCCACCACGTTCCCGTCGACGTCGATCCGCACCAGGCTCGATGCGGTGATCTCCTCGTAGTTGAATCCGTACGGATTGATGAGGAACGTCGGGGTTTCGCCGGGGATGCGCACCGTCAGGTGCCCGTAGATGAGCTCGGACCATCCGAAGTGCTCGACGAGCCGGTAGGCGGCGGCGAGCTGAACCCGAAGCTCGCGCTCGACGGCTTCGAAATCGGTGGGGCGAGGCTGCACTGCGGCGAGGACGGCGCTCATGGGGAACCTCCGGTTGTCCCGATGCCACGGCCGCCATGCCGTGGTCGAGATGGATCGATTGTAGTGAACGGCCGGGCAGGGCGGAACCGGGGGTAGCCCATCTCACCGATTCACGGCTGCGCATCCCATGCAGGTCGAGCCGGCGCGTCGAGGCGGAGAGCACCTCGCACAGCCGTCTGCGAAGAGAACACGCCGTAGTCATCGACGCCGATCATTTACGAAGGCTTTAATCGGGGGGAAGGCGGCCGAACGGGATCGGGAAGAGTGATCCAGAATCTACATTCTTGTATGGATGCCCACTGTTCAGGCTTGAGATTTTTCGGTTTTGATCATCAGCGTTTAGCTTGGGAAGACCAGCTGGGGCACGTGCAGGAAGCAGGTCCCATTCAGACGGTTTCCGCCGGCGCCGGCCAGTCCAGAGATCCTTGCAAGGTGGAAGTTGTTGCCGCGGTGAAGGCGACATTTTGAGGAGCAGGCGTTGCTGCGAGACCGGCCGGCGTCACCGATGCAGGGCGGTGAATAGCTGGGGCGCATAGATCCTCAACATCACGTAATGTCCAAGGATCCGTAAGTTGGGCTTCCGGGCAGATCCTGATGTTTTTGCGATTTGGCGGGACTTCGGTCACGGGCCTATTGATTGCTGCCGCGGCGCCGCACGGGTACGGAGGCAGCGATTGTCCAAGCCCTCGACGAACAGGCGACGTCGTTCTACGGGCGTTTCGGCTTCCGCCCCTTCTCGGAGAGTGAGCCGCTCATGCTGCTCCTGCGGATCTCCGGGCTGAGGGCGTTCCTCGACGCATGACCGAACCCAGACGCTGACTGCGCGACCTGGTCTCCGCCGTGCCGCATGGGGAAGCAACGGCACTGCAAAATGCTGGCCCATGGCATGCTGCCTGACGCCGACGAGCCCTTCGATACCCTGCTTGAGCAGTGCTGCGACATCAAGGCTAGAGCGCATGCCCTGGGAGACACCGACGATTGACACCAACTCGGTACACCACTGCGCTCTGCCTTCGCGACACGCACCATCACAGTCCCGGCACCGGCACGCCTGAAACGGCAGTCGGGCCGCGGGCGATCCGCTGCACTTCTCGACGGCGATCGCCAGGCAGCCGGATCGCTTCTGTCTGTCCTGGTATGCCCGGACACCGACGCGACTCCACGGGAAGACGAAGACATCCGCGAGGGAGGCCAGACAATCCATCAAGGATTGCCTGATTGCCGAGAGCTATCTTCGTCTCGCCGCCACACTTCGCACACCCGCTGCGCTGCCAGTCCGCAGCTGGCGGCCGATTCCTTTCCTGCGCCAGACTGCCGGATCAGGTGACGGCCGCGAGACCATTCTTCGCAACCAGCGTCAGCAGTTTCAGGGAAGCACCCTGCGGTCGCTTTTCGCCTCGTTCCCACTGGCTCTCCAGGCCCGCGGTGACATTCGGGTAGCGTGCGAACACAGCCTGGCTCGCATTTTCCCGTATCCGCAATTTGCGAATTTTCTCCGGCATCATCTCCTCGCCCGGCGTCAGGCACGTCTCGTCGAACGCCTTCACGGTGCGCTTAGCCATGACGCCCGATTCCGTCAAACACTTTGCGGTCTGGTGCACCGCCGCCAGTGCATCGCTCTTGTATTGCCTAGCGGAACGCTCCGGCCTCTCTCAGCATCTCCGCGATCTCCGTGTGTCCCTGTCCAGACGCCAGTTTCAGCGCGGTCAGTCCGGTGGTTCGGGGATTCGTTCCGCCGGATTGCCCGTCTCCGGAAACCCTGTAGTTCACGTCGGCTCCGGCATCGATCATCCTGCGCACGAGGGCTTGCTTCCCCAGAAATACCGCCATCATCAAGGCGGTGGTACCCGACAGGCCCGTGTCGGAACCGGGAATCGAGTCGGGGAGCGTGTGGTTGACGTTCGCTCCGGCATCGATCAACCGATACACCACCGGGTCGTGGCCCCTGTAGACCGCGACGAGCAAGGGTGTCGCACCCGCCAGGCCGATGTCCTTATGAACTTCCGGGCCCGGAATGGCCAGATCCGGGTCGGCCCCGGCCTCCACCAGCAGACTGACGATCCCTTCGTGCCCGGCGGCAGCCGCCAGGAATAGAGCGGAAGCACCGTCGGCGTCAGTGCCGGGACCGCGAAGCACGCCGTTCACACCGGCACCGGCCCCGACCAGAACCTCCACTGCCTCTTCGAATCCTCGCCCCGCTGCAACGACGAGCGCGCTCGCCTGCTGGTTGCCGGCATCGATGATCGCACCGGCGTCCGCGCCGGCTGCTACGGCGCGCGCGAGACCATCCGCACTCCCCTTCAGCAGCGCCTCCCGGAAAAAATGGGACCGCTCCTCCGCGTCATCCAGATCTGCATCCAGGCGCACCACGTTCACCGTGTACGTCTGCCGCGCGCCGGCGTCCCCGTCGCCGACCCCGATCATGATTGCGTTCTCTCCGACGGACAAATCGCCGAAGGAACTGAGCGCATCGACCCGCAACCGGGTCCCGCCCAGGTCGAGGTCAACACCGGACACGCTCGTGCCCGTCTTCAGGGGAGCGCCGTCCGTTCCCCGCCCGGTGATCGTGACGACCGTGCCCGGATGCCTACCGGAAGCCGCCACCGAAATCTCGGCCACGCGGTAGCCGATCGTCACCGAATAGAACCTGATGTCTTCGCGGAATGCCGGCGTCAGGGCGAGCCGGTCACCCAACCGCGGTGTGAACACCGTCTCGAGCGCTGCGCCGAGGCGCTCCAGGCCCTCAACCGCGCCCGACGTGAAATCCGCCGTGCCGGTTCCGAAAGTCGGGCCCCGCCATACCGACAGATCGCCCAACCCGGCGTCATTCGACGGCGTCTTTTCCTCTGCCGGGGCCGGAGAAAGCCAAAGCATTCCGGCGAAAACGGCGAGGAGCGCCGATCGAACGGCGATACGCCCAGAGGCGGCCCCGGTCCGGCGGTCGGTATGGGAAATCATGACAGGCTGCCCCCTTCAATTCCGCCTGTACGTCTGCGCGCGGTCACCATAAGCGCTTCTCACGAAGCCGCCATCGGCCTCTGGCGTCCCCAAAGAGCTCGTGGAACTGCGAAGGCGTGTCAAGCCGAATGCGAACAGGGGCGCGACGGGCGGCTGCGAATGGCCGGCGGATCGGCCCGCTGCGCCCGCAGACTGGCAGTTCCCATGTCCGCAACCACCGAGACCGACATTCTCTGAGCTTGCCAACGGTGCCGCTTTGAACTGTAAATGGCCGAGACTGTCCGACGACTTGGATATCTTCCTAGATGACAGGGGCCGTCTTCCTCACACCGTCGAGCCAGAGCTTGAGGCGCTTCCGAACGCGGGCTATGCCGTCATCATCAGGCGCCACTTGCCGACTTGTCGCGGCCCCGCTGCGTCCGATTGATTCAGGCTCAGTGTCGGCGCGGCGTAAGCAACCGGCATAGGCCGCAGGCTAGGCAACGAGGGCTTGCTGCCGTTCAGCTTTCGAATGCCGCAGGAAGGGGTTCGTACAGTCGTGTCTGCGCTAGGTCGGCGATGCGTGCGACGACGTCGGACAGCAAGGCCCGGAGGTCGACATCGTTGAGCTTGGCGTAGGCGTCCGGCGGGGATCGCTTTCGCGACTGGGTAGAATTGAGCGCACGCGTACGCTTCAAGACCTCGTCACATTTGGTTGAGCGTGTGCCCTTTCGGCAGATCGGGAGTTTCGCGGCAACGGATCGAGGCATTCAATCGCGTCGGCCGAACCTGAGGAGAGCTCCGATGAAGACCTACTTGGTTCCGCTTGCCGTTTTCGCGGTGCTGGCGGTGAATGCGGCCGATGCCGGATCCCTCGCGCCCGCTCCATATGTCATCGCCAAGTACGAGCGGGCCTTTCTTGAGCGTTCCGGCTCCCAGACGCTTGAGGAGCTGCTGGACACCGGCATCGTCCGCTACTTCCTCACCGGAGGGCAGCCGCTGCTCGTTCTGGTCAATGGCAGGCCATACGCCACGACCTCCAGCGATCTGGATACTTTGCCGATCTCGGCCATCGAGCGCATCGAGCGCATCGAGCTTCTAAGCGGCGACAGCCTGGGCACTCTCGACGGCAGCGCCGTGCGCGGCGCGCTTAATGTCGTGCTGCGGGACGATCTGGACGGCTTCGAGACGCGCATGCTTGTGCGGATACCGAGCCGAGACGGCGGCGACGGTCGGCAGGGCAGTGTCTTCTGGGGCGGCACCGTCGGCAAGGGGCGCATGACCCTCGGCGTGGACGTCCTCCATCGCGAGCAAATCACCTCGCAGAGCCGGGAGTACAGCCGCTCCGTCTGGCCGGAGGGCGGCGCGTTCAATCAGGCGAAGAATGTCAGCGTCGGTGGCAACACTGTCTGGGTTGTCCAGCGAGATGAAGACGGAGCTGAGACCGGCGTAAGGTCGGTCGCGCTGGGGGAGTGCGACCCGGCAAACGGCTATACGGGCCCGCTCAGCAATCCGCCCGGCATCCACTCGGGCGACAAAGGCTGCGGTTTTGCCTATGGCACTATCGCTTGGAACAGCAGCAGATATGAGCAGAAGAGCGCGGTGCTGAACCTGGACCACCCGCTCGGTGAAGAGACCGACCTCCACCTGGATGCGAATATCACGCAGGGCGATTCGGCGTTCCGCTACGCGCCGTCGGTCGGCTCGTTCGCCTTCACGCCGGACCCGATGCTGAACGCAGGCTTGCTGCAGGCAATCAACGATGCCGGCAGCTCCGACTTCGAAGCAGACGGCAACGACCTGTTCACTGTGGCGCACCGCTTCGTCGGCTACGGCAACCGGGACTGGCACACGGACACCGACGAATATGACGTCTCCGTGAGTCTTGAGGGTCGATTAGCGAAGGGCCTCGGCTACGACGCGCGCATCAGCGCCTACCGGCTGGACGGTTTCGAGTCCGGCAGCACCTTTGTACATGGCGGCAAGGTAGCAACGGAAATCGAGGCAGGGCACTACGACCTCGCAAACCCGTTCTCGGACGCCCCGGAACATTTGGATGCTGTAGAGAACAGCAGCTTGCAACTGGAGCACGATTTCGGCGGGGACCACCTGCGAGCTCGGCTGGCCCTGGAGGGGTCCAGATTCGCGATCGGCGACCGCAATGCAGCATGGACTGCAGGGCTCGAGCTGGACCGTGTGAAAGCGCATGACATCTCGGTTTATCGAGGCAATGACGGCATGACCTATGACGTGTCCGAGGTGCTCGGTTCCGGCGGGGCCAGTTAGGTCGGCAAGCGCAAGACCGTCGCGGCCTTCGCGGAGATGGCCCTGCCGGTGGCCGAGAATCTGGATCTGAGGGTCGCGGGTCGCGGGGACAAATACGACGATGTGGGCGGACTGAAGTCCTGGCGCTTTGCGGTCGATTACCGGCCAAGCGACATCATCACGCTGCGCAGCTCCTGGAGCGCGGGAGATAGGCCTCCCTCGATGCTGGATCTCTACAGTTCCGAGGTGCAGGATCACCCCTATGTCGAGTGTGACCCTGGGACCGGGAGCCCGCCCCGCTCTTGCACGGAACTCAACCCCCGGCAGGTGACGCGCGTAACTGTGGGCAACCCGGCGCTCGGTCCTTCAGACTCTGAAAGGCTTGCCATCAGCGCCGAGGCCCGCAAGGGCCCGCTCTTCCTGAGTGTGGAAGGGTTTCGGCTCTCGCGCTCCGACATGGCGGGACAGAACACCGCTGATTGGGCCCTGCAAAACCTGAATGCATGCATGAACGACGACAAGGCGCACTGCATCGAGCGCATCGGCGGCGACATCACCATTCACGACAGTTATGCAAACATCGTCGAGACCGAGTTCTCGGGCATCACTACCCGGTTAGGCGGGGGGTTCCGCACGGGCTGGGGAGTTGTCGGTCTGCGCGGAGCCTGGCGGCACGTCACCCGCGCCGAACTGCGCATCGCGGGCAATGAGGACCGGTACGCCATACCCGGGGATATGGTCCGCATCGCGATCCTGGCACGACGCGGCAGCTTGAGCGCCGCCTGGACCGCCAATTACCGCTCCGGCTACGAGAACCGGACGGGCACCGGAACTTTCAAGTCCTGGACCGGCCACGACGTGGTGCTGGACTGGGCGGATCCGCTGGGGCTGGAAGGATCGCGGGTTACGGCCGGCGTGTTCAACCTCACCGACGCCGGCCTCTCGGTGGATACCGCCAACCCCAGCAGTGTGGACGGGCCCGCGGAAGCCGGCTGGGGGCGTACCTACTTCCTCACGCTCAACATGCGGTTCTGAGGCACAAGTGCGCCGGCCGGACCACCGATCGGCAACGCGTTGTTCCGGGAGTATGAGGATGTCCTGTCGAGGGAGGCGCTGTTCGTGGCGGCGCCGATCGGTCCGGAAGACCGGGCAGCACTGCTGGAGCCGTTCTCGTCGGTGTCTGCCGGTGGATCAACATCTCCTATCTCTGGCGCCCGAACCTCCGGGACGGGCCAGACAACCTCTGGTCGAACTGGTGGTTGCTGGGAATGCAGCGTGGATCGTAACGGGCAATGAGAGGGATGTGGCGGGGGGCAAACTGGTCTTCAACGGCTTCCGGGTCGTTGCGCCGGGGGCCTGGCTGAAGGAGGACGACTGACATGGCGACACTGACGATCCGGCTTCCCGATGCGCATCGCGACCGGCTGGCGGCGACGGCGGTGCGGGCTGAGCCTGAACAAGCTGATGGAGGAGCTATCGGCGCGTGCGTTGACCGAACACGACACCGAAATGCGGCTCCGGCTGCTCGACAAACTGGATCGACTACATGCACAAGACACGGACTCGTAGCACCAGACATTCGAGCCGATGCCCTACTGGATCAATGCGCCGGCCAATAAGCAAACACAGTGGGCGGTGACCACCTGAACGGGGCGCGAATTGAGCGCGATCCCAGCGTTCGCCAAATGCTTCTGTAGGAGGGCGTGGAGTGCCTGCTCGTCGGTGACACCGAAACCGGAAAGTCGGTACTGCGCCACTACATCGACGCGGCTATCGGATTCCAGGATCTTGGCGAACTGACGGACAAGTCGCCGAACAGCTGGATGCGCATGCTCGGGCCGCAAAGCAATCCTCTTGCGCGCAACTGGTTCCAGATCATCGGCTGTCTTCAAAGGTGCGAGGGCCTTTCCACCTAGAGCGTGTCCGCTTTACATGGAACCGTACCCGGCGTTGCGGATGTAGTTCTGGCATGCGTGGGGTTCGATGGTGCCGAGGAGGTCGCCGAGATGGCGCCAGGTGTCCTCGCCCGTGCGCTTCCGGGCGTCCCGCATCCAATGCTTGATCTTGGCGAAGGTCTGCTCGATCGGGTTGAGGTCCGGCGAATACGGGGGCAGGAACCACAGGCGCGCACCGGCTGTGCGGATGGCCTGGCGCACGGCCTTGCCCTTGTGGCTGGCGAGATTATCGAGAATGACGATGTCACCGGGCTTCAGGGTCGGGACCCGATGTTGCTCGACCCAGGCGTGGAAGGAGCGGCCGTTGATCGGCCCGTCGAAGACGCAGGGCGCGCTCAGCCCGTCGTGGCGCAGCCCCGCCAGGAAGGTCAGGGTGCGCCAGCGCCCATGCGGTGCAAACCCCTTCAGACGCCGGCCTTTCGGCGCCCAGCCCCGCAGCGGGGTCATGTTGGTCTTGATCCAGGTCTCGTCCACGAACACCAGTCGGCGCGGTTCCAGCCGGCGCCGGAGCGCCTGCCATCGAGCCCGCTTGCGGGCCACCGCGGCCCGGGCCTGCTCAAGGGCGAACAGCGTTTTTTGTAAAGCGCAAGCCCTCGCGCCGGAGAAACCGCCGGATCGTGTCCCGGCACACCGTGATGCCGTCGGGCGCCAGCTGCTCCTGGAGCCGGTCGATGGTCAGATGCGGCGTCTCCGCCACCAGCGCATGCACCCGCTCCCGGTGGGGCTCCAGCAGCCAGGGACGGTGACCGCCGATCCGGCCTGGCGCCACGCTGCCGGTGGCCCGGTAGCGCGCCGTCCATTTCGGCACCGACGACACGCTCACGCCGAAACGCGCTGCCACCGTGCGGATCGGCTCGCCCGCCAGGTGCGCCCGCACCACCCGCTCGCGCAGGTCATTCGAATAGGGTTGGGTCATGTCGGAAGCCCTCCTGGACCAATGACCCCTTTTGAATCACATTTCCAACCCGATTGGAATCCCCCCCCCCTCAGGATTCCCTCAATGCCAGACACGCTCTAGGAGTTCAAACGATCTACCAGGAAGCTTGGCGGGGGGTGTATTCGACATCGGAGCTGGCAACATCGCCTTGCTGCCGGCCCGCACATTCGCTGGCTTGGGGTATCTTTGAAACACCAATGAGCGCTCGCCAACAGTCCGGCCCGGGACGCTCGCGGGCAGCGCGTTTGCGGCCCTGTCGAGGAGTCTCAACAGCGCCAAGCTCCTGACTACTGGAGTGCAATGCGGTCCGCTCAGCAGTACACTCTCGCCGTGGGGGAGAACGGTGTCACCGCCAACGTCGATCGTTTCCTGGCTTGAAGGCGCTCACGGGGAGCAGGAGCGACTCTTGCCGGGCGCGTGACGACCTGCGGCGGGCGATCACCTGACACCTGCCGCCCCGGCACAGCGGCCCTGTACGATCAGGCCCTGGCCTCACTGGACAACGATAGTTCCGGAACAGAGACCCAGGATGGGGGCGGCTGACCATCCGCCACAGGTGGCGGTCCGTGAGGGCATCGGTCCGGCCCCAGTACTACTAGTCTGCGAACATGCGTCGAACACCATCCCGGCATGCTTCGGCACCCTTGGTCTTGACGACGAGGCCCGCGTCAGCCACATCGCATGGGATCTTGGCGCGCTCGATCTTGCCCGTGCTCTGGCAGTGCGGTTCGACGCACCCCTGATGCGCGCCGCAGTGTCGCGCCTGGTGTTCGACCTCAACCGCCCGCCTGACGCCGCCGACGCCATCCCCGAGCGCAGCGAACTGACCGACATCCCGGGAAATATGGGCCTTTCGGCCTCAGCGCGGCAGGCCAGGATCGATCAAATCCACAGCCCTTGGGCCACTGCGCTCGGATCAGCAGTCGAAACGGACCGGCCGGCGGCACTGATCAGCGTCCACAGCTTCACACCCATGTTCGCAGGTACGCCCCGCAGTACCGAAATCGGGATTATCCACGATCAGGACGCCCGCCTCGCTTCGGCAGTCATCGCGCGATCCAGGCACCTCGGCTGGCAACGGAACCGCCCGTATGGCCCTGCCGACGGCGTGACCCACACGCTCAAGACCTACGCTGAGCCGCGCGGAATCCACCCCCTGATGCTCGAGATCAGGAATGATCTCCTAAAGGGACCCGAAGCCGTGAACCGGGTTGCCGCCGGGCTGGCGAGCGTCATCATCCCCGCGCTCGAGGAGTGCGGTATCGCGTTACGGAAACTCGTGGCATGACCGGGGCCATGCGCGGATACATCTGCGCCATCGAGGGGGTCAACCGCCGTCTCGGGCGCGTCGTGATGTACGGCATCTTCGCGATCATGGGCATCCTGCTCTGGTCGTCCATCTCCAAGACGTTCTTCAATCCTTCTCTCTGGACGTTCGAGATGGCGCAGTTCGCGATGGTGACCTACTACATTTTGGGCGGCCCGTACGCGATCCAGACCGGCGCCAACGTGCGGATGGATCTGTTCTACGGATCCTGGTCCAGTCGCCGCAAGGCTTGGGCCGACGCCATTACGGTGATGTTCCTGATCGTCTACCTCGTGGTGCTCCTGTGGGGCGGGGTCGATTCGACGATTTACAGCTTCCAGTACGGCGGTGAACGGAGCCCCACCGCCTGGCGGCCGTATCTCTGGCCCATCAAGGTGGTCATGGTGATCGGAATCGCGCTGATGCTGCTGCAGGCGGTCGCCGAGTTCTTCAAGGACATCCTTCGGCTCCGGGGCGAGGCGGTCTGATGTCCTACGAGCTGATCGCCATCCTGATGTTCTCGTCGATGATGCTCATGCTGGCCACCGGCCAGCGCGTCTTCGGCGCCATCGGCTTCGTCGCCGTGCTCGCCGCGCTTCTGCTCTGGGGCGACCGCGGCGGCTATGACCTGAGCTTCTCCGCCGCCATGAAGCTCATGAAGTGGTATCCCCTGCTCACGCTCCCGATGTTCATCTTCATGGGCTACGTGCTGTCGGAGTCGAAGATCGCGGACGATCTGTACCGCATGTTCCACGTCTGGACCGGCGGGATGGCCGGCGGACTCGCCATGGGAACGATCGGGCTCATGGTGCTCATTTCCGCGATGAACGGCCTCAGTGTTGCGGGGATGGCGATCGGCGCAACCATCGCGCTACCCGAACTTCTCAAGCGCAATTACGACAAGCGGATGGTGACGGGGGTCATCCAGGCTGGAAGCTCGCTCGGCATCCTTGTGCCACCCTCGGTGGTCCTCGTTCTCTATGCCATGATCGCGCGCCAGCCGGTGGGGCAGCTCTGGCTCGCGGGCATCTTTCCGGGGCTGCTGATGGCGGGGCTCTTTGTCCTTTACATCTGGATTCGCTGCCGGATCACCCCCAGTCTCGGCCCCCCACTCCCCAAGGACGAGCGCGACGTGGGGCGGAGCGAGAAGTATCGCCTCCTGCGCGCCGGCCTCCTGCCACTGTTCATCTTCGCGGTGATGATCCTGCCCTTCGTCAACGGTTGGACCTCGCTGGTCGAATCCTCTGCCATCGGCGCGCTCGCCGCGTTCCTCGCCGCCTTCGCCAGGCGCCGGATGACGCGTGAAGTGTTCGAGAACTCGCTCCGCAACACACTCCGCATCTCCTGCATGTTCATGTGGATCATCCTCGCCGCCCTGGCCTTCGGCGCGGTGTTCGACGGGTTGGGCGCCGTGCGTGCCATCGAGGATTTGTTCACCGAGCGCATGGGGCTATCCCCGTGGATGATCCTCATCCTCATGCAGCTCTCGTTCATCCTGATGGGCACGTTCCTGGACGATACGGCGATGCTCGTGATCGTCGCACCGCTCTATGTTCCGCTCGTCGACGCCCTGGGGTTCAACCTGATCTGGTATGGGGTCCTGTACACGATCACGACGCAGATCGCCTATATGACGCCGCCCTTTGGCTACAATCTCTTCCTGATGCGTGCCATGGCCCCGCCCACGGTGACGTTGGGTGACATTTACCGATCGATCGTCCCCTTTGTGGGCGTGATGATTATGGCGCTCTCCCTTGTCATGATGTTCCCCGAAATCGCCCTGTGGCTACCGGGGCATGTCTACGCCAAATGACGGGCGCGCCGGGTTGCCGGCGCACCTGCCTGGAAGGAGTGAACCCATGACCACACGGCGCAACCTTCTCAAAGCCGCCGCCGTCGCGCCGGCTGCCGCTATCGCAATGCCTGCGATTGCGCAATCGAAAATCACGTGGCGGATGCAAACCTACGCGGGACCGGCCTTGGCCGAACACGTGATCAAGCCTGCGATCGACATGTTCAACAAGATCGCAGGCGAGCGGATGCAGATCGAGCTGTTCTACGCCGACCAGCTCGTGCCCACCGGTGAACTCTTCCAAGCCATGCAGCGCGGCACCATCGACGCGGTGCAGTCCGATGACGACTCGATGGCCTCGCCCACCGAAGTCACCGTGTTCGGCGGATACTTTCCGTTCGCCTCACGCTATTCGCTCGACGTGCCCGTGCTTTTCAACCAGTACGGCCTCAATGAAATCTGGGACGCGGAATACTCCGAGGTCGGCATCAAGCACATTTCGGCCGGAGCCTGGGACCCCTGCCACTTCGCGACCAAGGATCCGATCCACTCGCTCGCCGACCTTGAGGGCAAGCGCGTGTTCACCTTCCCCACAGCGGGCAGGTTCCTCACCCAGTTCGGGGTGGTCCCGGTCACGCTCCCGTGGGAGGACATCGAGGTCGCCGTCCAGACCGGTGAGCTGGATGGCATCTCCTGGTCGGGCATTACCGAGGACTACACGGTCGGCTGGGCCGACGTCACCAACTACTTCCTCACCAACAACATCTCCGGTGCCTGGATCGGATCGTTCTTCGCCAACATGGACCGTTGGAACGAGATCCCCGAAGATCTTCAGACCCTCCTCCGTGTCATTTGCGACCAGTCGCACTACTACCGCCAGTGGTGGTATTGGGGCGGAGAGGCTAGCTTGCGGGTCCACGGGACGAAGATGCAGCTGACCACGATCCCGGACGAGGAGTGGGCGCAGGTCGAAGCCGCCGCGCGCGTCTTCTGGGACGAGATTGCCGCCGAGTCGGAGACCAAGGCCAAGGTGGTCGAGATCTTCAAGCAGTACAACGCGGACATGGAAAAGGCGGGTCGTCCCTACCGTTACACTTGACCTGCGGAAGGTGGCCCCGCGGACCCCGTGGGGCCGCCGCGATTTCCGGAACCCACGGTTCGACCCATGCCCGGCAGGTTCACCCTGAGCGACCGGTGCGCCCTCCAACAGAGTGGCGCAGTTGCTACCGTACCGACTTGTTCTGGCAGCCCGCGACGCTGGCTTATGCGCAGGGAGATTCAAACCCGGCATGGTCTCGGCAGTGCCCGTCACGCAACGCATTTCTGCGATTGCCGCCTGGCCACCGGCCTGCCGGCAAGCACGCCCGGCGGATTCGGGCGATGTGCCGGGCCGAGGGTTGCAGCCACCACACCATGCGGCGCACCTGGCGGTTCTAAGATATTGATTTAATTAAAGGTTTTTCCTCGCAATTGCAACCGTCGGGGCGCTCGGCACACGGCCGAACTTCCCCCGATGCAAACGGTTCCAGGGGAAAAACCAATGCCCAACATCCATCTCGACCAGTCCCGGGTCGACGGCCTCCGCCCGCGCAGCCAAGCCTATATCGTGCGTGACTCCGCCGTCCGCGGTTTCGGCGTGCGCGTCAACCCGTCCGGGCGCAAGCGCTTCTTCCTGCAGAGCCAGCACGCGGGCAAGCGCGTGTGGCGCGACTGCGGCGACGCCGCCACCGTCACCGCGGCCGAGGCGCGGATACGTGCCATTGCCGCGCTGGCGGCGCTGCGGTGCGGCGACAGCGGGCGGGCGGTGCCAGTTGCGTCCGTGCGTTTTGAAACCGTGGCCGCGGAGGTGTTCCAGCGCTACGGGCGCCGCTGGAAGCCGCGCACCCGGACGGTGAACCTCGGGTACTACCGCAAACAGATCCTGCCGTGGTTCCGCGCCGTACTTGGAGGTTCTCAGTTGCGTCCGGGGACGCCCGATCACGGACATCACGCCCCGGGAGGTGCAGGACTGGTTCGCCTCGCTGCGCGCGACGCCGGCCGCGGCCGACCGGTCGGCGCCGGTGCTGTCGGTGATCCTCCGCCAGGCCGAGGTCTACGGCTACCGGCCGGAGAACAGCAATCCCTGCCAGGGCATCCGGCGCTACCGGCGCCGCGGCCGGGAGCGGTTCCTGTCACCGGACGAATGCCGCCGGCTGGGCGCGGTCCTCGCCCGTCACCAGACCCGATGGCCCCTGGCCGTGGCGGCGATCCGCCTGATCCTGCTGACCGGCTGCAGGAAAGGCGAAATCCTGAGCCTCGCCTGGTCCTCCTACCGCGAGGGCAACCTGTTCCTGCCCGACAGCAAGACGGGACCGCGCACCATCTGGCTGTCGTCGGTCGCCCGGACGGTACTCGGCGCCCTGCCGCGCCGCGGCCGCCTGGTGTTTCTCGGCCTGCGCAGGAAATCTCTGGTCATCGATCGGACGTGGCAGGCCATGCGCGCCGAGGCCGGCCTTGACGACGTGCGCCTCCACGATCTCCGCCACACCTACGCCAGCGTGGCGATGCTCGGGGGCGAGACGGTACTCACGATCGGTCGTCTGCTCGGACACCACCAGCCTGCCACTACCCTCAAATACGTCCACCTCTCCGACGACGCCGCCCGCCAGGCCGCCGAAACCGTGGGATCCGTCCTCGGTAGAGGGGACTGAGCCATGCCCGCACGCATGCGGCTGACCGATGCCGCGGTCGGCAAGCTGCGGGCGCGGCCGGCCGAGTACACGGTCTGGGATACCCGGATGGCCGGGCTCGGAGTGCGGGTGCGCCCGACGGGGAGCCGGTCGTACGTGTACCTCGGGCCTTGCCACGGTGGCGCCCGGGGACCGCGGAAGCACACGCTGGGGCCGACGACGACGCTGTCCGCGGACGATGCCCGACGGGCGTGCCTTGACCTGCAGACGGGCCCACGCCCCGAATCGGCACATGCCGCGGCCAACGCCGACCCGCCCATGCTGTTTCGCGTCTTCGTCGCAACCGAATGGGCTCCGGCCTTTCGCGACCGGTACAAGCCTTCCGCACGCAAGGGCGTCGACGCGGCTCTCCGGAGCCAGCTGTTGCCTGCGTTCGGCGCGGATCCGCTCCACCGGATTTCACCGCAGGACGTCCACCGGTGGTTCGACCGGTACAGCGCGACCGCGCCCGGTGGCGCCAACTGGACGTTGCGATTGCTCCGCACCATCCTGCAGCATGCCGTGCGGCGCGCGCTTCTTCAGAGCGACCCGACCCGCACCGTCCGACCGAATCCACGCCCCAGGCACACGCGCTTTCTCTCGCGGGACGAGATCCGGATCCTGCACCAGCATCTCGACGCTAGCGTCGCCGAACGGCCGTCCTGCGCTCCCCAGGCCGACATCATCCGCCTCCTCCTGTTCACGGGCTGCCGACGGAGTGAGATCGTCCATCTGCGCTGGGACGAAGTCCACGGCGACACCCTCCAGCTCCGCGACAGCAAGACCGGACCCAAGCCGGTCTACCTCAATGCCGCGGCGCAACGCGTCCTGGCGCAGCAGCCCCGCCCCGCGAGTACCTACGTCTTTCCGTCGCCGCGTGCTCCCGCACGACCGCGCTCGCAGAGCCTCAGCCTGTGGTACCGCGTGCGTCGCCAGGCCGGACTCCGGGACGTGCGGCTCCACGACCTGCGACACACCTTCGCGAGCCAGGCCGTGCTGCAGGGTATTCCGATCCCGGTCGTTGCACGGCTGCTCGGTCATCGCAACGTTGCGATGACGTTTCGCTACGCGCATGTCCGGGACCGGGACATCGAGACTGCCGCCGAACGAATCGGTACGGCGATCCAAACGCTCCTGCAGCCGGATTCAGACCGACCGGAACTTCGCACAGTTCCATGATCTGCGGCACACGTTCGCCAGCCAGGCGGTAATGCAGGGCGTTCCGGTTCCCGTCGTAGCCTGGCTGCTCGGCCACCGCAACGCTTCCATGACCCTGCGCTACGCGCATGTCCGCGATCCGGATGTTGAAGCGGCCGCAGAGCGGATTGGAACCGCAATCCACACGCTCCTGAATGCAAGCGACAGCCGGCTGCCGCAAGGAGCACATACATAACCTGAGGCACTCCGACGCCAGCATCGCCATGCTTCATGGCGAATCGGTCCGCGTGATCGGGCAGCTGCTCGGGCATCGCCAGCCCGCCACCACGCGGAATTCATCCACCACCCCGACCACTACATCACGGGTGCCGACCTGAAGCACGCGGACACCCCGCCCAAACCGCCTGCCGAGGGCTTCGCCAACAAACACTGCCCGGCGCGCAGTTCCGACTGATCGAAAGCCCGTTGCATCCGCGCATGCGCATCACCGCGCTCGATGTGAGCCTCCTGCTCGCACCCGTCCGGGTCGCACTGGCGGCCGCCGTAAGGTCCTGGATCGAAGATCGCCGCTCGATAATTCGAGCGCATCCTCGAGCGGGAGCGGACCCGTCTCCCGCGGTGCATGCGGGCGATCGAACGGCACCTCCGGTTTCTCACGCTGGCGGCGAAACCATGACGGACCAATCCCTTGGCGCCCTCACGCGCGTCGATTTGCGCGACATCTGGACCACCGAGGCGAACGACTTCACCCCTTGGCTTGCCCTGCCGGAAAACCTCGCCGTGCTCGGCGACACCCTCGGAATCGAGCTCGACCTGGAGGCGCAGGAACAGGCCGTGGGTCTCTTCCGCGCCGACATCCTGTGCAAGGACAGCGGATCGGGGGCGTGGGTCCTGATCGAGAACCAGCTCGAACGGACGGACCGCACCCACCTCGGCCAGCTGCTGACCTATGCGTCCGGCCTGGAGGCCGTGATCATCGTCTGGATCGCAGCCCGCTTCACTGAGGAACACCGGGCGACACTGGACTGGCTGAACCGGATTACGAACGAGAGCTTCCGGTTCTTTGCGCTTGAGGTGGAGCTGTGGCGCACTGGCGACTCGCCCGCCGCGCCGAAATTCAACGTGGTATCGAAGCCGAACAACTGGTCGCGCTCGGTGGCGCGCGCGGCGCGGTTCATCGACGACTCGGGGCTGTCCGAAACACGGTTGACGCAGCGGGCCTATTGGGACGCCCTCAACGCTGCCCTCGGCCAGGCGAATGGGCCGGTATCGGGCAACCGCAAGCCGCAACCCCAGTCCTGGATGGGGTATCCGATCGGCAGGACCGATTTCAACCTAGCCGCCTGCATGGCGATCGCCAAGCGCCAAGTCCGTGCGGAAATCTACCTTGCAGGAGACACGGCAAAGGCGAGCTTTCACCTCCTGCGCGAACAGGCGGTCGAGATCGAACAAGAACTCGGCCATTCCCTTGAGTGGGAGGAGTTGCCGACCGGGCGGGACAGTCGGGTTGCCGTGTATCTGAACGATCTTGAACCCACGGACAAGACGGACTGGCCGCGGCAGCACAAGTGGCTGGCGGACAATTTCCACGCCGTGCACCGTGCCTTCGCCAACCGGGTGCGGGCACTGAATCCGGATCAATGGCGGCCGGCAGCCTAGCCAGGTCCGGACAGGTTCACGACGGGACCAACGAACGCGTCCGCTTTGTGGCGGGACACCAAGGCGGGTTAGTCCGGCGGCGCGAATTCCATCGCGATACAGCAATGGTCGCTCGGGCCCCATTCCTCGGGTTCATTGAGAGCCCGGACGGAGAGGGCGTCAGCAATGCCGTCCGAGGCGAACACGTAGTCGAGTTGGCGGTCCGCCAGAGCCGACGGTCTCCCGGGTAGTCGCCAAGTAGGGACATTCAGGCTGTCCCTCGGCAGCGCCTCCGGCCACGGGTCAGTCTGCCTGCCGTTGGGGAACTGCGGCCCCATGCATGGCAGACCCATGGCCTCCATGCGCTCGAACACGGTTGCGTAGCGTGCAGCCCAATACGGGCTGCCGTCCGCGCGGTAGCCGCGCATCAGGTTCAAATCGCCTGCGGCAACAATCCGGTGTCCGTGCTGACGTCCGACCAGGCCCGCCAGATCGGAGACAATCCGGTGCGCCGAGGCGTCCGAGTAAATCCAGGAGCCGTCGTTCCTGAAGGGACTTTCCAGTTCCGCATAGATGGATACCGCCACGAGGGGCTTGCCGGATCGCGGCATCACACGGGCTGCAGTGAGGGTGCCGGGCGAGGACACCGCGAGTTCACCGCCTCCCTCACGGCCGATCGGCTCCGCAGCCAACCACTCGACCGTTACGCGGTCCGAGAGCACGGCAATTGCCGTGCGCCACGCAACCCGCCTGTTCTGCTCACGAGGAGACCATGGCGCCGGATCCACTTCGAGCCTGGCAGCGACGTCGTCAGGCGGACGGCAAGCTTCCTGAAGGAGAGCGATGTCAATGCCCATGTCCAGCAGGTATCGCCATGATTCCTGCTTGTGAGCCATGTTCCAGGAGACGATGTTCACAGCATTGTCGTGCATGGTGATGTCGCCGTGGTTTGTCCCGAATGCCCGACCAGCACCTCGGCCTGGCGCAGCTTCGAGACGAATTCCTCAGGTCCGTGTTGTTTCTTGCCCATCGTTGGTTCTCCGATTACTCACTTTAGTGGTGGACCAATTCACGGGGGCAGTTCAACTGCGCGGTGGATTGTGAGATTGGATTGCAGTAACTTACTGTAATCTGAATCAATTGCCATTGGACATGCCATGCCCCAGCAAGTGACCGCACGATTGCCCGACCCGGTGGTCGATGCGCTCGATACGGCTGCACGACAGCTCCGGCGCAGCCGGGCGGACCTCATCCGCCTCGCGGTCGAGCACTATCTCGAAGACTTCGACGATCTCTCCGTCACCATCGACCGGCTCCGCGATCCCAGCGATCCGGTGCTGGACTGGGACCAGGTCCGGCGTGAGCTTCTCGATTCGGATTAAGGGGAGCGCTGCCAGAGAGCTGAGGCGCGTAGCCAAACCGGACCGGACCCGGCTGGTCTCGGCCATCGACCGGCTGGCGGAGACCCCCCATCTCGGTGCCGCCCTGAAGGGCGATCTTCGGGGGCTCCGGCGACTGCGCGTCGGTGATTACCGCATCGTGTACGAAGTGAGGGACGATGAGCTCATCGTGCTGGTCGTTCGTGTCGCTCACCGCCGCGACGCCTATCAGCGGACACCTTCATGAACCCCGGTCGAAGATCGCCCCGTAGCCTGGAATCCAACAGACCGGCTCAATGGATTGTGGGCATCGGCATGCACGGCCTCACGTCCCACTGCAATGTCTGCGACGCGCCTGGACGCCCCCCTGACGTACTGCTATTGGCGCCGTCCACCCAGGCATCCACCGCGACGACCGGGCAGACGCCCGCCCCCCGCGGGCAACCCTGCGACCCACCCGCTGCGATGGGCCCTGCAAGCCTCTCCGCCAAGAAGAACGGCCTGCCCGCCCCCCTACTGGCGGAACGCCCACTCGCGACCCAACGAGGAACGCTAGCGGTGCCCGCCGCGCCATCACCTTCAACGCCGACCCGGCTCACCACCAGCAGCTCCGGGGCACTGCCAGTGACCGCGAGCCGGTCGACACCGCATCGTGCGCGTACCCCGTCACTCCGGCCTGATGCCGTACTTGCCCTCGAGTCCGGCCACGAGGTAGGCGAGTTACCGCCTTGCGCTCAAGACCGAGGATCGCCGCGGCGGCCAGGTTAAAGGTTTCGATCCGCCCCTGCGCGTCGATCAGCATGACTCCGCACGCCATGCTCTCGCAGATTGCGCGGTAGACGGAAGGCGAGTCGCCCACCGCCATGGGATCGAACCTCACCGTGTTTTCAGGGCGCGGCGGGACTCCGCCGCACCGTCATCGGCCTATCTGCTCAACGCTTGTGCCCCACCGGTCGAGCGTCGTGCCAAGCGTCCAGTCTAGGCCGTGGACCCATAGGAACGCGGCCGGCCCTGCAACTATTCGTCATGAGAAAGCATTATTCTCGTATTATTCTCGTATTATTCTCGCAAATATCCCATTAATTCACGGTTCATGGACACAATAATTGATATCCTTACGGGAGCAGGCGGGATCGCCAACAGCGATAAGGAGACCGGGCCATGTTTAGTCGCGATACCTGGCGAGACCGTTCGCGGTCGAAACCGATCGAAGAGGAGGTCATGGACATGACATCACGGAAAAGGATAGCCAGCGTCCGAAAGGTGAGCTCGATGGCGCTGCTGACGGCGGCGCTTTTTGGAGCCGGGATGGCGCATGCAGATCAATGCAGCGACGAGTGGGCTGATGCGAATGCAGCAGAATACTGCGGTGACGCGATCGACTCGGTGACGGTCGAGCACGTCGTGGGCACAAGAAAATGCAGCGTCGACCTTGCATGCTATGTCAATGTCGATCTGCTGAACGGACCACCGGATGGGAGCACTCTCACGGCCCGTATCTACGTGACGAACCCCATCGGCTGGCAGGTCTGGGTGAGCAGCACCGGCACCAACAACAACGCCACCAACGGCCTCCCGCTGACAGACGTGGACGACATCACCATTTGCTACTACCAGGGCCCTCTCACCGGCAACACATGGGTGAGCTGGCGCGGCAAGCTCGTTGTGGGCAGCTGCGGGAGCGGCGAGGTCGACGTCGATGACGCGGTGGCGAACGGGCTGGACATGCGGGTATCGGCCAACTAGTCCGATAACTGCGCTCGCCGGCAAGATCCAGGTCGCCGGCGCCCTCCGTCGGCGGCCGATCGGCGGAATCGCCGTGGCGCGCAACAGGCGGCAAGGCCGGAGGGCGCAGTCGTGACATCGGGGCAGACAGAACCCGGCAGTCCCCCCACTGCGGTCCCGGACGGGCCCTTCGTGCTTTACGACGGAGAGTGTCCGTTCTGCGGCTCTGTTGCAAAGTCCGGCTGGTTGGTGACGTGTCTGCGCGATCTGCAGCGAGGGGTTGAGGCATGAGCGAATTCAAGGGACGTCACTTCCGGGGGGAGATCGTGCTCTGGGCGGTGCGCTGGTATTGCCGGTATGCGTTCAACTACCGCGACCTCGAAGCGATGATGACCGAGCGCGGCGTCGCGGTCGACCACTCTACGATCTATCGCTGGGTACAACGGTTCGCACCGGAGATGGAGAAACGTCTGCGCTGGCAGTGGCGCCGGCCGCAGTCTCGGAGTTGGCGCATCGACGAGGCCTACATCAAGGTCCGTGGCAAGTGGGCGTAACTGTACCGTGCGCTCGACAAGTTCGGGAACACGATCGACTTCTACCTCTCGGCGGCCCGCAACACCAAGGCCGCGAAGCGATTCCTCGGCAGGGCCCTGAGAGGATTGAAGGAGTGGGAGCAGCCTGAGGTGCTCAACACCGACAAGGCGCCGGCCTATGCCGCTGCCATCGCGGACCTCAAGGCCGAGGGGCAAGTGCCCGAAGGACACGAGGCACAGGCAGGTGAAGTACCTCAATGCAGGTGAAGTACCTCAATAATGTCGTCGAGGCCGACCACGGCAAGCTCAAGCTGCTGATCCGACCCGTGCGCGGTTTCAAGACCTTGAAGACGGCCTATGCCACGATCAAGGGCTTCGAGGTGATGCACGCGCTGCGGAAAGGCCAAGCTGGGATTTTCAACTTCCAGGGCGGCATCGTCGGCGAGGTCAGGATTGTCGAGCGCGCCTTCGGCGTCGGACCGCGCGCCCTGACCGAGGCCATGACGTTGCTACAGACCCGTCTGGCCGATGCAAAATCATGAGGTGAACAGGAAGCCCCCTGATCACACATCGCCCCTTCGCCAAGTTTACAACAGAGCCCTCATGACAATGCTGCGGCTTGTCGATATCCGCAAGTCCTACCTTCTGGGGCCGGTCGAAGTTGAGGTCCTGAAGGGCATCCGTCTCGACGTGGAGGCGGGAGACCTGCTCTCGATCATGGGGCCATCGGGGAGCGGCAAGTCCACGCTGATGAACATCCTCGGGCTGCTGAGCCGCCAGACCACGGGCTCCTACTACGTCAACGGGCGCGACGCCTCGACCATGAACGACTGGGAGCTTTCCACCTTTCGCAACGCCAACATCGGCTTCGTGTTCCAGTCGTTCAACCTTCTTGGGCACCTGACGGCGCTGGACAATGTGGCGATGCCGCTGGTCTACCGCGGCCTCGACCGGCGCGAGACGCGCCGGCACGCCGGCGACATTCTCGAGACGGTCGGCATGGGGGACAGGCTGGACCACAAGCCGGACCAGCTCTCCGGCGGGCAGAAGCAACGGGTGGCGATCGCCCGGGCGCTGGTCGGAAAGCCGGCGGCGGTGCTGGCCGACGAGCCGACCGGAGCGCTCGATTCGAACACCGCCGACGAGGTGATGCGTCTGTTGGCCCGCCTCAACCGGGACGAGGGAATCGCGGTCGTGATTATCACGCACGACCCGGAGGTTTCCCGGCGCTGCCGGCGCCGCGCGCTTATCCGCGACGGCATGCTGCTGGAATACGTCGACGCGCCGCCGGACGCTGCAGCGCCGTGAGACCGCCGGCTCGCGTTCGGTCGCTTCGCTTGTATTGGCCGGGCCTCGCGGGCCACGCGGATTCCGCGATCGCCACGGGGACTCGTCCGCCCCGCCCCCCGCGCCGCGGGAAACGGCAGCCGGGCGCGCTGCGAGGGCGGCTCCGGGCGGAGGCTCTCTGGATACTGTGTGCGATCGTCCTCACTGCCGTTCCAGATCCCGCCATGGGGCAAGGAGAGGCCGGCGCACGGCCCGCGGCGTCCCTGGAGCTGTCGCTCGAGGAGGCGATTCAGCTGGCGCTGACGAAGAGCCGCTCGGCAATTTCCGCGAGGCTCGGGCGCGAGGAGCAGGCGCTGACGCTGGAGGCGGCGGAAGAGCGCTACGACCCGATGGTGAGCGTCAGCGTGGGCGCGAATGCCGAGCACCGTGGCGACGAGACGGCGAAGACGGCGGATGTCTCCATCGGGCCGAGCCTGCGGGTGCCGACCGGCGGCTCGTTCCGGCTTTCCTGGCGCAAGCCGCTGGCGGGCGAGGGGGACCGCGAGGCCAGCACTGAGCTCAGCTTCCAGCAACCGCTGCTCAAGGGCTTCGGGACCGATATCGACACCCAACCGCTCCGCCGGGCACGCCTGCAGGCTCGCGTAGACCTCCGCGCCTTCCGGGATACGGCGGCGGGTATCGTCGAGTCGGCGATCTCCGCCTATCGCGGCGTGCTCAGGACGGCGCGGCGGCTCGTCATCGCGCGCGAGGCGCTGGAGCGGGCCCAGCGGCAATTGGAGATCAACCGGACTCTGGTGGAGGCGGGCCGGATGGCGCCGCAGGACCTGGTGCAGACGCAGGCGGACGTCGCGAACAAGGAATATGCGCTGGCCGACGCCGAGAACGGGCTGGAGACCGCCAATTCGGTCCTCGTGAACACGCTCGACCTCGAAGAAGGGGTCCGCATCGAGCCCCGGGAGGAGCCGCCTATCGTGGCGGAGCGGCCGGACCTTGAGAAGAGCCTGGAGACGGCCTTCGCGCGCCGCACGGACTGGTTGCGCGCCGAGATCGGCATGGAACTGGCGCGCATGGGCCTGTTGAACGCGGAAAGCAACCTGCTTCCGGACCTCTCGCTGAGCGCCAGGGCCACGCAACGGGGCGGGCAGGACCGGACGGAGTGGAGCGGCGGGCTGAACCTCACCGTGCAGCTTCAGGACGATGGGCCGCGGCGGGAGTTCATGCGCGCGTTGCCCGACAACCCCAATTACTGTTTTGTGCCCGCCTACGAGATCGAGGACGAGGTCCAGCAGATCCGCATCGTCATCGAGGGCATGTCCGGTTATGTGCCAACGGCATTGGTTGCGCTGTCCGTCACCGACGCGGAAGAAATCTGCAACAAGCTTAACCGGCGCCTCGGGCTGGACTACGAGGCCTGGACCGCGCTTGCGGCCAAATCCATGCGGGCCGAGGAGGACGATTCGGACGGCGATGCCTGGCACTGATCCATCGCCGGCCGATCTGAAGCGCCGCCGCCCGAACCGGAGGCAGCTTGCCGTTCTTCTATACAAATGGTATACGTTCGACCGTAGCGAGACTCGTGCGCCAATCCCGACCGAAGGCGATCTCCATGGCCCAGGTGAACTTCCGAATGTCCGACGACCGTCTCGCCTTCATCGACCGCGCGGCGGCGATCCGGGGCGTCACCCGGACCGAATTCGTGCTCCGGTCGAGCGAGGCGGCGGCCATCGGGACCCTGAACGAGCGTCCCATCATCGCCCTCGACGACGAGGCCTGGGACGCCTTCACGGCCGCCCTCGACGCCCCGGTGGAGCCCGATCCCACCGTGAAGGCCCGTTACGCGCGCCGGCCGCAGTGGGACCGCTGACGGCCCCGGAGCCGCTCGGGCCGCAGCACGACGTCTCGCAATTCTCTTCGGGCGTTCCCGCCCTGGATACCTGGCTGCAGGGCAAGGCGCGGCTGAACGAGGCCAAGGGCGGCGCGCGCACCTATGTCACCTGTGACGGCGACCGCGTCGCCGGCTTCTACAGCCTGGCCGCCAGTTCAGTGGAGCGGCGGCGGGTTTCGTCCCGGGTCGGCCGGGGCATGCCCGATCCGGTCCCGGTCATCCTCCTCGGTCAGCTTGCGGTCGACACGAACTACCAGGGCCGGCGCCTCGGCTCTGACCTGCTGATCGACGCGGCCTGGCGCGCCCTGACGGCGGCCGACCTGGTCGGCGCACGCGCCATCGTCGTGCAGGCTATCGACGGACAGGCCAGGGCGTTCTACGAACGCTTCGGCTTCCGGCCGTATTCGGACCGCGAGCCACTCATGCTGCTCTTGCGGATATCCGAGCTGAAAGCCCTTCTCCAGACCTGAGTTTCGGCAACGCTGCAACCCGCGCCCGGCCGTCGCGGCGCCAATGTTCGCGCCACCATTGCTGCGCAGCCGGCCCGCAGCCGTCTGCCATTAGCCGCGGTGCGCCAGCCACCACCAAGCCACCCACACGGGCAGGCTGAGCACGATCGCATAGAGCCCGATCGCGATCGGGCCCAGCAGCCCGGCCACCACCGTCGCCGCCATGCGGAGCGCTATCTGCGGGCGCGCCGCAGGATTTCGTCACCTCGGGCTTCACCGAGGCGGAGCACCGGGCCATGGTGGAATGGTCCGACGGGCCGCGCCTCTTCGAGCACTTCCGCGACCGGCCGGGGCCGCTCCGGATCGCTGACGTTTCCACCTATGTGCAGGGGCTCGGCTTCCCCACCGACCGGCTGCCGTCGAAGACCTTCCAGGGCACGCCGATGCGCCATCGCGGCGTCCATGTCGGCAACTTCTATCTGGTTGAGAAGGAGGGCGGCGAGGCGTTCACCGACGAGGACGAGGAGATCCTGGTGCTGTTCGCCTCGCAGGCCGCGACCGCAATCAACCATGCGCGCACCTACCGCGCCGAGCAGCGGGCGCGGGCCGACCTCGAGGCGCTGATCGAGACCTCGCCGGTCGGCGTCGTCGTGTTCGACGTCGGCACCGGCCGCCCGGTCTCGCTCAGCCACCATCAATGGCGGGCGGCGCGCGGCCATCTACACGACGACAGCATTAGGCGTGACGCGCGCTTCGTTGCTCGCGAAGGAGAGCTGTGTCGGAGTGTCGGGGCTCCGGGGACACAATCGACACACTGAAGCCGAGCCTGTGCCTCCCGCCAGATGCGATCGCGCTCGACTTCGGCGAACAGCGCAGTCACGGCCCGGATCCCCGAACGCTTCGACACCCTGCTTCGGTTCAGCTACTACCCGGCTGACACGCTGGCCGAGATCGAAACACGTCGCGATGAGACGGGATGTAGATTCCGTCGCACCGCACCACGCACCGCTCCCACCACGACCCGCCACGAGACGTTGACAACAACCGGCGTGCCGGACCCAAGCAGGCCACCGCTTACCGGATCGAGCTGCCGCGCCACGGCGACAGGAGCAACGCCGGCCTATCCACCCTGCAGCGCAGCGACGGGATCGAGTTTTGCCGCTTGGCGGGCGGGATAGAAGCCGAAGAAGATTCCCGCGCCGCCCGCCACGACGGCGCCGAGCACGGTTCCGCCCAGCGAGAGCGTGAACGTCCAGCCGGAGAACTGACAGATTCCCCAGGTTGCGCCAAGCCCGAGGGCCACTCCGACCAGACCGCCCAGCAACGACAGGATCGCCGATTCGGTGAGAAACTGCGCCTGGATGTCCCAGCTCCGTGCCCCCAGGGCTCGCCGGATTCCGATTTCCTTCCGGCGCTCTGTAACCGCGACGAGCATCACGTTCATCACGCCGATCCCGCCGACGAGGAGCGAGATGCCCCCGATCGCCCCGAGCAGCAAGGTGTAGAGGCGCATCTGGCGGTGCATCTGCTCGATCAGCTCCTCGGGGCTCCGCACCTGCACCCGGGCCCTGGGAGCCAGTTCCCGGAAATACGCCGCGATCTCGCGGGTTGCCGCCCGATAGTCGGTGTCCGCGGCGGTCTGCGCCAGGATATCCCGCAGGGTTTCCTCCGGCGCGACCCGCCCTGCCGTGGCAATGGGGATGAAGACGGTTCCGTTCGGGTCGAACGGCCGCTGGCCTACCGCCGACCGGCGTAGTGCGCCGATGACGGTGAAGACGGTCTCCCGGAGGCGGACCTTCGCACCGAGGATCCGCCCGCCGGTGGCCTCCCGAAGCTTGTCCGCTATCTCGGACCCGACGGTGCAGAAATACTGGCCGCCGTCGAGCTTCGAGACGAAGCGTCCCTGCGCCGGGTCCAGTCGGGCGAGCGCCGCGAGTTCCTCCGTGGCCCCGACGATGCGCGCGGGCGCCGTCTCTGTGCCGCCGAGCACGGCCTGGGCCCCGGCGACGGTGTAGGGCGCGGCCCGCCGGATGCCGGGCAAGGCCACGATCCCTTCGGCGTCGGCCAGCCTGATCGCCATGCGTACCCCGCCCTCGCCCCCCCTGCGCAGCCGGATGTTCACGATGTCGGTTCCGAGTTCCTGGAACTCTCGGGCCGCCTCGGTCTTCGCGATCGAGCCGACCGAAATCATGCTGCTCACCGAGGCCACGCCGATCGCGATCCCGACCAACGCCGGGCCAGTGCGATGCCGCGCGCTCAGCAGGCTCGAGCAGGCCTCCTCCAGATTGGCTCGACCGAAGAGTCGCACCGTCCCGCGCCGATCCCGACGACTAGGTCCGCCAGCCGTCGACCGGGCGGCACCCCGCCGGTTCCGTCCCGGCCGCCGTCATCACGGCACCACCACCCGGTCGCCGCGCGCAAGACCGCTCAGGATCTCAACCGCGTCGATCGTGGTGATCCCCGTCGCCACCTGGACGATCCGCTCGTTCCCCGTAGCCGGGTCGCGCACGCGCACCCGCGGGCTGCCCTGGGAGAGATCCACCGCGCCCAGCGGCAGGACGAGTGCCTTGTCGTTCTCGTACACGACGATCTCGAGATCGGCCGACATGCCGAGACGCACCGCCTTGCGCTGCTCCGCGTCCAGCCGGTCCACCGCGGCGGTGATCGCAAAGGTCGGCACGCCGCCCTGGCCGGTGGTCCGGGACGCCTGCGAGGAAACCTGTATCACCCGTCCCTCAAGCACGATGCCCGGAAAGGCGGGGCCGGTAATCCGCACTGCACCCCCCGGCCGGAGTCGACGGACGTCCACCTCGTCCACCCGTCCCGACGCCGTGAGGCCCGCCATGTCCCCGATCGTGACAAGGTGCTGTCCGGCCTCGATCGAGGTTCCCTGCGACAGGGGCGCCCCCTGCCGCCCGGACCCGCCGCCGAGGCGCAGCACGACTCCGGCGACGGGCGCGGCAACCGTTGCGTTCCGGAGGATCCCGTCGAGCCGCTCAAGTTCGCCGCTGGCGGTTTCCAGTTCAAGGCGGACCACCCCGAGGGGGTCGCGCCCCTTGGCAAGCACGGCATTCAGGTCCTGCTCGGCCGACTCCAGGTCGAGCAGGCGCGTACGCTGCTCGCGCTCCGCGGCGGCCCTTCGCCTGGCAGGTACCAGCCCCTCCTCCACCAGGAACGCGACCTCGGCCAGCTTGGTGTTGGTTGCCTCGAGCGCGATCTGCCCCTTGGTCACGGCCCGCTTCGCCTTGGATGCCTCGACGCCGCTCGCCCAGCTGGCGAGCGCGTCCTCTCCGGCTTTCGCCTTGAGATAGACCGCCTCCGCCTTGCGGCGCTGGAGCCGGACCTCGGTCACGTCGAGGTCCAGCAGCGGTTGTCCGACGATGACATGCTCTCCGACCGCCGTGTGCACGGCCCCGACCTGCCCTTCGATCGGACTGGTGACCGCCACCTCGCGCAGCGGGTCAATCACGCTGGGCACGGTGATCGTCAAGGCGATGCGGGCCGGCTCCACGACGACGAAGCGCTCCCCGTCATCGGCCCTCGCCGCCTGCGTGGGCGTGCTGCCGAACAGGACGGCCGGGGTCTCGCTCCACAGCCAGGCGCCGATGCCGCCGGCCAGCAATACCCCGCACGCCGCGGCGGCGAGCCGCACGGCCCGAACCTTCCGCAGCAACTCCCCGAGTTCACGGTTGCGCGTTTCGAGGCCGCGGTAGGCCTCGCGCAACTCCCCATGCTTGGCCTCGAGTTGCCGGGCGAGGGCGGCTTCCTTGACGCGCAGGCTTTCCAATTCGGAAATGTCGCTGAACACGGCGACCACACTGCGGCGGGCACCCTCGCGAGCGCCCGGCTCGCGCAGGTAGGAAGTGTCGACGGCGAGCGGCACGGCCCGCCCACCCACCGAGACGGTTGCGACGCACTGCAGGCCCACGACGCCCTCGTAGACCGCGGCCAGCACGGCTTCGTTCAGCTCCTCGAACGCCTCGTTGCCGATGAAGACCTCGGCGAAGCTCCGGCGTAGCACCGCCTCACGGTCAACACCGAGGATCGCCGCGGCAGCCGGGTTGAACGTCTCGACGGAGCCGTCCCCATCGATGAGCATGACGCCACACGTCATGCTCTCGCAGATCGATCGGTAGACGGAAGTCGACTCATCCAGCAACATGGGATCGAACCTTCCCGTGATTCAGGGTCCGGCAGGAATCCGCTGCGCCGTCCTCCATCCCCGCGCGGTTCCGAGTCGCTGCGCACCGCCGGCTTCCGGGGTTGTCGCGCGCGCGGCTGGCCGTCCCGGTCAGCGACCCACCTGCTTAACGCTGAACCCCCATCGCTCCAGCGTCGTGCCGAGCGTCCGGTCGAGCGCGGTAAGCGCATCGCGGTAGCGTACCACCGCATCCAGTTCACGGTTCTCGGCGGTCACCAGGTCGTTCTCGAACCGGCCGAGCTGGAACGCGGACGACAGGCCCTCCTGGAGCTTGCGCCGCTCGATTTCGAGCTTGCGCTCCGCGAGCTTGCGCGCCTGACGGGCAGCGTCTACCTGGCGAAGCGCCACCGCCGTACCCTGCACGGCACGGCGCACCTCGATCCGTATCCCCTGGCGCGTCTCGGCAAGTGCCATTTCCGCCCGCCGCACGCCGTTTCGCGCGCGCAAGACGGCCCGTCTCGGGTTGCCGTCCCAGAGCGGCACGGTGAGGTTCAGCGCGCCGCTCCAGCTGTTGCCGTCGCCGGTGCCGGCACGCGATGCCTCGGCATCCAGCGAAAGGTCCCAGAGCCGGTCGTCGTGCGCGAGGCGCAGGTCGATCTGCGCCAGCTCCATGCCGATCTCGGCGCGCAGCCAGTCCGTGCGTAGCGCGAACGCTGTCTCCAGGCTCGCGTCCAGCTCCGGCCGCTCGGCCACAACCGCAGCCTCGGGCTCCAGCTCCGGGCGGGCATCGTCCTCGAGGTCGAGGACGTTGACCACCGTCGATCGCGCTTCCTCCAGCGCGTTCTCGCTGTCGACCAGCGCGTATTCCCGGTCCGCGACCTCGGCTTCCGTCTGGACGAGGTCCTGCGGCGCCATGCGGCCCCCCTCGACCAGCTTCCGGTTGGTCGCGAGCTGACCGCGCGCCCGCTCCAGAGCCGCGCGGCCGATCTCGACCCGGCGCTGCGCCCGGAGCACCGCGCGATAGGCGGAAATGACCGTTCCGACGATATCGGCCGCCGCATCCCGGAAGCTCCGAACCGCGATGCGATCCTGCAGGCGCGCCTTGCGCAGGGGCGCGGTGTCGATGTCGGTTCCGAACCCCCTGAGCAGCGGCTGCGAGAAGCTCAGTACCGCACCGAATGACTGGTCGCCGTCCCCGCCGATGGGCTCGCGCCAGGTCAGCGCGAACTCGCCGCCGGTGGGCACCCGGATGCGCGGCCCGACGAAGACCTCCGCGGTCTCGTCCGCGTGGCTTCGAGCCTCTGCCGTCGCCCCGATCGTCGCCCGCAGATCATACCGTTCCTCCTCCGCCGCGACCGCCCATTCCTGCTCATCGCGACCGAGCCGCGCCGCGATCGCCGCCCGGCTGCTCCCAAGCGCCAGCCGGACCGCCTCCTCGAGCGAAAGCTCCAGGGGCGCCGCGGGCCGTGCGTCGACTTCCCCCTGCCCCATCGCGGGACCCGTAGCGAGAACGACCGCAAACAGGACCCACAGAACCTCCGCCCGGAGCCCTCCGTGCCGTGCGCGGGGCTGGCCCTTGCCGCCGAGTCGAGGGCGAGTCGAAGAAGGCACCCTGGCGCTCGCGGAAGCCGCGTGGCCCGCGAGGCCCGGCGGGCACCCGCGAAGCGTGCCTACCGGCGTCGCACCGAACAACGCCTGCCCTTGCGCTGCCTCTCGCTGGGTCGGAGAGGCTCGGCGGCCGGCGGCCGCGCGGCCCGGGCCGGGGGGCTGCCGTGCTGTGCGCCCGTCCAGGGCGCATGTCCGCGATCGTTTCTTCGGATGGCTCGGCGGTTGCGGGCGCCCCCCGCGCTGCCATGCACGGGGCGCTGCCGCCGGAGACCCCGGCGCCCTCCGCGTCGCCTCGGCACTCATGATCGCGTGCCGCGCACCGATCGCTCGCGATCGTACATCAGGCGTCGGGATTCGCATGCGTGGGAGATCCAGGATGACCGGCACACGAAGCCTGCGCCCGGGAGCTGCAAGAGGGCCGGGCCGTTCGGACCGGCAGCCCGCCGATCGGCAGAGGCGATCGGTGTGATCGATCGCGGCGAGCAGGGCGCGGCTCCGAAGCCGCCAACGCTGCCCCCCGCAGACGACGCGGCCAAACGGCCGGCGGGCCCGGGGCACAGCCGAAACCGTTGGCCCTCCTGCCACCCGATCTTCACGAACGGCGCCCGGCGAGGCCTCAGGCCCATCACGTCGACGACCTGCTCGATGCGCCGGACTTGCGCCCAGGCGACACGCCGTACGAGGATCACGGTCGACGCAACGCGCCGCACGCGCCGGCGACGATCACGCACGCCGCGCCCCGTCAGCCGGACCGGATCCGACCCGCCGGCCGATCCGGGCGAGGCCAAGGCCTGCCCGGATCGGTGCGGCGTCACTTCGCCCGGCCCGGTCCCGGTTCCTGTGGAACTGGCTGCCAACCGCCTGGACCGCGCTAGATGCGCCAGTATTACGGCAGGTCCGCGTCGTCGCCGTGAACCCAATGCAACGGACGATGCAACGGACGATGCCACGGACGGGCCGGACGGCATCGGCAGCTCGGACCTCGCCGCTGAGCGCGGCTATCGCGCTAGTTGGCCGATGTCCGCAAGTCCAGTCCGTCCGCCACCGCGGTATCAACGTCGACTTCATCGCTTGCACAGCTGGTCGTACTGAACTTGTCTCGCCAGTCGACCCATTGCGCGCCGGTGAGAGAGCCTTGGTAGTAGCAAATGGTGATGTTGCTCACGTCGGACCGGGCGACGCCGGTGCCGGAGGTGTTCCCGGCTCCGTCGGTTCTGACCTCCCAGGCGAGGGGGGTTATCACGTACGTATTCCCTGTGATGGTCTGCCCAGACGGTCCATTCAGCAGATCGACCGATACGTAGCACGCGACGTCGACGCTACACGTGTTCGCGGACCCGGCGTTCTGGACCGTCACAGAATCGCCCGCGTCATCGCAGTGGTCTGCGGCCGACGCATCATCCCAAGCATCGCTGCATTCATCTGCGAGGGCCGTGCCCGATCCAAGAACCGCAGCCATTACCAGCGCCGTCCAGCTCATCCTCCGGATGCTAGCGCTCGTTCCCCATGAGGTTGCGTGCATATGCACCACTCTCCTTTCAGTTCAGGTCAGGAACGGTCTCGCCGGGTCTTGCGACTGTTCAGGGCCCGGTCTCTCTTGTCGCTGCTGGCGATAGCGCTCGCTGGTTGTCTCGTCCGGGTGCCGTCTAGGATACATAATAAAATGTGAAATAAATGTGAATATACATGCTATAAAGGAGCTTCTTACGTGAAATACCCGGCTTTTCCCCTCCCGCCACCCGAACTGGCCATGGCCTTGCGCCTCACAGCGCGCGGCTTGGCGCGACGAGACAGGAGTGGCGCCCCCGCACGCTGCTGCCTCCGGTTCGGAACACCCGCTGAACTTGCATGAAGTAACGTTCTCGGTGATCGCGACCAGAAGGTGATCGGCCTGCTAGCCCGCTTCGCTCACCACCGGACCTGCCGCCGCCGGCTCAAGGCGTCTGCGGGCGGTGTCGGGGGTTTCGAAGCCGTTGGCGGCGTGCCCGGCGGCCCGGGGCCGCCGGGATCGGGCGCGACGGAGCCCGGCAATGCGGATTCCGGGCGCGGGTCACGCTGGATGGCGGGCGCCGGGCAGACGTCGCCTGCGGCGCCGGTCGCGGCGCGTGCGGCAGGAGGGGGCAGGACCGCTGCAGGCGGGGTCAGGCGGGCCCCGCGCGTACCGGCGGGGCGCGCAGGGCGGCGAGCACGTGCGCGAACAGTTCCTGCAGCGGGTAGCCCGACGGGAACGCGACCCGGATCCTGCGGACGGTGACGGTGATGCGGGCGGCGACCTTCAGCAACCGGGCGCGGATGGTGTCGGCGCGGGCGCGGGCCGGCGCCGTGCCCTGCAGCCCGACCTGGCGCAGGAGGGTGAGCAGGGCGCCGGCGAACGCGGAGAAGGTCAGCCGCAGCTGGTTGGCGCGCATCGTCGCGCTCGAGGTGCGGTCGGCGAACCGCCACAGCTGCTGTTCCCTGATCCGGTTCTCCATGTCGCCGCGGGCGCAGTACAGGTCCTCGTAGAGGGCCTGCGCCCCGAGGGTGCGGCGCGGGATGTTGGTGACCACGAAGCGCGGGTTGGCGCCGCGCAGCCCCGGCAGCCACTCGGCCTTGCCGATCACCCGGCGGGCCCGGCTCCAGGACGTCAACGTGCGGTAGCGGCATTCCCGGAACCGCCGCGCGGCCCGGCCGGTGGCGGCGCCCCGGCGCCGGGACTTGTGCAGCGCCTTCGCGAGCCACGGTTCCAGGCGGGCGTTGCGCGCGAGCCCGAACACGTACTCGAGGCCGGCGTCCTCGCACCAGCGCAGGATGTCCTCGCGGCAGAACCCGGCATCGCCGCGCACCCGGATCCGGGTCCCGGGCCAGCGTCGGCGGATCTGCGGCACGATCCGCGCCAGTTCGTCCACCGCGCCCGCCGCCGCATCGATATCGGCCGGGCGCAGCCGGGCGCACAGCACGTGCTCGCCGCAGGTCACGTACAGCGGGAGATAGCAGTAGTGCCCGTAGTAGCCGTGGAAGAACCGGCCCTCCTGGCGGCCGTGCAGCGGATCGTCGGTGGCGTCGAGATCGAGTACGATCTCCGCCGGCGGGGCGGCATGGGCCTCCAGGAACAGGTCCACCAGCAGCCGCTCGATCGCTTCCCGGTCGGCGGCGATCCGCTGGTAGCGGTCCCCGGCCGCCGCTTCCGGCACGCCGAGCTCCAGGCGGTTCAGCGTGCTCGATCCCGCCAGCGCATGCCCCCGGTCCCGCGCCCGCCGCCGCCGTTCCCCGGTCACGTCCGCACACCCGCTCGCCAGCGCGAAGGCGCTGTCGGCGCGCAGCCGGTCATGGTCGTTGAGGTCCTCGTAGCCCGCCGCCAGGGCCAACACCCGCTGCGCCACCAGCGTCTCCAGGCGATGCTCGATCCGCCGTGGGTCGCGGTGGTCCCGGAAGCACGCCGCCAGCCGCGACGTCACCCGGAAGCGCCGGTCAACCTCCCGCAGCAGCAACACGCCGCCATCGGTCGTCAGCCGGCCGCCGTCGAACCGGCCTACCACCGCACGCCGGCCAAGGCCTTCAAACGCCAGTTGCGTCGAGGTACAGTCTGTGTGCATGGGGTGGCTCCGTCATGGCCGGTAAGGGGTTGTCTTTCTTACCTGTACCACGCGTTTCCGCTCCATGCACCCCCCCTGGTGAGATATCCGGGCTAGCAGCCTGTCGGACTTAGGACCTCAGATTATGGTAAGTCCTGTGTTTATCTTTTCAACCTTGGAATGCGTCGATTCACGAATATCTTTATCTTTCAACACTTTACGAAAACAGTGCCCGCTAAGTCCGACAGGCTGCTAGTCGAAGCCGTCCAGATGCACCTTGACCCCTTGGCACCGACGCCATTCCTCATGATGCGCGAGGCCATCCCGACCAGCGTCATCCCGCCAATCCGGCACTCCGTCCCGAGCGCCTCGGTGATGTCCTCGACGGGACGACCATCGCGCCAGCCTCCGCATCCACCTCGATGCCGCCCGGGACCGCAACGGCCCGCTCGGACACACGCTCCTCTCTAGGCCGGCCGGGGCTGGGCAAGACCTCTCTCGCGCGCATCATCGCGCGCGCTTGGTACCTGGATCACGGTCTCGTCCGGCCCGGCGGGTTCACGGCCCCACAACGCCCCGCGGCGTCTTCCACCAGCATGCCGTCGCGGATCCGCGTGCGGCGCCGGCATTGCCGCGACACCTCAGGGTCGTGCGTGATGATCACGACCGCAATCTCCTCCTCCCGGTTGAGGCGGGCCAGCAGGCGCATGACGTCCTCGGCTGTGCTCGAATCGAGCGCCCCGGTCGGCTCGTCCGCCAGCACCGCAGCCGGCTTCCCGACCAGCGCCCGGGCAATCGCCACCCGCTGCTTCTGCCCTCCCGAGAGCTGGTCTGGCTTGTGGTCCAGCCGGTCCCCCATGCCCACCTTTTCGAGAATGTCACCGGCGCGCCGCCTCCCCTCGCCCCGGTCGAGACCCCGGTACACCAGCGGCAGCGCCGCGTTGTCCAGCGCCGTCAGGTGCCCGAGAAGGTTGAACGACTGGAACACGAAGCCGATGCTGGCGTTGCGGAAGCCGGAAAGTTCCCGGTCGTTCATGGTCGAGGCGTCGCGTCCGTTGACGAAGTAGGAGCCCGCGGTCGGGCGGCTCAGCAGCCCGAGGATGTTCATCAGCGTGGACTTGCCGCTCCCCGACGGCCCCATGATCGAGAGCAGGTCTCCCGCCGCTACCTCGAGATGGATCCCCTTCAGGACCTCGACCTCCACGGGTCCCAGACGGTAGGACTTCCGGATATCGACCAGCCGCAGCATCGCCATCGGTCTATCCCGTCGACCGACGGCCAGCGGCAGTTGCACGGCGGACGGGCGGCAAGGTCATCGCCCCGCCCGTTTGCTGGCGGCGCACCAGGACTCGAGGGACGTGCCCGGCATCCGGTCGGACGCGGATCGCCCGTCGCGGTCGCGGTCGCGGAGCGTGGCCTCGAACCCGCGAATCTGTGCCCAAACGGGGTTGCCCTGGACGTGGACGCGTACGATCCTGAGAAGGTCCCCACGAAGCGCGAGCCCCGGCTCCGGGCTGTGCCTCACACCCGGCACCACTATCTCGACCGCCGGCGCATCGGACGGATCGACGCGGGCATACTGTCGGGCTTGAGCGCGGCATCGTGCACTCTGCCTGCCGTCTCCCATGCGTTCTCGCTGTCGATGGGCGCATCGTCCGTACCTGCCTGTGACCTCTGCTTCCGTCCGCGCCAGATCCTGCTCCGCCATCCCGCCGCCCTCCACCCGCGGGTGGTTCTTGTCACGCTGGCGCTCCGAGCGCTGGGGCGCCGCGCGCGACCTCGGCCTGTCGCCGAACCCGCCGCAATCCATGGCCGGCGAGCGCAACCGCGGCTTCGCCGCCCCCTCACGGGGCTTCTACCCTAGGCGGGCCTCGCGAGACTCGGTGAGTTCGAAACGGCAGTAGTCGATGTCGTTCCCATCCGCCCCGACGGTCTGCGTCAGCCTTTGCACGCTCCGCGAACCCGGGACCTTCTGTCCCGTGATGTCCCCCAACGCGTGCGCATTCGCTTGTGTCGACCCGGGCTCGAGGTCCTCGGGCTCGGGCTCAGCGGTCACCGCAGTGGCGTCAGACATCTCGTGCTCCTCCATTGAGCCCATTCCCCCGACGCCGTCGCCGCCGTCGGAGCGGGCCCGGCCACCCGCCACGAACCCGCCTGTGGCGGGCTCGCGGCCGAGATGGGCGCCTAGCGGGGCCTGCAACTGTTCCACGGCTCACACCTCTCGATTGTCGTCCACCCGTCCCGTGGACAGGTGCAAGGGTCTGCGGCACGCTTGCCGGCTCCGGCGGCGCAAGCCGGGTGGAGGTTCGTGCAGCCTCCCCCCGTCCCGGGCCGCCGCCATCGCCGCGGCCGCACAAATCGCTTGCAACACTACCTAAAATAATGTGAAATAAGTATGAATAATCAGACTAAAGGAGTACGGATATCGTGAACCATGCTGATACGTCGCCGTGTTTCCCGCTGCATCGACCCGGCCCGTCCGATCCCGCTCCCGGCTCCGGCGCACCGATTCGGCCCCTCGCCGGGGCGCGGCGGTGAACCCTCCGGACGAACTGCGCCGCGAGATCGCGGCGCTGCGCGAACGCATCTCGGCGCTCAGCGCGGCGAGCCTGCGGATCAGCGCAAGCCTCGACCTCGAGACGGTGCTCCGCGAGGTGGTCGAGAGCGCCCGGTCGCTGACCGGCGCGCGCTTCGGCGCCATCGCCACCATCGACGAGGCGGGCGCACCGCAGGACTTCGTCACCTCGGGCTTCACCGAGGAGCAGCACCGGGCCATGGTGGAATGGTCCGAGGGCCCGCGCCTCTTCGAGCACTTCCGCGACCTCGAGGGGCCGCTCCGGATCGCCGACGTGCCGGCTCATATACGCGCGCTCGGCTTCCCCACCGACCGGCTGCCGTCGAAGACCTTCCAGGGCACGCCCATGCGCCATCGCGGCGTCCATGTCGGCAACTTCTATCTCGTCGAGAAGGAGGGCGGCGAGCCGTTCACCGACGAGGACGAGGAGATCCTGGTGCTGTTCGCCTCGCAGGCCGCGACCGCGATCGCCAATGCGCGCACCTACCGCGCCGAGCAGCGGGCGCGGGCCGACCTCGAGGCGCTGATCGAGACCTCGCCGGTCGGCGTGGTGGTGTTCGACGTCGGCGCCGGCCGTATGGTTTCGCTTAACCGCGAGGCCAGGCGCATCGTCGAGAGTCTGTGCAGCCCCGGCCAATCCGCGGAGCAGCTGCTTGAAGTCATCACCTACCGGCGCGCCGACGGGCGCGAAATCGCCCTCGACCAGCTCCCGCTCGCGGGCGCGCTGAGCGGCGCCGAGACGGTGCGCGCCGAGGAAATTGCGCTCTCGGTCCCCGACGGGCGGAGCGTGACCACGCTCATCAACGCGACGCCGATCCGCGCCGAGGACGGCGCGGTCGCCTCGGTGGTGGTCACCATGCAGGACCTCGCGCCGCTCGAGGAGCTGGAGCGCCAGCGCGCCGAGTTCCTCGGCATGGTCAGCCACGAGCTGCGTGTGCCGCTGACCTCCATCAAGGGCTCGACCGGCGCGCTGCTCGGCTCCTCGCGGCAGTTCGCGCCGGCCGAGACCCGCGAGTTCATCCGCATCGTCGACGACCAGGCCGACCGCATGATCGGGCTGATCGCCGACCTGCTCGACGCCGGGCGCATCGACACCGGCACGCTCTCCGTCTCGCCCGAGCCCTCGGAGGTGGCGGCGCTGGTCGACCGGGCGCGCACCACCTTCCTCTCCGGCGGTGCGCGCCACACGGTGACGATCGACCTGCCGGCGGACCTGCCGCGCGTCATGGCCGACCGCCAGCGCGTCGAGCAGGTGCTGAACAACCTGCTGGCGAACGCCGCGCGCCAGGCGCCGGAGTCTTCGCCGATTCGGGTCGCGGCCGAGCGCGACGGGGTGCATGTCGCGGTCTCGGTTGCCGACGACGGCAGGGGCATCGCGCCCGAGCGCCTGGCCCAGCTGTTCCGCAAGTATTCCGGCGGGGCGGACGGCGGGCGCGGGGCCGGGACCGGCGGGTCGGGGCTCGGCCTCGCCATCTGCAAGGGACTGGTCGAGGCCCTTGGCGGGCGCATCCGGGCCGAGAGCGCCGGCGTGGGCCTCGGCGCCCGCTTCACCTTCACTCTGCCGGTGGCAGGGGAGGCGGGCGCGGGCGCCCCCGGCACACCCCCTAGCACCGGCCCCGGCACCGCCCCCGGCCGGCCGGCGCCCCGGCAGGGACGCGAGCCCGACCGCATCCTGGTGGTCGACGACGATCCGCAGACCCTGCGCCATATCCGCGACACGCTGACCGAGGCGGGCTATTCCCCCCTGGTCACCGGCGACCATGGCAAGCTCGCCGAGATCATCCGCACCGAGAGGCCCGCGCTGGTCCTGCTCGACCTGATGCTGCCCGGAACCGACGGCATCGAGCTGATGCAGACCGTCCCGGAACTCGCCGACCTGCCGGTGATCTTCATCTCGGGCTACGGCCGCGACGAGACCATCGCGCGGGCGCTCGAAGCCGGCGCCGACGACTACATCGTCAAGCCCTTCTCGCCGACCGAGCTGACGGCGCGGATCCGGGCGGCCCTGCGCCGGCGCGCCGACCCCGAGCCGTTCGTGCTGGGCGACCTTGCCATCGACTACGACCGCCGCCGGGTGACGGTGGCCGGACGCGAGGTCGGGCTCACCGCCACCGAGTACGAGCTCCTGCGCGCCCTTTCGCGAGGCGCCGGCCGCGTCCTGACCCACGAAACCCTGCTGCGCCAGGTCTGGTCCGGACGGGGCCACAGCGACACCAAGGTCGTGCGCGCCTTCGTCAAGCTGCTTCGCCAGAAGCTCGGCGACGACGCGGCGAACCCCGCCTGGATCTTCAACGAGCGCGGGGTCGGCTACCGCATGGCCCGGCCGGGCGCCCCGGGCGAGCCCTGATGACTCGCCGGAAGGAACAATGTGGGGAGGCGCCGGCTTCGGCGCTTTCGTCCCGACCTTCCCCGCGCTAACGGACGGACGCCCCTCTCGCGACCGTCTTGCCATCTGGAGCCAATTGCGGTCAGGCTAGGTCAGGCGGCCAGCGCGACCAGTGATGGGCGGAGCTTCGCGGTGACGATTCCCGGGTTGGACAGTGGCACCCTCACGCTCGATACGGCCACCGACGCCATCTGGCGGGAGACTTCGCAGGGCTCCCGCTTCTCCGACGACGACACCATTCAGGACGCGACGCTTTGCCGACGCGCATCTGGTTGAGGCCGCGGAGAACCGGCGCCGGCCGAACGCCCGTGAGACTCCCAGCCATGACTGACAACGAGCACCTCAAGGTCTTCCTGAATCCCCTCGCATTCGTTCCCACGATGGGAACCTCCGTCGACGGCGCACCATCCGATCCCACGCCGGAATCAGTTCTGGACTTCCTTTGTACTCCCGGCGTCGACTCCGACGTTGCGGCTCTGGTTCGGCGCTGCCGGGAAATCAGCGCCGAGCCGGAGCCACTGTTTGCCGCGCCCGCCGACGAACGCATTCTCGACAAACTCGTCTGGCCCCTTCTCCACGCCAAGGGCTCGTACATCCTCGGAAACTACCTAGGGACCATCTCCCTATGCGGCATGGTCTCCGAGATGCTGGCGATCCTGATCTTCGAGGTGGCCGAACCGAGTATCAACGGAGCGAGGATGACCGAGACCGCGCAAAGGGGGCTGTTCGGCAGTTCCTTCGAGAAGCTCGGTCAGGAACGTCGCGTCTCGATCCTGCATTCCTACGCCTTGATCGATGATGCGCTGAAGACATCGTTCGACCGGATTCGGACGACGCGCCGCCAATACCTCCATCTCTGGTCCAAGGACTATGACAACCTGTCCATCGACGCTGTCGCTTGCTACCGCGACGCGCTGAACATCGTAGCCTTCGTTCTCGGTCAGACCATCCGCGACGGAAAGCGGGTTCTCGAGCCGAAGCTCACCAGGTATCTGCGCGCTGAAGGCGTGTTCGTAGCGTCGGAACCGGAACAGTAGCCTGGTCGGTTCGATTCTGGACGACGAACATTTTCTTGCCGCTGGGGTACGCCAGAACCCTCGTCGGGCAGATTCTCCGCCAACGACGGTCCGCCCTCCGGCTCTCGATCAACTTCGGACATCGCTCGATCCTCTCCAGTGAAAAGGATCGTTCAACACCATCGCTTCAGCTCATGATAGGTGGGGTGCCCGTAGCACTTACGATCAGATGTAGCGGCCGTGCCGTTCGAGCACCTCGATTTTGTAGCCGTCGGGATCTTCGACGAAAAAGAAACGCGCCATTAGCGCGCCGTCGCGGTGGAATTCCTTAACGTGCCCCGGGTCGAATCCGAGGCTGGCCAGACGCGCGCGTTCGGCCGGGCAATCTCGACGCAGACGGCGAGATGGCCGTATCCGTCGCCGCGGCCATAGGGCTCCGACCTGCCCTTGTTCAGGGTCAGTTCGACTTCGAAGTCGTTCTCGTCGTTGCGCAGATAAACCAGCGCGAATTTGTCGAAATCGTATCGGTCGGCGACCGCAAGGCCGAACGCCTTGCCGTAGAACTCGATCGACTTCTCGACATCGAGTACCCGGATCATGGAATGAATTGCCTTGGCCATGTCGTCGGCCCTTTCTATCGGAACTTTCCGTTGCCCTTGCCGGCCGCCAAAGCGCGCGACAGAAGCGCCGGCTATGCTGCGCTGCAGAAAGCGCAGCCGGACAAGCGCTGGCCATGCCGCCGACAACCGGGCACGCGACCGCCGGGACGGCCGAAGAAACAGCCGGGGGACAAGCGCTATCTTCGAATGCGCCGTTCCCGATGGGGCCGGCTCAACGGCGGATCAGGCCGCCACCGGCATCGGCGAGCCGTCCGGCATGTGGGTCGGCTTGCTCTTCTGCACACTGTCGCGTTCCTGCACCATGTCGTACCAGCGTCGGACGTGCGGCGCTCTTTCCGGAATCTGCATTTCCATCGCATGGCCGAAATCGACGACGGTAATCGTCGTGATGTCGGCAGCGGAGAACGTCTCGCCGGCGATGTAGGTGTTGTCGGCGAGCTGGTCGTTGAACTTCCTGTGGAACCGTTCGACCCGCATCGCGGCGCGCCGTTGATTTCACGCTCGATATCGAACAGCACATCGATCCGCCTGATTGCTGGTAACATACGCGTTACCACTCCCGCATGATCGAAGTCAGGGAGTATGTCGATGCCCGAGGCCGCAGCCGCTTTGCGCGATGGTTCAATCGCCTCAATGCAGGTGCGGCAGCGAAGGTGACAACGGCTCTGGTTCGCATGCAACATGCAAACCTCTCCAACGCCAAGCAGGTCGGGGCTGGTGTTTCTGAATACCGCATTGATTTCGGGCCGGGCTACCGCATCTATTGCGGCATGGACGGTCCGACGCTGATCATTCTTCTGGGCGGGGGCACGAAGAGCCGCCAGCAACAGGATGTGGAATCCGCCCGGAACCTTTGACGCGAATACAAGCGTCGAAAGCGAACGGAGGGCTGAGAACCATGCCTTTGACTCGTGACTTCAAGGAAACCATATGTGCGCGAATTAAGCGCGATCCGGCATTTCGCGAGATGCTCCTGGAGGAGGGAGTGGAGTGCCTGCTTGCCGGTGAGGTGGAAGCCGGGAAGTCAATATTGCGCGACTACGTCAATGCGACTGTCGGCTTCCAGGAACTCGCCGGGCTGACCAACAAGTCGTCGAAGAGTCTGATGCGCATGCTCGGGCCGCACGGCAACCCGCAGGCGCGCAACCTTTTCCAGATCATTGGCTGTCTGCAGAAGCGTGAGGGCTTTCAGCTCAAGGTCCAGACTGTCCGCTAGAGACAGAGAGGACATCCCCGCTCGTCACGCATCAGCTTCCCGGCGTCCCTCTACCGGCCTTTACCCTCGTGTTTCCTAATCCGTAGGTCGCAGGTTCGAATCCTGCCGAATTATCCATATTTTTCAATAATTTGAACTGCATTCGCTTGATCGGGATATACGGCATATCAGCACTATGTCAGCACTATCGCGGTTATTGCCAGCACATCTGATGCGACGGAGCAATGCCCTCGGCAGCTTGCTCAAAGTCAACATGCTTGCCATGACATTCCCGCCGTTCGCACCACTGCATGATCCGCCCGTCTGGCCATCGAGGGGGGTGTTTCACATGAATGTCGCAGAGCACCCTGGGCTTTTTCGTTCCCTGTTTCCGCCCTAAAGCCGGGAATTGGGAACAAGAAAGGGATTGATTATCGGAACCTATTGAAAACGCGATAGTTTCTGCCTTTCATTTTCGTTCCCGACCTTGGGAATTGGAAGCATGGTTGGGAACAGAATAGAACTTCGGTCGACCCTTGCCCTCCCCGTAGGTCACGACCACCCCTCCGTCCGCAACCAACTCATTGAACTGGCTGATTATCGTTTGAGCCCGACCCTTGACAGCAGCTTTGAGTGCTGTCGCCCTCATCGGCTCCCCGTGCTCTTGCAGGGTTTCCAGAATCTGTTGCTTAAGCGCCGTCTCGGTCGCTTGCTCGACACTCGAACCAGCGGATGTCCAACCATTCGGACTCATCTGGATAAACGTTCTAGGGATATCCACTCCGTCGCGACCGTAACCTTCCAGAACGCGATCCGTCGATTCTTCCATCCGCCGCACGGACAGCAGCACGTCAACTCCGGCCACAGGGCCCCGGCACTTCCCATTCCATGCTCATCGATGAGGGAGCGGGAGAAGACAGGAGTCCTCCCCCCTTCCCTCCATGAACAAACCCCCCAAACACCACCCCGCCGCCTGTACCGGCCCGGCTCCACCCACCCCCCGAAAGGATTCCTCCATGCCCGCCATTCGCGCCGTCGCCATTGACGTCGAAACCACCGGCCTCGACCCCAGCGAGCATCGCGTCGTCGACATTGCCGCCGTCGGCGTCTGCATCGTCGACCCGGCCACCGGGAGCCAGGACGCCTGGCAGCCCCTGTACTCCAGCCTCGTCGACCCCGAGCGCGACATCCCGGTCGCCATTGACGTCGAAACCACCGGCCTCGACCCCAGCGAGCATCGCGTCGTCGACATTGCCGCCGTCGGCGTCTGCATCGTCGACCCGGCCACCGGGAGCCAGGACGCCTGGCAGCCCCTGTACTCCAGCCTCGTCGACCCCGAGCGCGACATCCCGGCCGCCGCCTCCGCCGTGCATCACCTCACCGCGAAGGACGTCGCGGGCCACGGCCAGCGACATCCTGATCGTCGCCCCCTACAACGCGCAGGTCTCCGCCCTCGCGGAGGCCCTGCCTGACCTTGCCGGCCGGATCGGCACCGTCGACCGCTTCCAGGGCCAGGAGGCGCCGGGCGTGATCTACTCGATGACCTCGTCGAGCCCCGACGATGCGCCGCGCGGCATGGAGTTCCTCTACAACCGCTTCCGGTTCAACGTCGCGACGGCGCGCGCCCAGGCGCTCTGCATCCTGGTGGGGAGCCCCGCGCTGTTCGAACCCGATTGCCGCACGCCCCGCCAGATGCGACTGGCCAACGGCCTCTGCCGGTTCCGGGAACTCGCGCGCACGATCCGGCCGGCCTGAAGCGCCGGCGCCAGGGCGTCGCGCCCGGCCTCCCCGATCGCGACGCCCGCTCCCCGACCGTGACACATCCTTCCGCCGGGTCGAGGCCATGCAAGCCACGCGCCCACGCCCTCAGGCACTTCTTCTACCCGGTGGTGGCCATGTCAGGGGAACAGAATGCCCCTGATAAAAGCCATTATCGTAGGGAATGGAGCCGCGGCAGAGATTCTCCCAGATGACCGCGGTCCCGGTGCAACCCAGGTGAAACCCGATATCGAACCCGATCGCCAACTGCGTGGAGGCGCACCCTGCCTTCCATCTTCTGGGCGCCACACCGACGCGCGCACTGTGCTGAACGCCAAGCCGTCGCCGCCCGGGTGCCGTCGCGCGGTGCACCGGAAGCTCCCATCCCGCCTCGTGCGCATGTGCCTAGCCGCGATCTTCGCGTCGGGGTTCGGCATCGCCGACGAGGTCTCAGCTGAGACGTGGCGGGGCCTGGTCGTCGCTCCCGAGCACCGCTGCACGCCCTATGACAGAGCACGCGACTACCCCTATCCACCCGCCGTTGAGCACGTCATCGTGCGTGCGCTGGGCGCGATCTACGGGCCCTACACGGGCCGGTGCTTCGCTTCCAGTTCCCAGACCGACATCGAGCACATCGTGGCCACGAGCGAAGCGCATGATTCCGGCCTGTGCGCGGCCGATGCCGCAACCCGGGCCCGTTTCGCACGCGATGTCCGAAACCTGACCCTGGCATCCCCCGAAGTGAATCGCCACGCCAAGGGCGGCAAGGACGCGGGCGAGTGGGTCCCGAACCGGAACCGGTGCTGGTTCGCAGGCCGGATCGTCGAGGTCCGCAGGGCCTACGGTCTCACCATCGACCGGCGCGAGGCGGCAGCCCTCGAGGCCATTCTCGCAGCCTGCGCGAACACGGACCTCGAACCCGTCGTGTGCAAGACGCCCTCTGCGTCAGGGGTCGTGGCCGTACCTGTCCCCGCGGCCGATGATGGTCCCCTCGCCCGGTACGACGACAATCGGAACGGCAGAATCACTTGCAAGGAGGCGCGCCGGCACGGCATTGCGCCGGTCCCGCGCGCGCATCCGGCGTATCGGTACATGCGCGACGGGGATGGAGATGGCATCGTCTGCGAGTGACCCCCCTGCCACCGGCACCCCCTGACTTCGTCCATTGTCTTGCGGCCGCACGCACAGGCGCCGGCTAGTCGCCGCACCCAGGCGCAAGCGTCACCGGGGGAGCCGAGGCGTCTCCGCTCCGTCGTCTGCCTTCCGTGAACGCGAGCGTTTCTCCTGCCGGCCCGGTAGCGGGCACGGGCGCTGACCCGGTCCACGACCCACACCGGATCTCGGATCGAAGCGCCTCGTGCCCCACCCAAAGCCGTGGTAAAACCGCTCGGCGCAGGGTCCGCAATGCGAGGCGTTTGGGAACGGCGCTCCACCAGCCCTGCATCGACCGCGCGGCCACCGTCGGGATGGAGGGCCCGCACCCCAAAACTGTCGAGATGACGATGTCAGGAACCGGCCCTACCGTCCGCCTCTGCGGAGAACGCGCGCGGGGCGGGGCCAGTCTCCGGGCACGCCTGCCGGGAGTGCGAGAATGAAGCACAACCTGACCCTGGTGATCTTGACCCGGGAACAGATTACCCAGGCCAAGGAGGCGAACGGAAGTCGAAAACGCATCACACACGCACTTGTGTGCGGACCTTATGGACAAATGTTCGGGACCGAGAAACAGTGCCTCAAGTACTTCACGGCCTGGGATCCGGACCACCGGATCGAGGTTGCACCGGGGCAGTACGAGGCGCTGTTTGGAGACCTGTTCGACAAGGCGGTAAAGACGACCGCCTGCGCCATCACGGATTTCAGGACGACACCGGAACTGGTCACGCGACTGATGGAAGCCTCTGACAAGTTACCGCGTGCCGAACCACAAAAACGGGTATTTCTCGGTCGACTATTCAGGCGCAAGTGACACCGTCGCCGACGCGGCATGTGGGTCCGCCAACGCGCGCGGGCGGTTTCTTGCGCCAATGAGCGCAGTATGTATCCTTTGCTGCCTTCGTTTGTTCCTACCGCCCCAATCGCGCGCGAACCCGCAGACAAGCATCGCCGCATCGACCCGGGGGATCGCCCATGCCCGCAGTGGAGCACCGCACGACGATTGCGCACGGGCGGCTCGCGCTCCGCGAGTTCCAGCTTGAGGCGGCCTGAACAGCGGCGCACGGCCGGCAGATCCTGACCTTCGAGCAGTGCGCCGCCCGGCTCGCGGGCGGCCTCATCCACCCGGTCGACTCCACGACCCTGCGGGCCGCCGGTCATTTCGTGTCAAGGGCCCGATGGCGGGCGCCCATGAACACATCCCCGCTTACCGCGAAGCTAACGTGATAGTGGTGCCCAGGGGAGGAATCGTAGGAAAACAGTAAGGCCTTGTGTTTAAGCATAATATCAATAGGTAGTTAGCCCTTTCCCAACAATTTCCCAACGCGAGAATCACGGTCTTCACCTAGGCTCGGTGGCGGGCAACGAATAATCTAATGACTAGTCCGCCCGGTAGCGCTCTGTCCATTTCCGGACCGACGAGACACTCACGCCGAATCGCGCTGCCGCCGCACGGATCGGTTCGCCCGCCAAGTGCGCCTCCACCACCCGCTCGCGGAGATCATTTGAATGGTATCGGGGCAGCCCTCCTGCACCCATGCCCCTTTTTGAATCATATCTCTAACTGAATTGGAATCCCCCCTCCCCTCAAGATTCCCTCAAGAACAGACACGCTCTAGCCAGGGACTGCTCGGTGGCTCGAGGACCAGCAAGTGAGGTTAGTTGCGACCGTAGATGGGAGGTTGAAATCGATCACGCAAAGACAGGAGTTTATGCGAGAATATGGTTCGGCCATAGGCCGAGGCGATCGCGATCGACAAGCGCGACATCGCGCTCCAACGCAAGTGCACGCGCTCCTTCGGTGAACCCAGCGGAATTCGTGATCGCGACCAGTTGCGGATTACTAAGCGGATAACGATCTCGTGCACGCAACAAGTCGCGTACGGCCGTTGCTCCGGTAAGGCGGTCTCGCTCCGTCGTGTGCTTCGCTTGAACCACTGCCACGGTGGCGTGCCTGCAACGGTGCCGTAGCAGGGCATCCGCACCACCATCACCCGATCGTGGCGTCTCCGAGGCTTCCCAGTCGCCGCTTTCGCGTGCCCGATCGACGACCCAGTGCTCGAAGCCCTGCCAGTCGAGACCGTCGATGTTCGTCGGATCAAATACGTCGGCACCATTCATGCCCGTCAGCAAGGCGGCGTTGTCCACGTCGCTCAAGGTGGGAGGCCACAAGGCCGCACGAGCGAGCGAACGTTTGCGGCGCATCAAATCGTTCAGCACGCAATCAAAGGAGCGCTCCCGATGGGCAGGATGAATCGCCAAGGGGAGATGGACCATGACATCTCGTTCTTGGCCGATTCGGTAGATGCGATCGTTGGGGAATCACTAGCGGATAAAGATTCAACTAAAACAGATCATTATGAGGGTTTCGGAGTCGATGTAGACCAATTCCCCCACCATTGATTTGCTGGGGGATGATGTTCGAATCTCGGCGGGTGTTGCGCTATGCGGGCCACGGATCCGGTCGGCCGTTCAATAGCCGATCTCGATGCGATGGTGGCCCAGATGCCACTGTAGACGCCCGCGCTCGCCCTGGTGCGCCGGCTGGCGCGGGAGGTTGGAGCGGATCTTGCTCATGGCGAACGTGCGCAGCTCTGCTGTCGCACGCTTGTTCAGCTGCTGCCGGACGGGATCGAGGCGGTAGCCCAGCAGGTGGTAGGCGCCGCCGCGCGATACGAACGCGACGTGGAGGCTGTCGGCGTCGAGGCTCCGGAACTGGGCGCCCTGGCCTTCGCGGCGGCGATCGCCGGGCGGGTACGGGATGGTGCTGGCGGGCATGGTCAGGCCGCCGTGGCTGGGCGCCGCCGGGCCGCAGCGCGCTGACTGACAATTCCGCTGGTGGCTGCCGTCACGGCAGGCTGGCGAAAGCCAGAGCGACGTTGGTGGTGATCGTGATCACGTCGTTGGTGAATTGCAGCAGCAGGATGCACGCGAAGACGAGCACGGGAGCCGGAAGGCTTTCGCGACCGCGCCGTCACCCGCGGCCGCGAACGGTTCATGAATTGGGATTGCGCAGGACGCGCTGATTCGTGCGGGCGGGCCCAGGACGGGCGTGGGGTCGTGATCGTGAGCCCAGGACGGGCATGTGGCGGTGATGCTCTTCGAGCGGGCCGATGGACGGCGGATGACGGAGGACGGATGTGCCGTGGAGGCTGTCGGGCGTTCAGGGGTCCAGGACGGACGACGGTCGTGTGGTCGAGCCCAGCTGGGCGTTCGGGTGCTATGCGGGGCGATGTTCGCCGTGGCTGCAATATAGCAAGTGGCGGCGGCTCTCGATCGTCTAATAGCCGATCTCGATGCGATCGCGCTCCAGATACCACTGCAGCCGGCCGCGCTTGCCGTCGTGGAACGGACGTCGCGGCAGGCAGATGCGGATCTGCGCCAGGACGAGCTGCCGCAGCTCCGCGGTCGCGCGCGCGTCCAGCTGGTGCCGGATGGGCTCGAGGCGGTAGCTCAGCAGCTGGTAGGCGCCGCCGCGCGATACGAACGCGACGTGGAGGGTCTCTGCCTCGAGATCTTGGAGCTGGGCGCAAAGGCGTTCGCGGCGGGGGTTGCCGGGCGGGTACGGCGTTGTGGATCTGGGCATCGGAGGGTTTCGGGCCAGGCGGGCGGTGCGGGTGCGACCGTAGGTCGGGCGTGTCTGCTGGTCGACGCGGTCGAGCAGGCCGGTTCTGCGCCTGCGGTGTCTCCGGTGCGGACACGACGCCTTGCCGGAGAATGTCGGGGTTCGTCTGTCTTCCTTGGCCTCCCGCTGGCGAGGGATTTGAGGCCGGTGGGGATGCGGTCGCAACCAGCAGGAAGGCGCGGCCAGAACGCCACGCGAAAACCGCCGGTGCGCGTGCTGGATTGACGTAGAGCCCGCCCTGCGAGGCGGCAGTTCAGCGGCTGGCAGGCCGCTTGGCGCGATTCAGCAGCGATTCAAAAGCCACGTACCCGGCGAGGCCGGGTGGCTCCGAGGCTGTGCGTTACGGATCGATGCTGCTGGTGTCGTCGGTGACCGCTCCGGGCAACGTCCAGTCGCTGTCGGCGGGGAGGAGGCGTGGCGGGCAGAACGGGGCCGGCGGCAGGTCTGCCGGCAGCGTCGCGAGGAGCCGGTTGGCAGCCGCCAGGCGGTCGTCGTGGATGCCCGGGTACCAGAGTCCGGCGACGGTTTCGAGGATCGCGGAGCCGTCAGGGAGTTCGTAGCGAATCGTCGGGGTTTCGGGATCCACGGTGTCCAGGGTGAGAACGTTGACGGGCGGGAGATCGGGGTACTGCTCCAGGTGACGGCGTGCGAGGGTGGACATGGTCAAAAGCCTTCCTGCTTATCCCTGAAAGTCATCCGGCGATGAGGAGGCGATAGGGCATGGGCTGGGTGCGTGCGGCGCTGTGGACGAAACGCTGGATCATGGTCTGGAGTTGATAGCGCCGGTTGTAGCGCCAGGCGAAGCTGGCGAGATAGCGTCCGGCATGGTCGGGGCCGAGCTTGCGATAAGTCCCGGTGATCGCGCTCTTGATGTTGCCGAGCGTCGTGTTCACCCATTTGAACGATGCCATGCGGGCCGCCTGTCGGCCCGACCCGGTACGGATCGCCCGCTGGCTGCAGGCGGCCTCATCGAGTGCGCTCCAGCAGCCCAGGCCGTCCGTCACAACCGCCGCGCCGGGGGCCAGCCAGTGCTTGGCGCCGCGCGCAATCTCGCGCTTGCGGAAGCCCTTGACCGGCGCCAGCTTCAGCTTGCGCGGGCGCCCCTCGGGACTGGTCGAGACCGCCGCCACGAAGGGCGTCTTGCCCGCCGCACCGCGGCCCCGCTTGCCGCCGGAGCGCATTCCGCCGAGATAGGCGTCGTCCATCTCTACCCGCCCCGTAAGCCGTGTCTCCCCCTCGCGCCGCGCCATCACCGCCATGATCTTGTGCTTCACGGCCCAGGCCGTCGGCTGCTTGACCCCGAGACGGCGGCCGAGTTCCACCGACGAGATGCCGTTCTTCGCCGTCACGATCAGGTGGATGGCGGCGAACCAGAGTGTCAGCGGCAGCTTGGTCGCGTGGAAGATCGTGCCCGCCGTGGGCGATGTCTGCTTCTGGCACCGGTTGCATTGATCGAGATCCCGACCCGCCAGCACGCCATGCCCGCGATGGCCGCAGGACCGACAGACGAAGCCGTCAGGCCAGCGCAGCCGGACCCGCGCCGCGCGGCATTGCTCCTCGGTGCCGAAGGCCGTCCGAAACGCCACGTCGCTCAGACCACGCATGCGCGATGCAACCTTGAACCCCATAATTGTGACCCCTCTTCCGGAACATATTGAGAACATACATCCCCACAGGCGGAGTGTCACGGATAAGCAGGAAAGCCTTTGCGGTGAGCGTACAGAGGTACCTTTCGTAGAGTGTCGTGCGGCAGCGGAGTTGGCAAATTATCTGCCGGTCATCACGAGGGGCGGCGCCCTGTAAATGGCGTTACCACTTTGAGCACTTGTGCGGCAGGCCCTGTGTGCGTTTGTCTCGGCGCGACGGTAGGCGCCCCCGTCGATTTGCGCGTGCGCGCGGGCTTGGGCCTGTTGCAGGGCCAGGTGGGCGTTGTTGATCGCTTGATTGATTTCCCGGGCAATGGACCGGTGTGCGGAGTGGACGTCGGCGGATTTATGGATGGTATTGCCTGCTGCTGTGATCAGCGGTCTGATTTTATCCCGTAGTTGGGCGCGATAGCGGGAGGAGACTCTGTAGGAGGTTCGCGCGTGGAGGCGTTCGTGGGCCTTGATCCTTTGATAGTTGCATGCGTCTCGGTGGGCGCTCGGGTCGTAGACGATCCGTGTCGGGTACGTTCCTGCGCAACGCACATAAAGTTTGCACAAACTGCAAACTTCAGCTTCCCGCCATTCCGGCCGACGCTCCGCGGCTGGACGTCACGGTCGTGCTGGAACCATTCATGCACAACCGTGCAACCTTCCGGTTGCCGACCGTGCAAACTCACACTGTAGTTCACAAATCATCCCCTGAAACCAGGCTCGCATCAGACGACGCTGGCTCTACCCAGCACATTCGCCAGCAAACAAGGCGGCGCCCGAAGGACTTGTGTCCCCGGACCGCAGATGCCAGATTCCACGCACACCGCAGTGCAGCACCACTGCATGCATCCAGCCGGATCTCGATCCCGCTATCCGTCCTGCAGGGCCGCATTACCGACCACGTGCCGCAGACCCTCGCAAGAACTCCGTACGACACCGAACGCCGAACAAGCACACCTCACGAGGACACATGAACATCCTGAAACCGGAAACCTGGCCATCCCACTGGCGCCCCGCGCTCGCCAACATTGCCGCGATCGCCGTGATCGTCGTGGCAGCCGCGATCGCAACCTGCCGCCACTGCCATACGGAGCACGAGCGCCAGGCCGAAACAACTCCGGCGCCTCCGCCGGACTCCAGCCTCGTTCCCGGAAGAGTGGTCATCGAGCCCAGCGAAGAAAGCGACCGCTGAGCACGCACAGCCAGCTAGACCCATCAGGGGAAACCCGGCCGCGACGGACGCGCACCGGGTCTCCCGGCATGGCCGCAAGCGGCGGAGCCGGCTTCCCCCAGCATCAGTGAACACCAGCGGCAAAGCCGCAGCGCACTCCGGCCCCGTGGCCAGACAGTAGCGGGTCGGTGCGTGTCAGGGGCCCCTTCGGGGGCGTCTGTGGGACTGGCTGGCCGCAGTAAGCGGCTTCGGTCGTATCGTCGGCGGTGGTGTCACCGCGGCAAGAGTGTAGCGCGGCCTGCACTGGCAAAACATGGTGCCGTTGCGGATTCTGAGCTGTGGTGGCCGTGGGCGAGGCCTACCCGCTCAGGGGGTTGTGAACCGGGCCAGAAGTCCGTGAGACCCAATCACTTCGTTGGAGGCTGGCCGCGAGGGCGGCTCGACCGCCCGGTGCAGGCTTCCGCGATCGCGGCGCTCGAGCCGGTGAGATTGAAGCGGGCGTCGAGCAGGGTGCGCCCGGCGGGCTCCGCGCGCACGTGCAGGGTCCAGTTCTTCTGCAGCTGGACGATCGTTCCCTCGGTGTCGTGTGCGCGCACGCAGCCGGGGGTTTCCGGACTGGGCCGCCAGCGGGTGCTGTGGCCGTGGTGCTCGGGACGCGCGAGGTCCAGTCCCCATCCCAGTGTGATCATCACTTGGCCGAGCCATTCCGGTCGGCGGTCCCGGGTTTCACGGGGCAGCTCGTCGACGGCGGCGTGCAGGAGCCTGACTTCGCGTCCCGGCCGGCAGCGGACTTCGAGCCGGGCTCCGGCGTTGTCGCTGGTTGCCGTTGCCCGGGCCGTTGCGACGTGGCCCGTCACTGTCCAGTCGGATCCGGGGCGCGCTGCTGCTGCAGAGGCTGCCGCCGGATGTGGAGCCGGTTCGGGTAGCCCGTCGAGCGGTGCCGCAGACATCGTCGGGAGTGCTCTCAAGCCGGGCGCGCAGCGAAGCCACTGGGTCGGCATCCGGCGGCAGCCAGCTGACGGTGGCGAGAGAACGCAGGCGGAATGCGCGGATCGCGTAGCTGTCTGCGAACAGGTAGCCGCCTGAGCCGGCGGCACGCGTGACCACCACGATTTCGGGAACATTGTCGCCGGCAAGGTCGGCGAGGATCAGCTCCTGCACCGCGCCGGAGCGCTCCTGCAGCAGTCCCGAGAGGTACAAGTCGTAGGGCAGGTCGCGGTGGACGACGCGATAGAGGCGCACTGCGTAGCTGCCGACGCTGTGGGGTTCCCCTGGGCCGTGTTCGACGCTTACAAACAGGTCGGTGCCGGGGACGAATGCGTGCAGGAAAGGCTGCGTTGCGGCGGTCGCGGCCGGTGGCGTGACGGCTGCAAGCGCTGCAACCAGTACAAGCGGGCGTAGCATGGTGGTACCCGGCGCCCTACCAGCGCACGTTCAGACCCGCGCCAATCCGGTCCTCGACATCCCGCTCGGTCGCATCGCCGGTCCGGCGCGCCGCCTCCAGCGAGAACGCCACCGACAGCCCGCCGGTTCCGGCCAGGTTGACCCGCCAGGCCGTCCGCAACTCGCGCCCCGTACCCGACAGCGCGAACCCGACTTCCGGCATCCCCACGTAGCCGCCCGGCAGCGCCAGGCCGTACCCGAGCGTCGCCTCCAGCTGACTCCCGCCGGCCGTGGAACCGGCCGGCGTGTCGTCCAGCAGCAGCACCGGGTTTGCCTCGAACAGCGCGGCCATGCCGCCCGTCGGGGACGATCCCACCGACTGGCGCAGCGCCAACCGCCAGCCCAGTTCCGACACCGGGTCCGGATCCCACGTCAGCGATCCCGCGATCCCGCGCTCCCGGAAGCCCGACGCCGCATGCGTCAGCAGACCCCGCGCGCGCAGCTCCGCCGCGATCCCGCGTGCCGGGGCGCTCCACACCAGACCCGCGCCGAGATCGGCGCCGAAGCCCGTCTCCGCATCGCCGCCGTCATGGCGCACCCCGATCTCCAGGGAGGGATCCAACGTGCCCGTGCCGACCTTCAGCCCGCGCCACGTCCCCTCCAGGCCGAGCCTGAGCCGCGTCACGTCGGCTTCCGCGGCCGCCAGACTGTGGCCGCCGCTCCCGCGCACCTCGGCCGACGTCGTCCGCACGCCCATGGCATCCGACGTCGCCGCCAGCTCGAAGCCACCGTCCGCCGGCACTGCCACCAGCACACCGCGCCCGCCGACCGCCGCCATCCGGAGATCCAGGTCCGTCTCGATCCGCGCCAGGCCCGCCGGCGTCAGCGTGAGCGAGCCGGTGCCGTAACCCACGACGCCCCACAGCGAGAGACCGTCGCCCACCGCATAGCGGCCCCAGGGATAGAACCCGTTGAGCGTCGCCTCGAGCGCGCCATCGCCCTCCGGCGAGCGATAGCCGCCGTCGCCGCGGGCGTGCGCCAGCACCACCCCGGCCGCGCCCTCGCCCAGCGTCCAGTCCGCTCCCAGCATGCCGGTCGCGACTTCGCCGTCGAGCGCGAGATCGCCCTCGCGCCCGTCGAAGCGCGCGAGCGCGCCCCGGCCCCACACCGTAGCGAAACCGCCCTCGGCAGAACCGCCCGTCAGTGCGAACGTCGAACCGGTGAGGAAGTCGCGGCCGGTCAGGGCCTGCGCCGTCCCGTCCGGTTCCGGCGTGGCACGATCCGGATTGCGCAGCCAGTCCGTCACCGCATCGAGACGTGCCGCCGCCGCCGCCGCCGCGTCCGCCGTGACGGCCGCCGTGACGGCCGCCGCCCCGCCGAGCTGCCGGCCGGCCAGGCTCAGGGCGGCGCCGGGCGCCCGCGGCGCCTGCATCCGCTCCGTCACCGCATCCAGCACCTGGTCCGCCACCGTACGTCCGAACCGCGCCATCCACGCCTGCGGCATGTGGTCGGTGTTGTTAATGGTCCCGGTGGCCGTGCCGTCCTCGAGATACGCGCCCGACGGGTTCGAGAGCGTGAGCGTGAGCGTCTCCGAGCCCTCGTCATGCCCATCGTCGAGCACGGTGACATTCACCGTCTTCGCCGTCTCGCCCGCGGCGAAGCTGAGCGTCCCGCTGCTCGCCGTGTAGTCCGACCCGGCCGTGGCCGTGCCGTCCGCGGTCGCATAGCCCACCGTCACCGTGCCCGCAGGCGCCCGGCTGAGCGTCACCGCGAAGGCGAGCGTCGCGTCCGCCGCTTCCTCGACCTCCGCATCCGCAACCGCGAGGCCCGGCGGTCCCTGGATTTGCGTCGCAAGCGCGGTCGTGAACGTACGCCCGTTGTCTGTGCACACCGCGCCGTCCGTCCCGCAGGCGGGTGACGGCGAGAGCGTCACCGTTACCGCCGCGTGCGAGGACGGTTCGATCCTGATCCGCCAGTGGTCGAGACGCCCGTCTTTGCGGCGCAGCCTCGTCACCGAACCTGCCGTCACTCCGAGCAGCGCCAGGATGTGCGGCTTCGAGCCCTGCTCGACCGCCGCGTCGAAGCGGAGCTCCAGCCAGAACCCCGTCTCCCCGTCATGCTCCGTTGGTACGGACACGAAGCCCGCCGCGAGCGGCGCGAGCGCCTGCTGGCCTTGCGGCACCGGCGCCGGCGCCGGACCCGGCACGCTGTGCCCCAGTCCCGTCGACAGCGTTTGGCCGTCCGCCGTACACAGCGCTCCCGTCTCCGTGCAGGCGCGGTTCTGCGGCACCAGAATCGCCACCGGACCCGTCCCGGCCGGCTCCAGCGTCAGTTCCCACAGATCGGAACGTCCGTCCACGCGGCTCGCGTTCGTCACCGTCGCGCCGCTCACCGTCAGCGCGTGGTCGCGCATGTCGTTGGGCGTAATGTCCACGTTGGCGCTGAACGTGATCCGGAACGTGAACGCGCTCGACCCGTCGTGGTTCACCGGGAAGTCCTCCAGCGTCGCCGTTAGGGGCTCCGCCTCGGTCGCGTTCGACGCCGTTCCCGATGTCGTCCACCGACGGGGATAGGACCACTCGCCACAGTCCGCCTCCGTGCACCCACGCACCCGCACCCGGTAGTTCGTGCCCGGCGCCAGACCCGTCACCACCGTCTTCAGATGCGCCGAACTCTCCGTGTTCTCCTCGAACTCGATCTCCTCGACCGCCCCCGACCAGGTCTGCCAGGGCAGGCGCTCCATCCACGTCGGGAACGTGACCGTCGCCCAGTCCTCCCCGTCGCGCACGGCCGGTGCCGCCCCGTCATGCTGCACATACTGCACGTGGTAGCCCGTGGCCGGCGCCCGGCTGTCCGGCGTGCGTGGCCGGTTCCAGGCCACTTCCAGCGCCGTGTGCGAACCCGCCGCTGGCTTGACCTCCACATGGTTCACCTGCTCCGGAACCTCCGTCGTCTCCGACGCCGCCTGCACGCGCACGATTTCCGAATAGCTCGCCCCGCTCGAGCGCAGCGCCGCCACCCGGTAGTAGCGCACCGTGCCCCGCCCGAGACCGCTATCGGTATAGATCGTGCCCGACTGGCTCGCCGCCAGCGTCCGCCACTGCAGCGCCGGATCCGGCTGGTGCTCCACCCGGTAGCCCGTCACGGCCTCCGTCGGCGCGGCCCAGGTCAGCATCACGTCGAACCCGTCGCCGCTCTCCATGGTCGTCGCGGCCAGGTCCTCCGGGCCGTTCGTCTCGGCCAGCACCACGATCTTGACCGTTACCTCCTCGCCCGCCGACCAGGAGGGATTTGGAATAAAGAACGCATAGGTATAAGAGTTCGAGCTGTACGAGCCCTCCGAAAAGCTCCGCCGCGTCCCGCCCACGTCGACGAAGATGTTGGCGGCGTTACCGTCTACGAACTCGCCGTCGAGCGAGAGCAGGATCTGATCGCCTGAGGTGTGGTAGAACAGCTCGTCGATGGTGTAGAGCGTCCCCACCTCCTGATAGTTGCCCCCCGAGAGCGGGGTGTCGTCGCCCAGATAGGTGAACGCCGTGTCCGTCAGGCCGCCCCCCTCCGAAGCGTGATACCCGTACCGGTTCGAGCCCAGGTTCGCCACCGTGAGCGTCGCCATCCAGATCGCGTTCGGGTCGTCGACCGACGGCAGGCGCGGCGCCGGCAGTATCACCACCGCACGGTAGACGTCGCTCGCCAGCGTCTCGGGGTTGCCCGCATCGTCGGTGAAGCTCACCCTCACCCGGATGCCCTTGCCCTCGTCGGCCTGAACCTGCGTGTAGGTGCTCCCCGTCGCGCCCGGGATCTCGGTCTCCGCGCCTGCGTCCACCCGGTACCACTGGTAGGTGTAGGCAAAGCCCGTGTCGCCGTTCTCCGCCCTGGTTTTGCCGTGCTGGTCCGTGAGGTCGGAGGTCGAGACCGTCAGCGTTTGGCCCACCTCCACGGCGCCGGTAATCCTGAGTTTCCCCATCGCCGCACCCGCGCCCTCATCGTTGTCTTCAATCGTTCCGATGGACACAAGCTCCTGGGGTGTCACTGCATGGCCAGTTTGTTTCCGCCACAGAAGCTCGATCGTTTCGTCGGGCTCTTCCAGGGTGTCGTCCACGATGGTGATGTCGAAGGTTTGCGACAGATCACCTCCTGGCACTGTGAGCTTCGCTGTTCTTCCTGCGTCCAGGAGGAAATCGTCATAGTCGTCGACCTCCGTCGCCGTGCCCGCGACATTGCTGGAACTCGCAACGTAAGCTATGTCCTCGTGGCTCGGGTGGCTCAAGTGAAGCGTCAGCGTCATCGTGCCCGCCCCTTCATCGACCGTGACGTCCTCCATTGACGCCGTCGGCTCCAAATCGTCGCTGGCAATTTCGACCGCTCTGGTTGGGATAGCCGGCAGCGCCGTGCCTGATGGGTCGCTGAGATCGAGGAAGAATGATTCCAAGTCCTCATAGATATCGTCGTTCAGGATCGGGATAGTGATCGTTTTCGATATCTCCCCTGGCGCGAAGGTCAGCGTCCCCGAAGTCGCGGTATAGTCCTCACCTTCTTCCGCACCGGAATCCCGCGTCGCGTAGTCCACGGTCACCGTTCCGGTGCTGGCCGGGTCGAGTCCCACGGTGAGCGTCGCCGAGCCGGCGTCCTCGTCCACGTTGACAATGTTTTCGGCGAACGACAGCTCCAGCAGCGCGACCGTCCCACTCGACGGGTAGGCGTCGCTCGTCAGTGGGCCTTCTGCATACCCCACGTTGTCTGTGAAGCTCGCAGTCACCTTGACGGTCTTGCCCAGGTCCGCCATGGCCAGCGTGTAGGTGCTTGCAGTCTCTCCGGAAATGTCCGTCTCCGTACCGCCGTCCACTCTCACCCACTGGTAGGTATAGGCGAAGCCAACGTCTCCGTTTTCTGCCTTGGATTTTCCGTTCCTGTCGCTGATCCCCGACGTTCCGGCCGTTAGCGTGCGACCTACTCGGGCCGTCCCGGAGATGTCCGGTATGCCGGACGCGTGGGCCTTGGTGTAGCCAACGCCCGTCGGCGACCAGTCCCCCTCGCCTTCGTCATTCTTCACTCGGAATTGCACGTGGTAGCGTTTGCCGCTGGTGAGGTTGGCGATGGTCCGAGCCGAGTTTGAGCTGTAAGGAAGGGTGCTCCAGCCAAAACCATCCCGACGGGCTCGCACTCTGTACTGCGTGATTGGCGGTCGCCCTGAATTGTCCGGTGCTGTCATTGTCACCCTGAGGGAGGTCGTGCTGTTGCTTGCTGGTCCATTTACCGTAGGTGCCACCGGGCGCAGCGGCGGCTCGTCCTGGTCGGTGACGTTGAGCGTCACGTCGATCGTGGCGGACCCCCCATTGCCGTCCTCGACCGTGACCGTCACCTCGTAGCTGGTGTCGGTCTCGTAGCTGTAATTCTCCCCAACCCTGGTCTGAATCTGGCCGCTCGTGCTGATGATTTCGAACTTCGCAGCGTCGGTGCCGCCCAGGGTGTATTCGAGCGTGTCGCCGGTGTCCGTGTCCGTTGCGGTGATTGGCATCCCGATGTCCGACGCTGTCCCCACCGTCGCATCGCCGATCGTCTCGTTGAACTCCCGCGACGTGCTCGTGCCGTCGTCGAAGGTCGGCGCGCTGTTCTGCGCCAGGGCCTGAGAGGGCAGCACAAGGAGCGCGGCGAAGGCCAGCAGCAACCCGGCCGCAACACACTGCACCGAGCGCGCCAAGGCGCTGGCACGCCCGGCGCCCGGCGAAGGAACTGCGCTGCAAAATAAAGCCCGAAGGGCCGTGCCTGGTCGTACGCGATTAAGTCCGCCACGCGTGATCATCGGCAGTGCCCCCAGCCGACAACCTGACCCCGGGGTCTGGTTCATCCCATTCGCCAAGCCGGGCTTCTACATGATATTATTGCATGTATCTATAATCACAATGCATTACTTGTCGAGGGCACCGGCTCCGGGCCGTCAGCCCGCCACGCTCCGGCGGTTCATGAAACGGTCGTTTCCCGGACACCCCCTGCCCGCGCGCGGGCTCACCGGAAATCAACGGTATTCATGTCTTGATTCCCTGTCCGGAAATCAAGGTGTAGTTATCCTCGGTTTCTGACCTTTAGCGGACAGTACGCATGCTGATTGGTTACGGCGGCGTCTCCACCGACGACCAGACTCTCGATCTCCAGCGCGACGCCCTCCGGGAGGCTGGCTCCGAACGTATCTTCGAAGACCGCGCCTCGCGGCGGGCGGATCTCTGGACGCTGGAAACGACGGCCCTGCCGCTGCAGTCCACCCGGATCACCTAACCCGGCCCAACCCGCGGTTTGTCCCGCATAGACGGTCGGCCGTGACACCGAGACCACCGAGACCAGGTCGTTCACGCTGTAATCGCCAGGCGCTGTACGGGCGCCGAGGTTCGTGGGCTTGGCGATCGGAAAGCGTTGGCTGCCGACCGCGGAGCCCGCCCTTCCCCCGGGCAGCGACAGACATTTGCCGTCAGATCCCTAGAAGCGCCAAACCGCATACCGCCGGTCCCGAAAGGTCGTCGCAAACGCGCCCGGCGGACAAGGCGACGTCGGGAAACGGAGCAGTCGCTTCCCGGCAGGAAGCGGCTGCCCCTAAAGACCTATTTTCCTTTACGGGTAGCAGGCCTTTTCACGGTCTCAACAACATGCGTTTTAGGCTTGTTGCGGGCCGTTTTCACCGGAGTAAAGCGGCCTGTGACCGCGCTACGCCCGATTTTTGAGGACTTTGCCATAGGCTTCTCACCTCCTTTCCGGGGCCGGTTGCCCACCTGTTGGGATCCAGCCAGAAGATCGGAGGTATGTCCTCACTACGAATAATGCCAAATATCCTTGCGATCAGCGAACGAGCCGCCGCACGATGCCTAATCCCGGTTTTCCAGCGTCACCCACGCCGCCAGCGCGCGACGATCCTTCACCCACGCCGCCAGCGCGCGACGATCGGAGAAGACTGTAGCTTCTGTATGGCAACCTCCGCTGTTGCAATATCGGTCAAGACCTCCGAGCGCGCTGTTCGGAACCACGGATCGTAGTCGGCCGCGTGTCGTTTGATCTGCGCATTGACGAACGTATTTCCGAAATCCTCGATCTCCTTCGGGAACGCTTTCATCACCTTCTGATCACTAAAGCGCCGCTTGGCCAATTGGTGCTTCGGTGATCGATAGGCTTGGCGCCACGCCCGCCGACTTCGCTCCGCACCACGCGTGCCAATGAGCACATTCGCACAGTTTTGGCAAAGAGCGTGGAATAGTGCGTAATAGGTGCTGCTGACGGCGGTACGGAGATCCGACTCCCGAGGTCGGTTCCCCCCCTGCCAAAGCAAGGCGCCTCGCCGTGCGGATCAAATCAGCGGGCTTCAGCGCGATCCTCCGCCTCGACGAACGACACTACGGGGAAGCGACGCTCACCGTGCTCGGACAACGCCGGCCGTAGATGCCTCAAAACGCCTGATAGCAGAAACGGATCGAGTTCCTCCCGGTTCGTGTCATGCACGACAATCACGTGCAAAACTGCTTCTCCGTCACTATCACGGTCTTCTGTCACTGCGACTGAAACGATCTCCATCCCGCAAAACTGATCCTCTAGGGTCTTACGGACTATTTTGCGGACTTCGGCCTCGTTCAGGCCTTGTTGCTCGGTGGCATCCATTTCCGCCTCCTGGAATGGGTGCAGACTATACAAATACCTGTGCCAGCCCGACCGTCATCCGCAGGCAGGAGTCCGATTTGCAAGTGGCCGTGCGGACCGCCATCTGCATCCGCGTCTGGACCGCTACATCGGTGCCAAACAAGGTGCTCCAAGGAGCCGCGAGCTGGCCCATACGCATCAGCTTGGCAAGACGCGTGGCGCGAGCTTAAGCTTCCTGAATTGCAAAATGTCAGCCGGCCTGTCCTGCGAGCGAACTGGTTTAACGCTATGGCACACAGCAACAAAGGCACTCGTCGGCCTGACTGGAAGCAGGGTTACGCTAACCGCAATTTACTCTATGACAGCGAGGGGATGACCTACTATTGCCAAGCAGCCTGCCCCTTTGAGCAACCGGAAGATCGTCGCCGGATCGGTTGGAACTTAGGTCGGCAGATTGTCTGCCAACACTTGGTGGAACTCGCGCTCAAGGCCGAACTCGTCAAGCATGGCAATGCGGTGCCCCAACACCACAATCTTGAAGCTCTCTTCAGTGCGCTGCCTGCACGACGACAGCGATTAGCCGAAAGATGCTACCAGCAATTGCTCCACTCCCGCGTGGAATGGACGTGGGATGTGTACATCAAACGCCGAAGGGCGTTCCGAATGAAACCACCTCGCACACTCGTGAATGTCGGCGAAACTGCAGTTGCTGCAACGGGTTGGAGCCCGTCCGGCGACTGAGGACCGCAACCTGATCCCTTCCTGACTCAAGCCGTGGCGTTGTTACCCGGCGTGTCCTGGGTGTTACCCAAGGTGAGAACCTCCAAGTACGGCTGAATTGACGCTCTGCGGCGAGATTGCCTTGCGAATCGGGTGGGATGGGGCCCGTTCGGGGCTCGCATGCGGGTTTGGGTCGGTCGGGGCGGCCCCGGCAGGCTGGGATTCGGGGGTGTGGGCAGACTCAGGCCGCGGCTGCTCTCCGTTCATGGAAGATGAGGCGTTGAAAGTTGTAGGCCAGGTTGGCCAGACCGATGCGGGTCTGCGCCCGTGGGAGGCCGATCGTCCGCACGCGCAATCCCATGTGTGCCTTCTGCTGGGCAAACACGTGCTCCACGCGGGCGCGCACGGCGGACTTGCGGGCGTTGGCGCGCGCGATGTGCCGGGGCATCGGCCGTCCGGGCGGCTTCTTGCGATGGATCCGCGACACCCGGCCGATGCTGGCCAGCCAGGCTTCGTTGGCCTGCGAGCGATACGCCGTGTCCGCCCAGACGCTCGCCGCCAGATTGTCGCTGGTGACGAGGCACCGCAGCATCGCGCCGTCGTGATGGGCGGCATCGGACACCGCGGCACGCCGAATGAACCCGTACGCCCGATCGATGGCGATATGGTTCTTGGTGCCGAACACCGGAATGGCAATCGCCGGCAACTGCCGTTGCGCCCCCTCCGGGGGCGGCCGCCGGCCCGTCTTGACCGTCCAGCGCGCGTCGACATCCTTCTGCGCGGCCTTGGCCGGCTGGTCCGGCCAGATTTCGTCCGCGCTCCGGCCGGCCTTGGCCGCGCCCTTCTCGGTGGCGCTCAGGCGCTGTCGGGGAGCAGCGACCAGTGTCGCGTCGACGATCTGGCCGCCCATGGGCAGATACCCCGCCTCCCACAGCGCCCGGTCGAACGTCGCGAACAGCGCGTCGATGACCCCCGCCCGGGTCAACCGTTCGCGAAACGTCCAGATCGTGTTGCGGTCGGGCGTCGGCGCCCCGAGCTCGAACCCCAGGAAGCGCATCCAGCTCAGCCGGTCGCGGATCAGGAACTCCATGCGCTCATCACTCGCGGTGTGCTGGGCCGCCAGCACCATAACCTTGAACATGGCCACCGGGTCATACGGCGGACGCCCGCCCTTCGACCCGTCGGCGTAGCCCAGCGCCGCCTCCAGCGGAACCCGGAACACCTCGAAGTCCACCACCTTCGCCAGCACTTCCAGCGGATCGCCGGTCGCCGACAACCGGGCGAGATGATCCGGCAAAGCAAACAGCCCCGCAGGTCGCATCCGTCGTACCCCCTCGCTGATTCAGCTATCGCCGCGCACCTTAGTACATCCGCCAGGTAAATGGAGGGGTCCAATTCCTTTACAAGTTGCGCCATGGACGGTTCCTTGGTCTGTGCGTCCACTCCCATCCCTGGGCCTGTGACGCCTTCTGCCTCGAACCAATCCTCCCCCGCTGCCGCTGTCCAGTGCCCCTTGCACCCGATGATGATTCTCGACTCGGGGTACAGCATTGCCAGTTCCAAGCATCGTCTGGAAACTAATCCGACATTGACGTACGCATCAAAAACCCTGTCCCGACGCCCGGCGGCCAAGGCTGCCTCTTCCATACCTGGTCCCGGGCCGCCGCCCGCGCCTGCAGCCGTTCCCACGCCCCGTCGGTACACGAAATGGCGAGCTTGCGCCGGCTCACGTGCCGGAGTCCGCCCCGTCCCCGGCCGGTTCCATACCGAGCCGCACGAGGGTCGCCAGCGCCTCGCTCGCGGACACTTCCATCCCCGGCAGTAACCCGTCCCACCGGCGCACGCCGGCCTCGATCCGGGCTGCCGCACGCACGAGGTCACGCTGCTCATCGGCCGACAGCACCAGCGATTGCCCACGCGAGGCGGCCGCGGCCGCCACCCCATCATCCTGGAGCGCACAGGCCATCACGAATGCCGACACGCTCATTCGCGCCGCCTCCGCTCGCGCTTCGATGCGCGCCCGCTCCTCCTCCGTACAGCGGATCGTCCGGCCACGGGCAAGCTCAGTCGTAGTGGCGTCTCCCGTCATGCCATCTCCCCTCCCGGCGCGTCGTCACCAGCCCCGATCGTCCGCCGCCCCGGAGCGACTGGCGGACTTCCGCTCCGGGTTCATGCATCCGTCCCCTTCGTGCCCGCCCCAAGGCATTGCGGCGGATTCTGCCTGCCATCCCGCCTGGCTGCAAGACCGACGCCCGTCAAGTGTGCCCCAACCCGTTAGGGCACAGTGTCCTTGATCCACGCGTTCCTCTGGTGAGGCCTGCCCCAATGTCCTTAGGGCGATTTTCTGCCTGCCATCCCGCCAGCTCAGCACCTGCCCAGGATACCCCAATCGCTTGGGGCACTTGCCGGCGCATCCGCATCTCACCCCAGGTCCTGTTCCCGTTCAACCGCTGCGTCGGCCCGACGCTTGAGGGTCTCGAACACCGTGTCGTCGCCATGCTGCCCCAGCCGTTGCACCTCGACTTCGTACAGCACCTGCACGAGGCGCTCCACGCGCTGGACCCTCCGGACGAGGTCCGCGATGTCCATCGCGGGCTCCGGCGGCGGCGCCGTCAAGGACTCGATCACATAGTCGGAGACGGTCCGCTCGGCTACCTCAGCTCTCTCCCGGACCCGCGCCCAGTCGCTGTCCGTCGCCATCACCGCACGCTGTTTCCGGGTCCGGCGCCCAGCCGTCTGCGTGCCGCGGCGCCTCTCAGGCGTCACCGAATCCTCCGCGTGTCAAGAGCCTGAGGAGCTCGAAACGCATCAATACCGATCATAAACTGCATATGCAGTACCCATGCACCATTTTCTTTCATCGTCATATAAGCCGTAAGTACAATCACTTGCATAGTACATCGCCACTTCCCCGAATGCAAACATATGTCATTTTTTGTCCGTGGCAAAGTGTGCCACAAGCGCTTCTTGCAATGCTCTCGGCGTTGTGTAAACTATTGTATAGGATTGCTTTTACGAGGATCATCCTTGTCGTGGATTATGGCACTTCGCGCGTCTACGGGGCCTTGATATGTGCCCCATCTCACCCCGCCGCGCTCCCCCGCATGACCTGAGGGCACGGCCAGGATGCCGGGTGACGGGTTCGACCGCCCATGGCCACAGCCGCTTGTTCCACGCACTGCGCCACCTGGCCGGACCCCAGGTGGAACGTCCACGGGCCATTGGCGACCTCGCCATCAATCACGACATCCAGACGGCCGCATACGAGCAGGAAGCCTTCGCCGTGGTGGTGATCTGCGGGGAAATTGCGGGCGGCTTCCAACATGCCTGGGGACACCCATGACCAAGACCCTGCAATGCATCTCGCCGGTCGACGGCTCCATCTACGCTGAACGTCCGGCTCTCACGCCCGATGCCGCGCGCGCAGCGGCGGAGCGGGCCCGCAAGGCTCAAGAGGCGTGGGCGCGTCGTCCCATGCGCGAGCGCATCGACCTCGTCTTGAAGGGCGTCGCCCGAATCGGGGCTGAGAATGACGACATTGTCCCGGAACTCGCCTGGCAGATGGGCCGTCCGGTCCGCTATGGCGGTGAATGGGGCGGGTTCAACGAACGCTCAACCCACATGGCCGCCATCGCGGAGGACGCGCTCAAGGACATCGAGGTGGAGGACGGTCCCCGCTTCCGCCGCCTGATCCGTCGCGAATCGCACGGCGTGGTGCTCGTGATCGCTCCGTGGAACTACCCCTACATGACGGCGATCAACACGGTCGCCCCGGCACTCATTGCCGGCAACGCGGTGATCTTGAAGCACGCCACGCAAACACTTCTGGTCGGCGAGCGGCTCGCCACGGCATTCCACGAGGCCGGCGTACCCGAAGAGGTGTTCCAGAACCTGTTCCTCCTCCATGACACGACCCTGATGCTGATCCGCGAACGGGCATTCGGCTTCGTGAATTTCACGGGATCCGTCGGCGGCGGCCGCGCGATGGAACAGGCTGCCGCCGGCACCTTCACCGGACTCGGCCTGGAGCTGGGCGGCAAGGATCCGGGCTACGTGATGGAAGACGCCGACCTCGACGCCGCTGTCGACACGCTGATGGACGGCGCGATGTACAACTCGGGCCAGTGCTGTTGCGGGATCGAGCGGATCTACGTGCACGCCTCGAACTACGAGGACTTTGTCGACGGGGCCGTGGCCTTTGCCACGGCCTACAAGCTTGGCAATCCCCTGGATCCCGACACCACCCTCGGACCCATGGCCCACAGGCGCTTCGCCGCCGAGGCCCGCGCCCAGATGGAGGAAGCCATCGCGACCGGAGCGACCGCACACATCGAGCCCTTTCGCGAGGACGACGGCGGCACCTATCTCTCGCCCCAGGTTCTGACCGACGTAACCCACTCCATGCGGATTATGCGGGACGAAACCTTCGCCCCCGTGGTGGGCATCATGAGGGTCGAGAGTGACGACGAGGCCCTTCGGCTGATGAACGACAGCGACTTCGGGCTCACGGCCTCGCTCTGGACGAACGACACCGGACGGGCCGAAGCGCTCGGGAATCGAATCGAAACCGGTACCGTCTTCATGAACCGCGCCGACTACCTTGACCCGGCGCTCTGCTGGACGGGCTGCAAGCTCACCGGGAAGGGCGGCGGACTATCGGTCATCGGCTACCACAACCTCACCCGTCCCAAGTCCTTCCACCTCAGAAAACTCGACGCATGACGCCCGTCGGCGACTGGTCGTACCCCACCGCCATCCGGTTTGGTGCGGGACGCATCCGTGAACTGCCCGATGCGTGCGCTGCTGCCCAGATCCGGAATCCGCTCCTGGTCACCGACCGCGGCCTCGCCGCGCTGCCGGTGACGCAGACTGCGCTCGACGCCCTCAGCGCCGCCGGGGTGCCCCACGCGCTGTTCGCCGATGTCGACCCGAACCCGAGTGACGGGCACCTCGATGCCGGCCTCAAGGTCTTTCGGGAAGGTCACCACGACGGCGTCGTCGCCTTCGGCGGCGGGTCGGGCCTCGACCTCGGCAAGGCGGTCGCCTTCATGTCGGGCCAATCCCGCCCGGTGTGGGACTTCGAAGATTTCGGCGACTGGTGGCGTCGCGCGGACCCCGGCGGGATCGCGCCGGTGGTCGCCGTCCCCACCACTGCCGGGACCGGGTCCGAAGTAGGCCGCGCCAGCGCGATCATCAATTCGCGAACCCAGGTGAAGAAGATCATCTTCCACCCAAGGATCCTTCCCACGGTCGTGATCGTTGACCCTGAACTCACGATCCATCTGCCAAAACCGATCACGGCGGGGACCGGGATGGATGCGTTCGCGCACTGTCTCGAGGCGTACTGCTCACCCCACTACCACCCGATGGGCCAGGGCATCGCGCTCGAGGGAATGCGCCTGGTCCACGATTACCTCGAAAGGGCCTACACCGACGGGACCGATCTCGAGGCGCGGTCGCACATGATGGCTGCTGCCGCGATGGGGGCCGTGGCATTCCAAAAAGGGCTCGGCGCAATCCATGCCCTCAGCCACCCGGTCGGCGCGATCTACAACACGCACCACGGCACCACGAACGCCTGCGTCATGCCCCCGGTTCTCGACTTCAATCGCCCGGCGGTAGAAGCTCGATTGGCCCAGGCCGCTGCCTACTTCGGACTGAAGGGCGGGTACGCCGGTTTCTACGACCGGGTGCTGGCGCTTCGCGAGAGGCTTGCTATTCCAAGGACCCTCACCGAGATGGGGGTCGGCCAGGACCGCTTGGATGAGCTGACCGCCATGGCGCTTGACGATCCCTGTGCGGGCGGCAACCCCGTGCCCATGACACCGGAGACCACCCGCACGCTGCTTGAAGCCTGTTTCTAGTGTCCCGATTCTGAAGTTTAGATGATTGTAACAAGCTGATTTAGTTGAATAATTGCAGTCCTGTAATCTGCAAATCTTCTCGTTCAGGACACTAGAGCCTGTCTATCTTTGAAGGTATTTAGGGGGGAATAGACGCGGAAACCGAGACGCTTCGGGACCGGATTCGTGGCGCCTGATCCGGCCGGGCTGGATTGTCCACCGCGCGTCCACATCTTTCTGGGCGGCCTTGGTCGGCTGGTCCGGCCAGATCTCCTGCGCCGCCTTCCCGAACCTGACCGCCTGCTTCTCCGCGCGGGTGTTCCGCTGCTTGGGCGCCGCGATCAGAGGGCTGCCGACGAGTTGGCCCGATATCGCGATGTACCCGGTCGCACCAACGCATCGTGCCCGCGCATGCAACAGCCTCGGGCTCTGCCCCCTACGCGTTCAGCGATGCGCCGACATCACGGCCGCCGCAAATGCTTCCGAGAAACGTCACCGTGTTGGCGCCGACCTGGAATTCTTGCGCAAACCTGCGCTCGAATCAGAGAGTTCAGCCGCAAGCAGGCGTCCCAAGGGACTGGGGATCCGGACGATCGGCCTCGCTCGGGCGCGCACCTAGAGCGTGTCCGCTTTACATGGAACCGTACCCGGCGTTGCGGATGTAGTTCTGGCATGCGTGGGGTTCGATGGTGCCGAGGAGGTCGCCGAGATGGCGCCAGGTGTCCTCGCCCGTGCGCTTCCGGGCGTCCCGCATCCAATGCTTGATCTTGGCGAAGGTCTGCTCGATCGGGTTGAGGTCCGGCGAATACGGGGGCAGGAACCACAGGCGCGCACCGGCTGTGCGGATGGCCTGGCGCACGGCCTTGCCCTTGTGGCTGGCGAGATTATCGAGAATGACGATGTCACCGGGCTTCAGGGTCGGGACCCGATGTTGCTCGACCCAGGCGTGGAAGGAGCGGCCGTTGATCGGCCCGTCGAAGACGCAGGGCGCGCTCAGCCCGTCGTGGCGCAGCCCCGCCAGGAAGGTCAGGGTGCGCCAGCGCCCATGCGGTGCAAACCCCTTCAGACGCCGGCCTTTCGGCGCCCAGCCCCGCAGCGGGGTCATGTTGGTCTTGATCCAGGTCTCGTCCACGAACACCAGTCGGCGCGGTTCCAGCCGGCGCCGGAGCGCCTGCCATCGAGCCCGCTTGCGGGCCACCGCGGCCCGGGCCTGCTCAAGGGCGAACAGCGTTTTTTTAAAGCGCAAGCCCTCGCGCCGGAGAAACCGCCAGATCGTGTCCCGGCACACCGTGATGCCGTCGGGCGCCAGCTGCTCCTGGAGCCGGTCGATGGTCAGATGCGGCGTTGTCTCCGCCACCAGCGCATGCACCCGCTCCCGGTGGGGCTCCAGCAGCCAGGGACGGTGACCGCCGATCCGGCCTGGCGCCACGCTGCCGGTGGCCCGGTAGCGCGCCGTCCATTTCGGCACCGACGACACGCTCACGCCGAAACGCGCTGCCACCGTGCGGATCGGCTCGCCCGCCAGGTGCGCCCGCACCACCCGCTCGCGCAGGTCATTCGAATAGGGTTGGGTCATGTCGGAAGCCCTCCTGGACCAATGACCCCTTTTGAATCACATTTCCAACCCGATTGGAATCCCCCCCCCTCAGGATTCCCTCAATGCCAGACACGCTCTAGATCGGGATGGCCGACTCCACCTCCAACTTCGAGGCCGCGTCAACGCCTGACGGCCCCACCCGCAGGATCCGCGCGCCTGAACCTCCTGATGGAGGGCCGTTCAAGTCTTCAAACGCGCGGACTTACGCTCGAATCAACGCGGTCTCACGCTGACACGTTCGTATCAGGTCGCCAGAAGATTACGACGCCTGGTTGTTCGACATCTTCGTCTGGTGCGCAGACGCGCCAAGGGACGATCGAGCCGGGTAAGCAGGCACCGTTCGACCTCATGGTCGGTGACATCGACGAAGCATGCACGGAGTTCACGAGCACCGGAGTGACCGCCACTGAATATCACGCGCGGACGCATCCGTTACTCGGGAGCCTGCTTGCGAAGTGTCACCGACAACTAAGTCGTCCAAAACCACTTGATACAAAACGCAACAAATCCGGTCAGGTGTCCACATGTCTTGAGATCAGTTCAAGAGCTACCCCCTCGGTCTGGTTCGTCTGCCTCGGTGCGGCTGCGCTCGATATCAACCGTACAATTTGGCGAGACGTTGGGCACATATATTGGCAACGTTCCTCGACGGAGACTCGCTTCCAGGCATCGTTGCCCAACCTTGATCGGTGACGTATGTGCTGCGCTTCCAAGAATCTGTCTCGACCAGCGTGTCCAGTTTCTTGTCCCTGTCGGCGGTGTCCTCAAACTGGGCGACGCATATTCCAGCCAAATTATCGACCACGGCATCCTGCGTCATCTTTCGGGCGTTCGAACTCGAGGTACTGCTGGTGACTGCCCAGCCCGTCGAAAACATGATTATAGACAACGCAGTAGCGCCGGCTACGGCACCCCATGCGAACGGCTTGATTTGGTCCTTATTCATCTCTATTCCCTTTCAAGAAAATATCGCAACCCGAAAATGCTTCGCTGTCCCGAGTCACGCGAAGCAATTGCGACAACTTCTTGTGGGGAGATAGCCTGCCGAATCGCCATGCACAGCTTACCACGTTCAATCGGAATACCGCTTTGTGGTGTTCTCCCCCCGTTTTCTTCGGCTTTGATCGGGAGATCCATTCGAGCGACGCGCGGGCTTTGCCCGAGGGCAAGATGATCGCTTGACGGGTGCCGGCCTGGCTTGAACTGAAGGACGCAATGGGCGTACGGTCGACGCGGAGGCCTTCCTTGCTGTTGCAGACGGGGCCGAGGCGGCGCTGCTGCGTGATCTTCGCGTTGATGTCGCCCAGGGGGCCGAAGAGGCGGGCACCTGTGCTCCGACGATTCGGGCTGTCTTGGAACCTGCTCATCGTGTACGGCGAGTCAAGACAGAAAGACCAAGCACGAACCCGGAAAATTCCAGCAAAGAAAGAATCACTGCAGAACGGAAGAATATGCCCCTGTGTTCATCGACGACATTCGAGTGCAGATCGGGGCTATTGATAACGAAGTCAAAAAAGTAACCGAATAAAAGCGAAGCCACCATGGACAGGGAAAACAAGGTAGCACCCCAGCCCAGCCCCCATTTCCAGCCAACGAATATGGCCGCCCACGGCATGATCGTGACGACCAGCAGAATGAACAACTGTTCCGACGGTGATTTTCGACGCCTGCGACAATATGCGCATAGTTGTAGGCAACCTGAGCGATCAAATGGAACGCCGCGACGACCAGTAAGGCAACTGTTTCAAAATTCACACGCGTCGCCGTTACATCCTGTCTTTTTTCGTCCCGCAAACTTCAGAATAGGCGGCAGGAAGAGAACGAGGCCGTAAGGAAGCAGCAGGGGGATTTGCAAGCACACTTTGCGAGTCGCAAACACCCCAGTGAATATCCTGTTATTTTTCGTTTCGATCACGACGATTTCGCCTATCGGAACTACCCCCAACGGCGACTCGTCTGTCCGCAGTTCAACTCGGTCCAACCAATCCAAGCGACCCGTGCGAGCCGCTTGCCGCACGCAATCGGAGCAGTTCGCGTTGTAATACAGGCGTATCCCCATCTCGCCTCCGCACTGTCCAATCGGCGCTCGGATCTTGCCCTGTAAACCGCATTGCGGTGTCGTCCCCACTCGTGCCCGATAGTAGAGCGTGCCATGATCATGCGTAAGCGTGCTTCACAGGACACCCGCATTTCAGTTCGAACCTGTCTTGAAGGCGCAGGGCAGGAGATCTTCGAGATGTTCGCTGGAATAGCCGTTGGCGATGATTTCCAGGGCGACCAAACCGCTGACCATATTCTTGGGTGAGTCTGGGCGTCATCCACGAGTTTGTCGCTCATCCCGAGCGCTCTCGTCACCCGGTTCTGGGGATCATCTGGCTCCACCTGGAAAGCGCGCCTCCGGGACCGATAGTACTGCACGTCGAGTAGTGAAACCCCGCCGCAGGGTGGCAACGGGTGAACCGACACGGACCGGACCGGCCGGCCGAATGTCTTTGCCGGTATGCGGCTCTTCCCGCCCAGGGCAGATGCCCCTCGCTTCCTGTTGTGATATTCGGAAGCCGCGCGGCGGTTGGGGACGTGTTCCTGCTAGTGCGCGGCGGGCGCTGCCGCTCACACGCCGCTCGGGCTGAATGCCGCTGACACCACAACGGTTTGCATCGCCCAAGCGTTTGAGTGGCCCGGAAGCGCGATGCGGACGCCCTTCGGCGGTCGAGTAGTGAAACCCCGCCGCAGGGTGGCAACGGGTGAACCGACACGGACCGGACCGGCCGGCCGAATGTCTTTGCCGGTATGCGGCTCTTCCCGCCCAGGGCAGATGCCCCTCGCTTCCTGTTGTGATATTCGGAAGCCGCGCGGCGGTTGGGGACGTGTTCCTGCTAGTGCGCGGCGGGCGCTGCCGCTCACACGCCGCTCGGGCTGAATGCCGCTGACACCACAACGGTTTGCATCGCCCAAGCGTTTGAGTGGCCCGGAAGCGCGATGCGGACGCCCTTCGGCGGTTGGTTCTCACACCCAATGCATCGGTGATACTGGTGGTGCCCGTGACGCCCAAGGCGCGCCCTTGCGTGCACTTCCGGCGTCGTTTGGGCCAGCTTCTTGAGCGCTAAACCGCCCGCGTGCGTCGTGACAGCCACATCGCGGTCCGTCGTCGTATCGATGTATTTCGAAACGACCGGGGAGCACCCGGGCCCGGATGTCTTCGCCCAATCCGACTCCGTGGCCGGGTCACCGCCCGACCCATGGCCGGACCCCGATCCTGACCGAAGCCTGGCGTCGCCACTACAACCCAACACGGCTGCACGGCGCCTAGGGCAACCGCTGACCGGCACCGCAAACGATCATGCCGCCAAGCCATCCTGCAATAACGTTCCGCTTGGATCGCTCAATCGGGGCTAATCCGGCGCAGATGTGGAGCTAGATCGGCGGCAGACGCTGCTAGGCCTCACGCCGATGTGCAATCCGGATCACGAGGACCCGCAAGATCCCGTCCTCGACGCGGACAACGATCCGGTAATTACCCACGCAGTCGCGCCAAAAGCAGGAGATGAACCCATGCCGGAGCAATACGCCGATGCTGCCGGGGTCGTACAGCGCCGCAAGGCGGGCTGTCAGGAACCGCGCGATTCGCCAAGCGGCCGCACGACCGAGCTTGCGGAGTTGCTGGCGGGCGCGGTCGGTGAATTCAATGCTCCAGTCCAAGGTTGCGTACTGCCTCGTCGAGCGGATAGGTGTGCTCCCGGCCTGCGCGCAGGTCGGCCGGGCATTGCTCGACGAGATACAGGTCCTCGAGATCGGCCAGATGCTCGGGCATGGCATCTCGAGCGTAGAACGTCTTGGAGCGCCCGGTAGCCTTGGCGAAGCTCTCCAAGCGATTGATTTCCAAGGATATCAGACCATCGTACTTCTTGCGCCAGCGGTAGTACGTCTGCACCAAAATCCCTACCTTCTGGCACGCCCCCTCGACGGGGGTTCCTTCCTCCGCATGACGCCGGATGAACGCAATCGACTGCTCGCTGTACGTCGATCTCCTCATCGCTCGACCCCCGGTACATTCCCGAAGACCTGCCCGAGAATTTTCTCGCAACGAAGATCCAACTTCCGGCGAGCAGGTCCGGTCATTGACCCCTCCGGAAAAATTCTCTACAAGTTCTGAAATACGCTTCGCGGTTAATTTGTGCTATCTAGACTATCGCTACGTCGATCAGCTTAGTTATCCCCTGACAATGTGAGCGTTGACCGGCCGCGCCGTCACTTGGTGTGACGCGCGAAACTAAAACTCCTTTCAGAGGAAACAACTATGCCTACTGGTACCATCAAGTGGTTCAACACAACCAAGGGTTTCGGCTTCATCGAGCCGGACGACGGCTCAAAGGACGCTTTCGTCCACATTTCGGCCGTGGAGCGCTCCGGATTGACGACGCTTAAAGAAGGACAGAAAGTTTCCTTCGAGCTGCAGCCCGGACGCGATGGCAAATCTTCTGCCGAGAACCTGTCCATCATCTAGCAACCACCCAAGATCCCGCCCCCAACTCCTGTTTGGGGGCGGTCTCTGCGCACCGTCAACGACAAGGTGTTGTTCAATGCCTGGGTTCGACGCCGGTCAGCACGCTGACCTGTTGTTACCCGCTCGGCCATCGCGTTTGGGCTTCCGTTTAGCGGCACAAACCGTAATCAAGTCGCAACCACCTGACTTCATACGATTTCTGGCACGCACAACACAATTGTGAGCCGATCGCGATCCGCAAGTTCGCCGGCGCCTGAGCCTTGTCCCCGCAGTCAGCGACCCGAAGCTGCGGAAACCCCCTCCCTGTGCGTCCGGCCGGCTTACCCCCGCACGCACTCGCTGGACCGCGCCCGAGGGCGCCCCAGTTCCCCGGCAATTGCAGCACGTCAGCAGAGTCCGCGAACACTGTTTCGTCCCGGCCCATCCGGGCGCGGAACGTCGGCGGCTGGGTCGCCGCTCGGATGCGTCCCCCTGCACGACTGACCCCACCGGTTCTGGCATGCACAGATACCCCTATCTCTGCCTGACTCCGAAGGACCCGTAGCAAGCCGGTGTCTCGAAGATCCCGGAAGCCTCTTCGGCCTGGGAGCCCAGAAAAGTCCCTTCGATCCGATAGCCCTCCGTCAGCACCGCATCCGCCCCGAGCCGGCCGTCAGAGCCAGACGTCATGATCGCGACCCTGCCCGTGCCGACGTTCCGAAAAGGGCTTATGTCCATGACTTGACACCGCCCCGATCTTGACCTTAACGTGCACGGGATTGGGGTATTACAAGAGTATTAGAAGATCATGTCAGCATCAGATCCGGTACACCGGCCGGACGACTTGCCCTTCGTGTACCGTACGTTCGTCTGCCGTGCGCGGATCACGCCGGTCGGCCATCGCCGGATCGCCGAGGTCCTCACTCTCACGCGCCAGCTCCACAACGCGGCGCTCGAGGAGCGTGTCGAGGCGTGGCGGCGATGTCGCCAATCGATTACTTGGCAGGACCAGTTCAAGAGTCTGACGACGCTTCGCCGCGACCCGCTGTACGCGGATCTCCGCGACCTCGACCTCCGCATCCAGCGCGCCCCGCTGCAACGGGTCGACAGGGCTTTCCGGGGATTCTTCCGCCGCTGCAAGGCCAGCGGAACGCCGGGCTTCCCGCGGTTCCGACCCGCCAGCCGGTGGCGCTCGATTGAACTAAACGACGCCTCGCCGGGGATGGTCCGCCGCCGGGGCCGGCACACGGTCCTCGTCGTCAAGGGTCTCCCGCCAATCCGGATCCGGACCTCCCGACCGCTGCCGGACCCCGCCGCGCTCAAGACCGTCCGGATCGTCCGCAAGCCGGTGCGGGTACAGGCTTCCCGGAACCTTTGTCCATCCCCAAAGCATCCCCTGTCCACCTGGCATTCAGGAAAACGTCCCCAAAAAGCAATTGGAATCGGTTCTGAGGCAGATAGTCGTAACCCGCACCGAAATATTCCTGGCCATCTGTCTGAAGATCAATTCCGATCCAGAACTTTCTATGGTCAAGGTCCCGCACGCCGCCCGAGAATCGTGCAGCGGTGCTTCGTAGGTCCCCGGCGCAGGCTGTCCCTGAATGTTGACGATGTCTGCAGAGAGATCGGGTTCGTTCCAATAGACCCACCCTCTCGGATGGGGACTATCCAGCCTCGGAAGTAAGAGATTCCGATCACCCGCGGCGTGGTAGGAGCCGTCAGACCCAGTCCGATGGATGGACGCGGACCCCATCGCCAGTGCGACGCCGCTCGGCAGCAGCCAATCGATGGAGCGGGCTCTTGGTTCGGGCGAGACCGCGTTGTCGCTGCAGCCGGCCAATAGCAGAACAGCCGCACAAACCCTGACCAAGACCGGGAACTCTTTCTTTGCGCAGGTGTTTGCCAGAATCACCGCTCCAAGTCGTTACCGAGAGACACGGAATTCCAACGCGCGGGGCCGCCGTGCGGCGTCGGCGGAGGCGTCCAAGTGCGAAATCGTGACGCGGTACCGGAATGCCCAACGTCACGCGCAATCTAGGGCACGCTTGTCGCCACACATCGGCAGGACTTCGGCGGCGTGGTGCACCAGACCACGACATCCTAGCGCGATGCGTGGATCTGGACCATGTAGTCGTAACGGAAAATGCCCGAGATTTTCGTGCCCTGACTGCCGTGCAGGACATTCATTCCGGCCACAACATCCTGCCATGCGTCGGCCAGACCCGTTCGGAGGCATTGCTGCGTGCGGCAAGCCTTCTACTGTCCATTCGTTCTGGTCCCTGCGGAGATTGCCTCCGCATGCGCTTTCAGTCCCTCGGCCACATGATCGAAGCCGCGACGCATATAGCCACCGAAACACACCGACACCATCGGTGCAAGCACACCTGTAAGTCGGTCCGTGTTGTAATAGCTGCAGCTGGTCTCGTCGACACGTTCGAGATGCTGCTCCCGCATCGCAAACAGGAGCCAACGGGCTCCGAATTCCTTTTTCCAAGCGATCAGCCGAGGTTTTTCGAACGCGCATACGCTCTCGGTTATCCCGAACTTCGCTGGCCCCATCCTCACCAGCAGATGTGCGGGAGATCCAATCGCGAAATCCGTTCGAACTTGCGGCGTGAACGGATTCCACTCGCTGTACTTGTCTACCTCGGTCAAGACAGTCCAGACGACGTCAATCGGAGCGTTGATCTGAACCGGATCGGAGCGAATTTCGAATTGCCTCATGGTCATACATCCCGAGGTTTCAGAAGAGTCTTGAACCGGTCATCCGACCGGTCCCGCAGCTCTCTCGAAACAGACTCCTGCCTGCCCTGGTCGTTTGGTTCGGCGATGTTGCAGCGCCCGCAATCGCTCCCGCCTCGCAGCGGGGGTTTGCTTTCGCGCATCACCACGGTTTGGGCCGCATATTGCCGATGCAACATTACCGGGGACGCCAGTGTAGAACTTGCGCGATTCAGGGCGAATCCGGCCCATCCTTCCAGTCTCGCCGTTCACGTGTGGTTGGTGTCAACGAACCCGAAAGCGGCGCCATCGATTGCAGGCAGTATTCCCACGCAAAGCGTCTGTCGATCTCGAAGGCAAAATGAATGGCCCCAGTGAAGACAACGCGTACGCATCCTAGGAATTGCAAGATTCGCTGGCGTTGAAGCGGCCCGCGTCATTCACTCTGTCATGCAGGTGTGGAGAATCGTTGACCGCTCGGGCGTCCCCACGTTCCAGGCCACCCTTCTTCAGGAAGGGCAACGGCAGAGTCATACGGCCGAGGGACTTGGCAAGCGTGCGGGGCATGTTGCGGCAGCGCTCAGAGCAGTTCCCGTGATTTCGCTACCAGGTTTGCACTGGCGTCCCACAATCTGGCTCCGTTTTCCGGATCGGATGCGGCCGGCAAGACAGTTTTCCGTTGCATCAAGTGGAGGTACATCCCCGTGGCGGCGCCTGCCTCCTCGGCACAGCACAGATAGATTGCTGGCCCCACTGCCTTCTCCGGCGATTGCAGGAAATGCCGCAACAGCGGCTTGATGGCCGGTTTGAGGAGTGCCGGTGTATCTCTGGCAATGTTCGAGGCAATACCACCGGGGCACATCGCGTGCACCGCGACTTCGACTCTGTCGTCCGGGTTCAGGCGGCGGGAGAGTTCGGTCGCGTACGTGCACAGCAGCAGCTTGCTGATGCCGTAGTACTTGAGGCTATCTTTCATCCGGTAGTCTGTGAACGTACCCAGACGCTCGAAATCGACGGCGTGGGAGGAGCGGTGCGCCTCGGACGTGACAAATACGATCCGGGGAGTTTCGCCGGGCCGGCTTGACGGAAAAATCACCCCCTCCTGCACCCACCGGTCAATCATTACGCGCGAGGAAAGGAAATGAACGGCAAACATCATTTCATATCCCTACGCGGATTTTCTGGCCCTGGGAGCATCAGCCCGGCATTCATCAGCGCAATGTCAATGCGAATACGGCGCGCATCCAAAAGGTCGCAGAAATGATGTCCGGGCCGACAGGCATCAGCCCGGCATTCATCAGCGCAAACGCGCATCCAAAAGGTCGCAGAAATCGGATTCGATCCGAGATCGACCTCCATCATTTCCACAGTCGTAGATCCAGCAGTCGTAGATCCAGCCAGCCGCATTATTTCTTCGCTGCTTTCGCCATGTCCGGGCCGACAGGCCAAGATCATGTTTCCACCACGCCGCGCAAGCTCAACGGCGGCGGCTTTGCCTAGGCCGCTGTTGGCACCGGTTACCAGGCAGGTCTTGCCATCGATCCGCACATCGCCCGCAACCGGGCTGACTTCGGAGTGCTTCGGCTGTCTGAGATCTCGGACCGCGGCGACCATCGCGCTGAAAGCCGTGCCGTCTCCCATGAGTCTGGGTTTCCTCGCCACGGCATCGGCTCCTTCAGCCTGATTTGCTTCTGCCCCCACAATCCTGTCTGTTCATTCCAACGGAATCGCGTATTTCTTGCGATAGCTGGAGAAATTTTCTTCGATGATCTCTTCACTTAACCCGAAATCGCTCAAACGATAAGAATGTCTGCCAAAACGGTTTTGTGGATTTGCCTCGACGTACTTCTCCGCCCTCTGCACCGTCGCCTCATCAAGATCGATCCCGATCCGCCGGTAGGTTCTCCGAAGTTAGCCGATGGGATCCTTCGTTAGGTCGTCATAAGACACATCGACGAATTGCTCAGGATCCGTGCAGGATCGGACCGCTTCAGTCAATTCAATCATCCTGCGCGTCTTCCTGCACCAGTGGCTTGCAATTTCCCCTGGGTCCACGCGGTCGCTGAATATGCCGCGGCCATGCGCAACCATGCTGCAAAATGAAGGCAATGCTTTTCGTGGATCGCGGTGGGTTTGTATGATTCTGGCATCTGGAAAGGTTTTCAGAAACACATCCAGATATTCCATGTGGTGCGGGGTCTTCAGCACCCATTGGCTGCCCGGACACCGCCAGCACAGAATCTTCAGAACCTTGCGAAAATATTCGTAAGCCCATGCATGGTCCTGATCCTCAAGCCAGCGGGAATATCCTGGAACATGCATTGTCGCTTCGAATGTCTGGCTCATGAAACTCAGGTCGAGCAGCAAGACATCCTCTTCCGGCTCACTATGGCTGATCGGGTGGACAGCCATGAACTGCGGTGACAAATAGGAATCACCCGTTGCGCCAGAATCGGACGAAGCTTGCGGGCAATTGTTCCGCGTCCATTCGTACTGCCTGCCGGCACCGGATCGAGCAACTCCGCACCTGATACGCCGCGGATGGCGGGATTGGAGTTCAACAGACGTTGCAGCAGCGTCGTTCCGGTGCGCTGCAGTCCGGTAACGAGGATGATCGTGCCAAGATCGATATCTTGTATTTCCGGGTGTGTTTTAAGCAGTTCCTCGATCCTCAAGCGATGAACCAGCGCATCGGTGAGTCGGGATTTCTGTATCAGCCTGCCTGTGGCGGTCAGACGAGCTTCATCGTTGATTGACTTGACCAGCACCTCCATGGCATCGAAGTGTTCGGCATCACCGAAATCTGCCAGCCCCGTCCTTCGTCTGGCCTGCTTGACGAGATCCTCGGCTTCCAGGCGACCCGGCGGCCCAAGCGTCCTGCCTGATCTGCCCAAGAAGTTGAAGACCCTGATTGGGAAGGGACGATAGGGGTGTACATAGTCCGTCGAAGTTACAAAATCCCTCTTGCCCATGGCGATGCCCCCGGACGCAGCTAATTTCTCAGACTGCTCAACTTGACCAGCCGCGTGCGGGGCTGAGGCCGTTCACTGGCGCGCACCCACCGCAAACACATCGTCCCGGAAACGTGGCCAGCGGTCTCCAGCCAGTTGGGCCGGCCAGGGTCTTCGTGCGCCACGATCAGCCGAATGGAATCGTCATCTTCATAGTGGGCGAGATACTTGTTGGTATGAATCCGGAGATGCCGATAGTCCAAGGATTCCATCCAGTAATTGTTCAACTGGAAGTTCCAGTATTCGCATTCCGGTGGCATGACTTCAATCAAGAGGGCCTCGCCCTCCGAAATCGCCCAATGGCTATGAAAATAGGTGATGTTGGGATCTCCTCCCGCGGCCAGTGATACTTCTGGATCAAACATCGGCAACGCGTTGCTGTGTTTCTGGAAATCGCGCGCCCATTTGGCAAACAGCAACGGCGCACCTGCCACCAACGTTCCAGCCTTTGTCAATCCCTCGTCAAGCTGCCGCGGAACCAAGGGAGCGGGACGGCGAGCATGCTCGGGACAGTTGATGCGCTCAATCCGCAGTTCCGCGGGAATCTCTGTTTCCCGATCAAGGAACGTCTGACGAACGACGAGGGTGCCGGTCTCGGGTGTCATGGGCAGCCAGTTCCCGGATTGAGGTTCGGAACTGAGTACGAGGTCGAACTTCCCGTCTGCATCCTGTTCGATCTGATCGGATTCGATGTACCCGGTGGGAGGTAAGCCACGGCCTTGACCATAATTTCCTGACTAGGTGCCAAAGCTAAGGTAAGCGATGGTGTTGCGTCGTCCAGTGATCCTGTACTCGTAGCTGCCGTTCAAAGCGGCTGTCAGGTAGAAGTTATCCGGATTGTCGGCACCCAACTTGGTGACCTCGTTGACGACGCGATGCAGCACGGGAACTTTGGCGTCGGCGTGTTCGACGAACGCCATCAGGCCCGCGCGGGCGATACGGCTGAGGTACCGATATCCTTCCGCCTGGTTGAACGGATCCTGCGGAGCACCGGGGAAATGCAACGCGGCTCCTGCCGCCTTGAGGGTATCGCAGAACTCGTTCCAAGCCTCGCCACGGACGACCCGCTGGGCGGCAATGTCATCTTCCCTCTTGCCCCGGAGCTTCCGGATCAAGAGGGATATCCGTCGGAACAGGCTCAGGAGCCCTATGCCGAGCTTTCGCATGGTTCGCCTCTTGCGGCCTGCGCTAGTCCAGTTGGTTGTCGTGAGTTGCTACGCCTGACCCGGTCGGAAAGCAACGCCTCGACGCGCGGGCGGCAGGGAGTTGGTGTCGCGTCGAGTTGCACAACTCCCAGACACGGGCACGCCGGACCGAAACGCGTGCGCATTCATGACCTCGACCGCCAAGAGGCACGCGGGGTGTCGGGGGGGGGGGGGGAGGCGCAGAGCAGCAGGCCCGCGCGGAGAACGACCCGCACGGCGCCGGCTTCGCGCGCCTGGCCTTATGTCACGCGCAACGCGATCCTGTGCATCGTGTTGTTGAGATAATCCTTCGGGTTCCAGCCGGCGGCGACGGGCTGCATCTCACCGGCGCTGTCGGTTGCCCGCGCCTAGCAGCCTGTCGGACTTAGCGGGCACTGCTTTCGTAAAGTGTTGAAAGATAAAGATATTCGTGAATCGACGCATTCCAAGGTTGAAAAGATAAACACAGGACTTGCATCTGAAGTCCTAAGTCCGACAGGCTGCTAGCCCGGATATCTCACCAGCGGGGGGTGCATGGGGCAGAAACGCGTGGTACAGGAAAGGGAGTCAAGCTCTTACCGGCCATGACGGAGCCACCCCATGCACACAGACTGTACCTCGACGCAACTGGCGTTTGAAGGCCTTGGCCGGCGTGCGGTGGTAGGCCGGTTCGACGGCGGCCGGCTGACGACCGATGGCGGCGTGTTGCTGCTGCGGGAGGTTGACCGGCGCTTCCGGGTGACGGCGCGGCTGGCGGCGTGCTTCCGGGACCACCGCGACCCGCGGCGGATCGAGCATCGCCTGGAGACGCTGGTGGCGCAGCGGGTGTTGGCCCTGGCGGCGGGCTACGAGGACCTCAACGACCATGACCGGCTGCGCGCCGACAGCGCCTTCGCGCTGGCGAGCGGGTGTGCGGACGTGACCGGGGAACGGCGGCGGCGGGCGCGGGACCGGGGGCATGCGCTGGCGGGATCGAGCACGCTGAACCGCCTGGAGCTCGGCGTACCGGAAGCGGCGGCCGGGGACCGCTACCAGCGGATTGCCGCCGACCGGGACGCGATCGACCGGCTGCTGGTGGACCTGTTCCTGGAGGCCCATGCCGCCCCGCCGGCGGAGATCGTACTCGATCTCGACGCCACCGACGATCCGCTGCACGGCCGCCAGGAGGGCCGGTTCTTCCACGGCTACTACGGGCACTACTGCTATCTCCCGCTGTACGTGACCTGCGGCGAGCACGTGCTGTGCGCCCGGCTGCGCCCGGCCGATATCGATGCGGCGGCGGGCGCGGTGGACGAACCGGCGCGGATCGTGCCGCAGATCCGCCGGCGCTGGCCCGGGACCCGGATCCGGGTGCGCGGCGATGCCGGGTTCTGCCGCGAGGACATCCTCCGCTGGTGCGAGGACGCCGGCCTCGAGTACGTGTTCGGGCTCGCGCGCAACGCCCGCCTGGAACCGTGGCTCGCGAAGGCGCTGCACAAGTCCCGGCGCCGGGGCGCCGCCACCGGCCGGGCCTCGCGGCGGTTCCGGGAATGCCGCTACCGCACGTTGACGTCCTGGAGCCGGGCCCGCCGGGTGATCGGCAAGGCCGAGTGGCTGCCGGGGCTGCGCGGCGCCAACCCGCGCTTCGTGGTCACCAACATCCCCGCCCGCACCCTCGGGGCGCAGGCCCTCTACGAGGACCTGTACTGCGCCCGGGGCGACATGGAGAACCGGATCAGGGAACAGCAGCTGTGGCGGTTCGCCGACCGCACCTCGAGCGCGACGATGCGCGCCAACCAGCTGCGGCTGACCTTCTCCGCGTTCGCCGGCGCCCTGTTCACCCTCCTGCGCCAGGTCGGGCTGCAGGGCACGGCGCTGGCCCGCGCCCGCGCCGACACCATCCGCGCCCGGTTGCTGAAGGTCGCCGCCCGCATCACCGTCACCGTCCGCAGGATCCGGGTCGCGTTCCCGTCCGGCTACCCGCTGCAGGAACTGTTCGCGCACCCGGCTGACCCCGCCCGCACGGTCCAGCCTCCTCCTGCCGCACGCGGACCGGCGCCACGGAGGCCGTCTGCCCGGCGCCCGCCATCCAGCGTGACCCGCGCCCGGAATCCGCATTGCTCGCGCGCCCTGCGCGAAACCCCCGCCGCCGGCCCGCGCCGCAGGTCCCGGGCTAGACCTCGTAGTAGCCGCCTCGGGGAACGTCAGGGTCCGGCGCCAGTGCTGCCAGGCACCCTGACCGGTGCATCCAGTTCCTGCCCAGGTGGCACGCGCCGCGACCGGCGCCTGACCAGGCATGGGCAACGCGTCTGCCCGGCGCCCGCCATCCAGCGTCCGATCGGCACGTCGTCGCCGGGCGCGACCGGATAACGCGGAACACGCGAGGTACCCGTCATCTTCGGCCCGTCATGCACCTGGTCCCGGAGTTGGATGCGGGTCAGCCATTTCTCGCGCCCGATTCCGGCGACCCCGGGCGGCCGGGCACCGCGTCAGGGGCGTCGAAACCGACGGCACCGCCGCCAAGCGCCTCGAGCGGGCGGCGTCAGGTCCGCTGGTGAGCGAAGCGGGTTAGCGCCATCGTCACAACCTCGAACTTCCGCCGGAGATCCTCGATCGTCATTGTCGTTGGGTTGGCGACCAAGCCGTCCACGGCAAGTGTCCAACTCCCGGCGTCAATGTCCGCGGGCGGGAGGCCGTTGTTGCGAATGAAGTGGCGGGACGTCGGGGTGATCGCGTCGTCCAGGAAATGTGCCGGCGTCTCCGCGCTAATCGGCCGGTCGTTCAGGAGGGCAAGGCCATCCTTCCCGACGAGCAGATTCTCGCCGGCGAAGGCAGTGGGCACAAACCCGGGCGGCATGTTGACGTAGTACGGGATCGCCATCCCGGGCAGCCCGCCGCCGCCGAAGATGCCGCCGGCCGGCTCAACCCCGGGGCACGCCTGAAAAACTGTCGCTGCGCCTTCACAGGATGGTCCGAAAAATAGGCAAAGAGGCCTTTGGTCCCGCTCAGGTTCCTTGGCATGTCTTCCTCTCGTATCGCCGGTAGATGCATCCGCGTGCTGCACCGTACCGCCTCGCGTGGCCGGGATGAATCTGGAATACGTCGGGTCGGCTGATCGGTGGGTCCGTCAGGCGTGCGCCGCCTAGCAGTGGCAGGAAGCGCGGAGGACGGCTGCAGCGGCGGGTGCGCCGTGGCCCGGCGCCTGCGCAGAGGCTGGGCTCGAGGGCCAGCCGTGCCAGTCAGGATGGTTCGCATTCCACCGAGGTTCTTGAGAGTTCTCGCGGATGTGTGCCCCGAAAGACTGTCCTGCCGATTGCTCGCGCTCTCGCCAGCATCCAGTGCCAACGCAGCAGCGGACTGCGAACGGTCCGGATCAATGACAGTCACGATCCCGACGATCAGTGCGGGACCCATGCAGATCGCGACAAGGGTACCGCCGCACCGAGCACCCGAAGACACATACGGAGCGAGCAAGATACCGACCATAGAAGTACGGCGCGATCGCCCCCATCACATCGCCCTGACGGTCGTTGCATCTTCGGCCAATTGTGCCCGTGTTTATCCTGCGAGGGCCATTTCCATCGCTTCATGCCGCATCGCGGCCTCACCCGACGAGCCGCTGCACGTGACTCGGCATAGCGCCGGCCAGCCGCCGACGCCGGCGACGGGGCCGGACAGACCACGCTCGGACAAGACACCGGATTGCCACTATTTCGGCGCCCTACCATGCAGCTCAGGCCGGGCGCACTGCGGCGCAGCGTTGTTGCGCGTGCTCCAGCCACACGCCGAAAAAAGGGAAAACGACCGATGCCAGATAAGACATCCATGTTCGAGCGTGCCATTCCTCTGCTTGCTTCGCTGGAGATTGCGACCTCGCTCGACCACTTCAACAAGCTAGCAGCCTGTCGGACTTAGGACTTCAGATTATGGTAAGTCTTTGATTATTCTGTGTTTATCTTTTCAACCTTGGAATGCGTCGATTCACGAATATCTTTATCTTTCAACACTTTACGAAAGCAGTGCCCGCTAAGTCCGACAGGCTGCTAGGTTTCGAAACGCACAACTTTGGCGACCACAACTACGGCATCGCCATCCGCGAGCACATTGAGATCCACTTCTGGCTTTGCACGGACAAGCATGTCGCCGAGAACACCTCCTGCTACGTCCGTGTGAACGACATTCACGCGCTGCACGCAGATTTCGCCAAGCGCATCGATGTGGGTGAGGTCGTCGAAACGCCGTGGGGCATGGACGAACTGTACGTGTACGACCCGAGCGGCAACCTGGTGAAGTTCGGTCAAGTGACAGACAGGCTCGTCCAGGCGGACGCCGTGCAGGAAGCGCCTTCGGACTGAACGGGCTTGCACATATGCGCGACCGTCACGCTGCAGCGAGCGCGTGGCCGGCGCCCGAAAACGGCTGACAGACTTTGAGAAATTGTCTGACGTCGCGCATCAGCTGGCTCACGGTCGAGCGCTGACGGTTGCGGGTCACCGTGTCGTGCAGCGCCTTCCACAGTCGCTCGCTAACTTTCACCCGCAGACAGCACGCCGGTTGAAACACCAACTCGAAGTTCGGATTGTGCATCGGCTCGAACGAAGCTGCGGTAACTTGTGCGGTGCCGACTGCTGGCGGCTGTAACGAGTAAACCCGCCTCGCCGCCAACCATGCGGGCCGCATGAATGACGCCAACGCGAGTCGCTCTCCCGTGCTTCGCTCTGTCACCTCGCGCTCCCGACAGTGCCGCTCGGAAGCGGCGCGGCGGTTCGGGAACCGTTTCCGAACATGCGCAGCGGGCGCTACCGCTCAAGCGCACATCGGTCTAACTAACTGATACAGAAAAGTTTGCATCGCTCGACCGCTTGAAGGGAGAGGAAGCAGAATGGAGACGCCCCCCGGCGTAGGTTTCTCACGCTCGACGTAACGGCTCCCAATGAATCGGATCCGCCGCATGGTGCTCCCCCGTCATTTCCTTCTGCAAATCAGCGATGCTCGCCAGCTCGCTACCCACAATGTCCCCGTATCCACGCAAATCCGGCCGCCACCAAGACTGCACTCAAAATCCCACCCATTGCGATCAACCAATCTATTGGTGCCAGCGCGCCTACGAACATTCCGACTAGAACGCCACCCATCCCCCACGTGACACCAATCAACAACGACGAACATGACAACACATTCAACAATGTTCCTTGCGGACTATTCCTGGCCTGTCTCTGCACACCCGCTGACAATGCCTTCTCCGCCGGGCGTGCTTCCAACATTCCGACCCTCCCTCGAAGCCAGCCGGCACTCCCTTTTCGTTCCCGCCACGACACCGTACCAGTTCGCTCAGCGCTCCCGTGCCACCGTCAGCCCGTCGTCCGGCAGCGCAGCCGTTTCCTCGTGCAGCCGCGTCGAGGCAGGCGCTTGGGTTTCCGTTCGGTGCGCAGGACAGGACGTGTGGACGGGTCCCCGCTTCCCGCGCAGTCCATCCATCCGAAGCAACCTGCGTGCTCGGAACCCTGATCTACGCACTGCCGCCATGAGTCCTGGTTGACCAACACTTGCTCCATGCACCGAGCTTGGTCGATCGTGACGGCATCAGTCGATTCCCACGCACGCTTAATAACGGTACATCCCTGGCATGGGTGCACGTTTCATGTCGCGCATCCGAGTGGCAGTGCAGACGCTTGTGCCCGCGCTCCTGTTGCCTTCGTTCGCATTCCCACTGTCCGATCGTTCCCTTGCGTCGCGGTCGTGACCGATGCGATGCGGATGCCCCCGCGTCGGGGAAAACCCAGGACGCACCAGTTGCAAGGTCACGGTTCGGAGTTGGAAGGGGCTCAGTGCGCGGTCGTCGATCGGCGAACGGGCTACAACCCGTTGCAGCCATTGTGCCACAGGCAACACTGCGAGAGCCCGCGGTCGCTGGTTCCCTACTCCCTTCGGCGGTTGGGATACGCACCCTAGGCATCGCTGAAGCATTGAGCGTGCCTTTCGAGACCCGTGCTTGCGGGCGGTTTCACCATTCGCAATTGCAGGTTAGACCGTTTCGGCCCTGACGCTACGAGCCCCGGCAGGGCCGTATCCCCTTCCCAGAACTGCTGCCCCTGTTACCTCACGACAGGGCGGCTCTCGAGGGAACATCGACGGGAGACAGCTCAACGCGCATCTATGTCAACCTCAGCAACCACACGAGCCGGCGGAGATTCCAGGAACCCAAGCACCGCTGGTCTTCCTTGACCACACCCTGCCCGCCTTCGGCATAAGGATCGCAGCCGACGACACACGGACCTTCTTCGTCCGCAACCGGCGCCCCTCAGGAGCGGTCAACGTGACCCTCGGCACCGCCCAGAAGATCACCGCAGCCGAGGCGCGCACCCGCGCCCTCGGCGAACTCCAGGCCACCAAAGGCAAACGCGTGACCCGGCCCCGGTCCCGGGATTTCACGAAGGGCTTCATGCGCCGCCAAGCCCGCCGCTGGAAGGTGGCCACGCGCAGGAGCAACCACGCCCGCGCTCCTCCAGCACTAGAGCGTGTTCCGTTCAGGTACGGTCATAGCCTGCTGCCGTGAAGTAGTTTCGACATTCGCAGGAGGTGAACGCCTCCAACGCGGTGGCGATGGCGTCCCAGAGGGTCTCGAGGGTGCGGGCGCCGATCCTCTTGAGGCAGGCCTTGAGCTTGGCGAATGCCATTTCGATGGGGTTCAGATCGGGGCTGTACGGCGGCAGGAAGCGCAACTCGGCGCCCGCCTGCTCGACGGCGTCCTGGACGCCGGCAACGCGGTGGGCGGGAAGGTTGTCCAGCACCACGACGTCACCGGGCCGGAGTGTGGGGACCAGCAGCCGTTCGACCCAGGTCCGGAAGGCTGGGCCATGCATGGGGCCGTCCAGCACCATGGGCGCCGTCATCCCGTCCACCCGCAGGGCTCCAACGAACGTCGTCGTCTGCCAGTGCCCGTGCGGGACCGGTGCCCGGCAGCGTTCCCCGCGCGGGGCGCGCCCTGACCGCCGTGCCATCTTGGTCGACGTCCCGGTCTCATCGACGAAGACCAGCTGTGCAGGGTCCAGATCGGGTTGGCCAGCCCGCCACGCCTGTCGGCGCCGTGCCACATCGGGGCGTTCCTGCTCGCAGGCGTGCGCGGTCTTCTTCTTGAACGTGATGGCCCGACGCGCAAAGAATCGCCACACCGTGCTGCGGCTCACCTGGAGGCCACGCTGACGCGCAAGGTCGGCCGTCACTTCGGCCAGCGTGACATCGGGGGTCTCCGCCAGCCACGCCAGAATCGCCTCGGCGTGGGTCTCGATCGGATGCGAACGTCGGTCGCCACCCGCGGTGAGGGGACGGTCTCGGCCGTTCGCGCGCCAGGTCGCAACCCACTTGATCGCGGTTGAGGGCGCCACCCCAAACCGCTCGGCCGCCGCTCTTCGGGACATTCCCCCGGCCACCGCCGCAAGGACGCGCTCACGCAAGTCAATCGACAGGGGTTTCGGCATTCGGACCACCCTCCAACTCGGTCCGTCCGTTGAATCACATCCGCTGCCATTTGAAAACCCCTAATGATTCCACGCGTTCGGAACATGCTCTAGGTGGCGAATCCGGCCGGTAAGACGGCCCTTGCCCGATCGGGACACGGGAACCACACACGGGTCGGGGACGACCACTCTAACCGCGTCCACCGTGCAGTGGCCCAGCACTCTCTCGCCTCCCCCACATCCCCGGAGTTCCCTTGCCCTCGCACCGTGTGATGCGCCGGCCTCTCGTCCCCCGCGAGTCCCGGGCATGCAGCTAAACGGCGACGGTCCAGGCATTGGGCAACATCAGGCAAGCGTTCGAGACTAAGCACTTGGGGCGTATCGCCATCAGGCACGCCGAAGAACGCTCAAGCGATGGCAAGGCGTGCACGGCTGGTTTCGTTAGGGTGCCCGTTGTGGCCTACTGACCAGAGGAAGCGCTGGACATCGTCCAGCCATACCGCGACGAGACCTTCATGACCTCCAACGAGGTTGGGGATGGGTTCATCCAGGACGATGGCACCCATCGCGGGGATGCCGCCTGAGAACGGGGAGCGCAGGATGTCCGAAATCCACTACAAGTCGGCCACCGAGCTGATCTCGCTGCTCGATGCGCGGGAGATCGGCGCGCGGGAGCTACTCGAACACTTTCTCGACCGCGTCGAACAGCACAATCCGGCGATCAACGCGATCATTTGGCAGGACACCGACCGCGCGCGGGCGGAAGCCGACGCTTCGGACCGCCGCCGCGCGGCGGGCGAGGACACCGGTCCGCTGGACGGCCTGCCGGTGACCGTGAAGGAAAGCTTCGACCTAGCCGGTTCTCCCACGACCTGGGGCGTTCCGGAGTACAGCGACAACATCGCAGCAACGGATTCGGCCTTGGTCGAGAAGTACCGCGGCGCCGGCGCTGTGGTCTTCGGCAAGACGAATGTCCCGTTCATGTTGGCGGATTGGCAAAGCTTCAACTCGATCTACGGAACCTGCAACAATCCGTGGAACCTGGCCCGCACGCCAGGCGGCTCCTCCGGCGGATCGGGCGCGGCGCTCGCCGCGGGGTTCACAGGATTGGACGCCGGCTCGGACATTGGCGCCTCGATCCGCAACCCGGCGCACTATTGCGGGGTCTTCGGTCACAAGCCTACTTGGCAGATCGTTTCGGGACGCGGCCAGGCGTTGCCGGGAAACATTGCCCCCACCGACATCGCTGTCGTCGGCCCGCTGGCCCGATCGGCGGCGGATCTCGGGTTGGCCTTTGGCCTTCTGGCCGGTGCCGACGGCCCCGCCGCGCGGGGATGGAAACTGACGCTGCCGGGGCCGCGCAAACGAAGCCTGCGAGACTACCGCGTCGGCGTCCTGCTAAGCGATCCACAGGCGGAAGTGGAGCAGTCCTACCAGGACGCCATCTCCGCACTCGCCGGCTGGTTGGAAGGTGAAGGCGCGACCGTTGAGTTTGGTGCAAAGCCCGACTTCCCCACCGGGGAGGCGATGGAGGTTTACACGATGCTGCTGCGCGCCGCGACATCCAAGCGGCTGAGCGACGAGGTGATCGCGCAGGCAGGCGAGGACCTGGCCCGCCTCCCGGCGGATGCGGTTCCTTACCGCCGCCGGATGCTGGCAGCCGAGACCATGCTGCACCGGGACTGGCTCAGATGGAACGAGCGTCGCTATGAGCTCATGGTCGGCTGGGAAGCGTGGTTTGAGACCTACGATCTGCTGCTCTGCCCTGCCGCATCCTCGCCGGCCTTCCCACACGATCAGGCGGGCGAGCGCTATAACCGGATGATCACCGTCAACGGCAGGGCCCAGCCCGTCGTCGATCAGCTCTTCTGGGCCGGCTATCCCTGTGGGTACTACTTGCCCTCGACCGTTGCGCCGATCGGGCTGGCGGACGGGCTGCCCGTAGGCATCCAGATCGTCGGACGCCAATACGATGATCTGACCTGCCTGCACATGGCAGCGCTGATCGAAGAGGGCTACTACCGCTTCAGCCCGCCGCCAGGGTATTGACGTCACCGGCACTGTTGACGCGGTGTCAGGGTTTGACCCCGGACGTCGCACGGTCGGATTTGCGCACCGGAGGCGGTGCGGGCTGTTCTGCGCAGGAAGGGCATGCAACGCGCCTCCCGCATGCTCCGGCTCCGCCGCGTGGTTCTGTTCGGCGACGCGAAGCGGCCGGGCGCGGTCGAGGCCGGCAACGCGGTTCATCGCGCGGGACTCTCCGGGTCCGCTCCGACTTCAATGACTCGCTTGCCCTCGACCTTTGGGTCCGGGCAGGCGCTGTCTACACTGCGCGCAGCCGCTTCATCCGTCACCTTTCGTCGGAGGCCACCATGTCCGTCGTGGCCACCACCCGTGGTCATCACTACGTCGTCAGCGCCGGGCACGAGCTCGCAGCGCTAGCCGCATTCGAGGCACTCGACAATGGCGGCAACGCCATCGACGCTGGGATCGCCGCAATCCTGACCCTCGAGGTGGTGTACAGCGAACAGGTGAGCGTGGCAGGGGTGGCGCCGATGATCATCCGCCTCGCCGAGACCGGCGAAGTGGTCACGATCGCGGGAGTCGGAGGCTGGCCGCGCGCGCTCGACCCCGACAAGTTCATCGAGCGCCACCAGGGCAACATTCCGCTCGG